>CBDBLQ010000002.1:0-3542715 GCA_965207085.1 bacterium | reverse complement strand
TCAACTTATCCATTGATTCCTGATCTCTGCAAATTCACGTTCTGAGGCGCAAACTGTTCTCCAATCATGCACTACTTGTGGTAGTGTCGTACCGTGCTTGATGTACAACATATACAACTCGTACGCGAAGCTAGCCGCATGTTGACGAATGGTCAACATTTCGGACCGTCTTATGTTATCTAATCCGACTAGCGTTAACCTCTCAAATTCACCGCAATAAGTCCATGGATGAGAGTTAACCAATAAGGTAACAGTCTTGATAACACTAGAAAGACTCGGACCTTTCTGAAATCGAACCATCTGACCCAGCGTGTTAAGAACCTTTAGGAATTCGTTTTGATACTGTTTAGTCGTATTTTTTGTTGCGATTATCAATACAGCTCGAAGACTATCAATAACAGATTCGTGCTTTTCAGATTGATGTTACCCCGTTTTTGTGGACGGTTAACCATTTGGGATTCAGGCTATCTTCTTGAAGCTCCTTTCGTAGTTTAAGGGTGAGAGGTATCCGAGGGAAGAGTGGCGTCTGTGCGTGTTGTAGAAGCCCTCGATGTACTGGAACAGGTCGAGTCTGGCCTCAGCTTTTGTGGCAAAGCGCCTGCGATCGATCAGTTCGCATTCCAGGCTGGCGAAGAAGCTTTCGCACAGGGCGTTGTCGTAGCAGTCTCCAACCGATCCCATGGAGGGTCTGACGCCAAACTGTCTGCAGCGTTTGCCGAAAGCCACCGAGGTGTACTGCAATCCCTGGTCGCTGTGGTGGATCACGCCTTCGGGTCTGCGCTTTTCGAGGGCCATGTCCAGGGCGTCTTCGACAAGTTCGCTTCGCAGATGATTGGCCATGGACCAGCCGACGACCCGGCGGCTGAAGGCATCTATGACCACCGAGAGATAGAGGAAGCCTGAATGGGTCGGCACGTAGGTGATATCGGCTACCCAGAGCCGGTCTCTTTCCGGCGCGCTGAAGTCCCGGTTGACCAGATCGGGGGCCTTCCGGCCTTCTGCGGACCGCCAGGTAGTGCGCACGGCTCTGCGACGGGATACTCCGCTGATGGCGGCCAAGCGCATCAGGCGGGCCACGCGTTTTCTTCCCACACGGATCCCGGACGCGCGCAGTTCGGCATGGATGCGCGGTGCGCCGTAGGTACCGTAGGAACGTTGATGGATCAAGCGGATCCGGCCAAGCAGCATGGCATCCTCACCGGCCCTCCTGGAGACGGACCGTTTGAGCCAGACGTAGTAGCCGCCAGGGGAGACCTCCAGCAGGGCGCACATCCGACGCACGGGATAGACGGCCTGATGCGCCTTTATGAACGGGAAGACCCGGGCGGGGTCTCGGTCTCCCGGGCGAACCAGGCCGCGGCTTTTGCCAGGATCTCCCGATCCATCCTGAGCTGCTTGTTCTCACGGCGCAGCCGACGCAGTTCGGCCCGGGCTTCGGTGGTCAGGCCATCTTCGCGCCTGCCCTGGTCCAGATCGTCCTGCTTGACCCAGTTGCGGATGGCTTGGGCGGTGGGTTCGAACTCTTTGGCCAGCGCCTCGGGACTGCGGCCGGCGCGAACGAGCTCAACCATCTGCTGCCGAAAGGCCGTCGGATAGGGGGTACGGGGTCTGGGCATGTCACGCTCCTTTCAAACACAAGAAGTTACATGTCCACTAAACCGGGTCAACTCCAGATGCCAGTTCGCTTTCTACTTTTTGGTTTATATTTTTTGAGGAATCAGGAAACAGGTCAATACAAGCACTCTCCAACCTAAGTGCGGGAATAGAATAATCACTCAACTCATCCAATATCCGACGCAGTTGTGCTTTCCTTTCTTTGAACTTATATCCAGGCTTCAATATCTCCACACCGACATTTACCAAACAGGTAAATCGTGCTTCGAATTCATCTCGGACTGTCCCAAAGGGCCCCGGGCTTTCCACTTTCCTCAGGTAGGCCTTATCAGCATTCCACCAATCGACTAGACGGTCCAAGACCACTAGAGAATCTTCATATGTCCATTCTGAATATTGACTCGCCCGGATGATATCTTGACATATAGGTATATTTAGGCCGTTTAACTGAATACCTGTGCCCTTGGAGTTTTTCTGAATTGGGAACTCTTGGGTACGAATATACCTTTTAATTTGAGTGAATGGCCGGATTCCATCTGGATGTGGTAGTTCATAAAAGTAGGCCTTCGTGTAATCGGTACCAGTTGGTAAACCGAATTCATCGACTTGACTCCATAACGCATCAGCGTATCTACTACTTTGCCCATCATTTAAGCAGCCTAAATCGTACAATTCACCCAGTGTGTGTAGCGACCATTTTCTCGCAGCAGCGTTTCCAGCAAAAGCACTTTCGAAATGTCCATCGAGTTTGTCACTAGAGACTGATGGCTTTTTCTGCTTAGCTACTGATTCTCGGTCGATTTTTAGTAACCTGAAGGGATTAACGAATTCTAGTTCTTCAATAGGAGTCAGTTCATCCAGTATCGGAAAATCCAATAACGTTGGAATAAATGCTAATCGCTGTTTAACTGGAACAGAGTTAAGTAGTCGCTCAGTTAAGTTTCGAATTCCAGTGTATTTTCTCCTATTCTCTGATTTGTAAACATATTTAAGAAAGTCAACTAACTTGTTTTTTGTTACCGGGGAACACTTGGAGCACAATCGGGAAAGAACCTCAGGGATGACTTTAGCCATTACAGTACCTATATTGTTTTCCCAAAGGATATCACCGTGGCTGATATCATCTATACTCTGTTCAAGAGCATTAAGGTACTTATGGGCAAGATCATCGACAGTTGAAGTTGTCATTTCTGACATAAATGAACGGCTAAAAACTTGATCGACGACTTTTCCATCACCAATTCGGAATAGCGTTGCCATCGCCCAAAAAGGCGAAAACCCCAATATCCGAGTAAGTGCTCCCCCTGCCGTTTCCTTTGACAGCCCTATACCGGATACTCGAAAAGGTAGACCCGTATCTTCACAGAATCTTAAAAAACTGAAGGCAACCAATATCTCTGCAGGTTGCGACATCCGAAAATTCTTTGTGTATCGACCTAGGTCGAACTCCTCCTTTTGTGTTACTTCCGGTCTCCTTACAAATGGTTGATTAAGTGTACTCCCGAAGTACCTCAGTTCGGCCTGCGGATCACATTTGTATTGTTTTAGTGACTCCAATCTGTCTAAATAGATTCGTTGGGTTGATTCCTGGTATTCTTCAATATTCCCTTTTGTCCAAGCTTCAGATAAATCGGAAGTATCGAGCAACTTTAAAATTAGAGCTTCTTGCGATACTAGTGTGATAACTAGTTGTTCATCTCCTAGTTTCTGCTTTGAGCGTACATCCGAAAGTGCTTTGTTTAGAATTGTTCTTGCTTCAGTATCAGCGCCTATCTCCGCATATAATCCCGCCCTTTTTATTTCCCAAAGTTGTAGGTCTTCGTTCTCCGGCCACCGAGCCAGAATCTCTCTTAGACCGCTGAAATCTAAGTTGAACAAGGCAAAGAGAGATCGCTCGTAGTAGAAGTAAGCTACGAGTTCCGGTGGCAACTGATTCTCTATCTCTGAGATATGATCAAACAATTCACTCCATTTGTCTAACAGTCCGTCTTCACGATAAAATCGCAACATTTGTAACAATAAGTGACGAACCATGTTACGAAAATCATCAATGGCAAGTCCTCGATCGGACAATTTGTATGGCTCGATGTTGTAACTACTAACAGACGAGTTTTCATCAGCCAGCAGTATGTACTTTTCAAGTATCAACTCGTAGAACTGAATTTGATTTTCGTAAAATGGACACAAACTCTTTTCCATGCGCCAACTAAGCTCAAACGCGAATTCTAGGTCTACTAAACTGGGAAGGTCATCTTCAATAGAAACAAAACTGCACCAATGCTCCGTATCAAACCAGAGTGAGGAACGACGGTCGATAGGAACTGTAACCCATCCGGGATACGATCTACGCTGTTTTCTCCAATAAGTGATCAATTCGGTAAGTTGTTCCGATTTTTCCATCTCACTTTTCGGGTATTTCCAGTCATTTCCAACTGGCCAGTCAACACCACTTGAGGCTTCAATCTGTGCCGTCTGAATTTCATCTTGGTTTTCTTCTTTACCTCTTACAAGAAGTATATCCAAGAACCGATCCAGCGCTCTATAGTGATCGTTCTTCACATCTTGCCATTCGGCCAAGTCCACGAGAACTATGTTTTTTTGTTCAAGGGCTTTTCGTTCAGGTTCGGAAATATCAAACAAGCCGATGTTGTAAATCTTGGGTGAGTAATGTT
Source organism: bacterium (assembly GCA_965207085.1). Taxonomy (GTDB): domain Bacteria; phylum JAAXHH01; class JAAXHH01; order JAAXHH01; family JAAXHH01; genus JAAXHH01. The sequence continues at coordinate 3,538,429 of CBDBLQ010000002.1, read as the reverse complement.
GCCCAAGGGTGTCCCGTATCCAACCAATCCACTGAAGAAAGTTTGGGTCATGACCTGAAAAACCAAGTAAACACAAGGTGTTTTCCAGTAGTGCTTGGTGAACTGTGTTGACAAAATGGGCGTTCACATCGCGATACTTTCGGTAATGTTCTTCAGTTATCACCAAAGGACCATCCGATGAAAAACTGCCGTGAAGTTTAACTATCCGTGGTCTTACGGTTGACCCCAAGTCCCCTTTATTAACTACCACATCGTATTTTATCGAATTGACTAATTTACTAGCCCTCTCCAGCAATGTATCAAAATTGGTCGTAAAGACATCCGACCAAGGGAGTTCCAGTAGTTTCACGTGTAGAGGAGAGGGCTGGAATTGCGAATCTGGTATTATGTTTTTGAGCAAATCCTTGAGAACTGAAGGGCTAAGCGTTGACTCCATCTGAAACGCCAGATCAGGGACGCTTAAGTACTTACTGTTTTCATCCGGTTTATTCCCATAGAGTTTTTCATAAATGGCATCGCCGACCTCGGACCAATCCGGAAGCTTGGTAGCGGAATAGCCTACAGGCACTGCGTTTCTGCTAAATCCGGACCCGATCATTAGTACAGCGTGGCCCGACCAAAGGCATCGTGCAATTTCTGCGATGTACGGACGGATGTTGTTGGGAATTGAAATCCCTACGTCACTAACCAAAACAGATTCTCCCTGCGACAAGGTGATCTGCGTTTTCTAACCACATTAAGAACGTAGCTTGGAAACTCAACGGATATTTAGAATTTCAGCTTTGAATGTTATGGGCACTTTGTCTTTAGCGCAAAAAAGCAAAAGGGCGGGAGAATCCTTCCCCGCCCTTGCCGCCTTCGCTTCAGCGTTTTCGCTTCAAGAAAGCTCCCCCTACTCCGCGCCTACCCGCCGTTTTCCGCCAGGGCCTTCTGGACCCGGGGCGGAGACATGGGCAAGTCGCGCAGCCTCACGCCCGTGGCGTCGTAGATGGCGTTGGCGAGGGCGGCCGGCGGCGGTACGATCGGCACTTCGCCGACGCCCCGGACGCCGTAGGGATGGGACTCGTTGGGCACTTCCACGATGATGGTCTCGATCATGGGCAGGTCGAGGGTCGTGGGCATGCGGTAGTCCAGGAAACTGGCGTTGGTCATGGAACCGTCGTCATTGTAGATGTACTCCTCGTTCAGTCCCCAGCCGATGCCCTGCACCACGCCGCCCTGCATCTGGCCTTCCACGTAGCTCGGGTGAATGGCTGTCCCCGCGTCCTGCACCGCGGTATACCGGAGTATATCCACCTTGCCCGTTTCCCGGTCGATCTCCACGTCCACGACGTGGGTGGCGAAGGCGCCGCCCCCGCTGCCGTCGGGATTCGTACTCACCTGGGCGACCACGGGACCGCCGGCATCGCCGGCCTGGCTCGCCAGTTCCTTGAAGCTGCCACGCTTCTCCGCGTCATCCCGGTAGGAAAAGACCCCGTCCTCGAAGTCGATGGCGTCGGCGGGTACGTCCCAGAGTTTGGACGCCCGTTCCTTCATCTCCCGGATAAGGGCCTGGCCCGTGGCATGGGCGGCGTAACCCGTTCCGAAGGTCGTGCGACTGCCGCCGGTCACGTCGGTATAGCCGATTGAGTCCGTATCCACCACGTAGGGCTTGATGTCGGTGGCCTCGAGGCCAATCGTCTCGGCCAGCTGCATGGCGATGGAAGCCCGCGATCCGCCGATATCCGTGGACCCTTCGAGCATGTTGATGGTGCCGTCGGGGTTGATGCTGACGGATATGGCCGACCGACCGCCGTTGAAGTTGAACCAGTAACCGGAAGCGACGCCCCGGCCGCGGACCTTGCCGTTCCCCGACTTCGCAAGGGAAGACCGGTAGTGTTCGCTGTTGAGGGCGGCTTCCGTGGTCTCGATGCAGCCTATGCGCGGGTGCACGGGACCGTCGGCCCGGCGGGTGCCTTCCTTCGCGCCGTTCTTCACCCGGAACTCGAGCGGGTCCACGCCGAGCTTTTCGCTGATTTCGTCCACGACGGTTTCGGTGGCATAGGCCGCGTTGGTAGCGCCCGGCGCCCGGTAGGCGTTCGTCTTGGGCTTGTTCACGCACACGTCGTACCCGTCGATCTGGACGTTGGGTATGTCGTAGGGCGTGAAGATGCAGCCCGCGCCCGCGCCGACCGGCGAACCGGGATAAGCGCCAGCCTCGTAAGCCATGTAAGCCGTGGCGGCCGTGAGCCGGCCGTCGTTGGTAGCGCCCATCTTGACCTTCAGGTAGGAGCCCGGCGTCGGTCCCGTTCCCTCGAAGACCTCGTCGCGGGTCATCGTCATCTTGACCGGATGACCGGTCCTCTTCGAGAGCAGTGCCGCGACCGGATCCAGGTAGACGGAGATCTTGCCGCCGAAGCCGCCGCCGATCTCCAGGGGCACGATCTTGACCTTCGAAACGGGCATCTGGAGGATTTCGGCCATCTGGTCCCGCACCGAGAAGGCGCCCTGCGTGCTCGTCCATATGGTGAGCTGGCCTTCTTCGTTCCAGAGTGCCGTGGCGTTATGGGTCTCGATGTAGCCCTGGTGGACGGTCTGGGTCGTGAACTCCCGCTCGATCACCACGTCGGCTTCCGCGAAACCGTCGTCCGGTTCGCCCATCTTGTGCTGGAAGTGGTTGGCGACGTTGCTGACCTTGTCCGTCTCCTCGCCCATGGACGTGGTTTTCATGTCCTCGTGCAGGACCGGCGCGCCGTCCTCCATGGCCTCCAGCACGCCTGTCACGTGGGGCAGCACTTCGTATTCCACGTCGATCAGTTCCAGCGCCTCCTGCGCCACGTGCAGGTTGATGGCGGCCACGCCGGCGACGGCATGCCCCTTGTAAAGGACCTTGCCGTAGGCCAGCACGTTGTTGCTGGCGTCGCGCAGGTTGACGATCGCCTCTCCGAGGTCGGCGAGCTTGTCCGCGATCTGCGGCAGGTCGTGGGCGGTGACGACGGCCCGCACGCCCGGATGGGCCTCCGCGCGGCTGGTGTCGATGTTCTTGATCCGCGCGTGGGGATGGGGGCTGCGCTTGATGGCGCCGTGCAGCAGTCCCGTCAGCTGGATATCGGCGCCGTAGATCGCCCGGCCGGTGACCTTGTCCACCCCGTCGTGGCGAATCGGACGGGTGCCGATGACCTTATGTCCGTTTTGTGACACGTCTGTTCCCTCCGTTGAGTCATTGCTTTCAGATCATTAAGCCGGTCAGGCGCCGTTCCTGGCGTCCAGGACCGCGCGGACGATCTTGTCGTATCCCGTGCAGCGGCACAGGTTGCCGGCCAGCCAGTAGCGCACCTCGTCTTCCGAGGGGTTCGGGTTCTCGTCCAGCAGCGCCTTGGCGGATACGATGAATCCGGGCGTGCAGATTCCGCATTGCAGCGCCGCGTGTTCGAGGAACTTCTGCTGCAGCGGATGGAGGTTTGCGGCGGAACCGATGCCTTCGATGGTCGTGATATCGCATCCGTCGGCTTCGACCCCCAGCACGCAGCAGGAGTTGACCAGCCTGCCGTCCATGATCACGTTGCATGCCCCGCAGTTGCCGTTGTTGCACCCTTCCTTGGCGCCGGTGAGATCCAGGTCGTCACGGAGCACCTCGAGCAGGCTGTTGCGCGGTTCGCAGAGGAAATCGACGGCTTCTCCGTTAATGGTGGTCTGTACGTGTACTTTTTTCGACATCGACGGCTACTCCTTGGCTCGTTGAACCGCGCCTTCCACAACCCGGCGCGTCAATACGCTGGTCAGATGCTTGCGATAATCGGCGGTGCCCCGCATGTCGCTGATGGGCCGGGCCGCGTCGCGGGCGAGGTCGGCCGCCCGCTGGATCGCTTCGTCGGATACGGGCGCTCCGGCCAGGGCGTCCCCGGCCTCCCGCACGAAAAGGGGCGTCGGGGCCACGGCGCCGACGGCGATGCGCGCCGACACGAATGAGGACCGGTCTTCGCTGAGTACGACGGACGCGCCGACGCCGACCACGGCGATGTCCATCTCGTTTCGGGGGATGAACCGCCGGTAGAAGGCGCCGGAGTTCGGCGCCGGCGCCGGGAAATGGAGCGACACCAGGAACTCGCCGTCTTCCAGTACGGTGCGGCCGGGCGCCGTGCAGAAGTCTTCCACGGCCACTTTCCGCGTTCCGTTCGGACCGGCGATTTCCGCCTCGCCGGAAAGGACGATCATGGGGGGAATCGTATCGCCCGCCGGGGAGGCGTTGCACAGGTTGCCGCCCAGGCTGGCCCTGCCCTGAATCCCCGTGCCCCCCACCAGTCTGGCCGCGTCCATGAGTCCCGGATAGGCCGTGGCGATTTCCGCGTCCCCGTAGATCCGGTAGCAGGGCACGGCCGCCCCGATCGTGAGGCCGGTCGCGGCGTCGAAGGACAATGCGTTCAGTTCGGCAATGCTCTTGACGTCCACCACGAGATCGGTCCGCCTGCGGTTCTCCCGAAGCTGCACGATCAGGTCCGTGCCGCCCGCGAGCACACAGGCGTTCTTCCCGTGATCGCTGAGCATTACCACCGCATCGGCCACGCTTTCGGGCGTGGCGTAGTCGAATGTGTGCAAGACACACTCCTTTGCTGTTAACCTTGAAATGTGGACTGCGTAAATGAAATCGTCGTAAAACCGGCCACCCGGGTACACACGGGTTCAGTCAGCGAGTATCCAGAACGTACAGCGATACTCAATATCATGCATCAAATTCATGCATCTACATAGATTAGGCGGTGCAAAATAACGTGTCAAGCGGGAAAGAAACGCGGTACCCAAAATATCGCGGCGGGGCTGAATCCAAGGCGATCCGCGCGGTTTGAGCCGGCCCTGAATCTACGTTGATTCGTCCAGTTTGAGCCGGCCCTCGAGGTCGTCCACGAACTGCCGCGCCACCCGGCCCGAACGGCCGCTGGCGCGCTGAAGCCACTGGAGGGATTCCCTTCTCAGCAGGCCCGCGTCCATGTCGAGACCGCGCTGTTCGACGAGATGGCGGACGATCCGGAAATAGGTGTCCTGGGTGATCCGGTAAAAACCGATGGACAGGCCGAATCGGTCGCTCAGCGAGACCTTCTCCTCCACGGTTTCCTGGGGGTGGATTTCATCGTCGTCCGGACTGAACCGAAACGTGTTGTCGGCGAGTTTCTCCGGCATCAGGTGCCTGCGGTTCGACGTGGCGTAGACGAGCACGTTGTCGGGCCGGGCGGAAAGGCTGCCTTCAAGCAGCGCCTTGAGCTCGAGATAATCGGATTCGTCTTCCATGAAGGAAAGGTCGTCGCAGAACAGGACGAAACGCTCGGGGCGGTCCCACAGGAGATCAACGATCTCGGGCAGATCCATCAGGTCCTGCCGGCGGACTTCGATCATGCGCAGGCCCTCGCCGGCGTACCGGGCCAGGAGGCCCTTCACCACCGAAGACTTGCCCGTTCCCCGTTCCCCCCAGATCAGCACGTTGTTCGCGGGCATCCCCCGGACGAACTGGCGGGTATTCCGGTCCAGGATCCCGATCTCGCGGTCCAGGCCGAAGAGATCGACCAGATCCACCAGATCGGGGTGAACGATCGGTTCCAGGCAGCCCGTTCCTCCACGCTTCCCCCACCGGAACGCGATGGAGCCCGCGAACACGTCGTCGGACCCGCCGGTCCGCCCGGTCCGCCCGTTCTGTCCGTCACGCCCTTCCGTATAGGCAGAGACCAGCGACTCGATGCGGCCCATCAGCCTTTCGAGGCGCGGCAGAAGATCGGAAAGGGTCCTTGCGGGGTGATCAGCCATGAAGGTCTAAGGATCCAGGGTAAAGGGCGCCAGTCCGAGCGGCAGCGGGGCCGGTCGGGTACAGGTACTTTCCAGCGAGATGTGCCGTCCCGATTCCGACGATTCCTCGATGGACAGCATGACGTCCAGCACGTGGCAGGTGAGTTCGCCGCTGGCCCGGTGCGGACGGCCCGAGCGCAAGGCGTAGACCATGTCCGCCACACCCAGGCCGCGATTCTGCTCCTCGTACCCGTGGCTCAGGGGCATCTCGGTCCAGTGCTCCGCACCGCCGCGGCGCAGTTTCACGGGCCCGCCGAAGGAATTGGGATCGGGCACGCTCAGGGAACCCTCCGATCCGTAGATCTCGATGCGGGGCAGTTCATGGTGCCATACGTCGAAACTGGTAACGATCGTCCCGACGGGGCCGCTTTCGAACTCGAGCAGGCCCGCCAGGTGCGTGGGCACCTCGACCTCGATTTGCCCGCCGCGAAGGGGCTCGCTCGTTATGGTGCGCCCGGGGTGGGTGATGCGCGTAGCGCCTGTGAGCCGGGTGATCGGCCCCAGCAGATTGACCAGGGCCGTGACGTAGTACGGTCCCATGTCCAGCATGGGCCCCGCGCCGGGCTTGTAGAAAAAGGCGGGATCGGGATGCCATCTTTCGTGCCCCGCACTCAGCATGAAGGCCGTGGCCGCCACCGGTTCGCCGATCCAGCCGTCGTCGATGAGCTTCCTGCAGGTCTGTATACCGGCGCCCATGAAGGTGTCCGGGGCTCCGCCCACCAGCTTACCATTGCGTTCCGCGAGGTCGAGCAAGGCGCGGCCGTCTTCCTTCCGGACCGCCATGGGTTTTTCCGAATACACCGATTTGCCGTGTTCCAGCGCGGCCCGGGCGATTTCGGCATGGGCGACGGGAATGGTCAGGTTGATGACGATCTCGATGGCGGGATCGTCGAGCAGGGCTTCCACCGTAAGGGCTTCCACGCCCTCGTATTCGGCGGCTTTGGACCGCGCCCGTTCCGGGATCATGTCGGCGCAGGCGACCACGTCGAATGCCTCGAACTTGCGTCCCGCCTCGAAGTACACGCCGCTGATGTTTCCGCATCCGATGATGCCCGCCTTGAGCGCCGTCATGGGATCTCGCCTCTAAGGTGCGGTCACTTTACTGTATCAAGAAAGTAAGGCCCGCCACGTCGATGCCGCATCGAAACGCGCTGCCAGGACTCGTGATTCGTCTCCATGCGGCCACGGGAGTTCCACCTGCCAAATGCCCATCACTTCTAATCCGCGTGCCGGTAAACGTCAAGCGAAATATGCCGCCGGAGGCAACCTGTAATCGCTTGACGTTCACACGGGGCTTGCCTATAATCTCAATCGTCCCGGACCGGTGAACCGGTCGCACGAAATCGGTCCACATCGCCGCCGGGATATACCATACGCTGGGCCATCCCGTGTGCCGTTCCGCGGCGCCATTCCGCGGTGACATCCCGTAGTGACATTCCGCGGTCAACCCGCCGGAGAAACCTTGATCAAGCAAATACTGAGTTACGGTGTGCTCTTCAGCGCGTTGATTGCGGGATGTGGTGAGGATGTCATCGGTCCCGGCAACGTCGCCCGGCCCCTCGTCGGCGTCTACGATCTCGAAAGCCGAACGGTCAACACCACCATACAGACGGATTCCGGCAATACAGACGAACGGATCGTGCTGGCCCCCCCGCAGGTACGCGGACGCCTCCGCCTCAGCACCGACGGCCGGTACGGCCAGGTCGATACGACCATCGTATCGGATTCCACGACGGTCAATATCCAGAACGGGCGCTGGAGCGTGCTGGACAACGTGTTCTACTTCGTGACCGATGACAACCAGCGGTACGAAGACCGTTTTACTTTCGACGGCCTGAGGCTGGTCCGCAATTCGGAAGACATCCGCCACGTCTCGGGCAGGTATTTCAGCGTCACGGACGTCTGGCTCAAACTGTCCGACGCCGAACCCTCCGCGGATCCATAACGCCAACGAAAGCGCCAGGGCATGACCCTCGTCAAGGACGACCTGTCAGCCTCCGCCTTTTCCGACCATCCGCAGGTCTACGAGGAGGGGTTCAACGTAAAGACGGTCATCGGGATCGTCTTTCTGGGGCTGTTCATGATCCCGGGTTCGATCTATCTGAACCTGATCGCCGGGCAGAGCCTCGGGCCCGCGGCGGAATGGACCACGATCATCCTGTTCATCGAAGTCGCGCGCCGGTCCTTCACCACGCTCAGCCGGCAGGAAATCTACATGCTGTACTACGTGGCGGCCAGCCTCACCGCCGGCGTGGGACTGGCGCTGTCCGGCGGCCCCTTCGCACAGCTCATCTGGTACCAGTACTTCGTCCAGTCCCCCGGGGCCCGGGCCTTCGGCATCGACGACCAGATCCCCTCCTGGATCTCTCCCGGCTCGGATTCCGACGCCATCGTGCTGCGCACGTTGCTGCACGGGGAATGGCTGGTGCCGATCCTGCTCATCGCCGTGCTCCACATCTTCAACCGGGCGAGCGCCTTCACGCTGGGTTACGGACTCTTCCGCGTAACGGCCGACGTGGAGCGGCTGCCCTTCCCCCTGGCCCCGATCCAGGCGGAGGGCGCCACGGCCCTGGCGGAGAGTTCCGCGGGACAGGAATCGTGGCGCTGGCGCGCCTTCAGTATCGGGGCCATGCTCGGGCTCGTTTTCGGCGCGTTCTATATCGGCATACCGGCCGTAACGGGTGCGCTGCTGGCCGAGCCGATCACGCTGATTCCCATTCCCTTCGCCGACCTGACGCGCAACACGGAGAACATCCTGCCCGCCGCGGCCATGGCGGTTGAACTGGGACTGGGGCCGGTGCTTACGGGGTTCGTGCTGCCTTTCTGGATCGTGGTCGGTTCCGCCGTCGGCGCGCTGCTTACCGTGGTCTTAAACCCGCTGCTCTACGATTTCGGTATCCTGCGCACCTGGTCGCCGGGCATGGACGCCATCCAGACCACGCTCGTCAACGATATCGATTTCTGGATGAGCGTACGCATCGGCACGGGGTTCGCGGTCGCCGTGATCGGTGGATGGAGCATCCTGTCCGGACTCAGGAAACGGTCGGCAGGAACGAGGCGCGAAGGATCGAACGACGGTACCGCGTCGTCCAGGCCTTCCACGCCGCCCGGCCGGGGAGATTTTCCCATGTCCGTGATTTTCGGCGCCTTCCTGCTCTTGACGGTCGGCTACGTTGTCCTGAGCTGGCGCCTGGTGCCCGGGTTCCCCATCCTGTTCTTCGTGTTCTACGGATTCTTCTATACGCCGCTCAGCTCCTACGCGAGCGCCCGCCTGCGCGCCATCACGGGCGCCGATCTGCAGTTCCCCCTCATCAAGGAGGCCACGTTCATTCTCAGCGGCTACAAGGGAGTGGACATCTGGTTCGCGCCGATCCCCATTTTCAACTACGGCGGCCAGGCCCAGGCCTTTCGCGAGGTCGAACTGACCGGCACCCGGTTCACGAGCGTGCTGAAGGCGGAACTGGTCATGATCCCGGTCCTGCTCGTCTGCAGCCTGCTTTTCTGGCACTTCGTTTGGGGACTCGCACCGATACCGTCGCAGGCCTATCCCTACGCGCAGAAATTCTGGCAGCAGCAGGCCACGATTCAGGCGCTGTGGTACTCCAGCACGGCAGGATCGGGGTTCGAGTCGAGCTACCTGATCAAGGCGTTGAAGATTCCCTACATGGCGGGCGGCGCCGTTTTCGGCGTGCTGGCCTACGCCGTACTGGCGGCCTTCAATCTACCCGTCATGCTGATATTCGGCGTGATCGCCAGCGTGGGAACGGTGCCTCACGCCTTCATCCCGCAATTCCTGGGCGCGTTGCTGGGCAGGTACTACATGGAGCGGAAATTCGGCAGGCGGAGATGGATGCGGTACACGCCGGTCCTGGCGGCCGGCTACGCCTGCGGCACGGGGCTGGTGGGCATGGCCACGGTGGCCGTGGCGCTGATTTCCAAGACCGTGGCGCCCCTGGTCTACTGATCGCTGTCTTTACCTTTGCGGGTATACCTTTTCAATTCCTCGATGACGTCCGGCATGATGTCCAGCAACTTGCCCATGGGGCTGCTGGGCGAGTTCATGTGCAGCAGTTGCGCACGGTCCTGCTGGATGACCAGAAAGGCGACCGGCTCGACCGATACGCCGCCGCCGGCGCCCTTCTTCTGGTTGTCCTCGCCGCCGAATCCTCCGGCGCCGAAACCCAGGGACAGCCTGGATACCGGAACCACCCAGGCATCGCCGATCTGCATCGGCTTGCCCATGTGCACCTCGGTATCGGCGATCTGGCGCAGTTCCTCCAGCATGGTCTGGATCATTTCATTTACAGGCATGGCGGTCTCCGGTTCATGCGGCCGTGATCGGTCGAATCAATATATACGCCGGCCGGCGGCCTGCGCACATGAATTTTTGCACCATCCCGGGTATGCAGTCGTTCGAGGTATCACCACAGGCCATTGACAGGAGCTGTTTTTTTTATTGACGACTAACCGTATGTTGTGTATATTTTGCCGACAGCCGACAAACGTACCTCAAGAATCACAATACCTCGCGCACGAAGCACCAGGGAGTTCAACCTCATGAAAGCGCTAACGGCCAAGCAACAGAACGTATACGATTTTATACGCAAAAAGGTCGGTCGGATAGGGTATCCACCCAGTGTCAGGGAGATCGCGCAACAGTTTGGAATCAGTACCCGCGCAGCTTACGACCACCTTCGGGCGATCGAGAAAAAGGGCTATATCCGCCGCGATCCCATGAAGCCCCGCGCGATAGAAATCGTGGGGTCCAGAGATACCTCCGCGCCGGGCGCCGGCGGTGTCGTCCGGGTCCCTGTCCTCGGCCGTGTAGCCGCCGGGCTGCCGATTCTCGCCGAAGAGAACGTCGAAGAATACATGACATTTCCGACAGGCATGGTGAAGCAGGACGGGAATGTCTTCGCTCTCGAGGTACACGGGGACAGCATGATCGAGGATGGCATCATGGACGGAGACTATGTCCTGGTCCGCGAGCAGCCCGTGGCCGAGACGGGTGAAACGGTCGTCGCGTTGCTGGACGACGAGGCCACGGTCAAGCGGTTCTACCGGCGCAACGACCGCTTCGAACTCGTGCCCGCCCATCCGACCATGGAACCCATCATCGCCGATGAGGTGTCCATCGTGGGCAAGGTGGTCGGGGTGTACCGCAGAATGGATTGATCCGCGGACTTCGCGGACAACCTGGACAACCTGGACAACCTGGTCACACCACTTGCGCGGCGGCAATCAGGGAATGCCCCAGTTCCCTGGATTCAGCAGGTAGGGATCGTCCAGCGCCATATCTTCCAACGCCAGTAGTATTCCCTCGCTCAGGCCTCGTCCGTCCGACGCGGAAACGGCTTCATCCAGGTACGCGATCCTGTCGGCGCCGACGATTACGGTGGAGATGTCCGGGATCGACAGGACGAAGCGCAGGGCCAGTTCAGGCAGGCTGTAAGGGGTCTCGGACTGGATTTCGACCAGCCGGTCGATGTGTGTGACGAGGGGCTTCAGCCTTTCGGGCATGAACCTGCTCTTCTCCGTCAGGGCGCCTTTCAGCAGCGCGGACCGCACGATGACGCCCACACCGCGCCGGCGCGCCCCGGGTATGACGCTTTCCAGGTAACGGCGGTCCAGGATGTTGCAGGGGATCTGCAGGGTGTCCCAACGCCCATCGTCGATGGCCGCACGCGCCGCCTCCTCGCTGTAGGACGAATAACCCGCAAACCGGACCTTGCCCGCCTCCCGGGCCCGGTCGAGCTCTTCCATCACCTCGCCGTCCCGGATCATTCGAAGTTCCAGCTCGAGAAGGTCCCGGCCGTGTACCTGCAGCAGATCGATGTGATCGGTCTGGAGCCGGGACAGGCTCCGGTCGATGGACGCGGCGATGCCCCGTCTCGATTCGGCGTAATCCACTCCTTCTTCCAGCCGGTGCACGCACTTGGTGGCGAGCACGTACTCGGACCGCCGGCCCTTGAGCGCCCGGCCGATGATCTCCTCGCTGTTTCCGTACAGCGCCGCGGTGTCGATGAAGTTCACGCCTGAATCGATCGCCCGGTTGAGCAGGATCCGGGCGTCGGACTCCGCGGGCACGCCGGGTTCGCCACCCGCCTTCAGGCCGTATTCCATGCCCAGTTCGACCGTGCCGAGGGAGACTTCAGAAACGCGCAAACGGGTCCGCCCCAGGCTTCTGTATCGCACTGTTCGACTCCCGCTGTCAGGGGGAAACGCCCCCGCTATGCCCCATGCCGGTCCACCGGCATTCAGGCGTTCATCATGCCTATGTGGTCCGCGACGCACCGGCCGAGGGCTTCGAGGTCATAACCGCCCTCCAGGACGGAAACCAGTCGGCCCCCGCACGCGTCCTCCGCGAAGTCCAGCACCAGGCGGGACATGGCCCGGAAACCCGCGTCGGTGACCAGGGTACCGGAGAGGGGGTCGTCCGTGTGGGCGTCGAATCCCGCCGAAAGGATGAGAAGGTCCGGCTGGTATGACTTCATGGCCGGCAAGATTACGCCGCGCAATGCATCGACGAAAACCTCGTCGCCGGATCCTGCGGAGACCGGGACGTTCATCGTGTAACCCGTCCCTTCTCCCGTTCCCTTTTCCTGTGCAGCGCCGGTGAAGGGATAGAGGGGAGACTGGTGAACGCTGAAATAGTACACGGACGGGTCTTCTTCGAAAACCTCCTGGGTTCCGTTGCCGTGATGGACGTCCCAGTCCAGCACGGCCACCCGTTCCACCCCGTACCGCGATTGGGCGTAACGGGCCGCGACGGCGGCGTTGTTGTAGATGCAGAAGCCCATTCCCCGGTTGGATTCGGCATGGTGCCCGGGAGGCCGGGCGACGCAGAATACGCGGTCCGCTTCGCCGGTCAATACCGCGTCGATCGCTCGCATGGCCGCGCCGGCGGCCATCCGGGCCACGGTCTCGGATGCGGAGGAAACGGTGGTGTCTCCGGTGGGCAGGTTCCGGTATCCCTTCCCGCACCAGTCGATTACGGCGTCGACATAGGCCGCGTCGTGGACGGCCTTGATCCACACCTCGTCGGCCGGCGCGGGCGCGAGGCACAGCAGGCCGGCCTGCTGTGCGCCGGCCTGCTGTGCGATGGCGGGTACGTCGCCGGACAGGCCGAGGTGAGCGAGCACGGAGGTCACGCGGCCGGGCCGTTCCGGATGGAAGGGACCGGTATCGTGCAGGAGGAAGTCTGGGTGGGTGATCAACGCGGTGGGCATGTTATCGCGACAGGGACGAAGGTCACCGGGAACAGGGACCAACGGCCGGATCTTCAGTTGCGGTTCCCGTTCCTGGAGAGGTTCTCGAAGTAGTCGTTCACCAGGTCCCGGTACCCCGGCGGCACATCCTCTTCCCGGGCGAGGTAGAGCCGTTCCATCCGGCGCATGTCCCGGACTTCCGCCCGCAGGCCATCGTAGTAGTCAACGAGACTGCGGGCCATGTTCAGGTGGAGCTCGTTCCATGCTCCTCGGTCGATTTTCCACGGTTCGTCACCCAGGGCGAGGGCCCGATCCAGATCGTCCTGCAACTGCCGCGACGCCTCGGACATCTGCGGGACCTGTCCCGAGAGGTCCCGAAGGTGTTGCAGCTGACGCTGGTAATCCCTGGAGATCTGATCCAGGGTCTCTGAATTGGGAATGCCGCGGTTCAACCGGTAGAGCCGGCGCTGCAGTTCCTGCCAGTCGGACATGGCCTCCCGCGCGCTATCCTGCGTCCGGGCGAGATGGTTCATATCCCGGGTAATCAACTTGTCCCTCGCGGTGCGGACCATTTCCGCGAGGCGGTCCAGCGCCGCGGAGATCTCCGTCTCCGTCCGGGCGGACTGGTCCAGGGAATTCCGGTTCAATAGCCGCTTGGACCGCTCGATCTCTTCGCTTAACCGTTCCCCATTGATCATCTCGACGGCACGGTCCGCCGCCGTCGCCGTCTCGGGCTGCACCCGGGACGAACTCCTGGCGAGGAATTCCAGGTCATCCTCGAGGCGTTCGAGGTCCGAACGGATCTCCTCCTTCGCCCCCTCCAGATCTCTCATCCGATCGCGCAGGAACCGGTCCAGGCGCCGCTCCTTCGATGACTCGCCCAACCCGCCGCGCCTTGAATCAATCGCGTCCAGGCGATTGAGAATGCCCTCGAATCCACTCTCTTTCTCGTCCTTCAGCGCGTTGACGTTCCGTTCGAGCTGTTCCTGCCGGACGGCCAGCTGGTCCGCTTGCTTTACGGCTTCCCGCGCCAGCCGCTCCAGCGACGCCCCCTGGGCCCGCTGCAATTGGCTGGATGCGTCGGCCAGATGCCGCGCGGCCTGGGCGCCGCCCTCCGCCGCCGTCTGGAGGCGGTCCCTGCGCAGTTGTTCGATCGATTCGCCCATCGACTCGGAACTCTCGCGCAGGTCGCGGTCCGCCTGGTCCAGCATGGGACGTTGCGCCCCCGATTGCGTGCCGCCGGCGTCCGAGGGATTCCTGGTCCCGGAAAGCGACCGCGCGATCTCCTCCGTCTCCGCCCTGAGATCCCGCTGGGTCCTGGTCAGCCGGTCCAGTTCCCTACGGCGCTCGGCTTCCGGGCGTTCTTGGTCGTCCGCCAGCTTTTGAATCCGCTCATTCACGCGCTGTTGGCGCCGGGCCAGGTCCTGAACCCGTTGCTGGTGCTCGTCGATGCTCTGTTCCCGCTCCCGTTCCAGGGCAGGCTGATCCGGGACCTCGTACCTGTTCCGCTCGTCATTCAGCTCGAGTTCGGAGGTGTCCGACAGGTCGAGCCGTGCCCGGCCCGACATACTGCGTTGCTGGCTCACCGTGAACTCCCGCATCTGCGCATCGAGCCTCGTGAGGTACATGAGCGCCTCGCGTTCGTGGGCCAGGGCCTCGTCGACCGCGCCGGAGCGAAGCGCTTCGGAAGCTGACGTCATCGGCGTCTGCGCCAGTTCCAGCGATTCGACCATCTTCATCGCTTCCTGCGAGATGCCGACCATGAATCGCATGAACATGAGCGCTTCTTCCACCTGCCCCCGCAGTTCGTCCTGTACCGCAGCGATGGCCTCGAGGTCCTCATCCACCCGGATACCGGGTTCCGCCGCGAGCATCCGTTTGACCCGCCACGTCGCCGAGACGATCTCCTTCTGCTTGCGGGAGAGCTGTCTCGTCTGCATCACGTCGTCCCCCGCTCCTCCCCCGCCGCCTCCGCCTCCACCTTCAGCCTGGCGGTAGGTTGCATCGAATGGCTTGATTTCGATAAAGTAGATATCCGTCGCGGATGTGCCGGCTTCGGTCCTGCGGTCGCCCGCCTCCGCGTAGTAGGCGACGAAATCGCCCGGCTGGACCCCGAGGTTCTCGAGGTAAACCACGTGTTCTTCCTCCCAGACCGTGCCGCTCGATTCGCGCTGCAATGCGCCCAGGTCCACGACGACTTCGTCGCCGCCGTTCACCGCGTAGTTGAGGGAAAAGGACGCCAGGCCGAAATCATCCTCGGCCTCGGCGCGTATCATGACTTCATCGACGGGGGAAACCCGCGTGTCTCGTTCCGGTTCGAGGATGGCAACCCGGGGTGCGCGGTCCCGCAGCGCCCGGATGTAATACTCCACCGGGTCGTCGTTCGCGATGCCATCCGAATCCACCACGTGTATCGAGTAGGAAAGGTCCTCGCGCACGACGAAGGCACCCTCGAGGTCCTCCCCGGCCACTTCCAGTTCAAGGGACCGGCCGTCGCTGAAGCGCATCGCGCCGGATACCACCGGTTTGCTCGCCGTAATGCGCAGGGCGACCCGCGTGCCCGCCGGCGCCGTGATGTCTCCGCGGTCTTCCTCGGTCTTCGAGACGAGTTCCATGTAATCCGGAAATTCGTACCTGGCGTCGATCCGTTCGACATAGGGCGGATCGATGGCGGTAATCTGGAATTCACTCGACCGGGTTCCGGTCACGGCGATGTAGTACCGGGCGTTCTCGCCGATCCCGTCGATGTCTCCGGCGAAGGTCCGCTCGCTGTCCGTCGCATACAGGTCCAGCATCGACCAGTCTTCGTCCTGTCCGAACCGGACGAACAGGCTCGGGTCCGGGGCAAGACCGCTGCCCAGGATGGCGGTGACGGTCAGGCTGTCGCCGCGTTTCACCCGCACGTCGCCGGGTTCCACCCAAATGCCGCCGGGTAAGGCCGTTTCCATTTGGGTCCACGACACCAGCCGGAGGGCGGACCGGCCGAAATAGCCGGGTTCAATCAAGATCATGACGGCGAGAACCAGGACGGCGCCGGCCGCGGCAGACTGGAGGCGGGCGTGGCGCCTGCGGTCCACGATCTTCTTGTATTCGATCTGTTCGGCGTATCCGGCGACGTACTCCAGCACCTGGTCCATCAGGTCCTTCTGCGGTCGCCGGAGTTGTGCATCACCATATTCCACGGCGCTGACCAGGGCGTCGTTCAGCGAGGGATGACGTTCTTCGATGTAACGGGCGATCTGCAGGTCCGTGGGCGTTTGACGGAGCGGCGCGAGCAGAAACCTGTAAGCGAGCCAGCCGAGGATACCCGCGGCGGCGGACAGGAAGAGGATCGTGGCCAGTCCACCGGGGTCGAAGAAATGAACGACCGTCACGCCGATGAGGAAGAGCATGACCCCGGTGATCGCGATGACCGAAACGCCGCGGATGACCAGCATGGCACGCCAGCGGCGGAGTACGCTACGCAGGGCATCTTGAAGGATGGATCGTTCCGTCGACATGGATCACCTGTGCGTTCGATTCGCCAGCAGGGTTTCTCCGAGGACCAGGGCGATGAGCGTGAATCCCAGGATCCACCAGATTCCCTGGCGGCGTTCAACCTCGGCGTCCCGGACAAGCCGGTCCTGTGACTCGGTTTCCCGTGCTTCCGGACTCACGGCCACGGGATTGATCAGCGCCGCGGCGAAGGCTTGAGGATCCATCCTGATGAAGTCGGATTCACGGGTGTCGAGGTTGACCGCGAAGGTCTGCCGCCCTCCCGCAGACTGCACCTGGTACAACCCCGGTTGCCGCGTCTGCGTGAACAGCTTCCTGCCCGACCGGGACGTTTCCACCGGGACCTGCTCGCCGGATGGAAGTTCCACGTGTTGCGCGTCGTCCGGCAGTCTGACGGCCTCCCCCGCCAGGCGGTACAACCCGGCGCCGCGCTCGTGCAACGTTCCCCGGGAGGCCAGGTAGTCTATACTCTCGTACAGAAACGGAACGAATACCTCCCGTATGGGAAAATCGGTCCACGCAAGGTCGAAGGTGGACAGGACCAGGAACGTGCGGCCGTTTCCCAGGGGCTTCTCCGCGACAGCGGCGGCGCCGTCATCGAATCGAGCCGGGACCGACGCCGAGGAGTCGGGATCGAACCGTGCCGTGCGGTAAAACCTTACCGTACCGAAATCACCGTGACGGGGACCGGAAAAGGGCTGGAAGACGGGGTGCTGGTAATTCACGTCCGTCAGCAACCGGTACCGGTCTCGCGGACTATCCGGTGACGAAAGCGATGCGATGCGTCCAGGCAGCAGTTCGCCGAAGGATGAATTGAATATACCCGAAGATACGGCGGGATTCAAGGCGATTATCAGACTGCCGCCCGATCGCAAGTACCCGGTCAGCCTGTCCTTCGCGGCCCTCGGCAGGATGGACAGATTGGCCGAGATGACCACGTCGTATTCCGACGGATCGATCGCGGCCAGCGTGTCCGGGGACCGCACGTCCACGACGACCGGCGGGTCCCGGCGCAGTGACAGTGCCTGGGACAGGTAGTACGCGGCCTCCGAGGGGCGGTCCGGCCGCGATCTTTCCTCCAGGCAGAGGACCCGCACGGGCGTAGGCGCGTTCACAGTGAAGTAGAACCGGTTGTCCACCGGGAGCCCATCTTCCCCCATTAACACCTCGCCCGTATTCGTGGCCGAATCGAAAATCTGCCGGAAGATCTCCACCCGGCCGGAACGCGGGGGAATGTCGACCCGCCGCTTCCCGGTCTCGATGCCGTTGACCCGTAGCGTGACCTCGTCCCGATAGGGCGCCTGTCCGTAGTTTCGTATCCGGACGGCCACGTCCAGGGTACGGACATCCCCGGTCGGCGTGCGTGCCTGCCCGGCCGGCGTGCGATCCTCCGCGGCGGGCACGGCCGGCGAATCCACGCCTGTGACTCCCGGCGATTCCATGTTGGCAACGGCCGGTATCTCCACGCCCGTGACGGCCGAATTCTCGTCCTGCGCGTCCCCGACGTCGATCAACCGGAGCTGGACGCCCGGACTGAGCCTCCATGCGCCGGACCTTGGATTCCAGCCGGACTGCTGGAAATCGGAAACGAGGTAGACCGTCCGGAGGTCGAAGTCCGACCCGCTCAGCTGGTCGTCGGCGGCGCGCAACGCCTCCACGTAGTCCGTTGCCTGGAAAGTCGCGTTGACCTGAGTGTCCAGCAGGACGGGCAGTTCGGATTGGTTCGACCCGAGTTCCCGTACGACCCTTGCCTGGACGGCGAAGACCAGCAGTGCCACCTGGTCACCGGTCTGCAGGTCGTTCAGGATCTCGGCCGCCCGTCTCTTCGCCAGGGCGATGCGGTTCCCGTATCCCATGCTGTAGGAGGTATCGACCAGAATGGCTACCGCTGCAGGCTGGGTGCCCGCGAAGACGGTTTCCTCCTGGTCCCGGAGGAAGGGTCGCGCGAAAATCACGGCCAGCAGCGCGCAGGCTGCCATGCGCAGCAGCAGCAGCAGCAGGCGCCGGAATCGCTGCTGCCGGACGATGGCCCGTTGAGACGAGATGAGGAAACGGACCATGCTGAACACGTGGATCCCGGCACGTTGTCTTCGTACCAGGTGCAGGACCAGCGGAATCGCGGCGCCCAACGCGCCGAAGAGGAACGTGAGGTTCAGGAAGGCCAGGTCCATGACGCGTACCTTCGGGAGCGATGCGCGGGCGAAGCTTTATCTTTTCACCATACGTCTGCTCAGATAGGAAAAAAGCGCGAAATCCAGCGGCCGGTCGGTCTCCATGCGCTCATAGTCGACCTGGATCTTCGCGCATCCGGTCCGGATCGATTCCATGAATTCCTCCACCGCCGCCAGGTAGTCCTCCCGGATGGCCGACGGCGCCACCGTGATCCGTTCGCCGGTCTCCGGGTCGTCAAATCGTGCGGTCTCGCTGAAAGGGAAGGTGAGTTCTTCCCGGTCGACGATGTGAAAGACCAGCACTTCATGTCCCTTGAAGCGAAAGTGCATCAGGGCGTTCATCATCTGCTCGACGTCGTCGATCAGATCGGAAATGAGAATGACCAGTCCCCGCCTCGGCATCGATTCGGCGAGTTCGTGAAGGGGTTTCCCCATATCGGTCCCTTCGTCCGCACGCAGTCCATCCAGGTTGGAGTGGATGGCGTGCCACTGGGTGTTCTTCGAACTGGGCGGCAGATAGTCGTGTACGGCCCGGTCGAAGGTGACGAGTCCCACCCCGTCCCCCTGCCGCAGTATAAGATATGCCAGGGAAGCCGCCAGATAGGAACCGTATTCCAGCTTGTCCAGTGCAGGCGTCGTCGTGGTCTGTCCGTCCTGCCCGTCCTGTCGCGTCTGACCGGCCCTGCCGGACCTGCCAGCCCGACTGAACCGTCCTGTCCGTCCCGCCCGGCCGGTCCGCCCGGACCGCTGCCCGCCGTAACCCATGGACGCGCTGCGGTCGAGAAGCAACACGCACTGCAGGTTCGTCTCGTCCTCGTATTCCTTGACGTAGTACCGGTCCGACCGCGCAACGGCTTTCCAGTCCACGTGCCGGATGTCGTCGCCCGGCGTATACTGCCGGTATTCCACGAACTCCACGCCGAAGCCCCGGTACGGGCTCTTGTGGAGGCCGGATACGAACCCTTCGACCACGATGCGGGCGCGCATTTCCATGGAGGCGAGACTGGAGAGGGTCCTCGGGTCCAGGAAGCGGGGTACTTCGGTCATGTCGGTGCCGTTGACTGAAATGAAGGGCTACATGCCGGGTTCCATGCCGGACTGCGGCGTCCGTTCCATGCCGGACTGCGGCGTCCGTTACATGCCGGACTGCGGCGCCGGTACGGTCTCGAGCAGGCGGTCGACGATGCCCTCGGAGGTGATCTTTTCCGCCTCGGCGTAGAAATTGGTCAGGATCCGGTGCCGCAGGACCGGGTGGGCGAGGGCGCGTATGTCGTCGCAGGAAACGTGTCCCCGGCCGTCGAGCAGGGCCCGCGCCTTGGCGCCCAGGATCAGGTACTGGGAGGCGCGCAGGCCAGCCCCCCAGGATACCCAGTTCTTCACGAATTCGGGCGCTTCCTCGCCGGATGGCCTGCTCGCGGATGCCAGGCGAACGGCGTACCGGGCAACCTGTTCGGAGACCAGGACTTCCCGGACCAGGCGCTGATAGTCCCGTACCACCTCGCCGGACAGGACGGTGTCGACCGAGACCGTCTCGGCGGAGGTGGTCGCACGGGCCACGGCCACTTCGTCGTCTTCCTCGAGATACTCGATGTGGATGTTGAACATGAACCGGTCGAGCTGCGCCTCGGGCAGGGGATAGGTGCCCTCCAGCTCGATGGGGTTCTGGGTGGCGAGGACGAAGAAGGGTTCGTCCAGCTGAAACGTCGTGCGGCCGGTGGTCACGCGGTGCTCCTGCATGGCTTCGAGCAGGGCGGCCTGGGTTTTGGGCGGCGTACGGTTGATCTCGTCCGCCAGTACGATATTGCCGAAGATCGGGCCCTTGATGAAGGTCAGCGAGCGCTGTCCCGTGGCCTTGTCCTCTTCCAGGATCTCCGTCCCGGTAATGTCGGCCGGCATGAGGTCCGGGGTGAACTGGATGCGCCGGAACTCCAGGTCCAGCACCTCGGCGAAGGTCTTGATGAGCAGGGTCTTCGCCAGGCCGGGCACGCCGGTCACGAGGCAGTGCCCTCCCGCGAACAGGGCGATCAGCACCTGTTCCAGAACCTCCTCCTGGCCGGTAATCACCTTGCGCACTTCCGCCAGGATCTTCTCCCGCCCTTCCTGGAATGCCTCTATGCGTACCTGCCGAGGTCCTTCTTCGGTTGCGTGCTGCGCGGTGCCGCTCGTCGTCATCGGCCGGGGTCCTTTCCGACGGGCGCCTGATCAGGCGTTCCCGTCCAGAGATCTGAAATACGCGATGGTCTTCTCCATGCCCTCCTCGAGGGAGACCGCGGCTTCCCAGCCCAGGATCTCCCGCGCCCTTGTCGTGTCGGGGCGCCGCAGCTGGGGATCGTCCTGGGGAAGGGGCCGGAAGACGATCTCGCTGCCGGAGCCGCAAAGGCGGATGATGGTGCGGGCGAGCTCGAGGATGGTGATCTCGTTCTCGTTCCCGATGTTCACCGGATCGTGCTCGCCGGATCGCATGAGCCGCACGATGCCTTCCATGAGGTCTTCGTAGTAGCAGAAACTGCGGGTCTGTTGTCCTTCCCCGAAGACCGTCAGCGGTTCGCTCTTGAGCGCCTTGGTGATGAAGGACGGCGCGACGCGGCCGTCCGCGGGTCTCATCCGGGGACCGTAGGTGTTGAAGATCCGGACGATCCGCGTGTCGATTCCGTGTTTCCGGTGGTAGGCCATGGTCAGGGCCTCCGCGAAGCGCTTGGCCTCGTCGTAGACCCCCCTGACGCCGATGGGATTGACGTTGCCCCGGTAACTCTCCGGCTGGGGGTTGACCTGCGGGTCGCCGTAGACCTCCGAGGTGGACGCGAGGAAGAAGCCCGCGCCCTTGGATTTGGCCAGGCCGAGGGCGTTGTGGGTGCCCAGGGCGCCGACCTTCAGTATCTGGATAGGTACGCGCTCGAAGTCGATCGGACTCGCCGGACTGGCGAAGTGCATGACGAAGTCCACTTCGCCATCGATGTCCAGGTATTTGGAAACGTCCCGCTGGAGATAGGTGAATCCTTCATTTTCCAGGTTATGGGAGATGTTCACGGTCCGGCCCGTGATCAGGTTGTCCACGGCGACGACACGGTGACCGTCCGCCAGCAGACGGTCGCACAGATGGGATCCCAGAAAACCCGCACCACCGGTTACGACAACGCGCAAGGACGTTTCCTTTTCGTGGCATGGAAGGTCACTGAATTCTGCAGGATAAAAGTGAAAAATACGGAGATTTAACTTCGAATGTCAAGCGCTCTTTTGAAGCCTGATCTCCCTGTTGACAGGCGCTTTTTTCATTCCTATAATCTTGATAGAACACCACGATTTTGATCTCACACAGCCGGATCTCAATCCCCATAGCCGATTCGAGGCTGCCCGGTCAAAAGGGCACGAAGATGCTGGAAAAACTCCTCTAGGACCATGTCGAAAAGCTACAAGGCGCTGACCGGCTCGGACGTGGACCATTTCATACGGCGAGGGCATGTCGTCCTGCGGAACTGTTTCTCGCGGGAACTGGCCGCCGACTGGCGCGCGTTCGCCTTCAGTCGTCTCGGCTACGATCCTGATGATGCCGCGACCTGGGAGGAACCGCGCGTGCATCTTCCATCGATGAACCAGGTTCCGATCCGCGAAGCCGCGCCGAGGGCATGGGACGCCATCTGCGACCTGCTGGGCGGTGAAGACCGGCTGGCAAACACCCAGCCGTCCTGGGGAGATGGTTTCATTATCAACTTCTCATACGGCGCGGACGAGATTTGGGAACCACCGGAGACCCAGCGCGAGGGCTGGCACAAGGACGGTGATTTCTTTAGGCACTTCCTGGACAGTCCAGAGCAGGGATTATTGACAATCGTCGTATGGTCCGACATACTACCCGGAAGCGGCGGCACGTTTGTCGCCTGTGATTCGGTGAAGCACGTCGCGCGGCATCTTTACGCAAATCCACAGGGCCTGCTGCCCAGCGGCAGTTTCGGCCATTTGGTTTCAGACTGCAGGGACTTCGCGGAAATCACGGGCAACGCGGGAGACGTCGTGCTGTTGCATCCGTTCATTCTGCACTCCGCGTCCCGGAACCCGTCAGGCCGTGCCCGCTTCATCACCAATCCCCCGGTCGCGCTCAAGGAACCGATGGATTTCAATCGCGACGATCCCGAGGACTTCGCTCCGGTGGAACGGGCGGTCCTCTCGGGACTGGACAGAGAACGCCTGGACTTCAAACCGGCCGCGCCACGGGAGCGATTGGTGCCCGAACGTGTCAGACGTCAACAAGAGATGCTGGAAGATCAAAAAAAACGACTCGCCATGGGCTAACGCATTCTACAGGAGATGGTTATGTTCGCAGACCTTCGGGACCAGGCAACGGTGCGCAGTGGCGATGAACTCGTGCGCCACCTTAAGGAGTTTTCGCTCGAACTGAAGATCTCGGCCGGCGTATGGTTCTTCTCACCGTCCCAGATCCGGTTTCACGAAGCCTACATGGAGCCCTATTCCATCGAGGAGCGCCTGGAAATCGCCGGCGAAATGGCGGAATTCGGCCTGTGCGGCATCGAGGCCCACTATCCCAACGAGATCAACGAGGAAAACGCCCATCTCTACCAGCAACTGGAAAAGGACACGGGCGTGCGGCTGATCACGGTGATCCCCAACCTCTTCTGGGACGCCCAGTTCGAATTCGGATCCCTTTCTTCACCGGTGCCCGAGGCGAGGCGCGCCGCCATCGACCGGGTGATCGAAACGCTGCGGATGAACCGGGAACTGGACACGGACTTCATGGTCGTTTGGCCCGGCGGCGACGGCTACGAACTCAATTTCGGGACCGATTTCTACGCCATGTGGGACCTCTTCGAGTCGGGCCTGGCCGAAGCGCTGGACGCCGTGCCCGGGGTCCGGACGGCCATTGAACCCAAACCCTACGAACCCCGGGGGAACAACATCTACCGGAACACTACGGACGGCATCCTGATGGCCCAGAACGTGGACGAGCGGCTCCGGGCCCCCGAGAACCGGGCGCTGATCGACGAGGGCCACGCCATCGTGGGGCTGAACCCGGAACTCGGCCACGTCCTGATGGGCTTCGAAGACTTCCCCTATGCCCTGAGCCGCATACTTCGGCAGGGCCGGCTGGCCCACACCCACTGGAACAGCCAGCCCCTGGGCAACTACGACCAGGACCTGCAGGTCGGCATCGTATCGCCGGAGCAGATCTTCGCCGGCATGTACGCGCTGAAGATGTACGGCTACCGTGGCTACATGGGCATCGACATCTTCCCGGAGCGCATCCCCATCCGGCAGGCCCTCGTCAATTCCATCGACCGCATGAAGGCCATCGCTGAAATGACCGAACGGGTGGACCACGAACTGGTCGTGGCCTGCATGGAGCGTCCCGATCTCAACCGGGGCGTCATCGAAGCCCACCTGACCCGGCTCTTCCATCCTTCCTCGACCGGATTGAGCGCCATGCCGGCCTACCGGAAGGGCCAGGGATAGGGTAACCGTTCCCTTCCGGCAACTTCCGGCCCGCGAAGGCGTATAATCCCGAAACACATTGCTACAGTCAGAACGGGGGGAGAAATGCCAGACACCATACGGGTCGCCGGCGTGCAGATGGACTTGAAACTCGCCGAGACCGAACACAACCTCGCCAAGGTTTTCGACGCCATGCAGACGGCCTCCCGCGAGGGGGCGGACCTGGCCGTGTTTCCCGAGTGCGCGCTGACCGGCTACTGCTTTTACGGCCTGGATGAAGCCCGGGCGTATGCCCAGCCCGTACCCGGTCCTTTCACGGAACGCATCGAAAGGCAGTGCCGTGAACTCGACATCCACGTCATCGTGGGGCTGCTGGAAGCCGATGGCTCGAATATATACAACGCGGCGGCCTTCATCGCCCCCAACGGACAGATCGGTCACTACCGAAAGATCCACCTGCCCTATCTTGGGATCGACCGCTTTCTGTCCCCTGGCGACCGTCCTTTCCGCGTCTACGATTCCGATGTAGGTCGAATTGGCCTAAACATCTGCTACGATGTGACATTTCCGGAAAGCGCCCGCGTGATGATGCTGCGGGACGCGGACCTCATCGCTCTGCCGACCAATTGGCCGGTCGGCGCAGAGTGCAACACGGAATACGTCATCAACACCCGTGCCTTTGAGAATCGCGTTAACTACATCGCCGTGAACCGGGTCGGCCGGGAAAGGGGAACCAGTTTCATCGGCCATAGCAAGATCGTCGATTACACAGGCCGCACGCTGGCCGAAGGTGACCGGTCCGGCGAAGTGATCATCTATGCCGACGTGGACCTCGCCGGTGCCCGCGAGAAGCACATCGTGAACGTGGCCAATGCCTACGAACTCGACCGCCTGGAAGACCGGCGGGTGGAGTTCTACGGACCCATCGTCGAGGGAGAAAAACCTTGACAGAACGGCCTCCCAAAACGTAGGTTGTCCGGGGTGCAGGGCCTGGAATATTCGAGGTCGCCATGCATGAGGAGGGCAGGTGCTGCCTTGCTGGGTTGTTCGGGCCAAGCGGACCGGCACGATGGAATACGGCGTGGCGCTGTCTCTTCAGCGGAGTCTGCTCGCGGCGCGTCGTTCCGGCCTTATCGACAACGTGCTCCTGTTGCTCGAACACCCTCCCACGTACACGATCGGTCGTCGGCTGAGAGCCAGTGATCATCTGCTCTACGGGGAAGAAACGCTCCGGAACCGCGGCATTCGGGTCTACGAAACGGACCGGGGCGGAGACATCACCTGCCACGGGCCCGGCCAGTTGGTGGGGTACACGATCTTCGATATCGCCGCATGGTACCAGGACGTCTACCGGTACCTGCGCGACCTCGAGGCCGCAATCATAGGGTGCCTGGCAGATTTCGGCATCGAGGGACGCCGGCTGGAGGGGATTACCGGGGTCTGGGTGGATGACCGGAAGGTCGCGGCCTTGGGCATCCGGGTCAGTTGGTGGATCGCCATGCACGGGTTTTCCGTGAACGTGTATCCCGACCTCTCCCTGTACGAGGGCATCGTCCCATGCGGCATCGCCGACCGCGAGGTCACCTCGATGGAGCGGCTGCTCGGCCGGACGGTATCGATGGAGGAGGTCGAGAAAAGCCTTCTCCGGAACCTGGGCGACGTCTTCGGCATGGCTTTCGAGGAGACGAGCCTGCCCGAACTGCAGCAAAGACTATGATCAGAACAAGCCACACCGCTTCCTGGAGGCGCCATGAACGTTGAGACCGCCCCCGCCCTGTCCGACCCCGACCTTGCTGCGTCCGACCTCGACGATCTCGGCCTCGGCCGGGACGACTACCGAACATTCTACCATACCATGCGCCTTCAGCGGGAATTCGAAGAGCGCGTCTACCGCCTCTTCCGGCAGGGCCGGCTCGTGGGCGCGGCCTACGCCGGCGCGGGCCACGAGGCCATCGCCGCCGGAAGCGCCTACGCCCTGGGCGACGCGGACATCCTGGTCCCCATGCACCGGGTGATCGGCGCCCATTTCCTCCGCGGCCACACCGCGCGGGACATGATGTGCCAGTACCTGGGCCGGGCCAACGGACCGACCGCCGGCAAAGACGGCAACATGCATTGCGGAAACTGGGACCACCACATCGTCGGCATGATCAGCCACCTCGGCGCAAACATTCCCGTGGCCGCGGGCGTGGCCCTCGCCAGCAAGGTCCGCGGCCACGGGGCGGTCTCCCTGACCTACATCGGCGAAGGCGGCTCGAGTATCGGCGATTTCCACGAAGGACTCAACTTCGCGGCCGTGCACCGGCTGCCCATGGTGCTGATCGTGGAGAACAACAAGTTCGCCTATTCCACACCGACCCGGTACGAGTACGCCTGCGAAAACATCGTCGACCGGGCAAGGGGTTACGGCGTCGCGGGCGCACTGGTGGACGGCACGGACGTCCGCGCCGTGTACAAGTCGACGCGGGACGCCGTGGATCTCGCCCGGGAAGGCGGCGGTCCGACCCTGATCGAAGCCCGCTGCACGCGGCTGCTCGGCCACGCCCAGCACGACGACGCCTTCTACGTCCCCAAGGACATCATGGAGGACGGGTGGAATAACGATCCGGTCACGAAGGCCGAGAATCTCCTGCTGGAACGGAAGTACTTCACCCGCGAGGAGATCGACGGGATCCAGGAAGAAGTCAAGGGCATCGTCGACGACGCGGTCGATTACGCGGAACAGAGCCCCCTGCCCGAACCCGAAGAAGCGCTCCAGGGCGTCTACGCGGACTGATGTCCCCAACCGGAACCTGCCCATGCCGCCCGTAACCTACCTTGAAGCCATTTCGTCCGGACTCCGCGAAGAAATGGAACGGGATGAAAGCGTCTTCTGCCTCGGCGAGGATATCGGCGTCTATGGCGGGGCCTTCAAGATCACGAAGGGTTTCCTCGACGATTTCGGTGAGGACCGCGTGATCGACGCGCCCGTCGCCGAATCCGTGATCATCGGCGCGGCCATGGGCGCGGCGCTCATGGGCATGCGGCCCGTGGCGGAAATGCAGTTTGCCGACTTCATCACCTGCGGGTTCAACCAGCTGGTCAACAACGTGGCCAAGACCCATTACCGCTGGGGCGCCGCGGTGCCCCTCGTGGTGCGGTGCCCGTCGGGGGCCATCGGCAACGCCGGTCCCTTCCATTCCCAGAACCCCGAGGCCTGGTTCTGCAAAGTGCCCGGCCTCAAGGTCGTAACGCCGGCCACGACCTACGACGCGAAAGGCCTGCTCAAGTCTTCGATCCGCGACAACAACCCGGTACTGTACTTCGAGCACAAGGGCCTGTACCGATTTCCCCGGATCCGGGAAGAAATTCCCGAAGAGGACTATACCGTGCCCATCGGCAAGGCGGCGGTCCGCCGGGAGGGCGGCGACGCGACGATCGTAACCTACGGCAAGATGGTCTTTCACAGCCTGGACGCCGCGGAAACGCTGGCCGGCGAAGGGGTCGAGACGGAAGTGATCGACCTGAGGTCGCTGCTGCCCTACGACAAGCAGGCCATCCTCGAGTCCGTCAGGAAGACGAACCGGCTCCTGGTCGTCCATGAGGACACGCTGACCGGCGGCTTCGGCGGCGAGATCGCCGCGGTGGTTGCCGAGGAAGCCTTCGAGCATCTCGACGCGCCGGTCCGCAGGCTGGCGGCCATCGATACGCCCGTCCCTTTCAGCCCGCCGCTGGAGCAGTACTTCCTGCCGAACACGGAGAAGGTGACCGCGGCCCTGAGGGATCTCCTGGCCTACTGATCGGCAGACACACACCGTCCGGTATTGAGAGGAAACGCTACGTGAACATCGTGATGCCCAGACTCGGCGAGAGCGTGGAAGAAGGAACGGTCATCCGCTGGCTGAAGAAAGTCGGCGATCCGATCGAGCGCGACGAGTCCGTGGTGGAGATCACCACCGACAAGATCGACACGGACATCCCTGCCATCGCGGGCGGCGTGCTGAGCGAGATCCGGGTGGCCGAGGGTACGACCGTGGCCATCGGAGAAGTCATCGGCGTCATCGATACGGGGGATGACGGGGACGACGGACCGGGCGGACCGGGCGACCCTGGCGGACCAGGTGACGGTGAGGCGACTGAGCAGGCCGGTAATTCCGGTGGAGAAGTAGAGACGATCGAAGCCGATGAACGGACTCCGGCCGCGGAGGCCGGCGACGGCGGGCCATTGAGGCGTCGGCGTTCCGAGCGCTTCTACTCCCCCCTCGTGTTGCGCATCGCCCGGGAAGAACGAATAGACATGTCCACGCTCGAATCCCTGGAAGGAACCGGCAAGGGCGGTCGTTTGACCCGGGACGACCTGCTTGCCTACCTGGAACGGCGCGCGTCGCGCATTCCCGAACCGGCCGCGGAACAGGACGACGAATCGGAATACGTATCGGTATCCCGGCCGGCCGGCACCGAAGAAGCCCGCGTCGTGAACCTGGACACCCTGCGCAAGACCATCGCCAAGCACATGGTCCTCAGCAAGCAGGTGTCCCCCCACGTCACCTCCGTGTCGGAAGTCGATATGACCCACGTCGTCCGCTACAGGGACGAGGCCAGGGAACGGTTCCAGCAGAAGACCGGCATCCGGCTGACGCTGACCCCGTTCTTCATCACCGCCATCGTCGACGCCCTGCGGGCGAACCCCATGCTGAACGCCACCATGGACGGCGACCGGATTCTGCAGTGGAAGCACGTGAACATGGGGCTGGCGGTCGGATTGGAAAAGGGCGTCGTCGTACCGGTGATCCGCCACGCCGACGAGATGGACTTCGCGGAAATCGCCGCCGCGGCCCACGACCTGGCCAAGCGGGCCCATGACCGCAAGCTGACACCGGACGACCTGCAGGGCAGCACGTTCACCCTGACGAACCCGGGCATGTGGGCCACCCTTTTCGGCACGCCGATCATCAACCAGCCCGAGGCGGGCATCATCGCCACCGGTAGTGTCAAGAAGCAGGTCGTCGTGCAGGCGGACGATTCGCTGGCCATCCGGTCCATGATGTTCCTGAGCCTGTCCTTCGACCACCGGTTCATCGACGGCCTCAACGCGGCCCGGTTCATCCGGGACATCACGCAGAACCTGGAGTCCTTCGATACCGACCGGGTCGGGGTCTGACCCGGCGGCCCGGAAATGACGCCCGAACCCGGCTCCCTGCATATCGGCACGATGGGATGGACCTACAGGGACTGGTCCGGATCCTTCTACCCCCGCGACGCCGACCGGAAAGTCCTCCTGCAGCACTACGCCCGGGTCTTCGACGCCCTCGAAATCGACAGCACCTTCCACTTCATACCCAGGCCGGAAGTGGTGACGTCCTGGCACGACCGCACCCCAGGGACGTTCCGCTTCTCGGCCAAACTCCCCGGCGAGATCACCCATGAACGGGGACTGGTGGATACGGAGGACCTGTTGACCCCGTTCCTGGCCAGCATGGCCCTCCTGGGCGCGCGCCTCGGCTGCCTGCTCGTTCAGCTTCCGCCTGGATTTCAGTGCAACGAAGAGACGTTCAGCCGGGTGGGATCATTCCTGAAACTGTTGCCTGCCAGAGACTTCCGCTTCGCCTTCGAGTTCAGGCACGGGTCATGGATCAAGGCGGAGGTATTCGATCTCCTTCGGTCGCACGGCGTGGCCTGGACCATGCAGGACCATCCCAGAATCATGCCGATCGTGCCCGAGATCACCGCGGATTTCACCTATATCCGGTGGATGGGCAATACGGAGGACCCGCGCATCGGTCACTTCCGGGAATCCGTCGTGGACCGCAGCCAGGATCTCATCAAGTGGGCGGAACGGCTGAAGCGCGACATCCTCCCCCGGGTCGACACACTGTACGGGTTTTTCAACAACTACTATTCCGGCCATTCACCCACCGACTGCAACCGGATGAAACGGCTGCTCGGACTGGATACGGCCACCCCGGACTTCGACCGCCAGTTGAGCCTGTTCTGAAATGGGTTGCGCCATGGGAAAATCACTCGTGATCGGATCGATCCTGCTGGCATTGTGCGCCTGTGCGGCGGACGCTCCGTTAGACGAAGACGAGATAAGGCTCACGCTCTGGACCCAGGACTACTGGGTCGGCGTCACCGGCCACGAACTGGACGGCGTCCCGCTGGATGACCCGCGGCGGGCGCAGTATACCGTCAAGGACTGGTACAACAAGGTCGCCCGCGACTTCAAGGCACGGTATCCGGACCGCAAGATCCGCATCCACATCGAAACCCTCGACTGGACCAGCGGGTTTCAGAAGATCGACATCGCCGTGGCATCGGGACGGCCGCCCGACGTCCTGATCAGCACGTCGGGCATCGCGTTGAAGTACGCCCGGTTCGGGCTCCTGGAAGCCTTCGACGACGATCTCTCCGAGGAAGACATCAGGGATTTCGGATCCTTCTACGGATTCAGCGAGTACGAAGGCAAACACTACTTCCTGCCCTTCATCGGCGGCAATCGGTACATGGTGGCGAACCTGGAGATCTTCCGGGAACGGGACGCGGTGCATCTGCTCCCGAGCGAGGGAGACCGGCTCTGGACCTACGATCAGTTCCTCGCCGCCGCCCGCGCGACGACCTTCGACCGCGACGGCGACGGCGACGGCGAGATCGACGTATACGGCTTCGCCATGCCCTTCCAGCGGAATTCTCCGCAGCAGGACCAGATGCCGTTTTTCTGGGGGCACGGCGCGCGGCAGTTCAACGACAGCGGCGACAGCCTGGTGATCAACAGCGAGATGGGGGTAAGGGCCCTGCAGTTCATGGTGGACCTGGAGCACGTGCACGGCGTAGTACCGGCGGGTTCCGCCGGGCTGCGCAATAACGACGTGACCGATCTGTGGAACGCGGGAAGGCTCGCCATGCGGCAGGCCAATCACAGTACCCGGCGTGCCCATGAGCGCGCGCTGGAGACGGGCGTGATCGAGGAAGGGGTCATCGAGCTCTATCCCATGATGTACCCGTCCCTGCCCGGCACCGATCCCGGCGCCTTCGTCGTGGCCGACTCTCCGTGTGTATTCAAGCAGGAGGACGAAGAAAAACGCGCACTCTCCATTGAACTGGCGAAGTTCCTGACCAACACCCGCCACGAACGGGAAGCCGCCTACGCCCTGTCCACCCTGCCGACGAGATATTCCGCCCTGGAAGTCTGGGACGACGATCCCTTTCAGCAATACGTCCTGCGCGTGGCGAGATACGGCACGAAAGACGCCATTCAGGGATACGGCATCCCACTGGTGAACATGACCCTGAGCGCCTTCCAGGCCGCCATGTCCCGGCAGGCCACGCCCAGGAAGGCGCTCGACGACCTGGCCAGGCGGGGTAACCGGTTCATCCGCAGAGACATCGAACGCCGCCTGCGCGCCGGGGCGGAGTAAGCGCCGGGGTGGAGTAAGCGCCGGAGCAAGCGGCGGAGTAAGCGCCGGAGTAAGCGCCGGAGGACCCCATCGTCTTGAGCCTCACTCGAACGATCCTGAAGGAACGCTGGGCTTATCTTTTCCTCCTCCTGCCCCTCCTGCTATTCGCGGTCTTCAACATGCTGCCCATGGCCGCGACGATCCTTCTCGGTTTCGCCGACTATTTTCCCGGGGGACAACCGGTCTGGACCGGCCTGGAAAACTATGCGTACGCGCTGTCGGACGACCTGTTCTGGAAGGCGCTGGGCATCACGGTCCTGTACACCTGCGGGGTGGTGCCCGCCAGCCTGCTGATCTCGCTGTTCCTGGCCTACGTCATCTTCGGTCTGAAATACGCCTGGGCCCAGGTCATCTTCAAATCGGCCTTCTATCTCCCGGTGGTGACGGCCGGGGCGATCCTCTCCCTGGTCTGGCTCTGGCTGTTCAACCCCGCCCGGGGCCTGCTCAACTACGTATTGTCCTACACGGGACTGGGACCCTACCTGTGGACCAGCGATCCCCAGATGGCCCTGCCGTCGCTGATGTTCATGGCGATCATGGGCGGGCACGGCGCCGCCATTGTGCTGCTGACCGCCGCCATGGGCGGCATTCCGGCCAGCTACTACGAGGCGGCGCGGCTGGACGGGGCCGGTCCGTGGCGACAGTACTGGAAGATCACCCTGCCCCTGCTCCGCCCGACGGTGCTCTACCTGCTCGTTACCAGCACGATCGCCTCCTTCCAGGTATTTACCCAGGTGCTCATGATGACGGGAGGCGGCCCGGATTACGCGACGACCACGCTGGTCTATCTGATCTATACCGACGCCTTCGAGTACTTCGATTTCGGGAAGGCCGCCGCCGAAGCGACGCTGCTTTCCCTCAGCCTGGCCGGTATCGCCGTGCTGCAGTACAAGTGGCTGGCCAGCGACGTGGAATATTGAATCGAATCACCAGACCCGCACATCTCCGAACCAGGACGGATTTATTGCAAGGCTGTGATACCCTACGTTTTTAAGATCCTGCTCGCGCTTTTCGCCGTGCTGACGCTGATGCCGCTGTACTGGATCGTCGTTACCGCGTTCCAGACTCCGTCGGTGGTCCTCGCCTTCCCGCCGAGCCTGGTGCCGTCGCCCGTAACGTGGATCAACTTCGCCCGCCTGTTCAATGGTTCCGAAATCGGCACCTGGATGGCCAATTCCCTCATCGTTACGGGCACGGTGACGGCATCCAACGTGCTCCTCGGGACCCTCGCCGGCTACACGCTGGCCAAGAAGGTCTTTCCGGGACGCCAGGCGATCTTCTGGACGGTGATCAGCCTCATGTTCGTCCCGAGCCAGCTGACCATCATCCCGCTCTACGCGGTGATCGTCAAACTGGACTGGATCAATACCTACCAGGCGCTGATCGTCCCGGCGCTGATCATGCCCTTTTCCATATTCCTGATGAAACAGTTTCTGCAGACGCTGCCCACGGAACTCATCGAGGCCGCGCGCATGGACGGATGCGGGGAGTGGGGGGTGTTTCAGCGGGTGATCCTGCCGCTGGCGAAGCCCGGGATGGGCGTGCTGGCCATCTTCACCTTCATGGGCGTGTGGAACGAGTTCCTGTGGCCGTTGATCGTGATCAACCGGAGTTCGATGATGACCCTGCAGATCGGGCTCAACGCCCTGCAGAACCAGTACTACACCGACTACGGCCTGCTCATGGCCGGGGCCGCGGTGTCGGCCCTGCCCATGATAGCCTTCTTTCTCGTCTTCCAACCCTATTTCGTGCGGAGTATCACGATCGGCGCGGTGAAGGGGTAGGATCGAAACTAATCCAGGGCCGGGAAGTCTTCCTGGTCGCGCAGGGTGTAGGAAAGCAGGGCGAGGTCGTGCACGCTTCCCTCGATGTCGCGGACCTGGCCGGGCAGGATGGCGCGCTGCACGAACCCCACGAGTTGCAGCAGGAGGATCGCGCCGCGCTGGACGTCCACCATGCACTCGGCGTTGAGCTGCTCGATGGACCCGGTGTGAAGGGCGACGGCGATCAGTTCGTTGATCATATCGACGGCCAGCCCCTGGCGCCGGAAATCGGGGTGTACGACGAGGCGGAGCTTGCCGATATGGCTTTTCCAGCCGCGGCGCTCGCGATGCAGCGAGACCTCGGCGACGATATCGCCGTCCACGATCGCCACGATGGGGATGACGACGTCCCAGTCGATGTTGCCGCACCATCCCTGGATGATGCTCTTGTCGCGGATATCGTCCTTCAGGAAGATCCGGTCCTTGCGCGGGATCGACTGGAAGAAGGCGTACAGCGCTTCCACGTCGTCCTCTTCGAGCGGGCGGATCGTAACCCTGGTGCCGTCCTTCAACGTCTCTTGTTTCGGATATTCCTGGGCCAGGATTTCATCCAGCATGGCGGACTCCCTTTTAGCTTTCCTGCCCTCGCGTTGCCGAAAACAGCCAGCCGGCGGGCGTTCGATTTCGATAAGGTGCCTGAACTCCTGTACTTTTCACTGGAAGTTAGATCGAACGGTACCGGTTGTCAAGCGGGGTCTGAGCGGGGTCTGGTAGTGTGCGTGCGGGACCTGCGCGAGCTGGGTGGAAGGGACCTGCACGAACTGTGCGGTTGGGACTTTCGCAGGTGCGAGTCGCCACGGCAAAAAGAAACAAAGATGGTTTCTATTTGTGTAAAATTGAAAGTACTACTTGCAATATATCACAAGTATGGTATATTATATGCATGATGATTCGGCGTGAAATAACTCCCTTCCTGGTCCGAATGTTCGACCAGTATCCCGTCGTCACCGTAACCGGACCTCGTCAGTCCGGCAAGACGACGCTCTGCCGTTCGACTTTCCCGAATCTCAAGTACGTCAATCTGGAAGCGCCGGACCAGCGTCATTTCGCGGAGACCGACCCCCGGAGGTTTCTCTCGACTCTCGGCGGCGGGGCGATACTCGACGAGATCCAGCGCGTTCCCGAACTCCTTTCCTATCTGCAGGTCCTGGTCGACGAGGCCGGCCTAAACGGACAATTCGTGCTCACCGGAAGCGAACAGTTCGAACTGTCCAAATCGATCAGCCAGTCACTCGCGGGACGAACGGCGCTGTTGCGGCTGCTGCCGTTTAGCCTGGCTGAACGGTGTCGGACGGGAGCGGCCGATAAGGTCGACGATATACTGTTTACGGGCTGTTATCCCCGTATTCACGATCAGGGACTTGATCCGAGTCAAGCGCTCGGTGATTACTTTGAAACATATATCGAGCGTGACGTCAGAAGGATCGGAGACATTCGCAACCTGGCGAGTTTCCAGCGGTTCGTACGCCTTTGTGCCGGTCGTGTTGGGCAACTGGTCAATCTTTCCTCGCTCGGAGCGGATGCCGGCGTGTCCCATACTACCGTACGGCAATGGCTCACGATACTAGAAGCCAGTTACATCGTCTTTCAGCTATCGCCTTATCACGCCAACATCCGAAAGCGGCTGGTCAAGTCGGCCAAACTGTATTTCTACGACGTGGGGCTTGCGAGCTTTCTCATCGGCATAGAGCATGCCGGCCAACTGAGTACGCATCCTCTCCGCGGAGCACTGTTCGAGAACACGGTCGTCGCGGAGATACTCAAGCACCGTCTCAACCGCGGAAGACGACCCAACCTGGCCTTCTTTCGCGACGTTCGAGGTCTGGAGTGCGACTTGCTGCACCGGGTCGGCAACAGGGTCTGCGCCATCGAAGTCAAGGCCGGTGCAACGGTTAATTCCGACTATTTCGACGCGCTGAACCGGGTCGCGGATCTGTTGCCCGAAGTGACTGGTAAAGTGGTTGTTTACGGAGGCATGGAACGGCAATCTCGAAGCGCTGGCGAGGTCGTTCCGCTGATCCAGCTTGGCAATGCACTCGATGAATTTGACGGTGAATATCGACGGGAATAAGGCCGGCGACCCCGACCGTCAAGCCGGTTTTCTTACGATGCGGATTGCCCGATTCGAAGACCCGATCGGCCGCCAGGAAAACCGTGCGCGAACCGGCCAAAAACCGCTTGACAGGAACGCTCCTTCCGCTTAGCCTGAATGCAGACCAACGCCACGATAAGATCCAGCTTTAGTTTCAGGTCGCAACACGTTCAGCAGGCCTGCCTGCGCTGCGTCCCTCATTCTTGTGCTGTCATACCGATTTGCAGGTATACGGCCCGTGGCCGGAGAGGAGCCTTTCCATGAAGCTTACATTCACCGATCTCAACGATATGATTCGCGAGCTGAAGGAAAAAAGCGTCCAGTCGATCAGGGTGAATGAAGTGATTCGTGATGTACAGGTGATGATTCCGGATGAGTATCCCATGCCCATCAAAACCTTTTCGGTCTATGTAACCGCCAGTATAGATGGAGAATGGAACGAGGAACTCGTGGCAGAATACGTGGAGCACGTCGGTTGCGTCGACGAGCTTGCGGGCGAGGAGGTACTCGACGATCTGCATCGGCGTACGGGCAACAAGGTGGAGATCCTGCGCGAATTGCTTGCGGGCGAATTCCTGACCGTGGGTTCGGGCCGGTTCGAAGAATGAACGGCATTGCATCGCATGTCGGTCCGGCAGGAGGAAGTCCCGCCCGGACCGGCGATGATCTATCCAGTCACATGAAAAGGAGTTCGACTTGAGCACCGATCCCGTCGGTTTCGGCGTGATAGGGCTTGGCATGGGCGCGGTGCGCGCCCGTTTCATAAGCGAGACGGAAGGCGCGCGGCTCGTGGCGGTGGCGGAACTCGACGAGGAGCGGGGCCGGAAGGCCGAGGCGGAGTACGGCATCGACTGGTACCGGGACTACCGCCGGCTGCTCGACCGCGACGATGTCGACGTCATCACGGTGATGACGCCCAGCGGCACCCATGCAGACTTCGCCATCGCGGCCGCGGAGGAGGGCAAGCATGTCATCACCACCAAGCCCGTGGAGGTCGGCCTGGATCGGGCGGACCGGATGATCGCGGCCTGCCGCGAAGCCGGCGTGATCCTGGCCGTCGATTTCGAAGCGCGGTACATGGCCGACAACCTGCGCGTCAAGCAGGCCGTGGACGAAGGGCGCCTCGGGCGGATGATCCTGGGTGAAGTACGGCTCAAATGGTTCAGGAACGACGCCTACTACGAGGGCTGGCACGGCACGTGGGCGCTGGACGGCGGCGGGTCGCTGATCAACCAGTCCGTGCACCAGATCGATTTGCTGGGCTGGTACATGGGGGAGGTCGAAAGCGTCCAGGGCCAGATCGGGGTGTTCAACCACGACATCGAATCCGAGGACCTCGGCATGGCCATGCTTCGGTTCAAGAGCGGCGCCGTCGGAACCATCCTGGGGACGACGACCTGTCCCGTCACCATCCCCGCGGGGGTGGAGCTGCACGGCACGCAGGGGCTGGTCATTACGGCCGGAAACAAGGTCGATACCTGGCATATTCCGGATGAATCGGCCGACGATCCATTTCCCTACGAGGGCCCGCGCAACGTGATCGAGGACATGGTCAGCCTGGTCCGGCACGGCGGCACGCCCCGCATTACGGGCGAGGAAGCCAAGAAGTCCCTCGCGCTCATCCTCGCCATCTACGAATCATCCCGGACGGGACAGGCCGTTTCCCTGTAAATCGGTGTCCCATTAATACGGAATCTCCCAGCATGTCCAGCGCATTCGACGTTTTGAAGGAACGGGGATTCGTCTCCCAGGTCACGAATGACGAGGCCGTGGCCCGGGCCTTCGAAGACGAGACCGTCACCTGCTATATCGGGTTCGACCCGACGGGGCAGAGTCTGCACGTCGGCAATCTCGTCCAGATCATGATGCTGGCCCACGTGCAGCGCGGCGGCCACCGGCCCATCGCCCTGGTGGGCGGCGGCACGGCGATGATTCCCGATCCGAGCGGCAAGGACGCCCTGCGTCCGCAGCTCTCGACGGAGGACATCGATCAGAACATCCTCCGGATCAAGAAGCAGCTGAGCAGCTACCTCGATTTCGACGGCGGCCACGAGGGCCGGGCGGGCCGAGCGCTGATGGTGAACAACGCGGACTGGCTGCGCACGCTGAACTACATCACCTTTCTGCGGGAAATCGGAGAACATTTCAGCGTAAACCGGATGCTGACGGCCGAGGCCTACAAGCTGCGCATGGAGACGGGCCTGACTTTCCTGGAATTCAACTACCAGATCCTCCAGGCCTACGACTTCCTCATGCTCTTCCGGGAGTACGGTTGCACGATGCAGTTCGGAGGAGACGACCAGTGGGGAAACATCGTGGCCGGCGTGGACCTGATCCGGCGCAAGGAACGGGCGGCCGCGCAGGCGATTACCACGCCCCTGCTGACCCTTTCGGATGGCAAGAAGATGGGCAAGACGGCCGAAGGCGCCGTCTGGCTCGATCCCGAAATGACCTCGCCCTACGACTTCTACCAGTTCTGGATCAACGTGGACGACCGGGACGTGGAAGGGCTCCTGGGCCATTTTACCTTCCTGCCCATGGAGCAGGTTCGGGAACTCGGCGCCCTCGAGGGCGAGAAGATCCGCCATGCCAAATCGGTCCTGGCCTTCGAGACGACGAAGATCACCCACGGCGAGGAAGCGGCGTCCCAGGCTGAGCGTGGCGCACGGAGCGTATTCGGCGGCGCGCAGGCGGGGGCGGAGGACGTGCCGACCGTGGAGATCGGCCGGGAACGCCTGGAGGCCGGCATCAACGTGGTCGACCTGTTCGTGGAAGCCGAACTGGGCAAGAGTAAGAGCGAAGTGCGCAGGCTGATCCAGCAGGGCGGCGCTTCCGTCAACGGCGAGCGCGTGGCCGCTATCGACCGAATGCTCGGTACGGGGGACCTCGACGACGAAGGCGTCCTGCTCCTGAGGGCCGGCAAGAAGCGGTTCCAGCGCGTCAAAACCGGGTAAGGCCGGACCATGTTCAAGAACCTCAATCCTGGCATGATCGGCATACATGCTTCCCTGGCCGAAGCGCTGGATATGGCCGCACAGTACGGTTTCGACGGCGTCGATGTCAACCTGCCTGATGTGGCCGAATTGGCACGGGAGACTTCTGATGGGGAGGTCCGCGATCTTTTTGGGAGGGCTGCCTGTCGTCCCGGCAACTGGGGCCTGCCGATCGAATGGCACGGCGCCGGGGAAAAGTGGACGGAAGAACTGACCCGGCTTCGCCGGTACGCCGGCCTTGCACGGGACATCGGCGCGTTGCGGACGACTGCCGTGGTCATGTCCTGGTCGGATGAACGGTCCTTCGACGAGAACTATGCCTTCCACGTGGAGCGGCTGAAGCCCGTGGCGGAGATCCTCGGCGAACACGATTGCCGGTTCGGCCTGGAGTTCATCGGCCCGGAAACGCTTCGCCGAGGCCGGAATCACCCGTTTATCTACACGATGGACGGCATGCTGGCCCTTTGCCGCGACCTGGGTCCGAACGTGGGTCTCTTGCTGGACCTGTGGCACTGGTATACGTCCCGCGGCACCTGGGAAGAGCTCGCGCGGCTTGGCAACGGCGACGTGGTCAACGTGCACGTCAACGACGCGCCGGCCGGGATCCCGGTAAACGAGCAGATCGACAACCAACGGTGCCTGCCCGGCGAGACCGGCGTCCTCGACATAGCCAGGTTCCTCAAGTCGTTGGACGCCATGAACTACGACGGACCGGTCACGGCCGAGCCTTTCAGCGCGCGGGTGAACGCCATGGCTCCGCAGGACGCCCTGCGGGAGACCTCCGAGGCCATGCATCGGGCATGGGCATCGGCCGGTATCGCGTAGTCTGGCTGGTCGCCAGTTCAGGCTGCCCAACAGTCCGGCCGGGCCTCCGACGTCACGGTTCAGTACCCCGGCTGGTCGCCACCATTCCCGAAAACCCAAACATACGAAACTGGTTCGAAAATGGCCTCATCCCCCGATCGCGTATCCGTCCACGGCGGCCATAGCGGGGAGTTCTGCAGCCACGCGGAAGACACGCTGGAGGAGATCATACGGGCTTACATCGCCCATGGATACGTCTGGGTGGGCATCACCGAGCATATGCCGCCGAAGCGGGATGCATTGAGCTACCCCGATGAGCTGGCCGCCGGGCTGAACGCCGTCGATCAACAGGCGAGATTTGCCGAGTACATGGCGACCTGCGGGCGGCTTCGGGACAAGTACGCATCCGAAATCCGCATACTGGTCGCCTTCGAAACGGAAGGGTACAGCGGGTATGAAAGCTGGGTACCCGCGGTGAGGGAGGCGCACGAACCCGACTATATCGTGGGTTCCGTGCACCAGATCAACGACGAGTTGTTCGATGGATCGCCGGAATGGTACCGGGCCGCGGCGGATACGGTCGGGGGCGTGGACGAGTTATACTGCGCGTACTTCGACCGACAGTACGAAATGATCACGAAGCTGCGTCCCGAGGTAATCGGTCATTTCGACCTGGTCCGGATCTTCGACCCCGATTACAGGGCGCGACTCGTCAAACCCTACGTGTGGGAGCGGGTCGTGCGCAACCTGGAGGCGATCCGGGATCTCGGTTCGATCCTGGACTTCAACCTGGCCGCGCTGAAAAAGGGTCAGCCGGAGCCCTACGTCTCCCGGCCGGTACTCGAGCAGGCCCTGAAATTGGGTGTCGCCGTGGTACCCGGGGACGACTCCCACGGAGTAGGAAACGTGGACCGGCACTGGGACGAGGGAATCCGCTTCTTGCGGGAAGCGGGATGCGACCTGAATTGGAAATGTCCTGCCTAATACCTTCGCTCCCAGGGCCCTATCGGCACCTCGATCAGGGTCGGGGCGTCCGCCGTAACGGCCTCGCCGACGGCCGCCTCCAGCTGTGATGCGTCCGCGGCCAGAACCCCCCTTGCGCCATAGGCTTCGGCCAGTTTGACAAAATCCGGATTATGGAGTTCGGTGCCGATGACGCGTCCGTCGAACTCTTCCAACTGGGCCCGCAACACGTTGCCGTAGGCGTTGTCGTTGAATACGATGGTGACGACGTTGATGCCGTGCTGCACGGCCGTGGCGAGTTCCTGGAGGTTGTAGAGGATGCCGCCGTCGCCGGAGACCACGACGACCGCGCGGTCGGGGCGTCCGATCTTGAGGCCGATGCCGACGGGGAACACGCTGCCGAGTGTACCGTGGTGCGAGGATGTCTGGTATCCCCTTGGGGACTGGGCATGGTAGTAGTTCCGGCCGTAGTATCCCATCTGGTTCATCCCGCCCACGAAGATCCCGTTATCCGGAATCGCCGCACGCATGGCGTCCATGAAAGCGCCCTGGGGCTGGAGTTGTTCCGCGGGACCGAACCGGTGGGCGTTGATCGCCTGGATGTCCTCGGTGACGTTGGGCCTCGGCGCGGACAGGCCGGACAGGTTGCCGTAAAGGACTTCCAGGCTCAGTGCGGCGTCGCCCAGGATGCCGTGGGTATGGCTTCCGTCCTGGTTGATCTCGTCGGGGTCGTCGTCGATCCGGATCACCGTCTGCCCTTCCAGGCGTGCGCTCATGTCGGTCGCCGTGCCCACGGTCAAAATCACGTCGCATTCGTCTACGCGGTCCTTGAGCGGCTTGAACCGCGCCTCGAACATCCCCAGCGAAAGCGGATGCCGTGCCGGCAGGATGCCCTTCCCGCTGCGGCTGCTGACGACCGGGCTGCCCAGGTGCTCGGCGATTTTCCGGACCAGCGGCGCGCCTTCCGACGCTCCGGCGCCAACCCAGATCAGGGGCCGTTCCGATTCAGCGAGAAGCCGGGCCGCGCGCGCCAGTTGGCCGGCGTCGCCCGCCGCGGGCGAGTACGATGCCGCTTCCAGCAGTCGTACCTGCTCCTCGGCCCTGAAAACGTGGGGTCCGATCTCCAGGACGACGGGCCGTCTCCGCGGGGTACTGAGCTGGCGGAACGCCTCTCGGACCAGGCCGGGGATCTCTGCGGGCGTTTCCGCACGGCCCGCCCACTTCGAATAGGCCCCGTAGTCACCCAGGCTGTCGTGCCTCGGTCGTCCGGGTATGGACAC
Source organism: bacterium (assembly GCA_965207085.1). Classification (GTDB taxonomy): domain Bacteria; phylum JAAXHH01; class JAAXHH01; order JAAXHH01; family JAAXHH01; genus JAAXHH01. The sequence continues at coordinate 3,496,914 of CBDBLQ010000002.1, read as the reverse complement.
GCCGTGGTGGTCTCCGGTGACCAGCAGGACGGGTGAGGACTGGGCGAAAGCGGTGGCCAGTCCGGCCGTGGTGTTGAAGAACCCGGGGCCTTCGACCGCGATGCCCACGCCCGGCTTGCCGCTCACACGGGCGTAGCCGTCGGCCATGTAGCTGATCGCCTGTTCGTTCCGCGTGGTGACGTACCGCATGCCCTCCTGCCGGTAGATCGCGTCGATAGCTTCGTATTGTCCGGCGCCGGGTAGCCCGAAGACGACCTCGACGCCGTTGGCGTGCAGGGACCGGATGAGGGTCTCGCCGCCGTTCATGACGGGCATCGGTAACTCCTCTTTTCATTGATCTGTGTTTTAATCACTAATCTGAAGTCTGCAATCTGAAATCTACGCACCGGCCGCCTGCCTGCGGAACCACAGCAGGTACACCGGCACGCCGAGGAGCAGGACGATAATGCCCGGCAGGGCGTCGCCGAAGCTGAAAACGACCGTCGATACGATGTATCCGAGGGATACCACGATAAAGAAGAGCGGTGTGATAGGGTAGCCCCACACCTTGAATGGCCGGGGTTCGTCAGGATACTTCCGGCGGAGGATGAACACGGCGATCACGGTCAACACGTAGAACACGAACAGCACGTACATCACGGCCAGGACGATTTCCATGAAGTTGCCGACGAGGCTCCACACCATGCCCAGGATGGTCAGGGTGGTGATCGTTCTCGACGGGGTCCGGAACCTGGGATGCACCCGGGTGAACCAGTTGAAGAAGAGGCGCTCGCGGGCCATGCCGTAAGCGATGCGCGGCATGTACATGATGTTGGCGTTTAAGGTGCCGAAGGTGGCGACGATAACCGCCAGGGAGGTGAGTGAACCGCCTACCGGCCCGATCAGCCTTTCCGCCACCTCGGCGGCGATCTGGTTCGACCCGGCGATTTCGTCGATGTCCATGACGTAAAGGTATGCCCAGTTGACGGCCAGGTAGACCAGCATGCAGAGGCTCAGTCCGATGATGATGGCCAGGGGCAGTACGCGGCGCGGATCCTTCACCTCACCGGCGACGTTGTTCGTGTTGTACCAGCCGTTGTACGAGAACAGGATGCCGACCATGGCCGTTCCCAGCGCACCGAAGAGGCTCATCTCCCTGCCCGTGGCCGACGGCGTGGAGAAATGCTCCGCGGACCCGCCGACGATCAAGGCGAGGAAGACCAGACCCAGCAGGGCCGCGACCTTGGCGAAGGTGGACACGTTGGATATGATCCCCCCGAATCGCACGCCCGCATAATTGACGGCTCCGAGCAGGGCCAGGACGGCGAAGATCGCCAGGTGCTGGGTCGAGACCATTATCGGTCCAGCCTGCAGCAGCACGTGTTCCAGGGAGATATCCGGTACGAAGTAACCGAGGTACGAGGTGCAGATCATGGCGACGGCGGCCAGCGCGCCGGGGCAGATCACGGCGGTTTCCGTCCACCCGTAGAGAAAAGACACGTGGGGGGGATAGGATTCCCGGAGGTACACGATAATGCCGCCCGTGCGGGGCATCATGGCGCCCAGTTCGGCGAAGCACAGCGCACCCGAGAAGCAGAGCAGGCCGCCGATGACCCAGACCAGCAGGAACAGTTCGGGGGAGCCCAGTACGGCCGCGATGCCCGCGGGCGCGCCGAATATGCCGGATCCGATGATGCCGCCTACGATGATCGTCGTGGCCGCGACCAGGCCGAGATCCCGGGCCAGTTCGGTCTCGAGTTGAAATCGGCTACCGACGCGATCGGGTGATGATTCAGCCATGGCCTTCCTCCGTTGCCGCCACGCACGGGAACTGGATTGATTTGAATAATCAAGAAACTTAAAACAAAATGGACGCGGGATGATCGTCAAGGACAATATACCCCGCGTACATCCGCTTTGACAGGACTAGGCGAAAAGGGTATATTCAGCCCGGTTTTCTTCCTCCTCCTCTGAAACCAGGCGGACCTGAAATGCACCTAATCGTCGCCATCGTAGGCATGACCGGGTCGGGGAAATCGACGGCCGCCGAATGTCTGGTCGACCGGGGCTGGCGCCACATCCGATTCGGCCAGGTGACCATCGACCGGCTCAGGGCGGAAGGCCGGGAAGTGAATCCGGAGAACGAGAAGGAAATGCGCGAAGGGTTGCGGCGCGACCATGGAATGGGCGCATTCGCGCTGCTTTCGCTGCCCGCCGTCGAGGAAGGCCTGAAACACGGCCACGTGGTGATCGACGGGCTGTATTCGTGGTCGGAACACAAGATCCTGAAGGAGACCTTCGACGACCGCATCCACGTGGTGGCCGTGGTCTCTTCGCCGAAGACCCGTTACCTTCGACTGGAAAGCCGAACCCACGACGCGCGGACGGACCCCCACTTCCGGATGCGTCCCCTCACGGCGGAAGAGGCGCGAAAACGGGACCACGCCGAGATCGAGAACATCGAGAAGGGCGGTCCCATCGCCATGGCGGACTTCACCGTCGTCAACGAATCGGCCCCGCAGGATCTGGTCGACGCCGTCCTGGACTACGTGGACCGCGTCACTTCAACGTAACAGGCCACCCAGCGTCATGGCCTGTTGGTCCAGTCCGCCCGACACATACCCGCGGACCGCGTCACATCATCGTAACCGGCCGCCCATAGCTTGCCCGCGAGTCCGGTCCGTCCAGGGCCTGCCGGCGGACTCGGTTTACAACGGCAGGGCGATGGCCTTGCCTTCCGACATGCTCCGGGTCACGGCCTCGGTGAATTCCATGTACTTGACCCCGACTTCGAAGGGCGTGTGGGACACCTTTTCCAGCCCGCGAATGGCGTTGATGAATTCCTCTTCCACTCGCCATTCCCCGTGGTCCTCGGGCCGGATCTCGATTTCGGACAGGGCGTCGTCGCTCCGGCGGGCTCCATATAGCTTGCCGTCTCCCATGCGGATCGTGCCCTCGCTGCCGTAAATCGTGGCTTCGCTTTCGTTGGCCAAGCCCTGGACGGTCGAAATCTTGACGTAGGCCGACGCGCCGCAGATCATGTCCATCACGATGTCGATGTGCTCCGGGACCCTGACCGCGCGCATCACGCCCGTTTCGGCGTCGCGTCGCATCTTCGTGAAGGTCTTGCCCTGGGCGAAAACCGAAAGGGGATCCCCGACCCAGCGTCGCATGGCCTCGTACCAGATGCCCATGGTCATGACGTTCATCCCGCTGTAGTCGACATTCTGCCGCCAGTGCATGGGACCGTCTCGGTCGATGAAGTCGCTTCCGGAAGAGCGGAGTTCCACGCTGAGGATCTCGCCCACGTACCCTTCCGAGATCAGGCGCTGAATGGTCTTGTCCGCCCACAGCGTCATGGGGGAAGGCACGATCTGGGCGACGAGGTCCGGGTTATTCTGCCCGGCGTCGTGCATGAGCTGGGCCTCTTCGTAGTTCATGGCCATGCGCGCTTCGCACAGGATGTGCTTGCCGTTCGCCAGGGCCGCCAGGGTCGTGGCGCAGTGAAGATAGGGCCAGGTCCCGACGACGATGGCGTCCGTGTCGTCGGCCTCGATCAGCTCGGTCCACGTTTCGTAGGTCGTCGGGATGCCGAACTGCTTCGCCACCCGCTCCGACGACGCGCGGCTTCGGTTGCACACGCTGACGATCTTTACGCCTTCAATGGCCTGCAGCTTCGGTATATGCATGGTCACGGTATTGGCGCCGGCGCCGACCACGCCTACCCGGATGGTTTCCATTTGTTTCCCCTTTTGGCCTGCCGGATGATAGACAACACTCCGATGGTTACGTGCCGTTAGAGACTATGTTCTGCGTGACAGAGACTACGTTCTGCGCGCACGGATAATGTCCGCCAGGTTCCGCGCCATCTCCTCGAAACCGGCGGGCGCCGGATGCACGAGGTCCACCGTAAGGCCGGTGTTGGACCGGAGCATGGCGTCTCCCGGAATATGCACGAGCCTGGGGCGGTTCAACTCCAGCACCCGTTCCGCCACGATGGTCCGGAAGGTCTCGCATTTTTCAACGCCCGTAAAATCATACCGGCACGGGAAGATGTCAATGCAGAAGATCCAGTCGTCGGGATGGGCGTCGGCGATCGTGGTCACGAAGTACGCGACGCGGCGGTAGAACTCGTCCACGCTGAAGGACTGCACGACGTTGATGCCCATCTCCAGCGTGGCGATGTGCCAGTCCGTGCGTCCGGCGATGTAATCCGCCATGCCCCCTTCCAGGTGGGCGCCTCCGCCGAATCCCAGGTTGAAGAGATCGGTGCCCAGCAGTTCGGCGGTCCGGGCGGGGTACGTGCCCGTGGGCCGGACGGCCGTGCTGCCGTGGGTAATCGACGAACCGTAGGCCAGGTACCGGGTCTGCGGCGCCTGGTCCGGTCTCGGCAGGGACGTCTCCCCCTCAATCGAAACCAGGCGGACCGCGGGCCGCCACGGCAGGACTACACGAGTGAGGCCGGTATCGAACCGCGCATCGGACGGCGTGACCCGGCGCATGTCCGCTTCGGACTCGGGGCGCGCTACGGAAATTCGCGTCGGGGTCGCGTCCACGATATGCAGGGCGCTGAAGAAATCGCCCTGGTACACTTCCGCGAGCGTCGGGCCGTCGGGGCTCTGGAGCGTGATGACCGCCTCCGGTCCTTCCAGGTTGAACCGGATCTCGCACCCGGAGGCCTGCAGGGCGTTGTTCTTCGCCGATTCGTTCAGCGTCACGCGAAGGTCGTTCGGCACGCGGCAGCAGATTCTGCCCGCGCCGCCGGGGTCGTCCAGCAGTTCGTGTACATTGTGCAGTTCAGCCTGGCCGAGAATCACGTAAACCTCCTGTCCTCAAATGCCCAGCAGCCGGGCCGCGTTTTCGCCCAGCGCCATGCGTTTCGCCTCGTCGGAGATCCGGGCCGTGATGATCTTGCCGATCTGCGGCCTCGGGTCCATCAAGGGCATGTCCGATCCGTAGAGCACGCGGTCGGCTCCGCCCTTTTCCACCAATTCCTCGATCACGCCGGGCGTACGGTACGTCGAGCAGGTCTCCAGGTAGACGTTCGGGTACTTCTGCGCGGCGGCGATGGCCTCCGCGCGGGCTTCGGGCACGTTGCCGCAGTGGGCGGAGACGAAATTCACCCGGGGGTAGGCCGGCGCGAGGTCTTCGAAGTAACGGGGCCGGCTGTTGATGAAGTGGTCCGTGTGGAAGATGATGGCCAGCCCCCGGTCCTGGGCGAATTCATAGATCGGATGCCAGGGTTCCTCGTTGAAGGGCCAGGGCGTATAGGGCGGGTAGAGCTTGATGGCCGGAAACCCCAGCTTATCGATCGCCCTTTCCAGTTCGGGTACCATCCGTTCGGGCATCGTCGGCGAGACATAGGCGAAACCTACGAAGCGGTCCGGGTTCCTGGCGACGAACTGCGCCGACAGATCGTTGCCCGTGGTCCCGTCCGGATGGAATATGTGGAACAGGCACGCGATATCGATGCCGACGGCATCCATGGCCCCCAGTAGGAGTTCCGGATCATCCACCATGCCGTACCGTTCCCATCTTCCCACGTGACCGTGGTAGTCGATCACCCTCGTGCCGTCAATCATGACCCCTCCTTGCGTCCAAGCAACCGTTCGACGTTTCCGGCGCAGACCCGCGCGAGTTCGTCCTCTCCCAGGCGCGTGTGGTGCAGGTAGAACAGGATCGGCCCCATGGCGTACCGGGGATACCACGAACCGTAGACGAACCGGTCTGCGCCGAACCGTTCGACGAGGGTCTCTACTTCGCCGATGGGTTCGTAGCGGCTGAGTTCCAGCACGGCACGGACACTCGTTTCGAGCAGCCCGCGAACGACCAGCGCATGCGTATAGTGCGCGCCGACGAGCACGGCGTACAGATCCGGATAGGCCTTGAGCGTCGTGACCAGGTGGTCCACTTCCACGTCCATCAGCGGGATCCAGATGGGGATCCCGGCGTCTGAAAGAAAGGTCAGTAGATCATCGTAACCCCATGGGAGAAAGGGAAGTCCGGCGGATTGGCAGTCGTGCAGCCGGACGGAACGCACGCGGCCCCGGCCGTGGAGGTCGGCGATCTGCTCCATGGAGGTTTCCACCGGCGCGACCGACCACTGGGGGATCAGGCGTCCGTCCTCGTCGAGCCAGTCCTCCAGGTACCGATTGCCATCCGTCGGACTGATCTGCTCCCCTTGGGCATGGTAGATCACGGCGCGCCCGACCCCGTGGAAATCCATTTCTTCGAGCAGTTGGGCGGAGCTCTGGCAGGGCGAAGGTCCGGTATGGTGATTGCCCACGCACACATTCGCGTCGATGACGGGCACACGGGGCGAGAAGGTCAGTGAGGACATGTAGACGGGTTTCCCTGGTTATGACGGCCGGCATCCATGCCCGGACGGATGCCGAAAGCCCGGTTGAACGCTTCCCAGCGTTCGGGCGGAATGGTCTCGGTGGCGGCCTCGTAGGCGTCGTGGACGTGCCGGATGCTCGCCGGCCCGAACATGACGATGCTGTCCACCGGCGCCGCCAGGCAGAATTGAATGGCCAGGTGTCTAATGTTGACGCCGTGCTCGCGGCACCAGGTCCAGATACAGTGCGCGCGTGGCTCGGAACCGGGATGCATGCCCCGCTCGCGATCCGGATCGGGCTCCGGTCCGGTCAGCAGGCCCATCCCCTGTACGCTGGCCAGGATGACGCCCGTTGACTGCCTCCTGGCCGCCGGAAAGATCGTGGCGGCTGCCGACTGGTTGACCAGGGTGTAGTCCAGGAAGGTCAGTGAAACGTCGCTGATGCCTTCGTCGATCAGCCGTACGTGCCAGTCGTGGGAACGGGCGCCGAGCCCGATGTTCCTGACCACGCCCTGCGATTTCATTTCGCGCAGCACGTCGAAGACCGCGCCTTCGCGCAGCAATTCGTCCACATCGGCCGGATCGTGCACGAGTACGCAGTCGAGGTAGTCTGTATTCAGGGATCGCAGGCTCTGGTCCAGGCTCCACCTGGCGCCCTCCCCGGAAAAGTCCTTCCTGCGCTCGGGATGGGTGCCGATCTTGGCCTGGAGGTAGTAGGAGGACCGGGGAACGCCGGAGAGCGCTTCGCCCCATTTCTCCTCGTGGTGGCCCGGATAGGTATCGAAATAGTTGACGCCCAGCGCCAAGGCGGTCTGAATGGCCTCGACCGCCTCGGGGCTTTCGTGCAGAAAGGCGGCTCCCATGGCCAGCGCCGCCGGACGCATGCCGGTTCGCCCGAACGAGCGGGCGGGTAAGTTGTTCACGTACGCTTTCGATTAACGTCTGTCCGTATCAGGGGAAACGTCGTCATCTTCCCCTGTTTCGTCCTCCAAGACAGTTTCATCTTCGATATCGAAGTCCGCATCGTCGTCACCCAGGTCGAAATCATCGTCGTCCGCTTCGGCTTTTTCGGTAGCCTGGTTCGTGTCGTCCGCTTCTTCTAATTCCTCTTCCTCGTCCTCGGCGGCCACAGCGTCTTCTACTTCCGCTTCATCATCATCTGTCACCTCGGCGATATCCGCATCGGCTTCCGCTTCGGCCTCCGCTACGGCATCAACCTCATCTTCGGTCGTTTCAGCGTCTTCTTCGTCGGCCTCCACCACGTCTTCCCCATCCTCGCCGTCTATTCCGTCGACGTCGGCCTCATCGTCAACGCCCAATTCAGCCGCGTCCTCCACCTCATCCTCGGCCTCTGCCGATTCCAGATCGTCGGCCTCGTCCGAGTCGTCCTCTCCTTCTGCGGTTTCTTCCTCGGCCTCTGCTGATTCCGCATCGTCGCCGACCCCATCGACAGCCACCGCTTCATCTTCGGCCTCTGCCGACTCTACGTCATCGTCAGCCCCGTTCTCCTCGATTTCTTCTTCGGTCTCCACCGCTTCGGCATCATCCCAATCGACCTCCGCCACCACGGCGGCCTCGGCGACTTCTTCCATGCCGTACTGCGCAGGAGACTCCTCGGGCTCCGCGGCCTCCTCGGACTCGTCAGATTCGTCCGGCGTTTCGACCTCACCTACCTCGACGGCGAACGTGACGTACTCGAGCCAGCTCTCGCCCTGGTTGGCGAATCGATGGGCAACCCCGGGCAGCACGTGGGCCGCGGAACCTTCCGTGACCAGTTGACGGCCCCCGTCCAGATCCTCGATGATGCCGAATCCGCTGAGCACGTAGTGGACCAGCTCGATGCCATCCAACTGCTGCCAGGCGGTTCCCTGGCGCCCCTGGACCGCGTACCGGGTCACGCTTTGCACGCGCTGGAGCACGCCGCCTTCGCTGGCCGGGGCTTCCTCCTCGCGCCGCAGCAGCGGCCAGGAAACGGTGCCGCCTTCCAGCACGACCGGATGGACGTCGCGCCAGTCCCGCACCGCGGGCGTGCCCTCCCGAATTTCGTCGAGCGGGCAACTGACGATCAGGTGCTCCATCCAGCCTTCGCCGTCGTTGAACGCCTGGTGGGGCACGTTGACGGGCATGTAGACGGCCGTGCCGTCGCGGACGTCCACCTTGTCGTCCCCGATCAGCAACTGGCCGCGTCCGCGGAGGATGAAATACAACTGCTCGATGTTGTCGTGCCGGTGGTGGTCCGAGTGCTGGTGGCCCTGGAGACCGTGCTTGACGAAGCTGTTGATGCCGTGGAGCCGGTTGATTTCCGGCGGAGAGGTTTCGTCTTTGTCATGGGACTGGTACAGCGTCCAGACCAGCGCGCTGATATGCCCGACATACGGCGCCTGGTCACGCCAGTTTCGCACGCGGATGCTCATGATGTCTCCTTTGGGATTCGGCTACTTCTCCCCGATTCGGGATGCGTGTACTGCGCCAAGTTGTATCAGTCGGTCGATCTCTTCATCATCGTATCCGGACTCCGATAGCACCGGTCGCGTATGCTCGCCCATGACGGGAGGCGGGAGCGGGGCTTCGGACTCCGGCGAATCCGTACGGTACGGCGCCTTGACCTGTCGGCTCTCCGACCGGTCGGAAGCGACGAGATGGTAGAACGGGTTTCGATACTGTATATAAGGGTCGTCCGTCAGATCGTCAAGGTTGTATATGGGGGCGCAGGGCACATCAGCTTCGCGCAGTCTCCGGTCCCATTCCCGGCAGGATGCCGTGGCAAAAACGGCACGGAGTTTCTCCCTGATTTCGGCCGCCCTTCCCAGCCGTTTCTTCAAAGGCCAGGTCCGCCATTCGTCCAGTCCCATGACGTCGCAAAGATGGGCCCAGAAATGGTCCTCGTGGACGATCCCGAGGCTGATGCGCCGGCCGTCCGAGGTCTCGAAGATCCCGTAATGGGGGATGTTCCTCAGGAACTGGCCCCGGGCCGCCTCCGGATCCTGCGCCGCCGCGGCGAGGTCGAGCGCCATCCAGGACAGGACGCAGTCGGTCATGGACAGATCGATGAAGCTGCCCTCCCCCGTGGCCGCTCGCCGCAGGAGGGCGGCGGAAACGGCCAGCGCGGCGTACAGGCCGGAGGACAGGTCTGAAATCAGTACGGGAGGGACCGCGGGCGGATCGCCGCGTCCGAGCAGGCCGCCGATCGCGAGGTAGTTGATGTCATGGCCGGCACGGTCCCGGTAGGGGCCTTCCTGTCCGAATCCCGATATGGCGCAGTACACGACGGCCGGGTTAAGGCTTTTCGCCGCCGGATAGTCTACACCGAGCCGTTCGGCCACGCCGGGCCGGAATCCTTCCAGCACGACTTCCGCCCGGCCGATCAGTCGGCTCATGACCGCCCTGCCCGCGTCCTTTTTGAGGTCGATCACGATGTTCCGCTTGCCGCGGTTGACGCTGGCGAACGCCGGGGGGAAACCGCGCAGGGGATCTCCGCCGGGCGGTTCCACCTTGATCACCTCGGCGCCGAGATCGGCCAGCAGCATGGCGCAGTAGGGACCCGGCAGTTGCGTGGTCAGCTCCACCACCCGGCAGTCGGTCAGCGCGCGAATCATGGTTGCTTGGCCACTTCGTGCAACGCGATGGCCAACCCGTCGCGCCATGCGTCGAGCTGCTCCAGGTCGTATCCTTCGTCGCCGTGACGGTGCGTCGTTTCAATGGCCGGCGATCCCTGGTCGTACACGACGATGCACGGATCGGTTCCGCGCGTCTCCACCGCCTTGAAGCCGGCCGGAGCGAGAGAGACGCGGCGGTCGAAATCCACCCACCCCTCACGTTCCCACCCAACGGAAAACCAGTGGGTGATCCGGCTGCAGTCGTCCATGATCCGGCCGATCACGTCCGCAACGGCGTCGGACGCGATCACCAGCGACGACCGGGACCGGTTGATCTGGTCCTTCAGCGCCTGAGACGTGGACGCGTCCTGGCCCAGTACGGCCACGGTACCCGTGCGCATGCAGCCGAGCACGGACTCCCACCAGGCCGTGCATGGCGGCAGCAGGATGAAAACTCGGTGTCCCGGACGCACGCCGTGTTGGTGCAGCACGTAGGCGACCTTCTCGGAGCGTATCTTCATGTCCTGGAAGGTCAAGTCCGTCGTGACGCCGCGTGCGTATTGCCAGCGCAGGGCGACCCGGCCCGGCTCCCGCGCATACCGGTCCACGATGTCCACGGCGAAATTGGAAACAGATGCGGTCATGGTATGCGGTTTCCGTATTTGCGGTATCCGTCCAGGCGCTCGCAGGACGGCCGGAAGGCGCTCGCAGGACAGCCGGAAGGCGCTCGCAGGACGGCCGGCTCAGTCCATCAACAGGCCGCCGTTGACGTCCAGGATCTCGCCGGTGATGTGCCGCGACCGGTCCGATGCCAGGAACAGCGCCGCCTCGGCCACGTCCCTCGGTTCCCCCTTCCTGCCGCCCAGGGGGATCGCATCGACGAACGCCGGGTCGTGATGGGCGGTCAGGGCGGTATCTATGATCCCGGGCGCGATGGCGTTGACCCGGACTCCGTGCGGCGCCAGCTCGCGGGCCAGCGACTTGGTCAGGCACTCGATTCCGGCCTTGGATACCGAATAGGGCGCGCCGGACACCACGCCGCCGGTCTTCCCCGCGACCGAGGCCAGGTTGATCACCGCGCCGGATCGCTGGGCTATCATGGTGGGCAGCAGGGCCTTCGACAACAGGAACGGTCCCTTGAGGTTAACCGCCATCACCCGGTCCCATTCTTCCTCCGTGCATGCTGCAACCGACCTGAACAGGGCCAGTCCCGCGTTATTCACGAGAATGTCCACGCGGCCGAATTCCTCGACGACCCCGTCAGCCAGGGCGCTGATTTCCGCCGCGACCGAGATGTCCGCTTGGACGGCCCGTGCAGCATGACCTGCCCGGTTCAACTGCCTGGCGGTCTCCTCGGCGCAGGATTCATTGATATCCACGGCCACGACGGCGGCGCCTTCTTCGGCAAAGATACCGCATATCGCCCGGCCGATGCCCTGTCCGCCACCGGTTACGATGGCCGTACGGTCCTTCAGAATCATGCGAGCACCCTTTCTTCGAACAGCCTGGTGAATGCCTGGACGTCCACCGCGGTGCAGACCCTCGCGTTCGGTTCGCCCCATCGGTCGGAACGGAGATCGGACACGGTCATGCCCGTGGTGAGGTCGCCGGAGGTTTCCACGTCCACTCTGGCCGGCACCGTCGTTACGAGGTCTTCCCGGACGGCGACGGCCACGGCGAGAGGATCGTGTAGAAAGCAGCCGTTGACGCCCCTTTTCTGCCGGTGAAAGGCCACGTAACGGGACGTGCAGTCGCGTACGAAGGCCACCCTCGCGGCCTCCGCCCTAGCGCCCGCCTCGCCGGCGAAACGGTCGATCGTTCCCGCATCCAGGAACGCCTGCCGGGTCACGTCGAGGGGAACGAAGACCAGGGGTATCCCGGCATCGCAAACGATCTGAGCGGCATGGGGATCGGCGTGGATATTGAATTCCGCCACCGGAGAAACGTTTCCGCCGGTCTCGAAGGCGCCGCCCATGATGATGATCTCCCTGAGCCCGCGCATGCGGTCCGGATCCTTCATTATGGCCCGCGCGACGTTGGGGAGCGGACCCACGGCGACCAGAATGAGTTCACCCGGGTACCGGCCGGCGAGATCCAGGATCAGCTCGACGGCGTGTACGGTACTCGTCTGCTGATCGGGGTCCGGATATACGCGGCGTCCGTCCGCGTCCACCTGGCGGGTCACGCCGCCCAGTCCGTCGTCGCCGTGGATATCCCCGGCGAAGGCCAGTTCGCGGACCAGCGGCCGTTCCTCTCCGCGGGCGACAACCGGCGTGTGACGGGCATCGAGTACGCTCAGGGTGAGGTGAATGTTACGCACGCAGTTTTCGAGGGACGTGTTTCCACAGACTCCCGTGATGGCCTCGACGCGAAGCTCGGGCGATCGCATGGCCAGCAGGATGGCCAGAGCGTCGTCGACTCCTGTATCGGTGTCCAGGATGATGCGTACGGACATGCGAGTTCCGTAGGGAGTAGATTCAGGGCCGTCGCGGGCCCTTACGGCCGCCTATGGGTCGACCGGTTCGCGCAGAATGGGGTAGTGCTCCGCGCCATCGAGCACATCGTCCATCAGCGCCCACGCGACCAGGCCGTCGTCGGACCGGGGTTCCAGCAGGTAGTATACCAGCCTGCCCAGCTTCTGATCCACCGGTACGACCAGCGTGCCGGGTTCCAGCGTGCGGACCACGGGTTCGTAGACACCTAACAGCGTCCGCTCGTGTCTACCCTGGGAGGGCCGCTCGGCGGTCCGCGTCCCGTCTATCCTGAACCGCTCCAGCGCCATTTCGCGGGGACTGGAGAGTCCCTCGAACCAGATGCCGTGGGCGCCGAGCCGTTCGATCACGGTGGCCAGGGAGGGAGGTACGAAATACGTCCGGGGCGCACGCTCCGTCTCCGTTGCGGAGAATGTCCCGTACTCGTACATCGAAGTCGGCTTGAGGACTTCTTTCCGGAGATACATGACCTCGCCCGTGTAGGGGTTGCGCGTCTCGTCGACTTCACCCAGCAGGATCTCCACCGGTTCACCGGACCGGGCGAATTCGGAACGGACGGCCAGGTCCCGGCCCACGACCGATTCCAGGTCCACCGTTTCCAGGATCGCGCGTATCGTAGACGCGTTCCGGCGGGCGAAGTGGACGTTCTCCTTCACGAAGGCCAGGGTGGCCATGATGCGGTCTTCGAAGGACGCGTAGGCATAGGCTTCGCTCAGTATGGCGATACGGTTCCGGAGTCCCACGTAGTTGTTGTTGAACCGGGGCCGGTGATCGAAGGTGTACCATCCCGGTTCACGAGCCGACCCGGCCCGGGGCACGTTGCCGTAGTAGTAGAACTCCCACCCGTAGTTCTCACGGATGATGGTTCGCACCTCGGGCAGCCACCGCCCCCGCAGCAGTTCGACAATCTGGCCTGCGGTATTGGGGTTGAGCGGCGGCGAGTAGGTAAGGTGGTAGCCGTGGACGGTACCGTTCGTGGTGTGGAGATCGATCAGCACGTGGGGATCGTATTCGTTCATGAGCCAGGCCAGGGACCGCGCCTCGGGAGAGTCCAGCTTCATGTGATCGCGGTTCAGGTCGAAACCCTGGACGTTCGGCCGCTGCCCCATGCCCCCCACGGGTCCATGCTGGCGCGGGCGGTTGTACAGGCTGATCCGCTCGTTGCCGTCGGCGTTGTAGATCGGCGCCATCATCAGCACCAGGGAATCGGCCCAGTCCGCATACGCTCCGGAGGCCAGTTCCCGGATCAGCATGAGCAGGGCTTCCTTGCCGCACACCTCTCCGGCGTGGATGTTCGCCTGGACGAACACCCTCGTCTTGCCGGTCCGGGCGATTTCTGCCGCGGATGCGTCCCAGACGTCGCCGAAGACGAGCAGGGGCAGGGCCCGGCCTTCCGTCGTGTAGCCGAATTCGGTCAGGTGGAGCCGGTCGGACGCGAGCACGGCGGCCCGGAGGTAGGACATGACCTCCGCGTACCGGGTCGTTTCGTCGAAATTGGAGTATTCGGCGCGCGTCTGGAGTTCGGATACGTCATATTCCTGGGCGGCGGCGGGGCAAACGGCCGCCATGACCAGGGCGAGGGTGACGAAGATTCGGTACATCGCGTCCCAACGTTAATTGATCAATGTTCCTGGAAGAACTCGAGCACCTCGCCGCTAGGGCCTTTGAAGAAGGCGACGGTAACTTCCAGTCCCCCCAGATTGACCTCTTTCGGTTCGATCGTCACTTCGTATCCGTGAGACCGGACGCGTTCGATCGCGGTCCGCGCATCCGTCGTGGCCAGCGCGATATGGGTGACCGGGTCATTGGGCGAGGGGCCGCCCGGCGACGGGGTGTCGTTCGTGGGCTGGAACAGTTCGATGTGACTGCCGTCCCCGGTATCGAGGAGCATGATCCTCCGCTCAGCGGGGCCGAACTCCGCCACGGGTCGCATGCCCAGGACCTCCTGGTACAGCCGCAACGATGCGTTCCAGTCCCGCGTCTGAACGGCGACGTGATGCGTGCCGCATCCGGGTACCGCCTGGTTCCTGTTTCCTACCGGCATGGATGTAACCTCCAGGCTTCATTCGATTGCGGTCCTGCCTACCGCGTCTGGCTGGATGATTTGAGCGCCCGTGCGCTGACGCCCAGTACGCCCAGGAATCCCTCGGAATCCTTGTGGTCGAAGTCGCCCACGCCCTCCATGGAAGCCGTCGTCTCGGAATAGAGCGAGTTGGGGACGTCCTCGGCCGACACGAAGGACACGCCGCCCTTGTACAGTTCTACTTGGATGGTCCCTGTCGCGAGCCGGTTGAACACGTCGACGGATGCCCGCATCGCCTGGGTGGCGGGATCGTACCAGTAGCCCTGGTAGATCTGCTCCGCGATTACTGCCGAGGCCTGGTCGAAGGAACGCCGGGCGCGGCGGTCGAGAATGAGCTGCAGCAGGAATTCGTAACATTGACCGAGGAGCGTCATGGCCGGCGACTCGTAGACGCCCCGGCTCTTGATGCCCACGAAACGGTTTTCCACCGTGTGGATCCCGATCCCGATCCCGTTTCTGCCACCGATCCGGTTGGCCGTATCGATGGCCGACAGCGGCGTCACCGGGTCTCCGTTTATCCGGCTCGGCACGCCTTGTTCAAAGCGGACGGCAAACCTTTCGGTCGCGTTGGGCGCTTCCCGGGGATGGACGCCCATGCCGGGCGTGATGAAACCGGCCGGGGTCTCGAGCGACTCGAGGCGGCCGGCCTCGTGGGTCAGTCCGAGGATGTTCGCGTCCGTGGAATAGGGTTTCTCGTGGGAAGCCTGTATCGGCAACTCCCGGTCCTCACAGAAGTCGATCATCTCTTTACGACCGGGAAAATCGTCCAGGAAAGCCTGGTCCCTCCAGGGGGCGTAGACCTCGACCGCAGGGTCGATCATGTTGGCCACGAGCTGGAACCTGACCTGGTCGTTCCCGCGGCCGGTCGCGCCGTGGGAGAGGATATCGATGCCACGCTTCCTGAGCTCGGGCAGGAGGGTCCGCACCGTAATGTGCCGGGCTATGCCGGTCGTGTTCCAGTAATTCCCCTCGTAGGCGGCCTGACACTGGATGACCTCGATGCCGGCCTGCGCCAGTTCATCCTTCGCATCCACGATTACGGCGTCTTTCGCGCCGCACCGCCTCATGCGTTCGGCGACGTAGTCGATGCGTTCTTCATCCGGCTGGCCCAGGTCGGCGGTCACGCAGACCACGTCCACGTCGTGATCCGCCAGCCACCGGGTGACGGTACAACTGTCCAGACCGCCCGATACCGCGGCGCCGACGGTCCTGCCCTTCAGGTCCTTTAGGTCCATGAAGTCGAAACTCCCCTGAACAACCGGTTGACACGGAATAAGATCGAAATCTGGAAGAAATGCATACCCAGGTCAAAAGTCAAGGTACTAATCGGGGAAAAGGACCTTCATCCGGCGCTTCAGCGCCCATGCGGAACCCCTACAATTCATTTGCCTTTCCCCGGTGGCGCCTCTATCTTCGTAAGCGGTTCGAAACGGCGATGAACCGGAGTCTCAGATGCCGCCGCCCGGCATGGATTCCCCGCCCGTCAGCGAGGTAGGTTTCAGTCGCCCGTGGGAGGATTCGAGTTGGATTTCTTGCGCGAGTTCCATGGCCCCAACGCCGGTTACGTGATCGCGTTGTACGAGCAATACCTCGAAGATCCCGAATCTGTCGACGCGGCAACCCGCGCGCTGTTCTCCCGCCATGCAGCTGGCCTGGACGGAGATTCCGCCGCCAGAACCGCCGGTACGACCAGCGCAGTCAACACCGCCAGCGCCGACGGCACTTCCAACACCGCCAGCACCGAAGGCATCGCCACTCCGGCAGATATCGACCAGATCGTCTTCATCGCCAATCTCGCCCAGAACGTCCGGGAGTATGGACATCTCGGCGCCCACCTGGATCCCCTGGCCAATCCCAGGTACTTTCCCTATTCCGTCTTCGCGACCGAGGACGACGCCGCACTGGGCGACCCCCTGACGGAGCTGGAACTGCAAGCGCACGGCGTAACCGAAGAGACCATGCGACAACTGCCCTCCTCACTGATCGGCGGTCCGGTGGGCCAGCAGTTCGGCAACGCGTCGGAGGCCCTCAAGAAACTCAAGCGTGTCTATTCATCCACCACCGGTTACGACTACATGCACATCGAGGTCCCCGGGGAACGGGAATGGCTGCAGGAGGCCGCGGAAACGGGGCGTTTCAGGCCCTCGGAGGACGACGAAAGCGCACTGGCCATCCTGGACCGTCTCACCGAGGTGGAGGTCTTCGAGCAGTTCCTGCACCGGACTTTTCCCGGCAAGACCCGGTTCTCCATCGAAGGCCTGGACACCATGATCCTCGTCCTCGACGGGGTGATCGGCGAGGCCGCGAAGAACAACACCTGCAACATCCTGATCGGCATGGCGCACCGGGGCCGGCTCAACGTGCTGGCCCACATCCTGCACAAACCCTACGAACACATCCTGGCCGAATTCAGAGACCCGGTACAGCGGGTCAACAAGACCGGCAACGACACGGGCTGGACCGGCGACGTGAAGTACCACAGCGGCGCCCAGCGCAGATACCAGGACCAGCAGGGCACGGAGGTGGACCTGCATATCCACCTCGCGCCGAACCCCAGCCACCTGGAAGCGGTCAACCCGGTCCTCGAGGGCATGGCCCGCGCCGCGGGGACGATCGTCAACCTGCCGGGGGACGTCCGGCCGCTGCCCGAGCGGAATCTGCCCATCCTGATCCATGGCGACGCGGCTTTTTCGGGACAGGGTGTCGTCGCGGAGACCTTTACGCTCTACCGCGTACCGGGTTTCAGGACGGGCGGTACGATTCACCTCATCACCAACAATCAGCTCGGGTACACCACGCCGTCGGAACAGTCCCGCAGCACGCTGTACGCCAGCGACATCGCGCGGGGATTCGAAATCCCGATCATTCATGTGAACGCCGACGACCCGGTGGCCTGCCTGGAGGCCGCCCGCATCGCCTACGCCTACCGCGTCAAGTTCCGGAAGGACTTTCTGATCGACCTGATCGGGTACCGTCGCCACGGCCACAACGAGGGAGACGACCCTTCGCTTACCCATCCGAGTCTCTACCGGCGGATCGACGCCCATCCCACGGTCAGGAAGCTGTGGGCCGACCGGCTCGTGGCGGAGGGCCGGATCGGAGCGGGGAAGCCGGAGGAGTGGGTCGCCGGCCGCATGGGGGCCATGCAGACGATGCTGGATGAATTGAACCCGGAAGAAGTGCTCGAGGAGCCTTATTACAAACCGCCAAGATCCGGCACCGCGAAGCGCACGCGCTCTTCCGTTTCCATGCGGCGTCTGAAGAACCTGAACAAGGCGCTGTGGACGTTCCCGGACAATTTCAACCTGCATCCACGGCTTAAGCGGGTGATCGAACGCCGGCGGCGGGCGCTGGACGACGTGGACGCCCGGAAAATCGACTGGGCCCATGCCGAGACCCTGGCCTTCGCCTCCATCATCGAGGACGGTGTGCCGGTGCGCCTCACGGGCCAGGACGTGGAACGGGGGACCTTCAGCCAGCGACACAACGTGCTGCACGATTACGAGACCGACCGGGCCTGGACACCGTTGCGCCGGCTGCCCCAGGCGAACGCCTCCTTCGAGACGCGGAACACGCCGCTGACCGAATACGCCGCGCTGGGATTCGAATACGGGTACAGCATCCAGGCGCCGGAGCGATTCGTACTCTGGGAAGCCCAGTACGGCGACTTCGTGGACGGCGCGCAGATCATCATCGACGAATTCCTCGTTTCCGGCCGTGCCAAGTGGGGCCAGACCTCGTCTCTGACCATCCTGCTCCCGCACGGATTCGAAGGGCAGGGGCCGGATCACTCCAGCGGGTTGATGGAACGATTCCTGTCCTTCGGCGCCGATTTCAACATCCGCATCGCCAACTGCACCACGGCGGCCCAGTACTTCCATCTGCTGAGGCGACAGTCCAGGCTCCTCGAATCCGATCCGCTGCCCCTCGTCATCATGACGCCCAAGAGCCTGTTGCGTCATCCCGACGTGGCCTCTTCCGCCCGTGAGCTGGCCGAAGGGAAATGGATGCCGATTATCGAAGACCAGCGTGCGGCGGAACATCCCGAAGAGGTCCGGAGGCTGGTGTTCTGCAGTGGAAAGGTGTACGTCGACCTGATGAACGACGAACTGTGGGAAAACGCAACCCATGCCGCGGTCGTTCGCATCGAACAACTCTACCCGGTGGCGGAGGACCAGGTGGCCAGGATCATCGGGCAGTTTCCCGGGCTGGAGGAAGTCGTCTGGCTCCAGGAAGAACCGGAGAACATGGGCGCCTGGGACTACATCCGCAAGGTCCTGGAGACGGCCCGGGATGGCCGGTGCCCCGTCTACCGCGTATCCCGTCCTCCGAGCGCGGTGCCCTCGGAGGGATCGACGGCCGTTCACAACCACAACCAGCACAACCTCGTGAAAATGGCCTTTACCCTGGGCGCGTCGGGAAATATCGAGATGCATTGACAGATCACGGCGTCCGGCGCATTTTTTACGATTCGAGCATGCGTCGGGAAATCGGAACACGCTGGCTCGAAGCAGCCCTTTCAGTCTGGTCGAAATGAGTCTGAATCGCAGATGCCCTGTTCGGCGACTGAATTGAGCTTTCGCAATGAAGTGAAGAATCTGGGAGTGTGAATGGCCATCGATATCTCCGTACCGCAACTGGGTGAGTCCATCGTAGAGGCAACCGTCGTGCAGTGGTTCAAGCAGGAAGGCGACCAGGTCACGACCGGAGAAGCCCTCCTGGAGCTCGAGACGGAGAAAGTCACCCTGGAAGTGAACGCCAACGACAGCGGCGTACTCACCCGTATCGAACGCGCCGCGGGCGAGGACGTCCGCATCGGCGACCTGCTCGGTGTGCTGGATGAAAGCGGCGAACCGGCAGGCGCGGAAACCACAGTCGCCGACGTTGCCGTAGCGGACAGCACGGACGCGTCAGCGGATCAACCCGGTTCTGCGGATCAATCCGGTTCCGCGGATGAACCCCCTGAACCCGCCCGGGAAGTGTCAGGACAGTCCGATACGGTTTCCGACGACCGGGTAACGCCCGTGGCGCGGCGCATGGCGGATGAAGCGGGGATTTCCCTGTCGGACATGGAAGGGTCCGGGATGGGCGGCCGGATCCGCAGGGAGGACGTGGAACGGGCGGTGGCGGCCCGAAGAGCGAAGGACATAGCGGCGCAGACCAGGTCGACCGGCGAAGAAGGGGACGCCGGGGCAGCAGCAGAATCGCCGGCAGATGCGGCGGCGTCCAGCGGAAGTCCGGCATCCGAACGTAGGGTTGATCCGACGACGCCCGCGGCCGAACCGGCCGGTGACGACCGGGAGGAAATCGTGCCCATGTCCCGGCGCCGGCGCACCATCGCCAGCCGGCTCGTGGAGGCGCAGCAGACCGCGGCGATGCTGACGACCTTCAACGAGATCGACATGAGCACGGTGATGACGATACGCCGCAGGAACCGGGAGGCCTTCGAGGAACGGCACGGCGTGCGGCTGGGATTCATGTCCTTCTTCGTCAAGGCCGTGATCGGAGCGCTCCGGGATTTCCCCGAACTCAATGCCGAGATCCGCGGGGACGCGATCGTCAGGAAGCACTACTACGACATCGGGATCGCGGTGGGCGCCGAAGACGGGCTCGTGGTGCCGGTCCTGCGGGACGCGGACCGCATGTCATTCGCCGAGATCGAAAGCAGTATCAGACAGTACGCGGCAAAGGCGGGCGAGGGCAGACTGTCGCTGGAGGACCTGCGCGGCGGCACCTTCACGATCACGAATGGCGGGGTTTTCGGTTCGATGCTGAGCACGCCCATCCTGAACCCGCCGCAGGTCGGCATTCTGGGTCTGCACCGAATCGACGACCGGCCCGTTGCCGTCGACGGAGAGGTTGTGATTCGTCCTATGATGTACGTGGCGCTGAGTTACGACCATCGGATCATCGACGGCCGGAAAGCCGTGCAGTTCCTGAGCAAGGTCAAATCCCTGATCGAGGCGCCCGCGGCTTTGCTCCTCGAAGTGTGACGATCTGGAAGCGTGACGTTCTCGAAGTGCGATGTTCTGTCGGCGAATTACCTGATTCCGGGAGGATCGGATGGCCTGGTGGGTCTGGATTGTTGGCGGCGTGTTGCTCTGCCTGGCCGAGATGGCCACGCCCGGCGCCTTCTACCTGCTTTTCTTCGGCGTCGCCGCGCTCGTGGTCGGCGTGCTGGCCTGGGTCGGCCTGGTGGAAACGACCTGGGTTCAGTTTCTCCTGTTTTCGGTGGTCTCCATCGCCTCGCTCGTCCTGTTCCGCCGGATGTTGACTGAAAGACTGAATCCCGAAGAGCCCGCCACGAAGATCAATACCCTGGAGGACGAATCAGCGACAGCCCTCGAGGACATCCCGGTCCAGGGCACCGGCAAGGTGGAAGTGCGGGGCTCGGGCTGGAACGCCGTGAACAAGGGAGACACGCTTATCGAAAAGGGACAGGCCTGCGTGGTCGAACGTGTTGAAGGCGTCTCACTCTGGGTAAGGAGCGCGTAAACGTACCCGGATGGCGTCGAGGAGTATTCAGCGACCTCGCCCGTCTCCAATCGCGCTGGAAGGAATTGGTAATGGAAACCTTGATTGTAACCATCGTCGTCGCGATCGCCGCGATCATATTCCTGAGAAACCTGATCATCGTCGTGCCGCAGCAGGAAGCCCGCGTTATCGAAAGGCTGGGGAAGTACAGCAAGACGCTGAACGCCGGTTTCTACATCCTGCTGCCCTTCGTGGACCGGGTGGCCTACCGGCACACGCTGAAGGAACAGTCCATCGACATCCCGGAACAGCTCTGCATCACGCGGGATAACGTCCAGGTCGGCGTGGACGGGGTGCTCTACATGCAGGTGCTGGACGCGGAACGGGCTTCCTACGGCATTGCCGATTACGACTTGGCCATCACGCAACTCGCCCAGACCACCTTGCGAAGCGAAGTCGGTAAGATCGATCTGGACAAGACCTTCGAAGAGCGGGGCGCCATCAACTTTGCCGTCGTCAGTGAACTGGACAAGGCGTCCGATCCCTGGGGCGTTAAGGTCCTGCGGTACGAAATCAGCAACATCAGTCCGCCCCGGGACGTCCTGGAAGCCATGGAGAAGCAGATGCGGGCGGAACGGGAGAAGCGCGCGGCCATCCTGAATTCGGAGGGGTTGCGCGACTCCAACATCAACCAGGCCGAAGGCGAGAAGCAGAAGGTCATCAAGGAATCCGAGGCCACGAAGCAGCAGCAGATCAACGAGGCCGAAGGCGAAGCCCAGGCCATCCTCACCGTCGCCAACGCCACGGCCGAGGGCGTCCGGGCCATTGCGGGCGCCATCAAGTCGGATGGAGGCGACGAGGCCGTGCAGCTGCGGGTGGCCGAGCAGTACATCGAGACCTTCGGCAACCTGGCCAAGTCGGGCAACAGCCTGATCATACCCTCCAATCTCAGTGACGTCAGCTCCATCATCGCGTCGGCCATGTCCGTGATCAAACACGACCGGACCGCGGACAACGGCGACCGGGGGCGCGTCTAGCTTACGACCATGTCCAGCCGACCGAAGATCGCCGCGATCACGACCATCTACCACCCCTACGCCCACACCCAGCATATCGTGGACCGCTTCCTGGAGGGGTACGGCTGGGCCGGACGGCACCGCCACCCGCCCATGGACCTGGTATCCCTTTACGTAGACCAGGTGCGCGAGAACGATCTCAGCAGGGACCGGGCCGCCCGGTTCCCCGGCATGAAGATCTACCCCACGGTCGCCGACGCCCTCACCCTGTCCGGGGATTCGCTGCAGGTGGACGGCGTCCTCCTGGTAGGCGAGCACGGCGAGTATCCGACCAACGAGAAGGGACAGCGGCTCTATCCGCGCTACGAACTGTTCCGCGAGATCGTGGAAGTCTACGAGGCCAGCGGCCGTTCCGCGCCGATCTTCAACGATAAGCACCTGTCGTGGAATTGGGACTGGGCCCGGGAGATGTACGATACCTCGCGGCGGATGGGGTTCGCCTTCATGGCGGGGTCGAGCCTGCCGGTCACCTGGCGGACGCCCTCGGTCGACATGCCGCTGCACGCCAGGGTGGAGGAGGCCGTGTGCGTGTGCTACGGCGGGGTCGACAGCTACGACTTCCACGGCCTGGAGACGCTGCAGTGCATGGTCGAACGGCGCAGTGGCGGCGAGGCGGGCGTCGCCTGGCTCCACGCCCGGCGCGGCGAGGCCTTCTGGGAAGCCTACCACGACGAGGTGTGGTCCCGCGAGCTCTTCGAAGCGGCGCTCTGCCGCAGCCACACGTTGAAACCCTCCCGCGACGGCTTCAACCATATCTTCCCGACCATCAACGAGATGAAGCGGATGGTGGAAGATCCGGTGGCCTATACCTACGCGCACCGTGACGGGCTCCGGTGCACCATGATCCTCTTCAACGGACTGGTGGAGGACTTCAACTTCGCGGCGCGCCTCGCGGGGCGGAGCGAACCGCTGTCGACGCAGATGTACCTGCCTATGCCGCCCGCGCGCACCTCGCTGGCCAACTTCTTCTCGCCGCAGGTCAACAACGTGGAGCAGATGTTCCTTACCGGCGAGGCCGCCTATCCCGTGGAACGGACCCTGCTGACGACGGGCCTCACCGCGGCGGGAGTGGACAGCCTGCACGAGGGACAGGTACGCCTCGAAACGCCTCATCTCGACGTGGCCTACCCGGCGCCCGAACACTCCACGTTCTGGAGATTCTGAACACCATGCCCAAACGGCTCGCCGTCATTAGTTCCATCTACACCTATCTCTCCCACACACAGCATTTCGCGGACCGGTTCCTCGTGGGCTATCCGCGGTCCGGCCGCTGGCACCGGCCGGACGTGGAAGTGGTGTCGCTCTACGTCGACCAGCAGCCCGAAGGCGACCAGAGTACCGGCCGCGCCCGCGAGTTCGGTTTCGAGGTCTACCCCACCATCGCGGAAGCCCTGCGGTGCGGCGGGGATTCGCTGGCGGTGGATGGGATCCTGATCATCTGCGAACACGGCGACTATCCGGACAACGAAAAGGGACAAAAGCTCTACCCGCGCTACGAGATGTTCAAGGCCTGCGTCGAGGTGTTCGAACAGGACGGCCGCGCGGTGCCGGTCTATAACGACAAGAACCTGTCCTACAGCTTCGACAGGGGCCTGGAGATGGTGGCTGATTCGAAGCGGCTCGGCTTCCCCGTGCTCGCGGGCTCGAGCCTGCCGGTCACCTGGCGGCTGCCCGACCTGGAACTCCCGCTGGAATGCGACATCGAGGAAGCGATGATGGTGGGCGTCGGCGGTTCGGACGCCATGGACTACCACGCTCTCGAAGCCATGCAGTGCATGATCGAGCGGCGTCGGGGCGGAGAGACGGGGGTCAGGACGGTACAGATGATCGTCGGCGACGAGGTCTGGGAAGCGGGTGATCAGGGACGCTATTCGAAGGAATTGCTGGAATCGGCGCTGTCCCGCTGCGACAGTCCGAAGGGGCTGACCGAGGAGGACGGCCGCACCCGGGACCTGTTGGGCACGGGCGAGTTACGCCGTCTCGCCACTGAGCCGGCCGCCTACTTCATCGAACACGTAGATGGACTTAATACCACGCTGCTCATGCTCAACGGCGCCATCGGGGACTATTGTTTCGCCGCCCGCCTGAAGGACGAACCCGAGCCGCAGTCGACCCAGTTCTTCCTGCCGCCCACGCCTCCGGTCACCTATTCCGCCTGCCTGGTGTCGAAGATCGACGAGATGTTCGACACCGGCGTTTCCCCGATCCCTGTGGAACGGACGCTCACCGTCTGCGGCATCCTCGACCACTGCCTCACGTCGAAGCAGCGGGGCGGCATCCGCCTGGAGACGCCCGATCACCGCGTGCAGTACCGCGCGCCGTCCCGGTCGCAACACTGCGGTCCCGCCCAGGACGGTTATTCCTCTTGAGGGGGGCGGTATCCCGGCGGCATTTCGGCGCCTTCGCCAAAGAAAAACGCTACCAGGTGCCGATCGTAGACTTCCTGGCCCTCGGTCGTGGCGAGATTCAGGCGGTACTCGTTGATGACCATGACCGAATAGTTGATCCACATCTGCCAGGCTTGTTTGGATATGTTGTCGTAGATGCGCTGGCCGAGTTCGTTGGGGAAGGGGACGAATTCGAGCCCTTCGAGTTCCTCGTTGAGCTTGACGCAGCGGACCATGCGGGCCATACCGGGCCTCCTCGTATCGGGCGTAGTCTTCGCGGATCATATGCCGGTTGGTATCGCGTGCACTGAAACACAGGCTATATACCCGCCCGTCCGCTATTTGTCAAGTCGGCCCTGGTCGTTAACGGGTGTCGTAGCGAGGCACCAGGACGGGGAACTCACTTTCCCGCCTGGGGCCTCCGGCCTTCCGCCACACTCCGGCTCAGTCCTCGAGGTACTGAGACAGCACCGCGTCCATGGCGGCGTTTCCGCTCGGATAGCGTCCTTCCGGAACGCCGAGGCCGTGGTCGAGCAGCAGACCGAGCGCAACGGGGTATCCTCCGTTATCCCGATTCCACTGGCAGTGTATAACGGCGTGGATCGGATCTTGGAAATATCCGCCGATGGGTTCGGTAGAGACGCCACGCCGGAGGAGGAATTCGACCATTTCGGGATGGCCTTTGCACAGGGCCCAGTAGAGGGGCGTGGCCTCCATCCATCCCCGGGCGTCTATCGGCCATCCCAGTTCCGCCATGAGACGGACCGCGGTCCAGTTATCCATTTGGGCCACGTGGCTGATCAGGGTCCGGTCGTCGTCCGTCAGGCTGGGTAAATGCGGGTCTTTCAACTGCTCCACGACTTCGAGGTCCGTATTGGCGCACGCGACAACAAAGCGATCGTATTCGGACATGGAGGACGGCACGGCGTCATGCCGTTGTAGTAGCGCCGCGACCTCCCCGCGGCCGAGCCGAAGGGCGAAATCCAGCGGCGTCCGGCCGACGATTCCGAGCGCCGTACTCTTCCCGGTCGAGGTGGCGGCGTTTGGATCCGCTCCAGCGTCTAGGAGCGCGCCGATCACTAAGGCCGTGTTGTTTCTCTTTACGGCCCAGTGCAGGGACGTTTCCCCGTCGGCGGGATGGATGGCGTTGGGATCGGCGCCCTGGTCGAGAAACCACCGGATGCCCTCGGTCCAGTTCATGTCCATGACATGCTTGATGCAATAGGAAACAGCTTCCGCGTCCAGCCCATTCGCCGCAACCGTATCCAGCAGTGCCAGATTGAACTTCTCGCATGCGTGGTACAGGGATTCGTTGTCGTTGGGGTCGGCGCCCGCGTCCACCAGCACCCGGGCCGCCGGCACGCAGTTGTTTTCCACACATCCGTAGAGGGCCGACTCCTTCCAGTCGTCATCGTTCACCCAGTAGCTGTCCGGATCGGCGCCGTGCCGCAGCAGTAGTTCCAGGATGCGGACCATGGCGTCGACGCGCTCGGAAAGTAAACAGGACCACGTCGCGTGGAGGATCGGGGTCCAGTTTTTCGGACCGCTCTTCGTCGTGGCCGCGGCGGAATCGGTCGCCAGGATGTCTGTGACGGCATCCACGTCCCCGGCGGCGCAGGCGGCATGGATATCTCCCCGGGTGAGTTCCGGCGCCGATGCAAGCACGGCCTCGGCACGTTTCCGGTCGCCCCATAGCCAGGCCGAGGAAAGGAACATCTCCCGCTTCTCGTCCAGGTTCCTGGAGGCGATTTCGAGGTGGATCTTCAGGTGGGGCCAGGACCTGAACCCATGTTCCCGGGCGATGGCGTGATAGGCGTCCGACAGCACGATGCGGTCACGCCGCGCGCCGGTGGCCGGCCGGATCCTGTCGACGGCGTCTTCTTCGCCGCTGCGCGCGGACTTCAGCAGCGTTTTCGCCTGTAGCCTGAGATGGCGTATGTCGGGATGGGAAGGCAGGGACGGCATGGAACCTCCTTCGGGCGATCGTGGGATCGCCGGAACACCCGGGTGTCCGCCGTACGGGCAGGAAGAAGGTTGCCACGGCAAAGGGGTACCGATACAGGTGAACTTGTGTCCTTTCCGCGGACGGGCGGCGTCCTGCATACGCCGGTCATGGTATGGTACAGGCGCGTCGCGGATGCGTCAAGGGAATGCGTGCGGCGGAACGAGGGTGTGAACGAGACAGTAAAGAAAGCGTCCAGTTGAACGAGCATCGAAATGAGAGTCCGGCCTCAGTCCGGCCTATGACTCCAGGCGGACTCGGGAAAGGGGGAGTACGGTACGCCGGGTCGTCCGCGTTCCCGCTTTTCCTCACGGTACCGTTCTACCCAGATCTCCGAGACGGCATCGGCCTGCTTCTGCAGAAGCCTTGGGCCGAAAACGAGGTCGGGCGGATACGAAACGCCAAACCAGTCCAGGATCTTCAAGGCCGTCTCCTCGTAGGCGGATGCCAGGTCTTCGTAGACCACCGTGAAGGGCACGATGGCGTGCCGGTCGAAGTAGGCCTGCCAAGCCGCCTCGTGCATCACGATCTCCTGCACGAAACGGTCAATCGCCTCGAAACGGTATTCCGGCATCTTGCGCGGCTGGGGAGAGTCGATCCCCGATTTACGCCACCAGACCAGAGTCTGAAGACTCTTCCAGAAGGAAACGGCCTGGCGCACCTTGTTGCGCCGCGTGATCCAGATGTAACACAGGTCGGGAAACAACCGCTCCAGTGATTCATGGTAAGCGTCGTCCTGCCGGCCGTACTCCGGTGTCTCGCGGACTCTTGAAACGAAGGCGTCGAAGTACCCCCACATGACCTTGGTGCCAAAGACGTGGTTTTGGGTGGTGCTTCGTCTGATCACTTCGTGCAGATAGTCGGTGAAACTCGCCGTTCCCCACTTCCCGGTCCAGTGTGCTTCATCCCAGAAGTATTCTCCCGGAATACCCGCGAGACCGGTGTTTTCGAGAGCTTCGCATAGCAGATTGCTGCCGCAACGAGGCGTGGCGCAGATCAGATAGGAAAGCCGGGGGATCATAGGACGCGGCCATGGAGAGGAACACTTGTCCCTGCGTCGTGATTCAATGGGGTTTACCGAAAGATACGCGGCCGAGGGAACCGAGGCAAGAGCGCACTCCGGCTTGACGCAAGCCCCTTTTCCCGTTACCTATCGCATCAGCCATGATCTATGTGCAATTCGTGCAATTTTAGTCCTGTGTCTCTTTTTTACAATTTCAACGCACCACGTGTTGTATCTTTTGTCATGAAAGCGACCTGACGTCGGCGAACCCGTCACCCGCTCGGTGACTTGGCAAATCCGTCACACCGCGCGGTGGCTTACTGTAAGGAGACCTATCGTGAAACTGGTACCCTATCTGGCATTCAACGGTCAATGCGAGGAGGCTCTTGAGTTCTACAGGGATTGTCTGGGCGGCTCAGTCGTGAACCTGAGTCACTACGCCAAAGACCAGGACATCGGCATGAAAATCCCCGACCACATGGTGGGGCAGGCCATGCACATGTCCATCCAGTTCGGCGATAACATGCTGATGGGCTCCGACCATATTGAAACGGTTCCTTCGGACACCAATATCTCGTTGTCGATCGACTTCGCGAGCGTAGATGAACAGGAGCAGGCGTTCAATGCCATGTCCGCGGGCGGCGAGGTGACCATGCCGCTGCAGGACACCTTCTGGCGCGCGCGTTTCGGAACGATCACGGACAAATTCGGCATAAACTGGATGTTCAACTGTCACCTGAATACACCGGAGCAATCGTCATGAAGCGCGTACCATTGGGTTTGATCGCCGGCGGCGTACTCGGCCTGCTGGACGGGCTGTCCGCGTTCCTGATTCCCGAGGCACAGGACATGGTGACCGAGATCATTGTGTGGGGAACGGCGAAAGGCCTGGTCACGGGTCTGCTGGTCGGTATGATTGCGTGCAGGATTGAGGGGGTCGGCAAGAACGTGCTGGCCGGCGGCGCGGTGGGTGCGGCGCTTTCTCTGCTCGCGGCGGTACCCACGGGATCCTACGTCGAAATCGTGCCTCCGGGGATCGTCGTAGGGTTGCTGGCGGGCCTGTTCGTTTCGAAATGGGGAAAGTGATACCGGGAATCGGATGAGGCTCATTCAGACGCGGCGTCTGATTCCACTCCCCCGCATCCGCGCAGCAATTCGGCCAGGTCGTCTCTTCGACTCAAACCGGCAAGACGCTCCAGCCTGTCGAGCGGTGTCAGGCCCTCATGGTTCCTGGCATTGACATCGGCTCCGTGCGATACGAGCAGCCGGAGTATCTCCTCCGTATCTTCCATCCGGTTGTCCACGTCGAGACAGTGTAGCGGCGTGTTCCCGGCGTCGTCCCGTTCGCGGGCGCAGGCGGGGTCATTTTCCAGCAGAGCCCGCACGCGGACCAGTAAATCCGATTTTACGGCCCGGTGTATCCCGGCAAACGGTGCCAGATAGTCGATCACGTGGTCCTGCTGGTAGTGGCTGGCATGGCCGATTGCGTCGATGCCGTGTCCCCCGTCCCGTTGAGATGGATCCGCCCCCAGGTCGACCAGCAGCTTGATCATGTCCAAGTGGCCGTACCGGGCCGCTTCGTACATTCCGCAGGCATTCAAGTCGAATCCCAGTTTGGCCATCAGCCGGACCGCGTCCTGGTTGTCCGCCCCGATGGCGTTTTCCATGAGCGCATTTCCGCGTTCACCGAGTTTTTCAATCAGTAATGGGTCGCGGGCCAGCAACGTGCGGGCACGGTCCCTGTCCCCACGGATGCATGCACCCGCGAACCGATCCAGGTCGTCCAGGGGAAACGTCTTCGCGCTACAAGATGCCAGGTACTCGGCGATGGTCTCGTTCCCGTAGTAGATGGCTTCGCCGTAAGGGGAGCGCGCATCAGGCCGGTGGGACGATCGGTTTACGTCTGCTCCGTTCTCGACGAGCAGGCGAACCCGGTTCGGATAGTTCCACCGGGCGGCCCACTGCAGTTGATAGGCCAGCATGTCCGCTGGACTGCTCACCCAACTCCGCGATGGCGACCCCAGCAACCGCTGCCAGGGCCGATTCCCTTCCTTTCCCAGTCCGTGGGCGAACAGGAACCGCAGGTGCTCGTCGTCACGGCTGAACATCCGGTTGTACAGCGTCTGCGCGTCGTTAGGATCGGCGCCCGCCGCGATCAGGATCTCCGCCAGGTCATAGCAGTTCCGGTGGGGCGGGCACCTCGCCGGACCGTTTTCCCCCTCGCCGAATACGCCGGTAAGGACGGTGTACGGACAGGGGAAGCCGGCCCAGAGATAACCCGCGTTCGGGTCGGCGCCATGGGCAAGCAGCAGCCGGGCTGATTCGACGGCGGCATGTTCCGATGTCTCGGGGTCCAGACGGGAATACGCCACGTAGAGCAGGGGTTCCCAGTCATGGGGGCCGCCCGGAGTCTTCGCAAGTTCAGGCCTTTCTTCCAGAAAATCGGCCACGGCGGGAACGTCGCCGCCGGCGGCGGCGGTATAGATATTCATCCGGGAAAGTTCCGGATGGCTATCCAACATGCTCCGGGCCCTTGCCCACCTCGACGGGTGATCCTGGGCGCCCTGCGTCAGACAGGTGAGACGAATGAAATCGTCGGCGTATCCGATACCGTCACACGGCTTCGACGGCGTGGGTTCCACGTTGGGACTGCGTGTGTGGTCTTCGACCGTGCGGAAGTATCGTTCGACGCGGCTCCAGTCCGGGAATCCGTAGCTTCGGGCCACGGCGTCGCGGGCGTCCTGCGCAGTGAAGGAGGACGAATCCGTTGCGGGATGGTTCCGGGCCGCCTTATCCGGCGCTGCTTCCACACCGGTCCGTTGCGTCTCGAATAGCTCGCGGGCTTCCCCTGCGATATCGTTCAGGGCGACCGGATACGGCCACGGTTTGGGAGGGGCTGGATCCAATTTCGGCATGCTGCATGTTCTCGGGTTCGGTTCAGCCGCCGCGGCCTGCGGGTACGGTTCAGCCGCCCGCCTCACTGACACGTCGAAGCGCGTCCTGGTTGACGAGATCAGGATAGACGAATCTCCGGGCGTACTCGGCCGCCGTCACATCCCTCCACGTGCATTCCCCGCCCTCCGGCAAAGGTTTTCGAAGGGACGCGCGCACCGACGGGTCCGCGCCGTGTTCCAAGAGCAGGTCCGCCATGTCCGTGAAGTTGCGTGGCACGTGCAGAGAGGCCATGGCATGAAAAAGCGGTGTCCATCCCCCGTACCCCTCATAGTCGGTGCCGGCGGGCGCATTGACATCGGCGCCTTGTTCAAGCAGCCACCCGACCATTTCCACATCGCAGAATTCAACTGCCATGTGAAGCAGCGTTACGCCGCCGTTCAGTGGGGTTGCGCAGGCGTAGGGGGAGGGATGCTTGATCCCGTAGTCCGGCGGAAAGATCTCCTCCGCACTGAACGTCCTCGCGAGCATTTGAGGGTCTGCTCCCAGGTGCCGCGCGAGACGGTCCCGGTCCCTTAGATGCAGCGCTATGGGAGGCGTGTCCGGCAACGTGATGCCCGCCTGTTGCAGTACACGCAGGCACGCGGCCTTGTCCCCGGGTCGTCGTTCATTCGTCGCCAGGATCATCCCGGCGTTTTCCGGCAGGAGCGTACCGCCCGCCGCAGCCAGGCGGTCCAGCATTGCTGGCGCCAGCGTCATGCAGGGATAGTCGATCACCCGGTACGGAACACCGGACGGCGAGGTCGTCGATGCGTCGGGATCCGCGCCGCGGCCGAGCAGCAAATCGACGGCAGGGAGGTTCTGATCGAAGCACGCCGCCGCCTGCAACGCCTTTTCCTTTCCTTCGTGTATATCCGCCCCGGCATCGATCAGAGTCTTCATGACCCCGGTCTTGCCGAAAAAGGCGGCGTAGGCCAGGGGCCGGTATCCGTTGTGCCTTCGCCGCTCTATCCAGTGCCCTTCCCGGTGTATCAGGCCGGGATCGTCCCGCAGCAACAACCTCACCTGCTCGGTATCGTCCGCCTGGATCGCCTGTTCGAGTTCCCCAATGACGCCTATGGACCCGACGTAGTCCACCAGTTTCGGCCAATCCGGAAACCCGTACCGTGCGGCGACCCGCTGCTGCGCATCGGGCAGCGATGCGCAGGAACCTTCCTCGAGCAGGTCTTTGGCCTCGGCTTCAAGCTGTTCCAGCTCGGGGTGATCGGGAAGTTGTATGATGACGGTGCCTTCCATGTTTTCCCACCAGCTATACGATCATGCTTCCATTCACACTTCATGAGGACTACTATCGAGACGGTAGTTTATTCATTTTTCGGACATTAGCACGGTATTGCATTGTGCGGATGAAATACGAAGTCTCCGCCATAGACCGGGGTCGTCATGGGTTTGAATTTCACGTTCCTGCCTGATTTGCCCCAGGTGGAAACGCTGAAGCAAGTCGCACAAGAAATCTGGTCCAACGAAGATGTGCGGGCGCTCTGGATCGAAGGCAGTTTCGGACAGGGGACCGCGGACCGATACAGCGACGTGGATTTTCGGCTGGCGGTTCCCGCCGCGCGGTTTCGAAAATGGGAAACCCCCGATTTTCCGGCGCTTTTCAAGGGTCTGTGTATCGCGCAACAACGGCTGTTTCCGCAAGAAGAAGCGATCCTGCATCACATTCTGCTGGAAACCGGCGAAATGTACGACCTCGGTATCCAGCGGATCGATCGGATCGCCCTGCATGGCACCAGCCGCTTGCTTGGTTGCCGGGACTCCGCGCTGGCCGGAGACTTTAAGGAATCGGCCGTCGTATCGTCCGGATCGCTGCGTACGGATCCGGATCCCGGTACCGTACGGCAGGTGATTGTCGATTTCTGGCTTTACTCCAACAAACATAGCAAGGTAATGTACCGTGGTCTCGACCCCATGGTCGTCGTGGGACTGCAGACCGAGCGCGCCATCCTGATCCGGCTCTGGGCGATACACGCATCCGGACTGGATACGGGCACGGCGAGACCGACTATTCATACGTTGACACCCCAGGTTCGGTCGATCGGGAGAACCGGGAGAAACGCGCTGGAGGTCCTGGGAGCGCCGGCGCAGACCCGCGGCGAACTGAGGGCGCTGATCGAACGGCATCGGGATGAGGTCGCCCGCGTCGGGCGTGCGCTGGCGGTGCGGTATGCCTTCTGCTATCCAGATGCCGTGGAGGAGACGGTCCGAGCCGGCTGGGACGAGTTTCTTTCCACGGATAGATGACCCGGCCGTTATACATCCTCAGTTCCCGCACTCCCGGATTAATTCGGCGGTTTCATCTTCTCCCTTCTCCTCGGCAATCGCCAGCGGACGGGTCCAGGACCAGTCGGCCAGACCGGGGTCGGCGTCATGTTCCAGCAGCAGGCGAACCATGCCGATCCGGCCGTGCTCGACCGCGACGGCCAGGGGCGTGCGGCCTTCCTTCTCATCGAGTACGTTCACCGCCGCGCCCCGTTCGATCAGGAACCGCGCGGTGGATTCCCAGCCATTCCTGGCGCAAACGTGAAGGTAAGTCTGACCCTCGAAGGTGCGGCGGTTCGGATCCAGGCCCGCTGCGACTAGTTTGCTTGTGATCGCGGCGTTGTCGCCCCAGCCCGGCAGGTATTGAAGGTCTTCCAGGCGTCCCGGCGCTTCGGGATCTTCGGCCAGGAGTGTATCGATCAGCCGCTCATCTTCCGAACCAATCACTTCGGCGGCCACGTAAGAATCACGGACCCGGTGCGATTTGCCGACCATCAGGTTCCGGAGCGCTGCGCGGTCCAGGCTCCAGGACGGCGGGTACACCGCGCCGTGACGTACGAGCAAGTCCCGGATTCCCTGATCGTTTGTGCCCGCGGCACAACCGCAGGAGTCCAGTTCTACGTTGGGATTGGCACCGCTTTCGAGTAAGAGGTGGACCAGATCCGTCCGGTTGTGCCACACGGCAACGAAGAGCGCTTCGTCTACGAGGTGTCCGTCGATGCCCGTTTCGAGCAGTAGCCGAACGATGCGTTCGTGTCCTGCACGCACCGCGTAGGACAGGGGGGACCTCAGGGCGGCATCGCGGTACTTTTCGGCGGGATGCGCTTCGAGGATCGACGCTACCCTGTCGATGTCGCCCAGATGGCAGGCCGCGGTGATGTGGTAATGTGCGCCATTTTCCAACAGGTACTCCGTGAGACCGAGTTTCGGATCGGGTGGATCGAGTCCGAATCCCACATCAAACGACAGGGTCAGCGAGGTCTTGCCGTCCGCCCGCCGGGCATCGACGGGCAGGCCGCGATCCAGAAACAGCTCGATCACGTCTTTCCGGCCGTTCAGCACGCCCAGGTGTAGCCCGCTGTTTCCGTCTTCGTCCGTGCGGCCGGCCAATTCGGGCCGGTCGTTCAATACCGATGCAACGCGCTCGAATGCAACGCACTCGAAGCTGCTTGTTCTAATGAGGTCGGCGATCTCCCGGAACGTAGGATCGTAGCCGAACCGCAGTTTCATTGTGTTTTCAAGGACTTCCACTACGTCGTCAAAACCACGTTCCCGGGCGCCATCGAGGAGATTCGCCCAGGTCGAATTGAATATGTTGATCCCGGGATCGGCGCCCCGGTCTAGCAGCAGTTGCACGGCATCGGCGTGGCCGTGGCGCGTGGCCATGTGCACCGGTTGGGCGTACCAGTGCAAGGCGTTCACCAGGCGCGGTTCTTCGTCGAGGAGCGCCGCAATGGCCGCCAGATCGCCGGCAGCACCGGCCTTGAACAGGGACCAGGCGGCTTCGCCGTCTATCCAGTCGGTCTCGTCGCCCCAGCGGTCGTCGTAGTGCGGCCGGCCGTAACCGGGACCCAGGCCTGGACAGATCATGAACCCGGTTCGGCAGGCGTCCAGGTGCACCCGTCCCCGGAATTTTCCGGGAAACGCCATGCGCGCGGCGCGGTCGGGGTACTTTCCTTCGATTTCCACTGTGCTGCTCCAATCTGTTGCCCGATCGACTCGGTCTGTTGCCCGATCGACTCCGCCCGGCCGAACCTTGTTCTCAACCGGTGAGAGCGCCAAGTTCAACGAGCGCGTGGAACTCC
This sequence comes from bacterium, assembly GCA_965207085.1. GTDB lineage: Bacteria > JAAXHH01 > JAAXHH01 > JAAXHH01 > JAAXHH01 > JAAXHH01. Next base: position 3,462,466 of record CBDBLQ010000002.1, on the reverse strand, counting down.
GTCCGCCCGTTCCTCGATTTCAACCGGCATGAGCGCCAAGTTCAACCAACGCGTGAAACGCCGTCCGTCCCCTCGCGGAAGAGGCACAGTCCAGAGGCGTTCTCCCCCCGTGGTCCCGCGCGTCCCGGTCGGCACCGGCTTCGACCAGCGCGCGTATCGTACCGGTTCCCGTCCCTCTCGTGCTGACCAGGTGCAGCGCGGTTCGGCCTTCGCCATCTCGGAGGTTGGGATCGGCTCCGAGATACAGGAGCAGACGGACCCGCTTGCCATGGCCATGATTGGCGTCGTGGTGCAGTAGGGTGCGTCCGCCCACCCGCTCGTTGATGTCCCATCCGTGCCCGACCAGCAGCTGGAGCCCCTCGGCCATCGATGCGCTCGGTGTATGCTTGAGTCCGCCCCGGTTCGGTTCCGCGCCGTTTTCCAGCAGGTATCGTACGCCTTCCACGGTGCCGAACCGCAGTTGCATCATGAGCGGGGTTTCCCCGGCGCAACCCACGGTAGTCAGGGCGTTCACGTCGGCCCCACCGTCCAGCAGCAGCCTGCCGACGGGGACGGACCGCCAGTGATGAATCGCCCGGGCGATCCCCCGGCCCCCGGTGAATTCGGCATGTACGAGTTGGGGATCGTCCTTCAGCCCGGACCGGATCGCTTCGAGCTGGTCTGCCATTACGGCATCCCTGAAAGCGCGCACACGGTCGGGAATCAGAAGGTCCGCGATAGCCCGATGGGTCGATTTGTAGCAGTGGCCGCAGTTCCGGCGGACGAACTCCCGCAGGAGAGGATGGGCCGCGATCCCGTCGTAGCAATCGAGCCGCGGCCGGCTTTCGACAGCGGCGCGCGCGGCTTCCAGATCCCCTCGTGCAAACGTCGCAAGGAAGGCTTCGTCAGATCCTGACTCCATACCGGTTGGCCCTCCGGTACGACACAGGTCTCAATCCCTGGCCGCCAATCGCCCACCGATCCATGCCATGGGCAGATACGCGCCGATCAGATCTACCGCAATAAACCAGCCCGGCGCGGGGAGCATCATGGCATTGGCGATGCCGCCGAGGAGGAACAGCGATCCGATGAGCATGGATATCTTCAACTTGTGCCCCGACGCAATCGTCACGGCCAGGTACGAGGCTGCCAGTGTGCCGGCCGCGTGGGCCAGAAAAGGAAAGACAAAATGCCTGAACTGAAAAAGGTGCATGGACGTCGACAGGGATTCCATATCCGTTACGTCGACGCCGGGCGGCGGCGGAATGATCATGGGGCCCAACAAGACCAGGCCCATGTTGACCGCGCTCCCGACCGCCATGCCCACAACCACCGCCAGGACGATTCTGATCGTTTTACCCATGGTGTGCCCTCGTAGTCTGGTGGGGAGAATGGCTGCGTATAAACGTCCGTACCTGAAATCGTTTGGTATTTCCACTCGGTCCGCAGCCGGTCGGGTCCCGGGCGGCCCCATACCCGCGTCGCGAAATCCGGTGCCTTTAAAACTTAGCCCCGATACGGTGCGTATGCAAAGCAAATCAAAGCCGGTTATTGGACTTGTTCGGCTTTCGTGTCGGAAGTACGTTGGTATTCGTCGTCCGAATCCAGTCGGACCTCAGCGTACCATCAACATCACGCAGATGAAGCATGCCAGGGAGCAGCTATGGGAGTTTACGAGGAACTGGGCGTCCGTCCGTTCATCAACGCTGCGGACCACTACACGCGGTACGGCGGATCGATCATGTGGCCCTGTGTAGTGGAAGCCATGGTCGAAGCGTCCCGCCAATACGTCAACCTGTTCGAGATGCAGGCCCGGGTCGGCGAGGCCATCGCCGAAATGACGGGGAACGAAGCCGCCTGCTGCCCATCGACCGGATCGTCCACATCGCCCACGGCCGCGGCGTACCGGTCCTCGTGGACGCGGCGTTCAGTATCCCGCCCAAGGCCAATTTTCGGTACTTCACCCGCGAGCTGGGCGTCGATGCCATTATCGCCAGCGGCGGCAAGGCGATCCGCGGTCCCCAGACCACCGGACTCGTCATCGGGAGGAAGTCCATCGTGGAAGCATGCGCCGCCCACGGCAATCCCAACCGGGCCATCGGCCGTACGATGAAGGTCGGCAAGGAAGAACTGGCCGGTATCTACGCGGCGGTGAAGTATATCATGGAAAGGGACGAGGACGCGGTCCGCAGGGAAGTCAATCGGATGGGGCTGGATATCCGAAAGGGGTTGTCCCCGTCCTCCTTCGTAAAGTCGGTCAAGCGTAACGGCGACGTGGTCTCGGTTGACATCGACCTTGCCCGGACCGGATGGTCGGACCAGGAATTCGAACAGCAATTGCTAAATGGCGAGCCTTCGATCGTAACCTGGTGCAGGAACGGAAGCTTCCGGGTGAAACTGGGTACGCTGCAGCCGGGCGAGGTAGATCGGGTGATCCGGCGGCTGCGGGCACTGCTATGTGGCTGAGCGCGCAGGATCGGCATGCTATCTGAACCTTCGTTCTATCCTCCTGTTACTTCCCTCTCCCTCGTAGAAGGGACGTATCTACACCGGCCTAATCGATTCGGCGTTTCGTGCCTGATCGATGGCATGGAGGAGTACGTCTTCATGCCGAATCCCGGCAGGATGAGAGAACTGCTTCTGCCGGGAGTACGGCTGATCCTGGCCGATCACAGCCTGCAGGCGAACCGAAGGACGCGGTATACGGTGATGGCCGTGCGCTACCGGAAGCGCATCGTGTTCCTGCACACTCATTTAAATAACGCGGTGGCGCGCATTCTGGCCGAAGACAGGGCGATCCCCGGACTGAAAAGCTTCGCGGTCGCGGGAACGGAGGTGGCCGTTGGCGCCCACCGGTTCGACCTCCTCTTGCGGGACAACGCGGCACACCTGTACCTGGAAGTCAAATCCTGTACCCTGTCCGCGAACGGGATCGCCATGTTTCCCGACGCGGTCACGGAACGGGGACGCAGGCATCTGCTGGCGCTCGCCCGCATGAAGGGTGACGGAAAGCGCGGCGCCCTGCTGTTCCTGATCCACCATGGAAACGCCAGGGCTTTTCTTCCGGACTATCACACGGATTTCGCATTCGCCAGGGCATTCTGCGAAGTTGAAGACCGGCTGCCCGTCCTGGCGGTTGCGCTGGAGTGGACGCCGGACTTGCGCTTCCGTGTCTCGAATCCACGGGTAATCATCCCGTGGGCAACCATTCGCACAGAGTGCGTGGACCGAGGCCACCTGGTCTGCGTCGAGCGCGACGGGAGGGGATGCCGGGTCTCGTTGACGCGCTATGTGGGCGAACTGTCACGGAAGGCGGGGGCGCGCGCGGGCTTGAAAGCGGGGACGCGCGCGGGCATGGTATTCCCCGTCCGTTCCTCCATCGACGCATCAGAGGGTATGGCGGGTGTGCTTTCAGAGCTTTATGGAAACCCGTCAGAAGACGCCGACGGCTGGACGTTCGGGTGCGAAACCGACCCGGTACCTACGCCCGAGTTTCAGAAGGCGCTCCTTTACTTTCGCATGCCGCGCCGGCTGCAACAGGGTTCGCACTGAAACGCTCCTCATCGAAGTGGCATCTTATTGGAGCAACTGCAGCACGTCCGGTGACCGGCGGTTGCGAACAGCATAGTCCAGCGGCGTTTCTCCGCGGGAGGATATCGATGGCCGGCCTGCGCCGTGGGCCAGGAGCATTTCAATGATTTCCTGGTCGGCCCCCGCGGCGGCGAAATGCAGGGCCGTTTCACCGTATACGTGGCCGGGATCTGACGTCGGCGCGTCATCGTGGCAGGCCTGGTCGACGACGGCGCCGTTCTCGAGGAAGAAACGCACGACGTCCGGCAGGTTGTGCTGGGCCGCCACGTGCAGTCCCGTGACGCCGTTCATGGGCTGGGCGAGATTGATGTCGGCGCCCGCTTCCAGGTAGAGGCGCAGAAACCGCAGTTGGCCGCGGTAAGCGGAAAAGGTCATGAGGATGCCCTCTTCGAATCCCGCGAAGTTCACGTCTGTACCCACGGTGAAAAGGTATTTCATGATCTCGTAATGTTCATCGGTTTCCTGCTGAGGTGGTATGTGCGCCGGGGTAATACAGGCCGGATCGGCGCCCCGCTCGACCGCCCTGTACACCTTCGCCGGGTCGCCGTTCTCCACGGCGTCGATCAATGCCTTGTTCAGGTCAGCCTTGAAGGACACGGTTGCCTCGCTTCTGCCGGAAGCTCCAGGGTACAGGCTCCCTGAGCCTGCCGGTCAACAAAGCCCTTGTATGCCAGCCGTGCGTTTAGTTTAATTGGATGTATAGTAATCAGTCAACGCATTCACATCCACAGTGTTTTTACATTTTCCGTGAGTCGCCCAAGCACCATTCTGCACGCGGATATGGATGCCTTCTTCGCGGCCGTCGAGCAGCGGGACCGGCCCGAGTTGCGCGGTAAACCGGTCATTGTCGGCGGCGATGGGCCGCGGTCCGTCGTGTCGACCTGTTCCTATGAGGCGCGCAAGTTCGGCGTCCATTCCGCCATGCCGGGCACGACGGCCAGGAAGTTGTGTCCCCAGGGGATCTTTCTGCCTGTCAGATCGGAGGTCTACGGAGCGGTATCACGGCAGGTACAGGAGGTCTTTCACCGGTATACGCCCCTTGTCGAACCGTTGTCGCTCGACGAGGCGTTCCTGGACGTCACCGGTTCGTCGCAACTGTTTGGCGACGGCGAAGCGATCGCCCGGTCGATCAAGGCGGACGTGCTGAAGGAGACGCGCCTCACCATATCCGTCGGCGTGTCACCGTGCAAATTCGTGTCCAAAGTGGCCTCCGACCTGGACAAGCCCGATGGCCTGGTGATCGTCCCGCCGGACCGCGTACCGGATTTCCTGGCGCCGCTGCCCGTTTCCTGCCTCTGGGGCGCGGGCAGAGAAATGCAGGAACGCATGGTCCGTTTCGGACTCCGGAAGATCGGGGATGTGCAGCAGCGATCGGCGGAGGAACTGCAGCGGTTGCTCGGCACCGCCGCGGGCGCCCATTTCGCGAGGATCTCCCGGGGGCAGGACGACCGGCCCGTGGTGACCGGGCATCCCGCGAAGTCGGTCGGCCACGAAAACACGTTCGGCACGGACCTGGCCGACCGGGAGGAATGCCACGGCGTGCTGGTGGACCAGAGCGACAAGGTGGGCCGCCGGCTGCGGAAAGCGGGGCGACTGGGCAGGACAGTCCGGATCAAGGTCCGGTTCGGGGATTTCAAGACCCTCACCCGGCAGGCGGCCGTGGTGCCGACAGACAACGATTTCGTCATCGGCAGGACGGCCGTGGAACTGTTCGACGGCGTATGGGACGGCAAGACGGGCATTCGGCTGCTCGGCGTGGCCGTCGGCAATCTGGTAAGGCCGGAGGATCCCGTGCAAACCGACCTATTCACGGAAGGCGACGGGCAGTCGGACCGTCTCGTTCGCGCGCTCGACACCATCAGGGACCGTTACGGCCGCCGCGCCATACGGCACGGCGCATCCGTGATGAAAGCCCGATCTGCGATGAAAGCCTGATCCGCGTTCGAACCCGCGAATAACATGGACGGGAGGACTATGATAAAGAAAACGTTGCTGGTCTTTGTCGTCGCGACCGTGGCCGGCGTTTCCGTGATGGGTTATTACCTGTGGAAGGGTCCTGATCTTTCTTCCTATGGCCATCTCGTCGAACCTGCGATCTCAACCATGCAGCCTCAGCGGATGATCGTGGTCGAGGTCAGGGGCGACCCGGACCACGTGGCATCCGAAGCCTACGAAATGCTGTACGATCTGTACTACAATGTCGCCGGCGTGGACTACTGGCCCCTGCCGGCGCCCAGGGCCCGCTGGCCGGTCTTGCCCGATCGGCCCAGGGAAGAGTGGGTCGGTATCTATGGCATACCCGTTCCCGACTCGGTGGCGGAACTGCCGGAGTACGTCCACATACCCGGCATGACGGTTTCTCTAACGACCTGGGATTACGGAGAAGTCGTGGAACTGCTTTACATCGGCCCCTACGAAGAAGAAACCCCCTCCATTGAACGACTGCGCAGCTTCGCCGCGGAAAGAGGATATGCGTTCGCCGGTCCCCACGAGGAAGAGTACCTGAAGGGCCCCGGCCTGATTTTCAGGAGAAACCCCGAGGAATACGTCACCATCCTGCGGTACGTGGTCCGTCCGGTAATGGAATCTCCGGATGGCGAAACCATCACGGAACCACCTGGCAGGACCGAAAGCGAACCATCGGAAGGTACGGTCGTACCACCATAAACCCCTGCTGAACCAAGGAGGTGTCATGCTTGAGTTAACCGGACTGAACTGGCTGGCCATTCTCGTGGCAACGGTGGCTGGATTCGCGCTCGGCGCGATCTGGTACGGCCCGATTTTCGGCGAGGCTTGGCTGGCCGCGCTGGGTAAGACGGCGGACCAGATTCAGCCGTCCCCCACCCCCTTCGTCATCAGTTTCTTCACCGCCCTGATTACGGCGGTCGTCCTCGCGATGTTCATCAGCGCCCTGGACATATCGACGCTGGGTGGAGGCGTGTCGATCGGACTCCTCGTGGGCATCGGCTTCATCGCCACGGCGATGGCTTCGGACGCCGCCTTCGGCGACACGGGACTGAAACTGTGGTTGATCCAGTCTGGATACCGCGTGCTCTACAGCGTGCTGATGGGCGCGATTCTCGCCGTGTGGCGGTAGGCGGACGGCACGGACCACACGGAAAGCACCCTCATGGACCTGGACGCACTCCGCAGGGAATACGTATTCGGCAGTCTGGATGAACAGGATCTGAACGCAGATCCGTTCAAGCAGTTCGACATCTGGTTCGGGAACGCGGTCGACGCGGGGATCGAGCTGGCGGACGTGATGACGGTCGCCACGGCTTCACAGGCCGGCGTGCCGTCGGCCAGGATCGTCGTGCTGCGGGGGGTCGACGAGCGGGGGTTCGTATTCTACACGGACTACCGAAGCGCGAAGAGCCGGGACCTGGATGAGAATCCCAGGGCCGCGCTGGTGTTCTACTGGCGCGAACTCGGACGCCAGGTCCGGATTGCGGGCGCGGTTCACCGGGTATCCGTGGAAGAATCCGCCCGTTACTTCCGGTCCAGACCCCTGGAAAGCCGCCTGGCGGCCCTGGCCTCGAGCCAGAGCGAGGTCATTTCCGATCGGAAGGTGCTGGAAGACCGCTACGAGACATTGAAGGCGGAGCACCCCACAGGCGACGTACCCTGTCCCGACAAATGGGGCGGATTCCGCGTTTCGCCCGATGAGTTCGAATTCTGGCAGGGTCGGGAACTCCGTCTGCACGATCGTATACGTTACCGGCGCGGCGCAGCCGGCGATTGGGTGATCGACCGGCTGTCGCCCTAGATCCCGCCGTCCCTGACACGGGAAACAAGCGATGAACGATAATCAAGCGATGGCACAAAAGGAAAACGCGATTCGGTTCGGCGTAGTGGGCTGCGGAGGGGCGGGCCATGCCGCCATTCGTTCGGCCTGTGCCAGCAGGCTGCTCGACGTCGTGGCGATAAGCGATCTGCTCGAGGAGCGCCGGGTCCGGGTGGGCCGTGAGGAGAGCATCCCCCGTCTGTACGGCCCCTACCAGGACCTGCTGGCCGACCAGGAGGTGGAAGCCATCCTCCTGGCGGTGAATCCGCCCGCCCGCTATCCCATGGTCCTCGATGCGCTCGCCGCGGGCAAGCACGTGCTGGTGCAGAAACCGCACGCCACCCGCGCCGACCACATCCTGACGTTCAAGGAAGCGGCCGTGCGCGCCGGCGTAACGTTGCAGTTCTGCTTCTTCATGCGTCACGTACCGGTGAACCGCAAGACGCGCGTCGCGTTAAGCCGCGGTCGCATCGGCGAACCGTACCATGCCCGCATCTTTTTGAAATACAACCACCGGGCGCCGTTGGGCAGTCCCGAAGGCTGGACCCACGTGTTCGGCCAGAAGGGCGGCGCTTTGGGCCAGCACGCGTCCCACGAGCTGGACCTGGCCTGGTGGTGGATGGGTTGTCCGGATCCCCAATGGGCCTTTGCCGCCAAGCATGTCGTCGAGGCACTGTACGACGGTCCGGAAGGGCCGGCCGAAGACTATTTATCGGGGATTGCCGGTTTCGAAGGAGGCAAGACGATCCAGATCGACTGTTCCCGTTGGGTGCATTGCGATACGCCTACCGTGGTGGAGGTGTACGGTAGCGAGGGCGCCTATTCCCACGGTGAATTATGGCGTTTGGAGGATGGCGTTTTCACCTCCCGGCAGATCGAGGACGAATCCGACGTACCCCATTCCGAACCGCCGGAAGACGGCCTGCCCTTCTTCCACGAAGTCGAACACTTCGCCCGGGCGGTCGCGGGCCGCGTGGAGCCCGATGTGAATGCGAATGACGCTTACCGGTACATGCAGTTGCTCGACGCGATGTACGACAGCGCGAAGACCGGCGAAAAGGTGCACATCGGCTGAACACGCGGTCGTGGTCCAGGGCGATCGATCAGCACGCCGCCCATCCGCCGTCTACCGTCAGGGCGTGTCCCGTCGTGAAAGATGACTGGTCCGAACACAACCAGAGAATGGCCTCAGCCACTTCCTCGCCCTTGCACCAACGTCCCATGGGGTGCCTGCCGTCGTCCACCCTGCCTTCGGTGAAGACGCGTGGGAAGCGAAGGGACGGCCGGGCCAGACTTCCGGGGCATACTGCGTTGATTCGTATGCCTTCCCGGGCGTATTCCAGCGCCGCGGATTTCGTCAGGCCGATCACGCCGTGCTTGCTGGCGGCGTAGCCGGACATGCGGCCTATGCCCACAAGGCCAGCGACGGACGAGACGTTCAAGATAGCCCCACCACCCTGATCGAGTATGACGGGAATCTCGTACTTCATGGAGAGCCAGACACCCTTGAGGTTGACGTCGATCATGTTCTCCCACTGATCTTCTCTCCACTTGTGCGTCAACGCCTGGTACCTGTAGACGCCCGCGTTGTTTACCGCGAAATCCAGGCGTCCGAAGCGCTTTCTGGTCTGCCGTACCATTGCCCGGACCTGGGCGGCATCGATTACATCGGCGCGAATGAAATGCACCTTCTCGCTTCGTGTGCGGAAAAGCTCCAGGCTGCGTGGGCAGGGAGTCAGGTCGGCCGCGGTCACCGAAGCGCCGGCCTCCAGCATCGCAATCGTCGTGAATCGCCCGATCCCATTGCACGCACCAGTTACCAGGGCGGCTTTGCCGGAAAAGTCGTAGGCCATGGCCTGTTCCACCGTTCTCCTGGTTACGGACGGACGCCTCCCCGCTTCGGGCGCGTCCCCACGCCGGCCTAAAGCAAGCGGACAATGTCCTCGCCGCGTCCGACCCTGCGGGCTACGTCACGCGGCGTTTCATGGGCGACGTTGGTCTGGGACCGGCTGCAGCCGGCGGCAATCAGTGCTTCGATCACTTTGGACCTGTTCAGTTGAGCGGCCATGTGCAGCGGCGCATCGCCCTGGTAGACGGGGCCCCAGTCCGACTGGACGCCGATGCCCGCGTGGTGGTTCGGATCCAGGCCGGCTTCCTTGAGCATGCGAATGGTCTCGAGGTGATCGGCAACCTGTTCGTCGCCGGGCCGGACTTCCGCGGCGGAATGAAACGCCGATGATCCGTTGTGGGGATTGATCTGGCCGGGATCGGCGCCCAGCCGGATCTGCATCTTCAGTCGTTCGGGATCGATCTGCCAGACCGAGAAGTACACCGGCGCGCCCCCGTTGTCGTGCCACTGGTTGATGTCTCCGCCATGATCGATCAGGTACTGCGCCATGCGCTCATCCCGGCAAAGACAGAGGGGACGGCCGTGCACGTTTTCGATATTGGGGTCGGCACCCGCTTCGACGAGCAACTTCACCATGTCGAAGTTTGTCCTGCGTTCCACCTGGCGCCAGTCGATCTGCTGTTGCGGAGGACCGCAGACCGCAAAGGACAGGGTATATACCGGGAAGCGGCCCTCCCGGTAAGGATCGTCGAAGGCTTCGTGGCTGAAATCGGCCAGAGACGGATCTTCAGCCAGCATTTCGGACATGAGAATCAGGTCTTCGGCGTACACGGCGCCGATCCACTGTTTTTCCTTGTCAAAGCGCATATACGCCTCCCATAATACGGGCAGATATCGCAACATCTCGTGTAGTTTGCGCGGCGGTAACTGTCAATACAAGCAATTTCGCAGGCGTTGCGTTCGCAGTGGTTCAATGCGCCGCCTTCAAGGCAATGCGCGGCGATGCCTTCGCGGCGATGCAAGGCAGCCAAAGGGCTGACCGATCACTCCGGCAAGTCGGCGATTCAACATGAACGACGCACTGGCCCACATCGAACCCGAATTCTGTATTGACATCGAACGGAAGTACTCCTTCCCGGTCGACCAGGTCTGGGCGGCCGTCACGACAGCGGAGGGGATCTCGGCGTGGATGAAGTACGAAGCCTCGTTGGACCGCCGACTGGGCGGCAGGATATTCGTGGACTTCAAGTCGGAAGGAAACCTCGAAGGCACGGTCTGTGAATGGGTTCCGGAACGGGTGTTTGCCTATACCTGGGGGCTTTCCGTGGTCAGATGGGTGCTCGAGCCCAGTGAGGGCGGCACGCGGCTTCGATTTACAAATTCCCACGTCACGTCGGACATCCTGATGGGGTTTTCCGCCGGCTGGCATGCCTTCATCGACCACCTGGGGGCCCACTTGGCCGGGACCACGATTGAGGATCGCTATGGCGATCTCATGAAGACTTACGAGGATCGCTACGGCCACCTGATCGCGGGCAACGACGACTCCGGGGAGAAGGAAACATGACGAACGCGACGGAATCCGGCGCATTCACCGTGGCCGAGCTTTGCGAGGCGTCGGCCGATGGAGATTTGAAGCGCATCAACTCCATTCTGGCCGTAGCGCCCCACCTGGTGGGTGTGGACACGGCGTCCTACGACGAGCACCGTGCCCTGCACCACGCGGTGATGAACCGCCGGAACGACGCGGTTTCGGCGCTCATGGCCGCGGGGGCCGACCCGAACCAGGGCGTCTATCCCCACCGGGATGCTTCCACACCCCTGGTCATGGCCCGCGACCGCGGTTTTGATGACGTCGTAGAAACGATCAACGAAGAAATGGAACGGCGGCGGGAAGCGAATCTATGTCCGAATCTGACCGTTGCTCCGGAAGTGGTGCAGCTCGCAGAGAAAGTCGCGGACGGCGACGTAGCCGGCGCGATGCGGGAAATCCACGCCGCGCCTGAACTCGCGGAGGCCTGCGATGAAGACGGGAATACGGTCCTGCATCACGCGGCCCGTCACGGTCATCCCGGACTCGTTCAGGCGCTGCTGACGGTCAAGGCCGACACGGGCAAGACCAATCTCGAAGAACGGACCCCCCTCGAACTCGCCGTAGATCAAACGGCCGCGACGGATCGGCGGCGGTCGGAAGGATGTTTCATGGCCGCCGGCATCCTCATGAGCGCCGGTGCCCCCAGGAGTCTGCGTACGAACGTGATGCTGGGCGACGCGGAAGCCGTGCGACAGGTCGCGGCGAGGCACCCCGGCCTGTTCGAACCGGATGTTGAAACCGAAACCCACTTGCTGGGAGACGCCGTCCGCCACAATCGGTATGAAATGGTTAAGCTGCTGCTCGATCTCGGCATGGATCCCAACCAGCGTTACCGCCTCCAGTCCCTTGAGGATGAGACGTACAACTGGGGCGAACCGCTGTGGATCGCGGCAGGCGACGGCCAGCACGACATCGCGCGGTTGCTGCTCGAACGGGGCGCCGACGCCAACGCCGCCGTGTATGCCTCCGGAAATCCCATGAGCCGCGCCTACAATAACCGGGACGAGCGCATGAAGCGGCTGCTTTACCGGTACGGAGGATCGATGACGCCGGACGGGGCGGCCCTGGAATGCGATACCTCCGCGGCCGTCATGGCGCTGTACCTGCAGCCCGACCTGGTCGAGCAGATCCTGTGGGGCGCCGCCTGCGGAGGCGATCCCAGCGTGGTCGGCGTGTGTCTGCGCAAACTGGACTGGGCACTGGACGATCCTCGGTGGTACAGACTTGTCATCCAGCCCATGGGCATCTGGCCCTGCGGTCCTCATCGAAAGTATCGGGATTTCGATCGTTCCGTGTTCCCGGAGATCCTCCGCATGTTTCTCGATCACGGGGTGGACCCGAACGTAAAGGGCCGGCGCGACACGTCACTCCCGCATTATATCTCGGCTACCGGCAAAGTCTGGGGCGAACCGATACTGAAAGAGGACGAACGGATCGAGTTCGCGCGCCTGTTCCTCGAATACGGCGCTTCGCTCGACGGCAGGGATACGCTGCTCCATTCCACGCCCCTGGCCTGGGCGGCCCGCTGGGGCCGCGATGCGCTGGTCGAGCTCTATCTCGAACACGGCGCCGATCCGCAGCCCGACGGGGAAACCTGGACCACGCCGCTCGCCTGGGCCGAACGATACGGGCACGCTGCCATTGTGGAGCGTCTGCGGCAAGCCGGCGCCGTTTCCTGAGCGACTCTTGCGGTAAGCAGACGCCGTTTCCTGAACGGCCTATGCTCATCCTCCTCGAGGACCAGTTGGCCTGTCCCGGTCAGGATGCCAGTGGGTGGCGGCGACATGGGTGGTTTCATCTGCCGTCGTGATGTAATAGACGGTCAGGATGGTACCGTCATCCAATTCCGCCGAAATCGGATAGCCCACATCCGCGCCGCCCATCCGGGGACGCTTCTCCGGCGGCCAAGCATTCGAAACACCACCGCCATCTTCCCGAAGCACGTATTCGTGGTCCGTGTCCCAGGTGCGTCCGCCGTCCTCACTGGTCAATGCCCGTATACCCATCGGGGCGCGGCGATATCCGTAGGTACACAGAATGCGTCCGTCACGCAGTTTGAGCAGGTGGTTCGGATAGCCCTCGAATGACGTCTCTACAGGGCGGGTCCAGGTCTTGCCGCCATCTTCGGACCAGACTTCCAGGGTGTAGAACCTGTCCTTGTGATAGGTACGCTCAACGGCAGCCGGATCCCAGTAACACGTCGAGCGGATATGGCCCAGGACACGGTTCGGTTCCGTCTCCACCAGGGCCCATTCGCTGCCGATCCGCGGCACTGCCTCATGAAGATGCCAGGTCTCTCCGCCGTCGCCGGACCGGAACAGGAGGCAGTCGCTTACGCCCCCGGCGCGCATCGTGTAAATAGGAAACAGCCACGTACCGTCTTCGAGTACGGTCCCGCGTGGAAAACCGACCGTGAATTCATTGCCCGGCACGGTCCAGGTGCGCCGATCCCAGGTATGTCCCCCATCCCGGGAACGAATCACGGACAGTCGATGCCCCGTGATGATCAACTTTCCCGGAAAATGGGACGTGTACGTCTCATCCTCTACGAAACGCAGGCCGCGGGCCTCGGCTTCCTCCCGGCGATCCATTGTCCAGATTTCCTGTCCCACCGAGCCCACCGCCAGCAAGGTGCCGTCGGGCAAAACGCCGGATAGCCTGTCGTAGCGCTCTCGCGGCGATGCACCTGGCCAGTTGGGCGGCAGCAGAGGATCTTTCGACGGCGTCCAGGTTCGTCCGTTGTCGCGGGACTCAAGCGTCAGCCAGTCGGCCAGACCGTAGTGATCCCCGAAAGGCGAAGAAATGCAGCCGATCGCAAGCCGCCCGTCCGGAAGTTGATTCAGTACGGGGAACGCGTTGTAGCGTCCTTTTTCTTTCACAACAATACGGTGTTGCATGGTTATCCTTGAAGGTGCGAAAATCCCGCAGGAAAGCGCATGAAGCGAAGATGATTTACTGGCGTAAGGCTTTTGGTGTCAATAGAAACCTGCCGGGCGATCATCCTGCTGAACCGCCGTGTCGGGCGGGACCGGCTTCCCGAACTCGAAGCGGCAACGTCCTTACTCCTCGGATGTTTCGAACAGGCGCACTCGAAAGGAAGACCCTACGGAACGTTCTGCTGCGGTCCTTGCACCGTCTCGCTCTGGCGTCACATGGCCATCGGCGGCCTCGGCGACTACGCCCGGTACCTGGATGAAGGCATCGGCGTACTGACGAGCCACGAAGACGGGACGGGGAAATGGCGCCGGTTCCCCTTTTACTACACCCTGCTTGCCTTGTCCGAGATAGACTCGCCGAATGCCCGGCGCGCCGTGTCGTACACCTTGCCGGAATGCGAGCGCCGTCTGAATTCCATTCGGCGAAATCCCCGTATGGCGTTCGCAGATACGGGTTGTTATCCCGGCTCCTCGAATAAAACGTCGCGTAACGCGTAAACGGTGTAATGACGATGGGCTTGACGCGAATCCGAAACGGCCGTTAGTTTGCTGTCCGTTGCGCGCAGGGGCGCCTCCATTCCGCGGAAAAGGCCGAGCCTACCCGATCAGGATCGAACCATTAGACTGCGCGAATCTCTTTCTTCTCCGAAAATGCGGAATCGAGCACCATGGAAAGGAATTCGCCGATGAGTACTTCTCTTTCCCTTCCCCAGCATCCCGACCTGGATCAGCTCAAAACCCAGGCGCGGGAACTCCTCATTGCATTTCGCTCGGGTGACGCCGAGGCGGTCCAATCGTTCGCCGCGCATCCTCGCGCCATCGATCCCACTGCAGTGAAACTCGCCGATGCCCAGTTGGTTCTGGCCCGGGGATACGGGTTTTCGAGTTGGCCGGTACTTCGCCGGGAAGTGCGCCGGCGCCGGTTGCGTGCCGCCATCTGGAGCGGCGACGCGGCGTCCGCCGAATGGGTCCTGGAACTGGACAGCGGAATCGTGAATGATGCCGTCCCCCATCCGCGGTGGGAAGGACGGCCCACCCCCATCCAGTTGGCGGCCGAACGCGGGGAAACGAAGGTCATCGAAATACTGTTGCGCAATGGTGCGGATCCAGCCGGCGGCACCGACTCCTATGGAGGCTGGACCGCCCTCCACCTTGCCGCCCACTGGGGGCACAGGGACGCGGCCGAAACGTTGCGGTCACACGGCGCGAACGTGGATCTGCACGCCGCGTGCCTGCTTGATGACGTCGACGCCGTCCGGGCGATACTGGCGGAAGATCCCGGCGCGGCATCCCGTCCGGCATTGGGAGGAGAGCCACCCCTCCACGTGGCGGTGTCCGTGGAAACGGCCTGGGTCCTGCTGGACCACGATGCGCGGCTGGATACGACCGATAGCGAAGGCAACACGCCGCTGGGTGCGGCGCTGTCCCGCGGACAACGTTGTCGCCGGCTGGCGGAGTTCCTGATCGACCGGGGCGCGCCGGCGGATCCCTGCCAGTTCGCCGCCCTTGGAAGGTCAGACCAACTTGGCCGGCTTTGCCGGGCCGATGCAGGTACGGTAGCGTACGAAGGAAAGATCGGGGTGCACGCTGTGGTTGGGACGCCCTTGCACGCCGCGGTGCAACACGGACGGGAGGAAACAGTCAGGATGCTGCTGGACTACGGCGCGGATGCGAACGCCAGGGCGGACTCCGGACAGACGCCCCTGCATATGTGCGGAGACGCCGTGATCGCGAAGATGCTCGTCGATGCCGGCGCCGATCCGGGAGCGACGGACGATGAACACGGCACGACGCCGCTGGTATGGGCGGAAGTGGGGATTGAAATCCACGGCTCGACGCCGGAGCGCGAGGCCCTGGTTTCGTACTTGAAGGATGTTACGCCGGTACGGGAGGACTAGCGGCTTCGAACAACGAGACGATGCGTTCCTTCTCGGGACGCTTCATCCGCCGGGCGATCCCGAGGGGCGACTTGCCCAGTTTATCTTCAAGGGTCGGGTCCGCTCCGTGGACCAGCAGCAGTGTCGCCGATCTCAACATATCCGCCCGTGGACCCGCCTTCAGCGCGTAGAACAGGGGAGTCTCGCCCTTTACGCTACGTGCGTCGACCTGAGCGCCGTTGTCCAGCAGCACCTCCATCACCCCGGTGAACCCGGCCTTGGCGGCAAAATGCAGAGCCTGGGCGCCGCGCAATACCGTGTCGATCCGGGCCCCTTTGTCCAGCAGGGCCTGCACGTACCGTGGATCGTCCCGCTGGCTGTTGTTCCCCGTACAGGCCGTCCAGATCCAGTCTCCTTCCGGGTAATTGACGTCGGCGCCGCGGGCGATGAGCAAAGCGGATTCTTCCTCGTCGAGTACCCATCTGCCGCACCCGATCCGAGTGGCGTCCGCACCCTGTTCCAACACCATCCGAAGCAGATCGGTCCGCCCCCGGCCGGCGGCGTAACTGACCAGGGCCGTGCTGTTTACACCGACGTTGGCGCCCCTGTCGAACAGCGACCTCGCAACCTCTTCATGTCCGGCCTGCACCGCGTGATGCAACGGGGTAACGGGCAGCAGGTCGCAGGCGGGGTCGTGGGCATCGACCAGTCCGGGCGCTGTATCCAGCAGTTCGCCTACCCGGTCCAGGTCACCCAGAAAACAAGCGCTGAAGACATCATACACCGCACCCCGCTCCAGCAGAAACGCGGCCGTTTCATCTTTCTTCTTGCTCCGCGCGGCACAGTGGGCGGTCATCATGATGTCGCTCGAATGGGCCGACGGTATGTTCACGTCCACCCCCCGGTCGAGCAGCAGGGCCGCTACCTGCGTGTGGCCCCGCAACGCCGCCTCTCCAAGCAGGATTGCGCTGTGACGGGGGGCGTCCAGCACCGAAGCGTCCTCGTCCAGGTATCGCTCAAGGCTTTCCAACTGGCCCCTGGCCGCTATTTTCGCGGGTGCTCTCCATCGCTTCTCCCGGTGACATCTCATTTCCCACCCGTGGAGTGCGGGTTTCTGTTCGTTGACGAGGCCGTGGGCGAGGGGCCGGAGCACGTGCAGCACTTCGGCCACGAGCGGTTCGTCACCGATGTGATCCCGCAGCGAAGCGGTCATGTGCGACAGCCACCGGTCGGCGGATGCCCGGGTGATGTGAATGTGACCATGCCGGTTTTTAAGGCCGCCGTAGGCGTGGTGCCGCGTGTAGCCCGGTATGCCGCCCATCCACTCCTCCATGAACGCCTTTTGCTTCATGCGTTCGGGAGCCAGCGTACGGGTGAACATGGGACGCAGTTCGGCGTCCTTTTCGATCCGGTCATACAGGCCGTCGATGATGCCCGCGACCACGGATCGGCCGCCGACGCGCTCAAAGAGGGTCGGATCGGGCCTCAACACGGCTGCAAGCCCGCCCCGGTGGGCCAGCAGGTTCCGGATTCTGAACGAATCGCTGGATGCTGGTGATGCCGGCATTGCACCATCCTCGGGTGATGGAGTCTGACTATACAGAGCTGGAGAATCTTGCGCGGCTGGAATTCTGGATCTGGTGCAAAGTAGCCGCGATCGGGCGTTCCAATCAAGGCGTTTCATCACTTTGCAACCGGCATTTGCGCGTTGACGCCAGCACGGGCGCGCGTTATATAAAAACGGGCGCATCCACCAGACCGGTCGCGGTTTTGCGGTATGCGCTTTATCCTTTTGGATGCCTGTCCGGGGATCCCCCGATGGAAACGACGACCACGACCGTTGAACGGAAATTCGAGTCGGCCCTCGCGTCCTTCGTGAGCAAGGCGCGGGAGGACCGGCACATCCTGGCGGCGATTCTCTTCGGCAGCCTCTCCGCCGACCGGGTATGGGAGAAATCCGATATCGACCTGATCGTCGTTACCCGGGACGACAAGGATCTGTTTCGCCGGAAGAGCAGGGATGACGACGAGGTGTCCGAAGGCGCCGCGCTCCTGGAGAACGACGTGTACATCCACGTGTTCATGCAGCCGCGCTCCGCGTTCAGGAAGATGATCGAAGGCGGACTTCAAAGCTCGTTCATGCACTCGGCCCTGGCCCGAAGCCGCCTGCTCTTCACCCACGACGAGACGATCCGGGAACTGTACGACGGCATTCAGGCGTTGCATTCGAGAGACCGTCAGGTCCAGCTCATGCACGCGGCATCGCACGTGATACCCACCCTGTACAAGGCGGAGAAATGGTTTCACGTCCGGCACGATCTGCACTACGCGTTTCTCTATATCATGTTGTGCGTGAGCAGTCTCGCGAAGATCGAGGTTTTCATGCACGGCCAACTGGCCGGTCGCGAAGTCATCCAGCAGGCAATGGAACTCAATCCGGGGTTTTTCAAGACGGTATATTCGGACCTGATCGACCAGCCAAAGACCGAGGCGGTGGTGGGTGAAGCGCTCGGGCTGATCGACACCTATCTCGAGGAACGCCAATCGGACCTGTTCCAACCCATTCTCGACTACCTCGCAGAAGAAGGATCGGCCAGGTCGGTTACGGAAATCGAAACCTGGTTCGACAACCAGATGAATCTCAGGGGCGTTACCGCCGTGTGTGAATGGCTCGCGGACAAGGACGTCATTTCCCGGGTATCCAGTCCACTGCGGCTTACTTTGAAGAGCAACGTGGAGTACGAGGAACTCGGGTTCTACTACTACCGTGGGTGATTCAACTGCAGACTTGGGTGAACGGTCGCATGGTAACTCTGGAGCATGGGCATGTCTGAAATCCCGGTCCGGACGCGTAAATCGGCCGGTCCCCGCACGACGATCCTCGTACAGGGCGCCCGGGAACATAACCTCCGGGACATCACCGTAGAACTGCCGCGCAACCGGTTGATCGTGGTAACGGGGCTTTCCGGATCGGGGAAATCGTCCCTGGCCTTCGATACCATCTACGCGGAAGGCCAGCGGCGTTACATGGAATCGCTTTCCTCCTATGCCCGCCGGTTCATCCAGCAGGTGGGCAAGCCGGACGTGGATTATCTCTTCGGCCTATCTCCCGTCATTTCCATCGAGCAGAAGACCGTCGCGCGCAACCCACGCTCCACCGTGGGCACCATGACCGATGTCAGCAGCTACCTGAATCTGCTGTTCGCCACGATCAGCAACGCCCGCTGTCCCTATTGCGGCCACGACCTTCCGATCAAGACCGGCGCGCAGATACTCGATGAACTGCTGTCACTGCCCGAAGGCACCGAAGTGGAACTGCGTGCGCCGGTATCCCGGCTCTACGGGGAGGACCTCGACTTTCTCTTTGCGGAAATTCGAAAGAAGGGGTACCGCCGCATGGTGATCAACGAAACGCCCGTGGATATCAGCGGCGAGGTCGATGTCGATGAATCCGGTGACCTGCGCATGGAGGTGATCGTCGACCGGTTCGTCCTGAAGCCCGGCGTAGAGAAACAGCTGGTCAAGGGGATACAGGACGCCCTGACGGCCGGGGACCAGTTCCTCAGGATCCACGTGGCGGCCTGCAGCAGGAAATCCGCCGCCGAACGGTTCTACGCGTCCTTCGGCTGCCCGGAACATCATCTCGCGGTAGGCGATCTGGCTCCGGATTATTTCCAGTTCAACAATCCGTCCAGCGCGTGCCGGACCTGTCTCGGACTCGGCACGTACATGGTCGTGCACCGGGACCTGCTGGTACCGGACAAATCGCTGAGCATCCGGGACGGGTGTTTCGTCAAGGACGCCTTCAACTACAAGCCGGATACCTGGTCCGGGCGGGTCATGTACAGCCTTTCGGTGCACATGGGATTCAGCCTCGATACACCCTTTCGCGCACTACCTACACCTATCCAGGACGTGCTGTTCGACGGCACGCCGGACAAGTTCCCTCTGCTAGCGCCGCCCGATGCGAAGGAACCCGATCACAAGCTGCTCGGGAAGCCATGGGGATTCGGCGGAATCGGCAAGGGTATCGAACGGAACTACAAGCGGTACCGGCAGAAGCAGGTCGCCAGTTCGGGCATGGAAGCCTGGCTCGAAAAGGTCATGGTGGAGCGGGTATGCCCCGACTGCAAGGGTTCCCGGCTCAAGGAGACACGCCACCTGTTTCGGATCAACGGCCGCACGGTCCACGATTTCGGAGAGGTCAATTTCGACGAGCTTCGCGCCGAGTTGGATGCCATCGAACCCGCGGGGCGCCAGGAACTGGCCGGCCGGCAGGTGATTCGGGAGATTACCGGCCGGCTCGACCTGCTGCTGGGCATCGGCCTGGACTATCTCAACTTCAACCGCCGCGCCGGCACTCTTTCGGGCGGCGAAGCGCAGCGCATCCGGCTCTCCACGCAGATCGGATCGGGTCTCATGGGCATGCTGTACGTGCTGGACGAACCGAGCATCGGGCTGCATCCCCGCGACAACGTGAAGATGATCCGTACGCTCCGGCAACTGCGCGATCTCGGCAATACGGTCATCGTGGTGGAGCACGACGAGGAGACCATCCGGGCGGCCGACCACATCGTGGAAATGGGATCGGGACCGGGCGTGCACGGCGGAGAGGTGGTGGTGCAGGGCGATCTCGACGATATCCTGAAATGTGCCGCGTCGCCGACCGGCCAGTATCTCTCGGGCGCGCGGACCATCGAGACCCCGCAGATTCGGCGCGAACCTACCGGAAAGACGCTGCGCATTTTGGGCGCGCGGGAGAACAACCTCAACGACATCGACGTCGAAATCCCCCTGGGACAGTTCGTCTGCGTGACCGGTGCATCCGGATCCGGGAAAAGTACACTGATCAACGAAGTGCTTTATAAAAAGCTGTACAACCAGCTATACGACAGCCGGGTGCTTGCGGGGGACCACGACCGGCTGGAAGGTGTCGAGCACATCAAGCATGTCATCAATATAGACCAGTCGCCCATCGGCCGGAACGCCCGCTCGAACCCGGCCACCTATATCGGGTTCTACGACCAGATCAGGACGCTCTTTTCAAAGACGGACGAGGCGGTAACGCGCGGATACCGGCCGGGCCGGTTCAGCTTCAACGTGGCCGAGGGACGCTGTGCCGAATGTAATGGGGAAGGTACGATCACTACCCAGCTCTACTTCATGCCGGACGTGGAGGTGCCCTGCGAGGCCTGCAAGGGGGCCAGGTACAACCCGGAGACGCTGGAAGTGACCTACCGGGGCAAGACCATCGCCGACGTGCTGAACATGTCCGTCGAGGAAGGGGTCGCCTTCTTCGAGGAAAGGCCATCCATCGCGAAGAAGATCGGGACACTGGACCAGCTGGGCCTGGGTTACCTCACGCTGGGACAGTCCGCCACCACCCTCTCCGGGGGCGAAGCCCAGCGCATCAAGCTGGCGAGTGAACTGGGGAAACTGCGCCGGGGCAGCCATATCCTGTACATCCTGGACGAACCCACCACCGGGCTGCACCTGGCCGACATCGTCCACCTGCTGTCCAGTCTGAACCGGCTGATCGAAGCCGGTCACAGCGTGGTGGTGATCGAGCACCATCTCGACGTGATCAAAACGGCCGACCACATCATCGACCTGGGTCCCGAAGGCGGCCACAGCGGCGGCGAAGTCATTGCCACTGGCACGCCCGAGGAAGTGGCGGAAATCGACGCGTCCTACACCGGCCGGTTTCTCCGAGACCATTTGAGCCATGTCCAACGCGCTACCGCATAGCAACGCCGGCGGGGAAACCGCGGCGGAAGACGTGGGATACCTGCTCCACGTGTTCCATCGGGCGGAGAACGGGCGGGACGTGATCTGCGGGGTCGGGAAACTCCAGGACGGACAGACTTTCCAGTTCACGGACGACCGGGTTTCGCCCACGCTCTACGTCCGAGTCTCGGAACAACCGGATGCCGCTTCCCGGATCCATTCCGACGGGGTTGCCGCACGGGTGGTGCCATCGGAATTCACCACGATGGACGGCGAACCCGTGGCAGGCATCGAGTTCGAGCGCGTGCGCGATCAGCGCAGCCTGGTCAAAAGCCTGGAGGACCAGCAGACCCGCACCTACGAGGGCGATATCCCTTTCGGCAGGCAATACCTGATCGGACGAGGCCTTCGGGGAGGGGTGAAGATCAGCGGCGCCTGGACGTCCGGCGGCCGGGTCGACCGGGTCTATACCAATCCCGAACTTCAACCGGAGTACTGGGAACCCACCTTCAGCGTGCTGGCCTTGGATATCGAAACGGATCCCGAAGCGACCACCATCTATGCCGTGGGCCTGGTCCTGTCGGGTTCGGACTGCGGCAACGACTCGGAAGAAATCCACATGGTCGGCGAACCGGCCGAAGGAGACCCCTCACACCTGGTCTGCTGGCCGGACGAGGCGTCGATGCTGCGCGCCCTGTCGTCCCGCGTACTCGAAATGGATCCGGACCTGATCACGGGATGGAACCTGGTCGACTTCGACCTGCAGGTCTTGCAGCGACGCTTCAGGAACCTGAACGTGCCATTTCAACTCGGGCGGACCGATGACACGTCCTGGTACCGGTCCGGGGAGGTGTGGGGCGGAAGCACCATGGTGATCCACGGCCGGCAGATCCTGGACGCCCTGCACCTGCTTCGCGGTACGTTGCAACGGTTCGAGGACTACCGCCTCGACACCGTGGCCAACGCCATCCTGGGCAGGGGCAAGCTGCTGGAGGAGGATGAGGGAAGTTCCCGGGCGGAAAAGATCACGGAGGTCTATCGCGAGGACCGGGCGACCTTCTGCGCCTACTGTCTCGAGGACGCGAGGCTGGCACTCGACATACTGGAAGCGGAAGGACTGATCAACCTGACCCTGCGCAGAGGCCTGTTGACGGGCCTGCCGCTGGAACGGGCGTGGGTCAGCGTGGCCGCCTTCGACAACATCTACATCAACGCCCTACACCAACGGGGCATGGTGGCGCCGACGACCGGCGTGGACCGCACCCCGGGTGCCGGCGCGCCGGGCGGATTGATCATCCCCGCGAAAGCTGGCCTCTACCGAAACGTCTTCGTCTTCGACTTCAAGAGTCTTTACCCGTCCATCATACGCACCTTCAACATCGATCCCCTGGCGCAGATCGAGGGCCAGGAAGCGGGATCGGACGAGACCGGCGCGGTTTCCGGCCGCGTGGCAGACGGCGACCGAACCGGGGGATTCCTCGAAGCCCCCAATGGCGCGCGGTTTTCCCGTACGCCGGGCATTCTGCCTTCCATGCTGGAACAGTTCTTCAATCGCCGGGAGGAGGCCAGGACCACCGGGGACGAACTCGCCTCCTTTACGTACAAGATCGTCATGAATTCCTTCTACGGCGTACTGGCATCCGCTTCCTGCCGCTTCGCCGCACCTCAACTGGCGGGTGCGATCACGGAATTCGGACACTACATACTGAAGTGGTGCCGGGATGAATTGGAGAAAGACGGTTACAAAGTGCTTTACGGGGACACGGATTCGGTGTTCGTTGATCTAGACCCGGCGGATAGTCCGGAATCGGGCCGGGCCATGGAAAGAGGGCGGGTGGTTTGCGACCGGATCAATACCCGGTTGGCCGCGCACGTCAGGGAACGGTACGGCGTGGCGTCTTTCCTCGAGCTGGAACTCGAAAAGTGCTACCACCGGTTTCTGCTGCCTTCCATGCGGGGTGACGTCGAGCGCGGCAGGGCCAAGGGTTACGCGGGGCTTCGGCGCGGGACCGATGGCGACCACGTGGAAATCGTGGGCATGGAAGCCGTGCGGCGGGACTGGACCGACCTGGCCCACCGGTTGCAGGGCGTGCTGCTCGACCGGGTATTTCACGACGTGCCCGGCGCCAAGATCGAAGAGGAAATCTACCACTGGGTCCAGGAGGTTCGCGCAGGTCGCCGGGACGAGTTGCTCGTCTACCGTAAGAACCTGCGCAAGCCCGTCGAGTCCTACACCCGTTCGGTCCCTCCCCACGTCAAGGCGGCCCGGCTCATGGAAAACCCGACGGGTGTCATCCGGTACGTGGTCACGCTTGACGGGCCACAACCGGAGGGCCGGATCACGGCACCCATTGACTACGGGCACTACGTCGAGAAACAGATCCGGCCCATCGTAACGACCGTCGCCCACGCGTACGAACTGGACGTGGAGGCCGCCCTGTCCGGCCGGCTCAGTCTCTTCGGAAACACCCTGAATGCCCCACAGTACGAATCGGGATTGTCTTGAGTCTCGCCCTGGGACGAATTCATGGAAAGGATGGATCGTGCAACGGTACAAATCGGTCGAAGATTACCTGGATGGTCACGCGGAATGGCGCTCTCTGCTGGAAAGTCTGCGCGCCATCATGAACGCATGCGAGGTCGAAGAGACCGTCAAGTGGGGTCAGCCCTGCTATACCCATGCAGGCAAGAACGTGGTGGGAATCGGGGCGTTCAAGGAGTTCGTGAGCGTCTGGTTCTTCCAGGGCGCGTTGCTGCGCGACGAACAAGGCGTCCTGGTCAATGCGCAGGAAGGCCGGACCAGGGCCATGCGGCAGTGGCGGTTTCAGGCGGCCGAAGAGATCGACGAACCGATGTTGCGCGCCTACGTGGACGAGTCCATCGAAAACCAGCGGCAGGGAAAAGCGATCAAGGCGGAGAAGAAAAAACCGGTGGAGGTTCCGGATGAACTGGCCGGCGCGCTGGCGGAAGACCTTGACGCCGGCGAGCAATTCAACGCACTTACACCGGGGAAGCAGCGCGAGTACACCGAATATATCGCCGAGGCCAAACGGGCGGAAACCAGGACACGGCGCCTGGAGAAAATCCTGCCCATGATCCGGGCCGGCCACGGGCTCAATGACAAGTACAAGCGTTAGCATGAACCAAAAAGTAGCATGAACCGCAGCAACACGCGCCAAATCCAGAGAGGAGCACGCAATGGCGAACCCCGTCATGCATTTCGAGATCGGATGCAAGAATCGAGAAGAAACCCAGGCTTTCTACGCCGGCCTGTTCGGGTGGAACATGGAGTCCCATGAACATGCCTCCATGATCGACACCGGGGGAGATGAAGGGATCAACGGACATATTTCGGCCCTCGGTCACGAGCCGCACAATTACACGCTGGTCTATGTGCAGGTTGACGATCTGGACGCATACGTCGCGAAAGCCGAGGAACTGGGTGGCGCGTCCATCGTGCCTCCAACCGAGGTCCCGGGCATGGGTCACTTCGCGTGGGTCGCGGACAACGAAGGTACGTTCGTCGGATTGTGGAAGCCCCTGGAATCCTAACCCGCTTCTTCGGTTTCCGGCGGAAACGCGTCATGCAGAATGACCGTAACACCAACGTCTGCAAAGGGTTAACCAGACCATCAGAAACGTGGCCTATACCGTAGCGGACAGCGGTACGATCATCGACTTCGAAGCCACGCTCGATCGGTACCGGCGGTATGGCAGCGACCTGGCCAACCGGTTCGAAGCGGGCGTCTTCAGCAAGGTGGTCCGCACGGCCGGGGGACCGTGCCTTCTGTCCCTGTACCGCGTCGAAGACCGGATCGAATTGCGCCTGACGCCCGGGGATGGGGCTGCCCGGACGGATTCCCCGGCGATCGACGCGGCATCCGACGTGGTGCTAGATACGGCGTCCGACGAGGTGCTCGACAAGGCGATCGCGGCGGCCGGGAAGATCCTGGGCCTGTCCTTCCCTCTGGAGGACTTCTACGCGTTCGCGTCCGGGGACCCGGTCCTTTCCGCCGCGGTCGAAAACCACCACGGCCTGCGTCCCAATCTGCAGGTCGACCCCTTCGAGATGATCGTTTCCTCGATCACGGCCCAGCAGATCAACTTGGGATTCGCCTATACCGTGCGGAGCAGACTCGTAGCCGAATACGGCGAACCTCACGTGTTCGGCGGCGAAACCCACTATGCCTTTCCGACGCCCGACCGGATGGAGGAAGCGGCGCCCGGCGATCTGCTGTCGTTGCAGTTCTCGAGACAGAAGGAAAGGTACATCCTGAACCTGGCGCGTTCCATACGGGAGGGTGAAATCGACCTGGTCGGGCTGGCGGACAAGGACGACGCGTCGGTTGAACGGGAATTGACGGCCCTGGTGGGGATCGGGCGGTGGACGGCGGACTGGTTTCGTGCGCGTTACCTCGGCCGGGGCAACGTCATAGCCGCCGGCGATCTCGCGGTCAAACGGTCCATCGAGCGGCACTACTTCAACGGAGCGCGCATTTCCGAGGAGCGGATCCGGGATTTCGCGGACCGGTGGGGCGATTACACGAACCTGGCCGTGCAGTACCTTCTGGCCGACTACGGCTCCGGCGGGACATGATCCTCCGCTATAAGAAAGATCAGTCGGCATCCTGGGCGATGTGCCAGAGCACGCCGGCCGGATCGATCAGGTGGATCTCGCGTAGACCCCAGGGGTAGACTTTGGGCGCCGCGGCGCGGACGCCTTCGAACCGCGCCGCAAGGTCTTTTTCCACGATGTGCTTCCACCAGACGTCCAGGTCCGTCACTTTCAGCTGCATCATGAAGTTGTCCGCCCATTCCTTCTGGTAGTAGTTCTGAAGGAAGAAGCTGAATCCCCCGATGCGCATCTCCCTCACTTCGTCCGCGGCCCAGGCCACTTCGAACCCGAGGTCCTCGTAGAACCGGGTCGAAACGTCGTAGTCCTTTGCCGGGACGAAGACCCGGAGCGCGTTTACTTTGAGGTTATGCACGGTAGATCCCTCCTCTTGCACGATTATCCAAACGACATGGTAACACCTGGCCCCATTGAATGACACTATGGTAATGAGGAATGGACGGAAGGCGCAAGTCGCCGGTTAACCGCCACGACGGATCGGTATGACCAACGACCTCATACAACACATTCGGGTTGCAGCCGACCGATCCCTGCCCCATGCGGATCGCAGTACCGCTTTCAACACGGTGATGATCTACTATCAGAACATGGCCTTCGGTTACGCACTGGGCCTTCTGGGAGAACGGCACCTGGCCGAAGATGCCGCCCAGGAGGGATTTATAGCCGCCTGGCAGAATATCGAATCGCTCCGCGAGCCGGATTCGTTCCCGGCCTGGCTGAGGCGTATCATACAGTGGCAGTGTTTCCGGTTCAGGAGACGCGATGACCACCGACTCGTACCCATGGAGGATGACATCGAGGCGGCCGTGGAAAGTCCCCTGGACCGGGCGGCACGCAGGGACATAAGCGAAATAGTCCGCGGTGCGGTGGAAGCATTGCCGGAAACACTGAGAGAAGTCGCGTTGCTACGGTATATTGAAGACTATTCAGCTCCTGAAATCGCCAGATTCATGGGATTGAAAGCGGGAACGGTGCGTAAAAGGCTGTACGAAGCAAGGGGCAAGTTGAAGCCAAGTCTGCTACGCATTTTGTCGAGTGAACTGAACAGTTACGCGCCATCGAAAAAGGGTACCTTCGGAGACCGAGTTATGAAATGGATACGACCCGATTTCAAGAGTGAGCAAGGCCGTTTCATGGATGGCAAGCCGAACAAGGTCTGGGACATGCTGCTGGCCGCGGTGGAAGGCGATCTTGCCGGGATCAGGTCGCTGCTGCGGGAAAACCCCGGCCTGGCCAACGGCAACTGGGCGTACTACCAGCCCCTGCACTTTGCCGTCCGGGAAGGGCACACAGAGGCGGTCCGCGTGTTGCTCGACCACGGCGCGGACCCCTCTTCGGCGTCGGGACTGGACTATCACGTGCCGCCGCTCGAACGGGCCAGGGACCGCGGATACGACGAGATCGCCGGCCTCCTGACAGACGCCATCGCGTCAAGGTACAGCGCGCCGCCCGTGGGCGAACGTGCCTGCGAAATGGTCCGACGGGGCGACCTTGAAGCAGCCCGGACGTTGTTCGAGGCTTCTCCCGAGTTGATCAACGCCTCGGACGAACGCGGCAACCGTCCCCTTCACGAGGCCGTGGAGGAACACAACCTAGATATGACGGCCCTGCTGCTGGACCACGGCGCCGAACCGGATCCGGTCAGGTGGGATGGATGTAAACCGCTGCACGTGGCGGTGTTTCGCGCGCGCAAGTCCAGGGGACGCCTGAATCCGCTGCTGACCGGATATCTGATCGCAAGAGGAGCCGACTACAGCATGACGGTCGCGTGCGCCCTCGGGGACGAACGGCGCGTGCGGCAACTCCTGGACCGGGACCGCGCACTGGCCAACGACCAGGATACCTGCGGACACTCCCCTCTGTTCAGCGCGGCGGGACAGGGATACAGCGACATCGTGCAGCTTCTGCTGGACCACGGAGCCGATCCCAACGCACCGGAACACAACGCGCCCCGGGGACACGCGCTGTACGAAGCCGTGGCCGGCAACCACCTTGAAACGGCGAAATTGCTGCTCGATCACGGCGCCGATCCCAACGCCCCGGTGGAGTCCAGCGGCGTGCCGCTATCACAGGCCCTGGGCCAGGGGAAGAACGAGGATATGATCAACCTGCTGTACCGTCACGGGGCGACGGCCGACATCAGCATGTATGTGCTGCTGGACAACATACCCGTGGTCGGCGAGCTCCTCGGCGCGGACCCCGGCCTGGCCAACTTTGGCGGCGACTACGGGGCGCTCTGCATGGCGGCCGGCTTCGCCCGCAGGGAGATCATCGAAATGCTACTCCGGGCGGGGGCGGATCTGAACCGGCCCTGGTATGCCAACAACTACATGGGCTACGCGTTCCGCCGGCGCAAGGGCTGGCATCTGGACGGTCGCGCCCTGACCCCCAATAACGACATCCTCGACATGCTGAACCTGTTCTTCGACCACGGCGCCAATCCCAATAACGCGAACTGGCACGGCGTCACCTACCTGCACAAACTGGCTGTGATCGGCGACTTGGAGAAATCCGCCCTGCTGCTCGACCGCGGCGCGTCCATCGAGGCCGTCGACGACGAGTGGCGCTCCACGCCGCTGGGATGGGCTGCGCGATGGGGACACCGGGACCTTGTGGCATACCTGCTGGAGCGGGGCGCGGATCCACGGGGCGGCGGCGCGGAGTGGGCGACCCCGCTGGCCCGGGCGGAGAAAGCCGGGCACCAGGATATCGTCGAGGTGCTGAAATAGAACGGGTAATTGATCATGCCGCAGACCGAATGCCTGGCTGGAGATCACGCACTGGGCGAGTCCATCGTGCGCAACGACCGGGCCGCCTTCGAAAAGGTGATGACCGCCAGGCCCGATCTGGTGGAGATGCCCTGCAGGTGGATCGATCGCCGAGGCCGGGAACGGCCGGTCAAGCCCCTGGTGCTGGCAGACATGTTGGCGCGAGTCGACATGACGAAGCGACTGCTCCAGGCTGGCGCCGACATCCATGACCTGGATGCCTCGCTATTCGGCTGTTGCGAAGGGCATGACCTGGAACACCTGCGTCGGTTACTGGCCGTCGGCGTAAACCCGAACGACGCACGAAACGTTGGGTGGGACTGCGACGTGCTATATGGCTTTCTGCAGACCTACACCCGGTCGACGCCTGATCATCTCCACGCCTGTATTAACCTGCTGATCGACCATGGCGCCGCAGTCGAAGACGGTCCGGTCATGGACATCCACCGGGGCGACCTGGATTCCCTGGCGGCCCGCGTCGAAACGGACGAACAACTCCTATCGGCGCGTTTTGCGCTCGACTACGGCAATCATCTTACCCTGCGGGGAAGTACCCTGCTCCACGTGGCCGTGGAGTTCCACGAACTGGACGCAATGGCCCTGCTGCTGGAACACGGGGCCGATCTAAACGCGCGGGCATCCGTCGGACGGAACGGTGTGGGCGGCCAGACGCCGCTGTTTCATGCCATCGGCACGAACCAGGGGACGGGCTTTCACGTGTTCGAACACCTGATGGGTCTGAAGCCCGACCTGGCTGTGGAGGCCATGATCCAGTCGAACCCCGGCGACAACGGCCTGGTCATGGACTGTATCCACAAGGGTAATGAACACTATTTCGACGAGGTCTTGAAGCTGACGCCGCGGAGATACGCGGAGCGGTTCGCTGCCGGTCCGGAATGGCGGGAATCGAGCCGGGAGCTGGCAGTCCTCGAGAAGATCGGCGCACCTTGACGCCGCTACCCGCCGGCCACCGAACCGACGATCCGGTAGGGTTCCTCGCCTTGCGCGATGGCTTCCGGTACCGGCGCGTCGGGCGATTCGAGGGAAAGGTCCCGCCCGCAACCAAAGAACCGTACGAGGGGCCTGCGGCAGCCCGATCCGTAGTCCCGGACCGTTCCGCCGAGCTGGGGAAAGCGTGCTTCCAGTGCGTCCAGGATCTTGCGCTGGGTCACGACCTCGCCGGCGACCCGCAGGAGGACTTCCTTGTCCCGGCAACCCGCCAGGTTTCGAAGATGATAGGGAAGCACGACGCGTATCATGGGAGGGTCTGGACTTCGACGGACATCACCGGCGGGAGATTCTCCACGATGGCGGTCCAGTGGTCGCCGCCGTCGGGGGATACGTAGACCGCGCCACCCGAAGTCCCGAAGTAGATCCCGCAGTCATCGAGCGTATCCACGTCCATGGCGTCCCGCAGGACGTTGACGTAGCAGTCTTTCTGCGGCAGCCCCGAGGACAGCGGTTCCCATTCGTTCCCGCCGGTCCGGCTCCGGTAGACGCGCAGGTGGCCCTCGTCCGGGTAGTGTTCGGAGTCGCCCTTCATCGGAACGACGTAGATCGTTTCGGGCTCGTGGGCGTGCACGCTGATCGGGAACCCGAAATCGCTGGGCAGGTTGCCGCTCACATTGATCCAGGAATCGCCCCCGTTGTCGCTGCGCATGATGTTTCGGTGGCTCTGCATGAACAGCGCGTCCGGATGGGATGGATGCATGGCGAGTCGATGGACGCAGTGGCCCACCTCGGCCTCGGGTTCGGGCATGTAGTCGGAATGCAGGCCCTTGTTGATCGCCTGCCAGGATGCACCGCCGTCCAGGGTCCGGAATGCGCCGGCCACGGAAATGGCGACGATGATCCGGTTCGGGTCGCTCTTATCCAGCAGGATGGTGTGCAGGCAGAGCCCGCCCGCGCCCGGATGCCAGCCCGAGCTCGAAGGATGGTTCCTCAGGCCGGCCAGTTCGTGCCAGGACCGGCCCCCGTCTTTCGAGCGGAAAAGCGCCGCGTCCTCGACGCCAGCGTACACTGTTTCCGGATCGGAGAGCGAAGGCTCGAGGTGCCAGACCCTGTTGAACGCCCATGGACGCGGGTTGTCGTCGAAATCGAGGTGGGTGCCCACTTCGCCTTCGAAAGTGAATTCATTGCTCACCGGGTCCCAGCTTTTTCCACCGTCGTCCGATTTCTGTACCAACTGCCCGAACCAGCCCGTGCCCTGGGCTGCATACAGGCGATCGGGATCGACGCTGGAGCCCTTGAGGTGGTAGACCTCCCAACCCCCGAAATGCGGGCCGTCGATGTCCCAGTCTTTTCGGACGCCGTCCGATGACAGTATAAACGCCCCTTTCCGCGTGCCCACCAATACTCTGACCGTACCCATATTCGCTCCTGTTCCTTGTCTGCCTTCCACCTGGATACCTGGCTTCTCAATCCTGCAATCCGTCTGAATACCAGGCTCCGGTATATGGTATGATAATGTAGGTATGGGACCGGTATGTGTCAACATCCCACCTGCCGATCCGGCATGTCGAGTAGAGCCGAAATCGGTGGCGTCCTGCCCATGCCATTCGTACATTAATCTGGTTTAAGAAACATTCATCCTATCCAACACGCGGGTCGGATATAGTGCCTGAAGCTCATCGTCGGAACGGACGCGTGAATGTGCCGGGTTTCTTCGAAGCGATTCGAACCGGCAACCTGGACGAAGTGGTCCGAAACCTGGATGCCCATCCCTGGCTGGTTGACGTGGTCAATCCCGACCGCGGCATCAACGAACGCCAGCCGCTTCATTGCGCCGCGAGCCACGGACGGCTGGACATCGTGAGGGAACTCGTGGCGCGGGATGCCGAGATTCATCCCTACACGCCGTACCACTATCCGCCGGTAATCGTGGCGCACTGGGAAAAGCAGGAGGAAGTCAGGCGCTATTTTCTGGAGGAGATCCCGGAACGGGCGGCGGGTACGAACGGGCTCGGCGTCGGGATCGTAATGGCGGCGCGTTGCGGTTGGGTGGAGATCGTGAAGGAACATACGAAGCGGGACGCCCTGGCGGCTTTTCAAAGGGGGCCGATATTTGAGACCGCACTCCACTGGGCGGCACACAATGATGCTATCGAGGTGGTCAACGTCCTGTTGTCAGCCGGCGCGGACGTGGAAGCGGACGAAACCGGCCTGTACGGAGGCAAGCCGCTGCACTGGGCCTCGGAGCATCAGCCGGAATCGGTGCGCGTGTTGCTCGATCACGGCGCCGACGTCAATTCGCGCAACCTGCAGCCGGGTGACTACTTCGGCAGAACGCCGCTGATCATGAACGCGTCGCAGGACGACGACTGCCACGAAGTGACGGAATTGCTGATCGAAGCGAGGGCCGATATCCACGCGACGGACGATGCCGGTAATACCGCACTGGATCATGCCGATGCAGGGGGTAGAACGCGCATCGCGGACGTACTCCGACGGTCCGGTGCGTGAAACGTGGATTGAAGTGCTCGAACGTGCAAGGCATCAGAAAACGATGCGGATCCATGGAGGAAGAAAATGCGAATCGAAATGACGGGAGTCTTCGTAAACGACCCCATCGAAGCGCACGAGTTCTACACGAAGATCCTGGGCTTCAAGGAGATCATGTTCGTGCCCGAGGCCAGTCTCGCCATCGTAGCTTCTCCCGAGGAACCCGACGGCACAACCCTCCTGTTGGAACCCAAAGGAACCGAGTGGTCCCAGGTTTACCACAAGGAACTCTATGAATCCGGGATGCCGTCCATCGTGTTCTCCGTGGACGATATCGCTTCCGAGTACGAACGGTTGAAGAAGCTGGGTGTCCGGTTCAGCGTGGACCCGACGAAACAGGATTTCGGCATACAGGCCATTTTCGACGATACCTGCGGCAATTACATCGCGCTCGTGGAACTGAATGAAGACGCCTGGCAGGCCACACCCTGAAAGCAACTGTCTTGAAAGTCAAGAGGAGTTGCCGGCGACATGAGAGTGCAAATCGCGCCAGGGCACGCCATGTTTGAGTACGGAGTTGAGGATCACCAGCAGTTTGCGCATGCACGCCGTGAGGGCCAGCTTCCTGGGCTTGCCGGCGGCCAGAAGTCGCTGGTAGAAGTCCCGGATGACCGGATTGAACCGGCTGGCCACCAGCGCGCCCATGTACAACGCGGCGCGGCCCCGGGCGCGCCCGTCCCACACGGTGCGTTTGCCCCGCAGGGTACCGCTGTCCCGGTTGAAGGGCGCCACGCCCACCAGGGCGGCGATCTGCCGGCGGTCCAGCGTGCCCAACTCGGGCAAGTAGGCCAGCAGGGTGAGCGAGAGGTGATATCCCACGCCGGGGACGGTGCGCAGGAGGTCGTCCTTCTCACGCCATACCGGACTCTGCATGATCGTCTTTCGCAACTGCTCGTCCAGTTCGTTCAACTCCCGGTCCAGCCACGCGATGTGGGCCTCGATGCGGGGACGGACGGCGGCGGAGGCGGCGTGCAGGCGGTTCTTCTCCGAGCCCCGCATGACAATCACCTGGCGCCTTCGGGCAACCAGGGCGTTGAGGATCCGGGTCTCGGCATCGCGCAAGGGGCGCACCGGAGGGCGTACCACCTCGGCGAAGTGAGCCAGGATCGCCGCGTCCAGCGCGTCGGTCCTGGCCAGTTTACCCGTGGCCCGGGCGAAATCGCGCACTTGGCGGGCGTTGACGACGACCACGGGAACAGCTTCGGAGGCCAATGCGGCCGCCACCGGATGCTCCAGCCCGCCCGAAGACTCCAGCAACACCATGACCGGTTCAAGGCGCTTCAGACGGGATACCAACTGACCGATGCCCGCCTCGTCGCGGGGGACCTGCCATCTTTCGTCGGCGGGACGGACCGCCACGTCCAACCGGGCCTTGGATACATCTATGCCTACGAAAATCGCTTTCTGTTCCATGGTCTCCTCCTGTCCAGTACAGGCCCGTCCTTGCAAGATGCGGGCTCGATTGGCCCAGGCAACTGTTCGGGCTCTAGCCGGAAAGGGGTGCGGCGACCCGCGCTTTCAAACGGTCTTCTACACAACCAAGGAGATAACGGTCTACCGCACCACTACGTAAAGTGAACCTCACACAGAAAAACAATATACAAGGAGAAAACATGAACTGGACCGCAATACTGACTCGTGAACTGCATTACTCCTACCAGGCGGCAAACGGATTGATGGACCTCGTCGAGGATAAGGATCTCGACTGGAAACCGTCGTCGGGCGACAACTGGATGACGACGGGCCAGCTGCTTTTTCACGTAGGCGAAGCTTGCGGCATGGCGATCAAGGGATTCGTAACCGGCGACTTCGGTCTGCCCGAAGGCGTCAGCGTGGACGACATGGGATCCGGGGATATGTTGCCCCCGGCCGAAGCGATGGCCACGGTCGCCTCGGTGGCGGAAGCAAAGGAAAAACTCGCGGCGGACCGGGACCTGGCATTCGAAATGCTCAAGCTTGCCGGCGAGAAAAGGATGCAGAACGAACCCGCCCCCGCGCCGTGGGACCCTTCCACACCCGTGCTTGGCCATCGCATGCTTGAAATGGTGCAGCACCTGGTTCAGCACAAGGGGCAGCTGTTCTACTACCTGAAACTACAGGGCAAGCCGGTCAACACCATGCACCTGTGGGGCGGGCAGCTCGCCGAAGACCGCGATGCGGAACGCAAGGAGTAGCGAGGTCGCTCGCTAGATTTTACCTTCTTTTTCCCAACGGGCAAAGAGTTCCTGGCGATAGCGTTCGGCCTTTTCTTCGTCCTTCCTGGCCCTGGCCGCGAAGTAAACCAAACCCAGTGCGGCGCGGCGGCGGTCGGACCGGTTCGCGTCTGCCCGGTGAATGAGCATGCTGTGATGGGCGAAGACGTCGCCCGGGCTGGCGCGCATGGCCACTTCCCGTTCCCGGTCCTCGTCGGAGAAATCGGGTATCCCCTGTGAAAACCCGAGTACGTTGGACGTCCGGTGGGGACGCATGCCCCGTCGGTGCGACCCCCGCACGTAACGCATGCATCCGTTCTCCTCGTCGATTTCATCCAGGGCGATCCACAGGGTCACGGCCTCGTTGGGTTCCAGCATGAAATAGAAGCCGTCCTGGTGGGGCGGGGTGACGTCGCCTACCCTGGCCGGCTTGTTGAACCACTGCGGATTCCTGGGAAGCACGCCGTCCGCGAGCAGGAATCCGGCCAGTTCGGCGAAACCGTAGGACCCGAACAGCCCGTCGAAGTACGGGTCCAGTTCAGCCATGTTCTGCAGCCGTTTGATGGACGACGGGTCCTCCTTGTCTTCGTAGAAGGCCGTCGTTTCCGGGGCCTCGGGAAGCACCTCTTCGATGAACCGGTCGATGTTGCTGTTGATCTCGGCCGCTTCCGCCGAAGACAGATACCCCTTGAGCAGCACGAAGCCGTCGCGGTCGAAATCCTGCTTTACCTGTTCGTTGAACTCCATTTATTCTTCTCCTCTTCTTGGGCCGTGCTTCCTGGCTTCGTCTTATGGATCACTTTCGGTTTCTGTCATATTAAAAAGTCACGGCCAGGCCGTTCTCCAGCACCGTATCCAGCTTGCTGACGCCTTCCGGCGGTCGGCTGTCGTAGCGCATGACGAAATTCAGGGCCAGAACGAGCGGTCCGGCCAGGTCGATCTCCAGGTTGAGTTCGCCGAGGACGCGGGTGTCGCCGATCTCGTTCCACAGCGGTTGGAAATACACCGTGCACGTGGACACGACGCGGTCATTGACGGCGACTCGGGATGACAGGTAGTGACTCCAGCGGACGACGGTCGCGTTGTCTGGATGGTCATCCGCTGGCATCAATTCACTCAGCCTCTCGTGTTCCACAAAGGCGGAAGCGCCTTCCCACAGCTGGAAACCCTCGGACTCGACCAGGTGGAATCGAAGCCCACCGCCGGCCAGCATGCGAGCATCGAGCTGATAGGTCGTATCGTAGTTGTACTGGGTGAACGCTTCGATGCCGATCCGCCCAGGCAGAGGGTAGTGCTGGCGGAGGTGGATCAGTCCTTCATCGGCGAAACGCTCGCCTTGTTCCCATCCGAAGTCGTTTCGGGCCAGCATGAATGTGTTCATCCTGGGGTGATCGAAGTCCAGCCGTCCTTCCAGTCCGATTTCTTTCAGGTCCGTATTCCCCGTATGCATCTCCAGGTTGAGCGCCAAGGCGCCGGAGAATCCGGTAGCCCCTGCGTCGCCGCGCAGCGCCTCGATGTTCACCTGGGCCGATGTTTGGTCTGTCGCCAGCGCAAATGGCAGAAGGACGAGCAGGAAAGGGTATCTCAACCGGTGTCTCCGGAACACTTAGTGCTTGCCATACCGATCCGCGGCGGTTTTCATTGTCGTAATATACTTCGGTACCGGCCTGCAGTGAAACGATAAGTAATCCTGCGAAAGACATATCATGTCCAGCATACACGTCGGGCTGATCGGATACGGCGGGTGGACCCGGATGGCCTTCGTACCCGCCCTGCGCCAGCACGACCGGGTTCAGATCGTATCCGCCGCGGCGTTCAGCGAAGCGTCCCAGGAGCGCATCCGCGAGGAGCTGGGTCCGGATGTGCACGTCTATGGCGGCTTCGAGGAGCTACTGAGCGGTCCCGAGCTCGATGCCGTCATGATGGCCATACCCGACGCCATCCACGAGGCGGCCATGGACGCCGTACTCGACACGGGGGTCGCCGCCTACTACGAACCGCCGCTCGCCGACCGTCTGGACGGCATACGAAGGATGTTGCAGCGGCTGGTCACGGCCGCCCAGGTCACCCACGGCGATCTCGAAATCGGCTACGCTTCGGTCGTACACCGCGCCGCGGAACTGTTACGATCGGGGACGATAGGCACCCCGCAGACGGTCCATTTGAATCTGCGGTGCAATTGGGCGGGGTACGATGGCCCCGACCTGAGCCTTGCCCACCATCTGGGCCCCTGGTACGTGGACGGGCTGGACAGCATCGTCGGCCGGTCGCCTCGCCGGGTACTCGTCATGGACGGCCACGGGCAGGCGGGCCGGCGACAGTTTCACAGTCTGGTCCATTTCGACTACGACGGCCTCTGGGGCACGATCCACCTGAACATCGACTCGGTCGATACGCTGGAGACCACGATTGAGGTGACCGGTGACGAAGGCGACTTGCTCGTAGACTATTTCCGCAACACGATACGATTGCGCACGAAGACAGAGCCCGAAGGCAAGGAAATCCGCGTGGAGCCCGTGATGCCAGTGGTCGGCGGCTGGCCCGGCGAGGCGGAAAGCGTCGCCGATTTCCTGGTCGCCGTGGAAAAGGGCACGCCGAACCGCACCGACGCCAGTATGGCCGCGGGGCTCTACCTCACGGGACTGGCCATTGAGCGGTCGAAAGAAACCGGCGGCTGGGTCGAAATCGAGGAGGTGGCCGGACTGCCATGATATCCGGATCGGCCTGATATCCGAACTGGCCTGATGTCCGGAACGACCCGAATTCCTGACCGGTCCAAAATCCAGGCCGACCCGGTATCAGTTGAGGCGGGAGTGCGACATGAAAGGTGGGAGTGAAGCATGAAGGACAGGAGTGCGCCATGAAAGGTGTTCGAATAGATCCGGAACGGCGGGAAACGCGGATGCTCAGGCGGTACGTGCCGTTCGCCGGTGCGTGCGTCCTCGACATCGGTTGCGGCGACGGTCGGTTGTCGAACCGGATCCGGGGATGGATCGAATCGATTGCCGGGATCGATCTGGCCGGG
This sequence comes from bacterium, assembly GCA_965207085.1. Classification (GTDB taxonomy): domain Bacteria; phylum JAAXHH01; class JAAXHH01; order JAAXHH01; family JAAXHH01; genus JAAXHH01. The sequence goes on along the minus strand of CBDBLQ010000002.1, from coordinate 3,425,007 downwards.
CAAGACGTCGGGCGCGCCCATGCCCGGAAGCGACTGGACGGCATCGCGCGCTTCGCCGTGGCCGATGCGTCCCGATTGCCGTTCCAGGACCGGAGTTTCGACCTGGCCCTGTACTCGTGGTCGTTGTGATGAGTGCGACAAGAGGGCATGGGGCATGCCCTTCGCGAAGCCTGTCGCGTACTGAAGCCCGGTGGCCGGGTCGTCGACATCCGTCCGTACTTCCCGGCACACCTGGGCAAACGCCGGCACGGGCGGCAGCAGGTGTACTGCCAGGTCGCCCATGAAGCGAATCGGGTGGCCACGCTTGCTCGTGAATACGTCGACTTTCATTTCGCGGACCGGGTGGTGGCCGAGGCGGTCGCCGGCCGCAAGCTCGTGTCGGGTGCGCGCACCAGTTTCGTTTTCCGGCACTATTTCGACAGCCTGGAGCTGTTTGACCGGTGCAGGACCATGTGGTGGAACAAGGCGCACATTCCCGTCTCGGACCGGCGCCTCCTCGAACGAACCTTGAGGCGTCAACCCTCGGCTGTAATTCGTGTAGATACACCAGTACAACTACAGGTACTGACGAAGATATAAATAAAATGAGGGAGCGTTCCGTCATGGTCCAATCCATCTCGCTGAAACACCGTATCCGCGGCGGCGAAATCGTCACCGGCCTGGGGGTATCCATGGACTCCGGCCGGGAAGACCTGGAACGGTATCTTCAACAGGGCAAGATCGATTTCTTCAACGTGGACTGCCAGCACGGCCCCCAGAGCGAGGACCGGATCGTCGCCTTCTGTGCCGCCGCCGAGGCGTTGGGCGTGCCGGTGATCCTGCGCATCAAGCATACCCGGCACACCTACCTGATCGGGAACTACCTGGACCTGGGCCCCGCGGGCATCCTCGTTCCCGAAGTCAGGGAGGAAGCCACGGTGCGTGAGGCGGTCCATTTCTTCTACTATCCGCAGTTCGGCAGTAGAAGCTGGGGAGGAAACGCGCGCCACGGCATTGCCGGTCGTGCCGACCGCCTCGAGTATGCGGCCTGGTGGAACGACACGGGCGTCCTGTGGCTGCAGCTCGAATCGGTCGATGCCGTCATCAATTGCCGGAAGCTGGCACTGGAGGGCGTGGATGTCCTCACCTTCGGTCCCAACGATCTCATGTTCGACATCGAACGGTACCAAAACCCACCGTTCTGGACGGTGGACGATTGCGTCCGCCACGTTGCCCGGGAGATGGAGGGTACGTCCGTCGCCGTCAGCCTGGCGCTCCTGGACCCCTCCGATCGGCAGAAGTATACCGACATGGGCCTGACCGTACTCCAGACACCCATGGTGGTCTGATCTTGACATCTACGACCGTGGTGATCCGATCCGGCCCCGTATGCCCATCTATCTCGGCAATCCACGTATAGTCAGTATCCACCACAATGTTTATACACTGCAGCATATCCGACCTCAGCAGCCCCAAAGGAACCATCGATGAATCGTCCGCCGGAAGCATACATCCATGTCGATGAAACATCCCTGCTGGCCTTCACGACGGCCTGTTTCGAGAAGGTGGGCCTGTCCGGCCACCATGCTTCGATCATCAGCCGGCTGCTGGTAAACTCCGACCTCAGAGGCGTACGCAGCCACGGGGTCCGCGCGGCATCCGGCTATACGCGGTCATTCGCCGAGGGACAGCACAATCCACGACCCAGTGTGCGGGTCATCGCTGAATCGCCCACTTCCGTCATCGTGGACGGCGACGGGACGCTCGGGTACTGGCCCATGGTGGATGCGACGGAAGGCGCCATCGCAAAAGCCCGTGAAACCGGACTGGGCATGGGATTGGCCCGGCATATCGGGCATTACGGTTCGGCTGGCCACTACACCCGCATGTGCATGGAGTCGGGCTGCATCGGATTCTCGGTCCAGGGTTACCGCAACATGGGGGATGCCCTCGGCCAGGATCCCAAACCGCAGATCGGTTACTTCGGCAATCCACCGCTCTGTTTCGGCATGCCGGCAGGCGACGAACCTCCGATCGTGCAGGACGTGGCCACGCGCATCCTGGCCGATTACCAGCATTCGCCCGAATTCGACGATCTCCTGTCCCGCATACCGGCCGCCTTCTTCAAGAGCATCGGTTACGGAGCGGTCGCCACGGTCCTGGGATGTGCCCTGGCCGGCGCCGCGCTGCCGAAAGCCGATGAGGTACAGGCCCGGTGGCCAGGCGCCAATCACGGTGGCATGGTACTGGCCATTCACATCGAAACGGTGATTCCCGCGGGGGATTTTAAAAAGGAAGTAGACCGTTTCGTAAAGGATGTGAGAGAAACCTACGAGCCCATGCCGGGATATGACGAGGCCTTGCTCCCCGGCGCGATTGAAGAGGAACGCATGGCGCTCCACCGGGCGCAGGGCATCCGGTTCGGCGAGATCGAACAGCGCACCGTACGGGAGATGGGCGAGCGGCTGGACGTGCCGCTGCCCTGGAGTGATCAGGACTAACCGGGCTAACCGGGCTAACCAGTAGATAAAAACGCTCATAGCACTGTATCTTCAGTCAGTCGAGAGGGGAAACATCGTGGCTAAGTACCGGGCAGGACTCATCGGACTCGGCTGGATGGGCATGCTTTACGATCTCGCGCAAAGAACGGGCGTGTGGGATGTGGACGACATTGATCGCCCGACGCCCGATTTGAACATCCACCGGCGTTTCCATTACCACGAAAACCCGGGCACGGAGGGGTTGCCTTCCTCCTACGCCGAAGCGCTGTGGGACCGCCCGGGCGTCGAACTGGTCGCGGCGGCGGAGCGGGATGTGAAACGGCTGCGCGCCTTCCGGGAACGGTACGGCGTCGTGTCCCTCTATGACGCCGCCGGGGATATGCTGGCCATTGAACGGCCGGACATCGTAGCCATTGCGACGAACACCAAGCATCGCGCCGATTTCACCTGCCTCGCCGTCCGCCATGGCGCGAAGGGGATCTTCACGGAGAAGCCTATGGCCCATACGCTGGAAGAAGCGGACCGGATGGTGCGGACCTGCGCGGAAGCGGGCGTGCCGTTGAGCTGCGGGGCGATCGCTACCACTCATCCATCTTTCGCCCGTGCAGGCGCCTTGGTGCGCGACGGCGAAATCGGGGAGTTGCTGTCGATCGAAGCGCCAGGACCCTTCGCCCAACACCAGAACTGGTCCTATTTCGTGGACAGCGAACCGGCCTGGGTAATCGGAACCGGCGATGAACCGCGGCGGGAATCGGGCAGCGACGAGTTTACCGGACAAGGGATGATGGTGACCGAAAGCGGCCTCGTGGTGCATTTTCGCAAAGGCGCGCCGGGTGTGCGCCTGCACGGCAGCAAAGGCGACGTGGCCTACGACTTCCCTATGGGCTGGCAGCGATGGGAGGCCATGGAGGTGGAAGGCCGGCCCTACCGGGTGGAAGTGCCTTGGCCGGGACCTCAGTTCGTGCCGCCCTATGGCGGGGTGTATTCGCTGAACGACGTGATGGACTGCCTGGCGGGGAAGCTGGACGAGCCCAAGAACTCGGGCCGCAGGGTCGCCATGGCCCTGGAAGTGGAGATCGCCCTTAAACGCTCCTCCGCGCTGGGTGGCGTGCGCGTCGACCTGCCCTTGGAAGACCGTTCGCTGGGACTCAACTACGACTGGTTTCGGTAGGAAGGTATTGCTTAAGGCGCGAACCTGGTTCGACAGGACCACGCCTCATTCGACAAATCCAGGCCTGGAACTACACGTCCAGCCCCTCCCGCTGTATCCTGCGAATCCCCGTCGTCAGCCGCTCCAGGTCCTCGTCCGAATTGAACACGTGGGTCGAAACACGGGTGCTTTCCGCCGCGAATTCGAGCGGGGAGACCAGCACTTTCTCATGTTGCTCAAGGCTTTCCGACAGGGGACCCGCCTCCAGGCCCGGCACGTGGAAAGTAACGATGCCCGATGAATCGCCGTAGGACGCCGGCGTTTCCAAAACCAGCTCCGGGATTTCGAATAAGGCGGCCTTCATCCGGTCGGTGTAAGCCGCGATGCCGGCGAAGATCGCCTCCCACCCCAGCCCTTCCCAGATATCCAGGGCTTTGCCGAAACCGGCCTGGTCCGGCACGCTCCGCGTGGCGAACTCGAAACGCCGGGCTTCGTCGTGCAGGTCCATGTTTCCTTCCTGGTCGAAGGTTTTCTGCGAGTGGGATCCGATCCAGCTCGGCTTGAGCCAGTCGATCCGGTCCCTGCGGATGAACAGGCCCCCGGTGCCCTGCGGCGCCATGGTGTACTTGTGCCCGCAGAAGCTGTAGAAGTCGCAGTCCATCGCCCGCACGTCGATCGGTATGGCCCCGAAGGACTGCGCGCCGTCGAAGAGGACGGGCGTGTCTTTCCCGTGGGCCAGGTCGCAGACTGCCCGGCCCGGCAGGCGCAGGCCGGTGCGTCTCGATACGTGGCTGACGCTGACGAGCCGCGTGCGGCCGTCGATCAGGCGGTCCATCTCTTCGAGTGTTCTGTCGAGGTCGTTGTACATCGGCGCGAACCGGAGTTCCACGTCGTACCGCCGGGTCAGGTTGTACCAGGTCAGCCGGTTGCCCGGATGCTCGTGGTTGGTGAGCAGTACGTTGTCGCCCGGTTTCCAGTCGATGCCGTTGGCCACGATGTTGATGCCGATCGTGGTATTCTCCGTCATGACGATCTCTTCCGGCGTGGCGTTGACGGTACGGGCGACCTTTTCCCTGATATCCCGTTTCAGTTCCTCGATTTGCCGGCTTACGAAGGGCAGGGCCGGACCGCGGCTCTGGAACTTCAGCCAGTGGACGACTTCATCGACGATGGGGTTCAGTTTGGGAGAAAACCCGCTGGTCTGGAAATACGCGTAGCCGTCCAGGTCGGGCAGCATGGCCCGCACGTCTGCAGTCAGTGACATGGACCGTGTTCCTTGTGGCTTCGGGTGGGCATTCGATGGTCCGGCCTCTTCTTGACCGGTCTCATGCTGACCGGTCTTTTACTGGCCGGTCTCATGCTGGTCGGTATGGTGGATGGACATAGCCGCATCCAGCCACAACCGTCGTGAAATGGTATGGCGGACCGAGAGGCCTGTCAATCGATTTGGGCTTGACGCCTGTACCCGGCGGGTTAATTTGCCGAGACCTCGTTTCATCACGGTCCAGCATAGATCGTTTCTTTAATCCGGAGTACTTCTCGTGTTCAGATTCGAGGGGCACCGCATCGGCGATGCATGGTATTTCACAGAGGGTGAGGCGGTCCACGCCTGGTTTCTCGCCATGCCGTTGGATCGTCAAGCCGGCTGGAGAATCGACCACTGTGTTTCCGAAGACCTGAAGCACTGGCAATACGAGGGGACTGCCCTCGAACCGGGTCCGCCGGACGCGTGGGACGGCAAGTCGCTGGCGACCGGCAGCGTCATCCGGCGCGGCGGGCGGTACTGGATGGCCTATACCGGCCACAAGCACGAGGCCGCCTTTGTCCAGCGCGCGGGTATGGCGGTTTCCGACGACCTGGCAACCTGGCGCAAACTGCCCGAAAACCCCACCTCCGAGGCGGACCCCACCTATTACGAGATCGAATCGACCGGCCGGCGGCAACTCACGCACTGGCGGGATCCCTTTCTCCTGGACACGGGCGGGCGGGTCCTCCAATACGTCTGCGCCCGGCGCACCGAGGGGGATCCGGCTGAACGAGGCAGCATCGGCATCGCCAGTTCGACAGACATGGTACACTGGGAATGTCTCCCGCCGCCGGAACACGACCGGATGACCGAGGAAATGGAGGTACCCCAGGTATACTTCATCGAAGGCCGCTGGTATCTCGTTTTCTGTACCCACGATTTCTGGCTGGCGCCAACGTTCAGAAGCCGCTTCCCCGGTCATCCCTTCAGAAGCACCGATTATGCCATGGTGGGCGATTCACCGCGGGGTCCGTTCCGGATCCACGGCACGGGTGAGATCATGTCGGAAGCAACGCCGGGTCGCTTCTATGCCAGCCAGTTGGTCGAACTGCGCGGCCGGTGGTACCTGCTGGGTACCGAGGGCAAGGACGCGGACAGCGGTATTTCGGACCCGCTGCCCGTCGTAGCGGACGAAACGGGAATTCACGCAGAAAAAGGTTGAACAAGGAACGCCGAAGATGGCCTATGACGTAGTGGGCCTGGGATGCGCCTGCCTGGACTTCCTGGGGATCGTGCCCTACCTGCCGGAACAGGACGAACAGGTCTGGATGAGCGACTCGACCCAGCAGGGCGGCGGGATGGTCTCCACCGCCCTGGTTACGCTTTCCAGGCTGGGGGTTTCCACCGCCTTCGCGGGCAAAGTGGGAAACGATACGGCGAGCCGCGTCGTGAAGGAGGAATTCGATCGGTTCGGGGTTGACTCGGCCCATTTGATCATGGAGCCCGGCGCTTCGACCCCTGTCAGCATGATCCTCGTCGATGAACCGACCGGCCAGCGGACCATCATGGCCGGCGGTTCGGCCGTGGATCTGTCACCCTCGGAAGTTCCCGCGGAATTGGTCGACACCGCGAGATTCCTTCATCTCGACAATACCAATCGACAGGCTGCGCTGGCCGCCGCGCGTATTGCGCGCGAATCCGGCGTGCCCGTGGTGCTCGATGCGGACACCGTGTCCCCGCCGGAAGACCTTGAGGATCTGCTGCGGACGACGGACTACCTGATCGCTTCACGGGTGTTCGCCGAAGCGCTGACCGGGCTGACCGATCCGGCAGAGGCCGCGAAGTTCCTGGCCGGTTACGGATCGTCCGTCACGGTCGTAACCCTCGGAGAAGAAGGCAGTTACACGCTGGCAGGCGACCGGTCTTTCCACACGCCGACTTTTCCCGTGGAGGTCGTCGATACCACGGGGGCGGGCGACGTATTTCATGGCGCGTTCATTTTCGGGCTGCTGCAGGAATGGCGTCTTGAGAAGACCGCCGAATTCGCCTCGGCCGTCGCCGCACTGAGCTGCACCCGGCTCGGGGGACGAGCAGGCATACCTGATTTAAAGGGTGTGGAGCGTTTCCTGCGGGATCGTGGAGCGGAGTACTTCAACGAACGGGTATAGGCGTGGCGACGAACGAGGTATACATCCGGCGCAGTCCGGTCCGGCGACTACAGGATTTCCTTCAACACTTCGATCAATCGGTCGATTTCCGCGGGCGTGTTGTAGAAGTGCGTGGATACCCGGACGAGATTGTGGTATCTACGTTGATCCCGGCTCACGATAATGCCGGCCTTTCCTTTCAGGATCCCCTGCAGTAGACTGGTGTCCCATCCTTCTACGCCGAAGGAGGTTATTCCGGGACTCGACAGCGAATGGTCTTTGGAAGTTCCCAGGCTGATCCCGGGCATTTCCAGGAGTTGTTCCTTCAGGTAGTCTGACAACATGCGGTCGCGTGCGTAGATGGCATCCATCCCGATCGATTCGAGAAAGTTCAAGGCCGTCTTGATCGCGGCCCGGATGGGTCTTTCGTAGGTGCCGTGAGGGCCGATGTGCCACAGACCCTGTTCGCGATCATTCCATGGACCGTTCCCGCCTGAACCGGGCCAGAAGTTGTCCTGGAATTCCTCCCGTACGTACAGACATCCGGATCCGGAAGGCGTCAGCGCCCACTTGTGCAGGCTCGTGGCGAAGAGATCGCATCCCATCTCGTGCAGATTCACCAGCGTCATTCCGGGCGTCTGGGCGCCGTCCACGGCGGATACAATGCCCTTTTCGCGGGCCATGTCGCACAGTTCCTTGACCGGATAGAGGAGCCCCGGTCCCCGGGTAACGTGACAGAAAAATAACACCTTCGTTCTTGGTGTTAACGCCTGTTCGAAGAGATCCACCACTTCCTGCTTGTCCCCGGGCGGACTCGGAATGAGAACCTGGTTGTACCGAGTACCGTATCGCCGGGCGCGTTGCGACCATGGCGCGAAGCCCGCGATGTGTTCGTCCGAGGTCATGAGCACCTCGTCGCCGGGTTCCATGCGGATCCCGTTCACGATGAACCGAAGCCCTTCCGTCGCATTCCGGGTCAGGGCGATTTCTTTCTCGCCCGCCCCCAGAAAACGCGCAACCGATTTTCGGCTTTCTTCCACTTCGTCCCAGAGCTGATACCTTCCCTCGCTGCCGGTTTCGGCAAGATATGCATACCCGTCGTAGACCGCCTGCGTGACCGGTCTCGGACACAGCCCGAGGGTTCCGTTGTTCAGATAGATGGTATCGGGATTCAGGTGAAACTGCGCGCGGACCTTCTCCCAGTAGGACTCATCGTCGACTCGGGTGGCCGGGCCGGGGAAAGGCGCTTCGTTTTCCTGTGCGAACGCCGCCGTCGCATCCCACATCGAGGTCGCCGCGACACCGGCCGCCGCCGCGAGACTCCCCTTGAGAAACCGTCGGCGACTACCGGGTTCGTCAGGCGCTGCGTTGTCCTGTGCTGCGCCGTCCGACTCCGTCCGACCGGGCGAAACTTCTTCTGCGGGACCCGTATTTCGGTTCATTCCGTTACTCCTGTACTGCTTCTTCGAAAAGGGATTCGATCTCCGGTTGGCTCAGTGGGCGGTTATACAATCTGACGTCGTCCAGATCCAGGCGCGTCAGGCCATACCCACTCCCGTAGGAAGCGAAGGTCAGCCACATAAGGTCCAGTTCAATGTATCGGTAGGGTGCCGGGGTCACCTGTTCCGCGACAAGCGCACCGTTGATGTAGATTCGTTGATCCATGAGTCCGTCAGGCCGGGTATTCAGGGTCGCGGCCACAAATGTCCACGTGTCGGGTTCGATCTTCGATTCGTTCATTACTTCCCATTGCGTCGCCACGTCGTCCACGCGGAATCCGATCTTTCCCTCCTGTATAGACACGGAATAGGGATCCTGTCCCCAGGCGCCATCGCCGTACCAGAGCACCTGGCGGTAGTCTCTTTCCGCGTCGAACCCACTTATCCAGCACGTGATGGTCAGGTAGTGGAGGAGACCGAGCGACGGGTTTTTGACCACCGCCCAGTCATCGCTGCCATCGAATCGAAGCGCCCCGCCCCTTCGACCTTCTATGGGCTTGGGCTGCCCCATCACGATAACCTTCAATCCGTTGCCCGACTCGTCTCGCATTTCGGCGGACTCCATGGGCCAGTGGGCGACGAGGGCGTCTTCGAGCGATGACTCCGGTGGATCCGGCACTTCGATGCCCAGCTGGGGCGGAGGCTGCCATCCGTTCTCACGGGTCAGGGCCATGATGGCCTCCGGGGAGAGGGTTTCCGTATAGATACGCACGTCGTCGATCACGCCTTTGAAATAAAAACTCGCCTCGCCCGATCCCTTGCGTCCGACATTGATGGGTTCTTCCGCGTGCGGCGGAAAAGGTGCTTCCGATTGATCGTGCAGTACCCCATCCATGTACAGCTTGTGTAACGTGCCGTCGTGGGTAGCGGCCAGGTGCCGCCAGACGGTGGTCCCTGCGGGACGGGTAACCAGGGGATCGCGGCCGCGTCCCATGATGTGCCACGTGGGCAAAGGGCCGAATGCGCTGAGTTGAAAGACACGCCGTTCGCTAGCGCCGCCGCCGTCCTGCGTAATGACGCCATTGGTCCAGAATCGGGAGAAAGCGTCGTCGTCGTAATTCACCCAGACAGAGAGCGTAAATGCCTCGGCGGAAAGCGCGGGCGGGGGCGCGACGCGTATATAGTCGTTCTCGCCGTCGAAGGCATAGGCCGCGTTTGGTCTGCCGAATCGGTCGGGTGCGAGCACCGGGCCCAAAACCTCGCCATGGTGGCCGTTACCGCTCGTATCCCGGGCGTCGCCGTCGAACAGCAACTCGAGGACCAGGTTGGACCGGTCGGCCGATTCCGGCGATTGCCCGGCCGTTTCACCCGGATACGCCAGGAGCAGGAACAGTCCGGTCAACAGAAACACGACGCGGCAGATCATACGAAATTCCTTACGTAATAACTGGACTCGTGATATCCGGCAGTTAATCTCACTGCAGGTACACGGATCGGGATGCACGACGCAGGGGAATTCAATGCGCAAGGCTGTGGCCGGGCGTTTCCAGTGCGGCCCATGATCCGCTTGACGATGGGTACTTGAAACCATATCTTCCTGTCGATCATTCAAATCGAACGTAAATGCAGTCCGTTCAATAAAATAGCCTGTCTGCCCGGAACGACGGGCCTGGCTCCGGATCCGAATCCGGAAGCGCACCGCATAGCCTGGTTATTGTCACTATTTCTACAAAAGTCAATCCCATAACATTCATTCAAAAGCGAAACGCGGGGATGCCATACATGCCCACACGCAGCACGATCCGGATCGACACCCCCATGGCCCCGCCGCAGTGGGCCTTGCTGGAGCGCGCGCTCATCCGTTCCATGTCCCAGGCGCTCGAACAGTTCTACGACAAGTACTTCGACGAGAAAGGCTATCTGGAATGCGTGCCCCGTTGGGGCGCCCTCGACGGCCCGGACGATGCCATCGAAAACCTGGCGAGCTGGCCCGTCGTCTTCCTGCTCGGCGGGGGCGACCGCATCCTGGACCTGTGCAAGACGGCGCAGGACGGCCATATCCGCCAGTACACCGAGGCGAAGACCGTCGACGTGCCCTTTGCCCGGGACGGCATGTACTACAAGGAATTCCCGGTGCACAGCGACTGGGCCCATCACGCCGAGGGCCTGGTGGTGTTCAACCTGCTGGGCAACTGCGATCCGGAGGACGAAAACCATATCCGCCGGACGAGGCGGTTCGCCGGATTCTACATGGACGAGGATCCCCAGGCGAAGAACTACGATCCGGAACGCCGGCTGATTCGGAGCATGTTCAACGGCAGCCGGGGGCCGATGCTGCGGAAGACCACGGCCCTGGACTGGGTCGGCGACCCGCTGGAGGACGGCCGGTTCGACCTGCTCCACGGCCAGCGCGACTACGCGGAGATGTGCGAGCGGTTCGAGACCTACAACGACGTGGCGGGCGATCATCCGCTGAACCTGACGAGTACGGGCCTGGCCTTCAACGCCTTTGCGCTCACCGGCGAAGCGAAGTACCGTGACTGGATCCTCGAGTATGCGGACGCGTGGGTGGAGCGTACCTATGCCAACGGGGGCGTGATCCCTTCGAACGTGGGGCTGGACGGCGTCATCGGCAGCGCCTGCGACGGCAGGTGGTGGGGCGGCGTCTACGGATGGGACCACAAGGTGTACGCCCATCGCCACGGCCGGCTGGACAATTTCACCCTGAATGCCGTAGCCCACGCCGTGGACGGCTTCGGCAACGCCCTGTTGCTCACCGGCGACCGGAAGTACGTGGACGTCTGGCGCACTGTCCTCGAATCGGTCAACGCCAACAAGAAGACCGTGGACGGCGTCACCATGTATCCTCATATGCATGGCGACGACGGCTGGTACGATTACGCGCCCGATCCTTATGACCGGGGCGCCGTCGAGGTGTACGACTGGTCCATGAATCCGGACGACCGCGCGCTCACCGGCGAACATCCCTGGTTGGGTTTTCTGGACGGGTCGAACCCCGGTTTTCCCGTGGACGCGTTGAGGCGGGACTTCGAGGATCTGCGGGGCCAGGTGGAAAAGATCCGCAACGATACATCGACCCCGGACACACGCCTGTCGGACAATCCCAATCCCTTCAACCCGGCGCGGATCGAGACCCTCGTGAACCTCATGACCGGAGGACCGAGGCCGGCCTACGCCCGCCCGCTGCACTGTCGGCTCTGGTACTTCGATCCCGATCGGGGCCGGCCCGGCGTCCCGGAAGACGTGGCCGCCCTGGTCGACCGGATCGATGCCGATGGACTCGACGTGCACCTGGTGAACGTCAACCCGGTCGATGCACGTACCGTGACCGTTCAGGGCGGCGCCTACGGCGAGCACCAGGTGGCCACGGTCAAATACGACGGGCGAAGGGTTGCCGTCGACGACAGCGATTTCACCCTACGCCTGGCGCCCGGATGCGGCGCGCGTCTTACGCTGGGCCTGCGACGCTACGTCAACCAGCCGACGGCCCGGTTTCCGTGGGACCGGTAGAAGGAGCATCCGCCATGACCGTCGAGCAGGCGAGTCCGGTGTTCCGGGCCCGGGGCATTTCCAAGGTCTACCGCATGGGCGAGGTGGACGTATCCGCCCTCCAGCGGGTCGACCTGGACCTGTACGCCGGCGAGCTGGCCGTATTCCTGGGGGCGTCGGGAAGCGGCAAATCGACGCTGCTCAACATCCTGGGCGGGCTCGACGTGCCCACGGACGGTCAGGTCTTCTATCGCGAACGGGAACTGACCGCGGCGGACGAGCGCGAGCGGACGGATTTCCGCCGTAAATCCGTGGGTTTCGTCTTCCAGTTCTACAACCTGATCCCCAGCCTCACGGCGCTGGAGAACGTGGAACTGGTCACCGAAATCGCCGATGACCCCATGCCGGCGGAAGATGCCCTCCGCCTGGTGGAACTCGAACAGCGCATGCACCACTTCCCGGCCCAGATGTCGGGCGGAGAGCAGCAGCGCGTGGCCATCGCCCGGGCCATCGCGAAGCGCCCGGAAGTGCTCCTGTGCGACGAGCCGACGGGCGCCCTGGACTACGCGACCGGCAAACGGGTGCTGGAAGTGATCGAGAAGGTCAACAGCACGCTGGGCACCACGACCGCGGTCATCACCCACAACGCGGCGATCGCGGACATGGCCGACCGGGTCATCCGCCTGCGCAGCGGCGAGATCGTCGAGGTTTACGCCAATCCTACGAAGAAACGGCCGGACGAACTGAGCTGGTAGGCTGCCTGGCCCGCCGGGCCCGGCCTGCGCTGCCCGATGCGAGCCGTTCACTCCGCGGAGCGTAACCGCCATGACCATACTGAACCGCAAAGTATTTCGCGAACTGGCGCGCATGCGCGGCCAGGTCATCGCCATCACGCTGGTGATGGCCTGCGGGATCATGGTCTACGTATCCTCGCGCCACACCTATATCGCCCTGCTGGAGTCGCAGGAATCCTACTACACCAGCTACCGTTTCGCCGACGTGTTCGCCGGCATCAAGCGGGCGCCGGCGCATGTGGCGGAGCGCCTCGGCCGGATACCGGGGGTTTCGAGCGTCCGCACCCGGATCGTGATGGACGTGAACCTGGACGTGCCCGGCCTGAATGAACCCGCGACCGGTCGGCTGGTTTCCATGCCCGAAGTGCGCAGGCCCGTGCTCAACGACCTGGCGATCCAGGAGGGCCGCTACCCGGCGGTCGGCCGGCCCGAAGAGGTGATCATCAGCGAGGCCTTCGCGCTGGCCAACGGACTGGCGCCGAACGACTGGATCGGGGCGGTCATAAACGGTCGCAGGAAGGCGCTGCGCGTCGTGGGCATCGGCCTGTCGCCCGAGTACGTCTACGAAGTGCAGGGATCCGGATCCATCTTCCCCGACAACCTGCGCTTCGGCGTGATCTGGATGAGCCGGGACGCCCTCGGCGCGGCCTTCGACATGGAGGGCGGGTTCAACGATCTGTCGGTCGCCCTGTCTCCGGAGGCGCGCGAGCGGGACGTGATCGACCGCATGGACCTCATCCTCGAACCCTACGGGAGTGCGGGCGCCTTCGGCCGGGACAGCCAGATCTCCCATAAGTTCCTTTCTGATGAAATCCTGGGCCTGAGCGTATCCAGCAACGTAACGCCGGCCATCTTCCTCGGGATCGCGGCGATTCTGCTGCACATCGTGTTCTCCCGCATGGTGCGGGCCCAGCGGGACCAGATCGCCATCATGAAGGCCTTCGGCTACCGCAACCTGTCGATCGGATGGCACTATCTGAAATTCGCCTTCCTGGCCGTTTCCGGCGGGACCCTCCTCGGCATCGTGGGCGGCTTCTGGATCGGCCGGCCGCTCACCGGCATGTACCAGGCCTACTACCGTTTTCCCGACCTGGTCTACGAGTTGCACGTCGACGTCATCACCCTGTCCGCGGTGATCAGCGTTTCCGCCGCGCTGCTGGGTACCCTACACGCTCTCCGCGCGGCCATGGCCCTGCCACCCGCGGAAGCGATGCGGCCGGAGTCGCCGCCCCACTTCAGACCGCTCGCGATGGAACGCATGGGCGTGCACCGGATGCTCTCGCCGGTCTGGCGGATGATCTTCCGCAACATGGAACGAAGGCCGGCCCGGACGATGCTTTCCGCCTTCGGCATCGCCATGTCGGTGGCGATCCTGGTCATGGGACGTTTTACCTTCGACTCCATCGAATACATGATCGACTACCAGTTCCGCACGGTACAGCGCGATGACGCGGCGGTCGTCTTCGCGGGTCCCCGTCCCGCGAGCGCCCGGTTCGAACTGGCCCATCTGCCCGGTGTCGTCCGCTCCGAGCCGTACCGCGCCGTGCCCGTCCGGCTTCGTGCCGGTCATCTCGTGAAGCAGACCGCCATAACGGGACTCGATCCGGCCGGTGAACTGCGGCAGCTGATCGACCGGGACGGCCGGATTCAGTCCCTGCCGCCGGAGGGCATCGTGCTGAACAAGACGCTGGCCGACCTTCTGGCGGTGCGTGAGGGCGATATGCTCGCCGTCGAAGTCCAGGAAGGGTCGAGAATGCAGGGCAGCCTGCCGGTAACCCTGATCGTCGACGAGTTGATCGGCACCACCGCGTACATGGACAGCCGCGCACTGAACCGGTTCCTGGGCGAAGGCCGGACGATCTCCGGCGCGTATCTCTCCGTGGACCCGCTCCGGGCGGCCGAGTTGTACAGCACATTGAAAGAGACGCCGGCCGTGGCGGGTGTCGCCGTCCGCGAGGCCGTGATCAAGGGTTTCGAGGATACCATCGCCGAAAGCACGAACGCCACCACGTTCACCCTGACCATCTTCGCGTGCGTCATCGCCTGCGGCATGGTCTACAACGGCGCCCGCATCGCCCTGGCGGAACGAAACCGCGAAATGGCCAGCCTGCGGGTGCTCGGGTTCACCGAGCGGGAGATATCGGTCGTCCTCCTGGGCGAACAGGCCATCATCACCCTTTTTTCGATACCGATTGGATTTCTGATCGGATGGGCATTATGTTATCTTGCCGTGGACGCCACCGCCCAGGAATTGTTCCGGATGCCGTTGGTCATCACCGGAAAGACCTACGCGTTCGCCTTCCTGGTCGTCACCGCGGCGGCCGTGGCGTCCGCGTACATCGTCCACCGGAAACTGCGCTACCTGGATCTGGTCGGCGTGCTCAAGACCCAGGAATAACCGTGAGCCCGTCATGAAAATACGTCGCAAGCACATCATCTCCTTCGTGGTCCTCGCCGCCGTCCTGGTCCTCCTCGTCCGCGCGTTCATGCCGGCGCCGGTCCTGGTCGACTCGGCCAACGCAGAGATAGGTCTCCTGCGGGTGACGATCAGCGAGGAAGGCAGGACCCGTGTAAGACAGCGCTACCTGATCACGGCTCCGGCGTCCGGCCGGCTGGCGCGACCGGCGTTGAATGAAGGGGACCGGGTCGGCCAGGGCGATGAACTGGCGCGCATCACGCCTTCGCCCCTCGGTTCCCGCGAGTCCGCGGAGGCCCGCGCCCGGATCGAAACGGCCCAGGCCTTGGTCCGCGAGGCCGAGGCAAACGTCGCCCGTGCGCGGGTGGAACAGGAAGAAGCGGCCCGCGGCCGGGACAGGGCGGAACAACTCGCCGCGAGCGGCAGCATCTCGCGGGAACGCCTGGAACGCGCCGTGCACGCGGCGACCGTCGCCGAGCGGTCCCTGGAATCGTCCCTGTTCCGCCACCGGGCGGCCGTCTCCGAACACGAGGTCGCCCAGGCGGCGCTCCTGGCCCTCCGGGAGGAGCGCGGCGATGCCAGAGCCGTGCTCTCCGTCGCGGCGCCCGTAGGCGGCCGGGTGCTGCGCCTCTTCGAAGAAAGCGAGCGGGTCGTCGCCGCGGGCACGCCCCTGATGGAAGTGGGCGATCCGGGAGACATGGAAGTAACGATCGACGTGCTGTCCACCGATGCCGTGAGGGTCGACGTCGGTCAGACGGTGTGGATCGAAGAGTGGGGCGGGCCCGATCCGCTGTCCGGCAAGGTGAGCCGCGTCGAGCCGGCCGCGTTCACGCGCGTGTCCGCGCTGGGCGTGGACGAACAGCGGGTCAATGTCATCGTGGACTTGGACGAAACGCCGGCGGAGCTGGGCGATGGTTACCGCGTCACGGGACGGATCGTCGTCTGGGAGCAAGAGGAAGTGCTCAAGATCCCTTCAAGCGCCCTGTTCAGAATAGGCGAAAGCTGGGGCGTCTTCGTCGTCGAAGAGAGTGTGGCCAGGTCACGGGAAGTATCCGTGGGTCAGCGTAACGGGACCGAGGCCGAAATCCTCGAAGGCCTGGCGGCCGGCGATCCCGTCATCCTGCATCCCAACCCCCGCATCGCGGACGGGGTCGGCGTCGAAACCCGGACGGACTGAAGCCGTGGAGAGGAAACACGGGAATCGGAGATGGAGAAGCGCACCGGCTTCGTCGAGGCAAACGACGGCGTTCGTCTCTACTATGAAGACACAGGATCCGGAAAACCCGTCATCCTGATCCACGGCGGCGGGTTGAGCCTGGGCTGGTGGCGCAAGCAGGTTCCGGCCCTCAGCCAGCGATTCCGGGTCATCGCCGCCGATACGCGCGGCAACGGCCGGTCGGACAAGACGCCGTGGGGACATCGCACGGCCCGGTACGCCATGGACGTGCGCCAGATCATCGAAACCCTCGATCTCGATGAAGTAACCCTCGTGGGATGGTCCATCGGCGCCCGGACCGTCCTTTCCTACATCGAACTCTTCCGCGGTCAACGGCTCAAAGGGGTCGTGCTGGTGGACGAAGTGCCCAGCATCGAAATCCACGGCCCGCCTGATCCGCCCGAGCCCGATGCCGAATCTGAAACCGAAATCCGACTCGAATCCGAATCCGAATCTGAACACGAGACCGAAACCGGACTTGATTCCGAGTCAGATCCTCCATCCGAGAACGAGACGGAGCGCAAGCGCCAGCAACTTCGGAGTATGTTCGTCTCCCTGGACGTCCCGGACGCCGAACTGGACGTGCTGCTGGAGGAGAGCAGGGAAAATACGCCGGCCCAGGGGGTCACCCTGGGTCCCGACTACCAGGCGCAAGACTGGCGCCCCATGTTGCCTTCCATCGACCTACCGGTCCTGATTGCCACGGGCGGCAAAAGCGGCGCTTTCCCCGGCTGCAGGTACATGCACGAACACATCCCGGGCGCGCGCATGGAAGTCTTCGAGGACAGCGGCCACGCGCTGTTCTACGAGGAACCCGACCGGTTCAACGCCGTCGTCGCCCAGTTCATCGACGAACTGCATGCCGCGTTTCGGGGATGAACCGCCATATGATGAACCCCATGGCGAGCATGCTTGTTCCTCCGATCACAGAACTGAGCACGTACCCGACCTCGGTATAGACGACGCCCGCGGCCGCGCTGCACAGTCCCATGGCCAGTTGGCCGGTGGCGATGCTCAGGCTCATCAGCGAACCGCGCCGTTGCGCCGGAACGATTTCGGAAAGCAACGCCTGGAAGGGGCCCATGCGGGCCGACACGAGGACCATGATGGCGAAAAAGAGCGGGTAGGCGATCCAGAAATCCGTCATGATGGCCGTCGTCAGGGTCATGAGGACGAAGAGCCCCAAGCAGCCGCCCACGACAAGCACCTTCCGGCCGATCCGGTCCGAAAGGCGTCCGGCCCAGGGTCCCACGATGACGCTGGCGATGCCCGCGACCACGAACAGTGAAGCCACCTCGTTGTTCGTCACCCCGAAGGTCTCCTTGATCCACACGACCAGGTAGATCACGTAGAAGGCGATCCCCGAGAACATTACGCTGTAGGCGCCGACGGCCGCCGCGGTCGATGTCGTCGTGAACATGGACACATAGCGGCTGACCACCATTCCGATCGACGACAGGCGTGCCCGGGCCACGGCCGGCTGCCGGGCCAGCGTGCAGACCAGGACGAAGGAAAGCACCATGGGCGCCGCGAAGCAAACGAAAGGCGCGGCAAATCCGAATCGGTCGGCCAGGATCGTTCCGCCCGGAATGCCCACGATCTGTCCCACGGCGACGGCGGTCATGACCACGCCGTTGGCCCAACCCCGTCGTTCCGGCGGGAAATGATCCCCGATATAGGCCGGCGCGACGCCGCTGAGGACACCGGCGACCATGCCGGACAATGACCGGATCAGCAACAGGGAGGTAAAGTCCGAAACGAAGCTGTGCATGAAAAGGGTCACGCACATGGCCCCGGTGCCGATCATGAGGATCCTTCTCCTGCCCATCGCGTCCGACAGCGGACCGGTGACCAGCGCGCACAGCCCGAGCATGACCGCGTAGGCCGAGACCAGGGCGCCCAGGTATTCCCGGGGCACGTCGAACTGCGCCTCCACGATGGGCAGTATCGGCGTCATGATGATCGTCTGGCTGCTCGCGGCGAACATCATGAACCAGAGCGCCAGCAGGATGCTCAGATCGGCATAAGTACTCGGTCGCATCGGTCATTGACCCGTTTCGTAGATTAGGTTAAGTTAAATCCAGACAGTTACCGTTTCGTCAAGATACCACCTGCCCAATCAAAACCTGGCTATGATGGACAGACACCGGTCAACGCGTGCTCAATACATGGATCCACGGGTGTTCATCGGCAAAATCGTGGATATCGAAATCGATCGTCCGATGGGTTCCCGACATCCCGAACATGATCTTATCTACCCGGTGAATTACGGAATGGTTCCGGGCGTATTGGGATTGGACGGCGAAGAACTGGATGCCTACCTGTTGGGCTTGGACAGACCGGTCAGGAGTTTCCGGGGCCGATGTATCGCGGTGATCCGGAGATCGGATGATGCAGATGACAAGCTCGTGGTGGTTCCCGATGGCGAACACTACACCAATGAGCAGATCCGGGGTCTTACGGAGTTCCAAGAGCGATACTTCAAGTCCTCCATATCGCGAGAAGGGCACCGCTAATGCATTTCAATGGAAAGCACGTAAAGCACGTAACTCAGGATCGTCACTAGGAGCCATGCGGAGACCAGCACGACGCCTAGGGGACGTTTCAAAGAACCGACAGACAGGTGGATTCCACATCGGAAAACGATGAGCACAAACAGCATCGCTGGGAACAGGAATTGGAAGAACTGCCCATCCGCCTGCAGACCGCCTGGTGTAACGGATGCGGATACACCCGCAACGAAAAGCACGTTCAGGATATCTGCGCCGATGATGTTTCCGACGACCAGCTCACCGTGATTGCGTCGCACCGCCGCGATGGCCGTCACCAGCTCCGGTAGCGACGTGCCGAAGGCGACAAGGGTCGCCGAGATGATGTGTTTCGGTACGCCTATGCGTTCTGCCATGATACTTACGGCCGGGATCAGGATCTGGGCGGAGATTACGATTATTGCTATCGCTCCGATGAGTTTAAGGAGCGTTCCGAATGTGCCTGCTTGCCCGCTATTCGTTGCTTCTGAGTTCTCGGCTTCTGAAGGTGTCGAGCTTGCCCATCGGATGGACTGCCAGATATACAGCGCGAGTAGTATAACGAAGACGACACCGGCTAGCTGAGGCAGGATGCCGCCATCGCTGAACGCACTCGCCGGAGAGGACCACGGCAGACAAACGGCTACCATGAGGATACCGGCACCCACCTGCACGTTGGATAACCGCGAGGCCAGCGCACGGTCAAATGGGAGCGGGGCAATCAGGGCTGCCAATCCAAGGATCAGCCCGGTATCGCAGATAATCGATCCAACCGCGTTTCCGAGCGCAAGTCCCGGCTCCCCCTGCTGCGCCGAGAGTACGGAGACCGCGGCCTCGGGAGTCGTCGTACCGATGCTGACGATCGTCGCACCGATAACCGCTTTACTGAGTCCCCATCGGCTCGAAAGGATGACCGCTTCATGAACGAGCCAATCCGCGCCCTTGCCGAGTGTCCCGAGCATTACGGCAATGACCAGCAGAAGCCCTAAACTCGGCAATCCGACCAGAAGATGTTCAATCCATTGTTCCATAAGGATCCGGGAACCAAAGTAGCGTCACCAAAACTGCATCCCAACAAAAAACCCACATGAAACATGCGGGTCCACCGACCAGAATGCCGAAGGAGAGATTCGAACTCTCACGGGCGAAAGCCCACTGCGCCCTGAACACAGCGTGTCTACCAGTTCCACCACTTCGGCATCACATACTATTTGTCATAAAACCGCACACGCAATATATTCCGATAGCCGCAAATTGTCAAGCAGGGCGGACAGCGAAACCGGATTGTCTATGTCGATTCGAGGCAGATATGGCCAGCGCATCAGATCGTCACATCGCCGAGCCCAACGGGACCGATGGCATCAAGGTCATTGTAACCAACCGGAAGGCGCGACACGACTACCATTTCCTGGAGATCTGGGAGGCAGGGATCGTCCTGACCGGCACGGAAGTGAAGTCGCTGCGGGCAGGTAAGATCAATCTGACCGACAGCTACGCCGCGGTCGATAACGGCGAGATCTACCTGTACAACGTCCACGTCTCGCGTTACGAGCAGGGGAGCACTTTCAACCACGAACCGAACCGACGGCGCAAGCTGCTCCTGCATCGTTCGGAAATTCGAAAGCTGATCGGCCGGGTCGTGGAGAAGGGACTCACTCTGATCCCCACGAAAGTCTATTTCAAGCGGGGACGCGCCAAAGTGGAAATCGCCTTGGCCAAGGGGAAGCGGGACTATGATCGCAGACGGACCATCATGGAACGGGATGCCCAGCGGGACATGGAACGTACGTTGAAGGGGCGTCCATGACGGAGCGAACGCGGAAGACACCAGGCAGACTGCTCTCCATCATCGGTCTGGCCTGGGGCTTTTCCTTTATCTGTGCGGTCCTGCTTTACGCCATCGTCCGGCTGTTCTCTGTCTCCGTCGACGCGTACATCAATTTCCCGTTCTACTGGTACCACTGGGTGGCGTTGGCCGCCGTGGTGGTGTTCATGGCCCATTCGGAGGGGTACCAGGGATTTCAGCGGAACTTTTCTCCTCGAGTCGTCGCCCGGGCCTGGTACCTCTATCATCATCCGCGTCCCGTGCTGATCGCTTTGGCGCCGCTGTTCCTCGCCGGCTACATACACATTAACCCGGACCGCCGGAAAAACATTCTGGCACTGACCATCGGGATCGTGATCCTGATCTTCCTGATCCGGTACCTGCCCCAGCCCTGGCGCGGCATCGTCGACGCGGGCGTGGTCGTGGGACTCACCTGGGGGCTGGTCTCCATGGCCGTCTACGGCATCCGGATGCTGGGATCGCGCCCCTTCGCCCACTCTCCCGAAATCCCAGGGGAAAGCGAGGTGACACAATGAAACGGAACCTGTTGAGACTGCTGGTTGGCGTGATGGCCGCGCTGTGCGTATATATCGGGCTGACCGGTGGATGCGGACTGGTCGGGGATGGCACGGACGCCGACCGGGACAGACCGGTCACGTTCGGCGACTACTGGTACCAGGGCAAGGCGGAGATCACGAGCTATACGCTCAAGCAGGCCCGGTACGGCGAGCTCCACGACGGAGATGCGGTGCTCGTCTTCGTGACGGAGGATTTCTCTGCGCAGAAACAGGTCAAACTGGACCGGCCGGACGAGGCGGGCGACGATGCGGTCAAGGTCCTTAAGCTGAATGCCCTGCGTAATTTCAACACCGGCGTGTATCCCTACACGGTCATGACGTCGGCTTTCACCCCGGTGTACCGGGACCTCCATCCGAAGACGCTGAAGATCACGACGTCCGTGCAGGAATGGTGCGGCCACGCCTTCGTCCAGCTGAACCTGCAGGACGACCGGTACCGCGTGCACCAGTACTCCTATTTCGAAAGCGAAGGCGATCGGGTCGCCGAACTCGAGAACGCCATCCCCGAGGATGAGATCTGGACGACCATCCGCCTGAATCCGGAAGCCCTGCCGACCGGCGAGGTATCCATGATTCCGGGTACCCTGTACCAGCGGCTGGACCATACGGCCTGGCGGACCGTCAACGCCACCGCCATCCTGATGCCCGATGCCCGGGAGCCCGAGATCATGGTCTACAACCTGGTCTATTATCCGGATCTCAACCGGACCCTGACCATACGGTTCAAGCGGGACTTCCCCCACGAGATCGAATCCTGGGAAGAGGTCGAGATCGCGGCGGACGGAACGACGAAGGAACTCGTCACGACGGCGGTGCGCAACAAGCGGATCATGCTGGACTACTGGACGAAGAACAGCGTGGCGGACGTGGGATTGCGTGCGGAGCTAGGGCTGGACGACTAGCGTACAAGCGCAACCGCAGGCTACTGCCGACCCCTCTCAAGTTCCCGCGGTCATCCGCGCGGCAACACGCAGGATTCACGCCATGAACGCCGACCCGAAATGGCGCGATGACGGGGTGAAGGTCAGCCCCGGCAACCGCCTCGATTCGAACACACCGCAGACACCGGGCATGTCGCGGGCCGCGGCGATAAACCATGCCCGGACCGGGGCGAGCAAGATCTGGGCGGGCACGGTGACGATCCACCCGAACGCGAAGACCGGCGCGCACCATCACGGCGAACTGGAAAGCGTGATCTACGTGGTGAAGGGAAGGGCGAGAATGCGCTGGGGCGAGCGCCTGGAATTCGTGGCGGAAGCGGGGCCGGGCGACTTCATCTACGTACCGCCCTTCGTGCCCCACCAGGAGATCAACGCCCGGACCGACGAACCCCTGGAATGCGTGCTGTGCAGAAGCGGCATGGATCCGGTCGTGGTAAACCTGGACATCGAACCGGTGGAGAAGCCGGAGAACGTGTACTGGGTCGATTCGATCCACCCGGACCCTGACGGCTGACGGCCTGGTGCTTCACCCGGACCGTGACGGCTGACGGGCGCCGTTATCCTTCCTCCCGGTAGACCGCCTCTCTCAGCCCCCTGATATAACCTACCGCGTACAGCCGACAAAGGGCCGAGTACCCCGGATGGTCGTTGTCTTCGCCGGCGAGGGTCGGTACGTGGTCTGGGCGTAGCACGCCTTCGAACCCGATATCGCGGTACGCGCGCAGGCATTCCATCATGTCGGTCGGACCGTCGTCGTGGAAGGTCTCCACGTAGTTCTCCACGTCCCCGCGCACATCCCTGAAATGGACGAAGAAGATCTTGCGCTGCGCGCCGAAGTGGCGGATGGCCGCGGGCTGGTCGCCGGTCATAAGGGCGAAGTTTCCCTGGCAGAAGGTGACCCCGTTCATGGGACTCGGCACCAGTTCCAGGAGCTTCTGGAAGTTGTCCACCGACCGCATGATCCGTCCGATGCCCCGCAACGGTGAAAGCGGCGGATCGTCGGGATGCATGGCCATTTCCACGCCGTACTGTTCCGCGACGGGCGTTACCCGCTCGAGGAATTCGTGCAGGGTCTCCCACAACTGGTCTTCGGATACTTCGCCCGCCTCGGTCAACGGCGCGTTTTTCATCATGGCGTGGTCGTAGCCGGTCACGACAGCGCCGCCCCGGGAGGGCACCGTGGAAGAAGTACGTGTCCAGTTCAGGATCGCCATCCAGTTGTAGCACCAGGTCTTGATGCCGACGCGGCCCATGCTCTCGATGAAGGTGCAGACGTTGTCCAGCTCCTCCTCCCGGCCCTCCACGCCCAGCTTGATGCGGTGCATGGGCGGCGTGCTTTCGATGACGGACACGTCGAAGCCGGCGTCGTTGAAATTGTTCTTCATCCGCAGCATGGGCATGTACTCCCAGCCCATTTCATTGCCCACCGCCGGCGGCATGCTGGTGACCACGTGATCCACGCCGATCTGCTTGACCTGGTCCCAGAGCGTGTTCCGGCCCGTGCTGAGAATCTCCGCGATCTTGATCATGGATTGCCGTCTCCTGTATGCTTCCGCGACTTCAGTTGAATATCACGCCACGTCCCGGCTGCGCACCGGATGCTCGAGGGCCCGTTCATAGAGGTCCTGCCATTCCTTCGACCCGTCGTCGCGCAGGATCTCGAGGCAGACCCCGCCCACGTGGGCCGGTCCGTTGCCCTGGATGAAATAGCCGTAGGCCCGGTTCATGGGCACGATGTGAATGCGGGTGCCGTCGGGGTAGACCACCGAATTGACCAGGCGAGGATCGGGTTTGGCGTACCGTTCGCCCTTTTCCTTCAGCGCCTGCACGGTATCGTCGGGGATTCTCCACCTCTCCACGGCTTCCTCGTCCACGGTCACGCCCAGACCCGGTTCCTCGGGAACCCGGTGAAAGCCGCCCACGACTTCGATGGGTTGCGTCAGCAGGTGATGGCTGTAGAGGTTGATGCACGTGATGGCCGGCCAGGTGGCGTGGGTCAGCACCGCACCGAGATGGGCGGCCCAGGTCGTGGTGAGCCCGTTGCCCACGAGCTGCAGCCAGAAGGGCATGTTGGCCTCGGCGCTCAGCTGACCCTGCCGCATCACCTCGGACTTCCCGGCGCAGATGACGAAGCCGTCGCAGACCTCTTCGCGGACGGCCGTCATGTAAGGCGGTGAACCGAAGTGCATGGCGATAGGCCGGGGGATGACCTGCCGGAGCTGGCGATTGCCCAGGATGTCGGTCTGCGGGATGGGGGATTCGAACATGGCCACGTTCTCGTGCTGCGCCAGTTTCTGCATGACGGGCATGGCCGCGGCCGCGTTCTGCATCGTGGCATTGGCGTCGAGGTCCAGCTTGAAGGAACCGGGGATGCCCGTGGCGACGGCGTCCACCTGGGCGAAGATGTCCCACCAGGGCCTCTGCTTGATCTTGAAGCTGGTATACCCCAGGGCCACCGCGTCGCGGGCTTCGGCCAGCCAGTCCGCGGGCGAGGCGTCGATGGACCACCAGGAGATGGGCGACCAGTCCCGCACCTTGTTCCCAAGCAGCTTGTAGCAGGGCACGCCCAGCGCTTTTCCCACCACGTCGTAGAGAGCCATCTGCAGTCCGGCGCCGAGGGTGTCGTCGTTCATCACGTCGGCCGGGCTCTTCCCGATGACCCGGTTCACGGCGTCGTCGGTGACCCGCGCCCAGGTGTAGTGAATGACCGTTTCGCCCCAGCCGTCCAGCCCGGTATCCGTCGTCACCCGGCAAAGTTCCAGGATCGACCAGTTGTAGACCTCGCGCTCGGTAATGCGGGCCTGGCGCTCGGTGAACGGTACGTCCACCACGATGCGTTCAACGTCGACTACCTTCATGAAGCGATATCCCTTCCTTACGGGCGGTTTCAGTGCGTTTCCGCGCTGCCCTCCCCGTTTTTATAATCAGATCAGCAAGCAGGCGATCACGAGCAGGACCATCAGGGGCAGCAGCCCCAGGCCGACACTGGCGCCCGCCGGCATGAGCAGGCTTTCCGGCGCGGTGATTTCCAGGCCGAACAGCAGGGGGATCGTCCGGGCCGCTTCTTCGTTTAGGCCCAGCGAGATGGAAACCCCGGCGTACAGGCTGCCGAAAAGGGCCAGGACCATGACCACGTGGGCCAGATGGGGCAGCCGGCCCCTGGAGAGATCGGCGGGGTCCATGACGTCGTGATAGAGCAGGCCCCACTGTTTCACCCGCTTGTAGAGCACCGGCAGCAACAGCGGACCGAGAATGGCCGCGGTGACGAAGTTGTTGATGGAAATCAGGGGCGCCAGCACGTGGAAGGGCACGAGCCCCAGGGTGTCCAGCCCCCAGCCGACCGTTACGCCGCAGGCGACGCTGGCCAGCAGCGTAACGTAGAGGTACCGAGCCAGCATGGCCGGGGACCACGCACCGGGTTCTTTGCTGGTAAGCATGCGCCATAACCGGTAGGGTATGTAGCCGAGCAGGAAGTTGCCGATCATGCCGAAGTAGCTGCCCAGCCCGTAGGTGCCGCCCATCAGGTCGCCGATCAGGTTGCCGAAGGCGGCGCCCCACGCGCCGGCGGGACCGAACATGAGGGAACAGATGACCGGGAATACGTTGGCCGGCCTGAGTTCGGTAATGCCGGGGATAATGGGAAGGAGTTTGAAGGGAATGAGGACGGCGGCATACATGGCTGCCGTCAGGGCTACCAGGACGACCATCCTGGTATACTTCCACATCGTGATGGCTTCTCGCACGCTACCCCTTCAGGCGCTTTGTTCCAGGCGGTTGATCTCGTCGCGCAGACGGGCGGCGTCCTCGTACCGCTCTTCATCGATGGCTGCCTGGAGTTTCTGCCGCGCCGTTTCCAGGGGGGTGCGTGGCTGACGCTTGAACTCCACGGATTCCATCAACTCCTCGGCGGCCACTTGCGCCGCGGGCACCTTGCCTTCCTCGCCCGCTTCGGCTTCCAGTTCCTCGATGGACGCGGCGAGCGCGTCTTCGCCGTTCTCGTCCTTGCTCTTGGGCATGCGCTTGCCGGCCGCCTGCATGACTTCCTCTTCCACGTAGATCGGGGCGTCGGCACGAAGGGCGAGGGCGATGGCGTCCGTGGGTCTCGAGTCGATGGTCATGGACTGTCCGTTGGCCTTCACGTGTATTTCCGCGATGTAGAACTGCTGCTCGCGCAGTTCGGAGATGAGCACGAACTCGATCTCGGCGTCGAAATGAGCGAAGACCGAATTCAGCAGATCGTGCGTCATGGGCCGCGGCGGCGCTTCTTCGCCGGCGTCGATCTGGCTCTTGATGGCGAAGGCTTCCGCAATGCCGATCAGCAGAATCAGCACCTGCTCTTCCTGCTCGTCGGCCAGCCAGAGTACGGGCGTGGCGTGCAGGGGATAGGGAGGCCCCACATCATATACCTTGAGACGAATCATGTATGCAGTCTTTCTACCGGACCGGGATCAGCCTGGTTTCTTGTCGCGGGCGACCACATGCGAGATGACGGGATTATGCCGACTGAAAGGGGTCAGTCCGACTGGAGATACGATCGTCATCGTAGTGGATGTTCGGTATACGGGTATTATAAACCGGGCGCTCAAAACAGGTCAAGACAAAATGAACCAGTGGTCGTGATTTTCGGTTGCCGGGTGATTCCGGTCAGCCGGATAGACGCTTCCGGTCATCAGGTTCTCGAACTTCCCCGCTGGGCGAGAAAAGCGCCGCGCACGCGGGTGAAGAAGGAGAGTGCCGCTTCCGAGCGGTAGTCCCGGTAGGTCCAGGGCAGCGGAGTAAATTCGCCCCGAGTGTACAGCAGCGTCACCTCGCCAAATATCCCCTTCCCAATGTAGATACGATGACTGTAGTTCTTGGTGGTCGTCAGGACGAGCTGGCCGCCGTTGACGTAACCCGGATCGATGTTCAACCTCCGCCCGGGCATGCCGTCGGACCGGGAAAGGCCGGCTTCGAGGTCGTTGCACGCACACTTGATTCCCGCGAAGTCCTCCGGGTTCACGAGCGGCCCGAATCCGAGGAACTGCTTGACCAGTCCGGCCCCCATTTCCCGCTCATAGTAGGTGGAGAAGGAAAAGTCGAATACCGGACCGGCCAGTTCCAGCGCGCCGAACCGACCGGCCAGGAGCTCGCGGCCCTCCGCCAGCATCGATTCGTCCTGTCCCATGATTGCGCATACCAGCTTCACGGGCTCGGGTTTTGTGGGAGTGCCCAAGGTCGAGTCGCCTTCCGGAAACGAGTTTGTCTCATTGCCACGAAGTGTGCCGGCCTGTATATTTATCCGCCCGGTGGGCCGGTAGTCGGCAGCCAGGCAGTGCGGCGGTCCGGCAACTGTGCATCGGCCCGGCAACTGTGCATCGGTCTGTCGGCCCGGTAGTCGGCAGCCTGACGACTGACCGTCGGCGCGACAGGAAACAGATACCTGTTCCGGGTGGACGTTGTCAACGCTAAACAGGCAGACTGGCAGACTCACAGGAGCACAAATGAACCTCGAACGGTTTTCACTCAAGGACAGGGTCGCCATCGTAACCGGCGCGGGAACAGGCATCGGCCAGGGCATCGCTACGGCCATGGCCGAATCGGGCGCCCGGGTCGTCCTGGCGGGCCGGACCCGCTCCAGGCTCGAGGAGACCGGGGAAACCATCAGGGGTTTCGGCGGCGAAGCACTGGTCGTGGAAACGGACGTTTCGGACCGGGACGGCCGGGAATCCCTGGTGGCAACGACCCTGGAAACCTGGAACCAGATCGATATCCTGGTCAACAACGCGGGGGTGAACGTGCGCACGCCGCCGGAGGACTACCGCGAGGAAGACTGGGACCAGGTCGTGGACACCAACCTGAAGGGCACCTTCTTCCTCACCCAACTCGCGGCCCGTCACATGATCGAACGGAAGTACGGCAAGATCATCCAGATCGCGTCGCTGGCCGCCATAACGGGCATTCCCCATATCCCCGCCTACACCGCCGCCAAGGGCGGTATCGCTTCCATGACCTGCCAGCTGGCCATCGACTGGGCCCCGTACAACATCAACATCAATTCCATCTGTCCGGGATACATCCGGACGCCGCTGACCCGGCCCGTCGAAGAGAGTGAGCGGGGAACCTATATCCTGAACCGCGTGCCGGCCGGACGCTGGGGCGAACCGGAGGACATCGCCGGCACCGCCGTATTCCTGGCCGCTTCGGCCTCGGATTTTCTCACGGGACAACTGATCGTGGTGGACGGAGGCTGGATGGCTGGCGGATGACCGCGCGGGCGCTCACCTCGATCGGGGCGCCGGTTCGTCAGTTGTCCGCTACCGTCACCCTGCGGCCTCCGCCTGGCTCACCCGGCCCGTACCCGGACGGGGCACCGTGATGAAACCGGTGGCCACCAGGGTCAGGACGGCGACGACCGCCGCGCCGATGAAGACGTGCTGGTAGCCGTACATTACCCAGACCAGTCCGCCCAGGGTGGGAATGGACATGGACACCGCGTGGTCGATAGTGACGCCCAGGGACAGGGTCGCGGTGAGATCGTCCCTTTTGACGACGATCTTGCTGGCGTAGGTGGTCCGCGCGATACTGACGTTGAACAGGACCAGGTCGAGCACGAAACTGGCATAGATCAGATCCACCGCCCACGCACCCAGCCCCATTTCCGTGGCGAATCCGTAGCCCACGCAGACGCCGATGAGCAGCACCGCGTCGATCATCAGCACCAGGCGTTCCCCGAACCGGTCGATCAGCTTGCCCAGCTGCGGCGCGAAGAACATGCCGATGACGGATGCGACCAGGTGAAGCGAGGCGATGGTGGATACCGGTTTGTCGAAGATGCTGATCAGTACCCAGGGACCGAAGGTGATGAAGATCTGCTTCCGCGCGCCGAAGAGGATGTTCAGCAGGTAGAACAGGGTGTACCGCTTCCGTATGATGAAGGTGGGGCGGTTGCCCGTGTGCCCCTCGATGGGACGCATCGCCAGGTAGCAGTAGACGCCTCCGAGGGCCACCAGCGCGGCGAGGGCGAAAACGGGCAGGTAACCGGATGAGGTGCCGCCCAATCCCATCCAGAGCAGGATGCTGCCCAGGATGGCGGCGCCGGTCTGGATACCGCTCAGACGTCCGAGCATGGTGGCGCCCCGTCCTTCACGGGCCAGCCGGAGGGCGATCGTCCGGGTCACGGGCATCTGCAGGTGCATACCGATGCTCCAGATGATCATGGATACGAGCATCAGTCCGTACAGATCGCCGTAGATTCCAAGCCCCATGAATCCCACGGCCATTAGCGCCATGGAGAGGGCGGCCATTTTCAGTTCGGACCAGAAGAAGAGGATGCCTGCGAAAGCGGCCACGAGGAAGCCCGGCAACTCGCGGGGAAACTCGAGCTCGCCGCGGCTCATCGCGTCCATCTGGTAGGTGTCGCTGAGGAAGTTGTTGAAGCTGATTTCGCCAAGCCCCATCGAAAGACCCATGCTGACCGCGCCAAGCACGAAGAGGATGAGTTGACGGTCGGCGGATTTGAGCCAGGAAAGCAAGGGGGACTCCGGTCTAGGGCAGATCGAATTTCTTCAGTTCGTCCCGTATTTCGGCGGCCCTTTCGAACTCCTCGTTCTCGACGGCCTCCGTCAATTCCGCCCTCAACTGGTCTTCCTCGGAACGGGGCTGTTGTTTACGGATCTCTTCGGCCATGTCTCTCAGGACTTTCAGTTCCTGGCTTTCCTTGACCAGGTCGTCCCGGTCGTAGGAACGAAAGAAAGTCTCGATTTCCTCTATGCCTTCTTCAATATGGCGCAGGGCCTTGTCTATATCGCCCGAATCCGTGGCAATCAGGCTTCGCGCCCTGGTGCGGTGCATGATGACGAACGGACGGTACTGCTCGAGGGACAGACGGTCGTCGTCGTTCTCGGCATGGGTCCGCACGATCTCCATGATCTGCAGGTTGTGTTCGGCGTCCCGGCAGGCTTCGTGGTAGGATTCCAGTTCGAACATGCAGATGCGCCGGTAGTAATACTGCAGCGATTCCGTCTGCAGGTTCACGCAGTCGTCGTGGGAGAGGCTGAGTTGCGCGTCCGGCCCCTTGTCCGCCTTCTGCTGCTCCAGTTTATCCAGAAAGTAGTCCAGCAGGGAGGCCTTCCCGTGGGGCCTTTGACCGTCCGGCCGGTTTGACCACTCCATCTGCAGGATACCGAGGTTCACGCGCATCTGGATCCTCGTCCGGCCGTCTTCTCCCCTGAACTTGCGTACGATGAGCTTGTCGGGCCCCGTGTAGTCCCATTCATCGAGCAGTCTGCTGATGTCTGGATTCATGTGCCTGGCTACCGCCTGTAAAATGTGAGGTGCCGTGGGAGGTGGATTCAGACCGAATCAGAATGCGCCAGTCAGCCAGGTCAGTTGGGTCAGCCCGGACAGTACAGAAAGCCCGGTCAGCCCGTACATCGCGCCGCCCAGCGTCAGCAGTCCGATTCCCCAGCAATAGTACGAAAACCTGGACAGATTGCCGGCAACAACGATGCGAAGGAGCAGCTTGAGCGCGATGTAACCGCTCACGGCCGCCGTGAGGGTTCCCACCATTACCGCGGTCCATTGATCCGAGGGAATGCCTCCCGAATCTCCTGCCTGGACGGCAACCGCTCCCAGTATGGCGGGAACCGCCAATAGAAAAGAGTAACGCGCCGCCAGCCGCCGGTCAAGTCCCAACAGCAAGGCGATGGATATGGTCGTTCCGGATCGCGAGATTCCGGGTATCAGCGCCAGCGCCTGGCCCAGGCCGATCAGCAGTGCATCGAACCAGGTCGTCTTGCGCAGGCCCCGGGCCGCCTGGCCCGCCTGCGTAGTCCCGTCCGCCTGGTCGGCCCGAATAGACCCGCCAGGCCGGCCAGGCTGGCCGGAGAACCGGGACAACCACAGTATGGTACCGGTGACCAGGAACGCGAAGCCAACATAGGCCGGCGCGGAGAACAGGCGCTCCAGCTCGTCTTTCCATCCCAGGCCGAAGACCGCGGCCGGAATCGTGCCCACAACGAGCAGGAGCAGGAGGCGAAGCCCCCCCCGGTCTTCATCGGCGTGGCCGGTTGCCGCGCGCCAGGCACCCGATACCAGCAAGGCGATATCCGATCGGAACACGATCAGCACGGCGATCAGCGTCCCGAGGTGTACCATGACGTCGAAGAGTAACTGGGTTCCAACCGGTCCGCCTGGTCCACCCGGTCCGCCTGGTCCGAACAGCCACTGGTACACCACGAGATGGCCGGAACTGCTGATCGGGAGGAATTCCGTGACGCCCTGCAGGAATCCAAGAATCAACGCGTGGTGAATTGGAATGGGTCACGCTCCCGGGGCTGGCCTGCTCAGGTAGGCCGGCACGGGCCGTCCCTGCTTCAGGAAGACCGATGCGGGGCTGTCTGTTCAGGATGGCTGGCGCCTGGGTCTTCTCGAATACCGCCTGCGCGGCCTGCGGCCCTGTGTGCGCCCGCTTCCCGTTTCGGTCCGGACCTCCGCCTCGGCCTTGGCCGGTGGACGCTTCGGACTGGAGGCAAAACAGGATCTCACGGCCTGCCAGAACAGCATCAGAGGCAGGGAAGGCAAAGCCGCGTAGGCCAGGACCGGGGCGCGCATGAACCACAGTCTGAATACCACGAAGATCGCAAGGCTGGCGATCAGCGCGGTCCAGCCCAGGGCGATGGCCGAAGCGACGCCGTGAAGGTACGCGGCGAGGCCGAAGAACAGCAGCGCCGTGAACAGCGTCGTGTTAAACGAAGGCATGAAGAGGTTGAAACCGCCGATCACCTGTGCCGTGCTGCGCCATTTCAGTCCATCCGTGATCAGGGGCAGTCCGTCGGTGCGGGCAAGCTTCCACCTGGATCTCAGGCGGTCGAACGTGGAGCGAACTGGTTTTACATTCCGGGTACGGTCGTATACCCATGCCTGGTCGGTATACTGGATGGCCACGTCGTGGCGCAGCAGCATGGTCTGAAATCCCAGCACATTGTCCAGCCGGGGCCTTTTCACGCCGTGTTTTTCTACCAGCCGCCGGGAGACGCACAGACCGATTCGATGGATGCCACCGGCCAGACGGAGATTCAACGGCCAGCTCGTAAGCCAGCAGGGCTTCAGGGTGCTCAGCAGGGCTCTTCTCGCCGTGTTCCAAGTCCATTTTCTGCCCGTTACGCTGTAGCCGGACTGGACGGCCAGGGCGCCCCGGGAGAGCTTGTCGCTCATCACGGCCAGGAAGTTAGCGGAAATCCTGGACCGAACGTCCAGGATGACGTAGGCGTCATAGCGGTCTTTCGTGGAAAGCCGTTCCAGCACGCCGTGGACCGCCTCGTCCGCGTCGGACCAGCGCTGCTTCCCGGGTCCGTAGACGACCGCCCCCTTGCGCCGCGCGGTGGTTGGCGTCTGATCCGTGCAGTTCATCGGAGCGACGATCACGTCGAACATGCTCCGCGGATACTTATTCCGGCGCAGATGATCCACCGTCCTGCCGATCGTGCCTTCGTCGTTCCCCACGGGCACCACCAGGGCGAAGACGTGCCGGGGAAAGATCAGCGGTACCTTGCCGCTTCGGCGGATCCGGCCGATGAAGCTCAACAGAAATCCATAGACCACGAGACCGGCCGATCCGGCCAGGACGACCGACTCGAGCAGCACCAGGTACGTCAAGTCTTACACTCCATGCGCACGCGCGACCTTTTCAAGTTTCGATGTCGTTTTCAAGTTTGATATCGTTCATCGTACTGCTTTTTATGATACGACCTGAATCCGCTTTCGTTCCGGATCTCCCGCCACCACGGCCGATGGTCCACGTACCACTGCGCCGTCCGGGCCAGCAGCGTGTCGAAGTCGAGCGACGGGCGCCATCCCAGGGCCCGGATGCGGCCGCAGTCCAGGGCGTACCGCAGATCATGCCCGCTCCGGTCCGGGACGAACTCGCGCAGTTCCAACGGCCGGTCGAGGACTTCCAGGACACGGGCAGCCAGGTCCCGTCCGCTGACTTCGCAGTTCGTGCCCACGTTGTACGCATTCCCCGGTTCGCCGGACCGGAGCACCCGGTCGATGGCGGAACAGTGGTCTTCCACGTACAGGTAGCAGCGCACGGCGCTTCCGTCGCCGTAAACCGGCAGCGGCTTGTACTCCAGCGC
Source organism: bacterium (assembly GCA_965207085.1). GTDB lineage: Bacteria > JAAXHH01 > JAAXHH01 > JAAXHH01 > JAAXHH01 > JAAXHH01. Next base: position 3,391,623 of record CBDBLQ010000002.1, on the reverse strand, counting down.
GTTCGTGATGAACAGGGGAAGGACCTTCTCCGGGTACTGGTACGGGCCGACGGTGTTCCCGCCTCGCGTGATCAGCACGGGCATGCCGTAGGTGGTGAAGTAGGATTGGACCAGCAGATCTGCCGCGGCCTTGCTGGCGGCGTAGGGATTGCGGGGTGCCAAGGCATCGCTTTCCACCGAGCAACCGGTGGGTACGTGGCCGTACACTTCGTCGGTGGAAACCTGAAGAAACCGGCCCACTTCCATGCGCCGCGCCGCTTCGAGCAGGACACAGACCCCGTTGTAATTGGTTTCGATGAAAGAGGACGGGTCGAGGATGGACCGGTCGACATGGGATTCGGCCGCGAAATTGACGACCATGTCTACCCCCCGCATGGCGTCTTCGACCGCGTCCCTGTCCCGGATATCCCCGTGGATGAACCGGAGCCGGTTCACACCGTCGCAATCATCCAGATTGGCCGGATTGCCGGCGTAGGTCAGCGCATCGAGCACCACGACCTGAGTTTCGGGACGGTGTTTTAATGCGTATCGAACGAAGTTACTGCCGATGAACCCGGCTCCACCGGTAACCAGCATGGCATCCATAGAAAGCCTGGCTCCTCAGGATTTGATCCGTCCATCGTCCGAATAACCGCGGTTCTCCCAGTATCCCTTGTGGTTCTTGCGGGTGACTTCGATCCGGGTAATCCACTTGACCTGCTTGTATCCATACATGCCGGGCATGACCAGGCGCACGGGCGAGCCATGCTTGGCCCACAGCGGCTCATCGTTCATCTCGAGGGCCAGCATGCTGCTTTTCTTCATCGCCTCGCCCACGGGGACGCTGCTCTCATAGTCGTCCGCCCCGTAGAAAATGACGTCACGGGCATCCGGGTCCATGCCCGCCTTTTCAAGCAGGTCGCGCAGCCGCACGCCGACCCACCGGGCCCTTCCCTGGGCGCCGCCGACGCAACGGAGGATGCTCTCCTGCGTAACTTGCGGCCACTTGTGCAATTCGTCGTATCTCAATGCATAAGGAGTCGAAACGGCGCCTTCAATCTCGAGCCGTTCCTTTTCGACGTCGATTTTCGGTGGAAAGGAGACAATGGCTACGGCGAAGAACCTGCGCAGGGGGGTCAGGCCTTCTTCGTCCGTTTCAACCGGAACGAACAGGGGGCCGGCCAAGGATTGAAGCGAGGGAAACGCGGATCCGCCGACAACGAGTCCGGCCGCGAGGGTCTCCAGGAAATGTCGCCGGTCCATGAACGTGTCCTGTCGGGATCGGGATGGGGCTGATCCGGATGGGTTTGCGTAGTCTGACTGCTGATGTCAGAGCCGGATTGGCCGCGGGTCCTATCTCCGCGCCTGTCATAAGCTTACACACGTGTAGTGCGCCTGTCAAGGCATTTGCGGGCGTAACAAGGGAACGAGTCGGTGCGGGAGGCGCCAGGGCGCATCGGGGTTTGATTAATAGACGGCCAGGGATTAGAATACCAGAGCGCATCGGTATGGAATTGGCATGAATCGGTGAATGCGGGCTAAACTGGCCAAACCATATCCCGCGAAACCATATTGCACATAACCATATCCCACGAAACCAAACGAGGAAGGACAGCTACATGTCGCTCGAAAACAAGACGGTCGTCATTACCGGCGCGGCGATGGGCATCGGCCGGGCCGCGGCCCTTTGCTGTGCGGAGGCCGGGGGGCGGACCGTCCTGGCCGATATCGAAGAAACCGGGCTGAAAGAGACCTTCGGCGATATACACGCCGCGGGCGGCGAGGCTTCCTGCCAGGCGGTGGACGTTTCGGACGCCAGTCAGGTCGAGGCGCTGATGGCGGGCGCGGTCGAAGACTTCGGACGGATCGACGCGCTCATCAACTGCGCGGGCATCCTCGAGGGCGCTTATGTGCCCGTGGACGAGCTGGACGAGGCGGTGTGGCAGCGCGTGATGGACGTCAACCTGAAGGGGTCCTTTCTTACCTGCAAGTACGCGGCGGCCGTGATGAAGGAACAGCAGAAGGGCGTCATCGTCCTGTTGTCCTCCGGCGCCGGCGTCCGGGGAGGCAGCTCATCGGTGGCCTACGGGACCAGCAAGGGGGCCGTGCACGGGCAGGCGGTCGTCCTCGAGAGCCAGCTATCGCCCTTCGGCATACGCGTACACGCGGTCTGTCCAGGCGGGATCGCGACGCCCATGAAGCTCAGGAACATCGCCCAGGGGGCCGAATCCCAAGGCGGGTCGGTGGAAGAAGCGCTCAAGCAGGCGGAAACATACCTGGGCGACCCCGAGGGCGTGGGCCGGATCCTCGCCTTCCTCGTATCCGACCAGGCCGACCATCTGCGCCAGACCGTCTTTACGCGGTGAGCACAGTGCGAGAGGCCGGCAGACGGAGCCGGGACCGCTAGGTTGCCGGACCGGGCCCGGGCGCGACGATGCACCGCGATGCCGGTGGCCCGGTCACCGGTCCGGTGCCGCGGACGCAAAGGCGTAGCACACCTCGTGGCGGTATTCGTCATCCGGGTCCAGGATGACCGAAGGCCATCCCGGCGATCCCTGTCTATTGACCGCGTCCGGAAAAGCCTGCGTCTCCAGGCAGAAACCGTGGTGCCTGCCGTACACGGCGCCCTGCTTGCCGGTGAGCGCCTCGGTCAGGTTGTTTCCCGTGTAGAATTGTACGCCCGGTTGATCGGTCCGTACCGCCATGGCCAGACCCGAGCGGCGGGAAGCTATCTGAGCCGCCGGCCTCACCCGCCCTCCTCCATCGCGCAGGACGTAGTTGTGGTCGTAACCCCCGGGACCTACCGTACCGTCGGGCTCCCCTGGACCAGGTCGGGAAACCGCGTCCATCTCCGCGGCGATGGTTTTCGGTTCCGTGAAGTCGAAGGGCGTCCCGGCGACCGGCCTGATTTCGCCCGTGGGAATGAGATGGCGGTCGACAGGCGTGTAGGCGTCGGCGAACAGCGTAACCTCGTGGTCCAGCACCGGACCGGCCTGGTGCCCGTTCAGGTTCCAGTAGGAATGATTGGTCAGGTTCACCACCGTGGACCGGTCGGACCGTGCCGTCATCAAAATCCGCAGTTCGTCGTCACCGGTAAGGGTGTAGGTAACCGTCGTTTCCACCGTGCCGGGATATCCTGCCTCCCCGTCCACGCTCGTATAGGCCATCGCGACGAAGGGCCCTTTTTCTCGCTGACCGAAGTCCAGCGGTTCCCAGACCTGCCTGTCGAAACCGCCCGGCCCCCCGTGGATGTGATTGGGTCCGGCCCCGTCGTTGATCGCCAGTTGGTAGTCCCGCCCTTCCAGCGTGAACCTGCCGCCGGCGATTCGGTTGGCGTAGCGGCCGACCGTTGTCCCGAAGAACGGATGACCTCCGAGGTATTCGTCGAGCGTGTCGAATCCAAGTACTACGTCCACGAGATGTCCTGACGCGTCGGGGATCTCCAGGGACTGCAGAATCGCGCCGTAATTCGTTACGTGCGCGGCCGCGCCGCTCGCCCCGTTCAACGTGTAGAGAAAAACGGGCCGGGACCGGAAAGCACCCCAGATGTTCTCTTCTACGGCACCCATCGCACTTGCCTCCTCAAACCGAAAATAAACGCCAGGTTAAGCTCGATCAATGAAATGTCGGGGCCGTATCGGTTCAATGATTCGAGAACTGGTTCATTGCGCAGACTGATATAAGTGAGGAGCGCGGGTTGCCTGCGAATTGGATTACGATGACGACCCACGGCGGGAGAAACCCATTCCATGGTCGAAACAAATTTGGCGGACGCCATTCAACCGGCAGACGCCATTCAACCGGCGGACACCCTTCAACCTTCGGTCGTCACGCAGTCGTCGAACGCCATGCAATCGGCGGAACGGCATTCCGTGGCTTGTCCAGTCCCATTCTCGCCGGACGAGGTGTCCCGGTGGGAACGAAAGGGTCGTGGCCTTGCCGTTTTCCGGTGCCCCGACACGTTTTCATTGCCTGAAATCGAGTCTAGCCCGGGTACGGCCATTCTGGTCGACCCGAATGAAGGACGGGACATCCCGGGCGAACCCGATCGCCTTGTACTGAAGTTGACATCCCGGTGCAAGCCACACCTGAACAGCCTGGTGAATCGCATCGTGCTTTCAGCGTACAGGCGGCACATCCCTCTGTACCTGTTCGCCTCATGGAGCAAGGAGGATCTCGACACCGGGGCGGTCCGAATACCGGACAAAGAAGAGATCGAAGCGGCGATGTGGCCTCTCTTGAAAGAACAGTTGCGGTCTCTCCTGGCTATCACTTGCGCCGTGTTTCCCAAACCCGAGGCGTTGTCAACGGATAAAAAGCCCTGGCTGACTTCTGCGGAAGTCCTTATGCACGAAGGACTTACCCGATCAGGCCTGCCTCATCGGCTTCACGTTCCACTGGGACTGGCGTGCGTCGACGCGCTGGTCGGCGACCCGCATGATGGCGCCGTTGCGGTGGAGATCGACGGCAGGGAGTTTGTACGTGACGAACGGATCCGGTTGGACACGGAGCTGATCGAAAAAGACGGCATTCGAGAGGTTGTCCGTTTCAGCGGGCGTGAAGTCGTGCACGATCTCGATGCGTGCGTCGAGAAAGTTCGTTCGACGCTGAAAGGACGGGGAAGTGGAACCAGCCGAGGACGAGGAACCGACCGAGGACCTGAAACCGACCGTGAACGAGGATCCTGCCGCGTAATCGAACCACCGTTCCGGATGCCTGACCCGAATCCGAGCCTGGCCGGGGAACAGGCCAGGTGCCTGAACCCCCGAGCCGGCGTGGTGCTCACCCTCGCCCCGGCGGGTTCCGGCAAGACACGGGTGTTGACACGGCGGGTGGTGGAAGCCGTTCGGGGCGGTTTAAAGCCCGATCGGATACTCTGCGTGGTCTTCAACAAGGCGGCGAGCGAAGTGATGTCCGAGCGTATACACGGCGACGCCGGATTGCCGGGCGTCCATATCCGCACGCTGCACAGCCTGGGGTACGAGATCTGCAGGCAAGCGCCGGACAGCCCCTACGCGGGATACGGCGTTGTAACCGAACAGACGCTGCCGGGCGGATTGACCGATCTGTACCGAAAAGCATTGAAGGCGGATTTTGAGCAGTACGCCTCCGCCGCGCCCTATCCCTTCCCCGAACATCTCGTCATCGCCTACGAGGAAGCGGCCTCACGGCACAGGAGAACGTTGATGCCCATCGGCGGAGTCGACCCCGGCGTCGAGATCGAAAGCTTCGATGGTGACCAGGCGCGTAGAATCAGCGAAGTAGTGGATCGCCGGATGAACGAAAAGGCCCTGATGACCTTCGACGAGCAGTTGTTCCGGGCCGTGGAGATCCTCCTGGAAAATCCCGATGCACGCTCGGTCTACCAGCACCGCTTCGATTCGGTCCTCGTGGATGAGGTCCAGGACCTCACCCCCGTGCAGTTCCTCATGCTCAGGTTGCTCTCTCTGCCCCTGAACAACCTTTTCGCGGTGGGCGATGACGACCAGATGATCAACACCTTCACCGGGGCGGACCCCGAGAACATCCGTTCGTTTCAGCGGTGGTATCCGGGTGCGGCGATCCACACCCTGGGCGCGAATTACCGGTGCAGGCCCGACATCGTAACCCGTTCCGCCAGTGTCATTTCCCACAACGTAAACCGCTTCGACAAGCCCATCCGTCCCGTACAGGCCCATGCCGGACCGGGCCAAGACACCATCCGGGTCATCGCATGCCCTTCGCTGGAAGCGGAAACGGATGCCGTCGTACGCACGATTCGCCGGTGGAGAAAACGGGGTTACGGTTACGGAGACATGGCCGTCCTGGTCCGGGTCCAGTCGATCGCGGCGCCCTTGCAGTCCGCGCTCAAGGAAGCGGACCTGCCCTTCGACCCGATAGACGCCGGCGCACTGTTCCAATCCCACGCGGGAAGGGCCCTGGGCGCGTATTTCGACGTCATCACCTGTGATGAGCGGGCCGATCCCCTGTCCTACGCCCTCAGCCTTTCCTTCCCTTCCAGGCAGCTCTCCAATGAACAGTTGCGCGAAGCGGCGGCGCTCGGCCATCGGTTCTTCGAGCGAACGGAAGGCCTACCCAGTGAGGTGGTCGCCCATGTGGAAACATACCGGAAGGCCATCGAAATCCTGCGCGGCGTCTATACGTCTCCGGAAGGGTCTCCTGTTGGGTTTCTCGATGAATTACTGGACCGAACGGGTCTAGGCGCATACTACAAGCGGCAGGAGGAGAACAGCCGGCAGCGTATGACCGCATCGGACGTGGAATCGATTGATTCGATTCGCCAGACAGCCGCCCGGCATGCCTGCAAGCGCGCATTCGTGGATGCGTACCTGGGGGCCATGGCCCCCGAAGCCTCCGCGGACCAAATGGACAGGTCTCATCTCGGTGCGTCCCGGGCGGAATCGGGAGATGGTGCGGAAACGGGGAGTGATGCGCAAACGAAAGGTGGTGCGCAAACGGCAGAAATGCCGGAAGGCTCATCGCCGGACGGCGATCGCATTACCGTAACCACGATTCACCGGAGCAAGGGGGACGAATACAAGGGCGTCATCCTTTTCCACGTGATGGAGGACATCCTGCCCCACCGCCGGATGACCGGATCAGAAGCGGATGTCGAGGAGGAACGGCGCGTATTCTACGTTGCCCTGACGCGGGCCGAGGAAAAACTGTACATCACGACGCAGCGGAAGCATCCTTCCCGGTTCCTGGCCGAGATGAAGCCTGGCGGCGGAGGCAGCCGACTGATGCGCCTTCGCGGCCGACTGATGCGCCTTCGCGGCCGGCTGTCGCCGCGGTCCATAGCAAACCTTTTACGCCGTCTGCTACCTTGACCCGCCTGCCGCATCCACCGGCCAGGTCTCGAGACCGTCCGGCGTCAGGACGACATATGACCGGGCCAGGTTCGCCACGGGACAGCTGTGTACCGGCACTATACGGACCTTCGACCCGATGGCCAGGTCGAGCCCGTTGCGCCCGACCATGCCGTGTTCTTCCGAGACTTTTTCAACGATCATTTCGCCATCGGGTTCGAGGAACCTTGATGCCGGGTAGGCCAGGCCGAATCCCTGGTTACCCGTCATGCCGTGGACGCCCGTATCCGATGTCAGCGTTTTCGACCCGGCATCTGTCACAAAATAGCGTTCGTTCCTGCTGATCACCGTGGCCAGCACGGTCAACGCGGCATCGGCAACCCGGGCTACGCCCACGCGGACGGGGAGCAGGTCGAGAAAAACATAGTTCCCGGGCCGGATTTCCGTGATTCCATCGAAACGCTTCGTAGCGAGGACGGCCGGTGTGGCGCCCACGGAGACCTCCCGGACCGGAAGGCCGTCCGACTGCAAACCGTTGCGCACCGCGACCACGGTGCGCCACTCCGCTTCCGCGACGTCGGCAGCCTCTGCCCTGGATTTCGAACCGTACACGTGACCGGCGTGGGACAGGATGCCCCGGAACGCCAGGTTGGCATGATCGTGGATCATCCCGGCCAGGTCCCCGATGCGTGGATCGTCAGGGAGCAGACCGCACCGGTGCAGCCCCACGTCGATTTTAAGAAACAGTCCCACGGTCTGCCCGTGAGCCGCTGACCGCTCACTCGCTACCTGGATGCCCTCCTTCGAGTCGGCCACCACGCGCACGTCGGCGCCTTGAGCCTTTGCGGCGGACAGCAGTCGGTCCCACTTCGACGGCGATACCACCGGCCGGGCGACGGTGATGGATTCGAACCCGCCCTCGATGAAGACCTGCGCCTCGTCCACCGTGGCGACGGTGACGCCCGACGCGCCCAGGCCGATCTGCCTCCGCCCGATCTCCAGGGACTTGTGGGTCTTGATGTGGGGACGCAGCGCGACGCCGTGCCGGTCTGACAGGTCCTGCATGGCGCGCAGATTGCCCATCATTTTGGTCTCATCGAGTAATACGGCGGGCGTTTCTAACTCGTTGAGCATGTCGTCTGTGTTCATGGTTGGATCCGTCACCGGGTCAACGATGGTTTAAGCGCCGCGTTGGATGTTCCTAGATTATACGCAGCGCGTCAACCCCGCGGCGCGTGTTCGCCCGGTCATTCCCCATGGCATCTTACCCGACCGCCTTTCGTGCGGTTTTCCAACTTGACATGGCATACAAGCGAATGACACATTTTCCGCGTAACCACCGGAGAACGGTTTCCGCGTTTCCACGGAGAGCATGCCATGGACCGACGGCAAGCGGCGGACCTGGCAAGATTGTATGTCAAGCGCTCGAATCGTCACGTGTTGGACGAGGTGTTTTCCCTGTTCGATCCCGCAGCCACCTACCGGTCGTCGCAGTTCGGCTTGTTCGAGGGCCTGGACCAGATCCGGGACATGATGACCGGCTTCTTTACCACCTTCCCCGACGTACACTGGACGGTGAACGACTATCGCGCGGATTCCGACGACACGGTCTCCTTCGAATTCACGATGCGGGCCAGCCATGCCGAAACAGGCCAGCCCGTGGAGCGCCGGGGGCTCGAAACGATCACCTTGACGAAGGAAGGACTGATCCGCCACGTCGAGGTCGAAGTCGCTCAGCCGGGCTGACCGGCGGGCGGACTGACGTGCAGCCGGGTTGACGGGTAGTCCGGTTGACGGCCCGGTGCCAATCATCCAGTCGGACTGAAAGCCGTCCGCAATCATCCAACCGCGCTGATTCGCAGCTAGTCTCTCATTAATGCATCCCTTACTCCCCGAAATACTTAGTGCGGAAGAACGCATCAGGTCCCATGTCCTGCAAACGCCCCTGATCCACTCCATGCCGCTTTCGGCTCAAACCGGGGCGGATGTCTATCTGAAGATGGAAAGCGAGCAGCACACCAATTCCTTCAAGGCGCGCGGGGCCATGAACAAGGTGCTGTCGCTGATCGGGGACGAGTTGGCCCGGGGCGTGGTGACGTCTTCGACGGGCAACCATGCGCAGGGCGTCGCCCGGGCCTGCATGATCACCGGTTGTCCGGGCACAATCTATCTGCCCAACGGCGTCGATCCTTCCAAGATAGAAGCGATCAAACAGTATCCCGTGGACCTGGTCTTCCACGACGGCAACCCGCTCGAAACGGAGCTGCACGCCAAGCAGCAGGCCGCTGTTCTGGGCAAGATATGGATTTCGCCCTACAACGATCCGCAGATCATCGGCGGCCAGGGTACTATCGGCATCGAATTGTCGCGCCAGATGCCCTCCATCGACGAGGTGTTCGTTACCGTCGGCGGCGGCGGGCTGATCGGCGGGATCGCCGTCTATTTGAAGGAGCATAAGCCCGGCACGCGGGTCATCGGCTGCCAGCCCGAACAATCGGCGGCCATGTATCAATGCGTTCGCTCAGGACGCATCGTAAGCACCGAGCATGGCGAGACGCTATCCGACGGTTCGGCCGGCGACGTGGAACCGGGATCGATCACCTTCCCGGTCTGCCGCGACCTGGTCGACGATTACATCCTGGTACCGGAGCAGGAAATCGGCGAGGCCATCCGGTTCATGGTCCATGCGCATCACAAGATCGTCGAAGGCGCCGCCGGTGTTGCCGTGGCCGCCTTGCTTCAACAGAAAGATGTATTCCGCGGACGTACCGTGGCCATCGTCATCTGCGGCGCAAACATCGCTGCCTCGACGCTCAGAACCGTACTGGCCTCCTGAGTTTTTTCGGTCAAACGCTACATCCACTACACGTCTCCTACACGTCTCCTACACGTCTCCTCAAGAACGGAAAGGTCCCATGTCCCGATCACGCCCGAACATCCTGTTCATCATGTCCGACGACCACGCGTCGCACGCCATCGGCGCCTATGGCAGCCGGATCAACCGAACGCCCCATATCGACCGGATCGGATCAGAAGGCATTCGGTTCGACAACTGCTTCTGCACCAACTCCATCTGCACGCCCAGCCGGGCGGCCATACTGACGGGCACGTACAACCACGTAAACGGCGTCACCACCCTGGACACCCACCTGGACGGCCGTCTACTGAACTATCCCAAGGTGCTGCAGGAACACGGGTACCAGACGGCGGTGGTGGGCAAGTGGCACCTGGGCCACGGCGGCATCCACGATCCCACGGGCTTCGACTACTGGAACGTCCTGCCCGGCCAGGGGCTGTACCACGATCCCGCGATGATCGAGATGGGAGCGCGGTCGACGCGCAGCGGGTACGCCACCGACCTGATCACGGATTATTCCCTGGACTGGCTGCGAAACCGCGACCCGGACCGCCCCTTCTGCCTCATGGTGCATCACAAGGCGCCGCACCGTCCCTGGGAGCCCGATGACAAACACGCCTCGATGTATGAAGGCGAGGACATTCCGGAGCCTGAGACCTTTGACGACGACTATTCGAACCGGGCCCAGGCCGCCGCGGCCGCACGGATGCGCGTCGAACGCGACCTCAACGCCGAGGACCTGAAGGTGCCCGTACCGGAGGGCCTGTCTCCTGCCGAGGAGAAAAGCTGGAAGTACCAGCGATATATCAAGGACTACCTGCGGTGCGTGGCCTCGATCGACGACAACGTGGGCAGGCTGTTGGACTTCATCGACGAAGAGGACATCGGTGAGGAGACCATCGTGATCTATACATCGGACCAGGGGTTCTTCCTCGGCGACCACGGCTGGTACGACAAGCGCTTCATGTACGAGGAATCCCTCCGCATGCCCTTCCTGATCCGCTACCCGCGGGAGGTGGCGCCGGGCAGCGTGAACGGCGACATGATCCTGAACGTCGACTTCCCGGCGACCTTCCTGGACTGCGCCGGCGTGGACGTGCCGTCCTCATTTCAGGGCCGCTCGTTCCGCCCCCTGCTGCGTGGCGAGAGCCCGGCCGACTGGCAGACGTCCATGTACTACCGGTACTGGATGCACGGCGCACACCACAACGTCTGCGCCCACTACGGCCTCCGAACCCTGCGGTACAAGCTGATCTACTATTACGGCGATCCGCTCGGACAGGAAGGCGCGATCGGTCCGAAGACGCAGCCGGAATGGGAACTCTTCGACCTGGAAAAGGACCCCTGCGAGATGAACAGCGTGTACGCGAACCCCGAGTACGCGGAAGTGGTTGAGGAGTTGAAGGCGGAGCTGGCGCGTCTGCAGAAGAAAGTGGGGGACGAGGCGTACGGTATAAGTCGTAGTCACGGTGATAACGGCATTGGAGTGCCAAATACATGAAAACTTGCAAGGTTGAATTGTGTGAAGTCATTCGACTGTATGTAACTGGGGATAGGGAAAAACTGATTCAGTTGAATCAAGCCAATGATCTCCGAGATCTTGCGACTCCACCAGGTAACCGTCTCAAAGCCCTCGAGGGTCGCTTTTCGGGTTTTCATTCCATTCGTATAAACGAGTAGTGGCGAATAGTCTTCAGGTGGACAGATTCAGGTCCTTTACAGGTTTCTATAGTTGATTATCATTGACTATACACCTGTAACGTTATAGGATACAACTATGAACAAACCGATCACACCCGGCGAGATTCTGCTTGAGGAATATCTCAAGCCAATGGGTATTTCGCAGAATGCCATGGCGCGTGCCATCGGGGTTGCACCGCGTGCGATCAACGAGATTGTGCACGGGCGGCGGTCGATTACGCCGTCCATGTCGATTCGCTTTGGGGTCTTTTTCAATCAGTCAGACCAGTTCTGGCATGGGATCCAGGTGGAATGCGACTTTAGAGAACTCGCCAAGGACAAACCTCGGCTTGTTGCCGGGATCCAACCGGTAACGACACTGAATCGGAATCCCTGACTCGTCCGCGAGAGGTGGATCAACTCCATAGCAATGAACATGAGATGCATCCTATGGTCAAATCGACCTTGAACGAAAAATGGCAGACCACCGACCACCATCCCGGCCGAAGTACGAAAAGCACTTCACCTCAAGCCACGGCAACGGCTTATCGATGAGTTGATTCCAGGCGGGGTCGTGGTGAGATCCGAGTCTGAATCGCTTAAGGATCTGTATGGCTTTCTTGCAGATGGCAAACCATCCGCGTCCAAAACCGAGGAACGAGAAGCTGGGCGAGAAGCCAGAACGACGAGATACAAATGAACAAGTTTCTGTTAGATACCTATTGCCCTTCTGCGCCTCCTGCGAGGCGACCACGTAGCGACATTCGACAGGGATTTCGACCGATTCGACGACGTTAAACGCTGGCAGTTCAGCAGTTAGGCCTCTCCTTTCGGCGTGTCATTCCACTAAAAGCCATTCCACTAGAAAGAAAAAGGCATCCGGGACCGAAAATCCTGGATGCCTTTTTTACTGCAACAGCGTTGTCAGTGTTTCAAATGCCTGGTCGATCAGGCGCCACCCGGTCGCCGATCAGGCGTCGCCGGTCGCCGATCAGGCGTCGCCGGTCGCCGATCAGCCATCGCCGGTCGCCACCTTGCCCTGGGCGGGCTGGAAGTGCACCGCGGCGATGGCCTCGCGTACCTTGTCCACGTTCTCGGTGAAGAGAATGCCCAGCTGGGTCAGGGTCCGGTCCATCCGCGTGTTCTTGTCGTGCACGGGGAAGATATGCAGGTTCTGGACCCGGGCTCTCACGTCGTCCACCATCTCGCCGGCCATGACGACCAGGTCGGAGTCCTTGAGCGCGGAGAGCCTCTCCTCGCTGAACTCTTCCACGCGGATGTTCATCTCGGCCAGGAACGTGCGGAGCACCCGGCTCACGTCCACGTTGGACACCGCCAGCACCACGCGCTTGTAGCGGTCCGGCGACAGCGACACGTTTTCGGCGCGGAGATCGGCCAGGTACTCGGTGTGCTCCTTGAACCACCGCTGGAGGATGGAGTAGCCGTTCAGGCGCAGGAGGCCGTTGCGCAGTTGCCGCGCGGCTTCCCGCTTGTTGAACCGGAGTGCGTTGAACGCGGCGCTGGCGAGCTTGTACGCGATACGGTGCGGCGCGTACATGCCCTTCATGCCTTCCATCACCGTGTTGACCAGTTCGTACCGGGTCATGTTCGGGATGGGATGGTTGGCGTGGTGCCCGTCGTAGTGGCTCCAGTCGTTGCTCAGGTACTCCCCGCCCTGCAGATCGTAGCGGATGGTGTCCTCGGAACCGGGCAGGTAGGTCAGAATCATGCACTGCGAAGTCGCCAGGTCCTTCTTCTTTGCGAACTCGAACTGGGTCTTGATGGTCTCCGGATGATCCGAATCGGCGCCGGCGATGAACATGGCGTGGAGATCGATCCCGTGATCATGGATCGCGTCGATGGCCACCTCCACGTCGTGGGCCGTCTCTTTCTTGCCGTACAACTCCAGGGCCGTCTCGTCGATGGACTCGAAACCGACCATCACGCGGTCGCATCCCGCCTCGCGCATCTTCTTCATGAGTTCCGGCTGCTTCGAGATCTCGTGGCGCATCTGCGCCGCCCACGGGATGATCAGCTTCCGGTCGATCATGCCCTGCATGATGGCCATGGTGCGGTCCACCGGCACGTTGAAGATGTCGTCGGCGAAGAAGAGATAGCTGAAATTCGGCATCTTTGTATAGGCTTCCAGCATATCGAGCACGCGCTCGACGGAATGGCCGCGCAGCTTGTGCCCGTTCAGCTTGGTCACCGTGCAGAAACTGCAGTCCCAGGGACAGCCCCGCTGCGTCTGTATCGACATGATGTCCAGTCTGCCGGACGGCACCAGGCTGAAGTCCGGTATGGGCAGCACGTCGAGATCCTCCGCCTTGGGCCGCTCGGGATTGTGGACCGGCCGCCCGTCCTCGATCCAGGACAGGTTGGCGATGCCGCGGTAGTCGGCGGCGGATTCCAGGCACCGGACCAGTTCGACCAGGGCTTCCTCCCCCTCGCCGCGCACGACGAAGTCGCAGTGCTGCAGGGCTTCGTCGGGCACGAACGTAGGATGCGTCCCGCCCATGACGATCGTCTTTTCGGGATAGACGTTCCGAATGAAATCGGCGTACTGGTACGACCCGGGCGCCGTGGACGTCAGGGAGGAGATGCAGATCAGATCGGCTTCCCCGAACTCGTTCGTGTCGATGTCCTCCACCTCTTCCAGCATCACCCGGACGCCGTAGCCGAGGTCCCGCATGATCGTCGCGAGCACGAGGCTGCCGATACGCGGAATATAGGCGTCCGAATACACGTGGAGGTGGGAAGATTTCGGTTCGAGAAAGAGGATGTGCTTGATACTTTTACGCATTGCTGGCTCCTGTGGGAAACCGTCGGAAAAACCGCTGCGCTGCGGTCTACTGCATGGATGCGATGAATCGGTCGAACAGGTAATCGGCGTCGTGCGGTCCCGGTGACGCTTCGGGGTGATACTGTACCGAGAAAACCGGATACCGCCGGTGCCTGAGCCCTTCTAACGTCCGGTCATTCAGGTTGATATGGGTCAGTTCCACCTCGGATTCGTCGAGGGTGTCGGCGTCGATGGCGAAGCCGTGGTTCTGGGCGGTGATTTCCACCCGGCCCGAATCGTTCTGCCGCACGGGCTGATTGGCGCCCCGGTGGCCGAACTTGAGCTTGAACCGTTCGCCGCCCAGCGCCATGCCCAGTAACTGGTGACCGATGCAGATGCCGAATATGGGCTTCCGCCCGATCAGGACTTTCAACTCGTCAATGGCGTATTGAACGGCGCCCGGATCGCCGGGCCCGTTGGACAACATGATGCCGTCGGGGTTCAGTTGCAGCACCTGCTCGGCCGTGTAGTCCGCCGGCAGGACGAGCACCTGGCAGCCCCGGCGCGCCAGGTGCCTCAATATATTGTGCTTAACGCCGTAATCCATGACGACGACCCGAAAGGTTCCGGGTTCGTCGAAGCCGTTCCAGATCCCCTCCGGATCGTCGTCGGGAGGGTCCACGTAGAAACGACGGTCTCCTTCCCACCTGTACGGCCGGTCCGTGGTCACTTCACGGACCAGGTCCTGGCCAACCATTCGGGGTACGGCCCTGGCTTGTTGGACGAGTGTGTCAGGGTCCGCCGCGCCGGAACTTATCACGCCGCGCATGACCCCGTCGACGCGGAGCCTGCGGGTAAGTGCCCGGGTATCGATTCCGGAAATGCCAACGACGCCATGGTCGTCCAGGAAGCGGTCGAGACTGCCGGTCGAGCGCCAATTGCTCGGATTCCGCTGGTACTCCCGAACCACGAATCCCTCCACGTGGGGGTGGAGCGATTCCAGATCGCCGGGATTCACGCCGTAATTCCCAATCAACGGGTAGGTCATGGTGACGATCTGACCTTTGTACGACGGGTCGGTCAATACCTCCTGGTATCCGATCATGCTGGTGTTGAAAACGACTTCTCCAACCTTTTTCCCGGTAGCGCCAAAGGATTCGCCTTCGTAGACTGTGCCGTCTTCCAGGGCCAGCCATGCCTCCATAAACGCTCCTTCAGGGGGTAACCAGCGGATTAGACCGGATATTGGGATTACGATACCCGTAACCGATCGCTGTGTCAAGGAAAATCGGCTCTCGCCACCCCGGAATACGTGCACCCACAACAGGCCGCAACGACAGGGCGATTCGACCCTCGGCACTCCTCGTCCAGGGCGCCGGCGTTTCCCCGGCAGGAGAACGCCAATCGCCCGCTGATATCGCTTTACGGGCACCGGTACCGAAGGTATATTACCAGACCCCCGTGGAGGAAGAAGAATGACCTTTCTGAACGCGTTGATGCTGTTTGGGCTCGTTGCGGTCGCCGTACCGATCATCCTGCACCTGTTTCACCGCCAGCGAGTCTCCACCGTCGATTTCAGCTCCGTCATTTTCATCAGGGATCACCATTTGCAACGGTCCCGGGCCCTGAGGCTCCGGGAGCTCCTGTTGCTTCTGCTGAGGACGCTCATCATCCTGCTCCTGGTGCTGGCCTTCGCGAGGCCGGTCATCGAAGGCCTGGCGGGCGCCTTGCTGGGCAGCGGCGTCGAACAGCGGTCGGTCTTCGCCATCGTGCTGGATAATTCGTACAGCATGGGCGCCGGCCGATACGGGGTTACGCCGTTCAACGCCGCCAGGACCGAAGCCGAACGTATCGTGGACGCGATGCAGCAGGGCGACGAAGGACTGATTATCCTGACGGCCGCTCCGTCCGAGGCCGTCCCGCCCGTTCCCACGGACCGGACCGCAGCACTCGTAGCGCGCCTGGCGGAAGCGGAAGTATCCGAAAGTTCGGGGGACATCGCCGGAGCCGTACGTCTCGCACGCCGTAAACTGTCCGGCATCGTATCGGCGCACAAAAGCATCTACATCCTGTCGGATTTACAGCGAAACGACTGGGAGAACCTGGCCGAATTGGAATCCGAATCGGAGGCGACGCTGGATTCGCGTGCGCCGATCTACCTCTACCCCTTCGAGGCGGGGACCGTGGACAACGTCAGCATCGACGAAATTTCCGTCAGCGAGGGCCTGCTGATCCGCCATCAGCCGGAACGGTTTGTCGCGACCTTCACCTACCGGAACGGCGTTTCATCGGGCACAAATCGTCCTGGGCAGACCGGGCAGGCTGAGCAGGCCGGGCAGGCTGAGCAGGCCGAGCAGGCTGATCATGTCGACCAGGCCGGGCAGACCAGGCGGACCAGGGAACTCCGGCTCGTCATTAACGGCCTGGACCGGGGCAGCCGCCAGGTGACGACTGAAGCGGGCGCGGCGGGTTCCGTGCAGTTCAACGTCGTCATCGACACGCCGGGCAGGTATTCCGGTTACGTGGAGCTGGACGAGGATGATGTCGCGGCCGACAACCGGCGGTATTTCACCCTCGAGGTCCCGGACGTCTTTGGCGTTACCGCCGTAGGACAGAGTGAATCCAGTTACTTCATCGAGCAGGTATTGAAGCCGACGGGCGGATTGGTCACGCCCGTGGACGTGCAGACTGCATCCGCCGACGTGTTGAACAGCGATCTGTACGAAGCGGGCGTGCTGATCGTGGACGGCGACGTGGAACTGACGCCGGCGCGGCTTTCCAGCCTGGAACGTTACGTCTCCTCCGGGGGCGGCGTACTGGTCTTTCTCGGCGAGGGACTGGATCCGTCCGCATACGGGAACGGTTTCTTCACCGGCGTCTTCGGCTGCTCGATCACGGCACGAAGGGGAACGCCCGGCAGCAAGTCTTCCTTTCACCGGATGGACCAGGTCGACTTCGAGCATCCTGTGATTCGGTTCGACGGCCGATACGCCGAATCCCTGTTGATCGGCGAGGCCAGGTTCTACGCGTCCTATGCCGTCGATGCGGACCTCGGCGCACGGGTCATCGCGCGGTTCATGGACGGAACGCCGGCGGTCCTCGAAGGACGGTCCGGCAGCGGTCGCGCGCTGTTGGTTGCTTCCGACTTGAACACCGGCTGGAGCGACCTGGCGTTACGCAGCGCGTTCGTACCGTTCATGCATCGCAGCGTTCGGTATCTGCATCCGTCGGTGACGGTGGCCGAAGGGGGTCACCTGGCGGGAGAACCCATCGTACGGCCCATGAACGAAGTATGGACAGACGCCGGCCTCTACCTCGAGTACCCATCGGGGCGTACCGAGACGGTCAATGCCCGGGTCGGCCGCTACGGAATTACGGTGGAAGTACCGGACACGAAACAGCCCGGCGTGTATGCGTTGTGGGACGGTGACGCCATCGTACAGGCCTTCGCGGTGAATCCGGACACGCGGGAATCGGACCTGGCCCGGTTTACGCCGGAAGAGGCGGCCGGGTTGTTCGGTGACGAAGAGGTTGTCGTGCTCATGGACCCGACGGACGCCCCGACCGTCCCACGCGGCGAAACTTTCGGCGCCGCGGGCGGGTATGAGATCTGGAAGTCTTTGGCCGTCCTCGCGATGGCGCTCGTATTGGCAGAATACTGGCTGTCGGGATCGCGAACCGGGCGGATCGGGCGGACGACCGGCAGGAGCATGGACCGGAGAAAAGCGTAGCCACCCTATGCGCGAAATGCACGAAATACCCCGAGACAACCGTGAACGCACCTTGCTGGTCGGCATGGTGCCTTCAAAAGAACGGGTCGGCGAGATGGAGGAATCACTTGACGAACTCGCCTTGCTGGCCGACACCGCCGGTGCGGAGATCGTCGACCGGATGATCCAGGTCCGCAGCGCCATGCACCCGGCGTACTATATCGGAACCGGCAAGGCCCGTTCGATTGCCGAGTTGTGCAAGGCGGAAGAAATCGATCTCGTTATTTTCGACGACGACCTCACCCCTGCGCAGGTCAGGAACCTGGACCGCGTTATCGAACGGCGCATTCTGGACCGCAGCGGACTGATACTCGATATATTCGCCTCGCGGGCGAAATCGAAGCAGGCCAAGCTGCAGGTTGAACTCGCCCAGTTGCAGTACATGATGCCGCGGCTGACGAGGCAGTGGGACCACCTGTCCCGGCAGGAAGGCGGCGTGGCGGCCGGATCGGGCGGCGCCATAGGAGTCCGGGGGCCCGGCGAGACGCAACTGGAGATCGACCGCCGGTTGATCCGCGGACGCATTGCCCACTTGCGCAGGAATCTCGAACAGGTGGCCGCTTCCTATCACCGGCAGCGACAACGCCGAAGCGCCATGTTCTGTATCGCGCTGATCGGGTACACCAATGCCGGGAAGTCGACGATTTTCAATGGATTCACCGAGGCGGGCACGCTGATCGAGAACAGGCTGTTCGCCACCCTCGACGCGACCACGCGCGCGATCAACGTGACTCCGGGCCAACCCGTTCTGCTTTCGGATACCGTGGGTTTCATTCGAAAACTGCCCCACCACCTGATCGCATCCTTCAAAAGCACGCTGACCGAGGTCTACGACGCGGATCTGCTGGTACACGTGGTAGACGGCAGCCATCCCAACCACGCGGACCATATCGTGACGGTGAACCAGGTACTGGCGGAACTGGGGGTTTCCGATCTGCCCATGTTGCTGGTCTTCAACAAGACGGACCGGCTGGAGAGTCCGGACGCCATGGAATTCCTGAAGCTTTCCTATCCCGATGCCATCACGGTTTCCGCTCTGGATCCCGGTGACGTGGAGCGTCTGCGCCAGGCGATTTCAATCAGGGTCGACTGCCATCGCGTGGAAGTGGAACTGCTGATCCCCTACGAGAATGGACACGCGGTTTCCGTGGCCTATGAGTCGGGGGAAGTCCTGCGCAGGGAAGACGAACCGGAGGGCGTTCGCCTCACGGTCCGCATGATGCCGTCCGTTGCCGGTCGTCTCGGCAAGACGCTGGATGCTTTTGTCTGCAGATAGGTAGGAACGAGCGACGTGCTCAGGGCTTGCCCGGGTCGGTCTCGGGAGCGCTGAGGGGTCCGGGCAGCGTCGAAGTGTCGAATCCCCGGTGATCCAGGGTCTGGCTCATGTCGATAAGGAGCAGGTCTTGCCGCCAGTTCGGGTTGTATAGTTCTCCCCGTGCCGAGGAATGCATCAGTTCGTACCTGCCGATGTTCCGACGATCACCGAAAACGAAGAAATGACGTCCTCCTTCCGAGGTCCGTGAAGGATCGCCCTGGACGCCCTCGGTGTAGTACCAGATCTGGTAGGATTTCATGATGTTGGCGGTATCGTACCGCTCGATTTCCTCCGGCTGTCCGTACCGGATGAAAACCGAGCCCCGGTCGCTTTCCGCCCCGCCCAGTTGATAGTCGGCATAGGAGAACCGCTCGTTGAACACCATCATGGATTCGTTCTCAGGGGTCTCGGGCGTCGGGTCGCGCATGCGCCAGAAAGCGATCAGGAATTCGGTCTTGCCTTCGAGGTCGAGATTGTCGTAGAGTTCGCGTTCCCGCCTGGAAGCGATGATGGCCAGTTGCCTGCGTCCCCGTTTTGCCTGTTCCTCGGTCAGGACCGTGGCGGGCGGCGGCGGGGAGGGGGGCTGGACAATCTCGAAGACGGACGAACTGGACGCTTCCGTCCCGGTCTGCGCGTCTCTGACCTTGACTTCCAGGGTGTAGATGCCTTCCGGAAAGGTCATGTAGTCCAGGGCGATCACGTCCAGGCCGTCGGATCCCGAGACCTTCCGGTTTTTTTGGGGAGGAAGTGGATACGTCATCTCGTTGGCGTGACTGGTTACCGACGGGTAAATATCGTAGGCCGCCTCGTCTGTCGCCGAATCCGGGATCAGGTTGTACAGCTCGAAATACAGGAACAGGTTTCGTGGCTTATAACTGCCGTCTTCCGGCATTTCGACCCATTTTTCGAATATCCGCAAGGGGTTGGGCAGCACCAGCAGGCCGTTTTTCGTGAACCGGTTCTGCTCTTGGGCTTGCTGAACGAGCGTGGAGAACTGCAGGTCGCTCACCGAAAGCACAGGCGCGTCAAGCGGCTGGGCGACAAAAGGTTTCTCGGCTTCGCCAGAACGCTTGGAGTTAAGGTCGGTCACGATGGCCTTCGCCCGGTACGTGCCCGAGGCGACGCTCGCGACGATCTGTTCCAGAATCACTCTTTCCTCGCCCCTTCGGGTGACGACGACGGGCCGGTCCGTCTGGTATTCCCGTTTCTGAACCGACTGGAAGACGGCGTTGTCCTGCTCGTCGACGATGGACAGATCGATCGAAAAGGTGGCGGCGTAAACACCGTCATCTCTTTCTTCAAGGGTAAATCCGCTTGGACGGCACAGGAAATAGAACTCCAGGTAGGTCTGTCCTTCCTGCCCCCTGAAACCACTCACGTCCACGGAAAAATCGATTTCGCCGGTGCTGTTCGCCGGCACGAGGAGGGGATCGCCTCCGGCGCCGGTGGAGTCCGCTTCTGCCGCGGCGTCGGAAGCCGCATCCGGCGCGGCGGGATCCTGTTCCTGTGCTTGAGCGGTCCAGGCGGCGAGCAGGCAGATCAGACAGGCTGTACGGCAGTAGTATCCAGTCACTTCGGGGTTCCCCGGTTCGGTGTCCTTCCGGATTCCCGGTCGTCACGAGAACCCGGCCGCCGCGTTTCATGCCGATACCGGATACCGATTGACTTGCGGATCCTGGGATAACGATCTATGATATCCCACGGCCATGGGCGGCTGTGTACTGAACTATATTCGCAATGTAAGGTTTTATATGCTGCTGGGCAACCTATTTGTCGGTACTGCGGGGTTCGCTCGGTCCGTATTGCGCAGGAGGGTCCCATGCTGAGGCTCTGGTCCGATCGAACCGTTCCTCCCGAGATCCGCGCGGAGTTCGACCAGCGGCTACTCGTCCAGGGCGCGGCGGAAGCGTCGCCCGATGATCCGCTCGGAGACCTGCCCGGCGCCCACGCGATTGTCGCCGGCGCCCGACGGATCTACGATGGCGGGTTTCTGGATCGGTATCCGGACGTGAAGGTCATCTGCAGGACGGGCATCGGCATCGACAATATCGTCGTTCAGGATGCCACGGAACGGGGCGTGGCCGTCTGCAACACACCGGAAGGCCCCACCGTATCCACCGCGGAAACGGCGATTGCCCTGATCCTGTCCGCGGTCAAGCATATCAAGCGGATTTCCAGCGAATTCTCGGAACATCCCGTGAAGGACTACCTGTCGGGTTACAGGGGCATGGAGGTCTTCGGGCGGACGCTTGGCCTGATCGGGCTGGGACGCATCGGCGGCCGGGTCGCGGAACTGGCCGCCGCCCTGGGCATGCGGGTGTTGGCCTACGATCCCTATATCGAGGCGGGACGGGCGCCGGCGATGGGCATCGAACGGTCGGGACGGATCGAGGACGTGCTGGCCAGGTCGGACGTCGTCTCGCTGCACGCGCCGCTCACGAAGGAGACCCGCCGGTTGATGGATGGAAAACGCTTCGCGCAGATGAAGCCGGGCGCGTTCTTCGTCAACGTTTCGAGGGGCGGACTGGTGGACGAAGAGGCGCTCTGCGCCGCCCTCGACCGGGGTCATCTCGCCGGGGCCGCCCTGGATGTCTTCGATCCCGAACCCCCGTCCCCGGAGAACCCGCTGCTCCACCGCGCCGACGTCGTAGTCACCCCGCATATCGCCGGCATAACGGTCGCGAGCCGGGAACGCATGTGGCGTATGGCGATGACCATGGCTCTCCAGGTCTGGGACGGCCGGCGGCCGGATCACATCGTCAATCCGGAAGTCCTGTCCGGTTGATACCGGGCGGCCGCTGTCCGGCCTCCAACGCACTTCCCGCGCACACCCTGCGCCACCCGCGCACCGGTCCCTTCCGCATAGCGACTGCCCGAAGATCAGAAAACGACTACCTGAAGACCTGGACGTCGGCCGCCCGTGGCGCGTCCACGCCGTGCTTCATGCGCATGATCTCCTGCTGGCGGTCCGAGAGCAGGCCGTACCATTCACCGGGAAACCCTTCATGGGGATCGTACTGGAACATGAGCATGCGTTTCCGGTAGTGGGCGAAGAGGGCGTGCCGGTTCGCGCTGCCGCGGTTGGCCCCGCCCGCGTGCCAGCACTGGCCGTTGAAGACCAGCACGCTGCCCGCGGGAGCGGAAGGCTGCACGTAATACTTCACATCGACATCGTTCGCGGGATGGGTAAGCCCGCTGCGGTGGGTGCCGGGCACGACCCGGGTCCCGCCGTTCTCCGGCGAGAAGCCGTCCAGCATCCAGACAGTGTTCATCATGACCGGGGAGGCCATGTTGAGCATTTCGGCCGGAATGTCGCTGTGAAAACCCTGATCTCCGTCGCCCGGTCGCACGATGCGGCTGTTCAGGCTTCCCAGGATGAGCGACGGCTCCAGGTAATGCTCGAGGATGGGCAGGATGCGGGGATGGTCGATGACCGGGAAGAAGATCGGGTCCAGGGTAGGCAGGTTGGCGACGTGCCGGCAGGAACCCTCGCCTTCCCGTTCTTCACCGACCTCTTCGCTAAGGCGTATCAGCACCCGGCGCATCGATTCGACCTGGTCGGCGGACAAGACGCCTTCCACCACCGTGAATCCGTACACGTCCAGCTCGTAAACGGCGTTTTCGAACTCGGTCATGTTTACTCCAGGAAAGCGCCCGGTATGCGCGTGTTGTCGTACTCCGCATCCGCTGCCCGGGCCAGGATCGGTCCGGGGACCTCGTCCGTCCAGTAGTCCGGTACGGTGGCCGGGCGCATGTGCCATGCCAGGAGCAAAGTTCGTCGGCTATCGCTGTTGTTTCCCCGGGCCGAATGCAGCAACCGCGCTTCGCCGATTACGAGGTCGCCGGCGCGGACGGGTACGTCGATGGCGCCGGGGTGGTCGCCGAACATATGAGGATCCCCCTCATCCGCGAACCAGGCCGTTTGCTGGTGCGGCGCCTCCACCTGTCCGTGCAGCGGTACGCGCTTCAGGTGCGTACCCGGAATCACGCGGAAACAGCCGTTTACACGGTCCGTGTCTACGAGGTAGTAGGAAAGAAACAGTTGCTGCGGCCAGGGCGCCAGGCTCAAGGGGTCGTTCCAGGTATCCCAGTCCTGGTGCCAGTACAGGGGCGGTCCGCCGGGCGGCTTGCTCAATACGTGGATGGTCCCGTTGGGCGTGAAATCATCCAGCCTCATGGCCCGCATCCAGGCCCCCGTCGCGGGCCAGTCCAACAGCCGGCGCATCACGGCGTTCTCCCGGGTATCCACGTGGATGTCCGATCCCTGGTAGCGCCATTCGGGCTGGTATTCCGCGGCGTCCAGCAATCGATCCGATTCCCGGCGCAGTTCGCCCAGGTACTCAGCCGAAAGCACGCCTTCGATGTGACAGTACCCGTCCCGGGTCAGTTGCTCACGTTTTTCGTCGCCCCTCTCCCTGGTCATATCCCGGCTTCCAATCTCGCTCTAACGTTTGTGGGTTCAACCCGCGTCCTGCGGGGTTCAGCTACGCGTTCCCCCGGGAAAGGCCGTTGTCCACCAGGTAGTTGTAGCTTTTCCTGACCGCTTCGACCATGTCCGTCGCACAGCTGTCCAGTTCGACGATATGCCATTCGGTGTGGTCTCCTCCGGCCGCGATCACGCCGGGAAGGTCCACTTTTCCTTCGCCGAGGGCGGTCATGTCCGTATTCCGCAGGCAGGGCCCGTCCTTGAGATGCAGCAGCGGCGCGCGGTCGCCGAGGCGTTCGAGCACGCCGGCCGGGTCGGGTCCACCGACCTGAACCCAGTACACGTCCACCTGGAAGAAGACCTCCGGCGAAAGATGCTCGAGGAGGATGTCCGTCGCGATCCGTCCCTCCACCTCCAGGTATTCCCACCAGTGATTGTGAATCCCGAAGGTCATGCCGTGGGGCGCCACGGCCTCCGCGGCCTCGTTGAAGCGGTCCGCCGACCACCTGATACGGTCCACGCTGCTGTGGTCGTCCCGGCCCAGTCCGGATACGACACGCTTCGTCCCGATCGCGTCTGCGGTCTCGACGACGTAGGACCTGTTCTCGCCCACGGGCAGGGGAAGATGGGCGCTGGGCACCTCGAGATTCAGTGATTCGAAGAGCCGTCCGGCCGCCTCCGGCGTCGTGCCGGGAAACCCGGCGGGTTCCACGCCCGCGTACCCGATCTCCGCGGTCAGGTTCACCACATGTTCGAAGTTCTTGTCGGCCATTTCTCTGAGCGTGTACAACTGCAGGGCTACCGGTGGGGGCATGGCACGGCACCTCTTTCGGTTCTGAAGCCGTTCCGGGCGTCTCGGAACGATCATCGCGGGCGATCATCTTGGGATATGGCGTAATGTCCGGGAAGCGTCGAATGCAAACGCGGGAGGAATATACCCCCGCCTGGAGAGGCGTGCAAGCGAATCGTCAGGAGGAACCGCAGACGAAATCCCCGCCACCCCGCTTCAGGACGGCGTCGCCTTTGCGGAGCATGCGAAGCACGCTTTCCTCGTGGACAGTCTCGAGCATTTCTTCCCTTGAAAACCACTTCAGATCGTGGGATTCGTCGCTGATTTCGAGCGGTTGCTCCTTGGCGGCGGCCAGCAGGTAACGCAGGTCGTAATGCGCGTGGGCAGGGACGCCGGTCCGGGCGGCGATGGCATGGATGTCCACGTCCAGGGGAACGAAGCCTTCAGTGTCGCGGAACAGACCGAATCCCTCCAGCCCCGATTCCTCTTCGGCCTCGCGCAGGGCGACGAGGTGGGGCCGGGGACAACCGTCTGCGTGGCCGCCCAGTTGCAGCCAGCGGTCGAAGACCCGGTGGCGGGTCAACAAGTATCTCGAACGGTCGGGTGAAACGATCCAGGCCGAACCGGTGATGTGGCCCGGCATGCAGGTCCTGTCGAAACAGTCTGGCCGTCCGGCGACCAGGTCCCGAATCCGGGCGACCGTGTCCTCTTCCGCGGGATGACGCGCCTGGTAATGATCCAAAGATTGCAGGAGGCTGTCCCGATCCGCCTGGTTCGCCCGATGCGTCCATCCGGCCTTCTCCCCGCCCGATGCGTTCATTGGTCCGTCTTCTGATGCGTTCATCCGTCTGATTCCCAGTAGCATGGCACGTCCAGCTCATCGCCCAGTTCCTGCAGCGACTGGATATGGACATCGTCCAGGGGAATGCCGTGCTCGCCGAAATCGGCTTCCCTTTCGGCTTCGATTTCACCCGGAAGCAATGCGCGATCCAGTCCCGGCAGCGGTTGCATGGCGTGCACTTTCTGGCGAATGTCCGCGACTGTCCGCGTATAGTCGGCCGGGTCACCGATGAAGGCGGGATCCAGGACGACGGCGGTCAGGCTGCTGGTGGCGCCCGGAAAGCGCCGCTCAACGGGAGACTGCGCGTCCACGGGCCAGGTCATCATGACCGAGGTGACCTGGTAGGCCAATCCCTTGATCAGCGGGAGCACGCTGATCTCCGCGATTTCCTGTTGAACGTCGGGCAGTTCCAGGTGCGTGCCCATATCGATCAGCACGGGCGGCTCACCCTTCGCCGAAGGGAATCCGAAGCTCACGGGCGGGTTGTTCAACGCCTGGATGACGGGCTCCGGCCGGTCGAAGGGAAGGGGGCTCATGGGCGTGCTGTAGTACAGGCAGATCATGCCCGCCCCGGTCGCGATCCGTGTCCAGTTGCCGATAGAACCCGTGTGACCGCAGTGCGTCGCCGTGACCAGGCAGATTCCCGTTTCGCGCGTCCTGGACACCGCCGAACGTATCGCCCGGGCGGACACCAGGTGTCCGATGCCTCCATCACCGTCCCACTGCACCACGGCGCCGGCTTCCCGGTAGATCCTGATATTCGGCTCCGGGTTGCATTTCCCCGACTGGAAGGACCTCACGTAGCCCGGAAGCTGGCGGGTGCCGTGGCTGAGGACGCCGCGCAGGTCCGTCGCGGTCAGGTATTCGGCCAGTTCCGTCGCGTGGGCTACCGACAGTCCGGCCTTGCGTAGCGCTTCTACCGTGAAGCGGTGCAGGGCCTTCGCGTCATAGCGGGGATTGGCGTAGTCAACGGGGATGATGGCCATATATGCCTCCGGGATCAACTCCAAGTGCGATATTACAAACCCTTACCATAATGAGACCCGAACGGCAATACAACAGCTATCCAATCGGACCGCCTATCACTTTGACTTGCGCCGCCGTGGGATGTACCTTTTGATCTTCTTCAACACTAACACTTCTCAGCGCTTCCTACGTCATGTGGCGACATACGGCCCAACCAACTTCCGGGATACGAAATGACAACGAAACCACTACAGGGTCGCGTGGCGGTCGTCGCGGGCGCGACGCGCGGGACCGGACGGGGAATCGCCCGCATGCTCGGCGCGGCGGGCGCCACGGTCTACTGCTCAGGGCGTAGCGTGAAAGGCCATCCCGCCACGCCGGGCCGTCCCGAGACGATCGAAGAAACCGCCGAAATGGTCACGGCCGAAGGTGGCCGCGGCATTGCAGCAAGGACCGACCACACGGTTGAAACCGAAGTGCAGCGTTTGTTCACGCGCGTCAGGGATGAACAGGGCCGGCTCGACCTCCTCGTCAACGACATCTGGGGCGGCGATGAAATGATCCAGTGGGGTTCGCCGTTTTGGGAACTCGATACGGCCAAGGGGTTGAAAATGCTCGAAGGTGCGGTGCACACCCATATCGTCACGAGCCGGTACGGCGTACCCATGATGATCGAGCGTAACGCCGGGCTGATCGTGGAAGTCACCGACGGCGACACGATGGGTTACCGGGGAAACCTTTTCTATGATTTCGCGAAAAACGCCACGATCCGGCTCGGTTACGCGATGTCACGCGACCTCTATGCGCACAACATTATCGCGCTGACCGTTACACCCGGCTTCCTGCGGTCCGAAGCGATGTTGGACGGCATGGGGGTCACGGAAGAAAACTGGCGGGACGCGATCGAGCAGGACTCGTTTTTTGAGGAATCGGAGACGCCGTGTTACATGGGCAGGGGCGTGGCGGCCCTGGCGGCCGATCCGGACGTCGCGTCGAAGCACGGTGGGCTGTACGGCAGCTGGTCGCTCGCGAAGGAGTACGGATTCACGGACCTGGACGGACGTCAGCCGGACTGGGGCGCCTACTTTTCGGCCAGGATACGGGATATCATAGATCAGCAGGCGTCGCCGGACGAGATGGACTTATACAATGTTCGCGCCCGTTTGAACCAGACCGAACTGGATCCTGCCGCAGAAGAGGAATACAGGCGCACCAGGGATTACTTGGCGAAGCATGAGTGAAAGAATCGCAAGGCGGTAGTTGCAAGCGCGGACCAACCTCGGCATACCCGCCGGTCTTGTGACTTCGAGTCTTTTCATCCCGTAACTTCTTGTAAACACCACCGTACCGGATTATACTGAATACCACCCTACCCCAAATTCAGCAGTAAAATGGGATGATTTCGATCCCTGACGGAGGTTTTCCATGTCTGACAACGAAGGAATGCTAAAAATCGATCCCCGGATTCCGGCCCCCGACAAGTTCCCGGATCTGTCCCGCCGCGGATTCATCGGCAGCATGATCGCCGGCGCGGCCGGGGTGGCCGGTGCGTCGACCCTGCTGGCCCCGGTTCAGGAAGCTGAAGCGGCGCCATTGCCCGATCTTTCCGCGGCGCCGCCCGGCGGAGCGGCCCCGGATGACGAGGCTTACTGGGAAGGCGTTGCGGCCCAGTTTATGCTTCGCGATAATGTCATCTACATGAATTCGGGCACGCGCGGCCTGTCGCCCGTGAGCGTGCACAAGGCACAGGTGGAAGCCATCGAAGCGGTCAATTCCGATCCCAACATGTGCTGGTCGACCTACAGTTTCGCCGGCATGGACGAGATTCGTGGGAAGATGGCCGCGTACATCGGTTCGGAGGTCGAGGAAATCGCCTTTACGAACAGCACCACCGACGGGATGGGTCTTGGATTCATGGGGCTGGAATTGAACCCGGGCGACGAGATCCTGACCACGAACTACGATTACGGCTGGGTGAAGAACATGATGGCCTTCCGTGCGAAGCGGGACGGCCTGGAATTCAAGATGGTGGACATATCGGACCCAAGTTTCCGTACGCCCGATGATCCACAGAAGGTCGTCGATGCCGTGGCGGCCGGTATCACGTCAAAGACCAGGTTTCTCACCATCTGCCATATCAACTATACCGACGGCTTTGTCATGCCGGTGAAGGCGATCTGCGAAATTGCCCGAGACCGGGGAATCTTCACCCTGATCGATGGCGCCCAACCGCCGGGCATGATGAAGATGGACATGATGGACCTGGGATGCGACATGTACGCAGGGGCGGGGCACAAGTACATGCTGGCCGCTCAGCACACCGGGTTCCTGTTCGTCCGGAACGACATGGTGGACCGGGTGCATCCCTTGGTTTACACGGGTTCGATGAACCCGGAATGGGCCATCACGGGTGCCCGAAAACTCGAACAGCGCGGCTCTTCGAGCTATTCGGACCGGGTCTCCATCGGCGCGGCGCTGGATTTTCACAACAAGCTCGGGGTCGAAGCCGTCGAAGCCCGGCTCCGATACCTGTCCCACCGCCTGAGCCAGGGCCTGAAGGCCATAGACGGCGTCACCGTGTACGCCTCCGACGATCCCAGGATGTCCTGTGCGCTCGTATCCTTCTCCGTCAAGGACCTCGATCCTTCGTTCATCGTCGGGCGCCTCTGGTACCGCAGCCCGAATATCTACATCCGTACCGTCGGCGCCGCAGGCGGTTTCAGGGGAGTCCGCGCGACGTTGCACGTCATGGACACGGCCGATCACGTGGACACCTTGATTGACAGGATCGAACGGCTTGCGCAGGCCTGAGATCCCTGATGACCAAGAATTTTGAATCAGGCTCATTGCAGTGGAGCTGAAATGGGCATAGCACGCTTTCTGATCGCCATAATCGTCGGCACGCTGGTCCTGCTCGTCCTGGGCTTCATCCTCTACGCGATGGTATTCACCGGATACTTCGCGGCGAATGCCGAACCGGGCGCGGCCTCCGTGGCCAAAGACCCGCCCGAAATGCTGTTCATTTACCTGAGCGAGGTGATTCTGGCAGTGCTGTTATGTCTCGTAATCGGCTGCTGGGCAGGTGTATCCGGCGCGGTTGCGGGATTCAGGACCGGTGCGGTTTTCGGTTTCCTGTTGAGTCTCGCGATCAGTCTGATGTTCTATGGCACGGTGAATTACATGAATCTTCAGGCGACTTTGTTCGATGTCGTCCTGACGACGGTGCGTGTCGCACTGGCGGCCGCCGTGATCGGACTGGTGCTGCGCAGGAAGCGGTCCGCCGGGTCCCCGGCCGTGTTCAGCAGTTGAGTCGGATTGAAGCAAGCGCCTGAAGACAGCACGGGCATCTGCCGGTAGAGGAGTATATGTCTGTACAACGATTCGCCGTTGCGACCGCAGCGGGCGCCGTTATAGTATTGTTGCTTGGCCTGGTCACCGGTGCCTTGTTCGGTGGCCTCTTTGCAGGTTTCGCGGTGACGGCCCCCGAACTGGTCATGAAGTCCAGCCCGAATGTGTGGACGATTGTGCTGGGCGCTGTGGCCATGGGAGCGCTGCTGACCGTCCTCCTCGGTTGCTGGACCGGCCACACCGGCACGAAGAAGGCCCTTGGGACCAGTGCGGTCTTCGGGTTGCTCCTCCACCTGTTCCTCGGGTTGAGCCTGTTCGGCATGACCACTATGCTGAGTCTCACCGGTACCCTGGTCAAGATCGTCATCGATACGGTACAGGTGGCGTTGACCGGGATGGCCGTCGGATACGTGCTGGGCCGCACCGGGCAGGCTGAGGCTTAGCGCGCACTCAAGCCCGTTCATAAGCCCTCACCCAGGTCCTCACCTTAGTCCGTATCCATACCCGCACGGTCCTCGCTTACCTCATGTACACAACGATTGCCGACAAGACCCTCCGCACGGGCGAAACGCTCGAGATCGGCGTCGTGCTTGCGCCGGATGACCACACGCCTGACGGCCACGCGCCGGATGACGACACGCCCGGCGTCGACCACGCGCCGCTCGTCCGGCCGATTCTGGCCCACAAGTCGAGCAACGAGCAATGGCACCTCGACGAGGTATTTGCCGGCCGGGTCTGCCCCCTCGAAACCAGGTTCTACCTCGGCCTCCTGAAAGACCGGCCGGTCTGCAACATCATGGTCAGCGAACACGACGGCATCGGCATCGTGAGCCACGTGTACACCAGGCCGGAACACCGTCGGAAAGGAATCGCTCGGCTGCTCATGACCGGGCAGATGGCCGACTTCACAGACCGGGGCGGACGCTACCTAACACTGTCCACGGGCTACGCTACCCATCCTTACTGGCTCTATCACGGCTTCGGTTTTCGAAGCGTCGTGCCGGAATCGGGCCACATGAAATTCATGGGAAACGCCTCCTTCGAGGCGGAGCATTTCCGGGGCGAAGGAACCGGCGAAGCGCGAGTAATCCCGGGGGACTGGAAACACTGGCCTTCGCTGAACGTGCTCTGCGCCCAGGACGGGCCGCCATCCCTGCGAAATGTGGGGCTGGGACATATCGGGCCGCGCATGTTCGAAGGGGCCTACCTGGGGTTGATGAAGCAAACGCGGGAAGATGAGGATGTCCAGGTCCGGTTGGTGGTCACGGAGCGCGGAGCGGTCGCGGGCTATGCGACCCTGGTGCCGGACGCCCGGTGGCGCGGCGAGACCATGCTCCTCGACCTGACCGTTCGTGCGGCGTTCAGGGCACAACTGAGACCACTGCTCGAGGCGTTTGCCCTGCCGTCCGGACGCAAGGTGCTTTGCTACGTCGAACCGGGCGACGGCCCGAAGACCGCCGCACTGCAGGACGCGGGATTCATCCACGAGGCTACGCTACGG
Organism: bacterium; assembly: GCA_965207085.1. Lineage (GTDB taxonomy): Bacteria > JAAXHH01 > JAAXHH01 > JAAXHH01 > JAAXHH01 > JAAXHH01. The sequence goes on along the minus strand of CBDBLQ010000002.1, from coordinate 3,360,559 downwards.
CAGCAGTACAAGGCGGCCGGCAAAGTGCTGGACGTCGAAGTGTATGCGCGGTACGGCTGACGCCTACTACCGACCGCCACCGCCCGCCGCCTACTACCGACCGCCACCGCCCGCCGCCTACTACCGACCGCCGCCGCCTGACCGCGGCCGCTGCCTGCCCCCGACCGCCGCCCAACTAGCTCGACTCCGCCGTGCGTCGCCGGACTAGCCCGGTTCCGCCGCGCATCCGCGCTCCAGCCTGTCCATCGTCTTCTCGTGGATGCCGCCGAAACCCCCGTTGCTCATGAACACGATCCGGTCGCCCGGCACCGCCTGCTTAGCCAGTCGCGAAACGATCAGTTCCACGCTGCCCGGGGCGTCGGCGTCCACGCCGCGTTTACGCAGTCCCGCCACGAGTTCTTGCACCGAAAACCGGTTGCCGGGAGGCGCCTTCTCGGGCAGGTAGACCGGCGCGATCAGCACGTGGTCCGCCTGGTCGAACGCGGTGGCATAGGCGTCCTGGAAGGTCCGCCGGATGGTCGTCGCCGAACGGGGTTCGAACACCGCCCAGGTCCGCCGATCAGCCGCGGCTTTCCTGAGCGCGTCCAGCGTAACCTCGACGGCCGTGGGGTGGTGGGCGAAGTCGTCGTAGACCGCGATGCCGTTCACTTCGCCCCGAACCTCGAGACGTCGTTTCACGCCGGGGAAGGACGCGAGACCCCGCACCAGGTCCGGCCACGATACCCCGTAACGTCGGGCCGCGGCGACCACAGCCAGGGCGTTCCTGACATTGTGGTCGCCCAGCTGACTCGTCGACAGCCGGGCGCGGTGCTCGTCCCGTTCATACAGTTCGAAGGACGTGCCACCGGGATCGAAGGACACGTTGCGCGCCGACCACCGGGCGCCTGACGACATGCCCATGGTGTGGACGGCACAGAATGCGTGGGTAGCGAGCGCCTGGACGTACTCGTCGTCCTCCGGGCCGATCAACAGCCCGTTTTCGGGAATGATGTTGACCAGCCTCCTGAAGGAAAGCGCGATCTCGTCGATCGTATCGTAGATGTCCGCGTGATCGAATTCGACGTTGTTGATGATCACCGTGTCGGGCAGGTAGTGAAGGAACTTCGCCCGCTTGTCGAAGAAGGCGCTGTCGTATTCGTCGCCTTCCAGGATGAACAGGTCGCCCGATCCCAGCCGCGCGCCGGACTCCCAGCCGATGGGCACGCCACCGACGATGTAACTGGGATCCAGGCCGGCCTCGGTGAGCACCCAGGCAAGCATCGCCGTCGTCGTCGTCTTGCCGTGTGTGCCGGTGATCACGATCGATTTGCGGTCCCACAGGAAGAAGGACTTGAGCGTCTCCGGCATGGAAGCGTACCGGATCTTCCGGTCCAGGACGGCTTCGGTCTCGGGATTTCCCCGTGAAACGGCGTTACCGATGACCACGAGGTCCGGCGATGGATCCAGGTTGGCGGCTGAGAATCCCTCGAACACGGGTATCTGCTGCTCCGAAAGTACCGTGCTCATCGGGGGATATACGTTTTCGTCGCTTCCGGTGACCCGGTGACCCAGGGACTTGAGCATTACCGCGAGCGCGCCCATGCCCGTGCCGCAAACGGCCACAAGGTGTATGTGAAGCGGTCGGGACATGGTCACGGCATGGGGGGATGGTCTTCGGTCAATTCCCGGATTTTGCGGCGGACGGCGTCGTTCCTGAAGTGGTCGGGATGGGCGAGGAGCAGGGTCTCGTACTCGGTGAGCGCCCGGGGAATGTCGCCGATCTTCGTTTCGTAGATCTCCGCGACCCGCCAGTAGGCGGCGGCGACGCGGCGGCTCTCCGGATACCGCTCGATCAGATCCTGCAGGGCCGCGACGGCCTGGAATGGCTTGTCCATCCGGTCGAGCAACATCCCGATGTCCAGGATGACGGTGTCGGCGATCGGGCTTTGCGCGTTTTCTTCGATAAACGACTTGCAGGCTTCGAGGGCCTCCCGGTCCCGGTACTGGCGCCGCAGCAGCACCGACCGGATGTAATCTGAAAGCGGGCCGTCTCCGCCCTGGCGGCCTTCCGCGACCAGGATGGTCCACGCCAGCGCGTCGTTGGCATAGGGGCTGCCCGTAAAGCGGTCCGCCGTATCCTGGAAATGGCCCAGGGCCTCGTCCAGCCGGTCCTGGAACAGCGCAAGTTCACCCAGGTGGTATTGCGTCCGCGCCAGGGTTTCCGTTTCGGTGGCATCGCCGTCCAGGTCGAGGATGGCGTTGTACTGGACGAGCGCGTCCTCCAGGCTGCCCAGTACGACGTAACATTCCGCGATGCCGAATCTGGCTTTCTCCCGGTGCTCCGGCGCGGAAGTGTCGGCCAGCAGTGAACGGTACATGGCGAGCGCTCGCGGCGCGTCCCGATAATGGACCAGGTGCAATTCCGCCAGGTTGGACAGTGCTTCGTCGCGGAACCCGGTATTCGGATATTGGTCGATGAGCTGCCGGTAGGTCTCGGCGGCATCGTCCATGCCGCCGCGCTTTCGGTACGCCAGGGCAAGGCCGGTATACGCCTCGGCGCGCAGGGCCTCCGACCCGTCCGCCCCGATCAACTCCCGGTACGTATCGATGGCGTCCTGGTGGTGCCCCTCCCGCAACGCCCAGTCGGCATACCGGATCAGGTATTTCCCGCTGTCCCCGTCCAGCCGGTCCGCATCACGGTACGCCGCCAGCGCCTCTTCCGTCATGCCGGACCGCAGATAGAAGCTGCCGAGCAGATCCTGGGCGTCCTTGCTGCCCCGGTGTTCAGCCACCGCAGATCGCAGCGCCTGTTCCACGAGTTCCCGGCTTCCGATCGCCGCGAGCAGGTCGATCCGGTCATTGACGATTCGCGACTGGGCGGGTTGCTGCGTCAACCAGCGCGTGTATTCTCTGACGGCGCCCGTCACCTCGTACGCACTGGTATAGACGCTGGCGAGCGCCAGGGCGAAATCCTCCGGTTTGCCCAGTCGCTCGCGGCCGTCAAGATAAGTCTGTATGGCCCGGTCGTACGCCTCCCTTCTGAGGTGCAGATTCGCGATCTGGCTTACGGCCGATTCGCTCTGCGGAAAGCGTTCCAGCATGTCTCGAAGCTGTTCCTCCGCCTCGTAGTCCCTTCCTGCGCCGAAAAGCGCTTCAGCGAGCCTGCCGCGAAGTCTTGAATCCTGGGGAGACTTCGCGATGTGCGTTTCGAGCAGCGGTATCAGCTTGTCGTACGCTTTCAGCCGGAAGTACAGCCTGAGGGCGCCGTTCAGAGCGGGCCGGTTATCCGGATCATCCTGCAACACCCGTTCGAACAGTACGGCTGCCCGGTCATACTGCCGGAGGCGCTCAAGGCTTCTGGCTTGTTCGATCCGCCGGTTCAGGTCGGCAGCCCGGCTGAGTTGTCCCTCGACACTCGAGGGCGTGGAGACCTGAACCGCCAGCAATACGGCGATCAGACCGCTTGCGAGATGCATGCGTCGCGGTACGGCAGGACCGCGAAGCGCTTTGAGGCTGCAAATCACGATCACCACCTAGTTCACGACCGGAACGTGAGAAAGCGCACGGAAATAGGCGCGAATGAGTGCTTCGTATTCCTGAGGATAGGCGCCTTCCTCGATACGGCTCATGACATCGTCACGCAAGGTGCGTTCGAACCGGGTCAGGTCGTCGGACAAATCGCCGGGCGAAGGACGATTCGCCAGGTCCTCTCCCGGGGCGGCCCGACGCCTTTCCTCGCGCCGCTGGCCGCGTATGGACCTCGAAGCGTCCAGCAGCCTGGACAGGATCCGTTGCTGGCGTTCCACCAGGCCGGGGTCGATCCGGTACTGTTGCAGTTCGCGTACCGTGTCTTCCATCTCCTTTTCGATTTCCTGCAGCCGTCCGAGGACCTGTCCCTGGTTGACCTGCTGTTCTCGCCGCAGTTGTTCGAGGCTCTTTCGCAACGCTTCCTGCCGGGCCGCCAGTCTGGAAACCTGCGCTTGGGCCTGCAGATCCATTTGCCCTTCCGACTCGTCCATCATCTGGTTCATCTGATCGTTGATCCCGGTCTGTTGCCTTGCCATGCCCTGCAGCCGTTCGATGAGATCCATCATGCCGGAGGAGGAACCGGAATTCGCCATGTTGCGCATGGCCCGCTGCAGGGCGAGCACGGTTTCGTTCAGCGCCTCCATGGCGGCCAGTTGCTCCTCGGCGGCGGAATCGCGTTCCTGCTCGGCCAGGTGGCCCTCCGCGCGATTCATGCTGTTCAGCGTTTCTCCCAGCGCCCGTCCGATCGCAGGCGAGATGAACATCGTCTCCCGGGCGATGGAGACGAGATCGTTGGTTACGAGCGATGCGCCGTCCGAGAGCCCCTGCTGGTCCTCCGAAAGGACATCGATCCGGGTGACGGACCCGCCCGGCTGACGGGTGCGTTCGTTGAGGTCCTCCTGGCCGACGGAGAGATCGACCAGTTGGTGCATCGCGCGGCGCATGCCCTCGGCGATTTCCTGCATCCGGTCCTCCTGAAGCTGGTCCTGGATTTCCTGAAGTTGCTGGCCCAGGCCGGTAAGTGACCGGGACATTTCAAGCTGGCCCTCCATCGCCTGCCGCATCCTGCCCAGTCTGAGCTGCGAAGCGATCTGTTCCATGGAATCCGTCATTTCCTGCCGTTCCATTTCCCTGGATGCATCCCGTACGCTCTCAGCGGGCATGTCCCGGAACGCTTCCATTTCGTTGGCCAGGTTTTCGAGGCCGCGTCGCAGGGAACCCGTATCCTTGCCCAACTGCTCCTGCTTCTCCGCCAGGTCCATCCCTTCCCTGCCGTCCGTAGTATTCTCCGTGGCGTATCGCAGTTCGTCCTGCCGGGCGGCGAGGTCCTGTGCCTGGCGTACGGCGGCCATCAACTGTTGCTCCGTCCGGATTCGCCTCAGGATGGAGAGGCTGCGTTCCAGCCGTTTCAGGAACTCCTCCTGCTCGAATTCGAACGCTTCCATCGACGCTTTCAGCTGTTCGTCGTCGATGGACTGAAGGGCTTGTTTCAGGTCGCGCATGGCCTCCAGCAGTTCGGGCGTGGCAATCTCCTGGAACAGCTTTCTCAGCTGGTCCATCTTGTCGATGAGTTCCTGGCTCATCGAATCGTGATCTTCCAGGGTTTCCATGGTCGCCTTCACCGCTTCGGCCGCCTTGAGGAGTTCGTCGGTCGCCTGTTCCTGGCCAGCCAGTACGGATTCGATTTCCTTTTTCTGCTCCCAGGACAATTCCTCCGTCTGAACCCCTTCTTCGTCCTGCCGCGCCTTCTGTTCGAGCGTCCGGTTCAGCGCTTCGATCTTCTTCTTCGATGCTGACTGGGCTTCCAGCAGGTCTTCTATGTCGGATACCTGCTGCTCCTGCGTATGGTCGATTTGTTCGTAGATCTCTTCGATCGATGGAAACCGGATCGTGTAGGTTCGGCTTACCGTCCGCTTGGGACCCGATACCGTGTCGTTGTCATGTAATTCGATCCGGTAGGAGACCACGTCTCCGGGAAACAGGTTCTCGTTGGACAGGTCCCAGACGAAGGGCTGCGTCATCGTCGTGGATTCCGTGTCCACGGGGATGGGCTTGACCCGCTCCTCGCCGCCGGGTTCCTTCCGATGGATCAGGTTCATGGCGGAGAATCCGAAGTCGTCCGTGGCCGATACCAGGAAGGGAACGACCATGTTCTCCGTGAGGTCGGTGTCCCGGCCCGGAGACAGGATCCGCAAGGACGGCATGCGATCCGGCAAAGCGATGATCCGGTACCAGGCGGGATCCACGTTTTCGTGGCCGTCCGTGTTGCGTAGCGTGATGCGGTACCGCCCGTCGGTCCGCACGGTCAGCGGCGCCGCGGCCGTGTCGTGCACCACCGCCATGGCAACCGGCCAGTCCGCATGTTCAAGGTATAACTCCGCTTCCGACAGGTCCCGGCCCGCGTTTACGGCGGCCAGTTCCACCTTCGTTCCTTGCAGCGCGACGATGTCTCCGCCATCCGTGCTGGTTTTAGGCGCTAGCCTGGTATAGGCCGGATAGTGATAGGTCAGGCGCAACGCGCCGAGGAACGGGCGATCTATGGCGTTGATTCGGAAGGAAGGAGTGACGGCGTCGCCGGCTTCGACGACGTAAGTCAGGCTTTCGCGGATCTCCCGCACAGTGTGGGCGTAGGTTGCAGGCGCCGTGACCTTCATTTCCACGGCACTTCGCAGTCCGTCGTCGGAGACCAGTTGCAGCATGGCCCGGTCGGGTCGCTCCCCGGACGCTTCGGCCATGACCGTGACCTGTCCGCCCGATGTGACTTCCACGTCTCCCGGCAAAATGCTCAGAAACGTGCGTTGCGGAGGCTGGAAATAGGTCAGGGGGCTGGCCAGGCGGTGCAGCGCGCCCGCAAGCGGCGCGCCATAAGCGGCCATCGCGATCAGCGCAAGCAGCGCGGCAATGCCGAATCCCTTGGCGGACCGGGCAATGCGGTGCCGCTGATCCGCTTCGTTGAAATCCACCGATTCGGTGTGCCGCGCGGTATCCGACACCGCCGCGTCCAGCAGGGCGGGGGAGGCCCCGGAAGCACTGGAATCCGTCTGCCGCTGTTCGGCGAGTTGCAGGGCCACGGTAACCCGGTCGTTCAGGTCGGGGTACTGTCGATCGACCCGCCGCGCGAGGCCCACGTCGGACAAACCGTGACGCAGGCGGTCCAGGCAGCACCGGACCGGCCAGGCCGCGAGGAGGAGGATCCCCGCCGCGATCAGGCCCAGGCGAACCGCCCGGTCGAGGTACAGGTAGGATTCGAGCGCGGCAAGGAAAAGCGCGAGGATGCAGATCAGCGCGCCGACGGTGAACAGCCCTTCGACGATGACGATCCACCGGCTTCGGATGCGTAGCGCGTGAAGCCGGTTTCGCAGCGCGTGCCAGGAGGAAAGGGTGGTTTTACTCGGCACGGTCAGTCCTCGAGCTTCTTTCGACTTACGCTATTGCCGTACCAGCATTTCGTGAGCGTAAAACAGCTGGCGGGCCTGCTGGAGTTGCTCGTCGCCGGCCGCGGCTACGCGGCTGGCTTCCTCGTCGCCCCAGAGATTCCGGGCGAGTGACCGCTTCAGCTGGAGTTCGATGACGTCCCGGTCGTCGTTGAACTCCTCGTCGGAGAAAGATATCCCCGAATCCCGTACCTGGACCTTGAACGCTTCCAGCATCGCTTCGCCGACCTGGAACTCCCTCAGGAAGACGTCGAAGTCGTCCCTGAGGTCCTGCCGCGCCACGCCGTAGGAATTGGCGAATTCGAAACAGGCCCGGTCGAAAGGCACCCATCCCCTGTACTTGCCGATTACGAAGGGGTATGAGCGTTTCGGGGCCGGGATCACGACATCGGGAGAAATGCCGCCGTCTCCATAGACCGTACGCCCGGCGGCGGTGGTGTATTCCGTGCGCTCCGGGATGTCTGTGCGGTCCGTCTCGTCCGCCTGGTCCGTCTCGTCCGCCTGGTCCGTGCGATCCGCCTGGTCCGTGCGATCCGCCTGGTCCGTGCGATCCGCCTGGTCCGCGCGATCCTCATCCGTTTCGGATTCCGCTTCCTGCCCGGTCTCGTCGGCCTTGCTGAACGAGCCTTCGATGTATTCCTGGAAGGACTTGTTCTTATAGTCTCGCTGGATCATCCGGCCGCTCGGGGTGTAGTACCTGGCCGTCGTCAACTTGAGCGCGGAACCGTCCGTCAGGTGAGGCTCCGCGAAGAGCGTCTGAACAAGGCCCTTGCCAAAGCTGCGGGTCCCGGCGATTACGCCCCGGTCCCAGTCCTGGACGGCGCCCGCCACGATCTCGGAAGCGGAGGCGGAACGGTGGTCCAGCAGGATCACCAGGGGCATTTCACGGTGGTTCACGCCGCTTATCGATTTGAAGGTCTGGTTGGAACCCCGGTTTCTTCCCATGGTCTTGACGATAACGCGGCCTTCGGGAATGAACTTGCTGGAAACTTCGACCGCCTGGTCCAGGTATCCCCCCGAATTGCCTCTCAGGTCCAGTATCAGCCGTTCCATGCCGGCCTGCTGCAGCCTGTCCAGGGCGGTCTCCAGTTCACGCGAAGTGGTCTTGGCGAACCGGATCAATTGGATGTATCCCGTCTGGTCTTCCAGCATGAAGGACGTCCTGACGCTGCGAATGGGGATACTGTCCCGGGTAATCGTCACGTCGAACCGTTCCTCGACGCCGGGCCGTTCGATGGTTACGTCAACCCTGGTCCCTTTCTCTCCACGCAGTCTCTGCCTCACCTCGTCGTGTTTGATGCCGATCGCCGATTCACCGTCGATCCGGACGATACGATCTCCGGACTGCAGCCCGACGGCTTCCGACGGCGATTCGTCGATCACGGAAATCACGTACAGGAATCCATCCAGTACGTCGAACTCGATCCCGATTCCGTAGAACTTCCCGCTGAAGCGCTCGCCCATTTCGGAGAAGCTCTCTTTGCTCAGGAAGCTGGAATGGGGGTCGAGCACCTCGAGCATACCATCGATCGCGGCGTAGATCAACTCGCCGGGCTGGACCTCCTCCACATAGTTGTCGTTGACCAGGTTGAGCACGCCCATCAGCAACCGGGTGCTCGAAAATATGTTGTCCGCCGCATGGATCGTCCTGTCTGCCGCATTGCCGAGCAGGAACGACCCGACCGCGACAAAAACCAGCAGTATGGCGTATTTCGGTTTCTTCAGGGTCGACATAGGGTCAGACTCCTTCGTCCCGGTCTTCCGCCCGGGATTCGACCAGGTTCGCGCAAGAAACGACCTTCAGGTTGCATGCAAGGGAGGTCGCCAGTTGATATTTAGGCAACTAAGTAATACTAAGGCAAGGAGGCACCATGTCAATGGTTTTCAGGGAGTCGAGCAATGGTGTATTTCGTGTTCACGCCTTGACATTCCCCATGTGTTTCTTTAACTTTTCCGATCTCGCTGATCATCACTATATCGTGGGTCCGGGTGGATTCCACGCGGTCCCGCGGTCATCCCCTATTACGACGAAACAGTCACAGACGAAACAGTCACAGCAGTATTCATTAATACAGTATGAACGCCCACGCCATTTCAATGGTTTCACCGTTCACCCCATAGGCATGCAGACGGAAGCGAGCAAATTTCATCCAATCGGACTCGGCGAGGGGGATCGGTTTTATGTTCACCGGCCCGCCGCCCCGTAAACCGGAGACACCATGAACGTACTTGTCGTCGGCAAGGGAGGAAGAGAACACACGCTGGCCTGGGCGCTTCGCAGGTCGTCCCTCGTGGAAAATCTGTACGCCGCTCCGGGCAATCCGGGCATCGCCGCACTCGGAAAATGCGTCGCCATCGCACCGGAAGACGCGCGCGGGATCGCCGGTTTTGCCCGCGAAAATGAGGTTGACCTGGTGGTGGTCGGCCCCGACGGCGCACTGGAAGCCGGCGTGGTCGACGCGGTGGAAAGTCTGGGCATACGGGCCTTCGGTCCGACACGGGCGGCCGCCGAGATCGAATGGAGCAAGGCGTTCTCCAAGCAGATGATGCTGGAGGAGGGCATTCCCACGGCCGCGTTCGCGGTATTTTCAGACGTGGACGCGGCACGGGCGTACGTAAACGAACAAGGCGCGCCGATCGTGATCAAAGCCGACGGCCTTGCCGCCGGCAAGGGCGCGATGGTGTGCCGGACTATCGAGGAAGCCATGCAGGCCCTTGACGTTGTGATGACCGACAGGATGTTCGGCGATGCGGGCCGGAACGTGGTCGTGGAGTCCTTCATGGAAGGCGAGGAGGCGTCCGTATTCGCGATGACCGATGGCGAGCGGGTCCTGCCGCTGGTCCCCTCGCAGGACCACAAGCCCGTCCACGACGGCGATACAGGACCAAATACCGGGGGCATGGGCGCTTACGCACCGGCGCCGGTCATCGGCGAAGGTACGATGAGGGACATCCTGGTGCGGATCGTGGAACCCGCGGTCCTCGGCATGAGGAAACGCGGACGGCCTTTCAGAGGCGTGTTGTACTGCGGCATCATGATGACCGACCAGGGTCCGATGGTGGTGGAATTCAACAGCCGGTTCGGCGATCCCGAAGCCCAGGTCATCCTGCCGCTCCTCGAAGACGATTTCGCGGAACTGGCGGTCGGGATCAGCGAGGGCAGGATGCCCGTCCGGCCCCTGACCTGGAAGCGTAAGGCCGCGACCTGCGTGGTGGTGGCTTCCGGTGGATATCCCGGCGACTACGAAAAAGGAATGAAAATAAGCGGGCTGGATCGGTTGTATGGAATGGACGATGTTTTTGCCTTTCATGCCGATACGGCCATGCGGGATGGAAAACTGGTGACCAACGGCGGAAGGATCGTGGGCGTGACGGCCCTGGCCGACGATCTCGGGGGCTCCATCGACCGGGCCTACGAGGCGGTGGACCGGATTCGGTTCGCGCATCGTTACTTCCGCAGGGACATCGGCCACAAGGGCCTGCGCAGGATTGATCGGGCAATTTCGAAACCATGAAGGTTCTGACTGTTGATCCGGTGCGGCCGGACCGTTCCGTACTGCAGGAGGCCGCGGGCATCGTACGCGCCGGGGGCCTGGTGGCTTTCCCGACCGAAACGGTTTACGGGCTGGGCGCGGACGGAACCAATCCCGCCGCGATCCGGCGGGTTTACGAGGCCAAGGGCCGGGACGAATCGAAACCGATCCTGGTACTCGTTTCCCACCGGAAGGACTTGGCCCACCTGGTCCGGTGCATCCCCGCAGGGGTCCATGCGGTAATGGACGCCTGCTGGCCCGGCCCGTTGACGCTGGTCTTTCCCGCTTTGGACACCGTGCCTCGGGAACTGCTGGGCGGGGGCGCTACGATCGGGGTCAGGCACAGCGGCGCGGCGATCGCAGGGGCACTGTGCCGTGCGGCGGGTGGCCCCGTGACCGCGCCCAGCGCCAATCGCTCTGGCGAACCGGAACCCCTTACGGCGGAAGACGTGGCCACCCAACTGGGCGACCGGGTCGACTTGATTCTCGATGGCGGACGATCGCCTTCGGACCAGCCCTCGACGGTGGTGGGCGTGTCCACCGGTACGCCGCGCCTGATCCGTGCGGGTTGTACACCCTTTGACCGCGTCGAGGACGCCTGGCGCCTTTGAGCGGCGCCATTGCACTGCGCCTGGCGCCTTTGAATTGCACCGGACGGATCGGACCGGAAGAACAGATGGCAATGCGGATACACGTAATGCCAACGGGCCGTATCCCGGCCGGTACCGGCGGACAGGATGTCGCCGTGCAGGACGGAACCCCGGGGGGTTTCCTTGCCTGACCTGAAGAATCCATTGATCGTACAAAGCGACCGCACCATCCTCGTCGAAGTCGACCATCCGCGCTACGAGGATGCCAGGGACGCGCTGGCCCGGTTCGCGGAACTGGAAAAGTCCCCGGAACACATCCACGTATACCGGCTGAGCCCGCTGTCCCTGTGGAACGCCGCCTCGGCCGGCATGAACGCCGACGGTGTGCTCCAATCGCTCGAAAACCTGAGCAAGTACGAGATTCCGCAGAACATCCGCCGTGAGATTTACGATTTCATCGACCGGTACGGGCAGCTCCGGCTGCACAAGGAAGACGGCAGACTGGTCCTCGAGTCCGACGACCCCGCCTTGATCGCGGAGGTTTCCGGACTGCCCTCGGTCAACCAGTTCCTCGCGCAACCCCTGGACGAGCGAAGCGTGCAGGTGGGAGACCGGTTCCGGGGCCACATCAAGCAGGCGCTGATCAAGGTCGGATTTCCCGTGGAGGACCTGGCCGGATACGTCGAAGGCGCCCCGCTGGAAATCAACCTGCGCACCGCTTCGGGAGACCGGAAATCCTTCAGCATGCGGGACTACCAGCAGGACGCGGTCGGCGCGTTTCACATGAACGGCGAACCGCAGGGAGGCAACGGGGTCATCGTGCTGCCCTGCGGCGCCGGGAAGACCATCGTGGCCCTCGGAGCGATGGCCGTACTGAAGTGCCACACTCTCGTGCTGACGGCCAACACGGTGGCCCTGCGCCAGTGGCGGGAGGAGTTGATCGAGAAGACCTCGCTGTCGGAAGAGCATATCGGCGAGTATTCGGGTGAAACGAAACAGATCCGACCCGTCACCCTGGCCACCTACCAGATTCTGACCTACAGGAAGAGCAAAGGAGACGAATTCGAGCATTTCGGCCTCTTCGACCAGAAAGGCTGGGGTCTCATCATCTACGACGAGGTCCATTTGCTACCCGCCCCGGTTTTCCGGTACACGGCCGAGATCCAGGCCCGTAGGCGCCTTGGGCTTACCGCGACGCTGGTTCGCGAAGACGGCCGGGAGGACGACGTCTTCAGCCTGATCGGCCCCCGCAGGTACGACATGCCATGGAAGCTGCTCGAGCGCCAGGGCTGGATCGCGGAGGCATACTGCCGTGAAATACGGATCGACCTGCCCGAAGCGCGGCGCATGTCCTACGCCGTGGCCAATCGCCGCGACAAGTTCAGGATCGCCTCTGAGAACAGCCGCAAGACCGAGATCATCCGCGCCTTGCTGGAACAACATCCTTCGGACCAGGTCCTGATCATCGGACTCTACGTGAGACAGCTCAAGCAGATCGCCGCGTTGTTCGATTTTCCCCTGATCACCGGCAGCACACCGCTTCAGGCCCGACTCGATCTGTATACCCGGTTCAGAAACGGCGAACTCAAGCGCCTCGTGGTGTCCAAGGTCGCGAATTTCGCCATCGATCTGCCGGACGCCAACGTGGCGATTCAGATATCGGGCACTTTCGGGTCCCGCCAGGAAGAAGCCCAGCGTCTCGGCCGGATCCTCCGTCCCAAGGCAGACGGCTCCGCCGCCATTTTCTACTCGCTCATCACGCGGAACACCCTGGACCAGGACTATGCCGTGAACCGTCAGCTCTTTCTGACGGAACAGGGCTACCAGTATACCATCCACGACGTGAGCGAAGTGCGGGCATGACGGTCCGGTTGACACGGACGCGGCGGGTTTCTATATTCTGTTACGGTCCGCCCCCGCTGGAATCCGGACGATGAGGCGCGTTTTTTGAAACCGAACCCCTCCGTGCGGCGTATAACGCGATATGGTTAGACATGAAATGGCCGACAATACCTCCATAAACGCGGTGCAGGTCACCGATATCGAGTCTGGTGTACTGGACGAACTGACCCTGTCGGACGAAGTGTTGTTCGTCCGTGTCCAGCGGGACGACATACGCGCATTCGAGGTGATCGTCGGAAGATACCGTACCAGGCTGTACAACTGCATCTACCGCATGGTACACAATACGGAATGCTCGGAAGATCTGGTGCAGGAAACGTTTCTGCGGGTTTACCGGAACCGCCATAACTACAAGGCGATCTCCAATCTCTCCACCTGGATCTATACCATCGCGCTCAATCTCGCCCGAAGCGAGTTGCGCAAGCGCAAACGCCGCCAGTTCTTCTCCCTGAACGCTTCGCCCCACGAAAACAGTACGCGGGAAGGCATCGATCTGCCGGACCCTAACGCGGGACCCGGCGATCACTTGGAGCAGAACGAACTGGGCCGGGCGATACAGCGCGCGATTGATCAGTTGCCGGACAAGTACAAGTCCGTGATCGTGCTGCGTGACATCGAGGAGTTTTCTTACGAGCAGATCGGCGAGATACTCCGCTGCCCGACGGGAACCGTCAAGTCGCGGGTCAACCGGGGACGGCTGAGACTGCAGGAAATGTTGAGACAGTGGCAGGTAGAGATACTCTGAGGAGGAAGGACGTTTTGAACTGCAGTGGATACGTGCGGCAGATGTCGGACTTTCTGGACGGGCAGTTGTCGAAGGCCGCCGAAGACGAACTGCGATTTCACCTGAACGGATGTCCCCGGTGCCGGCTCAGGATTCAGGAAATGAAAAGCGCCATACGGGCCGTGAAGAGTCTTCCCGACGTATCCCCCCGGCCGACGTTCGATCACCAGCTCGGCAACCTGCTGTCCCGGGAGGCTGCCCGCCAGCTGTACGCCTCCTCCTGGTTGCGACGCGTTTCGGCAGTCTTTTCCGAACTGGGCGAACTCAGCCGGCAGCGACCCGTTCAACTGGTATTCGCTACCAGTCTGATCCTGACCATAACCCTGATCGGCGGTTTCGCCGAAGTGGCCGGCCCCCCGGAAAAGTCCGGTTCGTCCGCAGGTTCCGCGACGACCTTTGCCCTTCCGACGCCCTTCGAATCCGAACTTGCGCCGCCCGATCCCATTTCGCCCTTTCCGCTTGAACGTGAGCTCGCGCCGCACATGGCGACAAGACCGGCAACGAACACGGTACAGGCGACAAATCCTCCCACTCCTGCAGCAACCAGTCTCCCATATGCCACAAACCGCATTACCAGCGACAGACAGGGAATCCTCACGGTCAGGACCATGGAACCGATGACCCATGGGATCCGGTTCGTTACGGCGGGTACGGGCATGCGCCTTGATCCATCCCTGTTCGACGAGGCCTTCGGCCGGGACCTGGTGGCCGGCGACTACCCGGATCAACCGGTGCCGGAAGACCTGTTGCAAATCGCCGGCGCCGCTGAACTTCGCGATTCGCAGCGTGCGGTTGGCGCACCTGGCGCGCTCGACGCGCCGGCGTCGTCGGGCCCGACCGCTCCCCTCAGGCGCGTCCGCATATCGTTCTGATCGACCATGCACGGTTCTCTTTCTTATCACATCCCCCGAACCGGCTGCATCCGGACCCTGTTTTGGGCCGTTCTAATGGCCTGCTTCGGGCACCCTGGCGACGATCGCCGGGTCCATGGGCAGACCACCCCGTTTCTACATAGCCTCGAGCGGGAGATCGTCAGTCTCGTCGAACGCGTGGAACCGACAGTCACCAGTGTGATCGTTCAGCGTAAGTTCATCAATACGGTAAACGGGCAGACTTTCACGGACTGGGAACGCTCCATCGGGACCGGCGTGGTGCTACACAGGGACGGTTTCATCATTACGACGGCCGGCGTCGTGGATCATGCCCACGAAATCCTGGTGAACTTTCGGAACGGCCGCTACCGCCCGGGCCATCTCGTCGGGGTGGACCGGCTTTCCGACATTGCCGTTATCCGCGTCGACAGCCTGGAGACCCATACCGCGCGCCTGGGTGATTCCGATGACGTCCGTCCGGGGTCCTGGGTGCTGGTGCTGAACAACGCCCATGGCTTTCCGTCCTCGATGACGACGGGGATCGTGAACGGGCTGCGGGAAGAGGACGTCATGATCCAGGTCAGCGCCGTGGTCGGTTCCGCCTACTCGGGTGGCGCGGTGTTCTCCACGAACGGCCGCCTGCTCGGTCTCGTAGCCGATTCCCATCGAACCCAGGCACCTGGTTCGGGCGATTCCGGGACCGGCGAAGGCAAAGACCTGATCGCGGTTATACCCATTAATCGCGTGAAGACTTTTGCCCGGCAGCTCATCGAATTCGGCGAGATCCGCCGGAGCTGGCTGGGCGTTCACGTGGAGAAAATCTGGGAAAGCGTCACCATCGGCGGCGACCGCAATATCATGCTGGGCGCCGTGGAAGGCATGGTCGTTTCGGATGTGTATCCCGACAGTCCCGCCATGCGGGTCGGTCTGCGCAAGGGCGACGTGCTTCAGGCCGTGAACGGCGTCTCCATGAACCATCCCATCATCCTGGCCGAGTTCGTGACCACGCTTCCCGTGGGCACCCGGATCGAAATCAAGTACCTTCGACGGGATGTGGAACATACCGCGCACACGGTGCTCGCGGCGCAACCGAAAACACTCGCCGCACCCGCTTCTCCCTTGCTCACCGAAGAGGGTCCGGACGAACCCCGGTCCGGTGAAGATCCCCGTCTCATCCAGCAGATGATCCTGGAACACGAAAGGGAACTCGCCGCCCACCGGATCAAGTTGAACCAACTCAAGCGGCTGCTGGATGAACGCATGCGGCGGATCGGTCAGCGTACCCCGGTCCGGTCCGGAGACGATGGATTCTGAGCGATCGATTCGCCGGGGCCGCCACGTGCTCCAAGCCAAACATCCCTTGCCTGTCCGATCCACACCGGTATACATTCACACCACACCTTTTTTACCCGCGCTTTGCGATATGAGTTAGACCTTCGCGGTATGCGTCAGGCAGCCGCGGCATCCGCAGGATTCCACCAGGGGAGTGTGCATGGAACACCGAAAACTCGGTCGCACCGATACGTCACTCAGCTTAATTGGCCTGGGCTGCGTAACGTTCGGCCGTGAGATCGACGAGGACGCATCGGCAGCCATACTGGACGATGCAGTCGAAAGAGGGATTAACTGGCTCGATACGGCGGAGGCGTATGGAGGCGGCAATGCCCGGACCTACCGGCGGGACGTGTTGAAAGTCGATGATGTGCGCGAGACCTCGGATATCATGGGCTCTTCCGAGATCATTATCGGAAAGTGGATGAAAGCGCGAGGCTGCAGGGACGACGTGGTGATCTGCTCCAAGGTGAGCAGCGGAAACCGGCCGGAGAATATCGCCCGGGCGCTCCGGGTCAGTCTCGAACGCCTGCAGGTGGACTGCGTGGACATCTACGAACTGCATTCTCCCGATGAAACGGTTCCCATTTCCGAAAGCCTGGCCGCGCTGGACGTCGAGGTTTCGGCAGGAAGAGTCGGGACCGTGGGCTGCAGCAACTTCAACGCCGCGCAACTCCGGGAGGCCCTGGACACCAGTGCCAGGGAGGGCTATGCCCGGTTCGAGGTGGTCCAGCCGCCCTACAACCTGGCCGATCCCGGCGCCCAGGACGAACTGTTTCCCCTGTGCCGGCGGGAGGAAGTGGGCATCACGTCCTACAGTCCGCTCGCCGCGGGTTTCCTGGCGGGGAAATACACGCCGGACCGTAACGACTTCCCGAAAGGCTCGCGCTTCGACGTGATTCCCGGACACGCGGACATCTACTTCAACGACCGGAACTTCCGCAACGTGGAGCGGCTGCGGGCCCTGGCGGATAACAGGGGAATTCCCATGGTGCGCATGGCCATGGCGTGGGCCATGGGGCATCCCGATATCACGTCGGTCCTCGTCGGCGCCCGCCACACCGGCCACCTGGACAACGCCTTCGATGCCCTTGCCTTGAGGGCGGACACGGAACTGCGTGATGAATTGTCGAGTTGGCTGACGGACTGAGCGCAACGCGCAACGGTGCGATAACGACGAAATCGAGAGGGGGATTCCGTGGGACTGGATCCAGTTGAAATGACGAAGGAATTCGTGGATGTGAAGTCCGTCAGCCGGTGGAGCAACGCCGCCATATCCGACCTGGTCGAAGACCGGATGAAGGCATGCGGACTCGAAGTGGAACGGCTGACCTACGAGGACGAAAACGGCGAACTGAAGGTCAGCCTCGTCGGACGCAAGGGCGAAGGCGAAGGCGGCCTGGCCTTCCTGTCCCACACGGATACGGTGCCGGGACAGGAGCAGGACTGGGACGCCTATCACGGCGTGGTCGAAGGCGACCGGTTGCTGGGCCGGGGCAGTTGCGACATGAAGGGCCCCCTGGCATGCACCATGATCGCCGCCGCACAGGTGGATGCGGACCGCTTGAAGAAGCCGCTGATCGTGGTGGCGACGGCCGACGAGGAAGTGGGCGGCGGCGGCGCGCACCAGGTCGCCGCGGAATCCCGCATTATGAACACCGTACGCCCCACCTACGGTGTGGTGGCCGAGCCGACCAGCCTGACGCCGGTGTACGCCCACAAGGGCGCGGCCCACATCGTGGTGACGGCCCACGGCAGAGCGGCGCACACCAGCACGGGGCTGGGGGAGTCCGCCAATTTCAAGATCGCCCCGTTCCTTGCCGAAATGGCCGAAATGGCGGAGCGGATCGAAAAGGACGAACGGTTCCTGAACGCGGAGTTCAACCCGCCTTCCAACGGGTTCAACATGGTGATCACCGACTACGACACGAAGCAGAACGTCTCCGCGGCGCGGTCGACCTGTCACATCTGCTTCCGTACGATGCCGGACGATCACAGCGAGGAACTGGTGGACGAACTGGTTTCCAGGGCCGAACGCTACGGCTTCGAGGTTACAAGCAGCATATCCCGCCCCTTCTACGCCGATCCTTCGAACCCCATCGTGCAGCTGGCCTCCGACGTCACCGGCGGCAAGCGGCCGGAGACCGTGCCCTACGGCACCGACGCCCCCCATTTCAGGGAGCAGCTGGAGATGGTGGTCCTAGGCCCCGGCAGTATCGAACAGGCCCACACGGTAGGCGAATACGTGGAAATACCGCAGCTCTACGAAGCGGTGGACATCTACGCACGCATGATTCACGAAGTTTGCATATAGGAGTCGATCCATGGCGGATTCCGTAGGATACAGCGATACCTCCGTAATACCCGGCACCAATTGGCGCGTCCACGACGGCGACCGTCCCCAGCCTCGCGTGGTCACGCCGGGCGGCGACTGCGGAAGCCCTCCTTCCGACGCGGTCGTGCTTTTCGACGGATCGGACCTCGCCCAGTGGATCGGAAGGGATGGAGTCGACGCCGCCTGGAAGGTGGAAAACGGATACATGGAGGTCAACGGCACGGGAGACATCTCGACCCGCGCGCAATTCGGCGACTGCCAGCTTCACCTCGAATGGGCCACGCCCGAGGAAGTGGTCGGAGACAGCCAGGGCCGGGGCAACAGCGGCGTGTTCCTGCTGGGGCTCTATGAAATCCAGGTGCTGGACAGCTTCGACAACCGTACCTATGCCGACGGCTCCGCCTCCGCCATCTACGGCCAGTACCCTCCCCTGGTCAATGCCAGCCGGGGGCCGGGCGAATGGCAGAGCTACGATATCTTCTTCGAATCGCCTTCGTGGGACGGTGACAGGCTGGTCGAAGGCGCGTACCTGACGGTCATCCACAACGGGATCGTGGTGCACCACCGCCAGCGGGCCGTCGGTCCCACCGGACACAGGGACCTGGCGAACTACGACACGCCCCACGCTGACTCGGGGCCCCTGCAACTACAGGATCACGGCGATCCCGTACGGTTCCGCAACATCTGGATGAGACGCCTTACCGCCTACGACGCATCCTGAGCCGTCAGGTCTGCCTGGGTTCGCCGGGCTCGGATGATCCGTCCGGTCCGCCCGGTTCGCGCACCCAGACCAGGATGACGAAGGATGCGGCCGCGGCCATGACGCCGCAGGCCGCTCCGACGGAAGGATATCCGAAGGCGACGTAGAGCACGCCGCAAAGCGCCGTACCCCCGGCGATGCCGAATTCCGCCACGGTGTTCTTGAGCGCGATGAGGGTGCCACGTTCCTCGTCGGATGCCATGGCCGTCACGAGCGCCTGAAGCGGTGCGTGGCGGAAGGCCCCGGCGATGCCGGTGAGGATGAATCCGGCGAAGACCACCGGCAGCAGGTCGGTTATCCAGGGTATGGCTGCCAGCAGGCCGGCCATCGCAAGTCCGCTCACCACCACGACGCCCCTTTTACCCGCACGGTCCGAGAGGTATCCGGCCAGTGGGCTGCCCACCAGTGCGCCCAGTCCGCTGAAGAGGAATATCAGGCCGATCCAGTCGGTCGAGAGTCCGTATGCGTCCCGCAGCCACGTCCCCACGTAGGTAATGAATCCGACCGTGGAAGCCGATACGAGAAACGACGCCGCGATCACCGCCAGGGGTCCGGTGCGCGTGAGGAATCGACCGTAGCTTCTTGCCAGATGGGAGATGGAAACATCCTGGACCTCGGGGGCCGTGCCGGCCGTGCGAACCGGGTGGGTCGCACTGACTGTACGGTCCGTGCTGCCCGTACCGCCCGTATCGCCCGCCGGAACGCGATGGGGCAGGACGACCAGCGCCGGCGCCCACAGCAGCAACCCGGCCCCGGCAAAAGCGCCGAAGGCCCACCGCCAGGACCAGGCCTCCGCGACAAAGGCCCCGGCCGGCACGCCCAGGATCATGGCCGCGAAGTAACCGGACATGACCAGTCCCATGGCGGCGCCCCGCCGCCTGTAGGGAAAGTGGTCCCCTATGCAGGCGGTGATGTTGAGGGAAAGGGCTCCCGCGGCCGCGCCGGTGAGGGCCCGGAAGGCCACAAGCGAAGCATAGTCCCACGCCAGGCCGCACAACAGGGTCGCTGCGGTGAATACGATCAGCGCGGCGATGAGCATTTTCCTGCGTCCGGTCCGGTCCGACAACGGCCCGATCGCGAAGGAGACCACGGCCGCGGCGATGGCGTAGACCGAGACCAGCAACCCGGCCCGGCCCGCGCCCATGCCGAAGGCGGCCATCAGGTCGGGCAGGAGCGGGGAGATCATCTGGTTGTCGGCGACGGCCACGAACATGAGGCCGAACAACACCACGATCAGACGGTTGTTTCCTTCCCGGCTTACCTCGGTCATCAGGGGTTCCTGCTGAGATGCATTACAGGTATGCGCCGCTGTGCATCCACGGCGTTGCGTGGTGCCAGGCGAGCACCCGGTCCCGGAGACCGGCCGCCAGCCCCGTTTCGTGACGGGCGTCTCTCAGGTTGGATAACTGGTAGGGATCGGTCCGTAGATCGAAGAAGCATTCCCGGTCATCCAGCACATTTCCGGTTACTGGATCGACGCGGATCCCGTAGGTGTGGGTCGACGTACGCAGTCCGACCAGTCCCCCGGAAGTCTCCACGAATACGCCCTCATCTCCCTCCGATCCGGTCCCGCCCGAGACCACCGACGCAAGATCGCGCCCCTGGACGTGGGCGGGCACGGAACCGCCGCAGAGGGAGAGCAGGGTGGGCATGACGTCGATGAGCTGGGCCGTCGTGGTGGTGTCGACCCGCGGTTTCAGGCGGCCCGGCGAGTGAAAGACCAGCGGGATACGGATGGACTCTTCGATCAGGCGGCCCTTGTTGAACAGGTGGTGGCTTCCGAGATTATCGCCGTGATCGGAGAGGAAAACGACGATGGTGTTCTCCGCGAGGTGGTACGCCTCGAGGAAGTGCATGAGGCGCCCGACCATTTCGTCCACCCAGGTCGTCATGCCGTAATACAGGGCGATCAGGCGCCGCAGATCGAATCCGGGGGGCAGTCTGCGCGTGTACGGCAGGTCTTTTTCGTAGAAGAGAAAGTCCCACAGGTATACCTTGAACCAGTGCTCGTCGCAGGGCAGCCGGCCGTACCGGTAGACGTTGGGCCGCAGGGGGATGTCGGCGGGGTCGTACATATCCAGGTACGATTCTGGCGCGTCCATGAGGGGCATGTGGGGTGGAGAAATGCTGTAGTATAGGAAAAAGGGATTCTCCTGGTTCTCGCGGTCTCTCAGGTAGCCCCCGACCTGGTCCGATTCGAAGCGGACGCTGAATCCCTCTACCTGGAACTCCTCACCGTCGTTTTCCACGAATGACTGCCCGCTGTGCCGGTGGTGGACCCGTGGGTACAGGCTGTAGTCGAATCCCAGCGGTCCGGGCGCGGAATGGATGTGCCATTTCCCGATCAGCGCCGTATCGTATCCCAGGGTCTTGAACATCTCGGGCAACGTCGGCGCGGGCAGGTGGGGCCGGCCATCTGCCGGATGCTCGGGCATCGTCGTGGATCCGTCCCCATGCCGCTCCGCGAAGTTACCCAGCGCGCCCATGCAGGTCCGGCTGTACTGGCCCGACAGGAGGCAGGACCGGGCGGGCATGCAGACGGGGTTGTTGCTCACCGCTGTTTCGAATCGCACGCCTTCCGTCGCGAGCCGGTCCAGGTGGGGCGTCCGAACGACCTCGTTTCCATAGCATCCCACTTCGAATGCGCGCAGCTGGTCGCAGATGCAGAGAATGACGTTCGGACGGGAAGGGCTTGCGGAGCCGGTCACGATGAACTCCGTTGCGATAGGGTCAGAGCAGGAGCCGGATCGCCATGACGACCAGTACCATGTTCAGGATCACGCGGATCAGTCCCTCGCCCCGCTTGACGGTGTAATGGGCGCCGATCCATCCGCCGGCCGTCGTGCCCACGGCCAGGGCGGCCCCGAGTAGCCAGAGCACCTGTCCCTTGTCCGCGAAGATGGCCAGCGCGACCAGGGTGTAGATGCCGACGATGAATACCTTGAAGGCGTTCACGCGGACGAGATCCAGGCCGACGACCCGGTAGAGCACCGCCATGAGAAAGAACCCGACCCCGGCCTGGATGAACCCGCCGTAGAACCCCACCGCGACCATCAGGATGTGCCCCAGGAAGAGTCGCTTCGGCCTTTCGGTAGTCTCCGCGTCACGCGGTTTCCTGCTCATCAGGATCAGCAGCAGGATCATCAGGCCGCCGAGGATCCTGTTGAACAGCTCGCCGCTGACCTGGGTCCCCAGGTACGCCCCCAGCGCCGCCCCCGGCACGGCGCAGAGCGCGAGGGTCAGCATGGTGCGCAGCTCCGCATACCCTTGCTTGAAGAAGCTGGTGACGGCCGATGCGTTCTGGGCGACGATGGCCACGCGGTTGGTGCCGTTGGCCACGTTTCCGGGCAGGCCCAGGAAGATGAGCACGGGGAGGGCCAAGAGCGAGCCGCCGCCCGCCATGACGTTCAGGAATCCCGAAAGGACGCCCACGCCGGCGAGCAGGAACAGCTGCCAGAGTTCGAATTCCATGGGCGCCTAACCCGGGACCGGAGCGTCGTCGCGTATCAGCCCGTCCGATTTGAGCTCTGCCCAGAGGTCGGCAGGTATGAGATGCTGATAGTTGGCCAGGTTCGATTCGACGTACTCGGGCCTGACCGCGCCGGGAATGACGGACGCGACCGCCGGGTGGGACAACGGGAATTGGAGGGCGGCCGCGGCCAGGGGCACGGCGTGCCGCTCGCAAACGGCCTGTATGCGACGGGTTTTCTCCATGATTTCAGGCGTCGCGGGATAGTAACCGTAGGTCGAATGCTCCGTGGGTCCCGTGACCAGGATGCCCGAGGCGAAGACGGCGCCGATCACGATGCCGATGCCGTCCTCCACGCACCGGGGCAGTTCCAGGTCCAGCGCGTCCTGGTCCAGCAGCGTGTACGGCATGGCCACGATAAAGAAATCCAGGGGCATCAGGTCCAGGAAGCGCAGCATCATCCCGGTCTTGTTCAGGCCGGCGCCCACGCCCTTGATGTCGCCCGAAGCTTTGAGCTCCGCCAGTGCGCGCCAGCCGCTGGTGAACAGCTGGTGCAGGTAGGCCTGGATCTGCGCCTCGTTGTGGTAGAAGGGGTCGAGGTCGTGGATCAGCAACAGGTCGATACGGTGGACGCCGAAGCGGATCAGGCTGTCCTCGTAGGACCGCATGATCCCGTCGTAGCTGTAGTCGTAGACATGGTCGAAGGGCAGCCCGCCGCACCAGAAACCCTGATCGAAGTGCTGAAGGTCCCGCGTCGCCTTGAAAACTCGGCCGACCTTGGTGGACACCACGTAGGAGCCGTGGCTTTTCTGGCGGAGCAGTTCACCCAGCCTCAATTCGCTCTTGCCGTAACCGTACCAGGGCGACGTGTCGTAGTACCGGATACCGGCCCTCCAGGCCGCACGGAGCGTGGCGCGCGACTTTGCGTCTGTGACGGGCTGGAACAAGTCTCCCAGCGGTGCGGAACCGAAACCCAGCTCGGTCACGAAGGCGTCCGTGGTGCCCAGTTGTCTCTTGGCGATCGGCATGCTGTTTTCCTTTCTGTGGAGTCCGCCGTTCAGGCTTCGCTTTCCTCCGAAGCGGGAGGCGGTTACATCTTTTCGGATCCCGTATAGGGTAATTGTTCAGGTGCTTCGTGTCACCCGTTTTATGTCGGCCGTACCGGGACGAAACCGTTGACAGCCCCACGCCGTTACCGTAAGATGCACCAGCGACTCCATCACGAAATCCAACCCGTCGTCCAAGGGACACGCCAGTTGTTCCGAATCGATCAAACTGCGGCCAGACTGCAACGATCAGCGCGATCGCGTCCTGTAGTACCCATGGCTCTGGCCGGCGCGTCCGTCGTCCTCATCACACTTACCGTCCTCGCGCTGCCGGTCGACGGCCAGAAGGAATCCGGTGGGACGACAAGGCATGTCAACTCCTTCGGTGTGACACTGCCTCCGGACGCGGCGCCGCCGGAACTGCAGGTTCTCACCCAGTTTTCTCCCGACAACCGTTACCTCGACCGCGGTACCTCCACCTATAAGCAGGCCTGGGGCGTGGGTCTGGTGGCCGAGCCGCTCGCTCGCGTGGATCGAGACTTCAATCTGCTTCCGGCCGGCGCTACTTCTTGGGAACTGTCAGAAGACGGGCTGACCTGGACCTACCGGATACGGGAGGGGATGATCTTCGCGGACGGCCATCCCCTGACAGCCCGGGACTACGAGGCCACCTTCCGCCGCTGGGCAAATCCCGCAACGGGCTTCGACTTCGAATGGTACTTCCGCTCGATCAAGAACTGGACCGACGTCGTGGGTGGACGCCAGCCCCTCGATTCCCTGGGCGTCAAGGCGCTTGACGAGCACACCGTGGCATTCACAACAGAACGGCCCACGCCTTATCTTCCGCTTCTCCTTGCCAAGAGCTGGGTATCCCCGACCCACCTGTTCGACAAGTACGGCCCCGAATGGGCGACGCGTCCCGAAACGCATTTCGGCAGCGGTCCGTACCGACTGGTCGAGTGGATCAAGGGCGACCGCATCGTGCTGGGCATCAACCACAACTACCGGGGTCCCATCAAGCCCATGCTGGAACGCGTCGTGGCCCGGCTGTACAACCTCGCCGTGCCGCCCCAGTTTCTCTCGGCGTACGAGGCCGGCGAGGTGGACTACGTCCCCCTGACCAACCAGGCCGAGATCAACCGGATCAAGGCGGATCCGGTCCTGCGCGAACAACTCAATGCCTACACGGATTTCGCCACGTATTACCTGATGCTGGACACTTATAATCCGCCCTTCGACGACGTCCGCGTGCGCAAGGCCTTCGCCCATGCCATCGATGTCGACGCCATCATGAAATCGGCCATGCGTGACGTAGGCATACCAGCTTCCTCCATGCTGCCGCCCGGCTTCCCGGGTTCCAGCGCGGAGGAACTGGCCCCGCTGCAGCGGTTCGAACCCGAGCTGGCACGGCACTATCTTGCCGAGGCCGGTTACCCCGACGGCCGTGGTTTTCCAGAGGTGAACATCTGGCTGCGCGGGGAAGCCGCCAACATCCGGACCGCCGCGGAGGCGGTGCAGGCCATGCTGAATCAGCACCTTGGCCTGGACGTGGGTGTCCGCAATGTGGAACGCAAGGTCTACCTGGACGCCATGAGCGCACGGGAACTGACCCTCGGCATGGTCCCCTACCAGTACGACTTCATCGACGCGGGCAACCTGTTGACCATCTGGCTTTCCAACGGGCGCCACGCCTGGCACGACGATCGTTTCGAAGGCCTCGTGCGGCAGGCCAATGAACTGGTGGGCGATCCCGATCAGCGCATGGCCATGTACAGGGACGCCGAGCGAATCCTCGTCGATGAAGCCGGGGGTATCTTCCTCTGGTACATCCGGATTAACCAGATGTGGAAGCCCTTCATCCGGGGAGATGCCCTTGAGCCCAACAAGTGGGGTTACCGGGCCTGGCGGGGCGAGCTCATGTCAAATCTGCAGACCGAGCTTTACATCACGGAAGACATATTGAAGGATCCCACGAAGAACCAACCGGAGCCCTTTCGGTTCTGGCGGTGGCTGACCGGCGAGGACTGATCAGCCTATGCCCAGTATCTTCCCCGCGTCCCGGTGAATCATCCCTTCCATTTCCGTTTCGTCCAGGCGGGGCAGGCTCGTGCCCTCGAGCATGGCGTTCAGGCCGCCCAGGTCGCGGAGCGTGTCGTCCACCGTCGTGACCGGGTAGTCGGTGCCGAAGAGCAGCTTGTTCCATACCCCGTATTCCTGGACGAGCATGAGACTGTGATAGAACTGAAAGGGACGGTAATGCAGCCCCGAGATATCGGCGTACACGTTGGGATGCTTGCGGATGACCGCCACGGTTTCCCCTTCGTAGGGATGGCCGAGGTGGGCCATGATGATCTTACATTCGGGGTATTTGATGGCGACGACGTCCAGGTGCCGGGGCAGGGTGCAGTCCAGCGGCGCCTGGTCCACGAACGTGGTACCGGTGTGCAGCAGGACGGGCAGTCCGTTCCGGGCGGCGTAGCGCCACAGGTCGTCGAGTTCGGGGGCCTGGGGATAGAACCCGGCGTACATGGGCAGCAGCTTGATGCCCCGCATGCCCAGGTGCTCCCGGCCTTCGACCATTTCCTCTCTCCAGCCGTCCTGGGTGGGGTCCAGCGACATGAAGGGAATCGTCTGATCGGGGTACGCCGCGCAGTATTCCGCCACGTAGCGGTCGGGCGTCCACAACCCCGACAGCCGCGCCTTTCCGCCGAAGACCACGGTCTTTACGGGTGCTCCGGCGGTACGGGCCAAGGACAGATACCCTTCGTAAGACGGCGTCAGGTCCAGTTCGTAACCCCGCATGCGAATGGCCTGTTCCCGGAAGGTGTCATTGAAGTGATCGGGATACCTCCAGGCATGGGAATGCACATCGTAGATCATGTAACGTCCTCCTGGTTCCGGGCTAGCGCTGGCCGTCGTACCGTCTCAGCACAGGCGACCGCCAGGCGATGACGGCGACGGCCGCAAGACAGCCGATCCCACCCGTGACGACGGAGAACGGCGCACCGGCGAGTCCCGCCACCAGTCCGGCTTCGGCCTCGCCGAGCCGGGGTCCTCCCATGACGAACATCATGTTTACCGAGGTCATGCGGCCGCGCAGTTCGTCCGGGGTCGAAAGCTGCATGATGGTATGGCGCAGCACCATGCTGATCGTGTCGAAGGCGCCTGTCAGCAGCAGCGCCGCGAAGGTGAGCCAAAAGCTGGATGAAATGCCGAAGACCACGGTGGCCAGCGCATAGCACCCCACCGCCTTGAACAGCAGCCGGCCCTGGCCGGAGATCACGGGGAAGGTGGACATGAGCGCGCCGGTCAGCACGGCGCCGATCGCCGGGGCCGCCGAGAGCAGGCCGTAACCCCGTTCCCCCACGCCCAGCACATCCGTGGCGAAGATGGGCAGCAGCGAGGTAGCGGAAGCGAAGAAGGTGGCGGTGAAATCCAGCACCATAGCCGAACGGATGATGGGCGAACGCTTGATGAACCGGAGTCCGTCGAGGGCCGCGGCGAAGCTGACCCGCGTCACGCTCCCGATGCTCCGGTGGACGGTGCGCATCATCAGGATCGGCACGATCATGAAGGCGAAGGAAACGGTGTTGATCCAGTAGACCGTCGCGATGGAGCCCGTGGCCAGGATCAGGCCGGCCACGCCCGGACCGGTCACCGAAGCCACGTGGGACGCGGTGATATTGATGCTCATGGCGTTGGCGAGATGCCGCCGAGTCACGAGGTTGGGTACCATGGCGTTCTTGGCCGGACTGCTGAAACAACCGATCCCTGCGCTTATGGCGGTGATTACGTAAAGTGCCGTGGCGGAATCCTGCCTCGACCACGTGATCCATGCCAGCGTGGTACTGATCAGGGCGAGGCCGCATTGGGCGATGAGCAGTACGCGCCGGCGGTCGTGGGTGTCCGCGATGACACCGGCCAGCGGGGAAAGGACCAGGATAGGTATGAGTCGTATAACCGCCATTGCGCCAAGAGCATACGCGGATTCGGTCAACAGATACATGTGCCACAGCACGGCGGTCTGCTGCATGCGTGATCCGGTGAGGGAAACGACCTGGCCGGACCACAGCAGCTTGAAATCTCGGTATTGGAGTGCGGGAAACCGGTCTCGTACTGCTTGGAGGGTCAGTGGCATGACGCAACAGAAGATACCATGCGACCGGTGGCTGTCAAGGCGGACGGGTTCTGCCAGGGCACGCGTACCGCCAGGGTACGCGACCCGCCGGGGTACGCGATCCGGGAACCGACGCCGGGACATTGATCTTGACACCGCATCGACATACCGGATATCATGGCGTCCGGGCGCTGGCGTCCGGGCGCCGGCTCACACTCGACCGAACGGAGCGCATAACATGCTGTTCATCAACGAAGACCAGGTAAGCCGCTTACTGTCCATGGACGACGCGTTGCGCGCGCTCGAACAGGCCTTCAGCGGGCTCGGAACGGGGAAGGCGGTGAACATCCCCCGATCCAGGGTCCGGCTGCCGGGCCATACGCTACACGTCATGTCCGGGGGAATGCCGGCGTTGAATCTCACCGGGTTGAAAGCCTATACGACCACGCGGCACGGCGCGAATTTCGTCGTGTTGCTCTTCCAGACGGACACGGGCGAA
Organism: bacterium; assembly: GCA_965207085.1. Classification (GTDB taxonomy): domain Bacteria; phylum JAAXHH01; class JAAXHH01; order JAAXHH01; family JAAXHH01; genus JAAXHH01. Next base: position 3,332,379 of record CBDBLQ010000002.1, on the reverse strand, counting down.
TTGCTGGCCGCGATCGAGGCCGACCGCCTCGGGCAGATGAGAACAGGTGCGGCGAGCGGTGTGGCGACGAAGTACATGGCCCGGGAAGACGCGGAAACCGTGGGCGTCATTGGTACGGGATGGCAGGCCCGAAGCCAGCTTGCGGCGGTCTGCGCCGTATGCGCGGTGACCTCCGTAAAGGCCTACGGACGGGACCGGGCGCGACGGGAGACTTATTGCCGCGAGATGAGCGAGGCCCTCGGGGTGCCGGTCCAGCCGGTCGATACGGCCCGTGCATGCGCGGAGAAAGCCGATGTGGTGATCACGATCACCACATCGGCGCGACCCGTGCTGGAAGGCGCGTGGCTGGCGCCCGGTGCCCACGTGAACGCCGCCGGATCCAACGCGCTCGTACGCAGCGAGATCGATGCGGAGACGGTGAGGCGGGCCAGGGTGGTGGCCGTTGATTCCAGGGAGCAGGCGAAGGTGGAGTGCGGAGACCTGCTCGAGCCGGTGGAGAAGGGGATCCTCCACTGGGACCGCGTACACGAACTGGCCGACATGGTCGCCGGCCACGTGCCCGGACGCATTGATCCCGAGGATATCACGCTCTTCGAATCCCAGGGCCTGGCCGTGGAGGATGTGGCCGTGGCCGCGGTTATTTATGAGCGGGCGAAAGTCGAAGGCGTGGGACAGCGGATCGGGTGACGGCAGGTCGGGTGCCAGCAAATCGGGTGAATGCACGGCCGGCCTATTTCCTCGATGCCGCGACCCGGTCCCAGTAGGCTTTGGCGCCGGTCCGGAGCCAGTGGTCATACACGGTGAAGAAGAACCGGACGCCGATCTCGGCGTGTGTTTCGAACGTCTCGTCTCCTACGAGCGACCCCGCGTTCCGGCCGGCCGCGACGATACGCGCCAGGGTATCGGATACCACCTTCTTCACCTCCGGACGGTACATTTCTCCGGGATAGCCCATGGTCTGGGCCAGGTCGCCCGGGGCGACGAAGAACACATCGATGTGATCCACGGCGAGGATCTCGTCCAGATTCTCTACGGCCTCGATTTCCTCGATGAGGACGATGACGAGGATCTCATCGTTCACCTTCGCGATGAACTCGGCGTTCTCGGTGCCGTAACCTCGTCGGTTGAAGTACATGCCCCGCATGCCGGCCGGGGCGAACCGGCAGGCGCGTACCACGCGTTCCGCCGCCTCGGCGCTGCTCACGTGGGGGACGACCAGCCCGCTGACGCCACAGTCCAGCGTACGGCCGATCAACCCGGTCTCGTTGGCGTGCACCCTCATCACCGACGCCATGTTCCACAGGTCGCAAGCGCGGGATACGTCTCCGATCCGGTCAAAGGTGATGTCCCCGTGCTCGCCCTCGATCCAGAAGCCGTCGAAACCGAACTGCCCCATGAAATCGATGGAATTCGCCGTATGGCTATGGCCGCCGACCACGTGGGCGACTTCGCCGCCCCGCAGTTTTTCCAATACCCTGTTTCCTCGCATCGGCCGCATTCTCCTATTCAAATCCGGACAGAAACGAACCTACGTCAACAACCCGGCACGCTGATATTCCTGGTGGATGACCAATCTGGACAAGTTAGGTGGTAACCCTGCATTGACAAGGCTTTTCTGTGGGGGAGAAGACGATTGGCTTCGCGCCGCCGGGGGTGTTTTTACCGTTTCCCGTGGACGGGTGGAATGGATCGTATCGTCTTGACACCACAGGGGGGGCATCTTTAGAATAGACGGGTTGTCTTTTATCGGTCGGCAACCCGTCCATTCACGCTATCCAGGACTACCCATGACCACCCCATCCAGGCATCCCATATCCGCCGAAGAAGCGGCCTACTGGTCGGATATCCGGAAACAGTTCTACCTGATGGACGACGTGACCTACCTGCAGGGCGGAACGGTAGGTCCCTCCGCCAGGCCGGTCATCGAACGCATCATCGACCTGATGCGGGAATTCGAGGCGGATCCGCTCAACCGCCGGCACGGAGACCTGCTGAGGCCCCTGGTGGAGGCATCCAGGGAGAAGCTGGCCCGATTCGTAGGGACGACCCCGGACCGGATCGCCCTCGTGCTGAACACGACGATGGGCATGAACATACCCGGCCAGGGCCTGATCTGGGAACGGGGCAGCGACGTGCTGCTCAGCGACCAGGAATATCCCGCCGTCCGCGCCCTGTGGACGTGGCTGGCCGAGCGGGACGGACTGAACCTGAACTACATTTCGCTGCCCGTTCCGCCGTCTTCGCCGCGGGACATCGTGGACGCCTACGCGGCGGGTCTCACGGAGAACACCCGTGTCGTGATCTTCAGCCACGTGTATTTCACGACAGGACTGGTCGCGCCCATCACGGAACTTACGCGCCTGGCCCACGCCCACGGGGCCGTGGCCATGGTGGACGGCGCCCACGCCGTGGGGATGGTCCCCCTGGACCTTTCCGAAGTCGGATGCGACTTCTACGCCAGCAGCTCACACAAGTGGCTGCTGGCGCCGAAGGGCGTGGGGTTCCTCTACATGGATAAGAAGTACCAGAACGAGATCCGTCCAGTGATCATCGGCCATAACATGCGCGAAACCGATTCGGCCAGCCGCTACGACGTGAACGGGACCCGGGACCTGACCCACCATGCCGGCCTGGGTGACGCCATCGACTACCAGGAGGAAATCGGCTGGGAGAGCAGGATCCGTCCCTATTGCCTCGGCCTGGCGCGTTACCTGAAGGCCCAGGCGGTCGAGCGGATACGGGGGGCCCGCCTGACGATCCCGATGGATGAATCCATGTCCGGGTTCATCTCCAGTTTCTCCATTGAAGGCATCGACTTGTCGAAGGTATGCCAGTATCTCTGGAGCGACTACAAGATCGAAGTCACCGCCATCGGCGCGAACGGCCTTTCGTTTTTCAGGGTGTCCACCCACTTCTACGATTCCTACGACGACATTGACCGGTTCATCAGCGCGATCAACGAAATCATCGCCAAGTATCCCGACGTGAAACTGGACTGAGCGGCCCCATGACCCGTCCCAAATTGTTGCTGCCCGGTCCCATCGATATCTGGGCGGAGACCCTGGAGGCGCTCAGCGAGCAGGTGTTGCCCCATTACGGTGAAGACTTCGGTCCCATCTACGAAGAAACCGTATCGATGCTCCGGACCATTTTCCAGACCCGCAACGACGTGATCATCATGACGGCCCCCGGTTCGGGCGCGCTCGACGCCGGGCTCAGCAGCCTATTTCAGCCCGGGGAACAGGTCGTGGTGGTGACCAATGGACCTTTCGCAAATCGTCTCGTCGAAATACTGAAGGCCTTCCGAAGCGAGGTAGTCGCCGTGGACGATCCCTGGGGCGAACCCGGCGATCCGGACAAAACGCGCACCGCCCTCGAACGTCACCCCCGGGCCGCCGGTCTGGTCGTGGTCGCCAATGATACCGGCACGGGAGTTAGGAATCCGCTGGAGGCTTACGCCGGCCTGGCCCGCGAATTCGACCTGCCCTTTTTTGTGGACGGCGTGTCGGCCCTGGGCGGCTATGACATCCCCGTGGACGAACTGGGCATCGACATGGCCGTGACTTCCTCCAACAAAGCCCTGGAGACCGCGCCCGGACTGGGCATCCTGGCGATCAGCGACAGGGCGTGGGGCATCATACGCGCCAGGGACAGCGCGCATCGGGGCTGGTACTACGACCTCGCCGTCTGGAAGCGGGCATCCGAATCCTCGGGCGAGCATCCCTATCCCACGACGCAGGCCAGCAGTCTGATCGTCTCCCTGCACGCCAGCCTCAAGAGGATCCTGCACCGGGAAACGCTGGAAGGCCACTGGGCCCGGTACGCATGGGCCCAGTCCGTGGTTCGCGCCGGCTTGCGCGCGGTGGGGTGCGCGCCCATCGTGGCCGATGCCGCTGCGTCCTTTACGGTGACCACCTTCCGGGTCCATCCGGACGTATCCGAAGCCGCGGAACTTCGCACCTACCTGCTCCGCGACCACGGATTCCTGGCGGCTCAGGCCATGGGCGAGTTCACCCGCGATACGCTTCGTGTGGGACACATGGGAAAGGCCGGTTCGCGGGAATACATCGAGCCCTTCCTGCTCGGGATGGAGGATTTTTTCCGCACGGTCAAGGGCCACGACCTGCCACAGGGATGCAGCCTGGACGGATTGCGCCGGTCCGGGATTTCCTACTGAAGAACCAGGTGCCTGGGGAGATCCAGATACCTAGGGCCCGCCCTCGGCGTTCTCGCCGGGTGTCTTCCGCGGCGGCGTGAGTGAGCGCACCGTGTCCGTGAGGGACTGGTCGAGGGGATAGCGGTAGGACGTCCGGTAGTACTGAAGCAGGTCCCGGGCCAGTGCGTTCAGCGGATCCACGCTCTGGAAGCGATCGGGCAGCGGTCCGGGATGGTACAGTACGTTCAGGAGGGAACGCAGGGGTATGTCCTCCGGCGAGGTAGCCGGCATGTAAGTGATGTGGTACCCCGATTTGCGCGAAAGCAGTCCTGAATCCACGTAGGCCGATAGCATCTCGTCCAGTACGTTCTCCGGCGCCCCGGTCTGTCCGGAAAGCCGGTCCAGCCTGGTCGGCTTGTTTTCTTTCACGAAATTGCGGATGATGTAGAGGAAGGCGAGGACGTTGATGTAGCTTCGCAGCGCCGTCCCGTGGACCCGCTCCGATTGCCGCCACTCCATGATACCCACGTTCTGGATGGAATAGGCCAGGATCGCACCGAGCAGCAGGATCACCCAGCCGAGATAGAGCCAGATCAGAAAGATCGGCAGGGCGGCGAAACCCGCGAACAGGATCTCCCGCGCACCCGCCTGCGTCGTGTCCGCAATCAGCTGGGCGAATAACCGGTTAAGCAGAATCCAGCCGCATCCCGATATCATACCGCCGACCAGGGCGGCCCGTATGGAAACCCGGGTATTCGGCACCGACCAGATGATGAGGGAAAAGAAGAGTCCGATCAGCAGGACGGACAGGGGCGAGAAGCCCGCGATCCTTTCGAAGTTGGCCAGTAAGGCAATGCTGTTCGACGATCCTATGAAAGTCACGACGCCCATAATGATCAGCGGTCCGATGAGCAGCAGCGCCAGGTAGCTCACCAGGCGCTGTTTCCAGCTTCGCATGCGCCGCACGTGCCAGATGTCGTTGTAGGATTCCTCGATATTCGCCAGGATGCCCAGCACGGCAAACAGAAGCACCACCAACCCGATGTATCCCAGCGTGCCGGTCTGGGCATTGGCCAGGAAATCCATGATCTGCGTGGCCACGATGTCGCCGTCGCTGCCCAGGGGACGCAACCATTCTCTCAGGGTAGGTTCGAAGTCCACGTAGAGTCCCAGGCCCTGGTACACGGTGAATACGATGGCGAGTAGCGGCACCAGGGCCAGCAGGCTCGAGAAGGTCAGGGCCGAGGCGCGGGTCAGCAAACGGTCCTCCCAGAACTGGTGATACAGGAAGATCATGGACTTGGCAACGCGCACGAGGAGCGCATGCAGCCTGGACAGCCCCCGGGTGTTGATGTGCCAGATCTCGCTGCCGATGAACCGGCCCGCTTTGCGCAGGTTGCCTATGACGCGGGAAATACCTGGATGCACGGTTTAAATCCTCGAACCGGATCAAAAACGATCGTATATCTGCCGGTTTGCCAGGCCGGAATCCGATCTATAGCAAAATGCCCGTTTCAGGCCAGTTTCGGCAACACGAACTGCGCCAGGCTCAGCAGGAGAAAGAAGCCGCACATGTCCGTTACCGTCGTGAGCATGGGGCCGGACGCCAGCGCGGGATCGGCCTTCATCGCCCGAAGCGCCAGGGGAATGCACCCTCCCAGGCACGCCGCGAGCAGCGTGTTGGCTGCCAGGGCGGTTCCGACGACGAGGCCCAGGTAGGGATTCCCCTGCCACAACAGAGAGGCGCCGGCGAGCAACGCGCCGAGGACCACGCCGTTCATGAGGCCGACGGAGGCCTCCTTGACGAGGACGCGCAGGATCTCCCCGGGCCGTACGAGCCCCAGGGCCAGTTCCCGGATGCTCACCGCGACCGCCTGATTGCCCGAGCACCCGCTCATGTCCGAAATAATGGGAAGAAAGACCGCCAGGATGATCGCCTTCTCCAATGTGTCCTGGTACAGGATGATGACGCTCGCGGCCAGGATGTTCAGGACGACGTTGACGCTGAGCCAGGACAACCGTCGCGAGGACCTCGTTAGGACAGGCATGCTGCGCAGTTCCTCGCCGCCTATGATGCCGCTTGTCTTGAGGAACTCGCTTTCGGTCTGTTCCGTCAGTTTTTCCTGCACGTCCGCGGCGCGCACCACGCCGACCAACTCGCCGTTTTTCCTGGTGACCGGCAGCCCGAGGTAGCTGTAGGTCTCGAAGAGGTCACGCATCTGCTCAAGCGGCGTAAGCACATTGACGCGCACGGGATCTTCCACCATGATTTCGGTGAGTCGCTGTCCGGGAAGGGCCATCAGCACGTCGCGCAGCCGCAGCACGCCCGACAACTTCGCCCCTTCCGATACGTAAAGGTACTGCACGTCGTAACCGGCGTATTCGTCGTGCCGGTTCCGCAGGTCTTCTATCACATCCTGCACGGAGAAATCAACGGGATAGGAAACGAACTCGGTCAGCATGATCCCGCCGGCCGTTTCGTCCGGGTACTGCAGCAGTTCCCGGACATCCTCGGCCCTTTCGTCCGGCATCGCCTCGAGAATGGCTTCCGCTTCCTCGTCCTTGAGACCTCCGAGCAGATCGGCCTGGGCGTCGCTGTACATCTCGTCCACGATCGCCGCGGCTTCGGAAGGCGGAAGATCCTCGATCAGGTCGACCGCCTGCACGTCCTCAATCCGGTCGATCAACTCCGCTGCGTTCCGGGGCGGGAGGAGACCGAGCAACCGGGTGTGTTCTTCCTGGGTCAGACGCGAGACGGCCCGCGCCAGTTCGGTGGCCGTAAGCGACCCGATATAGGAAGGCAGCACGTGCCGCGATTCGGCCTGGATGAGCGCCTGGAGATGCTGCCAGGGTTCCTGGCGGGTCGGGTCTCGGTCGTCGGAATACATGGAAAGCTCCGACTCTGGGCTATTTCGGTATGGCGAGTTCGGTCGTGTTGTCAGACTGGACCAGTCGGACCGGTCGGTCGAGCGAGAGCGGTTCCGGGCGGGCTGATTCGTCGGTCCGAACCGGGTCGGCCGAGGTGAGCACTGCCAGGTAGGCGTCGTAGTACTGCTGGATGTTCTCGACATAGTGTACCGGCTGTCTACCCCGGCAGAAACCGTACCGCGCCCGACTGTAATACTCGGGCATGGAAAGAAGCAGCATGGCTTCTTCGACGTGTCCGAACCACCGGTTGGCGTCCCATCCCTTCTGCCTGGCCAGGCGACGGGCGTCGAGGAGATGGCCGTATCCGGCATTGTAGGACGCGAGCGCGAAGTGCACCCGCGTCGCCATCGGCAGCTTCGGGTCGAACCGGCCCAGGAGATGGTCCATGTACTTGACGCCGGCATGGATGCCTTCTTCCGGGTCATGCAGCTCGGTGAATCCCATCTGCTCTCCCGTGGCCGGCATCACCTGCATGAGTCCCTGGGCGCCGACCCAGCTCACCGCGCCCGGATCGAACCTGGATTCCTGGTACATCTGCGCGGTGACCAGGCGCCAGTCCTGGCCATAATAGCCGGCATACTTCTTCACGTGGTCGTCGAATGGCGACAGCTGTCCGCTCAGGTCAACCCGCAGGGAGTCCTTGGCCTTGGCTATGGTACGGATGCTCTCGAAGTACTTCTGGCGCATCAGGTTGAAGTACAGTCCCCGTTTCTCCTGGCTGATGTACTGGTCGAGCGCGGCGATGAGCGCCGGATTATCCTTGCGCACGGCCCATCCCAGGGACGCGGGTCCGATGCTGAACGCGGCCTTCAGGTCGTGCCCGTACGCCTGTTCCACTTCCAGCAGATTCGAGTCCGCCAGGGTTACGTCGTAGGTGCCGTCCTCGACACCGAACATGATTTCCTCCGTCTCGACGTCACCCGGCAGCTCGACGATCACCAGGCTTTCCACGGAATCGGCGGCGGCGCGGAGCGGTGCGAGAAACGATGAACTGCCGCGGACATGCACCGTTCGTCCGGCGAGATCCCTGAAACCGGAAATGCCTTCTTCATCGGAGCGGACGACTACCACCTCGTCCACTTCGTTGTAGGGCGTCGTGAACGCGGCCTCGGCTGCCCGTTCTTCATTGATCGTCATGGCCGCGGCGACGACGTCTCCTTTGCCCTCGTTCAAGTAGTCGAGCAGTTTGGCGTGGTCGTCCGGTATGACGATTTCCAGCCGCAGGTCGTTCCGCCTGGCGAATTCTTTCAGGAGTTCGTATTCGTAGCCGACCTGCATGCCGCGGTGAATGAAGTAGGTAAGCGCGTTGTTTCGCGTGATCATACGCAGCCGGCCGCGTTCCTTCAATCCGTCAAGGTCATCGGTGTAAACGCGCTCGCGGGTGGGCGATATCTGCCGGGCAAGCAGGATCTCGTCGACGCTGTTCTTCAGTTCCTCGTCGCCGGGCCGCATCAGCAGGACGACCTCGCGGTTTTCCGACAGCGCAAGCGGCGCGACCAACTCGTCGTACGCGCTTGCCACGGCGTACCACAGGTTGTTGTCGCTGACCGTCGCCTCATACTCGCCGCGGGCGACCCCGTCGATGATACTTTCCGTCAGCATGGTCTCGGGTACGGTGTTTATTCGCAGACCGGGCACCTGCTTCTGCAACACCAGCAGCGTCTGGTAGTACGCACTGGACGCTCGAACGCTGACCTCCATGCCGTTCAGATCTTCAAGACGGTCCGGGACACTTTCGCCGGCGGGGACGATCAGGTATTCATCGACAAAGTGATAGGGCACGGAAAAGGCCGTTTTCGCCATCCGTTCCGGTGTATCCGTGAGATTCGCGGCGACGAGGTCGCCTTCGCCCAGCAGGAGCTTATCGACCATGGACCGGTGGTCCTCGACGGTGACGAGCCGAAGATCCAGCTTCAGCGATTCGGCGATGCCCCGTGCGATATCATGGTCGAGTTCGACCGGTTCCGCGTTGCGCGGCAAATGGGCGACAACGTCCGGACGGACGATGACGCGGACGACGCCGCGCGATTGAAGCTCCGGAAGATCTCCCGTGTATCTGGACGGTTCCGGAATCCCGGAGCCGTCGCAGAGCACGGCGGTCATACCGATGAATACGGCCGTTAAAAACAGGATTATGGCGCGCGTCGACACACCCTTCCTCCTTCTTGATGAACCCCGTACTCGGCATTCCTGCCAGGGGACCTCAACTTGACAGTCCACGGGCCATACGTTAAGATACAGCCCTTGAAATATACGCATCGGCGCCGGCGATGCGACAAAAAAATGCCGGAAGTACCGGCCCTGGCGGGAAGGAACGGACTATGGATACCCTCATCAACCTCCTTGAACAGTCGTGGCAGTGGACGGGCCAGGAACTCGGCATCGCCTTCGCGATTCTCCTGGGGACCTTTGTCGTAAAATGGATGTTCAAGCACCTGATGACCCGCGTCGCCAAACGGCTGGCCCGCGTTACCACGACCCAATTGGACGACATGCTGATCATGGCGGTCGAGAAACCCCTCGAATGGGTGATCGTCGTGCTGGGTCTCTATCTCGCCATCTATACGCTGCGTCCGCCCGAGATGGTCATGGGGGTGTTGCAGGCCGGGTTCTGGGTGCCCTTTTCCCTCCTGACGGCCTGGATGATCTTCCGATGCGTCAACGTCTTTACGTCGATGCTCAAGGCGTGGGCGCACAAGACGGATACGGCCCTGGACGACCACCTCGTGCCCCTCGTCGAACGGGCGTTGCAGATCATGGTATGGATCCTCGCCGCCCTCATGGTCCTGCAGAACCTAGGCTACTCGGTGTCCGGACTGCTGGCCGGCCTGGGGATCGGCGGACTGGCCGTGGCCCTCGCCGCACAGAAGACCCTGGCCGACGTCTTCGGGTCCATCATGCTGCTGGTCGACCGGCCCTTTGTGGCGGGAGACTGGATCGTTTCGCCGGACCGGGAGATCGAAGGCGTGGTGGAAAGCATAGGATTCCGCAGCACCCGGATCCGGACCTTCGAACAGACCCTCGTCGCCATCCCCAACAACCGGCTGGCGGAATTCGTGATCGACAATATCTCATCCCGTCCATACCGCCGGGTATGGATCACGGTGGGACTCACCTACGATACGCCGTCCGACGCGATGAGAGAGGCGGTTTCAAGGATAGAGAAACTGCTGCGCAGCCATCCCGAGGTCAGCCAGGAATCGACCATGCTCGTGCGGTTCAACGAGATTTCCGAGCACTCGCTCGACATCATGGTCTACTACTTTACCGCGACGACCGTGTGGGCCGACTACCTGCGGATCAGGGAGGACGTCAACCTGAAGATCATGGAGGTCGTCGAATCACTCGGACTCGAGATGGCCTTCCCCACCCGGACGATCCATCTCTCGCCGGAATCCGAAGACCACAAGACCGGGGATTAGGGCTTAAACAGCCACGCGGTCCAGCCAGGTCCGGTCCGCTTCGATCCCGAATCCCGGGGCGTCGCTCGGGACCAGGCAGCCGTCTTCGATCACGGCCGTCCCCGGCAATTCAACCATATCCGACAGAGGCACCCCGGGCGGAGAGACCCCGCTGGAACGTTCTCCCCAACGGGCCGCAGGCATGGCGAAGACCAGGTGCTGGCCGTAGGGATCGTTCATGGCGCCGTGCGGAGCAACCGTCAGGCCCGCGGCCTCGGCGATATGACAGATGCGGACCGCGGCGGATAGCCCGCCGCACCACTTGACGTCCGGTTGGAAGAAGTCCACCAACCGGTGCTCCGCGGCATACAGGAACGGTTCGGTCAGGTACCAGTGTTCTCCGGTGGCCAGCCCCTGGCCGGGCAGCCTCCGGCGGACCGCCGCGAAACCGCGTAAATCCTGCGGCATCAGGTAGTCTTCGAGCCATTTCAACCGACAGGGCCTCAGCGATTCACCGAGCCGCACGGCGTATTCCACATCCAGCGCCATCCAGCAGTCCAGCATCAACTCGACATCGTCGCCGATCGCTGCCCTGGTTTCCGCCACCATCTCCTCGGCCCGGCTCAATCCGTCGATCCCGTCTTCCGGTCCGTAGGGCATGGGCAGTTTCACCGCCCTGAACCCCAGCTCGAGGTACCACTCGATATCGAATCCCGTGGCGTAGCAGATGATGCGGTCCTTCTGCGGACCGCCGAGCAGTTCGTACACGGGCCGGTCGAGCAGCTTTCCTTTCAGATCCCACAGGGCCAGGTCCACGGCGCTGATGGCATGGCTCGTCGCGCCCTGGCTTCCGTACGCGGCGCTCGCGCGAACCATGAGATCGTAGCACTTTTCCGTGGCCATGACGGACTGTCCCGTCAATAGCGACCTGAAATGTTCGTTGACAATGGGGAGGACGGGACCGCTATGCTGGGTCAGTCCCAGGCCAAAGGTACCGTCGTCCGCTTCCACGATACACGCCGCGGAGGGCCAGTCGGGTCCCGCGGCCCCGCGCCTGCCCCGGTACTCCGGGTAGCGGTCCATGGGACCTGCCGGCTGGCGGCCCTTTCGTTGCAGGGATGTCTTTACGGCCTTCCTGGCCCGGGACAGGTCCACGGTGAAGGCGCGGATATTCCGGATGTTCAATCGCCTGCTCCTTGCGGGCCGCCCTCTGGGTCGTCTTTGACGATGTCCTTGACGTGGTTGTAGTGGGCGGTCTCGATCAGTTCCAGCGTTTCGGGGGACAGCACGGCCTTGATTTCATCCGGAAAGGCCATGGCCAGCCCCGCGTGCTGGGGCTTGTAACGCAGCACAAGGATGCGCCGGATCCGGTCGCCGGGCCGCCATTCGAGGATGCCGTGGGTCATGAGTTCGGAAGTCACGATGATGTCGCCCGCCCGGGGCGTGATGTTGACCACGCCCGGCGCGAGTTCCTCCACGCCGTGCATGAGTCCGTTGTTGAACAGGCTGTCCGGCCGGGGGAAATTCGCCTTGTGGGACCCGGGCAGCACGATCAGGCCGCCGTCGCCGGGAAAAACGTCGTCCAGGTAGGGAAACACGATGATGTCGTCGCAGTAGACCCGTCCATGATGGGTCTCGTATCGGGTGCTCTCCCAACCGAAACCCTCCCGTGCGCAGTGCAGGCCCCCCACGGCCGATTCCCCGGGACGATCCACCTGGAGCGTGCCGCTGATCAGCCGGGGCTTGTCATTGGTGAGTTCCCGCACGATGGGCCAAATGGACGGGTGGCGGGTCAGGGCCTCGAGCGACTTGTCGAAGGCGAAGCCGTGGAGATGGCGCTTGCCGTCGAACCCGAACCCCGGCGACAGTTTGTCATCCGGCGTGTTCATGTACCGGGCCGACGCGCGTTGGCAGTCCTCGAGTTCCTGCTTTGAAAGCGCGTTTTCGATGTGCAGGTAGCCAAAAACGTCGAACAGGTACCGTTGTTCCGGGGTCATCATGCCTGGCTCCTTGCGTATGGCCGCTCGCATTGCTGATCCGGCCGCCTTTCTGATCCGCTCGCATTGCTGATCCGGCCGCCTTTCTGATCCAGTCGCCGGATCGGTGATTCAGTCGTCCGACCGACGTTTACACCTCGAATTCCTGCAGCAGGTCATCCAGGTGCCGGACGAACCGGTCCCGCTGGTGCTCTGGAATATCGTGCACCCGCGCAACCACTCGGCTCATGTCCGCCCCAGTGAAGTCCGAATGGACGGGGCGGTCCGGACGGCCAGAGTGGTCCGGGCGGCCAGAGCAGTCCCGGTAGCCTGGATGGCCCGGCCTGTCCGGACGATGGGGCGGTTCGAAAATGGCTACGTCGTCCGCCGAGTAGCCTGGGTATCCGGTGACGCTCGGTGCAGCGTAGAGTTCCTGCAGCAGGCCTGACATGCCCCCGTCTTCCCCGTAGATGGCACAGGCGTCCCTCAGGCACCGCGGCAGATGGGTCGGGCTCGAGACCAGGATGACCCGCTCCACGCCCCTATCGACAAATAACCGGCCGGCATAGGCGATTTCGTCACGGGTGTTCTTCGACTCCCGGTCCAGGTGCAGTATGGATTCGATTCGCTGCCTGAACCGGCCGGCCCCTGAAGGACGGGTCAATTCGGCCTCCCTGCCTTTGAAAACCGCAAATCCTGCGAGTTCGTCGAATCGTTCCCACAACAACCGGGCCGTCGCCTCGGATTCAAGCAACCCGTCCCTTTCCGAGGCGCCCGAACCGAAGACCATCACGTCTGCCCGTTCGCTCAGGGCCACAAATATCCCCATGGGCACGCGGCCGATCCGTTCCGGCGGCGTGCCCCAGGCCACGTCCTCCCACTGGTCGGCATGCAGATTGTATCCGTGGACGAGGACGCCCGTCTTACGCCGATGGGCGTAGTGAGGTTTACCGGCGGTCATGAGCTCGCTCATGCCAGGCTCCATCATCCCCGAAGGGAATGCAACGGGAGGCGAAGTGCTTCAGGGCGCCGCTCTTGACCACGATCGCTTCCGGTCTCAAAACGGCGGCGTAACTGTTCAGCAGGGCGATCAGGTCCAGCAGCGACCGATATCCGGATATTCCCGACATATCGATGTAGATCTTGTTGAAGTCTTCGTTCAATTCGAGCGCGGCCCGCACGTCGAAGGCATCCAGCGTTTCAAACCGGATGTGGGGGTGGCGTTCCCGTGCCCGTTCGATGACCACCGGGCTCACGTCCGTTCCGATTACGGCCGCGGCGTGCTCGGCGATGATCGTGGTGGTCGTGCCCCATTCGCAGCCGATTTCGAGCACGGTATCGGAACCGTTCACCCAGCGGGGTATGCTGGCCCGGTACTCCTTGACCCCGCGGGTACCCACGAACAGCGTATTGGATCGATACTGCCTGTTGTTCGCCATACCGGACCAATAAACAGGCGACCTGGAACATCGTCAAGAAGGACGGCGCGCCGATCGGGACGGCGCGCCGGTCCGGCGGGTGAACCGGGGCGCCGGCCCGGCGATCTGATCTGCAGAGACTGGCGTGCGCGCTAGCTGCCCGTCGAACGATAGTGCCGGAGTCCGAGTCGCCAGATGAACAGCGACAGGATGAAATAAAGAAGTCCGAATAAGGGGGAAACGTACTGGAACGCGAGCGACGTGCCCAGCGGATCGGTCCGGCCGAGGATCGCCACGACCGGAAAATAGGTCACGCAGCCCATGGGGATCACCATGGTGAAGAACCGGCGGAACCAGGCTCGGTATATGGCCAGCGGGTATTTCGAGGCCTCGATGCCGCCGTAGGTCAACACGTTCATGAGCTCGAGCGTCTCCGTGGTCCAGAAGGACACCGTGCCGATGTTGATGAACAGCCCCAGAAAGAAGCAGGCGCCGCAGCCGACGGTGACCACCGTAAGGGCCATGACCGATGGTGACCATTCGATGTCCAGGCAGAGCGCCGCCCAGAGCAGGACGGCGCCGCCCTGCAGGAAACGCCCAAGGCGCTTAAGGGTGAATTCCTGGCCGATCAGCTGGAGCACGGTGTTCCGGGGCCGGAGCAGCATGCGGTCGAACTCGCCGCTGCGCACCAGTTGGCCCACGTGGTCGAAACCGCGTGACAACATGTCGGTCACGGCGAAAGCCACGTTGACGATACCGTAGAAGAAGGCGACCTCGGCGAGCGACCACTGGTTCAGGCTGCCGAAGCGGTCGAACAGGGCGAGGATGCCAACAAACTCCACCCCCGTGCTGAACAACTGGCCCAGGGTACCGAGCAGGAAAGAGACCCGGTACTGCATCTGGCTTCGCAGGGAGATGCTCACGTAATGGGCGTATAGTGCAAGCGGGTTCGCCATCTTTTAACCCCCCTGAACGACCAACCGGCGGGTCGCTCTCGAGAGCAGCCATGCGCCGAATGCGACCAGGATGACGATCCAGATAAGCTGGTGTATCAGCACGGCCCAGGCTTCCGTGGCCGGGATATGGCCCATGTACAGCCTGAACGGCGCGTCGCAGATGCCGCGAAACGGCAGGATTTCGAGTACGCGTTGCGCCCAGTCGGGGAAGAGGGGCAGGGGGATGACCATCCCCGCCAGCAGATAGATGACCGGTGAGACCAGTAAGGACACGCCTTCCCCGGAAATCGTCCACATCAGCGTGATGGACAGGATCACGGTGAGGGCCGTGCTGAGCAGCACCGCGCCGAGGGTCGCCGCCAGCCAGAATACCAGGGCTTCGGGCGAGGCGGGCGCCTGCATCCCGAAAAACACCAACGCAAGTATCGCCAGTGGGATGGAACGCATGAAGGTAGGCGCGAGCCGGAATGCCATCGACCGGGAAAACCAGTAGGTATAGAGGTTCACGGGCCGGACGAGTTCATAGGCCACGGTACCCGACCGCACCATGGCGCGGATTTCCGTGTCGGGATTCCAGGGAAGCAGGCCGAGCAGCGCCTGGCCCAGCCAGATGTAGGTCACGACGTCCTCGAGGTGCATGGGCTGGGGGGCGCTCGTGGACCGGTAAAACGCTTCCATGGCCATGACGCGGATCGCGCCCCATCCGATCTGCGTGACGAAACCGGCGATGGCCGCGGCCCGGTACTGGAGGATCATGCGGAACCGGGCGGACAGCACGGCGGTGTAGGGGAGAACGAACGAATGCATCATGCCTGTCAGGGTTTAGCGGAGTTCGTGTTCGTCGTAAAGCCGTGAAATGATCTCTTCGATGGGCGGGTTCTCGACGAACAGGTCCTTGATGGCGTACTTCGCCGTGATCCGGCTGATCAGGGCGGCCGTCCGGACGCGGTCCGGATCGAACTGCAGGTGGACACGGTTGCCGCTGCGCGAGATGAAGGTAACGTCCGGATCCTCGATCGCCTGGCCTTCGTCGAGCAGGTCAATGATCAGGCGGCGCTCCCGGGTGACGCGGGCGCGCAGGTCGTCCAGCGTGCTGTCGGACAGGATCCTCCCGTGTCCGATCACCATCACCCGGTCGCAAAGGGCCTCGATGTCGTCCATGTCATGGGTGGTCAGCACGACGGTGACGCCCCGTTCCCGGTTCAGCCGCTTGATGAAGTCCCGCACGGCAAGCTTGGAAACGGCGTCCAGGCCGATGGTGGGCTCGTCCAGGAAGAGCACGGAAGGCGCGTGCAAGAGGGCTGCCGCCAGGTCGCACCGCATGCGTTGGCCGAGACTGAGTTGGCGCACCGGGACGTCGTACAGCGGTTCCAGGTCCATGAGCGCCGCGAGTTCGTCCCTGGCCCGGCGGTATTCATCCCCCCCGATCCGGTAGATATCCCGAAGCAGATCGAAGGACTCGATCACAGGCAGGTCCCACCACAACTGGGTCCGCTGGCCGAATACCACGCCGATGTTGGCCGCGTTGGAGATCCGATTGCGCCACGGGATGCGGCCGTCGATCTCGCACCGTCCCGAATCGGGCACCAGGATGCCGGAGAGGATTTTTACGGTCGTGGACTTGCCCGCCCCGTTGGGACCGATATAGCCCACCAGTTCTCCCGGATCCAGTTCGAAGGAGACACGGTCCAGGGCCTTGATCGTCCGGTATTCGCGGCGCACGACCCCGTGTAGCGCGCCCCAGAGACCGGGGCGCCGCTGGGCGATCCGGAAGGTCTTGACGATGTTGTCGACGAGGATGTGGGGCACGGCAGTCACCTGGCAACATGGCATCGCGCGGTACGGTCCGGGGCGTACGGTGCGCTGTGTGATTAGCGGAAAGGTAAGCGGACTACAGGGCTAGCCGGAATCTGAGAACGCGGAAAGGAATTCCGTACTCAGGCCGCCGCGTACGAGCGCTTCCCAGCACCTGATGGGGGACTCGCCAAGCAACGGGAGAAGATCCCCGCGCAGCCGGTCGAGGGATGCCGGCGAGGGCCCACCGGTTTCCGGCCCTCCGGTTTCCAGGTTGGCCAGGCGATTGAGGGCGTCCATGGCGAACCCCACGCAGATGACGTTTCGGTCGCTACGCACCACCTCTGTCAGGGCATCGATAGTGGAATCCAGCGCATCGCCCACCAGGCGGCCCCCGTGGGAACAGAGGATGACCATAGACCAGAGGGCGTTCTCCCGCACCGCGGACCGCACCGGCTCGAATCGCTCGAGACCCATGTCGACGCCGTTTCCCTCGCAGATGTCACACTCGTCGGTGGGCCGCACGAACTTGATGCTCCGCTGCTGGTCCAGGTCCATGCTCAACCGGTTTTCTTCCCGTTCGAGACTGTGGACCAGTGCCTCGAGACATCGGGGCACCAGGGACCGTCCAACGCCCGTCGCGACGGCACGGCGTCCCAGGCAGCCCAGCGTTCCCGCGGCGACGGCACGGACGTACACGGAGGGGTCGTGATGCAGCAGCGAAGCGGTGGCGGCCAGTACTTCGCCGGTGAGCGGCGCACAGTCGCCCAGTCCGTACACACCGGCCTTCCTGACCCATTTGACCGGTGACTTCGTCGCTTCGACGAAGGTCTCCGTGGACTGCTCCCCGACGGCGATCAGGCCGTAGGTTGCCGCGCGGCGGACACTCTCCCGGTGGTTGTAGAGCGCTGCGCCGAGATGTTTGACGGCCAGTGCGTCGTTTCCTATCGAGGCCAGCTTATAGGCCGCGCCGATACGCAGGGGTTCCGCCTCGTCGCCTATGGCGAGCAACTGTTCAGCCAGTACGCCGGCCTCGGTTTCCCGACCCTTCGGGGACAGTGCCCGGGCCTTGTGCCGCGGCGGTGGCGTCCGCCCTGTCCGCATCCAGTGATTGTGATATCTCCACACCACGGTCGTGTCGTCGCTCGCTGCGCCCAGGTCGACCCCGGTCACGGGATCCTCGCCGAGTTCGCACCAGGCAACTTCGCCGGGCTCATCGCGGTCATCGCCGTCCGGTTCCGTCGTCCGATAGATCCAGAAACGCCACATGAAGCGGGGGTGGTCGTCCCACAGGCGCCAGTCGTCCCTCCGGTGGTTCCCCCGGTGGAACGTGTTGTGGGAATAAAGCAGCACGCTTCCTGCCCGCAGCGGCGCCGCCTCGAGCGGTTTCACGAGGGGCCATCCCGTGTTGGACACGGCTTCCCGCATCCGGACGTCGTGGGCCGTACGCCGGTGGACGACGTCCTCCCAGTCGTATTCGGAATCCGGACCGCTCACCGGGACACCCTCCATCCCGCTGATCTGATATTCGAAATCAAGGTGGTCGGCGCCCGCGAAATTGTCGTGGTTTTCTTCGTGGTTGAACGTCCAGTAATGCGAGTAGGGCACGGTGGCCGTGGGGCCCATGACTTCGGTCACGTCCTGGGGATAGTAAAGCATCTCGATCTGCACGGCCTGGTGATGGCGCTGCTTGCGGCCGTTGTACGGGCCGTTGTCGTCCTTGTGCCAGTGCTGGTCACGAGCGCCGCTCGCGAAGGAGGCATTGTGGGTAAAGGGGACAATGGCCCAGTTCCGGCCCACGATCCGGTTGCAGGCCTCGACCACGCCCGGCGCGTTGATGACTTCAAGGACTTCCGGAATGCCGCCCGGGGTCACCGGTTTTCTCGCCCGGTAGGCCTGCTTCTCCAGCGTATATATGCGTTGGTGGATCTCTTCGGGGATGCCGAGGCATTCCGGCGGCAATGCGACGATGCCGCGGAAAGCAAAATCCCGGACGAGGTGGTCCGGTTCGGTGTAAGGCAGCGAAGCATAGGTTTTCGTAGCCACGATCAGCGCTGTCTTTCCCGTTCGGCTTGGCATACTCGCGCGATGCACCGCAATGCGCGACGTCATGGTCGCTTGGTAATCCGAAGGCGCGCGCCCTTGAGCGATCCTTCTACCTGGGCGCCTGCTTTAGTGTGTTTTCGGCCGGGTCGTGGCAGGGCCTCGGCAGCAACTCGGCAGGGCCGGCGCACGGTCGAAGGAATCTACAATCGAACGGGGAGGTCGTCAAACCTGAAATTGACGCGGGGTGCAGACCGTTCACTCGTGCTGCAGGGCGTCCACGGGATCGGTATGGGCGACGCTGACGGCTCTGTAGCTTACGGTTAGCATGGTAACGGCGATGGCCAGCACCGCGGCGAGCACGAATATCCAGGGGGAAAGGTCCGTACGGTACGCGAAGCCGTCGAGCCAGTCGTTCATCATGAAGTATGCGATAGGCCAGGCAATGAGGATGGCGTACACGACCAGCCGGACGTATTCTTTCGAAAGCAGCGCGACGATGCCGGACGCGGATGCCCCCAGCACTTTCCGCACGCCGATTTCCCGGGTTCGCTGTTCCGCCGTGAAGGAAGCGAGTCCCAGCAGCCCCAGGCACGCGATGAAGACGGCCAGTACGGAAAAGCTGCGGAAGATGCTTCCCTGCCGTACTTCATTCTGGTACAGCCGGCCCCAGTCCTCGTCGAGAAACGAGTACGTGAACGAATCGTCCGGATAGATCTCGCGCCAGCTGTTTTCCAGGAATCCCATCGTTTCGGCCACGTCATCCGGCGCAATCCTGATCGCGAGGTAGTGGAGCGGATCCGGGCCGGGCGCCAGCTGCAGCATCATCGGTTCGATGCCGCTGTGCAGCGACCGCACGTGGAAGTCCCGCACGACGCCGATGACCCGGCCGTCCTTGAAGTTCCCCAGGCGGATTTTCCTGTCGAGCGGAGCGCCTTCCCAGCCCAGCCATTTCACGGCGGCCTCGTTGATCACGAACGCCTGCAGCGTATCCGTGGGGAAGGATCTGGAAAAATCGCGTCCCGCCGTGAGTTCGATGTTCATCGTGCGGATGAAATCGTGATCGATCCACATGTTGTTGATGCGGACCAGTTCCTCTTCCGGCGCGCCGTCCGGCGTAAAGAGGATGTCGTTCACCAGACCGCCCGGCATTTCGTTCGCCACCGTAACGCCCAATACGTTGGGATAGCCGCTGATTTGATCCTTGTAGGCATTGTATATCAGGCGCTGCCTGGGATCTCCGAGCGGCATGACCACCAGCTGTTCTTTCTCGAATCCCAGGTGTTTGTCCTGCACGAACCGCATCTGGTCCGCCACCGCGCCCGTGCCGATGATGAACACGACGGAGATCACGAATTGCAGCACGACCAGTATCTTCCGCAGGTTCGTGTTTACCGCGCCCGCCCCGGAGGAGCCCTTCAGCACGGAGACGGGCTGGAACGACGACAGGAACAGCGCCGGGTAGCTGCCGGCCAGCGCCCCGGCCAGTACTACAATGCCGATCAGGCCGAATGCCATGCTCATATCGTCGAAGGCAAAGACCAGGTCCTTGCCGGCCAGGGCGTTGAACGTGGGAAGAAACGCATAGACCAGACCCACGGCAAGGATCAGTGAAAGTACCGCCATGATCGTGGATTCGCCCATGAACTGGCCGATCAGCTGAACGCGGAACGCCCCCAGCACCTTGCGGATGCCGACTTCCCGGGCGCGGCCGGCGGATCGGGCCGTCGCCAGGTTCATGAAGTTGATGCAGGCGATCAGCAGGAGAAAGAACGCAACGGCCGAGAAGATGTAGATGTAGGCGATATCGCTGTTCGCGCCGAGTTCCCCGTCGAGATTCGAATGCAGGTGTATGCTGGTCAGCGGCTGGAGCACGGCTTCGATTTGCGCATTGAACTGGTTCAGGGCCGGTCCGTAGCGCGATTCGATGAACTCCGCCAGTTTCGGATCGAGGGATTCGGGCGGGATACCTTCGGCGAGTAGCAGGTAGGTATACAGGTCGGGACCGAAGTTCTGCGTATTCCTGCCGTAATCCATTCCCCCGTAGATGGGGTTGACATTCAGAGTTTCAAAGGACCCCAGGAAGCCGAAGGTCATATGGGAATTGCGCGGCACGTCTTCCATGACGCCGGTAACGGTCAGGTCGTACGTGTTGTCGATCCGGATCACCTTGCCCAGGGCATCTTCGTCTCCAAAGTACCTGGCCGCCGTGGATTCGGTCATAACCACCGTGTTGGGGGCATTCAGGGCCGTGTTCGCGTCGCCGCGAATCAGGTTGAAGTCAAACAGATCCAGGATGCCGGAGTCCGCGAAGTAGAAACCCGGCTCGTTGAACCGTCTGTTGCCTTCCACGTACGTGACCTGCCAGGAGACCAGCGGCGCCTTTATGCGGGTGAACCCTTCGACTTCCGGGAAGGCGTCGGTCAGCATCCATCCCCAGGCCGCCGGACTCCGCGCGGTGCGGGTTTCCGCCCTGTCCGGCGTCTCGATCGCCATGGTGAGCCGGTAGATGCGGTCGTGCCGGGACGCGTAACGGTCATAGCTGAGTTCGTCCTGGACGTAAAGCAGGATCAGGATGCAACAGGTCATCCCGACCGCGAGGCCCATGACGTTGATTACGGCGTATCCTCTGTGGCGCAGGGCGTTACGATAGGCAATCGTGAGGTAGTTGCGGAACATGATCGCGTGGTATCCTGTCTCGAGCGGGAACTCGGGTGAATCGGCGCGTCGGTGCGGCTTCGGTCCGTTTTCGACGTGCTCGATCGACCATTCATCCGGGCTGATGTCGATCGTTTCGACTCGATTTGCTCAAGAATGGTTGCAGTGGAAGCAGGATTCGGGCCGCGCCCGTGCGGGTCACGCCAGCCAGAAGGCCCGTTTTGAGCGGGGTGTTCGATGTATTGTGGGAAATGCCGAGGGACAGAGTCGAACTGTCGACACATGGATTTTCAGTCCACTGCTCTACCGCCTGAGCTACCTCGGCAATCGTTTCCGGCAAAGCCAGTCAAAATTAGCGGCGACCACGGGGAAAGTCAACAGAAATAACCCTGGAAAAGCGAAAATCCGGTGTGGCGGTTTCCGGGGAAACTTCGGGGGAAACCGGGGGCTGATCGCGGCTTCCGGCTACTTGCCTTCGACCGTGCTGTCATCGAAATGCAGCATGAATTCAATGTAGTCGAGTTCACGGTCGATGGCCTGCCGCTTGGTGACGATAGTGTTGGTGGCCAGGTAGTGCGCCAGGCCGCGGAACTCCTTGCGGACGCGGACGAGACGGTTGCGGAGATAAGGCGCGTTGGGGTTGTCGCCGGGCATGGCCAGGATCTCTCCGTAGAGCCTTTCGATTCTCCCGTCCGTATCGATCAGGGGATTGCGGACTTCGTCGATGTAGTCCTGGTCGTGGCATTCGCCGCAGGGCGCGGTGATGGACACCATGTCGATGTGCACTTCCGTCACGTCGTGGCTGTTGTGGCAGGTGACGCACTCGGGTTCGAAGTCGTTGGCTTCAAACAGGTCCCCGTGGGCGCTCTCCCAGAAGCTTTCGAGGGCTTCGGGGTGGCAGCGTCCGCAGTCTTCCGGGATGGCTTCGGGCAGCGGTGCGTCCATGAACCCGTTCTGCTCGCCCATGGCCACGGTGAGTATGGTGCTCGTGGGATCGCCCCCGTGGCACGTGTCGCAGAAGACGCCGCGCCACGCGTGGATGCTGCCCTGCCACTCGGCGACCTGCTTGGCGAGGGGTTCACCCAGACGCTGGTGGCACAGGGCGCAGTTGTCGGTCATCCGCGTCTCAAGCTTCTGCCAACTCGTAACGGGAGAATCGGGGGTGCGTTGAGAATCGGGGGTGCGTTGTCCGCGGGCCGTGGGCAGAATCACGCCAAGCACGAAGGTCAGCATGATCAGAACGGCGGCGGTCCGGAGTAAAAAGGACACTCGGCGTGCTTTCCGGGTTGTAGATTTCGACCAACTGTAGATACGACACTGCAAGCGGAATAGTATACACTGTCCAACGCTTCCCACTTCAACAAAAAGCTCTTCCAATGGTAACGTTCGCCGTGCCTGTGATCAAGCACTAACGGTAAACCACACCCCGGGACGCGGGACAGAATTCCCTTTACACGAAGCGCTGGAATCCTATCTTTACCTGTGTTTTTTGCAGGCATGAATCCGGTAAAACCCTCCTTAAATACGGGGAATCTCGAATGAAACTGGTTCAATACTACGAACCCGGCCAGGAGTCCGGCGTGGGCATCTTCCAGGACGATCAGGTCATCGACCTTTCGGAGGTCATGCCGGAGGTGGAAACCGTCAACGACCTCCTGTACGTATCCGGGACGGCCCGGCTTTCGCTGTCCGAACTCGTCGAACGCGCCATCAACGACTACGAAGGCCAGTTGACCGGGTTCTCCTACGAATCGCTCGACGTTACACCCGACGTGGGCGTCCCCCACCTGATGGTACCGATCTTCTCGCCCGAGGTGTGGGGCTTCGGCGTGACCTACAAGCGAAGCGCAGAATTCCGGGACGACGACGCCCAGCAGACCATCTATGACCAGGTATACCAGTCCGACCGGCCCGAATCCTTCTTCAAGGCCACCGCTTCCCGTTGTTCCGGACCCAACGCGCCCATCTGCGTGCGCGGCGACTCGAACTTCACCGCCACCGAGCCCGAACTGGCCTACGTGCTGGGCGATGAAGGCGAAATCGTCGGCTACACCCTGTGCAACGACGTTTCGGCCTGGGATATCGAGAAGGCAAATCCACTCTATCTCAACCAGTCCAAGATCTACCAGGGCTGTTGCGCGCTCGGACCCGCCCTGGTCACTGCGGACGAGATCGACGATCCCTACGATATCGACATTCATTGCCGGATTCTGCGGGACGATGCCGTCGTGTTCGAGGGAGAGGCCAACACTTCGCAACTGGCGCGCAGTTTCGACGAGTTGAACGAGTACCTCTACCGGGACAACCTGATCCCTGCGGGTACGGTCGTTTCCACAGGCACGGGCATCATCGTGCCGAACGACCTGGGATTGCGTGAGGACGACATCGTGATGATCGCCTCTCCCCAGATCGGCGTGCTCTCCAATCCCGTGCAGCAGCTCTGACCAGGACAAGGCGATGGGCAGACGGAACAGCGGACTCAACCGCCACCAGAAGGCCTGGCGGAAGCCGGGCGAGGAACGCGTGAGCCGGGAAGATATCGCGGAACTCCTGCGCCTGTCCGAAAGCGGGGATCCCGAAGACCGTATCGTGGCCGCGACCTACATGTGTCCATGCCACGTCCGTCACCGCAATGAAGAAGTCTGGAAGGCGCTCTACCGGATGATGGAGGATGAAGACGCCCGGGTCCGCCGGCGGGCCTGGCATACGCTGGAAGACGGAGGCTGTCCTACCGATCCGGCCTTCGAGCCCATCGTCCGCCGCGCGTTGGACACCGAAACGGACCGCCAGGTGCTCGGATTTGCACGGCAGTTCGCCGAACCGTTTCTCAATGAAGACATGGTGTCCCGGATCCGTGAGGAAAAGCCGGCTGGCAGGCATCCGAAGCCGACCGGCAAATGCGACTTCTGCGGCAGGACCCGTGTGCCGGTTGCGCAGGACTACGAGACGGAGATCCCCGCGGGCGGGATGACCCGCGCCGCGTGGAAATGCGACGAATGTTCCGCCGGAGGCGTCGACTCCTGAACGGCGCGCATGCCCCACCGTCCTCGAATTGAGTGCTAACCCCCTGATCCACGCTTCCTGCACGACCAAACCCTGGAAAGGCACATCGGTACATTCAAATATGCCAAATTATGAAATCGCCGTGATCGGCGGGGACGGCGTCGGTCCCGAAGTCATCGAGGAAGGCATCAAGGCGCTTGACGCGCTGGGGGCCCCGGCCTTTCGTTTCACCCGTTTCGACTGGAGTTCCGAACGCTACAAGCGAACGGGAAGGTTCATCCCCGAGGGCGGGTTGGACCGGCTCGCGGCCTTCGACGCCATATTCTTCGGCGCTGTGGGCGACAAGGAGGTGCAGGACCACATCACCCTGAACAACCTCATTCTCCCGATACGGCGCAGATTCGACCAGTATGCCTGCGTCCGGCCCGCCTTCCTGTACGCTGGCGTGCAGTCTCCCCTGGCGGGTCAGGGGGCCGGCGACATCGACCTGGTGGTCATCCGGGAGAATACCGAAGGGGAATACGCCGATATCGGGGGGCGGGTGTATCAGCAGACCGACCAGGAAGTCGCGGTCCAGACCTCCGTCTTCACGCGGCACGGCACCGAGCGCATCATCCGCTACGCCTTCGAAGAAGCGCGGCGCCGCGACGGTCGGCGCCTGGTTACATCCATCACGAAGTCGAACGCCCAGGGCCATGGCATGGTCTTCTGGGACGAAGTATTCGATTGCGTGAAAACGGAGTACGGAGACGTCGAGACCGAGTCCCTCCTCATCGACGCCGCGGCCATGGACTTCGTGCGCCGGCCCCAGGACTTCGACGTGGTGGTGGCCTCGAACCTCTTCGGCGACATCCTGACCGATATCTCGGCGATCACCGTGGGCAGCATGGGTCTCGCGCCCAGCGCGAACCTGAACCCCGAACGGATTCATCCCTCCATGTTCGAGCCGGTCCACGGCTCCGCCTTCGAACTCATCGGCAAAAGCCAGGTCAATCCCATCGCCACGATCCTCGCGGCGGCCATGATGGTCGAGTTTCTGGGTGAAGAAAAGGCCGGAGCGGCCATACGCAGGGCGGTATCGGAGAACCTCGCCGAAGGGCGGATCCGCACGCCCGACATCGGCGGCGGGTCGAGTACCGTGGAAGTGGGCGACGACATCGTCAGGCGACTGTCGAATTGACCGGCGCGGTGTTGATTACGGTCGACGGCAGATAGGCAGAATGACGGTCAGTTACACGAGGCCGAGATCGGCCATGGTCCCGCGCAGTGCGTCGCGCTGTTCCTTCGACAACGGCCTTCCCGGCGGCCGCGCCGACCCGCATTCGATGCCCAGCCGCTCGCTGAGCGCCGCCTTGGCCACCGAATGGAACTCGCCGCCGCACGCGCCCAGGGACGCCCACACCCCGCTGGCGCGGTCCTGTGCGGATTCGGCCCGTCCGAGATCCCCCGAACGGTAGGCCTTCCAGATTTCCACCCAGTATTCCGGCGTAATAACCGGCGGTCCGTCCACACAACCCGTAGCGCCGATCGTCAGGGCCGGGAGCATCAACTGGTGGTTGCCCACCAGGCACTTCAGCCCCAAGGCCGAGAAGTTGCGCACGTTGGCGAATACCTGGGACGAGTGCTTGAGGCCGGTCAGCTGCGGCACCCGGTCCTGGATCCTCCGCATCAGCGCAGGCGTGATCTCGACGCCCGTGGACTGGGGCAGGTTGTAGACGAAAAGGGGCAGATCCGCCGCGGCCGCCACGATGCGGTAGTGTTCGGCGATCGCTTCGTCGGTCCGGCCGTAGAAGAATGGCGGCACGCAGCAGATGGCCTCCACCCCGGCGCCCGCGGCATGTTCGGCCAGCCGGGCCGCCCTTTCCGTGGTCGCGGCGCCAACATGCATGATGTTGTTCACCCGTCCACGGGACTGGTCTGCCGCCGCCGTGGCGATCCGCATGTTCTCCTCGTCGCTGAGCAGGATGCTTTCCCCCGTGCCGCCCGCGATCCAGAATCCGTGGACACCGGCCTCGATATTGAATTCCATGACCCGGCGGAACGCCTCTTCATTGAAACTGCCGTCGCTGTGCATCGGGGTGATGATGGCGGGCAGGATACCTTCGAACGCGGACATGCAATCGGCTCCTTCCTGTCAAATCGACGTTTCTAAGGACGGTTTTGCGAACCGGATGTTCCCTTGTGGCGCAACGCGAGTGCGCGTCAACGCGCATCTACACAACTGTGCGCGTATCATGGGAAGGTAAATCGAACGGAGGATTTTGGAAGGGTTATTTCACCATCCGGAACGGCCATAAACTGCTTGACAATATACGCTTGAACTTTAGTTATACTACGATCGTCACCCGGCCAAAAAGCCGACCGATGCGAATAGACCGGCCGATGCATCCTGCCGATCAGGCTGTCCGATGCACCCGCCCGCGCAAGATTCGGAATCCGCATAGCATGAGCACGCAGAACAGACTGGTACACGAATACGACAAGTTTCTGGATTGCGTGCACTGCGGACTGTGTCTTCCCGCCTGTCCGACCTATACCGAACTCGGCGTGGAAATGGACTCCCCCCGCGGCCGCATCCACCTGATGCGGGCCTACGCGGACGGGCGTATCGAACTTACGGATCACTTCGAGACGCATATAAGCGGGTGCCTGGACTGCCGGGCCTGCGAAACGGCCTGTCCTGCGGGAGTCCACTACGGCAGCCTCGTGGAAGCCGCCCGGGCGGAGATCGTCGAGAAGCGGCCCCGCCCCTTGCTCGACCGGCTTTTCCGTAACCTGGTGTTCGGGCGGTTGCTGCCTTCACGTTTCCTGCTTTCCATGGTTTTCCTGCCTTTACGCTGGTACCAGGGGCTTGGTATACAAGAACTCGCTCGCAGGCTGGGTCTGACGAAATGGCTTCCTTCCCGCCTGCGCGGCATGGAGGCCATGATGCCTGCCATGCCGCGCGCTTCGATGAAGGCGGAGCTTCGGCCGTTCTCTCCCGCACGAGGGACGGCGGCCTATCGCGTGGGCCTGGTTACGGGATGTGTGATGAACGAAATGTTTACCCACGTGAACACCGCGACGGTCCGTGTGTTGAACGAAAACGGGTGTGACGTGGTCCTGCCCGAAGTCCAGACCTGCTGCGGCGCGCTTCAGGTACACAGCGGGGAGCGCGGGGCGGCCGAATCACTGGCCCGCAGGAACATCGATGCTTTTGAGCAGGCGGAAGTGGATGCCGTCATCATCAACGCCGCGGGATGCGGCGCGCAGTTGAAGGAGTACGGCGACCTGCTGGCCGGGGATCCCGACTACCACGACCGTGCCCGCGTCTTCGCGGACAAGGTCAAAGACGTGCACGAGTTCCTCGCCGGGATACCCGTCAAGGAGGACATGGGGCCGGTCCGGGCACGGGTCGCCTATCACGATGCCTGTCACCTCGCCCACGGTCAGCGCGTCCGCGAAGAGCCCCGGGACCTGCTGAGCCTGATTCCCGGACTCGAGCTCGTCGAACTGGAGGAATCGGACTGGTGCTGCGGCAGCGCCGGTATTTACAACATTACCCATCCCGCCATGGCGGACCGGCTGCTCGCGCGCAAGATGAACCACGTCAGGCAGGCTGCGCCCGACGTGGTGGCCACCGGCAATCCCGGCTGCATCCTGCAGATCCGGCACGGCATAAACCGGGACGGCGGGGAGATCGAGGTCCTTCACCCGGTGGAACTGCTCGACCGGGCCTACCGCTTGAAGCGCGAGGAAGAAGCGAACGTTCAGCAAGCCGCATCAGACGGAGCGTAGCCAGTTCAATGGCGAACGGGTTCCAGCTCGTCGCCGCAAACCCCACAGGAGCTTTACCCGCCATGCCTGTTTTCGAGTACCACTGCACATATTGTGACGATGATTTCGAAATGCTCGTAATGAACGCGGCCGCATCGGAAAGCATTTCCTGTCCCACGTGCTCAGCAGACGACGTGGTCAGGAAGTTCTCCACTTTCGCTACGGCTGCATCGGCAAAAGAATCCGCGGCTACCGCGGCAACACCGGCACCTGTTCCCTCCTCGTCTTGCGGACCAGGCTGCGGATGCCATCATTAGTCTCATGGAATCCCTTTGCAGGACGCCAGTATATTCGGGCCGGTTTCCCTACCCGCGGCACGGAACCGCCGACCGCCCCAGTACGGACAGAAGCGCATGCAAATAGACACTAAAATCGGACGGATCGGATCGGAAGCCGACATCACCGTGATCATTGGGCTGTTCAAAGAGGAACAGCTCGAGGAGAGCGACGCCGCGGTCATGGAATCCGCCTTGCACCGGTATCTGCGAGACGTGTTGGCCCTGGGAGATTTCAAGGGCGACGACCAGGAAGTCGTGGTGCTGTATCCGCTCGGCCAGGCGCCGCCGGGCCGTATTATCCTCGTGGGGCTCGGACCGCGCGATGAATTCTCCCTTGAAACGGCACGGCGCGCATCCGGCATCGCCGTCCGACGGGCGCTGAAGCTCGGTATATCCGAATTGTCCATAGCCGTGCACGGACCGGGCGCGCCAGACGCACTGGGCGGGCCGGGCGGACCTGACGGTTCAGACGCCTCGAGCGCTATACACGCGACAGGTTCTCCGGAATTCGAGCTCAAGGACTGCGCTCAGGCTACGGTGGAAGGCCTGTTGCTGGGCGCATACCGGTATGATGACTTCAAGACAGGTGGTGATACGGATCGATCCGGGATTGAGTCGGTGGCCGTCGTGACGCCGCAACGGGCGCAGGCCTATGAAATCAGGGACGGGATCGAAGCGGGCCTGATAAGCGCCGAGGGCACGACTCTGGCACGGGATCTATCCAACGCGCCCGGCAATGCGATGACCCCGCGCAAGCTGGCCGCCGCCGCCCGGAAGATGGCCGGGGAAACCGGATTGAAATGCCGCGTCCTGACGCGGAAGGACATCGAAAAGGAGCGCATGGGCGCCCTGCTCGCCGTAAACGCCGGCAGCGAGGAGCCGCCTCGATTCATCGTGCTGGAGCACGGCGAAGCGTCCGACGGGACGGATACGCTGGTGTTCATCGGCAAGGGCATCACCTTCGACAGCGGCGGCATATCCATCAAGTCCAGCGGCGGCATGGAGGAAATGAAGCACGACATGTCCGGTGCGGCCGCCGTGATCGGCGCGATGCGGTCCATCGCCCTGTCGAAACCTTCCCTGCACGTGGTGGGACTCGTTCCGGCCACTGAAAACCTCCCGGACGGCAGGGCGCTGAAGCCTGGCGACATCATCACGACCCGATCGGGCAAGACGATCGAAGTGATCAACACCGATGCCGAAGGGCGCCTCGTACTCGCCGACGCCCTGGAGTACGCGGAGCGGTATAATCCGGCCGCGGTGATCGACCTGGCCACGTTAACGGGGGCGTGTGTCGTCGCCCTCGGCCACGCCGCGACGGGGATGATGGGCAACGAAGACGGATTGCAGGACCGGGTCCGGTCGGCCGGAGAGGCCGCGGGAGAGCGGGTCTGGCCGCTTCCGCTGTGGAAGGACTACCACGACCAGATCAAGAGCCATATCGCCGACGTGAAGAACACTGGTGGACGGTGGGCCGGCGCGCTGACCGCCGGGGCCTTCCTGGCGAAGTTCGTCGAACGTCCGTGGGTACACCTGGACATCGCGGGGACCGCGTATACGGATGCGAGCAAGCCATATTGCCCGAAAGGAGCCACGGGCGTGGGGGTGCGGCTGCTGCTTGAACTGGTAAAGAACTGGAAGAACTGATCCATGCGCATCGTACAACTCTCCGACCCCCATATCGTTCCGGCGGCGCAACAGCCCGTACACGGCCAGGACACGCTGGGACGACTTCAGGCCGCCATAGATGCGGTAAACCGGCTGAGCCCCGCCCCCGATCTCGTCGTCATGACGGGCGATCAGAGCAATGATGGGTCCGAAGCATCCTACCTGACGCTTAAAAACGCCCTTGCCAGTCTTCGCTTTCCCTGTCACATGGCCGTGGGCAATCACGATTACAGACCGGTTCTCCGCCGGATCATGCTGGACGAAACCGCTGCGAATCCGGCCCCGTATTTCTACACGCTGGACCGGTGCGGCCACCGGATAATCGTGCTCGATACCTACGACGAGGGGGAGGTGGAGGGAAGACTGGACGACGTTCAACTGGACTGGTTGGAACAGGAGCTTTCGTACGATTTGCCTGCCACTATATGCATGCACCACCCGCCGGTCCCGGTGGGCGTACCGTGGATGGATAAGCTGATTCTGAAGGATGGTGGCCGGTTTCTTGGAATATGCAACGCCCATGCTTCGTTGCGGCTGATTCTGTGCGGTCACCTCCATTACGACTTTCGCATCGAACTGGATCATGCGACGGTCCTTGTCGCTCCGAGCGTGGGCCTGCAGTTCCGCAAGGACCCCATGGTCAAGCCTGACGGCACCCGCGTGATCGCGACGGACGAACCCGCGGCTTTCCGCATCGTCGACATCGACGGTTCGCGCTGGAAGACCTCGATACACCAGCTCACCCTGTAACCGTCTCCAATCCGGACCTGATACATGTTGATCGATGATCTGAGAGCAATACAGGCGCGTCACGGCTTTCTGCCTGAAGAGGAATTGAAATCCCTTTCGGAACGCAAGGGCATACCGCTTTACGAGATCCATGGCGTGGCCAGCTTTTATCCGCACTTCAGGTCGGAGCCGCCTCCCTCCGCCGCCCTGCGCGTCTGTACCGATCTTTCGTGCCATCTCCACGGGGCCCGCGATGTGCTGGAGACCCTGCGAGAATCCGTGCGCTATGCCGGCCTGGACCAGTGGGAAGTCTCCGGGGTTTCCTGTCTCGGCCAGTGCGACGGCGCGCCGGCGGTGTCGATCAACGGCCGGAGCTACCGGTCCATGTCGGGGGATCGGCTCGGCCGGTTCTTCGCCCGCCTGGCCGCCGATGGCGAAATCGCTCGTCAACCGGCCAGGCGATCGGTCCCTCCTGGAACCATCGATCCCTATGACCACCCCCTGGCCGCGGAATCCCTGAAACAGTGGGTATTGCACGGCGACGCGGCCCGGCTTGTGCGGACGATCAAGGACAGTGGACTGAGGGGCATGGGCGGGGCCGGCTTTTCGACCGGCGTCAAGTGGGACCTCGTGCGTAAAACCGAGTCCAGCGTCAAGTACGCCATCTGTAACGCGGACGAGAGCGAACCGGGCACGTTCAAGGACCGCGAGATCCTCTACCACTACCCCCATCTCGTCATCGAGGGCCTGATCCTGGGCGGTCTCGCCGTCGGTGCCGAGAAGGGATTCCTGTTCCTGCGGCACGAATACGACCGTGAGCGCGAAGTGCTCGAGCGGACGATCAAGGCGTTCTATTCGGCCGGATACCTGGGCGACGGCCTGCTGAATTCGGCGCATTCGTTTCAGCTGGAGATCTTCGACAGCCCGGGAGGATACATCTGCGGCGAGGAAACGGCCCTGCTCGAAGCGATGGAAGGGAAAAGGGCCGAGCCCCGCAACAAGCCGCCGTTTCCCGGTACGCACGGACTTCACGGGCGGCCCACACTGATGAATAACGTGGAGACGTTCGCATGGGTGCCCGCCATAATGCGGCGCGGCGCCGGCTGGTTCCGGTCCCAGGGAGTGAACGGCGCGGTCGGACGCAAGTACATCGCGCTGAGCGGCCACGTCAACCGGCCCGGCGTATACGAGATCCCACTCGGAACCAGGATCTGCGATCTCATCCGGGACTACGGGGGCGGCGTTTCCGGGGGGCGCGAACTTATGGCCTTCTCTCCCGGGGGCACGTCATCGGGTTTCCTGCCGGCGTCCATGGCGGATATTCCCCTGGATTTCAAAACGCTGGCCGATGCCGGTTCCATGCTGGGATCCGGGGCGGTCATCGTACTGGCCGAAGGATCGGACATGGTGGACCTTGCCCGGAACGCGGTATCGTTCTTCCGCAACGAATCCTGTGGAAAGTGCGTGCCCTGCCGGACGGGCACGGAGCACCTGGTTCGGATGCTGGACACGATCCTGGAGGGTGACGCCCCGCCCGATGTGCTGGAACCGGTGGCGGATGTCGCCGCGGCGATGGAACTCACCTCGATCTGCGGTCTGGGTCAGGCCGCCGCGCTTCCCCTTATCTCGGTGCTCCGCCATTTCCCCTCCGCCTTCGCATCGCGCGGTTGTCGACCGGACGGCCATGCGGAGAACATCGAGGGCGGTCCGGATGCATAGTCGCACCGTCACGCTGACGATCGACGGCAGAAGCCTGAATGCGTCGGCCGGCGCCACGATCTGGGAAGCGGCTCGCTCCGCCGGTATACACATCCCCACCCTGTGCCACGATCCCAAACTGCAACCCGTCGCCGTTTGCCGCGTCTGCGTGGTCGACGTGGAGAACGCCCGTACATTGCCGGCGGCCTGCATCCGGCAGGTCGAAGAAGGCATGGTCGTGCGCACGGACACGGACCGCGTGCACAGGGCGCGCCGCACACTGGTGGAACTGCTGGAGGCCGGGCAGCCGCATGCGGATGACCGCCGCAAGGCGGCCGAACAGGACGAACTCGCGCGTCTGGGTGTTCAGGTAGAGTCCGATCCGTCGCGGTTCGCCGCCACATGCTCGAACACGCCTGTGCCGACCGACCTGTCGTCGCCCGTCATCGCGGTGGACCTGAAGGCGTGCATCCTGTGCGATCGGTGTATCCGCGCCTGCGACGACGTGCAGGTGAACGACGTCATCGGCCGATCGGGCAAGGGCTGTGAAACGCATATCGCCTTCGACAACGGCCTGCCCCTTGGCGGGTCTTCCTGCGTATCCTGCGGTGAATGTGTGGCCACCTGTCCCACCGGCGCTCTCACCGACAAGCGACTGGTCGATTCCGCGGCGAACGGGTCCGATTCTGAGGCGATTGGCTCCGACGCCGCGCCGATCGACCCCGAATTTATGGGGTCCTACCCCGACTCCGCGCCGGAAACCCCGAAGAAGCCGCCATCGGTACCCGACGGGTCGATTCCATCTGCCCTTATTGCGGCGTGGGTTGCGGGATCTCGTACCACGTGCGTAACGGCCGTATCGAGGGCGTTACCGGCAGGGACGATACCCACACCGAGGGCCGGCTGTGCGTCAAGGGGCGGTACGGTTACGACTACACGCACCATCCTCAGCGGCTCACGAAGCCCCTCGTCCGCCGGGAAGACGCCTATCCGAAACAGCCGCTGTCGGCGGACTTCGAGGACTACCGGGACTTCCGCCGCTCGCTCCGGTCGCCGGAATGGAACGACCGCATACGGGAGGTGTTCCGCGAGGCCGAATGGGACGAGGCGCTGGACCTGGCGGCGCGCAGGCTGCTGGAAATCAAGAAAACGCTTGGTCCGGGCGCGCTGGCGGGTTTCGGCTCGGCCAAGGTGACCAATGAAGAGGCCTACCTGTTCCAGAAACTGATCCGGGTCGTCTTCGGTACCAACAACGTCGACCACTGCACGCGCCTCTGCCACGCCTCGTCCGTGGCGGCCCTCACCGAGGCGATCGGCAGCGGGGCGGTCTCCAACGCCTTCCAGGAAGTCCTTGAAACCGATGTCATCTTCGTGATCGGCTCCAACACGGAGGACAACCACCCCGTCGCCGCATCCTACATGAAACAGGCCGTGGCCCGGGGCGTCCGGATGATTGTGCTCGACCCCCGGAGGCCGACCATCGCCGACCACGCCACCCGGTACGTCCGGTTCAAGCCCGGCACGGACATCGCACTGCTGAACGGGCTGATGCACGTGATCCTGCGGGAGGGCCTGCAGGACCGGGACTTCATCGCGCGTCGGACCGAACGCTTCGAGGCCCTGGAACCCTGTCTGGCAAGCTATACGCCCGAGATGGCATCCCGGATCACGGGCGTTCCGCCTTCGGTGATCGAGGAGGTAGCCCTGGAGTACGGCCGGGCGCAGCGCGCGATGATCTTCTGGGGCATGGGCATCAGCCAGCACGTCAACGGCACGGACAATGCGAGAGCGCTGATCTCCCTCTGCCTCATGACGGGCAACATCGGCCGTAGGGGCACGGGCCTGCACCCGCTGAGAGGCCAGAACAACGTGCAGGGCGCCTCCGACGTGGGACTGATTCCGAGGTTTTATCCCGGCTACCAGTCCGCGGACGACCCGGAGGTGAGAGAGCATTTCGAGGAGGCATGGGATACCGCGCTCGATCCAAACTCCGGACTAACGGTCGTGGAAATCATGCACGGCGCCCTTGACGGAAGCATCGCGGGCATGCTCATGATGGGCGAGAATCCCTTCCTGTCGGACCCGAACATGAACAAGGTCAGAAAGGCCCTGCAGCAGCTCTCGTTCCTCGTCGTGCAGGACGTCTTTCTGACGGAGACCGCGGAGTTCGCCGACGTAATCCTGCCCGCCTCCACCGCGGCGGAGAAGCGGGGTACCTACGTCAACACGAACCGCATGGTGCAGATCGGCAGGCAGGCGATCGAGCCGCCCGGCGAGGCCCGCCTGGACGGGGACATCCTGATCGACCTGGCCAACCGGATGATCCGCATGGAACAGGGGGAGTGCGGACCGCGCTGGGCATACGACGGACCGGAATCGGTCTGGGAGGAAATCGTCGCCCTGACCCCCATATTCCATGGCATATCCTACGAGGCGATGGAGCGGGACACCGTGGTCTGGCCCCTGGAAGAACCCGTGCTGTTTACCGGTGATTTTCCCCGGGGCCGGGGTCGGTTCACGCCCGTATCCTTCGCCCCGCCGGACGAACTGCCGGACGACGTATATCCCCTCGTGCTGAACACCGGCCGCGTCCTGGAGCACTGGCACACGGGCACCATGACGCGCCGCGCCCGTGCCCTCGACGCCATTTCACCGGAGCCCTTCGTCGAGATGACGCCCGGGGACCTGGAACGCCTGGGCGTCGAAGAGGGCGACCGTGTGACCGTATCCTCGCGCCGGGGCGCCATAACGCTCAAAGCGAAGGCATCCGGCCGCGTCGCCGACGGCAACGTCTTCATCCCCTTCCACTTCAAGGAAGCCGCGGCCAACGTCCTGACCAACGATGCCCTGGACCCCGACGGCAAAATCCCCGAGTTCAAGTTCTGCGCGGTGGCCGTGAAGCCTGTGCCATCGAGTGATTAGCAAGCACCTCACGCAGTCCTCCGACACGACGCATCCCGGTTCCTTTCCGTTGCTTCGCGGATCATGACGCGTCCGGCGCCGCGTTCGAGGAACAGGAAATGAAACTATCTCGTTCCGCCATTCGTAGTAGGGTTGTGAACACGACCGAGAGCGGCGAAAGCGCAACGGGTTTCGAGTTCGACGCGACGTACCGGACGCATTACCGGCGGATTCTCGCACTTTGCAGATATCTGTTGAAATCCGTGTACGAAGCCGAGGACGCGGCCCAGGAAGTCTTTCTCAGGGCGTATCGGAGCCGGTCCACCATGGATGAGTCGAAGTCGCCCCTGAACTGGCTGCTCAAGACCGCGACCAACCACTGTCTCGACCGGTTGCGGCGCCGGAACCACGAGGTGAATTTCTATGAATCCGCCGATCCCGATCAGGTCGGTCCGTCGAAGGTTTCCGAGGATACGCTGGATATCATGGTACGGGCGGAAAAAAGGAACCAGGTGCGATCGGCGATACATTCGCTCCCGGACCGGTACCGCGTGCCGCTCGTACTGGCCTACTACAATGAGTTCACCTACGACGAAATCGGACACGCGCTCAATCTGAACCGGAACACGGTGGCGACGCTGATTTACCGGGCCAGAAGACGATTGCGAGAGGAGTTGACCGGATTATGCCGACCATGACCGACGAATCGATGCACCAGGACGCGTGTCCACCCGAAATCGTCTGCTCGACCTACGCCGATGGCGAGTTGGCCGGTTCCGAAGCACGCGCGTTCACCGCTCACCTGGAAAACTGTCCCCGTTGCCAGGGTCTTGTAAATGCGTTCCGCAGGGAAAGAGACGCCCTCTTCGAAATCATGGGAACCGCGGAGGCCTTTCTTGTTGAAACGCAACCGGCCCCGGTGTCGGCGCCTTCGCCCATCCACACCATGAAGCTGCTGGGACTGGTCATCGGACTCGCGGCACTGATGCGGGTGGGAATCGGCTGGGTGATGGGACTGGAACTTCCATGGAGCATAGAGTGGCTGAATCCACTGAACGTTTCCGGACAGTTGTCCATGCTCTTCAGCACCGGTGCTTATTTCATCGAATACTACCAGAACGGAGGTACGACCATGATTACGCTGATTAGCGAATTAGGCCTGGCTGTCGGGTTCCTCGCGCTGCTGGCCTCACTGTATCTTCTGGTGCGAAGGCCGGCTGGCGCGCTGGTCGCACTCGGAGGACTGCTGCTGCTGTTGGGTTACGTCCGCCCCGCGGAAGCCATCGAAATTCGGTCCAGTGAGGATATCTCGGTGGATGCGGGTGAGATCGTCGACGACACCTTCGTCGCCTTCGGCCGCACCGTCAGGATCGACGGCGAGGTGACGGGAGACCTGATTGCCTTCGCCCAGTCGATCGAGA
Source organism: bacterium (assembly GCA_965207085.1). Classification (GTDB taxonomy): domain Bacteria; phylum JAAXHH01; class JAAXHH01; order JAAXHH01; family JAAXHH01; genus JAAXHH01. The sequence continues at coordinate 3,295,535 of CBDBLQ010000002.1, read as the reverse complement.
TTAACGGAGCGGTTCTGGGGGACATCTACTCATTCGGCAGGACCATCGAGGTAGATGGACGGGCGGGCGGCGGATTCGCCGGGTTCGGACAGGTCATCCGCATAGGGGACTCGATCGGTCAGAGCGTCTACGGATTCGCGCAGTCGCTTCGTTCCAGCCGCGACGCAACGATAGCGGGAGATCTTTTTGCTTTCGGGGAGGATATTAACGTAGGCGGTTCGATCGGCCGGAACGCTACGGTGTTCGGCAGTACGCTGACGATATCGGGCGAGGTGAAGCGGGACGTTACCTTCCGCGGCCAGGTGGCCACGGTTCAGTCCTCCGCTTCCATCGGCGGAAATCTCGACGTGGGGCTGCCGGACGAGGAGGACCTGGAGGTGGATTCCGCCGCGACCATTGCCGGCGAAACCATCGTGGACATTCCCGAACCGGGCCGGGAGGAGGAAGAAGACGGGATCCTGTCCCTTTGGACCATCGCGTGGACGGCCCTGTGGCTGGTCACGGCCTTCCTGTCGGGCCTGCTGCTGCTCTGGGCGCTTCCCGCGCTCCGGCGCGTGCCGCTGGACAATCTGAACGGGATTCTTACGTCCGCGGGACTCGGGTTCGTGCTGGTCACGGCCACGCCGGTCCTGGCGGTCGTGCTCGCCGTGACGCTCATCGGACTGCCTGCCGGACTGGTCATTGGCGCTGTATGGGCGCTGAGCCTGTACTTGTCCAAGATCGTCGTAGCCCACTTCCTGGGCAACGCGCTCCTGCGACCGAAACAGCAGGGCGCCCGTTCACTGCTGCTGCCCCTGCTCGCCGGCCTGGTGCTGGTCCTGATCGCCGTCAGCCTGCCCTATGTGGGCTGGGTCGTCAATCTGCTGCTGGTCATCATCGGCCTGGGGGCCATGGGGCAAGCGCTGTATCAGAGCACCGGAAACCGGACGGCCGCGGCCTGACGACCGTAACGGTGGCACCGGGTACCTCACGCGTCGTACCCGGTCCAGAAGACCCGGCCCCATTCGCTGTCCGCGTCACCCCATTCATCCCGCCAGTCGAAAAGCCTGGATCGAAGGCTTGCAAGCCGGTCGGCATGGGTAGCTTCGCCGGCCAGATTGCGGCATTCCAGTGGATCGCGTTCCAGGTCGAACAGCTGCGTCGTCCGGCGTCCGTCGACCGCGTACTCGATCAGTTTGTACCGGCCGTCCTTTACCATGCGCTGCCACTGGCGGTAGGCGGCGAACAGCGTGTCCCTCGGGCGTGTGCCCGGATCGTCGAACGTCGGCGCCAGACTCACACCTTCCACGGATCCGGGCGTGTCCAGTCCCGTCAGATCGCACAGGGTGGGGAAGATATCGAGCAGATACGCGTAAGCGCTGCGCCGGACACCGCGCGGGATGCCTGGTCCGGAGAAGACCAGGGGAACGCGAATGCTGTGCTCGTACATGTTCTGCTTGCCGAACAGCCCGTGCTGGCCGATCGCCAGGCCGTTGTCCCCGGCGAAGACGACGATGGTGTCGTCCGCCATGCCGCGGTCTTCCAACGCCTGAATGACCCGTCCCATCTGCGCGTCGAGGTGGGAAATCATCGCGTAGTATTCGGCAATGTGCCGTCGCACGCTCGCGGGATCCCGGGGAAATCTCTCCAGGACCTCGTCTCGTACCTTCAGGTCGCCGTTATCGAAGGGATGTCCGCTCATGAAGTTCCGCGGCAGCGGTATGGCCTCGGGATCGTACAGGTCCAGGAATTCCCGGGGCATGGTCCTGGGATCGTGGGGCGCCATGAACGAGACGTACATGAAAAAGGGATCATCGGAATCATAGCTTCTCAGCCAATCGGCGGCGCTGTCGGCGAAAATCTCGCTGGAGTGCCGCCCGGCGTGGACGTGGTCGCCTTTGCGGATATTCACTTCGTTCGAGCGGAAGGCATCCGGACACTGGGGCAGCGTGCCTTCATACTTCCCCTCCGGGTCGTAGTCGAAGACCGGTACGTTCCAGTGGTCGTCCATGCCCCCGAAGAATATCGCCGCGCCGTCCGAGAAACTGCGGGCGTAGGACGGGACGCCGTTGTGCCACTTGCCCGTGCCCCAGGTGCGGTAGCCCTGGGACCACAGGTGTTCCCCCATCAGCGTGTGCTCCGGCGGAATGTCCGCGCCGGCGCCGTCGAGACGGAAGAGGGTACGGCCGGTATGCAGCATGGCCCGGCTGGGCATGCATATGGCGGCCGATGTGCCCCCCGGGATATGGGCGTGCGTAAATGACACCCCCCGGGCGACCAGCCGGTCCATGATGGGCGTGTGAACAAGGGGATTCCCCAGCGCGCGAATCGTATCGAAGCGCTGGTCGTCGGTAAAGAAGAACAGGATATTGGGCTTGTCGCGGCTCAAATCGCTTCCCTTCCCTGGCGTATTGTTCCAGGAGAGTGTTTCATACGGCTGCAGATTCCGAAGGTGTCATCATGTATCTGGAAACTAACGGGTCGGCCTGATCAAAGTCAAACCGGTTAGTTGGCCACGGAGACCGCTTTGTTCTCCTTTTACTGATCCACCTTCTATTCTATATTGCGGAATCGTCAGGAGAACACGGACATTCACGGCGGATCCGATGCGACGGAATCCGTCCCGTGAAGACGAAATCCGAAAGCGAGCGACCTATCGCCGCGGCAAGGACATCAAAGGTATATCGTTTGCGTGTGGACGATATCGAGGTGGAAGTCCACCGGAAGCGGATCAGGCACCTGTACCTCAGGGTGGGGCCGCCCGACGGACGCCTGAGGGTCTCCGCGCCGCTCCGTCTCGGGGATGATTCGATCCGCCAGGCCGTGGCGAGACGAATGCCCTGGGTCCGGCGGCAGCAGGAAAGACAGCGCCAGCGGGAGCGGGAATCCGCCCGTTCCTGGGTATCGGGCGAATGGCATTACGTGGAGGGGATTGCCCGCGTATTGAACGTCATCACCCACGAGGGGCCGCCGCGCATCGGTCTCCTGGGCGATTCGACGCTGGAAATGCGCGTTCGTCCGGGGACCGGCCGGGACGAACAGGCGGACCTGCTCGACGGGTGGTACCGTGAACGGCTGAAGACGAGCATCCCGCGCCTGATCGCGGTATGGGAACCGTTCATGGGCGTGACAGTGAAGGAATGGCGTATCCGGAAGATGAAGACCCGCTGGGGAAGCTGCAGTGTCCGAAACGGCCGGGTCTGGCTGAGCCTGGAGCTGGCCAAGAAGCCCATGCGATGCCTCGAGTACGTGATCGTCCACGAAATAGCCCACCTGATCGAACCCTCGCACAATCGCCGCTTCTGGAGCATCCTCGACCGGCACCTGCCCGACTGGCGCGTGCGCAGGGACGAATTGAACCGGTTCCCGGTCATGGACGGCAGGGACTGAGATTTCCGGCTGGGGATCGTTGCCGCTGGCCCGGCGATCGTGGTCGTCCGTCCTTCGGCCAACCAGGTCGCCAGCTCTGCCGCAAGCCCGTCCGTCCGCCTTGCCGCCAGCCAGAATTACCTTGTGCAACACACCTTTACCGGCTATTTTCTGACCGGCGTTTCGGGTCATCGGACTTGCCTATTCAGGCGGCGATTCTCGATTGCCCGGCTATGCCTGTAAAACAACAGGACGCGATATAGTTCGATTAACCTGTGGAGCATCGTATTTCCTGTGTCTGGCCAGATGTTCAAGCCCTTTGACGGAAAGATGGAATACCCCGCCATGGAGGAGCGCATACTCGCATGGTGGGCGGAGCAACGGATTTTCGACAAATTGCGCGCGCAATTGGCGGACCGTCCCACGTGGTCCTTTATCGACGGCCCGATTACCGCCAATAACGCCATGGGCGTCCATCACGCCTGGGGCCGGACGTACAAGGACATGTACTGCCGCTACAAGGCCATGAAGGGATTCAACCAGCGGTGGCAGAACGGATTCGACTGTCAGGGACTCTGGGTGGAAGTCGAGGTCGAACGGGCGCTGGGATTCGATTCGAAGCGGGATATCGAGACCTACGGCCTGGCGGAGTTTTCCCGGGCGTGCCGCGAGAGGGTGGACGAGTACGCGGAGCGGATCACGCGGCAGTCCATCCGCATGGGCCACTGGATGCAGTGGTACCATGAAGACGGCCATCCGGCGTCCTACTTCACGTTGGACGACAACAACATCGAACATATCTGGCACTTTCTCAAGGCCTGCGAAGACCGGAAATGGTTGTACAGGGGCCACCGGTCCATGCCCTGGTGCTGGCGGTGCGGCACCAGCCTGAGCCAGCACGAGCTGGTGGATTCCTACCAGGAACAGACCGATCCTTCCTGTTTCTTCCGCTGCCGCGTCGGCGGCCGTGAAGACGAGTACTTCCTGGTCTGGACCACCACGCCGTGGACGTTGACGGCCAACACGGCCTTGGCGCTGCACCCGGAAGCCGAATACGCAAAGACGGTCCTGGACGGCGCACACTACTACCTGATGAAAACACTCGTCGATACGGTATTGCCGCAGGAGGCCGAAGTCGTCGAGACGGTGAAGGGAGAGGACCTCGTCGGCCTGCCGTTCCACGGTCCGCTGGAGGATCTACCCGCGCAGCGGGAGGTAAACCGCGCCACCGTCCCGTGGGAAATGGTCTCGGACGAGGAAGGCACGGGGATCGTCCATATCGCGCCGGGTTGCGGCGCCGAAGACTATCAACTCGGACAGGAGCTGGATCTTGACATCATCGTGCCGATCGACGAAAACGGTTATTTCACGGACGATATCGGTCCGCTCGCCGCTACCCATGTGCGGGATTCGGCCGAGGGTGTCAGGCGCGAGCTGGAATCCAGGGGCGTGCTGTTCCGCTGGGAAGACTATACGCACCGGTATCCCTTCTGCTGGCGGTGCAAGACCCCCCTGGTCTTCCGCCTGGCCGACGAGTGGTTCATTTCCGCGGACGAGATCAGGGCGCCGATGAAGCGGGCCGCCGCCACGGTCCAATGGGTACCGGAATACAGCGGACTCCTGATGCAGGACTGGTTGGACAACATGGGCGACTGGTGCATATCCCGCCGTCGTTTCTGGGGACTGCCCCTCCCTTTTTACTGTTGCGGGAACTGCGGCCACATCAATGTCATAGGCAGCACGGCCGAATTGCGTGAGCGTGCAGTGGATCCCGCGCTCGTCGACGACCTGCCCGAACTCCACCGTCCGTGGATCGACGAAATCGACATCACCTGCGAGCGGTGCGGCGAGGCCGCCAGCAGGGTGACCGAAGTGGGCGACTGCTGGCTTGATGCCGGGATCGTACCCTTTTCGACCTTGAATTACCTGCCGGAACACCGCGGGACCGAAGGCACGATCCGGTCGGAGCGTGGACCGGAAGCCGAAAGGGACAAGGCGGGTGTTATCTCGCCCGGTCCCGAATCCACCTGGGAATCGTGGTCTCCCGCGGACTGGATCACGGAAATGCGGGAACAGATCAGGCTGTGGTTCTATTCCCAGTTGTTCATGTCGGTGACCCTCTACGACCGGTCGCCGTTCAAGGCCGTGCTTACCTACGAAGAGATGAGAGACGAAAACAGCGAGCCCTTCAGCAAGAGCGGTGATAACGCGATCGCCGTGGAGGACGCCACGGCCCGCATGGGCGCCGACGTGATGAGGTGGCAGTACGCCGGCGCTCCACTGAACATGGTCTTCCGTTTCGGCTACAGACCCGCCGAGGAAGTGACCCGGAAGATGTTGCGACTGTGGAACGTCTACGCGTTCTTCGTGACCTACGCCAACTTGCCGGATTGTCCGCCGATATCCTCTTCCGCTCCCGCAACGGGCCGAAGCGAACTCGACCGTTGGGTGCTCTCGCGGCTTCATCAGCTGATCCGCCATTGCAACGACCGGATGGACCATTTCGATTCGGCTGCGGTGGTCCGGGAGACGGAACGGTTCATCGACGTGCTCTCCACCTGGTACGTCCGGCGGAGCAGGCGGCGCTTCTGGAAGAGCGGCGATGACGCGGACAAGCAGTCGGCCATCCAGACGCTTTACGAAGTGCTGGTGACGATGAGCAGGTTGATCGCGCCCATACTTCCTTTCTCCGCCGAGGAACTCTACCGGAGTCTGGTCCCTCCCGTCGACTCATCGGCGCCGGAAAGCGTCCACCTCTGCCCATACCCTACGGCGTCCGGCGAATTGATCGACCAGGATCTCATGGGCGACATGGACGACCTTATGCAGGTGATCGAACTGGGCCGTTCCGCACGTAACGATGCACGGATGAAGGTCCGCCAGCCGGCGTTCCGGCTGCTGGTGAAACCCGCGACCGCCCGCCAGGGCAAAACTATCGAGCGACTGCGCGCTCAGGTACTGGAAGAACTGAACGTGAAAACACTGGACCTGGTCGACAGCGACGATGCGTTTCGCGGATACACGGTAAAACCGGTCTTTTCGAAGTGGGGTCCCCGGTTCGGCAAGCGGCTTAACGCCGTGCGGCAGGCGCTCGATGCACTGGACGGCGACGAGACGGGCGCCCTCGTCGCGGGCGGCGAGGGCCTCACGCTCGTAGTCGACGGTGAACGGATCGATCTGTCGCCCGAAGAGCTCGAGGTCGAAAGGGTGGACGCGGAAGGACTGTCCGTGACGTCGGACTTCGGATGGACGGTCGCCATTGACACCACGGTAACCCGCGGTCTCCTGCTCGAGGGACTGATGCGGGACTTCGTCCGCCACGTGCAGAATCTCCGCAAGGAAGCCGATTTCAACGTGGACGACCGGATCACGCTCTACTACGAGGCGGACGGCGACCTGGCCGAGGCTATCGATACCCACGCCGACTACATCAGGACAGAAACGCTGTCGACAGTGCTTCGTGACGAACCCGTTCCCGGGGATGTCCACTCCGACGAACTCAGACTCGGTGAGCACGTCGCCCGCATCGGGGTGTTGAAGTAGGCTTCGGTGGTCTGGTTCCGCTCGGTCCGTCCCGGCCCCATCCTCCGCTCCGGTGCCCGGCCCGCGAAAGGACGGTCCGATGCGACGTACCAAAATCGTTTGCACCGTGGGTCCCGCCATCAGTTCGCCCGAGATGATCCGCCAGGTACTCGAGGCTGGCGTAGACGTATTCCGTCTCAATTTCTCCCATGGCACCCCGGACGACCACAGGCGCAGCATCCAGCGCATCCGGTCCGCAGCGGATGACCTCGGCAAACCCGTCGCGATCCTCCAGGACCTGCCCGGCAACCGGACCAGGGTGTCGATGAATTACACATGCCTCCCGGAGGAAGTACGGCCGGGACAGCGCCTGTTGCTGGCCGACGGCCTGGTCGAACTGCGTATCGAGGCCGTGGAACCGCCCGATATACGATGCAAAGTACTCCTCGGCGGTTCGCTTTCCGATCACAAAGGCATCACGGTACCGCGTGGTGCGACGAGTATCAACGCCTTCACGGAAAGGGACCGGGAACTGTTGCTGGAAAGGCTCGACATGGGCGTGGAAATGGCCGCGCTTTCCTTTGTCCGGAACCGGGATGACGTGTTGCGTGCACGTGAGCTGCTGGACGATCAGGGATCGAGCCTGCCCCTGATGGCGAAAATCGAGAAACCGGAGGCTGTGGACGCGCTCGACGATATCCTTCCGGCCGTGGATGCGCTCATGGTCGCGCGGGGAGACCTGGGCGTGGAAATCCCCTACGAGGATGTCCCGCTGGTGCGGAAGGACGTCATCGCCAAGGCTCTGCAGGCCGCACGGCCGGTCGTCACGGCCACGCAGATGCTGCGGTCCATGGTCGATAATCCACGGCCCACGCGGGCGGAGGCCGCCGACGTGGCCAACGCGGTCCTCGACGGATCGGACGCGGTGATGCTATCGGAAGAAAGCGCCACCGGCGCCTATCCGGTAGAAGCCGTGCGCGCGCTGGCGTCCATCGCGGAACAGGCCGAAGCCAGGTTGTTCCAGCGAACGACCCATGGAGACCCGGGGCGTCGGGAGATTCCCGAAGTTTCGGAGGCGATCAGCCATGCATCCTGCGTACTGGCCCTCGAAGTGGGCGCAAAAGCCATCGTCGGCGGCTCGCCGTCGGCGGGACCCGGTCACACGGATTTCGTCCGGGTCGCCGCCGTGCCCTGGCCGCACGTGCTACCCGTCGACCTGTAGACTCGTCGACCAGTAGGTACGTCGAACTGTAGAAACAATGTATAAACTACACACTGGAAGCGAGGATCCATGACTCCCGGCGGACTGGCGCCCGTCGATTGGACCATCATCATCGGATACGCCCTGGCGACCATCTCGCTGGGCTATTACTACAGCCGCAGGCAAAGCACCGTCAGCGAGTATTTCACCGGCGGGGGCCGCATGCCGCCGACGCTGATCGGCTTCTCGCTGTTCGCCACGCTGCTCAGTACCATCTCCTACCTGTCCATTCCGGGCGAGGCCATCGGCAAGGGGCCCGTCTGGATGCTCAACTACCTGACGATTCCGATCATCTTCCTGGTGGTGGGCTACGGGCTGATACCCGTTTACATGCGGACGCGCGTAACGAGCGCCTATGAATTGCTGGAGGACCGGCTCGGCGTGGGTATCCGCCTGCTGGGCGCGGTGATGTTCATCCTGCTCCGGCTGGTCTGGATGGCCCTGCTGATCTACCTTTCGGCCAAGGCCCTGACCGTCATGCTGGGCGTGGGCGATGACTGGATCCCCGTCATCACTCTGGTTACCGGACTCGTCGCGGTCATCTACACTTCGCTGGGTGGCCTGCGGGCCGTGGTGATCACCGACACGCTCCAGACTCTGCTCATGCTCGGTGGCGCCATTCTGGTGATCGTCACGGTTACCCTGCATTTCGACGGAATCGGCTGGATTCCGGACTCCTGGCAGCCACACTGGGACGCACAGCCCGTCTTCAGCCTGGACCCGTCCGTACGCCTGACCGTAATCGGATCCATGTTGGCGTCCATGACGTGGGCGATCGCCACGGCCGGGGGCGACCAGACCGTGGTGCAGCGTTTCATGGCGACCACCGACGCCCGTGCGGCCCGGCGGTCCTACCTGACCCAGCAACTGGTGGGACTCGGTATCGGGGTCACCCTGTGGGTCGCGGGTTTCGCGCTCCTCGGTTTCTTCCAGGGCCAGCCCGGCCTGCTGCCCGCCGGCGCCGACCTGGACGGACAGGCCGACCATGTGTTTCCCCACTACATCGCCTACTACCTTCCGCCAGGCGTGTCCGGATTCGTGGTCGCCGCCATGTTCGCGGCCGCCATGTCGAGCCTGGACTCGGGCGTAAATGCCATCACGGCCGTGGTTTCGACGGATTTCATCGACCGGTTCAGGAAGTCGCCGGCAACCGAGAAACAGCTGACGCGTACGGCGAAAACACTCGCCTTCGTCATCGGCGCCATTGCCGTGTGTGCGAGTTCGCTGATGGAACTGGTGCCCGGCAACATCACAGCGGTAACCAACAAGACCTCGAACCTGCTGACAACGCCCATATTCGCCCTGTTCTTCTTCGCGCTGTTCGTGCCGTTCGCCCGTCCGGCAGGCGTCGTCGCGGGCGCCGTGTGCGGTGTCCTCGCCGCCTCGCTGATCGCCTTTTCCGGTCCGCTCTTCGGCATGTTGCCCGACGGGAACGACCCGGTCAGCTTCATGTGGATCAGTCCCGTGGCCCTGGCCGTGAACCTGGGGGTCGGCACGGCGGTCAGCTGGATACTGGCGCGGAATGGGAAAACGAATCATGCTACAGGATAAGAAACTGACCCGGCTGCAGACGGCGCGCGGGATGCGCATGTGGAACGTGAACGGTATGCTCGAGTCGGTGCATTCGGCGATTACCACGGGCGTCTACACCACGGGTTACGCGCTGCATCTCGGTGCATCCAGCGCCATGATCGGCTTTATCTCCGCGTCCATTTCCATCGGCCAGTTGCTTCAAGCTTTCTCGCCGCTGCTGATCGAGCGTCTGCAACGGCGCAAGACGCTATGCCTTTCCGCCAACGCCGTCAGTTCGTCGCTCTGGCTGCCCATCGTCATTCCCTTTCTCTTCTTCGAGGGATACCAGGTGCTGGCGCTCATGGGCTGCATCGCCCTGGCGAAGGCCACCATGTCCCTGGTCTCTCCGGCGCGTCAGTCCTGGCTGACCGATCTGGTTCCCGACGAGATGCGCGGCCGCTTCGTCGCCCGGCAGCGCAGTCTTACGGCGTCCGCCGGACTGATCACGTCGGTCTGCGCGGGGTTCTTCCTGAGTACGTACGCCGCGGGAGAGGCGCAGGAAGGCTTCACCACCCTGTTTATCGTGGCCGTGGTATTCTCCGGCTTCGGGGTCTGGGCCTGGTCCCGAATTCCCGAGCCGCAGAAGAGTCGGGGAGAACACGTCCCTTCGAACCAGTTGCTTCGCCTGCCCTTCCAACACGGTCCCTTTCGCAGATTGATGTTCCTGGTATCGGGACGGCTCCTCATAGCCCAGATCGCAGCGCCTTTTTTCACGGTCTACATGCTGCGGACGCTGGAGGTCTCCTACGCCCAGATCGCGATCTACTCGGCCATACAGACCATCGCCACGATCATCATGAATCCCTTCTGGGGTTACCTGGCGGACAAGTACGGTTACAAGCCGGTCATGTCGCTTACCGCCGTGGGACTGGCCCTTTTTCCGCTGGGATGGGGATTCGTGACCTTGGAGAACTACTGGATCATGGTGCCGCTGGTGCAGGTCTGGGGCGGCAGCATGAGCGCGGGGTGGGGCACTGCCCGGTTCAATCTCATCGTTAAGACGGCCCCGGCGGTCAACCGCTCAGCGTTCCTGGGATGCTACTCCGCGGTATCGAGAGGGTGCGCGGCCTGCGGCGCCGTGCTGGGTGGCATCGCCGCCGATCTGTGTACTTCCATCCCAGCCGTCTCCTTCTTCGGCTACACCTTCGCGGGTCTGCAATACCTCTTCCTCGCCAACGGGGCGCTTCGCATCGCCTACATGGGCCTGCTGGCCCGCGTGACTTCCGATTCGCAGGTTTCTTCCCGGGACGTGATCAACCGCGTTCGCAAAGGGAATCCCATCGCGACCCTGTGGCACCTGGTGCGCATGGGGAAATCGAGCAATCCCTCGGTCCGGGCCCGGGCCGCCCGAGAGCTGGGTGAAACGGGCAGCCACCTGGCCGTGGACGAATTGATCGCGCTGCTGGAAGACAGCGACCGCAACGTGCGACGGGAGGCCGTACAGTCCCTGAGCAGGATCGGCGCGGCGGAGGCCGTGAACCCGCTGCTCGAATGCGTGGGCAACCCATCGTCGGATATCGCCGAAGAGGCCGTGGAGGCCCTGGGCGCGGTGCCTTCGTCGCTCAGCCTCAACATCCTGGTGACCCTGCTGCACGACGATCGTCCGGGCATCCGACGAAGTGCCGTCCTCGCCCTGGACCGAATCGGGGATCGGCGCGCGAAAACGGCGCTGAAAGCCCTGCTCGAGCATGAGCCGGATCCTGCGATCGTCCAGTCCGTCCTGGAAACGCTGGCCAGGATGGGCAATACCGCCATCCTCGGCCGGCTTCAGGACCTCATACGGACCAGCGAAACCAGCCTCGAACGGGGTGTGCTGGTCATGTCGGCGGGGCATCTCCTCGGCGCACCGGATATGCTGTACCGCTTGCTCCAGGCCGGCGAGATGGACCAGGACCGGGCGATGGTGCGGATATTCCGGTCCGTCCGCCGGCAACTGGGCGGCTGGGCGGGTGTCGAAAGAGAAGCGAGGGACCGGTTCACAGCCGCCGTCGACCGCGCCATGAGCGCGTTTGAGCGTCAACAGACCGGTGAGATGCTGCAGCGGCTCGTGGAGGTTGCCCGGGACGTCGTCGCGGAAGCGCGACCGAATCAGGCGGAAGGCTCGACTCGCCCGGACCGCCCGGACCGCACAGACCGTGCAACCGGTGATGCGGTGTCCGAGGGAGGATCCGCGGCCGGCGCGAATGATATCGAACTGGCGTACAGGATCCTGGAGGATCTGGAATCGGAAGGCCGGAACAGAGCCCTGCACGCCGAGGAGAGACTGCTGGCGGTGGTGGCTTTTCAGTGCATGGCGGATCAGGCCACTGAATGAAGGGTCAACTCTTTTTCGCTTTCCAGGCTTCGTATTCGGCCAGGGTCTTTTCATCGGGCGGGTAAACGCCGATAATACTCGCTCCCTGCTGGATCTTCTGCAGGATGAAGACTTCGCGGTCCTCCTGCGCCACGGCCTTTGCCGCTACTTCTTCAGCAAGGTGGCGCGGGATCACCACGACGCCCTCCGCATCACCCACGATGATGTCTCCGGGAAACACGGCTACGCCGCCGCAGGCGATGGGACGCTGTATATCGCTCGGGTAGTGCGCGCTCTTGCTGTTGTGAGCGTTCATGGCCTTCGCATAGGCGGCGAGCCCGGCTTCGACGATGGCCGGGGTATCCCGGAACGCACCGTCGCTCACCACCCCCGCAGCGCCGCGCTGCAGAATCCGCGTGGCGAGGATGTCGCCCATGACGCCGGCCCGGGTGTCCCCCCGGGCGTCGATCACGAGCACTTCGCCTTGCCCGATGCTTTCGATACCGATCCGCTGCTTGTCCGTCAGGTTGTCCACGGGCACGTGCGTGATGTCTTCCCGGCCGGGTATGTACCGGAGAGTAAAGGCGGGACCGGCTAAGCGCATGTCCGGGGCCAGGGGCGCGACGTCCTGCATGAACGTGTTGTACAGGCCGTATTCCGTGAGTACGGAGGTCAGCGTGGCCGTACTGGGAATGAGCAGGGATTCGAGGGTTTCCCGCGATGGTGCTTGCTGTTCAGACATGGTTTCCCTTTCACTTGTTGGTAATGCCGGTTGGACCGGCGAAGGCCGCTACGGCCTCCACATACCCTTCCGGCGAACCCGTGTCGAAGTGATCGCCGTTGATTTCGAGGGCGAAGTATGCCCGTTGAGCCGTCAGCATGGACTGTGCCCCGGTCAGCTGCAGTTCGCCGCCATCCGTGTCGCCGTCTCGTTCCATCCGCGCCAGGCAATCGAAGATATCGGACGTCATGGCGTGCAAGCCGAACCAGCAGAGGTAGGTTTCCGCCGGCAAGCCTTCCACGCGCAGCCGTTCCCGCGCCAGGCCCGGATCGGGCTTTTCCACCACGGTGTCCAGTTCGTAGAGACCGTTCCACCTGGGCACGGGATGGCCCGAAACCGTCCCGAAGTGGTGGATGCCGTCAACGGATTTGCGGATCACGCCCGAAACCGGCGCCTGCAGTTCCGCGAAGGCGTCCAGCAACTGACGCGCGCAGGACCGGTCCTCTCCGCTGAGGTACAGGTGGTCGCCGAGCATGACCAGGACCGGGTCGCCGCCGACCCAGGTCTTCGCGCGGAGGACCGCATCTCCGAACCCCAGTGGATGATCCTGCAAGATCAATGTCACCTTATCCGAAAGTTCACCGGGGAATTCGGCCGCGGCGAGCAGGTCCGCACGATGCCCGACCGCGGATTTCAACGGACCGGGCAGCCGCGAAAAGTAGGTCCGAATCATGGCCTCGTCCCCCGGTGCGATCACCAGGCTGATTTCTTCGATGCCCGCGTTGACCGCTTCCTCCACGATCAGTTGAAGCACGGGGCATACCCGTCCCCGGGCGTCCACGATGGGGAAGAGCGCCTTGCGCACGGCGCGGGTCGCCGGTAACATGCGCAACCCGTGTCCCGCCAGGGGGATGACCGCCTTTCGTATTCGTTTCAACCCGGTGTAACTCCTTCAAATCCGCCGTGAAAGCTCAGGTTTTGCGATAGATGCGATGCCCGAACTCGAGAGCGCCAGGCGAAGTACCGATAAAAACCTCGGCCTCGATCCCCGTCGTTTCGCCGTAAAGTTCCAGCAGAGGACCGAGGTGGTCGAACAAGCGATCGTTTCCCGCGACGGCGACCGTCCCACCTGCTCCGCCTCCCGTGATCCTGGCGCCGTAGAATCCGGCTTCCACCCCCAGTTTTCTTATTTCCCGGACGATCCAGGCCGTTTCGGTGGACCCGAGCCCGCACCGGTGCGTGTAACTCCAGTCCGAGGCGTACATCAGCCTGCCCGCCCGTTGGAGGGGTGCCGGTTTTTCGAAAGACCCTGCCAGCCGGATGCACTCGGTGAAGTCGGTCACCCTGCGGTGTTCGTAGACCGGGTGTTCCACGCGGCTGCGCACCTTGTACACGACCTCCGGGTCAACGGCCGTCACGGGATCGGGAGTGGTTCCGTAACGCCGCATGAACGCCCGGCCCGAGATGCTCGATGGCAGCAGGGACCGGCAGGAATGCACATATTCGGACGTGGACAGGTTGCACAGGTATCCCAGGCGGAGATGCGTGGCGGTTCCGTTGCCGGACCGCAGCTGATCCCGCAGGATCGCCAGGCCCATGAACGCGCCGATTCTGCTGTTCGTGTACCGCGCGCCCTTGATTTCACGGCGGATGCCGGAGTTGATGCCGATAAAGCGTATCCCGTCCGGGATCGGAATCTGTTCCTGCATGGTGTGGGGCTGGCAGAGCAGGGAAAGCAGGCGGCCGCGGGTTCCCATCGCACAGGTGACCTGGTCCATGATGCCGCAGGCCGCGCCGACCACGTGGTTTTCCACCTTCTGGGAAAGGACGGCCAGCGTCATCCCGTCCAGGTTGATCCCGTAGAGCAGGTTCAGTCCATGCATGGCTGCGATTTCCAGTGCGGCCGACGAGGATGCGCCTACCCGGAGCGGTATGTTGCTCCCCAGCACGATCGTGGCGCCGTGGGGGAATCGTTCCATATGCCCTTCGCCCTGCAGCACGCTGAAAGCTCCGGCAACGTAGGCCGCCCAGGAGGATTTCGGCGCACTGGCGAAAAGCTGTTTTACGGTATCATAATTCACGGTGCCCGGACCCGGCGCCAGGTCGTCGAGCGCCAGTGTAACGTCCGGAGAAAGGACCAGTTCGTCCACGCCGGCGCTGTGCACGACCACCTTCCGGTCGTCCCGGGCTTGAAGGCCCATCAGCACGGCACGGTCGAGGGTCATCTCGCAGACCAGCGAACCGCTGTAGTCCGCGATGCCGCCCATGCAGTCCAGCCGTGCGGGCGCCCGGACGACGTAGATCGGTTTCCCTGCCGCGAAGTGTGTCCCCAGCGGGCCGAACGGACTCTCCGACGTGCAGGCCAGGGCGTGCTCGAAGGCCTCCGCGTCGGCGGGCAGGTTTCCACGATCCGTCAGGCAATCCAGCATCAGCAGTGATCCCGCGTTACATGCACCGGACCAACGGGTTGGCATCGATCCGCCATAATATATCCGACTGTCCCGGATATTCAACGAAACTTTGGCTCGGCCGCGCTTCGGCGGTCGTCGCCCGGGCCATGATTATATTGACAGGACCGATTTTGGCCGTGTATTATGGTATCGCCCTGCTCACCGAAATTTCCAGATGGATGAAGCTGGCTGAATTCCGGGTGGACTGTCCTTCTCTCTTGGCCGTTTGGGAACGGTGAATGAACCTCGCTGGCGAACTGAATCCCGCTCAAGTAAAGGCCGCGTCCTACGTCGATGGGCCGTTGCTTGTGCTTGCCGGCGCCGGAAGCGGCAAGACCCGGGTGTTGACCTACCGGATCGCCTACCTCGTCGAACATCTCGGCATCGATCCCTATCACATCCTGGCCGTCACGTTCACCAACAAGGCGGCCGCCGAGATGAAGGACCGGATCGACCGGATGCTCGGGCAGGGCGACGTCCCCCAGTGGGTGGGCACCTTTCATTCCCTCTCGGCCCGAATACTGCGCCGTGAGGCGGAGACCCTGGGCTTCCGCCGCGATTTCGTGATCTACGACGGCGAAGATCAACTGGCCCTCGTCCGCCGGATGATGAAGGACCTGGAGATCTCCGATAAGCGCTATTCCCCCGAGGCGGTCCGCAGCTTTATCAGCGGGGCCAAGGACCAGCTCGTATCGCCCGTAGAGTACAAGGCGCAGCACACGGATTACTTCGAACAACAGGTGGTGTCTCGGGTCTATGAGGCGTATCAGCACGCCCTGGAAGATTGCAACGCCCTGGATTTCGACGATCTCATCATGCGGCTGGCGGTAGGATACGCGACCCATCCGGACCTGCTGAACCGGTACCAGGAACGATTCCAGTACATTCTGGTGGACGAATACCAGGACACCAACCGCGCCCAGTACGAATGGATCAACCGGTTGGCGCGCAAATACCGGAACCTGTGCGTGGTGGGGGACGACGACCAGTCCATCTACGCGTGGCGCGGCGCGGATATCCGCAACATCCTCGAGTTCGAAAAGGACTATCCCGAGGCGCGGGTCATCCGCCTTGAACAGAACTACCGTTCCACCCGGCTGATCCTGAAGGCGGGAAACGAAGTTATCCGGAACAACAAGGGCCGCAAGGGCAAAGAGCTGTGGACGGACAATCCCGGCGGGGAGAAAATCGGCCTGGTCGAGACCATGGACGACCGGGACGAAGCCCGGTGGATCTCCCGGAAGATCCAGGAGATGCGCAACGGCTCAGGCCGGGTGCTGCGGGATTTCACCCTCCTCTATCGAACCAACGCGCAGTCGCGTACGCTGGAGGACGAGTTGCGCCGCGCCGGCCTACCTTACGTGATCGTCGGCGGCGTCCGCTTCTTCGAACGGAAGGAAGTCAAGGACGTCCTGGCCTATCTGAAAGTGCTGGTCAACGCCCGGGATGCCATCAGCTTCCGCCGCATGGTCAACACCCCTGTCCGGGGCATTGGCGCCGTCAGCGTGTCCCGCGTCGAACAACTGGCCGTCGAGCGCGGTATGGACTACCTGGAAGCGCTGTACCATGCCGGCGAGGCGGGCATCTCGGGTAAAGCGCACCGCGCCGCCGTGGAACTCGGAGAGTTTCTGCTGCGTCTCAGGTCGCGCTTGGCAGAGATATCGGGCGCGGAGGCGGCCAGGCGTGTGCTCGAAAAGACCGGCTACCTGAGGGCGCTGGAGCTGGAGGCCGCGAAAAACGTGGAGGCCGAGACCCGGGTGCAGAACGTGAACGAGTTGATGGCCGCCCTTGAAGAGGCGACCGAGCGGCCGGAGGAGGGTAAGCCGGTCTCGGGATTGGACGATTTTCTGGAAGAAGTGGCTTTGGTAACCGATATCGACCGGTGGGACGAATCCGTGGACTGCGTCACGCTCATGACCCTGCATAACGCCAAGGGCCTGGAGTTTCCCATCGTCTTCATCACGGGCATGGAAGACGGCCTCTTCCCCATTTCGCGCGCCATGGAAAGCCCCACCGACCTGGAGGAAGAGAGAAGGCTCTGTTACGTGGGCATCACGCGGGCCCGGGAACAACTGTTCCTCACCCACGCCAATCTGCGGCGCAGGTACGGAGGAACGCAGACCTCCCTGCGGTCCCGTTTCATCGACGAGATTCCCGACGACCTGGTTTCCCGGGAGAGCACCAGTCGGTTCTATTCGCGGTCGTCGTGGCCGCAGGAAGAAAAAGCCTCCGCTCCTCCGTTCGAAGACGACATCACGTCTCCCCGGGTCGTGCAGACGCCCATGGGAAGGGTGCGAATTTCCCGGGGACAGGATGTCAAACATCCCGTCTGGGGCAAGGGACGCATCATCCAGGTCGCGGGAAGCGGGGATGATTTGCGGGCGACGATACGCTTCTCGGATACGACCAAGAAAGTGATCGTAAAATACGCCGCCCTTGAAATGATATAATGATAAGTCGATATAATGGTAAGTCGATATGATGGTAAGTTGATATGTAGAAATCACGGAATGAGCGCCGGTTGATCCGGCGCATGCGAAGGGGTAAACCATGACGGTAACCGTCAAGGACGTCGACCATGTCGCGGCGTTGGCCCACCTGAAGTTCTCGGAAGAAGAACGGGAACATCTGGTGGATCAGTTGAATGCCATACTCGCGTACATGGAGAAGCTCAATACGCTCGACACGACGGCCGTTGGTCCGACTTCCCACGTGCTGCGGCTGAAGAACGTCTTCCGCGACGACGAAGCCGGAGCGTCGCTAAGCCAGGAAGAAGCGTTGCGGAACGCGCCAGCGTCCGATCGCGGCCATTTCACGGTGCCCAAGGTAATCTGAAGACAATATGGGATCCGATAAACCGAGAATCACGGGTCTCATACCGGCCCGCTACGCTTCGACGCGTTTCCCCGGTAAGGCGCTGGCGCCCTTGCGGGGCAAACCGATGATACAGCACACCTACGAGCGGTCCAGCCGGGCGCGATGCCTCACCGATCTGTACGTCGTGACCGACGACCGGCGCATCGCGGACGCGGTCCGCGGGTTCGGCGGTGAGCCGATTATGACCGCGCCGGACCACCCGAGCGGTACGGACCGGCTGGCCGCGGCCGTCCGGGAGATGGATACGGATGTGGTCGTCAACATCCAGGGAGACGAGCCGCTGATCACGCCCGAAGCCATCGAAACGGTGGTGCAGCCCCTGGTCGACGATCCGGAACTGCCCATGACGACCCTCGCCCACCGGATCACCAGGACGGAGGACCTGCTCAATCCCCACATGGGCAAGGTGGTCTTCGACGAACAGGGTCTGGCGCTGTACTTCTCCCGCTCGCCGCTGCCCTGGCCGGGGGAGCGGCCGGACATGGCATTCCTGCGCGAACATCGGTTCTACAACACCGTGGGTCTCTACGGGTACCGGCGGGCGTTCCTGCTCACCTTCGCCGGGCTTGAACCGACGCCCCTGGAACGGATCGAGCGGCTGGAACAGTTGCGGGCACTTGAAAACGGTTACCGCATTACCGTGCGGCAAACCGACTACGCCCCCCTCGGCGTCGATGTGCCCGAGGACCTGGTCAAGGCGGAACGCAGGCTGGCTGCGGAGGAAGATGCGTCGTGAAAGAAGTCGTCGTGAAAGAAGTCACCGTGGGAGACGTGACCATCGGCGGCGGACGGCCGCTGGCGCTGATCGCCGGCCCTTGCGTGATCGAGAGCGAGACCGTGGTCATGGAAACCGCGGAACGCCTGATCGCGGCCACCGGGCAGCTGGGTATCCCACTCGTGTTCAAGTCATCTTATGCGAAGGCGAACCGCTCTTCGGCAGCCTATTACGCGGGGCCCGGGCTGCGCGAAGGGTTGCGCGTTCTGCGGAAAGTTCGGGACCTCGGCGTGCCCGTACTTTCGGACGTTCACGCATTGCCGGAGGTCGCCGAGGCCGCGGAGGTCCTGGACATTCTGCAGCTTCCCGCGCACCTTTCCATGCAGACGGAGCTCACCCTGGCCCTGGCCCGGACCGGAAAGCCCGTCAACGTGAAGAAGGGACAGTTCCTGGCGCCGGAGGACGTGGCCTCGGTCGTCTCCAAGATCGAAAGCGCAGGCAACCGGAACATCCTCCTGACCGAACGCGGCGTCTCTTTCGGTTATCACGACCTGGTCGCCGACATGCGGTCGCTGGCCATCATGCGCCGGACAGGATACCCCGTGGTGTTCGACGCCACCCACGTGGTTCGGCTGTACGGCCGCCCGAGCAACGACGCGAGCGGCGGCACGCCCGAATTCATCGAACCCCTCGCCCGCGCCGCGGTGGCCGCGGGATGCGAGGCGGTATTCATCGAAACCCATCCCCGGGTTTCCGAGGCGCTGTGCGACGCCGCGAGCATGTTGCCGCTCGACCGTCTGGAACCTCTGCTGGAAAGCCTCAAGGCGATCGACGAAGTCGTGCGGCCTTAACGCGGCGGACCGACATCCATGCGAGTGCACTCGTGGCCTCTCTGATCAAGCGCCTGCGCAATGCCGCGATCTATCAGACGGTGCGCGCGCTCATCGGGCTGATGAACGCGTTGCCGAGGCAGCGGGCGTTGTCCTTCGGCGGGTGGATCGGCGGCCTGGCTTACCTGGCCGCCCGCGGTCCCAGGCGCCTTGCGCTTTCCAATCTGACGCTGGTTTACGGCGAAGCGAAGTCACGCAGGCAGATCAGGCGTCTGGGCCGGACCGTCTTCCGGGAGCTGGGACGGAACGTCGTAGACGTCGCCCGGCTGCCCCGGGTCACCGCGGAGAACGTGGACGGCCTGGTCAGGGCCGATGGCCTCTCCCACCTGGAATCCGCCTATGGCGCGGGGAAGGGCGTGGTCGCGGTGAGCGCCCACCTGGGGAATTTCGAACTGATGGGCGCGTACCTGGCGCTTAAGGGATTCGCGGTGACCGTGGTGGCGGCCCCGCTTTACGACGCCAGACTGGACGCGCTCCTGCTGGCGAACCGTGAGCGGAGCGGACTGGAGGTGGTTCCCCGCGACCGGGCCACATCCGCCATACTACGCGCGCTGAGGAAGGGGCATGTTGTGGGGCTCCTGGTGGACCAGGATACACGGGGCGCCGGCATCGCGGTTCCTTTCTTCGGCCACCCGGCCCGGACCCCGACCGGACCCGCGGTGCTGGCGGATCGGACGGGCGCGCCCATCGTGCCCATGGCCATTCACCGTCTACCGGACGACACGCATCTCGTGACCGTCCGGCCGCAGATCCGGCCCGTCGGACGGTCGCCGGAAGACGTGGAGAAAACGACGAGGGCATATACCAGGACACTGGAACGGTTCATCAGGAAAGCGCCGGCGCAGTGGGTATGGATGCACGACCGCTGGAAGGCGTCCAAGGAGGTCTGACGCGGCGTTCGTGGCGATCTGACAAGGCGTCCAGGCAGGCCTGATCCGGCGTCAACGGCCCAACTTGATCTTGCCGGGACCGATGAAATCAGGTATATTCAGTCATGCCGACTACTCGCAATCTGCATGTTTCGCCCCGCCTGAATCACCCCATATGGCACGCCCGCTTCCGGCTGTGGCGCCTGGCCATAGCCGTCGTCCTGTGCGCGGCTGTCCTGTTCTCGGCCGCATGCCAACCCGTCGATCAGCCGGTTCCTGAAGAAGGCACGCAGGATGCGTTGCCGGACCAGGAAGCGTGGAACACGACCATATACCTGAGCCGGGACGGCCGCCAGGAAGCCACGATCCGGGCCGGGCATCGCCTTTATTTCTCGGAAACCAACGTCACGGTCATTGATGAGGGCATCTACGTCGAATTCTTTGAAGAGGACGGCAACCTGGCCTCCACGCTCGAAGCGGAGTGGGGCGAGATCGACGGGCAGACCCACGATCTGCGCGTCCGGGGCGGCGTAACGGTCCACAGCACGGAGCGGGGCATCCTGGAAACCGATTCCCTGACCTGGTTGAACGCGGCGAATCTCATCGTTACGGATGCCGCCGTCCGATTGACCGGGGATACGGATGTCATTGCGGGCGATGGGTTTGAAGCCGATCCGGCCATGCGCGGCTACATCATCCGGCGCAACATCAAAGGCCGTTTTCTGCCGGATGCGCAACCGCAATGACCCCCTCGCCGCGCAATGCTTCGACCGCCGTCACGGGGGGCACGCATCCTTGACGACCAACGGTAATTCCGGTATATTGCGTCGTGGAACTGGATCCGCCAGATGGTTGGTTTCGGTCTGCTGTTTCATCGTGCTTTCCGCGGCTCAGGCAAAAGGCCAGGAGCGCCGCGAACCGGTGCAAATCGAGGAAGCGGGCAGTTTCAAGGCTACCGGTGGCAACGAGGTTTTCGACCTGTCCGAGTCTGTGCGACTCAAGCACGGAAATACCGTCCTGACGAGTGACCGGGTGATCTATGAGCGTTTGAACGGCTTCCTACGTCTTTTCGGTAACGTACGCATGGTCCGCGGGACCACCACGCTCACCGCCGACTACGCGGAGTATTACGAGGAGGACCAACGGGCCATCGGAACAGGGCGGGTGAGGCTCGACGACGCGCTGGACGGCGTGGTGCTGACGGGTGACCGCATGGTCTTCACCCAGGCTCCCCATCTCGCCGTGGCGACGGGCAAGCCGAACATGACCTGGCGGCAAAACGAAAGCAGGATGAACATCGAGGGCTTTCGTCTTGAGTACTACTTCACCGAGACCAGCTCCCTGCTGAAAGCGCTGGCCAGGGAATCCGTCATCGTGGAAGACGAGGGCGAAGGCGTGACCATCTATTGTGAACACGCGGAGTATTTCAAGGCGACGGACAGCGCTCGATTCAGCGGGGAGCCCCAACTAGTCAAGCGTCTGGAAGGCGATGAAGGCGAGATCGTGGCGACCGGGAAAGGCATGACCTACGCCTTCGAAGACCGGACCGCCGACGTGTTCGATTCGGTCAGCGTCTTGAAGGGAACGCTGGAGGGGATTTGCGATACGTTGCGCTACGACAGCGAAGGCCAGCAGATCGATCTCCGCGGCAATCCAGTGATCCGGAGCGCCCATAGCGAAATCACCGGGGATGAGATTATCCTCGAAATGGAGGACGGCGAGGTCGCCCGCGCACTGGTTACGGGCAACGCCCGGGGTTCCTATGCCGCTGACAAGCCGGAAGGGGTGGACCGGGCGGAAAACCAGACGGGCCTGGCCGACCAGGCGGATGATGTAGCAGATCAGCCGGAAGACCAGGCGGGCCAGGTTGACCAGGCGGGCCGCAGCACCATCGAAGGTCGCAGCATGATCGTGGACTTCGAGGGCGAATCGGTAAGGATGATCACCGCGCAAGGGAACGCGGTGAGTACTTATAATCCTTCTGCGCTTGAAAGTGACCCGACCGGCCACAACGTGGTCCGGGCGAAGGAGATTGTGATCGAACTGGATGAAGGCGAACCGGTCAAGGTGAACGCGGACGGCGGCGTGGACGGGTCCTATCTCAACCCGGAAGATGAAGACGGAAACCGTTGAATCGGAGGATCCGTGCAGTGCCTGCGAGCTGAGAACCTGGTAAAGTCCTACCAGAGTCACCGCGTCGTCGATGATGTGAGCCTTCGCGTAGACCAGGGCGAGGTGGTCGGACTGCTCGGGCCCAACGGGGCGGGGAAGACCACCTCGTTCTATATGATCGTCGGCATGATCAAGCCAGGGTCGGGACGGGTGCGCATCGATGATCGCGAAACCGGGGAAAGCCGGGACATCACGCGGTGGCCGATGTACCGCAGGGCCCGTGTGGGCATTGGTTATCTGGCCCAGGAACCGTCGATCTTCCGCAGGATGACGGTGGAACAGAACCTGATGTCCATTCTCCAGACCTTGCCCATGACCCGCAAGGACCGGCGCCGGAAGATGGAAGATCTGCTGGAGGATTTCGGCATCGCGCATCTGGCCAAGCACAAAGCCTATACCCTGTCGGGCGGCGAGCGGCGAAGAACCGAGATCAGTCGCGCCCTGGTGACCGAACCGAAGTTCATTCTGCTCGATGAGCCCTTCGCCGGCATCGATCCTATTGCCGTGGAGGACATTCAGGAAGTCATCGGACGCCTGAAGGAACGAAAACTGGGCATCCTGGTCACGGATCACATGGTACGGGAAACGTTGCAGATTACGGACCGGTCCTATATCATGGCCGACGGCCGGATTTACATATCGGGTACGGCCAAAGACCTGGCCGAGGACCCCGAAGCGCGCCGTATCTACCTCGGTGAACGGTTCCGCCTGGAGTAACCGGAAGGCACGCCATGGAATTTCAACTTCAGCCCCAGACCAGACAGCAGTTTTCTCCCCAGTTGATGTACGCGCTCAAGCTGCTGCAGTACACGACGCTGGAACTCGAGCAGGAGATCAAGGAGAAAATCGAGGAAAACCCGCTGCTGGAACTCGATGAAGAGTCGGGTGAGGCGGGGGCGGACCCCACGGTAGAACCCCAGGCGGAAAACTCCGCGGAGGAACCCCAGATGGAGGAGCCCCTGGCGGAGATACCGGACACGGTGCGCGAGGAACCGGATGCGGCGCGCGAGGACGATCTCGGGGACATGGCGTCCGTACGGGACCCCATCGATTGGGATGCTTACATACAGGACGGCATGCACCACCAGATGGATATCC
Organism: bacterium; assembly: GCA_965207085.1. Taxonomy (GTDB): domain Bacteria; phylum JAAXHH01; class JAAXHH01; order JAAXHH01; family JAAXHH01; genus JAAXHH01. The sequence continues at coordinate 3,271,747 of CBDBLQ010000002.1, read as the reverse complement.
GCGAAGAGACGGAAAAAAGGGAAGATCAGCACATCCTGGAACGCGAGGGAAAGTCGGATGCGACGCTCACCGAATATTTGATCGAGCAATTGCGGCTTCTTGACCTGTCCGCCCGGGACCGTGAAATCGGCGAATACCTGATCGGAAACCTGAACGACAGCGGTCTCCTCGACGTGCCGTTGCTGGACCTGGCGCTGGAATCGAGCGTGCCTTTCGACGAGGCGGAACGGGTGCTGAAGGTCGTACAGACCCTCGAGCCTACCGGCGTCGGCGCGAGGGACCTGCGAGAGTGTCTCATGCTTCAACTGGAAGCGTTGCGCTTGAGAGATTCGCTCGCATACCGGTTGATATCGGAACACTGGCGCGACGTCAAGTTGCGGCGCATTGCATCGATTCGAAAGAAGATAAGGGCGTCCGAGCAGGACATCGGGGACGCCCTGAACGTGATCGCCGGACTCAATCCCCACCCGGGGCTGGCCGTCAGCGATTCATCCGTTATCGCCATACATCCCGACCTGATCGTCGAAAAAGTGGACGGGGAATATCTCGTCTACCTCAACGATCGCAACCTGCCCAGGGTGCGTGTCAGCCATGCCTATCAGGCCATCCTGAACCGTAACGCCCAGTCCTCTGAAGAAGATCGGCGTTACGTGAGGCGCAAGCTGACCGAAGCGAACCACTTCGTCAACTCCATCGAACAGCGGCGGTCAACCCTGTTGAAGGTGACGAACTGTATCGTCAGAGCCCAGCGCGCGTTCCTCGATGCGGGCCTGTCCGGTCTCAAGCCGATGATTCTGCAGGAAGTGGCCGACGAGGTGGGCCTGCACGTAACGACCGTCAGCCGGGCCACGCAAGGCAAATACGTACAGACGCCCCGGGGCATTTTCGCGCTGAGGTTCTTCTTCGACGGGAGGCTGAAGAAAAAGACGGACGAGGAGACCGGGGAAGCCGCGGCGGGCCAATTGGCGACCAAGACGGTCAAAGACCGCATCGCCCGGATCATCGAGGAAGAAGACACGCGCGCGCCGCTGAGCGACCAGGCGATAGAAGAGATTCTTCGCACGAAGGAAGGCGTGCAGATCAAGCGGAGGACGGTGGCGAAGTACCGCGAGAACCTGGGAATACCCATTGCGCGGATGCGCAGAAGGATCTGACCGATCGGCCATACAGCAAAGGGAGGCGAACGTGCAGAAATCCATGACGGCCCGACACTGCGAACTGGCAGAAGCGTACAAGCAGCATGCGGACAGAGAGATCGACCGTTTAAACAGATACAGCGACAATATCCTGAGCGCGGACCTTATCGTCTCGCAGGAAAAATACCGGTACATGGTTGAATTGAACGTGCACGTCGGAGGGCACGTCCTGACCAGCAAAGAGGAAAACGCCGAAGCCTACATGGCGCTGGATCAGGCGGTCAACAAGATGGAAAGCCAGTTGAAAAAGCACAATGGCAAACTGCACGATCACAGAAACCGGCGACACTAGGAAGCGGACGGGCATGCGAAGGTGGGGAACGACCCGGTTCCGCCATGCGGCACCGGGCCGGCCCCATGCCCCTTTAAGCGAACGATGGCCACGATATCGCCCCTGAAATCGCGCGTCCTGCTGATCAAGAACCTGGTAGAGCAGGTCGACCTGAAACTGTCCCCGCTGTCGGGTGAAACGGGACTGTCCAGGAAGATAACGAACGCGGAGACGAACCGGCCCGGACTCGCACTGGCGGGTTTTGTCGAGCGGTTTTCCAGCAACCGGATTCAGATCCTGGGGGAGACCGAGTTAACCTACCTTCAGCGTCTGTCTGCGGACCAGCGACGTGCGTCGCTGGACCGGTTGTTCGACTTGGGCTTTCCCTGCATGGTGATTACGAAGGGCATGGATCCGCCGCAGGAACTGATCGAAACCGCCGAGCGGTTCGATACCGCCGTCCTGAGTACTTCACTTACGACGGATGCCTTCGCGCAGTCCCTGATCGAGTACCTGGAACCCTATTTCGCGCCGATGACTACCGTGCACGGCGCTCTGGTCGATGTGTACGGCGTGGGTCTCCTGTTCACGGGACGCAGCGGAATCGGTAAAAGCGAAACGGCCCTGGACCTGGTGGAACGGGGCCACCGGCTGGTGGCGGACGATGTGGTTACCGTTTACCGGATGCGGCGCGGCGTCATTATGGGGACGAGCAACAAGATAACGCAACATTTCATGGAAATACGCGGCGTGGGCATTATCGACGTCACCCGCATGTTCGGCATACGCAGCATCCGCGTGCGCAAGCGGATAGAAGTCGTTGTTAACTTGGAGGACTGGAACAGCGACGGGGAATACGAACGGACGGCGCTCGATGAGAAGACCACGACGTTGCTCGACGCGGAACTGCCCTATGTCCGGATACCCATCAACCCGGGGAAGAACCTGACGGTCATTTCCGAGGTCGTCGCACTCAGACATCTCCTGAAAGTCGTCGGGATCAACCCGGCGTCGATATTGAATCAGCGGGTGCTGGAGGTCATGAAGGAAGGCGAAAAGGTCCGCTATCGCAGGGAAGACTACGAGTAGAAGCATGTCACGCAGGTCTGAATGGATCGGGCAGCGACTTGGTAAGGAAAACCGTTTCCGTAAAGAACAGGAAGGGGTTGCACATGCGACCCGCCGAGCAACTGGTTCGCACGGCGTCCAGGTTCAAGTCGGAAGTCACGCTGATCAAGGACGACATGCCGGTGAATGGCAAGAGCATCCTGGGGGTCATGATGCTGGCCGCCGAGCACGGCAGTTCCATTACGGTGGAGATCGATGGACCGGACGAAACGGATGCCCTGAAAGCCATCACCGACATGTTCGACAAGGATCAGGAGCCATAGTATGAGCGAAGCGCGCCGCGTACTGAAAGGCATACCGGCATCGCCGGGCATCGCCATAGGACGCGCCTTTGTCTATAACCGACGCTTCGCCGCCGTACACCAGCGTCCGGTCCCCGCCGACGGCGTAGAGGCGGAAATCCAACGGTTCCGGTCCGCCGTCGACGAGGCGTTGGACGATCTGACCCGGTTGCAGCGCCGCATCGCGGTGGATTTCGACCAGGACGTCGGGAAGATCTTCCGCGCACACCAGGCCGTACTCGAAGATCCGGAAGTGGTGGATGTTACCATCGTGCGCATCCGGCGTGAGTCGACCAACGCGGAGTACATCTTCGACGACGTGATGAGGGGATGGATCGCCAATTACTCCTCGATAGAGAATCCATTCTTCCGGGAACGGACCGCCGATTTCGAAGACGTGCATTACCGGGTGCTGGCGAAGCTCACCGGCAGCGCGCAAACCGGGATCGAGGCCGTGGACGGGGAAATCGTGCTCGTAGCGCACAGCCTGTCCCCCTCGGATACCGCGGAAATAGACCGGGAATCGGTCTGCGGCTTCATCACCGACGCCGGTGGCCAGACGTCGCATACGGCGATCGTCGCCCGCGGTCTGGCCGTGCCGGCGGTGGTCGGCGCCCACATCGCCACCCAGGCCATCGCCGACGGCATGATGATCATCATCGACGGCAACAGCGGGATGGTCCATCTCGACCCGGATGCCGATACGATCGCGAGGTACAGGGAAACGAAGTCCCAGCTAACGGTGCTGGAGCATGAACTGCAGGAACTCCACGACCTGCCCGCGGAGACGCGGGACGGAAGGCGCATCGAGCTGTCGGCCAATATCGAACTGCCGGCTGAACTTGAAGACGTCCTGAACCACGGGGCGGACGGCATCGGCTTGTACCGTACCGAGTTCCTCTACCTGGTAGGCAACGAATTGCCTTCTGAAGAAGACCAGACCCGGACATACCAGCGCATCGCGCGGCGCATGGCCCCGAACCACGTGATCATACGGACGCTGGACCTCGGGGCGGACAAGATGCCGAAGCAGATGCCGGACGAAGCCAATCCCGCCCTGGGCCAGCGGGGCATCCGGCTCTGCCTTGACCGGCCGGAAATGTTCAAGGTACAGTTGCGGGCCATTCTGAGGGCCGGTGCCGAGGGCAACGTGAGTCTCATGTTCCCCATGATATCGGGATTGCAGGAACTCCGGCGGGCGAAGGCGCTTTTTGAAGAGGCGCGGAATGAACTGCTGGAGGACGGGGTGCCTGTCGACCAGACGATACCGATCGGCATCATGGTCGAAATCCCTTCCGCCGCACTGACGGCCCACGACATGGCGAAGGAGGTGGATTTCTTCAGCATCGGCACGAACGACCTGATCCAGTACACCGTGGCGGCCGACCGGGGCAATCCGAGCATCGCCTCCCTGTACAATCCGTGCCACCCGGCTGTGCTCCGCCTGGTCGCGTCGGTGATCGACGCCGCGCACGACAACGATATCTGGGTGGGCGTCTGCGGCGCCATGGCCGCCCATCCCCTGGCGGCCTGCATACTGCTCGGTCTCGGCGTTGACGAGCTCAGCATGAGCCCCATCGACATCCCCGAGATCAAGAGTCTGATCCGCTCGGCGGACTACCAGGAGCTCAAGACCATTACCCGGGAGGCGCTGGACCTGTCCACGTCGGAAGAGATCATGCGTTTCCTGAAACCCTACCAGCCGAAGACCGAGCTGGACGTATCGGACATGCTGCGAAACTGACGGTCAGCCTGGCCCGCCTGGTCAGCCTAGCCGGCCTGGTCGGCCCGGCCGGCTTGCCGCCCCGGGGACATCTAAGCGCGGCCTGCCGCGAGCCATGGGAGAACAGAGGGTACAATGGGTTTTACTAAAGCGGAAACCACACATTTCGATACGCGGGGATACCTGGTCAAAACCGGGGTGCTTTCCGAAGCCGCGCTGCGGCCGTTGATACTCGCCTTGAGCGACATCGTGGACGCCGGCGCGCGCCGTCTGCACGGCGAAGGGAAACTGGCCAGTCCCTATGCGGGAGAAGATTTCGAGACCCGTCTGGCGCGTATTTACAATGAGTCCGAAGAAGCCGGCGAGGCCGTCCTGGCGATGATCATGGGCCGGGGCGGTGGTCAGTTCAACGGCGAGGCCATGCTGGAGCTGTTGCGGAATCCGGACCTGGTAGACTGTGTTTCAGACCTTATCGGACCGGACATCGTGGGCGCTTCCGCCTATCGTATCCGTCCGAAGCTTCCGGGACACACGCGGACGGAAGTGCCATGGCACCAGGACTCCGGGTATTTTCTACCCCACTGCGACCGCCACCTGATCGTGACCTGCTGGATCCCGCTGGTCGACACGACAGTGGAAAACGGCTGCCTGTACGTGATTCCCGGGGTCCATAAAGATGGCGTGTTCCGGCATTACACTGGCGGGCACGGCGGCTACCTGGAGATCCCCGGGGACGAATTGCCGGAGAACCAGCCCATTCCCCTGGAGATGAAACGGGGCGACGTCCTGTTCATGACCAATCTGACCCCCCACGCCTCCTTCGTGAACCATTCCGGGATCGTGCGCTGGAGTATCGACCTGAGGTATCAGTCCATGGACGCGCCGAACAACTCGGAGGAGGACCCGGAGACCTACACGCCGGAACGGGACCCGGTCACCATGGCCTGCTATCCGAGCGAGGCCGACTTCGTGATCCGGGATTCGAATCATCCAGAACGGGAGGTCACGACGCCGGAAGCCTTCAGGGAACTTCGTGATCGATACCACGAGGCGAAGCCCTACAATCCTGGCAGGGGCTGGACCCGTTTCAAAGATCGGAAAGAGGCATGAACCCCAGTATCACCCGGTACATGCGGGCGCCCTACAGTGCGCCCAATGGCCTGCAGGTCACCGATGAAGGCCTGTGGGTCGTGGATCAACTGACGGATCGCATCGCGCTCCTCGCTCTGGATGCTCCCCACGAGTACGGAGCCAGCAGGATACTGCGCGAACTGCCGACGGAATCCTCCAACACGAGCGGGATGTCTTATGGCGAAGACGGGCTGTGGCTGGCCGCGAACGGACCGGGCGAACGGTGGCGATTTTCGAGGGAGACCGACGCGCCGCCCGGGACGGGCGAGATCCTCAAGGTCGACCCGCGGACCGGCGCTACCTTGCTCCGCAGGCCGCTTCCCGCCCCCGGCGGCACCCACGGCCTGGACTACGATTTCGTGGAAACCGGCACGATCTGGCTGAGTACGCTCCAGGAGAAGACGCTCACGCAGGTCCGTATCCCGGACTGGTCGGTAAAGCGCGTCATTCCGCTGCCCTACGACGCCGGCCACGGCGTCGTGAGGACCGGTGACAACGCCCTGTGGATGGTGTTCAAGGTGGACCGCGTCATCGCGAAGATGGACGTCGAGACCGGTGACGTGCGCGACGAGATCCACATCGGCCCGGAACATCCTGAGCCGCACGGCCTGGCTCGCTGCGGAGCCGACCTGCTTTACTGCGACGCGATGACGGGCTGGATCGCCCGGATCGAAGGCGTTTTCGATGGATAACGCCAGCGCCCTGCCGCTCTATCGCCAGCGCCCTGCCGATTTACCGTCCTACCCCATGGCGCCCGAGTAGTAGATCTTCTCTCCCAGGTCCGTCCATCCGGTGACCGTGTTCCGGAAAGAAGTGAATGACTCGTACACCCGTCTGCTGTCTTCGTCCGTTTCGACGAGCTGGGCGATGACTTCTTCCGAGTATCCCTTGAGGGTCGTGAGTACGGAATCCGGAAAGCGCCTGAGCCGCACCCCTTCTTCGTTGACCAGCTTCTGCAGGTATTCGTTGTTCCGGGCGTCGAATTCGGACAGTACCCAGTGCGTTGACCGCGCCGCAGCGGTCCGGATCACCGTCTGCAGATAAGCCGGCAGTTCCTCGAAGGCGCTCTTGTTGACCATCAGTTCGGTCACGGTGCCCGGCTCATGCCAACCCGGATAGTAGTAGTACTGCGCCGCTCGGTAGAAGCCCATGAGGTAATCGTGGTACGGGCCGATCCACTCGGTCGCGTCGATGACGCCGCGTTCGAGGTTGGTGTAGATCTCGCCGACGGGGGACAGAATGGCCGAACCGCCCGCCCGCTTGATCACGTCGCCCCCCAGGCCCGGTATCCGCATCTTCAGTCCCTGGAGGTCGTCGGCGGTGTTGATTTCCTTCCTGAACCAGCCCCCCATCTGGAAACCGGTATTGCCTGCGGGCATGGGGATCAGGTTGAAGGGGGCGTAGATTTGTTCCCATAGTTCCAGCCCGCCGCCGCTGTACAGCCAGGCGGAGACTTGCTGCGCGTTCATCCCGAAGGGCACCGAAGAGAAGAACTGCGTGGCGGGCGCCTTCCCCGCCCAGTAGTACGCGGCGCCGTGTCCCATTTCCGCCACACCCTGGCTGACCGCTTCGAATCCCTCGAGGGCCGGAATCAGCTCGCCGCCCGCATACACGGTGATCTTCATCCTCCCCTCGGACATTTCCTCCACCCATTGGGAAAGGAGTCGCGCACTCTCCTGAAGTATGGGCAGATTCGGCGTCCAGGTGGTGACCATCTTCCACTCATAGGTCCTGTCCGTGCGGATGGCGGGACCGCTGCTCTCCTGCCCGGATCCGCAGCCCGCCATGAGTGCGGCCCCACCGGCCAATCCTGCCGTGGATGCCGTCTTCAGAAACTCGCGTCGTTTGATCTGGTCCATCCTCTTCCTCCGTGAATCGGGTTAGTCCCGCGTGGTTTACATAAGTCGTCCCGCTTAGTGCGGCCGGCCGGGAGCACCCCTCCCGGCCGTATTCTACATCGTATCGGCAAACAGGCTGCTTACCGATTCTCCATTGTGGATCCTGCGTATCGTCTCCGCCAGCAGCGAAGCGACAGAAAGGATGACCATGTGGGGAAGCCGCTTGTCTTCACCGATGGGTACCGTGTTCGTCGTGACGATCTCGTCGATCCGGGAACAGTTTCTGAACCGTTCTATGGCCCCGCCACTGAATATGCCGTGTGTACAAACGACGGAAACTCGCTGTACGTTGCGTTCCTCCAACCGCTGGATCAGTTCTATGATGCTGCCGCCGGTGGCGATCTCATCGTCCATGATGATCGCGTTCTTGCCGGTAACGTCCCCCACGATCATGTCGATGACGACCTTTTCATCCGAAATCCGGCGTTTGTTGCCCGCCGCCACAGGCAACATCAGTTGCCTTGCGAAATGGGCCGCGTTCTTTGCGTTGCCCAGATCCGGAGAAACCACCACCGTATTGCTCAGATCCCGCTGTTGGAAGTGTTTGGCCAGTACCTTGATCGCGTTCAGATGATCCACCGGGATACTGAAAAAACCGTGCACCTGCGGTTGGTGCATTTGCAGAGCGAGTATGCGATTGGCGCCGGCCGTTCCCAGCAGATCGGCGACCAGGCGACCGGCGATGGATATGCGGGGAGCATCCTTCTTGTCGGATCTCGAGTAGGAGTAATAGGGCAGCACGGCGGTGGTGCGCGCCGCCGACGCCCCGCGGGCGGCATCCAGCATCAACAGCAGTTCAACCAGGTTCTCCTGCACCGGGGGACCCAGTGGTTGGATGATGTAGACGTCGCCTTCCCGGCAGTTGGCATTCAACTGGACCTGGAGGCAGTCGTTGCTGAATCGCGTCAGGGTACTGGCTCTCAGCGGTACGTTCAGATAGTGGCAAACCTCTTCCGACAGCGCGGGATGGGAAGAGCCGCTGAATACCACGATACTGTTCATGTACCCGTCTCTGTACGCACGACCCGATTCATGCTCCGGGCGGCCTGGAGCGATGCTGCGTGCAGCCACCGTAAATCAAGGAAAACCGGGGCTCCGTGTCAAGTACAATATCCGGCCGTTCACGGCGGAATCCGACCGTTCATAGCGAAGCGGCGATCACGACCAGGTGCTTGGAAGCCGTCAGTCTGTCCAGTGTGGGCAGCATCTGTTCCACGTATAGAATGTACGGACCGGCGGGCAGCCCGCGTCCGTGCTGATCCGTTCCGTCCCAGGTAAAGACATGCCGGCTGGCCACTGTCGCCTGATCGATGAGCGTTTTGAGAAACCGGCCGTGGATATCGAACACCATGGCGTGGAGAATACCGTGGGGTGCGGGCAGGTCGACCGTCACCAGGCAGACATCTTCGAAGTTGTCGCCATCCGGGGAAAACGGATTGTTGCTGAAATGCACGGAAACGCCGTCCGGTATACTGGATACATAGAGTGCGTTCCGCCGACCCGGGGTACTGCCGCCCGTGTCGGCGGACGGTCCCCAGACCGGTGGATCGAAGTCCGGGTTCACCAGTTCCACGGAACGGCCCGGGTCGGGATTCGAGGCCTCGTCGTATTCCGCGCCATGGACGGGTTCTCCAACCGCATCCAGAAGCCATACTATCGCACCGCTGTTCCGAAGCCTCTCCCAGCCGCCCATAGCTTCCACGACGGTCCCGCCGAAGCCGGGATGCGTTTCCCGGAACAGAACGACGTCATGGGCAATGACGAGATAGCCCTGGCCTTCGATCGACAGGCCGCCCGAGGAAATGAGGCGCACCCGTTCCACGTGATCCAGCTTCAACGCGCTGCCGGCAAGATCGACCGCACCGCTACTCCGGTTGTACAGTTCAATCCATTCGGTCCGTTTGGGGCCGGGGTTGAACATGATTTCATTGATGACCACGTTATCCAGCGAGCTTTCGTGTACTTGAGGCGCCATGGGGTCCGAAGGCTCGGCAGGCTTTTCCGGTTCAGCGGGCTCCTCCGGCTGTACGGGCGTCGTCGGTTCCTCTGGCACTACAGGTTCCTCGGGTGTCGCAGGTTCCTCGGGTGTCGCAGGTTCCTCGGGTGTCGCAGGTTCCTCGGGTGTCGCAGGTTCCTCCGGCTGTACGGGTTCTCGGGGCTGCGAAGGTTCTTGGGGCTGCGCGGGTTCCTCGGGCTGCTCGGGTGTCGTTGGCCCTTCCGGATAAGTAGGGTCTACGGGCTGCTCGGGCTGCTCGGGCTGCGCGGGTTCCTCGGGCGCCGCGGGCGTCACTGGCTGCTCCGGTCCGGGCGTGGGAGGAGGGTCGCTCGCCGTGCTGTTTCGGAACCCCGGAGTGGATCCATCGAGATGTGTGGACGGCAAACGGTTGGACGCGTCCACGGGCAGGTCGAATCGCGGCCGCTCCCACGAGATGCCGTTGCCGCCCGCCGACTCGGTCCATGCGAACTGGTCGATCGTAACCTCGTCTCTTTTGATGAAGACCAGGTCTCCACTGTTCCCGAGCCCGTTGCCCAGTGTCCGGTCTCCCTTGATGGTCAGCATCAGAAGCCGCGCGGGATCGCCCGCCGCAGCAACTTGCCCGTTGTATTCGCCCTCGTAGTCCGGATCGACGACAAGCGCGTATGCGCCCGGTGCCAGCACCGTACCCGCCAGACCGAAGTCATAGGGGCCGGCAAAGTCCGTAATCGTGTCGTTCACATCCCGCGAATCGCCGAGCGGCCAACCTTCGAGATCCACCGGTTCGTCCCCCGCGTTATAGAGTTCGACGAACTCTCCTTTGGATTCCGAATGGGGATCGGCCAGTACCTCTGAAATGACGATACCCGCGCCCGCGGCCTTCCCCGCGAAACCGAGGCATAGAACGATGATGGCGAGATGGTGTTTTCGTATCATGATAAGGAACTCCTTTTGATGAAGGTGATTCGGGTGAATTGACCCTCGTTGCCCGCCTGTTCAAATCAGTCGGAGCCCTATCATGAATCTCGTTTTTGTGTTGACACCGCAGGAAGCCCTTGCGTTAAATTCGATGGGTGTAAATCGGGATCACGCAGGGGGAGCGTTGCATGGCGGAACTCCGAAAAACCGCGCTCTATGACCGCCACCTGGCGCTGGGCGCGAAGTTGGTGCCTTTCAGCGGCTGGGAGATGCCGGTTCAGTACGAGGGGATTCTGGCTGAACACCACGCGGTCCGCACGGCGGCCGGTCTCTTCGATGTCTCCCACATGGGCCGCGTAGAGATATCAGGACCCGACGCCGTCGCCTTCGCCAACCACGTCACGGTGAATGACGTCCGGCGGCTCAGGCCCTATCGGTCCCAGTATACCCTGGCCTGCCGGACCGACGGCGGCGTCATCGATGACTTCCTGGTATATCGCATGCCGGACAGGCTGCTGGTCGTTCCCAACGCGGGCAACCGGGAAAAGGACCTGGACTGGTTCCGTGGCCATGCCGTCGCGTACGACGTCGAAATCCGGGACCTGAGCCTGGAGAGCGTGCTCATCGCGTTGCAGGGACCCCGCAGCGAGCAGATACTCGATCCGCTGGCGGAGGCCGGATTGGATTCGCTCGGGTTTCAGGGATTTGTCGAAACCCGGGTCGGGGGCATCGATGCCCGGGTTTTTCGAACCGGATACACGGGCGAGGACGGCTTCGAGATCTGGTGTCCGGTGGAGCATGCGGCCGCGCTATGGGACCTCCTGCTGGAATCCGGCGCTTCAGGGGGCCTGAAGCCGTGCGGACTCGGGGCAAGAGATACCCTGCGCCTGGAAGCCGGACTCGCGCTCTACGGGCACGAGATCGACGAATCGATCAATCCGATCGAAGCGGGCCTGGGATGGACGGTCAAGCTGAAGAAACCGGACTTCATCGGCCGGGACGCCCTGCTGGGGGTCCGGCGTGAAGGCGTGAAGCGGAAGCTGGTCGGACTGAAGTTGCTGGAACGGGGGATACCCCGGCAGGATTATGAGATCCTCCACGACCGGGTCCCGGTTGGCCGGGTCGTCAGCGGAGCGATTTCACCCACGCTGGGGCTGGGGATCGGCACGGGTTTCGTGCCCGCTGAACTGGCGGAACCAGGAACAGGCCTGGCGATCGGCATCAGGGGCAGGCACATCGCCGCCGAAGTGGTGAAACTGCCGTTTTATTCCGGAAGCCGGAAGTAGGCCGGTCGGCCGAATTACGCTATGCGTTCTCCCGATGGAAAGCCCTTACCTCATCCGCCCCGGGCATGCCCTCCGACGCACCAGGCGTACCGATCTTGATGGCCGCCGCGGCATTGGCGAAAGCCGCCATATCCTCCAGGTGCTCCTTCAATAGAAAACTGTAAAGCAGTCCGCTGGCGAAAGCGTCGCCCGCGCCGACCGTGAACCCGGTCCGGACGTGAGAGGCATCACCGACGACGCCGGATCCCCGAACGCCGCCACGGCGCCGGTCCGAATGGCGCGGCACGCGCATCCACACGTCGAGGTTGCCGTCTCCCACGGCCAACACGTCCAGCGCACGATTCATCGAAAGGCCCCGAAACCCCGCCGCAGGGAACGACGTGCATCTTCGAGGCGACGGTCCTTCCGTTTGGTCACGGTCTTGTCCTTTCCGTCGTTACGAGAGAATGTCCGAACTGTGCACGGTGGGACACCAGTGCTTCTCGATGAAAGAGACCACCAGGCGGGTTCCTTCATCATGACTTACGTAGGGCGGCATGGCGGGATTGTACATGGCGTCGGTGAGATCGCCGACCAGCGCCACGGGAACGCCCCAGCGGACCATCTGCTTTATGCCGAAGGTCCGATGCAGGATACACATGTTGGTGTGCACGCCCATCATCAGCATGTTGCGGATCCCGAAATGCCGGAAACAGGCGTAGATCTGCGCGCCGCTGTCGGACATCAGGTCCCTTTCCTGGTCGATGACGATGTCCGGATGCTGCCGGGACCAGGCGCGGAAGGTCTCCGTTTCGCCCGTGTCCGCGCCTTCATCGGACGCATCCACGGGGAGCGGCGGGTCCGGGTGGTCCAGGTCCGGCGGCGTATCCACGGACGGCACGGACTCGGCTCTTTTCCGCCCGGGTGCATCCCGGTAGAAATCCAGGGTGTCGGACGGGGCGTGCACGATCAGGACGCCGCGGGACCGGCAGGCGGCCGCGACCTCGTTCATCCGGGGCGTCAGCGCGTTCAGCCGCTCGACCGCGCCGCGGCACCAGTGGGCATCCCAGACATCGCAAAGCACAAGCGCGGTGCGCTCCGGCTCCCAGCGGGTTTCGGTCGTGATCGTTTTCCATACGGCAAAGCCGTTGTCACGCACCAGTTCCTGGCGGCGCAGCTTAAGGTCAAGCCGGTGATCTGCCATGACAGCATTCCTTTCTCGATCGAACGTTTTGTGCGCGTAATCGGATTGCCTGTGCGCATAATGAATCGGTAGCTAACGTTTCCGCATCATAGAAAATCCAGGTCGGCGCCCAGGTGGGCGGGCAGGACGTGTTCGGCGTATAACCGGCGCCACCCCCGGTCGGGCGGCGGGGGAGGGACGTGTCCGGCCTTCCGCCGGGCCAGTTCCTCGGCCGGCACGCACAGGTCGAGCCGCCGGTTCTCCACGTCGAGTTCGACCGGGTCGCCGTCCCGGACGAGCGCCAAAGGGCCGCCAACCGAGGCCTCGGGGCAACAGTGCAGCACGACTGTGCCGTAGGCCGTGCCGCTCATCCGGGCATCGGAGACGCGCACCATGTCCATGACCCCCTCTTTCGCCAGGTAAGCCGGAATGGGCAGCGAACCGGCTTCGGGCATGCCCATGGCCACGGGACCGGCGTTTCGAAGGACGAGCACGTGATCGGGGGTCAGTCCCAGTTTCGGGTCGTCGATTCGCGCCGCCACGTCGTCGGGGGATTCGAACACGGCGGCCGGTCCCCGGTGGCGCTGGCGGTCCAGCGCGGCGGCGGCCCGTTTGATCAACGCCCCGTCGGGCGCCAGGCTGCCGCGCAGGACGACCAGGGCGCCGGGTGGACCGATGGGGTCTTCCAGGGTGCCGATGGTATCCTGCCAGGCGGCCGGCGGGGCCGTGTCCTCCAGGATCTCCCCCAGGGACGCGCCGTTCACGTTCACGGCATCGAGATCCAGTCTGGATTCCAGGGCCTTCCACAGTACGGGGAGGCCACCGGCCTTGTGGAAGTCCTCCATGTATCCCGTACCCACGGGTTTGCAGTTCACCAGCACGGGCGTTTTCCGCGCCGCCTCGTGGAGGTCTTCCAGCGTGAGAGGGACGCCCGCGCGGCGGGCAATGGCGATGAGGTGGATCACGGCGTTGGTGGACCCGCCCAGCGCCGCGAGCACAACCGACGCGTTGTGGAACGAAGCCCGGGTGAGGAACCTGCCCGGAACCGCGCCGCACCGGGCCAGATCCACGATGCGCCGGCCCGTCATCACCGCCTGCCGAAGCCGGTCGCCCGATCCGGAGAGCGGCGTGGACCCGCCGGGGAGCATCAGGCCCAGCGTCGCCGTGAGGCAGGCCATGGTAGAGGCCGTTCCCATGACCATGCACGTTCCGCCCGTGGGGCACAGGGACTGTTCGATTTCGGCGATTTCTTCCCGGTCGATCTCGCCCGCCCGGTGCCGGAGCCAGTACCGCCGGCAGTCCGTGCAGGCTCCGAGACGTTCGCCCTGCCAGCTCCCCGTGCGCATGGCGCCGGTCACCAGCGAGATCGCCGGCAGCCTGGACGAAACGGCGGCCATCAACTGGGCCGGCACGGTCTTGTCGCAGCCCCCCACCAGTACGACGCCGTCCATCGGCTGCGAGCGGATCATTTCCTCCGTGCCCATGGCCATCAGGTTGCGAAAGAGCATGGAAGTGGGCGAAAGCAGCGTCTCGGCCAGCGAGATGGTGGGGAAGACCAGGGCGAGACCGCCGGCCTGGGCGATCCCGCGCCGGACGCCTTCCACCAGCGCCGGCATATCCCGGTGACACGTGTTGTAGTCCGAAGACGTGTCCGCGACGCCGATGATCGGGCGGTTGAGGTCTTCGCCGTCATAGCCCGCGGAAGACAGGAACGCCCGCCGCAAATAGCGGCTGAATTCCGTGTCGCCGTACCGGGTCAGGTTCCGGTCGATTCCCTTTAAGCCAGTATCTGCCATGGCTGTTCCAGGTGGCGCATCCGCTCCGGCGTAGCCGTCCCGCGCATCAGGTCCCACTCGAGTTCGCTCCGATCGGCCGGGAGCCTGCGCCGGAGAAAGGCGAGTTCGGTCTCCGAACGGCAGGACGAACAGGCCAGTATGTTCAGCATGCGACGGCGGTTTCCGCCGCCAAGGGCATTGTGCAGGGTCATCTGGTTGAACACAATGACGTCGCCGGGTTGGTTATGCGGAGCGACGCAGGGTACCTCCTCCATGCCCATGCCCCAGAGCGCATGGGTATCGAGATTGCCCTGCCATCCCTGCCGGTGGGAGCCCGGCACGAATCTGAGGGCACCGGTCTCAGGGGTCAGATGATCGAGATACATCGCCCATTTGACCTGGACAACCGGGTCACCGTGGCAGTCCGGATGCCACATGCCGTCACCGACGTACAATTCGCCGCCGCTGCCCAGGTAGTTGTATTCCTCCCCCAGAAGGCCCGACAGCAATCCGTCGACACCGGGGTGGTCGAGCAACGTACAGAGTCGTTCGCTGCGTTCGATGAAGCGCCCCACGCTCGACCGGGCGGTTCCGTCGTGCACGATCCCGGCCTCACGGAACCCCCGTTCGAATTCCTCGATGATCCAGGGGATCTCCTCGAGCAGGAGGCCCGGGAGGACGAGGTAACCGAAATCACTGAAAAACCGCTTCTGCCCACCGCTCAGCACCATATCATGGATCTCCCGGTCAACCTGGCCGGTCCGCCCGGCTCACTTCGCCAGGTTCGGTACGCTCGGACCTCCCGGCCGGCCCAGCTCGATAGCGAGCCGCCTGCCGAAGCATTCTTCAAAGAGTTGCACGCGGTTTCTTGCTTCCGACAGTTCGACGGCGACGTCCCGGCCGTTCCGTGGAACGACTTTCATGCGAATCTTCCTGTTCCCGGTCTCCAGCCTGACATTCTCGACGATCTGCGACCGGCTGCGGTCCAGGGATTCAGACTGCCTGAGCAGCGAAGACAGCCGGTACACCATGGTCCGTTCTTCTTTTTTCAAAAGAGTCTGGTACCGTGAGAAATCCGGCCTGCCGCGTCGGTGATTGAGGCAGAGCCAGGCGATGATCACGATTTCACGGTGGTTGAAACCTGGCAGGCCGGCGTTCAGGATGATATAGGCCGAGTGCTTGTGATGATCGTAGTAATCGATCACCGTGCCGATGTCGTGCAGCATGGCCGCGGCCCACAGGTACTCCCGTTCGCTCTTGCCGTAACCGTGCATTTCCTGGAGCTGATCGTACATGGAGAGCGACAAACGGGCGACGTGGCCGGTGTGGGCGCCCTCGTAACCGTATAGCCGCGCCAGGTTCAGGATCGTGAACCGGCGCAACCCGCCGATACTGTCCGGTCTCGGCGAAGGCTTGAACGCCTCTTCGAAGAATAGCCCTTCGCGCAGGCCCTGGCCGCTCACGGTCAGTTTACGCGTGCCGGTCTTCCGCATCACGGCGGCCACAATCATGGCGCCCGCCAGGATGATGTCCTCTCTTTCCTTCTGCAATCCGGGGATCCGCCGCGACCGTTCGGAGACGGGGATCGACGCGATGCGCCCGGTCAGCTTTTCCAGCCGGCGCCGTTTCAGTTCGTATCCGTGCACGAGCCCGAGGGGGTACTTGCGTTCCATCCGGTCGATGCGGACCAGGGCGCGGACGACGCCCCCTACGCCGGCGACCGGAAACGTTCCGCCGGCCTTGAGCCAGCCGATGCCCTCCAGCGCCCGGTCGATGGCCTCGTCGAGCCGCTTCGTCTGTCCGGTGGTAACCTCCGATCCGGGGAAGTAGGTCTCGGTGGTCCTGACCGTACCGAAGGGCGTGGACGCCCCCTTCGCGAACGCGCCGTCCCGGATCAACCCGATTTCCGCGCTGCCGCCGCCGACATCCAGGATGATCCCGTCGAACAGGCCCAGGCTGTTAATCACGCCCACGGTGCTGTAGAAGGCCTCCTCTTCGCCGCTGATCAGCCGGAAATTCAACCCGGTGCCGCGTGCGATCTCCTCGAGGAAGCGTGCGCCGTTCCCGGCGTCCCGCACCGCCGCGGTAGCCACGGGCAGTATCTGGTCGATATCCTGCGCGTCACAGAACGACTTGAACATGCGGATGGCGTCCAGCGCCCGGGACCGCGCCGCGGAGCGAAGCCGCCCGCCCCCGGCGATGCCTTCGCCCAGGCGGACCCGCCTGCTGACTTCGTCGGTGATCCTGAAGACCCGGTCCCGCGTGAACTGGGCGATCATGAGCCGGGCCGTGTTGGAACCCAGATCGATTATGGCGACCCGTCGCTCGAGCGGCGCGAAGGAATACAATGGGGCCTCATACGACGGAGCTCACGAGGGGCCGTCCGGCGAGTCCCGCCTTCAGGTTCTCGACCGTCCTCCGAGCCATCGCGTCGCGTGTGCGCGTGGTGGCGCTGCCCAGATGCGGCGCGATCACCAGGTTGTCCAGTTTGAGCAGGGGGTGGTCCCGCGGCAGGGGCTCCGGTTCGGTGACGTCCACCGCCGCCGCGGCGATCCAGCCACTGCTCAGGGCATGGTGAAGGGCGTCATGATCCACGACGGCGCCCCGGGCCAGATTGATCAGGATGGCGGTCTTTTTCATGCGCCGCAACGCGGTTTCGTCGATCAGCCCCCGTGTCTCCTCCGTGAGCGGACAGTTCAGCGTCACGAAATCCGAGACCTCGAGCAGCGACTCCAGCGAGACGTACCGGGCCCCGTAAAGGCGGTCATCCGGGTCCGGCTTCCGGTTGTGATAGACGATCTCCATGTCGAAACCGCTCGCCCGCCGGGCCACCTGTTTCCCGATGCTGCCCATGCCGATGATGCCGATGGTGCTCCCATGCACTTCGTATCCGTGAAGAATGCTGGGGTCGTAATGCGTGAACCCGGAGCTGCGGGCGAACCGGTCGCCCACGACGACGCGCCGTGCCGCCGCCATCAGGAGCGTAAAGGTCATATCCGCCGTGGCGCCGTCGAGCATGTGGGGCGTGTTCCCCACGGGAATACCGCGCTTGCGGGCCGCTTCCGTGTCGATATGGTCGACGCCTACCCCGAAATTGCTGATGACCTTCAGGTTCGGCATGCGGTCCATCACCTCCCCGTTCGTGGGGGGATGGCCATAAGTGAGATAAGCGTCGACGAGGCGCCACCGTTCGTCTCCGTCGGTCAGATCGTCGAGCAGATGGAAACGGTCTCCGGCATCGAAGAGTGCCATTACCGAGTCCGGCAGGGGTACGTCCAACAGTATGTGAATGCCCATGGAGGCTCCTGCTCGTGCCAGACCGGGATACGGCGGGCGTGCGGACCGGACGGACTGGCTATATGACGCCCGACTCGTCGATCGTGAGGGTGCAGGCATCTCCGTCGAGGGTGGTCCGCACGCCAAGGGGCAGCGTAGCCTTGTACGTGCCGTGGCCGATTCCCAGACCGTAGATTACCGGAATCCCCAGCGGTTTCAGCCGGTCGATGAACACTTCCTCGGTACTGAAACTGCCGTAGGGGAACGCGGGGTTGTGCGGCGCGCTTCCGCACCCGGCGCATTCGCCGATCACGATGCCGGATACACGGTTCAGCCGGCCGGCCTGCAGCAGTTGCGTAAGCATCCGGTCTATCCGGTGGGGTTCTTCGCCCACGTCCTCGAAGAACAGGACGGTGCCGTCGTAATCGAATTCATAAGGCGTTCCCACCGCGGCCGCGAGCAACGAAAGCGTGCCTCCGATCAGCGGTCCGCTGGCCCGTCCGCCGCCTATGGCCTGCACCGGCGGCATGTCGTCGGGGTGCGGAATCTCACCGATGGGATCGGTTCCCGCAACCGCCTTCACGAAGGCATCCCGATTATACGATAGAAAAACGGGGCTCATGTCGGAAGAGACCATGGGGCCCCAGAAGGTGACCAGCCCGGTATGCCGTTGAATCGCCCCGTGGAGGGCCGTGATGTCGCTGTAGCCGAAAAAGACCTTCGGATGGGCGCGGACGACGTCGTATTCCAGGTCGGGCAGCATGCGGACGGACCCGTACCCCCCGCGAAGACATGCGATACCCTTGATTTCCGGGTCGGCGAACATGGCCTGGAGGTCGGCCAGGCGGTCGGCGTCCCTGCCGGCCAGGAATCCGTGCCGATCCGAAAGGTGCGGGGCGGTCACCGTGCGGAATCCGAGGGCTTCGATCGACCGGCGGCCGTTCTTCAGAGCGCTCGGCAGGGCGGAGCGGCTGGCCGGTGCGACGATCCCGATGGCATCGCCCGGTTTCAACGCCGGCGGTTTCAGAATATCCATGCTACATGAATATAGATTCGCGGGTATCGCCGTCAACTTCTTTGCCCGCCGGTTTACGCGCGGCCGAATTCTGTTGTCAACCCGGTGTCCATCCGTATTTTTGGAGCGGATAGTTTGAATAAACCGGGCTGTATCGTGTATACATTCCTGATGTGCGTACGGACCCGAAAAACGCCGGATTCCGGAGCCTTGAAACCATGACGAAGCAGCGCTTTTCCCGCCGGTCGTTTATCGCCAGCACCGCACGGGCGACCGGAGGCGTGATCACCCTCGGCGTGCTGTCCCGTTCCGGCGTGCTGGAAGCCCAGGAAGCGCCGTCCTTCGAACACGAATGGCAGCACCTGGACGCGCATCAGGGACGTACCGTCGACGCGTTGACCCGGATGATCATGCCGTCTGACGACAACGGTCCGGGCGCGGCGGAAGCCCGGGTAGTCGTCTATATCGACCGGGCGCTGGGCGCACACCGGGCCGAATACAGGGAGACGTATGAATCGGGCCTGGCCGCCTTCGATCAGTACTGCCTGAATGCCCACGAAGCGCCTTTCCCGGACCTGGACGCCAGGACACAACGCCGGGCGCTGATGGGCATGGACCGTCCGAGGTCTCCCGGGACCTGGCCGGAGGACGCCCCCATGGGCGCCCGGGACTTCCTGCGCATGGTGGTCACGCATACCATGGAGGGCATGTTCAGCGACCCGTCGTACGGCGGCAACTACCGCGAGATCGGTTGGAAGCTGATCCGGTTTCCGGGCCGGGCGCCCTTTGGCTATGATCCCCCTTTCAGCGAGTTCGATATGACCATACCGGAAACCCAATATCCCGCATGGAAACCCTACGACGGTCCCATGAAGAGCCGGATCATCGGCGAGGAGTAGTGCCGGAGCCTCCATGTCCCTGCCCAATCCCAACATACGACGGCCGGACGTAATCATCATCGGCACCGGTGCCGCCGGCGCGGTCCTGGCGAAGGAGTTGAGCACGAAGGGACTGCGCGTGGTCGCCATGGAGATGGGGTCCTTTCAAAAGACCCGCCATTTCGACCAGGACGAACTTCAGGCGATGCATCCCGCCAGCAATAACCACGACCATCCCAACATCTACCGCCACGACCAGCCCAATACCTACCGGCAGTCGGCGGAAGAGCAGGCCGTCGAAGATCACGGGATCCACATGCAGAGCACCGTCGGCGGCAGCACGCTACACTACACGGGCATTTCCTGGCGGCTTCACGAGAACGATTTCAAAGAGCGAAGCCTCTTCGGCGACCTGGACGGCGCGGACGTGCAGGACTGGCCCATCGACTACTGGGACCTCGAGCATTACTACGAAAAGGCCGAGTACGAGGTCGGCATTTCGGGCCTGGCCGGCGCCAATCCCTTCGATCCGCCGCGCCGCCGGCCCTATCCCATGCCCCCGGTGCCGCGGACCAGCTCGGGCGCGCTGGCGGACATGGCCGCCCGGAAACTCGGCTGGCACTCCTATCCGGCGCCCCTGGCCATCAACTCACGGGAATACGACGGTCGGCCGCCGGTCATGAACTGTGGGTTCTGCGAAAGCTACGTCTGTACCATCCAGGCGCGGTCCAGCATGCTGGTGACCATGATTCCGCAGGCGCTCCGGACGGGCAACTGCCAGATCCGGGCCGACGCCTGCGTGCGGGAAATCGTGATTGACGAGGCCGGCAGGGCGGAAGGGGTCGTCTACCTCGACAAGGACCTGCGCGAGCACCGGCTGGAAGCCCGCGCGGTGATCGTGTGCTGCAACGGCGTCCATACCCCGCGCCTGCTGCTCATGTCGAAGTCCAATCTCTTTCCGGACGGCCTGGCCAACAGCAGCGGCAAGGTGGGCAGGCACCTGATGTTCAACTATTACCAGTCCGCGCGGGGGTTCTTCGAGAAGGATCTCAACGAGTACAAGGGCGTCATGGATTCCCGGATCATCCAGGACTTCTACGACCCGGACCCGGACAAGTACGGTTTCTTCGGCGGGGGCGTGGTCGAACCGAGGGGCGACGGCGAAACCATTTCATTCGCCAACCTGAACATGCCGCGCCTGCGCAGGTGGGGCGCCCGGCGCAAGAAGTGGATCATGGACAACTACACCCGGTACATGGTCGCCCTCACCAGCATGCAGTCCATGTCCCAGGAGATCAATACGATCGACCTCGATCCCGAAGTCAAGGACAAGTGGGGCCTGCCCGTCCCGCGCGTGACCTACAACGTGCATCCCAACGAACATAGACTCGGGGATTTCTTCCGCGAACGCGCCCGGGAACTGCTGGATGCCGCCGGCGCCCACGGGGTCGTGGCCTCGCCGAACTTCGTCCCCCACGGCGATGCCCATCTCATGGGCACCTGCCGCATGGGCAACGATCCGGCGACTTCGGTGGTCAATAAGTTCAACCAGGCCCACGACGTGGACAACCTGTTCATCGTGGATGGTTCGTCTTTCGTCACCAGCGGCAAGAGCAACCCGACGCTTACGATTCAGGCACTGGCCTTCCGCTGCGCGGACTACATCGTCACCCAGATGGCAAGGCTCAATATCAGATAACGGGATCGCCTTTTAGAACGTGTTTTAATCACTTTAACTGTGGAGGCATGATCATGGGTTTCGGGAGTGTACTGAAGAACGGCTTTACGCGGCGGAGGTTCATGAAGGGCGCCTTGCTGGGCGCCGGCGCCGTGGCCACAGGTTCCGCCTGGGCGGGCTGGGATATCGCGCAGGCGATGGCGACCGGAAAGAAGGCCGGCGACGTCCGCGGATACGGCGTCGAGCCGGGCCGGGTGCAGATCGGTGCCAACGAGAATCCGCTCGGCGCGTCCCCGCGCGCTGTCGCGGCCATCGCCGAGAACCTGCACAAGATCAACCGGTACGATTTCGGAGTCGACCTGCCGGTCCGCCTCAACAAGTTCCACGGCGTTCCCGGCGTCGAGGATTTCGAACTGAGTTTTGAAGACATGCGGTCGTTCATGCGATTCCGCGAACTGAACCGGGTCATGGTCACGCCGGGTTCCGGTCCCATCCTGCAAGCGCTCGCCGTCATGGCCGCCAGTGATGGCGGAGAATGTATCGAGGCGGTACCGGGATATGGATCGGTCGCCCGGGGCTTTCAGAGTTTTCAGATGATGGGGAAGGACGTCAGTGTCGTCCGCGTGCCGACAACGGGTGATTTCGTGCACGATCTCGGCGCCATGAAAGCGGCCATCACCCCGAGAACGTCCCTGATCGTCGTCACCAATCCCAACAATCCCACCGGAACGATCGTGCCCTACGACGAACTGGTGTCCCTGGTGGATGCGGCGCCCGAACAGGCCATCGTGCTCATCGACGAAGCCTATATCCACTTCGTACGCGACCCGGACTACCAGGATGCCGTGAAACTCGCCCTGGAGCGGGAAAACGTGGTGGTCGCCCGCACCTTCTCCAAGATCTACGGCCTGGCCGGCATGCGCATCGGGTACGCCGTCGGCGGCCAGCGCATGATGAATATGCTGATGGCGCACATGGGGTTCTTCGGCGGCGGGCTGAGCACGCTGGGTATGCACGCGGCGCTCGCGGCCCTGGACGACGATGAATTCGTAGACCGCACGCTGAAGGTCGTAAACGACGGCAAGGACTACCTGTCCGCCGAGTTCGACCGGTTGGGACTGGCGTACACGCCGAGCCACGGAAACTACATGATCGTGGACGTAGGGCGGGACAGCCGACGCATGTCCGGCGCACTGTTCAGGCGCGGCGTCATGGTACGCGCCGGTTCCGGGTATCGCACCCGGGAGACCGATCTCCTCGGAAACCACTTGCGCGTGACCATCGGCAAGCCCGATGAACTCGAGGTCTTCGTGAATGAACTCGAGGACATTATGGAAGGATCGGGTCAGGGCTAGCTGCGCGATCGGTTTCGAAATAAACAAGACCAAGCCCCTGGTGGTTCCTGCTGCCGGGGGCTTTGCCTGTTGTAGGGTTACCCGAACGGATACCGCAGCGTATGCGTCAATTCAGGGTCGGTTGACTTTCGACGATAAAAGGAGTTCATCGACATGGCGTCAGACGAACGGACAGGCCGCCGAATCCATCGTAACCGTGGTACAACCCGCACCGCCGAGATCATCCGGCAGACCCTGTACCAGCGCAAGTACACCGTAATCGCGGTGATCTTCATGATGCTTGCGGGATCGGCCGTCATGCTGGTCCAGCCACTGTTCTACAAGATGCTGTTCGACCGGGTGATTCCCGAATCGGACACCGGCCTCCTGTGGTGGCTGCTGGCGGGAATGGTGGCGACCCCCCTGGTAGCGATTGGCATCTCCTACTTCGAGGGACACCTCAGGGTACGGATAGGTTATACGGTAACGGTGGCCCTGCGTAAGGCGGTCCTGAACCATCTGCTGCACGCGAGGCTCGATGCCATCGAGCAGGTCCCCAGGGGCAGCATGGTCTATCGGGTAACGCGGGATGCCGGCAAGATCGGCGACATGTACATCAAGCAGGAACTGCTGCCCGTGGTTTCAAGCGCGATCGTGCTGGCCGGTGTCCTGGTCGTGATGTTCGTTCTGAACGCCGAACTGGCGGCCGTTTTCTGCGCCGCGTTGCCGGCGACCTATCTCGTGACCCGGTACCTGACCCGGTATTCGAAGGAAATGGACCGCGAGGTAAACGACCAGGGCAAGGTATCGGAGAGTTTTCTTTACGAAGTATTCGACGCCTTCCGTACGATACGTATGTTCAGCGGAGAGGGACACGCCATGAAGCGGTGGGCCGGGCACATGGACAGATTCAACCGGATAAGGATACGTGGCGCGGCCCTCCACGATATCATGCTCACCTTTCCGAACGAAGTCATCAACGGCCTGGTACTCGGCGTGCTGCTAGGATACGGTGCGTTCCAGGCCATGGACGGGACGGTCACCATCGGCAGCCTGGTGGCGATCATGGCCTATGCGCCGCGGGCGTACGCCGCGCTGCGGACGGTGCTCACCACCTATACCGGCACGCGGCTGATCAAGGTCTCGGTCGAGAGTCTGAACGAGTTGTTTGATCTTCCCCTGGAACCGGGTCTGCGTGGAAACCTCAGCCTTCAACCGACCGAAGTCGACCCTCAACCGGCAGGAGTCGAACCGCCGGCAGGAGTCGAACAGACTGCAGGAGTCGAACCGCCGGCCATCGAGTTTGACCACGTGGATTTCAGTTACGATCGAAGCTATGAGCTGAAGGATCTGTCATTCAGTGTGAAGGGCGGCGAATTTGTCGGTATCGTGGGTCCCAGCGGCGGGGGAAAGACCACGATCATCGATCTGCTGACCCGATTGCAGGAGCCGGAAAGCGGCCGGATCACCGTCGCCGGACAGGACCTTTGCGAAATATCCCTCGAATCGCTTCGGAATCAAATCGCCGTGGTCTCCCAGGACGTATTCATCTGGAACGCCACGCTCGCCGAAAACATTGCCTATCCGGATACCGAATATCGTCCGGAGGCGGTTGAGCGGGCTGTGCGTGCATCGGCATTGGAAAAGTTCATCGATGGCCAGCCGGAGGGCCTCGAAACGGTCGCGGGAGAGGGCGGGGTCGCGCTATCGGGCGGCGAGAAACAACGTATCGCACTGGCACGGGCCTTCATGCGTGACCGTTCGCGGATACTGATTCTCGACGAGGCCACTTCCGCCCTGGACGCCCTTGCCGAGGAGAAGATCAGGACGGCCGTTGAAGAAGCGAGGATCGGACGTACCACGATCGCTATCGCCCATCGCCTGTCCACGATTCGCCATGCCGACCGTATCCTGGTCATCGACGGTGGAAAGCTGGTCGAATCGGGCACGCCGCGTGAACTCGTTGAACGCGGTGGTGTATTCGCCCGAATGTACGACGCTCAGGCGCTGGATTTCGAGTAGCGTATATAGAAGCTCGCCGTAACCGGCAGCAAACGAGGTGGGGGTAGCCCTTGGTGAACCGATCATTTACAGGACCGGGCTCTCCAGGAACACCGTCACGCCCATATCCACATACTTCTGCCGATCTTCCGGTGCGTGGTTCCGGAAGCATACCATCGTTTCCGAGTCTCCGAGCTGATCGACCACGTGCCGGACGCAGTCGTCCACGTCCCGGAAAGGGTGTTGCGGGTGCGCCTCGATACTGTACATGAGGTCGTTCGGCCCGAAGGACAGGCAGTCCACGCCTGCTTTGGCCAGTCTCCGCGCACCGGTCACCGCCGGGATTGATTCGAGCTGCATCATCAGCACGCCGTAGTTGTTCCACCATGCGGCGTACTGCAGCCGGTCGTCCCCGACTTCGTCCACTTTGCGCCGCGCCCCGCCGCCCCAGCTTCGCACGCCCTGCTGAGGATAGTAGAAGAAATCGACCGCTTCCTCGACGGTTGATTCCGTTTCGACCTGGGGTACTTCGATCCCCGCCGGGCCGAGATCGAGCAGGTTGCCGACCAGGTAACTGTGATAGGTGTGCTTGATGCGGAACATGACGTCGGCGTCCAGTGTATCGGCCCGGTCGCAGAATTCCACCAGCCTGTCCTCGCTGAAGGCGCTGTGCTGTCCATCCACCCAGAGAAAATCGAACTGTCCGGATTCGACGATCTGTTTCAACTGGTCCAGCGTATGGGTCATGCCCACATTGGCACCGATGATCTGCTCGCCCGCGCCAATGCGCTGTTTCAGGTTGCGCTCCGCCATTTGCGTCTCCTGTCGTGACTGCTTGCCATTCATTGGCGTACTGAGGTTCTGTGGACCTGCCTGACCTGCCGTTCCCGCCTGAACCGTCCTTGCACGCCTTGCACGGTCCGGGCAACCACGATTATAATGTGCGATGCTCCTTTTCGATAGCCCAATTTGCGGATTCGGGCCTTCATTGGTCCATTTCGCAGTTGCCGAGACTTCCGTCCGGTCTATCTTGACATCAGGCCGTCATCCCCGAGTTCAGGCTGACAAGGCCTGGCGCCCGGTCCACCGTGACCACATTGGAGGATCCGATGTATCTGCACGACGTCGTAAACTGGACCGATTTCGATGATGAAACGCTCGGCTTCTACCGCGCAATAAGCGTGGACATGATCCAGCTGGACCTCAGGACGGGGGGAGCATCCGAGGCCGAACGGCACGTGAGGGCCGGCAAGGAGAGCACGGAACTGTTCGAACGGGCCCGGGAGAAGACAGAGTCCCACGGATTGAAGCTGCAGACCGTCTTCATGCCGGTCCTGGAGGGGATCACCCTGGCCACAGAGGACCGGGACGAGGAACTGGGCGCCTTCCTGCAGCTCATCGACAGCCTGGGGAAGGCGGGGATACCGACCCTGGCCTGGAATTTCAAGCCGATGGGCAACTTCCGGACCACCTCCGACATAGGACGCGGCGGAGCGGTGTACAGCACCTTCGACTATGACGAATTCGACCGGAACCGTCCTCCGCCCCATGATCCGCCCGTCTCCGAGGCGGTGATGTGGGACAACATGACCGCCTTCATGCGCGCCGCGATTCCGGCCGCCGAGAAGGCCGGCGTCAACCTGGCGCTTCACCCGGACGACCCGCCCATTCCCGAACCGCTGGGCGGCGTAGCCCAGATCTGTTCCACGCTGGTGCAGTTCCGGCGCATCTTCGACGCGGTGCCCAGCGACAATCACCGGATGCTCTTCTGCCAGGGCTGCATGACCGAACTGGCCGGTCCGCAGAACGTATATGAAATCATCGCGGAAATGGCCTCCCGGAACAAGATCGCCCTGGTGCATTTCCGGAACGTCAGGGGACAGCTTCCCCGCTTCGCCGAGGTCTTCATCGACGAGGGCGAAGTGGATATGCGACGGGCCATGGAAACCTACCGTGATAACGGGTACAACGGCCCCTTCGGCATGGACCACACCCCGGGATTTCCCCAGGCGCGGGCCGGATGGGCCGGCCGTGCCTTTGCAAACGGCTACATCCGCGCCACGATCCAGACGGTCTACGGACGGTAGGCGAGCGTCCCGGTACGACCCGCTTCGGGCGTACCGTTTCGGGTTTGACATCCACCAAAGGGAGACGATCCAAGCATGCGAATCACCCATTTTGAAATCCTTCGCGTTCCACCAAGCTGGGTATGGCTGAAGATTCACACGGACACCGAGTTGTTCGGCTGGGGCGAGCCCTACCTGGAAAACCACCCCGAAAGCGTTATCGCCGAAGTGCGGCGCCTGGAGCCGCTGCTCGTCGGAAAAGACCCCTGCCGCGTCGAATCGCTCTGGCATACCATGTACGAGGGCGGTTCCGGCTACGTGGGCGGTCCGGTGAAGATGAGCGCAATCAGCGGGATCGACATGGCGCTCTGGGATCTCGCGGGGAAGGCCGCGGGACTGCCGGTCCACGGCATGCTCGGGGGGGCCTGCCGCGACCGGATTCGCATGTACCGCGCGGTCGGCGGCCAGTTGCCCTGGTGCGTGGAACCCGGACAGCCCTACGACGCGGGTTGGGATCCTTCCCGGGAACCGGATTGGGTTTTCCCGGAGGGCCACGAAGAAGCGGCCCGGGTCATCATCGAAGTATGGGGGTTCCGGTGCATGAAGCTGCACGTGGGCTTGGGTACCGGACTGGAACCCACCGCTGAAGTCGATCGGATCGCCGAAGCTTTCGCCGCCGTGCGGAGGGGCGCCGGCCCCGACGTCGAGGTGGCCGTGGATATCCACAATCCCCATCCCGCGATGGCCAAACAGTTGATCTCCGCTCTCTCGCCCCATCGTCCGTTGTTCATAGAGGAACCCATGCCCGTGGAGCGTGTCGACGTGCTCGCGGACATCGCGCGCAACAGCGAAGTTCCCATCGCCGCCGGGGAACGATGGATGGGCAAGTGGATCTTCTACGATGCCCTGCGCAAGAACGCCCTGTCTGTGATGCAGCCGGACCTGTGCCACGCCGGCGGCATCACCGAGTGCCACAAGATCGCGGTGATGGGTGAAAGCGCCTACGCGAAACTCGCCCTGCACTGCCCGTTGAGCCCCCTGGCCCTGGCCGCGTCCATCCAGATCGACGCCTGCGCGTCGAATTTCCTCGTCCAGGAACACAACGAAGTGAATTGCTGGCGAGAAGGGGGCCGGACATTCATCGGCAAGGGCTACTTCGCCGATCCCTTCGTGCTGGACGAGGACGGCTGCGTGGCGGTGCCCCAGGGTCCGGGGCTCGGTGTGGACCTCGATCCGGAAGGATTCGATCAGATCATGGCCCGGCCGTGGCGGGATGTGCGGGGCTAAGTCCGGCTAAAAAACGCCCACCCGCGCCCACCGTGCGGTCTTGACGGCATCATCGTCTGCTAAACGCCCACCCGCGCCCACCGTGCGGTCTTGACGGCATCATCTCCGGCGTAGTAGACGACGAACACTTCGTTGCCCGGCAACCTCACCATCCGGGGATGTCCGAAACGCCAACGTTCCATGTCGCCCCACAGTTCCGACTGGGTTCGCCCGCCGCCGGCGCCGGATTCCGTGCCAATGGTGCTGTCGTAGACCAGGAGATCCCGCTCGCGAACCCAGTGCACACCGTAATCTTCGCTGATGGAAAGTACGATGCCGGGTGGATCCCTCCGCCGCGGATAGGCGGCCAGCAACCGGTCGCCGCCCAGGGACAGAGGCTGGCAGTGCTGGCCGGGCAGGCCGGTACCCCGCGGGATGGTCCACGTCCGTCCATCCGGAGTTCCAAAGGCGATATGGACATCTATATCCGACCCCGCCCTGAAATCATGGGTCCAGAACGTGGCGACGAGGCGGCCATCTCCGGGGTGGATGGCCAGCCGCTGGTCCCAGTAGGCCAGTGCGTTGTCCGGATGGCGGGTTACGGTCGCGAACTCCGGCCAGGTCCGGCCGCCGTCCCGGGAGAAGCGCAGCCGAGCCGCGGGCCGGCCGGGTGCGGGATCCTCGTATTCCTTCCACTGTTCATAGGGCTGCCCCAGGACGCCACCGGGCAACCGGATGACGGCATGTGAGCAGGGCGAAGCGGCGAGGTGGGGCGACGTTTCCATGCGCCGGGGCGGGCTCCAGGTGCGGCCGCCGTCCGCCGACTCGACGTGCATGATGCGCATGGGCAGAAGGCCCTGCGTATCCGGGTGGATGAAGGGAAGATCCGGGTCGGAACGGTCGACCCACAGGGCTGTCGCCGTGAGTCTGCCCGGAACAAGCTCCGTACTGGTCAGCCCCTTCACTTCACCCGGCGTGCCGTCCCAGGACCCCCGTCCGTATCCGTCGTAGCGTAGGTCCCAGGTACGGCCCCGGTCCGTGGTCGCCCAGATGCAGGCGTGCCCGTCCACCGAGTCGCGTTCCGAGCCCCAGCGACCCGAGACGAGGATCGTGCCGTCATGGAGCCGGTTGATGGTGGTGAAGGCGCAGTTAACGCGGTGACCAGGGATTGGATGGCCGTCGGAGACCGTACCGGAATCAATGACCCGCACGCAAGCCTCACAATACGTAACCCGTTCCTGAACAGGTTGTTACGCTCTTTTATTCCAGTGGTAGGTCAGGCTGGATGCATCGTAGGACACGACCTTGCAGGCGACGTCCGCGGCGCGGAACATCTCCCACTGCCTGTCCGGTGTCCCCGCCGTGTAGTAGGCGGTGACCAGCCGTCCCTCATCGAGGCGGGCTGTGGAGGGATAGCCGATGTCGCCGCCGGGCAGGGAATCGTCGAGTACCAGCCGCCGCTCATCCCAGGTCGTCCCGCCGTCCCGGCTGATCAGGCCCTCCACGCCGAAGGGCGGATGCCGGTGCCCGAAGACGAGCAGCAGCCAGCCGTTGGGCAACAGGGTGAGGTCCGGGGGGTGTTCCTTTGCGTCCGTGACCCGGCCGATCAGGCGCCAGGTGTATCCGCCGTCCTCCGAAACGCAGCCATACAGCGCTTGCTCGGCGCGGTCCTCCGAACGGGCGACGAACAGCCAGCGGCCGTCGGGCAGGATGGCCACGTCCGATTCGTTCAGCCCCAGCGCCACCAGGGTTGGATCTCCCCAGGAACGACCGTTGTCTCCGGACCGGAGGATGTAGGTCGGGGTCGACGCGGGGCCGATCCGGACCGTTCCCTCTCCGGCTTCGCGCAAAGGCGGTCCTCCGTAGATCAGCATGTGCATGACGCCGCCTGCCGTGAAGATCTTGCCGAAGGGCGAGGCGCCGTTGATCGGGGTGTAATTGATGAGTGTATCGTCCACCCAGGAACGGCCGCCGTCCGTGGAGTATACGATCCGGGTATCGGCCCTGCCCATTTCCGGTTTCCAGGCGCCCTCTTCGTCATAGGAGCCCTGCCAGTGATAGGCCAGCACGAGCGTGCCGTCCGGCGCCATGCCGAGTGCGGGATTGCGGTCGTCCCGTTCGCTGTCGGCCACGGTCACGGGCGCGGACCAGGTCAGACCGCCGTCCAGGGAGCGCCCCACGTCCAACCGCCCGCCGAGGCCCATGTGCGCGGCGCCGCCGCGGTAGGCCATGAGCAGCTTACTGGCGCCCAGACGGGTAATGACCGGGAAATAGCCTTGTCCCACGACAGCGTCGACCGTCCGGGTACCGGGGAGAAGGCGCACATCGAGTTTTTCGGACATGGATGTTTTGCTTCCTTCGTTTGAGCGTTCGGACGGTAAAGCGGATTCGGCAAAGCGGATATGGGACCGACGGTAACGCAGGCCGGCTTCGATGTCAAGGAGTTCGAGCAGATAAAGGCGTCGTCCCGCCCCGTGGAGCAGGCATGGCTCAGCACAGCAGAATCCGCACGCGACAATCGCATCGATACGCAACTGGATTAAATACTTGACATAAAAGTCAGGTTTGCTATATTCACATAGGCAAATTCGACGTCAAATCGGACCGTGAAGGAGACGTTTTCATGAAAGTGACCGCCCAGGAAGAATACGGCCTCCGGTGCATTCTGCAGCTGGCGCGATACCATTCCCGCGACCCGGTTACGGGACGGCAGATTGCCGAGTCGGAAGGCATCTCCCTGGACTATGTCTCGAAGCTGCTGATGATCCTCAGGCGGGCGGAACTCGTCCGAAGCGTGCGGGGGAGCCGGGGCGGTTACGCGCTGGCCAGGGAACCGCGAATCATAACGCTGGGCGAGGTCATGCGCGCCCTGAGTTCGGAAGAGGGGATCGTGATTACCAGCCCGGACAGCCACATGTGCGATCATTTCTCCGGCCACCTTGAGGCGTGCACGCACCTGAACGCCTGTGCCATTCGGCCGGTCTGGACGGTCCTGGCCCGGTACCTGTCCGGCGTGCTCGATCATATTACCCTCATGGACCTGCTGCAGAAGGAACACCAGGTCCTCGAGGTGGTGGAGCAGGTCTCCCGGGATACCATGCGGGAGCAGGCGATGGGCGGCACAATCCAGATCGGCCGTTAGCGCGACAGGTTCGGCACGGCAGGTTCAGTTCGGCAGGATAGGCAGGACAGGTTTCATCGTTACAAGGAGACGCAATGGAAGCCATCGAAACTTTAGCCCAGCAGGAATACAAAGAGGGCTGGGTGACCGACATCGAGATGGAAACGGCGCCGCCGGGCCTAAACGAGGATATCATCCGGTTCATATCCGCCAAGAAGAAAGAGCCCGAGTTTCTGCTGGAGTGGCGCCTGAAGGCCTACCGGCACTGGCTCACGATGAAGGAGCCCGACTGGCAGTACATGGCCTATCCGCCGGTCGATTACCAGGACATCGTCTACTACGCCGCGCCTAAGAACACGCCGCAGTACAACAGCCTCGACGAGGTGGATCCCGAACTGCTGGCGACCTACGACAAGCTCGGCATCCCGCTGGAAGAGCAGAAGGTGCTCGCGGGCGTGGCCGTGGACGCGGTTTTCGACAGCGTGTCGGTCCACACGACCTTCAAGGACAAGCTGGCCGAGCTGGGCATCATCTTCTGTTCCTTTTCCGAGGCGGCGCAGGAACACCCCGACCTGGTGGAGAAGTACCTGGGCACCGTGGTGCCGTACCGCGACAACTATTTCGCGACGATGAACTCGGCCGTATTCAGCGACGGTTCCTTCTGCTACATCCCGCCCGGCGTCCGGTGTCCCATGGAACTCTCCACCTACTTCCGCATCAACACGGCCGGCACCGGCCAGTTCGAGCGCACCCTGATCATCGCCGACGAAGGTTCCTACGTGAGCTACCTGGAAGGCTGCACCGCGCCTATGCGGGACGAGAACCAGCTGCATGCCGCGGTCGTGGAACTGGTCGCCCTGAAAGACGCGCAGATCAAGTATTCCACGGTCCAGAACTGGTACCCGGGCGATGAACAGGGCAAGGGCGGCGTCTACAACTTCGTGACCAAGCGCGGGGCCTGCAAGGGAGATAACAGCAAGATCTCCTGGACCCAGGTGGAGACGGGGTCGGCCATCACGTGGAAGTACCCCAGCGTGATCCTGCAGGGCGACCATTCCATCGGAGAGTTCTATTCCGTGGCGCTGACCCGCAACAAGCAGGTGGCCGACACGGGGACCAAGATGATCCACGTAGGGAAGAACTCGCGCAGCACCGTGGTTTCCAAGGGGATATCCGCGGGCAACGGCCAGAATGTCTACCGGGGAAGGATCCAGGTCCTGAAGAAGGCGGACGGGGCGCGGAACTACACCCAGTGCGACTCGATGCTGATCGGCGACCGCTGCGGCGCCCATACCTTTCCCTATATCGACGTGGGAAACAACTCGGCGAACGTGGAACACGAAGCGTCGACGGCCCGGATCAGCGAGGACCAGCTTTTCTACTGCAAGACCCGGGGCATTTCCACCGAAGACGCCATTTCCATGATCATCAACGGGTTCTGCAAGGAAGTCTTCCAGGAGCTGCCGATGGAATTCGCCGTGGAGGCGAAGAAGCTGCTGGGGATCAGCCTGGAAGGCAGCGTGGGCTGACGAGGACGGGCTGCCAGGCCCAGGGCGGCCAAATCCAGGGCGGCTGAGCCCAAAACTGCGGATCACAACAGGAGAAAGCAAGCGAGATGGCATTACTCGAAATCAGGAGTCTACGCGGCGGGATCAAGGACCAGGACATCATCAACGGGATCGACCTGATCGTAGACCGGGGCGAGGTCCATGCGATCATGGGACCCAACGGCTCCGGGAAGAGCACGCTGGGCAAGATCCTGGCCGGCCACGAGGAATACGAAGAAACCGGAGGCTCCGTTCGGTTCCACGACAAGGATCTCTTCGAGCTCACCCCCGAGGAGCGGGCCAACGAGGGCATGTTCCTGGCCTTTCAGTACCCGGTGGAGATCCCGGGCGTCAGCAACGCCTACTTCCTCCGGGCGGCGCTGAACGAACGCCTGAAGTACCGAGGCGAACCGGAGATGAGTGCCGGAGCCTTCCGCCGCCTGCTGGACGAGAAGATGAAGCAGGTCGACATGGACCCCGAACTGGCCCGGCGCCCCGTGAACGAAGACTTCTCCGGCGGCGAGAAGAAACGCAACGAGATATTCCACATGGCCGTCCTCGAACCGACCCTCTCCATTCTGGACGAGACGGATTCCGGCCTGGACATCGATGCCATGCGCATCGTGGCCCACGGGATCAACCAACAGCGCAACGCGGACAACGCGATGGTCGTCATCACCCACTACCAGCGACTGCTGGACTATGTCGTGCCGGACTACGTCCATGTCATGTACCAGGGCCGTATCGTGAAGTCGGGCAGGAAAGAACTGGCTTTTGAGCTGGAAGAAAAGGGCTACGAGTGGATACGGGAAGAGGTGGAAGCCGCGGGTTGAATTCATCCAGGGAGCATGGGACCACGAAATGGCGGAATCACTGAAGCAGGCGACGACCAGTAGATACACCACGTTTTACGACGCTTACGACCGCATCCGGTCCCTGGATGCGCCGCTCTGGCTGCACCGGATCCGTTCGGACGCCATGAAGCGCTTCCGGGAACTCGGCATGCCGGTCGTCCGCGAGCTTTCCTTCCCGCTCAAGGAGGACTGGGTCTACACCGATCTCCGGCAGATCGCGGACACCTCCTATCAGGCCGCACCAGGCGGACCGGACGGACCGGACGGATCGGGTGTACCAGGTGGTCCAGGCGGGCCAGTGGAAGCGGAGCTGAACGAGGACGCGCTCGCGCCTTACGAGTTCGGCCAGGACGGCTGGCACCGGCTCGTTTTCGTAAACGGCGTGCACGCCCCCGCGTTGTCGCACGGGCCGGACTTGCTCCCGGGCGTCGTGGTAAGCAGCCTCGCCGATGCCCTCGTGAAGCACCCGGAGCTTGTTCATCCGCACCTCGCGCGCCATGCCGATTACGAAGGCGCCGGGCTGACGGCATTGAACACGGCCCTGATCGAAAACGGCCTGTTCGTCCACGTACCGCGCGGGGGGGCGCTGGAAACCCCGGTGCACGTGCACTACGTGACGACAGGGCACGGCGCGCCTTTGGCCAAGCAGCCGCGAACGCTCATCGCAGCGGGCGACGGGGCAAGCCTAAAGGTGATCGAGAGTTATTCCGGCATGACGGATCAGGCCTACCTCACCAACGCCGTAACGGAAATCTCCGTGGGGCGGGACGGCAACGTGGACCACTACCGGATCAACCGGGAAGGCGAAGGAGCCGCCCATCTGTCCACCACCCAGCTCCACCTGGAGGGGAACGGCCGGATCTCCACCTTCAACATGAGCATGGGCGGCGCGTTGACCCGGAACGATACGAACGCCCGGCTCGCGGGCGAGCACGCCGTGGTGCGCATGAACGGACTGTACCTGGTTGCAGGCGACCAGCATGTGGACAATCACACCGCCATCGATCACGCCGTGCCGAACTGCGACAGCTACGAGGTGTACAAGGGCATCCTCGAGGGCCGGTCCCGCGGCGTGTTCAACGGCAAGGTGTTCGTCCACCAGGACGCCCAGGAAACGGACGCCAAGCAGCTGAACAAGAACCTGATGCTCTCGTCCGACGCGATGATACACACCAAGCCGCAGCTCGAGATCTACGCGGACCAGGTGAAATGCACCCATGGCGCCACCGTGGGCCAGCTCGACGAAGACCAGATCTTCTACTTGCGGACCCGCGGCCTGTCCCATGACAGCGCATGCCACCTCCTTACCTACGGGTTCGCGGCCGACCTGATCCGGCGACTCGGGATCGAGGCCGTCCGTACCTCGCTGGATACGCTCTTCGAAACCACCATCCGGGATCTTTCGGCGGCCCGGGGCCGGACGGATAGATAGCGGATACATTACACGCGCACAGGGGCTGACGAATGGATACGGATGCCGTTAAAGAACGGATTGTGGACGTATTGAAGACGTGCTACGACCCCGAGATCCCGGTCAACATCTACGAAATGGGACTCATCTACGAAATCGACGTGCGGCAGGATGGCATGACCAACATCAAGATGACGCTCACTTCGCCGAACTGCCCGGCGGCTCAGTCGCTGCCCGCCGAGGTGGAAACCAAGGTTAAGGACCTGGACGAGGTGTCAGACGCCCTGATCGAGATCGTCTGGGAGCCACCCTGGCATATCGACATGATGACCGAGGACGCCAAGCTCGAACTCGGCATAGACTACTGATCGCATAAGGCCGTCACATACGGTCATCACATACGGCCATCGCTTATCGTTATTGCATATGGTTAGGGATTCATGGCAGAAACACTGGTAGAAGCGCCACGCAAGTTGGATGACGCGGTACGCCTGTCCGACGAACACGCCCTGCGTTACCGCGGGGATTTTCCCATCCTGGACCGGAAGGTGCACGGCAAGCCGCTGGTCTACTTGGACAACAGCGCCACGTCGCAGAAACCGCGAGTCGTGCTCGACGCCCTGGACGACTACTACACGCGGCTGAACGCCAACGTGCACCGCGGCCTCCACACGCTCAGCGAGGAGGCGACCAACGCCTACGAGGCCGCCCGCGAACGGGTGGCGCGCTTTATCAACGCGCCGGCCCGGAACCTGGTCTTCGTGCGGAACACGACCGAGGGCATCAACCTCGTGGCGAGCGCCTGGGGTCGGAAGAACGTCCGGGCGGGCGACGAGATCCTGCTTTCGGTCATGGAGCATCACAGCAACATCGTGCCCTGGCAGATGATTGCGCGGGAAACCGGTGCCGTGCTCCGGTATTTGGACATACGCGAAGACGGGTCGCTCGACATGGACCAGGCGGACGATCTGATCACGGAACGGACGCGCATCGTGTCTATCGCACACATGTCGAACGTGTTGGGTACCGTCAATCCCGTGGAAGCCATCGCAGAACGGGCCCACGACGCCGGTGCGGTGGTCTTCGTGGACGCCGCGCAGAGCGTGCCGCACATGCCGGTGGACGTAGCGCGTCTGGGCTGCGATTTCTTTGCGTTTTCCGGCCACAAGATGTGCGGTCCGACCGGCATCGGCGGACTATACGGCCGGCAGGAGCTGCTCGAAAGGATGGATCCCTACATGGGCGGGGGCTCGATGATCGACGAAGTCCGGCTCGATGGGTTCACCTGCGCGGACGTCCCGGAGAAATTCGAGGCGGGCACCCCCAATATCGCCCATGCCATCGTCTTCGGCGACGTGGTGGACTACCTTTCCGCCGTCGGGATGGAGCACATACACGCCCACGAAAAGGCGCTGACGGACTACACGATCGAGCGGCTCGAAGAAATCGACGGTCTGACCGTCTTCGGCCACGCGCCGGGCCGGGGAGGGGCGATCTCCTTCAACCTCGACCTGCACCCCAGCGACCTGTCGACGGTGCTGGACCGCCAGGGCATCGCCATCCGCGCCGGACACCACTGCGCGCAGCCCCTCATGCGCCGACTCGGGACGCCCTACGGCGCCACAGCGCGGGCAAGCCTTTATTTCTATAACACCTCCGAAGAGATCGATACCATGATCGGAGCCATCCACCGGGCACGGAACCTCTTCGGCGCGTAGGCGTTCGGCCGGTCTCCGGATGCCGTTGTATCTTCTCCCGGCCTGATGTGGGATCGGTCAACGAGATACCATGACGCCCTTCACGGTCGACGTGGGCATGTCGCCCATCATGCGCGCCGGCCGCAAGCCCCCGGCCGTTTCCCTGGGATTGAGCGCGTCGCATGGCGTGCCGAACTTCGGCATGGCGAAGGGCAGGTGGGAGTTTCCCCGGGCAAGGATGTGGAGGTGATTCGCGGTCGGCCCCTCGAAATCGGCGCCATGGTTCCACGGCACCCAGGACCTCGCGTTGCAGTAATGGCCCACGAATGCCCGGCGGAACCGCGTCCCGGTCCGGTTCTCGTGCGACCGGTGCAGGAGATGGCCGTGTATGAACAGGACATCGCCCGGCGCCATCCGGGCGGCCATTTCGCGGTCGGCGTACTTCCCGGCGATGGGGGCAAGCCCGTTCAGGGACTCGTCCGTCGCGCTGGCGCCCTCGATCGCCCCGAGATCCCCTATGGCGCCGTCGGCGTGGTTCTGGCCGAGCTTGTTTTCGTCCGGATAAATCGGTTCGTGATGGGATCCCGGGATGACCATCACGCAGCCGTTGTCTTCGTCCGCGGGGTCCACGGCCAGCCAGGAACCGATCAGCGTGTCGGGATAGGTGGGTATGTAGTACGAGTCCTGGTGAAAACCCTGGCCTTCCCTGCCGGGTGGCTTCAGGAACAACATAGTCTGGAGCGCCAGCACGTCCGGACCGATCAGGGCTTCCAGCACATCCAGGATGCGGGGCTGCAGCAGAAAACGCTCATGCAGCGCGTGTTTCCGGTGAAGCATGTGTATGCGCAGCCAGTGCTGTCCCATCTGTTCGGACGTCAATCCGGTCGGCGGCGGATCGACCCCGTCGATGGCAATCCTTCCCTGCATCAGCGCTTCGGTATGGAGTCGTATGTTTTCCACCTCCGCGCCAGGCACGAGTTCGCGGACGACAAGGTAGCCGTCGTGGTGATAGTCGATATAGTCCTGGACGCCGATTCGGTAGCGGTCCGTCGACATGGTGGGCTCCTCCGGGCTGAACGGATGGTTGAGGCATCGATTCCGGTCGGGCGCCGTGCCGGTCGTGGCCGGGCGCCGTGTGCCGGTCGTGGCCGGGCGCCGCGATGTTGAATAATACCCTTGAATAGTGAAAAGGGGTTGAAATTTCTTGCTTGCAGGTTAATTTACGTTATTCGTGTGGAATTCTGCATTGAATTGTTTATTATTGTTGATTTGTATAAGCTTAGCCTGTATATGAGTTATTCGATTCGGTCCCCCGGTTCTACAGCGTTATGAATCCAAATCACATTGGCGCCGAAGAGGTTGAGTTCTTTCAGGAGAATGGCTATCTCCAGATCCCGGGATTTTTCTCGAAGCGGGAAATCGCGGAATTGGCCGACGCGCTGGACAAGACGGTCGAGGAAAAGAGAACACGCATACTAGGTGGCGGAGGCGAGACGGACAACGATTACAACCGCGTTTTCAACCAGATGGTCAACCTGTGGATGGACTACGAGGTAATCCGGAAATACTCGTTTGACGCGCGGCTGGCAGAGATCGCCCGGAAGATATCGAAATGCAAGCGCCTGGTCATCTACCATGACCATGGACTGATCAAGCCCGGCGGTGAACAGAGCAAGGCAACCAACTGGCACCAGGACGCACCGTACTGGCCCATGGAACAGGTCGGCGCGTTATCGGCCTGGATCGCCGTGGACGATGTAACGGTGGACAACGGTTGCATGCAGTTCATACCCGGATCGCACAAATATGGCCGGCTGGCGCCCGTGCCGCTGAGCACGGAAGGCGCAAGCGTACTGAAAGATATCGAGCGCACGGACGTCGAAGTCGACGTCGAACCCGTCGTGATGGACATGGAAGCCGGCGGCGTCACTTTTCATCATGGATGCACGTTTCATTACGCTACGCCGAACCTCACCGCATCTCCCCGGAGAGCGCTGGCGATCATATACATACCGGAGTACGTGAACTACAATGGTCGATGGGACGCGGGCGGCGACCAGACCCTGACACCGGGCGAGCCGTTCGGAGGTCCGCTGCATCCCATCCTGGCATCGGGTTGAGCAGACGGGTGGCCGGACCGATTCGATTCGCGGACCGGTTCAAGAGGGTCAGGCGGGTTCGGGCTGGACCGGATGCACAGAAACCGAAGATAATCTATGGAGTACAGATTACTGATTTTGCCGAACAAGACTGTATAATAAACCTGTAAAGGGGGGTTGGTTTCATGGAGATCAGTGTCGACCGAGCAAACGAAGTACTTATTGCGAAGGTTGAAGGTCGAATCGACGGCGCCAACGCGCGGGAATTCGAAGACGCGCTCAACGGCACCATCGGTGAGGACGACAGCAAGGTGCTGCTGGATTTCAGTACCTTGTCCTATATAAGCAGCGCGGGCCTGAGAGTCATCCTGCTGATCGCGCGACTGCTTCAGAAGCGGAATGCCGCGTTCGCGCTGTGCTCGCTTTCGGATCCGATCCGGGAAGTCTTCGAAATCAGCGGTTTCGACAAGATCATATCCATTCACGATTCCCAGACCGACGCGGTGGAAAAGATCGGCCGGTAAGCGCCTCTTCCCGTTTACGCTTCGCGACGCAACGTTAGCGTCAAAGCGCTGTGGAGTACCGTGAAACAGTATGGACCGCGGCGGTTTCCGGGGGTGAAATGACGCAGACACCGTACAAAATCCTTGTAGTGGACGATGAGCCGGATCTCGAACACCTGATGCGGCAGCGCATGCGCCGCGACGTGCGTTCCGGCCTGTATACGCTTTATTTCGCCCAGAACGGCGTGGAAGCCCTGGAACGGCTGAATGAAGTGCCCGATATCGACATGGTCCTCTCCGATATCAATATGCCCCGGATGGACGGTCTTACGCTGCTGGCGCAGATCCCGAACATTGCCCCCGACATCCGCGCCGTGGTGGTATCCGCCTACGGGGACATGAAAAACATCCGTACGGCGATGAACCGGGGCGCTTTTGATTTCATTACCAAGCCGATCGATTTTCAGGATCTGCGGGTAACCATCGAGCGCACACTGAAGAACATGGAGGAATGGCGCGAAGCCCTGGACTCGAGGGACAAGCTCGTAAGGCTGCAAAACGAACTGAACGTGGCCAGCAAGATGCAGCAGTCGATCCTGCCCACCGAGTTCCCCAGATCCGATCACTGCGAGATTTACGCGAACATGGAACCGGCCAGGGAGGTCGGCGGCGACTTTTTCGACGTTTTCGGCCTGCCCGGCGGCAAAATCGGCTTGGCCATCGCCGATGTATCCGACAAGGGCGTTCCCGCCGCTCTTTTCATGATGTCCAGCAGGACCCTGCTTAAAGGTTCGGCGATCGGCGCTATTGAACCGGGTGCCGTGCTCAAGGAGGTCAACGACCTGCTTACCGAGGAAAACGAAGCGGCCATGTTCGTCACGACGTTCTACGCGGTATACAACCCCCAAACCGGACAAGTGGACTATTCCAACGGGGGACACAACCCTCCACTGGTGGTGCACTCCGACGGCTCTTCGACGCTTCTCCCCGGTACGGACGGCCTGGCGCTCGGAGTTTTTTCGGGCGTCAGTTTCGGCCAATCCGCCATCGGTCTCTCGCCGGGCGATCTCTTGTTGCTTTATACCGACGGCGTAACCGAAGCCATGAACGCCGACGGGGAGGAATTCGGCATGGATCGCCTGCAGGCGGTATTCGCGGATGCCTCTCCCGGCAGTACGGAAGACGCCAACAAAGCGGTGTTCAAAGCGGTCCATGATTTCGCCGGAGAAACGCCGCAATCGGATGACATTACCTGTGTTACCGTGCTTCAACGCCAAGTCTGATCATGAGCAGAAGACTGTCCCTTAGTCTGTCCACGACGCTCGACCAGCTGGAGCGCATCTACGAGGCCGTGGATGATCTCGGCGAGTCCGAAGAATGGCCTCCGGCTATGGTCTACCAGGTCAAGCTGGTCCTCGAGGAACTGGGCGTGAACATCGTCAAGCACGGCCACGCCGGCGATCCAGACCACATATTCGAAATCGTGCTGGACTCGGATACCGACGCGCTCACGATTGAATTGCGGGACGCAGGGCGGGCCTTCAACCCCCTGACCGACTCGCCTGAACCGGATATCGACTCCGGCCTGGACGATCGGCCCGTGGGCGGCCTGGGCATCTACCTCGTCCGGACCATGATGGATGAACTGAGCTACCGCCGGGAAGACAACCAGAACATACTCACGATCGTCAAGCGGAAGGAAAACGGATGAGACGAACGCGCGACCACTGGGCGGTCGTCCTGCTCGCCCTTTGTGCGACGGCGTTCTCTCCCGCTCTATCCTCTGAAAACGGCGGCGCGAACGCCTTCCAGATCGAAGAACCCGGTGCGACGGCCGAGCCCGGTGCGACGGCCGAGCCCGGTGCGACGGCCGAGCCCGGTGCGACGGCCGAGCCCGGTGCGACGGCCGAGCCCGGTGCGACGGCCGAGCCCGGTGTGACGGCCGAACGCATACTCTTCGGCCAGTCCGCAGCCTTCAGCGGACCGGCCCGCGAACTCGGGCGGAACATGAACCTGGGTATCGAGGCGGCCTTTCAGGAAGCGAACCGCCGGGGCGGCGTTCACGGAAGACGGCTCGAGTTGATCACGCTCGATGACGCCTATGAACCGGAAGCCGCGATTGCGAATACCCGGAAACTGATCGAGGAGGAAGGGGTTTTCGCGCTGATCGGCGCCGTCGGAACGCCCACCTCCCGCTCGGCCGTTCCCATTACCGCGGAAGCCGGCGTACCCTATATCGCGCCATTCACCGGCGCGATTTTTTTACGTGACAACACGGACACGGGCGTCATAAACCTGCGCGCCTCCTATTTCCAGGAGACCGAGGAAATCGTCGACCGGCTTTCGCGCGATCTCGGTATCACGCGCATTGGCGTGATGTACCAGAACGATTCCTTTGGCCGGGTCGGATACCGCGGCGTACGGCGCGCGCTGGAGCGCCGGCAACTCGATCCGGTGGCGATCGGCGTGTATCCCAGGAACACCACCGCGATCAAAGCCGGTCTGCTCGATCTGCAACGGGGAAAACCGGACGCTGTCGTGGTGATCGGGGCCTATCAGCCGGTTGCCACGATCATTTCATGGGCGCGCCACATAGGTTTCAATCCCGTATTCGCAACGATTTCGTTCGTAGGGAGTAATGCGCTGGCCGGTGAACTGGGGCCTGACGGCCGCGGTGTCCTGGTTTCGCAGGTGGTGCCCTTTCCAGCGGCCGGGAACATCGCCATCGCCGTCCAGTACCGCAGAGCGCTCTCCAGGCACGCGCCGGGCACGACCCCCGGATTCGTGTCCTTCGAAGGATACCTCGCCGGCAAGCTGACGATCACCGCCCTCGAGGGCTGCGGCCCCGACGTAAGGCGGTCCTGCCTCATGGAGAGCCTGAACAGGGCGGGAACGATCGACATGGGCGGTCTTCGTCTCGAGTTCGGCGAAGGGGACAACCAGGGTTCGGACGCGGTCTTCCTTACGGTGATCGGCCAGGATGGCCGTTACCATCCCATCCGTACCCTCCGGGACGTGATGCCATGATCAAGCAGTGGCTGTTGTGGTTGTACGACAAGGGCCCATCCCGTATATCGGGGCAGTTGTACCTGGGCATCGGGGCAGCGGTAGCGCTGACCATGTTGGCCAGTATGGTGGCGTGGTTCGCCTTCAACGAGGTCGGCGCGGCCCAGCGCGAAGTAAACGAGGTCGCCGTACCCGAGATCGCCGCGGCCTTCGGCGTGGCCCAGCGGAGCGGGACGCTGGCGGCGGCCGCGCCGCGCCTGACGGCCGCAGAAACCCCCGAAACCTTTGAATCCGTAACCGCGAGCATCGCCGAAGAACGGGAGAGTTTCGCGGTGCAGTTGGAAGCCATCGCCGGCTACGGCATGGAAGACGAACGCTTTCAACGCATCCGTGAAGCCGGCAGCACGCTGATGTCGAACATCGAAATGATCGAGGAGTCCGTGGCCAGGCGCTTCGTGCTTCAGGAGCAAAGCCGGCTGCTTCGTCTTGAACTGGAACGGCTGCAGTTCGAACTGACGAGCATTCTGGTCCCGGCGATCGACAACCAGTTGTTCTACACGGTAACGGGATACCGGGATATCGATCAGCCTGTGGCGCTCCGCGAGGAATACCTCTCCGAAGAGGAACTGCAACGTTACAGGCACCTGGCCGATCTGCAGGCCGAGGCGACCGTCAGCACCCGAATCCTGTCCAATGTATTCAACCTATCCGATGCCGATCGGCTGGAACCCCTGCTTGAACGCTTCGAGTCGGCCGACGGCGGCGTGGAGAGAAGCCTCGCCGGCTTGGGGACGGCGCCGCTTCGACAACGGCTCGAACCGGTGTTCGCCCAGCTCTTCGAACTAGGTAGCGGCCAGGGTAGGATCTTCGAGATTCGCGGCGAAGATCTGGACCTGCTCGCCCAGCAACGCGCCTTGATCGAAAACAACCGGGATCTGTCCGTCGAACTGGTGGCCGAGGTGGAAAGCCTCGTGAACTCGGCGCAGGCCAGTACACAGGACGCCACGGTCGCGTCGACGCAGACGATCCAGGTGGGCCGTCAACTTCTCCTGGCCCTGAATGCGGTCAGTCTGGTCGGCGCCTTGCTAATCGCGTGGTTGTTCGTCGGCAAGGTGCTGCTGCGCCGGTTGGGATTTCTTTCGGAACACATGCGGCGCATGGCGGGGGGGGATCTGAAGCAGAAAGTCGAACTGGACGGCCGCGACGAAGTGGCGGACATGGCCGCCGCGCTGGAGGTCTTCAGGC
This sequence comes from bacterium, assembly GCA_965207085.1. Lineage (GTDB taxonomy): Bacteria > JAAXHH01 > JAAXHH01 > JAAXHH01 > JAAXHH01 > JAAXHH01. Next base: position 3,228,006 of record CBDBLQ010000002.1, on the reverse strand, counting down.
TTCACTCGATCGAAGCGCAGAGGCTGAACCTCGTGGAGAAACTGGCCGAGGAACTGCGCGGAAAGAACGACGAGTTGGAGAGCACCTTGGCGGAACTGCAGAAGGCGCAGGACCAGATCGTCATGCGGGAAAAACTGGCGGCTCTGGGCGAACTCACCGCGGGCGTGGCCCACGAGATCCAGAACCCGTTGAACTTCGTCAAAAACTTCGCAGAGTCCTCGGAGGAGCTCCTTGAGGAAATGAAGGAGGAATTGCCCGCGGCCGGCGGCACGATCAACGCGAAACAGGACGGACTGATCCAGGAGATCGGTGGTGATCTCACGGAAAACCTGCGTCGGATCCGGGAGCATGGCGAACGGGCTAACCGCATCGTGCGCGATATGCTCCAGATGGGCCGCGGGGCAGGCGAAAAACAGTCGACGGACGTCAATGGCTTGCTGGAAGAACACGCCCGTCTCGCCTACCACGCCGCCCGGGCATCCAACCCGGACTTCCAGCTTGAAATCAACGAAGACTTCGAATCCGATCTGGGCGAGATCGAAATCGTCTCTCAGGAAATGGCCCGGGTATTCCTGAACATGGTGAACAATGCCTGTCACGCCACCAACGAGAAGCGGGAGGATCCGGATACGGAATCCGGTTACGTACCCGGCATATGGTTGTCCACCCGCCGCGAGGAAGATCAGATCGTCGTCCGGATCAAGGACAACGGCAAGGGGATCCCGCCCCACGTGATCGACAAGATCTTCAACCCCTTCTTCACCACCAAGTCTACCGACCAAGGCACCGGCCTCGGACTGGCCCTGTCGAATGATATCGTCCGTGAGCACGGTGGTTCGATCGAGGTGGATTCGGAACCGGGCCAGTACACCGAAATGGCCATCACCCTACCGCTGGCCGCGGTCGAGGCCGCGCCGGAAACCCCCGCCGCTTCCCCTTCCGATCAAACGTCCTGAACAGGTTTGATGACCCGAAAAAAACCTACCGGGTTCCGGGACGCCAGGCGCGGAGCGTCAGCGCGTTCAGTACGACGGTGATGCTGGAACCTGCCATCATGGCCGCGGCGAATGCGGGAATGAGGAATCCCGCTGCCGCGAGGGGCAGTCCGATCACGTTGTAGAAAAACGCCCAGAACAGATTCTGCTTGATTTTCCGGATCGTCTTCCGGCTCAAGTCGATCGCCCCGGCCACGAGGGTTGGATCGGGTCTCATCAGCGTGATCGCGGCCGTTTCCATGGCCACGTCCGTACCGGAGCCCATGGCGATCCCCACGGCGGCACGGGCGAGGGCGGGCGCGTCGTTGATCCCGTCGCCGACCATGCAGACTTTCGCGCCGCCTTCTGTCAGCCGGCTTACAATACGTTCCTTTTCTTCCGGCGTAGCGGCGCCGCTGGTTTCGTCTATGCCGGCCTGCCGTCCGATACGCTCCACGACGGCCTCCGCGTCGCCTGACACCAGCAGGGGCTTAACCCCCAGCTTCCTGAGCCCGTCCACCGCCGAGACCGCATCGGGCCGCAACGCGTCGATGAGTTCGAAGCGTGCGAGGTATTCGCATCCGGATTCGGCTCGGGCCGCCAGCCAGACCGGCGTGGAAGTCCCGTCATCTGGTACATCGGGCGGGTTGGTGCCCGGGCAGCGTTCATCGCAGAGCCTCCGGTTTCCCAGCAGGTAGCGCGCACCTTCTATTTCTCCCTGTACGCCTTTCGCCACCACGCTCCTGAATCCTTCCACGTCGGCCAGGGTTATATCCCGTTCCGCGGCCATGCGCAGAAACGCGGTGGCGAAGGGATGCGTACTACCCTGCTGCAGCGATGCGGCGATCCGTATCAGATCGTCTTCGCCCCTTTCGGCCAGGGGCGTAACGGCGGCGATCACGGGCCGGCCTTCGGTCAAGGTGCCCGTCTTGTCGAAAACCACGTGCGTCAGGTCGTTCGACTGTTCCAGGGATTCGATATCCCGGATCAGAATTCCCGCCCGTGCCGCCACGCCCGCACCGGCCACGATGGCCGTCGGCGTCGCCAGGCCCAGCGCACAGGGACAGGCGATGACGAGGACGGAGACGGCGTTGATCAACGCGGATTCCATGCCAGCCCCCGCAAGGGCCCACGCGGCGAAGGTGATCACAGCCAGGCCGACGACCACCGGTACAAATACGGCGCTTACGCGATCCGCCATGCGCTGGATGGCCGGCTTGGCGGCCTGCGCGCTTTCGACCAGGCGAATCACCCTCCCCAGCGTCGATTCGCTTCCTACGGCCCGGGCCTCGAATTCAAGGAAGCCGTTTATGTTCATCGATCCGGCGACCACGGTGTCGGCCGGGTGTTTGGGCGCCGGGACACTCTCGCCGGTGATGAGCGCTTCGTCGACTTCGGCTTCGCCCCGGACCACGACGCCGTCTGCGGCCACCCGGTCGCCTGGACGGCAGATGACGACGGCGCCGGCCTTCAAGGCATGCACCGGCGTTTCCCGTTCCGTGCCGTCCACCGCCCGTATCCGCGCGGTGATCGGCCGAATCGCCAGCAGTTCCCGAATCGCCCGGCTCGCGCTGCGGCGCGCCCGGGTCTCGATGTGCTTGCCGATGAGTACGAGGGTAATGATGATCGCGGAGGCTTCGAAGTAGAGCTGGCCCGCCGCGTCGGCCCCCAGACGGTAAGCGAGGTAGCCGCTGTACGCATAGGCCGAAGTGGTTCCCAGGGCCACGAGGACGTCCATGTTCGCGCCGCCTCCGCGCAGCGCGTGGAAAGCGCTCCGGTAGTAACGGGCGCCGATCCCGACCTGCAGAACGGTCGCGAGTATCGCCTCCGCGTATACCGGCAAGTGCCCGTCGAAACCGGTCCAGCCTCGCAACAGCCCGGCCAGCATCTGTAGCAGGAAAGGAAGCGTCAGGCAGATTGCGACGACCATGGCGACACGGTCCCGGTGTGACTGACCGGGATCCGTTTCGGGCTCGTATCGATCGTCCTGGACGGCGTGCAGCCGGTACCCCGCGGCGGCTACGGGTCCGGACAGCGCGTTTTCTTCCACGCCGGACGCAACCGTCAGCGTCGCTCTTTCCAGCGCGAGGTTCACGTGGGCGGCAGCGACCCCGGGGACCTTGGCGAGGACCTGCTCTACCCGCGACGAGCACGCGCTGCAGGTCATACCCTCAACCTGGAATACGCGGGTTTCGGTATTCACGTCGTATGCTGTTCCCTGGGTGAAGGTCGACATGGGCGCCGCTCGCGGTGCGGGGGGATGCTAATGGATATGGGTATCCAGCGTCTCCAGTCCGTGCATGGTATCGTGTTCAAAGAGGAATAGGGCGTACGCGAGCCCGACCCCGATGAGGAAGGCCAGGGCGAGGATTCCGCGGTCGTAGCTGTGAAAATGGATCTCGGGGAGCAGGTCGCTCAGGGCGATGCACAGGAAAACACCAGCGGCGAAGGCCATGGCGTATCCCAGGACATGCAGTTCGTTGAGTTGACTCAGCATGCCGACGCCGAAAAAGGTCAATACGGTAATGAGCGGACAAAGCAGGGCGAAACCGATGTTGGTCAGCGTGCAGGCCCGTTTCCCGTAACCGGATACCCGCATCAATCCGATGATGGAATAGGCGTCCAGAGGTTTATGCAGCATGATCGCCAGAAACACGCCCAGTCCGGCAAGGACCGTTCCCCCGTCGTGAATCAGACCCATTCGCATGCTTGCGCCAAGGGCGATCCCCTCGGTGATGGTATGCAGGCCGAGGCCCGTGGCGACCCCGAACACGCTTCCGGGATTGACGGTTATCGCGGCCGGATGATCGGGTCGGCCCGGGTGGTCGCGCCGGTTCGGGTGGTCGCGCGGGTCATTATGATCCGGTATCAGGGCCACATCATGGCTGAATTCGTGCTGATGAAACCGGAAGATCCGCATGAGCAGGACGATCATGATGACACCCAGTACCGCGCAACCCACGGCGATTTCACCGGCATGCGGATCGGGGAGGTCTTCAAAGCTGTGCAACAGGAGATGATACATGGCGACGCCCAGCAGAAACCCCGCCACGAAACTCATGACCAGTTGCGTCCGGGTGTGGTTCATGGTGACGATGGCCGAGAGCTTGCCGCCGAGCAGGGACACGGTAAAGATCACCATCGAATACGCGAGGAGCAGCAACACGAAATCGTTCATCTCGATGGACGAGTCCTGATGTTGGACATCATTTCTTCGTATCCTCTGCGCATGGCGCCTGCGCGGTACCGCCAGATGATCAGCGCGATCAACGCCATCGCGCCGCCCCACTGTATGAACTGGATCGCGTGAGATTCGGAAGGGAGCAGGTTGACGGAAATCGTGAAGCCCGTCGCCAGCAGCATGAAATCGATGGCGATGCCGATGACGGCGGTAACCGCGATGACCGAAGTAACATAAACGCCCGCGAAGCGCGTGCCGAATCGATTCATGATGATGGCGATGGTACTCGTGTTGGTAGCCGGTCCGGTCATCAGGAAAATCAGCGCGGCGCCGGGGCTCACGCCTCGGGCCACCAGCGCGGCCGCTATCGGTGTGCTGGCCGAAGCGCAAATGTAGAGGGGCACGCCCACGATGATCATGACGGGGTAGGACAGCCATCGCGCGTACTCGTTCGACATCAGGTCGGCCGGAATGACGAGAAAGAGCACGCCTCCCAGCGCGATGCCGACGAGCAGCGCGAAGAGAATATCGTCGGCGATCTCTACAAAACCGTAATGCATGATGTGGCGGACGATCTTCTTGAGATCGAGACCGGGGTATTGCTTTTCCACGCGGTCCATCTCGACGGACATGCCGGACTTTCTTGCCTGTTCACCGGTGATTTCGCGGCACAACCCGGACTTGATCCACGGTCCGAATCTCCAGGTGGAAGCCACGGTGGTCATACCATTCAACCACCGCGTCATCAGGATCTTCATGGCGGAGGGACTGACATAGCAATCCGCCCTGTCCGATATCAACGGATCATGGACCGTGTGGCAATGATCATGATCGTGATGATAGTCGCGATGGTCGTGATGGTCATGATGGTCGTGGTCAGGGTGTTCGTGCTCCTCCTCGCCCGGCTTGACTGCAACGCTGTCGTCCCTGATCAGGCCAATGCAGAAAATACCCGCCACAACGGCCGTGATGAAGCTGATGACGGGACGTACCACGGCGGCGACGAACCCGAAAAACGCGTTGGTGACGAAGATGGAGTCCGCTCCGGTCTCCGGCGCGGTGATCAGGAAGGCCATGCAGGACGAACGGGATGCGCCCTTCCGGCGCATTTCGGCCACGACGGGGACGACGGAACAACTGCAGAGCGGGACCGGCACGCCGACCGCGGAACTGACGGTGACCGACCGAAGGCTGTCGTCCTGGAGCCATTTGAGGATCGCTTCCCTGGAGATGAACACGTGGATCAGGCCCGAGAGCAGCAGACCCAGGATCAACATCGGCCCCAGCAACAGGAAGGACATCCAGATGAAGTCAAAATACGCGGTAAGTGAATTCGCCAGCGTAGCGCCCATCAATCCATCTCCCGCTGCTTTGACTAACGCGGAAACCTCCGGTTATGTCCCAGGTTATGTATGAAGGATGATCAAGCTGATGCAATCCGGTATCAACAAGACGGGATTCGCGGGCGGACGTATACCTGACGAGTGATAGGACCTCAGCGTGATTATATCGAGTGAACTTGAAAGCGCAATGGAAATGTTGGCAGCGGAAGTGGGATCGTATTCGATCCGGCCGCATAATGCATGCCGTCCGGATGTTGATCTCGCAGGGAGACTTCCCCTTGATCTGCCGCATCGCCCTATATAACATGTTAGCCCATGGAAAGCATGAGCCGGAATGGGCAACACATGCGCAAGGTCTGACGGTCAAGCTTCTGACCGTCCAAGCCTTGTGATTCCAGGACAAGGATCTCGCTGGCCCGACGATCGGAGACCCTCGTTATGGATTTCGACGCATACGACCTGGACAGCGCTTTCTACGACGAGATGTTCCTGCCTGACGGGACGCCGCGCGATCATTGCCGCAGTCTGCGCCAGTCACTGCTCCGGCTTCCCGTCGAAGAACTCGTTCGCATGCAGGAACGGGTCACGCATTCCTTCTCCAGCGAAGGCATCACGTTTACGGTATACGGTGGAGAAGAAGCCGGCGAGCGCATCATGCCCGTCGACTGCCTGCCCCGGATCCTGCCCGATGCGGAATGGCGGCGGCTCGAAGCCGGACTTACCCAGCGGTTGAAGGCGTTGAACCGGTTTCTCGACGATGTATACGGTCCGGCCCGCATTGTCGAAGACGGGGTCGTCCCGGTCGACCTGGTGCGCGGCTGTCCCCAGTACCGCGTCGAAATGCGGGGCGTGCCCGTGCCCCACGGGACGTATGTCGCGGTCTGCGGCACCGACCTGGTTCGCACGAATGAAGGATTCCACGTGCTCGAGGACAACCTGCGCGTGCCGTCCGGCGTATCCTACATGGTCGCCAACCGGAAGGCGGTCAAGGCCAACCTGCGCCGGCTGTACCGCGGCTGCCGGGTGCGGGAAGTCGAGCATTACGGACGATTGCTCCGCGAAACGCTGAGGGAACTCGCGCCTCGCGAGGCGGACGATCCTTGCGTGGTGCTGCTGACGCCCGGCGTATACAATGCGGCGTTTTACGAGCACATCTATCTGGCGCACGAAATCGGGGCGACCCTGGTCGAGGGCCGGGACCTGCTGGTCGACGGCGGTTTTGTGTATATGCGCACTACTTCGGGGTTACAACGGGTGGACGTCGTCTACCGCCGGGTGGACGACGATTTCCTGGACCCCCTCGTATTCCGGCCGGACTTCCTGCTGGGCCTCCCGGGGCTCATGGGCGTCTACCGGGCCGGAAACGTCACCCTGGTGAACGCGCCGGGCACGGGCGTCGCGGACGACAAGAGCGTATACGCATATGTCCCCGACATGATCCGCTACTACCTGTCCGAAGAACCGCTGCTGCGGAATGTGAAGACCTATATCTGCCGGCGGCGGGAGGACCTCGAGTTCACCCTGGACAACCTGCGGGACCTCGTCGTGAAACGGGTGGGCGGGTCGGGGGGATACGGCATGCTGGTCGGGCCGGAATCGACGCCTGATGAACGGGAAGCCTGCGCCCGCGAATTGCGGGAACACCCCGCCGATTTCATATCGCAGCCTGTACTGGACCTTTCGCGCGCGCCCTGCCTGATCGGCGGTCGTGCCGCGCCGAGGCACGTGGACCTGCGGCCCTTCGTGCTCCATGGCCGCGAGACGCGTATCGTGCCGGGTGCGTTCTGCCGGGTCGCGCTGCGGGAGGGCAGCCTGGTCGTAAACTCCAGCCAGGGAGGCGGAGGCAAGGACGTCTGGGTACTGGAGGACTGAATGCTGTCCAGAAGCGCACAGGACCTGTACTGGATGGGCCGGTATCTCGAGCGCGCCGCGCACCTCAGCCGGCTGATGCAACTGCAGGTGGAAACACTGGTGGACCGTCCGCTGCGCGAGATCCACTTCGGTTGGAACCGCGTGTACAGCAGCATGAACCAGTTTCCGCCCGCCGGCGCGCTGGAAGCCTTCGGGAGCGACGACTATGCGCTCGCCGACTCCTATACCCTGGCCGACCATCTTACTTTCGAACCCACGAATCCGGATTCCATCCGGAACTGCTTCGCGTACGCCCGGGAAAACGCGCGGCAGGTCCGCAATTTCATCAGCGCCGAGATGTGGCTTTCGCTGAACATGACCTTTCTGCGCCTGCAGAAGTTGACCATCCAGGAGATCTGGAAGGCGGCCCCGGAGTCTTTCTACGCAAGGACGGCAAAGGATATCGCCACCTTCACCGGCGTGGCCGAGGTGACCATGTACCGCGATGAAGGCTGGCATTTCATCCAACTGGGCAGGTACATCGAGCGCGTGCAGCTCTCCGCGTCGGTCCTGTTGGCGCAGATCGAGGCGCAGGACAGGCAGGACGAATCATTCGACGCGGACTGGGCGAACCTGTTGCACGTGTTCCGCGCCTTCGACGCCTACGTGCATACCTACAGCGTAGTAGTACAGCCCGGTCAGGTGCTCGACCTGATCGTCACGGACGAACTGCTACCGGGTTCGGTGCGCCGGTCCCTCGAAGCGGTCGCCTCCGTGCTGGACGCCATTGGTTCGGGCCCGTCGCCCGGCGCGAGCAGGGAAGCGGCGGCGCTCTGCGCATCCCTTTGCGCCGCCGTCCGGGACGGCAGGAACGACGTTACGTCGTGGCGCGCCGCACTGGAACAGGTGAACGGCGACAGCCGGAAGCTCCACCAGCACGTCATGGACGCCTATATCGCCTATTCTCTGGAAGCCCTTCCCGCACGCTGACGCCATGGCCCAGAACGTGCGATACCGTATCGAGCATGTCACCACGTACCGTTATGGCGTCCCCGTGCGAAGCTGCGCGATGTCCCTGGCGCTCAAACCGATCGAGGACCGCAGGCAGCGCGTCTCCGCGTTCCGCATCGAGACGGAACCCGAAGGCTCGGTCTTTCCGGTCTCGGACGCCTTCGGCAATGCGCGTCACCAGCTTCACCTGAATCGCGATCACCAGGCGCTGTCCATCACCGCACGTTCCACGGTGGACGTTACGTCACGGGACGCACCGCCCGAGGAGTGCGGAGAAGGCGCTTGGGAGACCGTCCGGGGCTGGCATGATTCGTTCCACCACTGGGACTACCTGGATCACAGCGGCCTGGCCCTTCCTTCGCCCGCCCTGGAGCGATTCGTGCAACGGTGCGGCATCGCGCCCGTGGGCGACCCGATGGCCGCGCTGAATCGGCTGTCCGGTGTACTCTTCGAACGTTTCGAGTACGTGCCGGGAAGCACCACGATCTCTTCCACGATTGAACACATCCTGGATACCGGCCGGGGCGTGTGCCAGGATTACGCCCATGTCATGATCGCCGTTGCGCGGACCTGGGGCATTCCCGCCCGGTACGTATCCGGCTATGTCCACGACGAAACCGCGGCAGGCGGGGGAACGACCTCGCACGCCTGGGTGGAATGCCTGCTGCCCGGACCCGGCTGGACGGGATTCGATCCCACGAACGCGATCCTGGCCGACGAACGTCACGTACGGGTAGCGGTGGGACGGGACTACCAGGATGTGTCCCCCACGCGAGGCGTGCTGATCGGAGGGGGCGATATCCGCCTTGAAGTAGAGGTGCGTATGGAACCGGTGCCGGGAAACTCTGCCGATTCATCCTATTCGATGCACGAGGAGACGCGACGATGAATGACCTGGATCGCGAAAGCCCCGGCCGGCAGGATGACCCCGGTCGGCAGGATGGTGCGACTGCCCATGAGTCCGACATGCCGAGCCGGAAGTCGCGCACGGTGGATACGCTGAAGGCTTACTTGCTGGACCGCAGTCCCCGATTTGTCCTTCCCGATGTCGGGACCTGGGAAGAAGAGGCCAAGAAGTTGCGACGGACCGTGCTGGAAGAGGTAATTTTCAAGGGCGTGCCCGACGCGTGGAGAAACGGCACGCCGGACGTCGAGTGGAGCGACGTGATCGAAACGGGAAAGGGATACCGGATTCGCAAGCTGACTTACCGCGCGCTGCCGGACCAGTCCGGTCAGCTTGGCAAGTCGGGCCAGCCTGGTCTTCCCGGTCAGCTCGGCCTGGTCATCCCGGCCCTGCTTTACGAGCCCGATGATCTGGCGGATTCGACGCCGGGCGTATTGAACCTGAACGGGCATGTGGGCCCGCCGGGCAAGGCGGTGGATTACAAGCAGATACGCTGCGTCAACCTGGCCCGTCGGGGCGTGATCGCGCTGAACCCGGAGTGGCTGAGTTTTGGGGAACTGCAGGGCCCGGGCTACCAGCACAACAATGCGAGCTATCTGGACCTGTGCGGTGTGGCCGGCATCGCCGTGTTCTACCTGGCCATGTGCCGTGCGCTGGAGGTGTTGCTGGACCTGGACCAGGTCGACCCGGAGCGTATCGCCGTGACCGGACTGTCAGGCGGAGGCTGGCAGACGGTCGTACTCGCCGCCCTGGACACGAGGGTTCGCCTCGCCGGGCCCAACGCCGGTTACATCGGCCTGGAAAGCCGGGTCAATCACCGGGCCGACCGGGGCGACATCGAACAAAACGCTTCGGACCTCGCCGCAACGGCCGATTATCCCATGCTCACGGCCCTGCTTGCGCCGCGTCCGGCCTTGCTGATGTACAACGAGCACGACGACTGCTGTTTCCAGACCGCCAGGGCGCGGCCATCGGTCTATGAACCGGTTCGCCCGTTGTACGCCGCGCTCGGAAGACCGGATGCCTTCGAATTCCATAATAACCTGGACCCGGGCACCCACAACTACGAGCGGGAACACCGGGAGCGGTTCTACCGTTTTCTGAACCGGCATTTTTTGGACGGTCGGCCTGGCGCGCCGACTCGCGACGAAGAGATTCCTTCAGAAGACGAAGTCCGCACCGAAGAAGCACTGTGGGTTGGAACGCCGGCGGGCAACGCCGATTTCGTTTCCCTGGCCCGGTCACTGGCCCGTGCGTTGAAACGCCGCAAGCCGCCGGAGGATCTCTCCGCGTTCTCCAGGTGGCAGGAAGCAGGCAGGGAACGGTTGAAGGCGCTGTTGCATCACCGCCCCCTGCCCGTTGAGCGCGTGACCGGACAGGATTCGCGACCCGAAGACGGCCGGCGGTTGGAATACGCCTGCTACCACTTGCGGGACGGGTGGGAACTACCCGCCGTGACCACCGTTCCCACGAATCCGGAATCCGGCAGGAAGCGCCTGATCCTGGCGGACGAAGGAAGGCGGGGGACGGAAGGTCTGGTAGCGGAAGCCCTGCGGGACAAGGTCGTGGCCACGGTGGTGGAAGTGGTCATGCAAGGCGTCTGCGGACTGGGCAAGGCACCGCATCAGTGGACGATGATGCTGGCATCGAGCGGGGGCCGGATGCTGGGTCTCCAGGTCGCCCAGCTCGCGGCGGTCATGCATCACATGGGGCGGGGCCGGTTGGGTGTTGCGGCACGGGGACCCGTGTCCTCGGTGATCGCCCTGATGGCATCGTCTCTTTGCGGCCGGCCAGTCGATGAGATCATACTGCATCGCGGCCTCGCCAGCCTGCACCGGTTGATCGATGAACCCGGTCGGTACGAACTCTTCTCGCCCCTGTTCTGCTTCGGACTGCTGGCCGAGTTCGATATCGAGGATCTCATCGCCCTGGTCCGCCCCGCCCGGGTCGAACTCAGATCGGCCGCCGAACTGTGACACGGCATGGAACTACAGTGCGGACCGGATGGCCTCGATGACCAGCCGGGAAGGCAACGTGCGAAGGCAGAGGGCGCCCCGGGTGACCGTCGACGTGAGGGGTTCGTGCCTGCAGGTCATGAAACAGCCCCGACACGACAAGTAGTCCGGATGGGCGACGGTGTGCAGATTATGGAAACCGTAGTTTCCCGGATAGGGAAAGAAGAAACCGAGATGGCTGTCCGGACAGACACACACCGTGGGTATACCCATCACCGTCGCGATATGGCTCAGTCCCGAGTCCAGTCCGACGAACAGGCGCGCCTCCCGCATTAACTTCATCGCCCCGGATATACCCGTTTCAATCACGCGCACGCCGGGCGGCGCCGTCCGGGCCACTTCGCCGGCCCGGCCGGGTTCGACCAGCGCGACAAACTGCAATTCAGGGAATGCGCGGATCGTCTCCGTCCATCGCGACGGCGGGTAGTCCTTCCTCCTATTGTCGCTGTAGGGTTGCCACGCCACGTACTCCCCGGGTTCGATCCCGAACCGGCGACATGCGTCGGTTCCCGACCCGACGTGATCCAGTTCCGGCCGCCACGCGTCCCCGCCGTCCGTTTCGATGTCACACAGCCCCAGCACGCGGCCGATGTAATGAGCGTTGTGATGCAGTAGATGGCATGGCGCTTCATCCTTGCCCACGCCTTCCCTTCCCTCGAACTTCGGCACGACCTCGTACCCGGCCGGATAGGGCCGTTCCGGCGCCAGGTCGTTGCCGAGGTGGTATCCTTCGTAGACGAATTTGCGGTCCGCCCGCACGGCGGCAAGCACGGCATCCAAGGCGAAGAGTCCGCCGTGGAACGTGTGGATGTCCGCGATGACGCACCGGAACGACCGGTTCCCTATTCCTTCGAGCGAAGCGGCCGGGGCGCTTTCCGAACCGGTCAGGCGTGCGTCCGGCTCGAGGAACGGCAGGAAGGCGTCCACGTGCGGTTCGACGAGCGGCCTGACGCGGGACCTTCCCAGGAACCAGACTGGACTGGGGTGAAACCACCGCCGCATCCGCTTGAGGTGCCCGGTAGCCAGGACCACGTCTCCGATCCGGCCCCATGCCACGTACAGTATAGGTCTGGGTTCCGGGTCCTGCGTTCGTGCAACCCGGACCGCCCATCGCCTGTTTTCGCGGCGCGAAATCCGGTTCCGGTACGCGAAGTAGAGCCGGTACGCGATGTTGTTGATCGTTTTCCACATGACCTGTAGGCGACGTGCGCGGCGTGGTTCCCCGGCCATGGTATCGACCTTGGTACGGACCGCGGTTTTATTGAATGACGCCCCGTCCCCTTTTGTATAGATGTACTTGACAGGATGTCCTGATATTACGTTATTTCGGCCGTCTCGGCAAGTCGGGGTTGTCCGTGGGAAACGGTACAGGGCAGATATGCAAAGAGCTACAAGGAGCGGGCATCGATGATCAACCGTGCCAGACATTGGTTGGGTACGACCGCATGCATGGCAGGCGTACTGGCCGCCGCGGGCTGTAGTGAGAGCGGCAGCGCCGCCAACGAAGCGACCGTCGTGGAAGAGACACGGTCCGTTAACGTGGTGACCCGGGTGGTCGAGCCCCGGGAATTCATCAATCATCTCAGGCTGGTGGGCGAGGTCAAGCCGGTCCGGCGCGTCGTGGTGAGTATCGAAGTAACCGGACTGATAAGGCGCATCGAGGTTGAAAAAGGAGAGTCTGTGCAACAGAACGCCGTGCTGGCCCGGCTGGACGACGAACTGCTCAAGGCTGCCGCGGACGAGGCCGAAGCGGCCGTAAACGCCAGCGGCCTGGCCCTCCGCAACCAGGAGCGGCTGTTGGAGCAGAAAGCCCTGGCGGAATCCGTGTACCTCGACACCAAGTACCGCCATGACATGAATCTCGCACGGCATCAACAGGCCCAGACCTACCTGAGCAAGACGGTCATCCGGGCGCCGATCTCCGGCGTGGTGGACAGTCGCAGTCTCGAGGTGGGAGAACTGGCCACACCCGGATCGGAGTTCGCGGACCTGGTGGAGATCGACCGGGTCAAGATCGTGGCCGGTGTCCCTGAACGGCAATTGAAACACGTCACGCAAGGCACGCAGGCTACCCTGACGTTCCCCGCTTATCCGGCCGTCACCCTGGAAGCGGACATCTTCTATATCGGAACGACACTGGATCCGGACAGCCGTACCGTGCCCGTGGAAATCATCCTGGACAATCCGACGCACCGGCTCAAGCCCGAAATGGCCGTCACCATCCGCGTCGTCAAAGACAACATCCCGGAAGCCATCGTCATCCCCCAGGACGCCGTAATCGACACCGATCGGGGCCGGATCGTATTCGTTGCAGACCAGAACGTCGCCCGGTCCGTGCCGGTCGCACTGGGATCGACTTCCGGCGACCAGGTGCTGGTAACAAACGGGCTCGCTACGGGCGATACCCTCATCGTCGTCGGCCATCGGAACCTGGTAAACGGTGAAACCATTCAGGTCAGAAACGAAGGGATGTAGCACGGTGACGGCGTTTGCCGAAGGCATCCACGGGAGTGTTTCTTCTTGAAAGTATCTGACCTGGCCATCACAAACAAAATCAGTATCTTCGTCCTGACCGGGGCCGTCATTCTCCTCGGTTTCATGTCCTACCTGTCCCTGCCGCGCGAATCTACCCCCTCGATCACCATACCGATCGTTTTTGTCGCCACCCCCTATTTCGGCGTGTCTCCTGCGGACATCGAGAACCTCGTTACCCAGCCGATCGAGAAGCATCTCGAAGAACTGTCCAACGTGAAGGTGATCACCTCTACCTCCAGCGAGGGCATCTCTACGGTGGTCATCGAATTCGAAACCGACGTCGACATCAACAGTGCGATCCAGAAGGTGCGTGAAGAGGTCGACCTCGCGAGGGCCGAGATCCCTGAAGACGCGGAGGAGTCCACCGTCCAGGAGATCAACTTCGACGACATCCCCATCCTGGTGATCAACGTCGCGGGGACCCACAGCCTCGTAACGCTGAAAGACATCGCGGAGGACCTGGAGCAGCGTATCGAACAGATCCCGGGCGTGCTGGACGTAACGGTCGCGGGCGGACTGGAGCGGGAAGTCCAGGTCAACGTCGACCCGGACCGGCTGGTATACTACGGCCTGGAACTCGATGATATCATCGAAACGATTCGCCAGGAAAACCTGAATATGCCCGGCGGTTCGATCAAGACCGGAACCCTTCGATACGCTGTCCGAGTCCCCGGTGAATTCACGACGCCGGAGGAGATCGGAGCGCTGGTGGTCGAGACCCGCAATCGGCAACCCATCGCCATTACGGACGTGGCGGAGGTCCGGTTCGGTTTCAAGGAAGAATCCTCCTTCGCCCGGCTGAACGGCCTGCCCTGTGTTACCCTGAACGTACAAAAACGCAGCGGGGAGAACCTGATTCAGATCGCCGACGCCGTGAAGGCGTTGCTGGACGAAGAACGGGGGCGGTTGCCGGCGACGGTAAGCCTGGCGGTCCTGGCTGATCAGTCCAAGGACATCCGTTCCATGGTCAGCGATCTGGAGAACAATATCATATCGGGCCTGATCCTCGTCGTCTGCGTGCTGTTCATGTTCATGGGCGTGCGCAACGCCCTTTTCGTGGCCATAGCGATTCCGCTGTCCATGCTGATCTCCTTCATTGTGCTCGATATACTGGGCTACACTCTGAACATGATCGTGCTCTTCAGTCTGATCCTGGCCCTCGGCATGCTGGTGGACAACGCCATCGTCATCGTCGAGAACATCTACCGCCACCGCGAGGAAGGCAGGCCTCTGGTCCGCGCCGCCCGCGAAGGCGTGGGCGAGGTGGCCGTGCCGGTCTGCACTTCCACCCTTACCACCCTGTGCGCCTTCGCCCCCATGCTGTTCTGGCCGGGCATCATCGGCGACTTCATGAGCTACCTGCCGGCCACGCTGATCATCACCCTGTCGGCGTCCCTTTTCGTCGCCCTCATCATCAATCCCACGGTCTGTTCCGTGTTGCTCACCGTGAACACGGCCCGGAAGGACCAGAAGTGGCTGTTGACCCTCCGCCGGCGATACAGCCGGTTTCTCATGTGGGCGCTGGCCCACAGGGCGCCGGTCATGTTCGTCGCCTGCGGCGTGCTCATCGGGATGATCGCGCTTTACGGGGTAATCGGCAAGGGCGTGGAGTTCTTCCCCGAGACCGAGCCCAACCAGGCTTACATCGACGTCAACACGGCGATCGGGACCCGGCTAAACGTCTCCGACGGCGTGGTCCGGCAGGCGGAGGATTTCATCCAGGACGTCCCCGACATGAACCAGTACGTCGCCAGCGTGGGGGCAGCCTCGGACTCCCAGAATCCCGGCTCCGGCGGCGGCGGAACACCTCACCGGTCGCGGATCATCGTCGACCTGCTGGAACGGCAGGAAAGGGAACGGTCTTCCTTCGAAACGGTGGAGATGATCCGGCGGCGGATGGAGCGGCTCATCGGCGCCGACGTGGAAATCATCACCCCGCAGCCCGGTCCGCCCACCGCGGCGCCCGTCAACATAGAAATCGTGGGGGAGGATTTCGCCGTACTTGGCCGGCTGGCCGACCAGGTGATGCTGCGGATAGAGAACATCCCGGGCCTAGTGGACCTCAAGGACGACTACGATTCGGGCAAGCCTGAACTGAAAGTCGAAATTGACCGCGAACAGGCCGCCCTGTTGGAAATGAACACCGCCGAGATCGCGCGGGCGGTGCGCACCGCCATCAACGGCACGGAAGCCTCCAAGTACCGGGTCGGGGAGGAAGAATACGACATCGTGGTCCGGTTCGCCGAACCCGAGCGGGCCACGTTCGCCGACCTGGAACGCATCCACATCATCCATGAGGACGAGTTGGTCTCGCTGAGCACCCTGGCGCGGACCCGTGTGGACGGCGGCGTGGGGTCCATCAAGCGGAAGGACCAGGAACGCGTGCTGACCATCGAGGGCGGCGTGGAGGGCCGATTGGCCAACGACGCGCTCGCGGACGTGCAGGCCGCCCTGGGGGGCCTCGATCTGCCCGAGGGATACGCGCTGCGGTACGCCGGTGAGAACGTGGAACAGGAGGAAGCGACCGACTTTCTGTACAGAGCCTTTTTCATCGCCCTGATCATGATCACGCTCGTACTCGTCACGCAGTTCAATTCCGTCACCATGCCCTTCATCATCATGATGTCCGTGGTGCTGTCGCTGATCGGCGTCCTGCTGGGACTGATCGTGACGGCCACCCCCTTCGGCATCATCATGACCGGTATCGGGGTCATCAGCCTGGCCGGTGTGGTGGTCAACAACGCCATCGTGTTGATTGATTACATAAGAAAACTCCGAAACCGCGGACTGCGGCGGAGGGAAGCGATCGTCCAGGGCGGGGTGACCCGGCTGCGGCCGGTCCTTTTGACGGCGATCACGACCATCCTCGGCCTCATTCCCCTGACCACCGGGTTCAGCTTCAATTTCATGACGCTCTCGCTCGAGATCGGTGGAGAAAGCTCGCAGTGGTGGGGGCCCATGGGGGTGGCCGTGATCTTCGGGCTGGCCATAGCCACGGTGCTGACCCTGATCGTGGTACCCGTCATGTACGACTTCGTATCGGGATGGGCCGAACGGGGTGACGCGGAGACGAAGCTGGAGGAAGAACCCGGTCAGGACGGCGGAACTGCCAAGGAGCAGCCGGTCCCCGCGGTGTAACCGGAAGCCGGAGGATGTGTTTGGAGGCCTACATGATTCGCGGCATGTCAAGACTACTGGTGACCCTGGTATGCGCGTCGAGCATCGCTTTGCCGTTGTCCGCCCAGCAGGACGACGAGATCGTACTTACGCTCGACCGAGCCGTCGAGCTCGCCCTCAGGAACAACGAATCCCTGCTGAGTACCAGGCTGGAGGAAGACCGTGCCAGGGCGCGCGTGCGGGAAGCGTATTCCGAAGCACTGCCCAAGCTCGACTTCAGCAGTTCCATCACCCGGAACTGGGCCCTTCCGGAGTTTAATTTCGGCGGCCAGACTTTCAAGGTAGGCACCGACAACGTAATCAACTTCGGACTCGATCTTTCCCAGACCATCTATCGGGGTGGACAGGTCGGCGTCGGCCTGAGAATCGTGCGTTACTTCCAGCAGATTTCAGCGTCCAACACGGACCGGATGCGGGGGAACATCGTTCACCAGGTCCACGACGGGTATTACGATGTCCTTTTGGCCGAAGCCACACTGGAGGTTTCCAAGGCGGCCTATGATCGTGCCGTAGCCCAGTTCGAAGGCGTACAACGGTTTTACGAAGCCGGTACGGTATCGGACTATGACGTACTCAGGGCCCGGGTGGAAGTGACCAACGCCCTCCCACCGGTCACCCAGGCCGGCAACCGGCTCGCAATTGCAAAAGCGGACCTCAAGCGCCTGATCGGGCTGCCCCGGCAGATGCGCATCCGGTGTACCGGCAATCTCGACGTAGACGTATCCGGCTTGCCGGGGGACATCGAAACAGCCGTGGACCAGGCGTTGACGAACCGGTCGGACCTGAAAGCCGCCCGGTTGCAGACCACGATGAACGATGCGGCAATCCAGCTCTCACGAGGAGAAAACGGCCTCGACGTGTCGCTTTCCGCGGGATACCTGATGCAGGCCCAGGTGAACGACCCGGCTTTCAAATCGATTGGGTTCAGCGACTTCTCCCGGAGCTGGAACACACTCATCAACGTATCGATTCCGGTCTTCGACGGGAGGCAGAACTCGGGCCGTATCATGCAGGCCCAGGCGGACTATGAGCTGTCACGACATGTCGAGCGCCAGCTCGGAAAGCAGATCGAGGTGGACGTCACCGAGGCTATGCTTAACGTGGTGGAAGCGTCGGAACGCGTAAGGGCCGGCGCGGAGGTCGTCGAACTGGCCAGCCGCGGCCTGTCCATCGCGCAAGTTCAGTACGAGGGCGGCGTCAGCACGCAGCTCGAGCTCATCGACGCCCAGTTTGTCCTGAAGCAGGCCGAGACCGATCACGTTACGGCGAAATACGATTACGCCACGGCCGCCGCTAATCTGCGTAATGTCCTGGGTATGATGGACGGTCGATCGGATGACCGGTAAGGCCACCGGTTTATAGCGATCTACCGCGCCATGCCGGGCCCCCGGTAGGCGCGTGTGAAGGGCAGGCCGAAGGGTTCTTCGAAGGGCCGGAAGGGCACCAGATCCGCGATCTCCCGCACCCGGCTCAAAACCGCCTTCGGGAGTGGTCCCGACACCACGTAACCGACGTTTTGTTCGACCTCCTCGACCGACCTCGACCCCGACAGGACCGTGGAGACGGCGGGATTGGACATCACCCAGCGAATCGCCAGTTCCGGCAGGGGCATATCCAGATCCTCCACCAGGGCGTATAGCCGTCTGAACTGCTCGCGCCGGGGTGGTGACAGCCAGTGCGCACCGTGCTCCACCTGCTCGGTGTAACACGTGGACAGCGCTCCCTGCTGAAGGGGTGATCCCACGATGATCCCCATGTTCTGCTTCACGGCCTCGGGAAGCACCGCGTGGACCGCTTCCTGCCAGAGCAGGCTGTAGTTGAAGGCCGTAAGTACGACGTCGTAAGCGCCGGTCGCCATGATGGCGGGCAGCGTATACGCCGTGGTGCCACCCAGCCCGGTATGCCGGATTACGCCTTCGGATTTCAGCGCCTCGAGCAGTTCGCATACGGGACCGTGAAACCGCTCCCAGTCCGAAAACCAGTCATACTGGCCGGGGCGATCCGGTTCGTGGATCATGAGAATGTCGATCGCGTCTCTCTTCAACAACGCCAGGCTGGTCTCCACGGACCGGCGCAACTGATCCGGGTTCCGGGGATCGAAGGGACTGGGCCGCCCGCCAAGCTTGGTCGAAAGGATGTAAGGCTGCGCCACCCCCTCCAGGGCCAACCCCATCACTTCCTCGGAATCGCGGTACGAAGGTGCCGTGTCCACGTAGTTTATTCCGAGTTCCAGTCCCCGTCGCACCGCCCGAATGCCCTCAGCCCGGTCCGGGCCATGGGATGAAACAAACAGCCCGCCCATGCCGATCTCGCTGACCCGAATGCCGGTCTTTCCCAGGATCCTGTGCCGCATGACTGCCTCCCTGTGCCAATGCCCTCTACTTGACAGACCTGGATTGGATTGTATATAGTCCGAACATTACAAAGCCAGCACATATTTGATCAACCAACGTGTGTTCACGCGTCCAGGCATATACCTCAGCCGGACGGCGGACCGACGGTTTCAGTGAGAGAACGCCCATGCCCTATAAGCTCCACCCCGGCCGGATGTACATGATGCCGCCCCATTTCGGGCCTGCCGCGGGTCCCCGGCAGGGACCCGACGGACGCCGGTTCGACGGTCTGGACTCGCCGCGGACCACCTCGTATACCGTGAGTTTCCTGACGCGGCTGGAACAGCTCGAAGTCCTGCTGCCGGTGGGATTCCAGCTGGCAGGAGATCCCGTGGTTACCGTGACGGTTTCCTATATGACTGAAATCCAGTGGCTGGCCGGAAGGGGTTACAACACCCTCGGCGTGAGTTTCCCGGCCGAGTACAGGGGGAAACGGGACCGGGCCCGCGGCCCTTTCCTCGCGGTATTATGGGAGAACCTTGCCGACCCGATCCTTACCGGGAGGGAACAGCTCGGATTCTCGAAGATATACTGCGCGATCCCGCCGCCGACCGTGCTGAACGGCGAGACGCGATGCACGGCAGACTGGCTTGGATTCCCCTTCATGGAGATGCATCTGACGGATATGGTAACGCCGCCTTCGGCGGAGGCCGAAGCACCCGCGGCAGAGGTGTCCGCGGCGCCGACCGAAGCGCCCGCGGCGCCGACCGAAGCGCCCGCGGCACCGACCGAAGCGCCCGCGGCGCCGGCCGAAGGCACCGAACTTACCGGAACCCTGCACTACAAGTACATCCCTCGGACCGGGGAATGGGACGAGGCCGACGCGGAATACGCCGTACTGACCCCGTCCGCCACGCCGAACCGCAGGGTGACGGCGCAGCGCACCGGCCGGGGCAGGGTGCAGTTCCACCGGGCGCAATGGCGGGACCTGCCCACGCAGTACCATATCGTGAACGCCTTTGCGGATCTGGAGCAATTCGATTTCCTGGGCGCGAGTATCGTGGAGACCGTCGGGGGCAAGGACCTGAGCGACCAGCGCATCCTGAGGTAGGCGGCTTCACCGCTTCCGGGCGGAACGTGCGATTCCTGGAGAAAACATGGCCGGTCGAAATGAACCGTCGGAGCGAATCTTCCACCGGACGCGAAAGGACCACTGGCCGCGGATTTCACACGGCAGGGGATGCTACCTGTATGATACCGAAGGCAGGGACTTTCTGGACGCCTGTGCCGGTGTGCACGTGGTCAGCATAGGCCACGGCGTGGAAGAAATCGCGGAGGCCATGGCCGATCAGGCCCGGAAGGTCGCCTTTGCCTACGGCCAGTTCATCAGTCAGCCGCAGATCGACCTGGCCCGGAAGATCACCGACATGGCCCCGGAGGGAATGGGCCGGGTGTTTTTCGTGTCCGGCGGATCGGAGGCCACGGAAGCGGCGCTGAAGATCGCACGGAAATACCACCTGGAATCCGGCAACCCGTCCAAGTACCAGGTCATTTCATGCTGGCAGAGCTGGCACGGAAACACGATCGGCGCCCTGTCCATGTCGGGCCGGTCGGTCTGGCGGAAAGACTACACGCCGTATCTACTGGATTTCCCTCACATTTCGCAACACAGTGCCGGCGAACTGGAACGCGTGATCCGCCAGGTCGGCGCGGAATACATTTCCGCCTTTATCGTCGAGCCCATCCTGGGAACCTCCGCCGCCGGAATGGCGCCGCCCGACGATTACTTCAGCACGGTCAGAGACCTCTGCGATCACTACGGGATTCTCCTGATCATCGATGAGGTCGTCACCGGATACGGCAGGACCGGGGTCGACTTCGGGATCGACCACTGGGGTGTCGTTCCGGACCTGATGGCTACCGGGAAAGGCCTGAGCAGCGGATACACGCCCATCGCCGCGACGATCGCGCGGGACGAGATTTACGAGACCATCTACGAAACCGCGCCGGCCTTCGTGCATGGCCATACCTACGGCGGAAACCCCCTTTCCTGCGCCACCGCGCTGGCCGTGCAGCATTACGTCGAACGTCATGATCTCGTCGCGCGTTGCGCCGAAATGGGCGAAGCGATGCTGGAACAGCTGCAATCACTGACCGAACTGCCCATGGTGAGCACGGTACGCGGAAAGGGACTGCTCTGCGGCATCGAATTTACGTCGGACAAGGAACGGGACACGCCTTTCGATCCGTCGCTGGGCGTGACGGGACGTGTGGTCCGGGAAGCTTTCGACCGCGGCGTGCTGATCATGCCGGGCGCGCCGGGACCCGTGGACGGCGTTTACGGCGATCACGTCGCGATCAGTCCTCCCTACACCGTCAACGAAGACGAGGTGGCCCGGATCGCCACGGTGCTCGGCGAAGCCGTGGAAGCGGTCCAACGGACGCTCTGACCCTATTGCATGTAGTTCCTTACACCCAGGTCCAGGTAGGACCGGTAGGCCCCGTCGGCGAAAAGCTGGCTGAACGAGCGCGTGTACTGGAGTACCGTGGTCATCAGGTCCCGTTCCACCCGCAACGGATGGGCACGCTGCCGCAGGTTGACGAAGGCGCGAATCATCACGCTCCGTCCGTCCGTCGGCAGATACCGGACGTTTGCCGCGAACTCGTCGAGGCGGCCTTCGGGATGGAGATAGTACTCTACGTTCGAAAGATAGAACGCGGAAATGCGGTCTCCCCTTCCCCGGACGAAATCCCCAATGGCCCTGAGGGCATGACTGCCCGCGAAGTCTCCCGTGACGGGAATGATGGCGTTTCGAGCCTGCATATCGCGGATGAACCGGTAGTCATCGTCCGAAGCCAGGAAATTTCCGTAAGCGCCCTCGAGGTCCCTTCCCAGCAGAAACGTCCTGTAGGTAATGAAGGATATTCCACGGTCCCCGTCCGACCGGTACTCCCACCGCAGGTCCAGATGCCGTTCGAAAAAGGAACGGTACAGCGCAGACACGCGCTGGGTGTCGAGGTCTCCCGACAGGATCTTGAAAGTGCTTATCTGTTCCCGGATGCGCTCCAGGTTGCGGCGGAACAGGTCCTCGTCGCCTTCCGTTCGATCGAAATACGTCACCAGCGCTTCGATCGTGGGATTGCCATCGTTGAGTTCGGCGCGCGATATGGATTTGCTGAAGAGAATGGAAAGGAAATCCGCCCGTGATTCCGCCAGGGCGAAAACGGCCTTGTAGAGCAGGTGTTCGATGAGGTTGTCCCGGCGGATATCGAGAATGAAGGCGTACCGTGGGCGGACCTGCGCAATATAGGTGAAATTCTGGTCCGGCCCCACGCCGATGTAGACGCCGTCCTCTAAGCCGAGTCGCTTTAGCGCATGCTTGACGTGGAGATAACCGGCCTCGTTGGAGACGATGTTGTCGCTGTCGAAGAATCCGCCTGGTTCCGACAGAGTATCCACCAGGGCCGCGTAGCGTTCCGGAGAAAAAGATACGGCGGAGCCCGCCTGCCCGCCACCGCCGCATCCCGCGATCAAAAGGAGCATGGCGGAAAGGCCGGCCAACCCCGTTTCTGTTCTGGACATGGATTCCTGTCCCGGGAGTTTCGGTGGGGCTCGGTTCGTTGTTCAGGTCTCGCAAATCTTATCTACTATAGCACAGCGCATGGTGGTTTCAAAGTTGTTTATGGACGAGGCATCCTGTTCAGTGATCCATCCATTTGCCGCGGTCCAGCGACCGGTACTGTATCGCTTCGGCCACATGCTCGGCGCCAATTGCCTCTTCGCCGGCCAGGTCGCCGATGGTTCGGGCGACTTTCAGGACGCGGTCATAGGCCCTGGCGGAAAGACCCAGGCGGGCAATGGCGTTCCGCAACAGGTCGTTTGCCCCGTCGTCCAGTTCGCAGTGCCGCCGCAGGTCGCGGGGTGTCATGTGCGCGTTTCCAAAAGCGCCGGGATGATTGTCAAAACGCGTCAATTGCCGTTCCCTGGCCTGGTTGATCCGGTCTCTGACACGGTGGGAGGGTTCACCGCCGGAACGGCCGCCCAGGTCCCCGTAAGGTACCTGAGGAACCTCGACGTGCAAATCGATCCGATCGAGCAGCGGACCCGAAATCCGGGACATGTACTGGTGTATCCGGGCAGGCGGACAGGTACATTCGTGGCCCGGGTCGCCGAGGTATCCGCAAGGACATGGATTCATGGCGGCGACCAGGGTGAATCGCGCGGGATAGGACAGGGATCTGGAGACACGCGACAGGTTGACCTTGCCGTCTTCCAGGGGCTGCCGGAGCATTTCGAGCACATGCTTTCGGAATTCGGGCAGTTCATCCAGAAACAGCACGCCGTTGTGGGCGAGGGACACCTCTCCGGGTTTAGGAATGCTGCCGCCGCCGATCAGGCCCGCTTCCGTGATGGTGTGGTGAGGGGCCCGGAAGGGCCTGGTAGTGACCAGGGGGGTAAAGAGCGGGATTTTCCCCGCTACACTGTGAATCTGGGTCGTTTCCAGGGCTTCCTCCAGGGTGAAATCGGGCAGTATGGACGGCACGCAGCGGGCGAGCAGCGTCTTGCCCGAGCCCGGTGGACCAATAAGCAACAGATTGTGTGATCCCGCGGCGGCCACTTCGATGGCGCGCTTGGCGTGATCCTGTCCTATGACGATGGAGAAGTCGAAGGGGTAGTCCGCACCGGACGAGCGTATTGGCCCGCCTCGTGCCGGACCCGCTCGAATTGCTTCCGACCCTGGAGAAAATGGACCGCGGATTCCAGAGACGGCAAGCCGAATACGTCAATGCCGCCGGCCATTGCCGCCTCTTCCGCGTTCTCGCTGGGAACGATCAGCCTGCGTGCGGCGAGGCGCTGCGCGGCGAGCGCTACGGACAGCGTACCCCGGATCGGCCGGAGCGCGCCGTTCAGCGACAACTCGCCAAGCAGGATCGTGCCTTCGAGCGACTGGATCGGCAACTGTGCCGACGCGGCCAGAATGCCCACGGCAATGGGCAGGTCGAAGGAAGTACCCGCCTTGCGCACGTCCGCGGGGGCCAGGTTGACGGTGATCCGCCGGTACGGATAAGTAAAGCCGGACTGCTTGATGGCGGCCACGACACGGTCCTTGCTCTCCCTCACGGCACTGTCCGGCAGCCCGACGGTCGAAAAATGAGGAAGGCCGTTGGTGATGTGGGTTTCCACCACCACGGGAATCGCTTCGATCCCCTGAACGGCGCCGCTCGATACACGTGATAGCAAGCTGTCCCTCCTTCTGAAAACGGTACTGTCTCAGTTCGCATCCCGATCTGCCCCGGGATGGATGCAATCGGCTTCAGCACATTCTTAACAGTCAGCGGGACAGGGCGGAATCTCGTTTCCTTTCGCAGTCCCGGAGTTTACTGATTTATGTTGCGACGAAGCCCCGGTTCGCATATATTATCAGACTGGTTTTTCGGTGAGGTTGATCTTTTGTCCACGATCAAAGACAATCTGGTCCGGGTGTACGACCGTATATCCAGGGCTGCCGAGCGAGCCGGCCGCGAGGCCGCGTCCATACAGCTCATCGCCGTATCGAAAACCAAGCCCCGTTCGATGATCGAAGAGGCCAGCCGGGCCGGTGTCACGGATTTCGGCGAAAACAGGGTCCAGGAAGCGCTCGAAAAGATTCGGAAGGACGACGGTGCAACCTGGCACCTGATCGGTCCGCTGCAACGTAACAAGGCCCGGTTCGCCGTGCGGATTTTCGACATGATTCATTCCGTCGACCGCCTTTCCCTTGGCCGGGAACTCGACCGGAGGCTGCAGGCCGAGGGTAGGACCTTGCCCGTACTGATCCAGGTCAATACGTCGTCGGAGAAGACGAAGACCGGCGTGGAGCCGGACCGCGCCCTGGAACTCGCGGAACAGTTGTCCGTCCTGTTCGGACTGTCCGTCAGGGGACTGATGACAATCCCCGCGTTCACCCCCGATCCCGAAGATGCCCGGCCCGCTTTCAGGCTGCTCCGGGAAACGAGAGACCGCATCGCTTCCGCCGGGATCGCGGGTGTCGGCATGGACGTACTCTCCATGGGTATGTCCCAGGACTTCGAGGTAGCTATTGAGGAAGGCGCGGACATGGTCCGGGTCGGCACGGCTGTTTTCGGTGCACGCCATCCATGAAGCGCCTTCGATCCGACAGTGAACGGAACCCCACATGGGACTGATCGAATTCATCATAAACATCTACATGCTGGCCTTCGGACTCCGCCTGTTCATGCCTGCCGCGAGCCCCTTCAGCGAGAACCCGATCCAACGGGGACTGTACACGGCGACCGAACCGGTGCTTCGGCCCATCCGCCAGGTGATCATGCGCGGCGAACCGCGTTTCGACTGGTCGCCCGTCTTTGCCATAATCGCCCTCGTGATCGTGCGGGGATTCCTGGTGACGACCGTCATGGGCGTGCCCCTGTCCACTTCCCTGGCCGCCGGAATGCTGGACGTTTTCGATTTCGTGGTGCGGGTGCTCGCCATCCTGTTTCTCGGCGCTTTCTTCATATCCATCGAATCTCCGTTCGCGTTCAGCCAGTCCGGACATATGATGCACAACATCGCCCACTTCTTCCTGGCCCCGATCCGCCGATTCACCGGCTACCGGATCGGACGGCCGGACGTGTCCGCACTGCTGGGCATCGTACTGCTTGGCGTTCTGCACGGTCTCGTACTGTACCAGGCCGGAGCGTTGGTGGCACAGGCCGCCGGCACTCCGGCGGACGTGATCCTCGAGAGCATCGTCTACGTGATCGACTTCATTTTCGACGTGCTCTTCATCGTGATACTCGTACGCGCGGTGCTTTCGTTCTTCAACCCGGACACGGGCAACGCGCTTTTCCAGATACTCATTCTATTCAGCGATCCCATTCTGGCGCCAATCCGCAGGATCCTGCCGTCGACGTACGGCATTGATTTTTCGCCGCTGATCGCCATTCTGATACTGAGGTTTATCCAGGTGAGTCTCCTGCCCCTGTTACTGCGGATCTGACAGGAGCGCGACCAGCAGACCAGGAAACAGAGGTGAACGCATGGACATCAGCCCGGAGGAAATACGGGAAAGGAAATTCAAGACGCGCTGGGTCAGCGGCTACGATATGGATGAAGTGGAAGCGTTTCTGAACAGTGCCGCCGGCGCGTTCGAAGACCTTGCGAAGGAAAACGACTCGCTGCGGGCCAGGATGGCGGAAATGGACGGCGAATTGTCCGATGTGGGCCGGAGGCGGAAACTGCTCGAGGACGCGCTCGTGTCCGCGCAGAAGGTCATTCACGACATGAAGGCCAATGCGATGAAAGAAGCGGAGAACGTATTGAAAGATGCGGAGAACAAGGCGGACCGGTGGATCTCCGACGCGAACAACCAGGTCGCTGAAATCAAGCGGGAACTGGGCGCGCTCACCACGTTGAGGAAGGACTACGAGGTCAAATTCAGGATTCTGCTCGAATCCCACCAGGAGCAACTGGACGCGATGAGGAGCATGGACAGGGAAAGCGGCGGGAATCCGTCGTCGGACCCCGCGCGGCAGCCCCGGCCGGCTGAATCCCGGCCAGGCTGAACGCTGGCCAGGCTGAACACAGGGCAGCTGAATACAGGGATACGACCGATCTCATAAGGCAGACTCACACTAACGAATGACCTACGAGCGAATCTCGCGGTTGGCCGACAGGATGGGCGAATACCTGCGGGGAAACAGGATCGTCGGCCTGTCGCTCCCGGAATTACCTCCTGAGGCCTGTCCCTGGAGCACGGTGAGTGCGCCCGGCCCCTGGGTGCCCTTTGAAACCGTGTACCGGGCCGGGCCGGTGCTGCTCCCCTGCCTTGGAAGGGGCATGGACGCGGAACGCCGCATCGATGCGGTGCGGGTCCTGCGGATGCTACGGGCCGAAAGCCTTTTGAGCGCATTCGGATGTGCCGCGCTGAAACGCGGGTATGAAGCGGGTACTTACGTGATCGTGGACGATCACGTAAACTGCTCCGGAGAGAATCCGTTGCGGGGACCGAACGACGAACGCCTGGGTCCGAGGTATCCCGACATGAGTGCGCCGTATGACGCGCGCTGGTCTGACGGTCTAAAGCGTGGCGCGGCTTCGATGGGGCTTGCGCTGCGGGGCGCCGTGTATGGAGGGGTCGCACGGCCCGTGGCCGCTGATGAGCTCGACGCGTGGGCCAGGGCGGGGATCGACGTGATCGGCGAAGGATTGCTGGATGAAGTGATCACGGCCGTCCACTGTGGTCTGCCGGTGGCCGCGGTGGGTGTCGTTGAAAAAAGTTTGACGGTCGACGGAAATGCCTTATGTTCGTCGATACCCGCACGAAGTGAGGATTTCGGAAGGTTGGCTGCAGTCATCAATCAATCGCTTCTTTGCCGTGGAGGTATGGATGACGGGTGAAGATCTGAAACGATTCGAAAAGCTCCTGCTCGAAAAACGCGAAACGCTGTTGCACGAGCTGGGTTATTTCGGAAACAAGACGATTAACTCCGCGACGCGCGATGTGGCGGGCAGCTATCCCTTTTCGGAACACCCGGCGGACCAGGGCACAGAATCGATGGAGCAGGAACAGGCCTACGACCTCGCCTCCCGCGAGGGACGGTTCCTGTTTCATATAGACGAAGCCCTGGAGCGCATCAAGAACGGCGCCTACGGGCGCTGCTACGTATGTAATGGAGAAATCGGCAAGGCCAGGCTCGAGGCCGTACCCCACGCCCGGATGTGCATTGAGTGCAAATCCAAGGAAGAACGAGGTCTGATCTAACATCTCCGGACAGCAAGCATTGGCAAAACCGGCCGTCGTTTGCGCCGGTATCCTGATCCTGGACCAGATTACCAAGATCGCCGTTCAGCAGGGGATGGCGCTTCACCAGTCCTATCCCCTCCTGGGGGAAGTGGTCCAGTTAACTTACATTCGGAATCCCGGAGCCGCGTTCGGCATCACCCTCGGCGGCCGTTGGCTCTACCTTGTCCTGTCGGTCATCGCCTGCGCGGTCATGATCTATTACCTGTTCAGGCTTTCCCCCGTCGAACGGTGGGGGCGGTATGCCATGATGTGCATACTGGGTGGCGCGGTCGGCAACCTGATCGATCGCGCAGTCTACGGCGAGGTTACGGATTTCATCGATATCGGGGTGGGAGCGTTCCGATGGCCCGTATTCAACGTGGCGGATTCTGCCATCACCATCGGGATCATTCTCCTTTTCACCCGTTTGCCCGCCATCAACCGGATATTGAACGATGAAGCGCCTTCCGGATGACTGGGAGGGATCCTTCGTCGAGACCGTGGTGCCCGCCTCGCAGTCCCAGTGGCGGCTGGACCGGTACCTGTCGCAAACGGGACTTCCGGTAACCAGGTCGAGAATACAGCGCTGGATTCGGGCCGGTGCGGTTTCGGTCAACTCGGTCGTCGTGGAAAAGTGCGGCCACGGGGTTTCCGAAGGCGACGTCGTCGCCGTGACCATTCCCGAAACCCCTCCCTCGACCTCGGAGCCGGAGCCCATCCCGCTGGACATCGTCTACGAAGACGAAGCGCTCCTGGTGGTGAACAAGGCGGCGGGCATGGTCGTGCATCCGGCGTGCGGACATGCGCGTTCGACATTGGTTAATGCCCTCTTGCACCACTGCGGAAGCCTGACGCAGTTCGACGATCCGGTCCGGCCGGGCATCGTCCATCGGTTGGACAAGGATACGTCCGGCCTGATGATCGTGGCGAAACGCGAAGACGCCCACACGTTTCTATCCCGCCAGTTGGCCGAGCGCCGCATAAAGCGTGGTTACACCGGCCTGGCATGGGGCCGATTTACCGAATCCTCGGGTACGATCGACGTGCCGGTCGGGCGGCATCCGCGGTTCAGGCAGCGGATGGCTGTGGTAGAGGAAAGCCGCGGCCGCCGGGCCGTTACCCATTACCGCGTCAGCGGTTCCATGGAGGATGGGACATTGCTGACCCTGGCGCTGGAAACCGGACGCACCCACCAGATCCGGGTACACCTGGCCCACCTGGGCCATCCCGTCATCGGTGACCCGGTCTACGGAGGAAGGCTCAAGCGGCTGGCCGGCACGGCACCCCGGCGCCGGCCGATGTTGAGAAAGATGTTGGATGATCTGCGGCGGCAGGCCCTGCATGCATCCGAACTGGAGTTTATCCATCCCTATTCGGGCCGGACCCATTCCTTCAGGGCGTCCCTGCCCGAGGACATGAAACAGGCTGTCGCTTTGCTGTCCGGCAACACTTGTGCAAACGGCCCCCGATTGGAACGACAGGGGTTCTGAAATCACTCGCTGTAACGGGGCGCACTTTCCCAAATATCGCCATGCTCGATTCAACCGTCGTCGAAGCACGTTCGGACATCCTGTGGCACCGTGTGGTCGAAGGGCTGACCCGCATGACGGCCGCAACGGGAGAAGCCGACCTCTCCGCCGCCATCGAAGAGATCTCATTGGAGCTTTCCGGTGCGGAAGCCTGCCGGTTCTTCATGGTGGACTGCGTCTCGAACCGGATCGTCTTCGAAACCACCGGCCGCTATTTGGTCCTGCCCGATGCGGAGCGTGAGGTCGTGGCGTTGCTGTCCTGGCTGCGGTCCCAGCCGAGCACCCGGTTGGTCGAGGACGTCCGGCATTTGGACTGGCCCCTGCAGGCCGTGCTCGGCCACGATGTACTGACCGGCCAGGCCGTACTTTTTCATCACCAGATCGACGACCGGTTTCACTGCGTACTGCTCGCGGTCATGGCATCCCGTGAGGCCGGCTTCGACCCCGAACGCCTCGAGGTAACCATCTCCCTGGCGCGCCACGCCGGCTACGCGGTCACGCGGCTGCTGCATTTCAAGCTGGCCAGGCAGGAGATGATCCACCGGACCGCCCTGTACGAGGTGGGCAAGCGGATCAGCAGTTCGCTGGACCTGAGCGAGGTCCTGAACCTTATCATCGACGCGTTGCAGACCGTCGTGCCCTACGACGCGGCAGCCATCGTCCTGCTCGACGAGGACCAGAACGCGGTGGTCGAACGGACCATCCGGGGATATTCGCCGGACCAGGACGCGATCAACCTGAAAATGGGAGAAGGTATCAGCGGATCCGCTGCCGAGACCGGAAGGCCGATCATCGTGCCGGACGTGTCCCTGGACGACCGGTACGTGCAGCACCGGCCGGGCACGAAATCGGAAATGGCCGTACCCATGCTTTCCGGGGACCAGGTCATCGGGGTCTTCAATATCGAAAACGACCGGGCGAACGCCTATGACGAGGAAGCCCGGTCCCTGCTGGAGGCCTTTGCATCCCAGGCGAGTATCGCCATCCAGAACGCACGTCTGTTCGACGACGCGAGGCGAAGCCGGCTGCTGGACCGGGAACTGGAGGTCGCCGGCGAGATTCAGCGCGCTTTATTGCCGCGCGCCGTACCCGAAGTGCGAGGCCTTTCTTTGGCCGTATTCAGCGAACCCAGCAGGGAGGTCGGGGGCGACTTCTACGATTTCATTCCCTTTTCGGACAAGCAGCTGGGCGTGGCCGTAGGCGACGTGGTCGGCAAGGGTATTCCCGCCGCGCTGACCATGGCTTCGCTCTATACGTCGTTCCACGAATTCGCCAATTACTACGTTTACCTTCCGAGTTACGTCATCGGTCACGTCAACGAAGTCCTGTACGAGGTCACGTCCGCGGACCGGTTCGCCACCCTGTTCTACGGAATTGCGAACCTGCAGGAGAACACCTTCGTCTACTGCAACGCCGGCCATCCACCGCCCCTGCTGTGCCGGAAATCCGGCGAAACGGTCAACCTCCACACCGGGGGCCTGATCGTGGGTTCGTTCGAGGACGCGAGTTTCGAGGACGGCCGCGTGTACCTGGGCGATGGGGATGTCGTGGTCCTGTATTCGGACGGCCTCATCGAGAAGTCCAACATGGAGGACGAGATTTTCGGCATTGATCGGCTGGAACAGGCGATCAAGGACTGTCATGACTGCCCGGTCGAGGAGATCCGGGACCACGTGATCCAGGTCTGGCGGGCCTTCGTGGGCGGCGGCGGCCAGGACGACGACACGACGATGATCGTCGTAAAGAAGGAATCATGATTTCAAAAGGTGAACCGGTGGCAGGCAGGACCGGTCAACGTGGATTTAACGCGCAGGGAACAACGGAGGACTTCGCATGGGCGTTCGTATAGGTTTTATCGGAACCGGCGGCATTGCAGGCATGCACCTGGGACTCCTGCCGGAAATCGAGCGGGCCGAACTCGTGGCATACGCGGACATCCAGATCAAGCGCGCGCAGGCGGCGGCCGACCGGTGCGGAGGCCGCGCGTACGGCGACTACCGGGAGATGCTGGACCGGGAAGTGCTGGATGCCGTGTACGTATGCCTCCCGCCCTTCGCCCACGGCGATCCCGAAATGGCGGTGCTGGAACGCGACCTCCACCTGTTCGTCGAAAAACCCCAGGCGCTGGACGTGGATACCGCCCGTGACATCGCGGCAAAAGTCGAAGAACGCGGCGTCCTCTCGTGCGTGGGGTACAACTGGCGATACCAGGACACGACGGAAAAAGCACGGAACCTGTTGTCCGGCGTGCGTCCGGCTCTGGCGATCGGGTACTGGATCGGGGACACGCCCGGATCCCCCTGGTGGCGCGTGAAGGCGAAGTCGGGCGGACAGATCGTGGAGCAGACCACGCACGTATACGACTGCGCGCGGTACCTCATGGGTGACGTGGTAAGCGTCTACGCGGCGGGAACGAAGGGACGGATGCTGGATCTGCCGAACTACGACGTGGAGGACGCCAGCACGGTTTCGCTCGTGTTTGAAAGCGGCGCCGTGGCCACCATACTCTCTTCCTGTGTCGCCGAACAGGGTTACGGGACCGCCCTGGAGGTCATTGCCCGGGGCCTGACGGTGAAGATCGCGAGAGGGGACTTGGAGGTCGTACGCGAAGAAGAAACGGTGCGGTATCCGGGCCGGAACAACCCTTACCGGTTCGAAAACGAACTCTTCCTGCAGGCTATCGAAGAGGAGAATCCGTCCTTCATCCGATCGGCCTACGGCGACGTCGTCAACAGCCTCGCCGTCACCCTCGCGGCGAACGAATCCATGGCGTCGGGCGAGGTCGTCCACCTCGCGTAGACCGTGCGGTCCGGCCAATGGTCCGGCGGCGCAGTTACCCGGACTCGCGTCAGCCCGAAAGCACGGTGGACGCGGCGACCCAAAGGACGGAGGACGCGGCGACCCGGACTCGCGTCAGCCCGAAAGCACGGTGGACGCGGCGACCCGGACGGATCCCGCGGTCAGCCTGGTCAGCCCAGGTAGCGCCTGAGGTTGTCGAGTCCGATGCGGACACCGTCGACGGGATGCTCGAGTCCTTCGAACTCGATCGAAAGCACGCCATCGTATCCGTGGCGTGAGAGGACGTGCAGGCAGGAGGCCAGGGGGACTTCCCCGTGGCCGACGATAGCCCCCCGGAGATAGTTGCCGCCCCGCGTGCGGAACCATCCCTCACCGGGGTCGGGGGCCGTGCCCGCCCTGGTGTGGAAGTCTTTGGCGTGGACGTGAAAGGCGTAGGGGATCAGACGTCCCACGGCGGCGTCCGGCGGTTCGTCCACGCACAGGAAGTTGCCGATGTCGATAAGCACGCCGAAATTCTCGTGATTCACGGCGTTGACCAGTCTTTCCACCCGCTCGCTGTCCTGGCAGAACATCCCGTGGTTCTCCACCATGGTCCGGACGCCCAGGTCCGCCGCGAACTCCGTGACGGCCCGGATCGCCGGTACGAGGACAGCCAGCGCATCCTCGAATGAGCGCCCGCCGGGACGGCTGTCGGGGAACCCCCTCGTGGCGTCGTGGCGCATGCCGGGCGCTCCGAGCAGATGAGCGATGCGCACCTCGTCCTTCACCCGTTCCACTTCGAGTCGAGAGTCTCCCCCGCTTCCATTGATGAAATCCGCTCCGACCGTGTAGTTGGCGATGGGAAGTCCCGCCTCATCACAGGCCGCGCGCACGTCGGGAGCGTACTGTTCGAAGGGCTCGTTTCCGGGCGGGTGCAGAGAGGAGAACTCGATCACGTCGTATCCGAGTTCCGCCGTCTTGCGGATGGTGTCGAATTCCGTCATCTCGCCGCTTCGGACCAGCCGGCTGTAACTGTATGAACTGACCCCGATCTGCATGGCACTCCCTGGGCGGTTTACGAGGCGGAAACGACGGGCTGGCGGACGGTATGCTCGTATTCGGCAAGGACTCCCGCTACCGGGGGTGTGTCGGGGAAGAAAGAAAGGATACGCAGCAATACGTTATCCAGCATGATATCGGGGCAGGACGCGCCGCACGTCAGTATGATGTCGACGGGCCGGGTGCCCGGCAGCCAGTCGATGGTCGCGACGATCGACTTGGATTCCAGGTCGAAATGGCGGATCTGCCTGTCCGACAGGATGTCCTTGCTGCTGTTGATGAAGAATGTGCTGATCGTTTCCTCGCAGAGTTCCACCAGGTGGGAGGTGTTGGACGAGTTGTAACCTCCGACCACGAGGGCAACGTCCGCCCCTTTCTCGATCATGGCGTAGGTGGCGTTCTGGTTCTCGTTGCTCGCGTAGCACAGGGTATCGGAGGTATCGGCGAAGTGATCGGCGATGCGCTCGGTACCGTACCGTTCCTCCAGTGCTTCCCTGATCAGCCGCGCGATCTCGTGGGTCTCACTGGCGAGCATGGTGGTCTGGTTGATCACGCCGACCCGGTCCAGATGGATTTCCGGGTCGAACCCCTCTGAGCAGTTTTCGCCGAATACATCGAAGAACCGTTCCCGGTCGACCTTCCCCGTGATGATATCGGCAAGGATGAGGGTCTCCTCCCGGTTCCGCACCACGACGGTCGGGGCCTGCTGGACGCTGTGGGAGAAGGTCGCGCGCGTCTCCTCGTGCCGGGGTTTGCCGTGAATGACGACCGTGAACCCCTGCTGGCCGATCTGACCGCCCCGGGTCCAGACTTTCTCGACGAAGGGGCAGGTCGTATCGTAGGTGCAGAAGTCGATCCCGCGGCGGGTCAGCATTTCCTTGATCTCCACCGTGGTGCCGAAAGCGGGGACGACGACCAGGTCGTCCCGGGTCAGTTCGTCCCAGGGAATGAGCTGCTCGCCGAGGGTGGTATGGATGAACTGGATGCCCCTGGACTGCAGGTCGGTATTGACGTTCGGATTGTGGATCATCTCGCTGAGCAGGAAGATCCGCTTGTCCGGGTTTTCCTCCAGCGTCTTGTACACGATCTCGATCGCGTTTTCCACGCCGTAGCAGAAACCGAAATGCCGGGCGAAAATGAACCGTACGCCGCCGAAATCCAGGATGGACGGCGACAGATCCTTCTTCTTGGGATCAATCAGCCGCCGGCCCTGCTTGATCCGGGAGGTGATTTCACTCTTGTAGTAACTGGGAATGTCGAATTGGCGCGCCATCGCTAAGCCCTTGTGGATATGGCCTTTACCGGTATACCAATTTAACGGAAAGCGCCCTTGAGGGCAACGGTTTTCGGCTTCGTACCGGCTAGATACGGTGCGCGAGGGTTTCGTCGATGTGCTTTTTCAGATAGACCGTAAAGGGCGTGCCGCCCGTGCCCACGTGGCCCTTGTTCTCCTGCTGCCCGGGCTTGAGCACGTACATGGCGGCGTACTCGATATGCAGCCGCCGGAATTCGTACAGTGCTTCCACCGCGGCATTATAGGCGTTTATCAGGCTGGGATCGCTGTCCCCTCGTTCCAGGACGAACTTGCGGGCGGACGGTCCCGCTTCCACCGTTTCAATGAAATGCCGGTCCTGCACGGGCATGTAGTCGCGCATCTCCATCAGATAGGCCCGCATCTCATCGTAACCATGCTCGATCCCGAGAAAACCGTCCACGGCGTATATGACCGCGCTCTGCGCCCCGGTTTCACCGCGGAACTGCCGGGGCTTCCCTCCATATTCCTCCACGCCCGAATAAATCATACCTTCGGGAAGCTCGGGGTTGTTCTTCCAGCCGAACATGTATGGCCTGACCCTGTGATAGTACGTGTTGGGGTCACACCGTTCCGTCATGCGCTCAAGGACCGCCCGCATCTCATGGAGCGTCCCGGTCACGGCGTCCAGGCAGCGGGCGACGGTCCCGGCGTCGCACCGCGATACCGCCTCCAGGCCGGGGATCAGCACGGATAGCGCCCGTCCCGCGACCGCCTCGATATGCACGTGGATCGTGACGAACCACTCCTCGTCCATCCCGCCGAGGAAATTCAGCATCATGTGGAGATTGCCGACTTCGACGGGGCCCTGCCGATCGAACCTGCGCCAGTTGTACATAACCTGCGAGGCGTAGGTCAGCATGGGAGGGCGTCCAAGGCGGCCGGCCACGCCGTGCCATGCCGAGGCCAGGTTCCGGGGGATGGCCGTGGCCACCGGGTGATCCGGGGCGAAAACGTACATGTTGGCCAGGAAGGACAGCAGGCTCATGGCCCGTTCGTGCTCGGCCAGGGTTTCCAGCCTGTTCCCCGGAAAGGGCGGCAGATCCTCTATCGTGGCGCGGATATGCCGCGTCAGGGCCAGCTTGGGCAGCACGCCGCCGGCCTGCTCCCATTCTCCGAAGGGTTCGGGCAGGCGGGAAAGCGGGTCTTCGGGCGGAAGAAAACCGTGGGTGAAGTCACGCGTTGCGGGCGACATCAAGGCGGCGTACAGGGGGTCCGGTTCCGCCTGGGTCATGGGAGACCCTCCGGGATGCGTCCCGCCGAGAAAGATCCAGCCCTTTTTCAGGCCGTGATCTGGAAATCCTCGGCGTTCGGATCGTAGTCGTCGAACAGGTCTTTTTTGGCGTAGTCCGCGGGGATGTCGCGGTACACTTCAAAGGGCGGATCGGCCCGGTAACGATCCGGATCGGCCAGTCCGGTCACCTCGCCGTCCCGGACCAGATGGACGTTCACGTCACCGATCGAGGACGGACACAGTCCCCGTTCGATCCCGACCTGCAGATAGACCAGGTTTTCGGGTTCGAAGCCCATGAGATGGGCCGCCACGAGGTCCACCGCGGCCATGGATGCGCCGGCGACGACGAGGCCGGCGGGGAAGTTGCGACCCAGATAGAAGGCGTTGCCGTCCCGGCCCACGATGCCCTCCACTACATTGAAATCGGGCTGGCAGGCCAGAAAGACGTCCCAGTGCATGTGGGCGATGGTCCGCTGCCAGGCCTCGTGGTCCTCGACGCGCATCCATTCCCGTCCCTGCTTACGCCGGTCGTCGCGCCCGAACGTGGCGCGCCAAGCGTCCGAACAGAGGTGCCGTTCCGTGACCGGTATCATGACGCCCTGCTGGTTCTTGCCACACAGGGTGACCACGCCCAGGTTGTGGGTCTTCAGTTTCGACACGTTGACGTAGAATACGTTCTCCGCGGCCGCCCAGCGGGAAATCCCGATGTTGTGAAGCTGAACCGTGTTCCCAGGGGTGACGCGCACGTTGCCGTAGTCCGCCAGCTCGAGCAGCCGCACGCGTTTCTCACGCGCCATCTCCGTGTAGCCGCTCCGGGCCCAGGCCAGGTCGCGCTGAGCCTGCGAAGTCAGCCTGCTGGTCGCTTCACCCACGTATACGTCGTCGACTGGAACGTCCGCGTCTTCGACGAAGTAATCGACGAGCCCGGCCACGAAGGCCGGATGGGTGACGATGCCGCTGTTCCGCGGCGCACCGGCCGTGACGTTTGGTTTCATCATTACGGCGCGGTTTCCGGGATCGACACCCAGCGCGCGCAGCATCTCACGGGCCGGTCCGGCGAAGGCCGCATCGTGCAACGCGTCCTCGCCGTCCAGGCGGGTTTTCAGGATGTACACATCGGGTCTGGACATTTTCTCAACTCCCGCTGGCGGCCGCGATCACGCCCATGCGGGCTGTTCATCTCATCCTCTGCGGACCGCTACAGTAGAGCCCACCGGCTGGTCGCCGCGATCACGCCCATGCGAGCTGTTCATCTCATCCTCTGCGGGCCGACCCGATCACGCCCACCGGCTCATGGTGACTTTCTGTCGCGTATAGAAGGCGAAACCTTCCTTGCCCTGGATGTGCAGGTCGCCGAAGAACGAACCGTTCCAGCCCGAGAACGGGAAGAACGCCATGGGGGCCGGCACGCCCACGTTGATGCCCACCATCCCCGCGCTCACCCGGTTCCTGAACGTCCGGGCGGCCTTTCCGTCGCCCGTGAACAGGACCGCGGCATTGCCGAAACCGCTCTGGTTGCAGGCCTCGATGCCTTTGTCGAGGCTTTCGGTACGGATAACGGAGAGGACCGGACCGAAGATCTCCTCGCGGACGATCTTCATGCCGGTGGACGCTTCGTCGAAAATCGTGGGACCCAGGTAGAATCCGTCCGGTGTTTCCGGCACTTCGACCCCTCGACCGTCCCGGTAAAGCGACGCGCCGTCCGACAGGCCCGAGACAATGTAATCGTTCACTTTGTCGAGGTGCTGCCGGGTAACCACCGGTCCCATGTCCACCTCGGGATCCCGGTCGGTCGGGCCGACCTTCATCCCGTCCAGGGTTTCGCGCAGCGGAGGCAGCACGCGCTGGGCCGCGTCATCCACCGTCACCGCCACGCTGCCGGCCATGCACCGCTCTCCGGCGCAGCCGTACACCGATCCGATCAGGGCGTCCACGGTGAAATCCGGATCCGCGTCGGGCAGGACGACCATGTAGTTCTTGGCGCCGCCAGCCGCCTGCACGCGCTTGCCGTGGGCCGTCGCGGTCTGGTAGACGTGCCGGGCCACGGGCGACGATCCGACGAAGGATACGGCATCAATGCCCGGGTGGGTGCAGAGGGCGTTGACCACATCCACGCCGCCGTGCACGAGGTTCATCACGCCGGGTGGCAGTCCGGCTTCCTGCAGGAGTTCCACGAGCCTGATAGCGGTCAACGGCACCTTCTCCGACGGCTTGAGCACGAAGGTGTTTCCGCAGACGATGGCGATGGGATACATCCACATGGGCACCATCGCGGGGAAGTTGAAGGGCGTGATCCCCGCGCAGACGCCCACGGGCTGCCGGATGGTGTCGCAATCGATCCCGCTGGCGATCTCTTCCAGTGCGTCGCCCATGAGCAGCGTCGGCGCTCCGCAGGCAAATTCCACGACCTCGATGCCCCTCCGCACCGAGCCCCTGGCTTCCTCCAGGGTCTTGCCGTGCTCCCGAGTGACCAGCCGGGAAAGTTCCTCGAAATGCGACTCGAGCAGATGCACGTACCGGAAGAGTATCCTGGCCCGATCCACGACCGGTGTGGCCGACCAGTCGGGAAGGGCTTTCCGGGCGGCTTGAACCGCGGCATCGACTTCGGATGCACCGCACATGGGCGTCCGCGCGATTACACTGCCGTCTGATGGATTGAAAACCGGTTCCGTGGACGCGTCTGCCGCGCCGGTCCAATTACCGCCAATGTATAGTGGACATCCGTTCGTTCTCTGATCAGGCATATGAATCCTCTATGTCTGCCATGGTACGATTTGAATGGGTTGGATGATACGGGCGTAACAACAACGTAACTATTATGAACGAAACAACGAAGTCCGGTCGATCAGCCCACCGCTTCGGGCCTGCCGCTCTCGGCCGATTTGTAGGCCGCCTCGGTCAACTGCACGACGCGCAGGCCGCAGATCGGCGGGGCCTGCACGTCCGCTTCGCCCAGGATGGCCTCGATGAAGTTCTCCGCGGGCGGCTTCCCCCGGCCTGGGGTCTGCGGCAGCCGTATATCCTCTCCCTTTCGATGAACGAAGAGGGGCTCGGAAGCGCCGAATCGCATCACGCCTTCGGTGCCGTAGAAGGTAAACTCCTCCCGCCATTCGGGCGACATTGAAGTGTAGGACAGGTTGCCGACGGCACCGTTCGTGAACTCCACCGAGATGGCCGTATTCACGTCGACGAGGGTGCCTTCGGGGTTGATGAACGCATGGACGTTCTTCGGTTCCAGGCCGGTCGTCCACAGCAGGATGTCATTGATGTGGCTGCCCGTGTCCATGAAGTGCCCGCCGCCGGAAAGCTCGGGATCGGCGCGCCACGAAGCGCCGGGGCTGAAGATCCCCAGGCAGTCCTGGGCGATAATGACGTGGACGAGGCGCACGTCGCCGATGACGCCGTCTTCGATCATCTCCCGGGCCTTGATGAACTTCCCCTCGCCGTGGCGCTGGTAGGCGACGGCAAGCACCCGGTCCGCCCGTTCCGCGTATTCGATGAAATCCCTGGCGTCCCGCGTCGTCGTCGCCATGGGTTTTTCCACGAGCACGTGCAGTTCTGCCTCCAGGCTGGTCCGGACCTGGTCCGCGTGGCGGGTATGGGGGGTCGCGATGACGATGGCGTCCAGTTTCTCCGAGTCGATCATCGACTCGAGCGACGCGAAGTGGTTCAATCCCTGTACGGATGGTCCCAGTGTCTTTTCCATCCGGTTCATCGCGACCGGATCGGTATCGAACAGAGACACGACCCGGACGTCTTCACGGGCGGACAGCAACCGGGCGTGATGTCCGCCCATGCCGCCGGCGCCCGCAATGCCGATACGTAGTGTTTCCATGTCGCATGGTCCTCGAGAAGTCCTGGTTCTTCCTGGTTTATGGCAAGATAAAGTACCGGACCGGTCTTAGCCGACCGCCACCGGCGATGGTTCACTATAAAATCGAGGCGTTCAAAGATCAAGCAGCAAAATGGAAAGTGCTTGACATATGTTCCGCCCCGCTCTTAGGTTGGCCATCGTTGTCTGCCTCATCACCCTCACATGGAAGACTTCATGGAAAACCCGCTGCTTGAA
This sequence comes from bacterium, assembly GCA_965207085.1. Classification (GTDB taxonomy): domain Bacteria; phylum JAAXHH01; class JAAXHH01; order JAAXHH01; family JAAXHH01; genus JAAXHH01. The sequence continues at coordinate 3,187,915 of CBDBLQ010000002.1, read as the reverse complement.
TACATCGGCGAAGTGCAGGGCCTGGTATGGGGATTGCCCATGCTGGTGCTGCTGGGCGGCACGGGACTCTACCTGACCATACTGTTGAAAGGCGTACAGTTCCGCTCCCTGTGGCACGCGCTCTACCTGGCTTTCGTCAGGCGCCGGGAAACCAGCGCCGAAGGCGATATCAGCCATTTCCAGGCCCTGATGACCGCGCTGGCGGCGACCGTCGGTACGGGGAATATCGCGGGCGTGGCCACGGCCATCGCGGCCGGGGGGCCCGGCGCGCTCTTCTGGATGTGGATGACGGGCCTGGTGGGCATGGCCACGAAATACTCGGAAGCGGTCCTGTCGGTCAAGTACCGCGAGACGGATTCGAAGGGGCTTATGAAGGGCGGCCCCATGTACTACATCTCCAACGCCATGGGCTGGAAGTGGATGGGGGCCGCATACGCACTGTTCGCGGCGCTCGCGGCTTTCGGCATCGGCAACATGACCCAGTCGAACTCCATGGCCGACGTGCTCCAGAGCAGCTTCGGCGTGGACCCGTGGGTCACCGGCATCGTCTTGATGATCGGCACGGGCCTGGTCCTGATCGGAGGGATCAAGAGCATCGGGAGGGCGGCCAGCCTGATCGTCCCCACGATGATCGTGCTGTACATCCTCGGCGGACTTACCGCCATCCTGTTGAACGCCTCGGCGATCCCGGGCATCTTCGAGCTCGTGGTCACCCACGCCTTCACGCCCGCCGCGGCCGCCGGGGGTTTCGCGGGCGCGATGGTCCGGCAGGCGGTACAGTTCGGCGTGGCCAGAGGCATCTTCTCCAACGAATCCGGCCTGGGCAGCGCGGGCATCGCCGCCGCGGCCGCCCAGACGAAGGACCCGGTCACCCAGGCCCTGGTGTCCATGACCCAGACCTTCATCGACACCCTGGTCGTATGCACGATCACCGGTTTCACCATCATCGGCACGGGGGTCTGGATGTCGGGCGACACGGGCGCGCCGCTCACCGCGGCGGCCTTCACCAGCGGCCTTCCGGGCGGATTCGGGGGATACCTGGTCGCCGTGGGCCTGGTACTGTTCGCCTACTCGACGATCCTGGGATGGAGTTACTACGGCGAGAAATCGGTCGTGTACCTGCTCGGGGAACGCTCCGCATTGCCGTACCGCATGCTGTTCTGCCTCTTCGTAGGTGTCGGCGCCGTGTCGGAACTCGAACTGGTCTGGGGCGTCTCCGACATCATGAACGGCCTGATGGCCTTCCCCAACCTGGTCGCCCTGCTCTTCCTTTCTCCCATCGTCGCCGCGGAGACCCGGCGGTACATCGGCAGACATGACGCGAAGACAGCATAGACGGATATTCTGGGTGCTCGTGGTCGTGCTGGCCGCGCTCCACGTCGATTTCTTCAACCACGGCATTTCCCCTCCGCCGCTCTTCGGATGGCTCCCTGTCGACCTGGCCTACCACGTCGTCTGGGTGATCGCCGCCGCCGCGCTCGTCCTCTACTTCACCCGATACGTCTGGCGGGACTTCGATGGGTCCTGAAACGACCATATTCGTGGTGGTGGTGGTGTATTTCGCCGTGGTACTGGGCATCGGCGCCGCCGCGTTCCGCCGGTCCCAGCCGACGGCCGAAGACTACTTCCTCGGGGGCCGAGTCGCCCGGTCGCTCGTGATGTTCATGGCCCTCTTCGGCACGAACATCACACCCTTTCTGATCATGGGCATTTCGGGGCTGGCCTACCATCACGGCTACGGGGTGTTCGGCTACACGGCGGCCATGGCGGCCCTGATCATACCCGTCGCCTACTACGTCATCGGCTATCCCGCGTGGATCGCGTCCCGGAAACTGAAGGCCGTGACGCCCGCGGAACTGCTCGCCCGCCGGCTCGACAGCCCCAACCTCGGCCGCCTGCTCTTCGTCGTGTACTTCGTCTTCATGCTGCCCTACCTGTCCACCGGCGTCGCCGGCGTGGGGCTGGCTGTCGACGTGTTCACCCAGCAGGCAATCTCCTTCGAAGTCGCCGCGGCCGGCATCCTGGTCATCACTTTGCTCTACACCACCACGGGCGGCATGCGGGCGACCATGTGGACCAACGTGTTCCAGGGTCTCGTCTTCGGCGTGTTCCTCTACGTATCGATTTTCGTCGTCACGGCCGATTTCGGCGGCGTATCGGGCGTCATGCAGGAAGTCGCCCGGCGGTTCCCGGAACTCACGGCCACGAAAGACACGCCGCCCTTCACGACGGGCAACTGGTTCGTCTGGGGCATGGCCATGGGCCTGGTCGTCCTCGCCTTTCCCCACCTGCTGGTGCGCGTGTTCGCGGCGAAAGACGTGAAATCGCTGAAGAACTCCATCCGGTACTACCCCGTCATCATGATCGGCTTGATGCTGGTGGCCACGCTCTACGGCGTATGGGGACGCATCGAATTCCCGGATTTCGTGGGCAGGGACTCGGACATGGTCTTCCCCATGGTGATCCGCAGCCACTTCGGCCCCCTGATCCAGGGGCTCGCCCTGGCCGGCATCCTGGCGGCGGTCATGTCCACCCTGGACGCCCAGATGCTCACCCTGTCGTCCATGCTCACCCGAGACGTGTGGTACGGGCTGTCCCAGCGCAGGCAGGTGGTGCTGGGCCGGCTGTTCCTCGTCATACTCGGCGGGATCGCCTACTACATCGTGATCCTCCGGCCGGCCTCCATTTTCGCCCTGGCCCAGTTGTCCTTCTCCGGTTTCGTCACGTTGACCCCTATATGGCTGCTCGGCCTGCACTGGAGACGGTTCACGGCCCCGGGCGCCATTACGGCCATCGTCGCCGGGAACGCCGTGCTCGTCGCCATGTTCTACGAATGGATGCCGAACCCGGGCCTCATCCCCGTCGCGTGGAGTTTCATGGCCACATCCATCGTGGGCGTCGTGGTGTCGCTCTTCACGTCCCCGCCGCCCGAATCGGTCACCGAACCCGTGATGACCCCGATCCGGCAGGCCATGGGAGATGGTTGACCGTGTATGACCGTCCACCCGTTCGCCGGCAACAGGCATAGCGTATGAACCACCTCGGCAAGGCTCCCCTGATCTTCGGCCTGCTCTTCCTACTGGCCTTTCCCGTCATCGTGTTCCGCGGCGATGACCGCTCGGACACGCTGGAGTTCTGGATCTTCGCGCAGACGCACTACGATGAGTTCAGCGCCAGGATTCCGGCGTTCGAGGCAGCCCATCCCGGCGTCAAGGTCGAACTTCGGCTGATCTCGAAATTGCACGACAAGCTCCTGGCCGCCTTCCTTTCCGGTATCGGCGGCCCAGATCTTTCCGAGGTAGAAATCTCATCGGTAGGCAGGTTCTTCAAGGGCACGAAGGAGGAAATCGGTTTCGTGGACCTGACCGACCGCATCGAGCGCGAAGGGATCACGGATGAATTCGTCCAGGCCCGCCTCGCGCCCTGGTCCTTGGGCGGCCGGGTGTTCGGCCTGCCCCGCGATGTCCATCCCGTCATGCTCCTGTATCGTCACGACGTGTACGAGGATGCGGGGATCGATCCGGCATCCATCGAAACCTGGGATGATTTCGTCCGCGAGACGAGACCCCTTGCCCGAGACGAGGACGGCGACGGGCGGCCCGACCGCTACCCGATCATGCTGAGCGCCCACAAGCCCGGCCATTTCTGGCTTTTGCTCCTGCAGAACGGCGGCGGCATGTTCGATGCGGACGGCGGGGTCATCATCGACAACGACATCGCCGTTTCCACCCTGGAATTCTATTGCAACCTGCTCAACGAGGCGCAACTGGCCATCCCCGAATTCTCCCAGGACCCGGCCAGCTACGCCGCCATGAAGGAAGGCGTTATTCTCGGTGTGCTGGCACCGGACTGGTACATCAGCTTCGTACGGAGGTTCGTCCCGGAGCTGGAGGGAAAATGGCGCGCCATGCCCCTGCCGGCTTGGCGGGAAGGCGAGCGACGCACCTCGACCTGGGGCGGCACCATGATCGCGGTCACCAAACAGGCCGAAAACCCGGACCTCGCCTGGGAATTCGCCAAGTTCGCCTACATGGACGACGAGGCCCTCGCGAACCGTTACCGCAAGACCTTTATCATCCCGCCGATCAAGTCCGCATGGTCCAACCCGGTGTACGCCGAGTCCGAGACGTACCTGGACGGGCAGGTCCTGGGCAGAAGCCTGACGGAACTCGCGCCCGATATCCCCGGATTCCACCTGAACCCCTATTGGGCCGAGGCCAACGATCTGCTGCGGCAGGCCGTGTACGAGGCCGCCAATGGGATCCGGACGCCCGCCGATGCGCTGTCCCACCTGGCAGCGCAGGTCCGCGCGCTGATGCAGGAATCGACAGTCGCGACTGATGAAGAAGGCGAGTTGAGATTGCCGTCGCCACGCATCGAATCGACAGAGACCGAATGAAGCCCCGGTACGCCCCCTACTTCTTCCTCGCGCCCTTCTTCACGCTCTTCGGGGTCTTCATGGTCTATCCCCTGTTCGATTCGATCCGTCTTAGCACGTACAGTGTCCGGGGCATGCGGAACCAGACCTTCGTGGGCCTCGAAAACATCGAGCGGCTGATCGCCGATCCGCTCTTCTGGACCGCCCTCTGGAACACGGCTTATTTCGCCGCGGGCAGCCTGCTCCTGCAACTGCCCGTGGCCCTGGCCCTCGCCCTGCTCCTCAGCAACGCCCGCCTGAAGGGCCGGAACCTGTTCCGTCTATCCTTCTTCTCGCCGGTGCTGATCTCCGGCGTGTTCATCGCCGTGATCTTCTACCTGCTGTATGACCGGCGCTACGGCCTGGTGAATCGAGTCCTCGGTTCCGAAATCCCGTGGCTCCAGGATCCCGACCTGGTCATGCCCGCCCTCGTGCTGGCCGGCGTCTGGCGGTGGGCGGGATTCAACATGGTCTACTTCCTCGCCGGGCTTCAGAGCATCCGCCAGGAACTATACGAGGCGGCGGCGGTGGACGGCGCGGGACCCTGGCAGAGCTTCGTGCACGTGACGATCCCCGCCCTCAAGCCCGTGATCGCTTTCGTGGTAATCACGTCCATGATCGGGTCGTTCCAGCTCTTCGACCTGCCCTACGTGCTCACGGAGGGCGGTCCCGGCAACGCGAGCATGACCATGGTGATGTACCTGTACAAGCACGGATTCGAATTCATCAACCTCGGCTACGCGGCGACGATCGGGTGGGCCCTGGCCGTAGTCATCGGGGTGATCTCCATCATCCAGGTCCGGTTCTTCGGCGTATTCAGAGAAAACTGACACCATGAGAAACCCTGTTCGCACCACCATCACCTATGTGCTCCTGATCCTGCTGACCATTCTGGTCCTGACGCCGCTGTTCTGGGTAGTATCGGCTTCCTTCAAGCCGTCGGGCGAGATCTTCTCCTACCCGCCCACCTTTCTGCCCCAGGATCCCACGCTCGAGAATTTCACCCGGCTGTTCCAGGAAATGCCGATCATCCAGTACGTCGTCAACAGCACCTTCCTGGCCACTTCGCACACGCTGCTGCTCCTCGCCATCGCCACCATGGGCGGATTCGCCTTCGCCAAGTACTCGTTCCGGGGCCGCGGCGTCCTCTTCGCCATCGTCCTCGCCTCCATGATGATCCCCTTTCACCTTGTGCTGGTGCCCCTGTTTACCCTGTTGTACAAATTCGGGTGGCTCGACACCTACCAGGGCGTGATCCTGCCCTACCTGGCGTCCAGCGGATTCGGCGTGTTCCTCATGCGGCAGTTCATTCTCGGCGTGCCATCGGATCTGCTCGATGCGGCGCGGATCGACGGCACCTCAGAATTCGGTATATACTGGCGCGTCATCATCCCGGCCGTGAAGCCGGCCATGGGCGCCCTGAGCATCTTCGGGTTCCTGGGAGCCTGGAACGAGTTTCTCTGGCCCATGATCGTGCTGCGGGACGCCGCCAAGTACACCCTGCCCCTCGGCCTGGCCAGCCTGGTGGGCGTCTACCGGCAGGAGTACGGCATGCTCATGGCCGGTACACTGCTGTCCATCCTGCCCATCATGGCCCTGTTCCTCGCGATGCAGCGGGAGTTCGTGCAGGGGATCACGCTGGGGGCGGTGAAGGAGTGAGGGTGGTGTAGGCGTGTAGGTGTGAAGTCGTAGAGGTGGCCGGAACAGTTTGTTCTCCGGATTTGAACGAAATGTGAACGGTACGTGAACGGTACGCACTACCCAAAGACGTTGACGTGGGGCGTTATAGTTTACAATTTGAACGATTTGCGAGCGAACGAGTCCAAACCAGCGCATGTATGTGCAAGTAGAAGAATGGAAAGGAGAAGTATCTGAAATGGCAGATCAAGACCGCGATCGGCAATACACGATGGGACGCAGCGACGAGGAGACGGAACGCCTGATCGAGCAATCTCGGCTTTTGAGGCCGATCACGGAGCGGTTTCTGAAGTCGGCCGGCCTAACGCGTGGTATGCGGGTCCTGGATATCGGCAGCGGCGCGGGCGACGTGGCACTGATCGCGGCGGAGCTCGTGGGTCCAGAAGGGGAAGTCGTGGGTGTGGACATGAACCCGGAGATCCTCGAAACCGCCCGGGAACGGGTCCAGCAGTCCGGGCACCGTAACGTGGAGTTCCTTGCCGGCGACGTGCATACCCTTGAAATGGACGGCGATTTCGACGCCCTGATCGGAAGGCTGGTGCTCATGTACCTGCCCGATCCCGTTGCCACACTCAAACAACTCATAACCCGATTGCGTCCCCGTGGTCTCGTCGTCTTCCAGGAAATCGATTTCACGATGACCCGGTCGTACAGCAATGAGGATACTCCGCTCATGCGCCAGTTGGTCGACTGGATCATCGAGGTGTTCGAACGCTCCGGGGCGAACCCCAATATGGGACTGGACCTGCACCGGGTGTTCATCGAGGCCGGCCTGCCCGAACCTACCCTGGACGCGGGCATGCTGCTGGGTGGTTCCGCCGACTGGCCGGGGTATTCGTACGTCGCGAATTCCTTTCGAAGCGTCGTGCCGCTGCTGGAACACTACGGGATCGCGACCGCCGAAGAGGTGGACATCGACACCATTCCCCAACGGGTCCGCGAGGAAATAGTCGCGGCGAAACTTCCCGTGGTTATTCCGCCGCATATCGGGGCGTGGGCGAGATTGTCTTAGAAAAACCTACTAATGCATTGAATGGAGTTGATATGATCTAATTACTCTTGGCGTATTACGAAGATCGTAATAGACTGTATATGATCCGATCATTTGCCAACAAGCAAACGAAGAACGTGTTTCAAGGGATTCGTGAAAAGACCGTACCTGATCATTTACTCAATCGTGCGCGAACCAAGTTGGACCGGATCAACTATGCTAAAGTCCTCCGCGATTTGAAGACACCAACAGGAAACAGACTTGAACGATTAGAAGGCGTTCGTGAGGAACGTTTCAGTATTCGTGTTTCCAGGGGATGGCGGATATGTTTCACCTGGAAGGACGGAGACGCCTTCGATGTGGAACTAAACAACCACTACCAATGAAGAGGTCCAACTATGATTGTACCCACAAACAGAATAGCCACACACCCGGGTGTGCTACTTCTCGAGCAGATCCGGGAGATGGGTCTTACTGTCAACGGACTGGCACGTGACATAGACCTTCCGGCCACGAGACTACATGAAATCGTACACGAAAGGCGTGGTGTGACGGCTGAAACCGCCATCGCCCTGGGTGAGTATTTCGACCAGACTCCAGAGTTCTGGATGAATGCTCAGAAAGTCTATGAATTATCCAGGGAACAGGTAATGAATGGAAAGGAAATCCGTTCCCGGGTACGCCGTCATGCCAGAGACCGCATCAAGGGTGTAGAAGCCGCTCGTGTTTGAAGGAGGACTTAGACACCTTTCCCCAGCGGGTCCGGGAGGAAATCATCGCGGCAAAGCGCCCCGTCGTTATACCGCCGCACATTTCGGCGTGGGTGACAAAAGTGTGAAAATCAATAGCGCAGATTTCGTTTTTCACATATATTGTCCGATATGATCCCGCGTACCCAACATCTCAATGCGATTCGCAAATTGCTAAATCAGTTTCCCGTGGTCTGTCTCATCGGAGCACGGCAGGTTGGCAAGACTACGCTTGCGCGCCAGTTGATCGAGAGCGAAGAGCGTTCCGTCACCTTTTACGATCTTGAAGACCCGACAGACGAAGCCCGGCTGTCCGATCCGAAGCTCGCGTTGGAACCGCTGCGTGGATTGGTCGTCATCGACGAGGTCCAGCGCAATGAAGGGATTTTCCGCCTGCTTCGCGTGCTGTCGGACCGTCCGGGCATCCCGGCCAGTTTCCTGGTCCTGGGCAGCGCGGGTCCCGCGCTACTGCGACAGTCTTCGGAATCGCTCGCAGGAAGGATCGCGTACTATGAACTCCCGCCTCTGCGGATGATCGAAACCGGTTCCGTCGAATCGAATCGCCTCTGGTTGCGCGGCGGATTTCCTCCTTCGTTCCTCGCGGGGAATGATGAGGACAGCCTCACCTGGAGGACGGCGTTCATTCGATCGTTCCTGGAAAGAGATCTGCCTCAACTCGGGGTATCGGTGCCAGCCGCTTCCATGCGTCGATTCTGGACCATGCTGGCCCACTACCACGGGAATCACTGGAACGGTGCCGAACTCGGCCGCGCCCTTGGTGTCACCTCGCCTACGGTAAGTACCTATTTCGACACCCTGGTCAGTGCAATGGTAGTACGCCGAATGCAACCCTGGTACGAGAATCTGAAGAAACGGCAAGTCAAGGCCCCCAAGGTGTATCTCTCAGACACCGGCCTGTTGCATGCACTGCTGGGTGTGAAAGACGAATCCGATCTCATGGGGCATCCCAAATCCGGAGCGTCGTGGGAGGGTTTCGCCATGCAGGAGGTGGTCCGGATTACCGGCACTGCATGGGAAGACTGCTATTTCTGGGCGACCCATCGTGGGCCGGAGCTCGATCTCCTGACCATGGAAGGCAGCAGAAGAACCGGGTTCGAGTTCAAGCGGACTAGCGCACCGTCCATGACACGCTCCATGCACACGGCGTTGACCGACCTGAAGCTCGACCGGCTTTTTGTCGTCTTCCCCGGCGAAGCGCGATTCAGGATACATGATCGCGTGGAAGCGGTTGGGCTTGAACAGGCTTGTGAGGTAGGATTTTGATTAGACTCCTTTTGCTTATTTGCGTTTCTAATCGTATATTATCCCGTCTTGACTTCGGCCATTTTGTAACCGGAAACAAGTACCCATGAGCACCGAAAAACCATACAGGGATTTCATACGCGAAATCATCGACGCGGACATGGAGAGCAGGAAGTTCGGGGGTAAGGTGCATACCCGTTTCCCTCCGGAACCGAACGGCTATCTCCATATCGGCCACGCCAAGTCGATCTGCCTGAATTTCGGGGTGGCTGCAGCGTACGGCGGGCTGTGCAACCTCCGTTTCGACGACTCGAATCCGGAAACGGAAAACGTGGATTTCGTCGAGGGGATCAAGCGGGATATCCGATGGCTGGGATTCGACTGGGAAGACCGGCTGTACTTCGCCTCCGATTACTTCGATCAGCTGTACGCCTACGCACTGCAACTCGTGGACCAGGGCGACGCCTACGTGGACAACCTGACCTGGGAAGAAATGCGGGATCACCGGGGCACGCCCACGGAGCCAGGCCGAAACAGTCCGTACCGCGACCGGACGGCTGCAGAAAACCGGGACCTCTTCGAACGCATGCAGGCCGGGGAGTTTCCGGACGGTACGCACGTCCTGCGGGCCCGGATCGACATGGCCCATCCCAACCTGACGATGCGTGATCCCGTACTGTACCGGATCCGGCACGCCCATCATTACCGCACCGGGGACAAGTGGCGCGTGTATCCCATGTACGACTTCACCCACTGCCTGTCGGACTCCATCGAAGGCATCACCCATTCGCTCTGCACCCTGGAGTTCGAGAACAACCGGCCGCTTTACGATTGGATCCTGGACCGGTTGGACGTCTACCACCCCCAGCAGATCGAATTCGCACCGCTGTCGCTGGCCCACACCGTGCTTTCTAAGCGTTTCTACCGGCCGCTCATCGAAGAAGGCGTGCTGTCCGGGTGGGACGACCCCCGCATGCCCACGCTGTCCGGCCTGCGGCGCCGGGGATACACCCCCGAGGCCGTCCGGACCCTCTGCGACCGCGTCGGCGTGGCCAAGCACCACAATCTCATCGACATGGCCCTGGTGGATTTCATCATCCGGGAGGACCTGAACAAGCGGGCACCCCGGGTCATGGGCGTGCTCGACCCGCTGAAGGTCGTGATCACCAACTACCCCACCGACCGCACCGAGCAGATGGAAGCCGTGAACAACCCGGAAGACGAGGGCATGGGGACGCGGCAGGTGCCTTTCACCCGTGAAATCTATATCGAGCGTAACGACTTCATGGAGGATCCACCGCGGAAGTTCTTCCGGCTGGCGCCGGGCCGGGAAGTCCGACTGCGCTATGGCTACTACATCACCTGCACGGACGTGATCAAGGACGATGACGGGCAAGTGGTCGAACTGCATTGCACCTACGATCCCGAATCCCGGGGCGGGTCTACGCCGGACGGCCGGAAGGTACGCGGTACCATTCACTGGGTATCGGCCGCCCACGCCCTGAACGCCACCGTGCGTCTCTACGACCGGCTCTTCAGCGATCCGGATCCCCGTCCGGGTGAAGTCGACGACGACCGTGCTTTGTTGAACCCCGATTCGCTCAAGACTGCCACGGACTGCAAAGTCGAGCCCGGACTGGCAGAAGCCGAACCCGGCGTGAACTACCAGTTCGAGCGGCTGGGCTACTTCTGTATCGACGCCGTCGAAACGCAGCCCAACGGACCGGTGTTCAACCGTACGATCACCCTCCGCGATACCTGGGCGAAGATCCAACAGAAGTAGATAAGCGTCAGCAGCGTAAGCGTTTACGTAACGGACAGAGACGATTCGATCCAGGAAGGTGACTATGGCACGTCTATTCGGAAGAGAGTATACCCGCAGGGAACTGCTCGATCTCGTCGGCGACATGAGCCAGGTAGCCCACGCACGGTACGGTGAACTGCGCGAAGGCAGCGACCGGGGCGCCGATCTCATCGAAGTGTTCAACGCCTCGGGCCTGTGCTTCTCCCTGCTGCCGGGAAGGGCGCTGGACGTGGCCTCTGCCCACTACAAGGGCATGTCGCTGTGCTTCCGCGGCAACACGGGCGACGTGGGACCGGCGTTTTACGAACCGCAAGGCTACGGCTGGATGCGCGGGTTTTACGGCGGGTTGGTCCTGAGCTGCGGGATGACGTTTACGGGACATCCGGAAGTCGATCCGGAAGAAGAAAACGAAGAGCTCGGTCTCCACGGGCGCCTGTCCTTCCTTCCCGCCCGGCAGGTCCATACCGATGGCCAGTGGGACGGCGACGACTATGTCATCAAAGTGCGCGGGAAGATCCGGGAAGCCGTCGTCTTCGGCACCAACCTGGAGCTTACCCGGGAAATCTCGACGGTCCTGGGCGAGAAATCTTTGCACATCCACGACCGTATACACAACCAATCCGTCGATCGCTCACCCCTGATGTTCGTCTATCACTGCAACCCCGGTTTCCCCATCCTCGACGAGGGCACGCGCGTCGTCATCGACAGCGAAAAGTCGACAGAATGGCTCGAAGACCGGGAGGTCGATTCCACCACCTTTTCTACGGTCTCCGCACCTGCAGACGAAGCGCACGACGACGTGTACGTCCTCCGTCCCCGGCCTGATGCCAGCGGTCTGTGCCACGTAGGACTGATCAATGACCGACTCGGCCTGGGTCTGTACTGGTCCTTCCCCAAGGCGGAGATCCCCCTCGTCAGCCACTGGCAGCACTTCCACAAGGGCACCTACGTCACCGGCATCGAACCGGGCAACGTCAGCATGCTCGGTCGGGCCTGGAACCGCAAGAACGGCTACCTGCAGCACATCGAGCCCGACGAAGTGCGCGATTTTCACCTGGAGATCGGCGTGTTGGAGGGTGCTGAAGAGATTGCGGCGTTCGAGGCGAGTCTGTAACAGACATGGGCTACGTAACGTCGTGAAGGCTCGTTCGTAGCTATTCGTGTAGAAGATTGAAGAAAAGAGCAACCGGCCTATATGCTTTAAGGGAAGAAACAGCACCTTGTTTTGGAGATGAGTACTTGCGGGCGTTGGTAACGTCAGGAGTCGGCTTCTTGAAGATTGTGAGATTGTTCACAGTTAAAAAGGAGGTCAAAATGAGGAATTTAACTGGACTGGCTGCGGCAGCACTTTCGATGATCTCGTCAACCTCATCGTTCCTTACAGATCAGCAGTCAACGGGTTCCCTCATCTCATTGATCGCCGACGCCCTCAAGTACTTTTCTCCCAATCAACGTATCGACATGGTGACATTTGTCTGTCGACTGTGAGTCATCAGAAATCATGCTGCAACGAACCACTCATCCCGGCGAGATTCTCCAGGACGAACTCGATGAATTGAATATAGTGCCGTCGGAATTTGCCCGTCAGATAGATGTTCCGCCGAACTGGATCAGCCAAATTATCTCAGGCAAACGATCGATTACCGCCGACACTGCTCTGCGCTTCGGACACTGGTTTAGCGTCGATCCACAATTCTGGATCAACCTCCAGTCACAGTTCGATCTCGCCGCCGCCCACCGGAAAATCGGAGCGATGGTTCGGCGCTTGCCAACGGCGTCCGAAAAAACCTCAGAAGGGCATGATAGACTGTAGCAAGACTGCATCGGCGACGAACGGAGCACGTGTAGCTTCCAGGCAAGTCTAGGAGTCACGCAAATGGCGAAAGCATCCAATCCAAACGCAGAAACCACCAACACCGCCACGACCGGCTACGAATCCGAACTGTGGCGCATGGCCGACGCGCTGCGGGGCAGCATGGACGCGGCCGAGTACAAGCACGTGGCGCTGGGCCTGATCTTCCTCAAGTACATCTCCGACGCCTTCGAAGAAGCCTACGCCCGCCTGGAATCGGAGCGGGCGGAGGGTGCCGACCCAGAGGATCCTGACGAATACAGAGCACAGGATATCTTCTGGGTACCTGCCGAGGCGCGCTGGGCGCGGCTCCAGGCGAATGCCCGGCAGCCGAGTATCGGACAACTGGTAGACAAAGCCATGTACGCCATCGAGCGGGACAATCCGGCTCTGAAGGGCGTGCTCCCCGGGGAGTACGCCCGGCCCGTCCTGGACAAATCCCGCCTTGGCCAACTCATTGATCTCGTGAGCAACATCAACGTGGGCGACGCCGACGCCCGCTCAAAGGACGTGCTGGGCCGGGTATACGAGTACTTCCTGTCACAGTTCGCCAGCGCCGAGGGCAAGAAGGGTGGCGAGTTCTATACGCCCGGCAGCGTGGTCAGGCTGCTCGTGGAGATGCTGGAACCCTATAACGGCCGGGTATATGACCCCTGCTGCGGCTCCTCGGGCATGTTCGTCCAGTCCATGGCCTTCATCCGCGCCCACGCTTCCGGCAACGACAACGGCGGCAGGACCAGGGCCGACATCTCCATCTTCGGCCAGGAGTCCAATTACACGACCTGGCGGCTGGCCCGGATGAACCTGGCGGTCCGCGGCATCGAAGGTTCGCAGATCGCTCATGGCGACAGCTTCCACAACGACCGCCACCCCGATCTGAAAGCCGACTACATCCTCGCCAATCCGCCCTTCAACGTATCCGACTGGGGCGGCGACCGGCTCCAGGAAGACCGGCGCTGGAAGTACGGCATCCCGCCCAGGGGGAACGCCAACTTCGCCTGGGTGCAGCACATGGCGCACCACCTGGCGCCGACGGGTACGGCCGGATTCGTGCTCGCCAACGGTTCCATGTCGTCGAACCAGTCCGGCGAAGGCGCGATCCGGAAGAACATGATCGAGGCGGATCTTGTGGACTGCATGGTGGCACTGCCCGGACAACTCTTCTATTCGACCCAGATCCCCGCCTGCCTGTGGTTCCTGGCCCGAGACCGTCGGCACGGAAGATACCGCGACCGGCGCGGCGAGGTATTGTTCATCGACGCCCGTAAGCTGGGTCGCATGGTGGACCGTACCCATCGCGAGTTGACCGACGAGGACGTTGCCCGCGTAGCCGACACGTACCACGCCTGGCGCGGCGAGGAAGACGCCGAATCATACGTCGACGTCCCCGGATTCTGCAAGAGTGCCTCGCTGGAAGACATCCGAAAACACGGCCACGTGCTCACTCCGGGCCGGTACGTCGGTGTGGAACCGCAGGAGGAAGACGACGAACCATTCGATGAGAAGATGAAACGGCTCGCGGCCCAGTGGCGGGAGCAGCGGTCGGAGGCGCAACGCTTGGACGCAGCGATTGAAACCAACCTTGTCGGTTTGGGATTTGGAATGAACGAGGATAAAGACAAGGCCCCGTCCGAAGGCTAGCATCGTCCGCCTGAGGTTGAAGCCCCATAGGACAGCGGATAAGATTCCAGTACCTTGCTGAGACCGCCGAATGGTTATCAGTCTTATCCTAACGGGAGCAATTTTATAAATTGATCTTACCGTCAAATGGCGGAGAGGGTTACGGCTCCAATCCGACGGAAAGTGGGTTGAAATCACGGTAGATCAGGGGGATTATCGAGCAGCCGAATCATACCGGGTTTTTAAAATCAAGGTAGAAATCGTAGCTCAGGGAGTTGGACCATTCTATATGCACTACATAAAGAATGATCACGGTGAATGATTCTATCATAGAAGCATTGAAGGTGGTCCTTAGGGCGGATAGTGCTTCGGACCAATTCAGTAAACAAGCACACGCAATCCAACGGAGTTTTCAAACACGGATGGAGAGTGTTGATAAGTCCAGCTTATCTGAAGTTGAACAGGAAGCTCGCGACATGCTCGAACTTACCGATAACGCGCAGACCGCTGGTTTGCTGGATCCTGAATTGAGGTTTTTGAATAGGGCCTCGGCTATTGAAGATGTTTTCGATAAGCGCATGACGGAGGGATTCTACGAGGAAGAACTTAGGGATATCACATCAAAAATGAGGGCGATCGAAAAACATGAAGGGCTTGGTGAATTTGAATATTGGCCTGTCGGGCAGGGACCGGAAGACTATGAAGAGTTAAACAAAAAATACGATCTGATTTCCTATGGGAAGTTTGAAGAGACTTTGCAAGAATTTGGGCTGCATGATATGGCTGATCTCTACCGTAACAACCGCGACGTATACGATGCAAAGAGAGAGAAGGGTCGTCGAATAGTCAATCAGGACATCTCTGACCGAGAGTTACTGGAGTCCTTACAAGAACAATTCGAAAAGGAAGCCGAAGGTTGTGCCAGTTGTGGAGTGTTTCATGCGGCGGTCGTCATGATTGGTTCGGCCGTAGAATCTTCACTGTTGAATGCTTGTTTGAAACACAAAGAGATTGCCCTAGAAGCTAAGAATCGGTTACCAAATGAAAAGCGTCCCCAAAAGAACAATCCCAAGGACTGGGGCCTTGGTCATCTGGCAAGTGTGGCCGATGAGGCAGGATGGCTGCCGAGATTCATAGTAGAGGATGTAGAGATACTGAGAGCTTCTTCTCTGATTCAGAAAGTCCAACGTCTTCGTAACTTAGTGCATCCTGGCCGACATCTGTCCAATAAAAACGTACTTGATGTGAAGGGTTCATATGATCTCGCTCGAGCTTCCTATTTGCTGTTAAGACATCTGTTAAATGAAATTCAAACCCCGTAAGCACCCCCATTGTGTTTTTAGGCATTCCGAGGATTTCCGAAGTTGATTTAGCGGGAGGTACATGGTTGTACAGGAAAACAGAGGTAAGGTGGTGAGGACCTAATGGGCAAGTGGCAAGAGGTGCCCTTCAGTCAGGCAGTTCAAGTCAATCCGAAAGTACATCTGACCAGTGGTGAAATCTACTCGTTTGTAGATATGGCTGCCGTAAATACGCAATCGCGCAATGTTCACGCCTCGGAAGAGCGTCGGTTTAAGGGAGGAGGTTCCCGTTTCCAGAACGGAGATACATTAATGGCTCGGATTACTCCATGTCTTGAGAACGGCAAGATCGCTCGCTACCACTCCAGTGGGGCAAAGTTGCCAGCGCACGGCTCGACTGAGTTCATAGTAATTCGCGGGCGTCCGGGCGTTACGGATAACGACTTTGCCTACTATCTGACACATTGGAATGAAGTCCGGGAGTACGCAATTAGCCAGATGTCCGGTACTTCGGGACGCCAAAGAGTACCGGTTGAATCCTTAGACCATTTAATCGTCCCTATCCCACCCCTACCCGAACAACGAACCATCGCCGATGTTCTCGGCACACTCGACGAGAAAATCGAACTGAATCGACGTATAAACGAATCACTGGAGGCTATGGCATGTGCACTATTCAAGTCGTGGTTCGTGGACTTCGAGCCAGTATGGACGAAGATGGAGGGGGAAGATACGGGGTTGCCCAAGCACATCGCCGATCTGTTCCCCAACCGCTTGGTAGACTCAGAGTTGGGGGAAATCCCGGAGGGGTGGAAGGTAAAGGCTTTGTACGAGGTAGCATCGGTAATATATGGCGCTCCGTTTTCTTCCAAGTACTTCAATAACTCGGGCTTAGGTATACCGCTTATTCGTATTCGAGATCTGGCGACGTACAATCCAAACACTTTCACCGACGAACAACATCCAAAAGGCTATCTAGTTAAACCAGGTGACATAGTAGTCGGTATGGACGGTGAGTTTAAAGCGCATTTGTGGAGAGGGCCGTCAGCTTGGCTCAATCAACGTGTTTGTCATTTCAAACCCCGATCCGGCATACCAAGGACCTTCCTGCTTGGGGCAATAGCAAGTCCATTATCAGAGTTTGAACGAGGAAAAGTTGGTACGACTGTGATTCACCTGGGCAAGAGTGATATTGACACTGTCATGCTGGCTGTTCCCCCAAGGCCAGTGCTTGATGCATTTGCAAGGATAACTCTGCCGATAAGTCAACGATTTGTTGACAACGCGACAGAAAATCACA
Organism: bacterium; assembly: GCA_965207085.1. GTDB lineage: Bacteria > JAAXHH01 > JAAXHH01 > JAAXHH01 > JAAXHH01 > JAAXHH01. The sequence continues at coordinate 3,170,920 of CBDBLQ010000002.1, read as the reverse complement.
CTCTCGCTGCTCAGCGCGATGCATTACTGGAGAGGTTGGTTTCGGGAGAACTGCGGATATTGAACTAGAAGGTACTTATGGCTTCACACTACCATTCACAAATTACTCGCCTGGAAAAAGAGATAGCTAGTCTAGAAAAAGATACAGCCACCTCCGCTAAGAAGGAGGCCGACCTGTTAGGCAAGATCAACAGGGTTCAAGTTTCGATCAACAGGGCGACAAGTGTTTCCTCGGCTCAATCAAGATTCAGAGAACTGGAACAAGCTCGAAGAGCATTAGCAAATATCAAAAAGCAACAGTCAGACATCGCCGCTAGGAAAGTCCAGAAAGTTAACAGTCTTCTCGACTATCAGAAGCGTCAGGCTCGTGCCGATGAAATTGAACGAAAGAAAATCGAAAGTGAACAACGCAAGTTGCAGAGAGAACATGATGAGCATCTACGCCGCATAGCAATCGAAACTCGAAGGAGAAGCTGGGCAACTCATGCGGAATCGGCTCAAACATCGAAGCTTTATGATTTCTTCATTTGCCATGCCAGTGAAGACAAAGACGACTTTGTTAGGAAACTCGCTGAAAACCTTAAGGCCAAGGGTGCAGAAGTCTGGTATGATGAATTTGAACTGAAAGTTGGTAGCAAGCTGCGGAGAGAGATCGACCGTGGATTGATTAGTTCCAAGTTTGGTATCGTTGTTGTTTCTGAACATTTTTTTAAAAAGGAGTGGCCTCAGAAGGAATTGGACGGGCTGTTTTCTTTAGATACGCTGGCGCAGTCCCGCATTCTCCCAATTTGGCATAAGGTGACTAAGGATGAGGTTGTAAAACATAGCCCGATCATAGCAGATATAGTCGCTTTGAATACAGGAAACCAAGGCATTGAAGAAATCGCAGAGCAACTTCTGCGAATGATCCAATAGTAACGGACAAAAACACACGTGGCGGGATTCCATGACCAGTATGACAGTAATCTACGAATTCCTAGTTGATACTGTTAACTGTGGTATCATGGCGACATTAGAATGGACCTGAAGAACCCATTATTCGGGAGTTTCACAAGGCTATTTCTCTTGTTAATCTCCAAGACATTCTGATGCCAAATTACCTCCGGTGAGTTACAACTACGGACGAATGTGAAGTAATCGGAGTACGAAGTGACTAAAATCCAGAAGATCACTCGGATGAAACATCCAGGTGTCCTCAGGGACTTCACATGGCCAGCTGATTTACCAGAGTTTGGGCGCTACAATCTGATTTACGGATGGAATGGATCTGGAAAGACGACATTGAGTCGTCTCTTTCGCCACCTTGAACTGCGCTCCGTTCCACAAAACGGAAAAGCGACGTTCGCGATCAATGGAAGAGAAAGTAGAGTCCACGATTTCCCGAGTGCAACAATCCCAATACGGGTATTTAACCGTGACTTTGTCAACGACAGTGTATTTCCCGTAAGCGGTGGAGACGTGCCTCCCATATTTGTTGTCGGGAAAGATAGCGTTGATAAACAAAAAGAAGCGGAGCATCTAAAGGGAAAAAAGTTGGAAAGAGAGGCCGATCTAAGCCAGGCGCGCGCCAATTGGAAGAAAGCAGAAAAAGAGTTAGACAGGCACTGCGTCGACCGAGCAAAAGTTGTCAAGGATAGTCTCAGAGTTTCAGGCCCCAGTGCGTTCAACGAATACGATAAACGAGCATATCGGGACAAGGCAAACCAAATGGCGGCGGCCCAAAACGCAGAGTCGTACAGATTGGATGATGCGACACGAAACAATCTGCTCCTGCAACATCACGCGACGATCAAAACCAGCGTACCGGAGGTTGTATACAAACCGCCTCTAATGAAACGACTCCACGAAGAAGTCTCGGCCTTACGCGCCACAACCGTTGTAACTTCAGTGATTCAAGAACTCAAAAATGATCCTCCACGGGGAAACTGGACGCGTGAAGGTTTGTTGTTGCATCAAGAACGTGAGTCGCAGGTCTGTTTGTACTGCGAGCAGCCACTCCCGGTTGATAGACAAGCCGCACTTGAAGCGCATTTCAGCACGGAGTACAGCCGCTTCCTACAACGTGTGGATCAACTCCGTCAACAATGTGAGACTATAGCGAAGGAGACTACGGGTGTGAGTTTGCCAGATAAGGCCGCACTTTATGACGATCTTGGTGTGAGTTATGAGATCGCCGAATTGTCCTTTCGACAGGAGCTAACCAAACTTCATGAATTTGCCAAAACCCTCATTCAGTCTCTTGAGGAAAAAAAAGAGCAGCCGTTCAAGAGCTTGAGATTGGATGTTTCGGTTCCTGAAATGAATGGCGATTTTGTTAACAACTTCAACCAAGTCGTTCAACAACACAACGAGAGGTGCACGGACTTTAAGTCTCGAACATCCGAGGCTAGGAACCGTTTGGCAGACGATATGATTGCCGAAAGTTCAAATGACTATTCTGATCTATTGAAAGTGGCGAGGAATACCAGAGACGCGATTGCGCCGATAGAAACTGTTATTCAAAATCTCACGCAAGAAATCGAGAGTTTGGAGCGGGAGATCGTGGAGCACCGCCAACCTGCCGAGGAGCTCAACAATGACCTGCGTAACTATCTGGGGCACGATGAGTTGCACCTTGAGGTTAAGGACACCGGATACGAATTCATGCGTAATGGCGTATCTGCGGATTCGCTGAGTGAAGGGGAGAGGACTGCGCTGGCGCTTCTCTACTTTCTAAAGACACTTGATGATCGCGAGTTCAGTTTGAATGAGGGCGTGGTTGTATTGGACGATCCAGTATCGAGCCTGGATGAAAACTCTATCTATCTTGCTTTCGGGTCTGTCACGGTTTTTGTGTAACTGACTTTCTCATGGCATGGGCACTCTGTCTTCGTACATGATGATGAACTGATTGATGGCGGCCGTCCAGTTGGCAAGCGGCCGTGTCCACCTGCGGGACAGATTCAGCAGGGCCAGGTAGAGCAGTTTCCTGGCCGCCTCGTCGGTGGGGAAGGCGCCCCTGGTCTTGATGATTTTGCGCAGTCCCCGGTTCATGGATTCGATGGCGTTCGTAGTGTAGATGACCTTCCTGATCTCCTGGGGGAAGGCAAAGAACGGACTCACGTGGTCCCAGTTCCTGCGCCATGTTTTGCTGATCGAGGGATACCGTTCATCCCAGCGCTCGGCGAAGCGATCCAGCGCGGCCTCGGCCTGCTCGCCGGTCGACGCCTGGTAGATCGCCCGGAGGTCCTGTGCCACCTGCTTGCGGTCCTTCCATGAGACGTAGGTCAGGCTGTTTCTCACCATGTGGACGATGCAGAGTTGCACCTGGGTCCTGGGATACACCGTCTCTATGGCCTGCGGAAAGCCGGACAGGCCGTCGCAGCAGGCGATGAAGATGTCGGCAACGCCGCGGTTCTTCAGTTCGGTCAGGACGTTGAGCCAGAACTTTGCGCCCTCGTTCTGCTCGATCCAGAGGCCCAACAACTCCTTGTCGCCGGCCAGGTTGACGCCCAGCGCCAGGTAGACCGCCTTGTTCCGGATGCTGCCGCTGTCACGGATCTTGATGAACAGGGCGTCCAGGAACAGGATCGGGTAGACTTCATCCAGGGGACGCGACTGCCAGGCCGTCACCTCGTCGGTTACGGTGTCGGTGATCCGGGAGACCAGTTCGGGCGAGATGGCCACCCCGTAGAGGTCTTCGACGTGGCCCTGGATATCGCGGGTGCTCATGCCCCGCGCGTACATGGAGATGATCTTGTCGTCGAAGTCCGGCCAGCGCGTCTGGTACTTGCGGATCAGCTTCGGATCGAAGGAGCCCTCGCGGTCCCGGGGGATGTCGACCGGCAGATCGCCCGTCTGGTCCTTGAGCGTCTTGGTGGTCTTGCCGTTGCGACTGTTGCCATGGTTCCTGCCGTCGGGGGCATGCTTCTCGTAACCGAGATGATCGGTGAGCTCGGTTTCCAGGATCCGCTCGGCCATGCGCTTCTTCATGCGCTTGAGCAGGCCGTCTTCGCCGAACAGGTCCTCGGCGTCCACCCCGTCTTCCATCAGTTCGTCGAGAAGACGGTCGATCTTACCTGGGGACTTCTTGTCTCTGGCCATAGCACTTCCTCCTTGTGAGCAAGATATACGCTATTGCCAGTTACACAAAACATGTTACAGACTCTTGCTTTCGGATATATTAGACAACGTACACAGGATGCAGCCCAGTTGTTCCTGTTGACGCACAACTTCACTTTCTTCCGACAAGTACGGAACTGGTTCCATAACCTCAAACGGCAGAGGAGTAACCAAATTAAGCGACGCCCTGCGCGATTCTATATGCTTGAACAAGTCCTTGATAACGAAACGCGATGTACGACGATCCGACCACTCGATCCTCTCCTTGAGCTATACGAATCTGAATATCATTATCTGTTTGCCCGCGTGTATCGGGAGAGAAGTGCAGCGACCGATTCCACACTGGAGCACCTTTACCATCTCCCTAACATGGCTCGACGGCTTTTGGAGACCTTTCTGGCGTTCCGTTTCCCTCAAGTTCCGGGCGAGTTGTGGAAGAAAATAGAGGATACGCAATTTGACCAAAGCAAGAAACTACGCATCATCCGTTTTGTCCACACCCACTCACACAGTGACAGGATCGGCGACCCGGAGCATGACCCATCCCTGTTAGGGGAAGCAAGATCGGTTCTTGATGATATCCTCGCTCTCATCAAGGCGGAGGACCCTGGACACTTCGAGGCTATGGTCGAGGTTGTAGAATCTACAGATGGGTCAAATGAAGCAGAATAATTGAATTCATAAGTTTGTCCCCCTTGAGCTTTTCCCACCAGCAGAGCACGATTCGCTACGAGTTTATACGTATCTTCCGCCTATCTGAGATAAACACTGTAGGTCAGAATGTTACTGTAAGTCCACCGTCTGGCAGGCAGTCGCTTTTTCAACCTGCGCAGTCCACGCCTTACGAAATTCGTCGCTTTCCAGTCACCGAGGTAATGATTCACGTGCGGAGCAGCCTAAATGTCAAAAGACTGGAAAGGACCGTTATGAGTTTCGAAATCGTTTGGCACCAGCCAGAAGCCCGTGTCGGGCGGAGTCATGGCCGAGATAGTGGCTCGACGTTCGAGCCTGTCCAGCCGATTGTTCATCGAACACCCTATCATCAACTCATCCACGATGCCGCATCCAATCGACGCCCAGTTAGTTTCATAGGACAGAGGATCTTCGTCTTTGATCTCATCATGAGCTTTCGAACATCACCGTTTGTTAAGTGCTTGATTTGTACTGACATCTCTCCTATTATCACAAGTGACGTGATCGTGACTTAAAGCGGTCCCTTGATGAGACTGCCCCTGCACCGTCGATGCAGGTGTTCCCAATTTATGTCGTAATACTAATACGTATTCTACTATGAATTCCGTGCAGAATGTAGCAGCTATAAGCCAGCGAAAGTACAAGATGACCGTCGCTGGCCAACTCTTCAAGCATCTCGGTCTACAGATGTATTCCGGAGCTGTCCCGGCGATCTCGGAACTCATCTCGAATGCCTACGATGCCATGGCCAGAAATGTATGGATAACGATTCCCACAGGGCATTCGCTAACTCCAGACGCCATTATTGAAGTCAGAGATGACGGGCACGGCATGAGCTTTGAAGAATGTAATTCCATGTACCTTACTGTAGGTAGGGACCGTCGATCGAATCGAAGTGATTGGACTAAACGCTACAATGGACTATCGCCACGAAGAGTCCAGGGGAGAAAAGGGATTGGCAAGTTGGCTGGGTTCGGCATAGCGAATTTGATAGATGTGTACTCAGTTAAAGACGAACTAATCTCACATTTCGTTCTGGATTACGATGATATAACCCAAAGTTCGAAATTCGCCGACGCAGAAGGATACACGCCTGAACCGATATCGGATGACGGTGATTACACTGAAGGCATGTCCGGCACTACCATTCGACTTTCACGATTGAAACTCACCCGGGCTATTAACGAAGAAAGGTTTCGACAGAGTATTGCCAGGAGACTGCTTGTAATTGATGAAAACTTCACCGTTTACGTGAACGATAAACCTGTTTCCAGACAGGAGATACCATTTCAGTTCCGCTTTCCAGCAGATCCCGGTAAATGGGAAACAACCGAACTCGAAAACGATCAGGCATTTCAGTGGTGGGCGGGTTTTTGCAATGATCCAATACCCGTCGAAGAACAACGAGGCTTCGTGGTTTATGTACGTGGCAAATTAGCGCAAACACCATGGTTCTTTGATCTCAGCGGCGGTGTATGGGGCCAACACGGCATGCAGTACCTTACCGGTGAAATCAAGGCGGATTTTCTTGATGACGAAGTAGACCTGATTGCGACCGACAGGGGCACTGTTCGTTGGGAGAATCCCACAGCAGTACCCTTGAAGGAATGGGGAAGGAGGAATATCAGAGACCTGTTGGAATCTTGGGCGGACAAAAGACGAGAAGCAAAGTACAAGAGTGAGAAGGTGTTGAGTTATTTAGACCAGGCTGAAAAGTTACCTGCTAGGGAGCGTGGTATCTTCAAAACGGTCGTGGGTCGAATTTGTGCTATCCCGCAGCTCGATAAGGATAAAGAAGGAAAGGACATTGCGGACGAATTGGTTGAATTTGTGTACAACGCGTTGACAAATAGAAACTTCCTTGATGCGATACGTAGACTAAACACCGCTTCGCCCGGCGACCTTACGCACTTTAATGAAGTGCTTTCAGAATGGGATATCATCGAGCTTGTCAACACTGCTCACGTAATCAAGGGCCGAGTTGAGATCATTCGGAAATTTAAACAGATGATCAGGGATCAGGTACCTGAAAAGCCTGATATGCAAGATTATGTCCGGGACCATCCATGGCTTATTGACCCTAAGTGGACTGCCCTCGCGCACGAAATGGCGCTTGATAAGCTGATTGCTGAACAATTCAGTATAGAAGAGTCTAAGGACCGGGAAGGAGGGAAAAGACTCGATTTCTTCTGTCTTGGTGATAAGTACATGACTGCCCATGTCGTAGAGACGAAACGGCCAGGTAAGCTCGTTGGACGGGAGGAGTTTCGTCAACTTGAGGACTATGTACTTTTCTTAAGAGAAAGACTAATAAAAGAAGCTGATGAAGGAAATCAGCGAACTACGGTTAAAGGGTTGTTGATTGCTGATCGAATCCGGCCGGGAGACGAAGGTCACGCAATAGCGCAACAGCAAGCAGGAACGTTTGATATACGCACGTGGAAAAACCTATTATCCGCTACCGAAATACTACATGAAGAGTTTTTTAATGTTATCAAGGCCCGTGTTCCTGCCGAAGATCCCAGAGTACTGGATTTGTAAATGGTTTTCTAGTGTAACGCGTTAACAACTGACCATGGAACAGAAAATGACCAACAAAATGCCTGTAGCAGTCGATCTCTTCGCAGGATCCGGTGGCTTAACGCAAGGACTCCGCGCCGCGGGGTTCCACGTGGCGGCTGCGGTAGAAATCGATCCGGATGCCGCAAAAACGTATAGCTGGAACAACCGGAAGACGCGAATGTTCGATAGGGATTTGTGCAACGTCTCCCCGGCCGAACTCAGACATGCAGCGGGACCTGACGAGATCGCACTTCTGGCAGGTTGCGCACCCTGTCAGGGGTTCTGTTCGCTGACGAACAAGTACCAAAAATCCGACCCGAGAAACGAATTGCTTCTTGTCATGGCGGAACTCGTCGGTGCGTTACGTCCCCGTGCGATAATGATGGAGAACGTACCCGGAATACTAACGCGGGGGAAAGCGATCCACGATGAATTCATGAACGTCATCTCCGACCTCGGATACTTACCGTCGGACGACATCGTACAGATGGCCGATTTCGGAGTTCCCCAGTCTCGTCGGCGGTATGTACTCCTGGCCGGGCACGGTTTCAAAATCCCCCTACCCGAACCGACCCACGCTCGGTCTCCGGTAAAGGACTCTGGTCTTCGCCCTTGGATCTCGGTGGAAGCAACGATTGGCCAAATGGAACCTCCGGTGACGCTCAAGGAATCCTTCCGAGGTGATGGGCCTATGTCGTTCAACTGGCACGTGGTCCGGGACCTTCAACCCCAGGTTAAGGCAAGGCTGCAGGCCGCGAAACCCGGCAGAACATGGCTGGGTGTCGATGAATCGGTACGCCCCCGGTGCCATCGGAAGGGGTACAGAGGCTTCACGAATACATACGGCAGAATGACGTGGGATCAGGTTGCTCCGACTATCACGGGTGGCTGTACGACGGCTTCAAAGGGCCGTTTCGGACATCCGGACAAATCGCGATATACGATATCCGTGCGCGAAGCGGCGTTGCTTCAGACGTTTCCGGAGCGATACCGATTCGTTACGGATAAAATGGAAACCGTGTGCGACCTGATCGGGAACGCTGTTCCGCCCCTTTACGCGAAAGCAGCAGCAAAGCAAATCCTGTCCGCATTTAACGATCATCCCGCACCTTAAAATGGCGTGTCACCATGAGCCGATGGCCCGGTTACGCCCAACGAGAACAAACGACTTTCGGCGATCTGAATCGTGGGCAGTTGATGTCTCGTGTGCGAAGCACGGGCAATCAGACCACGGAGATGCAACTGGCACGGTTGCTACGTAAGGCAGGACTGTCGGGTTGGCGAAGGCATAGCCCGCTCCCAGGACGCCCTGACTTCGTGTGGCCCAAAATGAAGGTGGCCGTTTTCGTCGACGGATGTTTCTGGCACGGCCACAATTGCAGGAATCTCACCTCGAAGACCAACGCGTCCGCGTGGCAGGACAAGATCGAAAAGACCCAGGCCCGGGATCGGCGCACGAACCGTCAACTCCGTCGATTGGGGTGGAAGGTCATTCGCATCTGGGAGTGCCGTTTGGCCAGGGTACCCGGTTACTGCCTGAACCGAATCCGGCGCAAACTCGAAGAAAGTCTCCTGGAACGGAAATACCTTACTACGCGCCGTCGATAAATCGACCCACAAGGATAACCCCATCAACGAATCCACGGTAGAAACCGCCACCCAGAACTGGCTCGAAGCTCTTGGATGGCGGGTCGTACATGGATCCGACATTGATCCCGGCACACCCGGAGCGGAACGTGAGGACTATGACCAGGTAGTCCTGGACGCACGCCTTCGAAACACCTTCGCCGAACTCAACCCCGAACTTCCCACAACGGCACTTGAAGACGCATTCCGCAAATTGACCCATCCTGAAGGCTCGACTCTCGAAGCCCGCAACCGCGCCTTTCACCGCATGCTGATTGACGGTGTGAGTGTCGAATACTCCGAAGGCAACGTCGTTGTGTGTGGCGCGCAGGTGCAAGCAATTGACTACCAGAAATCGAATAACAACGACTGGCTCGCTGTCAGACAGTTCTCTGTCACCGAGAACAGGAATGCTCGTCGTGCAGATGTCGTACTGTTTGTCAACGGGCTTCCTCTAGGCATCATCGAGTTGAAGAACCCGGTGGACGAGGACGCCACTATCTGGACGGCCTGGCAACAACTACAGACTTACAAATCGGAACTTCCTACGCTTTACTCCATGAACGAGGTGCTCATCGCGTCCGACGGCAATCTGGCCCGTGTCGGTACGCTCACTGCCGGGCGGGAGTGGTTCAAGTCCTGGCGCAACGACATCGTCGAACAACCCAACGATCCTCAAGCTCCGGAACTGCAGGTGATGCTGGAAGGCATCTGTGCGTCCGCGAACTTCCTTCAGCTGATACGGGATTTCATTGTCTTTGAGGATGACGGCACCGGGGCACTCGTCAAGAAGATGGCAGGCTACCACCAATTCCACGCCGTTAGGGTAGCCGTTTATCAGACACGAAGAGCGACCGAATTGCAATGGACGGCGGCGCGGGTTGCCGAGGAAGGGGACACGCGTTACGTGGCCTCGGGGGCGTCCGGTGGGGAGGCTGGAGACCGGCGTATCGGCGTGGTATGGCATACGCAGGGATCGGGCAAGAGCCTGACCATGACGTTCTACTCCGGCGCTATCATCCGGGAACCCTCCATGGAAAACCCGACGGTTGTCGTACTCACCGACCGCATCGATCTGGACGAGCAGTTGTTTAGTACCTTCTCCCGCTGCCAGGATCTGCTTCGTCAACCACCAGTGCAGGCGGAAGATCGGGACGATCTTCGCGGGAAACTGTCAGTACAGTCAGGCGGCGTGGTATTCACGACCATACAGAAGTTTTTTCCGGAGGAGAAGGGCAAGATTTACCCCGTTTTGTCAGAACGTCGCAATATCGTAGTCATAGCGGACGAAGCGCACCGAAGCCAGTATGATTTCATCGACGGTTTTGCCAGGCACATGCGCGACGCCCTACCTAACGCGTCCTTCGTCGGTTTTACCGGAACGCCCATCGAACTGCGCGATGCCAATACACGCGCCGTCTTCGGCGACTATATCAGCGTCTACGACGTCAAGCGTTCGGTACAGGACGGCGCCACGGTGCCCATCTACTACGAGAGCAGGCTTGCCAGACTGACGCTCGATGAATCGGAACGGCCGAATATCGATCCCGAGTTCGAGGAGGTCACCGAGAACGAGGAACTGGAACGCAAAGAGAGGCTCAAGACCCGGTGGGCGCAACTCGAAGCCATCGTCGGTACTGAAAGGCGCCTCCAATTGATCGCCGAGGATGTCATTGCCCACTTTGAGCAACGCTTGGAAACCCTTGAAGGCAAGGCGATGATCGTGTGTATGAGTAGGCGCATCTGCGTCGATCTGTACCGAAAATTGATGAAACTGCGGCCGAATTGGCACTCGGATGAAGACGCGCACGGACGTGTCAAGGTCGTGATGACTGGGTCGGCCTCGGATCCTGTCGAATGGCAGTCGCACATTCGAAACAAGCCGAGGCGGGAGGCGCTAGCACAGCGGTTTCGGGATCCAGATGACTCGTTGCAGGTTGTGCTGGTCCGGGACATGTGGCTAACCGGTTTCGACGCGCCGTGTCTTCATACGATGTATGTGGACAAACCGATGCGGGACCATGGTCTGATGCAGGCCATTGCAAGGGTCAACAGGGTGTTCAGGGACAAACCCGGTGGTCACGTCGTAGATTACCTGGGCTTGGCCCATGAATTGCAACAAGCCTTGGTTACCTACACGGAGAGCGGTGGCGAGGGCCAGACCACCTTCAAACAGGAAGATGCCGTTGAGGAATTGCGGAAGAGATACGAAATCTGTTGCAACCTATTCCACGGGTTCGATTGGTCGAAATGGACGACCGGAAGCCCGCAGGATCAACTTGGGTTGTTGCCTGCCGCCCAAGAGCATATCCTCGCACAGGAATACGGCAAGGATCGCTGTGTAACGGCGGTTCGTGAACTTTCCCAGGTATTCGCGTTGGCGGTTCCACACGACGCAGCAATGAGTATCAGAGATGACGTGGCGTTCTTCCAGGCCGTGCAAGCGGCTTTGGTCAAACGGGCCCAATCGGAGTCGAAGACCGACGAGGAACTAGATTTTGCCATTCGGCGGATCACTTCCAGGGCAGTCGTATCGGAGGGCGTGGTTGACATATTTGATGCGGCCGGTCTGGTAAAACCTGATATCTCTATCCTCTCGGAAAAGTTTCTGGCCGAGGTGCGCGGAATGCCGCGACGCAATCTCGCCGTGGAAACTTTGCAGAAACTGCTCAGGGGCGAACTTGCCAATCGGCGCCGCAAGAACGTTGTCCAGGCGCGGTCATTCGCTGAAATGTTGGAACGCACACTGCACAAGTATCAGAATCGCGCTATCGAGGCGGCACAAGTCATTGAAGAGCTGATAGAACTGGCAAGGGAAATGCGCGAGGCAAGTGCTCGAGGCGAGGAGTTTGGTCTGACTGAGGACGAACTGGCCTTCTACGACGCTCTCGAAACTAACGACAGCGCAGTCAAGGTGCTTGGTGACGATACACTGCGTTCAATTGCTCGAGAACTCGTCCAGACGGTACGAAACAACGTCACCATTGACTGGACTCTTCGCGAGAACGTCCGTGCACAACTGCGGGTACTCGTCAAGCGGATACTTCGTAAACACGGCTATCCCCCGGACAAACAGGAGAAGGCCACGGTAACCGTTTTGGAGCAAGCTGAGGTCTTGTCGACGGAGTGGGTTCGTTAAACCTAACCCCGGCACATGAGGAGGAAGACTATGATCAAGGATTTGGCTGATCTTTCACCAGAAATGCAGCGTGAGATTCGCAACTTGGCGAACATGCCGGACAGCGACATCAACACCGATGACATTCCAGAGGTAACCAACTGGGCAGATGCTAGGCGCGGTTTGTTCTACCGGAACCATGGGAAGACACAATTTACCTTATGACGACCGTTGTGTGCTGGAACATCAGGAAAAGTCACAAACCCTGGTTCGAATTACTCGAAATGGACGCGGATGTCGCGCTGTTACAGGAGGCCGGCAAAGTCCCGCCCGATCTGCCTTCCAGTATCGACACCGGATCAAGTACTACCAGTGGCGACCAGTGGAACGACCTGGATGATTTCGATCGTTGGCCGCTGGTCGTCAAGCTTTCGGATCGAGTCAAGGTTGAGTGGTTCAAGCGAGTTCTCCCACGCTACCAAGCCTCAGATTCTGATGAGATGGTCGTCAGCGACGTCGGTACCATTGCGGCCGCTCGGGTGATTCCCCACGATCAGGAACCTTTTATCGTAGTGTCGATGTATGCGCGGTGGTTAAGGCCCCACGTATCGGTGGATACGAAATGGTGGGCTGGATACTCGGACGCATCGACACATCGCATCATCTCGGATCTCTCGACGTTTATTGGAGATCTCGATCCGGACACTCATCGGATTCTGGCTGCGGGGGACTTGAATACGGTTTTCGAATCTACAGACACGAACATGGTACTTCCTGAACGCGATCGAACAGTTTTTAGCCGGATGGACGCATTGGGACTTGAATACGTCGGTCCGAGCTTTCCGGACGGAAGAAGAACCGATCCCGTTCCACCTGGATTGCCTCAAGAGACAAAGAATGTCCCCACGTACTACTCGCTGCGCGTGAAAAAACCTGAGAACGCCGTTCATCAACTTGATTACGTGTTCGCTTCACGTGGATTCCACCAAAGCGTACGAACCCAAGCCCTGAACAAACCCGACGAGTGGGGTTCAAGTGATCACTGCCGGATCTTGATCGAAATCGAATGAACTCACTAACAAGTGTGGTAAAGAACCGGAAATACAGTCACCATTCGGCAGACGACCTCCTATCACGCGGCATGGTTGCATACACCCGCTCACCTAGATTCACAGTGAGTCCCGCCACACTTGGATTTCTACCACACATCATTCGTAACCGGAGAGAAACATGGCCAGCGATCGCTGGATAACCCTTTGGATCAGAACATCCGTTGTCGCAGCATCTGTCTTGACCATCGTGGAGAGCAAACCAGCAGGTGCACTGGTGACCAATGCTTCAGACTCGGAGGGAAACCCTTCGCTCCAGGTCGATTCCGCCGCTGAGCCGACTAGATTCGCCACTCAACGAACCGCTTTCTACCTTCGGGTCGGTGCGAGCCTCGATCTGTCCTCGACAACCAGGTTCGGGGACAGGAATTGTCTAAGTACGTCTCCCGCGGCGCTCTACGGGTGTGGAACGGGGGGAGACGACATCGCTAGAGGTACGCGGGGTGATTTCGGCATGGCGGGCGGTGTCGAGTTCGGCCTCGGATACGTCGCGACGCCGGGTTTACGCCTGGAAACGTCCGTAGCCTACCGTCCGCATTTCGCCTTCGAAGGGACCGCAAACTTTCTCCAGACCGATGCGATTCAATCCGTATCGGCAGACTTGCAATCCGCGTCCGGCATAGTCGCGGCGTACATGGATATCACCGCGTACGATCCCTTTCGCGTGTTCACGGGAACTGGTGTCGGACTGCACTATGTCGATATTAGCGAATTCCAAATGACATTTCCCAGGACGCAAACCATCGTTCCGGACGGCCGACGGTTTGATTTCACCGTAATGCTAGCGGCCGGCGTGGCTACGTCTCTTTCGGACAAGACCACGATTGAGTTTGCATGGCGATACGTGGATTGGGGAGTCGTCGAGACCGGAAAAGCCACCGGGCAGGTCGTATGGAAGGACGGCAACCGCGAACCGCTGCAGTTAGACCTCGCCGAAACCTGGGCAATGTTAAGAGGACAGGGATTTAGGGCGTCGGTGCGCTATTCGTTCTGATCCGAATAAACAACGCGTTGTATGCCACATGGGCGACTACATGGCCACGTCTACGGTTTAGATACAAGCGTAGTTGTTCACGGTTGAGAGAGTTTCTTCAGGGGTTTAGTATCCTATACATTATGATTTTTTGCGGACAGTACTTACGAAGTCTCTTCATCACTTGATCTTCTACTTCGGTATTTCGCTATTTGATTAGGCAATAAATACAGATACTCAAGAAGATATTCCAAGAAACTTACTACATCTCTTGCGTCATTCGGATCAGTCAATTCATCTCCTGGTACTTGATGGGCGACTTCATTACCTAGATTCCGTATCTCATCGGACCAATCTACCATTAAGGTTGGTAACATCCCCTTTGAGACCAGATCTTTGATTTCATCCTTTAGATTTCCCGATGCCGATTCTGCCCCATTATCTCGAAGAGATATTTGTAAAGCAGTTCTCGCCATAAGTGCAGCAGCGTCCCAGTTTTCATCGTCAATACTACGTTTGGCTTGTAGCCAACAACGTCCAAGGTTTTCCGGAAAAATACCTGGGAATCTCTCCATTCTTTGAGGCCTTGGGATGACTCGGAAGTCATGTAGCCCGTGACCAGGTCTGCCCCCAAATTCACTTGCAGACCATAAAACTAGCACGTAACCAGTACAGTGATCACACTTCAACGTATCAAAGTTGAGTCGTGTCCGAAAAGGGTCTTTCACCGTGTCAGGACGATGCGCCAGCGCCCTGATGCGGTGTAAGCGATCGTTCAGGATGTGCTTCGCATACTTCGGCTGGGGGTTCGTAGTGGGGCTTTCCGCTTCGTTCCAGGCCCTTTTCCGGGTCCGCGCCGTCTTCGCAAGGCCGGTTTTCGGGCTTCTATGCCCCTCAGGCGGGAACCGGCGAGGATTGGACGAGATGATGCCTGATGCGCATCAGGTTGATCCACAGGCCGCGACACCATGCCCATCTCTGGTGGGCAACCTGTCCCCGGTAGCGCGTCTTGCCGTTTCTGGTGTGGATGACCAGTTGGAAGATGCTGGCCTCCACGTTGTTGCGCCGCCGCCTTATGGCTTCGGGCAGGTCTTCGACCCGCCTGCGCCGTTGGAAGGCCTCGACGGTCTGGTCGGTGAAGTACCGTTTCCTGCCGTCCACTTCGATCGTGTAGTGTCCCGGCTTGTATGCCGTGGCGCGCTGCCGCTGGCCGGTTTGGACGTCTTCCACCCATACCTCCTCGCCCCTTCGGCCGTAGGAAAAACGCCCCTTTCTGCCCTGGATACCGCTGTAGTGGAAGATCTTGTCCCCGTCCCGGGCCCAGACGGCGTTGCCTGCGTCCTGATACGCCCCGTCCATGGATACTTCGCCGACCGTTCCGACCACCTCCTGCGCGCGTTCCACCGCCGGGACACAGAAGGCGCTGTCCGGCGTCGAGGCCGGCGCAACGTCCAGGTCGGCGATCAGGTTCGGCCTCTGATCGTTGCAGGTCTCGGTCAGGTTCACGCGGTAGCCCTTGACCTGTTGCGCGCCCTTCTTCCGGTAGGCGGCGTCCGCGTCTTCCGGGGACTGCAACGAGGAGGCCGACACCTCCCGGGCCGGCTTCGGACGCAGATCGTCAGGGGACGGCCCCGAGGCGTACTGCTCCGACAGGATCCGTTCGATCAGGCCGTGCCGGTCGCTGTCCCGACTGCTGTACGCGCGCGCAAGCCGCCGCAGCAGACGGCCCGCGTCTTCCAGCATGGCTTCCTGCTCCGAACGCGAAAGACGGTACACCGTCTGATGAGGCTTGCGCTCGAGCAGGTCGTCCAGCGCCTCCCGGTCGGACGACGACACGCGGGAACGGTCCGTCTCCGCCAGGGACGACCAGAACGACCGAAGGCTGCCCAGGACCAACTGCAAGCGGCAGCACGCGGCGATGTTCGAACCGATCAGCTTGCTGTCCATGCGGATCTGCTGGCCCAAAACCCCGAAGGCCGCAGCCTGCGACCTGGTCAACTGCGCGAAGGTCGCCCCGATCAGATCTTCGCCCGTCGCCCGCTCATGGAGGTACAGGGACTGTTTGAACAGATTATACGGCGACTCCACCGGCACCTCGTCCGAAAGGCTCGAAAGACCCAACGCCCGCATGACCAGAAGGTTGAACCGGCAGTGCTCGTAAAGCGCAGCGTCGCTCCAGCCGTGACCCTCCTTCAGGACCATCATCGCCAAAAGCACGCGCACCGGCGCGTTCGGACGACCGGCAGTCTCGTCGAAGAGCGCGACGTAGGGCGTCTCGTCGATCTGCGCGGTGACATGGAGAAAGAACAGGTTGTGCCAGGCCCGCGGGTCGTTGAGCTGCTTCTGACGAGACGACTTCATGGGCACCTCGAATTCGCCGAACAGGTCCGTCTGACGAGAAGGATCGCTCTTCCTGAACATCCGGGGCCCCTTTCTGCGGTCCGGTCCATTGCGGCATAGGCTTGACACAGGAAATCTATACCTCATCCTTCATCATGTAAACACAGGACTTTTCGGAGGAGACTCAAAGTTTAATATCTTGTTTGAATTCGGCTTCTTTTTCTGTGCGTGATACTCAACAGAGAAGACACCGGTTTCTGAACAAAAAGGACATGTAATCTGGTGTATCGCTAACGAGGCTCCTGAATGACCACTATGTTCACCCAAATCCCACAAACCCATGGCATTACTCCTTTTTTAGCAATCCAAATCTAAGTAGTTCTAACAATATGATATAAACAATAATGTTGCATGGATTGAAATCGACTAATCCCAACACCCTTACAACCTCACACCACCCCCCACACCACCTTACCCTTCTCTCGTTTCCGTTCTTCCCGATATCCCTCGGCGATCTTGAAATCCCTTCCCAACCACAGCGCGTCCCGCTGCTCGGGTGTAAGCGCTTCAATCAGATCAACTGTAAGCACATCCTCGAAACGGAACCGATGGTCGTTACTCGCTCCGTCATGAAACAGCCAGTGACTCATCGACCTGCCGTCCCTGGAGGCATTGAGCCCGGTCGCGTGAAAGATCCTTGAATCACGTACGATTAGCTGATCCGGCCTCACCTCGAGCGGGACCTCTCCAGGCAATTCCACGTCTACTAGGCCATCGACCCAGTATTCCTCGGGATATCCCTGGTCACGCCGACGCCGCTCTGCTTCCTACTTGAACGGGGCGGCGGAACCGATGTGGCTGCCGGGAATGACCCG
This sequence comes from bacterium, assembly GCA_965207085.1. GTDB lineage: Bacteria > JAAXHH01 > JAAXHH01 > JAAXHH01 > JAAXHH01 > JAAXHH01. Next base: position 3,153,524 of record CBDBLQ010000002.1, on the reverse strand, counting down.
AAGGCAGCCCTGTGCGACTGTAGCGCCGGAGAAGTAGTGCATGAACTCGGTGTAGACCATTTCGCTGTCGCGGTGCCACCAGAAGGAGTGGTCGGACGCCAGTTCATTGATGCCGCCGTTGCGGAGATAGATATCATCATCGCCGGCCAGTTGTCTGGCTATTTCGAGGACTTCCGGATGGAGCATGATCTGAAGGAAGGGCAGGGCATGGTCGAGCGCGCACCAGTAGGACCCGGGAATCTGTGGCTCCAGCCGAAAGTGATTCCGCCGGGTATCCGCGGTGACCGACTCAGGATCTATGGCTACCGTTTCCACGGCTTTCAGGCAGTTCAAGGTGAGGGTCTGCGGAAAGGGGCAGTCCACAATCACGTACCCATCCCGGTGATATGCTTCGAGCTGCGACGACGACAGCTTCACAGGTATATGCCCTCCGGCCCCTGGTTGGACATCAGATCTCGATCTCCAGCCCCTGCTCCAGCGCCTCTTTCGCCAATGTGCCAAGGTCCTGATCATTTAACCTGATCCTGAAATTTCCCTCAACCAGGTTGCCGAACTTAACGACGATCTTGCGCGGAGTGGTATATGGTGATGCCAGGTGTTGCAGTGCGTTCCTTACAAACAACTCGATGTGCCCGTCGGTCCATTCGGTTACTTCCGCTGTGACGCCGTCGATGGCTACCACATTATTGATTGCGACATCTATCCAGACACTACCGAAATGCCGTTCCAGGTAAGCAGTCGCGGCTAGACCGCCGCCTGGTCCCCAGTTGAAGCCCGTCCAGCCGCCGCCTTCGCCGGAATGCACCCTGGGATCACCGTGCATGAGACTTTCGGGGGACAACCCGATTCCCGGCTTCACCTGTACCTGTTCCGCCATGGTGACGCGGTAGTCGTTGATGCCGTTGGCGTGGTTTTCCTCCATGTCCATGGCGGCAAAAGCAGCACGGGATGCGGCCACGGCGCGTTCAAGGTATTCGATCTTGCCCGTGGCCAGGTAGTAGTCCGCGTAGGTGGGCACCATGCGGGACTGTCGGCCGTCGTTCCATTCCCCATCGCAGTTCATCACGCCGAAACCGCCGAAGAGGTAGGCCTTGCCGAACCGGTTCGGCGCCCACACCTGTTGGAACAGGGACAGCAGGCCCAGGCAGTACTCGCCCTGCCGCAGCCACTGCCCGTCTTCGGTCAGTTGGTACAGGGCCAGATAGTGGTCAGCGGCCCATTGAATGGCAAGCGTGTTGACCGGCGGGATCCCGTTGAGCGGATCAATCCAGTACAGCGGTCGCGGCGCGCATGAATAGAAGAGTTCGAAATCCTGGAACTTCATTTGCGGCACGATTTCCCGGCTCATGAACGCTCCGGCCCTCACGGCGGCCCGTTCCATTTCGGGATCTCCGACGATACGGGCGGTCTTCGCCAGTACTGCGCCGCCGATGGCCGTCGGTGCGTCTTCTTTCAGTTGCGGCGCGGGGTGGAGCTTATGGTCGAAATAGGTGGGGATGGCGCCGGACGGCAGCTGGGCGTCGACCAGGAACCGGCAGAAATCGATGATCCAGTTCAGTACTTCTGACCCGCGTTCGAGATCGGGGTATTGCTCATACCAGTAGAGCATCCACCAGGCCGTGACGCCCATGGACTGGAGGTCGTATCCATCCATCGGGTGCGCGGGCCAGGAGGTCCAGTACATGGCCCCTTCCCAGGACGCCGTATCTATGTTGTATATACATGGGAAGGCACCGTCTCGCCTGGGCGAAGAGAGCCGCAGGTTAATCATCCCCTCAGCGATGGAAGTGAGATGGTCGTCCTCCCATTTCCTTCCGTAATGCATGAGTCCGAAGCCCGCCTGAAAGTCATTCTCCCAGGCATGGTAGTTGACTCCTCTGCGCCAGGTGTTGTCGATGCCATAACCTTTTCGAATACCGCAAGATACGGGCTTTGTCCATAGTTTTAGTTCATGCTTGTAGGTGTACCGTTTTCCATACTCCTCGAAGGGCACGACCTGGGGCCGAATGTCCTTCAAGTACCGCTTCCCGTATTTGTCCCACAACAACTCCGTCACCTGGTCCACGATCAATTCAGGGCCCTCGCCGGTGCCGATCAGGAGATCAAAGCCATAGGTGATCTCGGTCCCACTGACCGGCGCGGCCTCATCACGGGCCGTCAGGACGTGACCGTCCGGTTTCCATCTGCAGATTCCATAGGAAATGCGGGGGAGTCCGTAGGTCTCTCCACTGCCGGGATGATGCCAGGCTCTAAGGTCGAGGGCGTGGGGCAGGTCCGGGTGCTCCTGCATGCGGTCCAGGTCGGGAACGATGGCCGCATAGACGCCGTGGGCGGAAACCATGGCGCAGGGCGACCGGAAGAACCAGTCGCCGGCCACGTGCTCCTCGTTGTCGTGCAGCCCGGGAAGCCACGCGAAGTCCAATGGAAGAGCATAACCCATCGCCCGGTCGTCGGGCATGAAGTAGTAGTGGTTCATCAGCCGTTTGAGGAGAACGCCCGTACTTGTGAGGCGATCGCGTACCTCGACGTAGAGCCGGTTATCTGATTCAACGGTTATCCGTTCTTCAATCCTGTGCTCGTCGATCTCGCCGCGGCGGACGAGCCGGTTCGCACCATGGTCGGCGATTTCCGTGAAGACCGTGTCGGATCCGTCATTTGAAGGCACGACTTCCAAGTCTTCTATCGACAACCCTTCTTCTTTCTCCCAGGGCCGGTGCTTGTTTACGGCCCGATGGGACAGCACGGTGCGCCAGCCACGCTCCGAGTCACGGACTTCGAATCGAAGGATATGGGCATCCCCGTGCTGCATTGGCGTAATCCGCAGGTGTTCGGTACAGATCATGGGATGGCACTCTCAGGGTATCTGGTCCCGTTCCGGTTCTGCTTCGGAGGGCAGTACGGTAAGGAGATAGGAAAAGCTGACGACGCTCCTTTCCGAGAAAATACAGTGCGATCAGCGCCGATTCAAACAGATTGCCGGTCGCTGGTTCACGCACGCCAATTTCGCGCGCCAATTTCGTTGACGCTGGTTCGTCGGATTCCTATACTCGAATCATACTGCCGGGTCGGCAGTCAGCGGGATTGATTCCGTATTAGACCTCGATTGAGCAGAACTCATCACGCGTCACTCTTCACGCATCACGCAATCCCTTTCGGAGCAAATCATGGCCATCCCCTATGACGAATGCCTGCGGAGGTTGCGGGCGCAGGTATCCGAAGGCAAACCGATCATCGGCACGGGCGCCGGCACGGGGCTGTCCGCCAAGTGCGCGGAGGCCGGAGGCGCCGACATCATCATCATCTACAACTCCGGGCGCTATCGCATGGCCGGGCGCGGTTCGCTCTCCGGCACGATGCCCTACGGCGATGCCAACCAGGTGGTGGTGGAAATGGGACAGGAGGTCTTGACCATCGTGGAGGACACGCCCGTATTGGCGGGGGTCTGCGGCACAGATCCCTTCCGCATCATGAGCGTCTTCGTCCGGCAACTCAAGGACCAGGGCTTCTCGGGTGTGCAGAATTTCCCCACGGTCGGCCTGATCGACGGTCTGTTCCGGCAGAACCTGGAAGAGACGAACATGGGTTACGACCTGGAAGTCGAGATGATCGCGGAGGCGCACCGGGCCGGACTCCTCACCTGTCCCTACGTCTTCGACGAGGAGGAGGCGGTGAAAATGGCCAAAGCCGGCGCGGACGTGCTCGTGCCCCACATGGGCCTGACCACCAGCGGTACGATCGGCGCCCAGACGGCCATGACACTCGAAGAGGCCGCGGTCAAGGTCCAGGCGATCCGGGACGCGGCCGTCGGCGTGAGGGAAGACATCCTCGTATTGTGCCACGGCGGCCCGATCGCCGAACCCGATGACGCCGAATACGTGCTGAATAACACGACCGGAGTCGTCGGCTTCTTCGGGGCGTCGAGCATCGAGCGCCTCCCCGTGGAACGGGCGTTGACGGAGCAGGTCCGTATCTTCAAGGGACTGGCCATATAAGAAATGATTCAGATGAAAACACGGTTCGACGTGCGGATGTAAACACCGCGGTCAAGCACTTACTTGGGAGGCAGCCATGCCAGAACCGGGCCTTCGATTCGTAGAGCCGGATGACGTGGAAACCATGATGTTCGACTGGGGCAACATCAAGTGGTTCAGCGAGCCCCGGGTGACCGAGACCGAACGCTTCAGCATGGGGCTGGTCGTGCTCGAGCCCGGCAAGGGACACGAACGGCACAACCACCCGGGCGTGGAGGAGATCCTCTATTACATTTCCGGGGAAGGCGAGCAGATGGTGGAAGAAGACGGGCAGGAGATACGCCGGAAGGTCGGACCCGGCATGATGTGCCATATTCCCGCCGACATGTACCACGAAACGATCAACACGGGATGGGAACCCATGCGCATCATCGCCATCTACTGTCCGCCCGGTCCCGAGGCCTTTCTCCGCACCCTTCCCGGCTGCCACATCGCACCGCCAGGCGAGCTGCCCGTGCGGGAATAGAATCCGGCTGGAGTCCGATCATCACCCGTTCGATTTTGAACATGCGGGCGAGGCGATTCGAACAATGAATCCGATCCACATCATCGGAGTGCCTCTCGACCTCGGCGCGGGACGCCGCGGCGTCGACATGGGCCCATCCGCCATGCGCATCGCCGGCGTGGGCGAACGGGTCTCCGCCCTGGGGAGAACGGTGACGGACCGGGGCGACCTGTCCGCGCCCATCCGGGAACTGTGCAGCCCGGGCGACGCCTCCAGGAAGTACATCGAAGACATCGCAGAGGTCTGCCGCAACCTTTACGATACGGCACTTGCCGTGCACCGCGAAGGCGCGGTGCCCATCGTCCTGGGCGGCGATCACAGTCTTGCCGCCGGTTCGGTGGTGGCCACGGCCACGCGCGCCCGGGACGACGGCGAACGCATCGGCCTGCTGTGGGTGGACGCCCACGGGGACATGAATACGCCTGCCATCAGCGCGAGTGGCAACGTCCACGGGATGGCGCTGTCCGCACTGCTGGGCGGTGAACCAACCGAACTGTCGGGTTTCGGTCCGGCCGGACCGGCCGTCGAAGCGGAGCACACCGTACTCGTCGGCGTACGCAATCTCGACCCCGCCGAGCGCAACCTGGTGCTCGAGTCCGGCATCCATGTCTACACGATGAAAGACGTGGACCAGCTTGGGATGGCGCGGGTAGCCCAAAAGGCGCTGGAGCTTGCGGGGGACGGCACGGCAGGCGTGCACGTGTCCTTCGACCTCGACGTGTGCGATCCCGGCATCGCGCCGGGTGTGGGTACGCCGGTCAAGGGAGGATTCAGTTACCGGGAGGCACACCTGCTCATGGAAACGGTGGCCGACAGCGGACTATTGCGCGCCCTGGACCTGGTCGAACTGAATCCCATCCTCGACATGAGAAACGCCACGGCCGAACTGGGCGTGGAACTCCTGCTGTCCGCGCTCGGCCGCGGGATATTGTAGTCCGCCTAGCCCGCCTGACTTGCCCTTGATCGCGACGCCTTCAGCCGACGGCTTCAAACGCGCAACAAGCTAGCGGGCGAGTGCTGGCGTCGGTCACGCCCGCGTAACCGCCCCCGTGGCCGCCGAAGAGACGAGCCGGGCATACTTGGTCATGACGCCGTCGCCGAAACGGGATGACCGCTCGGTCCAGTCGGAAAGGCGTTCGGCGATTACTTCGTCGGACAACTCCACGTCCAGGCGGCGGGACGCCACGTCGAAGACCACGGTGTCTCCGTCGCGCAGCGCGGCGATGGGACCGCGCACCGCGGCTTCGGGCGCCACGTGACCCACCATGAAGCCGTGGGTTGCCCCTGAAAAACGGCCGTCGGTCATCAGGGCCACCGATTCTCCCAGGCCCCGGCCGACGAGGGCGCCGGTGACGGCCAGCATTTCCCGCATGCCCGGTCCGCCCTTCGGACCCTCGTAGCGGATGACCACCACGTCATTGGGCTGTATGCCGCCGTTCATAACCTCCGTCATGGCGTCTTCCTCGCAGTCGAAGACCCGCGCCGGGCCGCGGTGGTGGGTCTTTTCATGGCCCGCGACCTTCAGGACACAGCCTTCGGGGGCCAGGTTGCCCTTGAGGATCACGTAGCCGCCGGTGGGTTTGAGGGGATCCTCGAGATCCCGGACGACCACCTGCCCCGGCGTCTCGGAAGCCTCCGCGGCTTCTTCGGAGATGGTCCGGCCCGAGACGGTGATCTCGTCCTCGTGGAGCATGCCGCCTTCCAGCATTCGCTTGGCCACGAGCCGGTTGCCGCCCGCGGCGAACAGGTCGTTGGCCACGAACCGCCCGCCCGGTTTGAGGTCGGCCAGCAGGGGCGTCTTCTCGCTGATCCGATCGAAATCTTCGATCTGCAGGTCCACGCCCGATTCCTGGGCGACGGCCAGGAGGTGCAGCACGCTGTTGGTGGAACCCCCGGTGGTGAGCACGGCGGCGATGGCGTTTTCAAAGGCCTTGCGGGTCATGATGTCCCGCGGGCAAAGGTTCCTGCGCACCAGTTCCATGACCTGCCGTCCGCATTCGCGGCCCACCTCCGGCTTGTCCGGGTGGGTGGCGGGTACGCTTGCGCTGCCGATGGGCGAAATCCCCAGCATTTCGAAGGCGATGGCCATGGTGTTGGCCGTGAACTGTCCGCCGCAGGCCCCCGCGCCAGGACAGGCATGATCTTCCATGTCCTTGAGCTCCAGGTCGGTCATCCTGCCCGAGGCGTGAGCGCCCACCGCTTCGAACACGTCCTGGATGGTGACGTCGTGCTGCTGGAAACTGCCCGGCATGATCGAACCGCCGTAGAGCATGAGTGAAGGCACGTTCACCCGGCCGAGGGCCATGACCGTGCCCGGGATCGTCTTGTCGCAGCCCGACAGGGCGATCAGGCCGTCGAACATGTTCCCGATCGTGACCAGCTCGATGGAGTCGGCGATCACCTCGCGGCTCACCAGCGACGCCTTCATGCCCTGGCTACCCATGGTAATCCCGTCGGAGATCGAAACCGTGTTGAACTCCATAGGCGTGCCACCGGCTTCCCGGACGCCTTCCTTCACGTATTCGGCGAGGTCGCGGAGGTGATAGGTGCAGGGACCGATCTCGATCCAGGTGTTGGCGATCCCGATGATCGGCCGGGCCAGGTCCGCGTCGGTGAACCCCGAAGCCTTGAGCATGGCCCGGGCCGGGGCCCGAGAGGGTCCGTCGGTGATTGTTCTGCTGTGTCTTTTTCCATCGTCTGTCATGTTTCGGTCTCCGTTCTGGGAGAATGGCGCTACCTCAGGGTGAGGATGAAGGCCGTCAACCGGTCCACCTGTTCTTGCGTCAAATGATCGTAGTCGGGCATCAGTCCCGTGAAGTGATCGAACCGGGGATTCCGCAGATGCTCCGCGAACCAGGCCTTGATCCGCTCTTCGCCCTGCGTGCCCAGCACCTGCACGTGCCGCGACGCGAAAAAGGCGTGCACATCCGGTCTGGCCACCCGAAGCGAATCCAGGTGTTTCCGGTAAGCCGTGTCGGTCAGGCGTGCGGTAAGCCGGGGGATCAGTCCGGCCAGATCGGGTCCCCGGGATATCCCGCCGCCGATGGCGTGGCACGTTGCGCAACCCTGCAGCCGGAAGAGTCTTCTGCCGTGCTCCACCGGTGTGCGGGGTTCGCTCGCTCCGTCCGATCCGTACATGAACACCACGGCGACCGCCATCAGGACCGCGCCGATGCCGAAAAGGGTCACCAGGACGCTGAAACGCATCGATCTCCTTCAGGGGTCGTTGCTAGCCGTGTACTTCCACCCCGGACATGCGTTCCAGGGACTTCACCAGGGCCTGCGTGCCCTCGTCGCCCTCGCCCGCGGCCTCGACGGCATTGAATAGCTGGTGGGCCAGGCTCGCACCGGGCAGTCCCAGTCCGAGTTCCGAGGCGGCGCCCAGCACGAGCCGCAGGTCCTTCTGCTGCAGTTTCACCATGAATCCCGGATCGAAGTCCCGCTTGATGATGCGCGGCGCCAGGTTGGACAGCTGCCAGGAACCCGCGGCGCCCCCGCTGATCGCGGCGAGCATCTTCTCCATGTCCAGACCGGCTTTCGCGGCCAGGATGAGCGCTTCCGCCATGGCCAGGTTCGTTACGCTGACCGCCACCTGGTTGCACAGCTTCGTCATCTGTCCGGCGCCGTGATCGCCGATCAGGTTGATGCTCTTGCCCATGGCTTCGAAGACGGGCAGGCACCGGTCGAAGGCCTCCTGCTTGCCGCCCACCATGATGGACAGGGTACCCGCGATCGCCCCGGTGTCGCCGCCGCTGACGGGCGCGTCGAGCATATCGGCGCCCTTCTCCTTAAGCGCCGCGGCCATGGTCTGCGTGGCCGAGGGAGAAATGGTGCTCATGTCGATGACCACCGAACCCGGACTGATGCCCTCGATGATCCCGTCTTCACCCAGGATCACCTTCTCCACGTCCGGCGTGTCGGTCACGATGGTGATGATCACGTCCGACTTGACGGCCGTATCCTTCGGACTTTCGCTCCATACTGCACCTTCCGACAGGAGCTTTTCGGCCCGCGATTTCGTCCGGGTATTCACGGTGCAGGCATAACCCGCCTCCATTAAATTGCGACACATCGGCTCGCCCATGATGCCGAGACCGATGAAACCGATTCTTTCCGCCATGGTGAGGATTCCTTATGGGATTGCGGATGGAAGTGTGATTGGATTCTTGAACATAGAATTCCCGTCTCGCCTGAGCAGACCGGGTGGGACCGGGCGGACCGACCGTTTCAGCCATCGCCCACTTTTCCGGAGAACCCGCAAACCGGGCGGCTTGCTTGCAAGAAGCTGCGCGACCAGGAAACTGCGCGAAACCCGCCGTCAACCGGCGGCCGGCGCGAAGCCGCAGAAGGCTTCGTAGTCGATTAACTCGGTAATCGTGGGATGCTCGCCGCACAGGGGACAGGACGGATCCTTCTGGACGTTGAAAGTCTGGAAGGTCATGTCCAGCGCGTCGTACATCAGGATCCGGCCGATGAGCGGATCGCCCTCGTCGAGTATGAGCTTGAGGGTCTCGGTGGCCTGTATGAGTCCCACCGTACCGGGAAGGACGCCTAGGACGCCGGCTTCGTCGCAACTGGGTACGGCGCCGGGCGGCGGCGGTTCGGGATAGAGACAGCGGTAACAGGGTCCCCGGTCCGGATGAAACACCGTGGCGTAACCATCGAACTGGTAGATGCTGCCGTGGACGTTCGGTTTTCCGGCCAGTACGCAGGCGTCGTTCACCAGGTACCGCGTCGGGAAATTGTCGCAGCCGTCGACGATGATGTCGTAATCCTTGATGATCTCCATGATGTTGTCGGCCATGAGGCGGGTTTCATGGAGGATTACGTTGCAGTCGGGGTTCAGGTCGTTGATCGTTTCCTGGGCGGACACCACCTTGGGACGGCCGATATCGGACGTGCCGTGGATGATCTGACGCTGCAGATTCGTCACGTCCACCACGTCAAAGTCGACGAGTCCGATGGTGCCCACTCCGGCGGCTGCGAGGTAATAGGCCGACGGGGATCCCAATCCGCCCGAACCCACCAGCAGCACCCTGGCGTCGAGGATCTTCACCTGGCCCTTCTCCCCGATCTCGGGCACAATCAGGTGGCGGGAATACCGGAGGCGTTCTTCCGTGCTCAAGGTCCGCTCCTGGACCGTGGGAAATCCGGCGGCGCTCCATCCCGTATATCCCTCCCGCATGGATATGACATTGGTATATCCCATGGCTTCCAGCGACTGCGCCGCCAGCGCCGAGCGGTTGCCGCCCGCGCAATACAGCACGATTTCGCGGTTCCGGTCGCTCTCGGTGTTTTCGATCCTGAGCTCCAAAAATCCCCTCGGGATATGGGTCGCCCCGACGATAACGCCCTGGTCGACCTCGTCCTGCTCGCGTACGTCGATCAGGACCAGGTCGGCGTTCCGTTCCAGCTTTTCCTTGAGTTCTTCCATGGACATCTCATTCACTTCGCCCTTGACCTGGGCAAGTAGTTCCTGAGATGACAACCGCTGACTCATGATGATCTCCTGCTATCCGCCGATGGAGGACATGGTCCGTTCCGGCTGGATGAAATCAGGTTCGTTGATGTGATGCCCCGGTTCCTTGTTCCGCACGGCATCGATCACCGTCTCGGCGATCTCGGCGTCCGAAGCGCCGCCCCGCAACAGGGCCTTGATATCGGTTTCGTTGATGGAGAACAGGCAGGTCCTGAGCTTTCCGTCCGCCGTGATGCGTATGCGGTTGCAACTGCCGCAGAAAGGTTCACTGACCGACGCGATGAGTCCGATCTCGCCCTGGCCGTCCCGGAACCGGAACAGGTCGGCCGGTTCCCGCTGGTCGGGCCGCTTCACGGCGTCCAGGGGCCAATGCGCACCGATCCGTTCGATGATCTCGGCGCCGTCCAGCACCTGGTCCCGCGTCCAGGAACGGTCCGCGTCCAACGGCATGAACTCGATGAAGCGCACCTGGTAGGGGCCGGTGCGCGCCAGTTTCGCGAAATCGACGAGTTCGTCCTCGGTATATCCCTTCATGGCGACCACGTTGATCTTGATCGGCAGCTGGAAATGCCGGGTCGCCTCCTCCAGCCCGTCGAGTACCTTGTGCAGGACGTCGCGGCGGGTCATCTCCTTGAACTTCTCCTGGTCCAGCGTATCCAGGCTGACGTTGATCCGGGGCAGTCCCGCCTCACGCAGGTCGAGGGACATCTTCTTGAGCAGGAAGCCGTTGGTCGTCATGGCCATGTCCCGGACGCCGGGGATCCCCGCGAGCATACGCACCAGAAGCGGCAGGTCCTTCCGGACGGTCGGCTCTCCCCCGGTCAACCGCAGCTTGGAGATACCCAGACCGGTGACGATCCCGACGAAACGCGTGATTTCCTCGAAGGTCAGGATCTCTTCGCGCGGCTGGAAGACCATCCCCACTTCGGGCATGCAGTAAATGCAGCGGAAATTACACTGGTCCGTTACGGATATCCGAAGGTTGTTGATCGTTCGACCGAAACTGTCTGTCAACTGGTAGCTCATCCTAGATCTCGTGACTTTGCAGGCGGCCTTTGACGACACTTTGTTTATTGTATTGAATACACTTGATTTGAACGGTTTAATATACATGCGAAACGCGTTTCAGTAAAGGGAAAACTGACCCTTGCCCGGTCGCATTCAAGACGAATCGCGTAAGTTCAGACGCGTGGCAGGAGAGGTCTTTAATGGGGTGGTTCGCCCGCCGGATCTAACCCCTCGTCTTGCGCCAGATCAACCAGAACGGCAGGCCGGTGACGATAAAGGCGAGGTCGATCAGCGAGTTGTACCATTCGAAGGTGGCGCGCAGCACGACGAGGACGACGATGCCCGCCAGGAAGAGGGCCGGCGTCCAAGGATAGAGCGGCACCCGGTACCCGCCTTCGGCGCCAACGCCCATGCGGCGAAGCCTGAAGAGGGCCAGGGTGTTGGCCCCAAAGAAGATGAGCACCGCGAACACCATCCCCGCCCTGATGGTCTCGAAGGTCCCCCGGAACAGCAGGATGACCGTTCCCCACACGGCGTGGGCTATGACGGCTCGCGAAGGCGTGCGGTACACGGGATGGATGTAGTCCAGCCACTTGAAGAAGAGCCCGTCCCGCGCCATGGCGTAGTAGACCCGCGTGGCGGTCATGAAGGTCCCGTTCATGCTGCCGGTCGTGGAGATCATGACGGTGACGGCGATGAACCCCGCACCGAGGGGCCGAGCAGCAGGACGGCCGTGTCCGAGGCCACGACGCGGCTCGACCGGACCCCATCCATGCCGAGCGTCTGGTGGTAGAGCAGATTCGCCAGGACATAGATCAGGACGATCGCGGTGATCCCCGCGAACATGGTCAGGGGTATGGTGCGCCGGGGATCCTTCATCTCGCCCGCAGAATAGCCCACCCGTTCGAATCCCATGTAGGCGAAGACCACCATGAAGGCGGCGGCGATGATATTGCCGACGGGCCCCAGCGAACCGGTCGGCGCAGCGGCGGTGCCCAGCAGGTTTTCGGCCCCGTAATCCAGGGTGAAACCGAGCACGACGAGGAGCATTAGGCCGGAGACCTTGAGCACCGTGGTCAGGCGCTGGTAGAAGCCGGCCCGGTGCACGCCCACATAGTTCAGGATGGTCAGCAGCAGGATGATGAACAGGGCGGTGACGATCCGTTCGACGCGCGTCATTTCGACGAAATAGGTGAAATAATTGACGGTCACGATGGCCAGCCCGGCGAGGGGGCTGGTGCGGATGATGAACAGTTGGGACCAGCCGAAGATGAACCCGGCAAAGGGGCCGAAAGCGCGGCTGATATACATGTATTCGCCGCCCGTGTCCGGCATCCGGCTGCCCAGTTCCGCGTAGACCAGGCCGCCGATGAATATGAAAGCCCCGCCCGCGATCCAGAGCCAGAGAATAGGCGTGAAGGACCCGGTGAATCCCGCGATGATCTGGGGCGCCGAGAAGATTCCGGCTCCGATGGTGATGCCGACGAGGATGGTGATGCCGTCGAAGAGCCCGAGGGACTTGCGCAGCGTGGGACGGGCAGGTTTTGCGTGCGGTTCAGACATGGTCCGGACTGCCTGGCGTGGGTTAAGCGCCGGCTCGGGTGAGCGAAACGACGCGGATGAGCGGGATGACGCGGATGAGGGGGACGGATCGAATCCAACCTATCTTTCCACAATCCCGGTGTCAAGAGACCCCGTCTGATCACCCTGCGCTTTTCTATTGACCCGGGCAAGGGCGGGTGGTCATTTTAGTAGGAAACACTTAAAACCGCATATCCGGCACAAATCGAGCACATTTTCTGCCGTGTGGTCGACCGTTTACCCTATCGCGGCGCCGTTGACCCCATCGCGGCGCCAAGTGGCTCGATCTCCGGTCCGAATTCGATCAAAGGCAGCTCGCATGATGACCTCTCACCCCTTCGCGATCCGGGCCCTCCTACTCCTTTTCTTCTGCGCAACGGCCTGCGGCGGCGACGACAGCGCCCAGGTTCAAATCGCCGAAGGTCCCGTGATCAACAGCCTGGGGAAGCAGTTGCCGCCCGATGCCGCACCGCTTCACGAACAGATCCTGATGTACTTCATCGAAGAGCCCAAGACGCTGGACGTGAGCATGGACAACTACGGCGTTAAGGGCGCGGATCCCTATCTGTTCGAACGACTCACCATGTTCGACGCCGATGATGTCCTCATTCCCGGGGCCGCCGACCGCTGGGAACCGTCCGCGGACGGTCGTACCTGGACCTTCCATCTCCGGGAAGGTGCCCGCTGGAGCGACGGCCGGGACGTGACCGCCCACGATTTCGAGTACACCTTCAAGCGGTTCCTGGATCCGGACGAGGGCAACGTCTTCGCCTTTCTCTTCTACAATATCAAGAACGCGCGGGACTTCAACCACGGCAAGATCAACGATCCCGACTCGGTGGGCGTGCGCGCCATCGACGACCTGACCCTGGAAATCGAGGCCGAGGCCCCCTGTCCGTTTCTTCCCCACATCATGGCCTACAATTCCGCGGCGCCCGTGCCGCCCTGGCAGGTACAGAAACACGGCCGCCGCTGGACCGAGCCGGGCAACATGGTCAGCAACTACAGTTACAGGCTCGATGAATGGATCACCGACCGGTACATTTCCTACGACCTGAATCCCTACTACAACGGGCCTTATCCGGGCTACCTCGAGAAGATCAAGTTGAAGTTCATCATCGCCGGCACCCATCCCGGCATCACGCCCTACGAGAACAACGAGGTCGACCGCCAGGGGGTCTTCGCCCAATTCCTGGGAGAGATCGAGAACAGCCCCGAACTGACCCGGGATCTGACTTCCAACGCCCATTTCCAGACCTGGTACCTCTTCTTTCGGACCGCGATCCCACCCTTCGACGACATGCGGGTCCGCCGGGCCGTCGGCCACGCCATCGACCGCGAGACCATCTGCCGGGTCATCCTGCAGGGTCACGGCACGCCCGCCTATACGATGCTGCCGCCCAACTTCCCCGGATACACGGGCGATCTGCTGAAGGATATCCAGCGATTTGATCCGCCGGAGGCCCGGCTCCTGCTCGCGGAAGCCGGCTATCCGGACGGCAAGGGCCTGCCCGAGATAGAATTCTGGCTTCGGCAGGCGGACCCGACCCAGATGGGCATCGCCCAGGCGATCCAGGGCATGCTGCTGGAGACCCTGGGCATGCGCGTCGAGATCCGGAACCAGGAAATCGGACTCTACATGGACAACATGTACCAGTATTCCATTCCCTTCGGACTGATCCCCTACCAGTACGACTATCCCGACCCCGACAACATGCTGTCCCAGGTCTGGCATTCCCAACCGGTCGGCCACGGCCGCCATGACTGGAAGAACGACGCCTTCGACCGGTTGCTGCAGGCCGGGGGAACGACGATGGACGAGGCGAAACGCATGGAGTACTACGGGCAGGCGGAACGCATCCTGGTGGAAGACGCGGGGGGCGTTTTCATCTACCACACCCACGTGCTGGACCTGCGCAAGCCTTGGTTCAAGGGCCTGGAGCCCAATTCGTGGGGGCAGGATCACTTCTGGGGCAACCGGACCACGATGATGGATATCTATATCGGTAACAACGTCGAGAAAAGGGTGTTCTAGGCCGGTGTTGCCTCACCGCGGAATTTGCCTTAAAATACCTTGACGCCCCGACCGGGCCATTATTATAGTTTTGTAAGTTTCTAAAGAACCGGAAGTATCGCGCAGCCGCCGGTTCGCCTTTAACCGACCTGAATCCGCAACAACCGCTGCCACAAACAGTTCGGCGGGACGGCATCCGGCTGTCTTCAACCGGTCTGCCCCCGGTACCGGAGAACGTTCATGCCCAAGTCCGCCCAGTCGGAAGTCAACATTTCCCGGGTTGGATCACGGAATTCCGGTGATGACCGGTCGCTCGACACCTACCTGAAAGAAATCAGGACCATACCGGTATTGAACCTGGAAGAGGAAATGGCGCTTGCGCGCGATGCGCGCAACGGGGTAAACGGCGCCATCGACAAGCTGATCCAGGCCAACCTGCGGTTTGTCGTCGTGGTAGCCAAGCAGTATCAGAACCAGGGCCTGCCCCTGTCCGACCTGATCAACGAGGGCAATATCGGCCTGATCAAGGCCGCCCAGCGCTACGACGAGCACAAGGGTTTCAAGTTCATTTCCTACGCGGTCTGGTGGGTGCGGCAGGCGATCATGCAGGCCTTGGCCGAACAGTCCCGGATCTTCCGCCTTCCGTTGAACCGGGCCGAGGAACTGCGACGGATCAACAAAGTCGTACGGGGCCTCAAACAGGCACTGGGCCGGGAGCCCACGACCCACGAGATCGCGGGGAAGTTGTCGCTGGATCACCGCGAAGTGGTCGATATCATGCGGACCTTCAGCCCCCATCTTTCACTCGATGCGCCTTTTTCACCGGGCGAGGAGAGGCGCCTGCTCGACGTGATCGAAGACACGACCGTCGAGTCGCCGGAAACCCCGGTCATGGAGAAGTCTCTGAAGGAGGAAGTGGTCTGGGCCCTCAATACGCTCACGGACCGCGAAGCCGCCGTGATCCGTTCCTATTTCGGGATCAACCGGGAAAAGCCGATGACCCTGGACGAGATCGGGAAACAGTTCGGCCTGACGCGGGAGAGGGTGCGCCAGATCAAGGAAAGGGCGATCCGGCGATTGCGCCATACGTCCCGCAGTGTCCGACTGCACGCATACATGAGTTGAATCCGGCTTCCAGTTCCAATCATCTCGTTCCTGCGGTTTGCGCAGGTTTTTTTGTGCCGGAACGGCACGGTTCAGACAGGCAACGGTCCACCCATGAGACACCTGATCGGCATCGATATCGGCACCTCGGGCATCAAGACGATCATCGTCGACGAACGGGGCTGGCTGGCGGCCCGGGCCTTCGAGGAGATCCCGCTGAACACGCCCCGTCCCAATTGGGCCGAACAGGATCCGGCGGACTGGTGGCGCGCGGCGTCGAATACGGTGCGCGAAGCCATGGGCGCCGCCGACGTACCGGCCGAATCCATCGCCGGGATCGGCCTGTCGGGACAGATGCACAGTTCGGTCCTGCTGGACGAGCGGGACGAAGTGCTCCGGCCTTCCATCCTGTGGTGCGATACGCGAACCTCCGAACAGTGCCGCTGGATCACGGAGCAGGCGGGCGAGGAAAACCTGGTGGACTGGGTGTCCAATCCCGCCCTCGAGGGCTTCACCGCCCCCAAACTGATCTGGGTCCGCGACCACGAACCGGAGGTCTATGAACGCATCCGGAGGGTCCTGCTGCCCAAGGACTACATCCGGTTCCGCATGACCGGCGAATTCGCCATGGAAGTCTCCGACGCCGCGGGCACGCTGCTGTTCGACGTACGCGAGCGAAGATGGTCCGGTGCCATGCTGGACGCCATCAGCCTGCCGGCGAAATTCCTGCCGCCCACTTTCGAATCCATCGACGTCTGCGGCCGCGTGACGGAGGAAGTGGCCGCGGATATGGGACTGAAGCCCGGCACGCCCGTCGTCGGCGGCGGTGCCGACAACACCTGCGGCGCCGTGGGCGCCGGCATAGTCCGCTCCGGCCGAATCCTGGCCAGCCTGGGTACGTCGGGCGTGGTCTTCGCCCACACCGACGACGTCCGCGTGGACCCGGAACTGCGCGTCCATACCTTCTGCCACAGCGTCCCCGACAAGTGGTATCTCATGGGGGTGACACTCTTCGCCGGCGGGGCCTTCCAGTGGCTGCGCAATACGCTGGGCGAAGTCGAGGTAAGCGCGGCCCGGATGCTGGACACGGACCCTTACGAGCTGCTGACGGCCCAGGCGGCCCGCGCGCCGGCGGGCAGCGACGGCCTGGTGTTTCTCCCCTACCTCATGGGCGAGCGCACCCCACACAAAGACGCCAACGCGCGGGGCGCGTTCATCGGCATCACGGGACGGCACGGCCGCCCCCACATGATCCGCTCCGTGATGGAAGGCGTGACCTTCGCCCTGCGGGATTCCATGGAAATCATGCGGGAACTCGGGCTGTCCGTCGGACAGGTCCGTTCCACGGGCGGCGGCGCGCGGAGCGATCTCTGGCGG
Source organism: bacterium (assembly GCA_965207085.1). GTDB lineage: Bacteria > JAAXHH01 > JAAXHH01 > JAAXHH01 > JAAXHH01 > JAAXHH01. The sequence goes on along the minus strand of CBDBLQ010000002.1, from coordinate 3,136,425 downwards.
CAGATCCAGGCGGATGTTTACGGGGCGGAAGTCGTCACCGTGAACGCCGAAGAAGGGCCAGCTTTCGGCGCCGCCATCCTGGCCGCGGTCGGCACCGGCGTGTACGACACGGTGGAGGAAGCCGCGGACGACCTGGTCGACGTCGTGTCCCGGACGGAACCGGACCCGGAGACTTCGGAACGCTACGAGGAGTGTTACGGGATCTTCAAATCCATGTACCCGGCCCTCAAACCGGGCTTCGACGCCCTGGGCGGCATGGTGGAAAAACAAAGGAGCGGAAGTTGAACATACACGAATTCCAGGCGAAGGGCATCTTCGCCCGGCACGGGATGGCGATCCCGCGGGAACAGGTGGCCCGGACGCCCGGAGAAGCCCGGCGTTTCGCGATGGAGCTGGGCACGCGGGTGGTGGTCAAGGCCCAGGTGCATGTCGGCGGACGGGGCAAGGCGGGCGGCGTGAAACTGGCCTCGACACCCGATGAGGCCTTCGAGGTCGCGGGTCAAATCCTGGGCATGGACCTCAAGGGGCTGACGGTCCGGCAGGTCCTCGTGGCCGAAGCGGTGGAGATCGACCGCGAAGCCTACGTCGGGATCATCCTCGACCGGCAGACCCGGCGTGCGGTGTTCATGGTCAGCGCGGCGGGCGGCGTCGACATCGAGGAAGTCGCCCGGGATACGCCGGAGAAGATCCACAGACTGGCCGTCGACCCGCTGCTCGGGCTACTTCCGTACCAGGCCCGTTCCCTGGCTTACAAACTCTATTCCGATCCCGCGCAGGTCAAACAGGCCGCCGGCATGCTCGCCCGGCTCTACGACGCCTTCATCGAAAGCGACGCGTCCCTGGCGGAGATCAACCCCCTCGTGACCACGCCGGAAGGCAAGTTGTGGGCGCTGGACGGCAAGATGAACATCGATGACAACGCCCTGTTCAGGCACGAGGATATTGAGGACATGCGCGATCCCGAATCCGAGGAGCCCACCGAGGCCGAGGCACGGGACGCGGACCTCAGTTTCGTCAAGCTCGACGGCGACATCGGCTGCATCGTCAACGGCGCCGGCCTGGCCATGGCGACCATGGACATGGTGAAGTTCTACGGCGGCATGCCCGCCAACTTTCTCGATATCGGAGGGAGTTCGAACCCGGACAAGGTCGTCACCGCCATGAACATCATCACGTCCGACGACCGGGTCAAGGCCGTGCTTTTCAACATATTCGGCGGGATCACGCGCTGCGACGACGTGGCCAACGGTATCGTGACCGCCCTGGACCGCATCGGCGCCGGTCCCGGTGGACCGCTCACGCTGCCCATCGTCATCCGGCTCACCGGGACCAATGAAGCGGAGGGCCGGAAGATTCTCGAATCCGTGGGGCTCGTTGCCGTCGACACCATGGCAGAGGCCGTTCAGAAGGCCGTAGCACTCGGGAAGGGGGCAAGATGAGCATCCTGGTTGACACAAACACCCGCGTGGTCGTGCAGGGGATCACCGGCAGGGACGGTTCCTTCCACACGCGCCAGATGGCGGCCTACGGCACGAACATCGTGTCGGGGGTCACACCGGGGAAGGGCGGCCAGGACCTGGACGGCATCCCGGTCTACGATACCCTCGAGGAAGCCGCCGCGGCGACCGGCGCCAATACGTCCATCATCTACGTCCGCCCCGCCTTCGCGGCCGACGCGATCCACGAGGCCATCGACGCCGAAATGGACCTGGTGATCTGCATCACGGAAGGCATCCCCACGCTGGACATGGCCCGGGTCTACGCCGTCCTGCAACGCTCCGGTGTACGGCTCCTGGGACCGAACTGCCCCGGCGCCATCACGCCCGGGGTCACCAAGGTGGGCATCATGCCCGGCCATATCCATCGCCCCGGACATGTGGGCGTGGTCTCCCGGAGCGGAACGCTGACCTACGAGATCGTCCACCAGTTGACGTCCGCGGGCATTGGCCAGTCGACCTGCCTGGGTATCGGCGGCGATCCGATCATCGGCACGGGTTTCATCGACGCCCTTGAGGCCTTCGAGGCGGACCCGGATACCCACGCCGTGGTGATGATCGGCGAAATAGGCGGATCCGACGAGGAACGGGCGGCCGAGTTCGTGCGGCAGCACATGAAGACGCCGGTGGTCGGTTTCATCGCGGGCCGTACGGCGCCCCCCGGAAAGCGCATGGGGCACGCCGGCGCGATCATATCGGGGGGAACGGGTGGCGCCGAGGAAAAGGTGAGCGCGCTGAACGGGGCGGGCATACCGGTGGCCGACCGATCGGCCGACGTAGTGGGTTTGATCCGGTCCGCACTCGCCTGATCCGGGGATTTTCCTCTTGACATGACCGGGGTAACCTCCCTATTATTAGTGGTTTCCGGCTGATTGGGGTGAATCCCGACGCATCCGGAATGTGGCGTGTAAATCGCGTGTGGAATGAGGTCCCGTGAACAATTCGTCAATATGCAAATAGCGATCGAGCATCTGACCGAAGGTCTGCATCCCATCCACCTGGTAGACACGCCCGACGCAAATTTCATCCCGGACGCGGATTGCCGATTCGCTTCACCTCTCAAGGTGAACGGCACGCTGACGGTCTCCGAGAATTCGCTCGTGTTGCAGGCAGACGTTGCGGTTGCCATGACCTTCTCCTGCGGCAGGTGCCTCGAAGAGGTCGAAGAACAAATCCGCGGTGAAATCGCGACCTACTACGAGAAGACCGACCGGGCCATACCCGAAGGCGAGGAGTTGACCGAGTCAGACGACGTGGAGATCCTGGACTACAGCGCGAAGACGATCGACCTCAGTCGGCGCATCGCCGAACTCGTCTCCCTGAATATCCCCATGAAACCCCTGTGCAGCGAAGCATGCAAGGGCCTCTGTCCCGAATGCGGCACGAACCTCAACATGGGTGCCTGCGGTTGCGGTACGCGGCAGGCGGACCCACGCTGGCACACTTTGAAAACGTTGTTGAAGGAGGATTAAAGCATGGCCCTGCCCAAGCGACGCCAGTCTCGGGCACGGAGTCGTAAGCGCCGTACGCACTGGGTGCTGCCGATGCCGATGCTGGTGGAATGTTCCAATTGTGGAGAGATGAAACGCGCGCACCGCGTCTGCCCCCACTGCGGCTACTACCAGGGCAAGGAAGTCCTGGAAGTCGAAGCGATTTAGGTTCGGCGCCGATACCCATGTCCCATGCCAGGATCGCTTTCCTGTTTCCGGGCCAGGCCTCGCAATACGTCGGCATGGGCCGGGACCTGCACGACCGGTATCCGCAGGTTCGATGGCTTTATGAGCAGGCCCGCGAGATCACCGGCGCCGATATTGCCGGTATCTCCTTCGACGGCCCCGCCGAAGCCCTGCAGCAGACGAACTACACGCAATTGGCCATCCTGGTGCACAGCGTGGCGGTCGCATCCTTGCTGAAAGCGCATGGGATCGAACCGGATTTCGTCGCCGGGCACAGCCTGGGGGAGTACTCGGCGCTGGTAGCGGCCGGCGCCCTCGAATTCGAGGAAGCGTTGCGCCTGGTCCGCCTGCGCAGTGCACTGATGCACGAGGCCGGGCAGCGGCGGAGAGGGACCATGGCGGCCGTGATCGGCCTTTCTCCACGGGAGATCGACGAAGTCTGCCGGGCCGCCTGCGCGGAAGGCGAACCCGTTCAACCGGCGAATTACAACGCACCGGCGCAGACCGTCATCGCGGGCGCGGTGCCGGCCGTACAACGTGCGATGGGCGGCGCCCGGGAGGCGGGCGCGAAGCGGGTCGTACCGCTCAAGGTCAGCGGCGCTTTCCATTCCGAACTCATGGAATACGCGCGGCACGGCCTCTCCGAGGCGATCGAAAAGGCCCCCTTCGCACGCGCGGAAACACCGGTGGTGGCGAACGTTACCGCCCAGGCCGTGACGGAGCCCGATGAAACCCGGCGCTTGCTGGTCGAACAACTCACCCGCCCCGTGCGCTGGGCGGAATCGATGCAGACGCTGGCCGACCACGGGGTGGACTCCGTGGTGGAAGCAGGCCCGGGCAACGTGCTCACGGGGCTGATGAAGAGGATGCACCGCGGCGTCGGCGTCCTGAACGCCGACAAACTCGAGGACATCACTGCCGTGGCGGATGCGATCGGCCGGGCCGTGGCAGAACGGTTGGACCCGCGGTAAACCGGTTACGTTCAAGAATAACGACACGCGCGCACGGAGTACTTCTGGTTTGCGGGGCTTAAAAGACAAGGTCACCATCGTAACGGGCGGCGCGCAAGGCATCGGTTCCGCCGTTGCCCAACGCTTCGCCGCGGAAGGCGCCCGGATCGTCCTGACCAGCCGCGACGGGACGAAGGCGCAGGAAGCCGCCGACGTGCTGAACCGCAAGGGCGGAAACGCCCGGGGCGTTTCCCTGAGCATCGATGACCGGGACAGCGTGAAAAACCTGGTCGACAGCGTGATCGAGGACTATGGGTCCATCGACGTCCTGATCAACAACGCGGCGACGGTCAGGGATACGCTCCTGATGCGCATGAAACAGGATGACTGGGACGAGGTCGTCCACGTGAACCTGGGTGGCGTATTTGCCTGTACGCAGGCCGTAATCCGCCAGATGATGCGGCAACGAAGCGGCAGGATCATCAACATGACCTCCATCGTGGGTCTGACCGGCAACCCGGGCCAGGCCAACTACGCCGCTTCCAAGGCCGGGATCATCGGTTTCACCAAGTCGGTGGCGAAAGAAGTGGGCAGCAGGGGTATCACGGTCAACGCGATCGCCCCGGGATATATCGAAACGGCCATGACGGAGGCGCTTCCCGATACGGTGCGGTCCGCGTTCCTTGAAGCCACACCGCTGTCCAGAGCCGGTCAACCCGAAGATGTCGCCGGCATCGCGGCCTTTCTGGCGTCCGACGACGCCGCTTTCGTAACCGGCCAGGTGATGCGCGTCGATGGCGGCATGGGCATGTGAAGGAACCGCGCCGTAACCGGTTTCGGCAGGCAATGAGAACCCAATTTTAAATGGAAAGTACTCGAGGCAATCATCTGTACAGGAGGATAGAAGATGAAAGACCGCGTAAAGGAGATTATCGCCGAACAACTGGGTGTGGACGGTGACCAGGTCACCGACAATGCCTCGTTCACCGACGACCTGGGCGCCGATTCGCTCGATACGGTCGAACTCGTCATGGCCCTCGAAGAAGAGTTCGACCTCGAGATCCCCGACGAGGACGCCGAGAAGATCGTCACGGTCGGCGACGCGATCAAGTATCTCCAGTCCAATATAGACAGCTGATTTAGACGGCTGATTCTTAGGATACGGCTGGTTCAATGCGAGGCCCGGTCGGGATATTCATGCGGACCGGGATATCATGCGGGCCGGGATATCATGCGGGCCGGGTGGCTCGACTGACTGATTTCGGGAGGCGTCGGGGTGGCTGAACGCGTAGTCGTCACCGGTATGGGCGTACTGAGCCCCGTGGGTCTCACGCTCGATACCTACTGGAAGGCTCTTTGCGCGGGTCAAAGCGGCGTTGGACCCATTACGAAATTCGATGTGAGCGCTTTTCCGGCGAAAATCTCCGCTGAATTAAAGGACTTCAACGCAGCGGATTACATCGACCGGAAAGAAGTGCGGCGCATGGATGAGAACGTCCAATACGCCGTGATCGCGGCACAGATGGCGATCGACGATTCCGGGTTGGATCTGGACGCCGAGGACCGGGACCGCATCGGGGTGGTGTTGGGTACGGGCGTCGGCGGGATATGGACCTTCGAAAATCAGCATGCCAACCTGGTACACAAGGGCCCCGGGCGCGTGAGTCCCTTTTTCATCCCCATGATGATCGCGGACATGGCACCCGGCCACATCTCAATGATACATGGCTTGAAAGGACCCAACTACACCACGGTTTCGGCCTGTTCCAGCGGCGCGCACGGCATCGGCGACGCGTTCCGGATCCTGCAGCACGGGGACGCGGACGTCATGGTGACCGGCGGCACGGAGGCCAGCATATCCCCCATGGCCGTGGCCGGGTTCAGCAACATGCGGGCCCTTTCCCTGCGTAATGACGAGCCGGAGCGGGCCAGCAGGCCTTTCGATGCCCAGCGGGACGGATTCGTGCTCGGCGAAGGCGCCGGCATGGTCGTTCTCGAGACCCTGTCTCACGCGAAGCGGCGCGGGGCGACGATCTACGCCGAATTGGCCGGTTATGCCGCAACGGCGGATGCCTTTCATATCACCCAACCCCATGAATCGGGCGAAGGCGCGGCGCGATCCATGTACCTGGCGATTCGGAACGCCGGACTGGCCGTGGCCGAAATCGATTACATCAACGCCCATGGCACGTCCACGCCATTCAACGACCGCATCGAGACCCTGGCCATCAAAAAGGTCTTCGGGGATCATGCGCGCAGCCTGGCGATCAGCTCCACCAAGTCGCTCGTCGGCCACCTCCTGGGCGCGTCCGGAGGGGTCGAGTTTATCGCGACCACGTTGTCCGTCGCCCGCGATTACGTCCATCCCACCATCAACTACGAGGAGCCCGATCCCGATTGCGACCTGGACTACGTCCCCAACGCGGGCCGGGGACGGGAAGTGCGGGCGGCCTTAACCAATTCGTTCGGTTTCGGAGGGCATAACGTGACGCTCGTGGTAAAGAAATACACGGCGTAGCTTCTTTCCGAAAAGCCTCGGACGTACTTCGGGGACTACCGTGCCAAACCGGCATTCCATTCTGCAGAAGCTGCGGCGCGTTGCCAGTGCCTTGCTGACCGGCCTGAAAGGCGGTACATCCGGTCACGCCGCGAACCGAACGGCCGTTGAACGGGAAAACGCACGCCAGGTCCAGAAATACATCAACTACCGTTTCAAGAACCCCGACTACCTGATCACGGCACTCAAGCACCGTTCCTACGTGTATTCCCGGGAGCAGTCGGGCGTCCACTCCAACGAACGGCTGGAGTTCCTGGGCGACGCGGTGCTGGATCTCGTGGTCGGCGAGTTCATATACCAGAAATACCCCGGGCGCCGCGAAGGCCAACTCACCCAGCTCCGGTCCACGCTGGTCAACCGGAAGGCGCTCGCCCGTCAGGCCCGGGCGATGAAGCTCGGACGCTATGTGCTGCTGAGTACCAGTGAGGCCCGTTCCGGCGGCCGGTTTCGCCATTCGATCCTGTCCGATGCCTACGAATCCATCATCGGCGCCATCTACCTGGACGGCGGGCTTCCGCCGGTCAGACGTTTCCTGCGCCGGACCCTCCTGCAGGAGCTGAGCGAAGAACGTCCCTCCGAAATCGATCACTCGCGGAACTACAAAAGCGCGCTGCTGGAATACACGCAGGGCGAAGGCATCGGCCAACCGGAATACCGTGTCGATTCCGCCGTGGGGCCCGACCACGAAAAGATCTTTACCATCGAAGTCTTCGTCGCCGGAAACTCCGTCAGCAAAGGCACGGGCACGAGCAAGAAGAACGCGGAACAGGATGCCGCGCGACAGGCCGTGGAGCAACTGCAGTCCGATCGCGACGTCGACCGGTCATGATGCGCATACTTTCCACGCCCGGTTGTTCCCCCGCGTACAACATGGCCGTGGACGAAGTGCTGATGGACGCGTGCCGGCGGGACGTATGCCGTCGTGATGCGGGCCGGACAGACGCGGGCCTGGCGGACGCGGGCCGGCGGAACTCGAGCCGGCGTGACGCGGAGATGATGACGCTACGCATCTATTCGTGGCGCCCGCCCGCCGTTTCCATCGGATACGGGCAGGAGGCGGAAAGAGAGATCGATCCCGGCCAATGCGAACGTTACGGTATCGACCTGGTCCGCAGGATCACCGGTGGACGCGCGGTACTGCACGACCAGGAGTTGACCTACAGCCTGGTCGCGCCGGAATCCCACCTTGCGCTGGGAGGCCGGTCCGGCCTGATGCTTCGCACGGTGAGCGAGGCGCTGGTCGAAACGCTGAAACACTTCGATATTCCGGCCGAACTGGCGAAGGAAGGACGTTGCGGTTCGGGTGGCAATGACGACGTATGCTTCACGGCCACAGGACGTTACGAAATAACGGTGGCCGGCAGCAAGCTGGCCGGCAGTGCCCAGCGTCGATCCCGCGGGGTTGTGCTGCAGCACGGATCCCTGCTCCTGGGACCGGGACACCGCAGGCTTCCCCTGCTGATGCCCGCCCACGAACCGGAACGCCGGGAGACCATCGCCCGGTTGCTGAACCACCGGACAATCTCCGTTGCGGAATTGATTCCCGATCCACCCTCCTTCGAGGAATGGACCGACCGTCTGTCCCGTTCGATGCTCGACCGCCTGAACGTGGAAGGGCGAACGGACGTGCTGGACGCGGAGGAGCGGCAAGCAGCCGAGTCGTTGGTCCGCACCCGGTACGGAAACACCGACTGGACCTATCGAAGGACCGCGAGCCATGTCCGGTGAACCCATTGCCATAACAGGCATCTCCTGCCGGTTTCCCGGGGGAATCTCGGGGGGATTGTCGACGCCACAATCCTTCTGGGAATTCGTCCTGAACGGCGGCGACGCCATCCGTCCGGTTCCGGTTGAGCGGAAATCGCTGTGGGATTCGTGGCTGGACGGCGGGGACTTTCCCGACTGGGGCGGATTCGTCGATGGAATCGACCGGTTCGACGCGGCGTTCTTCAGCCTCTCGCCCCGGGAAGCCCGCCATATCGATCCCCAGCAGCGCATCCTCCTCGAACTCGCCTGGGAAGCACTGGAAGACGCGCGGATCCCCGCGGCCAGGCTGGAAGGACGGCACGTCGGGGTGTATATGGGGATCTTCCTGGACGAATACTGGGATCTGCAACGATATACCACGCCCTCGCAAGTCGGCATGCACACCAACACGGGCGGGACGCTGAGCATCGCGGCGAACCGGATCTCTTACTTCCTGGACCTAAAGGGCCCGAGCATAGCGGTGGACACGGCCTGTTCTTCGTCGCTGACGGCCGTACACCTTGCCTGCCGCGACATCCAGGCCGGGACATGCACGGCTGCGCTCGCCGGAGGCGCCAATCTGCTGCTAGCGCCCCAGACGACACGCGGATTCGAGCAGGCGCAGATGCTGTCGCCGGACGGACGCTGCCGGGCCTTCGACCAGGGCGCGAATGGATACGGGCGCAGCGACGGCGCGGGCATCGTCGTGCTGAAACGCCTGTCCGACGCGGTGGAAGACGGCGATGCGGTCTACGCGGTCATTCACGGGTCCGCGATTAACCAGGACGGGCGCAGCCGAGGCCTGACGGTCCCGGGACAAGACGCGCAGGAAGCCGTCATCGAGGCGGCCGCACGGGCAGGGGGCGTAAGCGCCGCTCAGTTTGCCTTCGTGGAAGCCCATGGAACGGGAACACCCACGGGCGATCCCATTGAAGCGATGGCCATCGGTCGTGCTACCGGATCCACCGGCTGCCTGATCGGTTCGGTGAAGTCCAATATCGGCCACACCGAGGCCGCGGCCGGGGTCGCCGGTCTAATCAAGGCGTCGCTGGCGCTCAAACATGGTATCCTGCCGCCCTCCCTGCATTTCGATCAACCGAATTCCGACATTCCCTTCGAAGCGCTCGGCCTGAAGGTGGCCACCGAGCCGGTCGGTATCCCCGGTCCCGCCTTTGCCGGCGTGAATTCCTTCGGATTCGGTGGCGCCAACGCCCACGTCGTGCTCGGATCTCCGCCAGTCGCGGAATCCGTCGGGAATATCGCAGGTGCACGGACAGAAGGCGACCTGGCCGCAGTCGCACACCCTGAAATCAGGCCGGCCGCAGTCGAAGAGGATGGGTCGTGCGGAGCGTCCGGCCAGCTCGACGTGCCTGATCTGCACGGTTCGTCCGACCAGCGCCAGTCCGACCAGCGTACCCACCGGATTCTGATCCTGTCTGCGCGCAGCATCGCCGCGCTGAAGGAAAAGGCATCGGATACGGCATCCCTGATCCTCAACCACACCGATACGCCGCTTGATGATCTTGCGGCCGCGCTCGCCCTGCACAGGTCCCATCTCGATCACCGCCTGGCACTGGTGGCCGAGGAGTCGAAGGAAGCCGCTCGGCACCTTGAGACGTTCTGTGGCGGCGGTATACCAGATCGATTCGAAACCGGACACGCCGGAATCCATGCGACACCCGTCGTATTTGTCTTCACCGGCATGGGCCCTCAGTGGTACGGGATGGATCAGGCACTGTACGATTCCATGCCTTCGTTCCGAGAAGCGCTGGACGAATTCGACCGTCTGTTCGCGGCGGTTTCGGGCAGGTCCCTGCTCGAAATGATGGGGAACGGGACGACGGGGGATCGCATGACCGACGTCGAGATCGCCCAACCCGCCAACATGGCGCTGCAGTGGGCGCTGGCGGCCCTGTGGCGTTCCCTGGGTATCGAGCCGCAGTTCGTCGTCGGCCACAGCGTCGGGGAAATCGCCGGAGCCTGCGTCGCGGGCGCACTGTCACTGGAAGAAGGCGTTCGCATCATCTATCAGCGCAGCAGACTGCAGAAAGAGATGCAGGGAAGGGGTGAGATGCTGGCGGTGGGCGTGTCACGGGACGAGGCCGAGAAACTGGTCGAGCCCTATGACGACGGCCTGTCCATCGCCGCAGTCAACAGTCCGGTGTCCGTGACCATATCGGGGGAGGTACGGGAGATCGATCGGTTACAGGCCACGATCGAAGATCGAAAACTATTCTGCCAGAAGCTGCACACTGAGATCGCCTATCACAGCGGGCAAATGGACGGGATCCGCGACGATTTCCTGGCGTCCCTGAATGGATTGGCCCCCTCGAAAACCCGCGTACCCCTTTTGTCGACGGTCGCGGGCGCGCAGACAGACGGAACGGAACTCGACGCGGACCACTGGTGGCGAAACATCCGCAGTCCCGTCCTTTTCGACCAGACATTCGAACAGATCCCGAGTGACGGTGAGGCGATATTCATCCAGATCGGACCCCATCCGGTGCTTTCCGCGGCGATCTATGAAAACCTGGCTCAACATGACCGGCCGGGCCACGCCCTCGCCTCGTTGCGGCGCGATCGCGGAGCATGGGATGTCCTGCTCGAATCCGTGGCAAAATGTTACGTACATGGACACGATATCCACTGGGAGCGCCTGGTGGACCCGCAACGTACGCGTGTTCCGTTGCCGCCCTATCCCTGGCAGAAGGAACGATACTGGCTGGATGGAATGATTCATCCGGGTGGCCTGGACAACCAAAGCGGCTCGGACATTCTGGGTCGCCCGGCCGGCCGGTACCCGCACCCGTTGATTGGCCGGGCTGTTGAATCGTCCGTCGACGCCGGCTTCCGGGTATGGGAACGGGCGATCAGCCTGGAATCCCACCCGCTCCTCGCGGACCACACGGTGCTGGACCGATCCATCATGCCACTCGCCGGGCAGATCGAAATGCTCTTCGAGACGCTCGACGAGGCGGAGATTCCTGCCGCATTCACCAATCTCGAATTCCTGCACCCCCTGTTACTTCCCGAAACCGGTGCCCATCTCGTCCAGGTCGTGCGCGTGCAGAACCGGTATACCCTGTCGTCCAAACCTGAATCGCAGGAATCGGCTCCGACCTGGCTGGAGCACATGCGAACCGAAAGACCCCGCGTGGCCGGCAGCGCCGAAAACATCGACCTGGGCGCCATCAGATCCCGTTGCGACCGAAGGATCACGAACCGCCGATTCTACGAACGTGCCGCTGAACTGGGGTTTGAATACGGATCTGCCTTCCGCAACGTCGACGATGTCGTTTACTCCGACCGGGAAGCCGTGGCCTCGCTGACATTCCGAGATGAAGGACAAGGGCCCTACCGCCTGCACCCCGGTGTCCTGGATGCAAGCCTGCAAGCCCTGCTTCTGCTCCTTCCGGATGACGGCCCGTATCTGCCGGTCGGTGTGGAAACCGTTGTGCTGCAAAGAATCCCAGAATGCGAAGAAGCCCTGATTGCCTATGCGAAGCTGCGAGAAACCTCGAAAGATAGCGACCTGCTGGCCGACGTGTATCTCCTAGACGAAAAGGACCTTCCGGTAGTAGCCCTGAAAGGCGTGACCCTGCTCCGAGCGGGCGGCTGGGGAAGCCGTCGCAACGTCGATAACAACCCCCGCGGGCTGTACCGCGAGGAGTGGGTCGCCGACAACCGCTGGAAGGAGCAACCGCAACCCGGTCCGGCCTCTCACTGGTTCGTGCTCGCAGACGACCGTCGATTCGGGGGTAAACTGGCCGATGCCCTGTCGCGGCCTGGTGTGAAGACCGAATTCATCGACATATCAGGTAGTGGATGGGCCAAAAACCTGGGCGTACTGGCTGAAAAACTGGGATCAGTGGAACGCGACAACGGAAGCTACATCGGTTTGGCTGGAATCTGGACGGGAGGCGGCAACGGGCAGTCCGGCCGGCAGACCGGCAGGCAGACCGGCAGGCAGAACGACCAGCATACCGGCCCCGCCCTGGAGTCCTTCGAACTGATCCGTTCAGTGCTGGACAAACCTGATCTTCCGTGCCGCCTGCGTCTGATTACAGTGGGTGCACAGTCCGTGGCTGAAGACGACCGGGCATCACCGGCACACGCGTCGATCTGGGGCTGCGGGCGTGTAGCCATGCGCGAACATCCCGAGTTGGACTGTACGCTGATCGACCTTCCAGACGGGACCGGCGAGGTCGATGTGGAGCGTCTCGCGTCAATTGTGGGCGCGGACACATCCCACGGTGAAGTCGCGCTGCGGGAAACTGGTGTTTTCACCCGCCGTCTCGTTCCCTTCGATCCGGAGCGGAGCGAAGGGAAAACAGTACCTATAACTGATTGTTCAAAAACAAGTTATGTACTGTCACAGTCCTCACCCGGCTCAATCGATAACCTCCATTTTGAAACGAAACCGGTACCCCAGCCCGGACCGGACGAGGTGGTCATTCGCGTGCGGGCCGCCGCACTGAATTTCCGGGACGCGCTGAATGCCCTCGGCATGCTGAAGGGACCATCACGGCGGGCGCCGTCCTTTGGATGGGAATGCGTCGGTGAGGTGGTCGCCCGCGGTGACCGGGCGGACTCCGTGAAAATCGGCGACGTGGTCATGGGGATGATGCCTGCGACCATGGCCGGACACGTGACCGCGAAGGCCAAACTGGTTGTCCGCAAGCCTGAGCACATGGGCATCGAGGAAGCCGCCACGCTGCCCGTGGCTTTTCTAACGGCGTACCTGGGGCTCATGGTGCGCGGCGGGATTTCCGCCGGCGACCGCGTTCTCGTGCACAGCGCGACGGGCGGGATGGGACTGGCCGCCCTTCAAATCGCGCAGCAAGCAGTGACCGAGGTATTCGCTACGGCCGGATCCCCTGAAAAACGCGCCTTATTGAAGGAGATGGGCATTTCCCATGTAATGGATTCCCGATCTCTGGATTTCGCCGAAGAGATCATGGACACAACGGATGGGAAGGGCATGGATATCGTGCTCAATACCCTCTCCGGTCCCGCCATGAGGGCTTCTCTGTCCGTGCTGGCTCCCCACGGGCGTTTCATCGAGATCGGGAAAACCGATGTGCTGAACCACGGGTCCATCGATCTCAACTTGTTCGACCAAAACCGGTCCTATCATCCTATCGATCTCGCGCAGTTCATCGAGGATCGACCGGACCGGGCAGGCGGCTTGCTACAAGAGATCGTCGATATGGCCGGGGATGGCAGGATACGTCCCCTGCCCTATCGGGCCTTTCCGATGGAACAGGCGCGTGAGGCCTTCCGGTGCATGTCGCAGGCCCGGCACACGGGCAAACTGGTACTCGTGGATGACGGAGCGCCGATTCCGGTGAACCTGGGCGACGACGACCCGGTCATACGTCCGGGCGGGACTTACCTCGTCACGGGCGGCGCGGGCGGGATCGGCCGTTTCCTGACCGGCTGGTTGCTCGACCGGGGAGCCGGCCAGGTGGTCGTCACGGGCCGAAGGAGAGTCGAGGAAACGGCGCTGGAAATCGATCCCGCCAGCAACGTCAGGTATGTTCACGCCGACGCGACCTGCCGGGATGCGATGGAGCGGCTCATGGCAGATTTGGAAGAGGAACACGGACCGCTCAGGGGCGTTTTCCACGCGGCCGGCGTGCTGGACGACGGCATTCTACTTACCCAGGACGCAAACAGGTTCCGCCAAGTACTCGATCCCAAGACGAACGGCGCGTGGATGCTGCACGAGTTGACCCGAGACCTCGAATTGGACCTCTTCGTCCTGTTTTCCTCGGCTTCTTCCCTGGTCGGCACCGCGGGTCAGGCGTCCTACGCCGCCGCGAACGCTTTTCTCGACGGCCTGGCCGAACTCAGGCGCCAGGACGGCCTCCCGGTAACGTCGATCAACTGGGGGCCCTGGGAAGATACGGGCATGACGGCCGACGAAGGCGTTGCCGATCGACTCAGTCGGCAGGGCCTGCGATCAATTCCGCCCGACGAAGCCGGCGTGCTGCTCGACCGGTTGTTGCGCCGGGACATCCACCGCGTCGGCGTGATTCCTACAGCGGAACCCGCGGCAGGAACCGTGCTCGCACGGTTCCTGCCTCCAGATAGTCGTTCGGAATTTGCACCACCGTCGATCGCACCGCTATCGTGGACGGATTTGAGTGCGCTGACCGCGGACAGACTCCGCGTCTACATCAAGGATTACGTGACCGATGCGATCGGCCGGATTCTGGAAGTGGACCCGGAGAACGTCGGTCCGGGGCAGACCTGGCGCAGCCTGGGGGTCGATTCCCTCATGGCTGTGGAATTGCGTAATCGTTTCGAGGCGGGGTTGCACGTGTCGATTCCGGTAGAGACGCTGCAGTCGGAGACCGCCATAGAACAGACGATCGACACGTTGCTGGATGGGTTGAAAGCCACGAGCCGGACTTGAACCGGCGACCTATTCATTACGAGTGAATTGCTCTACCAACTGAGCTATCGTGGCCTGATAAAACCGCGCTCAATATAAGGCACGTCCTGCCCGATCGCAACCCGTTTTTAGGCCTCGACGGATTCCAGGGACCGCGCGATATGTCCGCGTGTTCCGCTGATATCGAAACACTCCCGCTGGTTGGTCTGCATGAGCCGGAGCGCCACGTCCATCGCCTCTTTTTCGGTAAGCAGGCCGTCCTTCACCTCGGCTTCCAGGGTGCGGCTCAGCCACTTCCGCGCCTGCACGGCGTAGGCATAGGCGCTGGTGGGCCAGCCGGTGTCCCCGCCGAAGGCGAAGAGCTTGTTGATCGGCACGGCGTGGATGAAGCGGCGTACGAAATCGCAGGAACTGAAAGGGTCGATGGACCAGGCCCAGCAGAGGTCCACCCAGACGTTGGGATAGTGCTTGGCGAGAGCAATCAGTTCGTGGCTGTAGGGGTAGGCGATGTGCATCAGCACGAACCGGGCGTCGAGGTAGCGGGCCAGCAGTCCGCAAAGATTGCCGCTCTTGATCCGGTCCACCGGCATCCGGCTGTGGCCCGCGTAGTAACCGGTGTGGATCTTGAACGGCAGGTTGTGTTCGATGGACAGTTCCACGCCCCTCGCCCAGCCCCAGTCGCCCAGGCACAGCGCGGCTTCCTCCGGCGCGCCATCGGGATTGCTCAGGACGATCTCCAGGGCCCTTGCCGCCTCCTCGTCGCTGCGCGCTTCCCACCGAAGCGTCCTGGAATAGGCGTGTTGCGCCTTGACGGCGATGGCGTGGGGACCGTATTTCGCGAAAATCGCGGCCATAGCTTCGCGCAGGCTGCCGAGACTGTTCACCGTAATACCCGTTTCCTCCGCGATTTTCTCCACGGGCACCTCACCGTTGCAGAATCCCACCCACGAGAGATCGTAGAGGAAGAAACCCGGTCCTGAGACATCCGGATCGCACGCCCAGACGAAGTTGTCGATCTGCACGTGATCCAGGCCCGCGCGGTCCCGCAGGAGCGCCAGGCGCTGACCGGGGCCCCGCAGTCTGTCGTTCTCGGCCTGCGCCGCCGCCAGGCCGTCGACCGTGATCTCGGTCATCCCGTACACGTCTTCCGCCAGGATGCGCACCGCTTCGCCGTATCCCGTGTGCTTCACGGCTTCCCAGGCCGGCCGGACCGGCTCGAAACGTGCCGCCACGCCGCCCCTGCCGGGATCCAGCAGGGCATTGACATCTTCCTGCGAAGCGCCGGCGACCACGAGATCGGCCGGGACGTAGTTCTCGAAGAGGTCCTGCAGCACGTCCGGACCGTTGGCGACCCAATCGTCCTCGAACCGGAGATGCTCGTGGGTGTCGATAAGCGTCGTTTCCTGAATGTACCGGGACAGATCGGACATGAAGACCCTCCTGCGGATGTGCGCGGGGAAGCGGGGGATACATGAGAGACGGGCATAAGACCGGGAATACCCCCGGGGTGAGTCGAACACCCGACCAACGGTTTAGGAAACCGTTGCTCTATCCACTGAGCTACGGGGGCTGGAGTGTAGTTCCGGTCCGTGCTCAACATATGAACGCGCCGGCCGGGTGTCAACGCCTTAATGCGGATATCCCGTCGGTGAATGATCTTGTCATATCCTACACTCCGGCATATATTCTGACCGCCTATTCGGCAGTACATCGAGCGGTAGAAACCCTGTACACGGAGCGGGGATTCGAGGATGAAAGGCCTGGTAAAATACGACCATGGACCGGTCAACATGGAAGTCCGGGACATGCCGGTTCCCGAGCCCGATTCCGGGGAGGTCCGTGTGGAGATCCGGGCCGCGGGCATCTGCGGCACGGACATCCACATCTATAAGGACGAGTACCCCTACAAACCGCCTGTGATCATGGGCCACGAATTCTCCGGCATCGTGGACGAGGTGGCCGATACGGAAGAATACCGGCCGGGCGACGCCGTGACCGGCATTCCGACCACCGTCGTCTGTGGGGTGTGCAGGTACTGTGTAGCAGGCCAGCACAGCCTGTGCGACAGCCGCCTGTCCATCGGCAGCGGGGTGCACGGTGTATTTACGAAGTATGTGGTCATGCCCACCTGGGCCCTGCGGAGGATTCCGCAGCACCTTGATCTCACCATCGGCGCGTTGAGCGAGCCTCTGTGCTGCTGTGTGAAGGCCGTCTCCATACGCACGTCCGTGACCGCCGGCGACGTGGCCGTGGTGACGGGCCCCGGTCCCATCGGCCTGTTGACGGCGCAGGTGGCGAAGGCGGAAGGCGCCTACGTCATCCTGACCGGCACCTCAGAGGATACCGAGCGGCTTGAACTCGGCGCGCGGTGGGCCGACGAGACCGTCGACATCGAAGAAGTCGACCTGCTCGATCTCGTCCGGGACCGGACACAGGGCTACGGCGCCGACGTGGTGTACGAATGTTCAGGGTCGGCTGCGGCCACCCGTTCGGCCATCGAACTCGTGCGGAAGCAGGGCACCATCATGCAGATCGGCCTGCACGGCGGTCCTTTCGAGGTGGACTTCTTCCCGGCGGAATTGAAGGAAATCGATATACGGACCTCCTTCGCCGGATCCCTCGATGCCTGGGACCGCACCATGGTGATGCTGGATCAACGCAGGATCGAGCTGGAACCGATCGTCTCCGACGTGGTTCCTTTAACCGAGTGGGAGAACGCGTTCCACCGGCTGTTGAACAAAGAAGGCATGAAGATACTGTTTAAACCGGTCGACTAGGGAAACGCCGCCGGCAACGGTATGAAGATCACCAACGAAAGGGATTGAAATGGACCTGGGATTGAAAGACAAAGTCGCGCTGGTTACGGGCTCAAGCCGGGGCATCGGACGATCGATCGCCCTGGGTCTGGCGGAGGAGGGTTGTCACGTCAGCCTGAGCGCCCGGGGGGAAGAGCGATTGCTCGAAACCGAGAAGGAAGTCGCACAGAAGGGTGTCGAGACACTGGCGACGGCGGGAGACCTGACCACGGCCGAAGGCATCGACCGGGTCGTGGAGGCCACGCTGGAGCGGTGGGGGCACATCGACATCCTGGTCAATAACGTAGGCGGAAGCGTCTGGAATCCCTTCGACGACGTATCGGATGACGAATGGCTCCACGTGTTCAACCTGAACATGTTCGCGGCGGTCCGGGCGACGCGGGCCGTGCTCCCGACGATGCGCGCTCAGGAAAGCGGGTCGATCATCACGATCTCCTCGATTTTCGGACGCGAAGCGGGCGGCCCGGCCACCTACAACGCCACGAAGGCCGCCGAGATCTCCATGGGCAAAACACTTGCCAAGGAAGTGGCCAAGATCGGCATCCGCGTGAACACGGTGGCGCCGGGCTCGATCATATTCCCGGGTGGCAACTGGCAGAAGCGGCTGGACGCCGACCCGGAGGGCATCGGCAAGTTCATAGAGCAGGAGCTTCCGGCCGGCCGCTTCGGCAGGCCCGAAGAGATCGCGGACGTGGTGGTCTTCCTGTCATCCGACCGGGCGAGCTGGGTGACCGGCGCCTGCATCAACGTGGACGGTTGTCAGTCCCGTTCGCTGATATAGGCTATACGCAGTAGATACAATGTCGATACACCGATTCGTGGAGGATGCGCGGCATGAACTCGCGCCTCGAACAGCTTGAGCTGCTTGCCAGCAAGGACCCCGGCGATCCTTTCATCCAGTACGCAATCGCGCTGGAATACGTGAGTTCGAACCGGCTCGAAGAAGCGGCGGGTATTCTGGAACGACTCATGGCGGCATCTCCGGACTACACTGCGGGCTATCACCAGGCCGGCCGGGTTTACGAACAACTGGACCGCGAAGATGAAGCCCGCAGATGTTACGAGCAGGGGATCGTCGTGGCGGAACGCCAGGGTGACGCCAAGGACCTGGACGAAATGCGTGAAGCCCTTGCGTTTCTGGAATGATCTGCATGTGACTGGACGTACCGTTGGCAGACTGAATCTACC
The DNA here is from genome assembly GCA_965207085.1 of bacterium. Classification (GTDB taxonomy): domain Bacteria; phylum JAAXHH01; class JAAXHH01; order JAAXHH01; family JAAXHH01; genus JAAXHH01. The sequence goes on along the minus strand of CBDBLQ010000002.1, from coordinate 3,117,596 downwards.
GCCGGCAGACTGGATGTACCGTTACCGGACCGGATCTACCGATAAACGATTGGAATTGATCAGATAACGCGCAAACCACTTCTACGCATAGCCCAGGACGTATTCGGATGGACCTTTCTCGTCATCGGGGTACTGGGCCTGTTCCTGCCGCTGCTGCAGGGCGTGCTGTTCATCGTCATCGGGCTGACGATCCTGTCCACGCGCTACGCCTTCGCCCAGCGCATGTTGGCCCGCCTGGAGAAGAAGTATCCGGACATCTATGCCAAAGTAGAGCAGCTCAAGGTCCGGTTCGCCGCAAGCAAACCGCTCTTGGTCGCCATCGGCACGATCCTGATCGTCCTGCTGGGCGTGGGAATCTACCTGGCCGTGCTGGGGTTCAGAACGGCCTATGCGAAAATCGCGCCGATACTGTTGAACTAGCGGGAAGGCCGGCGTCAGATCGGCCGGCGGACTGGCTTTAATTCAGCCAGCGGACCTGGTGTTAAATTTAGCGCCGGATAAGCGACAGATCAGGCGGGGTTAAGCGTCGTCAAATCAGGCGCCGAATCAGGCGTCGGCTGCGCCGGTCCAGCCGGTCGAGGTCGGGGATCTCGTACCGGTTGCCGTTTTCGTCCGTGATCAGGATGCGGCCGGGCGCCAGTTCCACCATGCCTTCCCTCAGGTCCCGCATGGGGATTTTTACGTCACCACGGTCCGTCTCCACGGAAAATAGCGACGTCCCTCCCCGTCCTTCCATTTCCACGATGCGCGTTATCATCGGGCGGAAATAGCGCCATTCGATCTCGTCCCGGATGATGCGACCGGTGTCCTCGTCGCAGGCCTCCGGGCCGGTCAGGATGCCCAGGTATTCGTCATCCTGGTCGAAGAAGGTGATGTACCGGCTTTCATGAGATAGCGGAAAGGCCTGTCGTATCTTTACGCCGAAGAACAGGTCGCCTGCGATGGACAGGGTGGGCGGCTGGTCGTCCCGCCGCTCGAGGTGAACGGCGACCGGATCGAGAAAGGACATTAATTAACCCTCCACGCCCACGATGCTGGAGACGTTGGTGTGCAGCTGAACCAGGCGGTAATACTCGCCCTGCCGGTCCAGCAGTTCCTCGTGGGTGCCCAGTTCCACCGGCTCACCGTTCTTGAGGACGAGCAGACGGTCGGCGTCTCTGAGGGTGGACAGGCGATGGGCGATGGCGAGCGTCGTGCGGCCCTCCATGAGCCGTCCCAGGGCTTCCTGGATCTTCTTCTCCGTTTCCAGGTCGAGGGCCGACGTGGGTTCGTCGAGAATCAGGATCCTCGGGTCGTGCAGGATGGCCCGGGCGATCGCGACCCGCTGGCGCTCCCCGCCGGAAAGCCGGCCGCCCCGTTCCCCGACGGGCGTATCGTAGCCGTCGGGCAGCTTGACGATGAACTCGTGGGCGTTCGCGTTGATGGCGGCCTCGATGATTTCCTTCCGAGACGCTTCCTGATTGCCGAAGCGGATATTGTCGGCCACGGAACCGGAGAACAGGAAGGGATCCTGCTCCACGTAACCGATCTGACTGCGCAGTTGCGTCAGGTCCATCCTGCGTACATCGGTTCCATCGATCAGGATCCGCCCGCCGTCGACGTCGTAGAAACGGCACATCAGCTTGATCAGGGTGGACTTCCCGGCGCCCGAGTGCCCCACGAGGCCGATCATCTCGCCCGGTTCGACGTGCAGGTTGATCCCCTTAAGCACCGGCTGGTGCGCCACGTAGCCGAAATTGACGTCCTGCAACTCCAGGCGTCCCTCGAAACGGGGTACGTCGACGATGCCGGCCGGCGTGTATTCTTCGATGGGACTGTCGATGACTTCGAAGGTCCGGGTGATGGCCGTCATCATCTCCGGGATCCAGTCGGCCATGCCGGTCAGTTGCTGCACGGGACTGTAGAACATGGCCAGGTAGAGGAGGAAGGCCACCAGCATGCCGGTCGTCATAGCGTTCGACTGCACCAAGAGGCCGCCGTACCACAATACGAGCAGTCCGCCCACGGACACGAGGAAAGCGAGCAGCGGGCGGACCGTGCGCGAACGGACATGGATGTTGCGTTCGGCCGTGAACACCTTCTCGTTCTCGATCTGCATGTCCCGGCTCTGACGTTTCTCCTGGGCAAAGATCTTCACGACCCTGATGCCGGCCAGCGCGTCGTTCACCCGCTCGAAGAAGGTCGCCCAGCTGTCCCACGACCTCCCGTAGAACCACATCAGGTACCGCTTGATATGGACCGAGGCGAAGATGATGGCGGGAATGGGGATCAGCACGAGAAGCGCCAGTTCCCAGTTGAGGTAGAACAGCACCGCGGTCATGCCGATCACGAGCAGCCCTTGCTGAACCACCTGCGGCGCGAAATCGATCCAGAAGTAGTGGATCGACTTGGCGTCCCGGGCGATGCGGGCCATGAGACCGCCCGTCTGCTGCATGTCATAGTACTTGAGGGGCAGGAGTTGCAGCACGTTCAGCAGTTCGGACCGCGCGTCGTAGGCCAGGCGGTCGCCCAGTACGGCCAGCATTCTACCGCTTATGATGGTCACCCCGGTATGCACGATCCGGGAAACGGCCAGGAGCGCGACGATCAACGGAAGCCACATGTACATGCTCTGGTCCACCAGGACCTGGTCGACGAGGATCATGGTCAGGTACGGGGGCAGCAGATCGATGGCCGACGCGGCAACCGTGACCACCATGGCGATGACCAGCTTGCGCCAGTGGGGCAGGCAGAAAGACCACAGGCGCCCGAACGTGCGCAGATGGGCCTCGCGGCTCGACCAGTCCGGGACTGGTTCCTCGGCAACGGGCTCCGTGTGATCCGTGCTGCCATCGGGGCCGATCAGGTGCAACAGGGATTCGACGGCGTCGGTCATGTCCTGGGCCACGGCGTGGGTGTAACGGAGCAGCCGGATGCTTTTCCCGTCCACCTCGGCCACGAGCGCGCTCGCGCCGACCAGGGGCTCCACGGTCAGGCCGTCGATCTTCGCCAGGGACAGGGTGTGGGTCTGCGACCACGCCCCGTCGGTCCGGGTTGCCGCCACCAGGTGCCGCCGGGTCACGACCAGCATCGCTTCTTCAATGCGGCCGTCCGGCGCCAGATCGGTCTTGCAGGCGAAAAGGAGATCGCCATGGTCCTCGCCTGTAGGCAGGCCGGACCGGATCAGACGGGTCAGTTCGGTAGGAATCCTGTTGATCAGCGGCATGGAAGAGGTGCGGTTGATTTCCGTTTCGTTCTAAATCTTCAGTCAGGGATCAGCCAGGGAAATCAGAATCGGTTCGGATGCAAGGCGGCCGCCAGGGTTTCGATCGCGAGGAAAAGCCTGGGTGCGGGACGAAGCAGCCAGTTCTCGGGGATCAGGACGATGCGTTCATTGCGCACGGCGTCAAGGCCCTGCCAGCCTTTCATCGACTTCGCCCGTTCCAGATAGCTCGCCCGGACTTCCTCCGCGTCCTGTCCTTCACCCAGCGTGGAAAGGAGGACCTGGGGATCCTTGGACACGATGTTTTCCAGGTTGTACACCGCCCACGTACCCGATGCCAGGTCGTCGGCCACGTTCCGCCCGCCGGCCCGTTGAATCACCGCCGAGGTGAATGTTTCAGGACCGGGGGTCCAGTTCTCGTCCCGGAAGGGGCTGCCGACGAAAATCGTGGGACGCTCGCTTTCGGTCAGGCCGTCGATCCGCTCCGCCACCGCGGCCAGCCGCTGGCGGTACCCTTCGGTAAGCTCGCGTGCCGCTTCCTCACGCCCGACAAGCCTGCCCACCGTGCCGATCGCATCGAGCACGTCCTCGATCGACTGAGGGTCGAGGACGAACACCGGAACATCCAGTGCTTTCAGGCTGTATACCAGTTCCTTGGCGTTTCCCTTTGAGGCCAGTACGAGATCAGGATCGAGCGCCACGATTTTCTCGAGACTCATTGTCGTGACGTCGCCGATCTTCTCGATTTTCCTGGCTTCCGGCGGATAATCGCAGTAGTTCGTGACCCCCACGACCGAGCTTCCCGCGCCCACGGCGAAAAGCAGTTCCGTGTTGCTCGGTATGAGCGATATGATTCGCTCCGGAGTACCCTGGAGGGTCACGGCGGAACCGATGACATCCGTTTCGGTCACCTGACCGGCAGCCACCTTGGAAATCAGCAGGAAACAAAGGAGAAGAACAAACCTCGGAAAGCGCGAAACGTACCTCACATTCGTTCCGGATGTCACTGGAGCAGGATACGGTTTACAATATAGACGAAGACGGTTAAAACGGTACTTTTTTTTGTAGCGCGCACTAAATTGATTCGAAGCCTGAACTACGTAACAGGACATAGTAACTGGACATTGCCGTTGCACCGTCCGTGCCCGACCCGAATCGGTTGAGACGACGGTCTATCGGAGGGAAGCATACGATGGGACGCTTTGACTACTGCCTCAATACGAGCACGATCCGATCGCCCGGCGTTTCCGTACTGGAACACGTGGATATCGCGGCCGACGCCGGATATGACGGGATCGAACCCTGGGTGGAGGAAATCGATACCTGGGTCGAAGGGGGTGGTTCGCTGTCGAAACTGCGGGACCACGCCGCCGGTCGGGGCATCCGGATCGTGAACCTGATCGCGTTCTTCGAGTGGGCGGTACCCGAAGAAGACCGGCATGCCCGGGGATTGGAAGAGGCGAGACGGTGCTTCGAAATGGCGCAGAATTTAGAATGCCCTTTCGTAGCCACTGCCCCGAAGGGGATCCACGATCGGGAAGTAAACCTTTTTTCCGTCGCCCGGAGATTCGCCCAACTGACAGAGGCGGTTTCAGACTACTCACCAAAACCCCTGCTGGAGTTCTGGGGGGTGTCCCGGACGCTGGGAACGGTCGGAGAAGCCCTGCTCGTGGCCGCCGAAAGCGGGGTGCGTGACGCCAGGCTGCTGACCGACATCTTTCACATGTACAAGGGAAGCGGGCACCAGCGCGGGATGGACTACCTCGATCCCGGCCGCCTGGGGCTGGTCCACGTGAACGACTATCCCGCCGACCCGACCCGCGCGGACATCGAAGACGAGCACCGGGTCTATCCCGGAGACGGCGAAGCGCCCTGGGACGAGATCGTCGCCAGCCTGGTACGGCAGAAATACCGGGGCATGCTGTCGCTCGAGCTGTTCAATCCCGCCTACTGGGCCGAAGGGCCGGTGGCCACGGCACAAAAAGGACTGGCAAAGCTCCGGGCGTGCGTGGAAAGCGCGTAGTAACGAGGAAAGGCGCGCGATTACGTTGAAAGGCGCGTGAATGCGTCGTGAACGCGTGAATCGGAACGGACCGGTTTAACAGTAGGCATAGTTCACAGTCCGCCCCGCATATCCCCCTGCTATCATGTCCACAGTCACTTTGCCACATTCCGACCGGGAAATGTCCCCGGCCTCTCCCGCAGCGCGGCCCGTTTCCGCCGGCCTCACCCTACGGGCCGTGGTTACCGGATGCGTCTTCACCGTTCTGTTGACCATCTGGTCGATCTCCTCCGAGTTCGTTACGCGCGGCTCATTCATCACGGTCACCCATCTGCCGGTGGCGGCACTGCTGCCCTTCCTCCTGCTGGTCCTCCTGGTAAATCCCTGTCTGAAAGTTTCTGGCTTCAGCCGTCCTTTCACCAGCCGGGAACTCATCGTGATCTTCTTCCTGGTCTTCACGGCTTCCGTCATACCCGGCTGGGCCTTCAGCAATTACGCGGTATCGATCATCAGCGGTCCGTTCTATCACGCCACGCCCGAAAACCGGTGGGCGGACCTGTTCCTGGACTATCTGCCGTCCTGGCTGGTGGTCCGGGACCACCTGGGCGGGTTGAACCAGTTCTACGAGGGCGTGTATTCCACGAGAAACATACGCTGGCAGATCTGGTTCGTACCCATGTTCTGGTGGGTGACGTTCTACATCGCCCTGTTCATGGTCGGCGCCTCGATCATGGTCATTCTCCGGAAGCAGTGGGTCGAACACGAGCGGCTGGCCTTCCCCCTGGCCCAGGTGCCCCTGGCACTTGTCGACGGTGCGGAGGATAGGGCGTTATTCCCCAGGATTGCCCGTGTGCGTCTTTTCTGGTGGGGATTCGGCATAACGTTGTTCATCATGATATGGAACATGTTCAGCTTCTTCGACCTCATGCCCGCCATCCCTCTCGGCGCGGGACACGCCTTTCCCCTCACCCTGTACGAAGCGTTCCATCCCATCCAGATCCGCCTGAACTTCCTGCTGATCGGGGTGGCCTACTTCACGAGGGTGGAAGTGCTGCTCAGCGTCTGGCTGTTCTACCTCATCCGCATCGTGCAGCAAGGGGTGATGACCCGCGTCGGCGTGCCGGGTCCGCAGGAAATGATGCACTTCCAGCACCTGTCCGGGTTTTTCGTCTTCGTACTGTTCGGGCTGTGGATGGCGCGAAGGCATATCCGCGACGTGATCCGGAAAGCCTTGGGAAGGGCACCTGAAATCGATGATTCGCGGGAGTTTTTTTCGTACCGTACGGCCGTGTTATCTTTCGCTGGCGGTTCGATTTACATGGTTTTCCTCTTGTGGAGCATCGGCATGACGCTATGGGTCGTAGCACTCATGATGTTCGTGCTGCTGATCCTGTACATGGGCGTAACCCGCGTGGTGGCGGAGACCGGCCTGGCGTCCCTGGACCTGCCTTACAACAGCGCCAACGAAATCACCTTCAGGTTTGTTGGATCGGAGCACATCAACGCACGGACGATCGCGGGGATGTGGCTGTGCCAGACTTTCACCAGGAACTGGCGGACGCTCGGCATGTGTTCCATGGCCCATGCCGCCAAGGTGGGCGACGTCGTGGGAGGCGTGGGCAAGGGGGTGTTCGGCGCCATCGCGCTTTCGCTGGCCATCGGTTTCATGACGGCCGTGGTGTACACGCTTTACCTGGGGTATGATATGGGGGCGGCCCACCTCAAGGCCGGCGGTTTCGAATCAGGGGCGAAAGGTTACTGGGCGCAGTTGGAAACTTTTCTTACGAATCCGCAGGCCATGACGCAATCCCAGTTGACCATGGTTTTGAGCGGCGTTTTGATCTCGGCGTTTCTTATCTGGGCCCATCACCGGCTTCACTTCTGGCCCCTTCATCCCGTGGGGTTCGGGATCGTCACCACCTACGCGGCGGATATGGCCTTTCTCTCTATCCTGATCGTCTGGATCGTCAAGACGGCGGTCCTTCGCCTCGGTGGCGTAGCGCTCTATCGCAAAGGCCAGCCGCTGTTTATCGGCATACTCGCCGGCTACGCCCTGGGTGTATTCCTCACCTTCCTGGTTGACGTTGCCTGGTTCCCGGGCGCCGGACACATCGTGGACGGCTGGTAGAAGAGCGACTCGCAAAGGAGCAGTCAAGTCATCATGAATCTATCCATACTCGACCAGTCACCCATTCGTGAAGGCGTAACGGCCGTGCAGGCCTTCCAGGAGACCCTCACCCTGGCCGGGGCGGCCGAACGACTGGGCTACCGGCGTTTCTGGGTGTCCGAGCACCACAACGCCCACTGCCTGGCCGGCAGTTCCCCAGAGGTGCTCCTGGCGGCCATAGGAGCCGCCACGGTAGAGATGCGCATCGGGTCCGGCGGAGTTATGCTTCCCTATTACAGTCCCTTCAAAGTCGCCGAGAGCTTTGCCGTGCTCACGAATCTCTATCCGGACCGGGTCGACCTGGGGGTCGGACGAGCACCTGGCGGCGACATGAAGACCGCCCGTATGCTGGCCCCGGGCGCGGGTCCCCGGTTCGAGGCGTTCCCCGAACTCGTCGCCCAGTTGGTGGAGATCCTGCAGAACAGGGATTTCGAGCCTCGGGTCACGCCGCCTATCCAGTCTCCACCCCCCGTATGGATGCTCGGGTCCAGTCCGGAAAGCGCGATGCTCGCCGCCCGGCTCGGACTGCCCTACAATTTCGCCCTGTTCATCAACAGCAACATCGACCCGCGCATCCTCGAATTCTACCGGCACTATTTCGAGCCCTCCGCCCAGTCGCCGCAGCCCGAGGCCTGCATCGCGATCAACGTCATCTGCGCCGGCACCGAGGCGGAGGCCAAACGCCTCGCACTCAGCCGCGACCTGCTCTTCGCCCGCTTCGCTTCGGGCAAGCCCAGCAACGTCGTGCCTACCGTGGAGGAGGCCGAAAAGCACCGGTTCAGTGATGCCGAGAAAGCCTTTCTGGACGACAAGTTCCGCCTGGCGGCCGTGGGCAGTCCCGACCAGGTCCGGGACACCATCGACCGGCTTGCCGGCCAGTTCGGAACCGAAGAGGTCATGGCCGTAACCATCACCCACGATTTCGAAGCCCGGCTGCGGTCCTACGAACTCCTGGCCGAAGTGTACAGGTAGATCGTTTCAATACAGGACGATCGCTTCAAATAGGATTGCCTGCAGGATTCAAAATGACTACATTGTGATGGCCTCAACTTCCCGCACGCGACAACCGACACAAGGAGCATCCGACATGACCATGGTCATGGAACAAACCGTGCTGAACGACGATCAGATCGCGTTCTACCAGGAAAACGGGTTTCTCCACATCCCGGAGGTATTCACGCCGGAAGAGACGGCCGAATTGTCGGATCAGATGGACCGGCTCGTAGAGGACTGGGCGTTCACGAGCCCCGGCTGGAACGGTCCCTGGCGGCTAGCCTACATGGATCCCGAAACCGAGGCCAAATCCAGACTTACGGCCATGCACGACCTGCACTTCTATTCCCAGGCCTGGTCGCGGGCAGTCGCCAATCCGCGGCTGGTGGAGGCCCTGTCGCAACTACTGGGACCGAACGTGGAACTGCACCACACCACGCTGCACATCAAGCCGCCCCAGACCGGACATCCATTTCCCTTGCACCAGGACAACCCCTTTTACGGCCATCACGACAGCCGGTACATCGACGTCCTCGTGCACCTGGACGACACCTGCCATGAAAACGGCGAGATCCGCTTCCTGGCGGGGTCCCACAAATCCGGCCATCTGCAGCACATCACCGAATCGGAAGAAGGTCCGTGCGCGCCGCATCTTCCGACAGACGAGTACAAGCTGGAAGACACGGTGTCGGTTCCGGCCCGGGCCGGCGACGTGGTCCTCTTCTGCATCGACACCGTGCACGGCTCCTACATCAACCAGACGAAACGGCCCCGCAGGCTCGTGCGCATGGGCTACCGGAATCCGGACAACCGGCAGGAATACGGTCAGAGCTTCGGACGGCCGGGCCTCATGGTCTGCGGATACCGCGAACGGCGAGAAGGCGACGAACTGCTCCCGGGTAACTGATGGCCGATATTCCCCTGCTGGGTTACACCGACCGGCTGTCCGGACGGCCCGGCGACGAGATCGCCTTCAAGGTCAGCAGCACGGCCGCGGAACCCTACCGGGCCAGCCTCGTTCGCGTGATTTGCGCCGATCCCAATCCCGACGGTCCCGGACTTCAACTGGAGGAAGCCGGCCTGCCCTTCGGAGGCGAATTCCCCTCCAGGTCCCAGCCCTTCCACCCGGGCTCTCACGCCGTCATCCCCCTCGACGGCCGTTTCCGCCCGGACATGGGCCTTACCCTCACCGCCACGATATGGCCCACGACCCCCGGGAAAGCGGACCAGGGCATCGTCAGTTGTGGCGGCAGCGGACGGCAGCCGGTTTTCAGCCTTTGCCTGGACCGCGGCGCCTTGACCGCGGTCGTCCGTTCATCGACGAACCGGGTGACTCGTATTACCTGTCGAAGCGAGCAGGTCAAGGTCCGGCAATGGTACCGGGCGTGGGCGAGCTACGATGCCGGAAGCGGGACGGTGAGTGTGGGGTTTCGGGCAATCCACGCACCACCGGGGCCGTCCAATTTCACGGTTGCGGCCGTCGGCCCCGCTCCCATCGACGACCTGACCCGGATCATCATCGGCGGAATGGACGGCGATCCCGTTCAGGGCCATTTCAATGGCAAGATCGAAGCGCCTTCCCTCGTCGATGTCCCGGTGGAAGAAATCGACAACCAGGAATACAACGTCAATAACCATCCTGGCGCGTGGGTCCTGTGGGACTTCGCCCGGGACACGAGTACGACACGGGTCGTGGACGTTGGGCCGCAGGGACTGCACGGCCGCCTGGTCAACATGCCGGCCCGCGCCATGACCGGTTCCAGGTGGACCGGCGAGGAAATGTCCTGGAAGCACGCGCCGGAACAGTACGGCGCCATCCACTTCCACGACGACGACATCTACGACTTCGGCTGGGAGACCGATTTCACCTTCAAGATCCCGGACGGCATGCGATCGGGACTCTACGCGGCCTGCATTCGGTGCGGCGAACACGAAGACTTGATGCCGTTCTACGTTTGCGCGCCGCGGGGCAGGCCGACGGCGGATCTCTGCGTCCTTGCGTCCACCTTCACCTATACCGTATACGGCAATCACGCCCGTCCGAATTTCCATCCTTCATGGCTCGAGCGGATCGGCGAATGGAACGCCTATCCCTGGAATCCCGCCGTCCACCCGGAATACGGGCTTTCCACCTACAACATTCACCGGGACGGGAGCGGCATCTGCCATGCCAGTCACAAACGCCCCCTGTTCTCGCTCCGCCCGGGCTACATCACTTTCGGCGCCACGGAAGGAGACTGCTCGGGGCTAAGGCATCTGCAGGCGGACACCCACCTTTACGCGTGGCTCGAGAAACAGGGCATCCCCTTCGACATCGTCACCGACCAGGAACTGCATGATGACGGTGTCGATGCGATTAAAGGCTATCGCGCCGTAACCACGGGTTCCCATCCGGAATATCATACGCCGCGCACGCTCGACGCCCTGCGGCAGTTCCGGGAAAAGGGCGGCCACTTCATGTACCTGGGGGGGAACGGGTTCTACTGGCGCATTGCCGTCCACCCGGAGGGCGACGGGACGCTCGAAATCCGCCGGAACGAAGGCGGCATACGGGCCTGGGCGGCCGAACCGGGCGAGTATTTCCAGGCCTTCGACGGCGGTTACGGCGGACTCTGGCGCAGGAACAACCGTCCCCCGCAGCAGCTCGCAGGCGTGGGATTTTCGGCCCAGGGCAATTTCCACGGTTCGTACTATCGCATCGACCCCGATGCCCGCGTTAACCCGGAGACCGCGTGGATCTTCGAAGGCGTGGAGCGCGAGGCCGTGGGCGACTACGGGTTCAGCGGAAACGGCGCCGCCGGATTCGAACTCGACCGGGCGGACTACCGGCTGGGCACACCCGAAAACACCCATATTGTCGCAAGTTCCGAAAACCACCACGAATCCTTCATTCCCGTACCCGAAGAGCTGCTCACCCACATCACGACCTGGTCCGGAGAACCGCCTGAGAAACTGGTCCGGGCGGACATGGTGTATCAGCAGTCGGACTCAGGCAGCCAGCTTTTTTCCACGGGATCCATCACCTTCTGCGGCAGCCTGCTGCACAACGATGCCGACAACGACATTTCCAGGATCGTGTCCAATGTGCTGCGCCGGTTCCTGGCTGCCGAGCCTTCCGTTCGACTTGGTCGGCCTGATCGGTCTGGGCAGCCAGGTCAATCAGGTCAGCCTGGACAGTCTGGACAGTCTGGTCGATCCGGACAGCCCGGACAGCCCTGATCACCATGAAGATCGCCGTTTTCGCCGACGTGCACAGCAACCTGGACGCGCTGGAAACCGTCCTGGACCATATCGACCGCTGGCGTCCCGACAGGATCCTCTGCGCGGGCGATATCATCAACCGGGGACCGAATCCCCGTGCGTGTACCGAACGCGTAATGACCCGCGCCATGGCGGAAGACTGGGGCATGATCCATGGGAACCACGAGCGGTACGTGCTGAAGTACGGAAGGGGAAAACTGCCCGATCGCGGTCCCGAAGTCGAGATCATCAGGCATGCGAAGTGGACGTACGATCAACTGGCCGGCCTGGCCGGTCAGGGCGGTCAGGCTGGGCGCGACGGTCAGAGCGGGCAGGCTGGGCAGGCTGGGCAGGCTGGGCAGGACCGCCCGGAAAACCCGGACCGCCTGGTCGAATGCCTCGGAGCGCTGCCCTTTCAGTGGTCCATGACCGATGAGACGGGGAACGAATTCCGCATGGTGCACGCATCCATGCTGGGAGACCGCAAAGGGATCTTCCCCGATGATACCGAAGCATCGCTGCGCGAGAAAATCGCTCCGGCGCCGAAGGTGCTGGTGGCGGGTCACACGCACCGGCCTCTGATCCGGACCGTGGACGATGCCCTGGTCGTCAACGTGGGCGCGGTGGGCGCGCCATTCGACCGGGACCCCCGCGCGGCCTACGCACAGATGACGTTCGAGGCCGGTGCGTGGAAGGCGGAGATCATCCGGCTCGACTACGACCGCGAACGGGCGATCACGCGCTTTCACGAATCCGGTTACCTGGAGGACAGCGGAGATTTCGCAAGACTCATCCTCGCCGAGTTCCGCGAGGCCCGGTCCCTGATTCCGGGTTGGTACCGCGCCTACGAAGACCAGGTGATGGGCGGTGAGATATCGCTGAAGGCGTCGGTGGACCGTTACCTGGAAGACTGCATGATCGACGGCTGAACGCGTAGATCGCCATCCCATTCATGAAAGGACTGTGATGCCGAAGAACATCGTCGTACTCATAACGGACACCTTCCGTCACGACAACCTGGGAAACCGTGCGGAGCGGCCCGTGCGAACGCCCGAGCTGGACCGTTTCGCCGCGGAACGGGCGACGGAGATCACAAAGGCCCACATGGGCAGTTTCCCCACGATCCCCCATCGCACCGATTTCGCGACGGGGGTCACCGGTTGGCCCCATTACGGCTGGCAACCCATCGATTTGAGTGGACTCAACCATGCGGGCAGGATGCTCGGCGAACAGGGTTACGCCACGCAGTTGATCTGCGACTGTCCCCACCTGTTCAAGGCCCGCTTCACCGACGGCTTTGACGCGGCGTACCAGAACCGGGGCCAGGAGGGCGACAGGCCGCTGCTCCACCTCAACGACCCCGTAGAACTCGTCGTCCAGGACGACAAAACCCGCGTGCACCCGCGCTATCGGGGCCATACACTCGTCAACCAGCACCGCTGGATCAACCACTATTATCGTTACGAATCCGACGTCTTCTCCGCCCGGACCGCGCAGACCGCCGTTCGCTGGCTCGAAGAAAACGCCGAGTCCTCCCCGTTCTTCCTGTGGGTGGACTTCTTCGATCCCCACGAACCCTGGGACCCGCCGGAATACATGGTGCGGCGTTACGACCCCGATTACACGGGGCCGCCCATGCTGCACCCGAACTACGGACCGTCGTCGGCCTACACGCAGGAGGAACTGCATAACCTGTGGGCTCATTACGCGGCGGAGACGGAACTGGTGGACCGCCATATCGGCCAGGTCCTGCAGAAGATCGACGACCTGGGTCTCTGGGACGATACCATCGTGACCGTCATGTCGGACCACGGCATGTCCATCGGCGAACACGACCGGACCGGCAAGTCCAACATCGAAGAGGACGACGGGAGGTTCTGGCCCATCTACCCGGAGATCGGCCACGTCATGCTGATGCTCGCCGGCGGTTCGGTGCCTCGCGGGGCGCAACTCCCCCTGATTACGCAGACGATCGACCTTTTCCCGAGTCTCTGCGACCTGGCCGGCGTATCGGTCGATCCGCCGAAACCCTTCGACGGGATCTCCTGCGCCGAGGCCGTGCTGGAAGGCCGGACTACCCATCGCGAGTATGCGGTCAGCGCCTGCAATATCGCGGAACCGTCGGGCGGCCTGCCCCGGCGCGCCACGACGCCCTTCCTCGTTACGGACCGTTGGGGCTACGCACCCGCCGGAGCAGATGGAAGGCCTGAGCTCTATGACCTGCAGAAGGACCGTCTGGCCCAGCAGAACATCGCAACCGGCAACGAGGCTGTCCTGGATGACCTGCACAACCTGTTTCTGGCTCACCTGGCGGATCACCACGCTCCGGAAGAGGTGACCGCCCTCTGGAGCAAGGCGGGCGGAAGCGGGAACCTCGAGGGTAAATGGGCCATAGACTACCCCGGGGAATAGGGAACGCCCATGGAAGCGGTCGACGATTATACCCGATTTGAAAAGCTCGTCCATCGATTCGATCCGCACGCCAGGCTGAAGCACCATCGCAGCCTGCCCGGCGGCTACTCGGCCAATGTGACCGTCCTGGAAATCGAAGCCGGAGACGGTACGTCGAGAAAGCTCATTCACCGGTTGCACGGCGAGGTGGACCTCCAGCAGAACCCGAACGTGGCCGCGGATGAGTTCCGCGTGCTTCAACTGACCCGCGCCGCGGGGCTGGCCACGCCCGCCCCGGTCTACCTGGACACGACGGATCCCCTTTTTTCCACGCCTTCCCTGGTGCTGGAATATGCGGAAGGCAAGACAGATCTGAAGCCTGCAGACCCGGCGGCATACGTGACGCAGTTAGCCCGCGAACTGGCCAGGATACACCGGATGGATACGGCCGGCCGGGATCTTTCCTTTCTGCTGCGGGTGGAGGATGACTGCGCCGACGCCCTGGGAAAGCACGGAGGCACGGGCGATACTACGGCCGATGAGCGGCGGCTGCTCGCGCTGCTCGCGCTGCTCGCGCTACGCTGGCCGCTCCCCCGCAACAATACGCCGGTCGTCCTGCACGGCGACTACTGGCCGGGGAACACCCTCTGGCAGGATGGACGCCTCACGGCGGTCATCGACTGGGAGGACACCCGGCGCGGCGACCCGCTCTTCGACGTATCGAACGCCCGGTTCGAGATCCTGATGCTCTTCGGCGCCGAAATCATGGATCTATTCACCCGCCACTACGAATCCCTGAATCCCGTGGACGCCGGATGCCTTCCCTGGTGGGATGTCTACACGGCGTTTCGCATGGTAAATAAACTCGACTTTCTCGCCACGGAGCAACGGGACGAATCCCTGATTCGCGCCGACCATCAGTGGTTCGTCGACCAGGCTCGCAGCCGCATGGGATCGTGCCGAACCATGCGTCAGTCGCCAAAATAACCCTTGCCCGAAGCCCCTCCTCAGCATACATTATACGCCGAAGTTTTCGGGGCGTAGCGCAGTCAGGTAGCGCACCAGCATGGGGGGCTGGTGGTCGCTGGTTCAAATCCAGTCGCCCCGATTCCGGCAAGGCGGCCCACCGGGCCCTTGCCCCTTGATCGGTCATATATCGGGGCGTAGCGCAGCCCGGTCAGCGCGCCTGCTTCGGGAGCAGGAGGTCGGGAGTTCAAATCTCCCCGCCCCGATCCGATTTCTCAGACAACAGAAATTCAGCATATCCATCCTACCTGTTCGCTTCCGTACCCCGTTACCTCGCGACTTACCGGCCGGATGCTCCGGCAGGTCGCCGAATCCATAATATCGCGATCTGGCGCACAGTCTCGTCCCGAAGATACGGACGCGCCCTGATCAACCGGTCATCTAGGAGGATGCTACCATGTCGTACCGGATACGATTTCTGCCGGCCGTCGTCCTGTTCGTAGGCGTCGCGCTGTGGCTGACTACACCCGGCTCGGCCCGGTCCCAGGTATCGGACCAGCCGGACACGCCCTTCAAGCTCGCCACCTTCGAGGCCACGGGAACGATCCGCATCGGCATGGCGGTCCGGGCGGACCAGGCAGGCCAAGCGGACCAGGTAAGGCTGATGGACCTGCAAGAGGCGAATGCTTATGTCACCCGGCAGCTTGGAATGCCCGTGGTATCCATTCCGAAGGAAATGCGTGCGCTGATCGAGCAGTACGACGCCGTTTCCGACCGCATGTACAAGATCGCGAACTACATGGGAGCGGATAACCGCCTGTCGAACCCGGACCTGCCCTTCGTATTCGATCCGGAGGACGTTTCCTTCAAGGCGCCGATCAAGTATCCCTACAACCTGCTGGCGGCCGCGGCAAACTACCGGGCCCACGCGGACGAGATGGAGGAATCGGCCATCGGAGGCGCGGGTTTCACCGCCGTTGAAGTGGACGTGGACGCCGAAGAACCCTATTTCTTCGCCAAGTCGCCAAGATCCACCATCATCGATCCGGGCGAACCCTACTACGTGCCAAAGGACGTGAACATTGACTGGGAGGTCGAACTGGCCATCATCATCGGCAGACCGGCCCTGGACCTGACCCTGGAGAACGCCCACGACTATGTCTTCGGCTACAGTATCGTGTTCGACGTCAGTCGCAGGGGCGGCGCAGGACTAAAGCCGATCAATCGCATGTTCCCCGGTCCGAACTGGTTCAATGGCAAGAGCAGCGACCGCGCCGCCCCATTCGGGCCCTACATCGTGCCCAAGGAGTTCATCCAACATGACGATCTCGAAATAAAGACCTGGGTCAACGGCGTAATCAAGCAGGACAGCAACACCAGCTACATGATCTACGATGAAGCGCACATGATCCGGTATCTGACCTCCGTCCAGACCCTCTATCCGGGAGACGTGATCGCCACGGGCACGCCGGACGGCGTGGGCCGCGCCCGTAATCCGCCCGAATACCTCCAGCCAGGCGACGTGGTGGAAATGGAGATCGAGGGTATCGGCCGGCTCGTCACACCCATGGAAGCCAAGCCATGAAGACCCTTGTTGCCGCGCTTCTGGGCGGAGCGATCGCCGCAGGCTGCGGATCTTCACCTGAGGGCGATTCTGCGGAGGGCGATTCTGCCCCGGTAGTCGAATCCCCGCTCCAATCCACCATAACGGACGACTACGTCCTCGGCGCCGACGCGCTGGCGGAGGATCGTACACCCCCCGAACCCGATCCCGCGAGCTACGGGATGGATCTGGAAACCGGCCGGTTCGTCTACCCCGCGGCCACGCCCCATCAGCATGAGTCCAAACCCTTCGAAGGCCAGCTGGACTACTGGGATACGAACGAGTACGCGAAGGACATGACCGTCGAAGCCTACTACCCGATTACCGTCGAACCCTTTCATACCTGGCAGAACATCGTGGACTTCGACGGCCGCCGGTACATGTACCAGTACGTGCGGCGCGCCCTGAAAATATACGATATCACCGATCCGAAGGACCTGAAGGTCGTGCACGAGAAGGGCAGCACGTGGACCGGAGACGGGCCCGGCGAGGAGGTCAATCCCTATGGCGAAGGCGACATGTTCGGCGCCGCGTCCATCCAGTGGAACGAGGATCTGGGCAAGTACGTCATGGTGCAGGCCTTCGAGATCCGGCGCTTCGGCGTACTGAGTGACAAGCGCGCGGAACCGGACAAGGTGAAGGCCATTCGAAATGCCAATCATCTCAAGGGGTTCAAGGTATACCAGATGAACGGGCCCCTGCCGGAAGACTGGACCTTGCTCGCAGAGCGGACCACCGACTACGAGCACCCCGACGCGCCAATCGGCGGGCAACAGGGTTCCGGCGTGCGGGACATCCCGGCCTATTACGGCGGGCGTTATATGTTCGTCGCCGCGGCGCCCAGCGCGGAATACGCGCTTACCGAATACCCGAGCGACCTGTATTCGGCCGGCTACCAGGCCTGGGACATGACCGACCCGGCCGATCCCGTGTTTCTAAGCCAGTTCAACGTACAGGGCCAGAAGCTGGGTGATCCGGACGACGAGGCCGCCTTCAGGGCCAATCCCCGCGCGGGAAACCGGACCTCCTGGTTCGGCGCGCGCATGTCGATCTTCATGCCCAGACCGGTGGAGGAAGGCGGTCGGTACGGCTATGCCGCCATGGGCGGCCTGGGTTTCTACGTGCTGGACATCTCGTACCCGACCGATATCAAGGCGCTGGGGCACCTCAACTTCCCGCCCAGCGTCGCGGGCACGGAAGGCGACTATATCAACGTGACGCAGGTGGAGAAGACCGGCGTGGTCTACTTCTCCGGTTATCCGCTGAACGAAGACGGATGGGAGCCCTACAAGGACATCTTCATGATCGACGTGAATGATCCCGACAATCCCGAACTGCTCGGCACGCTGCCCAGGCCGGTGCCGCCCGCGGAGGCTCCGTTCACGGATTTCGTGCAGCGGCGCGGGAGTTTCGGTCCGAAACGAAGTGGCTATTACACCCAACCCGGAACGCCGAAGGAAGACCTCCTTCTCTATGCCTTCTACAACGCCGGCGTGCAGGTATTCGATGTCTCCGATCTCTCCGCTCCGAAGATTGCCGCCTATTTCGTACCGAGATTCGATCCGTCCCGCACGCCGGGATATGCTTTGGGCAACCTGACCCATGGCATTTACGTCGAATACGACCGCAACCTGGTCTGGCTGTTCACCAATCACGGTTTCTACTGCCTGTCGACCCTCGTGCTGGGCGAACCGCGTCTCGGTCCGCCCGAGACGCCCTGGCCAAGCAGGGACTAGGTCATGGTCAATGTCCTTCACGAAGCACCCCCAAACCGGCGGTCGCGCCGTTCATGAAGTTGCGGCGATGCGACTCCTGCCATAAAGGGCTTTACATCGCTAGTGCGAGGCACTACATTCGCAGGATATTTGCGAAACTTTTCAATACCAGACCGCTTGTTTTATATACAGGGAATACGGACCTGAACCCTTACCTTCGGTCCGTGGCATCTCTGTGTCTATACGATTTCATACATGCAATTCGAAGTAGCACTCAACTCGTACCATGGGAGGCAGCGTGTGATGAGTAGATTTTTCCTTGTATTTCGGTGGACGCCACCGATGATAGTGCTGGCCCTGGCGATCGTGGCGGTTACATCCTGTGAACCTGCGGGCCAGAGGGCACCGGGCAAGATTATCCCGGTGGAACAGCCTGATAGCGAATGGCGCATGCTGGGCCGCGACCTGGCCTATACGCGCTATTCCCCGCTGGACCAGATCAACGCGGATAATGTGGACCGCCTCGAGGTCGCCTGGCGATGGAAGCAGGACAATTACGGCCCCCGTCCCGAATACTACGCACAGCCGGTGCCCATTTACGTGGGGGGCATGCTGTATTCCACGGCGGGTACGCGGCGCAGCGCCATGGCCATCGAGCCGGAAACCGGCGAGACGATGTGGACCTACCGCCCGGTGGAGGACGAAGAACGCTGGGCAACAGCGCCGAGGCGGAATTCCGGGCGCGGTGTCTCGTTCTGGACCGACGGGCAGGGTGACAACCGGGTCATCCTGATCACCAGGGGGTTTTACCTGGTGACCCTCGACGCCCAGACGGGCATCCCGGTGGCCGAATTCGGCAATAACGGCGTAGTCGACATGATGGATGGATGGCGCAATTCCGAGAACGTCACGCCCGTCGGCAACCTGGCCAACACCTCTCCCGCGACGGTCGTGGGGGACATCATCCTCGTTCCGCCGGCCCTCGCCGCGGGATTCCGGCCCAGGTCGATGACCAACTCGCCGGGTGACGTCGTGGCCTACGACGCCCGCACCGGCGCGGTCCTCTGGAAGTTCAAGGTCATTCCGGACGATGGCGAGGATGGCTCGGAGACCTGGGAGCAGAATTCCAGGTCCTATACCGGGAATGCCGGCGTATGGACCTCCATCTCCGCCGACACCGAACTGGGCTATGCCTATCTGCCCATCGAGGCGCCGACGAACGATTATTACGGCGGGCATCGCCTGGGCGACAACCTGTACGCGAACAGCCTGGTGGCCGTCGACTACACGACGGGCGAAAAAATCTGGCACTTCCAGATCGTCCATCACGACATCTGGGACTATGACAATCCCGCCGCGCCGATCCTTGCCGACGTGACGGTCGACGGCGAGCCGCGCAAGATCGTGATCCAGAACACCAAGCAGGGCTATTCCTATGTCTTCGACCGGGTGACCGGCGAACCCATCTGGGACATGCCCGAGACCGACGTCCCCGCGACGGACGTACCCGGAGACCGGGCTTCGCCTACGCAGCCGATTCCTGTGAAGCCTGCTCCCTGGGAACACCAGGGTATTAGCCAGGACGACCTGGTGGACTTCACCCCGGAGGTGCGCCAGGAGGCGATCAACCTGATGGCCAACCACCGGTACGGACCGCTTTATCAGCCGCCTTCGCTCGCGGAAGCGCCGGACGGTACCATCGGCACGATCCAGATTCCGGGCGCTAACGGCGGGGTCAACTGGAACATGACCTGCCTCGATCCGGTTTCCGGCGTAAATTTCATCCCCTCCAACACCAGCATATCGAAGCTGGCGCTGCGGGCGCCGGATCCCGAGGAGTCGGACATGGACTACTTCTCGGCCGGCCTGAGAGCGCCGCGGGTTTTCGGCGAGATCCCGTTGGTCAGGCCGCCCTGGGGACGGATCACCGCGGTGGACATGAACACGGGCGATCACGTGTGGATGGCGCCTAACGGCGATACGCCGCAGGCCATCAAAGACCTGCCGCAACTCGCGGGCGTCGATCTGCCCCGGACTGGCAAGGCCACCCGGATCGGTTCCCTGGTGACGAGCACACTGCTCTTCGCCGGCGAGGGCTTCGGAGGAGATCCCTATCTGCACGCCTACGACAAGGCGACGGGCGAAGTCGTCGCGTCGATCGAACTGCCGGCAGCCCAGAGCGGCATGCCCATGACCTACATGCACAATGACGTGCAATACCTGATCATGACCGTCGGCGCCAGTGGCCATGCCGCCGAACTGGTGGCATTGAGACTGGGCGAGGAACCCGCAGCCGAAGAAGGCGAGTAGCCGGCGTTACCAGGAGAACGGGGCCGAGAATCCCGCAGTTGGCGACTAAAACAGGAGAATCGTAATGAAACGCTACATCTGGAGCGTGACCGCCGCAGCCCTGATCGCGGCCTGTATGCAGGGCACGGCCACCGCGCAGGACAATATGCTGACCGAAGCGGAGCAGGAGGCGGGCTGGAAGCTGCTGTTCGACGGCCAGACCCTCCTGGGCTGGACCCACCGCGGCGGTACCGCCATCTGGGCGGTGGAAGACGGCATGCTCACCGGGGAAGCGACGGGTGGTCCCGGGTACATCGGGTCCTACGACGAGTTCACCAATTTCGAACTGAGCGTGCAGTTCAACCAGGACGCCGGACATAACAGCGGCGTCTTCGTCCGTGGACCGCGCGATACCGGGGCGAGGGTGAACCAGTATTCCTTCTACGAGATCAATATCGCGGATACCCATGGCTCGGGCTACACCACCGGCAGCATCGTGGCGCTGGCCAAGTACGAACCGCCGCCGAAGACTGAAGGCCAGTGGAACACCATGGTCATCACCGCCGACGGACGTGACATCACGGTCATGCTGAATGGGGAAGAAGCCGTAAAGATCCAGGATTCCTCCCATTACAACGGCGTCGTCGTGCTGCAGGCCTTCGGCCAGGGCAAAATCCGGTTCAAGAACGTCAAGGTTCGTTCATTGGATTAGTGAACACCGGGGGGCGGGCCCGTCGTCCGCCCCGCCACATCGATTCGGTACTCGATGAAAACGATTCTCCCAGCCTGCGGCGTCCTTTTACTGCATCTGTTTCTGCATCCACTACCCGCTCACGCCTGGTCGCAGTCGACTCCGGACACCACCGACGTTGCAGTAGATCACGTCCTTCAACCCATCGAAGTCACCGCTACCCGCTACATCCGGGAGATCCTCGACATACCCTATGCCGTGGACCGGGTGGACCGGGACGATATCCAGCGCGCCGAACCGGGGCTGTCCCTGGAGGAGAGCGTCCGCGGACTTCCGGGCATCATCGTAAACAACCGGAACAACGTTTCCCAGGGCGACCGGATCAGCATCCGCGGCCTGGGCAGCCGAGCGTCCTTCGGCGTGCGCGGGGTGAAGCTGGTGCTGGACGGCATACCGCTGACCATGGCCGACGGCCAATCCCAGCTCAACAACCTCGATCTCACCTCGGCGGGACAGATTGAAGTACTGCGCGGTCCCAGTTCGTCGCTTTACGGCAACGCGGCAGGCGGCGTCATCCAGATCCGCACGGAAGATGCCCCGGACCGGCCACTCGAAGTAACGCCCCGATTCATTACCGGTTCTCATGGCCTGCGGCGCCTGCAGGGCAAGGCGGCCGGCACCGCGGGCGGCAACCGGTTTCTCGTCAATTTCAATACGCTCTGGTTCGACGGGTTCCGCGACCATGCCTTCGCGCGGTCGACCGGCATTAACTCGATCGGGACACGGAGGATCGACGATACCTGGACCGTTACGGCCGTGGCCAATTACTATAACGCCCCGTACCAGTACAACCCGAGCTCGCTCGACAAGGCCACCGCCGAGTCGGACCCCGCCAGCGCGAGGGCCTTCGTCCAGCGACAGGGCGCGTCCAAGGAGGTCAGACAGTTCCAGGGCGGCCTGTCCCTGCGTTACGAGGCGCCCGGGTCCGAAGGAGATATCACGGTGTTCGGCATGGGACGCACGCTGTTCAACCCCATTCCGGGCCGGATCATCGACCTGGACCGCATGGCCGGAGGAATCCGGGGGGTGTACAGCCGAGAGGGCGGGATCGGAAACGGCGGTTACCGGATGACGGCCGGATTGGACCTGGAGATACAACGTGACGAACGGCGCGAATACGGCAACGGCGGCATTCCGGGAGACCTCGTGGGCACGCTGGACGACGCCCGCGTCTTCGACGAAATATCGCACGGCGACAAACGGCTGGACCAGGAGGAAGGCGTCGACGGCTTCGGCCCCTTCGTGGAGCTGGAATGGTCACCCGTTTCCGATGTTTCCGTCACCGCCGGCGGGCGGTACGACCGGTTCCGGTACGAAGCGACGGACCGGTTCCTGAGTGACCGGACCGACGAATCGGGAACGCGGAACATGGCGCAGTTCAGTCCCCACCTGGGCGTGGCATTCCGGTCTGCCCCGCTCACGGCGGTGTACGGCAATTTCTCCACCGCCTTCCAGACGCCGACCACCACGGAACTGAGCAACCAGCCCACGCAGGCCGGCGGTTTCAACCCGGATCTCGAGTCCGAACGAATCCGCGGCTTCGAGGCGGGCATCAAGGGATTCCTGCCCGATGCCGGGCTGGCCTATGACGCGGCCCTCTTTACCTTCGGCATACGCAATATGCTCCTGCCCTTCCAGATCGACAATCCGGAGACGGACGAGATCTTCTTCCGCAATGCGGGCAAAACGCGGAACCGGGGCATCGAACTGAAGCTGACCTGGTCTCCCCTGCCCCCGGTCAACCTGGCGATGGCCTACACCGGCATGCAGTTCAGGTTCGACGACTTCGAGGTCGAGCGGGAGGTCGATGGAAGCACCTCGCGCTTCCAGTTGTCGGACAAAGAAGTGCCCGGGGTGCCGCCCCACCACCTGTTCGCCGGATTCACCTACACCCACCCGGGCAATGGCGCGTTCGTGGAATTGAATGCGCAATGGACGTCGGAGTACTATGCCAACGACTTCAACGGGCCCGCTCCGGGGAGCGGAAAGCCCGTTTCCGACTTCGTCAACGACGGCTACGGTCTCGTTGATGTGCGCGCGGGGATCACCTATAATGGCGAGATAGTCGGCGGCCTCCTTTTCGCCGGAGTCAACAACCTTTTCGATACGCGTTACAATGGTTCCATTGTCCCCAACGCCTTCGGGGACCGCTTCTTCGAACCGGCCGCGGGCCGGACGTGGTACATGGGTTTCGGCCTTCCCATCGGTGCGGGTGCGAGGTGACGACCCGCCAATCCGGATGAGCCGTTCCCTTTGAAGACACAGGAGTCGAACACAGGAGTCGCACATGAATAGGTTTATGCGCGTCCTTTGCCAGATCGCCTTCGTGATCGTCCTGGATGCCCTCGTGATCGGCGTGATCTACTACGAAGCGGAACGAGCGAAAGTCGCACTGGCCAATGCCCGGGCCGAGGCGGCCAAGCCCGTGGCCATGTTCGATCCCCGAACCGGACTGGAACTGAATCACCGGACCCGGCTGATCATGGGCGACGGCTACCCCGTCGTGGAAAGGGAATGCGCGCAGTGCCATCCTACCCAGATCATCCGCTCGTACCGGGCGAACCGCGAGGAGTGGCTGGACGCCATCCGGTGGATGCAGGCGGAAAAGGGCTTGAAGACATTCGACAGGCAGACCGAAGATACCATCCTGACTTATCTCGAAAACTACTACGGCAAGTAACGCCTCCGATGGTCCACCAGGTCGAATCAGAAATCGATGCCATCGGGTACGCCTATGACCGGGGCTGGTCGGATGGCCTGCCCGTCGTGCCGCCCACCCGCGATCGCATCGACCGGATGCTGGCCGCGCACGGACTCGAGCCCGGCCGGATAATAGGACGAGTGCCCGAACGAAAGCGTACCATCACCGCGGAACTGGTCGCGGCCAACGCGGTGATGGCCGGGTGCACTAACGCGCTTTTTCCCTTGGTCCTGGCCGCTGTGGAAGCCGTCCTGGACCCGGCATACAACATCGTCGGGCCCTCGGCCAGCACGGGGGGCGCCGCGCCCCTGGTCATCGTTCACGGTCCCGTCGTCGCGGAACTGGGTTTCAATGCGGAGACGGCGGTACTCGGCGCGGGCAACCGGTCCAATCTGACGCTGGGCAGGGCCCTGAACCTGGTGATCCGAAACAGTATCGGCAGCGTGCCCGGGGACCTGGACCGGGCGACGGTAGCCCACTCCGGGCGCATCGCGTACTGCCTGCCGGAGGCTTGTTGCGCCGGCTGGCCGACCCAGGGTGAAGAACGGGGTGTTCCCGCGGGCCGCAGCGCCGTAACGGTTTTTGCCGCCGAAGCCCCCCATTCCGTGGCCGACCACGTGAACGACGGACCGGAAGGCCTGATCGACTCGTTCGCGCGCGTCGCCCGCACAACCAACTACGCCGGCGCCGCCATCGTTTTCGTCATCTGCCCGGAACACCGGTCGGTCTTCGGCAAGGCCGGGTGGACGCGCGAGACGATCCGGGGCGCGCTGTTCGAACGTACGGCGGCCACGGGACGGGAAATCCACGCAACGGGCCGGCACGACGACCTGGGACCCGATGACCGCATCACGCTGACGCCGGACCGAGAAGGCCTATGGATTGTCTTCGCGGGAGGCTCGGCGGGCGGACACTCCGCTATCATCCCGTCCTGGCTGGGTGCGGGCAGGGGAGTCGGATCGCAGCCCGTGACGCGGCTGGTCTCCCAATCGTAGCGACCGTATAACGACCGTATAACGACCTTAGTGCAAGCCACCGATCCAGTGGAAACGCGCGGACTCCCGGAGCAAGGAATATGCCCTTAACCCTCGTGGATCCCACGGCCTCCGCCGCCGAAGCAGTCCTTCGGCCGGCCCGTCGTCCGCTCGGTCCCGGGCACACTGTAGCCGCGCTGGTGGGCAACGGAAAGCCCAATTCCGATGTCATCCTGCGCGGTGTCTTCGAGCAGTTGAGCAAAAGGCTGGACCATCCCGTGGAACCACTCGAATTCACCAAGGCAAGCGCCAGTCGCGTGCTGCCCGACGAGATGACCAGTCTCATCGCGCGGCGCTGCCATTTCGCCCTCGTGGGCGTCGGCGACTGAGGCTCCTGCAGCGCGTGCAGCATGCACGATGCCCTCATCCTGGAGAACCTCGAACTACCGTCCGTACTGTTGTGTACAACCAGCTTCGCGCACACCGCCCAGGTGATGGCGGAGCAGCTCGGACGCGGTGACTATCCGATCATCGAAATCGATCATCCCATTGGCCGGATCGATGACGACGGACTCTCCGCCCGAGTCGGACAGGCGATGGACAAAGTCGTTGAACTGTTGATGTAGGAAACTCATGTAAGTACCGGTGTGACAATCGGTTTAAACTACGATAGTTTAGTGGCTTCAGGAGGTGCACCATGCTGAAGTTCGGTTGTAAAATTGTCCCGGCCGCGTTGCTGGCCGGGATCGTCAACTTCGCCGCGGAGGCCCAGCAGACGGCGCCGCAGGCGGGACTGCGAGAAAATCCTTCAAGGGTGCACGCCCTCGAAAACGCCCGGATATACGTCCGCCCCGATCTCCTGATCGAAAAGGGGGTCGTGGTCATCCGGGACGGGCTGATCGTCGAGGCGGGGGCCTCCGTCGACGTCCCGCCGGATGCCCAGCGATGGGACTACTCCGGTCAGACGATTTATCCCGGATTGATCGAGATGTTCACGCAGGCCGGACTGCCTGAAGAGGAAAGTGGCCCGCCCTCGGGATCTACCCACTGGAACCCCGCCGTCCGCCCGGAGCATTCCGCCGCCGAAGCGTACCTCGTCAGAGAGACCGAAATCGAACGGTTGAGGAATACGGGATTCGCTGCGGCCATGGTCGTGGCCGACCGCGGCGTGTTCGCGGGCAGCAGCGCGGTAGTCAACCTGGGATCCGGAACCCCCAATGAGAACATACTGAAGCGCGACGTCTTTCAGCACCTGCGCATGAATCGAAACCGGAACCGTACCTATCCAGCCTCCATGATGGGCGTCATGGCCCTCATGCGGCAGACGATCCTCGACGCACAGTGGTACCGGGACGCCCACGCGGCCTACGCCGCGAATCCCCGCCAGGACCGTCCGGAGGACAACGACGCACTGGCGGCGCTGGACAGGGTGGCCGCCCGCGGCCAGGCCGTGCTCATGAGTGTCGATGACGACCACGCCTTCCTTCGCGCCGCCGGGCTGGCCGAGGAATTCGGACTGCGGCTTCTCGTGCGGGGCAGCGGCCATGAATACCGCATGCTGGACGCGGTCCGCGAAGTGGGTGCGCCCGTCATCCTGCCCCTCGATTTTCCCCGGTCGGACGATATATCCGTCTCCACGCCGGAAGACGCCCTGGACGTCACCCTGGCCGCACTGCGGCACTGGGAACTGGCCCCCGGGAATCCCGGAAGGCTGCACCGGGCCGGAATCCCCATCGCGCTGAGCAGTACGAGATTGGACAAGTCTGCCGAATTCCACGAAAGGGTGCGTGAGGCGATCGAGCACGGGTTGGCCTATGAAGCGGCGCTGGCCGCGTTGACCACGACGCCCGCGTCCATGCTCGGAATGGGCAACCGCCTCGGAACCCTGGATCCCGGGAAGCTGGCCAACATGACCATTACCGACGGCCCCCTCTTCGCGGAGGACGTGAACGTGCAGGACGTCTGGGTCGCGGGCAACCGCCACGTGGTCACCCTACGGCCGGTCACCGATCCCCGGGGCGCGTGGGTGGTCGTGCTGGAGGGTGACAGCCTGTCGCTGTCCATCGAAGGCACACCGAGTGCGCCGAAAGGGACCCTGGACAAGGACGGGAACTCCATGAGGGCGGTCAGCATGGCGTTGGAAGATGCACGTCTCGCATTCAGCGTGGAGGACGAGACGTTGGGAGAAGCCGGCGTATGGCGTTTCTCGGGTTCGATCCAGGGAGACCGGATCACCGGCCGGGGGATCCGTCCCGGCGGCGAAAGCGTGGTCTGGTCGGCCAAACGCATCGCACCGCGGGAAGCGGAAACGAAGGACATACCCGCGCCGGCCGATGTGGCTGAACCTCCAGCCCTGTACCCTCCGGGTGCCTTTGGCAGGGAAAGCGTACCGGCACGACCGGAACATCTCGTCGTCCGGAACGCCACGGTGTGGACGCTGGACGAGCGGGGCAGGCTGGAGCACGCGGATGTGTTGATCCGTGAAGGTAAGATCGTGGAAGTCGGCACGGGCATCACAGCGCCGGGAAACGCCGTGGAGATCGACGGGACCGGCAAGCACGTCACGCCCGGCATCATCGACGCCCATTCTCATACGGCGATCCTGGAGGGTATTAACGAAGGAACGCAGGCCGTGACCGCGGAGGTGAGTATCGGCGACGTCATCGACAGCCACGATATCGCCATGTACCGGGAACTGGCCGGAGGACTCACGGTGGCCAACGTGCTGCATGGTTCGGCCAACCCCATCGGAGGGAAGAACCAGATCATCAAGCTGAGGTGGGGCGCCGGACCCGAGGAACTGAAATTCTCCGAGGCCAAGGCGGGGATCAAGTTCGCCCTGGGCGAGAACGTCAAGCGCAGCAACTGGCGCATCCTGAGCACCCGCTATCCGCAGAGCCGCATGGGGATTGAGCAGATCATCCGCGACCGGTTCCGGGCGGCCCGGGAATACCAGCAGGCGTGGGACAGATACGAAGCGATGGCGGACAAGTCCGACGTCGTGCCGCCCCGCCGGGATCTCGAGCTGGAAACGCTGCAGGAAGTCCTCACCGGTGAGCGCCTCGTCCACTGCCACTCCTATCGGCAGGACGAGATCCTGATGCTCCTCCGGGTGGCCGAGGACTTCGGGTTCACGATCGGTACCTTTCAGCACGTGCTGGAGGGCTACAAGGTCGCACCGGAGCTGGCCGCCCACGGCGCGGGCGCATCCGCTTTCAGCGACTGGTGGGCCTTCAAGGTGGAAGCCTACGACGCCATTCCCCATAACGGGGCGTTGATGCACGACGCGGGCGTGCTGGTCACCTTTAACTCCGACAGCGACGAACTCGCCCGGCGATTGAACACGGAAGCCGCCAAGGCGGTGA
The DNA here is from genome assembly GCA_965207085.1 of bacterium. GTDB lineage: Bacteria > JAAXHH01 > JAAXHH01 > JAAXHH01 > JAAXHH01 > JAAXHH01. Next base: position 3,089,237 of record CBDBLQ010000002.1, on the reverse strand, counting down.
AGTACGGCGGGGTGGACGAAGTGGAAGCCCTGAAGTTCGTCACATTGAACGCGGCGATCCAACTGGCCGTCGATCCCTGGGTCGGATCGCTCGAGCCGGGCAAAGACGCCGACTTCGTGATCTGGAACGGCCATCCCCTGTCCACTTATACGAAGTGCGAACAGACGTGGATCGACGGAAGGAAGTACTTCGATATCGACGAGGACCGGCAGATGCGGATCGAAGTCGAAAAAGAACGGACCCGGCTGATTCAGAAATTGCTCAGATCACCGGAAGCCGACGAATCCGAGACCGAAGAACAAGCGCCGGAGGTGTAGGCCCGTACACGCCGGTATCCCGGCGAATGGAGGTTGGAAATGGTTGCATTACCCCGTGTATCACTGGGGACGGACCCGTCGGCGAAAACCGCTGCCGGCACGTGGCGAAAGCGGACCGCGGTTCCTTTAAAGTTTCTCTTGCTGATATCGGTATTCTCCTTCGGTCCCCTGGTCCACGAAGCGGCGGCTTCCAAGCAGATGCCCGCCGGCCCGCAGGTACAGCCCATCGCGCTGACCGGCGGAACGGTCCATACGGTAAGCGGCGGCATCATCGTGGACGCCACGGTGCTCTTTGAAGCAGGTGTGATTACCGGTATCGGGATCGACCTGGTCCTGCCCGACAACACCCGGGTGATCGACATTACGGGAAAACACGTGTATCCCGGCTTGATCGCCGCGCCGACGACCCTTGGCCTCACCGAGATCGGCTCGGTGTGGGCGACCCATGACCATATCGAAACCGGGAACGTGACCCCTAGCGTCCGCGCGGTGACCGCCGTGAATCCCGATAGTGAATACTTCCCGGTCGCCCGGGCCAACGGGATCCTGACCGCCCTGACCATGCCGGGCGGGGGACTGATCTCCGGTCTTTCCGGGCTGATCGCGATGGATGGATGGACCACCGAGGAAATGACCCTTGTTGCGACGGTCGGGCTTCACGTTCGATGGCCATCCTACCGCGTTCGCGACCTTCCCGGCCTGGGCAGCCGGGAGGACCAGATCAAGGATCGCAAAGCGGCCCTTGCCCGGCTTCGCGACGCCTTTCGTGAAGCCAGGGCGTACATGATCGCGAAGGAGGCGGAACGCGATGGCGGGCTTTTTCATCCCTCCGACCTCGGCTGGGAGTCCATGATCCCGGTGCTCAGGAAGGAACTGCCCGTTTTCATACACGCGTCTGAAGAGAAGCAGATCCACGCCGCGATCGACTGGGCGCTGGCCGAGGATCTAAGGATCGTCCTGGTCGGCGGCGCCGACGTCTGGCGTGTGGCGGACCGTTTGAAGGAGAACGATATCCCCGTGATCATCGGCGCCGTGCATTACCTGCCCGCCCGTCGTTGGGAGGCCTACGACGCGCCGTTCACCAATGCCCTGAAGCTGCATGAGGCCGGCCTGGCCTTCTGTATCGGCGAAGGCGGGGGCGCCTCAAACGTGCGGAACCTCCCGTACCACGCGGCTACCGCGGCGGCCTACGGCCTGCCGAAGGATGAGGCACTGAAATCCGTTACCCTTTACCCCGCGCGTATCCTTGAGGTGGAGGACCGGCTCGGCTCCCTGGAGACGGGCAAGGACGCCACGCTGATCGTGACCGACGGAGATCCGCTCGAAATCATGACGCAGGTGGAGCGGGCCTTCATCCGGGGCCGTCCGGTCGATATCAGCAGCAAGCATATCAATCTATACGACAAGTACCGGACCCGGCTGGAGCAGGGGAAGTGAGATCCGGTCGCTGAATCCAGCACTACGACATGTCCTATGCCATACTCCTGAGCGGTTGCGGCAGCGCGGGAATGTACGTGGCCCAGGTGGCAGAGCAAAGCGGGCGCGCCCGAGTGACCGCCCTATTCGACCCGTCTGGAGAGAAACTCGCGGCGGCCAGGTCGCTCTACCCCGATGCGGTTACCGGCGACGATCTCGGATCGCTGATCGCCGATGTGCGACCGGACATCGTCGCCGTGGCCGGACCGGACCACCTGCACGCCGGCCAGACCGTCCTGGCCCTGAAACTCGGCGCCCATGCCCTGGTGGAGAAACCGCTGGCCACGACCGTGGCCGACGCACGGCGTGTCATGGACGCCGCCGATCGCACGGGCCTGACCGTGATGACGGATCATACCATCCGGTACATGTATCCCTGGCAGGAGATGTCCCGCGCCGCCCGCTCGGGCGACATCGGCGACATCTTCTTCATCCAGGGCGACTATATACACGACATGTGGTCCATCTACCAGCCCGGCGAGCGTCGACACACACCCTGGCGAATAGACGGCCGGAATCCGCAGAACATCCTGCTGGGCGGCGGCTGCCATCCCATCGACAACATTCTTTCCACGGTGGACTCGCCGGTCGTGGAGGTCTTCGCCTACAGCAGCAAGATGAGCGTGCCCGAGTTTCCCGCGGATGACTGCTATATCCTTATGCTGAAGTTCGAGAACGGGGTGCTGGGCAAGGTCTTCGTATCCAGTGGCTGCTCCGGACACGGCATGGGCGGCGGCATGCTGGCCGTGTACGGCACCGAAGGGACGCTCTGGAACGGAAAGCTGTACCGTAGGGGGGAGGAACCCGTGACGCTGCCCAACGTCTCGGACGAGGCCGCCGTGGGCGGTCACGGCTGGGGCCGTTCCGTCATCGATTTCCTGGACACGCTCGACGGGCGCATCGAAAACCCGATTCCCTCCCGCATGGGCGCCCGCGTCGTGGCCGTCTGCGAGGCCGGCCTCGAGTCCGTCCGCACCGGCCGGCCGCAAAAGCCGGAATGGCCTTGATCCGTCCCACCGGCGCGGCACGCTAGCCCGGCTTCAGTTCCCTGAAGAAGGCCATGCTTTGCTCCGCCGCTTCGCGCAGTCCGGCCTTCCTGTAGACCTTCACCGAAGCGAAATGGGGATACCCGACGCCTTCCAGGGCATCGAGGACGACCGCGAAGTCGATGCGGCCGGTACCCGGCAGTCCGCCGTGGCTCTCGCAGAGATGAACGTGCCTGAGACGGGCGCCGCAGTCGTGGATGGGCTGTACGAGAGAGGTCTCCTCGATATTCATGTGGATGGTGTCGACCATGGGATGGAAGGCGGTGGATCCGGTGTCCCGGATCAGACTCAGGACTTCCCCGACGCTGTTGTTGAACCCCACCTGGAGGTGGTTTACCGGTTCGATCACGATGTCGACCCCCCTGCCCTCGGCTTCCCGCCCCACCCGTCTCAGACAGGAAACGATCCGCGCATGGGCGGCCACCGGGTCCGGTTCGTCGGAGCGCAGGCCCTGCAACAGGCCGACCACCAGGATGGCGCCGAACCGATTTGCGGTCTCCATGTACTCCACCAGGCGCTCGACCGTTCGGTCGCGAATGGACGGGTCCGGGGCGCTGAGACAGAGTCCATCCCCGTACGCCGCACCCGTGAGAAGCGAAACGACCGGAAGATCGTTCTCACGGGCGGCGTCCTCGACCTGATCCAGCAGGCCGGCCAGTTCCGGGGTAAGGTTCAATTCCACGCCGTCATATCCAATGGAACGGATGAAACGGAAGGTGTCGGCTATACTCCCGCCCCATCGGGACGGCGGATCGATCAGCATGTAACCGAGATGATTCATGAATCACAATATAGGTAGTTGCCCGAAGCGCCTGATAGATGTTTCTTAGTTGAGATCCGATCCAATCCCAATCCGGAGATCCCCATGGAAACCGACCTCGGCATCCTCTCCATCGTGCCGCCGGCCCTTGCCATCGTACTGGCCTTCCTGACCCGGAACGCCGTGTATTCCCTGGCAGTGGCCTGCCTGGTGGGCGTCCTGATCGCGGGCCAGGGGGCCCTGGGGTTTTCCCAGTTGATGATCGACGCGATCGGGAATACCAGTTTCTCCTGGGTATTCATGCTCGAGATCTGCATCGGGATCATGATCGCCTTCTTCATGCGGACCGGCGCCATCGAGGCCTTCACCCAGTTCGTAGCGTACCGGAAGTTGTCGCGCAAAGGCGTACAGCTCTGGACGTGGATGTTGGGCATGTTCGTGTTCTTCAGCGACTATTTCAGCCCGCTCTTCGTCGGGACCACGATGCGCAGCCTGGCCGACAAGGCGCGGATATCCAGGGAGAAACTGGCCTATATCGCCGACTCCACCTCCGCCCCGGTCATCGTCCTCCTGCCCTTCACGGGCTGGGCGATCTACATCTCGGGACTCACCATCGGCATGGGACCCATCGCCGATGCCGGCGATGCGCTGAACGCCTTCATTCACTCCATTCCCTACAATATCTACGCCATCACGGCAGTCATCCTCGTCGGACTGATCGCCGCCGGACTGGTCCCGGAGTTCGGTCCCATGAAGAAAGCGGAACGCCGGGCCATTGACGAAGGCAAGGTACTGAGAGACGGCGCGGTCCCGCTCATCGGACGGGAACTGACCGAGACCCCCATGTTCCCGGACATAAAACCCCGTCTGTTCCTGAACTTCATCCTGCCCGTCATCCTGATCATCGTCATCGTACTGGGTTCCTTTGTGCTCACGGGATCCGCGAAGACGCTGGAGGCCTATCTCGCCGTCGTCATCTTCCTCGGCATATCGATCCGCATCCAGGGCATTCGGCTGAACGACATCATGGACACGGCGATGACGGGCATCAAGGGGATCATGCCGGCCATCATGATCCTGGTTTTCGCCTACACGATCAACCAGTTGAGCAGAGACATGGGCACGGCCGACTACATGGTCTCTATTTCTAGGGATTTCCTTACCCCGTCCATGCTCCCCCTGGCCACCTACCTGCTGGCGGCCGTGATGGCCTTTTCCACCGGCACGTCCTGGGGCACCTTCGCCATCATGCTGCCGATCGCGGTGCCCGTGGCCCTGGTTTATTCCGGGGACGCGCTGACCGACATCGTATACGCGACCATTGCGGCCGTGGCCGGCGGCGGGGTCTTCGGCGACCACTGCTCTCCACTCTCCGACACCTCGATTCTCGCTTCGACCGGCGCGGCATCGGATCATATCGATCACGTCAGGACCCAGATCCCCTATGCGATGATCGCCGCCGTGCTGACCGGCGTCGTATACCTCGTCATGGGGCTGACCGTTTGGTCCTGACCGATTAATGACATCCATCACATCGACCTTCCTCCAGCGCATCCGGTCCTTCAGGGCGGTCCTCATCGGGGCCGCGCTTTCGATATTCATCGGTTTCGCGGGGGAATACTCCGCCAACCAGATCGGCTACGAGCCGGCGGCGACCCACCTTCCCCCGGTGTTCCTCGTTCCCTTTCTCTTCTGCGTGCTGCTTCCCAATGCCCTGGTCGCGCGGATCCGTCCCGCGTCGGCGCTCTCGTTCTACGAATTGATCATGGTTTTCGCCATGGGATGGATCGCTTCCACGGTGCCCGACCAGGCCATGACAAAATACCTGCTCGTCGTGATCACCGCGCCTTTCTACTTCGCCTCGCCTGAAAACAGCTGGGAGACCATCTTCTTTCCCTATCTGCCCGAATGGCTGGTCCTCAGCGACCGCGCGGCGGCGCGGGTTTTCTACGAGGGACTCCAGTCCGGCCAGTCGATTCCCTGGGGCGCGTGGCTGTCTCCCCTTTTCTGGTGGGGTACCTTCATCCTGATCCTGCTTTTCGTAGGTGCGTGCATCGTCGTCATGCTTCGCAAGCAGTGGGTCGAACACGAACGGCTTCAGTTCCCGCTGGGCGAAGTGGGCCTGCACCTGATCTCGCTGGGTGGCGGCACAGGGCAGGGCGGCGGCAGAGGGCAGGGCGGCGCCAAGGAGGAGGGTGGTGGCACAGGGCAGGGCGGTAGCCGCTGGATCCAGGCCGGTGCCGCGGCCATGTCCCTGGTCATGATCTGGAACATCGTTTCTTTCTGGGGCGTATGGCCTCCGGTCCCGATCATGGCCGAACACTCCCGGGTACTTTCCCTCGATCCCGCCTTTCCCGGACTCAACTTCCGGATGAACGTGTTCGTCTTCTGCCTGCTGATCTTCGTCAACCGGGACGTGCTGCTCAGCATGTGGCTGTTTCTCGTCTTCTACGTGCTCCAGGAGGGATCGCTCAACCTGCTCGGCGTCGGCTCTACCTCGGGCACCATCATTCATGGGGGCCTGGCCGGTATTCAGTCCATTGCCGGCCTGGTTACCTTCGTCCTCTTCGGCCTATGGATGGCCCGCCGGCACCTCGGGGCCGTATGGCGCCACGCCCTGGGACGGCGAGACGAACTGGACGACGCGGAAGAGCTGTTTTCCTACCGCACGGCCGTCTTCGGCTTCCTGCTCGGCCTGCTCTTCATCATCTGCTGGTTGTACGCCGCCGGCCTGTCCCTTCCGATCATGGCGCTGTTCATCATCCTGCTCTTCATCTTCTACATCGCCCTGGCCCGCGTCGTGGCGGAAACGGGCGTGGTCACGCTCGACCTGCCCATCAACAGCCACCAGTTCTCCATCGCCATCGTGGGATCCGCGCAGATCGGCCGCGGAGACCTCACGGCCCTGGGCATGGCCAACGGGTTCGCGCGCAACTGGCGCACCTTCACCATGATCGGCACGTCTCACGTGGCCTGGCTCAAGTCCCGGTGGCGCCAGCACCGGCAAACCCCGGCCGATCCGTTGCCGGCTGCGCGGGGTTTCGGGAGCGGGATCGCTTCCAGGCACCTCTTCGCCGGCGTGGCCCTTGCGTTCTGCCTGAGTGCCGTGGCCTCCATCGGCTACGTGATCTACGCCGGGAACACCTTCGGCGCCCAGAACCTGCGGACCGACCTGGGCACGGACCGGGGCATCCGGTTCTACGACCTGATCGTGACCTGGGTCAACAACGCAACGCGGATCAGCGACCTCGAAATCCTGTTTTTCGGCAGCGGGGTCGTGATGATGATCGTGCTCCTGGCCGGGCGGGTTCTCCTACCGTGGTGGCCGCTCCATCCCATCGGCATGGTGGTCGTCATGTCCGCCCCGGTACGGAACGCTTTCCTGACCATCTTCCTGGCCTGGCTGGTACAGGCCATCGTGTTCCGCATCGGAGGCCCGACGCTTTACCAGAAGGTTCGAAAGTTGTTTATTGGCATATTGCTCGCCTATCTCTTCTGGCAGCTGGTCGCCATGGGAGTTGACCTGGCCTGGTTCCCGGATCGGCCTCATCGCTGGGAGTCCTACTGAGAAAGGGGAATTGACGCATGCAGTTCATCATGTTCACCAAACACCTCGAGGGTCTTTCGCTGGCGGAAATCGCGGAGAAGCTGAACAGCGTGGGCGTTTCCGGCGCCGACCTGTGCGTGCGCGACGGATATCCGGTGAATCCAGGGAATATCGACCGGGCCCTGCCGGAAGCCGCGCGGGTCCTTTCAAACGAAGGACTTTCTATTCCGCTCGTGACCGCGCCGGGGGATTTCACTTCGGCCACGCTGGACTACGCTGAGAGATACTACCAGGCCTGCGGGGAGAACGGGGTGAAGCACATCAAGCTGGGGTACTGGCACTGGTCGCCGGGGTTGGACTACTGGACGGAACTGGACCGTGCGCGGAAGGAACTGGAGGGATTTCAGCGCCTATCCGAGAAAACCGGCGTCAAAACCGTGGTGCACAACCATTCGGGCCACTCCATGGGCCTGAACTCGTCCGCCGTCATGCACGTCGTGCAGGGATTCGACTCGCGCCACGTAGGCGTGTTCGCGGACGTGGGACACCTGTCCATCTGCGGAGAGCCGATCGACATGGCCCTCGACATCGTCCGGGAATACCTGTCGGTCATGTCCTTCAAGGATCTCGCGCGGGTGCAGCGGGTCCACGACGGCGAGCGGCGGTGGGAGGTCGACGTGGTGCGGCTGGGCACGGGCTTCGGGGACTGGAAGACGGTACTGTCCACGCTGAAGGCCCAGGGATTCGACGGGCCCGTCACCATGCACAGCGAATACGGGGGAGAACCCGTGGACACGGTCGTCGACCTCGCCCGGTCGGACCTGCGCTTCATCCGGAACCTGATGGAAGAGCTGTAGACCGGCCTACCAGTGCCAGATCTGGTTCCAGGCTTCCATCCAGTCCCGGCCGTCGCTGACGACGGTCAGGTCGTCGGGAAACGAGACCCCCGGCCTGCCTTTGTAATGCGCCGCGTTGTCCACGGTGTCCAGTTCGATGGTGATCTTCGTGGGGACTGCCGGCACGTAGGGTTTGATGGTCGGCCTGTCCGGCAGGTCCTGCAGCGCCTGCAGCGTGCCTTCCTCGATCATCTGCCGCGCGCGGACCGGGGGGATCTGCCGGGCCGAGTACCTGGACAGGCCCCGTTTCACGGCCACGACCGGCAGGTTTTCTCCGAGCAACTCCCGGGACTCGCGACAAACGGCCTCGTCGCCGGTGACCAGCACCACGGGACAGCCGTAGTGTCCGCATAGGGCCGCGTTGATGCCGACTTCGCCCACCTCGTCGTTGTTGAACCGCAGGCTGCGCCAGCCCGTCGTAGAGATCGTATGGCACATCACGCCGTCCGGCGTGTTCGCCCGGGCGTGCATGCCGACGAATACCGCGGCGTCGCAGCCCGTCTCGAACATCTCCGTGTAACGCGACCAGGGATGCTTGGCCACCCACTCGCATCCCGGATCGAGCAACTCCGGCACCAGTGAATTGAAGGTCCAGTCGCCGCCCGCGCCGTGGCAGTCCACCACAACGATTTCCTGCGCGCCCGCGGTCCGGGCGCCCCGGACGGCGGCGTTGATCTCCTCCGTATACAGCCGCCGGCCTTCCTCGTACATGGGCTTGCCGCCCGTGACCTGGTCCCAGGCCACGATGCCGCTGACGCCTTCCATGTCCGTCATGATCAATATGCGCATGGTGGTTCCTCTCCGTGCTGAGGTTGGCCGTTATTCGAACAGGGATCGCTTCGACGACGGGAGGATACCCGCCCGTTCGGCCCGTACGAACAGGTCGCGGATCGCCGCTTCTCCGTCGTCTCCGTACTGCAGTGAATACTGGTTCACGTAGAGGTCGATATGCTGCTGCATGACCGATTCATCCATCTCCTGGGCATGACGCCGGATGTAAGGCTTCACTTCATCAGGATGGGCGTATGCGTATTCGATGCTCGATCGTATCGACCGTTCGAGCCGTTCGTGCATGGCGCCGCCCAGGTCCCGCCGCGCGAGGATACCGCCCAGGGGAATGGGGTGCCCCGTTTCCTCCTCCCACCACGCACCGAGGTCGATCACCTGGGAAAGGCCGTGTTCGGCGAAGGTAAACCGGCTTTCATGTATGATCACCCCGGCGTCGACGTCGCCTCGCTGGCAGGCCGGCATGATCTGGTCGAAGGGCAGGTAGACCAATTGATCCAGGCCGGGATCGAAGAGCCTCAACAGCAGCGCCGCCGTGGTCAGCCGGCCGGGCAGGGCGATCTTCCGGCCCCTCAGCATTTCCGGCCGTGTCGATTCCCGCGCGACCACCAGGGGGCCGCAACCCCTGCCCAGGGCACCGCCGGATCGGAGCAGGACGTAGTGATCCCGCAGGTGGCCGAGGGCGTGAAAGGAGATCTTCGTTAGATCCAGCCTGCGCTCCCGGGCTAGTGTATTCAGGGTCTCGATATCTTCCAGCACTTCCTGGCACTTCGGCGCATCCGGAATCCGCCCCTGGATCATGGCGCAGAAGATGAAGGTGTCATTGGGACAGAGCGAGTAGCCGAGAGAAAGGTCGGTCATGGTGAAACCCGTCTGCGTACGGAACCGACGTTGAACAAACTACCAGAAAAAGGAGGCACCGCGACCGTGCACCGCATCAGCAAACCCCGCCTTCTACGACCAACTCGACCGATTGATGACAGCGCCGGATAGCCAGGGGCAGATCCCACTTCGACAGGTCACGGTCGACCACCAGGTTGCTGATGCCGCGTATCTCCACGAAGGGGATCCCGTTGGCCTCGGCGACGTGGGCTGCCGCCGCGCCTTCCATGTTCTCGCATATCCCGCTGTAACGGACGGCCAGCGCATCGCCGATCGCCTGCACGCCGCTGCACTGCTGGACGGTAACGAAAGGCCCGGCCGCGATCCCGCAAGCTGTTTCCCCTTCCATCCCGTTTTTAACATGCTGTCGAATCATCTCGGTCCGCGTGGCATCCAGCGGTATCCTGTTGTACAGGGGCTGACTGTGGGGCCGTCCGTGAGCGCCGGTCCGGGCTGGTAGCATGGGAAAACCCATCCCCTCCAGGTCCATCCAGCCATCCGGGGTCAAAACGCCGGTATCACCGTAGCATTCCTCTGTTGCAATGGCGAGGTCACCTACTTCGAGACCGGACCGCAGGTATGCGCCGCCCACCCCGAATTGCAGAATCATGGCGGGCTCATGGCGAGTCAGCGCAATGGTCATGGCTGCGGCCGTATTTACCTGACCCACGCCGCCCTCGATCAGGAGCACCGACTTCCCGCACAACGAACCCTGGTGCCAGGGCCGGGCCAGGGGATGGTCCGTTCCGGAGACTTCCATTTGTGCCCGGACCGGATCCTGTTCCAATTTCGTCGCGGATATGAGCAGAAAGTCCAGTTTCATACCTGATCCGCACCCTTCCTTCTAACAACTTCCCGCCTATCCTGCCTCAGCATTCGACATCGACCCACCCGCCCGCTTCGTGGGACGTGACCGCCGCGTCGATGACAAGCTGGGCCGCCAGGCCGTCCCGGAACGTGGGCGGTTCGTCCTCATCCCGCCGGACGTTATTCAGAAAAGTCGTTACGATAGTATCCTCACCAGGCGGTTCCGGCATCTCGACGGGCTTGTATTCCGCCTCTGTGGACCGTTCCATGAGGCGCCGGTCGCCCGCCATCTCCCAGCGATAGGATGCCCGCTCGCAATCAACCCGGATGGAATGTTCCTGGTGGAGCCTGCTGGCCCGGATCGACCCACGGGCGCCGTTTTCGAACCGCAGCAGCAAATGACAGACGTCATCGTTTTCCACCGGTCCGGTCTCCCGGGAAATATCCAGTTTCTCCTCACGATGCAGCCGGCGCAGTTCGCCGAAGTGTACGCCCGAAGTCAGCACCGGACGCTGTGGAATATACACGGTCAGCTCCGCGTTTACCTGCTCGATCTCGCCGACCAGCCAGCGGGCCGCATCGATCATGTATACCGCGAGGTCGCCCAGGGCCCCGGTTCCGGCCTCGGTCCGCTTGAACCGCCAGGTCAGCGGAAAGCGGGGATCCCTGGCCCAGTCGAAGGACCAGTGGGCGTCGAAAGTATGGATCTTTCCGGCCCGTCCCTCCCGCAGCAGGCGAGCAAGGAGCCGGAGCGCCGGAAAAAGACGGATGCCCGACTGCACCCCCGTTTTCACGCGGCCCGCCTCTGCGGCGGACCACATCTCCCGGGCTTGCGACCCGCTGAGTGCAAGGGGCTTCTCACAAAACACGGATTTCCCGGCGGCCAAGGCTGCAAGGGCAATGGGATGGTGCAGGTGATGGGGCGTGGCAAGGCCGACGGTGTCGATGTCGCCGCGATTAAGCAGTTCGTTCGCATTCCGGCACACGTGAGGAATGTCATGCCGTTCCGCCAGGGATCGAGCGCTTTCGATACGTCGGCTGGCGACCGCGGTCAACGTGGCTTCTTTTCGCCACGCCTCCGCGTGGGCATGGGCGATGTGCCCGGCGCCGATTATGCCGATGCGAACTAAGTCATTCATGGAGCAGTCCGCCCTGCCGGAGCAATGCCTCCGTGGTCGGCTCCCTTCCGCGGAAATCCCGGAAGACGTCCATGGGATGCCGGCTGCCGCCCAAGGCAAGGATGGTATCGCGGAACCGCCGGCCCAGCCGACGCATCTCCTCTTCGTTTTCCAGCCCCGCCTCCTCGAAGGCGGAGAAGGCGTCCGCGCTGAGCACTTCCGACCACTTGTAGCTGTAATACCCCGCGGCGTAGCCTCCCGCGAAAATGTGGGAGAACGAGCAGAAAAACCGGTCTTCCTCCAGCGACGGCAGGATCAGCGTCTCCCCATCGATCCGGCGCTGCACATCCAGGATCGTCTCCGTTCCCGCGGGATCGAAGTACTCGTGCAGTTCCATGTCGAGCAGGCCGAAGTTAACCTGCCTGAGGGTGTTGCTGCCCTCCCGGAAGGTCCTGGCGCCGAGCAGGCGATCGATGATCTCGTCGGGAAGCGGTTCGTCCGTCTCGTAATGACGAGCCAGGCCCTTCAGCGTCCCCCGGTCGTAACACCAGTTTTCCATGAACTGGCTGGCGGTCTCCACCGCGTCCCATTCCACGTTGGATATACCGGACGCCATGCCGTAGTCGATGGTGGTCAGCATGTGCTGAAGCGCGTGGCCGAACTCGTGGAACAGCGTTTCCACTTCCCGGAAGGTCATGAGCGAGGGCTTGCCGCCGACGGGTTTGCCCTGGTTGCAGATCATGTAGGCCACGGGCAGCCTGGAGGCCCGTCCTGCAGAAGCCATGACCGAGCTTCTGCCCACCAGCGTATCCATCCACGCGCCGCCCTGCTTCTCCGCGGGACGGCTGTAGGGATCCAGGTAGAAGGCCGCCATGGGTTCGCCCCGGCCGTCGAACACCCGGAAGAACTGGACGTCCTCGTGCCAGACCGGCGCCTCGCCGGTCGCTTCCTCCAGGCGCACGCCGAAGAGGCGCTCCGTGAGTTCGAACAATCCGTTCAGCACGCGGGGAAGCGGGAAATAGGGTCTCAGTTCTTCGTCCTTCAGGTCGTAGCGCGCCTCGCGAAGCCGTTCCGCCCAGTACGGAACGTCCCAGTGCTTGAGTTCGTCGTCGTCATCGCCATCCAGGCCGGCCCGGCCGTCCATTCCGGCCAGCGCCTTCAACGCTTCCATGTCCCGCTCGGCGGCGCCGCGGCCCGCCGCCCGCAATTCGTCGAGCAGTCGCCGCACCGAACCCGCGTCAGGCGCCATTTTCCGGCTTAGGCTCAACGCCGCGAAGGTGCCGAACCCGAGCAGCCGGCACTTGTCGATCCTCAGGGCGATGATCTCCCTGGCCACCTCTTTGTTGTCCCACCGGCCGTCCGACGCCTTGGAAATGAAGGCGCGATACATGCGCTCGCGCAGGTCCCGGCGCTTGCTGTGCTGCATGAACGGCATGAAGCTGGGGTAGTCCAGCGTGAGCACCCAGGGTCCGTCCGATGCCGTGGCCTCCTCGTGGCCCTCCTGCCGGGCCGTATCCGCGGCCAGTTCGAGCAGGGTCTCGGGAAGGCCTTCGGTCTCTTCGGCTTCCGTGAGCTTAACCTTGAAATCCTTGGTGGCGTCGAGGACGTTGTTGGAGAACTTCGTGCTAAGTTCCGCCAGCCGCTGGCTGATCTCGTTGTAACGTTCCCGGTCCGCGTCATCCAGGCCCACGCCGTTCAACTCGGCCTCGCGAATGGCCGACTCCAGGATCCGCTGTTGGGCGGGTGCGAATCCCCGCGCTTCCACGCTGTCCCGCAGGTCGCAATAGGCCTGGTACAGGGGCTTGCTCTGGCCGAGCCGGTTGCCGAACTTGACCACTTCGGCGAGCAGGGGGTCGTACACTTCCCGCAACTCGGGCGAGTTCTTCACCCCGTGCAGGTGGGACACGATGCCCCAGATGCGGCCGAGGTCGTCTTCGATCCGCTCGAGCGGATCCATCAATTCGCGCCAGGTGCGCGGCGAGATCTCCTCGAGCCGGGTCACGGCCTGTTCGCAGCCCTCAAGGAGGGCGCGGATTCCAGGTTCGATATGGTGGGTCTCGATCCGGTCAAAGGGGGGAAGATCCTCCCAGTTCAGCAGCGGGTTGTTTTCCATTCTGATCGCCTTGCCTTTTTGTTGCGTACGTTTATCTTGGGGTACGATCCGCGCCGGAAATCGAGGCGCGGGAACCGTAGCAAATTACGAAGTACCACGGTCTAAATCAACCGATCATTTCCAGTCGAACCGGAACGAAAAGGATGACGGAAAAGCGATTCAAACGGCGGCTGCAACGGTACCCCGCGGTGAGTGACCTGCGGAGGCTGGCGCGCAAGCGGCTGCCGCACATCGCCTGGGAGTACCTCGACTGCGGAACGGGCGACGAACGGGCCGTTGCGAGGAACCTGGAGCGCATGGCGGAGGTCGCGCTCGCACCGGTTTTCATGAAGGGCGAACTGAAACCGGATTTGTCCACGACCCTGTTCGGGCGAACCTACAGTGTGCCCTTCGGCATGGCGCCCGTGGGACTCACCGGGCTCATGTGGCCCCGGGCGGAGTTCATCCTGGCCGCCTCGGCCGCGAAATACCGCTTTCCCTACTGCCTGAGCACGGTGGCCACGCAGGCGCCGGAGACGGTCGGACCCATCGTGGGCGACATGGGCTGGTTCCAGCTCTATCCGCCACGGAGGCGCGAAGTACGCGACGATCTGCTGAAGCGCGCGATGGATGCGGGATTCCATGCACTCGCAGTGACGGCGGACGTGCCCATGGGCAGCCGAAGGGAACGGACCAGCCGCGCCGGCCTGGAAACGCCGCCACGGATCACCGCCGGATTCGTGTACGAAGCGCTGGTTCATCCCACCTGGACGATCCAGACCCTGCTCGCCGGACTGCCCAGGCTCAGGGCCATCGAAAAGTACGCCGATTCGAAGCAGATGGGCGAGGTGGCGAGTTACGTCGGCCAGGAGTTGGGCGGCACCCTCGACTGGAACTATATCCGTGAGGTTCGCGATCTATGGGACGGTCCGGTGATCGTGAAGGGTATTATGCATCCAGATGACGCGGAGCGGGCGATAGAGGCCGGCGTGGACGGCATCCAGGTCTCGAACCACGGCGCCCGCCAGTTCGACGGCACGCTCGCCGCCATCGACGCGCTGCCGCCCATCGTCCGCCAGGTCGACGGTCGGGTCCGCATCCTCTTCGACAGCGGAGTGCGCACCGGGCTGGACATCATCCGGGCGCTCGCATTAGGTGCCGATTTCGTGCTGCTCGGCAGGGCCTTCATGTACGGTGTGGGCGCATTCGGCAAGACGGGCGGCGATCACGCCTTCGAGATCCTGAAGGCCGATCTCGAGGTCAACATGGTCAACCTGGGATGCGCCTCGGTGGACGAGATCCCCGCTCCGGTCCGCCCGGAGTGCGCTTAGCAAGTCTGTCCCACTCAACCGGCCACCGCCTGTACAAGGCTGCTTCATTCACCCCGCCGCGTCCTTCTCGTTCACCGTACTCAGCCGGTCGCCCTTGCCAACGATTGCCACAATCACCCCGCCGCTTCCGCCAGTGTCCCGCGCCCCGTTTTCCTTGAATAAACCAGGCTGCAGAACCCCAGGCCGACGGAGAAAGCGGTCCCTATCGCCGCCAGCAGCAGCATGCCGCCCGATTCGAAGAGGAATCCCGTCACCAGGCTGGCCGAACTCGCCGACAGCGCGATGAACATCTCGTTGACGCCCTGCACGCGGCCTCGTTCCAGGGGCGCGAGCGCGTTTGAAAGAAGGGAAGAGCCGGCGATGAAGCAGAAGTTCCACCCCAGGCCGAGGAGGAAAAGGGCAATCGTCAGGGGGATGAACCGGGGAGAAACCGGGGTGATCACGCAGGAAACGACGAGGATGAGCACGCCCCACTTCACGATGGCGTGCTGCCCCCACCGGATGATCAGCCGCCCGGTAATACCGGAAACGCCGAACATGCCGATGGCGTGCGCCATGATGACCCACGAGATCAGCCAGGTGCCATGATCGTGGTGGCTCATGTGCAGGGGCGTGATCACCATGAGCAACGTCATGACGAACTGGCCGATCACCATGGCCGCGATCCCGTACCGGACGTGCACGTTGCGGAGGATCTCCCGTACGGGACGCGCGGTCGATGCGTCGATTTCCGATTCGGCGGATGGTTTGATGCGCCGGGCGAGGTCGAGCGGGTCGGGGCGGACCAGGAAGAGGGTCAGCAGCACCGCCGCCAGGCTAAGGCCCACGCCGACGACGAAGGGCCCCGACATGGGCGGATAGCCGTACTGCGCGACCCAGATCCCCGCGGGCGCCACCATCATGGCGCCGCCGATGGCGCTGATGGTGCCGGCGGACACGATTCGGCCGATGATGCGCGCCCGTTCGTCTTCGGGATAGATTTCCGCGCCGATGAACCGCGCCTGCTCACTGGAGCTGCGCGCCATGCCCGCGAAAAAAGACGCGACGCAGAATCCCGCGAAGGAATGGACGGCGACGCTGAGGAAACTGGCCGCAGCGGCGATCAGGGACGACAGGTATCCGGCTGCAAGCCCGGCCCGGCGGCCCAGGCGGTCCATGATCCAGCCGAAGGGGAAGGCGCTGATCGAGCGCGCGAGAAAGGCGATGGTCATGGGCACGCCCGTCATGCGCTCGCTGTCGGACAACTGCGCCGCCAGGATGGGCACGACGGTGAAAGCCGCGACCTGGGTGGCGCCGAAGAGGGCCTGGGTGACGAAGAGGGTGTGGGTGATCCGGCTGCGGACCGACTGAAGCTGTTCCGGTTCCATTGTGCTCCCGCGGCCCGTTACTCATGCCGTTCCGCCGCTGGTAACTCCTCTCCCGATCAGATGACTTCCAGCTGATCCCGGTCCGGCAGCGCGGGGAAGGGCACGCTCGGCAGGGTCTGGTACCAGAAGGCCACCGAAGCGACATCGTCCTGGAGCGCCTGGTAGGGGCCGCCCTGGGTGAAGCCAAGCAGTTGCCGCCAGCCCAACGCCTGGATGGTTACCTTCAGGTCTTCCTCGAACCGCACCGGATCCGACACGTGCCACCGGTACATGCCGAACCGCTGCTGGGACTTGTACATGCCGTCGGGGCGGATGACCTGGGGCATGCCCGCGTACGGGGTGGTATATTCCACGTACCGACCATCGATGTCGAAGTTGTACGAACCGCAGAAGTAGTCCTCGACGCCCGTCCCGCAGATCGTCGGAAACTCGTCGTCCCCGTCGATGTAGAACTTGATCTCCCCCTCGCCCCACCATCCGTTGCTGTTGGATCCCCACGCCATGTAGGTGCCGACGTAATGGCCGTGCCCCTGTACGCCGTCCAGTATGGTGAATACCTCTTTGTAGGGAACGGGGTTCGTCCGCCGGAAGCTCGCGTGGAAATAGCCGATGTCCTCGGGAACCTCGGTCAGCGTGTAGTCGATCTGGTAGTATACGCGCATCTTCTCGTCGGCGATGTTCTCCAGCGTGATGCGGCAACGCTTGCGAAAGGGCATCTCCCAGTAGCAGTTGAACGCGCTGGCCGGGTTCACGCACACGGCCAGTGAGGAGACGTGGGCGTATTCACTCCAGCCGCAGGCGAAGAAATCGCCCATGGGGCACTCCACGGAGGGATGCTCTTCGTCATCCCAGTAAATACGCAGGATGGCGAAGCGCCAGTGGCCGGTGGGCGTCAGCCAGATATGCTGAATGGCCCCCGACCCTTCGATATCGGCCATCGTCAGTGTTTCCCCCGCTTCGATGTCGAAGGAAGGGGAGATCTTCCAGCCCTGCCCCAGGTGCCGGGCGTTATGGGCGCCGGTGCCCTCCGTGGCCATGCCGCCGCGGCCCTTTCCGCCGTCCGTGTTTTCCGGCGAGATGGACCGCGTCTTGGCGTGCGACAGGCGAGGCAGGTTTCCCATATCCATGCCCAGTCCGTTGAACATATGCGCATCTCCTTGTGATATCTTCTCTTGATAAGGTGATCCTGGCTTCACTATAATACGTTCCGCGACGTCACTCGCCCAAGTCTTTTTAGGAGGCCACAACCCACGAAAGCGACGGTGTAATCTGCAACGGGACGTACTCTACTACATCGCCGATCCCATGTGTTCCTGGTGCTGGGGATTCAGTCCGGTGCTGGAGGCGGTCTCCGGCGTGCTTCCGGAAGAAATCCCCATCCGCTACGTCATGGGGGGCCTGGCCCGGGACTCTGCAGCTCCCATGCCGGAAGAAACCCGGTCCTACGTGCAGTCCCAGTGGCGGCTGGTCGCCGAACGGACGGGCGCGGAATTCAACTGGGATTTCTGGAAGGACTGCGAGCCCAGGAGATCGACCTACCCGGCCTGCCGTGCGGTCATCGCCGCCGGGATGCAGCGGCCGGACGGCATCGGGTCGATGTTCCACGCTATCCAGCGGGCCTATTACCTCGAAGCCCGGAATCCGTCGGACGCGGAAACCCTCTTGCAACTTGCCGGCGAATTGAACCTGGATACACAACGCTTTTCCGAAGACCTCGTCTCGAACCGCGCCGACGAACTGCTCCACGAGGACTTCGCCTTTCGCTCGTCCCTCCACGCCGACAAGTTCCCCACGATGATCCTGGAACACGACGACAACCAGTTCTGGCTGGCCTACGGGTACGAAGAAGAAGACCTGGTGGTGGACCTGCTGACTTCGTCCCTGTTGTCCTGAACACGTCCGTCGAACGCTACATCCCCTCGACCCTGGGATCG
This sequence comes from bacterium, assembly GCA_965207085.1. GTDB lineage: Bacteria > JAAXHH01 > JAAXHH01 > JAAXHH01 > JAAXHH01 > JAAXHH01. The sequence continues at coordinate 3,070,878 of CBDBLQ010000002.1, read as the reverse complement.
ATCCACATATACACGAAATCCACCACGATGTTGGCGCAGACCACCATGGCGGCCGAGAAGAGCACGACGCCCATGATCATGGGCACGTCTAGATTGAAGACCGACTGCAGGGCCAGGACACCCAGGCCGGGCAAGGCGAAGACGTTCTCGGTAAACACCACGCCGCCCATGAGGGCAGCCATGTCGAGGCCGAGGACGGTGATGACGGGGATGACGGCGTTCCGCAGCCCGTGCTTGAACAGGACGACGTACTCGGGGATCCCCTTGGCGCGGGCTACGCGCACGTAGTCGGCGTTCAGCACCTCCACCATGTTCGTGTGCACCAGCCGGGCGTAATAACCTGTAATCACCAGGGCAAGGGTCGCCGCTGGCAGGATGATGTGGGTCCAGCCCCCCCATCCGCCCACCGGAAACAGGCCGGTCCGGTAGGCCAGGTAGTACTGCAGCATGCGGGCCAGCCAGAAAACGGGCAGGGAAATGGCAACCAGGGATACGATGAGCACGGTCCGGTCGATGGCCCGGCCGCGGTACTTCGCCGTGAGGACGCCCAGTGGCACGCTCATCAGCATCCACAGGCATACGGCCGTCAGTGCCAGTGAGAGGGTTACCGGAAACCTCGTCAGAAGAGCGTCGAGCACCCGTTCTCCCGTCACCAGGGACGTGCCGAGGTCGCCCCGCAGCAGGTTGCCGATGTAGCGGCCGTACTGCACGATGAACGGGTCATCGAATCCCATTTCCGCGCGGATCCTTTCGATCGTCTCCGCATCCGCGTTCGCCCCGGCATATACCCGCACCGGATCGGCCGGAACCGCGTGCACGATCAGAAACGTGATCACCGTGGTCCCCCACAGTATCACGGCCGCCCATCCCAGGCGGCGCAGGATCCTGCTCAACATGGCGAGGTCCTTCCATGGTTTCGGCCGCGTTTCATGGTTCGATCCACATCAATTCGTAGCGGATGGGCCAGACCGGATTGAGCTTCAGCCCCTTGAGCCAGGGTTGACGGAGCAGGTACATCTGCGGGTAGTACAGGAATACCCAGGGCGCGTCCTCCACCACCAGGCGCTCCGCCTCTCGGTAGAGCGCCAGGCGATGCTCCTGGTCCGTGCTGGTGGACGCCTCGTCCAGCAACGCGTTCACCGATTCATTGTCATAGAACGCCACGTTGGTGCTGTTCACCTCGGTAATCCGGTTACCGTTCAAGAGCACGTCGAGGAAATTGCTCGGATCCGGATAGTCCTGGTACCAGCCGAAGGTGGAGAAGGGTACCGCGCCACGCCGGCCCGTCGCTTCGATCCGCGTCGAACCGGTGACCGGTCTGATTTCCACGGTGATGCCGACCGCCGCGAGGTCCTGTTGCACCGCCTGTCCGATCTTGGTATCGATGCCGCTCTGGGCCGTGATCATGAGTCCGGTGGTGAATCCCTCGGGGTATCCGGCCTCCGCAAGCAGGCTTCGGGCCTTTTCCGGGTCGTGATCGTATCCTTCGAGCTCCTCGTTGAATCCCGGCATGCCGGGCGGCAGCACGCCCCGGGCGAGGATGCCCCGGTCGCTGATCAGGCGCACGATCCGCTGCCGGTCAATGGCGTGGTTGACCGCCCTGCGCACGTTCACCCGGTCGAAAGGCGGCATCTCGGTGTTCATGGAGAGGTACTGGATGGCGTTCAGCGGTTGATGGGCGACGCGTTTGCTGAGGACGGGGTCTCTCATAACCCGTATGAAGTCCGCGTCCGGTATCCCCGTCGACGTGACGCTTGCGATGTCCAGCTCGCCCCGTTCGAACATCATCATGTGCAGGGTCTCGTCCCCGCCGACCATCAGCGCGATGGCATCCAGCCGGACGTCGTCCGCCCGGTAGTAGGACGGATTCTTCTCGAGGCGCATGCGCGTTCCACGCTCCCAGTCCGCCAGCACAAAGGGTCCCGCGCCTACGGGATGCCGCCCGAAGGTCTCCCCGCGCCGTTCCACCTCCTCCCGTGGAACGGCGTACGCGAAGGGCATGGCCATGCAGTAGAGAAACGGCAGATCGGGGTGGACCAACTCGATCACCAGGGTCTCGGAATCGGGTGTGCGCAGGCCGGCGACCCGGTCCGCCGAACCGTCCTGAAACGCCTTCGCGCCGGCGATGTTCCGATAGAATCCCTGCCCCGGCGACTTGGTGGCCGGATCCAGAATCCGTTCGAGTGACCAGGCGAAATCTACCGAGGTGATCGGCCGGCCGTTCGAAAACCGGATGTCCCGGCGTAACTTGAAGGTAACGGTCCGGCCATCCTCGGAGACCGTCCACATGCGCGCGTGCCAGGGTACCAGGTTCAGATCGTCGTCATAGTCGACCAGGCCGTGGAACATGGCGCGCACCAGCGGCCAGGTCACCACGTCGTAGGCGATGGCCGGATCGAGCGATCGCGGGTCCGATGGCACGGCGATCCGCAGGACGTTCTCCTCGGGGTGCAGCCGCCTGGGAGGGTCGTCTCCGGAACAGGATACCGAGAGGAAAAGCACCGCAAGACACACCGATGCCCACGTCAGCGGACCAGGGGCGGCTTCAACCGCGAATTTCTGCGCCCGCGTACCATTCATCGTCCCTCTCCCTCCTTCACGTAGGGATCCAGCACCTCCTGCAGGCCCTGCCCGAGCAGGTTGAATCCTACCACGGCGGCGACAATGAACAGGCCCGGAGCAACGGTGAGGTGCGGAGATACGATGAAGTACGGCTGTCCCTCCGCGATCATGGTACCCCACGACGGCGCGGGCGGCGGCACGCCTACCCCGAGATAACTCAGACCGGCGTCGAGCAGCACCGTGTTCGCCGTGGCCAGGGATCCGAGCACGATGATCAGGGGCAGGACATTGGGCAGCAGGTGCCGGACCATGATGCGGACATCCGAACAGCCGATGGCCCGGGATGACGTGACGAACTCCCGGTTCTTCAGGATCAGTACCTGGCTTCGTATGGTCCGGGCGATCCAGGTCCAGCTGACGAGCCCGATGACGAGGAACACGCTGACCAGTCCGCGTTTCAGCGTGATGTCCAGTACGTGCCAGTCCAGGGACTCGATGTGGATCTGGATCACGCGTCCATCCATCAGTCCGGCGAAGGCGATGGCCAGAAGCAGCCCGGGTATGGCCAGCATGACGTCGGTCCCGCGCATGAGCAGGGTGTTCACCCAGCCGCCGTGGTATCCCGCGAGCATGCCCACGGTTACCCCGACGCAGACGGCGATGAGCATGGCCACGATGCCGACAAGTAGAGAGATGCGGGTGCCATGCACCAGACGGGCCAGCACGTCCCGTCCGAGCTGGTCCGTACCGAGGAGAAACCGGTCTCCGGGTGGGATGGGCAACCCGTCGGCGTCCAGACCGTCAGCCAACTGCTGCATGGGGTCCTGTAGATAGCCCATTCCGGTCAGGAACGGGGCAGACAGCGCCAGGGCCGCCAGGAACAGGACCAGGCCGCCGCCGCCGCAGACCATGCGGTGCTTCAGCATGCGCCGCAGGAAGGGCAGAGACGCCGGACCGGTCTCTTCCGACTCGACGGCGGTGGCGGATGAGGAAATGACGGTCATGGTATCATTTTGTCCTTGAAACGTGCCGGTCCGCACAACCACAGGCACGAATCAGGAACAGGCACGAATCAGGCACAGACACGAATCAGTCAGGCCGCGGGGTATACCAGGCAGATTCCGCTCCGTGACCGCGACGAGTCGCCGATCGCACGGAGCAAGTCCTGGTAGAAACGCCGTTCATCGACGGACAGGGCGATGAGGGCCTCATTCCCCCACAGGTCGGCCAGACACCGCCGGGCAGGCCTCGTCAACATGCGGTAATCCGGTTTCCCGTACATGCCCGGTTGATTGAGCAGGGGATCGTCCGCCAGCGTACCGCCCGTGCCAACAAGCAAAAAGTCGTCCTGCAGCCGGGGCCCATTCGACGCCACCAGCAGATGAGCGGTGGAATGGCGGTGCGTCTTCAGCGTAATGCTCACGTGCAGATTACGCGCCGAACTCACCGCGGTTACGTACACCCTGCGCAGAGGGGAATCCAGTAGCGCTTCGGCCTTCCGGCACGACTGGAAGACGCACCACCACTTCGGCCACCTTCCACCTTCCGGAGAGGCGATCAGTCGAAGGTACACCGGTTCCCCGAAATCGGTGTGGCGGCTTGTTTCAAGCATCGCCCGGAACCCGGGATCGGATCGGTGGATTTCCACGATGGATATATCCGATTTACGCGGCCGGACGGACAACGGACCGGCCATTCGCACCTCGACACCGTTCTCAACGAGGCGTGCCGCATCTGCGGCCATGCCCCGGTAAGGTGAAAGGAATAGGGCCTGCCGGGGCCGGTACGCGTCGAGGGCGTCCCGCACGGTCTCAAGGCCTTGAACCGTACCGTTCGCACTGCCCTGGGCCCCTCCACGCGCCCCCCCATTCGGTCGCCCCCCGTTCGACCGCTCTGTGTTCGACCGCCCCCTATTCGGCCGGGCGAACACCACGCCGTCCTGCCCTTCGGTATACTCCTGAAATTGTGTAAGGTCCTGGCGGCTGCCGACAACCAGCCTCTCTATTCGCTTCACGCCGCCTCCCCGCCACACAGGGGCAGGCGCACCGGCTGGTTTCGCACGATGGATTCGTAGCCTGCAAGCAACACTTCCATGTGGTCCCGGGCGTCCCGGACGGTGAAGCGCGGACGCGCGCCGGTGTCCAGCGCGTGTACCAGGTCATCCAGGGCGGCGCGAGTGAATTCAGTTCCCGCGGGGGTCAGCATGGTGGGCGGGCCGCTGTGCCACTGCATGGGATCGTCTTCGTCGACGCTGTAGTCGCCATCCACGATGCGATTTCTCAGGTGGGTATCGATTCCGGGGCGTTTCCCGTCGATCCGTCCCGTTCCCTTCGTCCCGAACAGGTAGGCCAGGTTCGGTCCCCCGCCGCCATGGGAGGCGATGCCGTTCCGCCCGGCGGAAAGGGTGGCTACCCGGCCAGACCGGTCCATGAGGGTCAGCGTCCCGAAGTCGTCCGCGCCATGGGCGGCATGTTCAGGAAAGAAGTGGGCGCCGCCCTGGCCGTATACCTCGCCGATAGGATCGAAACACTGCTGCACCAGGGCAACGGCATAGGCGCCGACCGTCAGCAACTCACGCTTGATGTCCGGAAATTTCCACCTGCCCGGCGGCAGGAAACCGGGTTTTCGCTGCGCATTCGAAATGGGCCGAGGTATCCCTTTGCCGAAGAGGATGTCGACGTGCATCGCCGTCAATTCACCTAGGAATCCCCCGTCAATCATCCATCTGCTCTGGTTGACCAAGTCGTTGTAAACGTAACTGGGAAGGATGGTTGTGACTTTTGACCTTTCTACGGCGTCGACCACGTCGCGGCATTCCCCCATGTTGGCGCCGATGTACTTGTCGATCCACAGATGCTTGCCCGCGCGAGCGGCCAGCTTGGCGATTTCGGCGCGGCGCTCGATCTCGTGGCCGATGCTGACTACATCCACGTCATCCCGCTGAACGGCCGCCTCGATCCCTTCCAGACAGGGCACGCCCAATTGATCGGCCCAGGTCCGGTTCAGCGGCTTGAGATAGGGGTCGATGTCCGCGTCGTCCGCCACCCCGACGATGCGGATCCGGGGATGGTCCACGAAGGAGGGGACAAAACTGCTCTGGTGGCTGTGCTTGCTGAAACTGACCAGCAACACGCCGAAGACGCGGTCGGCCATGACGACTCCATTTCAACCATGATGTATGCGAGCATCCAAGATAAACCGGGCTATCGCGAGTGACAACCAAAACAGGGATTCGAGCAGAGCGGCCGGATTTGAAAAGCGCGACCGGATTCGAAAAGCGCGGCCGGTGGTCTTTGGTCTTGTTTAACGCGTGAAGCACAGTAGATTAATCCACATCCCGTTTCAGTGCTTTTATTACCATATCCTCACCACGTCATCAGCGAGAGAGGTACGCCATGGACGCCGTCCTGCGCGCGATATCCGATTTCATGTGGGGACCCTGGACGATCGGCGTGCTCGCCGTCCTGGGTCTCATGCTCACCGTGGCCAGCAGGGGGGTCCAGTTCCGGAAGTTCGGCACGGCCGTCGGCCTGGTCATGCGCGGCGCCCTGCGCCGGGACAAGGGCGAGCAGGAATCGGGCGACATCTCACCCTTCCAGGCGCTGACCACGGCCATGGCGGCCACCATCGGCAACGGAAACATCGCGGGTGTGGCGACGGCCATCGCGGTGGGCGGTCCGGGCGCGGCCTTCTGGATGGCGGCCATGGCGCCACTGGGCATGGCGACGAAGTACGCGGAAACCGTGCTGGCCCTGCGGTACCGGGGCAAGACCCGGGACGGCCTGATGCTGGGCGGCCCCATGTCCTATCTGAAGGAGGGGTTGAACCTGCCCACCATAGGCGTGGTTTTCGCCCTCTGCGCCACGCTGGGCGGACTGGGCGGCGGGAACATCGGCCAGGCCAACTCCATCGCCCTCGTGCTGGACACCCAGTTCCACGTGGCCAAGTGGATCACCGGCGCCCTGCTGGCCGGCATCCTGGCCGTGGTCGTGATCGGCGGGATCAAGCGTATCGGCCTCGTCGCGGAAAGACTCGTGCCCACGATGGTGATCGTCTATGCCGCCAGCGCGGTCTACGTCGTGATCACCCATTTCAGCGCGCTGCCAGCAACGCTCTGGCTGATCGTGGAAAGCGCCTTCACTCCCGTCGCGGCTATCGGCGGATTCGCCGGGGCCACGGTGTCGCGGACAATTCAGTACGGCATCCGCCGGGGCGTCATCTCCAGCGAGGCCGGCCTCGGGAGCGCGGGCATTGCCCACAGCGCCGCACAGACGAGCAACCCGGTCCGGCAGGGGTATATCTCGATGATCGGCGTCTTCATCGACACGATCGTCGTTTGCTCCATGACCGCGGTAACCGTGGTCATCGCCGGCGTGTGGCACAACGGCGAAATCAGCACCGCACTCGTGGCTTCCGCGCTCAACACCACCATCCCCTTCGGCGGAGCCATCGTCGCGCTCTGCTCCCTGATGTTCGGGTTCACGACCATGGTCACCTGGTCCTACTATGCCGAGCAGGGCCTGCGGTTCGTGACGGACTCCCGGGGCGTGGTGCTGGGCATCCGGATCACCTGGTGCGCGGCCGCCTTCTTCGGGGCCGTGTACGAAGCCCGGATGATCTGGGACCTTGGCGATATCATGGTCGCCTGCATGATGTTTCCCAATCTCGTCGGATTGATCGGTCTGACCCGCGAAATACGCGTGGTATCCGGCAACGAACAAGCCGCCGGGGCCGCTTGACGAGGACGTGTATATCGGGTATATTACCGGTGGGTTGGAACGGTGCGAAAAAAACCGAACCATTTTTCGTTCCGGAGCCTCTTAGTATAGTAGACGGTATCGACAGCGCTACCCTCGCTCCACACGTAATCGAGCCCAAAACGCAGGATGCACGAAATGGCACACACGGCGGACGGACTCCTCATCGAAAGCGTGCTGAACGGCTGTTCGGACGATTTCGAGAAGCTGATGAAGCGGTATGACCGTGAGATCAGGCGTATCGTAGGTGCCATGGTCACGAACCGCCAGGACAAGCAGGATATCGTACAGGATATCTGGCTTTCCGTTTACCAGCGGCTGTCGTCCCTGCGCGACCCGGAGCGGTTTCCGCAGTGGCTGCGCGCCATTGCGCGTAACCGGTGCCTCGCCCACGTGGGGGACTGGAAGAACCGGGAATTGGCCTGGACGGAGGTCCAGCCGGAGGAAGGCGCCGGAAGCGCCTGGCCGGGCGATGAGCACCTGGACCGGGCAAAGCGCCGCAGCGTGCGGAAAGCCGTAGCGACGCTGTCGCACGCACTCGGCCGGACCGTCGCCATGTACTATTTCACCGGGTATTCCTGTGACGAGGTCAGCACGCGGATGAACGTCCCCGTGGGCACCGTGAAGCGCAGACTTTCGGAAGCGCGAAGCAAGCTGCGGAGCATGTTCAGGGACTGGTCGCAATTGCCTGCCGAAGGCGGCCTGGATCTCCGCCACCTGATCGTCGCCGCTCCGATTTGCACCAGTTTCTGAATACGCCGACCAACCCCCCGAACGCACCGAGGTCTTCAACAAGATATGTCCCAACCACAGCAGGATCGGAATCAGCATCCGCCCCCGGACCAACGACAGCCCCATCCCAGAAACGACCGGCAGCCACCGCCCGACAAGACGAGGAAGAACCGCTCGATCCTGATCTGGCTCGTACTCTTCCTGTTCTTCCTGATGGCCGCGCAATTCCTGCCCAGGCGGGGCGATAACGCGGTAACGGTATCGTACACGCAGTTCCAGCAGTTCCTCGAAGCCGACAATATCGAGCAGGTCACCATCACCGAGAAGCTGATCACAGGCACGTTGCGCCAGAACTCGTCGACCGTAGTCGAAGGCGCGAACCAGAGCCTGCGTGAGTTCAAGGTATACATTCCCTTCGACGACCCGGAGCTGGTGGCCGATCTCATGGCCAAAAACGTCATGGTCACGGCCGAACCGGAGGCCACCAACTGGGTAGGCTACCTCATCGCCGCGCTGCCCTGGCTGCTGCTCATCGGGTTCTGGATCTTCATCCTGCGCCAGATGCAGTCGGGCCAGCGCGGCATGTTCTCCTTCGGCAAGAGCCGGGCCAAGATGATCGTGGAAGACCGGCCCTCCATCACCTTCGCCGACGTGGCCGGCGTGCTCGAAGCCAAGCGCGACCTGCAGGAGATCGTGGAGTTCCTGAAGAACCCGGATAAGTTCCACGCCCTGGGCGGCCGGATACCGAAAGGCGCCCTGCTGCTGGGCCCGCCGGGAACGGGAAAGACGCTGCTCGCAAAAGCCGTCGCCGGTGAGGCGGGCGTGCCCTTCTTCAGTATGAGTGGATCGGACTTCGTGGAGATGTTTGTCGGCGTGGGCGCTTCCCGCGTGCGGGACCTCTTCGACCAGGCCCGCCAGAACGCTCCGTGTATCATCTTCATTGATGAAATCGACGCCATCGGCCGACACCGGGGCGCCGGACTCGGCGGCGGGCACGACGAGCGCGAACAGACCCTGAACCAATTGCTGGTGGGGCTGGACGGTTTCGAGAAAACCGACTCCATCATCGTGATCGGCGCGACGAACCGTCCGGACGTGCTCGATCCCGCGCTGCTCCGCCCCGGCCGCTTCGACCGGCACATCGTCGTCGACCGGCCCGATGTGATCGGACGGGAGAAGATCCTGGAGATCCACGTAAAGAGCCGCAAGATCCCTCTCGACGACTCGGTCAGGCTGGATGTGCTCGCCAAGGGCGTGCCGGGCATGGTCGGTGCGGACCTGGCCAACATGGTGAACGAGGCGGCGCTCATCGCGGCGCGGTACGACCGCGCTTCCGTAACCAGCGAAGACTTCGAAGAAGCTAAAGAAAAGATCATGATGGGATCGAAGCGCCAGCTCGTGATCAGCGACAAGGAGCGGGAGATCGTGGCCTACCACGAGGCCGGACACGCCCTCGCCTTTGAACTCATCCCCGAAATCGACCCCCTGCACAAGGTGACGATCCTGCCCCAGGGCAGGGGCCTTGGCGTGACCATTCCTCTGCCGGAGGAACGCTACCTCCAGTCCCGCTCGTATTGCCTGGGCACGATGGCCGCGGCCCTGGGCGGCCGGGCGGCCGAGCAGATCGTCTTCGGCGAAGTGACCTCCGGCGCGCAAAGCGACATCGAACAGGTCACCCGCATCAGCCGCCACATGGTCTGCGACTGGGGGATGAGCGAGGAACTCGGGGCCACGGCGCTGGGTGAGAAAGAACACGAGGTCTTCCTCGGCCGGGACATCGCCCACCAGCCCAACTACAGCGAGACCACCGCCCATCGCATCGACCAGGAGATCCAGCGTTTCGTAACCGAGGCGGGAGAACGCGTTGAGAAACTGCTCAAGGACCACGAACCCCAGCTACACGTCGTGGCCAAGGGCCTCCTGGAACGGGATACGCTCTCCCGCGACGAGGTGGCCGCGCTCATCGAAGGCAAGACCCTGCCGCCGAAGAAGGATGACAACGCTGGATCGAAGGAAGTCGCGCAAGAGGACGACGCGGGCGCTGCCGAATCGAAGGAAGCCGCGCAAGATGGCGGCACGGGCGATACGGAGAAGCCACCCGTGGAAGAAGCGACTTCCGAAGCGCCGTCCACGGATGGCAACGGCGTCGCAGCGGTAGACGGGTCGGACGAGTCGGAAGGGTCGGACGAGGAGCCGGTAACGGCACCCGAAATCGATGAAACCGTGGAAACGTCGAAGAGGCGTTAACCAGACGTACTGCAGGCTGACGGAATACCCAAAGCAAAAGCCCAGCGGATATCGCCCCGCCGGGCTTTTTGTAATTAACGGTCAGGAACCTGAAGGACTTAGCTGGACCTGGCCAGCACGTCCTTGAGGGTCTGGATGAAGACCTCGGTTTCGGCCTCCGTGCCCGCGGAAACCCTGATCCAGTTGCGGAATTCCTGCTGCCGGCGGGAACTGATCCATACGTTGCGGGCGCGCATTTCCCGGACCACCTGCATCGCCGAGCGCTTCAGATCGGCCATCACGAAGGTACCCTGGGAAGGCAGGTATTCAATCCCCATCTCGTCGAAAGCGGCATAACACCGCTTCTTGAAATCCCAGACCGCCTCGCGGGACTTCTGAAGATGCTCCAGGTCCCGGACCGCGGCCGCGCCGGCCACGCTGGCCAGGGCGTTCGGAGATTCCTGGTAGTACTTCCGCATTTCGTCCTGGACCTTTTGCGAGGCGACGCAGTAACCCAGTCTCACGGCCGCCAGCGCGTAGGCCTTGGAGAAGGTTCTTACGACGACCACGTTATCGTACTTGACCGCCAGCGGGATGGCCGAGGGAATCGGGTCCTGCTCCGCGAAATGCAGATAGGCCTCGTCGATGACCACGATGACCGAAGAGGGGATCTTTTTGACGAATGCTTCGATCTCATCGGGTTGCAGCAGCGTGCCTGTGGGATTGTTCGGGTTGGTGATGACCACCAGGGACGTCTTCTCGGACGCCAGGGCGGCCATCCCGTCGAGGTCGTGCTTGTATTCCGGCGTCATCGTCGCCCGGATAATGTTGACGTCGACACCGAACATGTCATCGTAGTCGCCGGCGGAGCGGGAAACGGAGCCGTATCCGTATTCCGCTTCGATGACTTCGCCGCCGTTGCGGCTGAGATAGGCCAGGCAGAGCAAGTCCAGGATAAGACTGGATCCCGGGGTCAGCATGAAGGGTCCGGGGGGTGGCCGGAAAAACGAACGCCGCCTGGAATTGTCCGGTTCGGGCAGTTCCACCCCGTCGAAGGTCGACAGGGCCTGCATCAGATCACTCAGGTCCGTACCGTAGCGGTTGACACCGAACATCCGGTTCGCCATGGCCTCGATGGCCCGGGGCGACGGCCCCAGCGGGTTTTCATTCAGGCTCATGCGTACGAGACCCGGCTGCACACCAACGCCTCTAATGGCTTCGATGGTGGGCCTTCCGCCCGTGATCAACTGCGTGGCCATGGCCATTCTGTCCGACATGGACAGGGCAATGCCAGCCGTTCCGGCCGCCAGGGCGCCTTTCATGAAGCCCCGGCGAGACCACGCTTTCAAGGCCGTCTCTGACACATGCATATTCGACTCCTTCGGGTAACTTGTTGATACTGCTCGGTTGATACGATCAAAACTAAAATGAGTGTATATAATCTAATTTTCTACAAACTACCCGCCTCATCTCTTCAATAATCCGGTTGCGGCAGGAAGCGGTATCACCTTGACAGACCTTCGAATGGGTCGTTAAAATGACCCTGTATGCAAGACCTTCTCCTTGATGTTTCACACCTCTCAGCCGTGATCCCCACAGACGACGGTCCCGTCCGGGCCGTGCGTGACGTCTCGTTCCGGATCAGGCGGGGCAGAACCCTTGGCGTGGTGGGTGAAAGCGGGTGCGGAAAGAGCATGATGGGCCTCTCCCTCATGCGGCTGGTTCCGAAACCCGGGTACGTGGAAGGAAAGATCACCTATCATGAAAGGGGAAACGGGGCGACCGTCGCCATACACGAACTCGAACCGGGGGGCGACGCCATGCGCCGGATCCGGGGCCGCAGGATCTCCATGATCTTCCAGGAGCCCATGACCGCCCTCAACCCTGTATACACCGTGGGCAGTCAGATCGGCGAGGCGCTGCGCCTGCACCACGGCATGGACCGCCAGGCCGCCCGGGCCCGCGCGGTGGAGGCCCTGTCCGAAGTCGGCATCCCCGGCCCCCTGCAACGGGTGGACGAGTATCCTCACGAGCTATCCGGCGGCATGCGGCAGCGCGCCATGATCGCCATGGCCCTGTCGTGCGGTCCCGAACTCCTGATCGCCGACGAGCCCACCACGGCGCTGGACGTGACCATCCAGGCGCAGATCCTCGATCTGCTCAAGGAACTGAAAGACAACCTGAACATGGCCATCGTGATGATCACCCACGACCTGGGCGTCATTGCCGACATGGCCGACGAAATCATGATCATGTACGCGGGGCAGGTCGTCGAAACCGGATCGCCGGAGCGGATTTTCTACCGGCCCGCCCACCCCTACACCCGGGGATTGCTCGAATCGGCGCCTCGGATCAACAGGGAGAAGTCGACGAAGCTATCCACGATCCCGGGCACGGTACCGTCTCCGCTCAACCTGCCGGAGGGCTGCGCCTTCGCGCCCCGATGCCGTTACGCCACGGAGCAGTGTACCTCGATGCCCTCATTGGAAGAAACCGAACCGGGACACAGCGTTCGCTGCTGGCACGCGGACCGGGTCGCGCTGGATTCCTGATGCGGGAAGCCTGATATGGAAACCATACTCGACGTCCGGAACCTGAAGAAGCATTTCCCGATCCGAAAAGGACTCTGGCGGCGCAGGCGCGGCGACGTCCGGGCGGTGGACGGCGTCGATTTCCAGTGCGGCGCCGGGGAGACCCTCGGCCTGGCGGGCGAGAGCGGCTGCGGCAAGACCACGCTGGGACGGTGCGTGCTCAAGACGATCCCACCGACGGAAGGGGATATCTACTTCGGCGCGGAGCGGGTGAACCTCAGTCCCCTGGACCGCCGCGAAATGCGTCCCTACCGGCACCGCATGCAGATGGTGTTCCAGGATCCGAACTCGTCCCTCAACCCGCGGATGACGGTGAGCGATATCGTGGGGGAACCGCTCCGGGTGAACGGACTGGCACGCGGGACCGAACTGGAGGACCGCGTAGCCGGCCTGCTGGCCGACGTGGGGCTGAACGCCGGAGACATGCGCCGCTATCCTCACGCCTTCAGCGGGGGCCAGCGCCAGCGTATCGGCATCGCCCGGGCCCTGTCCCTCCGGCCTGAGCTGATCATCGCGGACGAGCCCGTATCGGCCCTGGACGTTTCCGTGCAGTCCCAGATCCTGAACCTGCTGTCCTCGCTCAAGGAACGAATGGCCCTCTCCTATATCTTCATCACCCACGATCTGAGCGTCCTGCAGCACATCAGCGACCGGGTGGCGATCATGTACCTGGGCCGGATCGTGGAAACGGGTCCCGCACAGCAGGTCTACCACCATCCGACGCATCCCTACACGGAGGCCCTGATCTCCGCCGTTCCCGTGGCCGATCCCGCGGTACAGAAGAGCCGGACGCGCATCGCCCTTACTGGCGACGTGCCCGACCCGGCGTCGCCGCCCAACGGTTGTCATTTCCATCCCCGCTGCCGTCATGCCACAGACCTGTGCCGGGAATCCGAACCGGAACTCAAGACCTATCCCGGAGGCGTCAAGGCGGCGTGCCATTACGGCGACAAGCTCTCCCTCGAGGGCATTTGACCGGGCATACAGGTGAAATCTGGGGTCCAGAATGCAAAATGGTGAGAAGAACCTGCTGACCTGCCTGATGCTAACGGCCCTGGCCGGACTGCTGGCCTGCGACAGCGGCGGGTCTGCACCGGACCCGACCGTTGCAGGGTCCACACCGGACCCGAAGGTTGCAGGGTCCACACCGGACCCGAAGGTTGCCGCCCAGGAGGCCCGGACGTCGCTGGAAGCACCCATACTGGCCGCCCGGGTGGCTGCGGGCACCCTGCCGCCCCTCCACGAGCGGATCCCGGCCAACCCGCTCGTAGCCAATCACGATTATGAGGGCTACGATGGTCCGGGGGTCTACGGCGGGACCTGGCGCAAATTCCACAACAATACCGATCTCGGCTCCTGGAAGATGATCGCCGGATACGCCCCGCTGATCCGGTGGAACCGGCTGACCACGGGCCTCGAGCCGGGCCTGGCGGAATCGTGGGCGTTCAACGAGGACGGCACGGAACTGACGCTCAAGCTGCGCGAGGGCGTCCGGTGGTCCGACGGCCATCCCTACACCTCGGCGTCCTTCCGCGCGTGGTACGACCTGTGCCTCGACGACCGCCACCGGTACCCCCCGCCCGTGTGGTGTCTCGTGGACGGGAAGCCCATGGTGGTCGAAACGCCGGACGACTACACCATCCTCATGAAGTTCGCGGGACCCAACTGGCTGGTGCCACTGTGGCTGGCGACCGGATTCTGGTGGAGCGAAGAGTACAACGTGCCGGAACACTACATGAAGCAGTTCCACCCGGACCACAACGACGAGGTGGACGATTTCGTCCTCTACGAGAAGCGCAGGCTGCCCCAGCGCAACCCGGACCAGCCTTCCCTCTGGCCATGGACCATTTCCCGCATCGAAAAGGGCGGCTTCCGGGTGATCCTGGAGCGGAACCCGTACTACTACGTCGTGGACGACGACGGCCGGCAGCTCCCCTACATCGACCAGGTGGTCACGACCCTGGTCCCCGAAGCCCAGATCCGCGTCCTGCGGGTGCTGGCCGGCGAGGTGGACTGCCAGTTCCGCGATATGGAACTCCGGGACTTCTCCCTTTTCATGGAAGGACGGGATAAAGGGGAATACCGCGTCAAGCTGTGGGAGAGCGCTTCCGGGGCCGATCCAGCGATCAACCTGAACTGGTCGGACAACGACCCGGTCCTCCGCGGCCTGATCCGCGACCAGCGGTTCCGCAAGGCGCTCGCCGCAGCCATCGACCGCGAGAAATGCAACGCCGTCGCCTTCAAGGGCCTCGCGCAACCCCAGGCCGCCACCGTGAGCGAGGAAGGCTGGCATTTCCTGGATCCGGAGGGTGCGCGACTGTTCGATCTGTGGAAGGCCACTGACGCGGACTACGACATTCCGAAGGCGAACCTGCTGCTCGACGAGATGGGGCTCACCCGCCGCGACGCCGAGGGATACCGGCTCCGTCCCGACGGCCGGCGGTTGAGTCTCGTGCTCGACGCGCCGGCCGCGACGCACATCGCCCACGAAAACGACGTCGCCCTGATCGTGGCCGAGGGCTGGCGGAAACTGGGGCTGGAGGTCATCGTATACACGCCGCCCGGAGCCGAACTCAAGCTGCGCCGCGACCTCGGCGAGTTCACCGTCCATCTCCACGGCGAGGCCGAAATGGACCTTTTCACCTACCCCGACTGGGTGTTTCCCACGATGGGCAAGTACTGGCATCCCCAGGTGGGCAAGTGGTACGAATCAGGCGGGGAAAGGGGCGAAGCGCCGACGGGTATCATGGTCGAACTGCTCGACATCTACGACCGGATCAAGCACGAGCGGGACGAGGAAACCAAGCACCGCCTGGTGCAGGACGCCGTGCGGATCCACATCGAACACGGCCCCTTTCACCTGGGTACCGTGGGACGCACGCCCAAGCCCGTCATCGTGAAGAACAACTTCCACAACGTGCCCGACGGCGGTATTCTCGGCCCCTGGGCCATCGTGGGGCCCGCGACGAGTTTTCCAGAGCAGTTCTACATCAAATGATCAACTACATCATTCAGCGCTGCCTTCTCGCCATCCCGACCCTCCTGGCCATTTCGATGATCGGCTTCGTCATCATCCAACTGCCCGAGGGCGACTTCCTGGACCGCAAGATCCAGGAACTGGAGGAGATGTACGGCGACAGCAGCTCCATCGCGCGCATTGACGAGTTGCGGGAACGCTACGGCCTGGACCAGCCCATGTGGCGGCAGTACGTGGACTGGATATCGGGGTTCGTCGTGGGAGATTTCGGCGAATCCTTCGAATACGAGCAGGAAGTCAACCAGCTGATCTGGGACCGGCTCGCATTCACCGTGCTGATCGCCCTGGGCGCCCTGCTGTTCACCTACGCCGTGGCCATCCCCATCGGCATCTACTCGGCAACCCACCAGTACCGCCTGTCCGACAACGTGCTGTCCTTCATCAGCTTCATCGGCATGTCCATGCCGGGCTTCCTGCTGGCCCTCGCCCTCCTGGTCTTCGTGTTCGAGATCTACCGGATACCGCTGTTCGGACTCTTCTCGAGCGAGTACGAAGGCGCGCCCTGGACCTGGGACAAGCTCGTCGACTTCCTGAAACACCTCTGGATCCCGGTCATCGTGGTGGGCATCAACGGCACGGCCGGCCTGATGCGCATCATGCGCGGCAACCTGCTGGACGTCCTCGGCCAGCCTTTCGTCCAGACGGCCCGGGCCAAAGGCCTCAAGGAGTCCGTCGTCGTCATCAAGCACGCGGCGCGCATCGCCATCAACCCGCTGATCACGATCCTGGGCATGAGCCTGCCGAACATCCTTTCCGGGGCCACGATCGTGGCGATCGTCCTGGGCCTGCCGACCGTGGGGCCGCTGCTGCTGCGGGCCCTGGTCGCCGAGGACATCTACCTCGCCGGCACCCTCCTGATGATGTTCAGCCTGCTCCTGATCATCGGCAACATCCTGGCCGACATCGCGCTGGCCTGGGCGGATCCGAGGATTCGGTATGACTAACCAGGATTCGGGTTATCTCAGCTACCGGACGTTGATCTGGCGCAGGTTCCGGAAGAACCGGATGGGGATCGCGGCGGCGGCGGTCCTGGCGATGTTCTACTTCGCGGCCCTGTTCGCCGGCCATTTTTCCCCCTACGACCACAACGAAATCCGTATCCAGGTCCGGTACCTGCCGCCCCAGGATCTGCATTTCGACTGGTCCGGCGGATTCTACGTGAACGGCCTGACTTCCACGCAGAACCCGGTGACGCTGGAACTGGAGTACGCGACGGACCCGTCCTTGCGGTACCCGGTCCGGTTCCTGTCACGGGACGGCGGCGGAGACTTCAGGCTGATCCATTCCGAGGGCCCCATGTACCTCCTCGGCACGGACCGCATGGGCCGCGACCTGCTCTCCCGCATGATCCACGGCGCCCGCGTATCGCTTACCGTGGGGATCATCGGCGTGTTCCTCAGCCTGATCCTCGGTTCCGTCCTCGGCACGCTGTCCGGCTACTTCGGCGGCTGGATCGACCACGCCCTGCAGCGCGTCGTCGAGATCCTGGCCTCCTTTCCGCCGATCCCCCTCTGGATGGCCCTGGGAGCGGCGCTCCCGGCCGGATGGACGAGTATCGAAACCTACCTGGGCATCACGATCATCCTGTCCATCATCAGCTGGGGCGGCCTGGCCCGCGAAGTCCGGGGCAAGGTCCTCGTGTTCCGGGAACAGGACTACACGACTGCGGCGCGGTCGGCCGGCGCGGGGCACTGGTACATCATCTCCCGCCACCTGCTGCCCGGATGCTACAGCCACATCATCGTGGTGGCCACGCTGGCCATCCCGGGGATGATCTTGGGCGAAACGGCCCTGAGCTTCCTCGGCCTAGGCATCCGGCCTCCCATGACCAGCTGGGGCGTGCTGCTCGAAGAGGCGCAGCGCGTGACGGTGCTGCTGAACCACCCCTGGCTGCTCTTCCCCGCCGCGCCGGTACTGGTCGTCGTCATCGCCTTCAACTTCCTGGGAGACGCGTTGCGCGACGCCGCGGATCCTTATTCGTGAAAAAGAATTGCAGATACCGTCCCGGAATGGTTAGTTGCAGTGTCGTATCGACAGGAGACGAATCGACCTCCGTAGGACTGTAATCGAATGGCGTGATCGCATGGCGTAAATACAAAGTATCTACAATCGAGATAGGAGCACAGCATGAGTGAATCCACCAAAGTCGCCGTCGTCACCGGCGCGGGTTCCGGTATCGGCAAGGCCTGTTCCCTGGCGCTTTTGGACGCAGGCTACAGTGTGGTCCTCGCGGGCCGGAGAAAAGAAGCCCTGGAGTCGACCGTGGCCGATGCCGGCACTGCCGCGGACCGGTTGCTGGTCGTGCCAACGGACGTGGGTGTCGCATCGCAGGTCGAGCGCCTCTTCGCGGAAACGAAGGCGGCCCACGGACGGCTGGACCTGCTGTTCAACAATGCCGGAACCGGAGTGCCCGCCGTGCTCCTCGAGGAGCTGACGGCCGAGCAGTGGCAGACGGTGGTGGACGTCAACCTGACAGGTTCCTTCCTCTGCACGAAGGAGGCTTTCAGGATCATGAAGGACCAGGATCCGCAGGGCGGCCGGATCATCAACAACGGGTCGGTATCCGCCCATGTGCCCCGGCCGAACTCGGCGCCGTACACGGCCACCAAGCACGCCGTAACCGGCTTGACGCGTTCGACTTCCCTCGATGGTCGGAAGTACAACATCGCCTGCGGACAGATCGACATCGGCAACGCGGCCACGGAGATGACCCAGCGCATGCAGGAGGGCATCCTGCAGCCTACCGGCGACCTGCTGGCCGAGGCCAGGATGCACGTGAAGAACGTGGCCGACGCCGTCGTCTTCATGGCCGGATTGCCGCTCGACGCCAACGTACAGTTCATCACGGTCATGGCCACCACCATGCCCTACATAGGACGGGGATAGATGTCGTCAACCAGCGTAAAACCTGTGGAAATCACGGAAGCGCAGAAGCAGCAATACCAGGAGGAGGGGTACTTCATTCTCGAGTCCGCCCTGGACGATGAACAGCTGGAATACATACGCGGCGAGTGCGACCGGTTGCGGGTCGAGATGGAGGCCGAGATGGCCAGGGACGCGGAGAAATCCCGGGGCATCACCCACAAGGGGAGCCGTTACTTCATCTCGAACCGGCACCGCGACAATCCCAGCCTTCGGCCTTACATCTTCAGCGAGATCATGGCCGAGATCTGCAGAAGCACCCTGGGCGAAACCGCCTACCTTTTCCACGAGCAGTTCGTGGTCAAGGGGCCCGAAGTCGGCATGAAGTTCGGCTGGCACCAGGACTCGGGCTACGTGGGGTTCGACCACCGGCCCTACATGAGCTGCTGGGCCGCCCTCGACGACGTCTCCGACGAGAACGGCACAGTGTACATCCTGCCTTTTTCCCGCGCGGGCACGAGACGCCGCCAGGATCACCGCATCGTGGACGAGACCAATGACAAGATCGGCTACTTCGGAGACGACCCGGGCGTGCCCGTCGTCGCGCCGGCCGGGAGCATCGCCGTATTCTCCAGCGTTTCCTTCCACCGCAGCAGCCCGAACACCTCCGACGGCTGGCGCCGCGTGTACCTGACCCAGTATTCCGCTGAACCGATCCTTACCGAGGACGGCACACGGAACTGGAGCAACGCGGAACCCTTTCTTGTGGACGGCAAGCGAGTGACCACTGAATAGGCGCGGCAACCTGAAAAGATCCCGCAACGGAACCAGAAACCGCAGTTAAAGGAGCGGACTGTGACCACCATCACCGGCGTAAAGTGTATCCGGACGCGTTCGAACGGCACCTGGGGCATCGTCAAGATCACCACGAACCAGCCGGGACTCTACGGTATCGGGTCGGCGAGCGACCACTACCACCAGCGCGCCGTCGTCGAGGCCGTCGAATCCATGCTGGCCCCGAGGCTCATCGGACGGGACGTCAGCCGCATCGAGGATATCTGGCAGACCTTCTACACGAGCGGCTACTGGCGTAACGGCGCCATCACCAACACGGCCCTTTCCGGGATCGACATGGCACTGTGGGACATCAAGGGCAAGGAAGCCGGCATGCCCGTCTACCAGCTCCTCGGCGGCGCCTGCCGGAGCGCCGTGCCCTGTTACGCCCACGCGGGGGGCGGCACGCCGGAAGCCCTGCTGGAAGCCATTCAGGGCTACCTCGAAGAGGGGTTTCCCGTGGTCCGCTGCCAACTGGGCGGATACGGCGGCGGGGGATTCATCCCATCGGAAGAAGCGCCACGCCCCGACAGCGCCTGGCCCGCCGACAAGGTCTTCGACGACGAGGCCTACATCGAAGCCATTCCGAACATGTTCGAATACCTGCGTTCGAAACTCGGATTCGGTCCGAAGCTGACCCACGACGTGCACGAACATCTCCGGCCGCAATCGGCCGTGGCCCTGTCCAAGCGCCTCGAACCCTACCGGCTCTTCTTCCTCGAGGACGTCCTTTCGCCCGAACAGGTGCAGTGGTACCGCCTCATCCGGGAGCAGTGCACGACGCCCCAGGCCATGGGCGAACTCTTCGTGAATCCCCACGAATGGACGCCCCTCATCACAGAGCGCCTCATCGACTACGTCCGCGTGCGGGTCTCCAAGGCGGGCGGCATCACGCCGTGCCGCAAGATCGCGAGCCTCTGCGAATCCTTCGGCATCAACACCGCCTGGCAGGAGGGCGGCGACAACGACCCGGTCAACCAGGCCGCGGCCGTTCACCTCGACATGTCCAGCTGGAGCTTCGGAATCCAGGAAGAGAACGCCTTCAGCGAAGAAGAATACGCGGCGTTCCCCGGCGCCTGCGAGCTAAGGGACGGGCATCTCTACACCAACGACAACCCGGGCCTTGGGCTCGACATTGACGAGGATGCGGCAGCGAGGCTGCTGAACGCGGAGGACGCGGCGACGCCCCGGTACGCCGCTGAGGACCGCCGGGCGGACGGCAGTATCGTTCGGCCTTGAAACGGACTGACTCCCAACCAGTCCGGTTTCAAACTCGAAAATCCGCAGGAGATTGCGCTAGGGCTTCGTATCGGCGTTGACAGGCGGCTCGTCATTGCCGATGAACCGCTCCGCCGTGTTCCTCGTTGCCGGATTCGTCCTGAAATCGGCAATCCACGGCTCACGGAAGTAGACCTGCTTCTCGCGGGGAAGGCCTGCGATGACTTCCGGCGGGGTCTTGAGCCGGTGCCAATGCGTGGCCAGGTGGGAATAGGCGTTGAGGACGGTGACCCGGGGTTCGTCCCGGTTCCACACGGGACCGGCGTGACAGGTGTTCTCGGTGAAGAACACGGCGCTCCCCGCGGGACAGGCATAGGTCATTAGAAACTGGCTCCGCTTGCCCTCCTCCAGGGACATGTGATCGGGATGCATGGGGAAGTTGGCCTTGTGGCTCCCCACCACGAAGTGCGTGCTCTGGTCTTCCATGCGTATATCCGTAAACTCGAAGATCACCCGGACCATGCCCGCGTAGATCTGATCGCGTTGCACCCGGTAGCCGAAGATGGGATCGATCTGTCTGGGGCCACCCCCGTGCAGTTCCCCGTGCGCTTCCCCTTTGTAGCGCCACACGCAGGAACAGTTCTCCAAACGGAAATCCTTGCTGATGATCTCCTCGATCACGTCCACGACCGCGGGGTGGTCGATAAGCACGCTCGACGGCCCGCCCGGCACGTCCCGCTGTTCCGGTGGCAGCGATTCGGGGTCGTGCTTGATCAGGTTGATCTGCTCGCGGATCTCCTTGACCTCATCCTCGGTGAGTATGGCCGGCCGGACCAGAAACCCGGTCAGGTCGAATCGGAAGCGTTCTTCGTCGGTCATGGACATGGGTTGGGATCCTTCAGGTTGGTTAAGACCCGCTACTTGTCATAGGGTTTTCGATTTATCCTCAGGAACCGGAAGACCATCATCTTCCAGTGCGGTGATATATACCTCGATCGCCTCTTTGACACTTGCAATCGCCGCCTGTCTGGATTCGCCCTGACTCATACAACCCGCCGGGCTGGGACATTCCGCAATTCAGAAGCCGTCCTCTCCAGGATAAAGAACCACTTTTCGCATCGATACAACTCCTTACGCAGCGTATGTCTGAACACACATCAGACGTACTGCAAATCGATCAAAGCTGTACCGGTGACACGACATTGAGACCTCGAGACTGATGTAATAACTTTACATTCTCGCCAAATGTCAAAAGGTCTATGACGATTCGATGCTGCCGGTTTTAAGCGAAACATTTCATATGCAAGGCAACGGGCAAATACCTTGTAAACCGATATTTGTTTCGATAGATTAAGCGGCACACCGGCTAATACATCATGAAGGCTTTGTGGCAGGGGTTGATTTGTTCCGGGAGCAATCTGACAAGACAGAGGTATCGTACACGGTCGTTTCAAGCCAGCTCCTGAATCAACATAAGACATGGTTGTGCATCGTCAATACCTCTGAGTCCTTTTGGTTGTCGGTAGCACTTGACTGGAGTATTTCAGCATGAGTCTCGGGCTAACGTTTCTGGATCTTTTTGCCGGAGCCGGTGGACTGTCCGAAGGATTCATCCAAGCTGGATTCGAACCCGTCGCGCACGTTGAATCTAATAAGGCTGCGTGTTACTCTCTCAGAACCCGGACAGCATATCACTGGTTGAAGGGTCAGAATCGGGTCTCAGAATACACTGAATATCTGGAGGGGAAACTCACTCGTCACGAGTTTTACAGTCAGGTTCCCGGACGCGTTCTTGATTCCATTATCAATGCCGAGATTAAGGACGGTGACTTGGATTGTATTTTCCTTCGTATCGACAAGTTGCTGGGGAACCGTAAACTCGATTTGATCGTAGGAGGACCTCCCTGTCAAGCTTATTCCCTGGTCGGTCGTTCCCGAGACCGGAACAGGATGAAGGGTGACGGGCGCAACTACCTGTATACCCACTACGCCGAATTCCTGAAGAGATACAAGCCTCTGTATTTCGTCTTCGAAAACGTGACTGGGTTGTTGTCCGCCAGTGACGCAGAAGGAAATTCATATCTAAAAAAAATGGTTGATGTGTTCCGCCGATACGGCTACAGAACCGAATACAAAACGTTGTCAGCCAGAGACTATGGCGTGCCGCAGAACAGGCGAAGGATCATTCTCGTTGGGAGGCATGGGGACGCCGGGGGATTCTATCCGAAACCTGATAAATGCGAGTCGGGCGTCCCCGTCGGTGAGTTTCTGAACGACCTCCCATCCTTGAAAGCTGGCGAGGGTAAGATCGGACCCAGCCGGGTTTTGCCCTACCGCGGGACACGGCTTCATGAAGCAGGTATACGTAACGGGGGAGCGCCGGTTACCTGGCACCAGGCCAGACCGCACACGGAACAGGACCTGGAGATCTACAAAATCACGGTTGATCTCTGGGATGAACGGAGAACCCGTTTGGATTACAATTCCCTCCCGGATCTACTGAAGACCCACCGAAACCGGCGTTCCTTCCTCGACAGATTCAAGGTCGTTGCCCCGGACCTGCCATATTCGCAGACCGTCGTCGCCCATATTGCCAGGGACGGGCACTATTACATACATCCTGATCGAGATCAGAATCGTTCGCTTACTCCCAGGGAAGCGGCAAGACTCCAGACGTTTCCTGACGACTACTATTTCGAAAGCAGTCTGAAAACACCCCGCCGTACTCCTGCTTTCAGTCAGATCGGAAACGCTGTACCAGTACTGTTGGCCCGCAAGCTGGCCGAAAAACTGATGGAGAAATGGAAGTGAGTATCGGCAACACATACACGATCAAACCGGCCGGGCGACACATTCTGACTATTGGTCGTGATCTGATACAGGACAGCTACGCGGCGGTCATCGAACTGGTAAAGAATGCCTATGATGCCGATTCGCCGGACGTGGAAATAGTGTTCTGTGCATCAACCGACAGTGAACAGATCAGCATCTCCATCACGGATCACGGTCATGGTATGTCCAGGGATACCGTTATCGATAAATGGATGGTACCGTCAACTCCGGACAAACTGGAAAGGAAGAAGAGTCCCGCTGGCAGAATCATGCAAGGCAAGAAGGGCATTGGACGATATGCCGCATCCATCCTTGGATCAGACCTGCTCCTCGAAACCGTAACCGAGACTGGCGAAAAGACGACAGTCTTCGTTCAATGGGCGGATTTTGAGAATGCCCGGTATCTTGCCGACGTGGAGGTCCTGATCGAGACCGAACGGGATCCGCAGTTACCGTCGGGAACACGACTTCAGATTACTGGAGGCAGGCAGTTTCTCGAGGAATGGGATAGCCAGCAATTCAACAAACTTCAGTTCGAGTTGAAGAAACTCAAGTCACCGGTGAGTGAAATTCTTGAGGACGACAAAAATGACGATGACTTTGCCATCACTCTGAAAGTCAGCGGATTTCCGGATGTCGGGGATGTTGCGGATACTATTGACCCGTATCCGATTCTTGGCTTTTTCGACTACAGAATCACCGGAACCATCACAGCCGAGGGTACAGGCATCCTGAAGTATACACTACAAAAAGTAAGAAACGCTATTGAGGAAGATATCCCGTTCGATGCAAATGGTCCGACTGGTTGCGGAGAACTTGTTCTGGACATCAGAGTTTACGATCGTGAGAAGGATGCGATATCGTCTCTTATCAGACGGGGCCTTAAAGATAAATCCGGCAGTTATCTCGGTAGTCAGCAGACCAGGCGATTACTGAATGACTACAACGGCATCGGAGTCTACCGCAACGGGTTCCGGATCCGACCGTTGGGTGACCCCGAATTCGACTGGCTTAAGCTGAATGAGCAGCGCGTCCAGAACCCTTCGATGCGTATCGGCAGCAACCAGGCGATCGGATACGTGCAGATACAATCCGAGGACCTTTCAGGACTGATTGAGAAAAGCGCCAGGGACGGACTGAGAGAAAACGGCCCATTCACACGATTAAAGGATATAACCAAACAAGCCATCGGCGAATTGGAAACACGACGATTCAGATACCGTAGCGAGGCGGGCTTAGGCAGACGTACTCGAAGTACCGAGCGCAATCTTGAACGGCTTGTTTCGTACGACGATCTCAAGCGAAACATCCGAACGCAACTCGAACAGTACGGTACTGACGAGTCCACGACCGTACGGATAATTGAACTCGTCGACCAGGAGGAGGGGAACAAGAACAAGGTCATTGATGACATCCGTCAGGCTGTAGCCATATACCAAGGTCAGGCTACCTTGGGGAAGATAATCAATGTCATCCTTCATGAAGGCAGGCGGCCGCTCAACTACATAAAAAACCAGATCCGGAACCTCAGTCACTGGAATGGCAC
Source organism: bacterium (assembly GCA_965207085.1). Classification (GTDB taxonomy): domain Bacteria; phylum JAAXHH01; class JAAXHH01; order JAAXHH01; family JAAXHH01; genus JAAXHH01. The sequence goes on along the minus strand of CBDBLQ010000002.1, from coordinate 3,045,681 downwards.
CTTCACGAAAACAAGAGATCCGGAGCTATCTCAAAAAATACTGACCATAAGCAGTGGCATCGGAGAAAACGCCCAAGTGTTCGTAAGGCTCTTCGGGCGACTCGATCCCTTAGCCGCGGGCAGGCGTTCCCCGAGAAAACCCGTCGAACTGAAGACAACAATCGCAGAAACGCTCAAGGTGTTCGAAGAGGAAATGAAGTCCCACGGTATAGTTGCAGAGAAGGTAGTCGGGCCTGATGGCTTCTTGTATACTTGCTGGTCACAGGATATCTACGCGATCTTCACCAATCTCATCGATAACAGCGTATACTGGATCGGCGAAAAGGGAGGAAACGACCGCAGGATCTCGATTGAGGTCGTGGCAGAAGATATATCATTGTCGCATATCGACTACCGGGACACGGGGCCGGGGATTGAACCGGATCTCATCGACAGTGAAGTCATATTCGAGCCACAGTTTTCAACCAAGCCGGATGGTACGGGATTGGGGCTGGCGATTGCCGGTGAAGCAGCAGAGCGGAACGGTCTCGAACTGAGGGCAATCGAGTGCGATCATGGAGCATTGTTCAGACTGCAACCAAAAACCGGGGACGGAGATGAATAAACCAAAACTGCTCTTCGTGGAAGACGAGGATAGCGATCTCAAGGCGTTCCTGGAGTCTGTCGATGTCTACAATGCGGAGCATAGGGGTGAAATCGAAATCGTACCATGTACAAGTTTGACGGAAGCGTTGGTCACTTTGGACGGTTCATTCGACGGGGCTATCATCGATCTCACACTTAATGGTCAGGCAGATGGAGGTGACCAGGTTATTAACCGGATCATCGGATCTATGTACCGGATCCCCATTGCCATCTTTACAGGAACCCCCATTCATCGGGATGAAAAGCACGTCGAAGTATTCATAAAGGGAAAAGCAGATCACAACGAAATCATCGAATGGCTCGGTGGTTACTACGATACAGGAATAACCCGGATCATGGGTGGAAGGGGAGAGTACGAGAAAGTTCTGTTTCGGGTATTCACACGGAGTCTGGTTCCTCAGATTGACCGATGGATTGCATATGGAAAAGCAGATCAGGACAGGACAGAAAGGGCGTTGCTTCGCCATACGCTCAATCATCTGTTACATCTCCTTCACGAAGACAGCGAGGACTGTTATCCCGAGGAGTTCTATCTGAGTCCGCCGTTAACTGAAGATATCCGAACCGGTATGATTCTGAGCCATAACGACGCGCATAGCAGGTGCGTGGTCATGAGCCCTGCCTGTGACCTTGCCGTCAGAGACAATGGGGATTTCAATACCGACAGGATACTCATTGCAGGGCTTGATACTGAAGAGTCAGTTCCCTCAGGGAACAGAGGATACGCGAAACGAAACAGGATAGGGCATTTTCATTGGTTGCCTAGAACAGGATTCTTCGAAGGTGGGTTTCTCAACTTCAGGAAACTGTCAACATCGGAACCCGATAAGTTCCGAGAAATGTACACACCGGCCCAGATTCAATTAGCACCATCTTTTCTCAAAGATGTGATTTCCCGGTTTTCCTCTTATTATGCCCGACAGGGGCAACCCGGGATTGAGGACACGCTCATAGGCTGAATTGCCCGGTGACGGGCGGGAATATCAGTTAATGGACGTCCATTCCGCAGAAACACGCAGCTTCAATATGTCCAGGATCAGCGGGAAGGATACCCTACCAGAGATGATGGTACGGAAGTGGCTCTGGGCAAACGGGTACAGGTACCGGCTTCACAGGAAGGACCTGCCTGGCAAACCCGATATCGTCCTGCCTGCATACAACGCAGTCGTTTTTGTTCATGGGTGTTTCTGGCATCGACACGGTTGCCGGATGACGACGACACCTGAGACTCGCCAAGGCTTCTGGCTGGCCAAATTTCAGGAGAATATCAACCGGGACAAGCGCAACGTGGACGCCTTGCTGACCACAGGATGGCGTGTAATGGTCGTATGGGAATGCACCTTGCGGAACAAAACCGCGAATCCTGATTTAGTTTCCAGGCAAATATCGGATTTTCTGAGGTCGGATGTTCACTTTGCCGAGTCGGCGACAGAACTTCGGCTCAGGTAAAAGCACCCTGAGGGTCACGAAAAAGCTTCCTCAATCAACTCAAGTTCACATACGACAGTACGACAAACCTCGGTGAAATGAGCTGTATACGTTTCATGTTCCTTCAAAACAGTGGCCGATATGTCGCGGGCCTCACTGCCACCAGCATGGGCTGCTATTTTTGAACGAATCATCTGAACACTTCGCAGCCCGTGGAGCTTTTTGCCCTCTTCCAGCATTCGACAACCTGTCAGATAAGTTTCGATGAGGACAATACTTTGATCACGGGTTTTAAACTCGATACCCGCACTCTTAAGCCTTTTTCGGATGAAACCTACAACAAATCCTTCAATGACCAGCTTTGAAAGGTCAACAAAAGCACCTGCCCATTCTTCTTTGCTCGACGTGAGTGGAGTGCTGATTCCATCCATTAGGCCCTGGTCACGTAGCTTCCACCACGGCACGTTCACTTCCCTCCAATGGGCTACGATTGACCAGATTTTTAATAGAGGATCATCGCTTGAGTACGGATTTCCCTTGAAGTCGTTTTCTATGGCACGTTCAGAGATACCACTCTTGGGGCTCTCATTACAACTCAACCAATATACTTGTTCAGCATATGGTAAACGCCGCAGGTCGCAAATATAGGCATGTATCTGACCGGCGTCGTTTACATCATAACTTCTTAACTCCCAGCCACCTCGACAGCTTATACTTCTCAGTCTCTCGTCAATCGTGTACTTTTCTCTGTCGGCTTTGTATTTCCGCAGAACTTCTGATCTGAAAAAAGCTGGTGAGAGCTCGAATGGAAGGGTGTTTCCACTGGTTTGGAAAAAGTTCGTGGTAGCGGTCGGATCCGTCGATATATCCGCGACTCGCTTGTTTCGCCAATCGTATCCTACGAATGTGACGTAACGCCCATTTCCAGTATTTCCACTCATACTGTTCTTCATTGACGAAAAGATATGCTGTTTAGGCCGTCCCAGACGAACGATCTGAAATCCTCTGGTGTATGATGCTTTTCCGACATCGACTTTCTGCCTGTAGACGAAGTCGGCACCTTCATTCATTAGCTTTTCAGGTTCCTTGCATTCCAGGAAATCATAACCCGATCCTTCCGGTGTTAATGTAAAATCAAACATACGGACCAATACACTGTTTGAAGCAGCAAGATACTTTTCAAGCGTGTCTCGTTGAAATGAAATGAGCGTAGAGCGTCTCTGATCCTCTTCTTTGATCGTCAACGATATGACATGGTCGAACTCCCCATTGTCGTCGAAACGACAGTAGGCACGCTGTTCAGGCCGCCAATAGATATCTGAGAGGTGTAGGTATTCTTGAAGGATATCGTATTGAATACGGTCATTTCCTTTCAATCCGGCGAATTCGCGACCGTATACGAGACGTTTTGCGCCTTCAAGAGTCCTGGTACTCATATCGCAAGGATCTTCTTCGATATGAACCTTATCTTCCGTACCCCACCAATAGTAGTTAGCTCTTTGCGCGAATACATTACCACTCCATCCAAGTAAATCATCTTGTTCTACGGGAGTAACGTTTTTCTCGCTTACAACGACTGAGTGAACGAAGATAGTGCGGTTTACTCCGTATACAATCAACTCAGCTTGGTCCGCGTTATCCCGCAACAAGGCCAGATGGCCCTCGGCTTTGACCCATACCGTGTAAGCGTTGGCTTTATCAGGCACCCTATCAAGGTGCTCCATGCGTTCGACTATCTTATTATGTTCAAAACGTGACACTGCAAGTGTCCTGTCCGAGAGTTAGTTTGACGAATTCAACCGCCAAACACCGGAAGCGTAGGATCCATATCCCTGTGGTATCGGCTCGGGAACACCCGAAGATCTCACCGCAGAGCAGGCTTGATCTACTCCTTCTGCGGATTCCTCAATAGAGTCCTCGTAATTGCATCAATTGTCATTTTGGGACGATACATGTTGTCTTCTTCGCGATGAATCAATCCGGAGTTACCGAACTGAACCACCGACTCAACGAGTTGACTCAGTATCATATCTCTTTGTTCAGGTGTAACGGCAGACTCCACAAAAGCTCCCATACTATTTGCGATCCGTTGACGATGCCTGTTCTTTTCGCTCATGTGCATATGGGCACGGAGTATTTTCAAACAGAAAGCTGCTGCGGTGCCTATGGCTGCAAGGATCGTTACCCGAATCGCGCTGTAATAGACTACATGCCATCCCGATTGATCAGCAAGATCGATTGTTACGAAATATGCGGCGACGATTAAAAAGACAATGGCACTCAACCCGCTCAAGCACGCCCACATGGTCACTCTTCTGTCAAGCGCATTCTGAGCTTCTCGAAATTGTCTCTGTGCTTCTTCGACAGAAATCCCAGCGGCAGTTGTTCGTGCTTGTTTTACAATCTGATCAGCAAGGTCACGCGCTTCCTCAATCGTTTTTTTCGACTCTTCCTTGACCTGCTGTAGAGCGTTTTCAGATTCGTTCTTCATGGACTCAATCGTTCGCTCGTATTCTTGCCGAACTCCCTCATCATCTAGAAAACCGCGGGACTCAACAGCCGCGGTTACAAGCGGAGCCCAGTCCCTTTTCAACTCTTCAAGGTAGGTATTGATGTTGTCCAAGAAACCAGCACGGTTCGCAACGTAATCTGGATGAGAACGTTCCGCCTGTGCCTGTAATTCAGATAAGATGTTTTCAAAATATGCGAGGATGTTTTCTACATGCTCCTGATGCACATCATGAAGGTATTGGCGTGCAAACATGGCTTTACTTCGAATTGTCTCCAAACCAGAAGCGAAGTCGGCATGAAGACCGACGTCTCCCAATGACTCTCTTAATAGACTTTCCTGATCAACATTCATTATCGAATCGGTCAATTGTGTGATTCGCTGAATCTGTTCTTCGTTCGCCATATGGAAATCTCCTTACATCTTACTCTTATCCTTACGCCATATCCGTCCTATAGCGGACTCGATTTTCAGTTCCATATATTTTATCAGTTCGCTATTTGAAGAAACAATAGACCGTTCGGTTTCTATTTCAGCGACAATGGCCTTTTGCGTTGCCACAGATGGCAGCGGGATTTGATAGTCTTCTAACACGGCCCTCGGCACTCTTTGGAGGCCACCGGTTCCTGTCATCTTCGGTGTGGCCCACGATCTAAAAGCAGATGTCGCAATAAATAAGTAAATCCATTGGGAAACAACCGATTCGGTTGGTCTCAATACATAGAATTCACTGGAGCCGAATCCAATTCCATTAACCAAATCTCTTGCAATGCCCGCTTTACCATTCTCAAAGCATGGGGTTACCTTAGCAATCAGCATGTCGTTATTTCGGAAAAAAGAATAGCTTGAACCGACTTCTCCAAGGGCCTTCGATACTTTGACCGGAAAATACATTTCGTTTTCGCCGATGTCCGCCATGGGTACGAACGACACCGTTGTTGAATCATCCATCTTGGATAATTCGGTTTTTCTAGGATTCACAACACAGACCTTTCCTATCTCGACCATCGGCCACTCAGAATCCACCACAATCTGCGGCCGGTAGCTATCAATCACAGCCTGTGCTCCGTCTATCACACGCTGGTAGCCTTCTATCTCTTCCACGATATCGCGCTGAACCTCTAACGGTGGCAGTGGGATCGATATGCCAGCAACCGCAGCAGGATTTGCACGAGAGAGCGAGCCGCCGACCCCGGTAATTGTCTGCATGAACCTTGCGTGGAAAGGATCAGATATAAGTACGCGCTGGAGGTATTCTGGTACAACCTCATTACTAGAAAAGACTATCCACTCGGTAGACGCTATTTGACGTTTTTGGGCTGGATTTTCTTTGACAACCCACGCTCGGCGAATATGCGGAATAATCCGTGATAACAGTATATCTCCAGGAAATATGACCTTCTTTGATGAGCCGATGTCACGGCCTGTAAGTAGTTCAGGTTTTGCAGCATCATACGCTGGGATGCTCCATAACTCAAATATCTCATCTGGCGTGTTACGGGGATCAACGCTTTTAACGCTGGATCTCAAAAAACGACCGACTGGCACGAGTTCGTAATTTGTGTTAAGGTTACTATTCTCCCGATACCGCTCCCCACTCAGATTGTATTCCCCGTCGGCAGCAATCCTTTCCTTCCCAGCGATCAACCCAGTTGAGTGTTGGCCATCTCCCTGCGTGTATTCCACAGCGTTTTCCGCCACACTATCAGATGAATCCGCTCCAATGTAGTCCCATTCACCCGCCCGCAACTCCGCCAGGTACTGACTAATCTGCTCCCTCACCATCGGCAGATCGTTCTTCTCAATCTCCCGTCTCTGCGCCCCAAGATCATACTCGTCGTTCTCCACTTTGTAGAACGCAATGTGGTCTGTCTGCTTCGCCAGTTTCCTGTCCAGAATCAGGATGGAGGTCTTGACACCCGAATACGGATTAAACACGCCCGCCGGCAGAGAGATCACCGCGACCAGGTAGTCCTCTACCAGCTTCCTGCGAAGTTGCCTGTGGGCGTTCTGGCTTTGGAAGATGATGCCTTCGGGCACGATGATTCCCGCGCGTCCTTCAGGCGTGAGGTGTTCTGCCATGTAGTCCACGAACAGAACTTCACTCCTCTTGGATTTTACAGAGAAGCGGTTGTGCGGACGGATGCCGCCCTTCGGCGACATGAACGGAGGGTTCGCCAGGATCACGTCGGCAAACTCGTTCCACCTGTCCTCGCTGGTCAGCGTGTCGTATTCGTGGATGCGGGGTCGCGCGAAGCCGTGCAGATACATGTTTACGAGCGATAAGCGCACCATGTCCGGTGAGATGTCGTATCCACCGAAGTTCTGTGCGAGTCTTCCTTTTTCGTCGGGCGTGAGCGTGCTGTTTCCCTTTTCGTCGGTTTCGACCTTTTCAATATGTTTCCAGGACGATATCAGGAACCCGGCGGTGCCGCACGCCGGATCTAGAATGGTTTCGTCCTTTTTCGGATCGATGATCGCGACGATGAAGTCGATGATATGGCGGGGGGTGCGGAACTGTCCGGCGTCTCCCTGCGAACCGAGCACGGAAAGCAGGTATTCGAAGGCGTCCCCGAGCCGCTCGCTGTGATCGTAGGTGAACTCGTCGATCACCTTGAGGAAAGCGCGGAGGGTCTCCGGATCTCGGTAGGGCAGGTAGGCGTTGTTGAAGATATCCCGGAAAAGTGGAGGAATGCCGGGGTTCTCGGGCATCCGGGTGATGGCGGTGGTGTACAGGTTCAATACATCGTGGCCGCTCAGGCCCCCGTGCATCAGGCCGGCCCAGCCGTATTGAGCAAACTCGCCAGCGAAAAACTGGCGCTCGCCCCCGAACTCCTCGGCCTTGGCGTCCATGTCATCCATGAACTTGTAGATGAGGGCGATGGTGATCTGCTCGACCTGGCTCTTGGGGTCGGGCACTTTGCCCACCAGGATATCGCGGGCCGTGTCTATGCGGCGTCTGGTCTCGGTATCGAGCAAGGCGTCCTCTAGCTGGCAAACTGGTTGAGCGACACGTAATCCTTGACGTATTCGGGAATCAGCGTGCGGTATTTGTCGGGGACGTTTCCGTAATCGCCCATGGAAAACACCGGATTGGTCGCGAGTTCCGCGAACTGCTTGCGGTCGATGATGCCTCGAACCCGGTCGTCATTCACGTACGCTTTGAAAAAGGTCTTCAGTGCTGGTACCGAACTACTCTGATCAGGTGTGAGTTCCGCCACGAATTTAGCGAATTCTTCGTCCAGCAACTCGTTCCTGGTCTTGAACCGAGGAATGATGTCGTAGGCTTTCTCCAGAATCTCGCGCAGGGTGATCCGGCGGTCCGCGGCCACGGCCCTGCGCAGCTTTTCAAGGGTGTAGAACTCCTCGGGCTTGTTCAAGACCTCTCGCCTTACGTGATCGGTTGCCCGTTCCCAGTCACCGGCCTCTATAGCGTCCGCCACGACCTCGTCATCCTTCACCACATCCACGAACTGGTCGAAGAACATCCGGTCGATTTTCATCCCCTCGACGCCGATTTCCTCTTCTTTGATTCCGGCGAGTATGTCCCTACCAAGGTGTTCGTACGTATCGCCATGCACAATCGGGCCGATCGGTTCATCGCCAGATTCCTTCCGGCGGGCCGGCAGTTTCAGAATCTCGTCATAGTTGAACTCTTCCTCGAAGTACTCGCAGTTTCCGAAAAAATCGAAGAGTTTGAAGGCGGTCTTATCTGGTGCTGTAACAGCGCCTCTGCGCTCCTCGTCGAACAACAGATCGAGGAAGTTGTGCTTACGTGTACCACGGCCCTTGATCTGGATGAAGTCCGTCGGCGAGAAGATCGGACGAAAGAGGCCCAGGTTCAGGATGTCCGGGCAGTCATACCCGGTGGTCATCATGCCGACAGTCACGCATATCCTGGCTTTGCTGGTTCGATAGGTAGATATCACATTGCCAAAGCCGTGAAGGTTGTTGTTCGTAAACTGTATCGTGAACTGCTGGGCATCCTTAACGTGGGAAGTTACCTGCACGGCAAAGTCGGACTGGTACCTGCCCGGGTACATTTTGTCAGCGATCTCGTTGAGAATCTGCGTGAGACTGGCAGCGTGAGTCTGGCTGACTGTGAAAATGATGGACTTGCCGATCTCGCCGCTGACCGGGTCACGAAGGGCATTCTTTAGAAACGTTTTGCAGAACAGGTAGTTGGTACTTTTGGAGTAGAATTTCCTCTCGAAATCTCTCTGCTTGTAAACCTCTTCGTGATCTTCACCCTCGTCGTCGGTAAAGGTCGCTACGAAACCATCGTCCGAAAGAAGCTGCGTCGTCACTTCCGTGCGCGCGTCCACCACGGTAGGATTGATGAGCACACCGTCCTTCACCCCATCGAGCAGGGAGTACCGGTAAGTCGGCTGACCGCTTGCGCAACCGAATGTGCGGTAGGTGTCCATCAGCATCCGGCGCTCAGTTTCACGGGGATCCCGAACGTTAAAGGCCGATGTATCCACCCCTCTCAGGTAATCGCGGGGCGTGGCTGTCAGGCCAAGCTTATACCCGACGAAGTACTCGAAGACCGCCCGTGCGTTGCCGCCAATGGACCGGTGGGCTTCATCCGAAATTACCAGGTCGAAATCGGTCGGCGAGAAGCGTTCCTGATACTTGTTGTTGAACAACAGGGACTGCACCGTGGTGACGACGATCTCGGCGTGGCGCCAGTCGTCCCGGCGTTCCTTGTAGACGACGGTCTGGAAGTCGGATGAAAGCAGTTCGGTGAAAACCTTCCTGGCCTGCTCTTCCAGTTCAAGCCGGTCCACGAGGAAAAGGACACGCCGGGCGTTTAAGGTATGCAGGAACAGCTTGATGATCGCAGCGGCCGTGAGGGTCTTGCCTGTACCGGTCGCCATCTCGAAGAGAAAACGGTCGCCGCCCTCGCTGACAGCTTTCTGCAGGGCGTGCACAGCCTTGAGTTGATATGACCGGAGAAAGCGCAGCTTGTGGTGTCGGATGAATCCGTTTCGCTCGTTCTCGTTCTGGTATGCCGCTTCCGACTGGTAGTTGGGTCGCTGGCAGAGTACGATGAAGTCGATACCAACCGATTTGTCGGTCAGTCGTTTTGGATCGGGCTCGAACTTGCTGTAGTGCCCTACCGAGTCCTGCGTGGGAAATGAGGTGATCTGGTAAGGATTTCCCCGCTGCAGGTCCCAGAAGTAATGGAGATTGCCGTTTGAAAGGATGACGAAGCGGCATTTAAACGACTTGGCGTATGTTCTAGCCTGCTCCTTACCGACCAGCGGATCCTTGTCTTCCGACTTGGCTTCGAGCACGACCAGCGGAGATCCTTTCTCGTCAAGCAGCAGGAAATCGACATATCCAGTAGTCGTGTTGTTGAAATCGTCACCCAGGGCGTCAAGGTAGGATTTGTTGATGGTAAAGACTGATTCAAGGCGGATATTGGCAGGCTTGTCACCTTCCGCGAAGAAACGCCATCCAGCATTCTCGAGGAGTTTGTTGATTTTGATTCGCGCGGTAGCTTCGGACATGTAGGCGGGTTAGTGCTGAATGACAGTGTGGAATTACAGGCTAAAGTTGATGAAGTTTGAGCTTGTACCCAAAGTATGGACCACAGACTGTATGATTTAAGGTGGGTCCTTGATGCGTAACTCCCGCTCGAAGTGCACCTTGGCCGGGGCGAGATAACCCAGCGACTGATGCTGCCTTTCGTTGTTGTAGAACGAGAAGTAACGCTTTAACCCTTTGATCAGTTCCGGCACGGTATCATAGACGTTGAGGTAGATATCCTCGTATTTGACGGTGCGCCAGAGCCGTTCGATGAAGATGTTGTCGAACACGCGGCCCCGGCCGTCCATGCTGATTCGCGCGCCGGTCGCCTCGAGCCTTTCGGTGAAATTGCGGGCGGTGAACTGCCTGCCCTGATCGGTGTTGAAGATCGAAGGCGCGGCCGTGGCCAAGGCCTGATCGAGGGCCTCCAGACAGAAGCGATTGTCCAGGCTGTTCGACAGGCGATAGGCGATTACGTAGCGGCTGTGCCAGTCCAGGATGGCCATGAGGTACATGAAGCCCTTGTGCATCGGGATGTAGGTGATGTCCGCGCTCCAGACCTGGTTGGGCCGTGTGATCTCCACGTCCCTGAGCAGATAGGGATACACCCGGTGTTCCTTCGACGCCCGGCTCGTCCTGGGCGCCGGGTATACCGCGCGCAGGTCCATCAGACGCATGAGCCGCAAGACGCGTTTTTCGTTGACCCGGTAGCCCAGCGACTTGAGGTAATGGGTCAGCCGCGGCCTGCCCATGAACGGATGCCGGGTATAGGCTTCGTCCATCAGACGCATCAGTTCCAGGTTCAGCGCGGACTCCGTGGCCTTTCGCTGGTAGAAACTGGATCTCGAAAGACCGAGCAGTTCGCACTGGCGGCGTATGGAAAGCTCGGAATGCCGGATATCGATCATCTTGCGTTTGTCATCCGTTGAAGGGGGCAGCTTTTTTTTTCAGCCACTCCAGTTCCATCTTCAAGCGTCCGATCTGCTCGTAGAGCTGAGTCGTCAGGGCGTCCTGCACGCCATCGGGACCACGCGTCCTGTGGTCGAAGACCTGGGCGCCTTCCTCAAGCAAACGGCGTTTCCATTTCGTGATCTGATTGGGATGAACCTGATGCTCGGCGGCCAACTGGCTCAGCGTCTTGAGTCCCATAAGCGCTTCTAGCGCCACCTGAAACTTGAACCGGGCGCTGTACTGCCTGCGTCTTTTCAGCATGACATCGGCCCTCCACATGCCGGGGTGTAAAACCATGATATATCCACCTTAGCATGTGGTCCAGTTTTTGGGGACAATTATAGATGTAAGTCTAGCAGGTAAGATGTATGACCCCAATAACAAGTCTACCAGTGAAAACACATTCGGAAAGGTAGTATTTGCAAAACGAGTAGTCATCCCAAATGCAGATATAAGCGACTTTACCAGGTTCGAGGCTTTATTAGATCGATTTGTTAAAGTCTTAGATCACTACAAGACTCATAGGTACAAAGAACCACGTTAAGCGCAAAGATTACTAGACCAAAGCGTCGAACTCCAAACCGACCCGAATCGCGGAACCCGCGCCCGCGTAGGTGAATGCCTCGTTGATATCAGTGAATGAGAAGGTATCGGAGATGATCTTGTGGAAGGGGTACCTGTCCCGTGTGCGACTCAGGAATTCGAGGGCGCGCGGGATTACCCAGGGTTCATATACGATTACCCCGCGAATCGCCTTGCTGCACCGGACGATGTTGCCCGGATCGATCTCCGTCGGGAAGCCGAGGTTTATGTTGCCGATCCAGAGATAGCGGCCGCCCCACCTGAGCATGTCGATGCCTTCGGCGAGCACGCGGGGCGATCCCACGAATTCGGCGACCAGGTCGGCGCCGACCCCGCCCGTGTGATCCAGAACGAACTCAATGCGTGCTTTCATGTCGATCTCATCGACGTTGAGGGTCTCATCGGCGCCGAATTCCCGGGCGAGCGCGAGGCGCGCCGGCAGCCGGTCGAGCACGATGATCCTGCCCGCCCCCATCTCCCGCGCTACTGCGGTCGCGTAGAGTCCGAGTCCACCTGCACCCTGTATGACCACCGTGTCGCCCAGGGTGACGCCGATCTGGTTGAGTCCATAGATGACTTCCGACAGGGCGCAGTTGATCGGGGACACGATCGCATCCGGGAGATCATCGGGCACCTTGAAGACCCAGTGGCCGCGTTTCATGTAGTAGTATTCACCGTACGCGCCGTGGAAGTGCGGCGGTTGATCGCTTGAGACGCCGATCCAGTCTCTATATCGGTCGGGGCATCCCGGCTTGCCGTTGAGGCACGTCCAGCACTGCTGGCACGGTTTGAAATAGGAGTAGACGATGCGGTCCCCTTCGGCCAGCGGCTGTCCGGCACTGTCCGAGGCGACGTTGCGCCCCATGGCATCGATGGTGCCGATCATCTCATGCCCGAGGACCTGGGGGATACCGGTCTCAATCCTGGGACCGTGTCCACGCCAGATGTGCAGATCGGATCCGCAGATATTCGCCATGCGGATCCTTACGAGCATATCGTCCGCTGTAACCGATGGTACTGGATACTCACGAATCTCCATCGGTGCCTGCGGCTGGGTATATACAGCGACTTTTCCGGTTTTCATGATACGTCCCCCGTCTCCTCCTGCCAGGCACGAATCCGCTCCGTAAGATCCGCAATCCGTCCGGCCTGCCCGCTCCGGTGAAACAGATTCTCCAACTCATGAGGATCGCTGTTCAGATCGTACAATTCTCCCTGTCCCTTCCCATAGAGGTTGAGCTTCCAGCCGTCCGCGGCCACGATGGTCCGATGCTGGTGGACCATGCTCCGGTTCGGTTCCGCTTCGCCGAATCCGGCGGGAGCGTGGCCGTCGGCGCCGCTCCACTCGACGAACACGTCGTCGCCGACCAGATTCTCGTGCCCCTGCAATACCGGTACCCGGCTCCGACCCTGCAACCGGTCCGGCCGCTCGAGGCCGAGCAACTCCATCAGCGTGGGGACCAGATCGATGTGGCTGAACCGGCCGCCGACGCGGCGAGGAGGCTGATCCACCATGGGCGCACGCAACACCATCGGTACCTTGATGGACTCCTCGTACATGAGCGTCTTGCCCAGGATGCCGTGATCGCCCATCAACTCGCCGTGGTCCGACGTGAATACGACGATGGTGTCATCGGCCTTTCCGCTTTCTTCCAGGGCCTCGAGGATCCTCCCCACCGACCGGTCCACCAGGGTGATGTTGCCCCAGTACCGGGCCATGAGCGCCCGCCAGCCCGGATCGGTGCGCAGGTCCAGCCCGTAGTTTTCGGACTGCATGTAGAAGGCGGCCATCAGACGGACGAGGAGCGGCGCGTCGTCGGGCGGCTGCCGCATGAACGCCGGTCCGGTGGGCAGGCTGTCCGGATCGTAATAGTCGTTCAACGGACCGGTGTGGGGTGGATGGGGCTCGAGGTAGCTGACGCAGAGGGCAAAGGGGTCGTCACCCTGCTGGCGGATGTAGTCCGACGCGCGCTCGCCCAGGTACCAGGCCTTGGTGCATTCCTCGGGCAGGGAGGCCGCGTAATGTCGGGAAAAAACCTTCTGTCCCAGAAGTTCCAAGTCCGGCGTGTATCCCTTATCCGCCAGGAAGTGGTGATAGTCACTGACTTCGGAAAGCCGGTCAGCTTCCGAGAAGTGGCGGCGATATTGATCCTCCGTGCCTACCCAGGTCTCGAAGCCGTGCTGCGGGAAGATCTCGTCCCCCAGGTGCCATTTCCCCATGAAGGCCGTGTCGTATCCCTCGGGCAGCATCTCGGCGATGGTCGGTATGTCGGCGGCCAGGGGCACGTTGCAGGAAGGCACGCCCGCCGTATGCGGCCAGAGGCCCGTGAGCATGGTGGCCCGGGCCGGGCTGCATACGGGCTGGCTCACGTAGGCGTTTTCGAACACGAAGCTGTCCGACGCCAGCGCGTTGAGCGCGGGGGTTTCGATCTGGTGGTTTCCGTAGCATCCCAGCGTATCCGCGCGCTGTTGGTCCGTGAAAATGTAGAGCAGGTTGGGGCGTTTCATCGGTTCCCTTCGCGGTTGGACTTCGAGCGCGGCGTCAGGTTGAACCAGGTCTGATGGCCGGCGAAGAACCGCTCCAGCTCGTCGACCATGTAGTGGAAGAAGTGCGGATAGTCTTCTCCCGTGCGGCCGGAGAAGTGCGGCGTCAAAAAAACGTTCGGCAGTCCGATGACCTCGCTGTCTTCGGGGATGGGCTCCGGGTCGAATACGTCGAGCCCCGCGGCGATGTCCCCGCGCTTGAGGCGATCGATCAGGGCGTCGGAATCGACGATGGCCCCGCGCGAAACGTTCACAAACACCGCGCCCGATGGTATGAGTTCCAGTTCGCGCCGTCCGATCATGCCCCGGGTATGGGGGGTGAGGGGCGCCACGCAGATGATCGCGTCACACTGTGAAAGCACGTTTTCCAGCGACGTCAGCAGGAAGCCCAACGCCTCGGGCAACTCCTGCGGCAGGTAGGGATCGTGCACCCAGAGTTCGACTTCGAAGGGCCGCAGCAGCTTCATCAGCCGCCGCCCCATGTGTCCGCCGCCGATGAGTCCCACCCGTTTGCCGGTGAGGATGCCCGCCATGGGTTGAATGAGACTTCTATCCTGTGTATTGCGTTCGATAATCCGGCGAAAAAGCGCGCCGGCATTGCGCATGGAGATCAGCGTCAGGGCCAGGGCCCATTCGGCCACGGGATAGGTGGATCCGTTCGTCGTATCCACGGTGCGGATGTCGCGTGCCCACAACGTTTCCAGGTCCAGGCGCGCTGCAAACCGGTCGCCTTCCAGTTCGCCGACGAATCGCAGCCGGGGTGCGGCATCCACGATCGTAGCGTCGATCCTCGGCGCGCCGTGGCAGACGACGAGGGCATCCACGCCGGACATTTCCTTCGCCAACCGCGCCGTCGTCTCTGGGTCCGTGCTGGTATCGTAGATTCCACCGCCCTCACTGTGGAACCACGCCCAGTCGGCAAACGCCTCGAGGCGGGCCAGTTCCGCCAGCGGCAGGTAGCCGTAGCGCACCCGCTCGTCGCAGGCGATGAGTACTTGCGGGCGGTTGTTCGACATTCGACCTCCTTATGTTATTTTATGCATTCAACCGAAGGCCTCGGCATACTTTAGCGTTCGACGGGTCATCATACTGTAAAAACCCCGTACCTCCGGGTCCGGATGGTCCCGCCAAAGCCTGGTGGGAATCATGGTACAATCGCTGAGCACAGGGCCGCCGCGATGGCCGTAGTAAATCTGAACGGTCTTGCGCTCGTGCGGCGTGATCCGTACCGTCGCGGCGTGGAGCACCGACAGGTTGAACAGGATGACCGTGCCCGCCGGACCATGCAGGTGGACCTTGCCGCGCCGGGCGAGTTGTTCCCTGGTATCGAGTATGGGACCGTCGCAGGGCTCCGGAGATATGGAAAAGCAATGCGTACCTTCGTGGACATCGGTCAGGTAGAGCATCATCTGCAAATAGCCGCACCTATAGGGCTTGTCCGTCGCATGTGGACGGTCCCGGTGCCAGATCTCCTCGGGGTTGCTGTCGCGCGGGACCATGTGCCGCAGGCACGCTTCTCCGAGCCAACTGGGCCCTTCGAAGATGGCCTCTATCGGGCCGATCAGGGCGGGATGGCGGATCAGGCCGTCGATTTCCGGCGATGAGATCAGCGGATCGCAGTTGAGGGTCTGGTGGCCGTGATTGGAAATGGGATGCCAGAAGCAGCCCGACTCTGACTTGTCGCGGTCGTACAGGTCGATGAATCGACTCAGTTCCTCGCCGGTAAATACCTGGCCGAGGTTGACGTATCCGTTCTGCTTGAAAAACTCGATATCTGGCATGCGACGACTTGGTGTGTTTACTTGCAAAAGAAATGACCATACATTGCAAGCGTCAAGTAGTTCACCGCAATGTCGCGGCGTCAGTTATCTTTGCACTTCGCTACTGCCCCTCGCAGCCTACCAGGAGTACAAGAAATGCCCGAAACAGTCCTCAATGCCGCCCTGATCGGATGCGGCGGCAGGGGCCGAGGCCACCTCGAGACCCTGAAGACCTTCGACGACCTGCGGTTCGCGGCCGTGTGCGATCCGGTGGAGGAACTGCGCGACCGGGCGGCCGACGAGAACGCCGTTCCGCGCAGGTACGAAGACATCGGGGACATGCTGGCGAAAGAGGAACTGGACCTGGCGGTCATCGCGACGCCGGCCCACCTGAACGGCCAGTGCGCGCTGCCGGTGATCCAGGCCGGGGTCCACACGTTGCTCGAAAAACCGCCCGGGCTGTCCGGCGCGGAAACGGAGGGGCTTCGCGACGCCGCCAACGCGTCCGGCGCGAAGGTGCTGGTCGGGTGGAACCGGCGGTTCCATTCGCTGATCTGCAAGGCGCGCGGCCTGGTTGAGGAGCGGGGGCCCATCACCCAGATCGTGGCGGAATTCCACAAGAGCATGACCGGTTTGCACGGACGGGGCTTCCCCGATCACCTGCTGGACCGATTCATCTACGAGACGCCGATCCATGCCATCGATCTGACCCGGTCCCTGGCCGGGAGTTCCCCCATCGCCGAACTGCACGCCGTCGCCCGCCGGGCAAATTCCCGGTTCGTCGACGTGTACGCCGCACTCATCCGTTTCGAGAACGGTTGCGTGGCCCAGCTCACGGCCAATTTCACGACGGATGCCCGGCTGGAGCGCTACGAAATCCATGGCCGGGACTGCTCGGCCTACCTGGAAGGCGTCAGGAAAGCCGTGGTACAACGCGACGGCAAGACCGAGGTGTTCGACGAAGTGGAGTCCGCCGGCACCGCCGAACAGACCCGCTTCCTGATCGAGTGCATCAAGGAAGATCGGCCGGTAGGACTGCCCGCGGCGGGTCTGGACGAAGCCGTTGAGACGATGAAACTGGCCGACCGCATCCGGGCGGAGTTGCGGGACTGATACGGCCTTCAGTTTCTTGACATCCGGGCGACCGCATGATAGGATGCTATTGAATGGTCGCCGGCGACTTTTCGGTTTTTCGCGACCTCATGACCTTGTAGAACTGGCCTGGATACGCACTGAGCAACTCGGCGGCGAGTAAGCAGGAGGAGCCCTTTATGTCGTATACTCATTACATGCAGTTCATTGTCGCGCTCGCTGTAATGTCCCTGTTGGCCATGGGCTGCGGTGAGGAGGTGGACACCATCGATACCGACGAACAGCTCATGTCCCTGGCCCGCGCGTCCATCTCCCAGATCGAAGGAGAGCTGACCCTGGAAGGACTGCGGGAGCCCGTCGAGGTGATCCGGGACCGCCACGGCATACCCCACATCTACGCGCAGAATACAGATGACCTCTTCTTCGCCCAGGGCTACGTCATGGCCCAGGACCGCCTGTGGCAGATGGAGCTCTGGCGCCGCTGGCGGGAGGGCCGCCTCGCTGAGATCTTCGGCCCCGAGGCCTTCGACTACGACGCACGGACGCGGCTCATGATGTACCGCGGTCCCTTCGACGACCGGGAGTGGACCAGCTACCACGACGAGGGTGAGCGCATCTTCACGGCCTACGCGAACGGCGTCAACGCCTACATCGACACGCACGCCGACAACCTGCCGGTGGAGTTCAAGCTGACGGGCATTCGGCCCGGCCGGTGGACGAAGGAGACGGTGGTGCGGCGCTGGACCGGTCTTTTCTTCCCGAGCGCGGGCAACGACGCCGGGGACGAGATCCGGCTGGCCCGGTCCGTGGCGGAGCTGGGCGTCGAGGAGGCCAATCGCCGCGCTGCGCCCCTGCCCTGGGATGATCTCGTGGTGCCGGAGGGCCTGGACGTGACCATCGTCCACGAGGATATCGTGGCCGCGATGCGGAAAGGGGAGGGCGATCCTCTGGTACCCGGCCGCCTTCCGCAGCTCGGGCTCGTGGAACCGTATACGGGCCTGGTGCCCCCGGACCGACAGGCAGAGGCGCCCACCGAAGAGCAACTGCTCGAGATCGGCAGCAACAACTGGGCCGTGAGCGGCGCCCTGTCCATTACGGGCCAGGTCATGGTCGTCAACGACCCCCACCGCCGCCTCGAGAACCCCTCGCTGCGGTACTATGCCCATCTGAACGCCCCGGGCTGGAACGTGATCGGGGCCAGCGAGCCGCCCTTCGTGGGCGTGACCGCCGGACACAACGACCGGGTCGCGTGGGGATACACCTTCGCGGGGGTCGACGTGAACGACGTGTACGTGGAGGAGCTCCACCCCGACCAGCCGGACATGGTGCGGTGGCGGGGCGGATGGGAACCCCTGCGCGTCATCACGGAGGAGATCCCGGTGAAGGGCGAAGAGCCGAGGGAAGTCGTACTGAAGTACAGCCGCCACGGTCCCGTGTTTTACGAAGATACAGACAACAGGGTGGTCTATGCCGTACGATCCATCACTCACGAACCGGGCACCGCGCCGTACCTGGGCTGCTTCCGCATGGCCCAGGCCGAGAGCGCCGAGGACTTCTTCGAGCGGGCCATGTTCTGGAAGGTACCGACGCACAACCTGGTCTTCGGCGACGTGGAGGGCAACATCGCCTTCCAGGTATCGGCCCTCACGCCGGACCGCGAAGGCTGGAACGGCCGGCTGCCGGTCCCCGGCGACGGGCGGTACGAGTGGCGGGGGTTCCGGGAGGACCTGCCCCGTGAGTACAATCCCCAGCGCGGCTGGGTCGGGACGGCCAACAACGATTCGCACCCGCCGGACTACACGGGACGTCCGGTCATGTTCCACTCCTCTAGAGGCGTCGAATACTCCCGGATCGAGCGCATGAAGCAGCTGTTGCAATCGAACCGCAAGTACACCATCGACGACCACAAGCGCATCCAGCTGGATGCCTATTCACTGCGGGCCGAGGCCGATATTCCGTCGTTTCAGGGCTGGACGTCGGACGACGCGGAAATCGAACGGGCCCGTGCGCTCGTAGCCGACTGGAACGGCGTGCTCAACCGGGACAGCGCCGGCGCGGCCGTCTGGTACCGGTGGCGTGGCGAGGCCGAAGCCGCCGCCTACGACCCGGAGACGCCGGTCGACGAACGCCAGCCCCTCGTGGAAGCCGGACTGCGCAAGACTGTGGACCGGTTGAAGTCGGAACTGGGCGAGGACTGGGGTGAGTGGCGGTACGGGCGCCTGCAGAAGAGCCCCTTTACCCACCTCCTGTCCGATGCCTTCTCCCTGCCCGCCGTAGAGCGTTCGGGCGGGTTCGGCACCATCGCGGCAACGTCGGTGAGCTTCCGGCACATCCTGGATACGGAAGACTGGGACCGGTCGGTCTTCATCATCACGCCGGGCCAGTCGGGCCAGCCCGGAAGTCCCTACTACGGCAGCCTGCTGGAGACCTGGGGAAACGACGAGTATCTCCAGTTGGCGTTCAGCAGGGAGGCGGTGGAAGCACTCGCGGGGCACCGGCTCACGCTGTCGCCTCGCTGAGCGGCGTGGGCCGACTGTCGCCTCGCTGAGCGGCGAGGACGATCGGCCGATATTGAAACGGCGATGTTGAAACTTTGTCGCCGAAGGGACGTTAGCTGAGTGGAGTACCGCGTTCTTGGGAAGACCGGGATCGAGGTCTCGTCCGTCGGCCTGGGCTGCTGGCCCATGGCCGGGATGGCCGGCGGGGCGAACTGGTCGGGTATCGACGACGAGGAGTCTATTGCCACCATACAACACGCGGAGTCCCTCGGTATCAACCTGCTCGACACGGCCAACGGGTACGGCGCCGGCCATAGCGAAAGGATCATCGGCCGGGCGCTCCGGGAAAGGCGGGACCGCTACGTGGTCGCCACCAAGGTCGCGCCTCGGTCCGACGACCCGGAGGAGCCTCTACACCGGTACATCGCGCGGAACTGCGAAGGAAGCCTGGAAAGACTTCGGACCGACTATATCGACATCTACCAGTTGCACGGCGAACCGGACGAGGCCGCCATGCCGGCGATCGTGGAGGCGATGACGCGGCTGGTCGAAGCAGGCAAGATACGGTGTTTCGGCATCTCGACCTACGAAACGGAAGTCATGCGGGCCCTGATGGCGCTGGGCGATCTTTCGATGGTCCAGATCGGCTACAGCATCGTAAACCCGGTGGGGCAGAAGGGGCTTCAGTTCACGAAAGCACATAACCTGGGGACGCTCATCCGCGTGCCGCTCGCCCAGGGTGCGCTGACCGGTAAGTATTTCGACTCATTGTCCGGGCTCGATCCACAGGACCGCCGGCACGAGCGTTTCGACAATCCCCGGATACGGGCCGCACTGAAGAAACTGTCGGGGCTTTCCTTCCTGGTGGAAGGCGAAAAGCGCACCATGGTGCAGGCGGCGCTCAGGTTCGTGCTGGACACGCCGGGCGTGACCTCGGTGATACCCGGCGCCAAAAACCGGGCGCAGCTGGAAGAGAACGCGGGAGCGGACAGCGTACCCCCGTTGACTGCCGACGAACGGAAAAAGGCGCTGGCCATTGGCGGGAAAGCGAACTGGCCGCTGCCACCCTACACGATCTGGACGTAATGGGCGCTGGTGCACAAATCAACGACATGCATTACATACCTGGAACAATCGGAGGAAATCAATGCGGCGCTTGACATTATGCCTTCTGCTCGTCTTCACCGCCGGATGTGGACGGGTGTTTCTGGGCGACACCCAGAAAGTGGAGATCAACGTGACCCCCGCGGACGCCCGGATCAAGATCCCGGACCGCATCGACCGTGACACGAATCCGTTCACGATCGAATTTCCCCGGAACGAGTCTCACCTGGTGGAGATCACCAAGCCCGGCTACGAGACGAAGTGGATCGTCCTGCAAAAGGTCAAGCTGCCGTCGGTGATCATCGCCGACATTCTGCTCACCCTCGGCATCGGTCTCTTCATCGATATCTACTGGGGGACCTGGGAAGGACTCAAACCTTCGAGGCTGGACGTGACGCTGGAGCCCGAAACCGCGGAGGGCGGTCCCGTCAACGTCCCGCTGAACCTGGCCGAATCCACCCTGACCGTGCAGGACGGGTCCGTCCGGATCAAGGTGCACGCCCTCAAGTGATTCGGGCCAGGTGGATACCACGCGGGCTATGATTTCGACCGCACCGACCGGTATCTCAGGAACAACTCCTGACCGACCCGCCTGGACTCGATCAGCCTGAGCTTGCGGAAATCGTCGCTGGTGAAGCCCTCGCCGTCCGCTGCCGTCGGGGCGGTGCTTCCGCCGATCACGACGGGACACAGGGTCAGGTACACCTCGTCCACCAGTCCGGCCTCCCAGAAGGCCATGTTGACCTCGCCTCCGCCTTCGACGAGTAACCGGCCGATGCCGCGGTCGGCCAGCATCCGGCAGAATGCGTGGAGATCCACGGTGGTCCGGCCCACCCGGATCACTTCGGCCAATTCCTGAAAGGGCAGGACCTGTTCGTCCGTCGCCTGCTCGGTCGTCGCGATGATCCGTTCGATTTGGTCGTCTTCCCAGTATCTTCCTGTGCGTGGCAGTTTCATGGACCGGGACAGGATCACGGAGACCGGGTGGGGCGATTTGCCCATGCGCCTGCGTTCATCCCTTCGCCGGCCCGCCTTGATCCTGACCGGCGGATCTTCCGCGCGAAGCGTTCCGGCGCCGATTAGCACGGCATCGGCGTCCGCTCGGATCTCATCCATCAACCCGCGGTCGATTCTGCTCGTGAAGCGAACCGGGTCGCGTTGCTCCGTGGATAACTTGCCATCCAGGCTCAAGGCGTAATTCAGCAGGATGTACGGCCGTTGGTCAGACTTCATGTGAAGCGCTTCGGTTGGCGTCCTTTCAAGGCTTCCTGCTTAATTGGAAACACCCGTAAAATCGTCTTGACAGATAAACAATACCAGTATATTATTCAAGTCGAATTTCAGCAAGACAAAGACCGGATTCATTCCCCGGGATGGCCTCCGGCAAGAAGGAAGCGAATCCGCGGTCGGCTGGTTTTCCGGTCCTGACCTGCGATTCGCCCTATCAGCGTCAGTACCCCGCCACGCTTAGGTATTATATCATTCCTGAAGCCGTTTGTTTCGCGTGCGACAGTGCCAGCGCTTTGTGTAGATGATTCCGCTTGAGAGAGGCAGGATTTTGTGAAAGTCAGAGAAATCAAACATGGGGATGTCACGGTGCTGGAACTGAGCGGCCGCATGGCCGAGGGAAGGGACACCGACGCCCTGAGCGAACGCATCAACCGGCTGGCCGACCATGGTTCCAGGAAGATCATCTTCGATTTGAGCAAAGTGTACTGGATCGACAGTTCGGGGCTGGGACTGCTCATTCGCGCCTATACCCGCATGCAGAAGGTCGGAGGCGATCTGAAGCTCGCGCGCGTTACACGCAGTGTCGGCAGCCTCCTGCAGATGACCAAGCTGACGACCGTTTTCGCCGTCCACGATACGCTGGAAGGCGCTATCGAGGCCTTCGGAACCTGAACCGGGTGGACTGATACCTGTCATGGCTGATCAGTGCCCCGCCCGGCCAGGTCCAAATCCACGGAAGTCGGACCGCCTAACTCGTGGCGGTGAGTCCCGCCCGGCACCTCCTTCGGCACAAGCCGCCCAGTATCTTCCTCGATTCCTTCGCGTTCCAGTTTCTGAGCAAACGATGGCAACGGATCCTCGGATCCAAGTTGCGCGACGCTTTTGTCTCCAAAATCGTATTGCGAAGTCTCGTGCCGATCACCACCCAGCCGCTGACCAGGGCCCGATTAACCGAGGACTGTCTGCTGGCAGCGATCGAAGACGGCGTGGACTAGTACGTCATACATCGGTTCCGGCTACGATACGTTCGCCCTGCGCCATCCCCGGCTCGACGTGACCATCTACGAAATCGATCTCGCTTCCACGATCGCCCTGAAACGGGAACGGGCCGGGGCCGCTGGACTGGATTTGCCGGACAGTCTGCGGCTGATCCCCATCGACTTCGAAAAAGGCGACCTCGCGGACCGACTGACCGCCCATGGATCCGACCCGGAAAAACGGCCCTTCTTCAACTGGCTGGGTTTTACGTACTACCTGTCCAAGGACGCGATACAGGAAACGCTGAATAAAGTGGCCGGGATAACCTGCCCCGGTTCGGAGATCGTCTTCGACTACCTCGCTGAAACGAACAGCATTCCGGAATAAGAACGTCCCCTGGCCCTTCGCATGAAGAACTATGTGGGCAAGCTGAGGAACCCATGATCACGTCTTTTGACCCGGCCAGTGTGGAAACCGATTTCAACACCGGTGGTAGATGGGACGTCGTCCGCAACGATTCGCCGGCCGACCAGCAGAGACGGTGCGTGGAAAGGCGCGGCGACGTGTACGCCCTGCCGCCCCTGTTCTGGTGCCTGCATCTGAGCAGGCAATGAGGATCTGAGTCGGGATCATTTCGAACATCTGTAACGCAAGAAAAAGTCCTTATATTTCTTGACTTAATGGGGTTTTCGTATATTCGTATCTACACTATTAACTATAGTAATACTACAAATTCTGCATAAATCCCACTAAGAAAGGCGGACAATAATGCACACATCGAGTATGCGGAGTATGCGGTCGTTTGCCTTGATGGTGTTCGGCTGGCTCTACCTGGCCAGCATACCTGGTTCCGCCGCGCTTGCCGATCAACAGGAGGACGCGGCGGCGGATTCCCTATTCCTGCTGCCCGTGCTGGAGGCGGAAGCGATTGTCGTTACTGGGACGGCGGTTCGTGAGACTCCGATCGAACTCCCCTATGCGGTCGCTCGCATCGACCGCGAAGCGCTGGCTGAACAAGGGTCTCCTTCCATGGTCGACCTGTTCAAGAATCTGAGTGCGAGCAACGGCGTCATCGGCGAGGCCAACAGCTGGTACAACGCGCAGTCGGGAGACATCCCGGAAACCGTGGCGAACGTCAATCTACGGGGCCTCGGCGCTTCGCGCACCCTGGTGCTGCTCAACGGCCGACGGCAGACCTACGTCCCGGGCCGGCTCGTCGGAGGCCGGTTCGTCGACGTGAACGCCTTCCCATCCATCGCCATCGAACGGTTGGATATCCTGAAGGAAGGCGCGGGGGCCGTGTACGGATCGGATGCGATAGCGGGCGTCGCCAACTTTATCACGCGTAGCAGTTTTGAGGGTTTTGAACTGGATTTGTCCTATGACTATTTCGACGCGGCCGGAGACGCCATGCTGGGCGGCATCTGGGGTGGTAAAGTCGGCGATTCCAATCTGGTGATATCCCTGGAACACAAGCGCCGCGGCCACCTGCGTGCCGAAGAGCGGGACTGGGCGTTGCGCCCCTTTCCGAACTACGGATGGGGTTGGTCATGGTACGGCAATCCCGGCGCGTTCATCATACCGGACGGACTGCAGACGGATGAGAGCATCCTGGCCGGGGAGCCTAGATTCGTGGATCCAGGTTGTACAGGTCTGGGCGGGTACCAGGTGGGCGCCAGCACGTGCCGGTTCCGCTACCAGCCCTGGGACAGCATCATTGAAAAACTCCAGCACACCCGTGGATTCGCCGAATTGAACGGCTCGTTCGGCGAGACGACCTATCACCTGGAAGCACTCTACCACGATGCCCGGGTGCCCGAATGGGAGACTACGCCATCGTTTCCTCCCATCGCCTTTTACGACGGCGTACAACAGGTACGCGCCGATCACCCCGGCCGGGTGGCCTTTGTGGAGCAAAACCCAACCTATACGAATTCAGACGGGGTCACGCTGGACCTGACCGGCGACCAGCCCTGGTACTTCTTCGGCCGCCTGGTAGGAAACGCCGGGCCTGGACGGATCCAGAGCAGGGAGTCCCGCACCCGCCGCCTGGCAGGCTCTCTCACGGGTCCGATCGGCGAGTCCAATTTGAGCTACGACCTGGGTATTTCGTATTCCGATACGAAAGGCACGGTGCGTCAGCCTGCGGAATACGCGTATCGGAAATTCCTGGCCTTCCGCGGGTTCGGAGGACCAAACTGCGGTGTCGAGGCCGTACCGGACCTGAGCGCTCCTTCTGGGCTCGCCCTCGGGGCCATACCCAGCGGCGTTACTCCCGGAACTGGGAATTGCTCCTACTTCAACCCATTCAGCAACGGTATCCAGTTTTCGGCACAACCCGACGCTCCTTTCACGGACAGCGCCAATCCGAATTACCGGGCCGACCTGGCGCACAGCGCAGCGCTGATCGACTGGATCAATGAGAAGGTCGCCACGACCAGCGAGGCCAGTCTGCTGTCGATGGAAGCCATACTGAACGGTGTGATCAGGGAAGGCGTCGCCAGCTACGCCACGGGGTATCAGCTGCGCCGTGTCGATGTCTCCGCCGTACCCAATGCGCCCGGCGACCTCTCTCAGAATCCCTGCCGCATACCGGGGGACAGAAGCTG
Source organism: bacterium (assembly GCA_965207085.1). Lineage (GTDB taxonomy): Bacteria > JAAXHH01 > JAAXHH01 > JAAXHH01 > JAAXHH01 > JAAXHH01. Next base: position 3,020,216 of record CBDBLQ010000002.1, on the reverse strand, counting down.
CGCGATCCAGACCGGTTCTTTCACCTTTACGTCCGGGATCCATCCCTATGAAGCCAACCAGACGACCCACGCCGTTTTCGCCGAACTGGCGCTTAAGCCCAACGACTGGCTGGACAGTCAGGCCGCATTGCATTTCGAGGACTACGGATTCGCGAACAGCCTGGACCCGAAGATCTCACTGCGGGCGCAGGTCAATGATTTCCTGGCCCTGCGAGGGACGGTGCAGACTACTTTCCGAACGCCGTCGGTTGATGACCTGAACACGGACGTCGTCATCTACACGGATTACGTCGGACCGACGGGCGCCTGGAAGGCTATCGAAAACCGCGGCGTCGAAGATCTTGAACCTGAAGAAGCGCTCACCTACAACCTGGGCGTCATCATCGAAAACGATACCGGTTTCGAAGTGACGGTGGACTACTGGAATTTCGATTTCAACAATCCCATCGGCGTCATTCCCCACTCCGCGCTGGCCGCGGCCTACGTGGACCCGTCGACCCGCGCCGCGGTGCAGGACCGGATCTACTGTCCCGGCAACCGGAACGACGGTAGCTGCGCCCCGGGCGACATGGAACGGATCAGGATCAACCACATCAACTGGCCCGGGCTCAAGACTTCCGGCATCGACTGGCATATCGGTGGACGCCATGTGGTAGGCAGTGGCGCAGTCGACGCCCACTTGGACGGCAGCTATACCCTGGACTATACCATAGAGCCGCTCATGCACAACGGCGTGGAGATTGTGGCCGAAAACGAGGCCGTCGGATTTCTCAACCTGACCAATCCCCTGGCGCCGCCATTACCTCCGCTGCGGCTGAACGCGACCGTCGGATACCACTGGAGCGACTACAGCGCCATCGCCAGGACTCATTACATCTCTTCGTACGAGAATGGAGACTATTGGTTCGATACGGGGCCCTCGGGCGAAGACTGGACCCAGATCGACCCGTTCCTGACTTTCGACATGAACTTCCAGTGGCGGATTCCCGATACCGGCGTGGTCGCCACGCTGTCGTTGTTCAACCTGACCGGCGCGGCGCCGCCCTACGTGAACCAGGAACTGGCCTTCGACGCCCTGACGCACGATCCCAAGGGCCGGCGGATCAAGCTGGGCGTGACGTACAGTTTCAGGTAGGAATGAAGCGTGGTGCGAGGAACTTGGTATACCGCAGAGCGCAAATCGTCAGTAGACAGGTGGGCGGGCCGTCACAGGTTCGCCCATTTTTCGTTCAGGAGCCGTGATCCTGCTTAAGCCACCGGATGAAGGACAGGGTCATCAGGACCAGCACGGCGATGAGCGGAAGCGCGACGATCAGGGAAGCCGACTGGACCGCCCGCAGGCTTTCCGTCCCCCCCACGAACATCAGCGACAGCGCCACGGAACTGAGCACGACCGCCCAGAAACAGCGGTGCCAGCGCGCGGGTTCCCGCACTTCGGCCTGTTCACGGGTCGCCACCGACGCCAGGATGTAGGAAGCGGAATCCAGTGTGGTGGCGGCGAAGATGATCGCCAGGGTCACGAACACCAGCAGAAGCGGTATGGCAAAGGGAATCACCCGGTCACCCACGGCGACCACCGTGGCAATGATCGCTTCCGGCGTCATGTTGCGGGCAACCAGGCCGGTGAGGTCCTGCGAGCCCTCCAGCTGGAAGAACAGGCTCGTGTTGCCGAGGACCGCGAAGAACAGCCAGCAACCCATCGCGCCGCCGATGATCTCGGCGCCGATCAGCTCGCGGATCGTACGGCCCCGGGAGATGCGGGCGACGAACAGCCCCATGAAGGGTGCGAAGGCGATCCACCATGCCCAGTAGAAAACGGTCCACTGCTCCGGGAAGGTAGCCTGTGGGACCGGACTCCCTTCCCCCGTTGCCGATATGAGCGAACCCCACTTTCCGACCGGATCCAGGTACAGGCTCATCTTGACGAAGTGCTGCACCAGCAGGCCGATGCTGTTGGTGATTGTGTCGATGATGAACAGCGTCGGTCCCGCCAGGAAGACGAATGCCAGCAGCGCGATGGTGAGCCAGAGGTTGAACCGGCTCAGCATGCGGATACCACGCTGCAACCCGGTGTAGACGCTCACGCCGAAGATCACCCCGAGCGTGATCACTACCGAGGCGTCCAGCCAGAATCCCCTGGCGACGCCAAGCATTTCCGACAGTCCCGCCGAGATCATGGGCGTGCTCAGCCCGATGGACGTCCCGACCCCGCCGAGCAGGCCGAACATGAACAGCATGTCGATGAACTTGCCCGGCAGGCTTCGGGCCGCCTGCTCGCCGATTACGCCTTCGCAGGCCGCCGACATGCGCAGTACCGGCCGCCGCCGGTTCCAGAAGAGGTAGGCGAGGGGCAAAGTGGGAATGCAGTAGATCGCCCACGCCGTGAATCCCCAGTGGAACAGTCCGTAGGTCGCCGCCCACTCCGTGGCCTCGGCGGACCGGGGTTCGAGACCGAAGGGCGGGTTCATGTAGTAATACGCCCACTCGATGGTGCCCCAGTAGAGTACACTGGCGCCGATGCCGGCGCAGAAGATCATGGCGATCCAGCTGATCAGGGAGAATTCGGGTTCGGCGTCGGGTCCGCCGAACCGCACGTTGCCGTACTTGCCGAGGGCGTAGTAGACGAGGAGGGCGAAGGCGGCGATGGTGAACCAGAGGTAGGCCCACCCCAGGACACGGGTCAGCCAGCCGAAGGCCGTGCTCAGCAGGGCTTCTCCCTCGACGGGAAACAACACCAGCGGTACCGATACGCCCGCGATCAGCGGCAACGCGACCCAGAATATGACCCGGTCGACACGGGGTCCTTGCATGTTGTGCGCTCCGGTTCTTGGGCGGGTGCGGCATCCCTCACGCGTTTGCGTAGATGGGAATCGCACCGCGCCCGGACGTTCAGTGCGGGATGTTCAGCTCGTGCATGCGCCGGTGGATGGCTTCACGCGCCTGTACGTAGGGCGCTTCGAGGAAGGCCTCGTGGTCGTCCGCGCCATGATGGTGGGTGGTCGCCCCCGGTTTGTGTTGCCAACTTCGGCGTTTGATGTAGGACAGGCCCCCTTCGATCAGGCTCAGCATGTACTGGGCGTTCTCCAGGTCGAACAGCCAGTAGGGACCGCCGCAGGCCACATAAACCGGCGACGTATGGGCCATGATGCCACGGCGCCAGCCGTCGTGGTGCGGAATGCTCGTGTAATTCGGCCCCGCGCACCGCGCCGCCAGCCAGGTGTGACCTTCGATTTTCAGATGGGTCCTGAGCGTCAGTCGGCGGGCGCCCTTCCGATCCTCGGTCGACGCGACCACCCGGCCCTGCTGGACGATTTCCAGCGTATGGATCGGCAACGTCGAATCCGCCGACGCCTCAATCTCCACCGTCCCGCCGTTACCGGGCAGATCTATCGTGTCGCCGATATCCTGTCCGTTCACCTTAAACCGGATGATGGGCCCCGCGCTCAGGAAGGTGTTCCCGCCGCGTAGCGCCTTGCACCAGTTGTCGTAGGTGAAGGGTTCGTCCGGCGGGATGTAGGCGTAGGTACGGTAGATCCCCACGGGCACGTCGCTGGACATCTTGTCCGTCCCGCCCGCGAGCGGCAAGTGGTATCCGCAATTCAGATAACGGTAGTACTCCAGGTGGTTGTACTCGCTGTGCACCAGCATCTCCACGGCGTCGGTGCGGCCCGTGGCGATCAGGACCGCCGGCTCGCAATTCGGATTGGGGATGTGGGGGATCACGACCGTCCCGCCCTGGGCGTGGCATGCGTCGGCCCAGTAGGACAGGGTCGTTTCCAGGTTACCCCCCAACTCAGCCTCGCCGGGGCCGTCCGAGCACCAGGGCATGACCGGTTCCTTGAGGCCGAGGAGCGACAGATGCCCCAGGATGTGCTGGCGGTTCTCCTGCGAGGCATACACGATCGTGTCCCCGTCCGGGGCCACGATCGCCGATCCCGTGAACTCTTCGGTGTTCGTGAAAAGTCCACCCCACTGGGAGAGCAGGAGGTTGACCACGTTCAGGTCTTCCCCTTTGGCCTCGAGGCGGGCGCCCTGGGTGGAGAGGAAATGCACGTGGGTGTCGCCGCTGAAGTACCGTTCCGCGTTCAGATCGGTCCACCGTTTGAGCCTGAGGGTGAGTTCGCGTTGCCCGGGTTCAATGTGGACGCACTCGCGAATCGGTTCGTACTCGAACCCGCGGGCCACGTCCACATGCACCTCGCCTCGGGGCAGCCACCCCTGGCATTTGCCGTCGATGTAGGCATAGGACATCTGACCCAGGCGCACGTCTCCGCCCACGTCCACGTGCCAGGTATCCAGGTTCGAGTTTACGTGGGCATGATGGCCGTGCGGGGCGTAGGGCACGCCGCGGGCCGACCGGAAATGGACGCGGCACGGGACGGGCTTGCCCGTCCCGTCGTCCAGGACCGTGGTATGTACCCAGTTCCTGCCCGTGTCGATGATCTCGAACCGGACCGACGGGGTCTCTACGACCTCATTGGCTTCCAGTTCGCCCCAGTTGGCCGAACCGACCGCCTTCCCATCCTGCTTCACGGTTACCGTGGCCGACGGTGTGCCGGCCACGCCCACGTGGGCGGGACTGGATTGACTGCTGTTGGCCTGGCCCCAGCCGCGGTGCGTGTCGGCCAGGAAGGCCTGGTCGACCTCCCCGGGCAGCGGATAGGCGTACGTCGCGTAGCCCCGGTCGACTTCCACATCCAGGCTAAAGGGCTTCCCCGCGTCCTCCGGATGCTTGAGCTCGATCTGGACGTCCCTGGCGGCCCACCGGCAGATGGGATCTTCGTCGACATGGCCGAGTGTAACGGCGGCCACGACGAAGGGCGGGCCTTGCGGTGTGATTTCAATCGAACGGATTTCCCGGTCGGGACGTGGATTGCGCCATGCCCAGAGATAGTAACCGCGCGGCCATCCCTGTTCGGCCTCCGTCTGCCGGCGGCCCGCATCGCCCCAGTCTCCGCCCGACCGGTCGTAGGCCGAAGGCTTCTCGTCCGGGACACAGAGAAATGGATACTGCCCCCAGGGCAGCGGCATGTAGCCGATCTCGAATCGTTCACGGATCGTTACGGACTCGGTCCGTCCGTCGTCCCATACAAACCGGTATGTGGCCACGGGCAGGGCGATCGGGCCGCCCGCCTCGATCTCCGAACGGAGCACTGCATGGGCGAAAACCACGTTGACCGCGGCATGGCCGACGGGAATCGCGACAGGTTCAGTCGGACAGCCCGTCTCCGCTCCGAAGCCGATGAAACAGTCGGTTTCTCCCGTGCCGTCGCCGATTTGAAAGGGCAGGCCGTAAAACGCCTGAGCGCCCAGCGGGGGGTCTGCAATTGAATCGTATACGCTGCGGTTCACGTTGTAGATCGAGGTGAGGTCCAGGGGCTGGTAGTCCGGCATGACGGCCTCGGGCTTCGGTTGGATCGTCAGGCGAGCATGTTTTCCACGGCGGCGTCTACATCGTCATACGTCTTGAAGACCGTATACAACCGGGTGATCCGGAACAGATGCTCCAGGCGGTCGTTGACACCCGTGAGCGCCATTTCCCCGTCCCTGGATCGTATCTTCTTCATGGCCGCGATCAGCGAACCCAGTCCGGAACTGTTCATGATGGGTACGCCGGTCAGATCGGTGACGAACCGCGTGCAGCCCCGGGCAAGGGTGTCGTCGATCATCCGGTCCAGTTCGACGCTGTCTCCTTCTTCCCACAACCTGCCCTCGATGCGAAGCACGGCGATCTCGTCTTCCAGCGAAACGTTGATGTTCATACCAACCTTAGTCCTCGTTGCGGATGAACGGGCGTCAGCCCGCGATCGATGCCTCGATGGCGTCCTTGACCTCCGCGTATTCCGGAAACCGGTCGGCCGCCAGTTTGGAGAAGATCGGCGAATCATCCAAAGTGACTTCGAACTTGCCTCCTCCGGACGGCACGAGCTGCAGCTGTTCGATATCGTGTTTGTAGTACTCCAGCAGTTTCACCGCCAACCCGGCGGCGTCTTGTTCGTAGCTTCAATCAGCGCAGTAAACGATTCGTACGATCACCGTGTCCTCCTTGAACGTATGTGTGGCCGGCAGCCGGACCGGCTGCGAAAGGTCAGAAACTAAATAAACATGCAAGAGACGACATGGCAAGGATTCTGAATACCGCCCCCCGGATCCGGCCTGTCCCCGGGTACGGCCTGACCCGGTTCATACCTGAACAGGCGCGGTCGATGCTATTCATTCGCGCTTGACAAGACGGATCAGTAGGAGTATTCTAAAATGCGAGGAGGTGATTTACATGCTAGGTAGTTTCGGCACGACCGAACTTATCATCATTCTTGTCATTGTCATGATCCTGTTCGGTGCGAAGAAGCTCCCGGAACTGGCCAAGGGACTGGGCCAGGGGATCAACGAGTTCAAGAAAGCACAGAACAAAGAGCCCGCCGAGGAGAAACAAGGTACCTCCGGCACGTCCGCCACGAAGGACGGCTGAACGATTGCCGCGGCGTGCAACGGATTTTCCGTAAGCATACCGATGCACCTTCTTTCGCACGGTTCGGCCGGTTGAATCGACAGGATGCCGGCCTGTGTCCTGGTCGCCTATTGGTGTTCTGAGACGCTTTGCCGGTGTCTTGGGTTGCCTGCCGTGGGCCGAGGCAGCGGGTTGACGGCGTATCACCAGATGCCGGCCAGCCGGCATTTCCTCGCATTGCCCCGCTGTTCCTGCCTGTCGGTGATTCGAAAGTCTTCTATATTCAAAAGCTATTTGCACGGTCTTTCCACTACGGTCACTCCCGGCCTGCCCATTCAGGTCAGACCTCTCTCGGTCTGACATTTAAGAACCGGCCACGCCCGGTCTGCATGTTCGGATCCAGCTTATCCCGGCCTACCTATTGAGATGCGGCCGCCGAATTCCGGCCACTGCCAGACGCTATCCCACACCGCCAGGCATACCTCGCCGTTTGCCTGAACCGTAATTCCCGCGACTTTCCTCGTTCCAGTGCGTTGAATAAAAATTAGCACACAACCAATCCGGACCATAGCCGGTCTCATAAACAGAAGGCGCCCGCAACGGCACTCGACGCCAGGTAACCACGTGGAAACTGCCCTCAAACTCGAAGGCCGAATCGCACCAGACCATCAGGAAGAAGAAATGGAGATCGATTCGGCAACCGATCGCACGGACCTGGAGGATCGCAGGCTAATACTCAAGGCAAGGGGCGGCGACGTACGGGCATTGGAGGAACTGGTCTACCGATACGACGAGAAAGTGCTGTCCGTGGCCATGTCCTTCGTGGGGGACATGGACGACGCCAAGGACATTTACCAGGAAGTCTTCATGCGCGTATTAAAAGCCCTGCCGAAATTCGAATTCCGCAGCCGGTTTTCGACCTATTTGTACCGAATCGTCACCAATGTCTGCCTTTCGCACCGGGTGCGGAACGGCAAAAGGCGCTTCGTCTCGATCGAAGACGAGTTGGGAAAAGACCAGGCCTCGACGAAGCAAGGGATTACACCCTATTCCCCCGACCGGCCGGACGCGGCCGTCATCAACCAGGAAATCGCTTCACGGATACGTGCCGCCGTCAGCACCCTTTCGCCCAGGCTGAGAACCGTGTTCGTGCTGCGCCACCACGAAGGATTCAAGCTGAGGGAGATCGCAGGCATCATGGAATGCGCCGAAGGCACCGTGAAGAAATACCTCTTCGACGCCACTCGACGGATGCGCAGCCAACTCGAGGACATACGAACATGAAAGAAGACAAGGACCGGTCTCACGCGAAGTGGGAGGAATGGCTGGAACTCTCCCGGTACGGTGAACTGTCGGATGCGGATCAGCGGACCCTCGACCGTCATCTCGAGGATTGCGATCGATGCCGGGCGTACCGGGCGGAACTGGATCGATTCAGGATGGTCATGGCGCAAGCCGCCCCAGCAAGGCCTGGAGAAACCGACCTGCTCGATGCCCGCGGCAAGCTGTGGGCCAACATGACACTCGGCCACGCTGAAAATCGCTTTTCCAATGGATGGACGAGTCGTTTAGTTCAAGCACTGCAAGGACTTACGAACAGCGTTATTCCACAGTACCGAACAGTACTCGGCGGCGCGCTGCTACTGTTTATCGGCCTGGCGGGCGGTTACTACCTGGCCTTCCAGGGCGACCGGACGCTTGGGTTCGCGGTGCCGGGCATGGACCAGACGGACCTGCTGAATAACGACGACGTGGCCATATCGAATGTCCGGTTCGTGGATTCGGACGTGCCCGACGGAACGCTGGGCATCCGATTCGAGGCCGTCCGTCCCGTACAGATCGTGGGACCGGTCGACGATCCGGAGATACAACGCGTACTCACCTTTGCCGTGCTGAATGAACAGAACCCCGGAGTCAGGCTGCGGGCCGTGAACGCCGTGGGTGCTTCCGAACGCCTACATTCGGACCACGAGATCAGAGACGCCCTCGTCACCGCCCTGAAAACCGACTCGAATGCCGGCGTCCGCGGCGAAGCGTTCAACGCGCTGTCCCGGTATCCCCTCGACGAGGTAGTCAGGGACGCCATGATTCACACACTGGTATTCGATGAAAACCCGGCCCTCAGAATAAACGCGATCAACCGGCTGCAGGACCAGGTACCGGCCTCATTCGACGACCAACTTGAAAGTGTACTCAGGACCAGGATGGTTCTCGACGATAACGCTTACATCCGCACGAAGGCAAGGACCGTGCTGAGCAATCTGTCCGCGCCGTAATGGGACGCGGCCGACTGAGGAGTAACGATCATGAAATTATGGATTTGTACATTCGGTGTATTGCTGTTTGCGCAGCAGGCCCTGGCGCAGCAAGCCCTGGCGTTCACGGAGGATCAGAACCGGGCTACGGGGAACCGGTCGGAGACCTTCCAGGTGGAAAGGGAGGGACGGCTCGACCTGAACACCAAGACGGGCGATATCACGATTTCAACGTGGAGCAAAAACGAAGCGGTTGTGACCGTCCAGGGCATCCCGTCAGGCAGCGCAGATGATCTCAGAATCCGCTACGAAGGGGGCATCCTGCGTGTCGATTACGACTCCGGATTCGGGGGATGGTTCATGAATCGAAGCAGGAGCCTGCGTTTCAAAATCGATCTGCCCGCGGATTTCGACCTGGATCTCCGCACCGGCGGCGGCGATATCGAAGTCGTGGGCAACCTGGGCGGAGACGTGAGAAGCCATACTTCGGGCGGCGACGTAACGCTCCGGGATATCGGCGGTGACGTGGAGCTGACCACGTCCGGCGGAGACATCCGGGTGGGTACGGTGGGCGGCGACGTTCACCTGCAGACGTCGGGGGGCGACATCCGGGTCGAGAAGGCCTCGGCCGACCTGGACGTCCAGACCTCCGGCGGAGATATCCGGATCGGGCACGTCGGCAACGCGCTGGAAGCCCAGACTTCCGGTGGGGACATCACCATTGAGTACGTGGGCGGAAAGGCCCGGATCACCACGGCCGGCGGAGATATCGAGATTGGCGCACTATCGGGGAACGCCCGGATCACCACGGCCGGCGGAGATATCGAACTGCGCGACGCAAAGGGTGAATTGCAGGTGAAAACCGCCGGGGGCGAATTGGAGCTCCTGGACGTAACGGGGTCGATCGACGCACGCACCGCGGGTGGAGAGATCCTGGCTGAAATCACTCCAGAGGGTTCCAGGAGCAGCTCGCTCATTTCGGCCGGTGGCGACATCGTACTCTACGTGGATCCGGATGCGAAGGCGACCATCGAAGCGCGGATTCGCGTCGACAAGAGATCGAGATTCGGGGGGGTGTTTGAAATGCACTCTCCGCCAGGTGCAGCCGACCGCATAGTGATCGACATTCCCGAGATACCGATGATCGACCCCGGTCAGGTAGTTACGGAAATCGACGAGGAGGAGTTGAAGGAGATTATCGAAAAGCTTACACGGAGCGTGAACGAGGCGGTACAGTTGTCGGCCGAAGAGGCGCAACGGCTCCTGCAAGAGTTACAGCGGGATTTGCAGGCCGCACAGCGGGATTTGCAGGCCGCACAGAAGAAGATGGTTCAACGCCGGAACAACGCCAGAGGCACCCTGCGATACAGGATCCGGTCCGATTTCGAAGCGGAGCGCTACGAGGAAGACGCGGAAGAAGGGGAGATCAGCGCTACATACATGCTCAACGGCGGCGGCGCCAGGATTTGGGTCGAGACCAGCGACAGTAACATTGAGATCCGCGAGCTGGATAGATAAAGAAGCGGTAACCGCTCAAAAGTCGCCGCGTCGGCCGAAGGCGACCTGTCCGGCAAGCACCGGACGACCGGCAAGCACCGGACGACCGGCCCACTCTCCGAACTGGCGTCCTGCCTGCCGAACGAACCGGCGTCCTGCCCGACTACGCCGTCTCCCGAATCACCCGCTCCGCCGCGGCGACGCCCGCGCCGGATTCGACGAACGCATACCCGTGTTGGCTCAGGCCGTGCTCAAGGGCTGATACGGCGACGATCATGTCCGACGGGGCCACGTTGTAGCCCAGGTGGGCGATGCGAACGTACTTGCCCCTGTAGTGATCCATCCCGTTGGCGATGGTCACGCCACAATCCTGCTTGATCGTCTTCAGCAGGTCGGAACCGTCGATACCGGGCGGCATGACGACCGAAGTCAGCACGTTGGACGGCCTGCGCGCGAAGAGATTCAGGCCGAGGGCCGCGACGCCCGCGCGGGTCACCAGGGCGTTTCGCTCGTGAATCCTGTAGATTTCCTCCAGGCCGAGTTCCTTCATCATCCTCAGCGACTCGGCCAGTCCCATGAGTAGCGAAACGGCCGGCGTATAGGGCGTAAGCCCCTTCGTGAACGAATCCCGAGCCCGTTTCAGGTTCAGATAGTAGGATGGCTGGCGGTTGCCTTCGATGCGCTTCCATGCCCGCTCGCTGACGCTGATGAAGGCCAGCCCGGGCGGGATCATGAGCGCCTTCTGCGAACCCGTGAGGGCGATGTCGACGTGCCAGTCGTCCGTCCTTAACTCATTGGCGCCCAGGCCGCTGATGGCATCCACGACCAGGAAGCAGCCGTGACCGCGGGCGATCCTGCCCAGGGCCTCGATGTCGTAGAGCACGCCTGTCGAGGTCTCGCTGTGGGTGGCCAGCACGGCTTCAAAGGGTCCCTGTTCCCCCAGAATACGGTTGACCGCGTCGGGATCCGCGGCGGTCCCCCACTCCACCTCAAGCGTCACGGCGTCGATGCCGAAAGTCGCGCACAGTTCGACCCACCTGCCGCCGAATTTGCCTCCGCTGATCGCCAGCACCCGGTCTCCCGGCGATAGCAGGTTGACGACCGCGGCCTCCATGGCGCCGCTGCCCGAGGTCGTGAGCACGAGCACGTCGTTCTTCGTCTGGAAAACGTGCTGCAGCCCCGAGGCGACCTGCCTGAGCAGGTCGCTGAATTCGGTGGAACGGTGGGTAAGGACCGGTGCCGACATCTTCCGGACGACCCGGTCGGGAACCGGCGTCGGTCCGGGGGCAAAGTTGGTAACCTTCACGCGATCTCCGTTAGCGCGCGGTCAACGCGAGGCGAGCCCAGGAGCCGGGCCGGGTGAGCCCAGAAGCCGCACCTGGTGAGCGATCGGACCAGGAAGGGTTAGAGCGCGGTCAGCGCTATACGGGCATCCCGGGCATAGGGCGTCGATTCGTAGTTTTCTATCACCCGGTCGTACAGGGCCCGTGCCTGGTCCTTCTGATCGGCGGCCCCGAAACATCGCGCGGCATTCAGGAGTAAACCGGGGGCGAGGTAGCTATTCGGATCTTCGTCCGCCAGGGCGAGATACTGGTTGGCCGCCTCTTCATACTTCTCTTTCTCTTCGTCACACGCGGCCAGTCCCGAGCGTGCGGCCAGCCAGAAATGCCCGTCCTGCCTGCCGTATTCGTCCAGGTAGAGTTGGTAGTAGGTGCGCGCCTTTTCGAAGTCGCCGGTCTGAAAACAGGCGTTGGCCAGCCCGATCGTCGCCTCGAGGGCCACTGAAGTACCGCCGTATTCGGTCACGACCCGCTCGAATATGGGTATGGCGTCTTCGTAGCGGCTGTCCTGTATCGCCGTCTGGCCCGGCGCGAACACCTGTCCCGCCTCCGCCAAGTCAACGGTCTGCGTGTTGGACCAGTAATACCAGCCGGCCACGCAGGCGGCCACCAGGACGACGGCCGCGGTGAGTGTTTTCCAGTGCCTGTCGATCTCGCTGCTTATTTCGTACAGCCAGAGGATGAAGCGGTCTTCTTTCATCTCACGACGGCTGATGCGCCGTCTCGTTCTCGCCATCGACCCGGTCCTCCAGGTTGTTCGTTGCGTTAGACTGCAGGTTGAAATCCGCTGTGCCGCGCTGGTCAACTTCATTAACCGCACCGGGCCGGAACGTCGTAATTCACGCTGGTTAAACGTCGAATCGTCAGGAATCTCGACCCCTGGTGCAAAGTCTAGAACATATAAGAGAATCGAGGCTTTTCGTCAAGGGGTTTCTAGGGAGTTTTAACTTGACAACAGGCGCCCCTGGCGTATTTTACGAGGCACAAGTTGGGTTTTGAACATGACGAAATCCAGCCGGTTTCGTGAACGGTAGATCACGTCCTGCGTGGGATATCTCTTTTTATAAGGAGACGGTCGATGAAACTGTCGGGTGCTGAAATAGTCATAGAGTGTCTGAAGAAAGAGGGAGTCGATATCGTCTTCGGGTATCCCGGCGGCGTGGTTATCCCGACTTATGACGTCATTCAGCGCACCACCGACCTGAGGCACATCCTCGTACGCCACGAGCAGGGCGCGACCCACATGGCCGACGGCTATGCGCGGGCGACCGGAAAGCCCGGCGTGGTCCTCGTCTCCTCCGGTCCGGGCGCCACCAACACGGTAACCGGCATCGCGACCGCGTACATGGATTCGATCCCGATGATCGTGATCACGGGCCAGGTACCGGTGCACCTGATCGGAAACGACGCTTTCCAGGAGTCGGACACCGTGGGCATCACCCGGCCGATCACGAAACACAACTTCCTCATCAAGGAAACCGAAGATATCGCGCAGGTTTTCGCCGAGGCGTTCCATATCGCGACGACCGGCCGGCCCGGCCCGGTCCTGATCGACGTGCCCAAGGACGTCCAGATCGGGGAAGCGGAGTTCTCTTACCCGGAACGACCGGATATCCGCGGGTACAAGCCCCGGACCGAGGGACATCCGAAGCAGATCCGCAAGGCGGCGGAGATGCTCACCTCGGCCAGGAAGCCGGTGATCTATGTGGGCGGCGGCGCGATCATCTCCGAGGCGTCGGAAGAAGTCCGCACGCTGGCCCGCAAGCTCAACGCGCCGGTGACCACCACGCTGATGGGACTCGGCGCCTATCCCGAAAACGAGGCGCTCTCGCTGAAGATGCTCGGCATGCACGGCACCTGGTATGCGAATACCGCCGTGATGATGTGCGACCTGCTGGTCTGCATAGGCGCCCGATTCGACGACCGGGTGACCGGCAAGCTGGAGGAGTTTTCGCCCCATTCGAAGAAGATCCACATCGATATCGATCCGTCTTCCCTCAACAAGAACGTGCGGGTGGACCTCCCCATCGTGGGCGACGTGAAGCAGATTCTGCAGCAGTTGATTCCCCTGGTGGAGCGGGCCGATACGGCCGAGTGGCTTCAGCAGATCGAGGAATGGAAACGCGACCACCCGCTGACCTACGCGAACACCATCGGGCTCCACGAGGAAGGTCTGGAGGGCGTCGATCGGGAGACCGTCGAGAAGGATACGGATCAATTCCCGCTGTGCGCCCAGTACGCCATTGAGCGGATCGGGCAGCTCACGAAGGGCGAGGCTTACGTGGTCACCGACGTCGGCCAGCACCAGATGTGGGCGGCCCAGTGGTACGGATTCTCGAACCCCCGGTCGATGATCACTTCCGGCGGGCTCGGCACCATGGGCTTCGGACTGCCCGCGGCGATCGGCGCCCAGTTCGCCTACCCGGACCGCGAGGTCATCGTGTTTTCGGGCGACGGCAGCATCCAGATGAATATCCAGGAAATGGCCACGGCCGTGGCCTGCGGTCTGCCCGTCAAGATCGTGCTGCTGAACAACGGCTACCTCGGCATGGTGCGCCAGTGGCAGGAGCTGTTCTACGCGCAGCGTTATTCGGAGGTGGACCTGCGAGACTCCAACCCGGATTTCGTGAAGCTGGCGGAGGCCTACGGCGCCGTGGGGATCCGGGTCTTCAAGGATGAAGACGTGGAAGGCGCCTGGCTCGAGGCCTGCAAGGTCAAGGACCGTCCCGTGTTGCTCGACATGGTGATCGCCGAAGAGGGCAACGTGTATCCCATGATCCCCGCGGGTGCGGCATCCCACGAAATGATCGAAGAATAGAGGATTGAACCATGGCACGCCATACCATATCCATGGTGGTCGAGAACCGGTTCGGGGTCCTGGCCCGCATTTCCGGGCTGTTCAGCGGCCGGGGCTTCAACATCGACAGCATCGCCGTCGGCGAAGCCGCAGAACCCGGCACGGCGCGCATGACCATAGTCACGCAGGGCGACGAGATGATCATCGAACAAATCATCAAGCAGTTGAACCGCCTGGTGGACGTGATCCGGGTCGTGGATCTCACCGGGGAGAACTTCATCAACCGCGAACTCGCCCTCATCAAGGTGAACGCCAATCAGGCCACGCGGCAGGAACTCGTGCAGATCGCCGATATCTTCAAGGCGAAGATCGTCGACATCAACCAGAAGACGATCATGCTGGAAGCCACGGGCAACGAGGACAAGATCGACGCCATCATCACCATGGTGCGGCCCTTCGGCGTGCGGGAAATCGCCCGGACCGGCCGGGTGGCGCTGGCCCGCGAATCGGCCAGCAAGGACACGCCGTCGCCGGAAGCCCCGCTGCCCGTCTGGGAGCGGGAACGCAAGCAGATCACCGTCGACCTGGCCTGACCTTGCCCGAACGCCGGTACGGAACACCGGAACGAATCGTAACAAGATCACCGCCGACCTGGCCTGAACGCCGGTACGGCATGAAGGAGAACCAATGGCTCGACTGTATTACGATCAGGACGCCGACCTGGGCATACTGGACGGCAAGACCATCGCGGTTGTCGGTTACGGCAGCCAGGGACACGCCCACGCCCTTTCCCTGCGCGACTCCGGACTGGACGTCATCGTGGGATTGCGGAAGGGCGGTTCGTGGGACCAGGCCGTGGAGGACGGATTCGAGCCCCGTACCGTGGAACAGGCGGCCGCCGAGGCCGACATCATCATGATGCTGGTCAACGACGAACTCCAGTCCCGTCTATTCAATGATTACGTTGCGCCGAACCTGGCGGAAGGCAACGCCCTGGCCTTCGCCCACGGGTTCAACATCCATTTCAACCAGGTCGTCCCGCCCGAGAACGTGGACGTCTTCATGGTCGCGCCCAAGGGACCGGGCCACCTCGTACGCCGGGTCTTCGAGGAAGGCGGCGGCGTGCCCTGCCTGCTGGCGGTCCACCAGGACCACACAGGCCGGGCCCGGGACATCGGCCTGGCCTATGCCAAGGGCATCGGCGGCACCCGGGGCGGGGTCATCGAGACGACCTTCCGCGAAGAAACCGAGACCGATCTCTTCGGCGAACAATCCGTCCTGTGCGGCGGCACGTCCGAACTCGTCATGGCCGGTTTCGAGACGCTGGTCGAGGCAGGATACCAGCCCGAGGTCGCCTACTTTGAGTGCCTGCACGAACTGAAGCTCATCGTGGACCTGATGTACGAGGGCGGCATCGAAGGCATGCGGTATTCCGTCAGCAACACGGCCGAGTTCGGCGACCTGACCCGCGGACCGCGGATCGTCAACGAAGAGACCCGCGCCGAAATGAAGCGCATTCTCGGCGAAATCCAGTCCGGCGCCTTCGCCCGGGAATGGATGCTCGAGAACCAGGCCAACGCGCCGGTCATGAACGCCCTTCGGCGCAATGCATCGGAAAAGAAGATCGTGGAGGTCGGCCGCCAGCTGCGCAGCATGATGAGCTGGATCGAAGAGAAGAAGTAGAGCGTCCCCAGATCGGACGCTATAGACAGACTTTCAGGCACCACAGACAGACCTTCAAAGAAAGACCGTCCCGGCAGCCAACAGGAGCACGCGGCGATGCGAAAAG
Source organism: bacterium (assembly GCA_965207085.1). GTDB lineage: Bacteria > JAAXHH01 > JAAXHH01 > JAAXHH01 > JAAXHH01 > JAAXHH01. Next base: position 3,004,090 of record CBDBLQ010000002.1, on the reverse strand, counting down.
TGGATATCTTCGATACCACACTGCGTGACGGGGAGCAGGTCCCCGGCGCCTCGCTGAACCGGGACGAGAAGATCCAGGTCGCGCACCAGCTCGCCGAACTCGGCGTCGACGTGATCGAAGCCGGTTTCGCCGCGTCCTCGCCCGGTGACTTCGCCGCGGTCAAGAACATCGCCGAGCAGGTCGAAGGTCCCGTGATCACGGCCCTTGCGCGGGCCGTGGAATCGGACATCGTGGCCGTGGCCGAGGCCGTCAAACCCGCGAAAAGGTCCCGGATCCACATCGTCCTGGGCACGTCCGACACCCACCTGAAGCACAAGTTCCGCAAATCCCGCCAGCAGATCATGGACATGGGCGTGCAGGCCGTCCTCTTCGCGAAGGATCTCTGCGAGGACATCGAGTATTCGACCGAGGACGCCTCCCGGAGCGATTTCGACTACCTGTGCGAGACCGTCGAGGCGGTCATCGACGCCGGGGCCACGGTGGTGAACATCCCCGATACGGTGGGATACGCCGTGCCGGAACAGTGGGGCAACCTGATCTCCCGGCTCATCGCGACCGTGCCGAACATCGAAAAGGCCAAGGTCAGCGTGCACTGCCACAACGACCTGGGCATGGCGACGGCCAATTCCCTGGCGGCCATCAAGGCGGGCGCGACCCAGGTCGAATGCACGGTGAACGGCGTGGGCGAGCGGGCGGGCAACGCCTCGCTGGAAGAGATCGTCATGGCGGTCAAGATGCGCGGGGACTTCTACGACGCGCGCACCGACATCGAAACCACGCAGATCTACACCACGAGCCTGCTGGTGCGGGACCTGATGCACATGCCCGTACAGCGCAACAAGGCCATCGTGGGCAGCAACGCCTTCGCCCATTCTTCGGGCATTCACCAGGACGGCTTCCTGAAGCACCGGGAGAACTACGAGATCATGAGCCCGTCGGACGTGGGCATCGAGAAGAGCGACATCGTGCTGACGGCACGGTCCGGGCGGCACGCCTTGAGGCACCGGCTCGAACTGCTGGGCTACACGTACGACGAGACGCAAAAAGAAGAATTCGAAAAGGTGCACGTGCGCTTCCTGAACGTGGCGGACCGGCAGAAAGAGGTAGAGGACGAAGACCTCCACCGGATCGTATCCGATTCGCCGGTCGAAGTGCCCGAACAGTACCTGCTGGAGGATTTCAGGGTGACCTCCTCGCACTCCGGCAAGGCCGATGCGAGCGTTCGTCTCCACGTCAGCGGCGAAACGATCGAAGAAGGCGGCGTGGGCGACAACCAGATACTCGCCGCGCTGAACGCCGTCGACCGGATCACCAAGCTGCCCACCTACGTGAAGGATATCCAGACCTCGTCGAACGGCCGGGATGGCGCCCACCACGTCCAGGTCTCCGTGGGTTTCCACGACCAGTCCTTCAACAGCCACGCATCGGACACCGACGTCGTGAAAGCCAGCATCCAGGCCTACCTGCATTCCCTCAATCAGCTCGTCGCACGGCACGGCGGGCTGATCGTCGAATAAACCAACCCCACATTTCCACATACGCGGGAGGAACACTTGTACAATATCGCGGTCATTCCGGGCGACGGTACCGGCCCGGAGGTCGTGCGTGAGGGGCTGAAAGTGCTCAACGCGGCCTCGAAGAAGTTCTCATTCGACTATGAACTTACGGAATACGATTTCGGCGGCGAAAGATACCTCAGGACGGGAGAGATCCTGCCCCGGGAGGGCCTGCGGGAACTGGGCCACTACGACGCCATCTACCTCGGCGCCATCGGACATCCGGACTGCCCGCCGGGCCTGCTGGAAAAGGGCATCCTCCTGACCATCCGTTTCGAACTGGATCTCTATATCAACCTGCGTCCCGTCAAGCTGTACCCGGGCGTCGACTGCCCGCTGAAGGACAAGGGTCCCGAGGACGTGGACTTCGTCGTGGTCCGGGAGAACACGGAGGACCTGTACGTCGGCGCCGGCGGCGTGTACAAGAAGGGCACGCCCGACGAGGTCGCGGTGCAGGAGTCCATCAATACCCGCAAGGGCGTGGAGCGGTGCGTCCGCTACGCCTTTGAGACGGCCAAAGCCCGCAACAAGCAAAACAAGGTGACGCTCTGCGCCAAGACCAACGTGCTGACCTACGCCCACGACCTCTGGGAGCGGGTGTTCTACGAAGTCGCCGAGGAATACCCCGGCATCACGGCCGACTACGCCCACGTGGACGCGACCTGCATGTGGATGGTCAAGAACCCCGAGTGGTTCGACGTCATCGTCACGACCAACATGTTCGGCGACATCATCACCGACCTGGGCGCCATCATCCAGGGCGGGATGGGCATCGCCGCGGGGGGCAACATCAATCCCGAAGGCACCGCCATGTTCGAGCCCATCGGGGGTTCGGCGCCGAAATACACGGACCAGAACGTCATCAATCCCATCGCGGCCATCGCCTCTTGCCAGATGATGCTGGCGCAACTCGGCGAAACGCAGGCCGCCGACGCCGTGGAACAGGCCATCATCGACGTGGTGAGTACCAAAATGAAGAGCATGGACGCCGGCCGGATGGGATACGGCACCAGCGAAGTCGGCGATCTCGTGGCCGGGGCGGTAGGGTGAGCAGGTATCTTTGAACGAGCGGTAGGAAGAAGCCCTCTGGCGGCCAGACGGTCGGCCGGAGGGTTTTTTATTTAATCACGCCGGCCTCACGCCACCGCGCCAGATCGTCCGCCGAAGCCTCGAGCACCGTCTGAAGCACCTGGTCGGTGTGCTCCCCCAGGGCGGGGGCGTGGCGGGTGACTTCGGGCGGAGTTTCCGACAGCTTGAGAGGCGAGCCGGCCACGCGCAAGGGGCCGGCGATGGGATGCAGGAGCTTAACGATCATTTCACGGGCGAGTACCTGGGGATCTTCCACGACCTGCTGTACGTTCTGGATGGGGCCGCAGGGGATCTCGGCCGAGTCGAGACGCCGCAGCCAGTCTTCCGAAGTGCTTTCCCTGAACACACCGGTCAATATCTCGTGCAGCTCGCCGTGGTGCTCGGTGCGCAGGTTGTTGTCCCTGAACCGATCGTCGCCTGCCAGGCCCTCTCGCTCCATGACCTCGCACAATCGTTGCCAGAGGACGTTGTTGCCCGCCGCGATCATGATCCATCCGTCCCGGGTCTCGACGGCCTGGAAGGGCGTGATGGAAGGATGCCGGGCTCCGAGGGGCTCCGGGACGGTGTCCGTCATGTCGAACCGGGCGATGGCGTTCTCGAGCAGGGCGACCTGGCAGTCCAACATGCCGATGTCCACCATCTGCCCCCGCCCCGTCTGCGTCCGGGTAAAGAGCGCCGTGAGAATGCCGATGCACGAGTAGAGCGCGGCCGCAATATCCCCGATGGACACGCCCACCCGGACGGGCGGACGGTCCGGTTCGCCGGTTATGCTGACGATGCCGCCCATGCCCTGGATGATCATGTCGTAGGCCCCGCGCCGGGCGTAGGGCCCGGTCTGTCCGAACCCGGAACAGGCTGCGTAGATAAGGCCGGGGAATCGTAACTGCAGCGTTTCGTAATCCAGACCGAGTTTCTTCATCACACCCGGCCTGAAATTCTCCACCAGGACGTCCGACTTGCCGATCAATTCGAGGAGGAGTTCGCGGCCTGTGGGCTGCTTAAGATCGATCGCGATGCTCTGCTTGCCCCGGTTGACGTTCTCGAAGTAGCCGCTCACGCCTTCTTTGAAGGGACCGAATCCCCGCGCCTCGTCTCCGCCGAAGGGTTCGACCTTGATGACCTCGGCGCCCAGGTCGCCCAGGGTCATGGTCGTGAAGGGACCCGCGAGTACCCGGGTCAGGTCGATGACGCGTATGTCGTTGAGGGCGCCCATGGCTCAGTCCGGCAGAACCTGGCAACCGTCGTTGTCAATGGGGAGGATCCGGTATTGTCCGGTGACGCCGTGCCGGGCGAAGGCATCGACCATGGCTTTCCCGATCCCCTCGAGGTTTTCCGTGGCCAGGGCGACGGCCGTGGGTCCAGCGCCGCTGAGGGCCGCGCCGCGGGCGCCGGCGTCCAGGGCGTCCCTGGTGACCTCGGCAAGCCCGGGAACCAGGCGCTGACGGTAGGGCTGGTGCAGGCGGTCGGCCATGCCCTCCCGGAGCAGGGCGTAATTCCCCGTAACCATCCCGCCCACCAGCAACCCCACGCTGCACAGGTTGTAGACCGCGTCCTCCATGGATACCGAATCCGGCAGGACGCCGCGGGCAACCTTCGTATCGAGGGTGAATTCGGGAATGGCTACGACGGCCTTGAGGTCGGAGGGCACGGAGAAGGTCTGATATACGATCGTTCCCGCCCGCTCGCCGCTCACGGAAAGCCCGCCGAGCAGGGACGGAACGACATTGTCGGGATGCCCTTCCAGGTCGGAACAGATACGGAGGAGTTCGGGGGTTCCCAGCGGCCGCCCCGTGAGGGCGTTGACCGCGAGGGCATTGGCCGCCACAGCGCCCGCCACGATGGCGACTCCGCTGCTGCCCAGACCCCGTGAGACGGGAATGGCGTGGTGCATGCGCGCCTCAAGACCGGCGGGCTGCCAGTCCGCGGCGTCGAATACGGCCCGGGCGGAGACGATGCACAGGTTGCTTTCATCAAGGGGCACCGCTTCGGCCCCTTCGCCCTCCACGACCACGTCCAGGCCGGATTCCGTTTCGGTAAACTCGATGGTGTTATAGAGGCCGAGGGCCATGCCGGCGCAGTCGTAGCCGGAACCCAGGTTGCCCGTGGTCGCGGGAACGCGCACCCGCACGGAGGACATCAGCCGCGGTCCCGCAAGCTGGCCGGACCGTGCGGACCGCCCAGGTCGCCTGGACCGCTTTGGCTGGCCACACCGATCAGGCCGCTCGGACGACCCAGGTCGACTGAACCGCCCAGGTCGACTGAACCGCCCAGGCCGCCCGCGATGGCGGGCACGATGGAAACCCGGTCTCCGGCCTTGACCGTTGTGTTCGTACCATCCAGAAACCGGATGTCTTCTTCATTGATGTAGATGTTGATGAACCGCCGCACTTTACCGGACTCGTCGCAGAGACGGTCCTTGATGCCGGGGTAGGTTGCCTCCATGTTTCCGATCAGCGTTTCGACGGTCTCGCCGTCGATTTCAATCTCGGACCGGTTGTCGGTCAACTTGCGCAGCGGGGTTGGAATGCGAACGGTAACAGCCATCTAAAGGATCCTCCTCTCAGTCGCTCTGCCCTTCGAAGTATTCTCGGATGCTCAGGTATCTTTCGCCGGTATCGCACAGGATAGTCACGATCCGCCCATTGCCCAGTTGCGCTGCCACCTTCAAGCTCGCGCATACGTTGGCGCCTGCCGAGATACCCACCAGGAGCCCTTCTTCCAGGCCCAGGCGGCGGGCCGCCTGGTAGGCCTCCTCGTCGTCGATCAACATCACGTCGTCGATGATCGACGTATCCAGGATATCCGGAATGAACCCGGCCCCGATGCCCTGGATCGCGTGCACCAGGCTCTCCACGGGTTTGCCGGAGATCACTGGGGACAACGACGGTTCCACGGCAACCACGCGGATCCGCTCGTTCTTTTCTTTCAGGTACCTGCCCACGCCCGTCAGCGTACCGCCGGTACCCACGGCGGCCACGAACACATCGATATCCCCCCCGGTTGCCTCCCAGATCTCCTCGGCAGTGGTCTTGCGATGGATTTCCACGTTGGCCGGATTCTTGAACTGCTGCGGCATGAAGTAATCGGGATGTTCCTGAAGAATCTCCTCCGCCTTCTGAACGGCGCCCGCCATGCCCAACATGCCCGGCGTCAACACCAGTTCCGCGCCGTAGGAGGTCAGTAGTACGCGCCGTTCCGAACTCATGTTGTCCGGCATGATGAGGATGACCTTGTAGCCCTTTACCGCGGCCACCATGCTCAGGCCGAGCCCCGTGTTGCCGCTCGTCGGCTCCACGATGGTACCGCCCGGTCTGAGCAGACCCCGCTGCTCCGCGTCCAGGATCATGCTCAGGCCGACGCGGTCCTTGACGCTGCCTCCAGGGTTCTCCGATTCAAGCTTGCCGAGCAGATCCACGCCGGGCGCCTGGTTCACCCGGTTCAGGCGAACCAGGGGGGTGTGCCCGATCAGGTCGAGCGCGCTGTCGTATATTCCGTTTCCGGACGCCACGGGCTATCCTTCAGATGTAGTACATGGACAGGCTCTTCTGCGCCTGCCTGGAAATGTCTTCGAACGTGATGCCGTACATGATCTCGCCGAGCTTTTCCTGCACGTCCATCCAGACGTCCTTTAATACGTGCTGGCCGCTCAGTTGATCGGACACATCCGTATCGCCGGACAGGCTTTCGACCGAAATCAGCGCACCGTCCATCGCCCGGATCACATCGCCCAGCGAGATTTTTCCCGGAGCGCGGGCAAGCGAATAACCGCCGGTCGCGCCGCGTTTGCTCTTGACCAGTCCGGCACGCTGCAGTTGAAGCAGAATCTGAACGAGGTATTTTTCCGGAATGGACTGACGGACAGCGATGTCGCTGATATGGATGACTTCCGCCTTGTCGTGGTACCTTGTCAATTCCAGCACGGCCCTGCACGCATACTCCGCCTTGGCCGATACACGCATGCGTCCTCCCTCGCCTTCGGGGTTTAGTTTACTAATTTAGTCAACATGATAAGAAGAGCGCGGCACGGAGTCAAGAAAATACGGTTCTGACGAGGGGCTGAGACCGGATCGGGGATCGGGGATCAGACGAACAGGCGGGTGTGGTATTCCAGGAACCGGGAGGGATCCAGGGGTTCCATGCGCAGGTCTTCGGGTGCGGCCCCGCCCAGGGCGGCACGGGGGGCGAGGCCGATCAACTCGCTCTGCAGGACCTCGACCCCTTCCGCTTCCGCGAGGCGCGCGACCGTTTCGAATGCCCGGACCATGTGCGTCCGGCGGTAATCGGTCAGGTTCATGGATACCTGGGCGAGGTGCCGTTCCGGGAGCAGCAGTCCAAGGGCTCGGACCCCCGGCAGGCCGCCGTTCTTCTCCCGGACCTCCTGCGCGATCGCCCGGGCAACACGCACGTCATCAGTGTCCAGGTTCACGTTGTAGGCGACGAGCACATCGCGGACGCCGACCGCCGTAGCGCCCGCGGAAACATGGACCATGCGCGGTCCCGCGTCAGGCGCGGGATCCAGTTCCTGCCGGGCCTGTTGGGCCTGCCGGGCTCCTTGGGCCTTCTGGACCTGTCGAGCCCGCTCCACCAGCCCCTCGAATCCTCCTCGACGTATATCCGGAAGCTCGCCGCGCCGCGCATCCAGGGCGGCGTGGCCGTAGAAGTACACCGGAATCCCTAGGGATCGGCCGATCTCCCCGCCGCAGTCCCGGGCGAGAGTTATGCAGTCGTCCATGGAGTAATCGGAAAGGGGTATGAAGGGGATGACGTCCGTGGCGCCGATCCGGGGATGTACACCGCGGTGGCGTCTCAGGTCGATGAGGTCCCGGGCCGTCCTGCAGGCTTCGAACGCGCCCCGGGCAACGTCCCCGGGCGCACCCATGAAGGTGATCACGGAACGGTTATGGTCGGCGTCCATTTCCAGGCCGGCCAGATGGACACCATCGACGGCGGCAATGCTGGCGGCAATGGCCTCCACAATGCCCGAATCGCGCCCTTCGCTGAAGTTGGGCACGCACTCGACGAGGGGCTTCATCAGAGAATGCCATATTTCTCGAAGGCGGCGGTGGCGGACATGCCGTTCTGCAGGGCCTGCTTGACCTCTTTCTCTTCGGCCGCCTTTTCAAAGGCCGCCTTCAGTACCTGTTCTTCCACGGCCCGAGGAACGGCCACGACCCCGTCGAAGTCGCCGAATACGAGATCGCCGGGACAGACCTTCACGCCGCCGCAGTCGATGGGCGTATTGTAGGCGATGACGTCGCTCCTGCCCTTCGAATCATAGGGTGCGATGCCGCGGACGAAGAGCGGAAAACCCATGTCGGCGATGGCCTGCGAGTCCCGGGTGAACCCGTCGATCACGGCGCCGCGCGCGCCCCGGGCCTCCGCGGCGGTAGAGAGCAACTCGCCCCAGAGACTGCTGCGCGTCGTACCGTTGGTCTGCGCCACGAGGACGTCCCCGGGTTTCAGGGCGTCAACGGCTTCCAGTTCCAGCTTGTAAGGCTCGTCGGGGATCTCGTAAACGTCAACGGACAGGACGGTCAGTGCCCGGCCCACCACGACCGCGTCGGGAAACAGGGGCCTGATGTCGTGCCGGAGGATCTGATCGCGGTATCCGCAGGCGTCCAGGGCGTCCGCGATCACCGATGAGAACAACTTCTCCATCATCTCTTCGTACATTTCTCTGCCAGTTTCGTTGCTCAATTTCGCGTTCTCCCCGCAACGGACGTATCGTGCGCAACGGATACAACTACAACGCGCGTATATACGCCAGTGCGTGTGCTGTTACAGATCTCTGGTGAAAGTCAGAACCACGTCGATGCGTCGATTCCGTTCCCTGCCGCTGCGTGTATTGTTACTGTCGATGGGCTGGGCGCTGCCCAGGCCGGAGGACGTCATTCGTTCGGCTTCGACACCGGATTGGTCCGCCAGAAAATGCATGACCGCATCGGCGCGGGACTTCGAGAGGGTGATGTTCTTCTCCTCCGCGCCGGTGGCATCGGTATGGCCCTCCACGGCAACGCGGGTCTGAGGATACAATGCCAGGTATTCCCCGAGACTCGTCAGCAATCCGCGGGCGCCTCCGGGTATTTGCGTTCTTCCCGCCCGGAAGGACAGCCCGATGAGCCGCAGCGTGAGCCGGTCGGCGTCTCGCACCACGATCGCTTCGCTATCCGAAAACCGCTCCTGGGCCTGGGCGGCGGCATCCAGCTGGGTCTTTTCGTGCAGGTACTCCCTGAGATCCCGGCGTTCCCGGTCGATCTCCTCTTTTCTCCGTTGCAGGTCCTGCTGGTAGCTTTCCACCATGGACGACAGGCGAATCTGCTGTTCCTCGATCGCTTGGTGCAGGGAATCGACCTCGGCCCTGAGCGCGGCGGCGTCCCCCTCTGCCCGCTGAAGCAGGAGGCTTAAGGAATCCTGCCTGGCGGCGAGCGTGCGCAGGCTCTCCGTCATAATCGCCTGCGGATCATCGGCCAGGAAATCGGCGGAGACCCCCGCCATGTCGGCGGCCTGCCGGACGAGATCCTCCCGGGTCAGCAACATGCGCTCCCAGTTCCCGGGATCGCTGCGGAGTGCATCGACTTGTGTCGCGATCTCGATGGCGCGCCGTACCGCGTAATCGGCGGCCTGGGCCTTGTTGCGCAGCGCGGCGGTCAGGGGTTCCCCACGATCCAGCGCGCCGGTCACTTCGTCCACCAACCGGCGGGCCTGCGCGAAGGACGCCGGGGCCAGCCGGTCCCAGTCCTGGTTCTCGGCTTCGGCCAGGCCGATCTGCGCCGAACCGATAAGCGACATCTCGATCACTGACGACCGCGCGTCATCGTAGAGCATGGCTGCTTCCTGTCCCTGGGCGAAGGCATCGGAGACCCGGTCGTCCTCCAGCCTGGAAATGGCCCGTTCGAGGCGGCTTTCGGCATCCTCGAAGGCATCCGGAACCATCGCGGGGGCGTTCGCCCGCTGGGCCGCCGCCCGTTTCTCCAGCGGTACCATCAGTATCTCGTTCACGCGATCCAGCCGTTCCCGCGCCAGGACCAGGGCGGCGTCGAATTCCGCATAGGCCCGCTGAATATCCCGGGTCGATTTACCTTCCCGTATATCCCGGGTATATCGATTGTAGGCCTCCCGGACCTTGTCGAAGGTATCGGGGATCAGGAACCCGGCGTCGAGATCGGAAAGCTGATTCAGGGAGGAAGTAGCCGCAGTGATCCGACCGGCCGCACTGGCCGCACTGTTGTCGCCGGAGCCTTGCGCCGAAACGGGAGGGGGAATCGGCAGGAACGAGGAAACACAAAGGCAAAGGGAAACCAGGAAACCGGCACGCATGAGGTCAACCTCCGCCTCTCAGGAAAGCCATGGTCAGCACGGGTTTGACATCGGGCAGGTGATCGTCGACCGTGACCTTGATCGCAGGGATTTCACCCAGCCTGGCCAGGGGATGGGTCTTCGTGGTGTGGTAGGCCAGGGTGATTTCCCCGGTTTCGGATGCGACATCGATCGCGAATATGACCTGATCATCAGCCTCGCGGACGGACACCACGGGAATGTTCTCGTCGTGCAGCGCCCGTTTCAGGCCCCGGACGGCGTCTTCCAGCTTGAATCCGAAATAAGTGTGGCAGGACACCGGCCCTAGGCCCCGCCGGCTATCGGCGGGAAGAAGCTGACCACCGCACCATCCGTCAGCGGGGTGTCTTCAGCCGAGTGTTTTCCGTCGATCAGGATCAGGTGTATATGGCCATCGGGGATGTCCAACTGCGCGATGATGTCGCTCGCCCTGGCCTGGTCGCCGAGTTCAATCGTCGCCGTTTTGTTTACCGCGTTCTCGGGCAGGTATTTTCTCAGCGTTGCAAAGAGCTTGACGGAAACGGTCATGGGGCATCCTCTCCAGTTCTAGTAATCAGTAAATGCTTGAATTGCAATTGGTTATGCGTGTTCTGACACGCCGGTGCGAAGGTGAATCCCAACCGTTAACATAACGGGGAAAATCAGGGTTCAAGTCAAGGGGAAAATGGCGAAAGATCGGAGCGGTCTTCTGGTGATTACAGGTTGTAGCAAGGATACATGCGAGATATATTGAAGGGAGAATTTGGCCTCAATTCGATTGTGAGTGGAGGTTATGCGTCCACGCGTCCGCGTGAGATCGTAGTATATCGAAAAAGGACAAAAGAGTAAACATGAACGCAAACGCACACTGTCCAATCTGGGGTACGCCGACTAAGCCCACAGAACTATTTAGTGGTGATGGCAGGAACGTAGATTCGCCCCGTGCAGGTGGTAGGTACTTCGTGGATGGAAGGGCCGAAATCATGGTTGGTCAACTTGATGATCGTGAAAAAGCACGCTTAACGACATGGATGATCAAGCAACGCAGATCGGGCATCGAGCGACCGGAAATATGGTCCTACGAGAACGAAATCGAATCGAGTATACGACGACCAGATTTAACCGTTCACACACGTGCGGATGAACTATTGAAGTACATTCAGAAAAAGACACCGCATGTAGGAAGGGCATTCCTCGCGAGTGACTTCTTACCGGACATGTTTGCCTACACAGAAAGTGTTGACTCTGAAGAGTTGCAATTCCTGACAGACTACTTGATTGGGAAGGGTTGGTTAGAAGAGTCTACCGAAGCTACGATCGGTCTCATTGTAACAGTTGCAGGCTACACTCGTCTCGCTGAATTGGAGCGAGCAGCCACCGTCTCATCTCAGGCATTCGTGGCCATGTGGTTCGATGAGTCATTGCAAGATGCCTGGACCAAAGGCATCAAACCCGCAATTGAAAACGCGGGATACAGCCCAATCCGGATAGACAACCAAGAATACATCGGGAGGATCGACGATGAGATCATCGCTGAAATAAGAAGATCACGTTTTATCGTCGCAGATTTTACACAGGGAGAAGACGGTGCCCGAGGGGGTGTATACTACGAAGCGGGATTCGCACATGGACTCGATATCCCTGTAGTTTTCACCTGTAACAAAGACTCTATTGATGATGTACACTTCGACACGAGCTATTATAATCATATTCTGTGGCGCAGTCCTGAAGAACTAAGGGATCGCCTCGAAAATCGTATTGCGGCCGTGATTGGTGATGGACCGCTCAAAAACTGAAGCAAGACGAATGGATAGCACAAAGTGCCAGGACAAGGATATGTGCTGGTTCTTGATTGAGACATCAGGTACCAGCAAAGTTCGGGAGACGCCACGATGACTGAAATCATATTCGAAGTGATCGAGTCCGACGAAGGCGGCTATGAGGCACGCGCACTCGGGCACAGCATCTTTACGCAGGGAGAGGATTGGAACGAGCTAAAGGACATGGCTAGAGAGGCCGTGCTGTGTCATTTTGACGAGGCCGAAACGCCCCGGGTAATCAGACTGCATCAGGTCCGTGATGAAGTTATCGCCGTATGAAGATCCCAAGAGATCTGTCCGGTGAACAGGTCGTCCAACTGCTAAGCCGTAACTTCGGCTACCGTGTACGTAGAACGCGTGGAAGCCATGCTACAGTAACTCTGACGACGACAACGAAAGAGCACAGCGTAACGATACCTCTACATCGCCCGGTACGGATTGGAACTTTGAGCCGGATTATGTCTGACGTGGCAACTTTCGTTGGTGTGTCGAAGGACGAGGTCGTTGGGAAGCTGTTTGGACCGTGAGCTAACCAATGGACATCCACTTCACCTGACAACCCGATCGGAGTGACCTTCAGGATGCGCAATACCATTGTTGTCGAAAAGTCGCCGAACAACCATGCCGCTTACGTTCCGGACCTGCCCGGATGCGTTGCAACGGGACCTACCAAGCAGGATGTGATCGGCGAGATTCGTCAGGCGATAGCCCTGCATGTCGAGAGTCTACTTGAACACAGGGAACCCGTTCCCCGCCTCAGTGCTCGGCAACCGTCCTGGATTTGGCTATCGCTGATGGATTGCGGGAGTCGAAAGGTTTACTTGAGGTAGAAGATTTGAAGATCAGGAAGGGTACCAGTCAGACCGTTATGTCCAGCTCCACTTATCAGTGATCGTCGCCCTCTTCTGCGCCATGGTTTATCCACGCCTTGATGACGGCGATATCAGCGGCTGTGAGAGGAGAAGCGCCCAACGGCATCTGCTTGCCCACAATGCCTTCGCGACCTTCCAGCTTATGTATCAAGTAGCTGTTTTCAGCGTCACCGGGTCGAACCAGGTCGAGCATCACCTGGGTGCTGCGTACGTTCACCAGGTTTTTGAAGGAGTGGCCTTCGGCGAGATTGAGACCAGCGGCGGCATCGTCTAATCCGTGGTGCGAGACGCACGATGGATTGAATACCAGGCTCTGGATGCTCGATAGCGTAGGCATCAACTCGCCGGGTGGCCGCTCTGTTTCCTCGTGCTCGTGTTCGTGGTCGTCCTCAGGTTCCTGTTCGACCGGTTCCGTGGGCGAGTCACCACAGGCGGATATTCCCACGGTAATGAACAACATCACGGTAATGAACGACATCATGGTAATCGCGCTTAGCAACGCTACGAAGAATGATCTCATTTCAGTAGCCCTTTCGGCATGACTTGCCAACTTGTCGCTACCTTAGCGTGTTGTGCGCACCGCTCCGCAGCGTAACATCCCCACGACAGAGAAACCCTGCGCATCAACCGAGCCGCGCAGACGCATCTTACGCGGATACCGTACGCGCATCAGGCCGAAGTATCAACGACCAGGACGACCGCCAGTCCTGCCCGCTACATCAGTGCCACCTGAACACCACCCCCAGCACCTCCCTGGGATCATCCGCAAGCATGTCGTAGACAGACTGGCAGTCGGAGGGGCTGGCTTCGTGGGTGATCAGGTCCTCGATCGGCAGTTTTCCTTCACTCATGAGCCGCAGGACCAGGTCGCGGTCCCTGCGCTTGCTCCAGGGATAGTACAGGTCGGCCTCATCAGGCGTCTTGGGCTGGTGAGCGCCTAAAATCGTGATCTCGCGCAGGTGGACCTCGGCGAAGAAGCTCACCTCCACCGATCCTCGCGGGGAACCGAGGGCGAGCAGACGGCCGCCGGGACGCGGCAGGGTCAGCGCCATCGGATATACAGAAGGCACGCCCGTTGCTTCGATTACCAGGTCCGCACCGTCTGCCTCGCAGTGCCGGTGTACTGCTTTGGCCACATCGGTTTCACTATCCGGGTTGATACATACGTCAACCCCGCGTTCACGGGCCTTCTGAAGACGGAACTCGTCCAGATCCACGCCGATTACGGGTACGGCACCACTCAGTTTCGCAAAGGTGGCGGCCAACTGGCCCACGATGCCCATGCCGGTCACCACCACGGCTTCGCCCAGTTCCGGACGGGCAACGCGGTGGCCATGCAGCGAAGTCGCCCCCATGACCATGAACGCCGCGGCCTTGGATGACACATTCGCCGGCACCTTGTTGATTAAGCCAGACATTATCGAATGACTCGAGTGGTTTCCCTGTCCGGTAACACGATCGCCCGGACTAATTTCCTTTACATCCTTTCCAACCTCCAAAACTACGCCCGCATTACAATAACCTGTGTATCGCGGAAACCTCGGCGTTCCACCAGGTTCGCAACCATTTATATAGTTGTATATCTCCGTGCCCACGCTAACTGCCGTATACTCGTTCTGGACGAGTACTCCATCATTCGGTACCGGAGGAAGATCATACTCCTCCAGTCCAATCTGGCGGAATTCTGTGCTAATAAATCGACGTGGACGCAATGAAGTAACTTGTTGTGATGAAACTCGGGTTACTGACTTTAACCGGTAGGAATGTACCTGAATGCCAAGAGAAACCGATTCCGACGATTGTACAATTTATCTGTTTATTATACATTCGTGTCTACACTATGTACAATTATTCACTAGTTTGTATACCATGACTCCGTACAACTCTATATATCTTTGTATGCACTGTATCGTTATTTGTACTAATATATCTTCATTTGTACATCTCTCGCATGGTAATTGTACAACACTCTTTTCTTTTGTACACGGGTATTTTTGTGCCTTTCTAGTTGGATTTATAGCCCTAGACTCTAAAATCCTCCGTTTACCCCTTCAAAACCCTACTTCGCATAATAGATATTATGTAAATCTATTTCGTCTCTAATCCGGTTTGCGGAGGGTCGGGGGGTGGCTCGAAACTCCCCCCAAAAACCCGATTTCCGGCTAGAAATAGGCTATATCCAGCATCTCACTCCTGCCGAAAATGATCGAAATCCGATTCTGGTCTTGTTCGCGGGTCCGTTTTATATGTTTCATGACCGATTTGGGGGTTTGTACAAAAGATAAATAATCTGTACGGCTCGCAAGCAACCCTGTACAAAATTACTATTGATTGTACAACGGCCAATCGGTTTTGTACAAGACCGAATCGAATTGTACAACTGTGCAGACACTTTCCCGGGTTTTATGACCCCCAACCAAATTTACTGTCGTTCGCTGACCGTAGCGGAACATACCCGTACGCAGCCAAATGATCATTCAACATCCAGCGAAGCATAACTCCAGTCGTCCAGCGGGGTGAGTTGCACACTATGTGAGTCTTCGAACTCGAATCCAACCCCGAAAGGACTCGTCGTTACGCTTTCCATGTTGATTTGGCCGTGGCGTATACTCATACATGGAAATCCATCCTCATGCAAGCTGAACAGATCAGGATGGCACTTCACGACCTGTTTCTGAATATTGTCGGGCCAGACCGTTATCCCCTTGAAATAATGGTGGCTGTTTCGCTCGCTGTGGTCAACCCCTAATGTGGCCAGCACCGCGAGATCCTGCATCAGGGCGATCGGCGCGATGTTGGAAAGGTCCTCGCTCGTCAACACGTACTCACGTTCCGGATGGCGATTCGACAGGTACTTCAGATAGGCGGCGTTGGCCAGTCCCTTGAATACCCCTTTGCAGTTCTTGTAGCTCGTGCCCGCGTACCCGATATCGACGGCCCTTTCCACGTCGCCTATGTCGCCGTCGGATTCGTCGATGATGAAGGGGGGACGGTCCGGCCAGGCCTGGAAGTGCCGCCTGACCGATTCGCCCAGCGCGATGTTGCGGTGCAGGGGCTGCTCAATGCAGATCAGACGGGGCAGAAAACCGGTCAGGTCGCGGTCCGCCCGTAATGCTTCCCAGAATGACCGGAACGATTCCATGTCGCCGTAATTCTCATTGCCGTCCAGCGTGAAAGCAAAACGGTCCAGGCGCCCGCCGATGATCGCGGCCGTCTGTTTCAGGCGGTTTAAATCCCGTGCTTCATCGCCGAACAGCTTGATCTTGAAGTACGTTATGCCATAGGTATCGATGACATCGTCCAGCGACTGGGGCAGCCCATCGTTGCACAGTTCCTCCGGCGGGATTTCCGGCCGGGTCAAGGGATCTCCCAAGCCCACGGTATGGCGTACGTTCGTGACGGTGATCGGGGCGTCGGGCAACACATCGGCAGGTTCCAGGCCCTTCAGATTCGGGTTGAAAGCGTCCAATCGGAGGCCGAAGGCGTTTGAACGCACAGCCTGGCCGAAATTCGTGCCCTGTATGCGGCAGAAAACCTCGATCATGGCCCTTTCCACCATGCTGGTGCCCAGGCCCCACAGGAGGGGCGCAAAGCCGCGCTCGGTGCCCCAGGCCTTCTGTGCCTTGTATAGCTCCTGCCAGAGGGCGAACGGATCGGGCGCGGGGCCGATGGTCTGCGCGACGTCGCTGGCGTTCCGGATGACGGCGATCATGTCCTCCACTTCATCCTCGAGGGAAGTTTCCGGGTTCTTCGTGAACCACTTCGGGGGGAGGTGGTCGGCCGAGTATCCCCTGCCGGTCCGGCCATTTACCTCGAGTATCACGCCGAGTACCAGGTGCGGCACGGCCGTCATGGTCGATATGCCGAATTTGAAGGGCATGCGCGTGTGCATGTTCTGGACGCGGAGGTCGATTCCTTTGATCTGGATCATAAATCCTGCCTGCGGAAACGTCTGTTAAGCTTGCCTGCCATGAAACGAATCAGCTCTTGCTCTTGATCAGCCCGTTCAGCATGGCCACGACGACGGAGATGATAAGGGATGCGATCAGGGCGTCCCAGTAACCGCCCACGTCGAACCCGTTGACAAGCCAGGCGGCCAGGTACAACATGGACGCGTTGATGACGAGGAGAAAGGAACCCAGCGTGAGCATGCTGATGGGTAGCGTCAGGAGGACGATGACGGGTCGTACGATCGTGTTGATAAGGGCCAGGACGACGGCCGCGATGATCGCGGTGGTAACCGAATCGACCTGGATGCCGCTGTACACGTTGGTCACCAGCAGGATGGCCAGGGACGTCAGGATCATTCTCAGCAGCATGGTTATCTTCCCGTGTGGCCGTATCCACCGGCGCCGCGCCCGGTTTCATCGAGGCGGTCGACCTCTTCGAAGACGACGAAAGGTACGGTTGCGATAACGAGCTGGGCGATTCTCTCCCGGTCGCTTACGCTGTAGGGATGATCGCCGAAATTGAAGAGAATCACCTTGATCTCTCCGCGGTAGTCCGAGTCGATCGTGCCCGGGCTGTTCAGCACGCCGATCTTGTGATTGACCGCCAGGCCGCTCCGGGGGCGTACCTGCCCTTCGTATCCCGGGGGCAATGCGATGGCGTAACCCGTCCCGATCAGTTCGAGCTGTTTCGGCGCGATCTCCACCGGTTCGTCGACACAGGCATAGAGGTCGAGTCCGGCGGATCCGGGGGTCATCCTTCGCGGCGCCGGATGCACTCTGTCGGGCCGGGTCGAGGCGATGGGTATGACAACGGGCGTGCTCATGACTTGCTCCAGGTCCACCCATGAACCACCCACGGGCCTCCCACGGTCCACTACAAGATGATATCGTCTTCCGAAACGGGACCGACGGCCGTAAGGTACGTGTTTTCAGGCGTGAAAATCATTTCGGCCAGTTCGGCGATATCGGCCGTGGTCACTTCATCCAGCTTCCGGACGATCTCGTCCACGCTGGTATGGGTCTTTTCGTAGATCTCCGCTCTGGCAAGCCGGTTCATCACGCTGCCGGACTCCTCCAGCGACAGGTACAGGCTGCCGGTCAGTTGGGACCGCGTATCCCGCAGCTCCTCCTCCGGCACGGGTTGCTCGCACAACACCCGGCACTCCTGCCGGATCAGGTCTACCGCACGCTGCGCGTCCTTCGGGTCCACGCCCGCACTGATGCAGATCTGGCCCGTATCCCGGTAGAAATCCAGGTCCGAATAGATCGAGTAGGCCAGCCCGGCCTCCTCGCGGATCTTCTGAAACAGCCGCGAGGTCATCCCGCCGCCCAAGATAGCGTTCAGCAGGAACAGGGCGTATTTCGACGGATGGCCGTAGGGCAGGGCGACGCCCCCCAGGCAGAGGTGTACCTGGGCGATGTCCTTGCTCAGCACCCGCTTCCTGTGCCGTTTTTTATGCCGCGTCGAATCGAGCCGGACGTCCGCGTCTGAGTCGACGTCTCTGACGACGTCACCTTCGACGGCCGCGTTGACATCCTCGTCTACCTCCGTATCCGCAGGCTGACTAGCACCATTGAAATCGTACTGTTCCCGCACGAGATCGACCAGGGCCTCGTGGTCCACGCTGCCCGCCGCGATGACGTATGTGCGGTCGTTCCGGTAACGTGCCGAAAGGTACGCAATGAGGTGGTTCCGCGTGAAGGACGAGACGGACGGCGCGTTGCCCAGGATCGGCCGGCTCAGGGGATGGGGCTGCCAGATCAGGTTGGCGTAAAGCTCGCTCACCAGGTCTTCCGGGTGGTCTTCGAGGCCGTGGATCTCCTCGATAACCACCATCTTTTCCTTCTCGATCTCGTGGGGGTCGAACTTGGAGGACTGCAGCAGGTCGCCAATCACGTCCACGGCGACGGGCAGGTGGCTGTCCATCACCCGGGCGAAGTAGCAGTTGAGTTCCCGGCCGGTAAAGGCGTTAAGGTACCCGCCGAGGCTTTCGATGCTCTGGGCGATCTGGAACGCGTTGCGCTTCTCGGTGCCCTTGAACACGGCGTGTTCTAGAAAGTGGGCGATTCCGGGCTTCTCGGCGGGTTCGAACCGCGTGCCGGACCACACCCAGACGCCCATCGTCACGGAACGGACGTGCGGCATGTGCTCCGTAACCACCCGGATGCCGTTCGGAAGCACGGTTTTTCTGGTACGGTCGGTGGATTCTGACAAGGGAGGATCGTACAGGTAAGACCGCCGCCATGGCGTCCCGATCGGATGTCTGCCATGGCGGCGATGTTCGGATCATACTGGCCGTTCGCTACGGTCAGTTCGCGGCGAGCACCTGCTTCCGGCTCAGCTTGACTTTGCCCTGATTGTCGATATTGATGATCTTCACGGTCACCTCGTCGCCTTCGTTGGTCACATCCTGCATGGAGTTCGTCCGGTGGTTTTCCCATTCGGAAATGTGCACCAGGCCGTCCTTGCCGGGAAGGATTTCGACAAAGGCGCCGAAATCGACGATCCGCTTCACGGTGCCCTGGTAGACCTTGCCGATCTCGGGCTCCTCCGTCATGCTTTCGATGATCTGCTTGGCCTTCTCTCCGGCGGCCGCGTCGACGGCGGCGATCGTGATCGTCCCGTCGTTCTCGATATTGATCTGGGCGCCCGTTTCCTCCTGGATGCCGCGCACCACCTTGCCGCCCGGTCCGATCACGGAACCGATCTGGTCCTGCTTGACCTGGACGGTCAGGATTCGGGGAGCGTGCTCGGAAAGCTGCGGCCGCGTCTCGGCGATGGTCTCGGCCATCTTGTCCAGGATGAACAGCCGTGCCTTCTTCGCCCTGGCGAAGGACTCGCGGAGAATCTCCTCGTTCACTTCCATGACTTTGACGTCGAGCTGCACGGAAGTGATCCCTTCCCGCGTGCCGGCGACCTTGAAATCCATGCCGCCCAGGTGATCCTCCACGCCCTGGATGTCGACCAGGTACTGGGGCTTGGGATCGTCCGGTATCAGACCGATGTTCACGCCGGCGACGGGGCTCTTGATGGGCACGCCCGCGTCCATCAGGGACAGTGTCGCACCGCAGACGGTGGCCATGGACGACGAACTGTTGGACTCCAGGATTTCGGAGACGATGCGGATGGTATAGGGGAACACGTCCTCCGACGGGATCACGGGCGCGATGGCGTGTTCCGCCAGCGAGCCGTGGCCGATATCGCGCGGCCTGGGTCCCCGGGCCATGCGCACTTCTCCTACGCTGTACGGCGGGAAATTGTAGTGCAGCATGAAGGACTTCAGCGAATCGCCTTCGAGATCGTCCTGCTTCATCTCGTCCTGCTTGGAACCCAGGGTCGTCACGGTCAGGCTCTGCGTTTCGCCCCGCGTAAAGAGCGCCGATCCGTGGGTCCTCGGCAGCACCCCGACTTCCGACCAGATGGGGCGGATATCGTCCATGCCCCGTCCATCGACGCGCACGCCTTCGTTCTTGATCATGTCATGCATATCGGCGCTCTGCACGTCCCGCACCAGGTCGCGAATGATGTTCTCGCTGTCCGGGTACGCTTCCGCCAGCTGCTCGACGGCCAGGTCGGCCGCGCGGCTGAAACAGTCTCCTCGCGCCTGCTTCTCCCGGGTCCGGTTGCCCTCTTTCACGAGGGGAAGGGCGACCTCGCGCACTTTGTCGGCGAGTTCGGCATCCGTCTTCGGCGAATCGTATGCACGCCTATCGGGCGCGCCTACCATCTGGCGGAGCTCCTCGATCTTCTCGATGACCGCCTTGATGTTCTCATGACAGAGCAGGATCGCGTCGGTCAGGTCTTCTTCCGAGATCTCGTGGGCGCTGCCTTCCAGCGACATGATGTGGTCCGGCGTGCCGGTCACCACGAAATCCAGGTCGCTGTCCTCCAGGTCGCTGTACGTCGGATTGACGACGAATTCGCCGTCCACCCGACCCATTCGGATCGCGGCCAGGGGAGCCTTGAATGGAATATCCGAGATCTGCAGGGCCGCGGCGGCGCCGATAACGCCCAGGATGTCGTGGTCGTTTTCCATGTCCGTCGACAGCACGACGATGGAAACCTGCGTCTCGTAGAAATAGTCCTTGGGGAAAAGGGGACGGATGGCGTGATCAACCTGCCGACCGCTCAGGATCTCTTTCTCTGAAGGAGGTCCTTCTCTGCGAAGCCGGGCGCCGGGAATACGTCCCGCCGCGTACATCCGCTCGCGGTAATCCACCATCAACGGAAGGTAATCGCGGCCTTCCACGTACTTGTTTTCTGAAACGACGTTGGCCAGAATCACACTCTCGCCATACTGCACCCATACGGATGAATCCGCCTGCTTGGCGACCTTACCGGTTTCGAGGGACAGCGTCCTGCCAGCCAGTTCAAGTTCTACACGATGAGCCATAATACTTGGTCTTCTCCTTAAATCGTCGACAGATGGCGGTCTTTGCCGCCACCAGTGGGTCGTACATCATCAATGGATCATACTTCATCTGTGGATCTTACTTCATCTGTGGATCTTACTTCATCGGATCCTGCCCGTCTATCCGCGGATACCCAGATCCTTGATCAGTTTCCGATACCGTTCCAGGTCATTCTTGCGCAGGTAGGAAAGCAACCGGCGCCGGCGGCCAACGATCTTGAGCAGGCCGCGCAGCGAATGGTGGTCTTTCTTGTGGACTTTGAAATGCTCCGTCAGCTCGGTGATCCGGGCGGTCATGAGGGCGATCTGCGCCTCGGGCGATCCCGTATCCTTCTCGTGACGTCCGTGATCGGTAAGGATCTGCTCTTTCTGTTCTTTCTCAATACTCACTAACGATCTCCTTGAATGGATTGACTGTGACCGGTTCCCCGGGGGCGCCACGGGCGCCGCCCGTTTCGATCACGCTTTCAACATGTTGTACGTCGTATATACGTCCTTTGAAATCTGGTCTTTGAGCGCTTCGACGGTCTCGAACCTCTTCTCGTCCCGGATACGCTCGACGAATTCCACCCGGATGGATTGGTTGTAAAGGTCCCCTTCGAAATCCAGGATGTGCACCTCGCAGTGTTCGACCTCCTGGCCGAAAGTAGGCCGGACGCCGATGTTCATCACGCCGTTGAGCACCCTCTCTCCCAGGCCCACGCGAACGGCGTATACCCCCCGCCTGGGGATCAGGGCGTCGGGATCGTGCGGTTCCAGGTTTGCAGTGGGAAACCGCAACGCGCTCCCTCTTCCGTCCCCGCGGACCACCGTGCCGGTGATCGCGTAGGGATGGCCGAGCAGACGCTCGGCTTCGTGGATTTCTCCTTCTGACAGGACAGCTCGGATCTGGCTGCTGTTTACCGGGCTCCCCTCCACCTGAATCGGTTGCACCACGTGGACCGCAAAACCGTATCGCGCGCTCAGCCGGTCCAGCAGCAACCGGTCTCCCCGTCCGTGTCTTCCGAAATTGTGGCTGTAGCCTACGACGATCTCCTGTATATCCAGTGTGTCTACATACGTCGCTTTAACGAAGGATTCCGCCTCGATCCGGGCAAACGCGTCCGTGAAGGGGATGACGAGCACGGCATCGATTTCGAATGGCGACAGCAGCTCCAGTTTCCGGTCCGTCGGCGTCAGGATCGGCAGTGACGGTTTTCTGCCGACGACCAGTTGCGGATGCGGATCGAAGGTCACGACCATGCAGGGGGCGCGCAGGGCGTCCGACCGGTCGATCGCCTGCTTGATGATCGCGCCGTGCCCCAGGTGGACCCCGTCGAAGTTGCCGACGGCGATCACGGCCCGGGGATAGCGGGTTGCGGCTTCCTCAACGGAGCGAAGGACCTTCATCGGCCTTCGTCGTCTCCCTGGTCCGCCTGTACCCGGTCCGCCGGCACATGGTCCGCCTTTACTTGGTCCGTCTGGCTACCGGATTCGTTGTCCGTAGTTTCAATACCCCTCATGACATTCGAAATACGCTGTGCATAGTCGAACGACTCGTCGTACCGGAAGAGCAGTTCCGGAATGTGCCGCAGCTTGATCTTCCGGCCGAGTTGTGTCCGGATGTACCCCTTCGCCCGTTCGAGTGCTTCCAGACTCGCTTTCTGATCCTCCTGCGTACCGAGCACGCTGAAATAGACCCGCGCGTGCCTCAGGTCGACCGATACGTCCACGGAGGTCACCGTCACGAATCCGATACGGGGGTCCTTCATCTCGTGCTGAATGATCTGGCTGACTTCCTGTTTGACCAGGTCAGCCACCCGTGCCGTTCGACGGTGTGCCATTTACCGCTCCTGGGCCCCTAGTACCACTCGAACGCGTGATCCAGTACCAGCAGCCTGGGTTCCGCCTGGACCAGATTCAGCACCTGCCGCAGCGTCCGGTCGACGTAACCCTTCTCTTCGGAAACCATCGCGAGTCCGAGGGTGGCCCGCTGCCAGAGCGACTGGTGCTCCACCTCGGCGACCGACACGTTGAATCGATTTCGGATCCGGTCCTTCAGCCCCTTGATCACCTGCCTCTTGGCCTTCAGCGAGCGGCTTTCGGGCAGAAACAGGTCGATTCGGCACAGCCCTACGATCATGGTTCAATCAACGCGTCTGCAGTTGCCGGGCGACTTCCCGGGTCTCGTAAACCTCGATGGTATCGTCCTGCTTGATATCCTGGAACCCGTCGACGGTCAGCCCGCATTCGAACCCGGTCTGAACCTCGCGGACGTCCTCTTTGAACCGGCGCAGCGATCCGACCGTGCTCTCGTAGACGACGATTCCGTCGCGAATGAGCCGGATGTTGGCGTTACGGGTCACGTTGCCGGACTGGACGTAGCAGCCCGCGATCGTTCCCACGCGCGGCGCCCTGAAAATCTCTCTCACTTCCACAACGCCCACGACCTGTTCTTCGATATCCGGTTTCAGCATGCCTTCCAGGGCGTCCGTGACGTCCTGGATGACGCGGTAGATGATGTCGTACAGGCGTATGTCGACTTTCTCCCGTTCGGCCAGCGCCCTCGCCTGGGCGTTGGGCCGTACGTGAAATCCGATGATGATGGCGTTGGACGCCGTGGCGAGCAGGACGTCGGATTCGTTGATGGCCCCGATGCCCGTGTGGATGATCCGTATCTTGACCTCGTCGTTCTCGAGGCGCAGCAGCGAATCGCTCAACGCTTCCACGGAACCGCCCACGTCGCCCTTGACGATGACGGGCAGTTCCTGGATCTCGCCTTCCTTGATCTGGTCGTATATGTCTTCCAGGGTGATGGGCCTGGCCTGGCGGAACTCGTGCTCCCTGCGCATCTGCCGGCGCCGGTTGCCGATTTCTCTCGCCAGCGATTCCGATTCCACGACGGCGAAGGAGTCGCCGACCTGGGGCATGCCCGAGAATCCCATGATTTGAACGGGTACCGACGGTCCCGCGTCCCCGATCCGCGCGCCTCTTTCGTTGAGCAGCGCCCTGACCCGGCCGCTGAACTGGCCCGCCACGAAAGCGTCGCCGACGCGCAGCGTGCCCTGCTGGATGAGGACGGTGGCGAGCGTTCCGCGGCCGCGGTCCAATTCCGCCTCCACGACCACGCCCTGCGCCCGCCTGTCGGGGTTCGCTTTCAAGTCCAGCATCTCCGACTGCAGCAGCACCATTTCCAGGATGTGGTCCACGCCCGCTCCGGTCAGGGCCGACACTTCGCAGGCGATGACGTCGCCGCCCCAGTCTTCTACGAGAAGACCGCGCTGGCTCAGTTGTTCCTTGATGCGGTCGGGACGGGCCGTTTCGAGATCCATCTTGTTCAGCGCGATGATGATAGGGACTTCGGCGGCCTTGGCGTGGTCGATGGCCTCGATAGTCTGCGGCATGACTTCCTCGTCCGCCGCCACCACGAGGATGACGATGTCGGTCACCTGCGTGCCCCGGGCGCGCATGGCGGAAAAGGCCTCGTGACCCGGTGTATCCAGGAATGTGATCTGTCCGCTTTCCAGGTCGACTTCGTAAGCGCCGATATGCTGCGTGATGCCCCCGGCCTCGCCGGCGATCACGTTGCTCTTGCGGATGTAGTCGAGGAGGGAGGTCTTTCCGTGGTCCACGTGTCCCATGATGGTGACCACCGGGGGACGGGACGCGAGGACGCCCTCGTCCTCTTCTTCTTCGTCTTCTTCGATATACTCGAGGCCGTACTCGGACTGCTCCTCGATTTCGAAACCGAACTCGGACGCGACGGTCATCAGGGTGTCCATGTCCAGCCGCTGGTTGATCGTGATCATGAGTCCGAGCTGCAGGCATTTCGAGACGATTTCCGTCGGGGAGACGGAAAGGTGCTCGGCCAGCTCACCGGCCGAAATGAACTCGGGTACCCGTATGACGCTCAAGGTCTCGTCGTCGGCTTCCCCCTCTTCCCGGTCGCCCCGGCGCCGGCGGCGGCGCGTGCGCGTGCTGTCCATCTGCGCGATGGTCCGGCGCACGCTGGCTTCCACTTCCTTCTGGTCGACCTTCGCCTTCTTTTTCTTCTTGGAACGGCGGCGGCGCCCGCGTACGTCCCCATCACCCTTTTCCACCCGGGTGGTGGTGGAGGCTCCGTCCTTCCTGGCCGGTTTTCCCGCTTCCGCCTTCGGCCGGGCCCGGCTCGGGCCCTCCTTCACGGTCTTCGGCTTGGGCTTAGTCTCCGACGCGGCCATCTTTTTCTTGCGGTCCTGTTCCTGCCGGGCCGCCAGTTTCTCCTGCTCGAACCGCATGTTGACGTCGAGGACCATCTTCTCGTCCATGATGCTCATATGGCTCTTGACCGTATGGTTCAGATCACGAAGCATCTGGACGAGTGCGTTGCTCGATATGTTGTACTGCTTGGCTACTTCGTAGATTCTCTTTGACGTCATAGTTCTAATCGTTTCCTTCCGGAGACGCTTTCTTCAGCATTCCACTCGCCAGGTGCCGGTCCGAAATGGACAGCACCGCCATGGGCGCACGGTCCAGGCACGTGCCCAGTTCCAGACGGGTATGACATTCGAGTACGGGTACGCCCCGGGAATCGGCCAGTCTTCTGAACGAACGCTTCGTCCCCTCGGAGGCATCCCCGGCCAGGATGACCAGCCGGGACTTCCCGCCGTGTATGGACTTCTTGACGGCTTCCGCGCCGCCCCTTACCTGGCCGGCGCGCACGCCGAGGCCCAGGAGACCGGTCACGGAGGGTTGATCGATTCGCTGCGTCACTGGAATTTCCCTGCCCTTCACTGAACCGCAGTCATGATCTTATCGGCCGTCACGCCACCGATCCCGGAGATTTCCTGGAGGTCGTCGGCGGTGGCCTGCTGCAGGGACTCCACCGTCGTGTAGCCGGCGTCTTCCAGCTTCTGGCGCAGCTTTTCGGAAATGCCGTCGATATCGGCGAGCGACCCGGCGTCGTCCGAATCTTCATCGTCTGCGCCGAAGGTCTCGGAAATGAGCTGCTTCTCGAGATCCGAGCGCTTGATCAGGTCGATGTTCCATCCGGTAAGCTTGACGGCAAGCCGGGCGTTCTGGCCCGCCTTTCCGATGGCCAGCGAAAGTTGGTCATCCTCGACGACCACGCGCATGTCCTTCTTCTCGATGTCCAGGATCTGGACCTGGGCTACTTCGGCGGGACGCAGCGCCTGGGTTACGAAGGCGGACGGATCATTGCTCCACGGCACGATGTCAATCCGCTCGTTGTTGAGCTCGCGGACGACCGCCTGTACCCGCGTGCCCTTCATGCCCACGCACGCGCCGACGGCGTCGACCCGATCGTCGTGTGAAAGGACGGCGATCTTGGACCGGTCTCCCGGTTCCCGCGCGGACGCCTTGATTTCCACGATGCCCTCGTGGATCTCCGGCACCTCCATCCGGAACAGCAATTCCAGGAACGCCTCGCAGCTCCGCGAAAGAATGACCTGGGGGCCTTTTATGGCGTTTTGCACGTCGAGGATGAAGGCGCGGATGGTCTCGCCCTGGCGGTACCTTTCCCGCCGTATCTGCTCGCGCCACGGCAGCAGCGCCTCGGTGCGCTCGATCTTCACGATGATATTGCCCCGGTCCACCTGCTGCACGCTGCCGATCACGATTTCATTGACCCGGTCCTTGTACAGTTCGTAGACGTTCTCCCGCTCCGCCTCGCGGACACGCTGCACGACGACCTGCTTGACCGCCTGGATCGCGTTGCGCCCGAACTCCTCGAAGGCCAACCCCTGTTCGACCCGGCCGCCGACTTCCGCCTCCGGGTTGATGTCCAGCGCGGCATCGAGGGTGATCTGCGTTTCGGGATCCTCCACCTCGTCCACTACGTCCCAGACTGCCGCCATCTCGATCGTGCCCAGTTTTTCGTCGACACGTACTTCGACGTTGTCGTCGCCCGTGCCGAATCGCTTCTTGGCCGCCGTGACCAGGCCGGTCTTGACCGTGTCCCAGACCACTTCGCGCTCTACGTTTTTCTCTCGTATGATCTGCGCCAGCGCCTCAATGACCTCGTAATTCATTACCAGGGGCTCCCTCTCCTAACCTTTGTCCCATCCGTGTTCCAGTTCCCGGTGGGCTTTCCGGATGCTTGCGACGGGTATGCGATGCTTCTCGCCGCCACAGACGATTTCAACCGTACCGGCCTCGATGCCTTCGAGCAGACCCACCCGGGTTACCGATCCGCCGTTTCCGTCCTCGGATACGACCTTGACCCGTTTTCCCAGGGCCCTGCGGAAGTCTCTTTCCGTCTTGAACGGCCGGTCGAGACCGGGTGAAGAGACTTCGAGCGTATAGCGGGATGGAATGGGGTCTTCCAGATCGAGCAGGCTGGACAGTTCGCGGTTTACCTTTGCACAATCGTTGATCGTAACGCCGCCCGGCTTGTCGATCAACAGCCTGAGGACGTAACTTCCCTGCCTGCCCGCCAGTTCCAGATCCACCAGTTCGCACCCGGCTTCGTCGACGATCGGACCGGCGAGCGACGAGACGATCCGGACGATCGAATCGCGGTCAGTTTCCATCGCGTATTTTCGAGTTCCAGCACCAAAAACACACAAAAAAAAGCGGGCACTACTTCGCCCACTGTCTGCAGCACCACTCTAATATATGGGGGCACATTAAACCAAGCAAGCAAAAAGTTTTACGTCGATTCCCGGCCCGTTCCGGGCGGCCTTAAAAAGTCCTTGGATCATGAAAAGACACAAAATATGTTTAGTCTTGCAGGGACAAGTCAAGCCCACGGTCCAGACCGTCCAGGAGGCGCGGGATGAACAAGGCGGTTTGCTATATCAGGGTCGGCTCGATGGAGACCCGGAAGCATCCCTTTCGAAGGGCGGACCAGGAGAAACGGCTGCGTGCCTACTGCGCGGAAAACGACCTCGACATCATGCTGGTGATACGCGATATCCGTGTCGAAGCGTTCATTCCGATCGAGGAACGGCTGGGCGGCCGGGACCTGGTCGATATGGTCGAATCGAAGGGTATCCAGCATGTCGTCATCTGGCGGATCGACCGGCTGTTCAGGTCCGCTTCGGAAATGTCGGGCTGCCTCTCGGCCTGGTCAGGCGAAGACATCGCGTGCCACGTGCTTGATCTCGACGGCCTGTCCGTCCGCACCGACCGGGAAGAGGGCAAGGTGGTCATGAGCACACTCAACGTGCTCGCCGGGATGGCCCGGGACTTGCCCGCCGAGCGCACGAGGAACTGGATTCGGCTGAAAAAGCACAACCGGTTCGTCTATGGCGCGGTCCCCTACGGTTACGACCTGTCCGGCAACCAACTGGTGCCCAACGCCAGGGAGCAGGAGATCATCCGGAAGGTGAAGCGCTGGCGGACCGAAGGCAGGAGCCTGCGCAGCATCGCGGAGGAACTCAACGGGATGGGGATTCCCACCAAGCGCGCCTCGGCGGTTTCAAGAGAAACCCGCTGGTATGCGTCCACGGTCCGGTACCTGCTGAATAACGAACTTTACCTTGCTGAAGAAGGAGAAGACGGACCGACCGGAGAGAAAAGTTGAACCGGGGAGAAGGCTGAACCACCGTTGAGCCGGCCGGTCCTCCGGTGAGCGGGGCTGAATCGAGGGGATATACGCCAGAGAGGATTCGAACCTCTGACCTACGGCTCCGGAGGCCGTCGCTCTATCCAGCTGAGCTACTGGCGCAGGACTTTCCAGCCGCAATATAACGGGTGTTTGATCCGCCTGTCAATCCAATTCAAGGGTGGCGTCGACGGCGGGAACCCGGTTGGTCGCGCTCCGGGCGTCGACGACGGGGACCCGGTTGGCGGCGTCTTGGGTATCCGGTACGTAAAGCCGGCAGGTCGCACCCCGGGCATCGGTCGCGTCTACTTCCACTTCGACGAAGGTATTCACCTGGTCCGCCCGTCCCTCGAACCAGCACCTCAACCCGTGGTCCGTCCTCCCTGTCATGTCCCGTCCATGCGGGCCCTGTTTCCCGTACGACCCCTGCGGGCCCTGTTCCCCGTGCGATCCCTGCTCACCGTGCGATCCAAGCGGGCCTGACGGGCCTCCCGATGCTTCCTCGACCAGCACAGGCAGTTTCCTGCCCCTGAATCGCCTGTTATAGGCCGATGATTTCCGATCACTCAATGTTCGAAGCAACTGGCTGCGCTCCCGTGCCGTGGAAGGCGGCACCTGGTCCGGCATGCGGGCGGCACGGGTATGGTCCCGTCTGGAATAGGAGAACACGTGGAAATACGCGTAGGGCTGGCGGTCCAGCCAGTCGTACATGCGTTGAAAGGAAGCGTCGGTTTCCCCGGGGAATCCGACCATGATGTCGGCGCCGATACAGATATCCGGCACCGCGTCGACCAGCCGTTCGACTACCTCCTCGGCCTGACCAGCCGTGTAGGTCCGGCGCATGGTCCCAAGCAGGTGGTCGTCGCCGTGTTGTACGGCGAGGTGCGTGTATCGGCACAGCCTCGGTGCGTGGCGCCCGATCAGGTCGATCAGTTCCCCGTCCACCGCCGTGGGCCAGATGGAACTCAGCCTCAGGCGGGGCAGCGTGGTGCGTTCCAGGATCAGGCGAACGATGTCGTTGAGCGTGACGGGCGTGGGCAGGTCGATGCCGTATTCGCCGAGATGTACGCCGGTGAGCACGATCTCGGCATAACCTCTTTCCACCAGGGCCTGAACCTGGCGCATCACGGCGTCCGGAGGCAGGCTGCGATGGCGTCCGCGGGCCCAGGGAATGATGCAGAACGAGCAGAATTGATCGCAGCCGTCCTGGATTTTCAGCATGGCCCGCGTTCGATTTTCAAAAACGGAGACGTCGAGACGCTCGTCGAATTGCGCCATCTTCGACCTGCGCGTCACCCGGGAGGCGGGAGGATCACCCGCGCGCATCGTCAGCACGTGGTCGACGAGATCGCCCTTCTCCGCGTTCCCGAGGACGAGGTCCACGCCCTCGATTTTCAGGAGCTGGCCGGGATTCGTCTGGGCGTAACAGCCCGTGGCAACGACGATGGCCGCCGGACGGCGCCCGGCGGTCCGGATGGCCCGGCGAAGCGTCTGCCGGGCCCGCGCATCGGCCTGGTTGGTCACCGTGCAGGTATTGACGACGTAGACATCCGCGGGCCCGCTGAAGGGCACGACCCGAAAGCCCCGGAGAACGAACTGCTCGCGTATGGCCTCGGTCTCGTATTGATTCAGTCGGCAGCCGAGGGTGTGCAAGGCTACCGTCGGAGCGTCATGCGCCGGGGCCAGGTCAGGTTGAGTCACGAAAGGCCTCGATCCTACTGGTCACGGACCGGCGTTCAACCGTCCGCTTCCCCGGTTTTGGCGGCGACCTCGGCCTCGGATGCGTCCCCAGGCTTGGCGGCGTCTTCCGCCTTGGCGACCTCCCCGGTTTTGGCGGCCTTTTCTTCAACGGCCACGACATCGCCGATCACGGTACCCGCCACGGGGTGCCTGCTCAGGTAGTCGTCGATTTCAGCCCGTTCCCGGTCGCGGAAATAGGCCTTCACGCTGAGGACGACCCGACGGTTCTTCCCGTCGAATTCGATGACCTTCAGCGGGATCTCCTCGCCTTCCTTGAAGGCATCGCCCGGCCGCTTGATTTCCGGATGATTAAGCTGCGAAATGGGGACGAATCCCTCCACTTCGTGTGAGAGATCGACGACCACGCCACGTTCGAGAAGCCGGATGATGACCCCCGTCGTCTCGGTGTTCACCGGATAGACTTCGGCAAGCGAAATCCACGGATCCTCGGAGACCTGCTTGATGCCGAGGGATACGCGCCGGGCTTCTGGGTCGATGTTGAGGACCATGACGTCGATCTCTTCACCCTTCCTGACGACTTCGCTGGGGTGCTTGATCCGTCGCGTCCAGGACATGTCGGAGATATGGACCAGTCCGTCTATGCCCTCTTCGATTTCCACGAAAGCGCCGAAAGCGGTGATGTTACGAACGCGTCCACGAACCATGGCGCCCACGTTGTACCGCTCGTTGAGCGACAGCCACGGGTCCGGCTGGGTCTGCTTCATGCCCAGGGAGATCTTCTCGTTCTGTTGATCCACCTTAAGGACCATGGCGTCCACGTTCTCGTTGACCGTCACCATCTTCGAAGGGTGGGTAACGTGCTTCGTCCAGGACATTTCGGAGATGTGGATCAGCCCCTCGACGCCCCGCTCGAGTTCCACGAAGGCCCCGTAGTCGGTGATGCTGACGACCCGCCCCGTGATGCGCGTACCGACCGGATACTTCTCCTCGACGTTTGCCCAGGGATAGGGCTCGAGTTGCTTGAGGCCCAGCGAAATCCGTTCGCGTTCCCGGTCGAATTCCAGGATGGCCACGGTAATCTCGCTGCCGATCGTCACCAGTTCGGAGGGATGGCCGATGCGCCCCCAGGAGATGTCCGTGATGTGCAGCAGTCCGTCGATGCCGCCAAGATCCACGAAAGCGCCGAAATCCGTGATGTTCTTGACCACGCCCTTGCGAACCTGGCCGCGGTCGAGTTCGGCAATGATGGCCTGCTTCTGCTTCTCCTTCTCAACCTCGAGCACCACGCGACGGGACACCACGATGTTCCTGCGGCTCTTGTTCAGCTTGATGATCTTGAAGGGGAGCTTTTCCCCGATAAACTGGTCCAGGTTCGGCGTCTGCTTCAACGCCACCTGCGAACCGGGTAGAAAGGCATCCACGCCGAACAGGTCGACCACCAGCCCGCCCTTGATGCGCCTCAGAATCTGGCCTTCCACTACGGCGCCTTCCTCGTGGGCGTCCTTGATCTTGTCCCAGACCTTCATGAAATCGGCTTTTTGCTTGGACAGAACGAGCTGCCCTTCCTGGGCTTCGATATCCTCCAGGAAGACCTCGATGTCCTGGCCGATCTCGAGTTCGTCGGGGTCCGTGAACTCGGACAGGGAGATCGCGCCTTCCGACTTGAACCCGACGTCGATGATGACTTCTCCGTTCTCGATCGCGATGACCTGACCGGGAACGATCTCGCCTTCCACGATGTCCTTCAGGGTCTCGTCATACATCTGGAACATCTGTTCGTATTCTTCGAGTTCCTGTTGATTCAGGTCCTGCTCGTCCACCCACTTGGGCAGCCGGTACGGACGCTTCGGGGAAGCGGGTTCCGTTTCGGCGGCCGGCTTGGCGTTTTCCGTCGCCTCGGCGGTTTCCGTTGCTACGGCGGTCTCCGTCGCTACGGCGGTCTCCGTCGCCACGGCGGTCTCCGGCTCGGCGGAAGGCTCCGCCGGCCCGTCCTGCTCCGAATCCGACGCGGGTGGCTCCGCGGATACCTCTTTAGCCGCCTCCGCGAGTTCGGCGGGTGAAGAAGACGCCTCGGTCTCCTCGACCTCGGTGGTCTTCGGTGAGTCCTCTGACATGTCACTCCTCCTTGATGGATGAAAAACACGGACCGCCGACACCTCCTGACCGGCCCGCCCGAACGAAAAAGTCCTTCAGCCGGTCATGGAGCTCACCGGCTCAAGTTCCTCGATTTCTCCGTGGGTCAGCGCACGCCATTTCCCGGCGGAAAGGCCTCCGCCGGCCAGTCCGCCCAGCCGCACCCTGATCAACCGCATCACGGGATGCCCCACCATATCGCACATTCTTCGGATCTGGCGCTTGCGACCCTCGTGCAACACGATTGAAAGCCAGGTGTCGCTCTCCGTGCGCCGGATCGATTCCACGGCTGCCTTCGCAGTAGTCCTGCCGTCCAGTACAACGCCTTCTCTCAGCCTTTGCAGCGAGTCTTCCCTTGGCACGCCCTTTACGAGTACGTGATACTCCTTTTCACAACGGAAACGCGGATGCATCAGCTTGTTTCCCAATGCGCCGTCGTTCGTCAGGAGCAGCAGGCCCTCCGAGTCCCGGTCCAGCCTGCCGACGGGAAAGACGCGTTCCGGGATGTCCCGGATCAACGAGGCCACCGTCGGCCGGCCGAAGGGATCGCTCAACGTGGTCAGGTATCCGGCCGGCTTGTTGAGCAGGTAACATTTCCGGTCCGCCGTTACCTCCAGCGTCCGGTCATCTACCGTCACGACATCTGAATCGGGATGGACCTGCGTGGCCAGGGAAACGACCTTCTCGCCGTTCAGTTTGACCCGGCCGGCCGCGATCATCGCCTCGCTGTGCCTCCGCGAGGCGACTCCCGCCTGGGCCATGTATCTATTCAGTCTCATCGGTGGACACTATTTTCTCATCCGTTCCGTCCGGCGGACTGCCTGACTGTTTAGGCCGCGCGAACAACGACGGGTCCAGCTGCTCTTCTACTTCGTCCAGTTCGATATCCTGGTCCTTCAGCAGTTCGTTCAGTTCGTCGAGCTTGGGCAGATCCGACAGCTTGTTGAGCCCGAAATACCTGAGGAAATCACCGGTCGTCGCATAGAGAATCGGCCGGCCGACGCCCTCTCCACGGCCCGCGATGCGTATGAGGTTTCGATCCAGCAGCGTCCGAAGCACGCCGTCGACGTTCACCCCTCGAATGGCCTCCACCTCGGACCGGCTGATCGGCTGCTTGTACGCGACGATCGAAAGGCATTCCAGGGCGGCCTGGGTGAGCCGCGACGGAATCCTGCCCCGGTAGAGCCGGCGAATCCATTTCGCGTAATCCACCTTGCTGCTGAGCTGGTAACCGTTGGCCACGTGCCGGATTTCGAAGCCGTGGCCGCCCTGCGCATACTTCCCGTTCAGGGCTTCGATGCATTCGCCGACCAGGTCCTCGCCCACGTCGTCCATGATGCGGCTGAGTTCGGTCAGGCTGAGCGGCGCGTCGCTGGCGAAAAGCACGGCTTCCATGATCGCGCGGTATTCATCCAGCTGCGCCTGGTCCATGATCAGTTTCTTCTGCATGCCGCGTGCTCCCTCATGACGAGGCGCTTACCGATCCGGAAAGGGTCAGCCAGATCTCGCCCAGCGTATCGGTCTGCTCGAAAACCACCCTGTTCTGGCGGATCAGTTCCAGCAGGGCCAGGAAGGTGATGATCAGAAAGGGCCGGGAGAGGTCTTCCTGGAAGAGCGCACTGAAGAACAGGTTCTTCTTTCGCTTCAGGTGATCCAGGATATCGTCCATCCGGTCCTCGATCGACAGGGTCTCCCGCTCCACGGTCCGGTCGAAATCGTCTTTTGCGCGGTCCAGCGTGAACTTGAAGGCCTGCAGCAGGTCCCAGAGATTCAGGTTGCCCGCCAGGCGGGTATCGAGCGTCTCCACCCCGTTCAGGTCCTCGTCCGGGTGCTCCGCGGGCGGATGGTAGAACACATCGGCGTTGCGGTCCTGATGCTCGTTCAGCACACCGGCCGCTTCCTTGAACTGCCGGTACTCCAGCAGGCGCTGCACGAGTTCTTCCCTCGGGTCCGCGCCTTCCTCTTCCTCCTCTTCGGGCCTGCGGGGCAGGAGCATCTTCGACTTGATGCGCAAGAGCGTCGCCGCCATGAGCAGGTACTCGCTGCCCACTTCTAGATCGAGCAATTTGAGCAGCTCGAGATACTGAAGGTACTGCTGCGTGACCAGCGAGATGGGAATGTCGTAGATATCCACCTCGTGTTCCCGGATCAGGAACAGCAGAAGGTCCAGCGGTCCTTCGAAGTGTTCGAGCCTTACCTGGTAGGCCATAGCAATTCTTTCGGTTGTTCGTTCTTCAGAAACAGGTAGGGCCGCCAGGAGTGATGGTGGATGCCTATGAAGTCTCGAATAAAGTGTATCCTTGTGGGCGCCTTGGGCTTGCGACGCAGGGCCATGTTCACCTCTTCCGGCAGCCTGTCCCCTTTCTTGTTGTTGCAACGCTGGCAGGCGCAGACCATGTTCTCCCAGCTGTCCGCTCCGCCCAGGTACCTGGGCAGGACATGATCCACGGTCAGGGGGCCCCTCGTCGTACTGCAATACTGGCACTGGTGTCCGTCGCGCTTGAGGATGTTCTTGCGCGACAGCATGATGCCCTTGCTGGGTATGCGAACGAAGTTCACGAGCCGGACGATACTGGGTCGGTCGAACAGCGTGTATACGCCCCGCACCGGGTCCGCGTATTTGTCAATGATCTCCGCCTTGCGCAGAAAAACGAGAATGACCGCCCGTCTTGCCGTACAAACACTCAATGGCTCGTAGTTCTGGTTCAGAACGAGGACATGTTCGCTTACCATGCCTTGCACGCCTTTCCGAAACCCCTGTTCCTCCCTTGCGAAACGATCCTGAACCGGTCACGGGAACGATCCCCGTTAAACCTAAACAATGTAGATTTATCAAGGGCTTACGTCAATAGTTTTCTTGGCGGAAACGGGCGGGTGGAGCGGAGTTTTAAGCGCGGCGGCATCTTGTTGAGTCACGGCAAATTACGGCTTGATTCCTGACCGGTTCTGGTTATTGTAAGATACGGTTTCCATAAACGTGAATTGAATAATGGTTTGTTGGCAGAGGAAATGTAGAAATCCCAGCCTGAACCGAACGACTACATGGGCCTAATCTGCGTAGCTCAACCTGCCACCTGACGCAAACCCCTATGACCCCCTTCGAAGAGCTCGTGGACATCATGGCGAAACTCCGGTCGAAGGGAGGCTGTCCCTGGGACCGGGAACAGACCCATCAGACCTTGCGGCCGTACCTGATCGAGGAGGCCTACGAGGTGCTGGACGCGCTGGACAACGGCGAGGACGGCGACTTCCGGGACGAACTGGGCGACCTGCTCCTCCAGGTCGTCTTCCACGCGCAGATCGCCGCCGAGGAGCGGCGGTTCGACATCCAAGACGTCGCACGGGCGATCAACGACAAGCTCGTCCGGCGTCATCCCCATGTTTTCGGGGATATCCGGGCGGACACGGCCGACGAGGTACTGACCAACTGGGAAAAGATCAAACAGGAGGAGAAGGGGGCGGAAGGCCCCAGGTCGGTGCTGGACGGCCTCCCGGCGGGCATGCCGGCGCTGCTCCGCGCTTACCGCATCCAGGAGAAGGTCGCCCGGGTCAACTTCGACTGGGACGACGTTTCAGCGGTGCTCGAGAAGGTCGGCGAGGAATTCGGCGAGGTGCGACGCGCCCTGGAACACGGGGACCGGGCGAAGATCGAGGAGGAGATGGGCGACCTGCTGTTCTCTCTGGTGAACCTGTCCCGCCACCTCAACGTGCCGCCGGAAGATGCCCTGAGAAGGAGCAACGACAAGTTCATCCGCCGTTTCCGGTATATCGAGGCCGCCCTCGAACTCAAGGGAGAAAGCCTGGATAGGGCCACTTTCGGGGAACTGGACGCCCTGTGGGACGAGGCCAAGCAAAGGGAGTCGGATGGCGACGGCGGCTGAATCGGTGCTCCAGTTCGGCAGCGGCCGGTTCCTCCGCGCCTTCGCCGACCTCTTCATCCACGAGGCCAGGCAGGCCGGGCAGGACATCGGCCGGGTCGTCGTGGTCCAGTCCACGGGTACGGCACGGGCCCGGTTGTTCAACCAGCAGCGCGGCCGTTATCGGATTCGCGTGCGGGGGATCCGCGACGGCAGCCGGGTCGACGAGTCCGTCGAGGTGGAAAGCGTATCGAGGGCTTTGAGTGCCGCGAAGGACTGGAAAGCCGTACTGGCCGCAGGGCGCGACCCGTCTACGGTATATTTCCTCTCCAACACCTCGGAGACTGGATACGACGTGCCGGAATCGGAGCGGCTGGACGGCGAGCCGCCGGTTTCATTCCCCGGAAAGCTGCTCGCCGTGCTCCTGGCGCGGTATGAACACGGCGGCGCGCCGGTAACCGTCATCCCCTGCGAACTGATCGACGGCAACGCCGGGGCGTTACACAGGCTGGTCCGCGACCTGGGCCGGCAGCGGCGTCTGGGCGACGGCTTCCTGGGCTGGCTGGAAGAAGGCGTGACCTGGCTGCATACGCTCGTGGACCGGATCACTATCGAACCGCCGCCGGGGTTCCTCAATCCCCACGGCGACGGGCTGCTGGCGCTGACCGAGCCCTTCGCCTTCTGGGCCCTGGAGGACCGGCCGGGCGCCGCGCCGTTCATCGAGCATCCGGCCATTACGCGCACGCCCGACGTCCGTCCCTACGCACTGCGCAAGGTGAGGGTGCTCAACGGCGCTCACACTGCGATGGTCTGCCGGGCCATGCCCCTGGGCATCCGGACCGTCCGGGAGGCCGTCGATCATAGGGAAACGGGTCCCTGGCTGCGGGAACTGATGCTGGAAGAAATCGTGCCGGCGTTGCCGGACGAGGTGGAAGACGCCCGGTCCTTCGCGGAGGACTGCATCGAACGGTTCCGGAATCCTTTCCTGGACCACCGGATCGAATCCATCGCGGTGGACCACCAGGTCAAGGTGAATATGCGGCTGGCGCCCTCTTACGAAGCGTACATGGACAAGTTTCAACGCAAGCCGCCCCTGCTTTCCGCCCTGCTCACCTGAAATGCGAGTCCTGAAAAGCGAGTCTTGTCCGTATGCCCACTATCGTACTCGAAGAACCCGGCCGTTTCGCCCTGGCGGATACCCCCGAGCCCACGCCACCGGGTCCCGGTGAGGCGCTCGTGCGCATCCGCCGGGTCGGGATCTGCGGCACGGACTTCCACGCCTTCGAGGGTACCCAGCCCTTCTTCGACTACCCCCGCATCCTCGGGCACGAACTGGGGGTGGAAGTCGTCGCGGCCGGCCGGGACGTGACGCACATCCATCCCGGCGACCTGTGCGCCGTCGTCCCCTACATGGACTGCGGGGACTGCGTGCCCTGCCGTATGGGCAAGACGAACTGCTGCACGAACCTCGACGTCCTGGGCGTACACGTGGACGGCGGCATGCGGGACGTCCTGGTACTCCCGGCCGAAAAGCTACTGCGATCCGATGTCATGTCCCTTGAGCAACTCGCCCTGGTGGAGACCCTGGGCATCGGCGCCCACGCCGTGGACCGCGCCGAGATCAAAAGGGGCGAAACGGTCCTGCTCATAGGCGCCGGCCCAATCGGGCTTTCCGTACTGACATTCGCCCTCCTGGCCGGTGCGCGCGTGATTTTGCTTGAGCTCAGCGAAAAGCGCATTGCATTCTGCAAGCGTCGGTACGACCTCCTCGATGTTATTTCCGACACCGAGGACGTGGCGACGAAGCTGCACGCGCTGCTGGACGGCGAACTCCCGACGGCCGTCTTCGACGCCACCGGCCACGCCGGGTCCATGATGCAGGCCCACGACTACGTCGCCAACGGCGGTCGCCTGGTCTACGTGGGCATCACCGGTTCGCGCATCTCTTTCGACGGACCGGCCTTCCACCGAAGGGAAATGACCCTGCTGGGCAGCCGGAACGCCCGCGCGGCCGACCTGCAGCGGGTCATCGGGCATATCGAGGCCGGCCGGATCGACACCTCGCCCTGGATTACGCACACGGCCGATCCGGAAGGCATGCTGGTGAATTTTCCCTCGTGGCTCGATCCGGAAAGCGGCGTAGTCAAGGCCGTACTGGAAATGGCTTGAAGACGGATCGAAGACAGGGCGCTTACCGGGCTCGGAACGCTGATTGACCCGTCCCGGCTCGCTGATTTGCGGGCCACGGCACACTAAAGGGAAACATACGCGTTGTTTATTCCGGTTTCGATTGGTATCATGAAAACAACCGAAGGATGAGACATTCTTGTTTGTCAAAATGAGACAGTTGGGAAAAGGAGAAGAACCATGGACAAGCAGACTCTGATCGAAAACCTGAACGGAGACCTGGCCGCCGAACTCGGTGCGATCATCCAGTTTACCGTCTACGCGGCCAAGGCCAGCGGTCCCTATCGGCCCGAACTCGCCAAGTTCTTCCAGGACGAGGTCGCCGACGAGCAACTGCACGCGCAGTATCTCGCGGACAAGATCGTGGTACTCGGCGGCGAACCCACGACCGTACCGCGGACGATAAAGGTAAGCGATTCGAACCGCGAGAACCTGGAGACCATGCTCGAGGACGAACGCACGATCGTCGAGCGGTACGTCCAGCGGAGGTCCGAGGCCGAGGAGTACGGCGATTACGGCCTCATGGTCCAGCTGGAAGACATGATCCGGGACGAGAGCAGTCACGCCGAAGAAGTGGAACGCATCCTTCGTGACTGGCCCCTGTAACTCCAACCGCGGCGGCTGAATGCTTCGATTCATCTGGAAATGGTTCCTTCGGCTGGCCGTCGCAGCCGTGGTCATACTTGTCGCGGTCCTGGCATACTACTCGATCGTATCCCGCCCCATGCCCGAGCATTCATTCACGGAAACCGACCAGATCCTGGCCATCGCCCACCGCGGCGGCGCGGGATTGTGGCCGGAAAACACCCTGTTTGCCTTTCAAAACGCGGTCAGAATCGGTGCGGACGCACTGGAATTCGACGTGCACGCCACGAGCGACCGTGAACTGGTGGTCATCCACGACGCCACGGTCGACCGTACGACCGACGGCGCGGGCCGGGTCGACGAGATGACCTGGGACGCACTGCGGGAACTGGACGCGGGTTACCGGTGGACCGCGGACGACGGCGCGAGCTTTCCGTTCCGGGGCATGGGTTTGCGGGTACCGACGCTGGAAGAGGTACTGAACGCACTCCCCGATACCCGGATGATCATCGAGCTGAAAGACGTGTCCGATGCCGCCAGGGTCCGTTTTTCCGAGGCAATCGCGCAGTGTTCGTACCCTGAACGGAAGGTCATCGCTTCCTTTCAGTCCGAGAGCGTCAAATACATACGAGACAACAACCCGGGCATCGCAACATCGTCCACCGCCGGCGAGGTACTCGGCTTCTGGGTGCTGAACACCCTGAGACTCGGGTTCGCCTTTGTTCCCGGGGGTGAGACGATGCAAGTACCACCCAGTTTTCAGGATCGGGCCCTGGTAAGCACCCGGTTCGTATCGGGCGCCCACCGGCACAACATGGACGTGTATGTCTGGACGATCAACGAGGAAGCGGAAATGAAACGCCATGTCGATCACGGCGTGGACGGCATCATTACGGACTATCCGGATCGTCTCCTGCAGGTACTGGACCGGTATCCGGAGTTGCGGGAACCGGACAACGGGGAAGGAGAAGCACCGTCACCATGAGCGAACAGCCCATCCTGTCGGTCCGGGACCTGAGCAAGACCTACCCGAGCGGCGGCGGGACGCTTACCGTTTTGCGGGAGATCGATTTCGACCTGATGCCGGGCGACTCCCTGGCGATCATCGGACCTTCCGGCAGCGGGAAAACGACGCTGCTTGGCCTCTGCGCCGGCCTGGACCGGGCGACTACGGGATCCGTTTCACTGAACGGCATCGTGCTGGACGATCTCAATGAAGATGAACGGGCCCGCGTCCGCAACCGTCACGTGGGCTTCGTCTTCCAGAATTTCCAGCTCATCCCTACCCTCACCAGTCTCGAGAATGTCATGGTGCCGGCCGAATTGCGCGGCGAAAAGGCGGTCTACCGCCGGGCGGAGGAACTCCTGGACCGCGTGGGGCTGGCGGACCGGACCACCCACTACCCGGTGCAGTTGTCCGGGGGCGAACAGCAGCGGGTCGCCATGGCCAGGGCCTTCATCAACCGTCCGGCGCTGCTCTTCGTGGACGAACCCACGGGCAATCTCGACGCCGATACGGCCGCTACCGTGGAAAGCCTGCTGTTTGAACTGAACGAGGAATCCGGGACGACCCTGGTCACCGTGACCCACAACCTCGAGCTGGCGCGGAGGACCCGCCGCATCGTCCGGTTGAGCGGGGGCCGCATGGTCGAAGACTACCATCCTGTGCATTCCGATATCCCGGAAGCGCCGTCCCTTTCCCTTACCCCCGATCCCCAGTCATGAGCGGTCCTCCCGCATCCGATAAGACGCCGGTACGGGCAGGCTGGCTGCTCAGCATGGCCTGGCGGGACAGCCGGACCTACCGGCGCCGCCTGCTCCTGTACATGTCGTCCATCATCCTGGGCACCGCCGCCCTGGTCTCAATCCGTACCCTGGGCGACAGCATGGCGGCCGCGATCGACGTGGAGGCCAAGGCCCTGCTCGGCGCCGACCTCGACATCAACTCCCGGACGGCCTTCTCGGATTCGGCCGAAGTCTTCCTAGGGAACCTGGGCGGCGAGCAGTCGCGCCAGTACAGTTTCGTCTCCATGGTCTTCTTCCTCCGGACAGGCTCGTCACGCCTGTCGAACGTACGGGCGCTCGAAGGGGCGTTCCCCTACTATGGCGTGCTGGAAACGGTCCCCGCCGCCGCCGCGCAATCGTTCAAGACGGACGGCACGGCCCTCGTGGACGACAACCTGATGATCCAGCACGGCGTGGAGGTGGGCGACTCGATCCGCGTCGGGATGCGCACGCTCGAGATCTCCGGCCGCCTGGTGAGCATACCGGGCGAAACCGCGGCCATGAGCACGATCGGTCCCCGGATCTACATC
The DNA here is from genome assembly GCA_965207085.1 of bacterium. Classification (GTDB taxonomy): domain Bacteria; phylum JAAXHH01; class JAAXHH01; order JAAXHH01; family JAAXHH01; genus JAAXHH01. The sequence goes on along the minus strand of CBDBLQ010000002.1, from coordinate 2,962,774 downwards.
CCCATGTCGGAACTCGAATCCACGGGGTTGATCCAGCCGGGCAGCCGCGTCACCTATCGGGCCCTGTTCCGGTTCGACGACGGTGTGGATGCGGATGAACTCGCGGCAACCTACGGCGCGGACACAGCGGCCAGGTGGGGGTGGGACTGGGACACCGTGAGGGACCGCCAGGCGGGCCTGGAACGGTCCCTGGGCAATCTCTACCGGTTTCTCAACCTGAGCGGGTTTATCGCCTTGATCCTCGGCAGCGTGGGGGTCGCCAGCGCCATTCATACCTACGTACGGCGAAAACGGGGCACCATAGCCGTGCTGCGTTGCCTGGGCGCGGAGGGACGGCACACCTTCGCGGTGTACGTCATCCAGGCCGTGGCCATCGGCGTGATCGGTTCCGCCATCGGCGCGGCCGTCGGCTATCTCGTCCTCGGCGTATTGCCCGTGCTGATCCAGGACTTCGTTCCCTTCGAACTGGAGGTGGGGTTTACCTGGTTTCCACTGCTCCAGGGCATGGGTCTCGGCCTGCTCATGGCACTGCTGTTCGCCCTCCTGCCGCTCCTCGCGATCCGGGACATTTCTCCCCTGCTTACGCTGCGCTCCTCCGTGGAAACACCACGGCGCGCCAACACGGACCCGCGGCGCATCCTACTGATCGCCGTGCTCGTGGCCGGCGTCGTGCTCTTCGGCATCAGCCAGACCCGGGTATGGCTGCAGGGCGTGGGATTCGCAGGCGGTCTGATCTGCGCCTTCCTCCTGCTGACCCTGGTCGCCCGGAGCCTGATCACGCTGGCCCGGCGCATCGTGCCGGCTACGTGGCCCTATGTCTGGCGGCAGGGCCTGGCCAATCTCTTCCGCCCGGACAACCAGACCGTAACCATGGTCGTCGCCCTCGGACTGGGCGCCTTCCTGATCACGACGCTGTACCTCCTGCAGTACTCCCTCGTGGGACACATTACCCAGGTCGGCGGAGACCGGCAGTCGAACCTGGTGCTCTTCGACATACAGCCAGACCAGCGGGAAGATATCCTGGCATCGATGCGCCGCAACGAGCTGCCGGTCATGCAGCAGACGCCGGTGGTAAGCATGCGACTGGCGGGCCTGAAGGGGCGGACGATCGCGGAAGTGATGGCGGATTCGACGGAAAGGGTTCCGCGCTGGGCGCTGCGGCGCGAATACCGTTCGACCTACCGGGGCCACCTGGAAGACGCGGAAACGCTCCTGCAGGGGTCGTTGCAGCCCCGCGTCGAGACCGGGAAGGAGTCCGTGTTCGTATCCGTGGAAAAGGGCATCGCCGACCGCCTGGGGCTTGGAATCGGCGACGAAATCGTGTTCGACGTGCAGGGTGTGTCCGTGCGTACCACCGTGGGAAGCGTGAGGGCGGTAGACTGGCAGCGGGTGCAACCCAACTTCTTCGTGGTCTTCCCGGAGGGTGTCCTGGAAGAGGCGCCTCAGTTTCACGTGGTCGTGACCCGGATCGATGATCCGCAGGTTTCGGCAAGCTTTCAGCGCGAAACGGTCAGCCGGTTTCCCAACGTTTCCATGATCGACCTGAGCCTCATCCTGAACACCCTCAACGACATACTCGGCAAAGTCTCCCTCATCGTCCGTTTCATGGCGCTGTTCAGCGTGTTCACCGGCGTCATCGTCCTGGTGGGCGTCGTGACCAACAGCCGTTACCAGCGGATGCAGGAAAGCGTGCTGCTGAAGACCCTCGGCGGCTCCCGGAACCAGATTCTGAAGATCATGACGATCGAGTACCTGTTCCTGGGCGCGATCGGCGCGTTGACGGGGGTTGTGCTGGCTTTTGCCGCCACCTGGATCCTGGCCGTATTCGTCTTCAACATCTCCTACGTGCCCGCCTACATCCCCGTGTTGGCCGTGGTCGGCGGAATCGCGTTGACCACCATCCTGGTGGGCATGGCCGCCAGCGCCGGAATCTACCGTCAGTCCCCGCTGGAAGTGCTTCGGGCGGAATTATAGACGTTCCGCGAGATCAAGGCAGAAGTCCCTTCAGAACAGGCTCGAGCACCTTCCAGACCAGCTCGGCCATGATCGCGTGCCCTTCCGCGGTCGGATGGATGCCATCCGGCTGATTCAGCTTCGGTATGCCGCCAACGCCTTCGAGAATGAAGGGGATCAGCGAGACACGCTCCGATTCCGCCAGTTCCGGGTAGATCTCCCTGAACTCGGTCACGAAGCGTTGTCCCATATTGGGCGGCGCCTGCATGCCGGCGAGAATGATCTTCGTCGCTGGATACCGTTCCCGGACACGCCGGATGATGTCCCGCAGGTTCCGGCGCGTGACGCGGGGATCGACGCCCCGAAGCCCGTCGTTCCCGCCGAGTTCGAGGATGAACACGTCCAGACGGTTCTGCAGCACCCAGTCGATACGGCTCAGGCCGCCCGCCGACGTCTCCCCGCCCACGCCGCCGTTGATCACCTTGAACGGCCAGCCGAGCCCGTTGATCTTCAGCTGCACGAGTTGCGGGAACGCCTTGTCGGGATCGACCCCGTACCCCGCCGTCAGGCTGTTGCCGTAGAACAGCACGGTCATCGGCACCCCTTCGCCCGGGGCGTCCTGCCAACTGTTCGTGTCCGCCGCGTCCTGCAAACTATCCGCCGCAGCGACGGGAAGCAACCAGATCACGGGGAGCAGCCAGATCATGGAGAGAAGCAAGGTGGACAGCCGTTTACGCATGATGGAATCACTCCGGCGTCATATAGAAAACACAAAATCCAGGGTTTACCGCTTGACGACACTGGCCGCGCCAGATAATATGACAGTATAATCCCAGTCCTTCATCCCTCAAAGATCCAATTCTCCCGAAATCTCCTGTTTCAATGCGAAGCAAACCTGCATTTCGCCATTTGCCGGTATGGACCAGGATCCTTACGGCGCTCGCCTTGACCGGACTCTTCGCAGCCCTGCTGAACGACTTCGCCATTACCCGCAACGCATCCGCCCGTCTGTACTATCTGGCCGAGGAAACGCCCGAAGGCCAGGCGGGACTCGTACTGGGCACTTCCAAGTACGCAGAGGGGCACGTCAACCAGTACTACCGGGCGCGCATCGAGGCCGCCGCCGAGTTGTTTCACGCCGGCCGGGTCAGGGCCATTCTCGTCAGTGGGGACGCTTCCACACAATACTATGACGAGACGACGACGATGCGGCGGGACCTGGTCGAACTGGGCGTACCGGAAGACTTCATCATGCTCGACTACGCCGGCGTGCGGACCCTGGACTCCGTCTTCAGGGCGAAGAAGGTGTTCGGACTCGACCGCGTCATCGTCGTTTCGCAGCAGTTTCACTGCGAACGGGCGCTTTACCTCGCGGATGCCGTCGATCTTGCTGCGACGGGTTTCTGTGCCGAAGACACCCCATATACCCAGTCCCTGCTGGTTCGCGGTCGCGAAACGCTGGCCCGGGCGATGGCCTTCGTCGACCTGAACATCTTCGGCACCCAGCCGCGTTCCCTGGAGCAGGGCGAACGGGCCAGACGGTGAGCATCTGCCAGGAGACATGGCAATGAGTGTGGGCCAGGCGGGCCGGCCGGTGCGCACGGACCGCGCGACAGGGCGTTGACATTCCACTTGTCCCGATCTCCCCCTCCGTATACATTCCGGTTTTCCTTTTTCTCCGACCATTCAGCCGCATCCCCGCGACACCACGGCCTGTGGAGGTAGGTGTTTGGATTTCGACACGTCGCTCGAGTACGCGCGAAAACTGGACCGCCGCGATGAACTGGGCGAGTTTCGGGATCGCTTTCTGATCGACGACCCCGGCCTGATATACCTGGACGGCAATTCCCTCGGACGGGTTCCGAAGGACGCCATCCCCCTGATGGACCGGCTGATCCGGCAACAATGGGGAAACCGGCTCATACGGGCCTGGAATGACGAATGGATGGGGCTTTCGAGGCGAATCGGCGGCAAGCTCGCCGGCCTGATCGGCGCCCGATTCGACGAGTTGATCATCGCCGACTCGACGTCGGTCAACCTGTTCAAGCTGATTGCCGGTGCGCTGAAGGAGCGGCCCGGGAGGCGACGCATCGTAACCGACAGCGTGAATTTCCCGTCCGACATCTATATCCTGAAGGCCGCGGCGGACATGCTCGATCCCGGGTACGAACTGGTCGTACTCCCCGTGGACAACGGCTTTGCCGTATCCGAGGAGGCCCTGGACCGGACCATCGACGACGATACGGCCCTGGTGCTTCTCTCCCATGTCATGTACAAGTCCAGTTACATGTACGACATGGCGCGGATCACCGAGATCGCCCACGGCCGGGACGCCATGATCCTGTGGGACCTGAGTCATTCCGCCGGGGTCGTGCCCATGGCCTGTCACGACCTGGGCATCGACCTGGCGGTGGGTTCCACGTACAAGTACCTGAACGGCGGACCGGGCGCTCCGGCGTTCCTTTACGTCCGCGAAGACCTGCAGGCCAGGCTGGCCAATCCGATCTCAGGCTGGTTCGGTCACCGGAAGCAGTTCTATTTCGATACCGAATTCGAACCGGCGTCAGGCATCGACCGATATCTCACGGGCACGCCGTCCGTCCTTTCCCTGGCCATGATCGAACCCGGCGTGGACCTCGCGCTCGAAGCCGGCGTGGATCCCATACGCGCCAAGTCGCTGAGCCAGTCCGAGTACCTGGTCGAACTCTGGGCGTCTGAACTGGCGCCCCTCGGATTCACGCTGAATTCACCCCGGGACGGCGCACGCCGGGGGTCGCACGTCTCCTTCGGCCATGCCGAGGGATACCGCATCGACCAGGCGATCCGGGAGGAAGAACAGGTGATTTCCGATTTCCGCATGCCTGACAACATCCGGCTGGGCATCGCTCCGCTTTACACGACCTACGAAGAACTGCACACGGCCGTGCACGCGCTGCGCAAGGTCGTGCAGTCCGGTTCATTCCGGCAGTACAGCGCCGTCATCAAGGGAGTGACCTGACGGTGAACGGTCCCGTGCAGATCAATATCCCTTCCATCATCTTAAGTGGGGCGGGCGCATTCGACGAAGCGGCCCCCCAGGCCGTCCGCGCCGGGCTGAAAAACGTGCTGGTGGTCTCCGATCCCTACCTCGTCGAACAGGGTCTGCCCGCCCGCATGGTGGACCGGTGCCGCCAGGCGGGCATCGAGGCCTGTGTCTACGGCGAAGTGACCCCCGAGCCCACGGACGTGAACGTCGAGGAAGGGCTTGCCCTGTTCAGCGAAAATGATTGCGACGGCGTCATTGCGGTCGGCGGCGGCAGCAGCATCGACGCGGGGAAGGGCATCGCGGTCATGGCCGCCAACGACGGCCCCCTGTCCGAATACGCTGGTTATCACCGTATACCCCGGCCCGGCGTGCCGCTGTTCGCCGTTCCCACAACGGCCGGAACGGGCAGCGAAATGACCCGGGTAACGGTCATAACGGATACGCAGCGCAACGTGAAGATGATGATGCTGGATGCTCACCTGCTGCCTGCGGCCGCCTTCGTCGACTACACGCTGACCCTGTCCATGCCCCGTCCGCTGACGGCCAACGTCGGCGTGGACACACTGACCCACGGCATCGAAGCGTATGTATCGCGCAAGAAAGGCGTGATTACGGACGCCCTCGCCCTTGCCTGCGTCGACCTCGTCGGCAGGCACCTGGTGCGGGCCTGGAAGCATCCCGGCGACCACGAGGCCCGCAGAGGTATGATGGAGGCCGCCTCCCTGGGCGGCATGGCCTTCGCCAACAGCTCCGTCTGCCTCGTGCACGGCATGAGCAGGCCCCTCGGCGCGGTCTTCCATCTGCCCCACGGCCTCAGCAATTCCGTGCTGCTGCCGGCCGTCACCCGGTTCAGCGTTCCAGCGGCGCCTGATCGATACGCGGTACTGGCCCGGAAGCTCGGTTGGGCGCGTGAAGAAGACGATACGTGCCGCGCCTGCGATCGGCTCATCGATGGCCTGCAGAAACTCAATGATGCCGTCGAAATACCCGGTTTGAGAGACTGCGGAATCTCTACAACGGCCCTGACCGGCGCACTGGACAAGATGGCCGGCGACGCCCTCGCTTCGGGGAGCCCGCAGAACAATCCGCGCGTTCCCACGGCCGAGGAAATCAAATCGCTTTATCTTGAAGCCTATTGAAGGGAAGCCGAATGGCGTTTAACACGCTGCTTATCGGGGGCAGGGGGACGATCGGGTCCGGACTCAGGACGTATTTGCCGGGGATGGACGGGAGATACCGCTTCTGTTCCATCGACCTGCCCGGAGCGCCCGACCGGGCCGAGGGCCGCGCCCAGGGCCGGTTCGTCGATATGAACATCGTCGAAGAACCGGATCGATTCAGGGCCATGCTGCCCGGATACGATCTCGTCGTCCACCTGGCCCGGCAGGGCGATCTCGCCGCCATGAACGCGATGACGGACCTGGTGTTCGAATCGGTGCTGGACCTGGACCGTCCGAGCGGACCGGGAGGTCGGGGCGGTCCGGGCGGTCCGGACCAACGGCCGATGATCGTGGCTTCGAGTTCCGTGCACGCGGTGGACGACGCCTATCGCTTTTTCGAGTCGGGCGCGTACGCGTTGATCGCGGAACGGAGGTTCGATTCGATCCAGGAATGGCCTGAGCCGATCTCCGCACACCTGCCCGCCTGCCCGGTCAACGACTACGGCCACGAAAAGGCCTATGTCGAGGCCTGGGTGGAACGGGCGGCCGCCCGGGGCTGCGGCGCGGTAGCAACGCGCTGGGGCGGCGTGAACCCACGCAACACGCCCATCGCGGAGGAGCGCGGCTATTTCGCCGTCTGGTGCCACCAGCAGGACGCGGCGGCCATGGTCCACGCCGCGTACACGGCCCATGTTGCCGGCAAGCTGCCTCCCGCCCGGCACTATTTCGTCATATCGGACAACAAGTACAACATATTCGACATACAGACGCCAAAGGAAGAGATCGGCTACCTGCCCCGGCACGATGCCGAGACATTCTACCGTTGATCATCATCCGACCGGAGTATAAACGCAGACCATGCGATACGATCCCCACACCTACCGCGGCTCGCGGCGCTCGGTCGTCATGGCGCCCCGGGGCATGGTGGCCACGAGCCAGCCGCTGGCCGCGCAGGCCGGCATCGAAATACTGAAATCCGGCGGCAACGCCATTGACGCCGCCATCGCCGTCAACGCGGTACTCGGCGTGGTGGAACCCATGTCCTGCGGCATCGGCGGCGACCTGTTCGCCATCGTCTGGGAGGCGGAAAGCGGCGAGCTGACCGGCCTCAACGCGAGCGGAAGGGCGCCTTATGCGGCCACGATCGACCATTACGCCGGTCTGGGACACGACTACGTGCCGGGTACCGGTCCGCTCAACTGGTCCGTGCCGGGTTGCGTCGACGGTTGGTCCTGTCTCCTGGATCGCTTCGGCACCCTGTCCATGTCACAGGTGCTGGAACCTGCCATCTTCTACGCGGAGAATGGGTTCCCCGTATCGGACATCATCGCGCGTGACTGGGCGGGGTCCACGCCGCTGCTGAAGCCGTGGTCCGAGTCCGTCCGCGTCTATCTGCCCGGAGGGAAAGCGCCCGAACCCGGTGCGGTGTTCCGGAACCCCGACCTGGCCCGTTCCTACCGCATCCTGGCCGAGGGTGGACGCGACGCGTTCTACAAAGGCGAAATCGCCGATGCCGTCGTGACCTGTTCCCGGGACATCGGCGGACTGTTCAGCCCCGAGGATTTCCGGGACCACGCGTCGACCTGGGACGATCCCGTCGGTGTCGACTACCGGGGCCAAACGGTCTGGGAACTGCCCCCTAGCGGGCAGGGCATCGCCGCCCTGCAGATGCTGAACATCCTGGAAGGCTACGATCTCGCCGAAACGGGTTGCCTGTCGGCCGAAACGCTGCACCTGCAGATCGAAGCCAAGAAACTCGCCTACGCCGACCGCGCCGTGTTTTACGCCGATCCCGCCTTCGCCGACGTACCCGTGGAAGCGCTGCTGTCAAAGGACTACGCCGACCGGCAGCGCGCACGTATCGATCCCCGCAGGGCGGCGGTCGACGTGCCGGCCGGCGATCCCATCCTGCAGCACGGGGACACGGCATACATGACTGTCGTCGACGAGGACCGCAACGCCGTTTCGTTCATCCAGAGCATCTTCCGGGGTTTCGGATCGGGCATCGTGCCGGAGCGCACGGGATTTCCGATCCAGAACCGGGGGCAGCTCTTCTCGCTGGATTCCACGCACCGCAACGCCCTGGCGCCCCACAAGCGTCCCTTTCACACCATCATCCCCGCCATGGTGACCCGGGACGGGAAGCCCTGGCTCACTTTCGGCCTGATGGGCGGCGCCATGCAGCCGCAGGGCCACGTCCAGGTCCTCTGCGGCATGATCGATTTCGGCATGGACGTGCAGGAGGCGGGCGACGCGACGCGGTTCCAGCACTTCGGTTCGGCCGAACCCACGGGCGCCCCCATGGAGGCCGGAGGGGGCTGGGTCAACGTGGAAGAAGGCATCGAAGAAGGCGTCTTCCGGCGCTTAGAGGAGATGGGCCACCGGATATCCCGTTCTTCCCACGGGTACGGCGGCTACCAGGCGATCCGCATCGACCCGGAATCCGGCATGCTGCACGGGGCGTCGGAACCCCGGAAAGACGGTTGTGCGATCGGTTACTGACGCCTAGCGCAGACTCGGCAGCCACGTGGCGAGGAGCGGGGTGTAGACCAGCAAGCTCAGGCAGATGAGCTGGATCGCGATAAAGGGCAGAATACCCTTGTAGATATGCCGGGTCTGCACTTCGGGCGGGGCCACGCCTTTCAGATAGAACAGGGAGAACCCGAAGGGCGGCGTGAGGAAGGAAGTCTGCAGGTTCACCGCGATCAGGATACCGAGCCACAGCAGGTCTACACCGAAGGCGATGAAGATGGGCGTGACGACCGGTACGATGATGTAGGTGATCTGGATGAAATCTATGAAGAAGCCGGCGATGAAGATCATGACCAGGACCAGTGCCAGGAAAGCGTAGGTACTCAGGTTGGCGTCCATGATCAGGCTGGTCATGTACGCGTCGCCCTTCATGCCCCGGAACACCAGTCCGAAGGCCTCGGCGCCCACCAGCACGAAGAAGACCATGCACGTGATGTGTGTGCACTCCTTCATGACCTCCTTCAGCGTATCATAGGAGAACTTGCCCTGGAACACGGTGAGCAGGGTCGCGCCCAGCGCGCCCACGGCCGCCGCTTCCGTCGGCGAGGTGATGCCCGCGAAGATGGAACCCAGCACGACGGTCATCAGGCCCAGGGGAAGCAGGAAGGCCCGAATGATCTTCCGGAACATGCCGCTTTCCCGGAACGCGGCCAGTTCCTCGGCGGGCATGGCCGGGGCTTCGGTGGGTTTGAATACGGCGACAATGGAGATCCAGACCAGGTACATGCCCACGAGAATCGCACCCGGTATGACCGCGCCGATGAACATGTCGCCGACCGACACGTTGAGGATGCTCCCGAGCAGCACGAGCACCACACTGGGCGGAATGATCTGCCCGAGCGTCCCCGACGCGGCGATCGTGCCCGTGGCCACCTGGGGACTGTAGCCCCGCCTGAGCATCGTGGGGAGGCTGAGCAGGCCCATGGTCACGACCGTCGCCCCCACGATGCCGGTGGAAGCGCCCAGCAAGGCCCCTACGATCACCACCGCCACTGCCAGTCCACCCCGCAGCTGGCCGAAAAGCAGGGCCATGGTCTCCAGCATGTCCTCGGCCAGGCCCGATTTCTCCAGCATGACGCCCATGTAGACGAACAGGGGCACGGCGAGCAGGACGTAATTCGTCATGACGCCCCAGATGCGCAGGGGCAGCAGGTTGAAGAAATCCGCGCCGAAGGTCATCAGCCCGAGGAGTACGGACACGCCGCCCAGGGTGAAGGCGACCGGGTACCCCATCAGGAGCAGCAGGAAGAGGGCTAGGAACAGGACGAGGGGCATCGCTTCGGTCAAACCGCGTCCTCCCGGGCCGAAAGCCCTCTCGGGGGCGACTCATCCTGCTCGCCCATGGGATCTTCTCCTCCGTGGATGAACCGGTCCAGTGAGCGTGCCGCCAGGGCCAGTCCCTGGAGGAGTATGAGCGAAAACCCGAGGGGGATCATGGCCTTCAGGATGTAGCGGGCGGGCAGGCCGCCCGGATCCGGTGATACCTCGCCGATCCGGAAGGAATTCAGGACGAAATTCTGGGAGCTCCAGATCGCGATCACCGCGAAGGGAAGCAGAAACAGCAGGCTGCCGATGAGATTGACCAGGGCCTGGTTTCGGGGCTTGAAGTTCATATACAGCACGTCCACGCGGACGTGCTTGTTGTGTTTGAGGGCCCACGCAGAGGCGAGCAGGAAGATTACCGCGAAGAAGTGCCACTCCAGTTCCTGCACCGCCACGCTGCTCCGGCGCAGGAAATACCGGGTGAACACGTCGAGACAGACGGTCAGGACGAGCAGGGTCGTAAACCAGGAAACGACCGTGCCGACACGTTCGTTCAACCCGTCCACGAACCGTACGAATTTCCGAAGCGCATTCAATTCCGTGTACACCTTCCTGTTGGCCGCGGCGCCCGGTCAGCATGGCCGGGCCAGGCCAGGCCGGTCTATCTTCTGCAGGCGCACCGCGTTCCAGATGGCGATTCGGTTTCCCCGAGTGGGAAGCACAGGACAAAGGGGTCTTCAATATGCCCCATCGAAATTTAATATACAACCCAAAATGCCCGCGCCTTTCATTTTGAGTGCATTCAGCGATGCCGTGATTGGTATCACCCGGGCCGGGCCGGATCGGGCCGCACAGTACGCCGACTGGCCGCGCCGGGCCGGGTCGGGCCGCACTCGGGATCGACCGGGCCCCACCGGCCCTTTACTCTTGTCGCCGTTTCCGGTGGATGTATATTGCAACTTGACTTGAAATCCCTCGCATTCCGCAACATCTGGAGACCGCGATATGTCGGAGAAGCAATACACCGTTCGCGCGGCGTCCTGCGACCATCGGACGCCATACGAAGGCGTCTACGAAACACTCAAGCGCATCACCGATCCGCTTGCGGAGTCCTGGGCGCGCATCGAGAAAGCCCGAAAAATCGTCATCAAGTTCAACATGATGAAGCCCATGGACAACGTCGTCCGGTTCAAGGGACGCCGGCAGGAGTTGGTGGACGACGCGGTTTGCAGGGCCGTGCTGCAATCGCTCAGGGAACATACCGACGCGGAGATCTACGCCACGGACACCAATCCCTACGCAACGGACAAACTCACGCCGGACGAGTTCAACTACGTTCATCACCTCCGCGAATTCGACGTCAAGTACGACGACTCGAACCGGCCGCCCTGGGCGGTGTACGAGGTGCCGGGCGGCGGGAACATGTTCGACCGGTACGTCCTGAGCGGCGTGTTCGAGGACGCGGATGAAGTGATTTCCGTGGCGAAAATGAAGAATCACTCGTTCATGGGCATCACGCTGTGCATGAAGAATCTCTTCGGGCTTCCGCCCATCGTACCTCCCCGGGGGCGGGTCCGAACGTATTTCCATCATGCGATCAGGCTCTCATACGTGCTTCCGGACCTGGCCATGATCACGAACCCCTGTCTGAACATCATCGACGGACTCGTGGGACAGAAAGGTAGGGAATGGGGCGGTGAAGGGCGCGTGGGCGACGTGCTGATCGCCGGCGACCAGATCACGGCTACGGACGCCTGCGGCGCACACCTGATGGGGCACGATCCTGCGTCGGACTGGCCGACGCCGCCGTTTCGAAGGGATCGGAACCACCTCCTGGTGGCTGCCGAGCGAGGTTTCGGCACGGTAGACCTGGACGAAATCGATTTCGATTGCGATGTGCGGGCCCCGGTGGCGCAATTCGACTCGGATATCGACGAAGCGCCCGAACTGTTACACCGGCTGCGGCGCACGGCCTGCGAACAGGGCCTGTTCTACCGCGATCACCAGAAGGACATCGTGGACCGCTACCGCGGAGAATTCATCTACATGCAGGAGGGGGAAATCGCCTGGCACGGAGATGATCCCTCGGTGATCGGCAGCCACCGGTCCTACAGCTCGGCAAAGCCCGGCAGCGCTTTGTGGCTCAAGCTGGTGGATCCGCAGGAAGCGGAAGGAGAGCGATTCGAAGTCTACGACCGCTGCCTTTCCGCCCTGTCGGCCTGATCGGATTTTAGGACGCGGCGTTCACGCGGACGCGACGATGCCGGGCGCCGGCAGACGACCGGACCAGGCACCAACGAGAACCGGAGCGTATTCTATGAAAATCGCCATGCTCTACGGCCCGAGAGACCTGCGCATCGAAGACCATCCTCTGGACACGGACAGCCTGGGTCCCCACGACCTCTGGGTCGAGACCGTCATATCGGCGCTCAAGATCGGGACGGACCGAGGTAACTACGAAGGCGCGGAGCAGGTGCCCGGAGCACCGGATTTTCCGCGCTGGGTCGGCGACAGCAACCTGGGCGTAATCCGCGGCGTGGGAGACGCCGTCGAGGATTTCGCCGTGGGCGACCGGGTCATCTCCCGGTATCCCCACCAGTCCGAGTTCATCGCGAAGGACGATGAAATGTTCGTCAAAGTACCCGACGGCGTACACGACGAGGACGCGGTATACGGCCACCTGTACACGCTCAGCGCCATGTGCTACTACAAGGCGCAGTTCCAGCCCGGCGAGAACGTGGCGGTCGTGGGACTGGGCGTCCTCGGACTCGGCGCCGTGGGACTCGGTCCCTGCCTCGGCGCGCGGACGATCGGTATCGCGAACAGCCCGGTGCGCATGGAAATGGCCGAGCGCATGGGGGCGGACACGGCCTTTCTGTACGACGATCCCGATCTCGCCGAAAAACTGGATGACTTCACCCACGGCGAGGGCGTCGACCTGGTCATACTCACGGCCAATCCCTGGCCCGCGCTGCGGACATCCTGCCAGATCGTGCGCGACAACGGGCGGGTCGGCATCGTGGCCCTGCCGGGGCGGGGCGAACCGCCGCTCGATTTCAACCCCCTGGACATGGAGTGGTTCTATGCCAAGGGGATCTCCCTGATCGCGGTCAACGGGCGGGCCGGCTATCTGTTCCCCCCCGAACGGGGCAACCGGAGGGAATGGTCCACGATGTGCCGCTTCACGCTGGACCTGATGCGCGAGGGCAAGCTGGAACCGAAGCGCCTGATTACCCACCGGATGCATTATTTCCAAATCAATGAAGCCTACGAGATGATTTACAGGCGTGAGAAGAACATGATGGGCGTCGTCTTCAACTGGAGGGACCGAAAATGACCACGGAGACGCTGATGTCGGCAGCGCAGAAAATCGCCTTCAAGCGGGACGGTTACTTCATCGCGGAGGCGTTCCTGTCCCCGGACGAAGTCGAATCCATCCGGCGCGAGATTACGGCGATCGTGGACCGGTATCCGGACGTTCCGGAGGAACTGGTGCAGATTGAGCCGGCCGTACGCCGCGGTACGGTAACGCCCGAATCCACGGAACTGGGCGTGAGGAAACTGTTCCGGATGACCCGCCACAGCGAGCTGTTCCACGCCCTGGCCCTACATCCCAGGATGGTGGGGATCGCCGTCGAACTGATCGGAACGGACGTTTCCCTGTTTCAGAGCATGCTGCTGATGAAGCCGCCCCGGTTCGGAGGCCAGAAGGTCTGGCATCAGGACAACGCCTACTTCCGCCTGGAACCCAACGATGTATTCGGATTCTGGATCGCGCTGGACGACGCCGACGAAAAAAACGGATGCATGCACGTCATTCCGGGGTCGCACCGCGCGGGGATCGGAGACCACGGAGGTGTGGCAGACGATTACGGGTTGTCCTCGGCCCCCACGGCGGATGACGCGGTGGCCTGTGTCATGAAGTCAGGGGACGCCCTCGTGTTCCACGGCGAGACCTACCACTACACGCCGCCGAATACGTCCGACCGCCGCCGAAGGGCGCTCCAGTACCACTACGCTTCCACGCACTGCCGGTCTTCGAAAGGCAGTCCGTTCAAGTCCACTGAGCCCGAGATGATCGTGGCGGGGGCGGGGACGGCACCGGATGTCGCACGATCTGCCTAGCGGAAGCGGCGCTTCGGCTTACGATGCGCCGGCCAGCGGCGGCCGCACGTCCACCTGAAGAGTGATGATGTCGGTATCGTGGTACTGCTGGTGGTGAACCGACGAAGCGTAGTGCCTCAAGAGACGGAGTGAAACTTCCAGTTCCTCCGGCGTCTCTACCGCTCTTTCGTCACCGAGCAGCTCGATCCTGTCCTGCAGGTTCCCCTCGCCGGTCGCCGCGACCAGTTCGAGGATCGCGCTTTCGCCCTCCCGGTGCGCGACCAGGAGCAGCCGCCGGGGCTGACTGTTTTCACCTTCCCGCGGAATCAGCGTCAACAGCGTTTCTTCGCTCGCGGCCATGAGCCGGTCCGCCGTCCCCTTGTCCCATCCCTGGCGGGTGGCGAATCCTTCAAGAAACTCCCGGATCTTCGGCAGCGCCGCAAGATCGAAGTCCGACTCCATCCGGTGACGACGGGGGGAGGTGATCTCCAGAAAAAGCGTCATGAGCATCGCGGCCAGCCCGCCGGCCGTCATGCCGTTCCGAAGGAGTCCGCCCGCGAAGTCGGAGACCAGCGCGGGGAAGATCGCGTCATTCTGAAAACCTACTCCGATCCAGAAACCCACCCCGACGACCAGCCCCTTCCGGTAGTCGATCCCGTCCTGCAGAACCAGCTTCATGCCAATGACGAACAGCATGGAGAGCAACACGATCAGAAAGCCGCCGGCAACGGGGTCCGGTATGGCGAGGACTACCGCCAGGAACTTCGGGATAAACGCGACCAGGACAAAGGCCAGACCCACGACCACCCCGATCATGCGGGAAGCCACGCCAGTCAACTCGGTCACCGCGATACTCGTGGAATAGGTCGTATTGGGCACCGTGCCCATAAGACCGGACAGGAGGTTGCCCAGGCCGTCCGCGGCCACTGCACCCTGAACGGCCCGGTAGTCCACTGCACGGGGCCTGCGCCACGAAACGCGCTGAATCGCGACCGAGTCGCCGATCGTTTCCACGGCGCCGACCAGCGTTACGAACATGAAGGCGGGAAGCAACGCCCAGAAGGTGGGACCGAAAGAGACATCGATGCCCGGCCAACTTCCGTCCGGTAGACCCAGCCAGGAAGCGGCGGCTACCCGACTGGCATCGTACAAACCGAGATATCCGCCCACGATGGACCCCGCGGCGACGCCGATCACGGGCGCCCAGAGGCGCAGCGACGACTTTGCCTTCAATGCGATGCCGAGGGTGACCAGCACGGTGACCACGGCCGCGGCTGCCGCAGAGGAGGAGGGCATGCCTTCGGGTACCCGGTTCAGCATGTTAAACGCGATGGGCATCACGGTGACCGAAATCAGCATGATGACCGTCCCGGAGACCGCCGGCGTCAGTATTCTTCGAAGCAGGGAAAGGCGGGCGGACAGCAGAAACTGGAATAGGGAGGAGATGATGATGAGCGTGGCCATCAGCGCGGGGCCGCCTTGCGCGAGCGCGCCAATGCAGACCGCGATAAAGCTGCCCGACGTGCCCATCATGAGTACGTAGCCCGCGCCGATGCGGCCGACCCGCATGGCCTGGATGATCGTGGTCGTGCCGCTGATCGCGGCCGCGGCAAACACCCCCCAGGTCAGGAAGGATTCGCTCGCGCCCCCGGCCCGGCTCACGATGGCCACGGTCAGGACCACGCCCCCGACCGTAAGCAGGGCAATCTGGAGTCCGAGCCCGATCGTCAGGAGTATCGGCGGGCGTTCGTCCGCCTCGTAGCGGATCCCCGACTGGCGATCCGAAACATTCGTGTTCATTTACAAGCCGACTTTCGCTGGTGAAAGATTCATCTGTATTGCCGGGGATATCGGTAATAAAATAACGGCATGCTCCACCGGATCAAGGCATTCCGCTTCATGCCGGTTCGAACAAACGTTGCCAGGCCTCGTGTCCCGTGGCGACCTTCTCCGGATGCGACCGGCTGCGGGCGATAAAGCCCGGAACATGGTCCCTTCCCGTGGGCTTACGCCAGTCGCTGTACCGGATATCAAGGCTCCATCGTATGTGATCCGAGAAATTCGGTGCGGAACGGTGCACCGTGGTGTGCTGCAGCAGGAGTACGCCGCCCCTGGGGATGGGACAGGATACCCGCTCGCCGGCGGGCATGGCGCCAGGAACGATGCGCTCGGGTGAATCCTCGAAGGGGAGGCGTTCACTGCGGTGACTGCCGCGAATGACCTCCAGGCAGCCGTTGCGTTCGTCCGTATCCACCAGCGGCAGCCAGAAATTGACCATGAATGTCTGCATCACGTCCGGGTCCAGGAACCCGATGTCCTGGTGCCAGTCCACGACCGACGTCCTGTCCGGAAGCTTGGCCCGCGAGTTGAACTGGGGATGGACGAGGATCTCCGGGCCGATGAGGGATTCGACTACGTCCAGGATCTCGGGGAGGGTCATGACGTGAAACATGCCCGCGGTCTTCCGTTTTCCCAGCACGGCCTCGAGCAATTCGCCGCACTGGCCGTCCATGGCTTCGTGGATCCGGTATAACCGCCGTTCAAAGGGCGCGTCCGCAAACCGTTCCGGCAACCTCCCATCCGCGTGGTAACGCTCCGCCCAGGTATCGACGGTCTCGTTCAGCTCCACGATCAAGGGATCGAGCGAAGCGGGGTCGAACAACCTTTCGACCGGCAGGAAACCGTCTTCAAGATACTGGTTTTTCTGGTGATCGGTCAGACTGTTCGCCATGACATGCATCCTCAAGGTGGCGGGACCAGGTTAAGTCCATTGATGCAACAAAACGATATGATTATACTTTGCAAAAGTCAATACCCAGGGAACTGAAGGACTGCGGGATCAAAGCGTCCTGTTGAAACCGATTTCGGAGGGTTTTCATGGCTTTCGACCTGGTGCTGTCGGGTGCGACGATCGTCGATCCCTCCCAACAGAAGAACGAAAAAGGCGACGTCGGGATCATAAATGGCAAAATCGCGGCCGTTTCCGATCATATTGAAGCCGGCGCGCGTACGACCATCGACGTATCGGGCAAGTTTCTTACCCCCGGCTGGATCGATCTGCACGCCCACGTATACGCCGGCGCCACGACCTTCGGCATCAAGGCCGACGCCCTCTGCCTGGCGACCGGCGTGACGACCATCGTAGACGCCGGAAGCCCCGGTTGGACCAACCTGCGCGGTTTTCTCGAGTACATTATCGAACCGTCCCGGACCGAAGTGCTCACTTTCGTCCATATCAGCAGCATCGGGCTCCTGAATTCCATGCGCGGCGAGATGGAGGACATTAAAAACGCCGACCCCGAGCGTACGGCCCGGGTCATTTCTATGTGGCCAAAACACTGCGTCGGGGTCAAGGTCCGGCAGGGGGCCTTCCAGGTAGGAAGCCACGGCGTGGAACCGCTCCGGCGGGCCATCGAAGCCGCCGAGATGGCGGACACCCGGGTCATGGTCCATATCGACAAGGGCGTCGCCCTGCCGAGTATTCTGGAGCTGCTGCGCCCGGGCGATGTCGTGACCCACTGCTACCAGGGCAAGGGAGACCATATCCTCGGCGATGACGACCAGGTGATTTCCGAGGTATACGACGCAAGAGAGCGCGGCGTGTTCTTCGACCTGGGCCACGGCGCCGGGAGCTTTCACTACGGGATCGCGAAACGGGCGATGGAACTGGGTTTCCTGTCCGACGTGATCAGTACGGATCTCCACGTCTACAGCCTGAGGTCGCCGGTGTACAGCCTTCCCGAAACGGCGTCGAAACTGCTGAACATGGGGCTGGATTTCGAGGAGATCGTCCGCCAGACGACCATCAATCCCGCAGGTATCCTGAAACGACCGCATGATATCGGAACGCTGAAGGAAGGAAGCATCGCCGATATCGCCGTATTCAACGTGGAAAAGGGCCACTATACCTTTACCGACGCTCACGGCCGGCAGGAAACCGGGTCCAGCATGATCACCCCGCATCTTACCGTACGGGCCGGAGAGGTATACTATCCAGACGACGTGAAAGACGAGGTGGCGGAGACGGAGCGCCGCGCCTTAGAGATAGTGGGGATAACCGGGGTGCCCTATGGGACCATTCGGGACATCAGGAAGGTGCGGTGAATACGAATCACGCCCATATCCGCAGTGTATGGTCGTGTATTTTAACACTGCGATATATTTTAGTACGTTTAGAACTATATTATTTAATAATAGTATTTTAATTACTGTTGCTTAAAATACTAATTCAATCCGGATGAAAACAGAAAAGAGAAGACCGGACGAAATGAGAAAGCTGGACGGAAAGAAGGGTAAAAGAACCGAAAAGGAAGTGGGATGCGCGGAAGACGCGGGGAAGTAGAAGCGTGGATCACCAGCAAACCTATCGATAGTACGTTTCGTATTAAAGAAGGATGGAGGACTGGGCCTGGCCGAAAAACGCACTGGATGAAAGAAGACCGGATGAAAAGAAGGATGAACCGGAATCCGCCCCCATGAAACCAAACCCGAAACCTTTTTCCGACCCAGTAATCCATCCCGAGGGAGGCTGCCGGCTATGACCCCGGAAATCATCAAAATCGAGACCGTTGTTTTTCAGTACACCGTCGAAAACATGGGCGTAGACTACAACGGATTCAACCTGGTGTACGAGAAAGGCGCCCGTCGCAAACTCGGCGGCGGCCTGTTGCGGATACACACCAACCTGGGCATCGTCGGCGAATACCTGGGCGGCCCCTCGCCGTCGGGCGCGGCGGTCCAATACCTGCTGGGCAGCAATCCCTTCGAGCGGGAGAAGATCTACAACGATCTGAAGCGCGGCCTGCGGCACACCGACCGAACCCAGATCGGCGCGGTGGACGTGGCGTTGTGGGACTTCGCGGGCAAGTACTACAACGCGCCCGTCTACCAGTTGCTGGGCGGTTACAGGACTTCCCTTCCGGCTTACGCGAGCACGTATCACGGCGACGAAA
This sequence comes from bacterium, assembly GCA_965207085.1. GTDB lineage: Bacteria > JAAXHH01 > JAAXHH01 > JAAXHH01 > JAAXHH01 > JAAXHH01. Next base: position 2,943,785 of record CBDBLQ010000002.1, on the reverse strand, counting down.
ACGGTGGACTGCACACGCCCGAGGCCTTCGCGGACTTCGCCGAACAGTGCCGGGACCTGGGATACCGCGCCTTCAAGATCCACGGCTGGGGCAACGCCCCCATCGAGCGCGAGGTCGCCAACGTGAAAGTCACGGGAAAGCGGGTGGGAGACGACATGGACCTCATGATCGATCCCGCCTGCGAATACAATACCTGGGCGGACGCGCTGAAGGTGGGGCGCGCCTGCGACGAAGCCGGGTTCTTCTGGCTGGAGGATCCCTACAAGGACGGCGGCGTGTCCATATTCGGCCACAAGAAGCTGCGGGAACACATCACCACGCCGATCCTGCAGACCGAGCATATCTTCGGCCTGGAGCAACACGTCGATTTCGTCGTCAACGGAGGAACGGACTTCGTGCGGTCCGGAGTCTACGAGGATGGCGGCATCACCGGCGTGATGAAGATCGCCCACGCGGCCGAGGGACTCGGGCTGGACATGGAACTCCACGGCGGCGGCCTCGCCCATCGCCATATCATGGCCTCCGTCCGGAACAGCAACTACTACGAACTGGGGCTCGTGCATCCCGGCATCAAGACGACCAAGCCGCACGTTTACGCGCCGGAATTCACCGATGAGCTGGAGAACATCGATGAGCACGGATGCGTTCCCGTCCCCCAGGGCCCGGGCCTGGGCTCCGAGATCGACCGGGATTATATCGAGGCGCACCAGGTAAACACGATCGTGCACGAGGCGTAGAAGGACAGGAGGCGCGGTCGTGCACGGGGCGTTGGCGGACAGGAGGAGTGATCGCGCCCGCGTCCACGCACCCGCGTCTACGCGCTTGCCAGCATTTCCCGTACCCGCTTGACGACCTGCTTCTCGTCGCGGGTCATTTTCTCCAGCTCGTACATATCGTCCGACAGTTTCTCGCGGTGCTCTTCCAGCGGATACAGGTGGGGCAGGTCGAAGAACCAACTGAAGACGTACCGCTGGAAGATGTTCAGGCGGGGATAGTCCTGGGTCCATGGACTGGCGTTGTGCAGCAGGCGCGTGGAAAAAACGATCACGTCTCCCGCCTTCATAGGAATCGTGCTCGAGGTGGGAGGATCGTGCTCGACGGGTAGACCTTCCGGCTCGGGAATCGTGGACTTGTGGCTGCCCGGTACCAGGCAGAATCCCGTGCCCGGAGGGACGTCGGCCAGGGCGACCCACGTGGCCAGGTGGCTGCAGTAGATCTCGCCGTCCGCCACCTGGAAATCGTTGTTGGGATTGCGGAATCCGTGGGTGACCTTGACGCCGTCGTCATCCCGGTGAAAGCGCAGTTCTTCCGGGCCCTTGACCATGTGGGTGAACACGCAGTGCATCAGACGGGGACAACCCCAGGTCAACCCGGCCACCACGCGGATGATCTCCGGGTTCATGTTGAGCCGCTGGAACACCTCGTGGCCGTAGTGGATATGGCCGATATGGGTCTTGTTCGGCGCCTGGCGCCCGCGCTTGAGTGGAGCGGGAAGCTCCTTCTCGTCCGCGGTCAGCCAGCCGTCCAGGACCGGACGCATCTCGGCGAGATCGGCGTCTGGAACGGCGCCAGGCAGCAGCAAGTAACCCTGCAGCTCGAAATGCCACTTCTCTTCCGATGACAGGAAGGACACCGGGGGATTTGTCGTCATAACCGTTCCAGCTTCCACACGTCCGACGCCATGTGACTGCCCGCGACGACCCAGAGCGCATCGCGGTACACGAAGACACTGGCCGCGTGCCGGGCCGGCCAGGGCGTATCCGGCACTTCCAGCCAGTCTGTCCCGTCAGACGAATACCAGACGTCTTTCAGGTTAACGCTATTCCATCCCGCCAACACTCACATCCGGTCGTCGAACACGGCGGTCCCATGGTACTGCCGGGGCGTCCAGGGCGCGTTACGGTTGTGGCACGCCCAGTGGACGCCGTCGGACGAACTCCACACGTCATTATGAAACGTACGATCGGGCGTATTGGGAGTTTCGTACGTACCGCCGCCGAGAATCCAGAGACGGTTACGGTGCGCGACGCTTCCGCCCACCATGCCGCGAGGCGCCCACCATGCCGCGAGGCGCCCACGGGGCTTTTCGACGCCAGCCTCGTCCAATCTGATCCGTCCGCCGAGACCCATACGTCATCGTAGAATCGGTCCTTCCCATCCGCGAAACCGGGCATGGTCTGGCCGCCCCAAACCCAGAGTCTGCCCATCCAGGCCGCCGCGCCGTGCAGCACGCGGGGCGCCCAGGAGGCTGCTTCGAGCACGCGGTGCCAGTCCCGGCCGTTGGCCGACGACCAGACATCGCCCTGGTGATACCCCTGGTTGGCGTCGCCGCCGATCAGCCACATGCGGCGGTCGTGAACGGCGTATCCGCCCGTGTGTCTGCCCGCCCAGTCCCGTTTCGTATCGAAGGCATCGTCCAGGTAAGTGTTGGGTTTAACCGGCGACCAGTCACGCCCGTCGGTGGACCGCCAGACATCATTGCTGCAGACTCTGGGGAAATGGAGCTTGTCACGCGGATTCCAGCCGCCGATCAGCCACATGGCGTCGTCAAAAACCAATGCGCCGGCCCCGTCGCGGGGCGCGAAGGAGGCGTTGGCAGTCACCTGCGTCCAATGATAGCCCAAATCGAGATCGCTTTGTGTGTGCCGGAAAGTTTGTCACGCGCCCGAAAGCATGTTATGCGCCGGGTATCGCATCCAAATCCTTGCTGCACTGCTCCAGCACGCCCATCAGGCTGAAATCGCCGCCCCAGGGCACGAGGCTGGCTCCCAGGCCGCGGTAGTGGGCGACCCGTTCAGGGCTGCCCGCCGTGATACCCCAGGCCTTGCCATGCCGTTCGGCCGCGTCCGACACCCGGGAAATGGCGTCGTCCAGCGTCCAGTTGACGTTGGGGTCGGTCTCCAGCCGGTGCGTCAGGTCGGCAGGGCCGATGAAGACCACGTCGATGCCTTCCACGGCCGCGATGGCATCCACGTTACGCAAGCCCTCCACGGTCTCGATCTGGCCGACGATAAAGGTCTCCCGGTTGGCGTCTTCGAAGTAAGTCGAACCTTCTTTCCACACCTCGATACCGAAATCTCCGTCGAGGCCGGCGCCGTCGATCCCCCGGTTGCCCAGGGGCGGGAACTTCGTGCAGTCGACGACATGGCGGGCGATTTCCGCCATGGACATGAACGGGATCATGAAGCCCGTTGCGCCGTCTTCCAGGTACCGGTACAGGCGGGTCCTTTCAAGGGTCGGCGGACGCACCATGCAGTCGATGTCGTGCTGCTGGCACATGGCCAGGATGGACTGGACCTCTCGGGCATCCATGGCGCGGTGTTCCAGGTCGAACCAGAGGCCGTCGTATTTGAAATGGGCGGCATAGCGTATGTAAAAAGGCAGATAGTGGCCGAGACCGGCCATCCGGGCGAAACCGGAGGATCGAAGCTTGGAGAGGACCTTGCTCTTGCGCATGCCGGATCCTTTCGGGAACGGTACGATGTCCATGTTACAAATGACGTATGGCAGTCTTTGAATCCAGAGATTATTCAAACCAAGTAGAACACTGTCAAGAGCTATTGACCTCCCATTGACTGTCATGAAAATCGGAAGATCTTCACTGGTTAACGGTGCTTACAATGGGGTAACCGCCCGAGGCAAGGTACGGAGGCAGAATGTATACGCTTGTTGTTTATCGATATGCGATATATTCAGAATTAGATCATTTCGGTTATTGTTGTAGGTTGTGTTTTCGATTCGAACATGGAAATGCAGACGAAATAGAGATTGTCGACTACCATTAAGGGGACTCCCACTATGACGCGATTGGACCCAGTTCACCCAGGAGAGGTGCTCAAGTACGATTTCATGGAACCGTTAGGTCTGTCATCTAACGCGTTGGCCAGGGCTGTAGGCGTAACGCCTGCAATGATTAGCGAGATCGTGCGCGGCCGTCGGGGTATATCTGCCGAAACGGCTCTACGCCTTGCCAGATACTTCAATACGGACGCTCAGAGTTGGATGATTCTCCAGGTACGATACGATCTAGCACTTGCGGAACGGATCTCAGCTCCAGCCCTCCGTGCAATTAGACCGCGTGAGGTGGCACAGTCGATATAGCGGGCAATCGTCATCAGCGGTTTGGTTTTTCGGTTTTCCAAGGTGTAAAGTACAGGCGTAGAACCACTTGACTAAACTATCGTGCGGTTCCAGATTAAGGATTGGCAATATTCATCGCGATCTCTTTGCTTGTTTCGCACCAACATCGTTGCAGTTGACGAGAATCAGGAAAGTTTGATGCATAGATTCGAGCAGTTGCCAACCGGTCCTACCACCGCTAATAAAGATGTCGAAGCAGGAGTTTGTGGATGCTGACCCGACTAACTGCCAAGAACTTCAAATCGCTTGATAATGTTACGGTCGAGTTGCCGCGTTTGGCCGTGCTCTTCGGTCCAAACGGAGCAGGAAAAAGTAATATCATCGACGCTATCCAAGCGCTCTCATGGATGGGTAACTCACGAACACTATTCGACGCGCTTGGTGGACCCTTCCCAATAAGGGGACATGCCTTCGAGGCATTCTCCTTTGCTTCGGAGGGACTACAGTCGTTACTCCAACAGGGAACGGCGCGCTTCTCGTTGGAGGCGGATCTTCAGACTGCCTGGGGACACTACAGTTATCGCGTCGAACCGGAAATCGATTTCAGATCGGGACAACTTAGTATCGCTGACGAGCATCTCGTTCGACAGAGAGTAAACGGAAACGTTAAAGGAACTCCGATCATCGAGAAGGCGGGAAGCCAGTTCCGTATTCGGCGCAGGGGTAAGATGACAAGGCGTTCCGAGCCAGCAGGATTGAACCACACCGTCCTGTCAGATCAGAGCCTGAGTGGTACTGGATATCCGTGGCTGGATCAAGTAAGGGCCGAGTTGCTGAACTGGCGAACCTATTACTTCGAACCACGAATGTCCATGCGCAACGAGGTTGCCCCAGCGGACGTATATGATGTAGGCATCCATGGAGAATACGTAGCGCCTTTTCTTTACAAGCTCCAAGCTCAGGAACCGAAGTTTTTTGAGGCAATATCGCGCACGCTGAGGTCAATTGTTCCTAGCGTTGAAGCGCTGAACGTCTGGTTAGATGAGCAACGCGGTACGCTCAACCTGTCGGTCCGGCAGGCGGGTGTGGATTATTCGGCCCGAGTCCTCTCTGAAGGAACACTGCGGGTTCTCGCACTATGCGCAATTTCAGTAAACCCATGGAGCGGTACGCTAGTCGCATTGGAGGAGCCCGAAAACGGCGTCCATCCACGCCGGCTCGAGTTGATCTCTCAGTTGCTGCTTTCGCTGACCATGCAAAACGAGAGACAACTCATCGTAACCACACACTCGCCACTGTTCGTAGATGCTATGTTAAAAGCAAAGCGCGAAGCACCAATCCAGCACGACATTGGACTCTTTAACGTGCGCCGGGAGGGTTTCAGTACGGTCATCAAGCCCTTTGACGAGAACAGCCCTATGTTCAAAGAATCGATTGTTGATCATGCACTGGAGAGCGGATCTGACGATGGCCGATTTGAAAGTCTGCTTTTGAGAGGCTTCATCGATGAGTAACCGTGTTTTTGTCGATCTGTTCGCTGAGGACAGGGCCCATGAGGAACTTCTCAAATCGTTGGTTGTTCGTATCGCTGAAGAAGAGCAGTTGCACGTACGGATCCGCGTGCGTTCAGCTCGTGGAGGACACGGGCGAGCGATTAGTGAGTTTCAACGATACCAGTGCCTTGCTGTTTCAGATAATCCGAACTCCGAAATGGCTGACATGATTGTAGTCGCCATTGATGGCAATTGTTCGACGTTTGCAAAAGCTCGGGAGAACATTCAACGAGCCACCGTTGAGTCGCTGGTTGAACGCCTTGTAATCGCCTGCCCGGATCCACACATTGAACGTTGGTACCTCGCCGATCCGCCTTCTTTCGAAAGAGTGGTCGGACACAGGCCCATGGTTGGACCCAAGAAATGTGCACGTCACCACTACAAGCGCATACTTGCCGACTCGATTCATCACGGAGGAAATCCGGCTACACTTGGCGGCCCCGAATTCGCCCCTGAACTTGTTGAGGTAATGGATCTGTACCGTGCTGGCAGGGGAAACAAATCATTGAAGGCATTTTTGGACGACTTCCGAACCAAACTGCGTAGCTTGAAATGAGAATTAAGAACGATACTGGGTAACCAAGTGCTTGCTACAAACTTTAGCCAGGCTTCCCTTACGGACAATCTCCTGAATCATGCCTGACCACAGCTATTTCGCAAACCTAATCTGGCAGACTGCCGACTTGCTGCGCGGTCCCTACCGCCCGCCACAGTACGAGCGCGTCATGTTGCCCATGACCGTACTCCGGAGATTTGACTGTGTGCTCGCTCCGACCAAGTCCGAAGTCTTGGCTGAGTACAGTCGCTGGGGCAATAGACTCGACGGTGACGCGCTCGATGTCAGACTGAACAGGGCTGCCCGTCTGCGCTTCCACAACCACTCGCCGCTCGATTTTGAGAAGCTCAAGGGCGATACGGATAATATCGCCCAGCATCTTGTTAGCTACATCCAAGGCTTTTCAGCCAACGTGCGCCGCATTTTCGAATACTTTGAGTTCGAAACTGAGATCGAGAAGATGCAGGAGTCAAATATACTCTATCTGGTCGTCTCAAAGTTCTGCGATGTGGATCTCCACCCCGATAGAGTTCGGAACCAACAAATGGGGCTTCTCTTCGAGAACCTCATTCGCCGCTTTAACGAATTGGCGAACGAGACCGCAGGTGACCACTTCACGCCGCGTGAGGTTATCCGACTAATGGTGAGCATTCTATTTATTCGCGACGACGAACTGCTCGCAACACCCGGCACCGTACGTAAGCTCCTTGACCCCGCTTGTGGCACTGGCGGCATGTTGGCCGAAGCCCAGAACTATCTGCGGGAGCACCACAGTGCTGCGCAACTTTATGTTTATGGGCAAGATTATAACAACCGCGCCTTTGCCACTGCGGCCTCCGACATGTTGATGAAACAGGTTGATCATAACGGCGGTGGCGACAGCATCCGCTTCGGTGACAGCCTTACGGAAGATCGATTCGAGGAGGAGACCTTCGACTACTTCCTCACCAATCCGCCCTTCGGTGTAGACTGGAAGAAGCAGAAGAATGAGATTCAGAGTCAGTATGAAAAGCTCGGATTCGAGGGCCGTTTCGGCGCTGGACTCCCGCGTGTGAATGACGGTTCACTGCTTTTCCTACAACATATGGTCCACAAGTTCGAGCCAGTGCGCCCGGACGAGCTCAAACACGGCTCGCGCTTGGCCATCGTGTTCAGCGGTTCGCCGCTTTTTACCGGCGGTGCTGGCTCCGGCGAGAGCAACATACGCAGATGGATTGTCGAGAAAGACCAACTTGAAGCCATCATCGCCCTGCCCGAGCAGATGTTTTACAATACCGGCATCGGCACCTACATATGGATCGTTACTAACCGCAAAGAGAAGGGCCGGCAGGGAAAAATACAGCTCCTCGACGCTCGCGACTTGTGGACCGGGGGTGGGAGTGAAGACAATATGCGTAGCCTTGGTGACAAGCGGCGCCACATCGCTGCAGAGCAGATTGAGGAAATCGTGCGTCAGTACGGCCGCTTTGAGGACAGTGAGCGCTCCAAGCTCTTCGACAACGACGACTTCGGTTACACACGCGTGACCGTGGAACAACCCCTCCGGTTGCGCTACCAGATGACCATAGAAGACAAAGCCCGCTTCCTTGATGCCTGCCCGTATCTTCTCGATGATATCCAGGCCATAGACAAGGTGTTGGGACGCAAGCCAAAGTATAATTGGAACGCGGAATGGGAGAGCATTGCCAATCTCCTGCATGAGCGCCAAGCGCGCTGGAAGAAGGCAGAACAGAAGCTCTTCCGAGAAGTCTTCACCCAAAAGGATCCTCACGCCGAGCCGGTTAGGAAAGCTGATCGGAAGGGCGGCTACGAGCCTGACACCGAATTACGTGACTTCGAAAACGTGCCACTTAAGGACGACATCGACGCTTATTTTGCGCGTGAAGTGCGGCCTCATTTGCCCGACGCTTGGATGGACCGAAGCAAGGACAAAGTAGGCTACGAGATAAATTTCAATCGCCACTTTTATAAGGACACACCTCCACGTCCACTGGAGGAGATTGACGCGGACTTGAGAAAAGCCGAGGATAAGATCGTACGGCTGTTCCGAGAGGTGACGGCGTGAGCACGGCAACGCATGAAACCTTAGGAAAATGGACAGAAGTACGTTTTCGATATCTGGCTGATGTCTGCAAGGGAAGCCTGCCACCTTCTGAAGGCAAGACCGGTCTCGATGCCGAAGGGATTCCATATCTCACTATGGAGTACCTTCGAGGAGAAATAAGTGAACCGACGCTCATCTCCATCAATCCTGATATCCTTCTAGCCTCCGACGATGACATCCTCCTTTTGTGGGACGGATCAAATGCCGGGGAGTTTCTACGTGCCAAGCGAGGCGTAGTTTCTTCGACATCTGCCCTCGTTAAGCCGAAATCCGTTGATCCCATGTTTTTCTTTTGGGCATGTAAAGCACAGGAATATCGTGTGAGAGCCGAGACGGTAGGAATGGGCATCCCGCATGTTAATGGAGAGTTCCTTGCAAACCTCCGCATTCAGCTACCAAACCAAAAGCAGCAACGCGCCATTGCGGAATACCTCAACCACGAGACTGCGCGGTTAGATGATCTGGTGAATGAGAAAGCGTGTCTACTGAACCTGCTTTCCGAAAAGCGAAATGCGATCATCACCCGCGCCGTCACCCGAGGCCTCGACCCAAACGTCCAATTTCGCGACTCCGGTATCTCTTGGGCTGGCGAGATTCCTGCGCATTGGGAGACCTGGAAAGTCGGACACCTCGCAGAGGTCGGGAACGGGTCTACACCCAGCCGCAACAATGCTGCGTATTGGAATAAGGGCAGGATTCCCTGGCTCAACAGCAGCGTCGTGAATCATCCCGAAGTCATCCAAGCGAACCAGTTTGTGACTGAGTTAGCAACTAAAGAATGTCACTTGCCCATGGTCAAACGTGGCAGTGTTCTCGTGGCAATTACCGGGCAGGGGAAAACGAGAGGACGATCTGCTGTTCTCTCATTAGATGCGACTATAAACCAGCATCTTGCGTTCATCCATCCTAAACAGTGTCGTCTTCTACCTTGGTTCTTGAAATGGACATTGTTTGCCGCATATGATTTTCTTAGAAGCATCAGTGATGATGCTGGAGGAACCAAGGGTGCTCTTACATGCGAAGAAATCGCAAGCCTGCATGTGCCGGTTCCTCCTATTGGGGAACAGTCGGCGATCCTCGCGAGTATGAATTTATCCGTGGAGCCACTCGACACATTTCGAGCCGATGTGAAGAATACGATTTCACTGATCAGAGAACGCCGAACCGCGCTCATCTCAGCGGCAGTTACAGGTCAGATCGACATGGAGCAAGTAGCATGAAAATCACCTCGCTGAAACTCACCAACATACGTTCAATTGAGACTGCTGAGTTTCGATTTCAGCCGGGATTCAACCTGATCGTCGGAGTGAACGGTGTGGGGAAGAGCACTGTTTTGGATGCATTGTGTATCTGTCTATCTCGGATCCTCCCTTTGATGAGCAAATCCCGCACCAAGGTGAGGTCCTTCGACAAACGAGACATACGTATTGGCTTTCCCTTCCTAGATGTGGACCTATCGTTGACTATCGGCGATGGCGAGTTCCGTTACACGAGACGCCAGTGGAAGGAAGAGTTCGCTGAAGATGACGCCGAAAACCTCAAACAGCTTCGACGGGAGATTCTAGAGTCAGTAAGGTTGCGTGACCGGGCGCTCAATCTTCTTCGTGAACTTGAAGCTTCCCACGGGGTCCATGACTCTGATTCTTTCGTGCCATCAAAGGCTGACTTCATGGTCGCCACCCGCCATACTGAGGTAGCTCCCAACTGTGTCTTCTTTTCGACCAATCGGTCCGTGGTCTCTTCTGCTAGTACCGCCAAGTCGAGGGCAGCGGGAGGTAAGTCAGCCGCTTACGTTGAAGCCCTTGTCCCACGACGGATGAACGTCGCTCAATTCGCCGACTGGATGCGAGTACAGGAGGCTCTTGCTCAAGAACAGGGTACAGCGAAACGACATTTACAAGTGCTGCAATCAGCGATTGCCAGATTCCTGCCGACTTATGGAAACCTTCGTCCGGCTAACGTGGTTGATGAAAAACCACCTCACCTGGTGATAAACCAAGGGAGAATTGAGCTTGACGTAGGACAGCTGTCGGACGGCGAGCGAGGCGTGTTGGCCCTGGTCCTCGACCTTGCTCGACGTCTATCCCAGGCAAATCCATCATTCAATGATCCACTGAGCGAAGGCCATGCGGTCGTCCTGATCGACGAGCTTGACTTGCATTTACATCCAAGGTGGCAGCGGCAAATCGTTCACAACCTGAAGAGGACCTTTCCACTGTGCCAGTTTATCGCTACAACCCACTCACCACAGGTCATAGGCGAAGTACACCACCAATACATCCATATCATGACCGACGGTGATGTCTATAAACCGCCTTACTCATTTGGTGTTGATTCAAGTCGGGTTCTAGAAGAGATCTTGGACACAGCCCCTCGGACAACTGAGGTGAAGGAATTACTGTCTGAGGTGTCGGAGGTGATCAGAGCACACCGATTCGACCAAGCTCGAGATATAGTAAAGCAACTTGTCGAGCGCCTGGGGGAGGAGGATCCGGAGGTGACGCGGTTACGGACCCTACTTGATTTTATGGAGGGGGAATGAGGACCATCACCAAAGGTGTCGAACCCGTGAGCCTCACGGCGCATCGAAAGATGTTATACAGTTGTTACGACAACTACGAGGAAAAAGACGATCTTCGTACCTCACTGGTGAGAGAGCAAAGGGGCCTCTGTTGTTACTGCATGGGACGAATTACAGTAGACAGGCGCTCCATAAAAATCGAGCACTGGCGTTGCCAGAGTCGATATCCGAGTGAACAACTCGACTATAGCAACCTCCTCGGTTCGTGCACAGGCGGAGAAGGACATTCACCGCGATTTCAACACTGTGACACGTACAAGGGAGATAAAGATCTCCGATGGAATCCGGGCGATCCCTCGCATGATATCGAAACTCGACTTCTATACACTGCTGATGGTAGCATCAAATCTGATGATGACGAGTTCAACGCTCAGCTCAAAGCGGTATTGAACCTAAACCTCGCCTTGTTGATGACACGCCGAAAACGAGTACTGGACGCGATTCTCGAATGGTGGGAACATGAAAAAAAGCAAGGTCGGTTATCACGAAGAACATTCACCAATAAAAGGAACCAGTGGGCTGCGAGATCGGGCAAGCTCCAGCCATACTGCGGCGTCGTAGTATGGTGGCTGGATCGACACCTGGAGAATATGTCCGTATGAACGCTTCCCAGCACTCCGAGGCCGCCTTCGAGACCGTAATCGAAGCACATCTGCTTCAGAACGACTACGTTCCCGTTGTTGGCGAGAGCTTCGACCGCGAACGGGCAATCTTCCCTGAAACCGTACTCGCTTTCATCCGCGATACCCAATCCCATGAATGGGCCAGATTAGAAAAACTCCACGGCGCCCAGACCGGCCAGCAGATTCTCTCGGACCTATGCAAATGGATGGACACCAATGGCTCGCTTGCGACGCTCCGCCACGGCTTCAAGTGCTACGGTCGGACACTCTATGCAGCGTTCTTCAAAGCCGCCCACGAACTGAACCCGGAACTTGAGGCCCGCTACGTAGCGAACCGGCTCGGGATCACTCGCCAACTCCGTTTCTCCCCTCAGTCGGAAAAGTCACTCGATGTAACACTGAGTCTGAACGGTATCCCCATCGCCACGGTGGAGCTCAAAAACCCGCTTACCGGGCAGGCAGTAGCAGACGCGATCCACCAGTACCGGCGAGACCGCAATCCACGAGAACCGATCTTCGAGTTCAAACGCCGCACGCTTGTGCATTTCGCTGTCGATACCGAGTGCGTTCGTATGACCACGCGCCTGGCCGGCAACGCAACTCACTTCCTGCCCTTCGACAAGGGATCCGAAGACGGCGCCGGGAATCCGCACGATCCCGCGGGTCGTAGCTATCGTACGGCCTATCTCTGGGAGGAAGTACTCGCCCGGGACAGCCTACTCGACGTACTCGCCAGGTTCATCCACTTGCAGACCGAAGAGAAGCGCGACGACCAAGGTCGCAAGGTGAAGGCAGAAACGATGATTTTCCCTCGCTATCATCAGCTCTACGCCGTTCGGTTGCTGGTGCAGAAGGCTCGCCGTGAAGGCGTCGGCAACAACTACCTCATTGAGCATTCGGCTGGCAGTGGAAAAAGCAATACGATCGGTTGGCTCGCCCACCGCCTTGCTTCCCTGCACAACGAGTCAAACGAGCGTGTCTTCGACAGCGTGATCGTGGTGACTGATCGCGTCGTACTGGATCAGCAACTGCAAGACACGATTTATCAGTTCGAGCACAAGCTCGGCGTCGTGCAGAAGATCGACGAGCATTCCCGACAGCTTGCCGAGGCCCTTGAAAACGCCGTCCCTATTATCATCACCACGCTCCAAAAATTCCCCTTTGTTTCGCGGCAGTTGCTCAAGATAGCCGAGGAACACGGTGCTGAAGGGACAGGCGTACTTCCCACTCGACGCTGCGCCGTCGTCATTGATGAGGCGCACAGTTCCCAAGGAGGGGAGGCGGCGACGGATCTCAAGGAGGTCCTCGGGGGTGAAGATCTCCAGGAGGAAGCTCGGAATCGCGCCGAGGAGGAAGGCCACGAGGATCAGGAGGAACTGTTCCGAAGCATGGCCAAGCGCGGTCGGCAGGCGAATCTGAGTTTCTTCGCATTCACAGCCACGCCCAAACATAAAACCCTTGCCGTATTCGGTCGGAATGGGGAACCAGTTCACCGTTACACCATGCGGCAGGCCATAGAGGAAGAGTTCATCCTCGACGTGCTCGAGAATTACACCACGTACGCAACCTACTTCAAACTGCTCAAAGCGTGCGACGATGATCCGAATGTCAAGCGAAAGAAGGCGGCGCGTGCGCTCGCGCGTTTCTTGCGCCTGCACCCGCACAATATAGCTCAGAAGACCGAGGTGATGGTCGAGCACTTCCAAGCGGTTACTCGGCATAAAATCCGCGGCCGGGCTAAAGCGATGGTAGTCACTGGATCCCGACTTGAGGCGGTACGTTACAAGCAGGGTTTTGATCGCTACATCAAGGAAAAGGGCTACGCGATCAAAACTCTGGTAGCCTTCTCGGGAGAAGTCCGGGACGACAAGCTCTCGGAAGTTACGTACACCGAAGAGAAGATGAACTCTGGCATTCGGCAGAAGGAACTTCCCGAGAAGTTCGCGACCCAGGAGTATCAGGTGCTACTCGTCGCAGAGAAATACCAGACCGGCTTCGACCAACCGCTCCTGCACACGATGTACGTGGACAAGCGGCTTGCCGGTATTCAGGCAGTCCAGACGCTCTCCCGGCTGAACCGTATCCATCCTCACAAGGAGGACACTTTCGTCCTTGATTTCGTAAATGACCGGGAAGAAATCCGTGAGGCGTTCGAGGTCTACTACGAAGGAGCAAAGATGGGAGAGGAAGTGGACCCGGTGCGTATGTATGCGGTCAAGGAAGAACTCGACGCAACCGGTATCTATCTCGGTGAAGAGGTTGAGCAGTTCCGTGACGTTTACTTTAAGCCTAAACAGCGTCAAAACACTCAGGACCACCAAGCTATGAACGCCGCGCTCGACCCTGCCGTGTCGCGATTTGCAGCTCTTCGGAATGACGACGAGGACGAAGCGGAACTCTGGCGCGGAAAAGTACAGGGTTTTCGCAATCTCTACGGTTTCCTGAGCCAAATCATCCCATACCAGGATTCGGATCTCGAACGCTTGTACGTATTCCTTCGCCATCTGGCCGCCAAGCTGCCCAAGCGTAGAACCGGTTCAGTCTATCGGTTTGACGACGAGGTGCGACTAGAGTACTACCGCCTGCAGAAGATCAGTGAGGGCTCAATTTCCCCTACGAGAGGTGTATCGCGGGTGTTGGATGGACCGACCGAGGTCGGTAGCGGTGCTGCCCATGAGGAGTCGGTACCGCTCTCTCAACTCATTGACGTTGTCAACGAACGCTTCGGTACCGATTTCAATCAGGCGGACCAACTCTTCTTCGATCAGATCGTCGAAGCGGCCATGAGCGACGAAAGACTGCGCCAAGCAGCCGCGGTGAATCCGGAGAACAAATTCGAACTGGTGTTTAGGAATACGTTACAGCAACTCTTTGTCGAGCGTATGGACCAGAACGAGGAGATATTTGTACGCTTCATGAACGACCAGTCGTTTCAAAAGGTGGTCAAAGATTGGCTTTCATCTCAGACGTATCAGAAACTTCGAAAGGTGGATGAGGAATCGCCTACTGCTGGACTTGGTGTGTACCCGCCCGAGTTGAGCGTTGTAACAGGTAACCCTGAAGAGCGTTACGTCAACTGCGTCCCCTTGGTGCCGCTCAGAATTGCTGCCGGTGCCTTTAGCGATTTGCAGTACGTAGAAGAACAGGATTTCGATTGGGTGGCCTTCAATACAAGCCATCGCCTACGACAGGGAATGTTCGTCGCCCAAGTCGAGGGGGAGTCGATGTTGCCGACCATACCAGACGGTGCGTACTGCCTGTTCCGAGCCCCGGTGGAAGGTACTCGCCAGGGCAAGACCGTGCTGGTCCAACTAAGGGACGCCATCGACCCGGAAACAGGGGCACGCTACACCGTCAAACGGTACGAAAGCGAAAAGGTGATGGAGGGAAATTCATGGCGACACACCAAGATCACACTTAAACCGAACAACTCGGTGTTTGACCCTATCGTTCTCACCGAAGCCGACGAGGATGATGTAGCTGTGATAGCTGAGTTTCTCGAAGTGGTCTCTGCTCCCGATGAAGCAGGTCGCGAAACCTAGCCGGATTCCACGTACATCATCATCTTCGGAACAATCCTTAGAGGTTAGCCCCGCAGAAACATTCTCCCTCCACCGGATTTGTCCGTCCGGCGAGACCATCCCTCAATCGCAACCACTCCTGTCATTTCATGATCTTCGATACATTTCGACGCTTAGGCACTCAGTAATCGCGTTAACCACTGACACCAAGTTGGCAAAGGAGAACTAAATGTTGTCAGAAGAGGAGTTTAGACTGCAGGGATATTCCAAAGACTCCTTAGAGATATTGAAAACAACAGAAGGACAGCTCAATGCTGTTTTTGCATGTTTCGGATCGGCGGCTCAGCACGGACAGTATTTTGAAAAAGCCCTAGGTGAATTCATCGTTAAGCTTAAGCATGTACTTGAACCTGCTACACCAGAGAAGCACATACAAGCCGCCAAGAGTCGGCTTGCCAGAAAAACAATAGGACAACTCCTGAAAATCATGGGTAATCATGTACAGCCAGATGCGCAGTGGGTAACCGATTTACTCCTTAAAGCCCACAAAAGCCGAAACTTTCTTATACATCATTGAGTCGTGTCCGAAAAGGGTCTTTCACCGTGTCAGGACGATGCGCCAGCGCCCTGATGCGGTGTAAGCGATCGTTCAGGATGTGCTTCGCATACTTCGGCTGGGGGTTCGTAGTGGGGCTTTCCGCTTCGTTCCAGGCCCTTTTCCGAGTCCGCGCCGTCTTCGCAAGGCCGGTTTTCGGGCTTCTATGCCCCTCAGGCGGGAACCGGCAAGGATTGGACGAGATGATGCCTGATGCGCATCAGGTTGATCCACAGGCCGCGACAGGTTGCCCATCTCTGGTGGGCAACCTGTCCCCGGTAGCGCGTCTTGCCGTTTCTGGTGTGGATGACCAGTTGGAAGATGCTGGCCTCCACGTTGTTGCGCCGCCGCCTTATGGCTTCGGGCAGGTCTTCGACCCGCCTGCGCCGTTGGAAGGCCTCGACGGTCTGGTCGGTGAAGTACCGTTTCCTGCCGTCCACTTCGATCGTGTAGTGTCCCGGCTTGTATGCCGTGGCGCGCTGCCGCTGGCCGGTTTGGACGTCTTCCACCCATACCTCCTCGCCCCTTCGGCCGTAGGAAAAACGCCCCTTTCTGCCCTGGATACCGCTGTAGTGGAAGATCTTGTCCCCGTCCCGGGCCCAGACGGCGTTGCCTGCGTCCTGATACGCCCCGTCCATGGATACTTCGCCGACCGTTCCGACCACCTCCTGCGCGCGTTCCACCGCCGGGACACAGAAGGCGCTGTCCGGCGTCGAGGCCGGCGCAACGTCCAGGTCGGCGATCAGGTTCGGCCCCTGATCGTTGCAGGTCTCGGTCAGGTTCACGCGGTAGCCCTTGACCTGTTGCGCGCCCTTCTTCCGGTAGGCGGCGTCCGCGTCTTCCGGGGACTGCAACGAGGAGGCCGACACCTCCCGGGCCGGCTTCGGACGCAGATCGTCAGGGGACGGCCCCGAGGCGTACTGCTCCGACAGGATCCGTTCGATCAGGCCGTGCCGGTCGCTGTCCCGACTGCTGTACGCGCGCGCAAGCCGCCGCAGCAGACGGCCCGCGTCTTCCAGCATGGCTTCCTGCTCCGAACGCGAAAGACGGTACACCGTCTGATGAGGCTTGCGCTCGAGCAGGTCGTCCAGCGCCTCCCGGTCGGACGACGACACGCGGGAACGGTCCGTCTCCGCCAGGGACGACCAGAACGACCGAAGGCTGCCCAGGACCAACTGCAAGCGGCAGCACGCGGCGATGTTCGAACCGATCAGCTTGCTGTCCATGCGGATCTGCTGGCCCAAAACCCCGAAGGCCGCAGCCTGCGACCTGGTCAACTGCGCGAAGGTCGCCCCGATCAGATCTTCGCCCGTCGCCCGCTCATGGAGGTACAGGGACTGTTTGAACAGATTATACGGCGACTCCACCGGCACCTCGTCCGAAAGGCTCGAAAGACCCAACGCCCGCATGACCAGAAGGTTGAACCGGCAGTGCTCGTAAAGCGCAGCGTCGCTCCAGCCGTGACCCTCCTTCAGGACCATCATCGCCAAAAGCACGCGCACCGGCGCGTTCGGACGACCGGCAGTCTCGTCGAAGAGCGCGACGTAGGGCGTCTCGTCGATCTGCGCGGTGACATGGAGAAAGAACAGGTTGTGCCAGGCCCGCGGGTCGTTGAGCTGCTTCTGACGAGACGACTTCATGGGCACCTCGAATTCGCCGAACAGGTCCGTCTGACGAGAAGGATCGCTCTTCCTGAACATCCGGGGCCCCTTTCTGCGGTCCGGTCCATTGCGGCATAGGCTTGACACAGGAAATCTATACCTCATCCTTCATCATGTAAACACAGGACTTTTCGGAGGAGACTCATCATTACTTCCTTGAGCGGGAGGACAGATTCAAGACGGCATCAGGACGTAAGGCTATGTTGAACGAACTATTGAATATCCAAAAACAGATAGAGAAAGCTACAGTCCTTGTTGATGGGATGCGCTTTGCAGTAACCGAACGAGTTCTGAATCGTGATTCGGATAGCAACGAAAGCGGGACGGCTTTATTTTCGATTGAGATCAGTATAAACGAAACTAAAAAACCTTGTAATGAAGGACTTGACTTAACCACGAAAAAACAAGCTAAGTCTCTAAACTCAGCCTGATTCTGAAACAGAGGAACGCAACCATGCGAATTGTAAACATGCACGAGGCCAAGACCCATCTGTCGAGGCTCGTCCGGGACGCTGAGAACGGTGAACCTTTTATCATTGCACGGGCCGGAAAACCCGTCGTAAAGGTCATATCCGTCGACACGCCGGATCCGGATACAGGCGTAACGCATCGGATAGGGTTTCTGGATGGCCAGTTTACCGTACCCGATGATTTTGACCACATGGGTTCAGCGGAAATCAAGAAGATCTTCGAGAACGAGCAGTGATCATTCTCCCCCAACAACGGTAGGGCGGGTCTTTCTTACCGGCGCACGCTCCTACAGTCCACAGTAAACAGAAAGACGGTTAAGCCGATGACTTCCATATCCATAACCACTCCGATGCCACCCCCCGAATGGGCGCTCCTGCAGAAGGAATCCATAAAGGCTCAGGCCCGGGCCTGCGCGTATTTCTACAGCCGTTACTTCGACGCGCAGGGCTACATGCGCTGCGTGCCGCACTGGGGCGGAGACGACGGACCCGACGACGCCATCGAGAACCTGACCGGCTGGCCCCTGCTGTACATGATGGGTGGGCCTGAACAGCTGCTTGCCCTGAGCAACCTGGCGCAGGACGGCCATATCAAGCAGTACACCGAGGCGAAGACGGTCGACGTACCCTTCTGCCGGGACGGGATGTATTACAAGGAGTTCCCCGTCATGTTTGACTGGCTGCACAACGGCGAGAGCATGTCGGTCTTCGGCGACCTGGGCCTCTGCGACCCGGACGCCGAGGAATTCGAACGCCGCGTACGCCTGTGGTCCGGGTTCTACATGGACGAGGATCCCGGTGCGCGGAACTACGACCCGGAACACCGGATCATCCGCAGCCTGTTCAACGGAAGCCGCGGTCCCATGCTCCGCAAGGCCACGGCCCTGGACTGGACGGGCGATCCCATCGAGGAGGGCCGCTTCGTCCTGGCCCACGGCGAGCGCAACTACCAGGAGATGCTGGGCCATTTCAAGGACTACACCGACGTGGTCGGCGACCATCCCTCCAACATGCTGGCCACGGGACTGGCCTTCAACGCCTATGCGCTGACGGGCGAGGACAAATACCGGGACTGGATCCTGGAATACGTGGATGCCTGGGTCGAGCGCACCCGGGTCAACGGCGGCATCATCCCCACCAATATCGGCCTGGACGGCACCATCGGCGGCGCCTGTGACGGAAAGTGGTACGGCGGGTGCTACGGATGGGGATTCACGACCGTCGCTCCGCAGGACGGTCGGACCGTACACCGCGACACGATCCACCTGGGCCTGTCGGGCTTCAGCCACGCGCTGCTGCTGACCGGGGACCGGTCCTACGCGGCGCCCTGGAGCGAGATGATCGACCGGATCAATGAGAACGGCCGGGAAGAGGACGGCCGGATGGTGTATCCCAACAAGTATGGGGACGACGGCTGGTACAACTTTACCCCGGGACCCTACAGCGTCGGCGCGATGGAGACCTGGTACTGGTCGATGTCGGACGCGGCGCGGACGCGCTGTGCCGATGACGCTTGGGTGCGGTACGTGGCCGGCGAGCATCCCACCTATCCGGAAGAGGCACTGCAGGCCGACCTGGCGTCGGTCCGGCAGAAGGTGGAGTCGGTCCGCACCGATCCCTTGACACCGGACACGCGCCTGTCCGACAATACCAACGGCTTCAACCCCGCGGCGCCGGGTGCGCTCTTTCAGTTGACCATGGGCGGTCCGACCCCGAAGCGCGCCCAGGCGGTCCATTGCATGTTCCGTTATTTCGATCCCAATAGACGCAGGCCCGGGCTGCCGGAGGACGTTGCGGCGCTGGTCGACGCGGTCGGCGATACGAAGTCGGCGGTGACGCTGGTCAACACAAATCCCGTGGAACCCGCCGAAGTCATCATGCAGGGCGGCGCCTACCGCGAGCATGCGTTGAAATCGGTTTCGGTGGAAAGCGAGGCCGCGGAAGCGGACGGACGGACCGTGAAAGTGGCTGGCGACTATCTCAGGCTGCAGCTCGCGCCCGGTTCCGGGGCACGCCTCGAGATTGCCATGGAACGATTTGCGAACCAGCCGACGCTGGCGTTTCCTTGGGGATGAACCACCGGTTCCGCCGAGACTGCTATCAGCTTAAGTTCGAAGCCTGATTTAGAACGGGGTACAATCACAGATTAAGACATATTCATCAAGATAATTCTTGACGCATCACTCCCGCCTGTTCTTTAAATACGAAGGACACGAGAAGGGAGGATACCTGATGAGTACGCAACGAGAGAAGTTCTCCAGTCAGGCTTTGCCGGAGTTGCTGGCTGCTGTGCGTGGGATAGCACGCAAGGAAGGTCGCCATTTTCAAGCGGTTCTGGAAGATGCCATGCAGGAATACATTGAAAACCACGACCGGGAAAAACTCCGCGCCTCAGTATTGGCCCACTTTCAGGCTAGTGTAGACAACAACCGTCGTCTTGGCAAACTGTTGGCCAATGACCCATGAATTTCCGACTACTGAGGAAGTCGTCGCCATACATGAGGCGCTAATCAACGTCTTCGGCGGCACTTCCGGCATCCGGGACGAAGGCGCTCTGGCATCGGCACTCATACGCCCCCAGCTTGGATACTACGACAGTCTTATCCAGGAAGCGACTGCCCTTATGGAAAGCTTAGCCAATAACCACCCGTTCGTAGACGGCAATAAGCGAGTCGCGTACTTTGTTACCGACACCTTTCTACGAATGAACGGCTACTATATCAATTGCGACAACGATGAGGCATACGCCTTCTTCAAGCGTATGTTCGGGGCCAGTTCGTTCCGCTTTACAAATTTGAATACATGGCTCGAAGACAACGTCGAACCCCTCCCCGGGACTTGACGGTCTGTGTGCAGGACAGGGATGCAGTCGTAACTGCCGCAACTCGGCTCACCATTTTGTCACTCACTCCATCACCCTGTACGGGCTGTTCCCCACACCCGGCCAGATCCGCACCACGCCCAGGGCCGCCCTGACGCCGATCCAGACTCCGGTCATCAACCAGATCCAGTCCAGCGCGTGGGGGCCGGCAAGCAATCCCGCCGCACCCGTGCCGGTGGCGAGGACCACGGCGTTCCTGAGGTACCGGTAGTCTCCCGAGCCCCAGTGCAACCCGTCGGTAGCGAAGGCCAGAGCGTTCAGCGGCTGTACGACGACGGCGATGATCCAGGCCGAATGGAAATAGGCTACCGCGGTCGCTGGTACGAGCAGATCGATGACGACCCCGCTCCCCGTCCACAGGACGAGTCCCAGAAGGCCACCCGACCACACGCTCCAGTGACACACGATGCGCGCCACCTTCCGGGCGCTCCTGATCCGGTCGCCGCCTAGGAAGTAGGCCACCAGGCTCTGGCCCGTGACAGCCAGTGCGTCCAGCACGAACGTGCCGAACATCCAGACCTGCCTGATCGCCTGGTGGGCGGCCCCGATGTCGGCGCCCCCGTGCGTGGCCTCGCGGGTCGTCAGGAGGAGAAACAGGTTCAAAACGCCGGTGCGTATGAAGAGATCGGCGCCGACACGCATCAGCCGGCGGACTGCGCCGAGATCTACCTGGAAGGACCAGCCCAGTTTCCGCCTGACGATCCAGATCGACCAGACCGCGCCGATCCAGTACGCGACGACGCTGGCCACCGCCGCGCCGGCGATACCCAGGGCGGGCACGGGTCCCGCGCCGAAAATGAGGATCGGGTCGAGCACGATATTGATGCCGTTGATGCCGAGGGCGATCCAGAGCGCCGAACGCATATCCTGGAGTCCCCGCAAGGCACCGCATGCCGTGAGCGTAATCAGGATGGCGGGCGCGCCGAACCAGCGCCAGAAGATGTAGTCCACGGCACCGTCGTGGATCGCATCCGATGCGCCGAGCAGCGTGGCCAGGTACGAGGTGAGCGGAACGCCGAGCGCGATGATCAACAGACCGAAGACCGCGCTCATGATGATACCCAGACTGCTCATGGAAACGGACCGGGACCGGTCGTTGTCGCCCTCGGCCTGGGCTACTTCGGTCTGGGTGCTGATCCCGAGGAAGTTGAAGATCCAGAATAGGCCCGAAAGCGACACGGCACCGACTCCGAGGGCGGCCAGCGACTCCGCGCCCAACCGCTTGATGAAGGCGGTGTCCACGAGGCCGGTAAGCGGTTCCGCGATGAGCGAGAGCAGTACGGGGAAGGAAAGCCGTACAAGCGTGGCATGGGGCCTGGTCGTAAAAGGATGGTCGGACGAGGTGCCCGCGGGCTTTGAATCGTGCATATTCACCTGGGCGGCGTGCTGAATCGGCGTGCTGAATCGGCGTGCTGAATCGGCGTACTTTAGCGGCGTACTCAATCGGCGAAACGGTCCACCGCGAGTAGATCGAGATCAAGGTCGATGTCGATGTCGTTTTCGGTCCGTTCGCCGGCTACGATCTGGCGGACCAGCTTCCCGGTCACCGGTCCGAGGGATACCCCGATCATGGCGTGGCCGGCCGCCACGACCAGGTTGCGGACGTCCGGGACCCGGCCCAGGAAGGGCAGTCCGTCGGGCGTGCAGGGACGCAGCCCGCACCAGGTCTCCAGGATCTCATGAGAGCCGATATCGAAATCCGGCAGGTACCTGGGAACAGCGTTCAGAATGGCGGAAACGCGCCTGTGGTTTATAGAATGATCCATGCCGGCCAGTTCCAGGGTGCCTCCGATACGCAGCGTGTCGCCCATGGGCGTAACGGCCACTCTGGATTCCGACAGCATGAAGGGCATTTCCGGCCAGCCGGACGGCCGTCTCAGGGTAACGCTGTATCCCTTGGCCGGCTGAATGGGCAGCGGAACGCCAGCGAGTTCACCAAGTGCGGCGGACCAGGAACCCGCCGTGAGCACCACTTCTCCCGCCGCGATGTCGCCACAGGTCGTGTGCGTAACCGCTATGCGTCCGTTTTCTTTCTTGAAACCCTTTACTTCCGCCTGGGTAAGCACCTTCACACCGAGCCGCTCTACGTAGTCCGCCAACGACCGCACAAACTTGACTGGCGTCAAATGGGCGTCCTGCCTGAAGTGCAGGCCGCCCAACGCATTCAGGTCCAGCCCCGTAAGCGCCTCGGCCAGTCCATCCGGGGTAAGTGCGTCGATCTCCAGTCCGTAGGAAGAGAGGAGGCGCCGCTCCTCCTCCCCTTCCTCCAGGCCTTCCCGCGTCCGGTACACGGCCACCACACCCCGCTGATGGTAGTCGAAATCCACCCCGACCAGACCGTTTAACTCATCGAAGAGCGTAAGGCTGCGCAGGCTCATGTCCCGGATTAACGGAATGGCCCTGCGCATGCGGTCTTCTCCGCTCGCCTTCCAGAAGGCCCAGAGCCAGCGGATCAGCGACGGATCCAGCCGCGGCTTGATGTAGAAGGGACTATCGGGTCTGAATATCCACTTCAGGCCCTGCGACACGACGCCCGGCGCCGCAAGCGGCACGCTGTGGCTGGGCACGACGAGGCCCATGTTGCCGTGGGAAGCGCCGGACCCGATCTCCCCGCGGTCCACGAGGGTGACCTTGTATCCGGCCTCACGCAGGTAATACGCGGCGCAGACGCCCACCGCGCCGCCTCCGATGATCAATACGTCGGTCTTGTCCATAAGGAAACCGGATGGTCAAGGTGCCGGATGTTCAAGGTGGTGGATGGCCAGGGTGAATAATAGCCGGGCGACATGAAATCCGTTGGGCCTGCCCGTGGATCTCGCGGCGAATCAGTGGCGGGCGATGTACATTTCCGTGAAGTTCACGGTCTGTATCGATATGATCGGCACCACGCGGCCTTCGCGGTCCTGCTTGACACCCCGGAGATAGGGTTTACGCAACTCCGTGATCACCGGATGGAAGAGAAAGACGGCGCCCGCCTCCTCCGCCATGATGCGCTCGGCCCGGGCGTACAGGTCGTAACGGACCGCTGGATTCATATGGGTATTGGCTCGGTCGAGCAGGTCGTCGAACTCCGCGTGCAGCCAGTCGTGGCGGGCATATCCCCTGGGCTGGGACCGCCAGAGTAGGCCGAGCATGTTGGACGGGTCGGGGTAGTCGTAGACGAAGACCAGCATGCCCATGGGGATCTGCCATTGGAACAGGTTCTCGTTGAAGACGTTGCGCTGCTGGTACCTGATTTCAAGTTCGATGCCGAGGGTCTCCCGGAGCATGGCCTGCACCGCTTCTCCCGCAATGCGGTTGATGCCCGTATCGGCCACCCGCAGCCACAACTCCGTCTTCGGGAAGCCCCGTCCGTCCGGAAAGCCCGCTTCCGCCATCAGCCGCCGCGCCTCGTCGGGATCGTAGGACTGGAACGCCTTGAACCGCTCCGCCGAATACCCCGGAAAACCGGGCGGGAGCATGGAATACGCCGGGATAGCGAGGTCGTTGAGGACGGTCGTGCTGAGCGTTGACCGGTCGATCGCCCGGGCGATGGCCTGCCTTACCCGGGCGTCGCCGAAGGGCGGCTGCCGGGTCTGGAAGAACAGGTACCAAGTGGTGAACTCCGGCATCCGGTGGATTTCCTGCGCAAGTTGTTCGTCCTGAAGCACCCGCTCGTAGTCGATGGGATCCAGCCGATAGGCGTCGATTTCACCGTTCTCGTAGGGCAGGGTGCCCGGACGCTGTGCGCCGATGAACTTGACGATGATTTCCTCGAGCAGCGCCTTGTGCGGACCGTTGTAGTTCGGATCCAGCGTGAACGTCATGTCGGAACCCGTGTTCCACTCCGCAAGCCGGTAGGTGAAATTGGACACGATGTGTTCCGGTTCCGTCCATTCCGCGCCGAATCGTTCCACCTGCCACCGCGGCACGGGCGAAGACGTGATGAAGGAAACGATATAGGGCAGGTAGGGGCACGGTCCTTCGGTTTCGATCTGGAAGGTCAGATCGTCCACCGCGCGGACACCCACCTGCTCCACGTCCGTCAGTTCACCCTGGTTGAAGGCCCGCCCGTTCTCGATCACGTAGTAGAGAAAGGCGTAGATGTTCCCGCTGGCCGGATCCAGCATGCGGCGGAAGGAATACTGGAAGTCGTGGGCCGTAACGTCCCTGCCGTCGCTCCACCGCGCGCCTTCCCGGAGATGGAAGGTCCATGTCCGGCCGTCCTCCGAAGATTCCCACCGGTCCGCCGCGGCAGGCACCAGTTCGTTGTTCTCGTCCAGCAGCACCAGCCGCTCGAAGGCGAAGTACGTGCCGTCAGCCTCGTAGGCCGCCACGCTGATGTCCAGCGTGGACGGCTCGCGGAACATGTATCGGAACCGCTGCTGCTCCGGCGGGACCGCGTCGTCCGGCAACGGGCGGCCTATGGAATTGACCCGGGGCTGGCCGTCGGGCCGCGAGCCGTTTTCGTCGCCTGCGCAGCCATTCAGACAGAGGACCGCCAGGACCAACAGCATGCAACCGGGAAGCGTCGGCAGCAGGGGGCCGCGACGCCGCGCCGGCAGCTTGGATCCGCGACGCCGCGCCGGCAGCTTGGATCCGCGACGCCTCCTGTTTCGGATGAATGTGTCCATTGCGGGAACCTCGTCCTTGTGACGTCAGCTCTTCGAATCGTCAGCCGGTCCGCGGCAGGTTATCCGTATAGAACCGAACCCAGTTCCTGTACATGATCTTCTCGATGTCGTCCCGGGCGTAACCCCGGCCTTCGAGGATGGGGGCCAGCAACTGGTAGTCGGCGATGGAATCAACTTCAAAAGGCGCTCCGTCGATGCCGCCCTGCCCGTCGGTGTCGCCGCCGATCGCCGCGTGTTCGGCGTTACCTGCGAGCTGGCACACGTGATCGATGTGATCGGCCACGTGGTTCAGCGTTATGTCCTCTCGGCGGAAGTAATCCCGCCGCTTGTACCCCCCGGTGTTCGCCCAGTCGAGCGTGAACCAGGCACAGAGCATCCAGGTATCCATGGACGCGCCGATGACGCCGCCTCGCTCTATGACGATCCGGAGTTGCTCATCGGAGAACTGGCGCTGGCCCGGGACGAGGGCGCGGCAGTTCTGGTGACTGGCAAGAATCGGACCTTCATACAGGTCCACGACCTCGAAGAAACTCTCGTCCGATATGTGGGTGAGATCGAGCAACATGCCGCAGGCGGACATCTCCCGCAGCAGGTCTCCCGCAGGCGCGAACAGGCCGCCCTCCGAACCCGTGCCATGAGCGTAGGTGCTCGGGCCGTAGTGGGTCAGGCTTACCACGCGGACACCGTTTACGAACCATTCGTGTACCTGGTCCGGCCGGAGGATGGGATCGGCGCCTTCCATGCCGAGGATGAAACCCACGGGCAGACCATCGGTATCCTCCGCCTTCTCCCAGACTTCCACATGGCCGGCCAGGGCTTCTCCGTGCGTGAGAACGACGCCTTCCCCCTGTTCCGCCAGCATATGGTAATAGGCCAACTGGCCGCGGGCCGCCCCATAGACCGCCGCGCTCCCGTGGAGACCGGCCAATATGCTGTTTTCCCGTTTTCGACGAACGGTGAACTTCATGAGCGCGCCCGCCACCCGGCCCCGGCGCATCTCGGGCAGGCACGCGAAGGCCACGTTGCCCGAATCTCCATTGGCCGCATCGTCCGCGCGCACCTCGGCCAGCGGAAGCGTAAGGTCCCTGTTCAGTTCAACGCCGCCGTATGCCATGGGATAGTCGCCGTCGAAGATGAGCATGGGAAAACGATACCGGGCCGCCCGTGGGGTGTCAATACAAATCACCCCGAAATTCCGTTTTGATTCTTGCCCGCCGCCTGTCCTTGCGTTTGCTTCGTCAAGAACGTATAATAGGCGTCCGTGAAACTTGTTTCGTAGTCGTTACGTCTATCTGATAGGCGTTTACGTGCAAGGCGAACGCACCCACATAGCTACGGATACCATACCCTATGCGCGCATGTGTGCTGGTTGAACCGGGACGGATCGAAACCCGCGGCGATGTCGATATACCGGTCGTGGGACCGACCGACGTGGTCGTGCGGGTGGAATCCGCCCTGACCTGCGGGACAGATCTCAAGGCATACCGGCGGGGCCATCACCTCATGCCGCCGCCGACCCTGTTCGGACACGAGTTCTCGGGGGTTGTTTTCGACAAAGGGAATAAGGTGGACCGTTATTCCATCGGGCAGCCCGTCATGTCGGTACACACGGCACCCTGTGAAAAGTGCGTCTACTGCGGCAGATCGCTTCAGAACCTTTGCCCTCACCTGACGAAGACGATGGCATTGGGTGCATACGCCGAGTACCTCAGGGTTCCCGGCACGGTGGTCGACGTGAACATGTACCCCAAGCCCGACGAACTGGGTTATCGCGAGGCCGCCATGCTGGAACCCCTGTCCTGCGTGACCTACTGCATCAGCCAGGCGCTGGCGACGCGCCCGGAAACCGCGGTCGTGATCGGCGCCGGCGCCATCGGGCTTTTGCATGTCATGGTGTTGAAGGAAATGGGGGTCGGACAGGTCATCGTTACGGGACGACACGAATACCGACTCGAAACGGCGAAGGCGGTCGGGGCGGACCTCGTCATCGACAGCGACGACGAGCATGCCGCGGAAACCGTGTTGGACGCCACCGGGGGCCACGGATCGCCCATCGTCTTCGAATGCACGGGATTGCCCGCAGTCTGGGAAGAAGCCGTAACCATGGTCAGCAGGGGCGGATGCGTCATCCTCTTCGGCGGATGTCCGAGCGGCACGAAGGTCACCTACGATACAGCCCGCCTTCACTACGACCAGATCACGCTCAGGGGCATCTTTCATTTCACGCCCGAGGCGGTCCGGACCGCCTACGACCTGCTCGCCGACGGGCGGCTCGACGTAACGCCCCTGATTACGGGAGACCGCACGCTGGAGGAAGTGCCGGAGACCTTCAGGACCTTCCGTGGCAAGGATACGCTGAAATACGCGATCATTCCCTGATCCTGGCGGGGGTGCCTTCCATGAAAGCCGCAAAAGTCTACGATATCGACGATATCCGGATCGAGGAGATGGATACGCCGGCCATCACGGCGCGCGACGCCCTGGTGAAGATGCGCAGCTGCGGGATCTGCAGCGGGGACGTCACACCCTGGTACATCCGGCGAAAGGCGCCTCTCGTCATCGGGCACGAGCCGACCGGTGTCGTGGAGGCCGTGGGCGACGAAGTCGAAGGGCTCTCCGTCGGGGATCGCGTATTCATTCACCACCACGCGCCCTGCTACCGGTGCCGCCACTGCCGCCGCGGCAACTACACCATGTGCGCCACCTGGAAGAAAACCCGCCTCGACCCGGGAGGCGCGGCCGAGTACGTGCGGGTCCCCGAGATCAACCTCCGTTACGACACCCTGGTCCTGCCAGAATCGGTTTCCTTCGACGACGGCGCGCTGATCGAGCCCGTGGCCTGCTCGGTCAAGGCGGTGGAACGGGCGCGTGTCCGACCGGGGGACATCGTGCTCGTCATCGGACTGGGCCTCATGGGTATGCTGAACGGGATCGTGGCCCGGCACTACGGCGCGAAGACCGTAATCGGGGCCGACAGGATACCTTATCGACTGAACAAGGCGCTCGAACTCGGTATGGACCACGTGGTGGACGTACGGGAGCACGATCTCGCGGAGGCGGTGCGTGAACTTACGGACGGCGTGATGGCCGACGTGGTGATCGTCGGTCCCGGCAGCATCGCGGCGATGGAGACCGGACTGGCCTGCGTGGGCAAGGGCGGGATCGTGCTGCTTTTCATGTCCTCGCCGGAGGAGGATGTGCTTGCCTTCAGGCCCCATGACCTGTACTTTAATGACGTATCGATCGTATGCAGTTATTCCTGCGGTCCTCGCGATACCCGCATGGCGCTGGACCTTATCGAGGCCGGTGTGGTAACTTCCGACCAGGTCGTTACGCACCGCTTTCCTTTATCGGAGACACGGCGGGGCATGGAGGTCACCGCCGCCGCACAGGATTCCCTGAAAGTGTTGATTCACATCAACGCATGAGCATCACGTCAACGCGTATTCCGGCCGGTTGGGCCCATCCGGCCAGTCGAGCCGGTCCACCCAGTAGAAGGAGGAACAGAAATGTCTGACTATGATATCCGGGAGCAGCTTCCCGGCAGCAACATACCCTATCTCAAGATCGCCATCGGCATCGTCGTGCTCCTGGTGTTGTACAACTCTTATGCAGTAATAGGCGCCGGGGAGCGCGGCGTCGTGTTCAGCAAGTTCGGCGGCGTCCAGGAACGCGTCCTGTCCGAAGGCCTGCAGTTCAAGCTGCCCTTCATCGAGGACGTGATCCCCGTGGACGTCAAGATCAAGAAGTCGGAAACGGCCGCAACGGCTTCCACCAAGGATCTGCAGACCGTCTCATCCACAATTGCATTGAACTACCATGTCGATCCCGGCCAGGTGAACACGGTCTACCAGGAGATCGGCATCTTCTTCAAGGAGCGGGTCATCGATCCGGCGGTGCAGGAAGCCGTCAAGGCCGTATCCGCCCAGTACACCGCGGAGGAACTGATCACGCGCCGCGCCGATGTCAAAGATGAGATCAAGGAGTCCCTCACGACTCGGCTGACCACCTTCAACATGATCGTGGACGAGTTCAACATCGTCGACTTCGCTTTTTCCCAGACCTTCAACCTGGCGATCGAAGCCAAGCAGACGGCCGAGCAGCAGGCCCTGAAGGCCCAGCGCGACCTCGAGCGCATCCGGATCGAGGCCGAGCAGAAGGTGGCGCAGGCCCAGGCCGAGGCCGAGGCACAGCGCCTGCAGCGCGCCACGATCACGCCGACCCTGCTGCAACTGCGCGCGATTGAGAAATGGGACGGCCACTTCCCGCAGGTCATCGGCCAGGCCATGCCCTTCATCGATCTGAAGACACTGGGACCACAGACCAGGTAGGTCGGCAGGGACGCGTCGACGCAGACTAGCGACTGGCCGCGCAGGCGTGCGACGATTGAATACCGCTTCATCAACGATCCCCGCAGGCGTAAAGTAGACAGGAGCCCTACATGATCGGTCTGAACAGTCCGGAGTTCACGCGAGCCGTCACCTCGCAGTGGGACGGCGAAAGGGGTCCGGACGGGCGCCCCGTCGTGCCAGACAGCATTCTGAAACGGATGGAGAAGGTAACCATTGAGGAAGCGTGGGGCGTCATCGGAGGCAAAGGATACAACTACCAGTTTGCGGGGGACTGGCAGATCCTCCACCCCGATCGCACCCTGGTCGGCCGCACGGTGACCGGCGTGTACGTGCCCACCCGGCCCGACCTGGAAACGGCAATCCAGGCCGACGGCGCTGAACATGGCTGCATCGGCGGCCAGAACTCCTGGGTAATCGATACGCTCGAACCCAACGACGTGATCGTCATCGACCTCTTCGGAAAGGTCAAGTTCGGCACCTTCGCCGGCGATAATCTCGGCAATTCCATCTATGCCAAGACCGGAACGGGCATGGTCATCGACGGAGGCATCCGTGACCTGCAGCGGCTCTACGAAATCCCCATGGCCTCCTACATCCGCGGGGTCGATCCCACGGCCATCGCCGACGTAACCCTCCTCGGCATCAACGTGCCGGTCCGTATCGGACTCGAGGCGACCTGCGTACCCGGGGACATCGTGCTCGGTACGCGGGAAGGGATCATCTTCATTCCGCCGCACCTGGCGGAACAGGTCGTCATCGAATCGGAAGAAACCAGGATGCGGGACGCCTGGGGCCACCAGCAGCTGCGCGAGGGCACCTACACGCCCGGCGAGATCGACCGCGAATGGACCCCCGAAATGACGGCCGAGTTCGAGGTCTGGCGGCAAAAGCAGATCGCGGACGACCCGTAGCGGAGCGCCATAGTTGCGTCTTCGTTGTGCCTGCAACGATGCGCGGGAAAGCTGGAATCACGGACATCAAATTCCGGACGGTCAGCATTCATATCTGTATGTACACCGGCCGGGTATTTTGTGTTTGGCAACGATGGGTGGCGTTCTTATATTCGTTTAGAACGGTTCGTACTATTTCTTTCCATATTAAGCAAACTGCCCGATGGCCAGACCCTATTCACCCACCCTGCTCGGATACGTACTGCTGGGACTGCTGAACCAACTTCCCCGGTCGGGCTACGACGTCCGCCTGGAGATGGAATCGACGCCCATGGCCCATTTCAGCAGCAGTCCCGGTTCGATCTACCCGGCGCTCCAGCTGCTGAAGAAAAACGGTTTCATCGACAGCGAGGTCTTCCACCGCTCCCGTTTGAAACCGAGGGAAGTGTTTCACCTGACCGAGAAAGGCAAGAAGGCTTTAAGAGCTTGGTTGCACAAGCGGCTCGCAGTATCCGACCTGAGGGACCACCTCTCCGAGTTGATGCTCAGGTTCCGGTTCATGGAAGACATCGCAAGCGACCAGGAAACGCTGCGGTTTCTCCAGGATTTCAGGCGAAAGGCCAGGACCTACGCCAGCATCCTCAAATCTCAGACCAGGACACAGGCCGAGAGTTCGCTCCATTTCGCCCTTTCACTGCAGCGGGAGATCTCCATGATCCAGATGCATATCGAATGGGCGGACCAGGCCATGACGGCGTTTGAGGCCTCAAAGCCGAACAGTCCATAACCACACGGTTTTCGATATAGGGTTTTACATTCAAGTGGTTCCACCGAGCATGCCGCCGCGTGCGGCCCGGAACCCGGAAAGGGAAACGAGATCAATGCGACCGAACAAGCTCAGGTGCATCCTGAACGAAGGCCGTCCATCCCTGGCTACCCACATTCACACGGTCTGGCCCTCCGTGGTCGAACTCGTGGGGCACACCGGCCGGTACGACTACGTCGAGTTCGTGGGAGAATACGGACCCTACGACCTCCATGACCTGGACAACCTGGGCCGCGCCGCCGAACTGCACGACCTCGGCCTGATGATCAAGGTCGACCAGGAGCCGCGGGGTTTCCTCGCGCAGCGGGCCATCGGTTCCGGATTCCAGAGCGTGCTATTCGCCGATTGCCGGACCCCGGACGAATTCCGCGCCTGCGTGGACATCGTGCGCCCGGATACGCCGGAGTCCCGGGGTACCTACGGCGTTGCGACCCGGCGGTTCTCCTACATGGGATACGGCGGCGGCCAGGACTACGTGGACGCCCTGGACGAGATCGTCGTTGCCGTCATGATCGAAAAGGGACCCGCGGTGGACCACCTGGACGAGATCCTGGAAATCGACGGGATCGACATGATCCAGTGGGGACCGGCCGATTATTCCGTGAACGTGGGCAAAATCGGCCAGCGCGAAGCGGTGAAATCCGTCGAACGCGTGGTCATCGACAAGTCCCTGGCCGCGGGCAGGAACCCCCGTGCGGAAATCAACACCGCGGACGAAGCCCGCTACTACCTCGATCTCGGCGTGCGCCACTTCTGCATCGGCACGGACGTGCACGTGCTGCACGGCTACTGGCACCGTGAAGGCGATGATATGCGCAAGGCCCTGGACGGATCGTAGCGCCGTCCGAGACCATCATGTCCCGCCCCAACATCCTCTTCGTATTCGACGACCAGCACCGGTACTCCGCCATGGGTACCAGCGGCAACTCCGTCGTGCAGACGCCCAACCTGGACCGACTCGCGTCCCAAGGCGTGGTTTTGGACCAGGTATTTTCCAGCTGTCCCATCTGCTCGCCCTACCGCGGCCAGCTCATGACCGGTCGCTATTCCCACGCCAACGGCGTCATGGACAACGAGTATCTCCTTCACGGTGACCAGGACTTCCTGCCGGCCGTGCTCGGAGCTCATGGCTACCGTACGGCCTACATCGGCAAGTGGCACCTTGGATACGGCCCCTATTGCGAGAACGGCCGCTTCGGCTTCGATTACATGGCCGCCTACGACTGTAATCACGATTACTACGACGTATCCTACCATGAGAACGACCAAGGCCCGATCGACATGGCGGGGTGGGCGCCGGAAACGGAGACCTCGCTGGCGATCCGGTTCATGGAGGCACACGCAAGGGAACATGACGGCCGGCCCTTCGCCCTCGCGCTGAGCTGGGGACCGCCCCATTGGCCTTACGACGCATATCCGGCCGAGTACGACATCTACGACCCGGCCAAGGTGGATCTGCCACCCAACGTCCCGGAGCAGTTCGCCGCCTACGCCCGGCGGGAGATCGCCCATTACTACGGCAACGTGACCGCTTTGGACCACCAGTTCGGCCGGCTGGATGACACGCTGGAACGGCTGGGCATCCGGGACGACACTCTGGTGGTCTTTACCTCCGACCACGGAGATCACCTCAGCAGCCACGGCTACGGAAAGCCCATGGACCGCTGGATGCACCCTTCCTTCCGCGCTTCGAAAGCGACGCCTTACGAGGAATCGATCCATGTTCCCTTCATCGCCCGGCAGCCGGGCCGGATCGCGCGCGGGACGCGGAGCGACGCCCTGGTGAGCAGCGTGGACCTGATGCCTACGCTGCTGGGCATGGCCGGCGTGCCGGTGCCCGGCGGCGTGCAGGGCACCGATCAGGCCCACGTGCTGACGGGGACGCCGGGACCGCGCAACGATTCGGTCTATCTGCAGATCCTCGGACCCGGCTGGCCGCACCGGGGCGAATGGGTCGGCTTCTGGCGCGGGACCCGGACGGACCGGTGGGTCTACGCACGCTGGCATGGAAACCAACGGGATCCCCTGCTCTTCGACCGGAAGGACGATCCCTTCGAATTGAAGAACCTCGCCGGTGATCCCGCGTACCGGCAGATCCGGGACGAATGCGAAGCGCGCCTCCAGCGCTGGATGGCGGAAACCGGCGATCCTTTCGATACCGGACCCCGGGACCCGGAGACGGGCATGCTGCGGCTTGGACAGCGGTTCAATCACGAAATGTACGAGAAAGGGGAACCGGGAAGATGACCATTTCCTGCTGCACCTGGGCCCTGGGAGGACCGGAAGCGGACGTGTTGACGGCGATCGCACAGACGGGGCTGCGCCATATCGATCACCGCCCCTTCGATTTCAGGTCCGCCGAGTCCCGCCGGCTGATCTCGGACCTCGAGCTCATGCCCTCGTGCATGGCGACGGGTTTCGGCATGCCGGAAGACGTGGCGCTCGACGCGGCCGACGCCGGCGCGAGGGGCGCGGCCGTCGAACATACCCGGCGGGCCCTCGAATACGCCCACGAGACCGGGATCCGAAGGGCCTACCTGCTGCCCGGAGAAGAAGGTGACGCGGAGTCGCTAAAGCGGTACGGGGAGTCCGTGGCCGGCCTCGCCGACACGGCGGGCGGGTACGGCATCAAACTCTGCATCGAGCATTTTCCTGGAAAGTCCCTGCCGACGGTGCGGGACACCCTCGACTACATCGCGAAACTGGGGCACGGCAACCTGTACCTGCTGTTCGACATCGGTCACGCACAGATTTCGAAGGAAGACCCCGCCGAGGCCGTTGCGCGGGCGGGCGACCGGCTTGGCTACTTCCACCTCGACGACAACGACGGCGTCTCAGATCTCCACTGGGCGCTGCTCGACGGTGTGCTCACGGAGGATGTACTGAAAAACACGCTCGGCACCCTCGACCGCATCGGATACGACGGTCCGGTCAGCCTGGAAATGAACCCCGGACTCCCCGACCCGATGGCCGCCATAGAAAGCGGTTTCAGGCTGGTGCGCGCCCTCTAAACGGTTTCAGGCTGGTGCGTCCCTCCAGCCGTCCTACCAGTCCACCACGGACCCGTCGTCGGCCAGGTAGCTTTCGCCGTTCCGCCAGTCGTGGTCGATCTTGTCCTCCAGGGCGTCGTCGTCCAGCTCGATCCCGAGCCCCGGCTCCGTGGGCAGTTCCACGAACCCATCCTTGAAGACGAAGGGCTTCTTGAGGTATCCCTCGCCCAGCGTGGTGTGCTCCTGGGCGACGAAATTGGGGATCGAGGCGTCCAGCTGCAGGCAGGCGGCCAGGGAAATGGGTCCGAGGGGATTGTGGGGCGCGATGCCCCCGTAATAGGCCTCGGCCATGCCCGCGATGAGCCTGACCTCGAAGATACCCCCCGCGTGGCACAGGTCCGGCTGCAGAATGGACGCGGCCTGCTTCTCCAAGATCTCGCGAAAGCCCCACTTTGTGAATACGCGTTCTCCCGTGGCGATGGGCAGGTGGGTGCCCCGGGCGATTTCGGCGAGCACGTCGACGTTCTGGCACTGGACGGGCTCTTCCACGAAGAAGGGCTGGTAGGGTTCGAGTTCCTTGATGAGCACCTTGGCTGTCTGCGGACTGATCGCCCCGTGGAAGTCGATGGCCAGATCGATTTCCGGACCGGCGATTTCGCGGAGCCGGGCGAAATGGCCGGCGGCCGTGTCGATGAAGACCTTGTTCTCGATGATCCGTGCTGGACGCTCCGCATACGGACCGGTCTTGAAGCAGGTGAATCCCTTCGCGATCCAGTCCCCGATGGTGTCCGGGTCGCCGCCGCCCTTGTACAGGCGGATACGGTCCCGCGTGGGACCGCCCAGCAGCTTGTACACCGGCACGCCCAGGGCCTTGCCCGACAGGTCCCACAACGCCTGCTCCACCCCGCTCAGCGCGCTGGTCAGGATGGGTCCGCCCCGGTAGAAGGCATGACGGTACATGGCCTGCCAGTGATGTACCACCCGGGTAGGGTCCTTGCCGATCAGGTACGGTTCCAACTCCGCCACGGCCTGCTCGCAGGTCTTCGCCCGGCCCTCCAGGATGGGCTCGCCGAGTCCCACCAGGCCCTCGTCGGTATGGATCTTGAGAAAGAGCCAGCGGGGCTTGACCAAGAAGGTCTCCAGCTTCGTGATTTTCATGGTGTGCCTTTCCAGGAGTTAGTTTTTACTACTGAAGCCCTTCTGCTGCTGTCCAGTGGTAGCGGGACATCGAAAGACCCTCAGAAAGTACAGTGTGCCATGCTTTGGAAAGTATACCATATCAGTTTGAGTGTTACAACTGGGAAACTCCGTCAACAACGCCGGATGAAGTTGACACCACTACAATTCATACGATATTTTCACTTGATGTAATTAACTCGTATCGGGTCAGTGAGATGATTTAGTAAATGGTGCTCTAACTTACGGGAACAGTAACACGATCTAACGCACTCCAAGGCTTCTTTCTCAGAAGGAATCCATGCAATCCACCGATCATCGGCACGTAATCGACCGCGTTGAACACGCCATCGACATCGTGGCAGAAGCCAGCCCCCAACAGACAGGCGGCAAATGGCTGGAGGACCTGACTGTATACGTGGGACCATACATCAAGGATTGGGACCTCGCCCAGTGCTGGCTTTGGGATGAATGGCCCGAACGCGAGCAAAAGCAACCGCATTCAACGAGTCAGGATACCGGAATCGACGTGGTTGCCATCAACCGTGCGGGCGAATACGTCGCGATTCAGTGCAAGGCCCGCCAACTGGACGAAAGCGGCCGAGGCGGATCCATCGACAAGGGGGAGATCGACAGCTTCGCCAGCGCGTCCTCGGACGATTTCTGGTCGGAACGATGGCTGGTTACCAACGGAGACAATCCGCTGGGGCGGAACGCCATGGCTGCGGTTCCGATATCCAGGCCTATCAAACTCGTCAACATCGCCAACGACCTGCAGCAACAACGAACCGCGTACACCCACGAAGAATGCCCGCACTGCGAACCGAATCCCAACGGCGAAGCGCGGCGGCAGACCAAGACCTGTATGCAGA
The DNA here is from genome assembly GCA_965207085.1 of bacterium. Taxonomy (GTDB): domain Bacteria; phylum JAAXHH01; class JAAXHH01; order JAAXHH01; family JAAXHH01; genus JAAXHH01. Next base: position 2,907,441 of record CBDBLQ010000002.1, on the reverse strand, counting down.
ACGAGGCCGTTGACAAAAGCGTGCGCATCCTCCGGGAACATGAACAGTCGGACAGCGGCGGCTTGCCGAAAGGCCAGGCCCGCGGAAAGATCATCCTGCCTTGCGGCACCGGCAAGACCCGCATTTCACTGCGCATAGTCGAGGAGCTCACGCTGGCGGGTGAACTTTCCATCGTAATGTGCCCGTCTATCGCACTGGTCGCCCAGATCAGGCGCGAATACCTCCAGCACGCCGAGACGCACATCCGACCGCTCGCCGTGTGCTCGGACGAAACAGCCGGTTACGACCCGGGGAAAGAGAGTTCGCGCAACAGCGCCAGCGACCCGACCGTGGATAACAGCAACGTCAGCGCATCCGAAGTGAAAGGACCGGTCACCACTGATCCGGTTGAAATAGCCCGGTGGATACAGGACGAACGACGGATCGGCCGCGTAAACGTGATCTTTGGAACCTACCAGAGCGGCAGCCGTATTGCCGAAGCGCTGGCTGATACAGGCGCCACCGCGCGAGTGCTCATCGGCGACGAAGCGCATCGGACCGCCGGGCTGCGCAGGAAGAGACGGACAAACGACGCGCAACTTTCACCGGAAGAGAAGCGAGTCCGCGACTTCACCCTTTGCCACGACAACGACGCGTTCCCCGCAACGTATCGCGTGTACCAGACCGCCACGCCGCGTATATACGACACCCGGAAGGTTGATCGCATGCGGTCCGACGAGTGGATTGTCCGGAGCATGGATGACGAAACCGTCTTCGGAGTGGAACTGTACCGCAAGAGTTATCTGGAAGCCGTCGATAACGGCTGGCTGTCCGACTACCGGATCATTGCCCTGGGCGTCAACGACCCCGAGGCTTTCCGTCAGGCCAACCTGCTCGCGGCCAACACCAAGAGCAAGGGCCGCCGCGCCCTCACTACTTCCGACTATCTGCGGGGACTGGCCTTCGCACTGGCTATGGGCGGCGCCACCCACGGCCGTGAGAATGGTTCCGTGCCGATCAGATCGTGCATCGCGTTCATGAACACCGTCGACAAGTCGAAGAACATGGCGGAAGACCTTCAGACCGAAGCGGTGCGTAAATGGCTTGCGGACTGGTTGCAGGCCAACCGGGACGGACAGTCCGCTGCGCATTACTCGCTGGAGCATCTAGACGCGACCAGCAACGTGTCTACGCGGGATAACGGCAAACGCCGACTGGCCGAGTCGACGGACGCCAACCCGCACGGCATCATCAACGTGGGCATATTCGGCGAGGGGACGGACTCGCCTTCGCTCAACGCCGTCGCGTTCCTGGAAGCGCGCAAGAGCCCAATCGACGTGATTCAGGCCGTGGGACGGGCCATGCGCACCGCGCCGGGCAAGGAAATGGGTTATATCATCTGCCCCATTCTGATCCCGCCCAATGCCGATCCGGAAATGTGGCTCAGCACCAGCGAAATGGAAGAAGGATGGCAGGAACTCGGTCAGATACTCCTCGCTCTGCGGGCGCACGACCAGCGCATCGAGGACAATTTGGAAAAACTCCTGCAACTTTACATACCAAAACCACCGGAAACCCTGAAGACCATCGTCGCCGTCGCCGGTGGCTCGGAGAAGCGTATCCAGTACCGGGAGCACGAAGGTCCGCCCGGCGCGGCGCAGGAAGCCGTGGAACGGGTACTTGCAGGCAACAGTACGCTTGCAAGGGAGTTTCATCCAATCCGGGATACTGATGGCGCGACGACACAGCAGTCAGGCGAAACGATTCCTGATGAAGCTCAGTACGGCGGGGCTGACGCTGGTCAAAGAGAGCAACCTGGCCGTGTAGGTGAAACAGACGAATCTCCGATGGAGAGGGGCGATCCCACGCAGGTTTTGGCCGGCAAGAAAAACGAAGATGACACCATCGAGTTGCGAATAGACACGGTCGTCCGGAAAAAACCGGCCGCCGATGGTACCCGCGGCGATGTGGACATCAATAAAACCAAGGCCAGGGCCAGGGATATGATCAACAAGGGTGAAGGCGTCCGCATCAAGACCGGAGAGAAGAAAAAAACCCCTGCCAGCAGGGAGGAAACGCGCGAACGCAACGCCTTGCAGATGCTCCAGCTCAGCGGATTGGAAGAGCATGGTAGCGCAATCAGAATGAACCTGCTGTCCAGGTCCGGCCTGGTAGACAATCGAGTGGTCCGGGACTTGAACATCCTGGAGGCCAGTATCAGGGAGGCCGCTTTCCACCTTCGGAACGACGAACTGCAACCAGAACTTGATCGGCACTTCGGCCTAGATAATCTGAACGACGACAGACGCAGGAATCAGGCCGACGGTTGCACTATCGCAACGCTCCTGATGATGAACGCAGCCATGCTCCACCAGCGCATCGCCAGCGGCAAATGGCTTACCGGCATCAGCGACCTGGAGACGGTCAAGAACGACGTAAACGTGGTGCGCCGCGTGTGGCGGGAATGGGAACGCATCATGCGCCACGACTTTCGTCCCGTGCTCGAACCGGCGGTCAGCGCCATCGAGGCCGTCGAGGACACCGGCAAGTTGGCAGGATTGGAACGCGCACTTCGACACATCACCGCAGAGGCGGAACGCATCGCCGAGACCTATGCGGACATGGGCGCTGACCACGCTGGCCCGTTGTTCAACCGCGTCATGGGCAATCAGGCCTCAGACGGCGCCTTCTTTACCCGGCCCGTGGCCGCGTCCATTGCTGCCCGGCTCACCCTGGACGCCTGCGGCGATCAGGACTGGTCCGATCCTGTCGCGTGGCGGGAGCACAAGACCGTCGACCTGGCCTGCGGAAGCGGAACCCTGCTGGCCGCCATACTCACCGATATGAAGCGACGGGCGAGGGACCAAGGCGCGGACACTAATCGGATCACCGAGCTACAGAAGCTCGCCGTGGAAGAAACCATCAAAGGGATGGACATCAACCCCGTATCCCTCCAACTAGCCGCCTCACAGCTGACCTCGGGCAACAACGACATACGCTATCGCCAGATGGGCCTGTACCTGATGCCTTACGGCCCGTCGTCGGAAAACTCCACGCGGATATCGGTTGGAACGCTGGAATTATTGGGACAGAAAACAATCGTTCCGCGTGACGGCGAACTGAACCTGGACGACGCAGAAATCGCGTCACAAAGCGTGTGGACTCAAAGGGATAACGACGCCGAACTGGAAGACGCTGTAGAGGCGGCCAATGATGCCCGTATCGTCATCATGAATCCGCCCTTCACTAATCGGACGAAGATGGGAGAGAAATTCCCCAAAGAAGTACAACAGGCACTGCGAAAGCGAACAGATGCGATGGAGAAACTTCTGGTGGCCTCGAATTCCATTACAATGGAGTTTGCAGACAAAAATTCTATCAGACCCCTTTTTGTGGCCTTGGCGAGTCAATTACAAAAGGGATCCGATGGTGTGACTGCCATGATTAACCCAACCATTGCATTATCCACAACATCGGGACAAAAGGAACGCCAAGGCCTTGCCAGGCGATACCACATCCATACCGTGCTGACCTGCCACCAGCCAAATCAGATCAACTTGAGCCAGAACACCAGCATCAATGAGAGTATCGTAGTGATGCGGCGTAATGCCGACGGATCTAAACCTCCAACCCGGTTTATCAACCTGGACAGAATCCCGGCTGACGAGAGCGAAGTCGTGGATTTACACGAAAGTCTAATCAATTGCTCCGAGGGATCCATCGACAATGGCTGGGGCGAGGTATCGTATTGGCCCCCTGAACGTATTGAAGCAGGCGACTGGACACCGGCAATATGGCGTTCGCCCGAACTGGCACAAGCGGCATTCGCATACGCAAGTCGGAAGGATATGCAGAAGATTAAGCAAGAAAACATATACCATGCAGGGAGAAGAGTAAGAGAGTTCTGCGTTGAGGTTGGAGAAAACGCCCTCGACAGCTTTGCGCTGCTTCACTCGAAAGGGGAGGACGGCCAGACCAAGATATCGGCTGTTCCAGACAGGTACTACAATCCCAAAGACCCGACCAATCAAAGATGCCTGAAAGGGGCGGACAACCTGAAAGCGAGGGCAGCGTACCTGCTTATCACAGAGGGACAACGAAACGCCACCGCACGTCTGACAGCAGTGGCAAGCGATACGAAATACGTCGGAGTGGGTTGGATGCCCCTGTCAGGATTCTCGTCAGAGGAGTCAAAAGGGATCGCAGTGTTCCTCAACTCTACTCCGGGACGCCTGCAACTCATGCGAAATGCGGGCAGGACATTGGAATTCCCCATGTACATGCCGGCGGCATACGCAGGCGTCCGCATCCCCGACATAAAAGATCCCCGCATCCGACAGGTCCTGGCTGACTGCTGGGAGCTAACCAGGGACATGGAAGTACCGCAGTTCCGTGACGGAGAGTGCGACGTGCGCCGTTTGTGGGATGAGGCTGTAGCGGAAGCTATGGGATGGGACGCGAACGAACTGACCCGTCTGCGCAACCTGCTCCACATTGAACCGCACGTATGCGGTCGCGGTCACGGCCAATACGCCGACAGCGCGGACATCGAACCTGCAGACCGCGTACGCTTCGAGGAACTGGCCGATCAATGGGAGCGCGAAACGGTATACCAGTCTTTTACGGATAAAATCATTGCACACCCCGCCCACCGGGAAATCGTCAGCATGGGAGAATCGGCGATTCCCCTGATTCTGGAGAGAATGGATACGCAGGGAGGACTTTGGTTCCACGCGCTAAAGGAAATCACTGGCGAGAACCCCGTGAGGCAAGGTGACCGAGGAAAAGTGCCGGTCATGCAGGATACCTGGCTGAAGTGGGGCGAAGCCAATGGATACATCTAAGTGGAAACAGGATCTCACTGCCGCCTTTCCGAATTTGGCCGATGAAGCCTTTGAGATACTGGCACCACCATCTACCCGTTACAACTGTGTTGCGTATGCAGCAGGCGACCAGACTCAGAATTGGGACTACGAAGAGGACTCCTATTGGCCACCCTGGGCATCAAGGAACGACAAGCAGGAAAGCATGGTTGATGTATTCGCCGGGCTGAGCTACCAGCCATGCGATGACCACAGGCTGGAGCAGCATTACGTGAGAATTGCACTGTACGAGAAGGATGGCATCGCACAACATGTGGCACTACAGATGCCGAACGGTCGCTGGCGGAGTAAAATGGGCTCGGGACCACTTATTGAACATCACAGCCCCGTGTCGCTCTCCGGGAGAATTTACGGAGCCCCGACAGTCTTCATGAGGAAGGCAACGCCGGTCGATTCATGATGGCAACGCCGGTCGAACCATGACGGCAACGCATTGTCCGGAATCACATCCCCTGGCGACTTGCCGCCCTATCGTCCTACCGCGCACCGCACCTCTGCAGACACGCCTGCATGTGGCCCCGGGTCTCCGCCGCGATGATGCAGCACTGTTCCAGCGAATACTCCTTAGCCCCGATGACCTCGAGGTTGACCGGACCATCGTAGCCGCCCTCGTGCAGTGCGCGGATATACCCGACCAGGTCGATATCGCCGCGGCCGTTGGCCTGGTCCTCCGGCGCGCCGGGACCGGCCTGGCGGCCCTTGCAGTCGCGGATGTGGACGTGTCGGACGCGGGGTAACACCGCCTTGATGGCCTCTACTGGGTTCTCATCGGCGCGGTGGATGTGGGAAGGATCCATGTCGATCCCGAAAGCCGGAGACGATATGGCCTCCATGGCGCGCAGCGTCGTCGGCGTGTCGTAGATACTGGCGCCCACGTGGGCCTTGACGCAGAGCGTGACACCGTAGGTCTCCGCCCGGCCCGACAGCCGGCCGAGGGAGTCGATGGACATCTGGAGGCTCTCTTCGTCGCCGGAGGTGCCGCCGGGTCCGCAATTGATGATGGGAATCCCGGTCTCGGCCGCAGCCTGGAAAGCGGACTCCATGACCTCCTCGTCCTGGGACGGCTGCTCCATGGCCAGCAGTTCCAGGCCGTATTCGTCGGACAGACGGTGTATTTCCGGTGCTATGGCCCGCCAGTCCGAAAGGACAAGGTGCTCGCTCATGCCGCCGATGGCCGACACTTCTATGCCGTCGTACCCGGCCATGGCCAGGTATTTGAAGGCCGTCTCCATGTCGTATCCGCCGAACAGTACCGAGTTGGCGCCAAGCTTCATGGTTTCTCCTTAGTCGTAAATCGGAAGTGTATCAGTTTTAATTCTGTCGATCACCGCTCGGTCGACACTTCAATCGGCTTTCTTGTTGTTGGCGACGAAATCACGGCCATTCTGTGTAATTTCATACCAGTGATCATCATTCACCAAGCGACCGTGACGTGTTTGAACATTAGCACGTATTAACGTTAAGAGTTCTTTCTTTTCGAGATCGTCAAACATGACCAGATACGTTGGCATTTTACTTACAGGAACATCCCATGTTTTATTACCAGCAGAGAGTTGATACTTGCTGAGTCTCTTTGTAAATCGGACATCACCTTCTTTGGTTTCTGCCGCTGCTTCCATTATGGCCAAAGCTTCATCGTTTATCATGTAATCTCCTTCAAGCCGTTTTCTCTAAAATTCGATCGGTTTGAATCCTCATCGACCATTTCGATTTCTTCCCGCTAGACCAGCGGACGGCTGGCGATACCAGCGTAAACAACGAGTGTGAACCTCATAGTCTGGTGAGGAAGTATGAAGTTGTAGTTCAGCATGGAATTCGCCAACGAGTTAACGTTGCAGCCCAGTTGCTTGCTGAAACCGTTTTCCTTCGTGTACCACCACATACCCGTGTGCATGGACAGGTGATTCCTCTTCATATGGTTTGATTCCGACTTACCTTGGTGTAATTAACTGCCGTAGGCGATGTTCTCCAGCCACCGTGTATAAAGGAAGGCCAACCGCGACAATCTGCGGCATCTCATATCCGCTTACGCAGATTACACTTGAATAACAGTGCCGTCTCCATCGACCTGTCCCCTACCTCATAGGTTATAAACGACTTGCTGGCCATATCCAGCGTTGTCCAAGTCCAGCAGTCACCGACAATTCACGGGTCTTACACGGCAGACTTGACGTTGTTGTGACTCGTATTGCAGAACGCCCAGATCTCGTCACACTCTAACCAGGTGTTTTTTTGATACGCAGACGTTTGTCATAGTACTGTAGGGAAATCGGACAGGTTTAAATGAGGAACTTCTTGAACGAGTTGATCGAGACGACTTCAGGGCGGCCACCGAGCGTATGGACGCCCCTTCGACCAGCATCTGAAGGAACCATAACCCTTTTGTAGGTGGGGAGCCAGTCCATACCAACAAAACAACACCAAACAGACTAGTGGCAATCGTAAAAGCAGGTTGCTACCACCTGCTGGATGGCAATGACTCTAGTGGCGTTTTAAGACGGGAATAGAAGAGGGGGGGTTAGGTTGCGTCAGTTTTCGCCTTGGTCTGTTTCCCATCAAGCGCCGGTGAGCTTTCGACTTTAGCCTGAGAATCTGTTTTAGGCTTGGACCTCTTAGGCGCACTATTTCCTGCATGTTTACTCTCCTCTGATAGAAACTTTATGTGTGGGACGTCATCTTCGTTGGGCAAACGTGCAATTTGATTTAAAGAACTTAGAAGTGACAATTCCGATTCCACTGGTTTTCGTACTTCCGTAAAAAGTGTCATTGCCTCTTCTCTATCGATTACAAATCCATGGGCAGGATATTCAGACAATATCGCTGGCAAAGCACCTTCTTTGACATTACCGCCGATATGCAACAATCTTTCTCCATAGCGACCAGCAATCCCCATTCCCCTGCCAGCTTCGCCGATATGTAACGGGTCAACCTGTCCGTATATCGGAGAGAACAATCCAGCGGCTAAATCCGTAGCGATTTTACCCGCCGTCGATGCGGTTAAGGATCCTCCGCTTTTGAGTTGAAGATCAAGGAAGAAATCTTCAAACGCATTGAAGGCCTTTTCGTGGAGACTCCGCAGGGTGTCCATAATCGTCAACCCAGACTGTTGTTCCCATATCTCATCTTTCTTACGCATTTGTATATCAAGGGGTCCCAATTCTCCATGGTCATCCATGACCAGTTCGTGTGCTCCTATCGCAAGAAGTGTCCCTGCACTCTTACAGTATCCAGACACACACATGACAAATCGATCATACTCTCTTTGGAAAGCTCTTGCTATTCGGTAGGCCGCGTGGGCGTCACCACCTGTTGTGACGAGAATTACATAGATTCCATTTCTCTTCGTTCTGTTTCGGCATTCCTCAATCAGTAATTCATCCATTGGGCGTTTGATTAGTCCATTATAAAACAACACGTCTGAATCCAAGAGATCCGCTACTTTATTAGCGTGCTCTTCAATAGCGTTTTGCTGTCCCGTATCAGTCACCATGAGTCTCCATTCTTGCCCCGTTTGGCCTGCGCGGCCCTAAGACCGGCCGCCAACGACCTAACCTGCGCATGATGGGTGTCCTCAGTCTCACGGGTCGCGATCTCCCCGACCATGACGGCGCAGGCAGTTGGGTATGCTGGACGCTTCTTGCCAATGGCACCTCTGGCCACGGTAAAACCCCGTTTAAAAGGGCTGACATTCTTTGCTTTCGAATTACATGGTAATCGGTGTTTTAGTCAAGCAGAAACACCAAAATCCCCTTTGATTAATACAATAACGCGTTTATCAGTACTGTACCGTCACGACGGAATCGGTGTCCCAGGATTCGATGGCGCCCTCGATGATCAACTGGGCGCGCAGGGCGTCCTCGGCTTTGGCATCGATGTCCTCCGGCGCCGCGCCTTCCAGGTTCTGCTTGATCCAGCGATTGATCCGCGAGCCGAAGGTCTCGCCAAAGCCCATCATGCCGCCCAGGTATTGGTAGGTTTCCACTTCCCGGGAATGCCGGGGGTAGAACTCCAGCTGCTCGCAGGCTTCGCGCAGGACGAACCGGGCGTCCGAGCCCACGACCTCGCAGGTCTCCAGGCCGTAGCTGCCCCCGGCGTCGTAGCTTCCGGTCAGATGGCCGACGATACCGTTTTCGAACAGCATGTTGACCTGGACGTTGGACCAAATCTTTCGGCCCCTGCCCTTCCTGAAGAAGGCCTGCACCTTCTCCACATCGCCGCAGAAGTACCGCATCACGTCGATGGAATGGGGATGGAGGGCCCGCATGTGGAAATGGGGCGAGCTCTCGTTGGGGTTGTTGATCCACATCGTCATGTTGATGATGTTCAGTTCGCCCAGCCGACCGGCATCGACCCACTCCTTCGCCCTCAGCGCGGCCGGCGTGAAGCGGTGGTTGAGGTTGATCCCGTAGCGAAGGCCCCGTTCCCGCGCCAGCGCGACCATTTCCCTGGCCTTCGGGATCTCGTTCGATATGGGCTTCTCGCCCAGCACGGCGACGCCGCCGCCCAGCAATTCCATCGTCGGGGCGTAGTGATCCCCGCCGTTCTCCACGCCGGCCGTGCAGACGCTGGCCACGTCCACCTTCAGTCCGCTGCCCAGCAGGTCACCGACGCTGTAGAACGCCTGGCAGCCGTAGGCCTGCGCCGCCTCGTCGGCCTTGTCCTTGATGGCGTCGCAGACGGCCACGATCGTGCATGCTTCATGTGCCTGGTAGTTCCGGGCGTGGTTGTTACCGATGCCGCCCATGCCCACCACCGCGATATTCAGACCCATCGTCAAAAGCTCCTTTGCGCGAACCGCGCTATTTCTATTATGCGTGTTATATTGTTATTTTTCAGTCACTTGCTCTGGTCATTCAACCCCGCGTCCGGTTCCAGGGTACGGCTTGCGACCTGCTTGAACCTGACCCCGCTACCTGCTACGCGCCTGCAGACTCGCGGCCTGATCGGGATCGCCGATGTGCATCGTGTCATAGGCCTGCTGCGAGGACTTGAAGGCGCCCACGCCCTCGTGCCCGTGCCAATCCCCCTGGGTGAGCATGGGATTGCGCTTTCCGGTTTCCCGCACGCGCTTCCTGATCCAGTTGTTCATCCGCCGCTTGAGCAGGTTCACCACGTCCGGCAGCTCATCGGCAAGGTTATTATTCTCGTCCGGGTCCTCCACCATGTTGTACAGCTCGACCGGCGGCTTGAAATGGAAATCCGGCTCGAGGGCCACTATCAGCTTCCACTGCGGCGTGCGCCAGCCGTGCTTGCGCATCCACGTGCACTCGGTGATGTAGAACTCGCTGTCGAAGGAGGAGACCGTGCCGTCGACCAGCGACATCAGGCTGTCGCCGTCGAAGTCGGTCCCCGTGTCGATCTCCGCCAGGTCCATGATGGTGGGCACGAGGTCCTTGTGCTGGTTGTAACCGCCGATGCGGCATCCCGCGGGGATCCGGCCCGGATACCGGATGATGAGCGGGACGTGGAGCGTTACGTCGTAGAGGCCGTGGTGGTCGAACCAGCATTCGTGGTCGTAGAGCGTCTCGCCGTGGTCGCCGTTGAGGATCACGATCGTCTCGTCCATGATGCCGTGGGCCTCCAGGGCGTTAAAGATCGTCTGGATGCAGGCGTCCATGTACGCCACGGCGCCGTCGTACTGGGCGATGACGTAGTCCTTGTCGGTGATGCCGGGCGGCATCCACTGGGCGAAGAAATCACAGAAGGGCTTGAACGCCTTGACCGGCTCCATGGACCGGTTCTTCGGGTCGCACTCGTCGCCGTGATAGAACATGCGCTCGTAGGGCGCCGGCGGCAGGTACGGCGCGTGGGGGTCCATGTGACGCAGAAACAGAAAAAACGGACCGCGCCGCCTGGCGAGCCGGTTCAGCTCTGGAATGGCTACGTCGTTCAGATTCTGCGCCTTGGGACTGCGCCCTTCGTTCCAGCTTCCCCAACTCGGATACTCGAGGTACCTGTCGAAACCGCGGGACGACGGGTTCCCGGCAAAGCCCACGGACGTGGTTGCGTATCCTTGTTCCCGCAGGATTTCGGGCAGCGTCTGCACGTCCTCCCGAAGGCCACCCTTGTGTCGCAGGGCCACCACCTGGGTGCCGAAGGCGTCCAGGCCGGTCAGCATGGACGCATAGGCGCTGGTCGTGGGGATATGAGCGTTGTACGTCTTCTCGAACAGTGCGCCGCCCTCGGCGAAACGGTCGATGTGGGGCGTGGTCTGTCGGTGGTAGCCGTAACAGCTCATGTGATCGGCCAGAAGGGAATCCACGCCCAGCAGTACGATATTGGGATGCTTCTTCCTGCGCCGGCGGGTCTTTGCCATGGGTCAGCCCTCTATGAAGTGTGTTAAATTATGTATATTCTACTATTTGTAACGCCACCTACTCCGGCATGAAGAACTCGTACCGTTCCGGATCACCGTATCCGTCAACCCACGTTTCCTTCAGGCCCTGGTTCTCCACGGCGGCCTTCACGATGAGCTTGTTGAACTGGCTGACGTTCTCCGATCCCATGTAGGTATCCACGGGCATCCACAGGCATTCTTCGATCTCGGACGCCTGCATCTCGATGATCTGGTGGAGCGGCTTCAGCCGGCAAACGAAGTAGATGTCCGACTTGTCGTATCGGTAGCCGTGCCAGTGCCGGAAACAGACCAGGCCGTCGAAGCGGGTCGGCACGCCCGTCTCCTCGAACACCTCCCGGACGACGCCCTCGGCCAGGTGCTCCTCGGGCTGCAGCGCTCCGCCGGGCAGCTTGTAGTAAGGCGCGCGACCCCCGCGAAACCGTTCGCAGACCACGAGCAGTTCGTTTTTCTCGTTGATCACCACGCCGCCGGCGCCGATGTAGTGGGTCGCGTAGAGCGGCACGAAGGCGTCTTCCACCAGCCTGAGCGTCAGCATCAGGTAGTCGGTGGTGCTGTGATGAAAGACGCTGCCCGCGTCCACCAGCGCGGGAATGAGGAAGGCACGGGCCAAGGGGACCTTGAACCAGGCGACCTGGAGGTCCTCTGCTTTCCACTCCCGAATCGAAAGGTCCAGGCGCTCCCTGAAACCATCCGGGCTGTCCGGCAGGGCGTCCGAACCGACTTCCACGCCGTGGAACCGGTTGCGCTCCCCCTCGATGACGGTCATGAAGATCTCCTTGCCGGCCCGGGCCGGGACGGCGGGCCTGGTCCGTCGGACCCGGCCTACATGAAGCTGGACCTTGCCCGCATGTAGCATGGCGCGTCCACCTGACGCCGGCTAGTTCAACACGGCCCGGCTATCGTCCACGCTTGCCTTCAGTTGGCTCAGCACCCCTTCCAAGCCCCGAATGGCCTCCGACCAGAACCCGGGTTCCGTAAGTTCGAGACCGATGGTTTGCCGTACCACGTTTTCCGCCGTATCGCTGCCGGTCCGTTTGAGATACTGCTCGTATCTCGGCAGGAAGTCCGGACCTTCCTTCTCGTACTGCGCGAACAGTCCCCGGCTGAGCAGGTATCCGAAGGTATAGGGGAAATTGTAGAAGGTGGTGTCCGTGATGTAGAAATGAAGCTTGGACGCCCAGAAATACGGATCTCCGCCCTCGGGATCCAGCACGTCGCCGAGCACGCGGCGCTGGGTATCGACCATCAACTCCTTCAGCCTGCTCACGCCGACTTCGCCGTCCACCCGTTCTTCATGGAAGGCCTTTTCGAATTCGAAGCGCACCGGGATGTCCATCAGGTAGGTCGCGCCGTCGCTGACCTCCAGGTTCAACAGGAAGGCCCTGGTCTCGGCGCTGACGTCCGGTTCCTCCAACAGGCCGCGCATGAGCAGCATCTCGCCGAAGGTGGAAGCGGATTCGGCCAGGGTCATAGGGTAGGCGCGGTTCAGCGTGCGTTCCTCGCGCATCAAGTGGCCGTGAAAGGCGTGCCCCAGCTCGTGGGCCAGGGTCAACACGTCGCCCATACTGTCGTTATAGGTCATGTAGACCCGGGACTCTTTCGTCAGGGGGGAACCCGTGCAGAAGGCGCCGGGACGCTTGCCCGGCCGGGGCGACCAGTCGATCCACTTCCGATCGAAGGCCTCATTCGTGTAGTCCGCCAGGGCGGGGTAACCGGCTGCGAAGGCCCGATGAACCAGTGCCCTGGCCTCTTCCCAGGAAGGTTCGTCCTGGTGTTCCACGGTCAAGGGCGCCGATAGGTCATACCATCCCAGCGTACCGCCGCCCATGAGGTGAGCTTTGTACGCCAGGATATCGCGGGCTACGTCGATTTCCGAGAACACCGCTTCGAACATGGCGTCCAGCGTTTCCCGTGAGATCGCTGCCTGGAAGAGCGCCTTATCCAGGTAGTGGTCCATGCCGCGATGGCGGTACAGGGTCAGCCGCGTGCCCCCGATGGCGTTCAGCGCGGCGGCCGGCACGGTCTCGATCGACGCCCACGCCTCGTTGCCTCCATCGAAGGCGGCACGGCGAACGCGCCGGTCGGGGTGTTCCATCAGGGCGCGGCGCTGCGACATGGGCACCTGCTCCCGCCGGCCGTCCGGATAGGCCATCTCGAAAGTCAGCTTGCCCGAGATCCGGTCGTATAGCCGTCCCCAGGCCTCGATTCCGTCCACGCCCAGGTCCGACGCCAGGTGTTCCTCCTCCATGGACATGGTATGCCGGGACTGTTCCCTGATTCGGGAAATACGGTACCGGGCGTCCCGGAGGGCGGGGCGGGAAGTGAACGCTTCAAAAACCTCGTCCGAAGGGGTCTTGAATCCTCGCTGAAGTTCCACGAGGATCTTGGACAGCCGGGCGTCCAGCAGACTCAACGCGCCTTCCTCTGCGGCGAAATCCTCGTTGTTCGCGTCCGCGGAGGTAATGCAGGAGACGTAGGAGCCCAAGTGCCGCAACCGGGTGACGACGTCTTCGAAGGAGAGGACGATGCGCTCCCACGCTTCCGGGTTACCGTGGTTCAGATCTGCCGTGGCCGAGGCATCGGCCAGCAGAGTGTCCAGGTCGTTCCGAAGATCGGCCTTGAAACGGCGCATCTCCGGCCCGTCGAAAGCGGGAAAGTATGCAGCCAGATCCCAGTCCATGTATCTACAACGCGTCCCTTCCTATCCTCTGCTCAGGACCTGGCCCGGGCGGTGCGCCGTGGGCTCGTGGTTTTCGATGACCGGAAGGCCGTTGACGAAGACGTGGGGAATGCCGTCGGGAGGCTGAATCGGCACTTCGAAGGTGGCCCGGTCGGCCACGGTCTGCGGATCGAAGACGACCACGTCCGCGGGAGCGCCTTCGCGCAACCCCCCCCGGTCTTTCAGCCTGTAGCGTTCCGCCGGAAAGCCGCTCATCTTGTAGACGGCCTCTTCCAGGGAAAGCAGCTTGCGCTCCCGAACGAACTTACGGAGCATCTGCGCGAAACACCCCTGGCCCCGGGGATGGGGATGGGTGCAATCGTAGACGCCGTCGCTGGCGACCATCATGAGAGGATGGGGCGCCGTCCGGTTCAGCACGGCGTCGACTTCCGCTTCCGGCACTGGCCAGAACATGACGAAGGCCTGGATGCCGTCTTCATCGAGCACGAGATCGTAGGCGAACTCCTCGTTCGTCTTGTTCGCGCTCCGCGCGGCCTCGCCCAGGGTCATCCCCGCGAATCTGCCGGAACGCGTATAGCCGATGTACTGGCGGTCCGCCAGGTTCGTCGACTTCAGATACTCGAGGGCCTTGCGGCGGGTATCCGGCTGGCGCATCCGCTCGAGCACTTCGTCGGGACTGCCCGTCTGCACCCACATGGGCAACTGCATGGTGATGTGGGTCATGCCGGCCGGGTAGAGATAGGATTCGAAGGTGATGTCCACCCCGTCTTTCACGGCCTGGTCCAGGATCCGATCCGTCATGTCGTCGACGCGTTCGTGGGACACGTGCACGGGGATGCCGCTGGCCCGGTGCAGGTCGATGATCTCCTGCCAGGCCCGTTCCCGCCCAAGGATCTGGTACCGCAGGTGGGCGGCGTAGATCCCGTCGTACTCCAGGGCGACCCTGCAAAGCGCCACCAGCTCCTCGAAGGGCGCGTTGGCGCTGGGCTGGTAGTCCAGTCCCAGGCATAGGCAGCCCGCGCCGGCTTCCATCCACGCGCGGGTCTCCGCTTCCATGACCTTCAACTGGTCCGGCGTGGGCGGCCCCGGGTCCCAGCCCATGGCCTTGACGCGCACGGCGCAGTGCGGCACCTGGGGATACACGTTGGCGGGTGAGCGGCCCGGGAAGAGGTCCAGGTAGGACTCGATGGTGGGCCAGTTGACCGGCTCAAGGGGCTCGCCGTAGGCGAACTGGGTGTAATGCCAGAGGGGCAGGGCCTCTTCGGGCGACAGGCCGGCCCAGCCAAAGCCGTCCGGCGCGAGCAAATGGGTCGTCACGCCCTGACGGAGGCCGCCCATCTGGTCCCGGCCGCCCAGAAGGGAATTTTCGGAGTGAACGTGGACGTCGATGAAGCCGGGGCAGACGACATGGCCGCCGGCGTCGATCGTCCGGGCGGCCTCGGCATCCGACAGGTCGCCGATCCCCGCCACGCGTCCGTTCTGTATTCCCACGTCCGAGCGATACCGGTCGGTCCTGCCTGTACCATCGATTACCTCACCCCCGCGAATGACGACATCGAAGGCCACACATTCCTCCAGTCAGGGTTGTCTGTCAGGTGCTGTCTGTCAGGTCTTGTCCGGCCACGGGAAACGGGCCTTGTATTCGGGTTTTCCCTGGATGTCCTGGCGCACGCGAAACAGGCCGCCGCCCCGGTAATGCTCGCCGTAGGCCTGCCAGTCGTAGTCCTTTGGATCTAGCGGAGAGCCGGGTTCCAGCGAGGTCCCGGCGGTCGTCACGTAGATGTCCGTCAGGTCCGTACCGCCGAACATGACGCTCGAAGTCTGGATCGCCGGCAGCGCGATGCGCCGCTCCTCCACGCCGTCGGGGTCGAACCGGACGATGCATCCATCGAACCAGACGGCCGTCCAGACGAATCCCTCGGCATCCACCGTCATCCCGTCCGGAACCCCCGCGGTATCGGGCAGCTTGACGAAATCGCGCCGATTGGACACGGAACCGGTCGCCCGGTCGTAATCATAGGCGTAGATCGTCCGTACGGCGGAATCGGTGTAGTACATGGTGGATTCGTCCGGCGAGTACCCCATGCCGTTGCTGCACCCGATCCCCTCTTCGATGATCTCCACGCTGCCGTCCGGGTCGAAACGGTATAGCTTGCCCAGGCCGCCGTCGATCAGGGAGCCGGCGAACATCCGCCCGCCGGGATCGGCCGTCACGTCGTTGAAGCGCAGCGGTTCTCCTTCATGGGTCTCGTCGAAAATGCGCACCCACTCGTCGTCCGACTTCCAAAGCACGACCCCGTCCCAGATGCAGGCGACAAGACCGCCGTATTCGTTGAAGGCGAATCCACCGACATTGAAACCGTCGTGCACCTGGCGGTTCTGATTCGTGGCCGGGTCATAGGTGAAGAACCGGCCGGTCCGGATATCGGTCCAGATCAGCGTGCTGCTGTCCGGATCCCAGACCGGCCCCTCGCCCACCATCGCCTCGACTTCCGCGATCTTCTCTATGGTCGCCATCATGGTGTTGCTCCAGTTGTACGAAATCGAAGGCAGCAGAAGTCGTGCTGCTTCACTGTGTCGTGTCGCTTCTCTGTGTCGTGTCGCTTCTCTGAAATGTACGCGTGCAGTACCGCCGGGGAAGGACATATCGGCGGGATTGCAAGTATATATACCAAAAGTCAGCGAGGGTCAAGGCGGGACATGGATGAAATACGCGACATGTTGCGGTGGGATTCCGTGTACGCGTGCGGTGAGACGGCCGGGCCTTGCATTCCAGGTAAATGAAGGTGTATATTGGCCTGGCCCTGAAATGTTGTTCTGTTAAAGCATCAACCGGTATTTGTGGGATCAATCCCGAAGTCGGGGACCCTGTAACGATGAAAACCTACCTGGAAGGCTGCGGCGTACCCACGACACGGATCGGCCAGGCCGAGGTGCCCCGGTTGATCATGGGCATCCATCCTTACGATGGCTGTTCCTATCAAAATAAAGAACGGGACGCGGAAAATTTCCGCACCTTCAGCCGCGTCCGTTCGGTAGCTGACGTGCTCCGATACGCCGTGGAGGAAGGCGGCATAACGGCTGTCCAGGTGGATCACATGCTGCCCAGGCTCGACCGACTGCATCTGCAGGCCATCTGGGAAACCGAGCAACAGACCGCCACGCAACTGGGCATCGTGGCCTACATCCTGATTCCGGTGACGCTGGACGGCGAGATCGTCTCCTATTCCGACCGCGCCCATTCAACCTTCTACGGCCGAAACGAAGCCCTTGCCGGCCAAGCCTTTCGCGATCACTTCCACCACGACGACATCATCCGCTACAACCTGGGCGACACCTTCGACGGCATCGTCACTCCCGAGACCGTGCCGCCGTACACGGTAGCGGACGCGGCCCGGTTCGAAATCGATTACGCCATCCTGGAACAGTACCTGGGGTTCTTCGCCGGGTGCGATATTCTCGTCGCCGACCCGGGCGCCGAAATCGACCTGCTCGCCATGACGGGGCGCTTCGACCTGATCCGCGAGTACCTGGGATTCCTGCGAGAACGCTTCGACACCGTGATCACAAGCGTCCACCACGCCGGGGTCACGCTGCCGCTGCTCGAGGCCGAGAACATCCCCGTCGACGGCTACCTGACCACCGTCAACGCCCCGGGCACCTTCATGTTCCCCACGCGCGACGTGGCCATAGACGCCATCAGGCGGGCCACTAAGCCCGTCATCGCCATCAAGCCGATGGCCGGTGGCCGCTACCTCGGACACAAGGCCTTCGAGTACGTGTTCAACGACATCGGGGTATCGGCTTCGATGTTCGGGATGGGTACCCTGGACCAGGTCCGCGAGACCACATTGGCCGCACGTGAAGTGCTGGGCGTCGCCTGACTGGAGTTTATACGCATCGCTTCGAACATGGACTCCACCTTACTCCCTCGCTGTCTCTCCCTTGATCTCGAAGTAAGCAAAAAAACAGGGTGCATTCACTCATTTGCTGCTGTACGTGCTGGTGTCGATCAACCCTTAGTTTTCGACCGAGGCGATTTAAGTTATGCTTTGGCAAAGCTTGACGAATTCGCCAAAACTGCGGATTTCGTGCTCGGACACAACTTGATAGATTTCGATCTTCCTCACCTCCGGGCTGCAAAGTCGGATCTTGCAGTATTGAGTTTACCGGCGGTGGATACTTTGTGGCTTAACCCTCTCGCCTTTCCCCGCAATCCCTATCACCACCTCGTCAAACACTATCAAGACGGCCAACTCAAACGAGGTCGGATAAATGACCCCGAACTGGACGCCCGGCTTGTGCTGGAAGTCTTTAGTAATCAGTATATTGAGTTACATAAAACATCGCCTGATATTCTCTCAGTGTGGCATTATCTGACTGCTATGGGGCCCTATGGCGCAGGTTTCGAAGCAGTTTTCTCCGATATTCGTGGTGAGCCCCGACCCAAACGAGCGGTGGCGGAAGCGACGTTAATAAAGTGGCTGGCAGGTAACGTCTGTAAGCATCATAGCCAGCGTGTGTTTGAACAGGCCCATCCCTCGGGCTGGCCGCTGGCCTACGCACTCGCCTGGATTTCCGTTTCAGGCGGCAATTCGGTCATACCGCCCTGGGTCAGACACCATTGCCCCCAAGCTATTGAAGCAATTCAGACACTAAGGGATACGCCCTGTGGCAGACCGGACTGCGAATGGTGCAGCGAAAATCACGATGCACGCAAGGAACTCAAGCGCTGGTTTGGATTTGATGATTTCCGTCCTGAACCGGTGGACGAAAAAAACCGTCCACTTCAGCGAGTCATCGTAGAGGCCGCTTTGGCCCGGGAGCACGTGCTGGGAATACTGCCCACCGGCACCGGGAAATCGCTCTGTTACCAGATCCCTGCATTGTCCCGTTACGACAAAACGGGCGTCCTGACAGTAGTCATCTCCCCTTTGGTCGCGCTCATGGCAGACCAAGTACGAACACTTGAGCAAAGTGGCATCAGTTCCTGTGTGACCATAAACGGACTACTCTCCCTGCCTGAACGGGCAGACGCGCTGGATCGGGTCCGGCTGGGCGACGCGAGTATCCTGATTATCTCCCCGGAGCAACTTCGTAGCAATTCTGTACGGCGTGCAATAAATCAGCGTGAAATCGGCGCTTGGGTTCTGGACGAGGCCCACTGTCTGTCGAAGTGGGGTCACGACTTCCGACCCGATTACCGGTATGTGGGACGTTTCATTAAAAATAGAGCGGGGGAGCATGCTATCGCTTCTGTTCTGTGCCTCACCGCAACCGCCAAACCAGACGTCGTGGTGGATATCACTCAGTATTTCAACGACGAACTCGGCATTGAGCTCCGGGTGATCGACGGTGGTGCACACCGCGAAAACCTGCATTTTGATGTAGTACCTACTACCGGTGGTGAGAAGTTTTCGCATATTTATCAGGTTCTATTGGCCGACCTGCCACGGGAAACGCCTGGTGGCGCCATCGTTTATTGTGCGACGCGACGTCAGACCGAAGAACTAGCGAGGTTTCTTCAGGTCAAAGAAGTCTCGGCAGACTTCTTTCATGCGAAACTTGCTCCCGAGACGAAAAAGAACGTACAGCAACGCTTTATCGACGGTGCGTTGCGTGTGATTACCGCCACAAACGCGTTCGGCATGGGTATAGACAAACCAGATGTGCGATTGGTCATCCACGCCGATATTCCAGGATCGCTAGAGAATTACCTTCAGGAAGCGGGACGTGCCGGGCGAGACCGGCAACCCGCGCGTTGCGTTCTGCTGTATTCTACGGACGATGTGGAACGCCAATTTGGCATGTCGGCTATGTCGAGACTGACGCAGCGGGAGATCCGTGGCATCCTGAGAGCACTGCGCAACTTGGACCATAGGAAACGCATGGATCGCGAAATCGTGGCCACTTCAGGCGAAATCCTTCTCGAAGAAGATGAGCAGATCTTCGAACGAGATTCTGCAACGGACGACACCCGCGTGCGAACCGCCATTTCCTGGCTTGAAGAAGCAGTATTGCTGACCCGGGAAGAAAACAACGTACGGGTGCTGCCCTCCTCACTGCAGGTTGACTCTGTGGATGAAGCACGTACGCGTCTGGCAAAGAAACAGATGCGGGCGGAATACCGTCGAAGTCTGATCCGTATCGCAGAAACGCTGATTAACGCCAATCCGGACGAGGGTATTTCTACTGACGAGCTGATGGAAACCTCCATGCTAAGCCCCGAAGGTGTACGACGCGCAATGTTTGATTTGCAAGAAGTTGGCATCGCCAGTAACGACACCGCGCTGACCGCGTACGTGCACGTTGGTGTTGAACGGCCTTCGAGAAAACGCTTTGAGGATGCTGCCGAGATGGAGGCCGCCCTAGTTTCCCTAATGCGCGAAGCGGAGCCGGACATGGCAAAAGGCGAAAGCTGGCCACTACACTTGAGGGTAGCCTCCCAAGACCTTAGGGATGAGGGCGTGGCCGATCCATTGCCGGAACGGTTATGGCGCATCCTCCGTAGCATATCCGCCGACGGGCGCGGTGAAGAGAGTGGAACCGGTAGTATCGACGTACGCCGGAGGGACACGGAGACCGTCCAGGTCACTCTGCGTCGCAGTTGGTCGGACCTGGAGGAGCTTGCGACGCGCCGACGAGAAGGGGCAAAGCTATTATTGGAACACCTGATCTCCTGCCGCCCGCCCAAAAGCCGCGGCACCGATCTACTGGCAGAAACCACTCTCAGCAAACTGCTGGATGCCGTTAAATCCAACCTGTTTCCAATCAGCCGACACCCCGACAAACTGCTAGACCGCGCCTTGCTATGGCTGCACGAACAGGAAGTAATTCGCCTCCATAAGGGTCTTGCGGTTTTCCGACAGGCCATGACCATACGGTTGCGGCCAGGGAAAAGACCATTTGTCGACTCAGACTTCAAACCACTTGATCTGCATTACAAAGGACAGGTATTGCAAATCCATGTGATGAACCAATACGCAAAGCAAGGCATGAAGGACATGACCATGGCTTTGCGATTGGCAATGGACTACTTCCATCTGAATCAGGACGAATTCCTGCGACAGTGGCTGCCAGACAGCGGCAAGGAAACGGAGAGGGAAACTACACATGAATCATGGCGTGCCATTGTAGAAAGCCTCAGAAATCCTCACCAGAAAGACATCGTTTCCGATGACCGGAAGCAGACGAATGTACTGGTTCTGGCCGGTCCCGGATCCGGCAAGACACGCGTCTTGGTACATCGCATGGCCTATCTTGTGCGTGCTAGACGTGAGAATCCCCGCGGTATCCTTGCACTGGCATACAACCGACATGCGGCCGTCGAGATTCGGCGACGACTTTATGACTTGATTCGCGACGATGCCCGCAGGGTCACCGTGCTCACATGTCACGCCCTGGCAATGCGGTTGTTAGGCATTAGTTTCCAGGAGAGGGTAGGGCAGGAACTGGATGAAAACGTCTTCAAAAACGTGTTACGCCAAGCCACGGCCCTGCTTCACGGCGAAGGTCAGGACCCGGACGAAGCGGACGATCTTAGGGAACGCCTCCTCGCGGGTTTCCGATGGATCCTTGTAGACGAATATCAGGATATTGGCGCCGAACAATACAATCTTATATCCGCTTTGGCTGGACGAACTAAGCAAGATGCGGATCGTAAGCTTACGCTCTTCGCCGTAGGCGACGACGACCAGAACATCTACGCGTTTAATGGCGCGTCGGTGAAATTCATTCGGCGTTTCCAGGAGGACTACGGACCGAAGCCCGTCTATCTAACAGAGAACTACCGCTCCTCTGGACACATCATCTCGGCGGCAAATGCGATAATTGCACCGGCCCGGCAACGAATGAAAGCCGATCATCCCATTAGTATTGACCGCGAGCGTGAGAAGCTTCCTCTTGGGGGAGAATGGGAACGGCTAGATCCGGTCGCACGCGGCCGAGTCCAGATACTTTCAGTCGCGCCTAATTCGGCCTCGCAGGGGGTGGGGGCAATAAATGAGTTGCGGCGTATTAGCGAACTCAAGACCGATTGGAAATGGTCCTCTTGTGCCGTGATCGCGCGGGAGTGGAAATACTTGGATCCCGTCCGGGCATGCTGCGAATTACACCAAATCCCAGTACAGATCGCGAACGAAGATATTCCGTCTTTCTGGCGTCTTCGAGAGACGCGCAAGCTTGTTGATTGGATTAAGGGACGAGATAGTCGTGTAGTGGACTGTAATACGCTTGTCCGTTGGATAGAAGAGCAACCGGCGGGGCCATGGGTGGAACTGCTGCACCAGGCGTTGGATGAATACATGCTGGAAACAGGCGGCTCGGAAGGTCCCATAGATCACTTCATTGAGTGGCTTGCCGAGTGGGGCCGGGAGATTCGCAGGCGGCAACGAGGACTTCTGCTACTGACCGCTCACCGTGCAAAGGGGCTCGAATTCGATCATGTAGTGGTACTCGACGGTGGTTGGAATCAAACAAACAAGGATGAAGAACGGCGGCTCTATTACGTGGCTATGACCCGGGCACGGCAGACGCTCGCGCTCATGAGATTCATCCAACCGTCTCCATCGGAATCCGTCACGGCGGCTAGTCTGGTGCAAGAGCCCGACACGAGGATCTACACAGGACACTCGTTACAGACCGCGATTCCATTTGATTTCCCTTTGAATGGCCCGGTCATTCGTCGCGAATCCAACAACCTGTTGCCGGTGCCCGCCAAATTGAGTCGCCAATACCGACAACTTAGTCTGGGCGACGTGGATCTTGGGTTTGCAGGATGGCGTCCTGTCGGAAATGCCTTACATCGCGCCATAGCCGCTATGTCGCCGGGCGATTCGCTGTGCATACGGAAAAGCGAACGGGACAGATGGGAACTTCTCGACCAATCAGGAACCGTGGTAGGGCGTCTCTCTCAAGCGTTTGAGCCTCCGGTCGCTACACAGTGCAGATATGCTTCTGTCTTCGCAATCGTGTCCTGGAGCCGTGAAGCATCTGATTCACAGTTCCGAGATCATATAGCCTGTGATACCTGGGAGGTAGTTGTACCGGAACTTGTGTTCGAACCGGAATCAGATTAGTCCTGGCTTCAACAGTGCTAGTTTCCTCACCAGTTTGTTCTGCCCAAAAGTAACGTTACTACATATTCTCAAGGGATATCGAATCTACCCCCCATCTTCCACCATGGGCACGAACCGTACGCCGCCGTGGTGTACCTTGACCGCTTCATCTCCCGACCTCGTCACGGAGTAAAGCTCTTCGCCGATGGGAATGACCATTTTTCCCATGTCCTTCAACTGGCGAAACAGCATTTCGGGAAGCCCATCGGGCGCCGCCGTCACCATGATCTTGTCGAAGGGTGCATACTCGGGCCACCCTTCGTAGCCGTCACCGATCCGGTAATGGATGTTGCCGTAACCCAGGGACGCAAGGATCTCCCGGGCCCGCTGGCCGAGGACGGACAACCGTTCCACCGTATATACGGACCGTGCGAGCCGGGCCAGGATCGCAGTCTGGTAACCCGATCCCGTGCCGATTTCGAGGATCCGGTCCATAACGCTCACATCGAGCAGCCGGGTCATGAGCCCCACGATGTAGGGCTGGGACACGGTCTGTCCCAGGTCTAGTGATACGGCGCAGTCTTCGTAGGCCTGCGACCGGTACGCTTCGGGAATGAACCGGTGCCTCGGCACGGTGCGCATGGCCTCGATCACCCTGGGCTCGTCGAGACCGCGTCCACGGATCTGCTCCTCGATCATCCGTTCCTGCGATGAAACGGGGACGACAACGGACTCGGTTTTTTTGAAAAGACGGGAAAGCAGCATGGTCCGTTCAGTCTACAGGACCCACCCGGCCGGAGCAAGGCAAATCAAGGCGATTCGGCGACTCGAAATATGGATGAATCGATACGTATAACGAAGCGCGTGCGGTACGGTCCGGACATTCGCGCCCCGCTTGACACGACCACGCCGTAACACTAAGTTCTTCGGTGCCAGTGAGCCCATGAAACAAACATATTGAACGGTTGTGCTCAGAAAGGACCTACCACATGCATCCCTTCGAAGACCTGCAAGTGCCCGCCAGAAGCGTGGGCATCCACTGGTTCGGACAGAGCTCATTCGGACTGAAGCATCCAGACGGCACGGTGATCCAGGTCGATCCCTACAATCCCCGTGAAAGGCCCGCGGACCACTTCGTCCATACCCGGCCGCCCCTGGACGAGGGAACCCTGAAGACCGACTACGTGCTCCTGACACACAACCACGGCGATCACACCTGCGTGGAATCCCTGAAGCGGCTGGCGGCCGCCTGGCCGCAAGTCCGCTACGTGGGACCGGTCGAGAGCATAAACGCGCTGAAGGAAGCGGGGCTGAACGCCGGGAACATGACGATCGTAACAGCCGGCGACACCGCCGAAATGGGGTCCTCGAAGGCGCACACGGTGTGGGCCAAACCCCAGGCGGGCCTGCCCGAGGACGGCATCGCGCCGCCCGACGTGCAGCACCTCGGTTACGTCGTCGAAATCGGACCGGTCCGCGTATACATCTCCGGCGACCCGGTTAATACCTTCGCCGACCACGAGTCCCTGCTCGCGCCGGTAAGGGACCTGCGGCCGCAGATCGGGTTTCTGACCAATCATCCGGACGAGGGCGAATTCCCCTACTTCGACGGATCGGCCCGTATCGCGGTTTCCCTCGGCCTGAAGACCGCCGTGCCCGCCCATTACGCCTGTTTCGTCGCACGGGACTACGATCCTTTAGAATGGGCTTCCCATCTGCCGGAAGGCGGACCGGAACCCCTCATCATACCGTACAACCAGTCCACCGTGTACAGCCCATGAGGCCGGGGTGCACCTCAGCCCCTGATCCCGGTATACATCCGAAGCTCATGGGGTCGCGGCGGACCGCGGCGGGCTGAATCGAGTCGCGGCGGGCCGCGACAGGTCCCGGCGAACCTTGTCTATTCCCCGGACCGCGGTGAATCCCGGCGTATAGAGAAGCACGTGCCATGCGCATAACCGGCATCGAACTCGACGCGGTAGACGTGCACGGACAGCATCACTGGGTGTTCGTGCACGTCCGGACCGACGATGGCGTGGACGGACTGGGTGAGCTCAATCCCTCCGCGCCGAGGCAAGCGGTCCTGGACGCACTGCGGGTAATCGAGCGGGAGGTCATCGGGAAGGACCCGCGCCGGATCGAACAACTGACGGCGCAATTGAAACCCCGTCCGGAGGACCGGTCCGCCGTGCACGCCCTGTGTGCATTCGAACAGGGCCTGTGGGACATCCTCGGGAAGTCGCTGGACGTCCCGGTACACGCCCTGCTCGGGGGCAGGTGCCGCGACAGCATCCCCGTTTACGCCAATGTCACGCGGGCCGCACTGGAGGGCACGCCGGACGACTTCGTCCGCCAGGCCACGGGTGCCGTCGCGGACGGACACACCGCGGTGAAGATCGCACCTTTCGACGGCCGCTTTGGCACTGGCGACGTGCTGATTGACCACGGACTTCAGTGCGTGCACGCCGTACGGGAGGCCATCGGACCGGATATCGACCTGCTCCTCGACTGCTACGGCCGTTTCTCGCTGAATGGAGCTCGACGGATTGTGGATGGAGTGCGCGGCGTCGAGCTGTACTGGCTTGAGGAACCGGTGGGAGAGCGAGACCTGGAAGGCTACCGGAAGATCAGAAGGGAAACCGGGTGGCGTATCGCCGGCGGGGAACAGGCCATGCTCATCGAGGGATTTTGGCCCCTCTTCGATGCCGAAGCCATGGATGTCCTCATGCCCGACGTCACCATTGCGGGCGGCATCGGCGAACTCAAGAAGATCGCCTCGATCGCCGAAAGCAGGGGTCAGTTGACCGCGCCGCACGGCCCCTTCGGTCCGGTCGCGGTTGCGGCCCACGTACAGATCATGGCCTCTCATCCCGGATTTCTCATTCTCGAGTACGCCTGGGGACAGGTGCCCTGGCGCGAAGGACTCGTAACGCCCGAGGAACTGGTGGAAAACGGCCGGATCGATATCCTCGGGCGCCCGGGTCTCGGTCTGTGCCTGGACCCCGCAGTCGTGGAGGAAAACCGCGTGGACCCGGCGGCGGCCTGATCAACGGCCACCCGTTGTACGGCCACACGATCCCGGTACACCGGCCCCACGACCGCAGATCACACGAATCGCCGATTCCGCGACCGCTGGTTCCACACTCACCATGTGAAAGGACCCCGATTCATGCATTCCGAAGCACTTTACGACACGCTCGACTCCGTCACCGCGATTCCAATCGTGCCTTTCCGCGGCGGCGCCATCGACTTAGGCGGCCACCGCAGGAACATCCGGTACCTGATGGAGAACAACCACCTCGACGGGAACCGGAAGCGCGTGATCGGGATCGCGGGCACGAGCCTGATCCACCACTTCTCCTTCGAGGACCAGATGCGGGTCATCGAGGCCACCGGGGAAGAGTTGGGGGAAGACGGGTTCCTGATGTCCGGCATCGTGCCGAATCCGCTTTCCCAGGCGGAGAAGCTCGTTCGCGGGCAGTCGGCCCTTCCCCGTCCGCCGGACATCTACCTCATCATGCCGCTCACCGGCGTGGCCGACCACGAATCGACCTACGACGACTACATGGCCTTCGCCGAGCGGCTGGGCACAGATTGCGGCGCGCGCTTCCTGCTGTACATGCGGTCCTCGGATTACGTGAACCCGATCATCCGGCTGGTAAAGGACTCTCAGCACATGGTCGGAGTCAAGGTGGGTACGAGCGAAGAAGAAGTCACCCCGCTCATAGAAGGCATCGGCGACGACGGCATCGTCATGTGGGGGATCGGTGACCGAAGCACCCGGGCCGCCGAACTGGGCACCCGGGGGCACACCTCGGGTACGGCCATCGTCGCCGCGCGCTCGGCCGACGAGATCAACAACGCCCAGCGCCGGGGAGACTACGCGGCCTCGGCCGCCGTAGAAGCCCTCATCGCAGACCTCGAACACCTGCGGTTCATGAACGGCCGGCAGTACAACTACTCGGCGGTGGTGGAAGCGATGATCATCGGGGGCTGGGAGGATGTTGCGGCGGGCGAGGGCGGTCCCTTCAATCCCCGGGTGTCGCGGGACATCGCCGACCGCGTGGCCGACGCGGTGGAGCCGCTGCGGGCCTACCACTAGGCGCCAACCGGCCAGAACATCGGAATCCGCTGTTCCCTCGACCGGGTCCGGATTCCCTCAATACACGATCTGAGAAATCGCCTTGGAGATCAGCGCGATGGCGATGGCGATCATGCCTATGAGTCCGATGCCGGCCCCGTAGCCGGCCAGCACAATGGGCACGTACGACATCCATTTCTCTTCGCCAAAGCGCTTGGTGAAGTAGTAGCGCCCCAGGATGGCGCCGAAGAAGGTGGGCAGGGTCTGCCAGAGCGGCATGGCCATGCCGCCGACCAGGCCGTAGAAGAAGAGGGGCGAGCCGCCCACCAGCGTAATCAGGCCGAAGAGTCCTCCCGTGATGCCCAGGCCGGCGATAATGTACTCGATCTTGATGATATCGAAGATGAACGTGATGCCGCCGGGCAGGGTGGACTTCACCCAGATGGTCCGCATGGCCGCGTTGAGGGGCCACATCTTCTGCACGTAGGGATAGGCCGAAGACGGGATGGGGTTGAGTTTCCACACAAGCGAATAGAAGATGAAGCTGCAGACGAACATCAGGATGGTGGTCACCGCGGTCAGCTTGACCACGCTGCCGAAGGTCGTCTTGGTGAGGTCGAGCTGCTTGAAGGTCTCGGCCACCTTCCCGTGCTCGAAGATCGGTATCGGCGCAAACCACACGTCGACGCCCCGATAGCCGGACAGCAGGAACGAGGCTTCCTTGACGAAGGGAAAGGAGGTCCCGTAGGGCGAACCCGTGATGCCGATCATCCGGGCCCCGATGTAGGAGAACACCGGCGACCAGAGGAATCCGAAGATGACGCTGATCCACCAGGGAAAATCGGGGATCAGGATGTAGAGGATGACCACGAATCCCGCCGTGCTGACGAACCAGAAGATGAAGACGAGCCAGATCGGCAGGTCGCCCCGGCCCTGCGGCGTCGGTCGCACTTCCGTTTCCCGGTCGGGATCTTCCCGCCGCTCACGATTGGATTTCAGTATGGCCCGGATGGTCGCGGTGAATCCCACGATGCCGATGACGAGGGAGGCGCCGATGGTGAAGCTGAGCCAGAAATCGATGTTGTTGGAAATCTGCGTCGGGATCAGCGACATCCCGGGCTCCCAGGTGGTCAGGATGCCGTTGTGGTACAGGAGCGGATTGGCAACGAGCGCGATCGCCGCTGACGACACGAAAGTGCCGATCACGACCCAGTAGGGCAGGACGAACCCGGCCAGGAGGGTGCCGAGATCGGTGCCGATGCCCACCATGGTCGCCGGCAGCACTTCCCTGAGACTGGTGGTGAAATCGATGAAGGGAATGGGCAATATGGTGATGGGCGTGACCAGGAACGTGCTGGACAGGATGGGGATCATCACGTACAGGAGTCCCCACGATACGCCGATCACGGATCCGATGCTGAACGCCCGCCATCGCCAGCCCTCCCGGTTCTGCGACGTTTCGGCCAGTGCCGTGGCCCCGCCCGCGTGCACCCGCGCCAGGGGGAAGGTCAGCCGTTCCACGTCGTTGGTGACCCGGAAGAGGATGTACCCCATCGAGTAGGAATTGACGGCAAAGAGTAGCGTCACCGCGGTGAGGACGAGGACGGGCACGAACCAGTCCATGTGGAAGAAAGTCCGGCTTGCCATCGCGGTGGAATCCAGGGTCGGCACGACCCAGGTGGGGATCAGCGTGGCGATGCCCGTGGCTTCAGGCGACTGTTTGTAGTACTGCTCCCAGATCAGGTGGGCGAAGGGGCCGCCGGTGATGCCCGTGTTCATGGCGTTCCCCGCGGCGGCCAGCCCGGCCGCGGCCCAGTACAGGATCATGATTTCCTGCCGGGTCATCTTGACGAGGGACCGCTTGGCGATCTCGAGGAACAGGATGACGGTGACCCAGTCCGCCGCACCGGTCTGCCCGCCCGTCACCAGGCTGAGGTAGATCGATCCCGGCAACATGACGAATCCGACGAACAGGCAGGCCCAGATGGTCTTCAGGTTGAATCCCGGCAGGTAGGGTTCGTCCGCTTCGCCGAATAAAGCGGTATCCGGATTCTGGTAATGTTCCGGACTGTCTTCCCTCAGTTCCTCTTCACGGACGGACAACGCATGCCTCCTGAAGTGGTACAGCCCCTAAATGACGCAACATCATGTACGCCAAGTAGATACATTGTATATACATCGGCGCGAATTTATGGGGGATTCACCAGTTTTCGAGTGTTCGGATAACAAGTTTGACAAGATAGGACGCCACATACCCCTGTCAAGGTGTATTTCATGCCCAAACCTCACGGCGAAAGGCCCGGCAGGCTCCCCGTCCGGTCGCCGATCAATTCGCCCAGCGCTTCCCGTAGCCCCGTGTATCGCTCGACGACCCGGTTGTTCTTCACCGCGATGGCGAGGGCCTTGGGCGTGCCGACAAGGACGGCCAGCGCCCGGGCCCGGGTCAGCGCGGTATACAGCAGGTTCCGCTGCAGCATGATGTAGTGGGTGCTGTAGAGCGGCAGGATGATGGCGGGATACTCGGACCCCTGGCTCTTGTGCACGCTGATGGCGTAGGCCAGGACCAGTTCGTCCAGTTCCCCATAATCGTACCGGACGGAGTCCTGGAAGGAAATGTCCACGGCCTGGTCGTCCGGGTCGATGTGCGTGATGCGTCCGATGTCGCCGTTGAAGGTCATTTTCCCGTAGTTGTTCCGCGTCTGCAGCACCTTGTCGCCCACGCGCAGTTCCCGGTCGCCCCGCTTCAACGAGGCGCCGGATGGGTTCAGCACCTGCTGGAGCTTCTGGTTGAGCTGATCCACGCCGATTTCGCCGCGGTACATGGGGGTGAGTACCTGGATGTCGTTGAAGGGATCGAGGCCGTACTTGCGTGGCAGGCGGTCTGTCAACAGCTCGGTGATCTGTTCCGCGCCGGCCGCGGGGTCGGGCTCGTTGATGAAGAAGAAATCGCCCTGGTTCCTGTTCTTCGTGTCCGGTATTTCGCCGCGGTTCACCCGGTGGGCGTTCATCACGATGCTGCTCTCCCGGGCCTGGCGGAAGATCTCGGTCAGGCGGACCACCGGGAGACGGCCGGCGTCGATCATGTCCCGGAGGACGTTGCCCGCCCCCACGGAAGGCAACTGGTCGACGTCGCCCACCATGATGAAGCGGGCTGACGTCTTCACGGCCCGCAGCACGGCGTTCATCAGGACCGTATCCACCATGGAGGACTCGTCGAGGATGACCAGGTCGGCTTCCAGCCGGTTGTCCTGGTCGCGGCCGAACTCCATGAGCCCCGGGTTGAATTCGAGCAGCCGGTGGATGGTTTTCGCCTCGGCGCCGGTCACCTCGGACAGCCGCTTTGCGGCACGGCCCGTCGGCGCGGCCAGCAGCACCTTCGCTCCCACGCGGTTGAACAGGTAGACGATGCCCTGCACGCAGGTGGTCTTGCCGGTCCCCGGACCGCCCGTAATCGCCAGGACGCTCCGGGATGCCGAGGTGTGTATCGCCTCGCGCTGTTCCGCGTTGAAGACGACGCTGCGTTCCTTTTCGATGTGCAGGATGTGTTCGTCGATGCGTTCGGGGGGCGGCGGGGTGCGGGGATGATCGACCAGGCGTGCGATGTTCCGTGCGATACCCTGCTCGGCGTAGTAAAGGGGCTGGAGATAGACCCGGTCTTCGTCGCGAAGGACAACCTCGGCCCGGACCAGGGCGT
The DNA here is from genome assembly GCA_965207085.1 of bacterium. Taxonomy (GTDB): domain Bacteria; phylum JAAXHH01; class JAAXHH01; order JAAXHH01; family JAAXHH01; genus JAAXHH01. The sequence goes on along the minus strand of CBDBLQ010000002.1, from coordinate 2,876,710 downwards.
CGATGCCGGACGGAATGGTATCGGCGTCGACCTCGAGCACGGCGGCGCTTTCCTCGGTGAGGGTTTCCAGGGGCACGAATACGTGACCGTCGTCGGCCTGCGATTCGAGGACGTACCGGATGCCGGCCTCGACCCGGGCGGGAGCGCCGGGATCCACCCCCAGGTTCATTGCGATCTTATCGGCGGTCTTGAAACCGACGCCCCAGATGTCCGTGGACAGGCGGTACGGATTCTCCGTGACCTGCCCGATGGCCGCGTTGCCGTAGGCCTTGTAGATCTTCACTGCGTAGGCCATGCTGACGTCGTGTCCGAGCAGGAACTGCATGACCTCCTGGATGTGCTTCTGCTCCTCCCAACCGGAGCGGATGACGTTGATGGTCTTCCGTGCGATGCCTCTGACCTCAGACAGCCGGCTGGGCGTTTTCTCGATGACTTCGAGGGTGTCTTCGCCGAAGTGATCGACGATCAGGGCGGCCTTGGCGGGACCCAGGCCCTTGATGAGTCCCGATCCGAGGTACTTGCGGATGCCGTCCGTGGTGGTGGGCTGGATCGATTTGGACTCGACGATCTTGAACTGCTTGCCGTACTGCTTGTGGGTTACCCAGAACCCGGTGACTTCGACGCGCTCGCCCGGTGCGATCTTCGCCAGTTCGCCCGTGATGGTCAGCAAGCCGTCCCGCGTGGCCGCGCGGGTCAGGTTCTCCTCCGTCCTGCATGCGTCCGGTTCGGCGCGCAACCGCGCGACCGTGTAGCCGGTCTCCTCGCTCTGGTAGGTGATGCGCTCGATGGTACCGGTGAGTATGTCCATGCCTGACCGGAGTAAAGGCGCCTAGCGCTCGTCGCTGGCGTAGACGACGGCGTCTTCCGCCTTTGCGTAGGTAAACAGTTCATCCTCGGAGAAGAAGCGGGGCACTTCGTCCCGCGCCGTTTCCAGGGAATCGGAAGCGTGCACCAGGTTGCACTGCACGCTCATGCCGAGATCGCCGCGTATCGTGCCCGGGGCGGCCTGCCTGGCGTTCGTCACGCCGCACAGGCCCCGCACGACGTCCACGGCGTCGACGCCTTCCAGGCACAGCGCCACGACCGGCGTTTCCTGCATGAAGGACTTGATTCGGGGGAAGAAGGGCTTGTCGGACAGGTGCGCGTAGTGTTCGTCCAGGATCCCGTCCGTCAGCTGCATCATCTTGAGACCGGCGACCTTGAGCCCCTTGCTTTCGAAACGACCGGCGATGAGGCCGATCATTCCGCGCTGCACGGCATCCGGCTTGATAAGAACAAGCGTTCGTTCCACGGACTGATTCTCCTTGAAAAAGTGGGTCGGGGCAACGGATTTAAACCTCGTGCCAAGCCTCGTGCAATGTAGGCGGCGGCACCCGGAGTGTCAACGGAAATGCCCCCCTGGCAATTCGCTCAGATCGCGTAAAAATGCGGTGGACATTTCGAGATCCGGCCCGTATAATGTCGGTGGGCTGCATCCACCATACAATCGGGGCAAGGCCATGTGGGAAGACGATGAAATTCGCGAGGAGTGCGGTGTCTTCGGCGTTTATGGCGACCCCGCAGCCGCCCGGCTGACCTTCCTGGGATTGTATGCCCTCCAGCACCGCGGCCAGGAAAGCTCCGGCATGGCGGTCTCCGACGGCCATCACATCGCGTCCCATCGGGCCATGGGCCTGGTCAGCGAAGCCTACGACCATGGCGAGCGGGTGAACGATCTCGAAGGCCACATAGCCATCGGCCACAACCGGTATTCCACCACCGGCACGTCCAACGTCGACAACGCGCAGCCCTTCATGGTCAACTTCAAGCGCGGACAGTTGGCCACCGCCCACAACGGCAATTTCACCAACACGGGCGCGCTGCACCTGTCGATGGAAGAGACCGGTTCGATCTTCCGCACCTCGTCCGACAGCGAGATCGTTCTTCACCTCATCGCGCGATCGAACGAACCCGACCTGCCCGGCATGATCGCGGACGCCCTGCGCCAGGTCGAAGGCGCCTATTCCATCGTGTTCCTGTCCGATTCGCAGCTGATCGGCGTCCGGGATCCCCGCGGATTCCGGCCCCTGTGCCTGGGACGCCTGGGTGATGCGCACGTGCTCGCGTCGGAAACCTGTGCCTTCGACATCATGAAAGCGGAATACGTCCGTGAAGTGAAACCCGGTGAGATGGTCGTCATCGACGAAGAGGGCATCCGGTCCTTCTTCCCCTTCGAAGAGGCTGAACCGGCCGCCTGCATCTTCGAGTACATCTACTTCGCCCGGCCGGACAGCAAGGTATTCGGAGAAAACAGCGACAAGTTCCGCCGGCGCTTCGGCCGCCAGCTGGCGGAGGAACACCCGGTGGACGCCGACATCGTCATCGCCGTGCCGGATTCGGCCACGACCGCCGCGCTGGGCTATTCGGAGCAGTCGGGAATCCGGTTCGAGATCGGCCTGATCCGGAACCACTACGTGGGGCGATCCTTTATCGACCCGGACCAGTCGATGCGCGAATTTACCGTGAGATTGAAGTACAACCCGGTCCAGGGCGTGCTGCGGAACCGGCGCGTGGTCCTCGTGGACGATTCCATCGTGCGGGGCACCACCCTCAATCAGCTGGTCAGGCTGATCCGGGGCGCGGGCGCGTCCGAGGTGCATGTGCGGATCAGCAGTCCTCCCATCCGCCATCCCTGCTACTACGGGATCGACATGCAGAGCCGGGGCGAGCTCATCGCCTCGCAGACCCGGGTGGAGGAGATCCGCCAATATCTCGGGGCGGACAGCCTGGGCTACCTGTCCATCGAAGGCATGGTGAAGACGGGCAAGGAGTATGGAAAGCCCGGGGTGGGCTACTGCACGGCCTGCTTCAGCGGGGACTACCCGGTCATTCCGGAAGATTCGCTCAACAAGCTCATGCTGGAATCGTGAAAGGCGCGGTCCGCTACCCCCCTTCAGGACCGCCTGCGCATCACGGCGCTTCCGATTCCACCTCTTCCTTCTTTTCCCGATCGGGGAAATAGCTCAGGATCGTGGACAGAGTCTCCCGCAACCCGGTCCTGGGCACGACCTGGTCGACGAAACCCTTAGTCAGGAAGAACTCCGCGGTCTGGAACCCCTCCGGCAGGCTCGATCCTATCGTCTGTTCGATCACCCTTCCGCCGGCGAAGCCCATCATGGCGCCCGGCTCGGCCAGGGTGAAGTCTCCCAGCGAAGCGTAGCTCGCCATCACGCCGGCCATGGTCGGATTCGTGATTACGACGACAAAGGGGATCTTCTCCTCCGACAAGCGGTTCAACCAGAGGGAAGTCTTCGCCATCTGCATCAAGGAGAGGATGCCTTCCTGCATGCGCGCGCCACCCGACGTGGCGACCACGAGCAGCGGGATCTCCAGGTCGAGGGACCGCCGGATGGACCGCGTTACTTTCTCGCCGACCACGGAACCCATGCTCCCGGCCAGGAAGGACCCGTCGTGGATGGACAGGGAAACGAGCCTGCCCTCGATGCGTCCCGTACCCGATACCACGGCCTCCATCATGCCGGTCCGCTTCTGGTACCGCTTCATGTAGTCCGGGTAGTTTTCCTTCTCCTTGAACTCGAGCGGGTCGACGGTGCGCAGATCCGTGTCGGTCTCCGTGAAGGAGTCCGGGTCCATGATCAGGGAGATGTACCCCTGGTGGCCGATCTTGAAATGGTACCCGCAATGTGCGCATACGTTGAAGTCCCGTTCGAGCTCCGCCTTGTACAGCATGGCGTCGCACTTGTCGCACTTGACCCACAACCCCTTCGGGATTTCCTTGCGCTTCTGCGGGCTCAGTCCCCGCTGTCTTCTCTCAAACCAGGCCATAATTCGCTCGCTTAACGCTGTGGTACCAGAACCAACCTAAACGCGGGTTGCCATCCGGAGTAAAAAGCCACGGAACAGATCGGAGCATCGCTCTACCGCCGATTCGACCGTCGTCACCACGTCGTCCGCGTCGACGGTTTCACCGGGCAGGCCCGTCCACACGTTGGATATGCACGATACGGCCGCGATCCTCATGCCAAGCCGCCGGGCCGCCAGTGCTTCCGGGACGGTCGACATGGTCACCGCGTCCGCGCCCAGTGATTTCAGCAGGGCGATTTCGGCACGGGTCTCGAAGGATGGTCCGGGCATCCACGCCAGAATTCCCTGTTGGACGTTCTGGTTTCTTTGTATACTGATCTGTAGAAGCGAATCCCTCAAAGACGCATCGTAACAGGGTTCGCCGTCCGATTCTGTCGTCAAGTCTCCCATCAGTTTAACGCCGATGGGATGGATATGTTGCCGTACGACCATGAGGTCTCCCACCTCGTACCGAGGATTCAGTCCCCCGGCGGCATTGGTCACGAGCAGAACCTCGACGCCGAACCGGCGTATCACCTCGAGGGGATAGGCGATCTGCCGCGCGTCGTAACCCTCGTACAGGTGGACCCGGCCCTGCATTACGATCACGGATGCATCGCCCAGGGCGCCGAAGACCAGGTTGCCCTCGTGGCCTTTAACGGTCGACACCGGAAAATGGGGGATGGAACCGTAGGGTACAACGGTTTTCTTTTCGACCGCCTGTACGCACGACCCGAATCCGGTACCCAGGATCATGCCGAAGCGGGCGGCCGCGAACCCCTGCGTACCCAGGAATTCCGCAGTCGCGTCCAACGGATCATGACGGGACATGGCGCGTCGATTTCAAACTGTTTCCTCGTCTGCTTCGTCCGTTGTATGCACCAAGGAGTCCAACATGAGCATCATCACGGTTGCCAGGGAATACGGCAGCGGTGGGAAGGACGTCGCGAAGATCGTCGCGGACCGCCTCGGTTATGATTGCGTAGACAAGGAACTCATCGCTGAAACCGCCCATGCCGCGGGCGTTTCGGAAGATGTCGTCGAGCAGCTGGACGAAGTGGGCGAATCGCCCATTCGGCGCTTTCTCGGCGAACTGTTCACCCCTTCGACCGTCTACTCCCTGTCCCCGGAATACCCGCCCCTCATCTGGCCCTACGTGCCGGGCGACGACGAGGGGACGAAGGACCCTACCTCTCTGAAGAACACCTTCCTGGACCGGGGCGAGTACCTTCAGATCCTGCAGGACACCATTCGTTCGCTGGCCGACAGGCAGCGCGTCATCATCGTCGGGCGCGGGTGCCAGTGCATCCTGGCGGACCGTAAGGACATCTTCCACACCCTTTTCGTCGCGCCTTTCGAGTACCGGGTCGACGTAATCAAGGACGAGATGAACCTGTCGCGGGACCGGGCCGCCGAACTCATCAAGGAAAAGGACCGGCAGCGGGCGCTGTACCTTCAACACAACTACCAACGCGACTGGAAGGACCCGACACTGTACCACGCGGTCTTCAACACGTCTCGCACGACGTGGGAGAACATGGCCGACATCGTCATCGACTTCCGCCGCAGACTCTTCGGCGACGACGAATGAAGCCCGTTCACCCGGATGAACCGCAAAGAAAGATAACCCCGGTCAGCAAACGTGTCAACCGGCAGCTCGCCGCCGCGCGTGCCGCAAACCGGTAAGGAACGGCTATGAGTTACGAAGTATCGGACTTCAATAAGGAAGTGGTCGAACAGAGCCATACGGTCCCCGTGCTGGTCGATTTCTGGGCGGAATGGTGCGGGCCCTGCAAGATGCTGGGTCCCGTAATCGAATCCCTCGCCGAACGCCACCGGGACCGGTGGAAACTCGTGAAGGTCAACACGGAGGAGCATACGGACATCGCCCGGCAATACGGGATACAGGGGATCCCTAACGTGAAGATGTTCGTCGACGGCGAAGTGCGGGACGAGTTCACCGGAGCGCTGTCGGAGCCCATGATCGAGCAGTGGCTCAGGAAAGCCCTGCCCAGTCTCCACGCGAAGCAGTTGGAAGAGGCGCTCCGGCTGCTTGAAGCCGGCGACCGGGAAGCGTCCCGGGAGATGCTGGAGGGCGTTTTGACGGCCGAGCCGGACAACGAGCAGGCGGCGGTCTGTCTGGCGCGGACCTGGCTGGATGAAGACCCCGGTCGAAGTTTGGAACTTTTACAAACCATCGAACCGGGCACGGAATACCACGACTCGGCGGTCGTGCTGCGGACCATCGCGGAACTCTTCCTTAAACTGGACACGCCCGAAAACCTCGAGGACGCCCCGGTCCGGCCGGTCTATGTCCAGGCGATCGAGCAGCTGCGGCGGGAGGAATACGACCTGGCCTTGCAGCGCTTCATCGAGGTGCTGGAGAAGAACCGGGCCTACGACGACGATGGGGCCAGGAGAAGCTGCGTCGCCATTTTCGGCATGCTCGGCGAGGATCACCCCACCACGCGGCAGTACCGCCGTGCGTTCAGCAACGCGTTGTACGCCTGATCTCCGCCAGGTAACGTCTGATCCTGCTGGACGCGGGCACGCCCGGCCATCCTGCACGTCAGTCACGCCTGATCACACGTCCAGGGGATTGGCCTTCTCGGGGTCGATTTCCAGCTTGCGCATGGCCCGCTCCGGGACCTCCGGGGAGAGATCGCCTTTCCGGGCGAGGGCATTGAGGGTTCCGAGGGTGATGAAGCGGGCGTCCATCTCGAAGAAGTTCCGCAGCGCCGGCCGGCTGTCGCTCCGCCCGAAACCGTCCGTCCCCAGCGAGACCACAGGGCCCGGCACCCAGCGCGCGATGGAATCCGGCAGCGTCCTGACATAGTCGGAGGCCATGACGTACACGCCTCCGGTATCCTCTAGACATGACGTAACATAAGGCGCCCTGGGCGCTTCCGATGGGTGCAGCAGGTTCCAGCGCTCGGCCTCCATGGCGTCGCGGCGAAGCTGCTTGTAACTCGTGACGCTCCAGACGTCTGCTTCCACGCCGAAGTCTTCCGCCAGCATCTCCTGGGCCTTCAGCGATTCGTTGATGATGGAACCGCTTCCGAAGAGGTGGGCCTTCGCCGTGCCCCCGTTCAGCGAACTGAGCCGGTACATGCCCTTCAGGATGCCTTCTTCCACCCCTTCCGGCATGGACGGCATGGCGTAGTTCTCGTTCTGCACGGTGATGTAGTAGAACAGGTCCTCCTGCTCGACGTACATGCGCCGTATGCCGTCCTTGATGATGGTCGCCAGTTCGTAGGCGTAAGCCGGATCGTAGGTCAGCAGGTTGGGGACCGGATCCGCCAGCAGGTGGCTCTGGCCGTCCTGGTGCTGGAGCCCCTCGCCGTTCAGCGTCGTCCGTCCCGCCGTACCGCCCAGCAGAAAGCCCCGCGTGCGCATTTCCGCGGCGGCCCAGATCAGGTCGCCGACGCGCTGCAGGCCGAACATGGAATAGAAGATGAAGAAGGGGATCGTATTGACGCCGTGGGTCGAATAGGCCGTCCCGGCGGCCACGAAGGAGGAAAGGGAGCCCGCCTCCGTGATGCCTTCCTCGAGGATCTGGCCGTCCTGCGCCTCCTTGTAGTAGAGGAGCGTATCGATGTCCACCGGTTCGTAGAGCTGGCCGGCGTGGGAGTAGATGCCGCACTGGCGGAACAGGGCCTCCATGCCGAAGGTCCGGGCCTCGTCGGGCACGATGGGGACGATCAGCTTTCCGATTTCGGGTTCGCGCAGCAGGCGCGAGAGCATCCGGGTGAACACCATGGTCGTCGAGACCTCGCGCCCGTCCGTCCCCGCCTTGAATTCGTCGAACACCTCGTCCTGCGGCGCGGCGGGCAGGCCGGGATTCACGACGTTGCGCCGGGGTATGTAGCCGCCCAGACTTTCCCGCCGTTCCCTGATGTACTCCATTTCTGCGCTGTCCGCCGACGGCCTGAAGTAAGGCGCTTCGCGGACCTCGTCGTCGGAAAGGGGGATGCCCAGCTCGGTGCGCAGGTGACGCAGTCCGTCCTCGTCGATCATCTTCTGCTGGTGGGCCGTGTTCTTGCCCTCGCCCCACTCGCCGAGGCCGTATCCCTTGATCGTCTTGGCCAGGATGACGGTCGGCGCGCCCGGATGTTCCACCGCCGCCTTGTACGCCGCGTAGATCTTCTCCTGGTCGTGGCCGCCCCGGATGATGGTCCGCACGTGCTCGTCGGTGAGCAGCCTGGACATCTCCATGAGTTTGGGATGCACGCCGAAGAAATGGTCCCGCTGGTACTTTCCGTCCGAAACGGTGTACTTCTGATACTGGCCGTCGACGATCTCGCCCATGCGCTTCACGAGCAGCCCTTCGTCGTCCTGGGCGAGCAGGGGATCCCAGCCGCTTCCCCAGATAACCTTGATGACGTTCCATCCGGCCCCGTGGAAGGCGGCTTCGAGTTCCTGTATGATCTTCCCGTTGCCCCGCACCGGACCGTCCAGCCGCTGCAGGTTGCAGTTGACCACGAAAATCAGGTTGTCGAGCTTCTCGCGCGCCGCCAGGGTGATGGCGCCGAGGGCCTCGGGCTCGTCGGTTTCCCCGTCGCCTAGAAACGCCCAGACCTTGCAACCGTTGCCTTGCTTGAGACCGCGGTCTTCCAGGTACCGGTTGAACCGGGCCTGGTAGATGGACATGATGGCGCTGAGGCCCATGGAGGCCGTGGGAAAGATCCAGAAATCGGGCATGAGCCAGGGATGGGGGTAGGACGAAAGTCCGCCGCCCGGACGCAGCTCGCGGCGGAAGTTGTCCAGGTGCTGTTCGTTGAACCGCCCCTCGATATAGGCCCGGGCGTAGATGCCCGGCGAGGAATGCGGCTGGAAGAAGATCTGGTCGCCGTCGTAACCCTCGCCCGGTCCGCGGAAGAAATGGTTGAAGCCCACCTCGTAGAGGTTGCAGACCGAGGCGTACGTGGCGATGTGGCCGCCGAGGGATTTGTCGGCCGTGTTGGCGCGGACCACCATGGCCATGGCGTTCCACCGGATGATGTTGCGGATCCGGTGCTCGAGTTCGTCACTGCCGGGATAGGGCGGCTGCTGGTCGGGGGGGATAGTGTTGATGTAAGGCGTGTTTTCGGCGAAGGGGAGCCGGACGCCCTTGCCGCGGGCGTGGGCCTGGAGCTGGGCGATCAGCTGGCGCACCCGGCCCGGTCCGGAGTGCTGGAGCACGTAATCCAGCGATTCGAGCCATTCCAGGGACTCTACGCGATCCAGGTCAATTTCATACTCCGAGCGTGAGGAATCCTGCGTCATATCCAGTCCGTGGGCCGTTGTGTACGATGGGCCGCGCCCGTGAGGTGCCGGAACCGCGCGGCGTCATCTGTCGGGTCGGGTCGGCGCACCGTCATATACCGTAGTTGTGCGTCGACATTTGTTGCGGTTGCACGCCGACTTTTGCTGTTTGAAACACGCTTTCAATGTAGCCTTCCCACCCTTCGCTCGCAACAGAAATCAAGGTGCCGCCGCTTCAGGAACGGCGTCAGTTTTGTATTGCTCCAGTCCGGCAAACGAGACATTTTGGTTCATTGTCTCAACAGGCCGGCATGGGATGGAAGACGCAAAAACCGGCCGCGAGCGCTTCGGCGGAGGAATGATGAACCGGCCAGTAGAACAAGCAGGGCGGTGAACGCGTGCGCGGCTCGTGCGCAAAGACAGCCTACCCAAAGACGGCCCACCCCATGATCGCTTTTCATCGCTCATTCTTCCACTGGAAGTCCTGGCCCTGGAAGCCCGACCCCACATACAAGTACACGGGCGGGTTCGTCGGCGTGCCGGGACAGGCCTACCAGGTGCGGTTCCACCTGGAAGCGGCCTGTACCGTGGAAGACCTGGAATCGGGACGCAAGACCGAGATGTACCTGGGGGCGCCCTGTCGCACAGAGTACACGATCGCCCGCCGAAACCTTTTTCAGATACCCAGCGATGAATGGCGCATGGCCTTCAGCCGGAGCCTGAGCATCCCCATTTCGAGGAGGCCGAGCACCGAGCCCGCCGGATCCGGGGGAACCCCGCTGGAGAAGCAGTTCCAGGGCCACGATATCGACATCAGGCAGTACGATACCGATAATACGCTGACCAATGCCCGAGAGGTTGTCCAGGCCACGTTGGACCGGGATCTCATGAACGCCAGGATTACCTGGCCCCCCTCAACTACCCGCCATGACCGGGACCAGGCGGATCAGGCAGGCCAGGCGGACCGAAGCCTGAAGGTAACCCTTGAGTTTCCCGTGGATCTGATCAATATTAACGAGGAAGACGACGAGTTTCAGGTCTGTACGGGTCCCGTGGTTTTGCCGGACCTGGAAACGTGGGACGGCAGCGAGGTGCATCGCGTGTTCCTGGCCGACGCGGCGATCTCCGGTTTCGATCACGCGGAATTCATCCTCCGCAGGGAGATCGAGGCGGCGGAGCGGGAGAAGCACTGGTACGAGGCGCCCCGTGGGCGCGACCGCCTGGAACTGAACGACCCGGAGAATCCCCCGCCGGACTATCCGCCGCGCAGGCCGCGGCCCCTGGTCTACAACGAAACCTGGGAAAAGGAAACCGAGAACGTCATTTTGAGGACGAAGAACGAGCGCTGAGGCCATCAACCCGGCCGACGGCCATCAGGAGGAACAAATCCATGGCGCAGACGACCCTGCAGGACACCCGTTTCAAGCAGATGCCGACCCCGGAAGACCTGATCCGCATGTCCCGCGACCTGCGGTACCATCCGGTCCGCAACGACCATCCGGCGGTGCTTACGAGCGCGCAGATCGATACCTTCAACGAACAGGGCTACCTGAAGCCCTTCAGGATATACTCGGACGAAGAAATCGACGCCATCCGGGATGAGTTCGACGGCATGATCGAGCAGGTCATGGCACGGGGCGACCACAACTATTCCATCATTTCAGCCCACCTGAAATCGGGAATGGTGCACGATATCATGAACGATCCGCGCATCGTCGCCTACATCAGCGACCTGCTTGGAGACGACGTCGTCGGCTGGGGCGCCCACTTCTTCTGCAAGCTTCCGGGGGACGGCAAGATCGTCAACTGGCACCAGGACGCCAGCTTCTGGCCCCTCTCGCCTTCAAAGACGGTCACCGCCTGGCTGGCCATCGACGACGCGGACACGGGCAACGCCTGCATGCGTTTCATGGCCGGATCGCACCATTACGGGCACCTGACCTATCACATGAGCGAAGAAGCCGAGAACAACGTGCTCAACCAGACGGTGAGAGAAGTCGGGATGTACGGCACCGAGGTGGACATCGAACTCAAGGCGGGAGAGATCTCGCTGCACAGCGACCTGCTACTGCATGGATCTGGGCTCAATACGTCGGACCGACGCCGTTGCGGCCTGACGCTCAGATTCTGCGCCGCCTCCGTCCGCGCCGAACTCAACTGGAACAAGGAAGGCGTGATCGTCAAGGGATCCGATCCCACGGACCACTGGGCGAATCTGCCTCGACCGGCAGTGGATAACGTGTAGTCAGTAGGGATCAGGGTCAAACCAGCGCGATATGCAGGCGCCTCCCCAGCGCACGGGCCGCCCGTTCGAGGGTCTGCAACGTGACCGAACTGTTTTCCGGATCCAGCAGACGATCCAGTGAGGCGCGACTCGTGTGCATACGCCGGGCCATTTCCGTCTTGGTCAGTCCTTGATTCAACATGTATTGCCCCACCTGATAAGCAACCACTTGTTTGATCGCGACTCGTTCTACCTCTTGAGACAGTCCTTCTTCTTTCAGATATTCATCGAAGTCGCTTCCAACGTGCTTGTTAATAGAAGTCATTCTGTCGAATCTCCCCGCTTAGCCGCTCGCGTTTTTGCAAGCTGCAGGTCCTGATACCAATCACGGACCGGTTCGCGTCCACTTTCAGTCTTATAATAAACGACACGCAACATGTAGATGCCGTATCTAAAGTGTATCAATTATGATACGTTGCCAATAGCGACTTTGCGTTTCACCAACCCCTTTCGGATTAGTAGGATTCCATTCAGCATTATCGGTAATAAAATCGTAGCGAAGGGAAGTGCTTACTCCACGTAAACCGCGACACGGTGCATGGCGTTATTCAGGTAGCCGCCGGGATTCCACGCGATGGCGTGGGGCTGGCTGACGCCGCGCGAGTCCGTCGCCCTGGCCCAAACTTCGTAATACCCTTCCCTCGGGAACGACACTGCGGCCCGCCAGTTCTGCCAGGCGTAGGCGTTCACCGGATCATCCAGCGTAGCGGGAATCCATGTCGCCCCGAAGTCGATCGACAGGTCCACCGTGTCGACGCGCCCCTCGCCTGTCCACGCATGACCGCGCACTTCAACCGAGCCTTCCGTTGTCTGGTGTCCCGTCGCGGGATGGGTGATCAGCGACTTCACCGGCATGCTTTCGATGATGCGGAAGTCCTTCTCATCCACGGTCTCGCCGGGCGCGATCCCCCGGTCCGGCAAACGGTACGAGGTCCCGGTCATCTTGGGACCGTCGTGTACCTGGTCCCGGATCTCAACGCGGGTCAGCCACTTCTGGGAACACGAACCGGGCCATCCCGGTATGATCAGCCGCAACGGCCCGCCGTTCATCGGGTGGATCGGCCGGCCGTTCTGGGCGAAGGCGATGAGATTGTACGGGTCCATGGCCTTGTCGATCGGCACCCCGCGGGAGATGGGAAGCCCGACCGACGCGCCGGACAGGTGGGTATCGGCGCCGTAGTGGGCGGTGTAGACGGCTTCGGGCCGGATTCCAACGGCTTCCAGCACGTCTGAAAGTCGCACCCCCGTCCATTCCGAGCAGGCCACCGCGCCGTAGGTCCACTGTTCACCCTTCGTCTTCGGATCGAAGAATGCCCGTCCATTGCCCGCGCATTCCAGGGCCAGCGCGCGGGTTACGACTTCGAAACGCGCACCAAGACCCTCGAGGCCGAGTGTCAACGGGTGGTCGACCAGGCCGTCGATGGCCAGTTGCCAACGCGATGCGTCCAGGTCCTCGGGCATCAGCCCGTTGTTGCGGACGAAGTGTCTTTCGGTGGGCGTAATGGCATCATCGAGGAGGTGCGGTGGGGTCTCCGCACACATGGGCCGGTCATTGAGGACCGTGAGGCCGTCTTTGCCAGGAATGACGGCTTCGGCGGCGAGCGCCACGGGGATGAAGTGGGCGGGGATGTTGCGGTGGAAGGGGATCGCGGCCCTGACCAGCGCGCCCATGGCCGCCAGGCCGGCGTTCTTCAGGAATCCCCGGCGATCCGGGTACGTGCGGCGTCCGAACAGCAACCGGTCGGCCTCGTCGGGGTCGTGCTGGTAGGATTCGAACAATCCACCCCGCTCGTGGCGCCCGCGCATGATCATCCTCCGTCATAACTAGCAGTCAAATCTGCGTCGAAAATGACTATACCCTTGTTCACTCAACCGATAGAAAGTTCAATGGTTTACACCTAAAGATAGGTTTGCTCGTAGTCTATTCCGCCTCTTCCAGAAGTCGACGCCACGCGTCGCGATGCACGTGCTCACTTCGCTGGTTCAATTCTTCACCTATTTCTCGAAGAAACTCAATGCGTTCAGCGTTCCCAAACAGTGCAGTAATAGCCCGGACCAGCGTGAGAACATCAATCCTCTTAACATCTAGTCCTTGCCGCCAGGCACTGTCTAGCCGGTCACTGATTACCGACGCGTCAACTTCGGCAATCCCCGGTGATGCGAAAATAAGGTCGTGTGTCGTTTCGACGCTTGCATTGACCTTGGCCAACGAGTGTTCGATTTGCTGCAGAGTGATTGTCGTGTCTTTAACTTCAACCACAAGACGAAGCCGTTCGTTACTTCCACTGTTATCGTCTACCATTGCCGGTCCGTAACACATCACGTCCCCGGGCCTGTTTCGAGCGGTGTCCGCTTCATTCAGACCTTGCGATTCAACCCGAGTGAACAGTGAGAAGGTCGATCCAAGCGTCTTCATGAGCGCGGTGACGACGATTAGCGGACGCAGACCGCCACTCGGCGCGGCCAAAAACACTTCGACCGCATTCGCAAGGAGTCTACTACTGACGCGGTCGGGGATGGGATATACAATCTGCTGACGATCTCGCCGTCGCGCGATACTACTCAGTACGCGAAATACCTGACTCTCGATCTCAGTACTTTCAGCTTGATTCCAATCATCCAGGTATTCTGCAAGACGGGCCCATTCCGTCCGATCACTGGTTCTAATCGTACTTTCGTCGGACAGGAGAGAATCTCGACGTAGGGGATTATTGACGTAGGGGTCGGCACTACCGCCGAGTACATGTTCGTTCGCCTGACTCCAAGGTACCACCACACCCGAAGCAATCGTCCTCGGTGCTGTATCTACTGACGTGCCTTCACTCGTCAGGCGAAGAATATCAAGAACAGGATTGACGATTTTCGCAAGTAGTTGGGTAATGACGGCATAGCGAATCGAAGTCAATCTGTGATTAACAAAATGATCGACTAGGGGGTCAGGTTCGTCATACGCCGACTGACAGACCGTCTCCCAGGTAGAATCGAGCCAGCCCGAAAGCTCATCCCTGTTCATAACGACTCACGGTCGAATTCATCGATTGATCCACAGGGATTCCTGCCTCTTTGATCGAACGGAATGACATGTCTTTTCCGGCGCGTCGACGCGTCTCCAGTGATCGTACAGGCGATCATAGAGCGGGTTTCTGTATCCTGACAGCACAACGTGACCACGAGCACCGTTCAGGACCTCTGCAAGTTCTTCGTGTGCACTGTCGTCCATTTCAAATGCATAAGCGTTGGCATCGCCTCTAGTTTCGTGGACATAGGGAGGGTCAACATAGAACACCGTATCGTCCGTATCGTACCTGCGAACTACGTCCACAGCTGGTGCATTTTCGATTTGAACTCTTAAGAGCCGTTGAGCGATTTCTGGAAGAAACTCTGTTGAACCTAGCCAGCGAGATACCGCACCGGCCATACCGGCACGAGACGTTAGCACGCAATGAGCCCATCGTCCCTCACTGCTGGTTTGAGCAAGCCCAGTTCGGGTCTGGCGGGCGCGAACATAAAAACGTCTCGCTCGTTCGAGATTAGGTAGACCCTCGGATGGCGTACAGGCGAGAGCAAGTTCCTCTCTTGAAAACGGGGTTAACGAGACCGCCCGGGTTAATTCGGCTGGACTGTTACGTAGGATTCGGAAAAAGTTGACGAGCTCGGAGTCGAGATCATTGTATGTCTCGACCGGCACTGGATCGCGATTGATGAGGATTGCCGCCGAACCTCCGAATACATCGCAGAAATGCCCGCAGTCGGTCGGTAGATGTGGCAGAATGAAATCGAGATGGGAGTACTTGCCGCCATACCAACCAAAGGCTATCTTGCGTCGTCCATTTCTTTTCTTCGTTGCGATTCGGCGCCCGGAACCTGTCGAATTCGGCAAGACGGTATTTGGGATTGTTCTTTGGTTCATTTCATGGGACCTCAAATGGATTCGGTAGTATGTTGCTTATTTGTGTTGATTTAGAGTACTACTACTTGAAGGCCGATTAACTGGGCACCGTGTACGAACACTCGATCGAAATTACAAAGAGCGTGATTGTACTCATCGTTTGACAAGATTCCTCCTTTCTCCAACACAATCACTACCTCCCACAGTAGTTTCTAAGAACACGATCCAGTATTGACATTTCCAATATTTGTTGGTTTGAGTCTCGTTCAAACCAACTTATACGGAATCCCGCTAAACTCTCGTCCCCTACAGAAGACTATAGGAACAATCAGTTGGCATGTCAAATACAAAACATACATTAAGTAGAAAACTAGATAAGCGCGTACCTTACCTAATTCGGGAGATCATTAAGCAGACCATTTTCACCAGCATCGTCGAACTCTTCTTCATCTTCGAACACGTCATTAGGTACAGAGTTTGCATTTGGATCCAGGTAAATCTGGAGTTGTTCTTCAAAAACTGTACGACCGCTTCCCAAATCTCGGCCCATCGCACCCCCGATCAATCTAAGCAGGGCTTCTCCTCGCCTTACAAACGACCTAGAGAAATCATCTTTAACTAAATCACCCGGATCAAACCAGTGCGTCAACAGCATGTCGTCAAGTTTAGGGTTCATCTTACTTTTCAACTCGGGTATGTAAACTGATGGTGCCCGTCCGCCAATCATTCGATTGGTCTTAGCGTCGATCGGTGTCTTGTTGATTATCGAGTCATAGAGTTTAGGAGATATCGATCGTTCGGTGCTACTACACCATGCCTTCGGAAAAACGTGATGTATATCGATCTTCTCGTCGTGATAGGTCATCAACACTAATGGGTTTCCGGTTTTCCAGTCGGCTGCGCCGTGCTTCATCTGTAGTGCATACAGACCTTTGTATGCCGCGCTGTTCCGAGTACGTAGAGTCAGGAGCCGTTCGGGCGCGAAGCTAGCTTGATCGATGAGCGTCGGTTTCGTTCCATACCGTACATAGTCTGAGACTTGTACAAGATCGAGTGCAAACTGAGTTTCGATGGCTGAGCCGTAGACTTCACCGAAAATCCCGCTCCAGAACCAATGCTCCAAACGTTCTCTGGCATTGACTGGATCCAGTTCCGACGCTAACTCCACGTACAGAACAGCCAAGGGAATCAACTGCGTATTATACGGAACATTTCGCTGCTCGAATATAAACTGCCCGTGCATGAATTTGGCCGCGGACCTGAAACCCTTTTCTACCCGATCAGCCCAACGCAAGTAGTCTTCAAGTTTTAAGTTGAGGATGTCGCGCTTCTTGCAGCCAACTGCGGGTGCCTGAACCCCCGACTTACCGTTGAATTTGGCGTTTTTATGTATTTCCAGTGTATTGAGCAGGGTAACTGCCTGGAGGAACTGATCACCCTGGATGCCGCGTAAAACGGAGTATTTGTCATACATGCGCTTTCTGCGTGCGTCCCAGTCATCCCTCAGAGAGAAATCGTCTGATTCGGCGGCGAACGAAGCTGTGACAAGTTCAAAAACGTTCAGAATCACACCACCCGTGTTTACCTTTTCGAACACCGTACAAACCGCCTCTTTTGGTGTTTCTTTCGCCAACTCGATCACCGGCAAGTCGTATTGTGAGAAGTTTTCCGCTACCGAATCCTTAAACACCTTGGAAAACTGGTGAGCATCGCCCGTAGGATGCTGATTTGAGCTCTTTTGCCAGTAATCAACGTAACCCCACAGCCAATCGTACATATCGAACAGCCGCTCCGTTGGAACCATATGGCATTCGTATTCCCGGTTGGCAGAGGTCAGGTCCAAGACCGTGCGACGCCCGAAATCTTCGGTAATCTTGTAGTTTTCAGGTACACTGATAATCGCGTCTTCCCGGTCGATCAATGGATTCAAGGCCTTTCGCATGTCCACATAGTACCGTCTCCTGATCCGTTTACCTCGAGCATCATGTGTATCCACCGGGTCCGGATGGCGTAATGCCTGGTACAGGGAAGTCAATCGCTGTTGACCGTCTAGCAAAAACCCTTCGGGCGAAACCACCCCGTTGCTCCCGACGCCTTCTATCGTTCGCGCCCTGAATCTGATTTCCCCACCGGACAGTAGCGTCATGACTGCACCGACGGGAAATCCGCGAGAGATGCTGGCGAGTAACCCCCGTATTCTGTCATCGTCCCACACCCATCCCCTCTGAAAGTCTGGAAGTTGGATTCTACATTCCTCTACGTCATCAAGAAGCTTCTTCAACCCCACCGGATGGGTCTTGAACACTGGAACTCCCCCTATCTGTTCGACATTTCAATTCATCACCGCCCCCCAAAACACTTGGAGTGCGAATTAAAAGCCGTGCAGTGGATAACGAGCAGAAAGCACGATCAAACCCTACGTCATCTGAGGTCTTCCGATACGTCACGACAACTCCGTATCGAATATCTCACCCGTCACTTCCGCGAAATTTGCCTCCGCCCTAAGCCTCATACAGATCCACCGCGGTCTGTCCCTTGGCGAATCGGAGGGCGGTCGCAGCGGCGGACTGGCTGCCCGTGGCGCGACGGCTGTCGGTGGCCCAGCGTGCCAGGCCGACCAGCAACTGGTTGCGCGAGGGGTGATCCGAGCACAGAGTCCACTCGTCGAAGATCGTCCGCAAGGTGGAGAGGATGTTGCGGCCGTTGTCGTCCTTGAGGATCACCAGTCCGAGGCCGCGGAGCAGCGCGTCTCCCGAGTAGCCGGAGCGCAGGTAATCCCGGGTCTGCCTCCCGATTTCCCTGATCTGGATCTTTTCGATGGACGAAAGGACGCGTTCGATCGCTTCGGACTCGTCTACGCTTCCCGGCTGCAGACTGCCGCGGGACTCGGACAGGGGCCGGTGGGTGATGTTCAGCCAACGGTCGCCATAGAACTGCCAGGCGACGTGATACAGGGCCTGGGCGGCGACCCGGGATCCGGCAAACCGCTGGGCCTTGCGCACCGCGGAGGCCATCATCATCTCCCGGACCAGTCCCCCCCAACCGGGATTCATGTTCACCGGCGTGCGCGCCATGCGGTCCGCGGCGAGGACCACCATGGTCGTCACGATCCGATCGATGGATACGCCGTCTTTCAATGCCTTCGTGACCGCACCGAACGTCGGTCCGATTTCGCCGCTGACCAGGCCTTCGGCGAAGGCATCCTCGTCGAAGGCCACGGCGGAACCGTCGTCCTGCCCGTCTTCGAGGGCATCCAGCGTCGCCGTGTCGGCGATGAACCGGTCGATGGCCGACTGCCGGATCTCGTCGGGCAGCCCCCGCTCCTGGCCCAGGATCTTGGCCGACAGGTTGCAGACCAGTTCTTCCGCCTCGTCCCATCCGAATTCCTCGAGCACCTCCGCGATGTAGCCGATGTTGAGCAGGTTGTTCGAATTGCCGAGGAAATGGGGCGCCATGGCGCATTCGAAGAGCAGCGGAAGGATCTCGTGGTCATGGCCGCCCATCCGCCGGGCGGTGATCAGGCACTTCTCGATGCCCTCCCATTTCTTGTCTTTCGAAAACACCCGGATCCAGCCTTCGAGCTTCTCCCAGGTGACCGGGTCGGGCAGCCGCTGGATGCTCGGCCGGTCCCCCGCGCGGCCCGACAGTCCATGAGCGGCGAAGGTCAGCGGGATGATCCGGTCGTCGCTCTCGTACTGGCGGGCTACCTTGATCCCGTTGACGAAATCCGAAACCTCTCCGCCACCGTCGTTGGCGCCTCGTTCCGTGGCGATGTGCCGGCCGCCGTGACGGATGATGAGGTTGAGCGTGTCCCCTTCGGACACGCCCCGCGCCAGCATGATGGCGACGGCCTTGGAGATCGTCCACTGGTCCGTGGAATAAAGCCCTTCCTTCAGCAACAGGAAATGGGCGTCGGACCGTTTCGATCCACCGTCGCCGACACTTACGAATACGTCGCCGTTTCGCTCTTCGACCGGGAAGGTCTCCAGGTCGTCGCACCCGCCGGTGAAACAGCCGCCCCCGCCGAGGTCGTAGCTCCATCCGTGCCAGTCGCAGGTCAGCACGCCGTTGCGGACGCGCCCCCGGGTCAGCGGGTAGCCCATGTGGGGACACTGGTTGTCCGTGGCGTAGATCGACCCGTTGTGCCTGAAGAGGGCGATGCTCCTTCCCTCCACCTTCACGGCCTTGGGCTTGCCGTCCACCACCTCGTCCGCGCCCGCCACCCGTACAAATCCATTCTGTTCCGTCGCCATAATCGATTACCTCTCCGATGATCCGCGTCTTTTGCTTGTCAGATGATCCGCGTCTGCCGTCCGTTATCTGCAGTCCGCCGATCCCTAGTCGTCAAATACCTCGACCGTCGTCCGCCCTTCCGAAAACCGCATGGCCGTGTTGATGGATGCCATGCTGTTTTTGTTCAGGCGCACGTCCGTCGCGTACCGGGCCAGCCCCACCAGGAGCTGGTACCGGGACGGGTGTTCCGATCCGCCGGCGGCGGACGAACCGCCCGTGGCCGCACCGTTGGCGGCTGCGCCGCCGGCGTCCGCGCCGCTTGTGCCTTCCCATTCATTGAAGGTGACGCGCAGCGTGGGCAGCAGCTCCATGTTGGTATCGTCCCACAGGATGGCCCGGCCGATTTCCTTGAGCAGCTCCGAACCGTCGAAGCCGCTGTTCAGGTAACCCACCACCTGGTCGCCTACGCCGTGGATATCCAGCGACTTGATGGCATGGACGATGCGCTCCGAAGCGGTGGCCGCGTCCGGCGCGTCCGAAGGATGATCCTGAAGGGGTTCGTCGAGAGCGCGGGCGGGAATGTTGATCCAGCGGTTGTCGAAGATCTGCCAGGCGGCGTGGAAGAGACCCTTCGCCGCGGCCGCGGGCCCGCCGTAGGCGTGGACGTGCCGCAGGGAGGCCGCCAGGTTGTACTCGGTGGACAGGGAACCCCATCCGGCGTCGACGTTCACGGGCGTGCGCGCCATGCGGTCCGCCGCGAGCAGGACGAATGTCGTGATGAGGCGTTCGATGGCCACGCCGTCTCGCAGGGCACCAGCCACGGCTTCGAAAGACCGGTCGACATCCACGCTCAGCAGGGCGTCCACGAGGGCGTTCTCGTCGTAGTCGGTGCGGGTGTTCGCCCCGTAATCCCGAGATTCGAGTTCGGGCGCGAGGCCTTCGAGCAGGCGCACCGCGTCCCGGTGAAACCGCTCCGGCTCGTCCCGTCCCCGTCCGACCATCTTGGCGCCCAGGTTGCAGACCAGTTCGGACGCCTCGCCCCAGCCGAAGGTATCCACCACACGGGCGAGGTCCCCCAGGTTGGCCACGTTCCGGGCGAAACCCAGGAAATACGGGGCCACGGCGCATTCGAACAGCAGCTTGAAGATATGTGCTTCCTGGCCGTTTTCGCGGGCCGTGTGCAGGCACCGTTCAATTCGGAAATCCTGCATGTTGCGGGAGAACATGCGCACCCAGCCGTCGATCTGTTCCCAGCGCACGGGCGGCGGCAGCGTGATGACCTCGAGCCGTTCAGACGCCCGCCCCGACGCGGCGCGGCCGGCCAGCGACAGGGCCATCAGACGGTCCTCCCCGTCGTACCTTCGGCCGACTTCGAGGCCGGAGACCAGCAGGGAAACGATGTTGCCGCCCCCGCCCGCGTCCTGCTCCGACGCCACGTGGCGGCCCAGGTGACGCAGGATCAACTGCACGATGTCGTGTTCGGAGACGCCTCCGTTGAGCAGCAGGGCAGTGGCCTTGGAGATCGTCCACGAATCCCCGCTCAGGAGACCCTCCCAGAGCAACTGCAGGTGCTGGTCGCGGCGCCGGTAGGTCGCGTCTCCGGCCTGAACCCACAGTTCGTCCCCGCGGATGTCGACCAGGAAGGTCTCCAGGTCGTCGCATTCGTAGTTGAAGCAACCGCCGCCTTCGAGATCGAAGCTGCGTCCGTGCCAGTCGCAGGTCAGGACGCCGTCCTTCACCACGCCGCGCGTCAGCGGAAACCCCATGTGGGGACACTGGTTGTCGGTGGCGTGGATGCGACCATCCACGTTGAACAGGGCGACGCTGCGCCCCTCGCTGATCTTCACGGCGCGGGATTCCCCGGGCGGCACGTCCGCGAGGGAACCTACCCGGATCCAGCCGTTGCCTGCGCTCATTGGAACCATTCCTTTCTCCGGTATGCGGTTCTGCTTCCGACGCTCGCGCGCGTATCCGGTTCGTTTAGTGTGCTTCCAGCCAGTTTTAGTGTGCTTCCAGCCAGTTCGCGCCGATGCCGATTTCCACTTCGATGGGCACGGTCATGGGCAGCGCGCCCCGCATGCATTCCTCGATCAGGCCGGGCACGGTGTCCTGTTCCGATTTGTGCAGGTCGAAGACGAGTTCGTCATGCACCTGCAGCAGCATCCGCGTGCGGCACGCCTGCTTTTTCAACTCGTTGTGAATCCGCGTCATGGCCAGCTTGATCAGGTCGGCCGCCGTGCCCTGGATGCGGGAATTGATGGCGACTCGCTCCTCGGCGCGCTTGGTGGTGTTGTTCCGGGAATTGATGTCCCGCAGGTACCGGCGCCGGCCCGTAATGGTCTCGACGAATCCGTTCTCCTCCGCGAACTTGACCGTTTCGTCCATGTATTTGCGCGTCCCCGGATACTTCGCGAAGTACTGGTCGATCAACTCCTGCCCCTGACCCCTCGGGATGTTGAGCCGTTCGGCCAGCCCGAAAGCGGAGATGCCGTAGATGATGCCGAAATTGACGGTCTTGGCGCGCCGGCGCATCTCGTCGGTCACGCCGTCGGGGTCTACGTCGTAGATCTTCATGGCCGTCGCCGAGTGGATGTCCTCGTGCTGGATGAAGGTCTCCATCATGCCCTCGTCCCGGCTGAGCTCGGCCGCGATGCGCAGTTCGATCTGGGAATAGTCCGCGGCCATCAGGAGGTAGTCGTCGTCCCGCGGCACGAAGGCCTTTCGGATCTGGCGGCCCATCTCCGTGCGGACCGGGATAGTCTGCAGGTTGGGTCCGTGGGACTGGATCCTTCCGGTGGCGATCACGGCTTGCTCGTAGGAGGTATGCACGCGCCCCGTCCCGGAAAACACGGCGTGGGGCAACTGGCTGACGTACACCGAATTCAGCTTGGTGCACATCCGGTAGTGGAGGATCTGCTCCACGATCTCGTGCTTGGGCGCGAGCCGGCGGAGTATGGCTTCCGCCGTCGAGTACTGGCCGGTCTTGGCCGTGCGCTTGGCGTTGGGATCGATCTTCAGCTTGTCGAAGAGGATGTGCCCGAGCTGTTTCGCCGAATTGAAATCCACGGGTTCTCCAGCCAGTTCGGTGATCCGGTCCGAGGACCGCTGGATCTCTTCATCGAGCAGGCGGGACAGGTGCTCGAGCTGCCCCACGTCCATCCGCACGCCTTCGTGCTCCATTTCCACGAGAGCGGGCACCAGGGGGCACTCGATGCCCGTGAAGACGGTATCCTGGTTCATCTCGCCGATCCGGGGCCGCAGAAGCTTGGCCAGTTGCAGGGTGATATCGGCGTCTTCGGCCGCGTACTCCACGACCTTCTCCAGCGGCGCGTCCTTCAGCGTGCCCTGTTCCTCGCCCTTCTCGCCGATGAGGGTGGTGATGGAGATCGGCGTGTAGCCCAGGAGGGCCTGCGACAGATAGTCCATGGTCCGCCGCAGGTCCGGTACGGTCAAGTAGGCCGCCAGCATGGTGTCGAAGATGCGACAGGATACGGTGATCCCGTGCCACCGCAGCACGGAAAGATCGAACTTGATGTTGTGCCCGATGAGCTCCTTGCCAGTGTCGTCGAAGAGGGACTGGAACTCGGCGGCGACCCGCAGTACCTCCTCCCGTCCGTCCGGCATGGGCACGTAGTAGCCGGTATGTGGCCTGGTCGAGAAGGCAAAGCCGAGTATCTCGCAGGTCTTGGGATCCAGGCTCGTCGTTTCCATGTCGAAACAGAAGGACGGCGCCTGGCGCAGCGATTCGATAAGCGCCGCGCGGGATTCCGGGGTGTCGACGCAGCGGTAGTCGTGCTCCACGTCCGCGATCGTCTTCAGCTGGTCGTCGGGAAACAGGTCTTCCTGGCGGCCGGCGACGGTCAACCGGGGGGCCGCCGAGAAATCGTCTCCGAAAAGCCGCTTGCCCAGGGTGTTGAACTCCAGTTCGACGAACAGCTTCTTGAGGTCCTCCTCCCTGCGTTCCTTGACGGTCAACGCGTCCGGCGTGACGTCCAGTGGCACGTCCCGCTCGATGGTGACCAGGCTCTTCGACAACACGGCCATGTCCCGGTTTTCCTCGATGCGCTCCTTCTGCTTGCCCTTCAACTGGTGGGTGTTATCCAGCAGATTCTCGACGGATCCGAACTGGGCGATGAGCTTCTGCGCGGTCTTTTCGCCGACACCTGGGACGCCGGGCACGTTGTCGCTGGTATCCCCCATGAGTCCGAGCACGTCGATCACCTGGTCGACGCGCTCGACGCCCCATTTCTCCAGCACCTCGGCCACGCCCATGGTTTCGAAATTGTCCCCGGTGTTCCCGGGTTTGCAGATGTAGGACTGCTCGGAGACGAGTTGCGCGTAGTCCTTGTCGGGCGTGACCATGAAGGTGGTGAAACCCGCTTCGTCGGCCTGCTTCGCCAGGGTACCGATCACGTCGTCGGCCTCCCAGCCCGGGACGCGGATCACCGGGATGTTAAATCCTTCGATCAGCCGGAACAGGTAGGGCAGCGCGAGGCTCAGGTCTTCGGGCATGGCGTCCCGCTGCGCCTTGTACTCGGGATACTGCTCGTGGCGGTGGGTCGGTTCGGGCGTATCGAACACCGCGGCGATGTGGGTGGGCCTGTTCTTGTTCAAGATGCCGAGGACGGTATTGGCGATGGCGAACACCATGGATACGTTCATCCCCGTCGAAGTCATCCTGGGATTACGGATCAACCCGAAATGACCACGATAGGCCAGCGCCATCCCGTCCAGCAGGAACAGGGTCTTCTGCACTTCAGTCATAAGTGGTTCGCTCCGGCTTCAAGGGAAATCGGGCGGGCGGGCCCGGGTCGGACCGGGCTGGGACGAGCCAGGCCGGGTCGTGTATATCCCGAGTATATCCGTCTACCCGCGGTTCCTGCCTGATGTAGGGTGTTTTTTATTATACTGCGATAAATCAATTTTACCAATGAATAGCGCTATTCCTTCAAAAGTCCTGCCGCGTTCAGGCCGACGATGCGCCGCCGGGCCGCTTCATCCAACCCCAGTTCATCGATGGTCCGCAGCCCCAGGTCGACGTCCGCGATCTGCTGGGGAAAGTCGGAACCGAACATCACCCGGTCTATACCGGCGAAATCGATGGCCAGGCGAAGTGCTCCGCTGTCCGGCATCCCCGCGGATTCGTAGTACATGTCCTTCAGGTACTCCGACGGCTGCCGGTCCAGCTTCTCTCGAGCCTCGGGGTAAGAACGGTAGGCCTGGTCGATCCGGCCCGCCAGAAACGGGATGGTGCCGCCCAGGTTTCCCAGCACGACCTTCAGGTCCGGGAAGGCCGCCATGGTTCCGCTGAATACCAGGTGAAGGGCGGCCACCGACGTGTCGAAAGGAAACCCGGCCATGGGCGTCAGCCTGTACGCCGCGTAAACCTCATGAGCATGGGGGGTAGTGGGATGTATGAAGAGCGGCAGGTCCAGGGAGGAAGCCGCCGCGTACAGTTCATAAAACTCCGGGGCGCCCAGCGAATGGCCGTTGATATTCGAAAACAGCATGCCGCCCCGCAGGTTCAGCGACTCCGCGGCGCGGAGCAGTTCCGCCGCCGAAGCGGCCGGATCCTGCAGGGGAAGGACCGCCAGGGCGGACAGCCGGCCGGGATGGCGGGCCACGGTCTCGGCAAGGGCCTCGTTCACGATCCGTGCGAGGCGGAGGGCGGCGTTCGGTTCTTCGACGTGCAGTCCGGGGATCGAGAAGCTGAGCAGCTGCCGGTCCACGCCGTGCCGGTCCATATGCTGGATCACGTGGTCCGCATCGAAATGACCAGGCGCGATCCTGCTGTAATCGCCCTCCAGCTTCAGCAGGCGATGGCCGCCGGCGTCCCTGACCAGCTTTGCCTGGTATCCTCCCCTTTCGATTTCGTCGAGGTAAGCGGAGGTATAGAAATGGGTGTGGAAATCGTATACCAAAACGGGCCCTCCAGCGGTTGTACAGGGCGTTCTGCAAGCGCGCGGCCGACTCCCGGGGTTCTAGACAATATAGACCGTTTTACATCAATTTCAACGCCGTAGGTAACGCACGGTAACGACCTCCCGAATTCCCTGTACAAAAACAGCGCCGGCGGATATCTTGGCAGTCGAGTTCGCGACCGACTGTAACCACAGTAATTTGAACGGGAGACACCCATGCTGATTGATCCTTCCGAGTTCATTGGAACCCAGGGCATAACCCACCTGTGCACCGGCGGCGAATCGCCCATGCTGAAGACCCATGTCGACGCCGTCAACCGATTCTTCGAAGACAAGCTCCTGGGAGAGGAAGGACGCAGACGCCTCGAAGTGGTGTCCAACGGATGCAAAGAAAAAGTCGGCCGACTTTTCGGCGTCCAGCCCGACGATATCGGTTTCCTGACCTCCACGTCCGAGGGCATCAACCTGCTGGTCTACGCCCTCGACTGGAAACCCGGCGACAACGTGGTGGTGGCCGACGTGGAGTTCCCTTCGGACGTATTGCCGTGGACATTGTTGAAGGATCGGGGCGTGGAGCTTCGAATCGTAGAAAACACCAACTGGCGCACGGAGTTGGACGATCTTGATAAAGCGATAGATGAAAACACCAGGGTGGTTAATGTCAGCCATGTCAGTTATTTCACCGGCCAGCGCCTGCCGCTTCCCGAACTCTCCGAAATCGTCCACCGCAAAAACGCCCTGCTCTGTCTCGACGTTACCCACTCCGCGGGCGCCGTTCCGGTCGAAGCGCAGTATGCGGACTTCGTCGTGTCCAGTTGTTACAAGTGGCTCATGGCCGTACACGGGGTCGGCATCTTCTACTGGAACCGGAAACGCGTACCCGAGCTGAACCCGCCCTTCGTCGGATGGCATACGCCGGCCTACCTGCCCGACTGGAAAGACCCTTCTGCTTACGTTCCCCGGGAGGACGCCAGCCGGTTCACTCCGGGCAACGAAACGTGGATCGGGGTGTACATCCTGGACAACGCCCTGGACTGCCTGCTCGGCATCGGGATCGATCGTATCGAAGAGCACGTGCTGCGGCTGAGCACCCGCGTCTGGGATGGTCTGGCGGACCTGGGCTGGGAAGTCATCACGCCCAGAGCGGCAGCGGAAAGGGCCGGCAACGTCTGTTTCACCGCGGCGGACGTCGACGTGGTGACCCACGCCCTGGAGGATCGGAACGTGCTCATCTTCGGCGCCTATGGCGGCGTGGGTCGGGCCCGCGTGTCCACCCACTTCTTCAACATCGATCGCGACGTGGACCGGTTCCTCGAAGTGATGCGGGAAATTCCGGTGACGCACCCGGAGTCGACACCCGGCAGAGACTTCAGCAAAGCGGCCGGGGTTGCCGCCGAAGACCAGCGCTGAACAACCAGGGGTGAGTAACCAGAGCTGAGTAACAAAGGCTGAATTATGGATTTTGAGTTAAGCGAAGAACACCGAATGGTCGAGCGGATGGTGTACGACTTCGCCCGCAACGAGATCCTGCCGACCATCAGGGAACACGACCGAAACGGAACTTTCCCCCACGAGCTGCTGCCGAAGATGGCGGCGCAGGGGTTCATGGGCATCTGCCTGCCGGTTCGCTACGATGGGGCCGGCATGGACTTCATCTCCCTCGGCCTGCTGTCGGAAGGCCTGGAATGGGCCGACTCTTCCGTCCGGGAGACGATCGCGGTCCACCTGGGCCTGCACGCCCTGCCCATCTTCCAATGGGGCACGGAAGAACAGAAGGAACGGTTCCTGCCGCCCCTGGCCACCGGCGAAAACATCGCCTGTTTCGGACTGACCGAACCCGGCGCGGGTTCGGACGTGGCCGCCATGACCAGCCGGGCCCGAAAGGAAGGCGACGCCTACCTGGTCAGCGGCGAGAAGATGTGGATCACGCTGTCCGACGTGGCGGACCGTTTTCTCGTTTTCGCCAAGACGAACCAGGAGGAAGGCACGCGGGGCATCACCGCCTTCCTGCTCGAACGCGGGTGGGAGGGCCTGACCACCGGCGCCATCAAGGGCAAGATGGGGGTGCGGGCCAGCAACACGGGCTGGATCAACATGGACGAGGTCCCCGTGCCCGCGTCCCACCGGCTGGGTGAAGAGGGCGAAGGATTCAAGATCGCCATGTCCTGTCTCGACAACGCCCGCTATACCGTGGCGGCGGGCGCCGTCGGCCTGATGAAATACTGCCTGGAAGCGTCCGTGGCGTACGCCCGGCAGCGCCGGACCTTCGGCCAGCCGATCGGCGACCATCAGCTCGTGAAGCAGCTCATCGCCCAGATGAAGCAGCGCATCGACCTGGGTGAACTGGCGGTGCGCAAGGCCGGATGGCTCAAGAACCGGGGCATGCGGAACACCCGGGAAACGAGCATGGCCAAGTGGTTCTGCACGGAATCGGCCTTCGCCACGGCCAGCGACGCGGTGCAGGTCCACGGCGCCTACGGATACTCCGACGAATACGACGTGGAACGTCATCTGCGCAACAGCAAGAGCGCGGTCATCTACGAGGGCACGTCGCAGATCCACCAACTCATGCAGGCGGACTACGAGTTCGGCAACCGGACGGACCGCCCGCTCCGGTGCGAAATGCCCGCCTACGATCCGGAATACTGGCAAAGCTGACCATTGACCGCATGCGGCCACGCCGGCTCGAAAACGTACATAGCGAGGAATCGGATTCTTGAACATTATCGCCCTGGTGAAGCAGACGCCCGATACGGCCCAGTTGTCCGCCTCCATGGACGGCCTCAAGCTGTCCGCCGAGGGCGGACCCCGGATCGTCAACCCCTGGGATGAGTACACGCTGGAAACGGCCATACAGGCCCGGGAAACGCACGGCGGCAAGGTCACTGCGCTGTGCCTGGGGCCACCCGAAGCCGCCGACGCGTTGAAGACCGCCCTGGCCATGGGCGTGGACGAAGCCGTCCTGGTATCGGACCCGGCCATGGCGGACAGCGACAGCCTTACTTCGGCGCGCATCCTGGTAGCGGCCATCCGCAAAACCGGTGCCTTCGACCTGATTGTCGGAGGCCGGGCGGCGATTGACGGCAATACGGCCGCGACGGCCGTGCAGGTGGCCGCCCTGCTCGGCGTACCGCTCGTTTCCTATGTGGCGGAACTCCGGAACCTGGACCCTTCGGACCGGACCCTCTCGGCGGTCAGATTGCTCGAGAAAGCACGGGAGACGGTCACCAGCCGGCTTCCGGCCCTGATCACGGTCGTCAAGGAGATCAACGAACCCCGGTATCCGAGCCTCATCGGCATACGCAAGGCGGCCCGGGCCAGCATACCGGTGTGGCGTTGCGAGGATCTCGGTCTCGATGCGGCGGGCGTGGGCGCAGGAGCCTCGGGGGTCGAATGGCGGACGGCACTTCCGCCGGTGCGGGAAGCACACATCGAAATGATCGATGGCGGCCCCGAAGACGCAGCCAGGGTTCTGGTAGACCGGTTGATGGAAGAAAAGGTCATTTAGGCGGGAAAATCGAACGGATGGCAAGCAACCTGATCGTATGGATTGAACAGGTGGACGGGCAAGCGGACCCGATCTCCTGGCAGGCGATGGCCGCCGCGGGGAAGATCGCCGGAGATCTCGGCGGTTCCCTTACCGCCGCCGTGTTCGGCGACGGAGTCGGCGAGATCGCCCGGCAGGCCGTCGAGGCCGGCGCGAACCGCGTATACACCGCCGAAGACCCTTCGCTGAAACGCTACCGCGTGGAGCCCTACGCGAGACTGCTGGCGCGGATACTGGAGAACGGACCGCCTTCCGTGGTCCTGATGGGGGCGAGTACGGCCGGACTGGAGCTTTCGGCCTACGTCGCCGCCCTCGCCGGTGCGGGCCTGGCGCCGGACTGCACGGACCTGCGCCTGGAAGGAGACCGGTTGGTGGCGGTCCGGCCCGCGCTGGTCGGCAACCTGGTATCCACCGTGACGTTCAGGGGCACCGGGCATCGTTTCATCACGGTGCGGCGCAATATCTTCCAGCCGGCAGAACCCGACGCGACCCGGGCCGGGGAGATCATCGAGGTGCCTGCCGTGCTGTCCGAGGACGAGATCCCGAACACCGTGGCATCCGTGGAGATCGCGGACGGAACCGTCAGCCTGACCGAAGCGAGTATCATCGTATCGGGCGGACGGGGCGTGGGCGGACCGGAGGGTTTCCAGCCCGTTCGCGAACTGGCGGACGCCCTGGGCGGCGCCCTCGGCGCCAGCCGGGCCGCGGTGGACGCCGGGTGGATACCCTATGCCCACCAGGTCGGCCAGACCGGAAAGACGGTACAGCCGGATCTGTACATCGCCTGCGGGATTTCCGGCGCGATACAGCACCTGGCGGGCATGAAGAACGCCCGCGTGATCGTGGCCATCAACAAAGACGCCGACGTGCCGCTGTACAAGTACGCCCACTACGGTATCGCCGGGGACCTCTTCAGTTACCTGCCC
This sequence comes from bacterium, assembly GCA_965207085.1. Lineage (GTDB taxonomy): Bacteria > JAAXHH01 > JAAXHH01 > JAAXHH01 > JAAXHH01 > JAAXHH01. Next base: position 2,846,823 of record CBDBLQ010000002.1, on the reverse strand, counting down.
GCCATCGCGGAAGAAGTGAAGAAACGGCTGGGCCGGTAATCCGGCGCGCCGTCCATCGCGTCTTCCTTCGGCGGCACATCGGGATCGCGGGACGCCGATGCTTTCTCCCTACGAAAAGATCCTCTTCGCCATTCTTGCGGCCGTCTCGCTGTACCTGGCAACCGTCACCTTCAGGCGCATGATCGGGACGATAAAACGGGGCCAGGGCCACCTGGCCTGGGATGGTCTTCCAGGCCGACTGTGGACCGGAGTCAAGACCCTGGCCGGCCAGAACAACATGATCCGCAACCGGCCGCTGGTCTCTCTCGCGCACACCGGGATTGCGTGGGGTTTCATCCTCTACATGGCAGTCAACGTGGTGGACGTGGCCGAAGGCCTGGTAACCGGCTTCGTTTTTCTGGAGGAGGGAACCGCCGGCCAGGTCTATCGCCTGCTCGTCGACCTCATGACCCTTTCCGCGCTGGTTGGCATGGCTGCCTTGCTCATCCGTCGGTTCATCGTGAAATCCGCGGATCTCGCCGTCGCGCCCAACGTCAAACTGCACCCCCGGGCCGCCGGCGGCATCAGGCGGGACTCCCTGGTCGTGGGATGCTTCATCCTCGGCCACGTCGGCTTCCGGCTCGTGGGCGCATCCTTCGACATCGCCCTACACGGACCGGCCCCCTGGCAGCCGGTCGCGGCACTGACGGCCGGTCTCTGGTCGGGCCTGGAGCCCTCCTGGCTGACATTCGGTCTGCACGCCAGCTGGTGGATCGCCATCGGGCTGGTGCTGGTCTTCCTGCCCTGGTTCCCCTTCTCGAAACACGCCCACCTGTTCATGGGTCCCTTCAACCTGATGACTTCTCCTGAACGGACCAGTTCGGGCGCGCTGGATGCCCTGGATTTCGAAGACGAGACCATCGAGCAGTTCGGCGCGGGCCGGATCACCGACCTGGACCGGACCCATATCACGGACGCCTTCGCCTGCATCATGTGCAACCGGTGCCAGGACGCCTGCCCGGCCTATGCCACGGGCAAGGAACTGTCTCCCGCGGCCCTGGAGGTGAATAAGCGGTACCACCTTCGAGACCACATGAAATCCCTGGCCGCAGGCGGGGAAGACACGAAACCGATGCTGGGCTACGCCATGAGCGAAAGCGCCCTCTGGGCCTGCACGGCCTGCGGCGCCTGCACGGAGGCCTGTCCCGTCGGCAACGAACCCATGTTCGACATCCTCGCCATGCGCCGGAACCAGGTGCTGATGGAGAGCGCGTTTCCGAATGAACTGAAAGGCGCCTTCACCGGGATCGAACGGAACGGCAATCCCTGGCAGATGGCGGGCGACCGGATGGAATGGACCGAATCCCTGGACTTCAAGGTGCCGACCGTCGCGGAGCATCCGGACTACGACGTCCTGTTCTGGGTCGGCTGCGCAGGCGCCTTCGATCCGGGCGCCCGGGACACGGCGCGGGCTATTGCCACGGTCCTGCATCGTGCGGGGGTGGACTTCGCCGTGCTGGGAAACGACGAATCCTGTACGGGAGATCTGGCGCGAAGGGCCGGAAACGAGTATCTTTTCAGTATAGCCGCCGAAGGGAACATCGAGACCTTGAACACCGTGGGTGCCGACCGGAGCAAAATCGTTACGGGTTGTCCCCACTGCCTGCATACTCTCGGGAACGAGTACGGCGCGCTGGGCGGCCGTTTCGAGGTCATGCACCACACCCAACTCATCGAAGAGCTGGCGAAGACCGGCAGGCTCAAGGTGCAGGGCGAGGCAGAGAAACGCACCACCTATCACGATCCGTGTTACCTGGGCCGCCACGGCGGTGAATACGAAGCGCCCCGCCAGGCGCTGGCGGCAGCCCGGCCTTCCCTGGTGGAAATGGCCCGGAGCAGGAACCGGTCTTTCTGCTGCGGCGCGGGCGGCGCACAGGTCTGGAAAGAAGAAGAGGAAGGCAGGGAGGCGGTCAGCGACCATCGCTTCCGGGAAGCCCGGGAAACCGGGGCCGACACCTTGGCCGTGGGCTGTCCCTTCTGCGCCAGGATGATGAACGACGCCAACAAGCGGGCCGGCGAACCCATGCGGGTCCGGGATATCGCAGAAATCGTGGCGGAATCCATTCAAGACGAGCGGGAGCACACGCACCATGACGACCGTTAACGAACGCATGGTCTTCCTGGACGGGTCCAGGCTGATTATCGAGGCGATGGCCCGGGCCGGCGCAGGGGCTTACATCGGGTATCCCATCACGCCCGTCAACTGGCTCTTCGCGGGCGCCAAGCAGCGCATCCCCATCGCCCTCGAGGCGCCGGACGAAATCACGGCGCTGCAGTGGGCCGCAGGATTCTCCTCGTCAGGCGTGTTCCCCGTCACGGCCTCCGCTTTTCCCGGTTTCGCTCTGATGATCGAATCGATCAACATGTCCTTCATGATGGAACTGCCCATGGTCATCATCCTAGCCCAGCGCCTGGGTCCGAGCACCGGGTCGGCCACAACGGGCGGCCAGGGGGACCTGCTCCTGCTCCGGGGATGCATCTCCGGGGGGTATTCGCTTCCGGTATTCTGCCCTTCGAACCTGAACGACTGCTGGGACATGGCCGCGGCCAGCGTGCATACGGCCGTAAACCTCCGCACCCCGGTGGTACTGCTGACCTCGAAGGAAATGGTCATGACCAACCAGAACATGGACATTTCCGACCTGAAGGAAGTCGAACGCGCGGAACGCCACATGCACGAAGGGAACGGGCAATACAAGACCTACGGAGTAAATGGAAATCTGGCGCCGCCCTTTTTGCCCCTGGGCAACGACCTGCACCAGGTCAGGCTGAACTCATCGACGCACGACATGGAAGGCATAACCCAGAAGAACAGTCCCGAGGCCCTGGGCAATACCGAGCGGCTCAAGAACAAGATCGAACAAAGCGTCGATGAATACACCTATTTCGAACACGATCGGGACGAAGACGCCGATACGGTCATCCTGACCTACGGCATCTCGGCAGAGGCCGCCAGAGAAGCCGTCGGCCTGCTTCGGGCGGGCGGCGAATCCGTATCGCTCCTGGTCATGAAGACGCTGCTGCCGGTACCGCCTCGCATATACGAACTGCTTTCGGCATACCGCCACGTCGTCGTCGTCGAGGAGAACATCGTCGGCCTGTTGCGGGAACTGCTCTACGGAAACCGGCAGCACGAACATATACACGGCGTCAACAAGATCGGCCACATGATCGCTCCGCAGGATATCGCGGAAGGAGTAAGGCAATGCAGGAAACCATCCTGAACGACCTGAAAATGCCCTACTGCCCGGGCTGTGGTCATACGGTCGCCAACAAGTCCATGAGCAAGGCCCTGGCGGACATGGGCGTGCATCCCCTGGACGTCATCGTGGTGAGCGACATCGGCTGCACGGGGCTCGTGGACCCGCTGCTGACCTGCCATACGATTCACGGGCTTCACGGCCGGGCGGTCGCCCTGGCCATGGGCATCCGCATGGGACTCGAGCATCCGGACAAGAAGATCATCGCCCTGCAGGGAGACGGCGGCGCCACGATCGGACTGCAGCACCTGCTCGAGGCGGCCCGGCACAACCTGGACCTTACCCTCGTCGTGCAGAACAACATGGTCTACGGCATGACGGGCGGACAGACCAGCGGGCTGTCTTCCACCGAGTTCAAGGAGCCGGACCGGCCCGAGACTGCCGTGCCGGGGTACGACATCTGCGCGCTGGCCCACAACGCCGGCGCGGCCTACACCGCACGGACGTTTATCGGCAAGGATACGGCCGAACTCTGGAAGGAGGCCCTGTCCACGCCGGGGTTCTCGCTGATCGAGATCGTGGAAATGTGCCCGGCGTACGGAATGCGGAAGGTCCAGGAACTCCACGATACGGCGGACTACGAAAGCGTGGTGACGAGGAACCCGCGCGCGGCCGGCCTGCCGCACAAGGCGATGGGGCGGTCCCTGCTGGACGCGTTGAAACCGATCGAACACACCTGCGAGGCGCCGCTCGACGGCCGCCTGGAGATCATCGTCGCGGGTTCGGCCGGCGAGGCGATCCAGTCCGCGGGGGACCTGCTCTCCACGGCGGGCATAACCGCGGGCCTTTCCGCCACCAAGAAAGGTGACTATCCCATCACCATCGGCACCGGGTTCTCCGTGGCGGAGGTAATCCTCTCCCGGCAGCCGATTCACTACACCGGGATCGACTGCCCCGACATCATGATCGTCATATCGCAGGACGGACTGGACAAGGTGCGGTCCCGCATCGGCGACCATACCCTGGTGATCGCGGACTCGAAACTGGGTCCCGAGCTTGCGGAGCTGGCCGGCCCGACAGGTGCATCCGGTCCGGCGGGTGCGCCTGGTCCGCCCAACCTGGTGACCCGGGACTTCCGGAAGGCGGCTGGATCGAAAGGCGCCGCCCTGGCCGCCATCGCTCACTGGCTCCAGGACAACGGGTTCCTGCCCATCGAAGCCCTCATCGAAGCCGCCAGCCGTCACAAGCACGGCGACAAGATGAAGGTCATCATCGACAAGGCCATCGCGGCCTAGCGGTTCTCACTTACCCAGGACACCGGTAATCCTCCTTGCGCATCGTCTTCTTTGACATCGATAGTCTGAGGCCCGACCACCTGGGTTGCTACGGCTATGGTCGTCCCACCTCGCCGGCCATCGACGAGATTGCCGCGCAGGGCATGCGTTTCGACCGGTACTACTGCGCCGACTCCCCCTGCATGCCGTCGAGGCACGGATGGATCACCGGCCGGTTCGGGATCAACAACGGCGTGGCGACCCACGGTGGTCCCGCATCGAAGCTACATATCCTGGAGCAGCGTTACGGCGGACCCGACGAGCGGAACCAACTGGTGCAGAGAAGACTGCGCCAGCACGGATACGACACCGTCTGCTTCTCCAACTTCCCCACCCGGCACTGCGCGACCTGGTTCGGCCTGGGCTGGTCGGAGTTCCATTCACCTAACCTGAAGACGGGATCGGAAACGGCGGACGAAGTCAACGAGGCCGTGCTGCGCTGGATCGCCGCGAACGGCGGCCGAGACGATTTCCTGCTGTACATCAACTACTGGGACCCGCACCGGGTCTACGAAGCGCCACGCGACGGGTTCGACCGCATGGCGGCCCATCCGCCGGCGGTGGACTGGCCCGACGAAGAAGCGATTCGCGGCCACCGGGATATCGGCGGGTGGTTTACCGCGTCCCACCTCTTTCCCGGGGACCGGCCGAGCCCCACGCCGAACATGCCGGACGCCATCCGGAATACGGACGACCTGAATCACATGGTGACCGGATACGACGCGGAGATCCGGTACACCGACCATCACGTTCAGCAGGTGCTGGACGCCTTGGACGCCCTGGGCGACCTGAGTGACACGGCGGTCATTGTCTCGGCCGATCACGGCGAGGCCATGGGCGAGCACGGCATCTACGGCGACCACGTATGCGCCGACGAATGCATACACCGTATCCCGCTGATCGTCAAGTGGCCGGGGGTTACGCCGCCCGGATCCACCTGCGGCGACCTGTTGTATAACGTGGACCTGAGCGCCACGCTGATCGAACTGGCCGGCGGCGAAGTACCGGAATACTATGACGGGCGGTCCTTCGCGGAAGGACTCGCCACCGGACAGTGCCGCCTGCACGACTACCTGGTCTGGAGCCATGGCCTGTACACGCTGCAGCGAGCGGTGCGGACGCGAGATCACCTCATGATCAGGACCTACGACGACTTCGGATACCGGTTCGACCCGGTGGCCCTGTACGATATGGTAAACGACCCGTACCAGACGCGGAACCTGGCCGATGACGAGCCGGCGATCCTGCACAGGATGGACCACCATTTGTCGGAATGGCTTCACGAACAGCGGGTCAAGCCCTGCGCCATCCCCGATCCCCTGGAGGTCGTGTGGCAGGAACGCCAAACTCCGTAATCACGTCCCGGTCCCTCGCCACGGGGCTGGTCCTGGCCATTGTCCTCAATATCTGGGTGACCTACGGGACCTATATCCTGCACTCGTCCCGCATGTCGGTGGCCCACCTGCCTATCTCCGCCCTGGCCCTGTTCCTGCTCGTCGTGTTCGTATACAATCCCGTCGTCCGGGGTATTGCCCAACAGGCCGCCTTCACCGGCCGCGAACTGGCGCTGATCTTCTGCATCCTGCTCATTTCGAGCCTCATACCCGGCAAGGCCTTCGTTTCGTACTTCCTGACCATCATTTCGACGCCTTTTTATTTTGCCCAGCCCGAGAACCAGTGGGCGGAGCTGTTCCACCCCTATCTGCCGGGATGGCTCGTAGCGAGCAACCAGAACAACGCCATGGGTTGGTTCTACGAAGGACTGCCCCCGGGTGGAACGATACCCTGGTCGCCCTGGATCATACCCGTCGCCTGGTGGATGAGCTTCTTCGTGGCCATATTCGTAGTCGGCGCATGCGTGGCGACCATCTTCCGGAAGCAGTGGGTGGATTACGAGCGGCTCACCTTTCCCCTGGTGCAGGTCCCCCTGGAGCTCATCGCCGGGGACCAGTCGCCCGGCCGCTGGCCGAACCTGATCTACGACCGCCTCTTCCAGATCGGGTTCAGCCTCGCACTGGCCATCGCGGTCTGGAACATCTTCTCCTTCGCCCTGGTCGTGCCGCAGCTGCCCGTGGGCACCTTCTTCGAGACGCCGCTTCAACTGAGCCCGATGTTCCCCTCCATCCCCCTGCGCATCAGCCCTTACATGCTCGGCTTCGGATACTTCATCAACGTCGACATCCTCCTGAGCATCTGGGTCTTCTTCATGCTGGGCATTCTCGAAGTCGGGACGTTGACCCTTATAGGTCTTAACACGGAAGGCGGCGGTCCAGGCGGCGCCGGGGGTGTCAACGCCCAGTTTTTCGGTGGGTTTCTCGTGTACGTAGGATACGCCCTGTGGTCCGCACGGCGACATCTGCTCGCTGTAGTTAAAAAGGCTGTCGGGCGGGATGACGGACCGGACGATTCGAAGGAACTCGTATCCTACCGGGCGGCCGTGATCGGGTTGCTGCTGGGATCCGCCTTCATCTGCGCCTGGCTGTACCAGTCCGGCCTGTCCCTGCCGGTCATGGCCGTGTTCCTGGCCTTCCTGTTCATCCTGTACTTCGGCACGACAAAGGTCATCGCGGAAACGGGCGTGGTGTTTCTCGACCTGCCCGTGAACGCGCACCAGATCACGGTGCTCTCCCTGGGTTCCGGGAACGTATCCGCACAGAGCCTGACGACCCTGGGGCTGGGGAGCGCCTACGCACGGAACTGGCGCGGTCTGGGTATGGGATCGGTGGTACTGGCCGACCGCCTGACGGACGGATTCTGGCCGCGGAAGAAGGGGCTGCTGCTCGTGCTCGCCGCTACCTTTCTGGTGAGCATGGTCACGGCGCTGGCCTACTCGATACAGTCGGGATATGCGATTGGAGCATACAACTTCGGCGGAGGCGCCTTCACCAATCTCAACACACACTACTACGAAGAAATCGTGACCTGGATGAAGAACCCGCTGTCCCTGGGGCAGAACGAGCCCTGGTTCATGGCGGCGGGCGCGGTGATCTTCCTGGTCCTGCTCAAACTCAGGCACTGGCTGGTCTGGTGGCCCCTCGCCCCGGTGGGATTCGCCATCTGCTTCGCCAGCAATATCCGGGACTCGATTTTATCCGTCTTCCTCGCCTGGCTCGTCAAGTTCATCCTGCTGAAGGTCGGGACCGGCGCCTACCGCACGGGCCAGCGGTTCTTCCTGGGCGTGCTGCTCGGCTACACCCTGGGCATCGTCCTGTCCTTCATCGCGGACGCCCTGTTCTATCCCGGACAGGGTCACATGATACACGACTGGTAGCGGTCGGGAACCGGCTGCTAGTACGTGCTCTTCGCCGTCGTCAGAGGGCACCACCGCGAGGCCTGCAGCCAGTGTAGCAGCGCGCGCAGAGACTCCGGCGTGCCGATCTGTTCGAGGGCGATGGCGGCCTGGCCCTGCACGTACCGGTTTTCATCGTAGCACGCGTCCGCGAGTTGCGGGATGGCCACCTGGGCCTCGTCTCCGAACCGGGCCAGCGCGTAGGCGCTCCTGGAACGCACCTGCTCATCCTCGTCCTTCATCATGCCGACCAGCGCCGGAACGGCCGAGTCCGGGGCCAGCTTGATCTGGCCGAGGGCATCGGCCAGGTTCTGGCGGACAAAGGTCGACGGGTCGTCCGACAGACCCGACAGGCGCTCCGCGACCGACGCGCTGTGGTGGCGGATGTCTCCCAGAGCATAAACCGCGTAACCCCGGACCCGCTCGTTCCCGTGCCCGAGCAGGGAGACCAGCGGATCGACGGCCGCGGCGCCCAGCGCGCCGAGCCCGTAGCACGCTTCCCGCCGGACCTCGTCCTGTTCGTGCTGGAGCGCGTCGAGCAGGTGGGGCAGGGCGGCCTTCCCGCATTCCGCCAGGGTATAGGCCGCGTGCAGGCGCCTCTGTTCGAGTTCGTGGGTCAGGTCGCCGGCGAGTGCCTCGACCCGTTCCCCGTCTGCCTGCCGGGCTCCGGCCGACCCGTTTCCGGCGAGCCAGTGCCACATGTTCCTCCACATGGCGCTCCGGGGATCTTCCGCTAGGTCGCCGAGGTCGATATCGTCGCATTGCCGGTTCCACCAGGGGCGCTCGGGCTCCGACATCCGCGTGAACTGGAACTTCATCATGTACCGGACCTTGTCCGTCTGGTTCGGAAACGCCCGGTGCCAGAGGTCGAAGTGAATGATCGCAACGGTTCCCGCCTTGCCGCTGGCGGGAAACCCGTCGGGGACGGACCCGTTCCCGCCGACCGTCTCCTCGCGGGACTCGATGTAGTGGCTTCCGGGGATCACCCCCGTCGGACCGATTTCCACCGGGGTGTCCTGGGGATAGTACATGGCCATGATCCAGCGCGGATGGTGGTCCCGCACCTTGGTATATCCCCAGTAGCTGTCCTTGTGCCAGGCGCCTCCCCGGCTGTTCGGCGGATTCACGTGCGGGTGGCGGTGGGCGTGCATTACGTAGTCCGGTCCAAGCAGGCTGGTCAGCGCGCCCTGCACCGAGGGATCGTCGTAGACCTGCTGAATCTCGGGCACGCGAGGCAGCAGGTTGTTACCCGGATTCCCGTCTTCGTCGATGATCGCCTTCGTTTTCTCGTAGATGTCATCATGCAGCGCGACCGGCTTGTCCACATTGATCACGTGATAGCCGTTCACGATGAAGTCGCGCATGGCGTCATCGTCGAAAAGGTAGGATCTGTCCACCATGAGTCACTGCTCCTTTTTGGCAAGGCTCCATTTTGGCATGGTTTCTTTCAGCTCATCCATCCGTGAAGCAGACCGACATATCTTCAAGAAACGCTTCAGGTTTCACAGGTTTAAACCGGTTCTCGAACCACGGCCGGGAGGTCGTTTCCCCGTCGTGATGATTCTCCGTGCTTTCACGGGGAAGACGTTCCAGGCTCTCCCGGATGACGTCCGCGGCGGAACCCGAGGCCCGGACGTCCAGATTCCCATCCTCACAGTCGTAGTACCAGACGGATTTGAGCCTGCCTCGCAACAGTTTGTACGCGTAATGGGAAAGGGGTTGATCCACGTCTCCAGGCATGAAGGAAGCCGGCCAGTAGACCCGGTTGACCTGGTGGCGGAATACGGCTTCAAGCATCCTCACCGGTGTCGCCGGGCAGAGATGCCAGTTGGTCTCCGGCCAGACGTCGAGCCATCCCCAGGCGCTACCCATCTCCGGGATGGTGAGGTCCTGGTCCCCGTTCCGCGTGTGAACGCGTGCTTCCCGTCCCCCTATGAACGCATGATGCTGGGGATAGTTGAAAAACTCGCCCCCTTTCGAACGGAGGCAGTCGTAGAAACCGGTCGCCAGGCCCAGCACGGCGGCACCCAATCCGATCACCCCGTCTTCCAGCCGGGGGGAAACCAGACCCACGCGATCCTGTGGATGGTAATCGGGATACGCTTCGGAAAACGACAGGACCACGGATTTTGAATCCTGCCGGCGGCGATAGACGAAATTCGACTGCGTTATGCGTTCACTGGTATGCAAAACGTCGCCCGGTACCCACCTTCGGTAATCGTGATTGATTCGCCGCGTAATTTCCGGGCTCGCCGGCTGCGCGTCAAGCAGAATCTCCACCGTCTCATGCGGTAATCAGGGGGTATGCACGACGGTTTCCGGAAGCTCGCCCAGTTTCAGTTCGACCATCTCGATATCGGATTCTTCCACCAGCCAGTCATACACTTCTTCGACAGATCGCGTATAGGCGTAATCCTCCGCAAAAACGATCCGGCGTATCCCCGCCTGGATGGACTTCTTCAGACAACCCAGGCAGGGCTTGTTGGTCGCATAAAGCGTCGCGCCGCTCGTAGAAGACCCGTGACGCGCCGCGAAGATGATGGCGTTCTCCTCGGCATGCATGCAGATACACTCGTCCAGGTTTGCCCCGGACGGTCCGTCCGAGTTGCATCGTTTGCATCCACCGTCGAAGCAGTTGGGAATCCCCTTGGGGGTGCCGTTGTAGCCCGTGCTGGTGATGATCTTGTCGTTCACGATCACGGCGCCGACGTGCCTGCGAATGCAGTTCGAACGGGCCGAAACGGCATAGGCGATGCGGAGGAAATACTCGTCCCAGGAAATTCTTTCCATATACTGCGCCTTCTTCGTCTGTAATGCGTCAGAAGTCGTATTCGGCGATGTCGTACTGTTCGAACTTGCGCAGAGGTCCGGTTTATCCAGGCAGGACCCCGTCGCGTCTAAGCCGGTTCTTTTAACGGGTGGGCGCCCTTCAGAAACCTCTTGTAGTAGGAGTGGGCAAGGAACGTAACCGGCAGCGCGATCAGCAGCCCCAAAATGCCCAGCAGCTTGCCCCAGATGGACAGGGAAAGGAGGATCACGGCCGGGTTGAACCCGGTCGCCCTGCCCATGATCCTGGGCACCAGGATGGCGTCTTGGATGACCTGTACGACGGCGAACACGGCCAGGACGAGGACGAGCATGACCCAGATGCTCTCACCGGCGCCCAGGGCCCCGGCCACCGCGAACAGCGCCGCCGGAATGAGGCCCACGATCTGCAGGTAGGGCACCATGTTGAGCAGCCCGATAAAAAGGCCCAGCAAAATCCCCATGGGCAGGCCGATCAACCAGAAGCCCAGCGCGAAAAGCAGGCCGACGATGAAGGCGATGAGAGCCTGGGCACGGAAATACACCCGCATGGCCGTCGTAAAGTCGGATACGACGTCGAGTACGACCTGCCGGTACGGGTCGGGGATCAGTTCCTTCCAGCCTTCGGAGATCTCGTCGAAGTCCAACAGGATGAAGACCAGGTAGAGCAGGATGACGATGACGACCGCGAGACCGATGAAGAAGCTGATGGTACCCGAGAAAACGCCCCAGATGCCGGGCAGGACCTGTTGAAAGAACAGCCGGATGTTCTCGAAGTTCAGTAGCTGGACCAGTTCTTCGAACCGGACCAGGTCCGCGATGTATATCCTGATTTCCTCGGGAATATAGTCCTGCAGTCTCGCCTGCCACTGGTCCGCGTCCACCAGCCCGGAGAGCAGTCGCTGCATTTGCGCGAATTCGGACACGACCATCGGGATCAGGATCGAAAGGAACAGGACCACGGCGGCGAGGATGATCGTCAGGCTCAGCAGTACGGAGATGATCCGATGCTTGAAAGGCAGTTTCCGTTGCAGCCAGGAAGTCAGGGGATTGATCAGGTAGGCGAGCAACAGTGCGACGGCAAAGGGTATGAGCACATCGCTCAGATAGGCGATCAGGGTGATCAACAGCCAGATCACGCCCACGGCGATTGCGATGCGGACTACGCGGTCGAAGGTAAAGGGACTTTCGGACAGCATGGGCATGCCCCGGGACGGAACGCCGATTTTGATGGAAACGCCGTGTAATCAAGTAGGCACCGGGATGTCGGATGTCAAGCAAATACAGGACGACGGACAATCTCTTGACCTGCCTTCGCCGGCGGGTCTATATTTACCATGCACCGACGGTAGTGACGATTCACATCCACCTTACCCCGGAACCTCCATGCACAAGGTACTTTCCGTCCTGCTGCTGGCCGCGTCCGTCCTGCTGCCAGCCGGTATTTCTCATGCCCAGTACACGAATTCCGTCGGCGTCGCGCTCCCGGCCGACGCTGCGCATCCCGACCAGCAGGTTTTCCGGGTGATGAGCCCGGAACCGCGCAGCCTCGACATCCAGATCAACCTGTACGACGGGGAATCCACACTCCTGCCCTTCGAAACCCTGCTTATCCGGGACGAGCTCTGGCAGCCCATACCCGGCGCCGCCACCCACTATGACGTCTCCGACGACGCCATGGAATGGACGTTTCACCTCCGGCCCGGCGCCCGGTGGAGCGACGGAAGGCCCGTAACGGCCCTCGACTTCGTCTATGCGTTCAGGCGCATGCTTGACCCGGCCAACGCAAATCCCTACGCTTTCTTCTACTACGATATCCGGAACGCGAAGTCCATCAGCCTCGGCGAGATCACCGACCTGACCCGGCTCGGAGTCCGTGCCGTGGACGATCTCACGCTCCGGGTGGAAATGGAGCGCGGCGCGCCTCATTTCCCCCACGTGGTCTCTTTCGGGCTGGCCTACCCGACGCCGCGCTGGGCCGTGGAAAAACACGGTCGCAAATGGACCGAGGTCGACAACATCGTGTCGAACTCCGGCTTCCGGATGTCCGAATGGGCGACCGGCAGCCACATGACCTTCGTCCCCGATCCCATGTACAACGGCCCCCACAAGCCTCTGCTTGAAAAAGTCATCCATCCATTCCGCTACGCAACGGCGCAGACCGTCCTGGCCTATGAAAACAACGAGGTGGACGTGGAAACGGTCGATATCAACGACATGGACCGGATTGAACGGCATCCCGTACTGAGCCGGGAACTCGTGAAGACGCCGGGCAGAACGACCTGGTACCTGTTTTTCAAGGTCGCGGAGCCGCCGTTCAATGACATCCGCGTGAGAGAAGCCTTCGCCCGGGCGCTGGACCGGGACGCGATTTGCCGGGTCGTCCTCAGGGGAGCGGCGGCACCGGCCTATTCCATGATGCCGCCAGACTTCAGGGAATACAACGGCGACGCGATGAGACCTTACCAGGCATTCGATCCGGTCCGTGCGAAGGCATTGATTCGCGAGGCCGGCTATCCGAACGGCCGGGGGTTTCCGAGACAGGAAATGTGGATACGCGCGCCTACGCCATCCATGAAGATGGCCGGCGAGGCCATTCAGAGCATGCTGCTGGAACACCTGGGGGTCCAGGTCACCGTTCGAACACTTGACCGAACGGCCTACATGAGCAAACTGTACAACTGGGAAATGGACTTCGGTTTTCTGCGGTTCGTCGCCGATTACATGGATCCCCGTAACATGCTCGACATGACGTGGCACTCACAGCCGAAAGGCGCGGGACGGCACGACTGGGCACAGCCTGAATTCGACGCGCTGGTGACAAGAGCCGGGGCCGAACTGGACGCGGACCTGCGAACGGATCTTTACAGGCAGGCGGAAGAGATCCTGGTGTCCGACTACGCCGCCGCCTTCGTCTTCCATCCCCTGACCCTTCAGCTCCGCAAATCCAACCTCAAGGGCTACTCCAGGGATTACGACGGTATCGTGGGCGCCCTCATGTATTCCCGGCTTTACAAAAGCAGGGAGTAGCGGAGGGCATACCGTACGCCCTTTACGGTTTGGCATCGGTACAAACAACCCTCAATGCGCCGGGCGCGGCAATGATCTCCGCTGGCGTCTCGCCCACGGGCTCGCCGTCGGCGAACAGTACGACCGGCCGGTCTGTTTCCAATTTCAGGCTGGACGTCTTGTAAGAAAAGATGCTGGGATGGGTCAGGTGCCCACCCCAGTATACCCTGGGAAACACGCGGAGAATGCGGCCCGCGCTCATCATGCGCACGAGGCAGATATCGAGGGCCCCGTCCGTTGGACTGGCGTTCGGTACAATCTTGATCCCCCCGCCGTACGTACTGGTATTCCCGGTGGCCGCTAACAGCACCGACTGGTTGATGGTACCGAAGTCTCCGGTCATGCGCAGTCCCACGCCGCCGTAGATGCGCAGCATGCGCGCCAGACCCCACAAATAGGCCGCCGTGCCTCTGAAAGGGACCTCGCCCTCGTACACCAGCCTGGCCACCTCCGAATCGAATCCCAGCGTCACCACCGTCGCGAAGTACCGGTCGTTCACCTTGCCCAGGTCAAAGGGGCGGACATGCCCCTGCACTAGGATGGAAGCCGCCCGTTCATACGCGGCCGGTATACCCATCGCCCGGGCGAAATCGTTACCGCGTCCGCAGGGAAGGATACCGAGGGCGACGTCCGTTCCCGCCAGTGCGTTCACTACCTCGTGCATGGTTCCGTCGCCCCCGCAGGCGGCGACGCAAGTATAACCGGCCTGCACGGCCTCCGCCGCGACCGTCTCCGCCTCGCCCCGGGCCGAGGTGGACTGGAGTTCGACGGACGCCCGGTTCGCTTCCAACAGGCCTCGTACCCGCTCCGCGTACCTCATGCCGCGCCCGTTACCCGATGTCGGATTCACGACGATGAGCGTTTTTCCGGTCATGCCCTTCCTCCCGAGGAAGCCGCCAACCTCTTTTCCCGCACCGGAACGTAACCCTTCCCGCAGTCAGGATGCGCCGGTCCGGTCCGGGATCGAACAACTTGACAGGGGCAAGCCCTCATTCTAAGATAGTGGGCCGAAAGTACAACATCCATCATGACGGCTGCGCAGGCCCACCCGGAGCGCGGCGGCGATAGTCTTAGATATCCCGGACCACGGCATGGCAGACTACAAGATCCTCTTCGACATGACGGGCCGCACCGCGCTGGTCGTCGGCGCCGGCAGCGGCATCGGCCGGTGTTCGGCGCTGTGTCTGGCCCAGTTCGGGGCCCACGTGGTCTGTGCGGACGTGCGGCAGGAGACGGCGGAATCCGTCTCGGACGAGATTCGCAGGGATGGCGGCTCGGCCGAGCCCTTACGGGTCGACATGCGTGATACCGGCCAGGTGCGTGACGCGCTCGACCGGATTCGACCCCCAGACACGCTGGTCAGCACGCCCGGCGTCAACATTCGAAAGCCCCTCCTCGAGTACACGGACGAGGAGTACGACCGGGTCATCGATCTCAACCTCAAGGGCACCTTCCGACTGGTACGCGAGGTAGCCCGGTCCATGTCCGAAAACAACGGAGGCAGCATCATCGTTTTCTCGAGTATCCGTTCCCAGGTGGTGGAACCGGGACAGGGCGTCTATGCCGCGACCAAGTCCGGCGTGGTGCTCATGATCCGCGCGCTGGCGGCCGAACTCGCCGACTGGGGTGTGCGGGCCAACGCCATAGCCCCGGGCGTCGTGGACACGCCGCTGACCGCCCAGATCAAGCAGCATCCGGACTGGTACGCCGCCTACGCGGATAAGACCATGCTCCGGCGATGGGCCAAACCGGAAGAAATCGCGGGCGCCGTCCTCTACCTGGCCTCGGATGCCAGTTCCTACACGACCGGTTCCGTCATGTTCGTAGACGGCGGGTGGACCGCGGCGGACGGCCGTTTCGACCCTTTTGGCGAATAACAACCGAACTGCGCGCCAACCCGCGTCCACCCGGACCTCTTCCCCGGCGATCCGATGCCATTCCTGAACATCCTGATCGACATCATCGCCCCGATTTTCGTCCTCATCTCCCTCGGGTACCTGTTCCAGAAAAAGTGGCATTTCGACCTGCAGGCCCTGACACGGATCCTGCTTTACCTGGTCATGCCCGCGACCCTCGTCGTATCCCTGACCCAGTCGGAGCTTTCCGCGGATTTCGTCTGGGACACCAGCGTATTCTGCCTGCTCATGCTGGTCGCGCTCTATGCGCTCAGCGTGATCGGATCCCTGGTCCTGCGGTACCGGAAAGACATGAAGCAGGCCTTCAGCCTGTCCGTCATGTACTACAACAGTGGGAACTACGGCTTTCCGGCCAGTGAACTGGCCTTTCCGGCCCTGGGACTGGCCGTCCAGTCCATCGTCTTGGCCGTCCAGAATTTCCTCGTGTTCACTCTGGGGCTGTTCTTCGTGTCGGTTGGACGCATATCGGCCCGGAAAGCCTTCCTGCAGTCCTTCAGGATGCCCTTCGTCTACGCCCTGATCCTTGCCTTCGCGATCCGAAACTACGGCCTGCAGCTCCCGGGCTTCATCTGGCTTCCGATCGAGTACCTGGCCGAAGCGCTCGTTCCCATGGCGCTGGTCACCCTGGGCATGCAACTGGCCCGGACGCCCATCACCCAGGCGTGGAAGGCCAGCCTGACGTCCCTGGTCTGCCGCCTTGTGGTCTCTCCCCTGATCGGCTACGGACTCGTGCTCCTGCTGAACATCGATCCGAGGATCGCCCCGATCCTGATCGTGTCCACCAGTTATCCCACCGCGATCAATACGGTATTGATCGCCATGGAATTCGGCAGCAGGGAGGATTTCGCGGCCAACGCCGTGTTTCTGTCCACCATCTGCAGCATCGTCACCGTGGCGGTGGTGATCTTCCTGGTCAGATAGCATAATGGCCGGTCGGTCGGCGACTGAATCCGAGCTACACGTAACCGTCCCGGTCTCCGTAAACCCTGGCGCCTTTGCGGACGGCCGTGGCGAATGCGCCCAGCGGCTGATCCGACCCCGGGTATCGGTCGCCGTGGGACGTGCCGTTCTCGAGCTTGAGCACGCCGCGGGGACACACGGCCGAACAGACTCCGCATCCCACGCAGGAAGACCGGACGATGTTCTCGCCGCGCTCGGCGTAGGCCCGCACGTCGATCCCCATTTCGCAATAGGTGGTGCAGTTGCCGCAGGCCATGCACTGGCCACCGTTGGTCGTGATGCGGAAGCGGGAGAAGAAACGCTGGATGATGCCCAGCACCGCGGCCATAGGGCAGCCGAAGCGGCACCAGACCCGGTTTCCGAGGACGGGATAGAACCCCACGCCGATGACGCCCGCGAAGACCGCGCCGATGTAGAAACCGTACCATCGCTGCAGTGGAGCGGAAATGCTGCTCAGCGCGCCTTCGGACGTGCTGCTCACCCAGAGTACGGCCGTCGTCAGGATGATCAGCAGCAGCACGGCGTAGATGATCGCCCGTTCGATCTTCCACGACACCGTCGACTTGGGTGTCAGGTGCCGCCAGGGATCGCCGAGGGTTTCGGCGAGTCCGCCGCAGCCGCATACCCATGAGCAGTACCACCGCTTGCCGTAGAAATAGGTCAGCACGGGCGTGGCGATGAAGGAGCAGACCGCGCCCCAGAACACCATGAAAGAGCCCAGGGCGCCTGGACTGTTGACGAGGTAATCCACGGTGCCGGGGAACAGGTAATCGTACTTCAGCGGCCAGAAATAGCTGAAATAGAACTCAGGCTCGTTCAGGGCGCGGAGCAAATGGGGCAGGAGGAAGGCCAGCACCAGTTGAAAGAACATGACCGAAATGGTCCGGATGATGTGGTAGCGGTTGTGGCGGTACCGCATGAACATGCGGAAACCGAAGAGCACCACGGCCATGGTGTAGAGAAAACCGTAGAGAAACCACTGGTTCGCCGGTTGTCCGGACAGGACCAGCGACAGCGGTTCGACGAACGCGATGGCGCGCGCCAGGTATTCGGGCCACCAGTACAGCACGACGTAGAACCCGGTGAGCGCAATGCCCAGCGCCCAGGCGATCGCGCCGCGGTGCGTGGTGTTTCCGAACATGATGCCGTCGTGCTTGATACCGGGCACGGTATCCTTGTAGGCGAACCAGGCGTAACCGATCGTACCGGCCGACAACAGGCCGAAGGAGAGCAGGAAGGGCGTCCAGGCGCCGGCGAGGGGCATACTACCGAGCAGGGAGACGGCGAGGGCGAGGAAACCCAGTCCAATCACGCCGGCGGAGACCATCAAGCCCGGGTTCCTCGGCGCTTCGGCCGCGGAGGCGGGCTCGCCGAAACCGTCGGCCTCTTCGTCGTAGAAGTACGAAATGGTCTCCGGGTCGATCAACGTCGTTCCAGCGGGCGGTGTGCTCATGCGAGTTGCTCCTTTAACGAGCGAACGATTTCCGTCTCGTGGCGGACGAAAAATTCCGGATCGAAGTTGGCTTCTTCCAGGTGGTCCAGAACGTATTCCACGGTGCGCCGCTCGGCGATCCAGCGTTCGCACACCTCGTGGCGGGCGCGTATTCCCATGAAATTGAAGGCCTTGATGCAACCGTCGGCGCCGACGACGCGGACAGCGTGGCGGTGAGAGGAATGTTCCCAGAACAGGTGCTGCTCGCCGGGCTGGGGGGTGCTCAGGATCATGCCGTAGGTCTGGTATTCCAAGTCGAAGAACTTGGCTGAATTGAACCAGATCCCCGGATCGTATGCGGTATCCTCCCCGGCCAGCACTTCGCCGGCGGCCTTGCCCTGTTTCTTGCCCGTGTACCAGACCTGCTGGATCAGGTTGCGGCCTCCGTTCCGGCTGACGATTTCCGCGCAGTCTCCCGCGGCGTAGATATCGGGGATGTTCGTGCGGAAGGAATGGTCGACCAGGACGCCCCGGCCGGTCTCGATGGGGGTCGTCTCGACCAGGTCCGTATTGGGCGAAACGCCCGGCGTCAGGCCGACGAGCTGGCAGTCGATCCGGTCGTCGAACTCGGTGACGACCGCTTCGACTCTGCCCGAGCCGTCGTCCACGATTTCCTTCAGGTTGGTCTCCCGGATCAGGCCGATGCCCTGCTCCTCGATCAACCGGTTGATCATGCCCGACTCCTCCATGGGCAGGATGTTGCACCAGTAGGACGGTTCGCGGATGAGAAAGGTGACGTGGATGTGCCTTGAATGGAGCATCTCGGCCAGTTCGATGCCGATCAGCCCGCCGCCGACGATGACCGCGTGGCTGGTCCGCTCCGCGCTTTTGTACAGCTGGCGCAGGTCTTTCAGGTTGTAAAGTCCCTGAACGCCATCGAGATCCTGACCCGGCCAGCCGAATTTGTTCGACTTGGCGCCTGTGGCGATCAGCAATCGGTCGTAGGGCAGCCGACCGTTCCGGTGCAGCACCAGCTGCTTGTCCTCGATGTCGATGCCGGTCACCCAGTCCCTGACCAGGTCCAGGCGCTGGTCGCGCCAGAAACGGTCCTCGAAGGGTTTCGTCGCCTCGTAGGTCATGTGCCCCATGAAGATGTACATGAGGGCGGGGCGGGAATAGTGGTAGGCCGATTCACCCGATACCAGTGTGATCTTCCAGTCCGGCTGAAGCTGCCTGAGCCGCGTGGCGGCCGTTACGCCCGTTACGCCGTTTCCAACAATCACGGTGTGCAATGGTCAGCCTCCCGGTTCTTGAGTGATCCAGAAAACGTAGTTCTTGCCACAGGCTACCTCCCTCAGGCCGTGCGCCCGTAGAACAGCTTATGCACCTCCGGGCTGTTGCGGACATTGGGCCGGTCCTTGTAGCAGAAAGTGGCGACGTAGCGGGTCACCAGCCCCCTGACCGGCGTCACCTGGTGCATGGAGTAGTAGCCTGTAAAGAGAATCAGCGTGCCGGGTTTCACCGCGAGCGTTCGGACGCCGGGGTAGCTGCCGCTCAGCACCTGGTCCACGACATCGTAGCCGTCGCCTTCCGCGGGACGTACGTCCGGTGCGTACTCGAACACGCCGCCCGCTTCAGGCGCCTGCAGCATAAGGGTAGTCGTTGCTTCGGATTCGTCGAAGTGCCAGCCGTGGTTCTGGCCCTCGCGCATGACGTTGACCGTCAGCGCGGCGAGGGGATCTGCCATCCTGTAGTAGTGTTTCTTGCCGAGCACGTCGGCTACGAAGGAAAGGAGCGGGTCCCATGAATACAGCCGGTGCAGGCCGTCGGACGGACGGATCTGATCGAAGGCGACCGAATCCAGTTCCGTGGCCTGGGGCCTCCGCCGCGGGTGGTCGGACGGGAAGGCGTCGTCATGCGCCTCCAGATAGACGTTATGGGGTTTCCGACAGGGGAAGGCGTCGGGAGCGGCGCGGTCCACCTCGCCTACCATCCGTACCCTGGCGGCCTCCGTGATGAACCCGGGCAACAGGCAAGCGCTCTGCGACGCCAGACTGTCCCGGCACCTTGCGACCAGCGCGCTGTAAGCGGCCGATCCGGGCCGGTGAATGGGGTAGGTCTTCGCGTCGATGAGGTCCAGCGCCGAACCGTTCAATCGAGGTTTCCTCTCTGCCGCAATCCCGCCTTGACTTACGCGTACCGTCCGGGTACCATGGACGTTCGCCTTCCACCTTCCTTACGCCCTCGCCGTCCGCCGCCGCGCATGAACGCGGCTGCCTGGCGGAACGCCTTCCACCCTCAATATATGGCAATTCCGATCGATCAAAAAGAAAAGACTGGCCTGGTCCGCCAGCTTGGCCTTTTCGACACGACGATGATCATCATCGGTATCGTGATCGGATCGGGGATCTTCCTCACGACCGGCCTGATGGCCCGGGGCATACCGTCCGCGACGCTCATTCTCCTGGCCTGGCTGTTCGGCGGCCTGCACGCCCTCGCCGGCGCGCTGGCCTACGGCGAGCTCGGCGCCGCCATGCCCCGGGCAGGCGGCCAGTACGTCTACCTCCGGGAAGCTTACGGCCCGTTCTGCGGGTTCCTTTTCGGCTGGGTATCGTTCACCATGTACCTGACCGGCATCATCGCCGCCCTCGGCGTGGGATTCGCAGAATACGCGGGTTACTTCATCCCCGCGATCGGGATGACCAACGTATACTTCGAAACCGAAATCGCCCTGCCCGGCTGGACCTTCCCGTACGCGCTCTCCGCCGGGCACCTCACCGCGCTCGTCCTGGTCCTCCTGCTCACGGTGGTGAACTACCGCGGCGTCACCTTCAGCAAGTACATCACCAACGTTTCCTCGGTGATCAAGGTCGCCGCGCTCGGGTTGTTCATCCTGTTCGGGCTCTGGACCGGGTCCGATCAGCCGATAGACTTTCGTATCAACGCGCAGGCGATCGACTTCGGGCAACTGGTGGTCGCCTTCGGCGTCGCCCTGATCGCCGTGTCCTGGGCCTTTGCCGGCTGGGAGGAGGTCACCTTCGTCGCCGGCGAAGTCAGGCGGCCCGGACGGAACCTGCCGAAGGCCCTCCTGATGGGCGCCGCGACCGTCACCATCGTCTACCTGCTGGTGAACTACATCTACCTGAAAGCGTTGCCGGTGGAGGAAATGGCCGGGGTCGTCCGGGTCGGGGAAGCGGCCGCCAACGTGCTCTTCGGTGAAACCGGCGCCTTACTGCTGTCGGCCGCCGTCGTCGTGTCCATCGCCGGAGCGCTGAACGCCACCGTCCTGGTTGGCCCGCGCGTCTATTTCGCCATGGCGAGGGACGGCCTGTTCTTCAGGCGGGCGGGATCCGTACATCCCAGGTTCCGCACGCCGGGGCAGGCCGTGGTGTTTCAGGCGGTCTGGGCCTGCGTGCTCACCCTCAGCGGCACCTTCGAAGACCTGATCACCTTCGTCACCTTCGCCAATCTCATGCTGTGGATCGCCGGCGCCGCCGCGGTGTTCACGCTTCGAAGGAAACGGCCCGACCTGCCCCGGCCCTACCGCGCCTGGGGCTACCCGGTCGTCCCCCTGCTGTTTATCGCCGGTTCCGCCGGAATACTCGTCAACATGCTCTTCGAGACGCCCGTCGAATCCATCGCGGGCCTCGCGCTGACCGCCCTGGGCATCCCTGCCTACCTGTTCCTGCGACGCCGCACGCCGGCGCCGCCAGCATCGGACAGCTAGGGCGGTCCACCTCGACAAAGATCCCGATCAGGGTACGTAGACCAGTCCGCCCGCGGGGCCGAGGGGGATGCCCATCGCCATCCAGGCCACGAGAAGCAGCGTCCAGATCACCGTGAAAACAACGGTATAGGGTAGCATCGTGGAGATCAGCGTGCCCATGCCCCCTTTGGGCACGAACTGGCGCATGAAGACCAGGATGATCACCAGGTAGGGGTTCAGGGGCGTGATGGTGTTGCTGACGGAGTCGCCGATCCGGTAGGCCGCCTGCGTCAGCTCGGGACTGATGCCCACCATCATGAACATGGGAATGAAGATCGGCGCGAAGAGGGCGTACTTTGCGGACATGGAGCCGATCAGCAGGTTGAACACCAGCGTGACCAGGATGAAGGCGATCATAAGCATCCACGCCGGCATCTGCGCCTGGCCGAGGGCCTGGCCGCCGGCCATCGCCAGCATCTGGCCGAGTCCCGAATACTGGAAGTAGGCGATGAACTGGGCGGCGAAGAAGGCCAGGACGATGATCGGGGCCATGGTGGCGATCGTTTCGATGAGCAGCCGGGCCGCGTCCTTGTCGCTCTTGATGGCGCCTACCGAGATCCCGTACACGATGCCGGGCAGGATGAAACAAAACAGCAGGAGCGGCACGATGGCCTCCACCCACCGGTCGAACAGGTTGCCGGTACCGTGCAGCGGAGCGCCGGGCCACAGGATCATGAACACGATGGCCGAAAGTACAGCCAGGAACGCCAGGGACGCCCGGGCCATACCTCGCTTCTCCACCGCGGTCAGGGCGTGTTCTTCCGGACCGGTGGACGACGCGGGCGCGGGTCCGCCTTCCTCGGGCGGCTTGCCCGCCAGGCGCCGCTCGACGAACCAGGCCGTGACGAGCCATCCCGCCAGGGTCATGATCACCGTCGACGCGATCATGAAATACCAGTTGCACGTGGCGGCGACCTGGTAGGCCGCGTCGATCGTCTGCGCTCCGACCGTGGAAAGGCCGGCCAGCAGGGGGTCCAGACCCGTCACGAAAAGGTTGGCGTTGAATCCCGCGGACACGCCAGCGAATACGGCGGCAAGGCCGGCCAGGGGCGACCGGCCGACCGCCTTGTACAGCGCGGCCGCGAGGGGCGGAAGAATGACGTACCCGGCGTCGAGGGTCATGGACGACATGATGCCGATGAAGACCATGGCCGGGGTCAGCAACCGGCCCGGGACCGCCAGCATGAACGCCTTGAGCAGGACGCCGATCATGCCGGTCCGCTCCGCCACGCCGATGCCCAGCATCCCGACCAGCACGACGCCGAGCGGCGGGAATCGCATGAAGTTCTCCACCATGTTGCCCACGACCCAGAAGAGGCCGTCCCGGGTAAGCAGGCTGGTGGACGTGTAGGTCTTCCCCGTCTCGCGCCATTCCACGCCGGCAGAACCATCCTGCAGGACCACCTGTTCCGGCAGGCGCTGGACCACGGTCCACTGGCCGCGGGCCGCGATGTCGGAGAGGACGATGATGAACAGCGCGCCGATCAGGAAGAGCGTCGCCGGATCCGGCAGGCGGTTCCCGACCCGCTCGATGGCGTCGAGGAATCCGCCTGAAGCCCCTGCGCCCGCAGGCGCCGGTTGATGCTGCGCGGGTTGTTGCTGTTGCCGACTGTCGGTATTCATGGCCGTTCCGTGGCGTTTTTAGTGGCGAGAGGCACCGCCGAGACGGGAGGCACAGCCGTGGCGGGAGGCGCCGCCGAGGCGGGAGACGCCGACATCGCGGGAGGCGCCGACATCGTGGAGGTTCGGTCCGGCCTGCTCAGTGCGCGGGTCTCGAAGGCTTCGCCCGCAACAGGTCGATCAGCGCAGCCTCCAAGTCCGCATGATCGAACTGGAAACCCGCTTCCCGAAGCCTTTCGGGTTCGACGCGCGCGCTCGCGAGCAGCAGGCCGCTTCCCATTTGGCCGAACAACAGTCGGACGACGAAGGCGGGTACCGAAAAGGGGGTCGGGCGACGCAGCACCCGGCCCAGCGTCAAGGTAAACTCCGCGTTGGTGACGGATTGCGGAGAGACCGCGTTCACCGGACCGGCCAGCACATCCGATTCCAGGGCGTAACGTATGACGGAAACCAGGTCGTCCCGGGTGATCCAGCTCATGTACTGGCGCCCGTCTCCGACCTTACCGCCCAGGGCCAGCCGGAAGGGCGTACGCATGGCGGCCAGCGCACCGCCCTCCGGGGTCAGCACCATGCCGATGCGCAGGTTCACGACCCGGATCCCGGCGTCTCGGGCCGGTTCCGTCGCCGCTTCCCACTGCTTGCTCACCCGCGGCAGAAACCCTTTCCCCGCCGGCGATGCCTCCCCGAGCGGTTCATCGCCGCGGTCGCCGTAATAACCGATGGCCGACGCGCATACCAGGACCGAAGGCGGCGACGCCATCCCGGCGAGAAACGCGCACAGATTGCGCGTGGGGCCGACCCGGCTGTCCCGGATCCGGGCTTTCTTGGCCCCGGTCCACCGTCCCAGGATGGACTCGCCGGCCAGGTGGACGACGGCGTCAATGGAGCCGGATTCGTCCCAGTCAAAGCCGCCATCCGAGGTGGACCAGTAGACCACCCTGTCGCTGGCCAGGTCCCTGGACCGTACCAGGCGAAAGACGCGATGGCCCCGCTGCTCGAGGCAGGGGATCAGCCGGCGGCCGATCAACCCCGATCCACCGGAAACGAGTATGGTCATAGTGAGGCGAAAGTTAAAACCGGCGAGGCACGGTGTCAAGGCCCGGGCGACCGCCCCGCGTCAAGGCCGGGGAGACCTTGCGGCCACCTCGTCCGGACTCCCCGCCCGGCTAATGTGGTTTGACTCGCTTCGACGATTCCCGTAGTATCCAGATAGCGCGGTTGCGTTCCGTGCCGGCCGGCTGTCGGCGCCGGGGAACTGCCGCGCATTGACGAGAGGGAAACCTGGACTGGAGCGCCGAATTCCCATGCACGTCTACCGGTTGAAGCGCACACAGATTCTGCCCGTATCCCTGGATGTCGCCTGGGATTTCCTGTGCCGGCCCGAGCACCTGCGGGACCTGACCCCGCCGGGTGTCGGGCTGACCGTGACTTCCGATCTCCCGGATCGCATGTACCCCGGTCTCATCATCACGTACCGGCTCGGACTCTACTCAATGTTCTACTTTAACTGGGTCACGGAAATCACTCAGGCAGAACCGCTTAGCTACTTTATCGATGATCAGAGATCGGGGCCGTACAAGCTATGGCACCACGAACACCGGCTGCGTTCCGTGGAAGGCGGCGTGGAAATGGAAGACCTGGTCCATTATGCCTTGCCATTTGGTGTGCTGGGCCGTATGGTACATGTGGCGGTCGTGAAGCACCAGCTCAACGCCATTTTCGACTACCGGCGCGAAGCCCTCGCCGCAAGATTCGGTCGTACCGTTCGCTAAGAGTTCATTCGCTCCCAACGACCAACAAAGACTGATTCTCTCCGCAAATCCCCGGTACCATGAACGACCTCGTTATCGTAATTCTGCTGGTCGCGTTCAACGGCTTCTTCGTAGCCGCGGAATTCGCCCTGGTCAAGATCCGGATGGCCGAAATCGAGGTCATGGTCCAGGATGGAAGCAGAATCGCGCAGACCGTACGGAATATACTGCAGAACCTGGATACCTATCTTTCCTCGTGCCAGCTGGGGGTCACGCTCGGGAGCCTTGGCCTGGGCTGGTTCAGCGAACGGACGATGGCCGCGCTGCTCGAACCGCTCGTGCTGTCCCTGGGTTTTTCCGCGGCGACCGCCCATCTCATCGCGATCCCGCTCGCGCTCGTGGTGATGACCTTCCTGCTCATCACGGCCGGCGAGCTCGTTCCCAAGTTCGTCGCCCTGCAGAAGTACCGCCAGGTGGCGCTGGTCATCGGCATTCCCCTCGTCCTGTTCTACAGGGTGTTTCGACCCTTCATCTGGCTGCTGAACGTTAGCGCGAATCTCATGCTCAGGTGCCTGGGCATCCGGGTAATCGACGCGCACGGAGAATCGTTCACCGAATCGGAACTGCGCATCGCCCTGGTCAGCATGGTGGCCGGGGGGCACGTCTCCCGACGGGAACGCCGGATCATGGAAAACGTGCTCGACCTCGAAGAAAAGGTCGCCCGGCGCTACATGCTCCCCCGCAATCAGATCGTGTACGTGAACCAGAACGACCCCACCGAAGAAAAACTGCGCGTCGTAGCCGAATCCGGACACACGCGCTTCCCGCTGTGTGACGAGGACCTGGACCAGATCATAGGGATCATTCACGTCAAGGACCTCATGAAGGGCCTTTACGACGAAGACCAGTTCGCCTCCCTGGAAAGTACCGCCCGTGAGCCGCTGTTCCTACCCGAGACCATCCGTCTCGACGCACTGCTCCTGGAGTTCCAGCGGCGCAACTCCGTACTGGCCGTGCTGGTGGACGAGTTTGGTACGGTTTCCGGGATGATCACGCTGGAGAACGTACTGGAAGAACTGGTAGGCCCGATTCAGGATGAATTCGACAGCGAGGCGCCGCTCATCGTGCGGACGGGACCTCACCGGTTCGAGGTCGAAGCCAGTTGCCCGGTCGACCAGGTCGTCCGCGCCTGCGGCCTGGAACTGCCCGATGAACTGACTTCGGATACCACGGGCGGGGTCATGACCGAACTGCTGGGCCACATTCCCAGGCAGGGGGAACAGGTCCGCGCCGGCACGCACCTGATGACGGCGTTGCGCGTGGAGCCGACCCGCGTCCAGCGGCTCAGGATCGATCGCATGGCCGCCATGCCCGATGAGGAGGAAGCGGATGAGGATAGCGGTCAGGGGTGAGCATTACACAGTACCATGTACGGGGAGGGGATTTCGATCCCCGGTGACCGCGCTACGCAACCTGGCTGAACCGGTCCGGGGCGGAAGCCTCGTCCAGTCTGCTTCGCATTTCGAGGGGCAGCTGCCAACCCGATCCACCGCAAACCTCTTCCACGTGCTCCGGTAGATCCGGTCCCGTCATGGCGGTCGTCACTTCGGGATGGTCCAGGATCCATGCGAAGGCGACCTGCGCGGGGGTTCTGCCGAATTCCGCGGCCACGTCGATCAACGTGGCGATGAGATGATCGACGGCCGGGGTCATGGCCTTCCTGAACCGATCGATATCCTTCGACCAAACCGAGCCCGCGGGCGGATCCTTGCCCCGCCTGCACCGGCCCGTAAGCAGGCCGACGGCGATGGGGCTGTAGGTCATCATCCCCAGTCCATGTTGGCGGCACCGGTCGAGCAGTTCGGTCTCCACGCCGGATCGACGGATCAGGTTGTACTGGTTCTGAAGGCATGCCGGCGCCGCGAAACCGTGCTTGTCGGCCACCCACAGCGCTTCGACAACCTGGGCGGCCGTGTAGTTGCACATGCCGACATACCGGGCCTTGCCCTGTCTCACCACGTCGTTCATGGCGTCCAGGGTTTCTTCCAGGGGCGTATCGGGATCGAAGTGGTGCAGGAGATAGAGATCGATATGATCCAGCCTCAGGCGCTTCAGCGAGCGGTCGATCTCCCGCGTTATATGATAGCGGGAGGAGCCCTTGTCGTTCGGCCCCGACCCGATCTCGCTCCAGACCTTGCTGGTAATCACCAGGTTCTCCCGCTTGTCCTTCATGGCGGCCAGGGCCTTGCCCAGCACTTCCTCGCACCGGCCACCGAAGTAGAAATTCGCGCAGTCGATGAAATTGATCCCGAGATCCACCGCCGTTTCGATCGTGCGTATGCAGGTTTTCTCGTCCGTCCGGCCGGCCCAGAAGCCCCGGAACGCCGTACCGAGACAGATGGGGGACACACGCACGCCGTAGCGTCCAAGTTGCCGGTATTCCATGTGATCCTCTCAGATTTCGGACGCGGCTGGAGGCCGGAACCGTCCCGGTTGCGCCGCCGCCACTTAAGTCGCAGGAATGAAACGGTATGGCAATGTAGCGTCTAGCCGTCAAATACAAAGCACAATCTTCCACACGTCGCATGATCGACTTGACAGGACCCCGTGACGGCGTATTTATGGCAGTAACACATTACCGGACTTCCGCCGGGTTCGATCTCCTCCGGGTTCCCGACGAGCTGCCGCCAGATCATGACTGAAACCGAATCGAAAGCCGCCAACCCCATCGGTCTCATCGACTGCGACCTGCATCACGGTGTCGTGGAAATCGAAGATCTCTTCCCTTACCTCCCCGGCCACTACGTGGAGTACGTGAAGGACTTCGGGTCCATGATGCCCGGCCTTGTCTATACCAATCTCCCCAAAGGCGGCTGCCGCGCCGAACTCTGGGAGCACACCGAAACCCATCCGAGCAGCAACATCGAGTTGGCCCGCAGGCACCATCTCGACGAATACGGCATCGACGTCGCCCTGTTGACGGGGGTTACGGTGTACGGAGCGGCGGTGCACCCGGACGCCGACTTCGGCGCCGCAATGTGCCGGGCCTTCAACGACTGGACCCTGGAGACCTGGATCAAGGCGGATGGTCGATTCCGAGCGTCGGTGGCCATCGCACCGTCCGATCCGAAGCAGGCGGCCGCGGAGATCCGGCGGATCGGCAGTCGTCCCGAAGTACTCCAGGTCATCATGCCCGCCGGGGGGCGCATGCCTTTCGGGAACCGGTTCTACGACCCGATTTACGAAGCGGCTCAGGAGTGCCGGCTTCCCATGTGCGTACACTTCGGCGTGGAGGGCGCCGGCTTTGCCAATGCCCCCACGGCGGCCGGATATCCCTCTTACTACCTGGAAATGCGCATGGCCCGGCCCCAGATCGCCATGGCGCACGTCTCGAGCCTGATCTGCGAAGGGACCTTCGAGAAATACCCCGGGCTGAAGTTCCTCTTCATCGAACACGATACCTTCTGGGTACCGGGGCTGATGTGGCACATGGACGCCGACTGGAAGGCGGTCCGCGACTACACGCCCTGGGTCAAGAGGCTTCCGAGCGAGTATATCCGTGACCACGTCAGGTTCGGATGCCAGCCCATGGAACAGCCGCCGACCCGAAAGGACCTCAAGACCTTCCTGGAATGGCTGCACGCGGACGAGATCCTCGTGTACGCGAGCGACTATCCCCACTGGGACTGGGAATCGCCTGACTCGGTGCTTCCCGGCGTGGATGCGCGGCTTAAGAACAGGGTATTCGTGGAGACGGCGCGGGAGCTGTACAGCCTGGACGTACACGGGAAACCCTGCGAATGAGCCGCCGTTACGTGGTATCCGCCGTCGAAGACCTTCCGCCGGGTGCACGCCGCATCGTCCCCGCGGGCGGGCGCGGCGGGATCGGCGTGTTCAACGTCGGCGGCCGGTACTACGCCCTGCGGAACCGTTGCCCCCACAAGGGCGGGCCGCTCTGCCGCGGCCGCCTGAGGCCCCATGTAACGGCGGATGAGGTATACTCGGTCGAACAGCGCGAGAAGCAGGTCCTGAAGTGCGCCTGGCACCAGTGGGAATTCGACCTCGCCACCGGCCGGGCGCTCTACGATCCTGCGCTGCGGGTCAGAACTTACCGGGTGGAGATCGAAGAGGGTTATGTGATCCTGTACCTGGATGGACCGGAGTCATCTGCGAGGGAAGAAGGGGATATCCCGTGACGGTCAGGTTCGTCTTTGCGCTCTTCTCCGCGGCATTGATTAGCTGCACGGCCGCATTGGCCTGGCCGGACGCGGATCTGCCCGCGCCCTACACCAATTCCATCGGCATCCCGATGCCACCCGACGCGGCCCCGCCCGAGTACCAGGTCTTCACCAGTTTCAAGGCCGAGAACCGCTACCTGGACATGGCCACCTCTCACTACCAGGTGATCGGCCACGACTACGCCCTGGTCAACGAACCGCTGGTGCGCATGGACCGGGACTACAACCTGCTGCCGGCCGCCGCGACCCGTTGGGAGGTGTCCGGGGACGGGCTCACCTGGACGTTTCACCTCCAATCCGATCTGATCTTCGCCGACGGTCATCCACTTACGGCTCACGACTTCGAAGACACCTTCAAACGGTGGGCGGACCCGGTTACGGGATTCGATTTCGAATGGTTCTACCGGTCGATCAGGAACTGGAGCGAGGTCGTCGCCGCCGAACTGCCTCTCGATTCACTGGGCGTCACGGCGCTGGACGATCACACCATCGCCTTTGCAACCGAAGATCCCACGCCTTACCTGCCCCTGATCCTGACCTTCAGCTGGGTAACGCCCACGCACCTTTTCGAGAAACACGGTCCGGGCTGGTCGACGCGGCCGGAAACGCTGCTGGGCAGTGGCCCGTTCAGGCTGTTGGAATGGTCGAAGCTGGACCGGATTGTGCTGGCGCCGAATCCTCACTACCGGGGCCCCCACAAACCGTATCTCGAAAAAGTGGTTTCAAAGCTCTACAACGCCGCGGTACCTCCGCCGATGTTGTCGTCCTACGAGGCGGGCGCGGTGGACCTGGCCTCCCTGACGAACCAGGCGGAAATCAACCGCGTCAAGCACGATGCAGGGCTCAGGGACCAGCTCGTCACCTATTCGGCCTTAGGGACCACCTACCTGATGATGGACACCTTCAAGCCGCCTTTCGACGATCTCCGGGTGCGGCAGGCGTTCAGCCACGCCATCGATACCGAAGCGCTGGTCGAGTCCGCCCTCCAGGGCGTCGCCGTTCCCGCGGTGTCCATGTTGCCCGACGGGTTTCCCGCGGCAAACACCCGGGTACTTGCGCCCGTTCAGCGATACGATCCGGGCCTGGCGCGCCGGCTGCTCGCGGAAGCCGGCTATCCGGACGGAAGAGGGTTTCCGCAGACGGTGATGTGGATCAGGGGAGCCAATCTACAGGGGGGACAGGCGCCCCAGGCGGTACAGGCCATGCTGAAGCGCAATCTGAACCTGGATATCGGCGTGCAGAACACCGAGGCCAAACTGTTCATGGAAACCATGTACCAGGGAAACATCGCCTTCGCCATGATCCCCTACGGGTACGACTACATGGATCCCAGCAATCTGCTCGGTATCTGGCTTTCGACGGGCCGCCATGCCTGGTTCAACCAGCGCTTCGAATCCGTCATGGCGGAGGCCAATCACCTGATCGGCGACCCGGAAAGACGATTAGCGCTCTACGAGGAGGCCGAACGCATCGTGGTCGAGGACGTGGCCGGCGTGTTCCTGTGGCACAGTCAGCACAACGAGCTGTGGAAGCCTTATCTTCGCACCGAGGCCCTCGAGCGGAACGAGCGGGGTGGTTACGCGATTCGTGTCGATAAGCATCTCAACCTCTCGACGACGCTTTACGTCACGGAGGAGGCCGTGAGGGACGGGGCCGCCGAGGACCGGGACGAGGGATTCTGGGACTGGCTCTTCAGATCCGGTCGTTGAAGATCTGCGAGTGCTCGAAAACCTCACGGGCCGCCGATACGCCTGAACCCTCCTTCACATCCCAGCCCATCTTCTTCAAAACCTGCTCCAAGGCCGAAATCGTACGCAGCACATGCTCCGGTACAGCCATGAACCCCATGGTGCCGATCCGGGCAAGGCTGCTGAGTGCGATGCCGTGTTCTTCGAAGAGGATCCTATTCAGTTCGGTCGCGTCGAGGTGGTCCGGCAACGCGATGCGTGTCGCCACAGGCGCGGCCGACGCCTCCGTCGCGGCCACGATGCCGAGATCCAGGGCACGCAACGCCGCGTGTACCGCCCTGGAAGCAACGTACTGGCGGCAGTAGACCTGTTCCGGTCCCTCGTCCATGATGGCCTTCAGCGAGGCGTGCAGCCCCACGACCAGGGTGTAAGACGCATGGGGGCCGTGGACGGGCCAGTCCCTTGGGTGGGGTTTGCGTGCGCGCGGCACGGCGCCCTTTTCGAGCGTATCGTACCCTATCGCAGCGCCTCCTTCCATGCCGTAACGGCGCCAGGAATGGAGATCGAGGCACATGGCGCGTGGTGCGTTCCGCAGGTTTTCGATCTTGTCCCAGGCCTTCTCGCTGGCCACCACGATCGCCAGGCCCTGGGGCGCGTTCAGGCACTTCTGGGTCGTGGTGATGAGCAGGTCAATGCCCCAGTCGTCGACGCGCACCTCGACCCCTCCGAAAGAAGACACGCAGTCCACCAGGTAGATCACATGGGGAAACTCGTCCTTGAGCATGCGCCCGATGGCCGCGATCGGATTCAGCGTGCCGGTCGTGGTCTCGCAGTGGACCAGCGCGACCTGTCTGATGTCCGGGTCGCCGAGCAGGTGTCGACGAATCGTGTCCGGGTCGACTGACTGCCCTTCCTCGAGGGCGATCTCGGTCGTATCCCCGCCCGCGAACCTGGCCAGCTCCGTCAGCAGCCGGCCGAAGACACCGGTCTGGACCGTAAGCACGCGGTCGCCGGACTCCACGGTGCCGAGCATGGCCGCTTCCAGTCCGTACACGGCGGAACCTGGTATGAGCATGGGGCCGTTTCCGGTGTTCAGCAGCCGCTTGAGCATGAGACAGGTCTCTTTTTCGATCACCGGGTAATGGGCATAGTAGACCGGTTCCACGAGCTGCTTCCCGATGGCCGCGAGACAGGCGGGCGAGAGGGGCGTCTGCCCGCAACTCATATTGATGCGCTGTTCCACGGGAACGGCAGACTGTTCACCATTCATGCCGAGCCTCCCTGTTCGTCTTCAACGATCACCAATGTAGACTTCGGTCCACATAAGGCTTCCCACCGTCCCGTCGGGACGTCTGGAGTACCCTTTCAACCAGGGCTTGCGCAGGCCGTATCCGATGGGATGATAGACGAATGCACCGCCGTAGTCGGACACCAGGATACGCTCAGCGTCCTTGTATATCTCCGTGCGCCGTGCGGGGTCGGATTCCCCGACCGCCCGGTCCACGAGATCGTCGAAGGCGGGATGGGTCCAGTCCTGGCGTTGCGCCCCCCTCGGCCTGGAATGCCAGGTCATGTCCAGCATGTTCCTCGGGTCCAGATAATCTGCCCCCCAGGCGATGAATCCGAAGGGAATCTGCCAATCGAACAGGGCGCTCATGTAGGACCCCATATCGGCGCTGCGGAAGGTGATGTCCACCCCGAGATGGTTCCGCAACATCCCCTGGACCGCCTCTGCAATTCTGCGGGTAATGGGATTAGGCGCCCTCAACCACGTTTCGATGGTCGGGAATCCCCGTCCCCGCGGATAGCCGGCCTCTGCCATGAGCGCTTTGGCCCGTTCCGGATCGAAACCCTGTATCGGCTCGTATACCGGTCCCGCGTAGGCGTCGAATCCGGGTGGAATCATGGAGTAGGCCGGGATACCGGCACCCTGGAGAATCACGTCGCAGATCGAATCCCGATCGATGATCCGGGTAAAGGCTTCACGGACGCGGACATCATCGAAGGGCGGTTCCCGGGACCTGAAAATGAAGTACCAGGTCTGGTAGCTCGGCGAACGGACGATATCCCTGCCGAGGTGAGGGTCGCTTTGAATGCGGCGAAGCTCCGCGAGGTCGACCGCTTCCATGTCCACTTCGTCGTTTTCGTAGGGCAGTACGTTGGCCGCCGCCGGCTCCCGAAACAGCTGGACGACCTGCTCCAGAAAGGGCTTGTGGGGACCGTTGTACATGGGATCCGGTATAAACCTGATGTGGCTGCCGGAAACCCACTCGGCCATCTTGAAGCCGCTGTTGGTGACGATATTGCCCTGCTCGGTCCACTTTCGACCGTGCTTTTCAATCGCCCATCGAGGCGCCGGAAAGGTATCCGGGAAGGAAATGATGTACAGCAGGTAGGGCGTCGGCTGTTCGGTCTCGATGACCAGGGTCAGGTCGTCCAGTGCGCGGACGCCCAGTTGCTCGACGTCCGCGATCCGCCCCTGGTTGATTGCACGCGCGTTCTTGAAATCGTAGTAGAAATTCGCGTAGATGTTCGCCGAAGCCGGATCGACGTTCCGCCGGAACGTGTACACGAAATCGTGGGCGGTGACGGGTCGTCCGTCGCTCCACCGGGCGCCGGGACGCAGGTAGAACGTCCAGGTCAGGCCGTCATCGGAACGCTCGTAGCGCTCGGCCGCCCCCGGAACGGGCTGCATGAACTCGTCGCGCCACATCAACATCTCGAAGGGCCTCATAACCAGCCCTTCGTCGTCGTAGGGATGGATGCCGGAATCGAGACTGCGCGGCTCCATGTTCATCACGCGTAAGACCTGTTGTGACAGGGGGGCGGAGTCGGGAGGCATGACTTTGCCCACCGAATTCGTGCGCAGTTGCTGACCAGCCTGATCAGGCTGACCAAGCTGACCGGAAGATACGGAGACGACGGCCAGGACTGCCAGGCCGGCGATCAGGGAGAACAGCATTCGCGCATGGCGCATGGGACGCCCTCCGGATTCACGAGGACGGGGATGTACGACTGAAATGAAGGAAAGGATGCCGAAGCGCGGATTCGAACCGCGACGGGATTTCTCCCACTGCCCCCTCAAGACAGCGTGTCTACCAATTCCACCACTTCGGCGTAATGACGACCGGCCGGCGGCTGGACCGCCTCACAATGGTCGATGAATTACGGCGTGGACCCTGGATCCCCGGGCGCGGGGGGCAGGCCCGATTCCGCGTCGGGCAATCCCTGGGCGGGGGACGTCTGCTGGTTTCTCAGGGCTTCATCCCGGATGATGCTTCGCGTGCCTTGCGTATCGTCGGGGATCAGGTTCAGGCCGATGACGATCAGCATGTACAGCGTCGCCAGCACGGTGGTCACCTTGCCCAGGAAAGTCGCGGCGCCCCGGCCGCCGAACATCTGGCCGGCCATGCCGCCGGTAGGTCCGCCCGCGCCGAAAGCGCTGGACAGGCCGCCGCCCTTTCCCGATTGCAACAGGACGGACAGGATCAGAACGAGACAGACCAGCACATGTACTGCAACCACGGTGGTAAACACGGTATGTATCCTTCGCTTGGCGACCGGTGTCCGGTCAGGTATTGCTAGCCGTCCTCGATGCCCAGTCCGGCCCGGACGATAGCCTCGAATGAAGAGGCGTCCAGGCTGGCACCACCCACGAGCGCTCCGTCGATGTGCGGCTGGGCCATCAACGCGCCCGCGTTTTCAGGTTTGACGCTGCCTCCGTACTGGATTCGGATCCGGTTGGCGAAATCGTCGCCAAACAGATCGGAGATCACCTTCCTCAGGTGACCGTGCACCTGGTCTGCCTGATCGGGGGTAGCCACCTTGCCGGTCCCGATCGCCCAGACCGGTTCGTAAGCCAGGACGAGACAGTCGGCCGTCCCGGGATCCGTACCGGAGAGACCCGCTCGTACCTGTTCGCCGACTACCTCCTCGGTACGGCCGGCTTCCCGCTCTTCCAGCGTCTCGCCGACGCACAGGATCGGGGTGAGACCCGCTGAAATCGCCGATCTCACTTTGCCGTTGACGGACTCGTTCGTTTCATCGAAATACGTCCGTCTTTCGGAGTGCCCCAATATAACGTACCTGCACCCCGAAGTCAACAGCATTCTGGCCGACACTTCCCCCGTGTACGCGCCTTCCGGGGCGTCGTGCATGTGCTGGGCACCCAGTGAAATGGAACTGCCGGACAGCTGCGTGGCCGCCACGGTCAGATGGGTGAAAGGCGGGCACAATACCAGGTCCGCGGCGAGGGCAAGCGATTCCGTACGCTCGATCACCTCGGCGACCAGTGAAGCGCCTTCGACCAGGTCGGTATGCATTTTCCAATTGCCGGCGATGATCAGCCGGCGCGACGCCGTATTCACAACCACTCCGTTGGCAGGCTAACCAAAGAATACCTGGGCAATGTCATACAACTCCATGTCGACCGTACGGATCCGGCCGGTCACTTCGGCCAGCGGCACGCTCTCGATCCTCGAGCCCTTCAACGCCACCATCTTGCCGAAATCCCCGTCGTGCACCAGGTCGGCCGCGGTCACGCCGTACCGTGTCGCCAGGACGCGGTCGTAGGGCGTGGGCGAACCGCCGCGCTGAATGTATCCCAGGATGGTCACCCTGGTTTCTATGCCCGCCCGTCGTTCGATCTCGGCGCCGACCACTTCTCCGATACCGCCCAGCCGCACGTGACCGAATTCATCGACCTGGTCATCCTGGGTCACCTGGCCCGGAGTGTCCTTCATGGTGAAACCCTCGGCGACCACGACGAGGCTGAACGTCTTGCCCCGGTCGATGCGCTGCTGGACGAGCGCGCAGACCTCGTCCAGGTCCATGGGGACCTCGGGAATCAGGATGCAGTCCGCCCCGCCGGCGATACCCGACTTGATGGCGATCCACCCCGTATGCCGGCCCATCACCTCGATGACCATCACCCGGTGGTGGGACTCCGCGGTGGTATGGAGCCGGTCGATGGCGTCGGTGGCGATCGTGACCGCCGTGTCGAAGCCGAAGGTCATGTCCGTCCCGACGATGTCGTTGTCGATCGTCTTCGGCAGGCCCACCATCGGAATGCCGGCTTCGTTCAGCGCGGCCGCGGCACCCAGGGTGTCCTCGCCGCCGATGGCGACGACCGCATCCAGGCCCAGGTTCCGGACGTTCTCCTTGATCCGGTCGATGTTGCCTTCGTCCTTCATCGGGTTGGTCCTGGAGGTGCCCAGGATGGTTCCGCCCCGGTGCAGTATGCCGGAAACGGAGACCAGGCTGAGTGGACTGGTATCGTTGTTGATCAGTCCGGCCCATCCATTGCGTATACCCAGGACCGTCGAGCCATAGGACTTGATCAAGCGCCTGGTTACCGCCCGGATCGCGGCGTTCAAACCCGGGCAATCGCCGCCGCCCGTCAGGATACCGATATGCATTTGAAGTCTTCTCTCCCGCGTGCAGGTGATACGAAGGGGCCGGGTTGCCCGCGGCGCAGGATCGCCCGCCGCGTCAGGCTGCCCGCGGCGCCGGCGGTGATTCGGAGGTACTCAGGCGCGCGCGACGGTCAGGGCGAACACTCTTCCGGCGCCTGCCTGGAGAAGGGCCCGGGCACAGCTGTTTATCGTTGCCCCCGTAGTGAATATGTCGTCGACCAGCGATACCGTGGCGCCGTGCACCGCATCGGGCCGGGCCACTTCGAACACCCCTTCGACGTTGGCCATCCGCGCTTCGGGACTCAGCGAGGTCTGCGTCGGTGTGTTCCGGTTACGCCCAAGCACGTTATCCAGCACCGGAATGCCCGTTACGTCCGATATGCCCCGGGCGATGCACGCGCTCTGGTTGTAGCTCCTTTCCCGCCTTCTGAGCGGATGCAGGGGCACGGGCAAAACGCCCGTAATATGTGGTATCCCCGGTTCCCGTTCAACCCTTTTTGCCAACAGGGATCCCAGGAACCGGCCAACACCGGGGCGGTTCCGGTACTTGAGCAGGTGGATGAGATCCTGCAGCGGTCGGTTGAATACGAACGCGGAAAACGCGCCGTCGAAATAGAACGTGCGGCCCGGGCAGGCCGGACACGAGGCCACCGGGGTGCGCAGTGGATGGCCGCATCGTTCGCAGTACGGCGCATCGATCGAAAGCAGTCTTGATCGACAGTCGTCGCAGACGGCGCTTCGTTCGTCGAAGACCCGGACCTTGCAGAGGGCGCAGCACGGGGGGTAGACCATGTCCAGGGCCGTGCGGCCCGCCATGCGCAAGGTATGGGCAAACAGGGTCATAGGTATCATTCAGACCGGCTCGAAACATGATATGAACGATCAACACCCGCGGGTGCGCGCACCCGGTAACTTCCGGACCGGCAGACCCGGACCATGCCCGGAGTCCGGCAGTTCCCTTCCTTTTATCAGTCGGAAACGAGACGGGTGAAGCTCGAATTCACGCGCGACGGGACCGGCTTCGCGGCGAGTGTTGCCGCGCACGGGTCCTGGCCCATCCCAGGAGGAGGAATCCCAGGCCGCACAGTGCGAAACTGATCCCCTGGTTTAAGGACAAGGCCATCCCGCCCAGATTGCCCAGGGTCATGCTCGATTCATAGTACCTGAAGAGATCGACGAAGAACCGGGTGACGGGTTCGGCGATCAGCAGCGCGGCGAAGAGGAATCCGTCGTATCTCGGCTTGCGGTCCAGCCACATCAACAGACCGAAAAGACCGAAACCCAGCGCCGCGTTGTAAAGCTGGGCGGGATGCAGGGATACGTCCGGGTAGAACGAGCCCGCCGCGCTGAAGGCCGGGAAGACGACGCCCAGGGCGGACTCGGTGGGAAGTCCGAAACAGCAACCGTTCATGAAACAGCCGACGCGGCTTATGCCGATGCCAAGCGCGATACTCGGCGCAAAGGCGTCGCAGGCCTTCCAGACGGACAACCGGTTCACACGCAGGTACAGGATGGATACCAGGACCGCCGCGATGAACCCGCCGTACATGGTCAGGCCGGTCAGGCCGATAGAACCGGAGCTTTGAAAGGGACTGATGATGTCGAGAGGGTTCGCACTGAACTCGTTCCAGTGGGGTATGACGTACATGATCCTCGCGCCGACAATGCCCGCGAGCATGATGAGCAGGCTCATGTTGATCATCTGGTTCTGGTTCAGGCCGCGCGCCCTGGCCCGCCTCAGCGCCAGAAGAATACCTGCGATGAATGAAACGGCCAGCAACAGGCCATAGGTGCGTACGGTAAACGGACCGACCTCTAAAAGAATGGGATACATGGACTTTCCTCGTTCGCGGCGACAGCCGGCGTTCAGGCGTGAAACAGCATTCAGTAGTCAAATCGATGGCGCCATACATTCAGCAGCAGGCCGCACAGGATCAGGCTGGTCATCAGAAAGGAACCGCCGTAGCTGAGAAAGGGCAGGGGTACGCCGGCGACCGGCAGCACACCGACGGCCATCCCCACGTTCATGATCACGTGAAAAGTGAAGATGGATACGCAGCCGGCCGCGAGCAGGCTCTGGTACCGGCTCTTGACGTTCATCGCGATGTAGATCCCGATGAGTATGAAGAGGTAGTAGAGGACGAGGACGGCCATCGAGCCGACGAATCCGAATTCCTCGGCGATGACCGAGAAGATGAAGTCCGTATGCTGCTCGGGAAGAAACGCAAGGCTGGTCTGAGACCCCTGCAGAAACCCGCGACCGAATAATCCGCCCGATCCGATGGCGATCTTTGACTGGATGAGCTGGTATCCCGCGCCCTTCGGATCGGCCTGGGGATTCAGAAAAGTCTCGAAGCGTTGTTGCTGGTAGTCGTGCAGTGAATCCCATAGCGGCTCCGCCCCCAGACCCACGGCCAGGTGGGTGACGGTGAGGATTATCGTGACGAACCGCGGCGGCCATTTCAGGTACATGATACCCGCCACGATCAGTATGAATACCGACCAGATGACCCAGTCGAACCCGCTCACGACGCCGATTACGAGGCCGATCAGGGGGGAAATCATGAGCAGCAGTTGAAGGACGCTCAACCCCGCCCAGAGCAGCACGCCGCAGAAGATCGCTCCGAAGACGATGGAAGTGCCCAGGTCGGGTTGGGACAGGACAAGGAACACCGGCAACGCCACGATCACGCCGCAGGTGGCCATGACCGAGGGCCGGTGTATGTTGGTTCGCAACTGGGAAAGATACTGCGCGAGCGCCATGATGACGGCGATCTTAGCCAATTCGGAAGGTTGAATGCCGATGAAGCCGAGTCTGATCCACCGGCTGGACCCCTTGACGGTTTCGGAGGCCAGGACAGCGACCAACAGGATCATCACCAGGACAAATACGGGGATGGTCATCGCCTGGAGGAACCGTATGGGCAGCACCGACGTGATGTACATCACCCCGATGCCGGCCACGAACCACATGGACTGCAGCATGTAACGGGACGTGCCCAGTCCGGTCTCGTCCCGCGTAGCGCTGTAGATCACGATGATGCCGATCACGGACAACAGGACGGATATGGTGACGAGTGTGCGGCTAAAATAGGTTTCCATGGTATTTCAGGCGTGCTCCCTGGGCACAAGGGCGCTAGGGCGCGACATCTTCCGTGTATCCGGCGTCGACCAGGCCGGCAACAGGTACCGGTTCGAGGGAGAGCCAGGCGTCGACAACCTGCCGTACGACCGGCACTGCAGCGCCGGAAGGCGCGTTTTCCATGATCGCCGCGACGGCGATACGCGGTGATTCGGCCGGAGCATACGCGACAAACCAGGAATGACTCTCGCCGTGCGGGTTTTCGGCTGTGCCTGTCTTTCCCGCCAGTTGCGTGTAGGGCAGTCGCGCAGACCGCGCGGTCCCTTCATTGACCACGGTGACCAAGGATTCCCGGATCAGGCGCAGCGTCGCAGGTGAAACGGGCAGCGCGTCCCTGGAAATCGGTTCACCGGTTTCCACCGTTTCTCCGCCGGCCGACTCCACCCGGCCGAGTATGTAGGGCCGGTAAAGCACGCCTCCGTTCGCCACCGCGGCGGTCAACATCGCCATCTGCAAAGGCGTGACGAGAAGCTCACCCTGGCCGATCGCCAGGTTCAGGATCTTGCCGGGCGTCCACACGCGGTTTTCCGCCGGATCGTAGTACTCTATGTCCGGGACCAGGCCGCCCTGCTCGTCACCCGCGTCGAAACCGGTAGGAGTTCCCAGGCCAAAGCCCCGGGCGTACCGGCCCCAGCGTTCCAGTCCCATCCGGTGTCCCACCTGGTAGAAATAGACGTCGCAGGAATGGGTCATGGCGTCCATGAACGCCATGGAACCGTGACCGCTGGTCCAGCACCCGGCCCAGCGATTTCCGAACTGGTAACCCCGATTGCAGGATCGGAAAAGCGTGGACGGCGAGACCAGGTTCTCCTCCAGCGCGGCGGAGGCCGTTACGATCTTCATCGTGGAAGCCGGTGGATACTGCCCGTCCCGGGTCCGGTCCAACAGGGGTTTCAAAGGATGGTTGGCAAGTGTATTCCACGTCTCCAGGGGAATCCGCTCCGTAAACAGGTTCGGGTCGAATCCGGGCCTGCTGACGATCGCGATGACCGCCCCCGTCATGGGATCCACCGCCACCAGCGCGCCGGCCAGGCTGTCGGGAATCGCCTCTTCGGCGACGGACTGAATCCGGGCGTCCAGCGTCAGGTGGACGTTGTTTCCCGATTCCGGCAGCA
The DNA here is from genome assembly GCA_965207085.1 of bacterium. GTDB lineage: Bacteria > JAAXHH01 > JAAXHH01 > JAAXHH01 > JAAXHH01 > JAAXHH01. The sequence continues at coordinate 2,806,045 of CBDBLQ010000002.1, read as the reverse complement.
GGGCCGGCATGCCGGGCAACGGTCCGAGTTCCTGGCCGCGCGCGTTCACTTCCATGAATTCCATGCCGTTCTGGCCGCGAAGGTGATGCTCGAAGGCCTTTTCCACCCCTATTTTCCCGATAATGTCACCGGATCGGTATCCCGCTTCACTCAGTCCCTCGAGTTCCTGTCGGTTGATCTCGGAAACGTAACCGAGCACGTGACTCGCCAGCGTGCCCGTGCCGTACATCCGTCCGGGGGTGATCTGAACGAACACGCCGGGCAGGTCCGGAAGGTGTTCTTCGACCCGGCACGCGATTTCAAAAGAAACGTTCCGATGGACCGGTATGGGATTGAACCGGTTCACCGACGGATCGCGGATACGCATTCGGATGGCCCGGGCATCCCGGCCGGTGAGTTCCCCCAGGTAGTCCACGGTCTCGTCGGAAGTCTCGAAAGGGGCGGCGGCGATGGTGTAGGAAGGCCTGTTTTCCGCCAGGACCACCCCGTTTCGATCCATGATCAATCCACGCAGCGCCTCGATCACGACAGGCCGAATCCGGTTCCGTTCCGAATGCGCCCGGTACTCCTCGCCCGAAATGACCTGGAAGTTAAACAGGCGAACGGCCAGCAGGAGAAAGAGCGTGGTCACGATGCCGATGAACAGGTACAACTGGCCCCTGTGGGTGGGGCTGTCATTCTGGGAAAAGCCAACGGACATCGATCTGTCCCTGTCGATAGGTCAATATGAGTATCAGAAAAAGCGCCACGGAGATCGTGTAGAGCATCGTGGGAAACGAAACCGTAGCCAGCATGTATACCGATTCAACCAGTTGAAGCCGGGTAAAAACCAGCCAGTAAACGGCGGAATGGACGAAGCCGGCGGCCAGCAGCGTGAGCAGCAGCGTGGAAAGGCTGTCCCGGTAGAGTGTGTTTCCGGCAACGCCCACTCCGTATGCGACCAGCGTATTGCACATGGCGTTGAGTCCCAGATGCTCGGGCGAGCCGTTGAAATCCTCCAACAGCCCGACGCTGAAACCCAGGATGGTCCCCGCGAAGGCCCCCGATCCCATCGCACCGTAGACCAGCATGATCATCACGAAATCGGGCCGGATTCCCCGAATGACGATCTCTTGTCCCCAGGTACTGTCGACAACAAACGCCAAGAACAGCAGGATAACGTGTTTTAGGCGCATGGAAAAACCGGGTCATGTAACCGGCCTGGATTTGCCGAATTCACCGGGCCAGAAACGAATCTTCCACGACAGGCACTTCTTCGCCCGCGATCACGAACACCTCCTCCAGTCGATTCAGTGCCACCGCGGGCGTAATCGAAACCTGCTTGAACAGGTTCCGGCTGTCCAGCGCGATCTGGCCGATACTGCCCACGGGCAGTCCGGACGGGAAGGTCTCCCCCAGGCCGGACGTCACCACGCGGTCGCCGATGCGGACATCGGCCCGAAGGGGCAATTGCATGTACAACGCGTCGTTCTGATAGCGAATGATCCCCTGTTCCCGGCTTCGCTGAACCAAACCGCTGATACGGCAGTTCCTGTCGGTCAGCAACTGGACGTAGGACGAAGTCAGGCCGACTTCGATGATTCTGCCGAGGACGCCGTCTTCCATGACTACGGCCATGTACTTTCGGATCTCGTCGGAAAGTCCGACGTCGATGACGATGGTATTCAATCGCTGGTCCGTGTTCCATCCAATGACTTCGGCGGGAACGTAGGTGAACCTGTTTTTCTCCTTCAGGCTGAGCAGTCCGCGCAGTCGCTGGTTTTCGTATCTGCGCTCCTCGAGGTCAGCCGACCACAACTGCATCTGGACGAGTTTCTGCCGCAGGAGCTGGTTTTCCGATTTGAGATTGAAGTAGGAAGGAAAGAAGGTGAATGCTTCCTGGAATGGCGTCAGTACCATCAGCCAGACGACACGCATGATACCGACCTGCCGCTGCGGGGCCGTCGTCAGAAGCAGGATCGAGACGACCATGGCGAGGACGAAAGCGGTGTACTGGCGATGGTGGTAGAGAATGTAGAAGAACCGGAACATGCTAATCTTTCAGGACGCTCAGCATAGCCTCGTAGGCGGCAAAGTTCTCGATGATCTTTCCCGCTCCCCGGACGACCGAGGTCATGGGCTCGTCGTCGAGCCTGACCGGCAGCTTGGTCTCCTTGGTGATTTGCCTGTCCAGTCCAGGCAGCCGGGACCCGCCGCCGCTGATGATGATCCCGCGATCGATGATATCGGCCGCGAGTTCCGCCGGCGTCAATTCCAGGGTTTGCCTCACCGCCATGATCACGCCGTCGAGCGGTTGCGAAAGTACCCTGCGGATCGCCAGGGAATCGACCACGACCGAACGCGGAATCCGGTCGATCAGGTCGAGTCCCTTTACCGACATTTCCAGTTCCCTGTCGAACACGGGATAGGCCGAACCGAGTTTCCATTTAATCTGTTCGGCCATGTTGAAACCGATTTGCAGGTTGCAGTCGTTCTTCATGTGGTTGATGATGGCCTCGTCCATTTCATCGCCGCCGATGCGTACCGACTTTGCCGTCACGATACCGCCGAGTGAGATCACGGCGATCTCCGAGGTCCCGCCGCCGATGTCGATGATCATGCTCCCCACCGGTTCTTCCACGGGCAGGGAACAGCCGATGGCGGCCGCCATGGGTTCGGAGATCAACATCACCTCTTTAGCGCCGGCCCGCTCCGCCGAATCCCGGACCGCCCTCATCTCGACGTCGGTCACCCCCGAGGGGATGCATGCCACGACGCGCGGCCGAATGAAGAACGAATTCTTGAGCACCTTGCGGATGAAGTACCGTATCATGGCTTCCGTATACTCGAAGTCGGCGATCACGCCGTCGCGCAACGGCCGGTGTGCCTTGAGGTCGGGTGGTTCCCTGCCGAGCATGACCTTGGCCTCGGCGCCGACGGCAACGACTTTACCGGTCTTGGTATTGACCGCCACGACGGAAGGTTCGTTGATGACGATGCCTCTGCCGCGCACGTAAACGAGCGTGTTTGCCGTGCCCAGATCGATGCCGATATCATTGGAAAAGAAGTCCGGCAGGGAAAAACGCATTTTTCGTCTCCTTGATTCCTGCAGAAACATCGAACGTACGCTAAGACATCCGGCTTTACATCAAGCCAATATCCGTTTCAGATCAGTCAGATGATGCAGAGGTACCTTCATGCCGCCAAGGCCGCAACGGTCCGCCCGGGGACCGTGATAGTCCGATCCGCCGGTTGCAATCAGTCCGTGCTTCGCAGCCAGTTGCGCGTAGTAGCGGCGGACCGTTTCGGAGTGGTCCGGATGGATGACCTCCAGACCATCCAGACCCGACTTTACGAAACCGGGGATCAATTCATCCCGCCTGAGGGATCCCGGATGGGCAAGCACGGCCGCGCCGCCGGCTTCGTGGATCGTCTGAATCGCCTCCTCGACGGCGAAAAAGACCTTGGGCATGTACGCGGGGGCGTGATTTCCCAGGTACCGTGTAAAGGCGTCCTGTATCGAATCGACCTGATTGCTTTCCACCAGCGCGCGGGCGATATGCGGTCTGCCGACGCTGGTCTTTCCGACCTGCGCATGGGTAATGACCGATTCCAGCTCAAGCGGCACACCCAAGTCGTTCAGCTTCCGGACGATGCCCTTCGCCCGGTGCAACCGCTGCGACCTGAAGGTTTCCAGATGCGTAAGCAAGGACCGGTTGCCGGGGTCGAAGAAGTAACCCAGGATATGCACGTCGTTAGCGCCTTCCCGCGCACTGAGCTCCACGCCGGGTACGATCTCCAAGTCCCGGTCCGACTCGCGTCGGGCTGATTCGCGCCGCGCCCGTTCCACGCCGTCCACCGCGTCGTGGTCCGTAATCGCCAGTGCGCACAGACCCGCCGCGCGGGCTTTCGACACGAGTTCTTCCGGGGTATCGACGCCGTCGGAACAGTCGCTGTGGGCGTGCAAATCAATATAGCACTCGACGCTCATCCTGCACAAATCATTTCGAGATTACGATTCAACCGGCCGATCATGTCTTCGTAGTTGTTCCGCTTGTCCTTTTCTTTCTCGACGACCTCCACGGGCGCCTTTTGGACGAACTGGCCGTTCGACAGGCGTTTGCGGACCTTTGCCAGCTCCTGCTCGACCCGGGTCCGCTCCTTGGACAGGCGCTCCGTTTCGATTTCCAGGTCGATCAGTCCACTGAGCGGGATGTAGAATTCCATGTCCCGCAACACGCCGGACGCGCTGCCGGCGGGGCGGGCTTCGTCGCCGTCGACAAACACCAGCGTGCATCGGGCAAGGGACTGGACGGTAGCGGCCTGACCGGAGAGTACGTCGATCAGACGGGAGTCCACGACCCGGCAGTGCGCCGCCATCTCCTGGGTAGGATGCACTCTGAAGTCGGCGCGGACGCCCCGAATGGCCCCGATCAGTTCCTGGACACAACGTATGTCCCCTTCGGCATCCGCCCGAACCTGGTCCGGATGCGATTGCGGCCAGGGCGCGACGGCGATGCCGGCCGGTTCCGCGCCCCGGTCATCCAGGTAGGGTCTCAGTTGCTGCCAGATTTCCTCGGTGATGAACGGCATGAACGGATGAAACAGGCGGAGCGTCTGTTCGAGCACGAGCAGGGCCGTGCGCCGCGCGTGATCCGCGGACGCGAGGTCCGTCTCGTCGTAGAGCCGTCGCTTGATCGCTTCGAGATACCAATCGCAGAAGTCGTGCCAGAAGAAGTCGTAAAGCAGCAGCGCCGTCTCGTGGAAGGCATATTGCTCAAGGGACCGCGTCGTCTGTTCGACGGTACGGTCCAAGCGGGACAGGATCCAGCGGTCCCACAGGTTCTCGGATACCGGGAAGCCGGATTCCGGGAGGCCGGATTCCGACGGCTTCTGGTGCATGAGTACCAGCCGTGCGGCATTCCACATCTTGTTTGCGAAATTGCGCCCCACTTCGACCTGTTCGTTGGAATACAGCAAGTCCTGTCCGTGCGGCGCGATCAGCATCATGGCGCACCTCAGCGCGTCGGCGCCGTAGGTCTCCATGACTTCCAGGGGATCGGGCGAATTGCCCAGCGATTTGCTCAGCTTTCGTCCCTTGATGTCGCGGACCAGACTCGTGAGATAGACGTCGTCGAAAGGCCGGTCGTCCATGCATTCATAGCCCATCATCATCATGCGAACAACCCAGAAGAACAGGATATCGTGACCGGTCACCAGCGTGGAGGTGGGATAGAAGGTCTCGAGCTCCGCCGTATGTTCCGGCCAGCCCATGGTCGAAAAGGGCCACAGGGCCGAAGAAAACCAGGTGTCGAGCACGTCTTCGTCCTGGCGCAGCTCGCCGTGGCCGCAACGGCCGCACTGCGCGGGCGCTTCGATGCCCGCGTGCGCGCTTCCGCACGACGCGCAGTACCACACGGGAATGCGGTGCCCCCACCACAACTGGCGAGATATGCACCAGTCCTCGATGTTCTCGAGCCAGTGGCGGTACGTTTTCTCCCAGTGCTCCGGCGTAAAGTCCGGCATTCGGTCTTCTTCCAGGGCGCGCAGGAGACGACGGGCGAGCGGCCGGGTCTTCAGGAACCACTGGCGGGAAAGCCGGGGCTCGAGGACCGAGTCGCAACGCTGGCAGTGGCGGACGGCATGGATGTGACCTTCGATCCCTTCGAGGAGGCCGAGGTCTTCGAGGTCCTTCACGACCCTGCGCCGGCAGTCGAAGCGGTCCAATCCCCGATAGGCGGGACCGGCGGCTTCGTTCATCACGCCATCCTCGTCCATGATCACGATCTGGGATAAATCGTGCTTGTTGCCGAGGATGAAATCGTTGAAATCGTGAGCCGGCGTCACCTTGACGGCCCCCGTGCCGAATGCCGGGTCAACCAGTTCCGCGTCCGCGATGATCGGGATGGACCGGTCCGTCAGCGGCAGGCTGACCCGTTCGCCCACCAGGTGCGCGTGCCGCTCGTCCTTTGGGTGGACGGCAACCGCCACATCGCCGAGCAGGGTCTCCGGTCTCGTCGTGGCGATGCTGATCCCGCCCGTGCCGTCCGCCATGGGATACCGGATCCGCCACAGCGATCCCTGCTCGTCCCGGGGAACGGCTTCCTCGTTGGACAGGGCGGTATTGCAGCGGGGACACCAGTTGATGATGCGATGGCCCCGGTAGATCATCTTCTTTTCGAAAAGCGCAATGAATACCGTGACAACCGCTCTGGAAAGCCCCTCGTCCATAGTGAAACGCTCGCGCTTCCAGTCACAGGAACAACCCAGTTCCTTCAACTGGCGGACGATCGTGCCGCCATACTGCTCGCGCCATCGCCACACTTCCTCCACGAATCGCTCGCGGCCGATCACCTCCCGGTCGATGCCCCGTTCCGCCAGCATCCGTTCCACGACCACGTGCGTGGCGATGCCGGCGTGGTCCGTACCCGGCATCCAGAGGGTCTCGAAACCCTGCATGCGCTTGAACCGGACGAGCGCGTCCTGGATCGTGTTGTTCAGTACGTGGCCGAGGTGGAGTATGCCGGTGATGTTGGGTGGGGGTATGACGATGGAATAGGGGGGCTTGCCGGAAGCCGGATCGGCGTGGAAGAACCTTTTCTCTTCCCAGAAAGCGTACCACTTCCGTTCAACGGTTCCGGGGTCGTACTGAGGGGGCAATCCCTCGGCCATATCGGATGTTTCTCCCTGTCGTATCGGAGGTTGCAGAATAGAACAGGATATGGAATGGCCGTAATCAGACCGGATACCGGACAGGTACGACTACGCCCTCCAACGGGATGGTATCTTGAAACCAGCGCCGCAAAAATCGCCAGCCTCAAAATACCGTCCCGCCGTTGGTCTGTCAATCGAATTTGACCGGTACGGCCTGTGCCTGAATCACCCGTACGGGCGTAGGATGAGCCGGGATGCTACGAACCGAAAGCCCTGCGACGGCGCATGTAGGTCGGCACGTCGAGTCCGTTGTTGTCGACCGCGTCGTCGGACGGGTCGCCCACGGCCACTTCCTCCGTCTCGAACCCGTTTCGCTTGACCCGTTGAAAGGCCGCGGTTTCGATCTCTTCGGGACGGTCCGGCTGGAACTTCAGGATGTTCCGGGTCAGCATTTCGTCCGGCGAAGACATCGCCTGGTCCAGTCCCGTGGCGATCAACGTCACCCGGATTTTGCCCTCCAGGCTCTCGTCGAGGACCGTGCCCATGATGATGTTGGTGTGTCCCGCGGCGGCCTGGACCGTGGTCATCACTTCTTCCACTTCGAACAGGGTCATATCCTGGCCGCCCGAGATATTCAGCAGAATGTCCTTGGCTCCGTCTATGTCCATGTCCGCCAGCAACGGGTGCTTCATGGCCCGTTCCGCCGCTTCCAGCGCGCGCATGTCTCCCTCGGCTTCGCCGGTGCCCATGAGGGCTTCGCCCTTGTTCTCCATGGTCGTCCTGATATCGGCGAAATCGACGTTGATCAGCCCGGGCAGGGTGACCAGGTCCGAAATGCCGCGCGTGGCCTGCAGCAGGACCCCGTCGGCCACCTTGAGCGCGTCTTTAAAGGAAGTGTTGCGACTCACGGCTTCCTTCAGCTTCTGGTTGGGAATGATGACGACCGTATCCACATGCTCTTTCAACGCGCCGAGCCCGGTCTCGGCGTTCGCCGCCCGCTTGGGTCCCTCGAAGGCAAAGGGCTTGGTCACGACGCCGACGGCCAGGACGTCCAGTTCTTTGGCGATCTGCGCGATCACCGGCGCGGCGCCGGTTCCCGTGCCGCCCCCCATGCCCGCGGTGATGAAGACCATATCGATATCGGTCAGGTGTTCCGCGATTTCGTCCCGGCTTTCCTCCGCGGCCTTGCGTCCTATGTCCGGATTCGCGCCGGCGCCGAGACCGCGGGTGATTTCGTGTCCCAGCTGTATCTTGCACTTGACATTGGAACCAGCCAGGTCCTGCGCGTCCGTGTTGGCGACCAGAAAATCGACACCCGGGACGCCGATTTCGACCATGTGGTTGACGGCGTTCTTACCGGCGCCGCCCACGCCGATGATCTTCATGCGAGCGAACAGTCCCGGTTCCGCATCGAAGTCGAAAGTAGACATTTACAGCCTCCTTCTGTGGGTTTGAGGCAGCCATCTGCCGGTTATGCTCGATTCTGTACAAATATACGTGCCGGAATCTACATCAGGGCCGCGATCCGGCTTAACATACGATCCAGCAATCCTCCTTCCGTACCATGAAGACGCTCCTTTTCCGAAAGGTTGTTCATGGCGTAGCGCAACAAGCCGACACTCGTGGCGTACGTCGGTGCGTATTCGTCGTTTTCCAGTCCGGGAACCTCTTCCGGCGCGCCGATTTTCACGGACATGCCGAAGACCTGCTCCGCCAGTTTCGCGATGCCCGGCATCAGCGCACCGCCGCCCGTGATGACGATCCCCGTGCCCACCAGGTGTTCGAATCCGCTGTTCCGGATCTCCTCCCGCGCGAGGAACAGAAGCTCCTTGATCCGCGGTCCGACCACGAAGGCCAGTTCCTCCCGCGTCACCTCCCGCGGCTCTCGGCCGCCGACCCCGGGGACTTCGATCAGGTTGTCCCGGTCCGGCCGGACATATACCGCACTGGCGTAGCAGCACTTGATCCGTTCGGCGTCCTCATGGGGCGTGCGGAGGCCGATGGCGATGTCGTTCGTAAGGTTGTTGCCCCCGGCCGGTATGACCGCCGAATGCCGAATGCTCCCCTGGTGGAACAGCGCGACCTTCGTCGTGCCTCCGCCCAGGTCGAGCAGCACGACGCCCAGTTCCTTCTCGTCGGACGTGAGCGCCGACTCGCCCGAGGAGATCGTATCCAGGACGAGTTCCCTGACCCGCATTCCGGATTGCTCGATGCAGTTGCGTACATTCCGCAACGGGGTGACCGCGCCCGTTACGATGTGCACGAGCACTTCGAGCCGGACGCCCGACATGCCGCACGGGTCGGGGATCCTGCACTGGTCGTCCACGATGTGGTCCTGGGTGAGCACGTGGATGACCTGGCGGTCCGAGGGTATTTTAAGGGCCGTCGCCGCTTCGCGGGCGCGGAATACGTCCTCCTGGGTCACGCCCCGGCCGACGTCGGTCGCGATGGCCACGGCGCCGCTGCTGTTGACGCTTTCGATGTGCTCGCCGGAAAACCCGACGAATACCTCGTTTACCCTGGCGCCCGCATCTCGTTCCGCGGTCCGGAGCGCTTCCTCGATTGAACGGGCGGCCTCGTCCATGTTGACCACGACACCTCGTCTGAGGCCCCGGGACCTGCTCGCGCCCCTGCCCAGGATCCGCAGTCCGTCGTCTGCAATCTCGCCGATCAGCACGACCGTTCTGGTGGTACCCAGGTCGAGCGCGACGATACGTTCACGAGCCATGTTCAACTCCTTTACCACTACGATCTCCCGCTCCCGGACCGGTTGGATACGATCGGCCGGACGATAACCTGGTCCTTGAACCGCAGGTCGATCAGGCGGGTACGGATGGCATCGGCTTCCAGCTGTTCCACCGTCCTTTTCAACATCTCGATCTTCCTCGGATAGTGACCCGTCCCGAACCGTATGGCCAGACCGCCTTCGACCATGTAGGCGATCGGGTCATCGGGACTGGACACGTGTATCTCGGACAACTCGTCATACATCCCCGGAGACATCGTCCTGAGCACCCGCATCAGGTAGAGCGCGCGGGCCATCTCAGGATTGGCCAACATGGCGTCTCTCAGCGTTTCGAAACTGCGGTCCTCCGACTCCGCGGCACCCGGCACCTGCCGGTAGCTTGAAGCGTCGACGGTGATCACGGGAAGATCCGGCAGCCCGTTGCCGGGCGTCAGGAGGATCAGCTCGCCGCGTTCCGAGACGCCGTAGAGCCGGTCCAGCTGCACGAAAGCGATCGGTTGCAGTTCCTCCACGCGGACCACGACGGTACCGGGCAGTCTCCTGGTGACCGCGACCTGTTCGAACCGCCGGTACAGCATAAGGCGCCTTTCGGTCTCCTCGAGATCGGCCGACCAGATGTTCCGTCCCCGCACGAGACCGGAAACCGTGATGATCTCCTCTTTGCCGACGGCGATGTTCCCTTCGACGTCGATGGTTTTCAGATTGAACGTTGGCGAGGTCTTCATCCACCTGGCCAGTTCCAGGCCGCCCAGGGCCAGTCCGGCCGCCGCGACCGAGACGAGCAGGCCGGCCGCGAGTCCATGCATCAGACGGACCGCTGCATGCGTCCTTTTGAGCTTCATACGACCCCCGATTTCATCACGCGCACCTCGAGTTCAAGGGCTACGCCGGTCCGTTCGAAGACCCGCTCGCGAACCATGTCGATCAGCCGCAACGCGTCCGAAGCCGTCGCCCCGCCCTGGTTGATTACGAAATTGCCGTGGAGGTCGGACACCCTCGCTCCCCCGACTTGTAGGCCCTTGCAACCGGCCGCGTCGATCAGCCTCCCCGCCGTGCCGTCCTCGGGGTTCTTGAACATGCATCCGGCGCTCTGGTCCGCGGACGGCTGTGTGCGCTTCCGGTATTCGGTGAAATCCCGTATGCGTTCATACACGTTTTCCGGTTCGTCCGGCGTCAGCCTGAACACGGCCCCGGTCACGATGCCGCCTGGATCGATACCGCTCTCCCGGTAGGAAAACCCCGCTTCGCCGGCCGGGATCGTCTCGATGTCGCCGGAAGGCTGTATCAGCTCAATCGACTCCAGCAAGCCCCCCAGATCGCTCCCGTGGGCGCCCGCGTTGCCACGGATGGACCCGCCGACCACGCCGGGTATCCCGGTGCAGAACTCCAGTCCGCCCAGTCCCGTGGCCGCCGCCGACCAGGCGAGCCGGGGCAGGCTGACGCCGGCGCCGGCCCGGAGGTATTCGCCTTCCTGCTTCAGATGCCACAGCGTCCCCTCCGCCGGGGTCGATCCGCGTATCTTGATGACCAGCCCCCTGAATCCATCATCCGAAAAGAGGATGTTGCTCCCGTTCCCCAGCACCAGCCAGGGGACCTCGTGCACCCTGGCCGCGGTGACGATTTCGAGCAGCTCCGACCGGGTTTCAGGCAAACACATCACGTCGGCCGGTCCCCCCACCCGGTAGGTGGTATGCCGGTCGAGACCCTCGTTCAGCCGGAGCCGCCCGGCAGGCACCAACCCGCTGAAGACTTCAGACATACCCATGAGACCGGACTCCGCTTTTCCGCAGCAGTTCGCAAACCTGGCTTCCCACCTCGCCGACGTCCCCCGCGCCGAGGGTAAGCACCAGGTCTCCATGCTCGAGATCGTCCACCAGCGCGGCCGCTACCCGGTCCTTGTCCGGGATATACGCGACGTTTCCGCCGAATGCGCTCGCGTCGTGGACGATCATCTCACCCGTCACCCCGTCCCGGGGCGTTTCCCTGGACGCGTATACGTCCGTAACGATCGTCCGGTATGCGGGAAACCGCCCGAGCACGCGTCCGAATTCTCGGCGCAGATTCCGCGTCCGGCTGTAAAGGTGTGGCTGGAACACCACGAACATGCGCCGTGCGCCCGCACTCGACACCGCGCGCAGCGCGGCCTCGATTTCGACGGGATGGTGGGCGTAGTCGTCCACCACCGTGACGCCGCCGATGCTGCCCAGCACTTCGAATCGCCTTCTCAGCCCCCGGTATTCCGCCAGGGCCGCCATGGTCCGATCGACGGGCAGCTTGAGATCGTCGGCCACGGCGATGGCGGCCAGTGCGTTGGACAGGTTGCACTCGCCCGGCTGCGGCAGCACCAGCCGACCGGCCGGAACGTCCCGCACGTACACCTCGGCGGAAATGCTCCAGCCTTTCGATTCCACCCGGTCCGCACGGATGCAGGCTTGCGCCGAAAGCCCGTAGGTCACCAGGCGGCGCTGCAGGCCGGACCGGATTCTGCCAATGCCCGGGTCGTCCGCGCACACGATCAGGGACCCGTCCTCGGGTACGAGATGGGCGAAGACGGTAAAAGCTTCATCGATGGCTTCCTGCGAACCGTAGTATTCCATGTGGTCGGCGTCCACCGAAGTGATCACGGCCGCCGCAGGCGTCAGCGCATGGAACGAACGGTCGTATTCATCGGCTTCCACGACCATCCAGGGACCGTTCCCACGGCGAATGTTGGATCCGTTTTCCGTCATGACCCCGCCGATGACGGCCGTCGGGTCCAGCCCCGCGGCGGCCAGTACCTTGACGATCATGGCCGACGTGGAGGTCTTTCCGTGGGTGCCCGCCACGGCGATGCCCTGCGTCCCGCGCGTCAGCATGCCGAGCAGTTCGGCGCGGGTGACGGTGCGCCGGCCCAGCCGGCGGGCCGCCTCGAGCTCGGCATTGTCCCCGGGGATGGCGGAGGAGTACACGATCAGGTCCGCACCCTCCGCGTTGGCCGGGTCGTGGCCCTGGAATACGGACGCTCCGAGACCATGTAACCGGTCGGTCAACTGCGTACCCCGCAGGTCCGATCCGCTGACTTTGTATCCATAACCGAGCATCAGTTCAGCCAGTGCGCTCATGCCAATTCCGCCTATCCCGATGAAATGCGCGTGGCGGCAAGTCATCTCCGGTCCTTGCCGGCCGGCCCCTTCGGTCCGGCCGGTTCCGTCTGTCCGATCAGTCATACTGCAGTCTCTGACGGCGGTAGGTCATTCTGGATATGTTCAGCAGGATCCCGATACTCATCATGCAGAAGAGCAGCCAGGACCCTCCGTAGCTCAGAAACGGCAGCGGCAGGCCCGTGGTGGGCAGCAAGCCCGTCACCACCCCGATGTTCACCAGCACGTGCAGCGTGATGAGCATGGTCAGCCCCGATGCCAGGAAAAACCCGAAGGCGTCCGGCGCCATGCGGGCGATGCGGACCCCTCTCCAGGCGAAGACGACGAAGAGGCCCAGCACCGCCACCGACCCCAGGAACCCGAGTTCCTCGCCGATCACCGCGAACACGAAATCCGTATGGGGATCGGGAAGAAAAAGGAACTTCTGCCGGCTCTGCCCCAGTCCGTTGCCGAACACGCCTCCCGTGCCCAGGCCGATCAGTGCCTGTTGCAACTGGTAGTCCGCGCCTTGGAAATTCTGGGCCTGATCGGCGGAATCGCCGAAAAACCGTTCGAAGTAGGTCATGAGCCGGCCCCGGCTGTGCGCGGACGAGTACAGTTTGTAGAAGAGGGCCGGGATCATGATCCCCACGGCGCTTGCCAGGTGCAGTAACCGGGCTCGGCCGACATAGAGCACTGCGAAGGCGGTCGCGGCCAGCACGATCGCGGTGCCGTAATCCGGCTGCAGGCCGATCAGCAGGCAGGTGGCCCCGATCACCGCCAGCACGGGCAGAAAACCGGTGAAAAACCGTTCCATGACGTGCTGGCGCCTGGCCAGCCAGTAGGCCAGGAAGATCACCAGGGCGATCTTGACCCCCTCCGCGGGCTGAATCGTCATGGAGAACAGGTTTATCGTGCGCGACGCTCCTCGGATGGTCATCCCGATACCGGGAACGAATACGAGGGCCAGAAACCCCATGCCGATGACGATCAGGATCGGGGACCACTTCTGTAGTTTCTGGTAATTCAGGCTGGCGAAGAGGATCAGGATGACGATTCCGAGGATCAACCGCACCAGGTAACGTTTAACGAAGAATCCACTGTCCCCGGAGAACATCTCCGCGGCAACGGCTGAACTCGCGCTGTAAACCATGACCGAGCCCACGCAGAGCAGGAGCAGCGACGAGACCAGCAGTGGAAGATCAATACGTTGATGCAACACGGGCTTACCCCATTTCGCCCTGGCCGAGCGATTTCTCCAGGTATTCCACGACGGTTTCCATTCGCATGCCGCGCGATCCCTTGACGAGTACTACGTCGCCGTCTTTGACTTCCGCCAGTACCGCGGCGGCGGCCTCGTCGTTGCAGCTGCAGGACAAGACTCGAGACGCCGGGATGCCGCCGTCCACCGCGGCCGCGGCGATTTCACGGGCCAGTTCTCCCACCGTGATGATCCACTCCGCCACCTCCGCGGCGCGCCTACCGATATCCCGGTGCGCCGCCCGGCCCAGGTCGCCCAGTTCCAGCATGTCTCCGAGGACGACCAGTTTACGTCCTTCGGCCGTTGCCAATGCGTCCAGGGCCGCTTTCATGGACGACGGATTGGCGTTGTACGCGTCGTTTATCAGGTGAACGGCGCCCGCCTTCCTGTATTCCATGCGCATGGGCGTGGGCGCGACGCTCCGCAACGCACGGGCGATGGCCCGGTCGTCGATTCCCAAAAGCCTGCCCACCGCCACGGCGGCCGCGGCGTTCATGATCTGGTGCTCTCCCATCAGGTCAATTCGAAAGGAAGCCCCGTCCGACAACGTGAAGGCCGATCCTGACAGTTCGGTCCTGACGTGTGCCAGCCTGAAGTCGGCCTCCGTGCTGCGGCCGAAGGTGACCACCCGCGCCAGACTGCGGCCGGCCTGCTTCATGACGAGGGGGTCGTCGGCGTTCAACACCGCGCTCCCACCTTCCGGCAGGTGGTCGAGGATCTCGCCCTTGGCCCGGGCGATGCCTTCGATGGACTCGAAGAACTCGATATGCGCGGGCCCCACGTTGGTGATCACGCCGATAGACGGACGTGTCATTCGGGACAGCCGATCCAGTTCGCCCGTGTGGTTCATGCCCAGTTCGAGTACCGCGGCGCCGTGGTCTCTCTGCAGGGAAAAAAGGGCTTCGGAGACGCCCAGTTGGCTGTTCAGGTTTCCCGGGGTCTTGAAGACCCGGTAGCGTTCGCCCAGCACGGATGCGATCATGTTTTTCGTGGTGGTCTTCCCGTTGGAACCCGTAACCGCGACCACGGGCAGGTCGAACCGCCTCCGGTGCCAACCCGCGAACGCCTGCAGCGCAGGAAGTACTTCGGGCACGACGATCCGCGCAGCGTCCGGTGCTTCGCAATCCGGCCGGCGCGCGTGCCAGTCGTCCGCGACGAGGGCGGCGCAGGCGCCAGCGCGCATGGCCTCGGGCACGAAGTCGTGACCGTCGAATCGATCGCCGGTAATCGCGACGAACAGGTTGCCCTCCTTGATTCGCCGGGTATCCGAGCAGACGCCCGTGATCCGGCTGCGACGAAGCGCCGGGGACGGAACGTGCAGGCTGCCGCCCATGATTCCGGCTATCTCCATCAGTGTGGGCCCCTCCGTACCGTTGTGACTATCCATAGTGCGCCTCGAGGCATTCCCGGGCCTTGATCCGGTCGTCGAACTCGATCTGCGAATCGCCCACGACCTGGTAGACCGTGTCTCCCCTTCCGGCAATCAGCACGGTGTCGCCTTCGCCCGCTTCGCGCAGGGCCTTCCGAATCGCTTCTCCACGGTCTTGGACGATATGGGAGCGGACGTGGGGCAGGAGGCCCGGCTCGATATCCCGTATGATACGATCGGGCGGTTCCGTTCTGGGGTTGTCGGTCGTCACGATGACGACGTCGGCATGGGTGGACGCCGCCCTGCCCATGAGGGGCCGCTTGCCCGGGTCCCGGTCCCCGCCGCAGCCGAACACGACGGTCAGGTTCCCCCTCGTCCATTCCCGGCAGGTCGACAGCACGGCACCGAGCGCATCGGGCGTATGGGCGAAATCCACGAGCACGTTGAACGGCTGTCCGGCGTCGACGCGTTCCAGCCGGCCAGGCACCTTTATCCCGGATACGGCCCGGTTCATCAGCGCGCCGTCGATGCCGAACTCCAGCCCCACGGAAATCGCCGCCAGGGCATTGTATGCGTTGAATCGACCCAGGAGCGGCAGCGTCACGTTGAACGGCGGATCGGAACGCACCTGCACCGCAAGGGTGGTCCGGTCCGCGTGGTATCCGATCGGACCCGCCCTGTGGACGTCTGCTCTCTTGTCCAATCCATAGGTAAGGACGCGCGTGCGCGAGGCGTTCTTGAAATGCACGAAGGCGGGATCGTCCATGTTGAGGACGGCGGTGCCCTCCTCGTCGAGCAGTTCGGAGAAAAGCAGCGTCTTGGCTTCCCGATAAGCGTCGAAGGTCTTGTGGTCGTCCAGGTGTTCACGGGACAGATTGGTAAAGACGCCCGTGGTGAACCGCAGGCCGGACAGCCGCTGCCAGGCCAGGCTGTGGGAGGATACTTCCATGACGACGCATTCACCTCCCCGATCCCTGATCTCACTTAAGGTGCGGTGAAGCTCCATCGGGTAAGGCGTGGTGTGACTCAGCTTCCATTCGAGCATCTCGCCCATGTACCGGCTGCCCAGCGTGCCGATGCCACCCACGGACCGGCCGCGCTCCCGGAGGATGGCCTCGACCAGCAGCGACACCGTCGTCTTGCCGTTGGTCCCCGTGACGCCGACCAGGCAGAGGTCGTCCGCAGGCCGGCCGTAATACGCGGCAGCCATCAGGCCGTATGCCCTGGAGGTGTCCTGAACGATTACCGTAGTCGCGTCATCGAGACGTTCTTCGTTTTCCTGAACCACTACCGAGGCGCCCCGCGCCACCGCGTCGCGGACGTACCGATGACCGTCGCGGCCCGACGGCTCGCGTAGCGCGACGAAAACATCGCCGAGATTTACGGACCTCGAATCGTGGACGATCCCGCCGATCTCCAGGTCAGCCGGGTCAGCCCGTCCGGTCCGACCCGGCGGGCAGATCACCTCTTTCCGAGGCAGCACGCCCAGTAATCTGGATAGCTTTATCAACACCTTGACCCTCTTTGCCGTCGTCCGCTTGAGGCGAGCGACGGGACGGCTAGTTGTATGGGCCGCATTCGATGATGCATCGATCACCGGAATAGACCCCGTGGCCCGGTGCCGGAATCTGGCGCCGGACGTAACCCGTACCGACTATGGTTGCTTCGATGCCCATTTCGGCCAGGGTCTTGACGGCTTCCCGTACGCTCATGCCGATCACGGACGGCAGTGCGACCCGGGCCCGTTCCGCTCCGGTGAGGGTACCGGGACGCTCGATTTCCCATCGGTTGTCAATCGGCAACAGGTCCCGAGGCATCGGTCCTATGAAGCCGGGGCCGGACCGGTCGGATTCTACCGATTCACGGTCCGAAGCGGTATTCGGCTCGATAGAGGCCAGGTGCAGCGGCAGGCCGTCGTCGGATTCGGGTATCGACTCCACCGGGCCGTCCGGCATATGGACGAGACGGCGAACGATTTTATTGAAGACGGGCGCGGCTACGGATCCACCGTAGAAACCGCGCTTCTTCGGTTCGTCGATCATGACCAGTACGACGATTTCCGGATCCGACGCGGGAAACATGCCGACGAACGACGACCGGTAGTTCCGGGTGTACCCCCTGCCGTCCTCACGCGCCTTCCAAGCCGTGCCGGTCTTCCCGGCGACCTTGAATCCGGGAACCGCCGCCTTCGTCCCCGTGCCCCGGTCCACCACCCCGGTAAATACGTTCAGCAGGGTCTCTGCGGTCTGTGGCTTCATCACTCTTCGAACGACGGATTTCGGAAAGGACACCACCGTACCGTCGTTACGCGTGATGGACCTGATGATCCGGGGTTGCAGGAGCTGCCCCCCGTTGGCCACCGCGCAGTAGGCGGCCGCCAGTTGCACCCCGGTAACGGAAACCCCGTAGCCGATGGACATGGTGGGCAGCGTCGACCTGGACCACCTGGCCGGTTTGTGCAGGATCCCATTGACCTCGCCCGGCAGTGCGACGCCCGTCTTCATGCCGAAACCGAATGACCGGGTGTATTCGTAAAAGGTCTTCTCGCCGAGCTCCAGGGCGATTTTCACGGTACCCACGTTACTGGAATGCTCGAAGACTTCCCGCACGGTCAGTTCATCGAAGACGTCGTGGTCCGAAATCGTCTGGGTACCCAATTCGATCTGTCCTCCGCTCGTATCGATCCGGTCTTCGAGCGAGAACGCGCCGGTCTCCAGGGCCGCGGTCGCGGCCACGATCTTGAACGTCGAACCGGGCTCGTAGGTGTCTACCACGGGCCTGATCTTCTGGGCTTCGAATGGGAATCGGCCCGGCGTGTTGGGATCGAAATCCGGCGAACTGGCCATGGCCAGTATGTCGCCGTTCCCCGGATCCATCATGATGATCATGCCGCCATGGGCTTCGTGCCATGCGATCGCCTCTTCAAGCACCGCTTCCGCGGCGACCTGGGCCGCTATATCGATCGTCAGGACGACGTCCGCGCCATTCTCCGCCGACTTCCGGTAGTCATCCAGCCACGTATAGGCCCGCCGCTGGGCATCGATCCGGACTACGCTGTATCCTTCTATACCGGACAGCAGCCGGTTATGTTCCATTTCGAACCCGGCACGTCCGGCACCATCGACGCTGAATCCCAGGACCTGGCCGGCGGCGGTCCGGTACGGATAGACGCGCCTCGCTTCCTTTTCCGTGCGGATATAGGGTTCGAAACGGGGGTAGGTGGACAGACCCCTTATCCGTTCGCTGGTCTCCGGATTCACCCATCGTACCAGGTACCGGAAGTCGGTGGATCCGGAAATCCGGTCCACGATATGCCGGGGATCTTCGCCGGTGATCTGGGAGAGTTGTACGGCCAGGTTGCCGACGTCGGCGCTATTGAGCCGGGCCCTGTCGAGATCCTGGATGCCGAAGGAGTCGAACTCGACGCTCAGAGCCAGCGTGTTCCCGTTTCGATCGAAGATACGGCCCCGGCGTGGATCGATGGTGACGACCCTGTGCTGCTGATCACGCGCTCGCTGCCTGTAGGTCTCGCCGTCGCGAATCTGTATCAGGGCGATTCGATATCCAAGACCTGCACACAGCAACATACCGATCGCGAAGAGGAGGCTCAGTCTGCGCATACAGGATTTCGCGACCATATCGGGTATTCCTCATCGGGTATCCACTCGAGCCGTTCGGAACGAGGCGAGGATCAATGCGTCTTCCGAAGGTTTTCCCGCGATCGCCCTTACATCGGGCTCGGTGCCGGCCAATGCCACGGCCGTGTCCACCGCGTCCATGACCACGACCTGGCCGACCGCCGCGTGTTCCAGTTCGAAACGATGCATGGCCACGGTTTCGTTCCGGAGCTGT
The DNA here is from genome assembly GCA_965207085.1 of bacterium. GTDB lineage: Bacteria > JAAXHH01 > JAAXHH01 > JAAXHH01 > JAAXHH01 > JAAXHH01. The sequence continues at coordinate 2,787,065 of CBDBLQ010000002.1, read as the reverse complement.
TCCGACAGCCGGACGATCCGCACGTGCAGGTAGGCGCTTTTCTTTTCCATCGCCTCCTTCTGGTGCTCCAGTAGAAGGATCTCCCGCTTCAGCGACCTGGTTTCATCCTGGTGCCAGATGTAGAACATGCTCAGCGACGTGACGAGCGTGATCATACCGATCCAGCTGAACAACTGTCCCATGTACGGATGGTCGCTGCAGAATCTGAATGCGGATTTCATGTCGGCCTCTCCGGTCGAAATAGGTGGTGCGTATTTCAGCGTGCGGTTTGATCGTCGGGCAAGCGTTCGATCATACGAAACCTGGCGCTTCGGGCCCGCGGGTTTGTCGTGACCTCTTCCCGTGAAGCCACGACGGCCCGCCTGGTGTGCAGCACGGCGACGCGCTCGTGTCGGCACACGCATTGCGGAATACCCGGCGGGCAAATGCAATCCGAAGCCCAGGTTTCGAACGTACGCTTGACCATGCGGTCCTCTAACGAATGATAGGATATGACTCCGAAACGACCCTGTCCGCTCAACAGCGGCAGCAGGTTGTCCAATGCCGTTCTCAATCTGTCCAGCTCCTGGTTCACGGCGATGCGCAGTGCCTGGAACACTCGGGCGCAGGACTTGACCGCCCATCTGCGGCGGACCGCCGACCTGATCGTCTCTGCCAGCCCGGTGGTGGAGGTCAGCGGTGACTTCGCGCGGTTTCTGACAATCGCGTTCGCGACGCTGCGGGCCTGCCGTTCCTCGCCGTACTCCCCGATGATCCGTTCGATTTCGTCCCGGGAACCCCCGTTGACGATATCGGCTGCCGTCAGCGCCCCGCCCCGGTCCATGCGCATATCGAGCGGACCTTCGGACTGGAAGGAGAAACCGCGGCCGGGCGTATCGATCTGGTACGATGACACGCCCAGGTCCAGAAACAGTCCGTCCACCCGTGTGATGCGTTCCGCTTCCAGCACGGACGCCAGTTCCGTAAAGTCACGATGCATGATTTCCACGCGAGGGGTTCCGCCGTCCGCAAGCCTGGCCCTGGACACGCGGACCGCTTCGAGGTCTTTGTCCAGCCCGATCAGCCGGCCGGATTCATCAAGCCTGTCCATGATTGCGCGCGCGTGACCGCCTCCTCCTATGGTTCCGTCCACGTATGTGCCCGAACTGTTCCAGACGATCATATCGGCTATTTCCCCGGCAAGAACGGGAACATGGATGTACGAGTCTGCCAGACCCATGACTGTTCCGCTGCTGCGTTTGCCCATGGGCTTCAAATGATCAGACGAACAGGGATTCCGCGATTTCTTCGTAGGTGTGTCCCGATTCGTCCATCACCTTCTTGTATTCCCTGGGACTCCAGACTTCAAAGTGGTCGAGCGTACCGACGATCAGCACTTCGGATTTTATGCCGGTGCGTTCGATCAGTTGCCGGGGAAGTGCGATGCGTCCCTGCTTGTCCATGGAAACCGCCACGGCCTCCGACGAGAGCATCCTGATGAAGATCCGCGTGTTCTGCCGCGTGACGGGCAGTTCGCGCAATCGGGTGTCGATCTGTTCCCACTCGTCGATCGGATAAACGAAAAGGCATCCGTCGAGTCCCCGCGTGATGATCAGCGTATCGTCCTCGTCGGTCCGGATATGCTTCCGAAACTTCACAGGGACATTCACCCGCCCTTTGTGATCCACGGTGTGCGTGTATGATCCCAGGAAGTTGACCATCCGTCATCGCCTTGAAATACAAAGGAGTAAACACCCTAACGTGAGGTGATCATTTAAGAATACTATACAAGTGTTTGGCAGTTAGGATGTTCGCTGACCCACTTTGTCCCACTTAGACCCACTATACTACATTGTGCCCCCCATATTGTCAAAAAAAAAATCGGACTTACATCGGTTTTCTTTACCTTTGGATAAGGAAAACTCCGTAACTCCATGTGCACAAAAGACTATATATATGTTGATACACATCATATGTTGACACCATATGCCACGAAATACCTTCGAAATGACACTATATGGCGCCAGAAACGCGGAAAGGGCGTAACGGCTCGGATATACCGGCCGCTCGCGGGTTACGCAATCCTGTACGTTGAAAAAAGTTGAAAAAAAACCGGAGGGCTTACTGAATCGGTACGTCGTACGGCAGGTGGGCTACTTACCGTCCCGGAGTTCCCTTGATCGCTGGGTGGCGGTTTCAACCGCGCTGATCAGCATGCTGCGCAATCCGCGGATTTCCAGGTCGTGCACCGCCGCGATGGTCGTGCCACCCGGCGTCAGGACCTGGTCGCGCAGCACCGCGGGATGCTTTCCGGTCTCCTGGATCAACCGCGCGGCGCCGAGCACGGTCTGGGCCGCGAGATCCAGGGCGACGTCCCTGGGCAGGCCCATTTTCACGCCGCCATCGGACAGCGCTTCGATGACCATGTATATGTAGGCGGGGCCGCTGCCGCTGAGCCCGGTCACGGCGTCCAGGAGATGTTCGTTCACGAATACGACCCGTCCCACGGCCTGGAAGATCCGGGCCGCCATTTGCTTGTGTTCTTCGCCGGCGTACCTGCCCGGTGAAATGGCGGCGGCTCCTTCGTCCACCAGCGAGGCGATGTTCGGCATCACGCGGACAACGGGGTTCTCGGTACGTATCATTTCGGTGATCCCGGCAGTCGTGACGCCCGCCGCGATCGTGATCAGCAGTTGTTCCAGACGCAGAAGGTCGCGTACCTGGTCCACTACGGGCTCGATGGCCTGGGGCTTGAGGCAGATCATGACGATATCCGCTTCAAGTACCGCTTCCCGGTTGTCGGTGGTCCACCGTACTTCCCACTGATCCGCCAGGTCCTTCAGATAGTCGGACCGCAGGCCGGTAATCACGATCTGGTCCGGGGGAACGAGATTCGCTCTGCGTATGCCGCCAAGCAGGCAGGATCCCATGTTTCCTGTTCCGAGTATCATGAGGCGATGGTTATTGAGCATTTTGCACCTTCCGGTCGGTGATGCCGGGGTTATCCGACGTATATGGCGGACACGATGCGGTCCAGGCCATTGTAATCCTTCACGATCTCCACGTTTCCATAGGCGCGGCGTTCCGCCATCAAGCGGGCCACCGCGGCGGACTGCTCCGCGCCGATCTCCAGGGCGATCATCCCGCCTGCGTTCAGATAACGCGGGGCCTGATCGATGAGTTCGCGATGGTAATCCAGTCCGCCTTCGCCGCCGTGAAGCGCCAGCCGGGGTTCGTACCCACGTACCTCCTCCGGCAGGCCGTCCATTTCCCGGGAAGTGACGTAGGGCGGGTTGGCCACGATCAGGTCCAGGGCGTGCGGCGCACGCGTATCGAGGGGCGACAGCAGGGAACCCTGCATAAAGGTAATCCGGCGGTGACGGTCCCCCAGCAGGTTTTCCCCATTCCTGCGCGCGACCGCCAGGGCCCCCGGGGAAACATCCGTAGCGTATCCCTGCGCGAACGGGCATTCCAGGGCGAGCGTGACCGCCACGACACCCGAGCCCGTACCGATATCCGCGAAACGTACGGGAGAACCGGAACGGGCATTACCGGTCTGCCGGGCGCCGGTCTGCTCACAGTGCACCTTATTCAGGCAGGGGCGCACGTGGTCGACGAGCCGTTCGGTCTCGGGCCGAGGGATCAGCACGGCGGGCGAAACCTCGAACTCGCGACCGTAGAATTCCGTACGGCCCGTGAGATACTGGACCGGCTCCCCGCGCATTCTCCGGTCGACCAGCGCCGAAAACCGCGAAGTTTCCAGCGGGTCGAGCCGCCGGTCGTGATCCAGGTACAGCTCGAGTCGGTTCGACGCACATACCTCGCCGAGCAGCAGTTCCGATTCGACACGGCTGACGTGATCCGCCGGGTTGACGTGACCCGGCCGGCCGTCCAGCTTCCGGACCGCCCAGTCAACCGCCTGGAGCACGGTCGTCGCGGTGGGACATTCGAATTCGTTCATGAATCACATCCGGTGGCCTGCGTCGGCAGACGTCAACTGGGCCATTTTCTCCGCCCGGTCCGCCTCCGCCAGGGACTCCACGATCTCGTCGATGTCCCCTTCGAGGATCTGGTCGATCTTGTACAGCGTCAGACCGATGCGATGGTCCGTGACCCTTCCCTGCGGGAAGTTGTAGGTCCGGATCTTCTCGCTTCGATCTCCCGATCTCACCTGGGACCGGCGGCTGCTCGCCATCTCCGCTTCCTGTTCCTGCCGGGCCATGTCCAGCAGGCGGGCGCGCAACACCTTCATGGCCTTGGCCTTGTTCTTGTGCTGCGACTTCTCGTCCTGGCACGAGACGACCAGGCCGGTCGGCACATGGGTAATGCGCACCGCCGAATCGGTCGTGTTGACGCTCTGGCCGCCAGGGCCGGAGGATCGGAAAACATCGAAGACCAGGTCTTTCTTCTCGTCGATTTCCACTTCGACTTCCTCCGCTTCGGGCAGAATGACCACCGAGGCGGCGGAGGTGTGCACCCGCCCCTGTGTTTCCGTTACGGGGACCCGCTGCACGCGATGGACGCCGCTTTCGTTCTTCAGCCTGCCGTAAACCCCCTTGCCCTCGATCTGGAAGAAGACCTCCTTGACGCCGCCCCTTTCCGCCCCGTTGGCATTCAGTGTTTCCGTCTTCCATCCGCGGCTGTCCGCGTATCGGCTGTACATGCGGAACAACTCTCCGGCGAAGATCGCCGCCTCGTCGCCCCCCGTACCCGCGCGGATCTCGCATATGATGTTGCGCTCGTCTTCGGGATCCCTGGGCACGATCATCCGCGTGAGTTCCTCCTCCATGGCCGTCCGTTCCCGGTCGAGGCTTTCCACTTCGTCCCGGGCGAGTTCGGCCATGTCGGGATCGGCCGCGGACTCCTGCAGCACCGACCGGGCCGATTCGAGGTCGTCCAGGACTTTCCGGTACACGCGGTACCGGGCGACGACCGGGGTCAGTTCCCGGTACGCCCGCCCGATTTCGCGCATTTTGTTCGGATCGGTGGTTACGGAAGGGTCCGCCAGTTGACGGTCGAGCGACTCGAAGCGCCTGACGATGTTTTCGAGTTGATGGAGTAACATGGAGGCATGGAAAAGGAAAGGGGAGCGGCGCATCCGAAGGTCAAGGCATGCCTGGCCATCGCGCCTGGAAGGGAAGGGCGGCTTCGGATACGGATTACCCGTTTATTCCGTACTTCCTGTTGAAGCGTTCCACGCGGCCCGCACTGTCGACCATCTTCTGCTTCCCGGTATAGAAGGGATGGCACGCCGAACAGATCTCCACGTGGATCGTGGCGATCGTCGAACGTGTCTGGAACGTATTGCCACAGGCGCAGGATACCGTGATTTCTTTGTATTCCGGGTGAATACCGCTCTTCATCGGGCTTACTCCTTGAGGTCATCACTATGTAAACAGCACGGTCGGGCCGCTTGTCGGGCGAAGCGCGCAGGCAATAATAGGCGAAGCGGCAAAGACTGTCAAGCATCTTTTGCCTCGTACCGGCCCGCCTCAGGACAAATGAGTTGCCGGCGATTGGCCGGTCCCTTACATTTACTTGTCTTTTCCGCATCGTCCGGAACCATGCGGCCGGCTCAGACGCCGCAAGTCCGTAAGGAGCACTGTCAAGATGGCCCTGATGAAATTACTGAGAGAACGAACCCACGTCGTCATGATTATCCTGGTCATAGCCTTCGTGGGACTGATCGGCCTGGAATGGGGCGCCGACATGACCGGCAGGGGCCCGGGCGGGCAGAATGCCGTGGGTACGATCAACGGCGAATCAGTGTCCTACGAGGAAATGCGGCTTGAAGTGGAACGCCAGCAAGAAATCGACCGCCAGCAGCAGGGCGGCAGCGTGGACGAATTCCGGCGCCGCGAAATCATCAACGAAGTATGGGACCGGCGGGTAAACCTCACGTTGCTCGAACAGCGCATCGGTCAGCAGGGCATCGGCGTAACCGACGCCGAAATACTGGAGGCGATCCGCACGAATCCGCCGGAATTCATCCGGCAGCAGGAAATGTTCCAGACGGACGGCGAATTCGACCAGACCAAGTACCTCCAGGCGCTGAACGATCCGGCGGTCGAAGGCTGGACGTTTCTCGAAGACCAGTACCGCATGCTGCTGCCCCGGCAAAAGCTCGTCAACCGCGTGGTATCGGGCGCCCGCGTAACGAACCTGGAAGTCCGGCAAGCCTTCGTGAATCAGAACGAACGGCTTACGGCCAGCTACCTGCTGTTCGATCCGGAAGACCAGGACGTGGAACCGGAATCGATCAGCGATGAAGATGTCGCAGCGTACTATTCGGAGCATCCCGAAGCGTTCCTGGAGGACGACCGGGTTTCACTTGCCTACGTCATGATTCCGAAACAACCGAGCGTGGCCGATTCCCTGCGTGTCGAACGACAGATCGACGAGCTTTACGACCAGCTAGTCAACGGCGCCGATTTCGAAACCCTGGCCAGGGACTTTTCCGAGGACACATCCAACGCCTCCGAGGGGGGAGACCTGGGATTCTTCGGCCGAAACGACATGGTCCCGGAATTCGAAGCGGCCGCTTTTGAAACGCCGCCTGGCTCCGTTTCGAAACCCGTGAAGACGGAGTACGGCTGGCACATCATCAAGGTGGAAGAGGCCACGGTCAGAAACGGCGAGGATCAAGTTCGCGCGCGCCATATACTCCTGAGGACCATAACCGGCCAGCAGACCCTGAGCGCGCTGCTCGACCAGGCGAGGCAGCTTCAGGTTCGGGCCGTCGAAAGCGGCCTGGAGGAGGCCGTCCGCACCACACCGGATTCCCTCCAGATCGAATCCACCGGGTTTTTCGCCGATCGCCCAGACGGGTTCATCCCGGGCATCGGGTACCTGGTCGGCGCGTCGTCCTTCGCTTTCGCATCCGAACCTGGCGATATTGGAGAGGTGCTGGAGAACGCCAGCGGGTACTACGTCCTGGCAAACGAAGGTGAGAAACCGGCGGGCGTCCTGCCCCTCGAGGAAGTGGAACTGCGCATACGGTCGATCCTCGTACGGAACCGGAAAATGGAACGGGCCAGGTTGCGCGGCGAAGAGGTCAGGGCGGGTCTCGCCGGCGGCAACCTGGACGCGTTAAGCGGTGAAATGGCGGACCGGGTCGCCAGCACGGATCTCATCACCCGGCAACAGGCATTCATCCCTCGAATCGGGCAGGATCTGAATTTCATCAAAGGCGCCTTCCAGCTGTCGGAGAACGGCGCGCTCAGCGAAGTCGTCGAAGGGGAACGGGGCTATTACCTCATTCAGCTGGAGGCCAGGGAACCGGTCGACGAAACGACCTACGAGATGGTGAAGGAAAACCTGAAACGGCAGTTACTGATTCAGAAGCAGAATCAACTGTACCAGGAGTGGTTGACCAAGCTGCGCGAAGACGCGGAAATCGAGAACAACCTGCGGGATTTCTTCGCCATATAGCACGCCGCCCTCGATGCCGCTTGGCCAGCACGGTCAGCCGATCACCCAGGCCGGCCGCCCCTTCCACGGGAAGCACGCTACATGATCAGGTCGCGCATCGCGTAGATGATCCTCCGGGCACGCAACCTGGTCTCGTACTTCATCTGCGCCAGATCGCTTCGCGTCAGGTTCTCCGCTTTCAACTGGATGTGAAACCTCAGACACTGCGACGTACCCGACGGTCGCACGGTCAGGTAGTTGAGTCTTTCCTCGTCGAAATAAAACCGAATGCCCTCGTCCGGAAAGTCCGGCCACTGGTGCGCATCCGCGTACTTGCCCGCCACGAAGGTCTCCGATGAACGCACCGGGAGACCGTCCAGAGAAAAGGACTCGCCGTCCCGGACGCGTTGTCCCAGATCCGCACATCGTCTCAGGATGCCTATCTTTCGCGTCAGCCCCTCCAATCCCTTGAATTCTCCCCAGCGCGGCACCGGAACGACGTCGGTGGCGAAATATCCGATATCGGGATCCAGGTAGATCCGTTCGTCGATCAGTTCGTAGACCGTCGTTCCGCGGGACGCGGCATACGCCGCTACTTCGGCGAGCAGAATCGCGGCGAAGACACCGTCCTTGTCGCGCACGTGGCCGTTGCTTCCCATGGCCGCGGCCGTGGCGGGCGGTCCTCCCAGGATACTGAACCCGTTGCTCTGCTCCAGGCAGCCCACGTTGTAGCGTCGGGGCCTGCCCTCCATATCTACGTTCTGATAGATGATGTCCCTGTACCGGAGGTCCGACAGGTCGCCGCCCGACCACACCCGTTCGACCGCGTTGGCGATCAGGCCGAAGCCGACCCAGGTCTTTATGACGCCGACGCCGTGTTTCCGCGCGAGCCGGACCAGCGCGTCGGTCGTGATGTGGGAAAGCACGATGAACGACTCCTCCGGCCGCAGATGAAAGGCCCGGGCGGGTCCGGCGTCCCGCGAAAGGCGGTACCAGAGCAGCAGAGACCATGCGTCGTCGGCCGACAGCAGCACATGGGACCGGTTGTCGTGGTATTGCCGGAAGGCCCTTGGGACCTTGACCACGAACCCCGCCCGGTCGGCATCCGGGTCGGTCCCGATCATAAGGTCGAGCTTCTCCAGGGCATCCGGGCCGTACTGTTCGACGTATGCGTCAACGGCGATCTCGGACGCCGTGGGATCACCCGGGTCCGGTTGTTGTTCCGGATGGTCCTGAAAGGCGGGGAAGAGCCCGTTAAGCTCGTCCAACCGGTGGCGGGTTACCCGGTCCACCCGGGTGAAACCAAAATCACTCAACAGCCGGGGCACGGCCTTTCGTCCGGCTCCGTGAAACGCGCAGTACCCGATCCCGATGGAGGGCGCCCACGACTTCAACATCGCGGCGTCGGAAATGAATCCCCTGAGCTGGTCCTGGTACATCCGGTGGATATCGACGAGGGGACGGCCGAGATAGTCGAATCCGGCCAGCGGCGCGGCGCCGCCCAGGAACACGAGCTTGTTGCCGTCACGGCGAGGATCTTCGGGGCAGTCCGGATCGATCCCGGCGTCATCGAAGTCCAGGAGAGCGATCTGGTCCGGGGTCGTTTTCCGGATGTATTCGTTGTAGATGACCGATCGCTCCCGCGGAGAGAACTGCGATCCCGTCCCGGCGGAAAGCTTGTAGCCATTGTATCTTCGGTCGTTATGGCTCGCCGAGATCAGGATGCCCACGTCGGCGCCCAGCGTCGGGATGGCGAAGGTCATTTCCGGGTACGGACAGGCTTCGTCGAAGAGGTAGACTTTCAGCCCCTCCGCGAGGAACACCCAGGATACCAGCCGGGCGAAATCCTGTCCCGCCACCCGGCTGTCATAGCCGATGACAATGGACCGGAGTCCATGGGCGGTCGCGTACTTCGCGACACCCGTGGACTTCAACAGGAGAACGATGTTATTGAGGGTATTCGGCCCCTTGAGGATGGGGGCGTCCATGCCGTCCCGGGCGAGGATCAGCAGTTCCTCGTCCGACATGGCGGCTTTGCCGCGTATGCCCGCCGTGCCGAACTTGATCTCGTCCACGTAGGCTTCGACCAGTTCGTCCCACCTGGCGGCTTCGACGGCGTTTCTCAGTCCGTCGCCGAGGCGGGGGGACAACCGGCTGATGTGAGGATCGGTCAACCAGCGGCGCAGATTCGGAAGCACGTTCAGACGGGCCTGTTCGTAGAGCCCTTCGTCGATCAGCCCGCGGCGGAACTGCTCCTCGAGGAAACCGGAGATCCCGGATTTCGCCTTCCGAACGACGGCGGCGGCGTCGATCGCCATGAGATCACCCGTCGGCGATATGGACCTGCGTGCGCTTCTTCCCGTACCGGCGGAACTGGACGATGCCGTCCGTCAGGGCGAAGAGGGTGTCGTCGTTGCCGCGCCCCACGTTGTTACCGGGCAGAATCCGCGTTCCCCGCTGCCGGACGATGATATTGCCGGCCCGGACGCGCATGCCGTCGCCGGTCTTGACGCCGAGAAACTTGGGGTTGCTGTCTCTCCCGTTGCGAGAACTTCCTACACCTTTCTTGTGGGCCATCTGCGAAAATCCTTTCCGGTCAATTGGATGCGCTTGGGTCGTAGTTGATGCCGGTGATTTCGAGCGCGGTATACGGCTGCCTGTGCCCTCTCTTCCGGCGGTAGTTCTTTCGGCGTTTCATCTTGAACACCACGATCTTGGGATGGCGCCCCTGCTCGGTAACTCGGGCCGTCACGGTCGCCCCGGACACCGTCGGCGTGCCGACCAGCGTCTCTCCGCCGCCCAGTAGGAGCACCTGGTCGATGGTAATCTCGTCCCCCACTTCGGCGGCGATCTTCTCGACCTGGATCGTATCTCCCTCGTTTACACTGAACTGCTGATCGCCCGATCTGATAACAGCGTACATCAATCTCGCTCCTTGTCCGTTTGGTCCGGTCACTTGAACTCGTCGGTCACGTCCAGGTCCTGTTTGCCCGAAAACACGCGAAACTCTTCCGCATGCAGGAACGGGTCTTCCTCGACTTGAAGTTGCATCTTGTATTCGTCCTGCAGGTTCACCAGTTTCTCCCGGCCGTTCTCATGCAGGCTCAACGCCACGGTGGGATGCACCTTGAGCCTGAGCTTCCGTTCTCTCAGGCCGGGCTTGGCCCGCTTCAGCCACCGGCCGATCTGGGTGACCATGGTGATGCGCGACATGATGCGGCCGGTCCCGTCGCACACCGGACACGCCTCGCTGAAGGTGAACAGCAGGCTGGGGCGAATCCGCTGGCGGGTCATCTCGATCAGTCCGAATTCGCTGATCTCCTTGGACATGCGTGTCCGCGCCCGGTCGTGCGACATGGCCTTCTCCAGTTCCTGGTGCACCTGGCGCCGGTTCCCGCGGTCTTCCATGTCAATGAAATCGATGACGATGATACCCCCGATATCCCTGAGCCGAAGCTGCCGCGCCACCTCCCCGCAGGCTTCCAGGTTGGTCTGAAACACGGTTTCCTCGTGTCCCCTGGACCCCGCGTACCGTCCCGAATTCACGTCGATCGTCACCAGCGCTTCGGTTGGTTCGATGAGGATGTAACCGCCGTTCTTCAGCCATACCTTGCGGTGCAGCGCCTTGCCGATCTCGTTCTCGATCCCGTAGGCGTCGAACACCGGCGCCGTCCCGTCGTACATGTGGACGCGCTCGCGAAGCTGGGGGGCCACTCCCTTGAGATAGGACAGGATCTCCTTGTATACCGCCTTCGAGTCGATGATCACGCTGTCGATGTCGGGCGTGAACAGGTCGCGTATCATCCCGGACGTCATTTCGACGTCCTTGTGGACCATAGCGGGCGCCGGCGTCTTCCCGACCTGCTTCTCTATGTTCCGCCATATCCTCGTCAGCTGCTTAAGGTCGTTCTTCAACTCGGAATCCGACTTGCCCAGGGCGGCGGTCCGCACGATGACCCCGAAGTCGTCGGATTTGAGTTTCCTGGCCAGGTCCCTCAGCCGGCGCTTTTCGCTCCAGTCGTCAATACGCCGGGAAACGCCGACGTAATTGGCATGGGGCACCAGCACGAGAAACCTGCCCGGCAGGGATATCTGGGAGGTGACCCGCGGTCCCTTGGTGCCGATGGACTCCTTCGTGATCTGTACGACGATTTCCTGGCCTTCCTTGACCATCTCCTGGATCCGGTATTCCCGGTCCCTGCTCTTCCCTGATCCGGAATCCTGGTTCTCGTCGTCGTCGTCGTCGAAATCGATCCAGTCGGCCCCACCGGTCACATCCGATGCCTGCAGGAAGGCCGCCTTGTCCATGCCGATATCCACAAAGGCCGCCTGAATGCTCGGTATGACCGCCGTCACCACGCCCTTGCAGATGTTCCCGACCACGCGTTCGTGTTCCGGGCGTTCGACCAGCAGCTCGACGAGATGGTTATCCTCGAGCATCGCGATGCGCGTTTCGTGCGTGGCCGTCTCAACTATGATGTCTTTCCGCAAATATCAACCTTCTGTCTGATCCCTTAAGCGCCGGTTAACGTAAATGTTCCAAAGTAGTTAAATATAACATTTGGATGGCGTGGTGTCAAGTTCCGACTATTCCGACCGGAATATACGCGCGTATCTTCTCCATCAGCTCCCCGGGTTCAAGCGTCGTCATGCAGATGTTGCCGATCGGACACTTGATCCGGTTGCAGCCTAGACAGTCGACGCTTTCCTTCCGCACCACGCCGTGACCGTCGCCCCAGGGCCCCTGCGCGCGGGGGTCGGTGGGACCGAAGATGCCGACGGTGGGAACGTTCAGCGCCGCGGCCATGTGCATCGGCGCGCTGTCGTTACTGACCAGCAGGCCGCAGCGTTTGAGGAATGCGCCGAGTTCGGCGAGTGTCGCCTCCGGGAGGACGAGGGGGCGGTTGCCCATGGCGACGGTGACCCGCGCGACGAGTTCTTCCTCGCCCGGACCCCACAGGATCAGGACGTCCACGCCGTATTCATCGATCAGGGCGTCGGCCAGACGGCCGAAAAACTCGGGCGGCCAGCGCTTTATCGCCCACCCTCCGCCCGGATTCAGACCGATCACCGCACGGGCGTCCGGGGCGTGCTCACGCAGCCACCGTTCCGCCTTTTCTACGGCCGTCCCGGGTATGGCGACGTGCGGCCGGTCGGCGGTCACCGGGATGTCCAGCGCTTCCAGGGCTTCCAAGTGGAACAGGACCTCGTGCCCTGGCTGGCCCGATGGCGTGACCACGGTCGTGTAGGCGCGGCGGCGCACCCGGAAGGCGAAACCGACCCGGTCTGTCGCACCGGACAACCAGGTCAGCAGGGCGCTGCGCGGATTGCCGAAGAGGTCGATCGCGAGATCGAAGCGTTTGCGGCGCAGGTTGCGGTAGAACCGCACCTGTTCGCGCCAGGAACCACGGATACCCAGGCTTCCCCAACGGCGCAGGGGCAGCAGGATGAGCTCGTCCAGCAAGGGATTCCAACGCAGAATGTCCGCGGACGCCTCCTCCGTCAGGAAGGAGAGGCGGGCCCGTGGGAAGCGCCGCTTCAGGTTCTCGATGACGGGCGTCGCCAGGACGACGTCCCCGGCGGCCCGTAGTTTGATGACCAGTATGCGCCTGGGATCTTCAGGCATAGACCTACTCCGCCGGACGGTTGGAGGTCCCGCGCAGGACGGACTCCACGGCCTCCAGCACGCGCCGCGGCGATATCGATTCGATGCAGGGAACGGGCCGGACACAGTAATCGCGGCCGCAACAGTCGTCCGCACCGGCCTCCAGGGCGACGTGCCCTGCAGCCTGGGAATAGGGAAACCAGATCCGCGGGTTGCTCGGACCGAAAAGGCCGATCGTGGGCGTGCCCACGGCCGCGGCGATATGCATCGGCCCGCAGTCATTGGAAACGAACAGGTCGCACCTCCTGATCAACGCGGCCAACCGGGTCAGCGAAGCGGTTTCCACGACTGGACAGGCGTGGCCCGCCATGTCGGCCAACCCGGCCATGGCTTCCCGCTGCCCCGGTCCCGCCACCAGCAGTACCCGGAGGTTCAGCGCTTCGATCATCCGGCGGGCCAGTTCGGCGAAGCGGCCCGCGCTCCACGTCTTGGCCGGCCAGCTTGCGCCGGGGTTCAGCGCAGCGATCCGGCGTTCGCCGTCCACGGCCCGCTCCACAAGCCAGGAATCAGCCCACGCCGCGTCTTCGGCGGAGAAGTGGACCTCGGTACGGTCGTCATCCACGGGAACACCGATCATACGGACCGCATCCAGGTAGGCATCCACTACCCGGAGAGAATCCGACCGCCTGATCTTGACATTGTACGCCGCGCCCCTTCCCCGCACGTCATAACCGACCCGTAACCGCGCGCCGGTGGCCAGGGTCAGCAGCGCGCTGCGCGGATTGCCGAAGAGATCGATCACCAGGTCGAAACGGCGCTTTCGCAGATCACGGAGGAAGCCCAGCTGTTCACCGCAGCGCGTCAGCACGGACCGGCCAGGCAGGAGTTCGTCCGGCAGCGCGATCACCTCCTTCAGGTAAGGGTTCCGGGCGAGGACCGCCGCGGGTCCCGCCTCTGCGAGGTAGTAGAGTTCCGCTTCCCCGTAGTGCCGCTTCAACGCCCTGATCACCGGCGTGGTAAGCACCACGTCGCCGATGAAGCGCAAACGGGAAATGAGGATCCGCCTTGCCTTCAGGGCGTCCATAAGACCTCGAGCGTTACTTCTGCGCGGGGTATCCGCTGATCCGGCCATCGGGCGCGACTCTCACCTGGCTTCCCGGAGATCCGCCGATCAGGCCGCATCGCGTGCTCAACTTTCGCGGCCCGCCCACCCGGACGTCGACCCCAGGATCTCGCGGTCGGTTGCTACGGGATCCGGGTCGGATCGCCGCCGCGTCCTCACCGCATCCACGAGGCGCGCCGCGTCCATCAGCGCACGCGGGAAGGTCAGGTCGCCCTTCAGCACCGCGCCGAGGAAACGAGCCATCATCCAGAGGACATGCGACACCAGGTACCTGAGGTCCCGCATGTTGCGCCACACGAAGAGAATCCGGTTTCTCGCGCTGACGCGGTCGATGAAGGCCCGGCCGTGCCGCGTGGCGATCGTCGCGCCGTGTTCGTGGGTGAGCCGGCTTTCCGGTTCATACAGCACGGTCCACCCCCGCAGGTACGCACGATAGGACAGGTCCAGGTCTTCCGAGTAGAACGGGGCGTACAACGTATCGAATCCGCCCAGTGCCAGGTACTTCGACCGGGATACCGCCATGGCGGCCCCGTTGGCGTAGAGGGTGAGTGCACGGCCTTCCCGCAGGGACTCACGTTCCGCCCACCTCAGCCGCAGCAGTCCGCAGTGCATGGCACCCCGCACGAGACCGCCGCCGGGACGCCCGTCCCCGGCCTGGTAGACCCGTGGATTGACGGCGAACACCCGATCGTCACGGAAATGGGAAAGGAGGGGATCCAGGAAGGGGCCGGTGGCGACGACGTCGTTGTTGAGCAGGATCACGACCTCGTGCGAAGCCCGCGACACCCCCGTGTTGCAGGCTGCGGCGAACCCCCTGTTCCCGTCGTGCCTGACCAGGACCGCGTCCGGACAGGTCGCCCACGTCCTTTCGGCCGTGTCGGCCGTGCTGCCGTCGTCCACCACCACGATCTCCGCCCGGTCCGCTGCCCCTTGGTCTTTCAATGAACGCAGGCACCGTTCGACCAGATAGCCCGCATTCCACGTCGGGATCACGATACTGCATCGTTCGCGCTGTGCCATGACTCCATCCGAATCGGCCGTCACGCGGAGGGCTTTGCCGGACCTTCCGCGCGCCCCTCCGCCCCGTTTTCTCCCTGCCAGACCTTGACCAGCCTCAGGAACGAGTAAATCCCCATGCACAGGCTGAAGAGGAGACCGGGAAATCCGTCCCGGTACCCCCTTTTCACGATGTAGCATTTCCAGGCCATGCCGAGGGGGGAAAACACCAGGCGCAGCCGTCCCACGCGCTGTCCCGCCTTGATCCGCTCCTCCGCGTCCACGGAGGTGTACTGGTCGATCCGGGCGATGAAATCGGAGAGCGTGTTGTGGGAATCGTGATAGAGGTCTTCGTGGATCAGGCCCAGTTCGCCGTGGCCGTCCACCTCGATGTGGGCGTGCGCGCCTCCGGTCCAGTACCCCTTGCCGTTTTTAAGGAGTCGGGGCTGGTAGCTCGGGTTGAGCGTTCCGTGCCGGATTGGAAAACGGAGAAAGTGTTCCTGGCGGTGGATCTTGTACCCGTCGAAAACCCCGCCGGACCGCAGCAGGTCTCGGACCCGCGCTTCGAGACCTTCCGTGACGTATTCATCCGCGTCGAGAAAGAGGATCCAGTCCCCCCGGGCCTGCTCCATGCCGAAGTTCCGCTGGTCGGCGAAACCGGACCACGGCCGCTGAAACACCCGTCCTCCGCAGGATTCCGCGATTTCCACCGTGCCGTCGGTGCTGCCGCTGTCCACCACGATGATCTCATCGGCCCAGGAAACCGGGTCCAGGCAGCGCCGGAGCTTGCGCTCCTCATTGTACGTGATCACGACGACGGTCAGCGATTGCATGGGAGACATCGGTGGATGGGCGGTTTCAGGAGGATCGGCCCCCCGCGCCCGATTCGGCGTCGGCGGAGCCCCGGAGGTGAAGGTGCCAGAGCTTGGCGTACTTGGTGAAAACGTAACAGGCGGAAAGGCCGCACAGGATGAATCCCGGCAGGCCGTCCAGGAAACCTCTACGCAACACGTACATTTTGAACAGGGTAAAAATCGGACGGAAAACCAGATCTGTCAAACGGAAACGCCTGCCCGAGCGGTAGAGCTGGCGGGCGCCGAGACTGGTGAAGCTGTTGAACTTGTCCAGGTAGTGGTGGAGGGTGGGATCGGTATCGTGGATCATGGGGTGCTTCAGGTCGCCGACCGGTCCCCGGATGCGCAGCGCCTCGTGGACCTCGTCGCCGGTGAACCGGGGATCGGCCCCGCGCCGGAAGAGGCGCAGCACGTAGTCGGGGTACCATCCGCAATGCCGGATCCAGTGCCCCAGGAAAAGCGTCTTCCTCGCGATCCGGTAACCGGCGCGGTCCCCCCCGTTTACGGCGGCCTGGACTTCATCCCGCAGGTCCGGCGGAACGCGCTCGTCGGCATCCAGCCAGAGCACCCAGTCGCCCGTGGCGTGCTCCAGGGCCAGTTGCTTGGTCGGTCCGTAGCCCAGCCACTCCGATTCGACGACACGGTCTGCGTATTCCCGCGCGATGGCGACGGTATCGTCGGTGCTCCCTGAGTCCACGAGCACGATCTCGTCGGCGAACCGCGCGCTCTGCAGGCAGGCTTCGATCCGAGGGGCTTCGTTCCGGGCGATGATGATGACGGAGAGGGACATGGCGCCGGCTCCCGCGGATCAATGTTCCGGTGCCGACTCGATCATCACCGCGGGTCCCGCGTCTTCCGGTTCCCTGACCGAGTCGACCATGGCCTCGATTTCCTTGCCGGGCCTGGGGAAAAGCGGCGTGAGCCCCAGGGTCACGGCGAAGTTGATCAGCATGCCGATCGTCCCGATCCCCTGGGGACTGATGCCGTTGGCGAACAGTCCGAAGGTCCAGGTTTCCATGCCGAAGAATACGCATGCGATGATGTAGAAAGCCGTAAAGCCGATACCGGCCAGGATACCGCAAACGGCGGGTATCGTACCCACGCGCTTGCTGAAAATGCCCAGTACGATGGCGGGGAAGAAGCTCGCGGCGGCGAGGCCGAAGGCGAAGGCCACCACCTGGCTGACGAAACCCGGTGGGTAGATACCGAAGACGCCGGCCACGATCACGGCTACGCCGATCACGCTACGGCCCACGGAAAGGCGCTGGCTCTCGCTCGCGTTCGGGCGCAGTACGCGGTAGTACAGGTCGTGGGAAACACTGGACGAAATGACGAGCAGTAGCCCGCTGGCCGTGGACAGGGCCGCCGCCAGGCCGCCGGCCGCGACGAGCGCGATGATCCAGCTGGCCAGTTCGGCCATTTCCGGCGTCGCCAGCACGATGATGTCACGGTCCGGACCGGAAAGCCCCCGGGCTCTGAGGGCCGTGCGCCCATCCGCACCCTCCGCGCCGTCCGAATCGAGCCAGGACTGGTGGTCGACCTGTATGGAGGACAGTTCCGTGTGCGACAGGGACCCGCCGCGGAAGATCTCGTTGTCGTCACCGGCCGAATACCGCATGACGCCGTCTCCGTCGTCCATCCACAGGATCAGACCGGTCTTCTCCCAGTTCTCGAACCAGGACGGAAGTTCCTGAGCAGTCTTCCCGTTCAGGCTGTCGATCATGTAATACCGCGCGAAGGCCGCGGTCGCGGGCGCGGTAAGGTACAGCAGGGATATGAAGAGCAGCGCCCAGAAGGCGCTCCACCGGGCCGCCTTGACCGATTTGACGGTATAGAACCGGACGAGCACGTGGGGCAGGCCCGCCGTGCCCACCATGAGCGCGAGGGCCACGCAGAATACGTTGACCTTGTCCCACCCTCCCACGAAGGTGGCCGTGTAACTGCTGAACCCCAGGTCGGCCTGTATCTGGTTGAGCTTCTCCAGCAGGTATACGCCCGTCTCGCCCGCGATCGAAGGCTCCAGCGTGCTGCCGAGCCCCGCTTGCGGCAGGGGGCTTCCCGTGAGCTTGATGCTGATGGCGATGGCGGGGATCAGAAAGGCGGTGATAAGCACCCAGTACTGGGCGACCTGGGTCCACGTGATGCCCTTCATTCCCCCGAGCGTGGCGTAGATGAAGACAATGGCCATCCCGATGATGACGCCGATATGGATGTCCACCTCGAGAAACCGGCTGAAGACGACGCCCACGCCGCGCATCTGCCCCGCCACGTAAGTAAAGCTGATGAAAATGGCGCACGAGACAGCCACCACGCGCGCGAGGTCCGATGCGAAGCGGTCGCCTACGAAGTCCGGCACGGTATAGTGGCCGAATTTCCGGAGGTACGGCGCCAGCAGCAGCGCCAGCAGCACGTAACCGCCCGTCCAGCCCATGAGATAGACGCCGCCGGCGTATCCCATGGTGGAAATCAGCCCGGCCATGGAAATGAAGGATGCCGCGCTCATCCAGTCGGCGGCCGTGGCCATGCCGTTGGCCGCCGCGGGGACGCCCCGACCGGCGACGTAGAAGCCCCGGGTGTCCCGGACCCGGGTACGCCACGCGATAAAGAGATAGAGGCCGAAAGAGAGGGCTACGAAGAAATAGGTCCAAGCCTGTACCGACATCGCCCGCGCCTACCCTTCCTGTCTGGTGGTTTCGAGTTCCCGGCGGTGCCGGTTGTCCAGGCGGTTCATGTACAGGCAGTAGGCCAGTATGAGCAACACGAAGACGATGATGCTGCCCTGGTGGGCGAACCAGAACCCCAGGGGGAAGCCGGTGCCGGATATGCGATACGCGTTGAGCGTGTCCGCGAACAGGATGCCGGCCCCCAGTCCGGCCAGGGCCCACAGCGCGAGCAGCACGGCCATGATCCGTATGTTGGCCCGCCAGTAGCGGCGCAGCGCCGCGGCGGCCCTGCTGCCGGCGGTGTCCATTGAGGCGTCCATTCCGCTGGCGGAATCTGTTGAGTCGCTCCTGCTGCCGGCGGCATCCGTCGAATCAGACATGCAGGTCCTCCGGTTCATCCCTTTCCGTTCAAGGCTTGACCACGGTCAGCTTCGCCTCCACGTACATGCCGGGGAAGATGAACGCGAGGTATTTCTCCCATCTGCGGGGAAACCAGTTGGCGAGCAGGCTGATGCCCAGCACCCGGTAGAAGTCGCTGAAGATCAGCCTGCATTCGTCCATTCGAAACCGCCCGTCCCGGCACAGCTGGGTGATCGTCACGTAGCCGAAGTGATGATAGTGCGTCAGGTCGCCATAGGACAACTGCGAAGAGTAGTGGGGCGTGACGATGCGGATCGAAGCCCCGGGCCGCGCGATACGGTACACTTCGTCCATGGCCCGGGCCGGCTGGAGGATGTGCTCCAGGATATGGGACATCTCGACGTGATCGAATTGCGCGTCGTCGAAGGGATAGGGGTAGTCGTCCAGGCTGTGCACGACATCCACGTGCGCCGCATCGTTGATGTCCAGGCCGACGGCTCCTTCCAGCTTCCCGAAAGGTCCGCAGCCCAGATCGAGTTTGGTCGCCATGTTCACCCGTTCCCGTGCCATGGGAGGCGTTCGCCTGAGCGGGCAACATGGTATGGACGGGCAGGGGTCGTGTCAAGTGAATAAGGCCGTCACGGGCCGGGTTCAGACCCGGATGATATCGCCCGTTTCGACGCTGCCGGAACCGTCGAGCATGGCGGAGATTTCGCGGTACACGCGATCCGGCGGGATCTCCTCGATCCGTTGACTGGCGGCGTAGAAGGCGCGGTGCCTTCGGCCGGGCGGCTTCCAGTAGGCCGGATCGCTGGTGGCGTGAAAGGACAGGGTCGGCGTCTCCACGGCGGCGGCCAGATGGAGGACCCCGGTATCGTTGCATACGAGCAGGTCCGCGGCGCGTATCACACCGGCGACCTTCCTCAGCGACAGGGGCGGTGCGCCGTGCAACGGAGCGGATGCCGCTTCGCGCAGCGCCCGCAGCAGTCCTTCTTCTCCCGGCGCGGGGATGACCAGGATCCGGGCGGAGCGCCGGGCGGCCAACTCATCGCAGACGCGGGCCAGCTGCTCCACGGGGTATCGCTTCCTCGCGTCCCCGGTGCCGAAGTGGACGGCGACCACGGGGCCTCCGGGCTTCCCGGGAACCTCGGCCAGGCCATCGATCACCGCCCGGCCGGCCGCGCGTTCTTCCGCGGTCATGGCGTAACGGTAGGACAGGTCCTCCGTATCGGCGCCCACGTGCCGAACCACGTCCAGGTTCCGCTGGATCTGGTGCCTGGGTTCGGGACGCACGGGCACGTTGATCGTGTAGAACGGATTATGGTCGAGGTGGTCGAAGGTGGGCGCGGCGGGTCCCATGACCACGGAAGCGCCCGAAAGCCAGGCGATGAGGTCGCTGGACAGGGAATGGGAAACCGTGTTGAACACGACAGCGAGGTCGACGGGGTCGCGCATGAGACCGACGAAGGACCGGATGTTCCGGGGCCGCCAGCGGAAACCGGATTCGTGGAACAGCAGGACCTCGTCCACGTCCGGATTGTTCCGGGCCACGGGGTACAGGTAGGCGCGGACCACCAGGGTGAGGCGCGCGGCGGGAAACCGCGCCCGCAGCGCATGGATCGCCGGGGTGGTCAGCAGGAAATCGCCGAACTGATCGTGTTGTCGGATGATCAGGATCCGGCCGATGCGATCGGGATCGACCTCCCCGGGCGGTGCGCGGCGATTGCCCAGGGGATGGCTGGCCAGCCATTTGAGTATCCGGGTCTTGAGCCGCTTCTCGATAGGATACCACATCATCGGCCGTCCGTTATTCCGCCACCGGTTCCTGGTCCCGGAACTGCAGGTTGTAGAGCTTCCGGTACAGGCCGTCTTCCTGGATCAGCGACCCATGGACGCCGGACTGGACGATCCGGCCGCGGTCGACCACGACCACCCGGTCCGCCTTCTGCACCGTCGACAGGCGATGGGCGATGACCAGGGCCGTCCTACCCGTCATCAGGCGGTCGATGGCCTCCTGGACAAGTTGCTCGGACTCGGTGTCCAGGCTGGACGTGGCCTCGTCGAATATGAGGATCTGGGGATCCTTCAGGATGGCCCGGGCGATGGCGATGCGCTGGCGCTGCCCCCCGGAAAGCCGCACGCCCCGCTCCCCGAGAAACGTATCGTACCCATCGGGCAATTGTTCGATGAAGGCGTCCGCGTTCGCGGCGGCCGCGGCGGACCGAATCCGGTCCAGGGGCATGTCCGCGACGCCGTAGGCGATGTTGTTGCGGACCGTATCGTTGAAGAGGATCACGTCCTGGGTTACGATACCCATTTTCTCCCGGAGGGAGGCCACGGTGACCGTACGCAGGTCTTTCCCGTCTATTTCGATGCGCCCCCCGGTCGGATCGTAGAACCGCGCGACGAGATCCACCAGGGTGGACTTGCCGCCGCCGCTGGGTCCCACGAGCGCCACGGTCTCGCCCGACCGGACCACCAGGTTGATATCTTCCAGGGCGGGGTCGGAGACCGTATCGTACCGGAAATGAACGCGATCGAGCCGGATCTCCCGCCGAAGGTCGGGCAGTGGGACCGCGCCGGGAGCGTCCGTGATCTCCGGGGCCGTGTCCATCACGGAAAACACGCGGTCCGCGGCGGCGATCCCTTCCTGGATCCGGTTGTGCACCTGGCCGAGTTCCTTGACCGGTTTCATCATGGAAAAGAGGGCCAGGAAGAAGGTCAGGAAGTCCTCGGGCGCCAGCAGGCCGCCTTCCAGCACCTGCCGCCCGCCGTACCAGAGGATCGCCAGGCCCACGGCGCTGCCCAGGATCTCCGTAATGGGGCTGGCCAGGTTGTGCATGTGGGTCAGGCGGAGCAGCGTGCGGAAGTAGTGTTGCGTCTGCCGCTTGAACTTGCCGATTTCGAAGGACTCCATGTTGAAGGCCTTGACCACCCGCACGCCGGCCACGGTTTCCTGTAGCGTAGAGGTCAGGTCGGCCATGGCCTCCTGGGAAGCCGTGCTGCTCCGGCGAAGGCGCCTGCCCACCGTGGTGATGACGAGGACGCTAAAGGGAAGCAGGACCAGGGAGATCAGCGTCAACTGCCAGCTGAGGATCAGGAGGATCGCGAGGAAGACCACGACCAGCATGGGTTCCTTGACCAGCGTGCCGAAGGCGGCCGAGATGGTGCCGTTGATCTTCATGACGTCGTAGGATACGCGGGAGATGAGCTCCCCCGTGCGTTCCCGGTGGAAATAGGACAGGGAAAGGCGGTGCAGATGGATATACAGGTGGTTCCTGAGGTCTTTGATGACCCCGTTCTCGGCGTAGGCCATCAGGTAGGCCTGCAGGTAACTGCTTATGTTTTTGAGCAAAAGGATGAACAGGATGATCAGGCAGAGGCGCTCGAGCGTAGCCTGCTTGGTCGGGCGCCTGATCAGGTCGTTGGTGCGTTCCTTCAAGGTCTCGCGCAGGCCCGTCATCCCGGTTCGCTGTTCCAGGCGGTTCGCCGAATCCTGCGCCACGTCGAGCTGCCCGGGCTGCCCGGGTTGTCCGCCCTGCCCGGCCTGGCCAGGCTGCCCGGCCGGCCCGCCCTGCACCGTCTGTACGGTTTCCTGACCGAAGAGGGTCTGCAGAAAGGGCAGGGCCACCCAGACCGTGGCGCTGCTGGTCAGCGCGAAACAGGCCATGCATACCATGGCGCCGGCCATGAAGTACCAGTAGGGTTTTACGTAAGAAAGTACTCGGAGATACAGATTCATGGGGGGTCGATTAGGGGGTCAGGCGGGAGGGGCCATTGAGGCGGCGTAGAGCGCTTCCACCCGGTCGGTCATGGCGTCGAGATTGAAGCGTGCCCTGGCCCGTGCGCGGCCGGTCTCCGCGATACGCGCACGCAGACGCTCGTCCATCAGCAGCGATTCGACCGACCGCGCAAGCCCCTCCGCGTCGCCTCCCTGGAAGGCCAGACCCGTTACGCCGTCTTCCACGGTGTCCAGCGTGCCGTCCGACCGGGTCGATACACAGGCCACACCCATGGCCATCGCCTCGATGACCGTCGCGCCGAAACCCTCTGCTCTCGAGGGAAATATAAAAGCGTCCATGGCGTTCAGCAAGGCGGGAATATCACGCCTGAAGCCCGTGAACAGCACGGTTTCATCGAGACCGAGTTCCCGGGCCTGTCGAACGATTCCGTCGTGGTACGCTTCCTCGCCGTAGCTCGCCTCGCCCACCACGACGAACCTCAGGGACATCTCCGGATGGCGGTCCCGGAGCATCCGGGCGGCCTGAAGGAACTCCTCGAAGCCCTTCCCCGGAGACACGCGGCCCACGGTCCCCACCAACAGGGCTTCGGAGGCAATCCCGAGCGATCTTCTCGTGTCTTCCCGGTCGTAGCGGGCAGGATCGAACCGTTCCAGGTCCAGGGCCGGATGGACCGTCACCACGCGGTCCGGCGGGACGGGACAGGTCTCCCGTACGTTCCCGTTCAGCGTCTCCGATACCGTGATGACGCGGGAAACGCGCCGGTACAGCCAGCGGTGCAGCGGGTCCTTCTTCGTTACGTAGGAACCGACGTGCTTGGTGAGCAGAAGCGGTCCGTCGAATCCCGCCAGCCGCGCGGCGGGCACGGCCTGCCAGAGGTCGCGGGACAGGTGGAGATGGAGGACGGCGGGCCGAAAGCGGCGGATGCAGCGCCGCAGCGCGCAGGTCGAAAGGGGGTTCACGTAACCGCCGATGGGGACGGATTCCACCGTGAAGCCTCGTTCCCGGGCCTCGCCGGCAATCGATCCTTCGGGGTGAAGCACCAGGCGCACGTCGTGACCGCGGTCCCGGAGTTTACCCGACAGGATCGGAATGTGCATCTCCGTGCCGCCCCAGGCCAGGGAGGAGCATACCTGAAGGATGCGCGCGGGCGCCATGCCGGTCATGGCAATCCTTTAATCGATGGAGTCGGGGATCGGGATCGGATCGGGGACGATTACGGATATCCAGGCGGGTCCGCCGGCATCACTACCGCCGGCATCGCTTCCGCCGGCATCACTTCCACACCTGGTGCCAGGCGCATTCCGTCTGGAAGATGTAGTTGTTGCACTGGCTGCAGATCTCGAGTTCGTCGTACCGGTTCTCGATCATCTTCTGGCGGATCTCCTGGATCGGCGCGCCGTTCCAGACTTCCCTGATCGACTGCTTCGAGACGTCGCCCACTTCCACCTTGAAGTCGAAATCGAGACAGCAGATGGACACCCGTCCGTCGTTCGCGATGACGAACTCCTCCCAGGGATGCTTGCAGGGAAAGGTGAAACCGCCGGTGGCCGACGCCTCGGCCTGATCGCCCACGTTCTTGTCTTCCACGCTGCCCGTCCAGGTCGTGTAGCTCTGCACGACCACGTGGTCGGCGATGGGCGTCCAGAGATCCCGGAACGCATCGATCTCGTGTTGGGTCTCGGCCATGTTGATGATGGTCACCGTGATTTCCGGCGTCTTGCTGCGGACGGACCGCTTCAATTCCATCAGGTACCGGGCGTTCTCCACCACCTGTTCGTAGTCGAGCCCGACGCGCACCGCCTCGAAGGTCTCCGCCGTCGCCCCGTCGATGTCGATATTGATCTTGTCCAGCCCGCAATCGATGAGCTCCCGCGCCTTCTGCGGTGTGATGAGGGAACCGTTGGTGCTCACGCTGACCGGCACGCGGGGCAGCTTTTGCTTCGTATACGCGATCATGTCGACAAGTTTCTTGTTGATGAAGGACTCTCCGAACATGAAGGGTTGTATGAGCCGGATGTACCGGGCGTTTTCGGCACATTCGTCGATGATCTTGCGGTACAGGTCCATGGACATGTTGCCCTTCTTGCGGCTCATCAGTTCCCGCGGGCACATGATGCAGTCGGCGTTGCAGTAACTCGATCCCTCGATGCTGATCACTTCCGGAAACCGCAGTTTCCGCGCTACGATGGAATCGCGCAGGACCCGCTGAAGCGGTTCGTACCGGGACGCCGTCTTGTAAAGGGTGTCTTTCAGGCCCATTGTATGTCAGCCGTCCTTCCAGTTGAATTCATCGTCTCCACCCCGGATCAGCCGGTTGTAGCCCGCCTGCCGGGTCCGTACCTCTTCGGTTCGTATGGGCGGGAACATCCGGCCGCCCCGCTTCCTGTACATTCCGTATTCCCAAGTCTTCGCGTAACCGGACATGACCGAGACCGATGAAAGCAGGCACAGCAGAAGGCCTTGCATCCCATCCAAATATCCTCTCTTCATCACGTATAACTTCCAGAACGCGCCCAAGGGAGCGAGGACGATGTGCACCCAGGTGATCTTCCGGTCCGGCCGCGCCTTCAGCCGGTTCCTCACCTCGATCGACGTGTACTCGTTCAGCTTCTCGATATACTGATACAGGCTGGTATAGGCATCGTGTACCAGCGGCGCATCGAGGCGGCCTGTGGGTCCATCGACGACAAAGGTCTCGTGGACCTGGGTCTGTGTGACCCTTGTCTTGTCCCGGCGGAACAGCCGGAGCGGCCGGTCATCGCCCCAGCCGGCCGCATGACGGATGTGCCGGGAGAGGAAGTAGTTCTCCCTGGGCACATGATAGCCGTCGCAGGGCGCGGAAGCAACGAGCAGGCTTCGAATCTCCGACTTAAGCGGCTCGCTGAGCCGCTCGTCCGCGTCCAGGTTCAACACCCATTCTGATACCGCCCGGTCCAGCGCCTGCTGTTTCTGCTGACCGCTGCCGTGCCGATCTTCGTGATACAACCGAACCTTCTCATGACCGCTACAGATCTCGACCGTCCGATCAGTGCTGCCACAGTCCACCACCACGATTTCGTCCACCCAGGAAACGCTCTGCAGACAGGTATCGATATGCGGTTCTTCGTTATAGGTAATGACGATTACGGATATCGTATCCATACCTGCATCATCGATCCCGTTCTATGGCGTAATCGACCATGTCCAGGAGCGCTTGCTTCGCCCGGGTCTCCGGCTCGTCGCGGAGGATCCTCTTGGCCTCCTCCGCGTAGGCCAGCGCTTTGCTACTCGCGTAGCGGATGCCGTCGTGGACGTGGACGAATTCGACGATCTCGTCGCAGACCCGGTCGCTCCATTCCTCCTTCAGCAATTGCGCCACGCGCCGGTTGCCATCGGTGGAAGCGTTCCGGAGGGCGTGGATCAGCGGCAGGGTGACCGTCCCTTCCCGGAAGTCGTTCCCCCTCGGTTTTCCGATGACTTCTTCGTCCCCCGTGAAATTCAGTATGTCATCGGTGATCTGGAAAGCCATGCCGAGCTTCTCGCCGAAATCGCCGAACCGGCAGGCCGTCTCGACCGAGCGGCTTGAAAGGTATACGCCGGAATCGCAACCGCACGCGATGAGCGAAGATGTCTTGTTGCTGATGATGCGATAGTACTCCGCCTCGGTCGTCCGGATGTTGAACCGGCGGATGGCCTGGTGCAACTCGCCCTCGGTCAGCCGTTCCACGCATGCCGCGATCTTCGCCGTGATCCGCGAACAGTCGAGTTTCGCGATCAGCGTCAACACCCTGGCGATCACGTTGTCGCCCATCAGCACCGAGACGTGGTTGTCCCATATGGAATTCAGCGTGGGCAGACCGCGACGCGTGGTCGCGCGGTCCACCACGTCGTCGTGAATCAGCGTCGCGGTGTGGCAGAGCTCGATAATGAACGCCGCCAGCATGGTCTCCCGGCACGGCGTACCGTATGTCGAGGCCGAAAGGAATACCAGCGCGGGTCTCAGCCGTTTGCCCTTGGTGCGAACCAGGTGGGACCAGATCTGATTGATGACCTCCACGTCGGACCGGGAGATCTCGCTGATCTTCTGCTCAAACTGGTCGAGATGGCCCTGGACCGGAGCGCTGATGGTTCGGAAGTCTATGAATGCCCTCCGGTTGGCTGGCGTTGGCGCGCGCTGAAATACCTGAATATATGGCGTGAAACCGTCCGGAAGTCAACCCAATTCGCCGTTTCCGGTCCATACGCGGAGGCGGCGGAGTTGCCAGGATTACGGCAGCGTCATGACCGCCCGCTCGGCCAGTTGAAGCAATTCGGAGGGGAAAACGCCCACGGCCAGGATGGCGAGGGCGGAGAGGCAAAGCGCGGCCATGCCGCTGTAGGACAGGCGGCCGGCCGCTACGGCCGGCGCTTCGGCCGCGGGCCGCATGTACATGAATACCACGACGCGGAGGTAGTAATACAACGACACGCCGCTGAAAAGCAGGCCGATCACGGCCAGTTCCACGTATCCTCCATACACCAGCGCGCTGAATAGGTAGAACTTGGCCATGAACCCGGCCGTAGGCGGAATGCCGGCCAGAGAAAACATGACCACGGCCATGATCGCAGCGAGCAGGGGGCGGCTGCTGCCCAGGCCGGCCAGGTCGTCCAGGGTCGCACAGGGAGCCCCGCGGGCGCCAAGCACGGCCAGCACGCCGAAGGCGCCCAGGTTCATCGCCGTGTACACGATCAGGTAGAAGACGATGCTCGCGCTGCCGTCCTGGCTGTCCGCCATGAACGGCAGAAGCATGTAGCCGGCATGGGCAATGCTCGAGTAGGCCAGCAGCCTTTTCAGATTCGTCTGAACCAGTGCTACGACGTTGCCGACGGCGATCGTGAGGACCGCCAGCACCGAGATCAGCGGGATCCATTCCATCTGAAGGCCGGGAAAAACCGAACCGAGCAGCCGGATCAGTACCACGAAGGCGGCCGCCTTGGAACCGGTGGACAGAAAGGCCGCGACGGGCGTCGGCGCGCCCTGGTACACGTCCGGCGTCCAGGCGTGGAACGGGACCATGGAGATCTTGAAACCGATCCCGACCAGGAGCAGGCCCAATCCACCGAGCAACAGGAGATTCACGGCGTCGCTGCGCTCCCCGGCCAAAGTGCGCGCGATGGCGTCGTATTCCGTGCTGCCGCTTGCGCCGTAGAGCAGGGCCATGCCGTAGAGAATGAATCCGCTGGCGAAAGCGCCCAGCAGGAAGTATTTCAGCGCGCCCTCGTTCGAGCCGGCGTCCCGCTGTTCGAAGCCGATCAACACGTAAAGCGAAATGGAGAGTACTTCCAGACCCAGGAAAAAGGTGAAGAGGTCGGCGCTCGCCGCCATCATGCTCATGCCGGACACGGCGTAGATGAGCAGCGCATAGTACTCCCCGCGGTCGATCGAACGGGCTTCGGCATAGGAGACGGAGATCAGTACGGTCAACACGGCGCCGGCGATGAACACCAAGGTGGCCACCAGGCTGAAGTCGTCCATCACCATCATGGGCGATGTGTCCGAGAAGGCGACGGGTCCCCGGCCCAGCTGGTTCACGGCAACGACGCCGGATACCGCGAGGAGCAGCAGGGAAAGGTAGGGGATCCCCTTGCGAAACCGTTCGAACAGGCCAACGATCAGGACCACGGTCGCGGCGGACACCAGAACGATCTGCGGTATCACGGCGTAGAGGTTTATGGCGGGCAGGGCCGTATTCATCGCGTATCCTGGCTGATTTCAGGGACTGCGTCGGGGCCAGCCGGCTCCGTGGCGCCCGGGCCGACCGGACCCGCCGGCATCGGCAGCGATTCGATGGACGCAGGGGCCATCCCGGCCGGCGGCGTCTCGGCGAGACGGTGGGTCTGGACCAGCAACTTCTGCACCGAAGCCTCCATGGTCCTCAAGAAAGGATTAGGATACACACCGATCCAGATGATGAAGAGGGTCATGCAGGCAAGCACGGCCGTCTCCCGGAACGACAGGTCCCTGATCCCCCTGTTTTCCTCCCGCGTCAGTGGGCCGAAGACTACCTTGCGGTACATCCTGAGCATGTAGACGGCCGCCAGGATGATCCCCGTGGCCGCGACGGCCGCGATCAGTATGTTCTGCTGGAACACGCCGACCAGAATGAGAAACTCCCCGACGAAACTGCTCAGGCCCGGCAGGCCCACGGAGGCCAGGGTAAACACGAGCAGGAAAGCGGAGAATACCGGAATCGTGTGCCACAGCCCGCCATACGCTTCCATGTTCCAGGTATCCCTGCGCTGGACGAGCATCATGGCGGCCAGGAACAGTCCGCCCGTGGACAGCGCCAGGCTGACGATGTGGACTACCGCGCCCTGTATGCCGTGCTGGTTCAGGGCGAAAACGCCCAGCACGACGAACCCCGCGTGACTGATCGTCGAATAGGCGATCATCCGCCGGATATCCGATTGCGCCAGGGCGATCAGCGCGCCGTAGACGATCCCGGCCGCCGCCACGACGCACATCAGGGGCGCCAGCTCGGCAAGGGCATCGGGAAACAGCGGAAGGGTCAGGCGAATGAACCCGTAGGCCGCCATCTTGACGAGCACCACGGCGAGGACGATGGCATCGGGCAGCCACGTGTGAAAGGGCACCATGGGCACCTTAACCGCGAAGGCGGCGATGAAGGCGAGGGCGAGCCAGAACTGGACCTCCGGCGGTATGGACAGCTGGTAAAGCGCCGCCATCTCGAAGGTGAGGACGTCGTGCGCCTGGTGATAGAGAAAGGCCAGCGTGATGACCGCGGCCAGCATGAGCAGGCTGCCGAACACGGCGAACAGGAAGAACTTCAGGGCCGCCCGCGCGCTGTTTTCATAACCCCAGATGCCGATCAGGAAGTACATGGGGATCAGCATGCCTTCCCAGAAAAGGAAGAACAGGAACAGGTCGAGGGAGAAGAACACGCCCATCAGGGTGGTTTCCATCAGCAGCATGAAAACCTGGTAGGCCCGGACCCGTTCGCTCACGATCGTCCAGGTGCCGAGCAGGGCCAGGGGCCACATGAGCGCGGTGATCCCTGCGAGGAGGATGCTGATCCCGTCCGCCCCGACGTGATAGGACACGCCCAGGGATTCGATCCAGGGCATGCGCTCCACGAACTGAGGTTCGCCCAGGTGCGCCTCGAAGGCGCCGAAGCCGACCGCGAAGAGGACGAGCACCAGGGCCGAAACGCCGAACCCCGCCCAACGGGCGGCCGTGTCCCCTTTGACGAAGAGGAGCAGGACGGCGCCCAGGACCGGCAGCCAGATGATGAGGGACAGGTAAGGCAGTTCCGTCATGTACAGTTCCTTCGGTTCCTTCGGGGTTGCGGTCCCAGGTTACGGTCCCAGGTAACCGGTGATGTAGGCGAACACCGCGAGCGCGCCGATGACCATGATCAGCGCGTAGTGCTGGACGACTCCCGTCTGCGTATACCGGATCGCGTTCCCCATGCTGCGTACCGTGAGCGCGGCCAGGGTCAGCCCCCCGTCGATGAACGCGGAATCCAGGATGCGCCAGCATCCACGGGCGATCTTTCTCACCGGTCCCACGATGAAGGTGTCGTAGATTTCATCCACGTAGAACTTCTCCAGCGAAAGCGTATACAGCGCTTGCGGCACCAGGCGGTCGAAAACCCTGTTGCCGCGAATGTACACGGTGTAGGCGCCCCAGATTCCGGCCGCGGCCAGCAGCAGGGCCAGGACCATCAGCACCAGTTCGACGCTCGCGGAGGGAACCTGCGTCCCCGGCAGCCCGGAGAACACCGGCGCCAGGAATCCGCCGAACCGGTCCATGCCCGACGCGAACACGTGGGGGATGCCGATGAATCCGCCCAAGGTGGAAAGAACGGCCAGCAGGACCAGCGGTATGGTCATGACGCGGGACGACTCGCGTACCTTTTCAGATTCGTCCCTGCTTAGCCGGGTCTTGCCGCCAAAGGTCATGAACAGCAGCCGGAACATGTAGAAGGCGGTCATAGCCCCGGTGGCCAGGCCGACCAACCACAGCACAGGGGCGTTGACGAAGGCGCCCAGCAGGATCAGGTCCTTGCTGAAGAAACCCGCGAACGGCGCGATCCCCGCGATGGCCAGGGTCGCCAGCAGCATGGACTTGTAGGTCACCGGCATGAGATCGCGGAGCCCGCCCATGTTGCGGAGGTCCTGGGGATCCCTGCCCTTTTCCAGGGCGTGTTCCAGGGCGTGTATGACGCTGCCCGCGCCCATGAACAGCAGTGCCTTGAAGAACGCGTGGGTGACCAGGTGGAAGATCCCCGCGGTGAAGTAGCCGACGCCGCAGGCCAGGAACATGTACCCCAGTTGGCTCACGGTGGAATAGGCCAGGACGCGCTTGATATCGTACTGAGTCAGGGCGATGCACGCCGCGAAGATGGCCGTAACCGCACCGACGACGGCCACGACCGTCATGGCCGTGGCGGACTGCGCGAAGAGCGCGTGACAGCGGGCGACCATGTACACCCCCGCGGTCACCATGGTGGCCGCGTGAATCAGCGCGCTGACCGGTGTGGGGCCTTCCATGGCGTCCGGCAGCCAGACGTGCAGGGGCACCTGGGCCGATTTGCCCATGGCCCCGATGAAGAGCAGGAGGGTGACGGCCGTGATGACCGGAGCGAGCACGGCCGGGTCCGCCGCGAACACGTCGGCATAGGTGAGCGAGCCGGCGTACAGGAAGATCAGGAGCAGGCCCAGGATGAAGGCGAAATCGCCGATGCGGTTCACCACGAAGGCCTTCATGCCCGCGTTCGCCGCGGACCGCCTTTCGCACCAGAACCCGATCAGCAGGTAGGAACAGAGCCCGACCCCTTCCCAGCCTACGAACATCAGCAGGAAGTTGTTGCCCATCACCAGGATGAGCATGGCGAACATGAACAGGTTCAGATAGGAGAAATACCGGACGCAGCAGGTGTCCTTGCCCATGTAGCCGATGGAATAGACGTGGATCAGCAGGCCAACGCCCGTCACCACCAGCATCATGACCGTCGAAAGCGGATCGACCAGGAAGGCCACGTCCACCGCGAAGGTACCCGTCGTGATCCACGAATAGACGACCACGTCGACGCTACGTTCCCCGTCCGGCAGCCCGACGAGCTGGAAGAAGACGCCCAGTACGAGCAGGAAGGACAAAGCCACCGTGGCGCAGGCGATCATCCCGGCTACGCGGGGGTTCCGGTTGCAGAATACGTTGATGAAGGCCCCAAGGAGGGGCAGGAAGGGGATCAGCCAGACGTAACTGAAGGATTCGGTCATGGGGTTCACGCAGGGTCCAGGCCGGCCGGTCGAGCGGCTACCAGCGCAGGGACCGGACCTCGTCGATGTTGACCGTTCCGCGGTTGCGGAACAGCAGGATCACCAGGGCCAGGCCGATCGCCACCTCGGCGGCCGCCACGGTAATCACCAGGAACACGTAGATGTGGCCGTCGGCCATGCCGAATTGCCGGGCGAAGGCCACGAAAGCAAGATTGGCCCCGTTGAGCATCAACTCGATGCCCATCAGCACGATGATGGCGTTCCGCCGAACCAGCACGCCGGTCGCGCCGACCAGGAAGAGCACGGCACTCAGGAACAGGTAATAGGTGACAGGGATCATGGGTTCGTCGATTCCGGCGAGGTCAGCCCCTTACTCGCCCACGGAAACGGTGCCCTTGCGCGTCAGCACCACGGCGCCCACGATGGCGATCAACAGAAGCACGGCCGCGATCTCCACGGGCAGCAGGTATTTCGTGAACAACAACGTTCCGATCTGTTCCACTTCGCCGAATCCGGCTTCGCCGCCATCCGCCGGAGGGATCGTTCCGCCGCCCGCATAGGACATGATCACGGCCGCCACCGGCAGGAACAACAGCGCGGCCAAGAGGACGGCCAGCGGTTTCTGAATCCGGAATACCCCGCCCTCCTCGCGGCTCAGGTTCAGCAGCATGATGACGAAGAGGAAGAGGACCATGATGGCGCCGGCATACACGACGATCTGGATGATCGCGACGAACTGGGCGTCCAGCATCAGGTACAGGCCGGCGATGGAAATCATGACCATGATGAGCAGCAGCACGCAGTAGATCGGGTTGCGCTGCAGGATCATGGCCACGCTGCTCGCGACGGCTACGATGGCGAAAAAAAGGAAGAAGTAGAGTTCCATGGTATCTCGTCGGGGCAGCCCCCGACCTTTCAATGACCGCCCGGTCGGTCCGGACTGCCCGGGTCGGGAAGCTGATCTCCCCGGGGGCGTGTGAAGGCCTCCCGGCTCTTTCGAAGGACCTGGCCCAGTGTGCCCTCCTGGTCCCTGGTTTCATCGTAGTTCTTCAGCAGGCGTTCCCTGTCCCAGATCATCTCTTCCCGCGACGTGGCCACGAGCTCGATGTCGTCCGTCATGTCGATGGCGTCTTCGGGACAGGCCTCCACGCACATGCCGCAGAAAATGCACCGGAGCATGTCGATCTGGAACGTGCGGGGGATCTTCTCCCGGTCGCTCCATTCCGTTTCCATTCCTTCGATGGTGATGCAGTCGGCGGGACAGGCAACGGCGCACATCTCGCAGGCCACGCACTTGATCCGGTCCTGCTCGTCCTTGTTGAGCCGGTGGGCGCCGCGGTATCCGGGCGGCAGGATCTTCTGCACCTCCGGGTATTGCATGGTGACCTTCTTCTTGAAGAGGTGCGCGAGGGTCAGGAGCATGCCCTTGATCACCGCAGGAAGGTACAGCCGCTCCGCCAAAGTCATCTTGCGCGCTTCAACGATGATTGCCATGGATCACACTCCCGTGTCAGACCAGCATCCAGATACCGGTGACTACGACGTTCAACAGGGCCAGCGGCAGCAGCACCTTCCATCCGATCGCCATCAGCTGGTCGTACCTGAACCGGGGCAGCGACCACCTCACCCAGATATAGACGAAGAGGAAGAATCCCGTCTTGATCAGGAACCCGGCCACCTGGTAAAAAGTTACCAGTCCCGGACCGACCTGGTCCTCGAAGGGCATGTGCCACCCGCCGAAGAAGAGGGTCGCCATCAGGGCGGAGGCCGCGATCATGCTGGCGTATTCCGATATCATGAACATGGAAAAACGCATGCTGCTGTATTCCGTGTGGTATCCGCCGACGAGTTCCTGCTCGCACTCCACCAGGTCGAAGGGCAGGCGGTTGTTCTCGGCGAAGGCCGCGATGACGAAGATCAGGAAGGCCAGCGGCTGGCGGAAGATGAACCAGTCGAAGAAGGTATCCTGGGCGGCGACGATCTTGCTCATCTGGAGCGACCCCGTGAGCATGAGGATGCCGACGATGGACAGGCCCAGCGACAGTTCGTAGCTGATCATCTGCGCCGACGACCGGATCCCGCCCAGCAGGGTGAACTTGTTGTTGGCGCTCCATCCGCCCAGGGCGATTCCGTACACCGCAATGGAGGTCATGCCCAGGATGTACAGGATGCCGACGTTCAGATCGATGATCTGCAACGTGGTCGTCGTCTCCTGGATCTGCAGGCCGAACAGGGTGAAGGCGGGGATGGTCACTTCGCCGCCCACGGGGATCACGGCGAAGATCAGCAGGGCCGGCACGAGGATCAGGGCCGGCGCGACGGCGAAGAGCTTTCTGTCGGCGCTTGCCGGGATGAACTCTTCCTTCCACATGAACTTGATGCCGTCGGCCAGCGGCTGCAGCAGCCCCATGGGACCGACGCGGTTGGGACCGAGCCGGTCCTGGATCAGGGCGCTTACCCGGCGTTCCATGAAGGTGAGGTAGGCAACGGTGGTGAACACCACCCCCAGCAGGATGCCGATTTTCACCAAGGCGATGGCGCCTTCCAGGATCATGGGGTCCACGACCAATCCACTAGCCTCCCGCGGCCTCGGACGGCCCTTCGCCGCCCGTCATGGCGCCCTGATCGCCGATCAGGCCATAGGTGAGTCCCGCGTATCCATCCACGTTTCCGGCGATTTCCTCCAGGACGCCGGCGGGGTCCATCCCGCCCAGGTCGACGCCCATGCGCTGTCCCACGTACCGGAGA
This sequence comes from bacterium, assembly GCA_965207085.1. GTDB lineage: Bacteria > JAAXHH01 > JAAXHH01 > JAAXHH01 > JAAXHH01 > JAAXHH01. Next base: position 2,752,323 of record CBDBLQ010000002.1, on the reverse strand, counting down.
ATCGCACCGTCCTCCCGCGCACCGCCGGGTGGAGGAAAGGCGGGGCTCAGCCGCTGCACGCGGCCCTGCGCGTTTGTCATGGTTCCGTTCTTCTCGAAGGGAATCGCCCCGGGGAAGACCACGTCGGCCAGTTCGGCGAGGTTGGAACGATGCACGTCGTGCACCACCAGGAATTCGAGCTTGCGGAAGGCGTCGGTCTGCTCGGGGGAAAGGGTCCGACCGATGTCGCCGCCCAACACGTAAAGCCCCCGTATCGAGCCGTCGTCGATTCCCTGCAGGAGATCGTCCAGCGAGCCGGCGCCGAGCATGTCACGGGCGCCCCGGGTGTTGGGCGTCTTGTCCGCGTCGATGCGGAATCCGCTTTTCGACGTCCACGCTTCTCCATCGGGCTTGCGGTCGAGGCCGGTCCGCGTCGACCCGAAGGCCTCCGCGCCCAGTTTGCGCAGCACGTAGTTCTCCTCGTTGGTTGCCATGGACGATCCGACCACCCCCATGGCAGCGCCTCCTTCGCCCGCCAGGACGGCCTGGATGCCGCTGACGGCCGCGTCCATGGCATCGGGCCAGGTGGCCTGCCCGAGTTCACCGTCCACTCGCTTCAGCGGCGCCGTCAGCCGGTCCGCGTCCTGCCAGCCGTGGTAACAGAACCGGCCTTCATCGCACATCCAGTACCCGTTGACTTCCTCGTTGTGCCGGGGACGGGTGCGGTAGATCTTCTGGTGCATGACTTCCAGCGTGGTGTTGCACCCCGCGGCGCATCCCGGACAGACGGTGTCCACTTTGTCGTAATGCCAGATGCGGGGCTTGTAGAGGAAGTCCTTGGTGACCAGGGCGCCCACGGGACAGATGTCCGCCACGTTCGCCGACATCTTGTTGTCCAGCGGAACGCCTTCGAAGGTCGCGATCTCGGACTTGCCGCCCATCTGGACGACGCCGAGTTCCGACGTGCCCGAGATCTCGTCGCAGAACCGGGTGCAGCGCTGGCACAGGATGCAGCGCGTGGTGTACAGCGTGATGTGCGGTCCGAGGTCCTTCTTCGGCGGGACGCGCTTGGTCTCGACGAACCGGCTGTGGCCCCGGCCGTGGTCGAAGGAATGGTCCTGCAGCTTGCACTCCCCGGCCTGGTCGCACCAGGGACAGTCCAGGGGGTGGTTGATGAGCAGGAACTCCATGATCCCCTTGCGGTTGTCCAGCACCGCCGGGGAATCGAACCTGAAGTTCATCCCGTCCTTGATCCGGATCGTGCACGAGGTGACGATACCGAACTGCCCGGGCCGGATCTCCATCTCGGTCAGGCACATCCGGCAGTTGCCGTCCGGTGCCAGACCGGGGTGATAGCAGAAATGGGGGATGTCGATGCCCAGGTCCGCCGCCGCGTCGATCAGGTTGCGGCCTTCGTCCACGGTGTATTGCTGTTCGTCTATGGTAATGGTTGCCATGGTTTGCTCATCCGGCGGCATCGGCTTCGTCGGTCTTCAGCCGGAAATTGCCGGGTACGGGGGGAATGTGTTCGTACTGGTCGGGCCGCAGATAGGATTCCTCCAGGGGCAGGACGACCAGTTCCTTCCGTTCGATGCAGGCCCTGAACTCGGGCCAGTACTTGATGAGAATGGTGCGCACGGGCCAGACGCCCGGCGCCTGGCCGAAGACACAGACGGTGTGGCCGTGAATCTGCTTGCAGACGTCAAGCAGCAGGTCCAGGTCCTCGTCCCTGCCCTGGCCGTTGCGGATGCGCCGAAGGATGTCGTTCATCCACGGCACTCCCTCGCGGCAGGGCGTGCACTGGCCGCAGGACTCGTGGGCGGCGAAGGAAGACGCGTTGAGCAGGGCGTCCACCATGCTGGTGGTCTCGTCCATCACGATGATCCCGCCGGTACCGCCCATGGACCCCAGCTTGCCCAGGGCGCCGAAGCCCATGGGCGTGTCGATCTCTTCCGGCGTCAGGATCGGCGCCGAAATGCCGCCCGGAATGACGCCTTTCAGTCGATTGCCGTCCCGGATGCCGTCGGCCGCGTCGTAGATCAGCTCCCGCAGCGTGACATCGGAGTCGTACTCGTAGATGCCGGGTTTCTTCACGTGGCCGCACAGGCCGAAGAGCCGCGGACCGGTCGTATCCTCCTCCGAGCCGATGGTCTTGTAGGCTTCCGCGCCCATCTCGACGATGGTGGCGATCTGGGCCATGGTCTCCACGTTGTTGACGATCGTGGGCTGACCCCAGAGCCCGATGGCGGCGGGGAAATACGGTGGCTTCAGCCGGGGGTAGGGGCGGTTGCCCTCGAGTGATTCGATCAGGCCCGTCTCTTCTCCGCAGATGTAGGCCCCCGCGCCCGGATGGACGTACAGTTCGAGGTCGTAGCCCGTGTCCAGGATATCGGCGCCGAGAAAGCCGTGTTTCCGGGCGTCCGCCAGCGCGGCTTCCATCTGGTCGATGATCTGGAAGAACTCGCCCCGGATATAGATGTAGCCCAGGTTGATGCCCAGTGCGTAGCTGGTGATGATCATGCCTTCGATGATCTGGTGGGGCTTCGATTCCAGCAGGAGACGGTCCTTGAAGCTGCCCGGTTCGCTTTCGTCGGCGTTGGCGCACAGGTACCGGGGAAACCGGTCGGCGCACAGGTTCCACTTCATGCCCGTCGAGAACCCGGCCCCGCCGCGGCCTTTTATCCCCGAGGCGTTAATCTCCTCGATCAGCTCTGCCTGGCTCATGGACTTAAGCGCCTTCCGTACCGCGCCGTAACCGCCGCCGGACATGTAGGCGTCGATGTCGCCGGGATCGGCTCCCGCCGGGAGATCCGCCGTCAAGATTTCGAGCGGTGCGGCCATTACCCTATCCTTTGTCGAGTTCCGCGAGAATCTCGTCGACCCTCTCCGGGGAAACGTGGGTGTGCAGGCGCCGGTTGACCAGGAGCACGGGACCCCGATCGCAGGCCGCGAGGCATTCCGACTTCCTCAGCGTGAACCGGCCGTCCTCCGTGGTCTCGCCCAGTCCTACGCCGAGTTTTTCCGACAGGTGATCGAAAACACTTCCGCAGCCGGTCAGCGCGCAGGGCAGCGTGTGGCATACCGCCAGCACGTGCTCGCCCACGGGTTCCCTGTTGAACATGGGATAGAACGTCGCGATCTCCGCGACCTTGACGGGCGAACAGCCGATCAACCGGGCCACGCAGGCCATGGCCTCGGGGGAGACGTACCCCCATTCTTCCTGCGCGAGATGGAGGAGCGGCACGACGGCCGATTTCCTGTATTCTTCAGGGTAGCGGTCCAGGATCTTCTCCGCGCGCTCCCGCGCCGCTTCCGTGAATTCGAGCGGTGTCGCCAAACTAGCGGTCCAGTTCTCCGGCGATGACGTTCAGGCTGCCCAGAATCGCCACCACGTCCGATAGCATATGCCCCCTGATCAACATGGGGAACATGGAAAAGTTCACGAATGACGGCGGACGCACGCGGATCCGGTAAGGTTCCCGGCTGCCGTCGCTGACGATGAAAAACCCGAGTTCGCCGTTCGGCGCCTCGGTGGCGGCGTACACCTCGCCCACCGGCGGCGTCGGCCCGTGTCCTTCCATGGTCATCTTGAAATGGTAGATCAGCGATTCCATGGATTCGTACACTTCCGATTTCTCGGGCAGCACCGCGTGCTCCTCGTCGGCGTTCACGGGCCCGGAAGGCAGGTCCTCCACGGCCTGGCGGACGATCTTCGCGCTCTGCCTGATCTCCTCCATCCGGACGAGATAGCGGTCGTACACGTCCCCGTTGCGGCCGATCGGGATGTCGAAATCGTAGGCTTCGTACCCGAGGTACGGCTCGTTCTTCCGAATGTCCCAGTCGACGCCGGAAGCCCTGAGCACCGGTCCCGTGGCGCCCCAGGCCACGGCATCCCCGGAAGACAGGACGCCCACGCCTTCGGTCCGGTCGCGCCAGATGCGGTTGTGCGTCAGGAGCCGGTCGATTTCCGCGGTGGCCCGCAGGGTCTCCTCCACGGATTCCCGGGCCATCTCCGCGAAGTTCTCCGGCACATCGCGCAGGAGACCGCCCACGCGGGTGTAGCTGGTGGTCAGCCGCGTGCCGCACACCGCCTCGAACAGATCGTACAGCACTTCCCGCGCCCGGAACCCGTACAGGAAGGCGGTGAAGGCCCCGATATCGAGGGCGGCCGTGCCGATGCACAGCAGGTGGTCGGCAAGGCGGGAGAGTTCGGCCAGGGCGACCCGGATATTCCGGCAGCGCGGCGTGATTTCGATGTCCATCAGCTTCTCGACCGCGTGGGTATAGCCGATGTTGTTGCACAGGGGAGACAGGTAGTTCATCCGGTCGGTCAGCGTGACGAACTGGTTGTAGCTTTTGTACTCGCCCAGTTTTTCGAAACCGGTGTGCAGGTAGCCGAGATGCGGCGTGGCGCCCGCGACCTTTTCCCCGTCCAATTCCAGCACCATGTGCAACGTCCCGTGGGTCGCCGGGTGCTGGGGACCGAAATTGAGGATCATATGCTCGGTCGGCATGTCGGGCGTACGCTCGAAAGACACCCGTTCGTTGCGGATTTCCTCGAGGTCCGTCTCTGCGAGCTTGTCGATCGGTGTGGTATTCACGGTGCGTGCTTCCGATGGTACGGTCTGGGCGACCCAGGCGGACCGGCACAGCCGGCGAAATCAATGAGCGCTAGAAAACGAAGTTGTCCCGTTCCCCCTTACCGTGCAGGGGATAGTCCTTTCTCAAGGGGTAGGAGCCGAAATCGTCGGGCATCAGGATCCGGCGCAGGTCGGGATGGCCTTCGAAGACGATCCCGTACATGTCGTACGCTTCCCGCTCCAGCCAGTTGGCGCCCGGCCAGACGGACACCACCGAACCGATCCGGGGGTCCGCTTCCGGAACGGGCACACTGACGCTGAAACGGCGGTTGTGTTTGTAGGCATACAACTGGTACACCACGGCGAACCGGATTTCCTCGTCCAGCAGCAGGCGGTCCACGGCGGTCACGTCGACGAGATAATCGAAGGACAGTTCCGGATCGTCTCTAAGGAAGGTCATGAACGGAAGAAGCGCATCCCGCTCCGCGATGACGCTTTCGCAACCCACCGCGTTGCCGGTGCTGACCGACGCGTCGCCGAACCGGGCCCGGATGCGCGTCGTGACCGCGCCCGGGTCAGCTACAGGCCGGCCAACGCCTTCGGTCTGGCGTTCCTCCTGGTTTTCCACTTCGTCCCCCATTTACTCGAACCCCATCTTGCCGCCCCAGCCGCGCGGATCCGACTGCCAGTCCATGGCGATCTCCCGGTCGTCGTCCGAAAGCTCGCCCCGTTCGCTCATGACGTCCAGGACGGTCACGAAATCCGCCATGCTCCATTTCGGCAGGCCGGCTTTCCCGAACCCCTCTGTGGCGGCGGGCAGGCCGTATTCGAATACGGTGACCACGCCGATTACGTCCACGTCGAACTTGATCACGTCTTCGACGGCCTTCAAGACGCCCCCTCCCGTGGTGACCAGGTCCTCGGTGAACAGCACCTTCTGGCCGGCGGCCAGGGTGCCCTCGACCCGGTGTTCCTTGCCGTATCCCTTCTGGCCCGACCGCGCGTAGACCATCGGAAGGTCCAGCCGGTTGGAAACCCATGCGGCGAAGGGAATGGCGGCCGTCGCCGTGCCTGCGATGACATCCGGGGCAGTGTCGAGGGTGTCGATGATCTCGAGAAACGTATCGATGATCGCCTTGCGTTCTTCCAGGCAGGATATGATCAACCTGTTATCGCAATATATCGGGGAGATGATACCGGAACTGTAATGGTAGGGCGCTTCGACGTTGATGGTGACGGCTTTGATGTCGAGCAGAAGCTCTGCGATAGTTTTTCTGTTCATCAGTTCGCTTTAGCCTGGGCTACTTTCTCCTGGATCTTCATCAACGCCTGGATCACGTTTTCGGGCCTGGGTGGACAGCCGGGGATATACACGTCCACCGGGATGTACTGATCCACGCCCTGCACCAGGGTGTAGGTATTGAATACGCCGCCGGAGGAGGCGCAGGCCCCCATGGAGATGACCCACTTGGGCTCCGGCATCTGGTCGTAGATCTTCTTCAGCACGGGCATCATCTTGATGGATACCCGCCCCGAAACGATCAGCAGGTCGGACTGCCGTGGTGAAAACCGGATGGCTTCGGCCCCGAAGCGGGCCAGGTCGAAGCGGGACGCCAGGGTCGCCATGAGCTCGATGGCGCAGCACGCGGTGCCGAAGGGCATCGGCCAGAGCGAGTTCTTCCGCGCCCAGCCCACCACCGCGTCGACCTTGGTGGTCATGACGTTTTCCTGCAGCTGGTCTTCTAATCCCATTCCAGGGCACCCCGTTTCCATTCGTACAGGAATCCGATGACGAGCAGGAGGAAGAACACCCCCATGGCCGCGGCGCCGTATAACTGAAGATCGCCATAAACGACGGCCCATGGGTAGAGGTAAATGATCTCCACGTCGAAAAGGATGAAAAGTATGGCGATCAGGTAGAACTTGACGGAAAAGTTCTTCCGCGCGGAATCCTTCAGCGGAACGCCGCATTCGTAAGAGGCGAGCTTGGATGCGCTGGTCTTTTTTCTGCCGATGAAAGAGGAAAGGGTAACGATTACGGCCGCGACGATCAGTACGAGGATTACGAGCAGGATCAGTGGAAGGTATGACATTGAACCGAATTACAGGATGTACGGACAGATCGGTCGACGAAACGCGGCTTCCTGGTACATCTATCCTTGAACTCGCCGATCAAGATAAACCGCCGGGGGGCGTTGTCAAGGACTAATCGTTTTTATTTGCGAGGCCCTTGCGCGTGCTTCGGATTGGTGTTTTTGCGCGACAGGTCATAACCGGCGATGCCGGGGAATCGGCCGTGGCAAACACCGTCAGGAACGAAAGGTTTTAAAATTGAGGTCGTTGATTTCCCGGTAGTGTTTTTGATTGGCCGTACAGAGGGTCAAATGATGTTCGACGGCGGTTGCCGCAATCAGCGCATCGGCCAGGTACAACGCCGTCTTGAGCGTGTATTCTTCCATGTAGACGGACGCTCTGTGTCCGATGTTTTCGGTGAGGGGCAAGGTCAGAAAGGCGAGGTCATTGAGCAGGTTCTTTATATTCTTCAATTCCTGCCGGTTTCTGACACCTTGGATGAACTCCATGTAGGTAACCAATGATATCCGGCGGTCATCCGCATCTTCGACGAGTTGCGCAGCGCCTTCATGGCCCCTGAAAACCCAGATCATCACGTCGGTATCAAAAATCATCCAAACGGCCTTTTCTCAGATTGCGTACGTAAGCATCGACGTCTGTTGTATCCTTTCGATCTCGCCACATCCCGAACGCCTCATGGTCTTTTATGGATTTATTCGTTCGATGCCGGCTGGGAGAAAGAACAGCCTTTTCCTTGCCACGGTAATAAATGGTAACCGATTCGTTCCGGTCTAGCGCGCGCAGAACGTCTCTCATTCGGCGTCGCAGATCGAGAATAGATGCTTTCATGACTCCTCCTTGAAGTGTACACTTAATATGATCAGTCAGGGGAAAGACGTCAAGTGCAAAGCGGATTCCCGAACGGTCACCGGCCTGCGCCCGTACCCGTGGAACACCTATATGGAGCATCCATCCGAAGATGTTCCTTGACGTCCCGCCGGGCGCTTTTTCATCTTATCCTGCCCGGGCGACATGCCAATCCTGACGATCGCGGACCGGGATCAACGCTTGGTCCTGGTCTGGGGCGGCACCACCCCGGACATTGCGACGACCTACAACGGAACACGTAAAGTGAACACGGCAATGCCCGAAGCACAGATCGCGGTCATCGGCGGCACAGGGTTCTACGATATGGCGGGGCTTACGGATCTCGAGGAGGTCCGGCCCGAAACCCCCTTCGGCGACCCCAGCGACGCCATCGTGACCGGCACCCTCGAGGGCCGGCGCGTGGCGTTCCTGGCCCGCCACGACCGGGGCCATCGCCTGGGGCCGTCGGAAATCAACGTACGGGCGAACATCTTCGCGCTGAAGACACTGGGCGTCCGGTGGATCATCTCGGTAAGCGCCGTGGGCAGCCTCCAGGAAGACATCCGGCCGCGAGACTTCGTCATACCGGACCAGTTGTACGATCATACCCGGCACCGCACGACCAGCTTCTTCGGCGACGGCCTCGTGGTGCACGTGGGACTCGCCGAGCCGTTCTGTGGACCGTTGCGTGAACTGCTCGTCGCCGGCGCTGAATCGACGGGGCTGACCGTGCATGACGGCGGTACCTATCTCTGCATGGAAGGACCGCAGTTCTCGACCAGGGCGGAGTCGAACGTCTACCGGGGCTGGGGTTTTTCGGTCATCGGAATGACGGCGGCGCCGGAGGCCAAGCTCGCCCGGGAGGCGGAGATCTGCTACGCCGCCATCGCGTGTTCGACCGACTACGACTGCTGGCACGAGAAACACGATTCCGTAACCGTCGACATGATCATCGAAAACCTGCACGCGAACGTGGAACACGCGCGCCACGTCGTCCGCCACGTCGTGCCGGCCATTCCGCTGGACAAAACGTGCCGCTGTCACAACGCGCTGGCCAACGCCATCGTTTCCGACCGCGACTCCGTGCCCGCCGGCACACTGGAGAAGCTGAGGCCAATCGTGGGCCGTTATTTCGAGTAGAGCATCCGGAGAGGTGTAACGCGCGGACGCCGGGCCAGTCTAACCACATGTCATGGTGCTAAAACGGCACGGACGCCGGGCCAGTCCACCCACATGTCGTCGCCGGGAGGCGCGTTCTCGTCCAGGTCCGCCCGCTTGTAGTCGTAAAGGACCGCCTGGCGGATCCGGCCGGTCCGGTTGTGGCCGACGGAATGGCCCATGCGGTGGTGCCAGAACACGATGTCTCCGGCATTGCCGTGGCAGTCCATGGGGGGCATCTGGCTCACCTCGTCCTTGTGGGCCAGGTATTCAGGCGTCTTGTCGAAAACGTAGCGCCGCGTGAAATCCCGGTAGAAAATCCGGTGGCTGCCTGGCCAGACGGTGAATCCTCCGCCTCCGGGATCCACGTCGTCGATGTACCCTACGACGCCGAGGTGAAAGGGATGGGCGTCCACGTGGCAACCCATGGGACGGGACGGTGCATCGCCTTCGGGCAGGACGCAGTAAATACCGCGGATCCGGTCCGGCACGACCAGCTTGCCCTCACCGAGCATCTGTTCCGCCATGCCCATCACGGAAGGATCGGTGGCGAGGAGGCGTACCATCCAGTCCTCATCGCCCGGTTGGCGGTACTTCCACATGTACTGATGGCGATGGGACGAACCGTCGTCCACCGGCTCCGGGAATGGACCGATCCAGGTTTCCGGTTTTTCGCGCTCAAGGGGCGTCGGCAGGTTGCTCCACATGCGTTCCCTGCCCCGGGCCATCAGATCGGGATCCAGGACGCCGCGCTTGACCAGGTAGCCTTCGCGTACGAAAAACCGGATGTCGTCGTCGGTCAGCCGGACCATGACCATCCATCCTGTCGGTTTGGGTGGGTTTGTGCTGAGAATATATGGGACGAACCGAGGAACGTGTCAAGGAGGAACACCACGTGAAGAAGTGGATCAGCAAGTGGACCGTCGCGACGGCGCTGCTCGTCTTCGGCCGCACTCCTAAGGTTGCGCTGCTCGTCCGCAGCCTCACTCCGAAGGCGTTGCTGCTCGTCCTGGGCCTGACGCCCGGCGCGGCCCTGGCCAATGACGGCTACCCCCGCATGGATGACGTGGATATCCTCCACTACCGGATCCAACTGGAGATCGGCGAAACAGGCCGAACCATTCAGGGCGAGACCACGATCCTGGCTGAGATGCTGGCCGGCGGCCGGGACGTCCTGCCTCTCGACCTGGGCCCCCTCACCGTGGACCGGGTTACGGTCGGCGGAAGAAACGCGTCTTTCGCACACCGCGACAACCGGCTGAGCATAACATTCGAGGAAAGCTACGCGGAGGGCGACACGGTCACGGTGATCGTCTCGTATCGCGGGGAACCCGTGGACGGTCTGTTCATTCAGCCGAACAAGTTCGGCGACCGGTCGGTCTTCGCGGACAACTGGCCGAACCGGGCGCGCCACTGGTTCCCCGGGGTGGACCACCCCTATGACAAGGCCACGGTCGAATTCATCGTCACCGCGCCCGCGGCATTCGACGTCGTGGCCAACGGCCGCATGGTGGAGACGACGGCCGTCTCGCCGCAACGCAAGCGAACGCACTGGAAGACCGAAGCGCCCATACCCACCTACTGCATGGTGGTCGGCGCGGCCCGTTTTTCCATCGTTCGGGCGGGGTCCTGGCGGGGGATCCCCGTTTCGTACTACCTGTTTCCCGGCGACCGGGACGCGGGAACCAATGATTTTGCCCGTTCCACGGACATGCTGGCCTTCTACACCGGCCTGTTCGGGCCCTATCCCTATGCGAAACTCGCGCTGGTGCAGTCTTCCACCCGGTTCGGCGGCATGGAGAACGCCAGCGCCATCTTCTTTTCGGAACACAGCATAACGGGCACCAAACGGAACGAAGCCGTGGTCGCCCACGAGATCGTCCACCAGTGGTTCGGCGACTCGGTGACCGAGTCCGACTGGCACCACCTGTGGCTCAGTGAAGGGTTCGCCACCTACTTCGGCGCCGTGTTCTTCGAAGAATCCGACGGCGACGAGCGGTTTCAGGAAATGCTGGCCCGGAGCCGATCCCGGTATTTCAGCGCGAATCGCCGTGCGCCGGCCCCCATCTTCAATCCGGGTATCATCGACCTGTTCGACCTGCTGAACGCTTACAACTACAGCAAGGGCGGGCTGGTGCTCCACATGCTCAGGGGCCTGATGGGCGACCAGGCCTTCTTCGCGGGCATTCGGGACTTCTACGCCAGGTTCCGCGACCAGACCGTGCTGACCCGGGATTTCCAGTCCGTCATGGAAACCCGGCTCGGGGAAGACCTTGGGTGGTTCTTCGACCAGTGGATCTACCGTGCGGGCCATCCCGTGGTCGAGGTGACCTGGTCCTGGGACGATCGACGCGGGGAGGTATCTTTACACCTGACTCAGACGCAGCCTCAGGAGCCTTTCAGACTGCCCGTAACCCTCGCCTTCGTGGCGGGAGACCGGCAGGAACGCCGGCGGGCCGAGTTTCGTGACCGGTCGCAAGCATTCCGCTTCAAACTGGACGGAGCACCCGGTGAAGTGCTGGTCGACCCCGATGCCTGGCTGCTGATGGAGGCGAGGGTAAGCAAGGGGGATGGCTAAGCAGGCAGACGAACCGGAGGATGATCGATCTGTCGCTACAATCTGCGTGACAATAAAAAATTGTTGACTTTACCTGATTAATGATGTTTATTGCTTATCAGGATTTGTCTCTGTCTCCTGCATGATCGTATAATACACAAGACGATGCGGCACGGATCAGAACTAAAGGTCCTGCCGTTTTTCTATATGCGGGTTGCAAGTCGAACAGGGACTTCGTTGTAGATGTATCTATACATGCCTGAAAGGTGGTGAGCAATATTGGCAGTCGGTAAAGTAAAGTGGTTCAACGACCACAAGGGCTACGGTTTTATCGAGCACGATGGTGGCGATGACGTCTTCGTACACTACTCCGCGATCCAGGGAGAGGGTTTCAAGTCCCTGTCGGAAGGTGATGCGGTAGAGTTCGATATCACGGAAGGGCCCAAGGGATTCCAGGCCGCAAACGTCGTAAAGCAGTAAAGCGGCATCAATCCCGGACGAAACGACGCGGGCGCCGGAGCAAGTTGTTCCGGCGCCCGTTTTTTTTGGTGTTGGTAAACCCGCCGGAGCTGCCGTATCCTGTCCTGGTCGTTGGGCTTGACAGGACGTATCGATCCATCCAGATTCTCAGTCCGGTTCCGATACGCGTGCCGGATAATCCGCCTGATTTCCGGGCATTCGCACCTGGCATCGGCGCATCTGCAGTTAAGGGATCCTCCCGGAGCGAACACCATGCATACCGGCATCCTGTTTCCTTTCCATAGCGCTGCCCGGCCGCGTGCAACGGACCCGGGCGTTTCCGCCGGACTGCGGACGGTCCTTTGCCTGGCCCTCCTGCTCACCGCCAGCGTGGCCACCGCGCAGGAGAACCGTCCGGCGGTTGAAGACCCGGATCCGTCCGTCGAGCCCTCTGACCTGGAAGATCCAGCCCGGTCCGGATCTCCTGCGCAACCCGAACAGGCAGGCCCGGAAAGCACGACCCCGGCCGACGATCCCGTCTTCGTGATGGAGGAAGTCGTGGTCACGGCGCGCAAGCGTGCGCAGCCCGCCTTCGAAGTCCCGCTGTCCCTGTCCACGATACAGGAAGCGAAGTCCACCGCCCTTCGCGCATCAGGCATGGACCTGCGGTTCCTTTCGAACCGGGTGCCCAGCCTGCAGATGGAGTCCTCCTACGGCCGGGTTTTTCCGCGTATCTACATACGGGGCCTCGGCAACACGGACTTCGACCTGAACGCCTCGCAACCCGTTTCCGTGGTGTTCGACGGCATCGTGCTGGAAAACGTCATGCTGAAGGGCTATCCCGCCTTCGACCTGGACCGGATCGAGGTATTGCGCGGCCCCCAGGGGACCCTGTTCGGCCGGAACACGCCAGCGGGAATCATCAAGCTGGAATCGGCGCGGCCGACCGAAGCGCTCGAAGGGTTCGGCCGCCTGGGTTACGGACGCTACAACAGCGCCGTTTTCGAGGGAGCGGTATCGGGACCGCTCGGATCCTCCGGCCTCTCGGCGCGGCTCTCGGTGCTGCTGCAGCGGCGGGACGACTGGGTGGAAAACGAATATGACGGTCCGAAAGAAGCCCTTGGCGGATTCCGGGAACTGGCTGGCCGCCTCCAGTTGAGCTGGAAGCCCTCGCCGGATTTCGAGACGCTGGTCAAGCTCCATGCCCGCGACCTGGACGGCTCCGCGCGGGCGTTCCGCGCCAACGTCATCGAACCCGGCCGCGGCGGCCTGGTGAATGGATTCTCCCGGGACCGTATCGCAATCGACGGACGCAACAGCCAGGAACTGCGCGCCCACGGCATGGCCATAGAACTCAGGTACCAGATGGACCGGCTCCAACTCGTGTCCCTGACCGGCATGGATCGGCTGGAGAGCTTCTCCCGCGGCGATATCGACGGCGGCTACCGCGCGGTATTCAGCCCACCCAGCGGACCGGGGGAGATACCCTTCCCCTCCGAGACGGCAGGGGGCATCCCGTCCCTGCGCCAGATCAGCCAGGAAGTACGCCTTGTGAGCCAGGAACACCGGCCCCTGGACTACCAGGTCGGCCTGTACTACTTGAATGAATCGGTGGACATTGAAGATTTCAACTACGATACGCTATCTGGCGGGACCTCCGACGGATTCACGCGTCAGCACCAGGAGGCCGAGGCGTGGGCCGCGTTCCTCGCGTCCACCCTGCACCTGGGAGACGCGCTGGAAATCGCCGGGGGACTCAGGTTTTCCCGCGACGAGAAGGACTACACGGCCTGGCGGGACGAAGCGCCCGCGGTCACCGGCGCCGTCATGATCGGACCCATCCGGCGCAATCCGACCGACAACGCATGGAGCGGCGACCTGAGCATGCGATATGCCGCGTCGCCCCGCGTCCAGACCTACCTGCGCGCCGCCCGGGGGTTCCGCGCACCGAGCATCCAGGGCCGCCTGCTCTTCGGCGACGAGGTTTCCATCGCCGGGACGGAAACGATACACTCCATCGAAGGCGGGGCCAAAATGCGCCTGTGGGACGGTCGGCTCCACCTCGACCTGTCCGCCTTCCACTACCGGCTGCGGAACCAGCAACTCACGGCCGTCGGCGGCGAGACCAACTTCAACCGGCTGGTCAACGCGGACAGAACCCTGGGGCGGGGGTTCGAAGCGGAGGTAGCCCTCGCGCCGCCGGGCGGGATGCAGATCACGGGCGGTCTGAGCTACAATCATACCCGTATCGACGACTGGGAACTCGCCGTGCAGCCCTGCGGCGCGCCGTGCACCGTGCTGGATCCACCAGGCCCCGAGCCCGGTACGGTCCTGATCGACGGCAACGGGTTGCCCCAGGCGCCTCGATGGATCGCGGATGCGGCCCTGCGCTATCCGGTGGCCCTTCCGGGCGGGTCCTTCCTCGTTGCCTCCGCCGACCTGGCCTACCGTAGCGCCGTACGCTTCTTTCTCTACGAATCCGTGGAATTCCAGGACGACCGGCTGCTGGAATGCGGCGTGCGCCTCTCCTATCTGGTGGGGAACAGCGGGACGGAGATCTCCCTGGTCGGCCGAAACATCTTCGATGACGTATCGCTTACCGGCGGAATCGATTTCAACAACCTGACCGGATTCGTCAACGAACCGCCTTACTGGGGCGTGGAACTGGCGCGTCATTTCTGAATCGAGCCCCCGGCTTCCGGAGTCACTTTATTCCCTTGACACCGGGCACGAAATCGGACACGTATTTATAGTTTCATATTGTAAAATAAACGGTGGCTGGTTGTAATCTCATGCGAAATCCTCCGGATGGCGGGGACACCAGCGGCACACACGAAACTCGAACTACGACCGGGGAGAAATGATGTTAAGATTCGCGGAAGAGATCCTGCTGCTCATGCTCGACGACGACGGGAAATTCGTGGGCGTGCCCGACCGTCTGCTACGATACGGTCTCGCCGGCGGAGTGTTGATGGACCTCGCCCTCGAAAACCGAATCGATACTGATGTCGACAAGCTGGTCCTCGTGGACTCGAAACCCCTGGGAGACAATCTTCTCGACCCCGTGCTGGCGGATATCGCGGCGTCATCCGAAACGCACGGGGCGCGGTACTGGATCGAGCACGTCGTCGACCGCGCCGAAGACATCCGGGAGACGGCCATCGACCGGCTCGTCGAACGGGGAATCCTGAAAAAGGAAGAAGGCCAGTTCCTGTGGGTATTCCGGTCGCGGCGCTATCCGATCATCGATGGAACGGCCGAGCGTGAAGTCAAGCTACGCATCATGGAAGTGCTGTTCAGCGATATGATTCCCAGCCCGCGCGACGTCGTGATCATCAACCTCGCCCACGCGTGCAACCTCTTCAAAGAGATCCTGTCTGCGCGGGAACTCGCCCAGGCCTCCGATCGCATCGATCAGGTGCGCAAGCTGGACCTCATCGGCCAGGCCATGTCCAGGGCGATCTCGGACATCGAACTGTCCCTCACCCTCGCGGTGGAACGCGGCTACTATATGTGAGGTTCGCAGGTGCGGTGCGCAGCGGGTGGACCGCCGGTACGCGGCGCGCCCGTGGTCTGCGGATCGATGTGATTCAGGTGAATGCGCGGGGTCGCACCGGCCTACCTGCCGTGGCACCGCTTGTACTTCAGGCCGCTTCCGCACGGACAGGGGTCGTTTCTCCCCACCGATTTGAATGCCTTCTGCCTTCTGAGCTCGGCTTCCTGCCGGCGGATGTACGTCATCACGTTGGCGGGGGCCCGCCTATGGCGCAGTTCGTTGGCCATGAACCGCATGGGGCCGTCGATGTGGTGGAAGAAGGCCTTGTACCCCTCGCAAAGGTAGTTCAGGCCCGGTTCGCCGTCGGGCGTCGTGATGATGCGGTTCTTCGGACATCCCCCGTTGCAGATGAATCGCACGTCGCATGACAGGCAGTACTGCGGCAGCGTGTCCAGCTTGGCCTGCCCGAAGGCCCGTTGCTGCTCGGACTGGACCATCTCCATCATGGGAATCTCGGTGATGTTGCCCAGCAAGTAGTCCGGTTCGACGTAGTGGTCGCAGGCGTAGAGATCCCCGTTGTGCTCCAGGGCCAGGGCATCGCCGCAGGTCTCCATGAAAATGCACAGCCCCGGGCTCTGGCCGGACCAGGCGGCGAGCGACACGTCGAAGATCTGCACGTACATTTTCCCCACGTCCCGGCGCACCCATTCGTCGAAAATCCGGATCAGGAACCGGCCGTACTGCTTCCCCGTCACCGACCGCTTCGTCACCTCGGTGCCTTCCTGGTACCCGGTGTCGTTGTCCCGCTCCACGATAGGTATGAACTGCAGGAACCGCGTCTTCACCACGTCCCGCATGAAGCGGTAGACTTCCCTGGGATGCTCCGCATTCGCGGCGTGCACCGTGGTCAGGATGTTGAACTCGACCTCATGATCCTGCATCATCTCCGCCGCGCCCATCACCGCGTAGAAGGTCGGCTTGCCGCCCTTGCCCACCCGGTAGGCGTCGTGCAGCGCTTTGGGGCCGTCGAGGCTCAGGCCGATCAGGAAGTCGTTCTCGTGGAAGAAACGGCACCAGTCCGCGTCGAGGAGCGTGCCGTTGGTCTGCAGGGAGTTGTAGATACGCGTGTCGGGTTTCTGGAATTTCTTCTGGAACTCGACGGCCTTTTGGAAGAATTCGAGGCCCATGAGGGTGGGCTCTCCGCCCTGCCAGGCGAAGGTGACTTCCGGCACCTGCTGGGCTTCGATATACTGCCTGGTGTATTCCTCGAGCAGGTCGTCGGACATGCGGAACCCGCTGCCGGGATACAGATCCTCCTTGGCGAGGAAGTAGCAGTACTTGCAGTCGAGGTTGCAGATGGCCCCCCGGGGTTTCATCATCACGTGAAACGCCGGGACCGGGACCGGATCTCCTCCGGCCGAGGGCATGGACGATGCCGGGGCAGGAT
Organism: bacterium; assembly: GCA_965207085.1. Lineage (GTDB taxonomy): Bacteria > JAAXHH01 > JAAXHH01 > JAAXHH01 > JAAXHH01 > JAAXHH01. The sequence continues at coordinate 2,735,707 of CBDBLQ010000002.1, read as the reverse complement.
TTCCTCCGGCCGAGGGCATGGACGATGCCGGGACCGCGGTGGTTGTGTCGACTGGGTTCACGGTGTTTCCTGGGCCTTTTCGCTCCTGCGGATACGAACCTATCGCCGGCCGCTCCGGATCCACGGATCCAGCACATCGCGCGGATGACCGGGAAACCCCCGCACGCCCCGCGACCGGTCGAACTGGTAGATGCGGGAGGCCTTCCAATTCGAATAGGGAAAGGACCGCAGGCGGTCGCCATCCAGGGCGTCCGAGGCGCCCGGATGCCCGCAAGCCTGCACGCCGCGCCGGTACAGATCGTCGGCGACATCCCGGTCGGCCGCGGCCCGGTTCGCCACTTCGGCCGGGTCTTCGGCCGTGTTGAACAGCTGCTCCCTGCCGCCGTTCGCCAGGTAAATATACTTCCAGTCACCGCTTCGTACCATGATTTTGAATCGGTCCGTCCCCGGTTCGCCATAATACCCGAAGAGGGTCTCCCTGGGCGCAGCGCTGCCTTCCAGCAGGCCGAGCACATCCACCCCGTCGCGCGCCTGGGGCCGGCCTGCGGCGTGAGTGGCGATGGCGAACAGATCGGTCAGGCAGACGAGATCGTCTCTTCGAACGTCCCGCGGCAGGCGGTCGGGCCAGCTTACCAGGAAGGGCACGCGCGCCGAGACGTCGAAGAAACTTTCTTTCTGCCACGCGGTATGGTCCCCGAGGTGGTCGCCGTGGTCCGAGAAGAAGCAGATGAGCGTGTTGCCGGCGTCCTCGCGGACCTCGACAGTGTCCAGTATCCGCCCCAGGCAATCGTCGATGTAGGTGATCTCTCCATAATACCGGGCCTTGAGGACGCGGGTCTGTGCGTCGTTGATTTCATCCGCCCAGATGATCCGGTTCATGAAGGGAATCTGCTCGTCCAGGTGGTCCACCGAAAGATCGCCGCGGACCGGGCCGGGCATGTGGTCGGGATCGTAGATCCGATTGAAGGGCACCGGCGGCGCGAAGGGCGGATGGGGACCGATGAAGGACACGAGACCGAAATAGGGCCGGTCGTCGGATGCGCGTAGCGCCTCGATCGCGCGGTCCGCGGCCCAGGATTCCACGGTCAGGTGGGCGGGCAGCGGGCTCACCTGGGGCATGTAGTACATCTCGGTCCGCTCCCCCATGAGCGCCTCGATATAGTCGTAATCCGAATGCTCGCGGGCGATCCAGCCCGCGTAGGCGTCTCCGCGCCGCTGCTCCTGACTGCCATAGAGTTCCTCGCTGTGGAGCTGGGACGCATAACCCACGTCCTCGTTCCACGGGAAGGTGTGGAACTTCCCCATGCCGAAGGTCCGGTAGCCCGCCGCCGAGAGAGTACGGGCGAGATAGTCTCCGCACCGGCCCTCGAGCGTTTCGGCCTGGCCCGGCACGGGCGCGGACCGGGCATTGCTGAATACGCGGGTCGTGGGCGGATCGCATCCCGTGCGGATGGTCGTCCGCGCCGCCACGCACACGGGACAGGTCGAATAGCCCTGGGTGAACGACACGCCGCGCCGTACTAGGCGGTCCATGTTGGGGGTGTAGATGTGCTCGTTGCCCAGTGCGGCGATCGTATCGAAACGCTGCTGGTCCGTCATGATGAAGAGGATGTTGGGACGGGTCATCGGGGTTCCTCTTGGCGGGCCTGCCGCCGGATGCGGCCGATCGCGTCAAATGTGCACTGCGCCGCCCGGGTGCTCAGCGGGCCTGCCGCCAGATGCGGCCCACCGCGTCCAGTTTGTCGTCGCTCAAGTACCCGTACCGGTTGATCCACACCCCGTCGGCCGGACTTTCCGCCACCACCCGGAAACGCCGGGCGAAATCATGGAGGGGACCGTAGCCGTGCATGAGCGGGGTGACGAGGGCGCGCCCGTTCACCTCCGCGCAGACCTGCTCGATCCGCCGCCGCTGGGCGTTATCGGGGATCGGATGGAGTTCGTCGGGACCGGGATACCCGTAATCGTCGATCCGGGTGGCCGTGATTTCGTCACCGAGGTCGAAGAGATGGGCGAGCGCGCGCACCAGGAGCCGTTCGTCCAGGCCGGGATTGCGCTCCAGCAGCACCCTTCCCCAGAATTCCACCATGACCGACCAGTGCATGGTATACAGCTTGGGGGACACCGCGTCGCAGATCTCCGGTGCCCCGCGGAAATCGAAGCCGGTCCACAGGGTGAGGGGCGTCATGAAGGCGTTGGCCGACAGCTTCTTTTCGGGACCGCCGTACGTCGTAATCACGGACCTCCAATGCCGCAGCAGGTCGCCTGACAGGGCGGATTTCAGGCGCAGCCATTCGGCGATGCCCGGAAAGGACCGGAAGACGGCGGCCAGCATTGCCGCGCCCCGGCCGGGGCCGCCCAGGTCGAGCAAGTCCCGGTTTTCAAGCTCTGCGTGCAGGTAGTCGTAGGCCGCTAGCACATCCCGGTGGATGGCTGCATAGTCGAACTGATTGGCTGCGGCCCATCGTGCCACCTGGGGATTGAAATCCTGGAAGGCCTCGTCCAGCTTGTAACAGGGGTACTCGGGCCAGTCCGGCCGAAAACCGGTTACGCGGGGATATTGTTCGAGCAGGTCCCGCACGTAGGCGGCGATGTAAGCCCGGATCGCCTCGCTGGCGAGGCAGCCCGTGTCGGCCATGCGGTCCGGCAGTTGCCCGTCCGGCCTCCTCGGCCGGTCCTCGTCCGACAGTCCCGGCGGGGTCGCGCCGCTCAGCTGCAGATAGACCTTGAGCCCGCGGTCCAGTGCCGCGTCGATGAACTGTTCGATCAGGTCACCGTGGGCGTCCGTCAGTTCGTTGGGTTCACGGGGCTTGTACGGGGTATCGGCATAAAACGACAGGCGGGGCCGGTAGCTCGGTGCGCTCCGGACCCAGAGCGAACGCCGGCCCCAGAGCGGCCGGTCGAAGAGGCGGGGACTGCTGCCGGCGTCGCTGGGCGGCTGGAAGGAACCGACACCTTCCTCGGACGGCGCGGTCACCGTGGGATTCACCGCCACGGCCGTGGCGCCCGCCCGGTCCACCAGGTTGTCCAGCACGGCCTCCACCCCTTCGTTCAGGATGAAATCGGCCAGTACGGTGATGCCCAGTAATCGATTCTCGCTCATATTGCACCGGCGGTCGGCGGTCGTTATTCAGTCGGCGGTCGTCATTCAGTCGGCGGACAACATGGACTCTAGCTGCGCCTCGATGAACAGATCCGCCCGGTCGTCCTCCGCCTCGGGGTCGCAGATCACCCTGAGTTCCTTTTCCAGATCGGCCGCGACCTCCCAGTGCGCCTCATACACGTTGTTCAGCTCATTGGCATCCCGGTCCAGGTCGAACAGTTGATGCGGCGCGTCCACGTGATGGATGTATTTCCACTTACCTTTCCGGATCATGAATGCGCTGTGCCTCGCCCCGTGACCATGGTATTCCGAGAACACAACGCGCTGGTCATCGGCCGCGGGTATATGTTGCAGGGGACGGCCAACCCAGTCCGCCGGCCGTTCGGCGCCCGTCGACGCGAAGAGGCTCGCCTGCACGTCGTGGAGGTCCACCGGCGTGGAGACACGGACTCCAGACGGAAAGTCGGGGCCAGCCGCAATGCAGGGGATGCGGCTCGCGTCTTCGTAGAGGGAGCATTTCCACCACATGCCGAACTTGCCGAGCATCTCCCCGTGGTCCGACGCGTAGATGAAATTGGTTTCGTCGTACAGACCCGACGCTTTCAGCGCCTCGACCAGACGCGCCAGCTGGCGGTCCACGAAGGTCACGCAGGCCAGGTACCCGCGGCGCTGGCCCCGTACCTGGTCCCCGGTGAACCGGTCCGTCTGGAAATGTTCGCGCACTTCACGGGCCCGGGGGTGATTCGCCGTCTCCTCGTCGACCCCGAATTCCGGCAGGTCACCGCCCCGGGGATAGAGGTCCCACAACTCCTGGGACGTATAGTGGGGGAAATGGGGATGGATGATGTTTACCGTGAGGGTCCAGGGCCGTCCCAGTTCAGGCGCGGCATTCGTCAGCCAGTCTATGGCGGCGTCGACACGTTCCAGGTCGAGCCTGAGATGTGATTCCTTTACCCCGAACTGCGAGGCCCGTTCCGCGGCGGCCCGCCGGATCCGGAAAGGCCGTCGTCCGATTTCCGGGTCTCCGGCGCCTTTATCCCTGCCGCCGAGTCGCGTCTCGCTGAATCCCAGTTCGCTGCTCGGTGCGAAGACGTGCGTCTTGCCCACGTGTACGGAATACACGCCCTGTTCCGATAAAGCGCCGCCGTAGGTGGGGATGTCCGGTTCGACGCCGATGGTGCAGTTGGAATAGGCCTGGATCTCGTGCACCCTGCGCCCCGACATGAAGGCGGACCGACTGGGCGTGCACAGGGGCGACGAGCAGTAGGCGCTCTCGTAGACGACCCCGTTATCCGCGAGTCGATCCATGGCCGGTGTCCAGACAAAGGGATGACCGTAGACGGAGGAATAGAAGGGGTTGTGCTCGTCGGAGATGAGCAGGAGGACATTGGCCATGCGCGGACCTCATTTCCCTTCAAGAAAGGCCTTGAGCGGCACGTCCTCTTCTTCCGGCAGGTAGTAGCTCAGCGCGTCGCCCACTTCGCCGACCAGTTGCCTTTGGAGGGGCGTGCAACGGTCTACAAGCGACTTCGGCATCTGGATATAGTCCATGGGCTTCACCCACCGGTACGCGTATCCCATGAAGATGGTCCTGCGGTCGTGGCCGGACCAGTTGTGACCAATACTGTGGAAGGTGCGCTGCTCGAACAGGAAGGCGCTTCCGGCGGGCAGGTTCATCTGGATAGCCCCATAGGGCCAGCCCGTAGCCGGATCCCTGGGCGGCTGGCCCGTGATCCGGTTGCTGCCGGGCACCAGCGAAGTGGCCCCGGAGGAAGGATCCGTCTGGTCGCTGAGCACGTAGGCGATCTTCAACAGGATGCGCGGATGGGGCTCCTGCATTTCTACGAAGGACCGGCCGCCGTCACGGTGCATGCCGTGCCCGCGCAGAGTCTCCTCGGTGGGCTTCGGTCCCGATGGCAGCACGATGAGGTGGGAGGTGATCATCTGAATGTTCCAGCTGAGCGCGCCCCAGGCCAGGGGGATGGTCGCCGGCCAGTCCAGCAGCTTCAGAAAGGCGTCGTGGGCCACGATGCAGTTCCGCATGTTCAGATCGCCGCCTTTCCCCAGCGTGCCGTCTTTCCGGGCTCGACCGTATACTTCGTCGATGGCCTCGTTCAACTGCCCGACGACCGGCGGAAGCAGCGCGTCTTCGATAACCAGATAGCCGTATTGGTCGAGATGTTCCCGCTGCGCGTCGGTCATCTCGGTGTACTGGTGTCCGTTTTCCATGGGTGGCCTGTCTATACCGGGTGAATTGAATTTCAAACAGGGGCTTAGAACATCAGATTCGATGCATCAGTGGTGATCCCGCGCCTGGACGTCCGGACGCCTCAGTAATCGATGCGCCGGCCGCTGTCCACAGCCTCTTCGCCAATGTAAATGTCGAAGTACGAGTTCGCGTTCCGGTAATTGGGAAAGTTCCCCCACCGGTCTTCCCTGAACCCCTTCAACCAGGGCTTGCGCAACTGGTAGGCCTTGACATGCCACAGGAACACCGCGGCGGCCTCGGAGGCGAGAATCCCCTCGGCCTCGTCATACATTGCCATGCGCGCCTCGGGGTTCAACTCCCCGGCGGCCGTGTCGATCAGCCGGTCGAATTCCGTGTTCAGCCAGTCATGACGGGTATAGCCCCTGGGCTGGGACCGCCAGATGATGCCCAGCATGCTGTGGGGATCGGGAAAGTCGTAGTTGAACCCGATGATGCTCATGGGAAACTCCCAGTTGTACATGGCCGACCGGTACGCCGCGCCTTCCGTGTTCCGGATATCGATCTGAATGTTCAGGTTCTCCTTGAGCATCTCCTGGATCGCCTGGGCCGCCTGGCTGATGGCGGAAGCGGGCGTGGCGTCGGCGAGCCAGATATCCATTCGCGGGAAACCCCTGCCGTCCGGATAGCCGGCCTCGTCAAGCAGCTGCCGGGCGAGGTCCACGTCGAACCGCTGGTGGTCCCGGTACTTGTCTCCCACATAACCGGGGAAATGAAGCGGCAACATGGTATAGGCCGGGATCATCATATCCTGCAGGATCGTCTCGTTGAGCGATACCTGGTCGATGGCGTGGGCGAAGGCCTGGCGGACCTTGAGGTTGTCGAAAGGGGGCTGGCGCGTCCGGAAGAACAGGTAGATCGTCGTGAATTGATCGTAGGACCACGCCCGTTCGTTCCACTCCGGGTCGTCGCGCAGGCCGCCGTAGACCATGGGGCTGACGTCGATCACGTCGATCTCGTCGTTCTCGTAGGGCAGCAGTCCCATGTCGTTCGCCGCGCTCACCGAGCCGACCATGGCGTTGAAAATTCGGACGATCTGGCGGAGATGACCGGGATTGGACCCGGAGTAATGGGGGTTGAGGCCGAAAGTCATGTACTGGCCCGTTTTCCACGTCTCGAGCTGAAAGGGACCGTTGGTCAGGCAGGTGCCGGCGAGGGCCCACTGGTCACCGTACTTCTCCACCTGCCAGGGCGGTACCGGCGCGGAAGTGAGATAGGCGGTGATATGGGGCAGGAAGGCGCAGGACTTTTCCGTTTCTATGACCAGGGTGTAGTCGTCCACCGCCCTGACGCCCACGGTGTCTACGTCGTCCGTCTCCCGCTGGTTGTAGGCCTTCGCGCCCTTGATGTCGTAGTATAGAAAGGCATAGACGTTGCCCGCGTTGGGATGGAGGAACCGCTTGAAGGTGAATTCGAAATCGTGGGCCGTAACGGGCCGGCCGTCGCTCCACCGCCCGTCCCGGCGCAGGTGAAAGGTCCATTTCTTCCCGTTCTCCGATGGCTCCCAGGACGCCGCCGCGCCGGGAATGAGTTCTCCGTTCAGTCCGAACATGACGAGCCGTTCGAAGTGGAACTCGCTTCCGCCGGCGACGTAGATCGAGACGCCCTGGTCCATGCTCTTGGGTTCCGCGGCCATGTAACGGAACACCTGGTACTCGAGGGGCGCCGCGTCGTCGGGCAGGCGGTCCATCAGCGCGGCGTGGGCCGCCTGTTTCATCTCGGCGGTCTGGCCGAAGAACAGTTTGGGCGCGCTTTCATCTGAATCATCCGGCGCCGGTTGACCGCCGCAGTTCATCAGCAACACCGCGAAGGCCAATAGGAAGTGCGGCGGGCAACGGTGTAAGGCTCGAGTCATCTTCTTGATCTCGCCATCCTGCGCTCAGGGCGGATGGTTGCGTTTACCTAGACTCCGGGCGGGTCGATACCCAAACGGGTGAACTGTTCCGGCATGGCCTCGCAGGTGCGCAGATGCCGGGCGATCCGTTCCGTGAACCGGGCTTCCAACGCCGGATCTTCTATGGGGCGCTGTTGCGCCGGGTCCTCCACCACATCGAACAGCTGGTTACGGCCGGCATAGGACACTTCGTCGGGATGATGCCGGGGCACCTTGCCTTCGGTGGGGATCTTGTACAACGGAAGGTTGTAGGTGTGGCCGAAGTAGCGTCCTGTCTCGACCCGATCGTACACCTCCCTGGGATACCAGCGGTTCAATCCGCCCGTGGGCATGGCGGTATAGGCGTACAGCGGACCCGCGTCTTTGTTCACCGGGTTACGCATGTATACGTAGCGCCCGTCCGTGATGTTCATGGCCATCCCGAAGTATCCGAAGATACCGTCCTCCCGGACGCCGGCGCCGTCCAGCACCTTGCGCAGGGACCGTCCCTGGACATGGGGCGGCAACCCCGTATCGAAATAGTCGAGAAAAGTCGGCATCAGGTCGATGGTCTGCGTGAGCACTCCGGTGCGCGTGCCGGCCCGTTCGTTACCGGGAAGGCTTGCGATCAGCGGTATCCGGACGATCTCGTTGTACAGGGGCATGATGTTCTTCATCCAGAAGTCATGTTCCGCCAGCATGGTCCCGTGATCCGTGGTGAACACGACCAGCGTGTCCTCCCAAAGACCGAGTTCGTCGAGCGTGTCGAATATCCGGCCCACCCAGTGGTCCGTCATGGAAAGCAGCCCGGCGTAGCACTTCCGGATGTGGTCGACAGCTTCCGGCGATTCGTGCACTTCGTCGTAACTGGGCCAGTCATAGAACGGACCGTCGTAATCGTCGCCGTACATGGCCCGGTACTTCTCGGCGCAGTAGAAGGGCTCGTGGGGATCGAAGATCTCGACCTGCAGGAACCAGTCGTCGGCCGCGCGGTTTGTCTTCAACCACGCGATGGCCGCCTGGGCGGTCTTCGGACCGGAGAAGTCCTCCTCGCGCTGCTGCAGTTTCCGGTTGCCGAAGTTCTGCTGGGTGAGCTGGCCCAGGTGATCGGGCAGGGCCATGCGGTCCACGTGGGACGCCCACCAATCGTTCTCCTGGCCGCGGAAGAAGTCCCAGGTGTTGAACGCCGTGTGGTAGTTCTCGCCGCCGAGTTCGAAGTAATGGTAATGATCGGTCAACAGGTGGGTGAAGACGTCCTTCTTCCGCAATTCGCCCGGGAGGGTATCGTCGTAAGGTTCAATGGGACCCCAGCCCCGGTAGATGAAGTTGTACCGGCCGGTCATGAATTCCCGCCGCGCCGGCATGCAGGGCAGCGAACCCACCCAGTGGTTGTCGAAAACGACGCCTCGTTCGGCCAGCCGGTCCAGGGCGGGCGTATGCACCCAGTCGTTGCCGTAGGCGGACAAGTAGTCCCGGCGGACGGTATCAAGTACGATGAAGACACATTTCATTGTTCGTCGTCTTTCTTGCCGTAGCTGTGTCCTCCCAGGATCGCCTTGATGTCTTCGGCCGACCGGGCGCGTTCGAAGGCGCCGATCCGTTCTTCTTCCTCCTCGGCCAGGGCCGTGGCGTTCTCGAGCACCGCGTCCATCTTGCCGGCGGGAAACTTGCAGGCGCCGTTCTCGTCCATGTGGATGATCTCGCCCGGCGCCACGTCCATCCCGCCCACGGAGACGGGTACGTTCACCGCGTGTACGGACTGGTCTCCGTGACCCGGCGTGACACCGCTGAGCAGGTACTGGACCTTCATCGGGCGGATCTCGTGTATATCCCGGGAGGGGCCGTTGGATACCACCCCCACGCACCCCACGGCTTTGACGGACGCGGTCATGTTCCCGCCGGCCAAACCCACCTTACCGGCGATTTCGGGCGGAAACTTCTGCTGGATGATGAGTATCGTCGGCCTGGGGGATTCGTCCAGGGCGTCGATGACATTGATGAAGGACAGGCTCTTGAAACCCGGTTCGGGTAGGCCGAAGACACAGGTGACGGCGTAACCCACGGTCCGTCCGAGTTCGGGATAGATGCACTTGATGGACTCGTCGGTGTACCAGTTCTCCGACCACGGGTTGTACAGGCCGAGGCAGAGCGGATGGGTGGGATACGTGGCCACCACGTTGGTAATCGTAGGGGTGTCGAACCTTTTCAGCGCTTCCAGCGTCTCCTGCGGGGACGGCGTGGACATGCATCACTCCTTCCGGGGTGCGTGCGGAGAAGGGGTAGATATCAGATCGGTCAATCAGTCCGTCAAATCGGTGGATTGAACCCGGAGAATATGGTCCTGATCCGAAGGGGTGTCAAGCCGGTAATCGACCCGGCCGTATCGGTGATTCGTCCGCGTATTCAGCCGGCCGTCAAGCCGGTCGGTCGACCCTGGTCGGTCGAATGACTTCAACGTTCCCGTCAGGCCGGATCCACATACGTCATTCGGACGAACCGGACTGGAGCGACCGCTGCCACAGGGCCGTTGAATAGAACTCGTAAGACGCGGCCTTGTCGGGGACGTCGACGAGATGGACCGTAAAGCGGCACGGCACCCCGTTATCCGGAAGGTAATCCCTGAAGAAGCTGCTATACGCCCGTGCGTACGCTTCCTTCAACCGATCCTGCTCGGCGGCGTAACCCACCGGGTCCACGAGGGGATTCGGCGACTTGGGCTGGCACCCGAAGGCGTGCACTTCGATGAAGTCGACTTCCCGCAGCGACATGCACAGGCCGGCGTCAATCAGCCACCTCTCCCAACTCTGGAAGACCAGCGGGATCTCCTGGTCCGGTTCCATCGATACCAGATCATCCCGCTCCAGCACGCCCTTGGCGGAATAGCCGCCCGTGAGTCCGGCGAAGTAGATCTTCAGATCCCCGTCCGGCTGCTCCTCGGTCACCAGAGCCGACAGCACCGGGTTTTCGCCGTGGTAATAGTAGGTCAACTTGCCCCGTTTCCTGATGTTGAAAGCCATGGATGCTCCTTATGGAAGTTGTTTTCCTAGACGATTCAAACACAATTCATCGCTATTGGGAAAGGCCGCTTCGTCAGGGTAATCTACTGCGCGTGTCAAGGTCGACCAGGTTGCTACAACTGAACGGCAAAGCGGACGTTATCGATCATCCGCTGGAGGCATTCCTCAGTCATTATGGTCTTTGGCCGCACGAACTCGCCATGTATATTCCTTTCGCTCGCGGTCGCTAGAATTCCCGGGTCTTGCATGCGTTCTATGCCCTGCGACCTCGGATGTCGGGACCGCAGCGCGGCCATTTGTATCCGGCGCCTGTATGCGAGTGTGTTGGTGTGGGTATGGGTGTAGGTATGGGTGTCTATACAAAGTCGAAATTATCATGAACCAGTCCATCCCTTTCAAAAAAGATCTCGTGCTGGTCGGCGGCGGCCATTCCCACGTACAGGTGATCCGGATGCTGGCCATGAAGAAGGCGCTGGGGGGCATCCGCGTCACGCTCATTTCGGATGAGTCCACCGTCTGCTATTCCGGCATGCTGCCCGGTTGCCTGGCCGGCCTGTACCGGCCCGACGAGATGGAAATGGAGTTAAGGCCACTGTGTACCTGGGCGGGCATCCGCTTCGTCCGCGCCCGGGTGGCCGGCCTCGATCCGGTCCTCCAGCAGGTTTACTTCGACGACGGCCGCCCTCCCCTTGCCTACGATGCCCTTTCGATCAATGTCGGTTCGATTCCCAGGGGCATGGACACCCCCGGCGTGCGGGAACACGCCGTGCCCACAAGGCCGCTCGGTCTGCTGCTGAAGCGGGTTCACCAATTCGAGAAAAACCACCGGAGCGATGGCCGGCCGTTGCGGATCGTCATCGCGGGCGGCGGCGCGGCGGGCGTGGAACTGGCCTTCGCCATGCACTCGAGATGGGGAGAGCGATTCGCGCCCGTCCGAATAACGCTCGTTGAATCGCAATCCACTTTGCTGACCGGGCACCGTCCTCGGGTCGCCGCGATTATCGGGCGATACCTCGAAGCAAAAGGGATCGACTGCCTGACCGGCCTGCGGGTCGCGGGCGTGGATGAAACAGCGGTACATTTCGAGGATCATCCGTCCCTTCCCTGTGACTTCCTGCTCTGGGCAACGGGCGGAGCGCCGCCCGGTTTATTGAGGGAAACAAACCTGGAGACCAGCGATGCCGGGTTCATCCGCGTCCGTTCCACCCTGCAGGCCATGGATTACGACAACGTCTTCGCGGCGGGGGACTGTATCGAATTTCCCTCCCGTTCCCTGCCCAAATCAGGGGTCTACGCGGTCCGGGAGGGACCTGTCCTAGCCCGGAACCTCCATGCCTGGCTCGAGCACCGATCCCTGGTGCCCTACAGGCCCCAGGCTTCCGCACTCGCGCTGCTCATGACCGGGACGCGGAACGCCGTCGCGAGCCGGCGTCACGCCTCCTTTCACGGCCCCTGGGTGTGGCGGCTTAAGGACTGGATCGACCGGCGCTGGATGCGGAAGTTCGAACCGGCGCTGCTGCCGCCCATGGATCCGGCCGATAATGCGCGCCCAACCGGCGATGTGCACCCCGCCGGTGGTGCGCACGCCGCCGATGGTGAAGCCGGCGGAGGCCCGGAAGTGTCCACCATGCGATGCGCCGGGTGCGGCGCTAAGGTCGGTTCGACCGTATTGACCGGCGTACTAGACGAACTGGAGGTATTTAGCCGGGAGGACGTGCGAATCGGACTGCACGACGCCGAAGACGCGGCACTGCTTGAGATTCCTCCCGGTCGGTCGCTGGTACAGAGCGTGGACGGCTTCCGCGCCTTCACTGGGGACCTGCACCTCTTTGGCCGTATCGCGCTGGTCCACGCCGCGTCCGATCTGTACGCCATGGGGGCCGAACCTCACTCCGCGCTGGTTACGGTCACGCTGCCCTACTCGGAAAAACCCCTCGTGGCGAACGACCTGAGGCAGCTCATGGGCGGGATCACGGAAGAGGCCCAGCGCCTCGGGGTCACACTCCTCGGCGGGCATACGAGCGAAGGAACGGAGACGGCCGTCAGCTTAACCATGAACGGCCTGACCGGCAGCGATGCCGTATTCAGGAAGGGCGGGCTGCGTCCCGGCGACGGACTCATTCTCACCAAGCCCGTCGGTACGGGCGTCATCCTGGCGGCCGACATGCATCTGAAGGCCAGGGGAAGCTGGATCGACGAAGTCTTCGAGGGCATGCTGCGGTCCAACGCGGAGGCGGCGAGCATACTTGCGCAAGCCAGCATACCCGCCGTCACGGACGTGACCGGCTTCGGCCTGGCGGGACACCTGGTCGAGATGCTCGAGGCCAGCGGTACGGGCACGGAAATCGAAATCGACCGGATACCGCTTTATGCCGGCGCGGCGGATTGTGTGGCCGCCGGGGTGGAGAGTACCCTGGCACCATCCAACCGGGAGCACTTGCAGAAGAGATGGCAGGTGGATTCAGGGCCTGGTGCGGCGGATGCGGCGAAGACTGGCACGGAGGAAACGGCGGAATCTGTCGCGACGGGCCCACGCGCGGCGGGCGAGAAAGACGCCCTCCTCTTCGACCCCCAGACCTCGGGCGGACTGCTGGCCGGCGTGCCTTCCTTCGGCATCGACGATGTTGTCGCCAGACTGCGGGACGCCGGTTACGTGCAGGCCGCCTGCATCGGACGGGTAACCGACCGGAAACGGCACCTGAAAATCTTCTGAGCCCTCAGCGTGAACATTCCAGGATCTAACAGACGTTGCGTCGACAGACATCGCGGACGGGTTCTCGCTTCAAACGGCCCCGCTTGATGGAACTTTCATGACTGGCGGTGACGTCACGGCAACGCACACACGATCTTGCCGATATGCCGTTGCGATTCGAGGTAGTCGTAGGCCGCAGGGACTTCATCGAAGGGAAACACGCGGTCGATGCGGGGCCGGAGTTCCGACGTTTCGCAGGCCCTGGCCAGGTCGCGCAGATCCTCGGTGGTGGAGGTGTAGATTCCCCGTACCTGGATTTGCCTTCCGATTATATCGAAGGGATTGAGGCGGGATTCGAAGCCGTCCAGTATGCCCACGAGGGATATCCGGGCGTGCAACGCGCAGGCTTTCAGGGATTTCGCGAAAGTCTGGCCGCCCGCCACGTCCACGACCAGGTCGACCCCGGTACCGCCGGTATAGGAACGTACCTGTTCCGGCCAGCTATCGTCCCGGTAATCGAAGGTCTCCAGCACGCCGAATTCTTCCTTCATCCGTTGGGCTTTCTCTTCGGATGATGTGGTCAATAGCGCTTGCGCCCCAGTGAGATTCGTGAGTTGTGACGCGAACACGGACACCCCGCCCGTACCGTGCAGCAGGACCCACTCCCCGGTCTGCAGTCGACCCTGCGATACGACCGAAGCCCAGGCGGTCAGTCCGGCGATGGGCAACGTCGCGCCTTCGTGGTAAGAGAAGTGGGACGGCATGGAAACCAGGGCGTCCGCGGGATACAGTACTTGCTCGCACAGCACGCCGTCCACGCCGCCCGCGCCTACCAGCGTCTTCATCCCATCGGGTGTGAGTCTTCCGGCGGGCCAGCGCAGGAACGGCGCGTTCACGATCCGGTCGCCCGGCCGTATCGCTGAGACGCCAGGCCCCGTCTTCAACACGTCGCCCGCCATGTCGGATCCGGCGACGAACCTGCCCTCGAAGGGTTTCCCGTATCGGCCCCTGGCGACCATGAGGTCCCGGTAGTTGAGCGATACGGACCGGACCCTGACCAGCGCCTCACCGGGTCCGGGTTCCCCCGGTTCCGGCAGGTCGGCCAGGCGAAGCTGGTTTTGGTCAATGACGTATGCGCGCATGGATGCGATCCTTCACTTGTTTCTTTATTCGCGGTTGTTGACCGATCGCGATTAACGACAGTCTTTCAACACGTCGTACCATGGTCAATTTTCCACGTGGCGGGGAAAATGGCAATTGATAAATACCGCGTGAATTCGTATGCTTAAGGCGACGCTCACGCCTTCGATTGGCGTGCAAATCCAACGGGCCGGTGGGGAGATTCCCCATGAGCGCAGATGGAATGGCGGACCGGTATAATGGACTGGACCAGGGACAGACAGAGGGGACCTGACAGAATTGAATGACATCCGTATTTACTTTATCGGTGATTCCTACGTGAACGGTACCGGTGACCCTGCGTATCTCGGTTGGCCGGGACGGGTGTGTGCCGCGTCGCGGACCGAAGAGAACGCCATCACCTGCTACAACCTGGGCATCCGCGGCGATACGAGTACCGACGTGCTCCGGCGCTGGGAACGGGAGGTGGAGGCCCGGCGTCTGATACCACACGACGGCCGGGTGGTGTTCGGATTCGGCGCGAACGACTGCTGGATCGTGGAGGGGAAGCCGCGCGTGGACCGCGCCGAAACCATGCGCAACACCGAGGAGATTCTGGCCCGTGCACAGTCCCTGTTACCTACGTTGATGATCGGACCGCCACCGGGGATCGACGATGACGAACACGGCAGGAGAGTGGAGATTTCCTCACTCGTCGGCGAAATCGCCGGAAGGGTCGGCGTGCCCTATCTCGAAGTGATCCACGAACTGCATGCCGGCGGTGTCTGGCAAAGCGAAGCAGCTCTCGGCGACCGCGTTCACCCGGCCGATGGCGGTTACTCCGCGCTGACGGAACTGGTGCTCGCCTGGCCTGAGTGGTGGTTTAGTGCAACTTAGTGGTCAAATGCACCTTAAAGGAGGCAAATTGTGTCGTTGACCCAGGCACAGATCGGCCAATTCAACGAACAGGGATTTCTCCCTTACAAGGACCTGCTGACACCGCTGGAGGTCAAAGCGCTTCACCAGCGGCTTGAAGATATCGGCAACGAATTGGTGGATTTCCCGGCCGATCACGTTCAAATCGAACCACGCGTGGAACGTGGCGAAATGCAGGCCGATCCCGTACGCTTCAACAACGTGCGCAAGATCTGGAACCTGACGAAACACGATCCGGTCTTCATGGAACTGGCCCGGCATCCCAAGATCCTCGGCGTGGTCCAGAGCCTGATCGGCCCGGATCTCAAGATCTACGTGGACCAGACGCTCTGCAAGCCGCCCCGGGTGGGTTCGGCGAAACCGCCCCACCAGGACTCGGCCTACTGGACGAGCATCGATCCGCCCAATCTCGTGATCTGCTGGATCGCCCTGAACGACGCCACCGAGAACAACGGGTGCATGCGATTCATATCCGGTTCCCACAAGGCGGGTGTGATCAAGCATAGGCACCTCGAGGATTTTCGTGTCGAGGACGCCCACGTCGGTTATGAACGGGAGGTGGCCGTACCCTTGAAGGCCGGCAGTTGTTCGTTTCACCACAGCCTCGCGCTTCACCGTACCGACGCCAATACCAGTGATGACCGGCGCATCGGCCTGACCGTCGCCTACATGGACGCGCGTTCGAAGTTCATTGGAAACGGCGCCATGCCGGAATACGACCTGGTATCGGGAAGGGCTTATGAAGGATGTGTTTAGGCCAACCATTTGACAGGAGTTGAAATGACGTTGCGAGCACAAGACCAGGTTTCGTCTTATCGTCTCAATTTCTGGGTGACACATCATATATTTTTCGGATCAATACATTGAAAATCAATACGATTCGTAATAGCATAAATCATAGCATCGCACTGCCAGGAAGCAAATCCATCACACTGAGAAACCTGGTGCTCGCGTCGCTGGCCGAGGGAACGACCGAGATCGACGCTCCCTGCGACTGCGACGACACCCGGGAAATGGTGGAATGCCTGGGTGACCTCGGGATTGCTATCCAGGCGAGTGACGGCTATCACCGCGTGACCGTGGAGGGAAGAGGCGGCCGGTTCGCCGAAGGGCCGGTCAGCCTCGACCTCGGACTCAGCGGCACTTCGGCCCGGTTCCTGATTGCGCTTTCGGCCCTGAGGACCGACGAAACACGACTGGCCGGACGGGGCAGCCTGAACGAAAGGCCGAATGCCCCCCTGCTCGATGCCGTGGAGGAAATGGGGGGAGCAACCGAGTCGGCCCATGGCGGTTGCCTTCCTGTTACCATTCGAGGACCTGGTACGTTCAGCCGCTCGGTCCGGATGAAAGGCGATGTATCCAGCCAGTTCTTCTCCGCCCTGCTGCAGATCGCACCGGTACTGCCCGAAGGCCTTGAGATTCAGGTCGTAGGCGATCTCGTCAGCAGGCCTTACATCGACATAACGCTGAACGAAATGCGGTCGTTCGGTGTGGACGTGGAGAACGACGACTACCGGAAGTTTCGGGTCGCCCCGCAGCGGTATCGTTCGGGACTCCGGTCGGTGGAAGGCGATGCTTCCGCAGGTTCCTACTTCGCGGCGTTCGCCTTGGTGCACGGCGGGAAGGTGGTCATTGAGAACCTCGGTTCCGAATCCCGGCAAGGGGACATCCGTTTCCTGTCCATTTGCGAAAACCTGGGCGCCCATGTTCGAATGGACGAGAAAAAGACGGTCGTTGAAGGACCGGAGGATGGTCGCGTACGGTCGGCGACGGGCGAAATCGAATGTGGGGATATACCAGACGCCGCGCTGACCCTGATCGCTCTGTCACCACTGATACCAGGTACGACCCGGATAACGGGCATCGGCACGTTGAAACACAAGGAGTGCGACCGGATCGAGTGCCCCGCGACCGAGCTGCGGAAGATCGGCGTGGAAGTGAAGACGGGTTTGAACTTCATCGAGGTTGGGGAACTGCCACCAGGCACCTTGAACGCCACCGAAGATGTCGATATCGAAACCTACCAGGACCACCGCATGGCCATGAGTTTCGCCGTACTGGGCACCCGGCTGGGGAACCTGAACATCCTTGATCCGGATGTGGTGGGGAAGACCTATCCGCGCTTCTGGGAGGATTTGGCGCGTGTGGGGTAGTGGATAGGTCAACTTTGATATACGCTCGATGTCTAACGTTGGTCATCTGGGCGTATGACCTATACGTAGTCAGCGTTTTTGTCTAGCCAATCTGAAGCTTGTTTCTCGTCTTTTTCTATTGCGGTCTCAGTTGCACGTATTGCACATCTCAGTAAATGTCTGGATTGCTTTAGGATATAACTGGATTCTACGATCTTTTGTCGTATTTGATCCTGTTTAGATTTGGACAACATTGGAATCATCGTCCCTCGGACTTGGTCTACGCGCCAATGTAAAATCACTGATCCTCCCACATCCCTATCGACCTGTTTTTTAACTAGGACTGAATTGAGAACTAACGTCATGAACTCATTATTTACTCGATCGGTACTGCTCTTCAATCGAAGTATACCATTAGAAGGAATCATTTTTCTGGGGTGGTCACTCAAGTAAAAGGCTATACCGGGTGTTCCGTCTTTGCTCAGTAGAATCTCGCCTTTGACGGGTTGATGCTGTTTAACTTCTGCATATGTATTTTCTGAAATGTACTTTTCTTCTGTAATACCAAAAGGGCTTAGATTACTTACCCGCACAAACGGTATCCCCTCACTAAGGTACTCTTTACTGCCAACCTCGACACACTTCTTTACAGTAAAAAGATTCCCCAGCGTATCCCAGCCCCCAGGGTAGCTTTTTATAGATTCCACGATTTTCCCATATTGAGGTTGAAAATAGTCAGCATCAAAGCGGTCAACTCGTTGGGTTGCTGAGAAATTCCCTATGAAAGTAAGGTCGTGCTTTGGTTGCCAATCGACTAGCCCAAGCTCAGAAAGTAGAAGGTGCTCGGCTTGGTTCATTTTCTGTGTGGATTGTAGTCTTAGAAATGCTGCATCTGAAAATAGAAACCTGATCTTTTCTTGAAAACCTCTGGTCGAAATTGGAATTACAATACCACGACTATCAGACAAGTTAAGGTGCATCTGAACGTTGCCTGTAAACCAACGACCCATTTGGTTTTTACCATATTTGGTATTCAAAAAAACGACCAAATACTCACTTTCAATCTGAGATTGTTCTTTTAGCCGAACTGCTATTGTATCTTGGGATGTATTGCAGTCTTCTAGATCTACAAAAGAAGCTGCCGGATAAGCGGTTTTACTCAGGACAATATCACCTTTTATCAAAGCTGATTTATTATGCTTCACATGCTCCGATTCGGGAATGTATACGATGTTGCTTGAATCTATGAGACCGTCTTTTAGGTTTCCTATTCGAACGAAAGGTATTCCTGAGTCTGAGTAACTTTCGGCCTTAATGTCAAATATACCCTTGCAGAATTTCGATACTTCATTTCCCAACGTTGTAGACCTCAAAGCAGAAATCATGTGAATTGCCGATACATATTCCTCTTTATAGCATTCGGCATCCAACCTGAAACTACCTACAGTTTCAGACTTCTTTACAGTAGAGTATTGCATATCTGCCTAGATGATGTTTTAGAATCCGTGGATTTCTACCAATTTAACCGCGTATGTATCTCAAACCGATTCTAACAGTCTGCATACGTATGTCAAAGTATCGTAATTCGAACAGTCGAAACTTCGCTAATCCGCCTAAAATCGCTTCTGTTGTAAGTAATCAATTCGCTGCAGTGTTGTTCAGCAATTGCCGTATGTATACAGTCACCGATGTTTCTAAAACCGACGTGGTTAGCGATTTCAAATGCCCTATGTAGGATGTGCCCGTCATAAGTAAGAGGTTCGAATTGCAAAACGTCATAGTATACGCTGGAGATATCGTCATCTGCGATATTCAATTTGGCGAGGACAAACAGTAGTTCTTGAACCGAAAGGGTCGAGAATACCGCTGTTCCATCTGAATCCGATCGTTTTACAACTTCATTGGCCTGCCGGAATTTAGTAGTATCCTGATCGACGAAGGCATGAACCAGCACATCCGTGTCAACATAGATCATTTATCTGACTCCAACTTAGTGTCATACATCTCATTTTTTAACCGACCAATACTAACTTCCGGATCAATGTAGACCCGCGTGTGTTCTCTCTTTTTGGGTATTTCACGCCACGCCTTTTGCCGTTTATTGGTTAACTTCTCTTCTTGTGTGCCCCAGAAGCTTAATTTTTCTGATATTGCCCAATCAACAAAGACCTCTGCAATTCCATCTGGCAACTCGCCATTATTGTTGTGGAGGTCGTGTTCAACAATAAGATGACCGTTGAAATCCAACTTTTCTTGCCCTTTTTCGTCTTTGAGATGTACATAATTGCCTGAGTTGTCTTTGCCTGATTTATCACTCACTGCAAAGAAAATTGGATAGTCATCCACCTTCGGGCAAACTTCATTATCCCATTTTTGAAGGAACAATACACTTGTCTTGGTGCCGGTGTGCGGTTTGAAAGTGTTTTTATGAAGTCCGACAACCGCTAATATCCGAGCACGGTCCGCGACGAATTCACGGATTTGTTTGTCGGAAGAATTGTTCAACCGTCCCTGGGGTAATACAATTGCCATCCGTCCACCTGGTTTTAGAAAATCGAGATTGCGCTCAATAAACAGCACATCTCGTCCGACATTGCTTTGTGCTTTCCCATTTGGCTTGAATCCCAAATCGAACCGATGCAGAATGCGGCTTTCCTTTATGTCGCCCGCGAAGGGCGGATTAGCCATCACAATGTCGAAATTGAACTGTTTGTTTAGTCCTTTCTCGGCCCGTAGTTTCTCAAGTCGTTTATATCCGCTACTGTATGTATCTCGCCATTCCATGTTTTCAGTTCGGTCGCTCCAGCGCTCGTAATCCAATGTGTTCAGATAAAGGACATTAGTTTCGCCGTCACCGGCTATTAAATTCAAAGTACGTGCGACCCTCACTGTTTTTTCATCGAAATCGATACCAAATACACGTAGCACATGTTGTTTGTCTCTTGCAGGTATCTCGTCGCTTGAAAACAATCGCCCTGTCAACTTAAAAATCGTATGTACCGGGAATCCGCAACTACCCGACGCAGTATCGATCACATACTCTCCTCGTTTCGGATTGAGCATTTTGACACACATGTCAATTACGTGGCGCGGGGTGAAGTACTGCCCCTTTTCGCCTTTTGCAGACTTCTGAACGAGGTACTCGAAGGCTTCGTCTACTACCGATAGATTAGAATTAAATAGTTTGACATCCTGAAGGCTGGACACACATACAGACAAATGGCTGTCCGACAATTCAAAGGAAGATTCCTCGGAGAAAACACCCGGCCACTGCTCCTTGGCTCGATTAAATAAGTCTTGGATCTTTGTCATCAGTTCTGTATCTGTTTGACCTGTATTTCGGAATTCCAATATTCTGAAATTATCGTCCGGGATTCCGTTTACCGCTTCCCGGAGCACGTTGTAATCCTCCATGTCACGATAACGGACCGTCGCCAGTTCATGGACGGTGCTGTTGGCTTGTGTCCCTAAGATATGGTTCAGGGTATTCTTGTCGTCCTGGCTTTGGTATTCGTCGTACAGTTTCGTGAAAATGAGTTTGAAAACCTCCTCAAATACATCAACGCCGGCATTAGCCAGTACTTCGTCCTCCATCTCAAGTACGATGTCTTTCAGTGACTTACGCTCGTTGGCAATCTTATCCCTTACTACAAGGTCTCGTAACGTGTATCGCTCCTTAAGTATGTCATTAAGGGTCTGTGTCGCCTTGGGTAAATCAGTAATGTCTTCGAAATAATTCGGATCTTTGCGGTGATAGTGAGAGATCTGATCTCCGTTCGTCCATACGCCGATTGGGGCGCCGGTTGCATTGCAATAGGATCGGAGTTGGTCTTTTCCGTTCTGGAGTTTTGGTTTTTTTAACTCGACGATTATGTATGCAGAATCTGTCCGGTCTTTGTCGAATATGACAATGTCTGCGCTCTTCTTTTCTGTACCGAAACTGACTTGGTATTCAAATGCAAGACGCTTCAGAGTATAGCCGTAATCTTCCATAAGCCGAGCTGCGTACAACTGACGGACTACTTCTTCGGGCTTTAGCTGAACGTCCTTATTCCGAACGATACACCTAACGTATGGGGTTTCCTTTCTCCTAACCGTTTTAATAAATACCCTTTCCAGCAATGATGAGATTTCATTTGCTGAAAACAGGTTTAGCTGATAGTCACTGTCTTTTAACACAGACTGAATGGTGTCGTCTATATCCATAGGTCGTAGATTTCCTTTTCAAGTCCCTGTTTCGCTGATCTACAGAACGAACTCGTTAAATCAACGGTAGGCTCTCGAGATTCGCCGTAAGTAATAAGGTCACTATTTATCTTTAGACCACGGGACAGATTCAACTTCTCCTACCCATCTCGGTACAAGACGATTGCTATAGACTCCAGAATAGTTAAAGAACCTCAGTAGCATCATCTCAACGTACCACAAGCCCAGGTTTTTTGCCTGAAAATGAACTCCTGAAGAAACTTCTCCATATTTCTGACGGACATGTACCGTATCGTTTCGCAATTCGGTCAGGACATGTGGACCATGATCCAAGCGGTGTTTATCGGCAAAAGCTTTAAGTTTCTGACAGCTTACGGGTATTTCAATGCAAATTTCCATTTCTACTAGAGCGTTTTTTATGGTCTCAGAAGCACTTCGTCTACGTTTTCCATTTTGAAGTTGAACGTGGGCGAGATACTCAAGAGCAGCCTGTACGAGGACTGTATCTGCATCGCTAAAATCAGTCCCGAGATTTCCTAATAGGTACCAGTGCAATCCTCTTTCGAATTTCTCGCCCATATTTGAGTTATTCAATCTTGCGCAGAATCCTCCAAAAACCTCGGTCAGGACATGACCGTGCATCGTATCAAACCATGATTGTCGTCCTTTAGACCACGGGTCAACAATTGGCGAGCCCACTAGCCTCCAGGTACTCTCTCCCGTACGGTCTCTGCCTCTCAAATCTACTATCCCGCAGAAACTACCACTGGCGAAGGAAAGAAACATCCTTAGGGTATGGGTTATGAGATCTTCAACATCTTCGACCGAGAATGTTCTGCCATCTGATCGGACCACGATCCCAGTGTGAGTTACTGCATATCCGCCTTCGTTTTGGAGTTTTTTCTTTGTTTCCTCCGATTCAGGTACTGCGCAAATCTCTATCATCCATGGGTGAATTTCCAACTTTACGGCGCCAAGCAATCTTAGGCTTTTCCCTTTGTCATCTATGGCTTCTAAAACCCTATCCTGCCCTTTAAAGAACATCGGAAAATTGAGAATGTCGAATGCTACTGACTGCAACCGGTCATTCGTATGCAGTAAAGTGCAATTCCCACCCGTGGGGACTAAGACACACTTACTCGTGGAGCCTGAATCAGACGACTGAGTATTCCACGAAACGCAGGATACTTCAATTTCATTACCGTTTTCCAATGAAACTATCAACGTGCTTTCAAATTCGATCTTTGTATTCGCCGGCAGATCTTTTAGTTCGATCACTAAGGATGGTTTAGGTAAAAAACGCAGGACGAATTGTGCTTGCACTTTTACCGGTCTTCCATCGGCAGTGAATTTGACTGGCATCTCCGCCAATAAAATCTGGCTGTTTGGCTCATGCATAGTTCGTACTTTGTTCCATCACTTCAAATTTAAAGTGGTTCTACTACTTTTCTTCAACGATTTAAATTTCTCCGCACACTGAAATGCTGTAATTCAAGAAACTGAAGGCTGCCTGATTAGTACATCGATAGGAATCCCGAAACGTTCATGTAATACTCGCGCCATTGACTTGGTAATGGCTTGCTTTCCGGATAGTACGTCCGAAACCTTCCCTCGACTCCCGATGAACGGGATCAGGTCGCGAGGACTCAATACTGCCTGTTCCATACGGAATTTCACTGCCTCGTGTGGTTCCGGATATCCCATGGGGTATTGTTCGTCCTCCCAGTATTCGACGAGTGTGACTAAAACGTCCAGTTCATCCCCGTCCGGGCTGTCGTATTCGCTTCCCATGAGCTTGTCTATACGGATCAGAGCATTTTCATAGTCCGTTTCCGTATGTATAGGCTTTACTTCGGCCATTACAATATTCCCTTTGGTCTATTCCTGCTGTACTGATCGCTCGTTCTATCGAACTCTATCTATTCTGTTCGACATGGGTAGTCGACTTTGCCACTTTGCGAAAGCTGTTACATTGAGTTCGAAGACGTACCGGTATCAATCATAAATTTGCTCATATCCGATGATCATTGTCTAGTTAGAGATTAGTACATTAAAACGCACAAAAAGAAAAGCCGATCTCGTTCTGGTACACTCAAAATATCTGCTCGATTGCTATCAAGCTCGATTGGTAATATGTTGTCTGCTTTACAACGTGCTGTCGTTTTTTTATGTACGATATCCATATAGTTTGAAATACCACTTCATATATCAAACGACAACCCAATATGGGTTATTTGTATCTCCCTACCTAATACTCATGTAATCTACTGTGATAATAGAGCGGAATTCCTCGTATAATTTCGATTCCGAGCTTATAAACCAGCCAGACCTAACACTATCCGATACTCCATTTAGACGCTATAAATACCAAGGAAACCGAAGCATGATATACCCAGAACACGAAATGCGTAGTTTAATAAATGCCAGCACACGTCTGAAGCGACTCTGCAAAAGTCTCAGCAGTTTTAGTTTTCCACTCGTAGCCCAATCGCTAGCTGGATTAATAACACAACCTGAGAACCACGTGGCGACCACTAGATTTGAGCTACTCGTCCACCTTGCTGCTTTATCCTGCAGTGGTAATCGACCTCCGTCCGAAAAACACCTATGTAACTGGCTTAATGATTACGTCCTCAATGACCCACTTACTGAACTCGAAGGTCCGGTAGAGGATGTCTTCGTATCAAACGTGGTCACTTGGTTCGGCAACGTGCGGATATTTGAAGGTCGTTGGGAAGGAAACAGCTACTATGTAGAGACCTGTATCGCAGGCCTGTTAAGGATAGTTGACCGTCCTTGGGCGACGAAAGCGCTAGTACATATTATGACATTGCTTCGCGTTAGTGAGGCCTTAGCTGATCGTGCGCAAGTTAGTCGGTATACTTGGCTTGAGTGTCAACCGCGACAACTCTTACAAGTAAGCAGTTCGACGATTTCTCGTTCAGTCAGTCACGTATGCTTCGATTCACACGAGTTAGACCAGCTTAACATTACTTTAGAAGACCTGGAACCTTTCATATTTGAATGGCAAACCCCGAATTCACTACCAGACGAATCGCTTGGGCACACAAGTATAGAACGACGACCGGCTATAAAATCGGAAGGTCAGATTATCGTTGTGCTTCCTACCGCAATTGGAGTTGCCATTCGAAGGTTTGCCATCGAAAGTGCCTTGGTGGCTGGCGAGCTCAAGCTGTTTGAATCAGCATGTCATCAAGAGCAATATCGTGAGGTTTTCCTTTCGGGAAGACCGGCTTGGTCCATTACATATAGCCACATTTTGAAGCATGATCCGAAAGATGATCAGCGGGAATTCATTGGAAGATTCGATGTTGGAAGTTACTTGCATTTGGTATTCGTCCCCGATGATTTCGAGGAGATCGTTTCAAACGGATTACTCAGCGATCACACGCTTACAAAGAAGAAACAAGAATCCCCACTCCGTAAACGTGCGTCGCAGCTAGCGTCCAACGCTGACTATAGACGAGGACTGACGATTCTGGTACATGGCGGGATTGGCCGTAGCTCAGTCTCAAGAATCGATGGATTCCCACCTGACTGGCATTGTATTAGTCTGTCTGTCCCAGACTTCATCCTACTGGGAAATGAGGAAGAATTTACGGCTATTCGAGCGTGGAAACTATCACAACAGGTGCATGAACTCAATAATCGGGGCGTTGTGTTCCTTAACAGAAAAGGATATCTGAATCTAGTCTCATTCGCTTACTACAACGATTTTGAACTCGTGCCTATCAACATGGATCTTAGTCCGATATACCTTCACAATGACTTTATTGTACATCTGCGGCAGAAGGTTCGCTTAGCACTCGATCAGCACGGAACGGTCGCACCAGGTGGTGAATCGTGGATTACTATACAACGCGATTCAGCTAAGGGGTTCATCGGGAAAACGCAGGTTCAAGAGGTATTCGTGGTCGCGCCACATCTTGTTGATACCGAACTACAAGCATGTGTAGAAACAACCTCAAGACCATGGTGGCTAAGGTGTAGTGAGTTTCCGACGAATGAGTGGCATCGTAACATTGTGGTCAAGACTATTGAGACAGTCGTCGGTTGGTTAGCACGGGCCGCCCATGTCCTTGAGTTTCGTTTGGGTCCATTTCCTCCCGAGCCAATTACCTTTGTCTTGAAGTTTACCAATCTGGAAGGTTTGACACAGTTCCGGATGCCTAAATTGGATATGCCATCTGCTCCTACGATCAAGTTAGAAGACGGACAAGTCGTGATCTACTGCGGACCTTCATACCTTAGTAGTTTCCTCAACAAGGATAATTCAGGGGATCGCATGCTGATAGAAGGAATGATACGTGGGACAGTTTTGGTAACTGGTGTGCCCGAGCCTTCTGATGCGACCGTTACTGACATTCTTCGGGATTTAGCAGAATCGGACAATGCGCGATTCTTTCATATGACTCCCGAACGTACGCCTCAAGATTTGATATACAGTGCAACCTCATTACCAGAGCCATGTTTCCTATTTCCCGAAGACTTAGCTTGGAGTCGTCTTGATCTCGCTCGAGAAGCGGGTTACGGCTCCGATCCAAGACTGCTATCCAAGGAATTAGCTAGTGATATACTTAAGGAAGCGGTGGATGTAATTGTGGACCGCATAAAATCGCGGTTATTGAAACTATCGCGCGAAAGTGTAATCGAATGCTCGCTGCTTAACTTTGTTGCTGTACAAAAAGACCGGAGAGATTGGCTTCGATCAGCGGCTGCCCAACTTGCCCTCCATGATTCCGCGCAGGTGTTGGAGACTGCAAATCAGAGGAACTTTCAACGAGATGTTGCCGGGTTGTCTAATCGCATCATTGCTGAAATCGCAGTATGTACATCACCCTACAACAATGGCGCTGATTGCTCACAAATAGATCTGGATTACCTAATCGGTCAGGTGACGACTCTATTGGAATGTGCCGGACAGCGAGATGCGTTACGCTATGGGTTGGTAAAGGAGATGCCAATAGTGTTTACCAACGGATCATTCGGCTTCAATTCTTTGGTGCATGAAATGATAGGTCCGCTGCTGAAGGAGCATGGGAAACGAGTATTTACGGAAGCGGCAAACAGTCAAGAGGATGCTCGATCGAGTGGAGATGAAGAGCAATTGGATCAGGACGGATTTGATTCCGCGTTCACTTCAGAATTTGGAATAAACCTGGAACGATTTCAGCATTTCATAATGCATTTTACACAGTTAGCCGTAGAACGAGGACTTGCACAGTTGCGGACTACAAAAAGCGAGGTGATTCGGCAACTCGAACAATCGGGTGCCGAAAATCCAACCCGTACCTATGAAAGCTTGGCTCTCATTCCCAGAACCCAGTGGGACGAAAGCAACCCTAAGAACGGAAACAAGAAGGACTGGTATCCCTGGCGTTTTTACCGGCGTCTGTCGGTTATGCGACGTCCAATTATACAGTATACGACCGAACCGGATCCTGACGTGCTTATTATGCCGTCGCTTCTTGCTGGAACACACGACTACCTTTCCAGTGCTGCGATCGGGCGTCTACCAGACAATCTTTTTGACAGCCGCGAAATGAAACACTGGATTGGACATGCGATTAACAACTACGGTCATCAATTTAATGGTAGAGTTGCAAAACGTCTCACTGCTCTTGGCTGGAATGCTAAGCAAGAATTAAAGGTCACGCAGTTAGGTGGCGGAATGGAACTAGGAGACATTGACGTCCTTGCGTGGAGCAATAAAACTAATCTGGTATACGTCATTGAATGCAAGAGCTTACGATTTGATCGAACCATTGATGAGATCGGGGAACGAGTGCAAGATTATGGGATTGGTGGTGGTAAGTCAGCAAACAAGCGCACAGATTTGCAGAAACACTTAGACCGCATTGCATTTTTGAATGCCAATATTGGTAATGTTGCTGGATTCACTGGTGTACCGGTGGAACGAATTTGCCTATGTTCCGCTCTTGTAACAGAAAACCTCGCTGTGATGCAGTTTACCGGCGTCGCCCGAAACGTATTGGACTTGGTTACAGATTTTGATTCCCTTGATGAGGAGTTACTAAAGTAGAAGCCATATTATCCTGCTTGTTTCTTACTTCCCAGCATCCGGTTTCAATTTGGAAAACAACACAGTTTCTATCGGAGAAGTGCGCTTAAAACCGAAAAAGCTTGAGGAAGAGAGAACCTGCGGAAACCTGCATCCGAGTTCAACGCCGTATATACAGATCCGTAATCGTGGAATTGTCGATGAAGAAGGGTTCCTGGCCCGTGGAGTCCTTTTTCCAGCCCGCCAGCCAGGGTTTGCGGAGCTGCAGGAAGTAGTCGTGGTAGAGGAAGACGCCGCCTACGTCCTCCACCAGGATCCGTTCCGCCTCGTTGTACATCTCGAACCGTCGTTCCTCGTTGGTCTCCCTTGCCGCGTCGTCGACCAGGCGGTCGAACTCCGCGTTCATCCAGTCGTGGCGTCCCGCGCCCACGGGCTGGGAGTGCCAGACCATGCCGAGGAGGTTATGGGGATCGGGGAAATCATACTGGAAGGGGATCAGGCTGAGGTCGATCCGGTACTGGGCCATGGCCTCGCTGTAGACCCGGGGCTCCATATTCCGCACGCCCACCCTGAGGCCCAGGTTGTTGGACAGCATGCCCGATATCGCTTCGGCCGCCATGATGCGGTTGGGATCGTTGCGAAGCCAGATGTCCACGGAAGGAAAGCCCCGGCCGCCCGGATATCCGGCCTCGGCCAGGAGGCTGCGCGCCAGATCGGGATCGTACCGCTGGACGTCTTTGAGTTCGTCGCCAGCGTAACCCGGAAAGCCCGGCGGCAGCATGGTGTAAGCGGGCAGCGCCGTACCCCGGAGCACGATGTTGCACAGGGCGTCACGATCTATGGCGTGGCTGATGGCCTTTCGCACCCGGTGGTCGCTGAACACGCCTTCGCGCGTTCGGAAGAACAGGTAGAGCGCGTTGAAGTCCATGTACTTGTGCAACTGCCCGCTCAGCACCGGGTCCCCCTCGATCCGGCTGAGGTCGCGCACGTCGATCTGCACCAGGTCCAGCTCGTCGTTCTCGAAGGAAAGCAGTCCGGTGCTTATCCGGCTTCTGAACATGGAGTGGATCTCGGACAAATACCCCTTGATCGGGCCGTTGTAGTAGGGATCGAGAGTCATCGTAAGACGCTCGCCGATGCGCCAGTTCTCCACCTTGTAGGATGAATTGCTGACGACGTTCTCGTCCGACGCCCAGCGGGGGCCGAACCGCTCGACCTGCCAGCGGGGGACCGGGATCGAGGTGAAGAAGGCGGCGATCATGGGCAGGTACGGGCAGGGCCCGTCGGTTTCGATCACGAGGGTCATGTCGTCCACTGCGTACACGCCGACCGCGTCCGGGTCGTCGGTCTGCCCGGTATTGAACGCCCGTGCGCCTTTGATGTTGTAGTAGAAGAAGGCGTAGCCGCTGCCCGACGCGGGATCCAGCATGCGCTTGTAGCTATATTCGAAGTCGTGGGCGGTGACCGGCCGGCCGTCGCTCCACCGGGCGCCGGTTCGCATGTGGAAGGTCCACTTCGTCTGGTCCTCGTTGGCCGTCCAACGGGTAGCCGCGCCCGGGATCACGCGATTGTTGTGGTCCAGCATGGTGAGGCGTTCGAAGAGGAAGACGATGCCGCCCACCTCGTAGATGGCCACGCCGATGTCCAGATTGGTCGGTTCATCATTCAGAAAGCGGAAAATCTGCCGGTCGAGCGGCGCCGCGTCCGCGGGCATGACTCGACCGACCGCGTTGCGCAACTGGGCGTCCGGGATTCCGGTGTATACCGCAAGTCCGAGCATTGCAAGGCCCAGCACGGTGATCGATATGGCTGCCAGTCTCATGGTAGTATTCCTCGCGTCACGATCTTACGCAGCGGACCTTGCTGAATCAGATACAACGGGTCAGACTGAGGGTGCGATCAGGATCGCTCCAACCGTTCCAGGTTCAGCCAGGCCATCTCTTCCGCCGTCAGTTTCGTCTGGAGCGACTCCAGGTTGGCCCGGATCTCATCGCCGTTTCGGGCGCCTACCAGGGCGAAGATGTTGAGCGGCTGACTGAGCACGTAAGCCAGGGCGACCTGGGGTATGGACAGGCCCTTTTCGTTCGCCAGTTCCTCGACCCGGCCCAGCCGGTCGAAGTTGTCGTCCGTGCAGTAAGACCGAACGGAACTTTCGTCGAAGAGGCCCTGCTCGGCCAGCGTTTCGTAATTGTCGCGGCTTACCCGGCCGGAAAAGAACCCGCTGGCGATGCTGGACCAGGTAAACAGCGGCATCTGGTTTTCCAGATACCACGACCGCGCGTCGGCTCCGTCCTTCCCGCTGATGCTGATACATCCCCGCCATGGCGGTTCGGCCTGTTCGGCCAGGCTGAAATTCGGACTGCTCACGGTGAAGGGCTGCTGTCCGCTGGTGGCGGCGTACAGGTTCGCCCTTTCGATGCGGTCGTGGGTCCAGTTGGATCCGCCGATCACGCCCAGGTTGCCCGCGCTGATGTACTGATTGAGCCTATCCATGATGGGGGCGACGGGAACCCTTACGTCGTCGCGATGCAGAAGGTAGAGATCCACGTAGTCCGTTTTCAGGCGGGCCAGAGAGTCGTGCAGGTCCGATGAGATATCGTAGGGCGTCACGCGGGCCCGGTCGGCATTCATGTGGCAGCACTTGGTGAGAATGACCACTTCGCTGCGCAGGCCCCGATCCTCGATCCACCGGCCCAGCATGCGCTCGCAGTCGCCGCCGCCGTACAGGTGGGCGCTGTCGAAGGTGTTGATTCCCGCGTCGTACACCTGGTCCAGCAGGTCGAAGCTGTATTCCTCTTCGGCGGAACTCAGCATAATGGTGCCCTGTACCAGACGCGATACGGGCTTGTCGACATTCGCGATGTTGCCGTACTCCATGGGTGCTCCTTGAAACTCGCTAAATACGGTGTTATCCGAAACCATCATTCCATCGGGTACTTCAACCCGATCTCGGTCCGGACGGCGTCCAGCGTCTTCATGATGGCCAGCGTCTCGTCCAGCGGGAGCGCGGGCGTCTCGAGCAGTCCTTCCCGGAGGCAACGTCCCGCTTCCTCGATCTCGTACTTGAATCCGTTCTCCACGCGCGACGGCTCAACCGTTACCGGTTCCTCGCCGTCCGCGTTCAGCGTTGCGGTATAGGTGTCATAGAATGCAGACGGAATGCGGATATTCCCCTGCGTCCCGTGGATGGACACGGCGCCGGGCGTGCTGGTCCGGACGGCGCAGGTCAGCGCGGCCATGGCGCCCGAGTCGTAGCGAAAGGTCATGGTGGTCTGTTCATCGACTCCGGTCGCACCGATGTCCGCCAGCGCCGCGACCCGGTCCGGCTGTTGCCCGTAGACCATCGAAGCCATAGATACAATGTATACACCGATATCCAGGAGGGCGCCCCCGCCTAGTTCGGGATTCAGCAGGCGGCCCTCCGGGTTGAATCCCGCACGGAATCCGAAGTCGGCCATCATGTTCCGTACTTCGCCGATAGCGCCATCGGTGAGCCACTGTCGTACCTGCACGATGGCCGGCAGGAACCGCGTCCACATGGCCTCCATGAGGAAAAGACCCCGCTGCCGCGCGCACCGGATCATGGCTTCCGCTTCCGATACGTTAATGGCGAAGGGTTTCTCGCAGAGCACGGGCTTGTCCGCGTTAAGGCAGAGCAGCGTGTCCCGGCAGTGCATGGGATGGGGGGTAGACACGTAGATCGCGTCGATCTCCGGGTCTTCCGCCAGGGACGCGTAGGACGGGTGTCTCCGAGGCACGGCGAACTCGTCGCCGAAAGCGTCCGCCGTATCCTGTGCCCGGGACCCGACGGCCGACAAATCGGCATCCGGCACCACCGCGAGCGCTTCGGCGAACTTGTGGGCGATCTTCCCGGTTCCAAGAATGCCCCATTGTATGGTTTCAGGCATGTTCGCTCCGTATTCTGACGTGTCTGATTGGTCTTCTGCTAGAACTGATTTCGAAGAGGCACTTGATTTACGTGAAATCACTGTATGCGTTCCTCCGCCCACTTGAGAACGGCTTCTGCAATGGCGATGGCCTCGGAGTACTCTTGCTCGGTGACTGGTTCTTCCACGCTGGGATACCGTGTCTGCGCGGCAAAGCGCGAAAGTACCGCGGCTCGACGAACCCGATCAGGGATGGTCTCTCCGCTGTCTTCAAGCATCGACATCAGACGGGTCAAGTCATGGACATACGGAAAGTCGATTCCTTGTAGAACCAACACTGCCTTGATAGCCTTCTCTGCTGCCTGCTGGGCGTTGAAGCAGTAATCCTCCAGGTAAGTATGGGGAACTAGGCTCTTGGCTAGGACCAGATTGCTTTGAGCGCGCTTTATCCATTCGCGCGGATTGTCCGACGGCAAACGTTCAGCCCGCTTCATACACCACCCGCCCTTCCTTCAACGCAGGCTTCAGGACCAGCGCGTGGCTGTTTCCGTAGCGCTCCACATCGCCGGGTGTCACCACCACCACATCCACAGCGGCGCCTACCCCCCAGAGATTTTCGTATATTCGACCGGCCAGGTCCCGCCTGTGCATTCCTTCTTTAACCACAAGCAGATCGACGTCGCTATGACGGTTCATCTCACCACGGGCGGCGGATCCGAAGAGGATGACTTTCTCCGGCTCTGCCACCTCTACGATGCGTCGGATGATCTCATCCAGGATCTGGGGGTCGAGCTTCCCTGTGTCCATGTAACCT
Source organism: bacterium (assembly GCA_965207085.1). Classification (GTDB taxonomy): domain Bacteria; phylum JAAXHH01; class JAAXHH01; order JAAXHH01; family JAAXHH01; genus JAAXHH01. The sequence goes on along the minus strand of CBDBLQ010000002.1, from coordinate 2,703,622 downwards.
CATTAGCTTTGGCTTGTCGTCTGAGTTCGCGATGAATAGTCTTGTGGAGTCCTCGGCTTCTTCTAAAATTGCATCGGCGAAATACCGTGTCTTATCCGCCTGATCCACTCCAGCGTTTCTGTACGTATGTTACCGTTTCGTTTACCGGCAATGGCTTGGTCAAATTGCCGATACGCAGATTGAAGACGGCCTCATTCTTATTGTCCACGAAGATTGGGTGATCGCTCGGTTCGACCGAGACCTGGCAGAGGTCTTTGCCGTCGAGTTCGTGGAAGTTGATCGTGAGAAACGCCGCGGCGGCGGCTTCGCCGAGATCATGGGCCAGGATTTGTTGCAGATGCAGCTCAAAATCGTCGCGGTCAGGCTTCTTGAGCGTACTGTAATCCTCAGCCAGGCCGACGGTGGTGCCGGCGTCATCCACGCCAATCAGAAGTGTGCCTCCTTGCCCGTTGAGAAAGCCGGCAATGGTTTTGACGACCACTTGCTCGAGCTTCTTGTTGACCCGATCCTCCTTTCGATCCCAGCGGAGGCTGGATTTGAACTCCACCTTTTCACCCTCGCCGTTTGCCATCAGTTGCCGGACCCAATCCTCGCCTCCATTGACTTGAGTCTTCGGCATCCAGCTTGCAATAAACGCGTTGATCGCCTCCGCCAACAGACGCCGGCGAGCAGCAAGGAATCCTAGGAACTGATCGGGCTTCCAAAGCGCTCGGTCCATGGGCACCGACTGAGCCTGTAGTGCACCTGGTTGATGCTCCAATATTTCCGGCAGATACTTCTCCGGCGAAACGTTTCGGTATTGCTGAGGCGGCTTCTGGCTTAAAAACGCCCTGTTGGCAACGGCATTGATCCTTTGTAGGTCGTCGAAACCCACTTGTTTCAACACTGTTCTGGTAAAGATGTAGTGTCGCTCCTCATCTCCGCTCCATCCCGTGGCTCCGTCGTAGATACGGATGCCAGTGAACCAGTCCTTGGCGTCCTGGGAACGTGCGACGACACGGCTGAGACGTGCTACTGCGGAGTCGATACGTGCACGGTCGAGATCCGAGGCTTCCAGAACTACACGACCGCGTTCACGAAGGATGGCGGCCTCCAGTTCATGCGTAGGGTCGAGGTCGTTCCCCGATACCAGGGCAACATCCTGCTGGAGCTTGGTTTCGCTGGCCCCCGAATAGCGCGCCCAAAGGCCCGCCAAATGGAGCCACCGGATGAACCGTCGCTTGATGGCATCAGTTGGAAAGTTCCCACCCTGCTTTGCCAAGTAGATCGTTGCCGGAATGAGAACACTGTTGGTCGGCAGGTCGTCAAGGCCGGCGATGAAGCCCTCGAACTTAAGAATCCCAACCAGGCCCTCGAACGCCGGCTGCATCCTTTCCCATGCAGACTGCAAGCGCTCAGCTGGCACTCTCATGAATGGACCCTCGAGCATGATCGATCCGGTGGCTACACCCGCCATACAACGCACAAGAAAGTTGAGGTCGACACCGAATCCGAGATTGTCAACTTTCGCGCTGAAGGCTCTCAACTCGGCTCGCGCCTCCGGCCAGATGCTGCAGACGTGCGCGAGGGCGAGATCCGCCCGCGTGAGTGGTGTCCCCCTACTGTTCACGCGGTTGAAGATGTCCACAACCTCGTCTACGCTAAACTCGTCTCCAGATACCTGATCGACCGTGTAGGTGTAGTTGCGAATCTGGTCAAGCCGGCTGAGTCGGGAGAGGTTTTGGTGTATTAGGGCTCGCCGCTCCTCATGGATGGTGTCGAGCCGCTCCAGCAGCGCGGTCAACCCTTCGTGCAGGAACTCATGGACCTCTATCCAAGCAGGGTTGTTCTGCATTCGCAACTTCTGCCAGAACCTGAACTCTTCCGTCTGCATGTTGAAATACAGGTCAAAGAACAGAGATTCCCCTTCGTAGAATAGCGGCGCCTCCCCCATGAACAGGACATAGAGGGTCGTGAGGCGTTGTTGTCCGTCAAGTAGCAAAAGCGAGTGTCCGTCAGATGGTGCCTCGGCACCGCGAACCAGGGACGGCTTGTAGGTGCGCCATATCAGAAGGTGCCCAGTGGGATGTTTTAGATAGAGAGACTGTACTAGCCCCCGCACCTGGTCGCGATTCCAGACATAGCCGCGCTGAAACTCGGGCAGCAGGACTTCACCGTGACTGATCTGGACCAAAAGGTCTTGAATCGATCTAACTTCATGCATTAGGCGGCTCCTTCCGCAGCCGAACCGTAAATCGGTACTCCTTCGCAACCAGTTCCGACTGGGCGCAATCCGGCTCGGTGGCGTTGCGTCAGATGACTTCCCGCCTTCACGAATTTCCACTTACCGCTTGAGCTTGTCAACTTCAGATCACCGCAACGGCGCTCCGCGCCATTTCGTCCCAGTCCGGCTCAGGTACGGGGCGGTCGCTCCAGGCGATCGACATGGCGCCGTCTTCCACGACGAGTGTGCCCCGGCAGTCGAGCTCCTCGTCGGGTGGATGCGGCTGAAGTCCCATGAAGGCTTCGAAGACGGGGTCGTTCCCGATGGCCAGGATGACGTGGGGATCCCCGCCGTGCACCTCCACGCCGAAGCTCTCGGCCAACTGGGCCTGCTTGATCTGGCCGGTGATTCCGATGCCCCGCTGCCGGACGATATCGGCCGCCTGCATCGCCAGGTACGGCGCCGTGTTGTACGGCTGACCGCCGATGGCGCCGATCCACTCCAGGGTCAGGACCGGAAGGTCGAGGGTGGCGCACAACTTTTTCAGCCCCAGGATGTCGTAGTCCTGCAAGGGCTCTTCGATCCACCGGTAACTGCACTTCTCCATGATGCGCCCGATTTTAACGGCTTCTTCATAAGTGTACGACTCGACGGGATCGTGAAAGAGCAGGATTTCGTCGCCGAGCGCTTCCCGCAACTTGACGGCCATTTCCCCATTGGCCTTCACGCCCCGGTAGGAATGGTCCTTGCAGCCGATGAATCCCTCTTCTTCCACGCGCTGCACCGCGTGGGCTACCAGGTCGTCGATGGTGCGGCCGCCCACGTTGCAGTAGGCGGGCACGCTTTCCCGGCATGCGCCGAGCAACTTGTAGACGGGGAGACGCGCACTTCGGCTCGCAAGGTCCCACAACATCCGGTCGACCGTATCCAATAGACCTCTTCCCGTATACATGAAGCGCTGGGCCATCCAGAACCGCTGCCACACGTATTCCCGGTCGAAGGCGTCGACACCGATGAGCATATGGGCGTACCGGGCCAGGAACTGCCGACCCTGCCATTCCAGTTCCCTGGGGTCGAAACCCGTGCCGTAGTCGGCATAGGCGTCCAGATCGCCGTCCGTTACGAGGCGGACCGCCAGGCGGTACTTCGGTTCCGGTCCGTCTGTGGTAAAGGTGTATCCGTCGGGCGCGCCAGCGCCGAATCCCTGGTCATGGGTAAACAGCCCGGATATGCCCGGCGGCACAGGAGCCATGCTGCCCCGGTCCGCGCTGCTCTCCCGGCGCGTTTCGGGTTCATCCTTCAGCACGTAACACTTGACGTCCCGGATCTGCATGGATTTTCCTTGTTCTGGTGGCCGAGCTTTTTTGGGCGGAAGCGCAGATTACCGGCTGGCCGCACCGGTTTCAGGCTTCAATCCGTTCCGAGGTCATGTCCATGACCGCATCCAGATCGATTTCCATGCCGAGGCCCGGCAGATCGGGCAAATGGACGAGGCCGTCTTCGATCTGTACCGGGTTCAGAACGAACGGAGGTGCGACCTCATGCCCCGACACCTCGATAAAAGGCGTATTCCTGAGCGCGCCCGCGACTTGAATATGCGCGAAGCCGTCGCTGATGCCGGCACCGTCCAGGTGGCAATACGCGCCGAACGCCTCGGCGCAACGGGCCGACTTCAACACATCCGTGATCCCGCCGGCGATTTGCACGCTGGTACGAATGTGGTCGGCCGACTGAAGCGTCATGACCTGGGACGCCTCGATGGGACTGCAGACTTCCATGCTCGTGGGCGTATCGATTTCGCCGGCCACCTGCTTCCCTCCAGTGTGGTCGTTGCGGGGACGGGGCCGGTCGAAGTAAAAATAGTCCGCCTCGTCGAGCGCCCGGCCGATCCGTATGGCCTCGTCGATCACGCACCGGGCCCCACCGTCGAGGATCAGTGGGAAATCCGGTCCCACTACCGCACGCACCTCGCGCACCAGGTGGACGAGAGCGTCTTCATCCGTCATCACGCCGAATCGGTAGGCTTTGAACCCGGCCCGCTGCGCGTCTTTCGCTTCCGTGACGATCTCCGGTCCGGAGACGACCGGAGCACCTGAGAGGTCTCCCAAGGCCTTCCGAGCGGCTTCCGCATCCCGGACGATCTCCAGTCCGGAGTTACCCGCTGCGCCTGAGGTGTCTCCCGTAGCGTCAGGGGCGTCTCCGTCGGCCGTGCCGACCCGGCAGACCGGAACCCGGTCCCTGAACCCGCCCAGGTGCCGGAAAAGCGGCCGTCCGGCGATCTTCGCGGAAAGGTCCCAAAGGGCGACGTCGATCCCGGCAAGAAGAACAGGCGGCAATCCATCGTCCAGGTCCCGCATGGCCCACCAGGTCCGTTCACGGTCCAGGGGGCTCGTACCCACCAGGGTGGGCGCGACGCGTTCGACGCCGGCACTCGATGAGGTAATCCCGGTACAGTGTCCTTCGAGATCGTCGTCGGTCACGAGTCGAAGCAGACCCGCGGGCTGGTGCAATGTGATGCGGGTGATTCTCATAGTATGTTGACGCCAATTCCAATTCGCGGCGACCGGGCGCGCAACCCTGCGCAAGCGACGCCCGCGCCAGCGGTTTATACGGTCCTTGACCCCCTACTCCTGCCCCGAGGCGCCCAGGGGAAACACCGGCCCGTCCCTCCGCTGCTCCGTGAGGGGACGGGATCCGCTCGCCGTCACGACGACGGACTGTTCCAGGTGCAGGGAACCGACCCCGGCCAGGCTCAGCGGCGCTTCCACGTTGAGCACCATGTTTTCTTCTATGGGCAGATCGGAAGGTACGTCGACACAATCGTCCGAGATCCGCAGGTCGTTGTCCGGCGACAGGACGGGATAGTCCCGCACTTCCATGCCGACCCCGTGGCCGTGGGGGTACATGGCAAGGCCCGCTTCGTCGACGACCTCCTGCATGGCCGCCTGTACCGCCGAAGATTTGGCGCCGGGCCGAATCGCGGCCAGGCCGGCGTCCATGGACGCGCGGAGCGTATCGAACCGGACCTGCATGTCGACCGACAGCGGCTTCATGGCGAAGGTGGTCCCGGTATCCGAAAAGCAGGACCGGTACCGGCATCCCCAGTCCACGTACTCCACGTCGGAATCGCCGAGGATGAAGTCCGGTTCCGTCGCAATGCCGAGTCCGTGTACCCCGAAGGCGAAGTGGTCCAGGTCCGCCCCCCGGGCACCCAGTTCCGCCCTGAACCGGTGAACGACTTCCTGCACGTTGTCTCCCGGCCTCGCCTGTTCTATGGCCGTCATGGCCGCCGTCTCGCTGATCTCGGCTGCCCGCGTGAGCCGGTCGATCTCATCCCGGGTCTTGACCATGCGAAGCAGCCGGATGAGGTTGGAGCAATCCAGCAACCGGGCAGCGGGCAGCGCTTCCTTAAGTTGCCGGTACCGGTCCGCGGTCAGACCGTCGGCCTCCACGCCCAGCGTGCCCGCGGCAAGTCCCCGGTCGGTCAGGGTCCCGACGAGGGCCTGGGTGGTCGTGCCGTAGTCCGGCGCGCCCTTCAGGAGGTGGTAAATACGGTCCATCCGGCCGGACAAGGGCCTTGGCGGCAGGGACCAGTCGAGCCCGGTGTCGCCGCTGATCCGCAGGTCCTTCACCCACAGGTCGACGCCGTTGACGGCCAGCATCGCTCCGGTCACCGCCAGCGCGGGCTCGCCCTCGAGGGGAAACAGGGCGTATCCCTGCGACAGATCCGCCGATGCGCCGGGCCGGACCATGTACGTCTTCATGAGGCCGTCGATCCAGATGAAGTAGTCCGTGAAATAGGTGATATTCACGGGCGAAGTCGCGATCAGTCCGTCGAGTCCGCGATCCCGCATGTACGCCCTGGCCCGTTCGGCATTGAAGAGCATCTGAGTTTCGATTCCGCTGGATGGATTTTAAGTGGGATGGATCCGCTGTTTGCGCCTTCAATCCGGCGCGGCTGCGGCGTCGTAAAGAAGCACTTGGCCAGTATAGGAACGCCACCCGGCGATGTCAACGACCGAATCATCTTCAAGGACCGTGCCACGGCATGTCTGCGGCGCTATCTTTCCCTTGACAAAACGGGAGCAATCGGATTACAAAGGACATGCGGAAAGCATGCGCCATGATCGTATTCGTTCCCTCCTGACCACCCCGAAGAAAGTACGTTCAAATGATCCACACTTAATGATCCCTGTTTAATGATTCACATCGTTGACTACGACGCCGGGAATCAGACCTCGGTGAAAAGAGCGCTGGATCACCTGGGCGTGGCTTCGGTCATCACGGCTGATCCGGAGAAGTTGGTACGTGCGGAGCGCATTGTCTTTCCCGGTGTGGGTCATGCCCATTCCGCCCTTGAGACGCTTCATGAACGGGGACTCGACGACGCGCTGAAATCGGCCGCCGACCGGAGGACGCCGATCCTTGGGATCTGCGTGGGCTGCCAGATCCTGCTGTCGGGTTCCGAGGAAACCGATCTGCCGTGCCTGGACCTGATCGGCGGCCGGTGCCTCAGGTTCCGGCCGGACGCCGCCGCCCTGAAGGTACCGCACATGGGGTGGAACGCACTACGGGTTGACCGCGCACACCCCGTGCTCCGACACTTGAGGCCGGGCGACGAAGTCTATTTCGTTCATTCGTTCTACCCCGCCCCTATCGATGAGCGGGACGTGCTGGCGACGAGCCGGTACGGTGTGGAGTTCGCGGCCGTCATCGGCCGGCGCAATATCGTGGCGGCCCAGTTTCACGTGGAGAAAAGCGGTCCCGTGGGCTTGAAGATCCTGGGCGAATTCGCGCGCTGGGACGGGAATCCATGCTGAGCAAGCGGCTCATTTCCTGCCTGGACGTGCGCGACGGCCGGCTGGTCAAGAGCGTCCAATTCGTCAACACGAAGGACATCGGCGATCCGGTCTCCGCGGCGCGGCGGTATTACGATGCCGGCCTGGACGAACTCGTCTTCTACGACATCACGGCATCCAGCGACCAGCGTGGCATCATGCTCGACGTGGTGGAGGAGGTTGCCCGGCAGGTGTTCATCCCCTTCTCGGTGGGCGGCGGACTCCGGTCGGTCGATGACTGCCGCAAGGTGCTGGAAGCCGGCGCGGAAAAGGTCAATCTGAACACGGCGGCCGTCGACAATCCCGGGGTCATCTCCGAGACGGCCGACGCCTTCGGGGTCCAGGCCGTGGTGCTTTCCATGGACATCAGGGCGGCCGGTTCCGGCTCCCTGCCGTCCGGTTACGAGATCGTGACCCACGGAGGCCGGCGCGAAACCGGCATGGACGCCCTCGAATGGGCACGCCGCGGCGAGGCCCTCGGCGCCGGCGAGATCGTCGTCAACTCCATCGACGCGGACGGCACCCTCGAAGGATACGAGTTGAAACTCACGCGGATGATCGCCGACAACGTGGGCATCCCGGTCATCGCCTCGGGCGGCGGCGGCAGGCCGGAGCACCTCTACGACGCTCTTACGGAAGGAGGGGCCGACGCGGCCCTGGTGGCCTCTATGCTGCACTACGGCCACTATGCGGTGGATTCCATCAAGCAGCATCTACACGATCGGGGTCTGAAGATCCGGATGACCGACTAACGAAGAGAGCACAATCATGGACTGGTCCAGACGCAACTTTCTCAGGAGAACGAGCCTGGCGGGCGCCGGCGCGGCCGTTGGCGGCCTGTCCACGATGCTGGACGGCTGCACGATCGCCCAGCGTTACGACGTAATCATCCGAGGGGGACGGGTGATCGACGGCACGGGCGCCGCACCCGTGGTCGCCGACATAGCCATCGAGGGAGACCGGATCGTCCAGATCGGTCTGGTCCAGAGTTCCGGCAGGAATACGATCGACGCCACAGGCAAGATCGTCTGCCCGGGATTCATCGACATCCATTCCCACACCGATCTTTCGCTCCTGGTCGATCCCAGGGCCGAAAGCAAGATCCGGCAGGGCGTGACCACGGAGGTGGCCGGTCAGGACGGTTCTTCGCTGGCCCCGCTGACGGACGCGCGGCTCAGGTCGCTGCAGGACGGCTACGGACGGCGTTACGGCGTGGACATCGGATGGAAGGATTTCACGGGCCTTTTCAATACCCTCGAACAGCAGGGCATCGGGCTGAATTTCATCTCGCTCGCGGGCCAGGGCACCATACGCGGATACGTCGTGGGGTACGAGAACGTGCCGGCCAGCGCGCGACAGGTCGATGCGATGAAGGATCTCGTGGACCAGGCCATGTCGGAAGGGGCCTGGGGCCTTTCGTCCGGGCTCGAATACACCCCCGGCAGTTTTGCCGATGAAGATGAGATCGCCGAACTCGGCCGGGTGGCGGCGGGCTACAGCGGGTTCTACGCGACCCACATGCGCAACGAGGACGATTTCCTCGTGGAAGCCGTGAGCGAAGCCATCAGCACCGCACGGAAGGCCGAGATCGCGCTTCAGATCGCCCACTTCAAGGCTTCGGGCAGGCGGAACCGGGACAAGGTCGCAGTATGCTTCGACATGATTGAACAGGCGATAGGCGAGGGCATGGACATCACCCTCGACAGGTATCCCTACATCGCCTACGCCACGACGTTGCAGAACCTGTTTCCCACCCGCTTCCGCGCGGGCGGCGCCGAGGCGTTCGTCAGCCGTCTCCAGTCACCGGACGTCCTGCCCGCCATGAGACGGGCGGCCGTCGACAAGGTCGAAATGCTCGGGGACTGGAGCGCCGTCATGATTACTTCGGTCGGCAGGGCGGAAAACCAGGACTACGTGGGCCGGCGGGTATCGGAGATCGTCGCGCGAAGCGGCCAGGATCCCTTCGAGTTCGTGCGGGAACTGCTCATCGCGGAGCACGGGAGCGTGGGCATGGTCGGGTTCGGAATGAGCGAGGAAGAGATCACTTCCGTACTGACCCATCCGCTGGTCATGGTCGCCTCGGACGGCGGGGCCGCCGCCGTCCATGGCCCGTTGAGCGAAACCACGCCCCATCCCCGGTACTACGGGACCTTTCCGAGGGTACTCGGCAAGTACTGCCGCGAAGAGGGACTGTTCGACCTGCCCACCGCGGTCCACAAGATGACCGGCCAACCGGCCCTGCGGCTGGGACTCGCCGACCGCGGCCGGATCGACGTGGGCCTGGTCGCCGATCTCGTGGTGTTCGATCCGGACACGGTCATCGACCGGGCCGATTTCATGAACCCCCATCAGTACGCCCAGGGTATCGAAAGCGTCCTGGTAAACGGCGCGGTCGTCATTGACGGGGGGGAACACACCGGCGCGCTGCCGGGCAGGGTATTGAGGAAGCAGGCAGGATCGGCCTGAGAACCCGCGGCGGGTACGCCCGTCCCCCATTCGTTCGGCTTAATCCGTGTCCGAAGCGACCGGCATCATCCGCGATCTACGTTCAGGTCAACGATCCTGCCGCTGCGCAGGTCGAAGACCCAGCCATGCACCCGAAGGCCGGACTCGCTGATCGACGCCTGCACTTCGGGAAACTCGAGAATGTTCGCGCACTGCGCGCGTACGCTGTGTTCGACCAGGCGGTCGCACCGGTCCGTCGCATCGGGGAGGGCATCCAGTTCGGCCTGATGACGCCGGGAAACCGCTCTCAGGTTCCGAAGCCAGGGCTCAAGCGAGCCGAGGTCTTCCGACTGCAGCACCGCCTTTACCGCGCCACAGTCGTAGTGGCCGCACACCACGACATGCCCGACTTTCAGATGCTCGACCCCGTAGACGACGGCGGAACCCGTGTTCGGATCCAGGGGGGAAACGAGGTTGCCCACGTTGCGGTGGACAAATACCTCACCCGGGCCAGCGCCCATGAAGGCTTCGGGCATCACCCGGCTGTCCGAGCATCCGATGTAGAGCATCCCGGGATGCTGCGGCCGCGACAGCCGATCCAGATAGCCGGGATCGGAACCCAGCCTTCTTTTGATCCAGTGCTCGTTCTGTTCGAAAATGCGGGCGGGGTTCATAGGCGTTGGCAGTGCTTGAGTTCCTACAACGAATGGAAAAACACGTTTACGTACAAATGAATTTCCTCAGTCAACTTTTTTACTCGATTTCTAAAGTATTCGCCGTCGAGTATCTAGTCAATACGAACCTGTCGCAGTTACATACCATTCATGTTCGATCCAACTAAATTATGCGCGAAGGTTTCGATCGATTGCTCCGGGATGCCTTGCAGTGGACCGAATCGATTGTGAATTTGGTTCTCGCGGACTCCAGGATTAACTTTGTATTGCTGGCTGCGATATTGTTGTTGGTGGTGTTTGTATGGTGGAAGGCACTACGTGCGGCCGAGAGGTGGGGTAAGGTCCGACCCGCTAGAACTCTGGTTAGACGACATCGTAGCAAGTCGACTCAGAATAAGAAGCCTTCGGGCAAAGCACAGATTGAAAGTGCAGATTGGCGGGAATTCGAGAGGTTGACGGCAAGGGCATTGCGAAATTCCGGTTTCGATGTGCGCGAGAACCACTCAGTCTTAGCAGAAGCAGACGGAGGAGTGGACCTTGTAGCATATCGTGGCGGAAAAAGCTATGTGGTACAATGCAAGCACTGGCGACGGACAGAGGTGGACGTAAAGGTCGTTCGCGAACTTTTCGGGGTAATGTCAGCCAGGGGTGACGATGGTTGTATTTTAGTCTGTACGGGAGGATTCACAAAACCTGCGAGATCGTGGTCACAGGCTAAACCCGTGACGTTGCTTCATGGAGATGCTTTAGGAAAGATGCTCGAGGGGTCCAGGCTGGAAAAGGTAATACCAATACAGAGCGCGGCCGAGCGAAGGGAGATTCAGCGGAGAAACAGAACGGGTCGAGGATTGAGTTGTCCAGTATGTGGTGCAGACATGGCCTTGCGGAAGGCTAAGCAAGGTCCAAGTGCCGGACAGGAGTTCTGGGGCTGTACGCGCTACCCGCAATGTAGAGGCATCCGACAAGGGTGATAAATGGATAACGCTCTGGGCCCTACTATCCAGTTTCCTGGCAGCGAAATTTTCGGAGTCCAGGCTCCTAACGCAATCAAATTAAATCAGGTAACCATGTTTTCCGACTCAGGCTAGTCGAGACAATCCGTTTTTGGAGACCAAGTGTGACCAACCGGTCCGGCAGTAAACCATCGCCACCCATCTCCATAGGCATCGACGTCGGCGGGACGTTTACGGATTTCGTCGTAGTGGAAGGAGATTCCGCGCCGCGTTACTTCAAGACGGCGTCGACCCCCCGGGCGCCGTCCGAAGCGGTTTTGAAGGGAATCGGCGACATCGCCGATTCCTACGGCCTCTCCGCGACCGAACTGTTGTCCCGAACGCGGCTTTTCATCCACGGCACCACCGTGGCGACCAACACGCTCCTTGAACGCAAAGGCGCCCGGGTCGGCCTGATCACCACCGAAGGATTCCGGGACCTGCTGGCGCTCAGGGAAGGACTGAAAGAAGACCGCTACAATCTGCGGATGACACCCGTCGAACCGCTGGTACCGAGACCCCTGCGCCATACGTTGGGGGAACGTATCCGCTTCGACGGCGCCGTCGAAGCGCCCGTGGATCATGATGCGCTGGACGAGATTCTTGACGAACTTTCTCGGGCCGGCGTGGAATCCGTCGCCGTCTGCCTGGTTTTCTCCTACCTGAACCCGGCGCACGAACGGCTCGTCGGCGAACGCATCCGGCAGCGGCACCCGGACCTGTACCTCTCGCTCTCCTCCGAGATCCTGCCCCAGATCAAGGAATACGACCGCCTGAGCACCACGGCCGTGAACGCTTACGTGGGTCCGGTCTACGCCAGGTATCTCGGACGCATGAAAGAGGAGACGGCCGGCCTGGGCCTGGCGAGCGACATACTCACCATGACGTCCAACGGTGGCGTTACGCCGCTGGACGCCGCGGCACAGCAGGCCGTGCAGGCCATACTTTCCGGACCGGCCGGCGGGGTCAACGGGGCTGTCGCCTACGGCCGCCTGATCGGCGCGGCCGATCTCATCGGATTCGACATGGGCGGGACGAGCACGGACATCTCGGTGATCGAAGCGGGCGATCCGCAGGTCTCCGGGGAACACTACGAAGGGGGATGGAAAATCGCCGTACCGATGATCGATCTCCACACCCTTGGCGCGGGCGGCGGAAGCATCGCACGGGTGGACGACGGAGGAACCCTGCACGTCGGACCGCAGAGCGCCGGGGCCGAGCCCGGTCCGGCGTGTTACGGCCGGAGCGGCGATCAGCCCACGGTTACCGACGCGAACCTGGTCCTGGGCTACCTCGATCCCGAGAATTTCCTCGGCGGACGCGATCCCCTCTATCCCGATCTCTCTGAACGGGCCGTACAGGATTCCGTTGCCGAACCACTTGGGCTGTCCGCGGTGGACGCGGCCCGGGGCATCCTCGACGTGGTGACCACGGCCATGGCCGAAGGCATCCGGCTGCTGACCGTGCGCCGAGGAGGCGATCCCCGGCATTTTTCCCTGCTGGCCTTCGGCGGAGCGGCGGGCCTTCACGTGGGCCAGATCGCCCGTAAGACGGGTATCGGCAAAGTCCACCTGCCCTCGGCGGCCCCGGTGCTTTCGGCCTACGGCATGCTCGCGTCCGACCTCCGGTACGACTTCGCCCAGTCCTTCACGGCCAGCCTTGACGTGGTCGACCTCGACGAAGTAAGACGCCTGACGGACCGGATGGCGGGTCAGGGCATCGCCCGGCTCAGGGACCAGGGACTGGCGGACGAGGACATCGCCACCCGGTTCACGGCCGACATGCGCTACCTGGACCAGATTTACGAAGTGAACGTGACCGTTCCGGACCTTACGATGGACGACGATACGATACGGCGCGCGTGGGCATCGCTCTTCCACGAACGGTACCAGACCCTCTATTCCTACCATCAGCTCGACCAGGAAATCCGCCTGGTGACGCTGCGCGCCACGGTCACGGGCAAATTGCCGTCCGTCGACCTGCCCGCCAGGGGACGGAACGACAGGACCGGGGAGGCCCGCAAGGGCACGCGGCGTATCTACACCGGAACCTGGACCGAAGCCGCCGTGTACGCGGCGGACCGCCTTGCTCCCGGCGACATGATCGAAGGACCGGCCATCGTCGAATCCGACTTCACCACCGTGCTCGTGGAAGAAGGCGACCGTCTCGAAGTCGATCCCTACGGCGGCACGATACTCTCGGTTTCTTCCGCGACGGCGCATGCGGCGGACACGGCGAATGAAGCACGGGACGAGTCTCCGGACGCACCGGAAGCGCTCGATGCGCCGGAAGCGCTCGATGCGCCCGACGCGGATCCAGCCAGGTCGGATCCAATCACCCACTCGGTCGTGGCCCACCGCCTGGAGTCCATCGCCCGCGAGATGGCGGACGTCATGATCCGCACGTCCATGTCGCAGATCCTGAACTCCAGCCGGGACTTCTCCACCGCGATCCTCGACGCAACGGGTCAGCTGGTGGCGCAGGGCGAAGGCATTCCCGTGCATATCAGCGCCCTGCCGCCGTCGGTCGAAGCGGTGCGCGAGTACTTCGGCGAAGATATCAACGAGGGTGACCTGTTCATCCTGAACGACCCCTATTTCGGTGGCAGCCATCTGCCGGACATCACGGCGATCTATCCCGTGTTCCGTGACGGGACCCTGCGCTTCTTCGCCGTAAACCGGGCCCATCACAGCGACATCGGCGGGGGAACCCACGGCGGCTACAACCCCTCGGCCAGCGAACTGTACCATGAAGGTCTTCGCATCCCGCCCGTGAGGCTGTATGAAGCGGGCCGGCCCAGGGAGGACCTGCTGCACATGCTGGCGGTCAACGTGCGGCACGCGGAGAACTTCACCGGCGACCTGCACGCCCAGATCGGATCGGTACAGATTGCCGCGCGACGTCTGCAGGCGCTCCTCGACGATTACGGCGCCCACGGCCTGATGTCGTCCGTGGAAGCCATCCTGGACAGTGCGGAACGGCGGATCCGGCAACTCATCGGCGGCTGGAAGGACGGCGTATACCACGGGGAGACGCTGCTCGACGACGACGGGTTCGACGCCGTGTCGATCCCCATCCGGGCCAGGGTCACCGTCCAGGGCGACAACATGACCATAGACCTCAGCGAATCGAGTCCCCAGGTCACCGGTTTCATCAACAGCGCCTATGCCAATACGCGCTCGCTGGCCCACGTCGCCATCATGTACATGGCGCCGTCCGACGTACCCAAGAACGAGGGATCCATGCGGCCGGTGAAGGTCATCGCGCCCAGGGGCCTGATCGTGAATCCGAATCCGCCCGCGCCGGTGTGCATGAGCACCAACCACTGCGGGGAGGAGATCGTGGAAGCCGTCTTCAAGGCGCTGGCTCCCATAGCGCCGGACGCCGTGAACGCGGGGTTCTCCCGGCGGCTCAGGTTCGCGATCACGGGACGCAACCCGCGCACGGGGAACCGGTTCATCTGGCACTTCTTCTTCGGACGGGGAGGAGGGGGCGCGTCCCGGGGATACGACGGCTGGTCCTGCGTGGGCGAGGTCAACGTGGCCGGGGCGATCCGAAGCCCCAGTGTGGAGATCACCGAGGAGCGCTTCCCCTTCAAGATCGTACGGAACGACCTGCGGCCGGGCTCGGGCGGAGACGGCACGTGGCGAGGCGGTTTGGGCGCCGTGTTCGAAATGGTCTACGAGGGGGACGAGCCGGCGAAGCTGAATATGGCGGGCGACGGCGTCATCAACCCGCCCTTCGGGCTCTTCGGCGGCGCGCCGGGCCTGCCGCACCGATACAAGGTGGTGTCCAACGGCGAAGAGCGGATACTGAAATCGAAGGAAACGGAAGTGCCGATTCTACCCGGGGACCGCATCATCGCCCTGTCCGCCGGTGGGGGTGGCTACGGACCGCCCGAATCCCGGGATCCGGACAGCCGTTCACGCGACCGGGAATCGGGTCTGGCCTAGAACCTTACCCACACCGCGTACATCGCGAAAATCGCCATGATCAGCGTGGCGGCCGTCAGCGCCGACTGCAGGAGCCGGGACGGGGGAACGCCCGCTTCCCGCGCCGTCGTCCGGCTGAAGTACAGCGCCGCCCACCCGATGGCCGGCAGCAGGATCGTCTGCATCAGTCCACCGATGATCACCATGGTGACCGGCGCGGACCACAGCACGAAGAGGACGAGATATACCAGGGGCAGCAGTACGCCGATGATTCGCACGACGCGCTGCCGGTCGTTCGGCCGCGCGTAGGTTACGAATCCGAGCACCGAAAGAGCGTCCGCCAACATGCGCGACTGGCCCACGATGGTGACGAAATACGTCGAGAACAGGACCACGAACGCGCCCACGGCAAACAGGTAGAACGCCCAGTTCCCCAGCGTCTCGGTGTACATGCCGGAAAGGATCTGCACGGTGCCGAATCCTTCCGGCACCAACCCTTGGGCGTGGAGCACGGCCGCGCCGAGAAAGAAGAAGGCGAGCGTCGCCAGCGTGTAGATGACCATGCATAGCCACACGTCCTTCTTCATCACGCCGACCCATCCCAGGGCCCGTTCACGCCAGGCCGCGCTGTCGTCGCGGGTTCCCGCCGCCCGGGCATAGCCCTTTTCCACGCACCAGTAGGGGTAGAGCAGGAGTTCGGAGGCGCCCACGCCGGTGATGCCGAAGACGGCGAAGGCCGTTACGGCGCCGTCCGGAGGGAGGGCGAACCGCAGCCCGTCCAGGAGCGCCTGGGGAGAAACCGCGTAAGGGGTCCAGAACAGAAGGAGCGCGCTGGCCAGCGTCGTGAAGGTGAAGAGGGCCACCAGGATGGTGGTAATCCGCTCCAGCGTCATGTACTGCCCAACGAGTCCGAGCCCCATGCCAACCAGGGTGAGAATGATCAACCAGGACGTGTTTCCGAAGACCGGGAAGATCAAGTCCAGCGACAGGCTCATCGTGCCAAAAATACCGCCCACCTGCATGGTACTCCAGAGCAGGAGCAGCAGGCTTCCCCATACGAGCCACGATACCCGCAGGCGCGGGCCCGGGACCCTGTTGAAGGCCACGAAAGTGGTCTGGCCCGTGGCGATGGCGTGGCGGCCGAGTTCGCTCTGTACGGGTACCTTGACCGCGCAGCTCAGGAGAATGAGCCAGAGCACCACGAAACCGACCTCGGCGCCGAGTCGCGTGGTTGCGATGAGTTCGCCGGAACCCACGATGGAACCGGTCAACAGCAGGCCCGGCCCCAGCTGGCGGATGGTCGACCAGCGGTCGGCAGGCGGTTTTCTCACATGTTCGGGGAGCAGTGCATAGGGGTCGTTTTCACGGGACATGCGGGTAGGCCTGTACGGGTTTTAATTGAAACTGCCGGTTCGGCGCCGCGCGGCGCCGTTCAGGATGCGTCCGCCTCGGTGGAAAGAGGAATCGCTTCGTCGATCAGCATGATAGGGATCTCTTCCCGGATGGGATAGAGGTACTTGCCGTCGGCCCGCACCAGCCCGCCGTCGATGGGCTCCGTCACCTTCTCGCCGCCCCGGTTGACTAGATTGCCCGCCCTGATCGATTCGTTGAGGGATGCGACTTCGCAATCGGATGCGAGACGGACCTCTTCCTTGGTTTCCGGGCAGGCCAGTATGTCCAGCAAATCCTGGTCGATCATGCTTCCCTCCGCGTTCGTTGCCTTGAGGCGCGGCGTCCGACGCCTTGTGCCGCCGCGTCGACTATCCAGCGAAGCCCGTGCGTTGAAAGGTCGTGGTCGGGACAGACTATAAGACGCACCGGAAGCGTGATCAAGCGATTTCTCAAACGGCGCCGATGGCCGGACCGGCCGGACCGGCCACTGTGTGCGCCGTTACAGGCCGGCTACGGTGAACGCCGCAAGCGGCCGGCGCCGGGTAACGTGGTTGTTGCATTTTAAAGGACTTCCTCGTATAATAGGTGCGATTTTCAGAACGGATTCGTATGGCCGTAGACCTGAAGCAGACCTAAAAACGGAATCAAGGAGTGCATACATGGGGCAGGAATTGCCGACCACCATAGCGTTGCCCGATTATTTCGGCCTTCCATACAAGGTGGCCGACCTGTCAGAGGCGGAACTGGGACACCGTGAAATCGCCATCGCCGAACAGGAGATGCCCGGTCTGATGGCCGTCCGCGAGAAATACGCCCGCGAACAGCCGTTGCGTGACACGCGGATCATGGGTTCCCTCCACATGACGATCCAGACCGCCGTGCTCATCCAGACACTCAGGGCCCTCGGCGCCGAGATTCGGTGGGCTTCCTGCAACATCTTCTCGACCCAGGACCATGCGGCCGCCGCCATCGCGGACGACGGTGTTCCCGTCTTCGCGTGGAAGGGGGAAAGCCTGGAGGAATACTGGGCCTGCACGCTGGAGGCGCTGACCTTCGAAGGCGAGACCGGACCCACGCAGATCGTGGACGACGGCGGCGATGCCACGCTCCTCATTCACCGCGGCGTGGAGGCCGAGGACGACCCCTCCATCCTGGATGATCCCACGGACAACCGGGAACTGCAGATCATCAACGAAATACTCCGGCGGCAGCTCGACCGGAACCCGCGATTCTGGCATGATATGAGCGCGAATATACGTGGCGTCTCCGAAGAGACGACCACGGGCGTCCACCGGCTGTACCAGATGATGGAGGATGGCAAGCTCCTGTTCCCGGCCATCAACGTCAACGATTCGGTGACCAAGTCCAAGTTCGACAATCTTTACGGCTGCCGTGAATCGCTCGCGGACGGACTCAAGCGCGCCCTGGACGTCATGGTCGCCGGGAAGACGGTCGTCGTCTGCGGATACGGCGACGTGGGCAAGGGATGCGCCCAGTCGATGCGGGGATTCGGCGCACGCGTGGTGATCACGGAGATCGATCCCATCTGCGCGCTTCAGGCTGCCATGGAAGGCTACGAGGTGACCACCATCGAAGACGTGCTGGACCAGGGCCAGATCTTCGTTACGACGACGGGGAACCGGGACATCATCCGCGTCGAGCACATGGAGCGCATGCAGGACCAAGCCATCGTCTGCAACATCGGGCACTTCGACAACGAAATCCAGGTGGACGCGCTGAACGAATACCCGGGCATCGTGAAACAGCCCATCAAGCCCCAGGTGGACAAGTACGTATTCCCTGACGGGCACGCCGTATTCCTGCTCGCGGAGGGGAGACTGGTGAACCTGGGATGCGCCACGGGCCACCCTTCCTTTGTCATGTCCAGTTCCTTCACCAACCAGGTGATCGCGCAGATCGACCTGCGGCACAATGAACACGAAACCGGAGTGACGACCTTGCCGAAACACCTGGACGAGGAGGTGGCCAGGCTGCACCTGAAAAAACTGGGCGTGAAGCTGACCCGGCTGTCCCGGAACCAGGCGGATTACATCGGCGTCCCCATCGAAGGCCCCTACAAACCCGATCACTACCGTTACTGACCGGGAAACAGGGGCGTGGACCATCAGCCTTCCCCGAGAATCCGCGGGGGATGTCCACCGTTCTCGATGAAGAACTTCAGTCTGTTTTTTGCCACACTCAGGAAGCGATTCAAGGTCGAGGACTTCCCGTTCCAATTTCGCGACCCGGGCGTGCTCGTGGACGGGGATCTGCGGTTGCGGCTCCACGGGACGCTGCAGGGCGACGCGCGGCGCGGCATCGTTCCGGAGTACATCTTCGACATGGTGCGGGCGGACAGCCTGGACGAACCGGACCGTCAGAGCCCACAGGACCGCCCGGACCGCCCGGACGGAACGGGCAGACTCGACCGTCAGGACATCCCGGACGGAACGGACCGCCCGGATCGCCCTGGTATACCGGACCGTTCGGCCACCGTGATGGGCAGGCTGTCCCTGCGCATCGGCCACACGGAGCACATCGAAATGTACGCCGGCCATATCGGGTACTCCGTGGACCCGCCCTATCGAGGCCACCGACTGGCCGCCCGCAGTTGCCTGCTCATCCTGCCGCTCGCCCAGGCACACGGGATCAACCCGCTCTGGATCACCTGCAATCCGGAGAACGCGGCGTCCAGAAGAACCTGCGAGATCATCGGTTCCACGCTGGTGGAGACCGTCCCGATTCCCCCGAGCGATCCGCTTTACCGTTGGGACACGAAGTGGAAGTGCCGGTACCGATTGGACCTGTAGCCCGAAGCGCGGGCGCGGGCGTGATCGCGATGCGGGTTTCACTTTCAATGGAACCAGGCAGGCCTGTCGATACCTGGACGGGCCGCAGCCAAGGAGGCGTTTCATGTTAGCCCTCCACGGCGGACCGCCCTACCGGGATACGGAATCCCGCCCCTTTCCCACCCGGACGCCATTCGGCGACGAGGAAATCCGACTTGTCACGAAGGCGCTGCGTTCCCAGAACCTTTTTCGTTGGGGCGGCGAACTCACCCCGCTGTTCGAAAGCCGTTTCGCCGAAGCCTACGGTGCGAAGCATGCCATCGGCTCCACATCGGGAACCGCGGCGCTGCATGTCGCCATCGGCGCGGTAAACCCGGAACCCGGGGACGAGATCATCACGAGCGCGATCACCGATCTGGGCACGATCATCCCGATCCTGTACCAGAACGCCGTGCCGGTCTTCGCGGAGACTGACCCGGAGACGCTTACCGTGGACCCGGATGACGTGGAACGGCTCATCACGCCGCGGACGCGGGCGATCATCGCCATACATCTCTTCGGCAATGCCTGCCGGATGGAGGCCCTGGCGGAGATTTCACGCCGCAAGGGGATTATGCTCATCGAGGACTGCTGCCAGGCGCACCTGACGCGTTACCGGGGACGGTTGCTGGGTACCTTCGGGGACATGGGCTGCTTCAGTTTCCATCAGTCGAAGCATATGACCACCGGGGACGGCGGCATGACCATCACGAACGACGACGCCCTGGGACGCCGCATGCGTGGCTTCGCGGACAAGCACTACGACCGGGACCGGGCGGGATCACGCATGTACGGACCGCTGGGCATGAACTTCCGTATCACGGAACTCCACTCCGCGGTGGGACTGGCCCAGTTGGAAAAAGTCGGCCGGGTCGTCGCATCGAGGAACCGGCTTGGCAGCCGGCTGTCCGACGGAATCCAGCACCTCGACGGCATCGTGCCGGCGCCGGTTACACCGGGCGCAACGCACAGTTACTGGTCCTACCCGATTCGGGTCACCGGGTATTCGAACAAAACCTTTGCCCGGGCGCTGAACGCCGAAGGAATCGGGGCGAGTGCCGGGTACATCGGCGATCCGATTTTCCTGTGTTCGGCGGCGCTCGCCGACCATCGGACCTACGGGAACTCCCGTTTCCCCTTCTTCAGCCCGTACACGGACCGCACCTTCGAGCATGCGGACGAAATGTGTCCGAGGACCCGCGAAGTGCTCGAACAACTCGTGATGCTCTCCTTCAACGAGCGATATACCGACGGGGATATCGACGACGTGGCCGGCGCCGTGCGAAAGGTCGCATCGGCGCTGGACCGAATGGGGTGATCCGGATCTCGCGGGGCGACCCAGTTCGAGCGATGATCCGGATCGCGCGGTGATCTATGGGATGTTGTGCTGCAGCTTGTAGGCAAGCCAGTTTTCCTTGAGATGCAGGAAATCCTCGAAGGTGGGCTGCAGGATAAACGGATTGTTGTTTCGCTCGTAACCGATTGTCGAAAATGGCTTTACACCGAAGTCATGGCCCGGGTAGACCCCGATTCCGTCGTCCAGTTCCATCAGGCGTCGCAGGCTGTCGTATTCCTTACGCGCTTCCTCTTTGGTGGCCGTGCCGCCCACCTTGCCCACGAACAGCGTATCCCCGGTAATCAACTTGTCTTCCGCCAGGAGGCACATGCCGTCCTCGCAGTGGCCGGGGGTGTGGATCACGGCCAGTTCGAGTTCCCCCAGCCTGAAGACCTCCCCATCCGTCACTTCGATATCGTAGAAATACTCCGCGTCCCGGTACATCACCACGTCGAGGCCCAGTTCTTCGATCAGATGGTCGTTGCCGTTTACGTGGTCATGATGGGAATGCGTGCAGATGATGCAGGCCAGTTCCACGTCCAGCTCGCCCGCGCGCCGTATGTAGTAATCGGGCTGGTAGGAGGGGTCGACCGCCGCCGCCTTCCGGGTTTTCCCGTCGGCCACCAGGTAACCGAAGTTCCGGTCGCCCCCGTTTTCAATCTGTTCGAATATCATCCTCGTTCCTCTCGAATCTCCACGTCTCTTTCGAATCGCATGTACCCCGTATGGCCACAACCCGACTATCCGCATGATATCCCATCGGCGGGATGAAGTCAACCGGTTACCCGCCGGCCGTGAAATTGCTTGACTTCGAACCGTCCCGGACACAGGATAAATACATGAAAACACGCGTGTTCAAACGTCTTGAATCCGATAGAAAAGGGCGCTCCGTGCATATCGGCGACCTGATCATCTTCCGTCATCGCGGGGATATACAGATCGGCATGCTGCAGGCGGTTTCCCGGAAGAAACTCAAGGTGGCGACCTCCGCCAACCGGGTCATGGACATCTCGACGGACCCCACCATACGGTATACCGGTATCCGGGTCCGCGACCTTCAGGAAATGCTCGTCGTCCGGCGAATAATCGAGGACCAGGCCCTTTCCTTCGACCTTGAAGAGGTCTGGGAAATCCTCAGGGACGATCCCACCGTATTCACCTCGGAAGACATCGGTGAACTGTACTGGGGCGAACCCGGTTCGCCCGAACAGCGGGCGGCCATGCAGATGCACCTGAGCCGCCAGTGCCTGTACTTCTGCGAACGGGACAACGGCTTCACGCCCCGCACTTCCGACCAGGTCAGAAGCATCCTGGACAAAGAGGCCCGTCAGCGCGCCGTGAACACCGAACGGGAAGGGTTCGACCGCTGGCTCGCAGACGAAATGCAACAGGACCTTCAGTCCTTGACGAACCGCCAGAAGCGCTGGCTGTCCCACCTCCGGGAGTACGTCATACAGGGCGACGAATACGCCGCGATCGACCAGGTGCGGGTCCTGCTGAAGGAAATGCCCACCCTCGCGGGCGGCGATCCGCGGCGGTCCGTTTTCGAAGTCATGGTACGCAAGGGATTCTGGGACGAAGACGAAAACCTCGATCTGATGCGTTACGAGATACCGACCGAGTTCTCCGACGATGTGCTCGATTACGCCGCGGCCTGCCGATCCTCCGAATCAGGCCGGGAAGACCTGACCGGACTACCGATCCTGTCGATAGACGATGCGTCCACGCAGGATATAGATGACGCCCTTTCCGCGGAACGGACCGAGGACGGCTACCGGATCGGCGTGCATATCACCGACGTGGCGGACCTGGTGCCCCGGAATTCGGTCCTGGACCTCGCGGCACGTGAAAGGATGTCGTCCCTCTACCTGCCGGATCGGCACATACCTATGCTCCCCGCCAGTCTATCCCAGGACCACTGTGCGTTGCTCGAGGGCGAAAGGCGCTGCGCCATCAGTTTCTTTTTCACGCTGTCATCCGACTTCGAACTGCTGGATTCCCGGATCATGCCGACCCTGATCGTCAACCGGGCGAGGTTGTCCTACGACGAAGCCAACCGGTTGCTGGGGACGATCGAGCAACCCTGGGCCGAAGTGCTGCAGATCCTGAACCAGGCAGTGGACGTCTTCTACCAGCGTCGCATCGACGAGGGCGCGGTTGATCTGGAACGCAGCGTGGTCTCGATCAAGGTAGATGGCGAGAAACGTATCCGGATCGTGCTCCGGGACACCTCCACCCGGTCCGAACACATCGTGTCTGAACTGATGATCCTCGCCAACCGGACCGCCGCGGCGTACCTGGCCCGCCGCGACATACCCGCGATTTACCGTACCCAGGCCGAGACCGACCTGAGCGACCTGGAGCAGGCGGAGCACGACGCGGTCTGGCGCTTCATGGTACTGAGAAAAATGAAACCCCTCGAACTCAGCCTGAAGTCCCGTCCGCACGCCACGCTTGGGGTAGACACCTACTGCCAGATCACGTCGCCGATCCGGCGCTATGCGGACCTGGTCCATCAGCGGCAGCTGCGGGCGGCCCTGACGGATGGCCCCCCGGTCTACGACGCCGATGAAATGATGGATGAACTTTCCGACCTCGAACGCAGCAGGATACTGAACAAGATCCAGGCCCGCCGGGAATGGTACTGGTTGCTCAAGCACCTCGAGCAACAGAAAGACGTCCACATCAGGGCGATCGTCCTCGAGACGCGGGAGCGGAACATCCTGGTGGAATTTCCGGATTACGGAACGCGGATGGCGGTCAAGGTGGAGGGCAGGCCTTCACCGGGTGTAGAAATCGTGTTGACGCCCGTCGCAATCGACCCCTGGTCGGGTACGCTGAGATTGCGGCAGATTACAGATCACTCTTGAACCGGAAGGAGCATTTCCTTGGTGAAGATACGTTCACTGGAGCATGTAGCCGTGGCCTATCGGGACACGGACGCCGCGGCGAAGTGGTACTGCGACGTGCTGGGTTTCGAAATCGCGCTCAAGTTCAACAACCCGGGGAACGACGCGAATTTCTACTTCGTCCGGGATCCCGCCGGCACCTGTTTCATCGAGATCATTTCCATGCCCGAAGGAGATGACACGAAACTCTCCGATATCCGGACCTCCCACGTGCATATCGCCTTCAACGTGGATGACATGGACGAAGCGGTTGCCGTGCTGAAATCGAAGGGGGTAATGCTGGAAGGCCCGCCGGCCCGGGCAGGGGAGAACATCCTGCTCTTCTTCCGCGATCCGGAAGGCGCGCCGCTGCAACTGGTACAACGGGCGAAACCGCTCTGAGATCGAGACTTCAGAAGCCGATTTCGAAACCGAGCCGGATCTCCCGGGGCGGGGCGTACTGCTGCGGATCCAAGCTCAACAGGCGCCGCAGCCGGACAAACTCCTCCGACCGGCCCGTAAACGACTCCAGGGTATATCCGTCGTCCCCCGGACGGCCCGTGTTGGCGTAAACGCTGACGACGTTCCGGCGGTCGAACACGTTCCGGACTTCGGAGAACAACGTGTACGCTAACCGGCCGACTCTGAAGCGCTTCCTGAGACGCAGGTCGAGGTTGGCGAAGGCCGGCAGCCGCGCCTGGTTCCGCTCGATTTCCGTCCGTTCACGCAGGGCGTTGGTCGGCGTGTAGGGCAGGCCGCTGCCGAAATAACCGACCAGGGACATCCCCCATCCCCGCAGCGGTACGCCCAGTATGCGTTTCTCCAGCGTTTCGGGCGCAAGCACGTTCACCACGGCTTTCAAGGTGTGGCGCTGGTCGAAGGCAAGCGGGAAATAGCCTCTTTCCGCGGGATCGGCGGAGCCGGTCGGCCTGGCCTGCTCCACGTGCTCCTGGGGCGTGGACGCGCTTCCCCGGGCGATGGAATAGGTGTAGTTGAAGGTACCGGAAACCACGCGCGACACGTCCCGTTTCACGATCAACTCCACGCTGCGCACGGAACCGAAGTCCGCGTTGTTGAAGATGTAATACATCCCGCCGGGATACTGGACCTGCGCCGTCGACGTCAAGTTGGATATGGTCTTGTAGGATGCCGTGATCCCGACGCGGACGTTCCCGGACAGCATATGCTCCAGGCCGAACTCATAAGCCACGGTCTTCTGGGGGGCCAGGTCGGGATTCCCCAGTCGCGGGGAATCGCCGCTGAAGTCGCGGCGCAGGTTCGTATAGGCATGCCGGAACTCCGGCGGCTGGTAGAAGTAGCCATAGTTGAACCGGAGCAGGCTTCGCGGCGTGAAGGAGTGGGAAACGCCCAGACGCGGACTCAGCCGTAACTTGGTCGAGTTGTCCCTTTGCGCGGCCTGGCCCGACGGAAGATCGACGAAAAACCGCTGGCTCGTGTCCAGGTAATCCATCCGGAGTCCGGCATCCACGATCAACCGGTTCAACTCCAGCCTGTTCTGAAAGTAAAGGGCGCCTTCCACGGGATTGACGGTGTATCGCTGGCCCTGCGGTACGGCCTGCAGGAACGACCGCTCGTTCCAGTCCAGCCGGTACCACTGCGCTTCGACGCCCGCCCGGACCTGGTTCCAGTAGGTGACCTGCCCGCTCAAGTCCGCCCTTGCGCCGTAATAGGTAGCCCGGGCGTCCCGGTACAGCGGGAAGAAGTCGCTGCCTTCCGTGAAAGGAAGGCCCTCGTATCGATCGGACGGCAACTGGGTGGACTCGTAGATCGATCCGTTGTATTGACCTAGATCGTCCACCGAATAGCCCGGCCACTCCGACCAGTATCTGTCCGCCAGCATGGTGGGAAACAGGAGGCTGTTCGTGGCATACCTGTAAAACCGAGCGGTATAGAAAAGGCGCGGGCTGATGTTCTGGCTGACGGACAGGTTGAGCGCCTGGCTGCCGGCCTGTCTTTCCGGAAGTCCGTCCGGGTTGAAATCGTAAGATAGCCCATTCTGATTGCGGTGGTCGTACTGCAGATGGCGCTGGCGGAAGTAGTGACCGCTGATCTTCAGCTTCATGAGCGGATAGGGCCTGAACACCAGGTTTCCCGCCACCGTGGCCAGCGAACGGCTGTTGTGGGGGATATGGTGCCCGTCGCTCAGGACCTGGCCTGAAAGGAAATATCCGCCACGGTCCCCGAACCAGGGCAGCGCGCCGCCCAGCGTTCCTTCCAGGCGCCCTCCCCGTCCCGCCGAGGTTTCGTCGTAGCTTCCCGCCTCCAGGTCGTACCGGGACTGCAGCGTCGTAGCGAGCCTGAGAGTGCCCGATGGGGGACCGTTTCCCTCGCGGGTCACGATATTGACGACCCCCGACATGGCCTCCCCGTACTGCGCGTTGAAGCCGCCCCGGTTGATCACCAGTTCCTCGACCGAATCCAAGGGTATATGCGTGCCCATGCCGCCCAGCAGGGGATCCTCCAGGGTGGCGCCGTCCACGTAGTAGGAGATCTCGTTCGCCCGGCCGCCTCGAACATGAAGGCCGCCATCGGCGTCGCGGACCACCCCGTTCTGAAGAAAGATCAGGTCCGACAGGTCCGTTACGGGCAACGACTCGATTTCCCTGGGGACGATCAATTCGCTCGAAGCGGTCAGGTCCGACCGTACGGACGTCCTCCGCGCGGTGATGGTAACGGGTTCGGCCAGATCGAGCATCGTCGTTTCCAGCTCGAAATCGATCCGCGTGGTGCGATCGCTGTTGACGGTCAGCACCTGGGTACGGACGGGCAGGTAGCCGATCATCTGTACTTCGAGCCGGTACGCGCCTACGGGAACGTTGAGGATGAAATACTCGCCGTTCAGACCGGAAACGGCCCGAGATTCGGTGCCCTCGACGCGAACCGTGACGCCGGCCAGCGGATCACCGGTTGCCGCGTCCCGCACAAATCCCGTGACCTTCCCGGAGGTAGCGGCGAGGGCGGATCCCGGGACGAGTCCGCAGATAAAAACGATCAGCAAAACGCGGCGCTTCATGGTTCCTCTCAAGTTCGATACACTCACCCGCTCCATGCAAGCCGCAAATAACATGCCGACAGACGTTTACCGCATTCATTTTCTGCCAGAAACGTTCAAAAACGTGGAAAACCGAGATCAAACCGCTCCTGTATGCGGGGATTCTGCGCGGGAAGCGGGCGTGAACCGGAAATACCCTTCGGAACGATGTGAAAGGTTTTGCATAGGCTCAGCCGCCCGCTGACCCGGCGAAGCAGGCCGCGAATCGCCGTTTCTTGTCCCGGTAGCAATCAGCTTCCCTGAACCTGCGCCGCTTCTCCGCGCCGGCGGCGTATAGGTCGATTTTCCGGTACAGGGTATCCAGAGCGGCGGTCAGGGCCTCGCCTTCCAGTGTGCCGCTCCGAATCAGCTTCTCCAATGCGTGTATGCGGAAACGGTCCATGCCCCAGTACGCGCGCGACAACTGGTCCTCGTGGCCGCCGTACTTCAGCAGCAGGGGTTCGTCCACGTAGAGCACGGGTTCCCGCGCGCAGATCCGCAGCCACAGATCGTAGTCTTCGCAGACCGGCAGCTCCGGGTCGAACATGCCGAAGCGCTCGAACAGATCACGATGTATCAGCGCGGAAGAAGGGGAGATGACGCACAGGGGCAGACAATGATGGAAGATGTGACCGCCGTGCTTGGCGTGTTTCTTCATGGGGTTGACCCGCCTGCCCTTGCGGATCCAGATCTCATCGGTGTGGCAGAACCTGAACCGCGGTTCCCGTTCAAGCGCGCTCCACTGTCTTTCCAACTTGCGGGGAAGCCATTCGTCGTCGGAATCGAGCAAGGCGATCCAATCGTGTTTCGCCGCGCTGATGCCGTGGTTCCTGGCCGCGCTCACCCCCTGGTTTTCCTGGCGAAGGAACCGCACGCCGGGAAAAGTGCGGACGAGGGCGGGGGTACCGTCCGTCGAACCGTCGTCGACCACGATGATCTCGGCTGGTGGCGCGGTCTGTTCCAGGACGGACCGGATCGCCGACGGCAACCGGTCTTCCCGGTTGTAGGTGGGAATCACGACGGAGACGGGAAGGATTGTCGATTCCATGCGGTACCATCCGGAAGCCCGTCACTGCAGATCGTATTTCTTGATCTTGTACTGGATGGTCCTGACCGTGACGCCGAGGGCCTCCGCCGCGCGCGTCCGGTTTCCGCCGGATTCCAGCAGCGCCTGTTGGATGAGATGTTTCTCGGCCTTTCCCCTGGAATCCTTGAGCGATCCCTGGACGGGTACCTCGCCCGGTACGACTGCGGGAACGTGGGGAAAGCCGGGCAGATGTTCCGGCAGGATGCGTTCTCCGTCGCTCAATACGACGGCGCTTTCGATGGCGTTCTCCACTTCCCGGATGTTCCCGGGCCAGTCGTACCTCGCGCAGATCTCCAGGGCTTCCTCGGAGATGTACTTGTCGCCGAGTCCGTTCTCCCGTGTGTACTTCCGGATGAAGTAGTCGATGAGCGGCGGGATGTCGTCCCGGTGATCGCGAAGAGGCGGCACCACGATGGGTATGACGTTCAGCCGGTAGTAGAGGTCCTGCCGGTAGCGCCCCTCGGCGACCGCGTCCTCCAGGTTGCGGTTGGTGGCCGCGATCACACGGACGTCGATATGCAGCGGTTCCGTGCCGCCGAGACGTTCGAACCGGCGTTCCTGCAGCACGCGCAGCAGCTTGACCTGGACGGCCCCGCTGATCTCGCCGATTTCGTCCAGGAAGATCGTCCCGCCGGCCGCCCGCTCGAAATACCCCTTGCGCGTCGTGCTCAGCGCGCCTGTATACGCCCCCTTTTCGGTCCCGAAGAGTTCGCTTTCCAGCAGGCTCTCGGGAATGGAAGCGCAACTTACATCCACGAAAGGATGTTCCCTCCGGTAGCTTCTGGCGTGTATCGCCCGGGCGATCAGGCTCTTGCCCGTACCGCTTTCACCGAGCAGCAGGACCGTCGTATTGGCCCTGGCGACCTTCTCCACGCGGTCGAAGATGTCCCTGATCCGGGCACTCTCGCCGATGATGTCCGGGTCGGGGATGGAAGACGGCCGGGGTGACGTATCCATGCGCCGCCGGTTCTTCTTCTCCTGGAGCGCGCCTTCTATGGTGGCGAGCAGTTCCTCGAACTTCACCGGCTTGGTCAGGTAGGTAAAGGCGCCGTCGCGCATGGCCTTGACGGCCGTCTCCACGGTGGCGAAGGCCGTCATCATGATGATACTCGTTTCCGGCGACGTCCCGGTCATGCGCTTGATCAGGTTCAGGCCGTTGACCCGGGGCATTTTCATATCCGTGAGCAAGACGTCGAAACGGCCGTTCCGGGCCGTCTCATAGGCCTGCTCTCCGTCCGCCACCCCCGTGACTTCATACCCTTCGCCCGACAGCAGCTCGACCAGCCCCTCACGGGTGTTCCGGTCGTCTTCCGCGATCAGGATGCGTTCCATGGATGACCTCTGTTCCTATTGTCCGGCGGAAGGCTCGGCCGTTTCCGCTTCCAGCGCAGGCAGGGTCAGCGTGAAGGCCGTTCCCTGGCCGGGCGTGCTTTCGACCGAGATCACGCCCCCGTGTTTCTCCACGATCTGCTGGGCAATGGGCAGACCCAGGCCCGTACCGGTCGACTTGGACGTGTAGTACACCTCGAATATACGACCCAGCCGGTCGGGATCAATACCCCTTCCCGTATCTTCGAATTTTATGTGTATCCGGGAGCTTTTTCCAGAACTCTCCAAGGTCAGATCGCTTTGGCTGAGGGGCGGCGCCCGCTCGGTAGAAATCGTAAGCGTGCCTCCGGTCTCCATCGCATCGAAAGCATTCAGCATGAGATTCAGAAACACCTGCTTGATCTGGTTGACATCGACCGATACCTGCAGTCCGCCCTCCCGGTACCGGGTGTCGATACGCACGCCCCGTTCCTGTGCCGTGCCCTGGTGGGTCGCGACGACCTCGTCGAGCACCCCGTTGATGTCGTGGCGGTAAGGCATAAGTTCGGGCGGGCGGGCGTAGTTCAGGAAGTTCTCGACGAGGCTGTCGATACGCCAGATTTCCGAAATCACCTTTTCATAGTGCCCGCCCCGGCTTCCCAGGCCGCCGTTCTGCTTCTCCATGTCCCGCTTAAGGATCCTGAGGTTGATGATCATGGAATTAAGCGGATTTCGGATCTCGTGGGAGAGTATGGTAGCGAACTTGCTCAGTGTCGCCAGCCGTTCGGCCTGTTTCAGGCGGCGTTCCTTCTCCAGCAGCTCGCGGGCCATCTGGTTGAATTCCCGGGCCAGGGTCGTCAGTTCGCCGTGGCCCGGCGTTTCGATGGTATGGGTCAACCTGCCCCGGGCGAACAACTGCGCGCCGCGCACCAGTTCGTAGATCGGGCGGACGATTTTTCGGACGACCAGAATACCGATCAGCGAGGCGGCCGCCGCGCTGATCACCATGAGTACGCTGATGCCCAGGATCATGTCCCTCGACCTGGCAAAAGCCCGGTCCGCCGGTTGTTCGATGACGACCTTCCAGCCGATCGGCGTGACGGTCGCGAAGGCGGCGACCATCTCCCCCGAATCCCCGGTGTAGACCAGCGTGCCGCTCTGCTGTTCACCCAGCGCCGTTCCGACGGGAGAGCCGTACAAATCGTCCTGGCGATACACCCTTTCCCGTTCCGGATGGGCAATCAGGCGACCGTTCCCGGTGGCGACGTAGGCGTTGCCGAACCCCTCCCGCTGTCCCTCCCCCAGTCGAATGTTGTCCACCAGGTCCCACATGTCCTTCAGGCTCACCCGCGCCGTGAGGTATCCCGTGTGCTCGTCGAGACGCCGCACGGGGACGGTGATCGTCACCGCGGGCAGGCCGTCGTCCGCAATGAATACCGGGGAGATCGTGGCGCCGTCCTCCAGAGGAAGCGCCAGGTCCGGCCGTGACCGCAACAGCCCTTCGAGCCGCGTGGTCAGCCTTTCCGTGCCCGACAGGTCAAGCACGGCCAGTTCGCTGAGGAAGTCCTGCCGAATGACCAGGTTGTCGATCAGCTGCTGGTACACGGCGTCCGTCGCGTCGATCATGTCCATGTTGTCCGCGGCCAGGTCGATCACGCGCTGCGCCTGTTCGATATACAAACGGATCTCGTTGCTCGCCCGGCGCGCGACCTCGAGGTTGCCGTCGGCCACCGTGTCCTCGATCGAACGGCGGGCCGTAGCGAGCAGCAAAAGTCCGACGATCAGCACCGGAATGGTGGCCAGCGCGATATGGGACACCAGCAGCCGTGGCCACAAACCTTCTCGTAAGTTTCTGTAAAACATGGATTTGTGCGCCGTCAAGGGGCGTATTCGGTGCGGAACCAGGCCGCGGGCGACTGGAGCGCTTCACCCGGGCGGCCCAGGTTTTTCAAGGTGGGATCGTACGCGATGTACCGGGTATCCACGAAGTAGAGGAACATGCAGGGCTGGTCCCGAATCAAAAGCATTTCGAGTTGCTGGTAGACGGGTCCGGCCCGGTACTGATCGGACAGCCCGAAGAGGAAATTGATGTTGCGGTCGACCTGGCGGTTCCGGTATCCGAGTATGTTCCCCAGGCCAATGCTTTCCGAGTGGAAAACGGCGTAAAGATCGTCCGCCGTGGGCTCGAAATCCTGCACGAACAGCGCCGCGTCGTAGCTGCCGATACCGAGCCGTTGGACCAGTTCTTTCTGGGTAACGGGCACGGGAACGACCTGGACACCGATATGGTTCAGGTTCAGCTTAACGACCCGCACCGTCTTCTCGGCTGAGGTCTGTCCCCTGGGAAACAGCAGTTCGAACCGGAGGGGCCTTCCCTCCCGGTCGAGGAACCCGTCGCCGTCGCCGTCGTCCCAGTCCTGCAGGCGCAGCAGCTCACGGGCCTCGCGCGGACTGTAATCGAATCCCATGTCGCCGCCCTTGAACTCGAAATCAGAGTGTATGGGGCCCTGGGCCAGCACCCCGGCGCCGTGCACAAGCACTTCGTCCAGGATGCGCTGGCGGTCCGTGGCATAGGTCAGCGCGCGCCGTATGGCCGCATCCGAGAGCAGCGGATGCCGGTGATTGTAGAAAACTGCCGAGAAGGCGCGGCTGCCGGGTACGATCGCCTGAATCTTCGCATCGGACCGCGCCCGCTTCAGGTCCTTCAGCGTGCCGTCGCGTTCCACTTCTATGAGATCCACTTCCCGCACAATGAAAGCCGTCTGCAGGGATTCGGATGTGGGGTAGAACCGGTAGACCACCCGGTCCAGGTTCGCACGGCCCTGGTGCCAGGTCTCATTGGCCTCGAGTGTCACCGTACCGTGGACGGGCCATGACGCGACCCGGTACGGACCGAGGCCGATGGGCCGGGTCGTTTCCAGGTGCGCGCCGGCGTCGGCGAAGAGGCCGGGACCCATCTGGTGCCGGGGTAGAATGGGCAGGGTGGCAAGTCGGTTCGGAAAAGATTCGATCGGCGATTTCATGGTGATCCGTACGGTCTGTCGATCGAGGGCGGAAATCTGCTCGATGTTCTGGAAGTACCGGTGGAAGACGGGATCGTACACCCGAGCGGCCTTGTACCGTGTGTACGTAAAGATCACGTCGGCGGCCGTCATGGGCTCCCCGTCGTGGAATTCAATATCCTGTTTCAGGCGGAAAACCCAGTCGCGGCCGCTCGACAGCTTGATAGGCAGATAGGCCAGTCCGTCCGACGGCGTACCCGATTCATCCACGCGAAGCAGGCCTTCGCCATAGATCAGCGAGGCAATCTCCCGCTCCACGCCGAGGCTGTTGAACAGAGGGTGGAAGGTGAGGTCTCCGACGGCCACCTTGCCGATGGTGACCGCACCGCCATCCAGAACCGGGAAGTCCTGGGGATCCAGGCGCTCCTGAGGGTTCTGACGCTCCGGACGCTGTCCGTGTACGGCGTCGGTCAAAGAGAAAAGGGACAGGCCCGGGATCAGCGTGAAGGCAAGCAGGTGTTTGACTGTGAAATGCCGTGCTTTCAGCATGAAAACACCGCCCGGCAGAACTTGCTCTGGAGGAGGGGATCGTGTGATTTTCGGCATTTTAATATCGATTGGACAGTCTGTCAAGCAGATTACGGTGCGAGGGCACGGTTCAACGCAGGATGCCGGCAATCGCAGACTACCCGTCAACGCGGGACGATAACCAACGCGGGACGATAACCAACGCGGGACGATGGCCAACTTCCGATTGACACGCGGCGCCCGGCCGGGTAGATTGAGCCGGGTTGAGGATGCCGCGGTATTGGGGCAACGGTTTCGGGTACAGTTATGGATGGATTCAACGGCTCAGCGTCAGTACGAAGACGAGCCAGTTGCGTCTCTGCCCTGTTTGTCGCGGTATTTGTGCATGCGGCCTGCGGGGGCGGAGACACCTTCGTGCTGACCGTTTACAATACGCTGGAGAGTACCGAAGCCATTCGGGTCGATCTGGCGGGGGACGCGAGGGATCTGCCGGTAGGCGCGTACACGGAGTTCCGGTCCGTCAAGCCCGGGACGCACATCCTTTCGGTGGAATCCCCTACCTGTTCGGGTGTCGACCGAAACTCGGTGGAAGTCGCCGCCGCTGCCATTCTCCATTACCGTGCGGTAAGAAATGCGCAGACGGGGGCGTGCGAAATCGTCTCGCGGGTGGAGGTCATCCGGTCCGATACGCCGACCGGACCGTGAGTATTCCGGGGTCGTTCAATTGGCAGGACACCAGATTTTGGTTCTGGCTATCCAGGTTCGAGTCCTGGCCCCGGAGTTAGCCGTTTTGCATTTGCCATTGCTGATTTCAGTACTTCGTCTTCGGTTTGCCACAGTAGTTCCAACGAATTGACCACGGACTCCAGACTCCCTCATCCCACTTCTCCGCGACCAGCAACGCACGATGCCCCGCGTGACCCAGAAACACTTCCGTAGTTTCCCTGCCCCATCGGTCAGTTCACAGATTATCAGCCCGCGGTCATCCGGACTCGAGCTCGCTTTACGTATCCCTTGTGAACCAGATTCTTCACTATGGTCGTGGCATGGGCGATCGAAGTGCCCAATTCGCCGGCGATAGCGCTCATCTTCAACGGGCCGAAACATCCCAGCAAGAACAGGGTGTTAATCTGATGCGCCTTCAGGTCCTGGCGTTTGATCTCTGCAATACGACCGCAGAACATCAAGCGGTTCAGATACTCAACCGCATATACGAACCTTTCGATCAGTTTGCCTTCCGGACCTGTTTTCGGATTTCTCTGCATCGTCGTTTAACGGAACGCGGGTTGGGCTCACACATCCGATCCCCTAGATCTGTCTCAGGGCCTGGTCCAGGTCGGCGATCAGATCGTCGGCATTTTCGATCCCCACGGAAAACCGGACGAGTTCGTCCTTGATGCCGATCTCGAGGCGCTCGGACCGATCCATTTCATAGAAAGACATGATGGCGGGCTGCTCGATCAGGCTTTCCACCCCGCCCAGGCTCGGCGCGATGTAGGGAATGCGCACCGCGTCGATGAAGCGGATGGTCGTATCCATATCGCCGTCGACCTCGAAGCTCACCACGCCGCCGAAACCGCTCATCTGCTTACGCGCGATTTCATGACCCGCGTGGCTGTCCAGTCCGGGATAGTAGGTCTTCCGAATGCGCGGATGGCCTTCCAGGAAACGGGCGATGGCCAGCCCGTTCGCGTTGTGCTGTTCCATGCGCAGGGCGAAGGTCTTCAGACCGCGGATCAGCAGGTACGCACCGTGCGGATCGACGATGCCCCCCGTGACGTCGCGAAACTCGCGGACGGCGGCGATGAGCGGCGCGCTGCCCACGACAGCGCCCGACAGCAGGTCGTTGTGGCCGCCCAGGTACTTCGTGGCGCTGTGGAGGACCAGGTCGATCCCGAATTCCAGGGGCTTCTGGTTGTAGGGCGTGGCGAAAGTGCCGTCGATCAGCACCTTTACCCGGCGCCGGGCGGCGATCTCCATGACTTTCTCCAGGTCGATCACGTTCAGGTACGGATTCGTGGGAGATTCGGATACGATGAGCCGGGTCTTCCCGGTGATCGCCGAGGCCAGTTCATCGTAATCGCCCGTCTTGACGAAGGTCACGTCGATGTTGTACCGCGGAAGGATCTGCCGGCAGAACTGGCGGCTGCGCCGGTAGCACTCGTCCATGACGATCACGTGCGCGCCCGACGAAAGCATGGCGAGTAGCACGGATGTGAAGGCGCTCATCCCCGAAGAGAACAGGGCGGCGTCCTCACCGCCTTCGAGCTCGGCGATCTTGCGTTCCGCCACCGACTTGGTGGGGTTGCCGTAGCGTCCGTATTCCTCCCGGTCGACCGCTCCCAGCGTGTAGTCGATCAACTCCCGGGTATTCTGGAAGACGTAGGTGGAGGTCTGCACGATGGGATTGGTCACCGACGAATACGGTTTGTCGCGGTGTTCCCCGCCATGCACGGAGCGGGTGGACAGTCCCTTCTTGTTGGACGACATATGATCCGGTTTCCCTTGAGATTCCTTTTGCTGTGGCATCCTATGGCATACTGTCGCCGGAAATCGGCGTCCTATGGCCGGACGATGGCTGGCGTTCAGGAAGGCTGGCGCGGAAAACGGCGCCCGGCCTTTGCGGTCGGCGCACGCTAAAAAGCCGTGGGTTCCTCGTACAACCCGTGCACCTCCTGCATCACGCCCACGATTTCCCCCAGCGTGGCATAGGCCTTCACCGCGGCCAGCATGGGCGGCATGATATTCTCCCCGTTTCGCAGCGCGATCCCCAAGGCATCGAGGGCGTGCCGGGCCGCCGGGCCGTCTCTCCGACGCCGCACCGATTCGAGGCGGCTTCGCTGTTCCCTTTCGATGCGGGGGTCGATGCGCAGCGTATCCGGGTCGCGGCCCTCGGAAGCGAGGAAGTCGTTCACGCCGGTGACGATCCGTTCCCTGCCTTCGATCTCTGCCTGGTACCGGTTGGCCGCGGCCATGATCTCGCGCTGGGGAAAGCCCGCTTCGATCGCCCCGGCCATGCCGCCGAAGCCGTCGATCTTCTTGAAATACATCTCGGCCTCCTCTTCCAGCCGGTTCGTCAGGGACTCGACGTAGTACGATCCGCCCAGGGGATCGACCGTGTCGGCCACGCCGGTTTCATGAGCGATGATCTGCTGGGTCCGCACGGCGATGCGGGCCGCCTTTTCCGAGGGCAGCGCGTAGGCTTCGTCCAGCGCGTTGGTATGCAGCGACTGGGTGCCGCCCAGCACCGCGGACAGCGCTTCCACGGCCGTGCGCACGATATTGTTCTCCGGCTGCTGGGCGGTCAGGCTGCACCCGGCGGTCTGGGTGTGGAACCGCAGCATCCAGGAACGCTCGGAACTGGCGCCGTACCGCAGCCGCATGTGGCGCGCCCAGATCCTCCTGGCGGCGCGGAACTTGGCGATCTCTTCGAAGAAATCGATGTGGGCGTTGAAAAAGAAGGACAGCCGGGACGCGAAACGGTCGACTTCGAGACCGGACGCAACGCACGCGTCTACGTAGGCAAACCCGTCGGCCAACGTGAAGGCCAACTCCTGGGCGGCCGTCGCGCCCGCTTCCCGGATGTGGTACCCGCTGATGCTGACGGGGTTCCACCGGGGTACGCGATCCGTGCAGAAGACCACCGTATCGCATACGAACCGCACTGCGGAGGCCGGCGGGCAAATCCACTCCTTCTGCGCGATATACTCTTTCAGGATATCGTTCTGCAGCGTGCCCCGCAATCCTGACCACGGTATGCCTCTTAGTTCCGCCAGGGCCAGGTACATGGCCAGCAGCACGGCGGCCGGGGCGTTGATGGTCATGGACGTGCTGATCCGGTCCAGCGGGATGCCGGAAAACAGGGTTTCCATGTCTTCCAGCGTGTCGACGGCGACACCACAGACGCCCACTTCGCCTTCGGAGGACGGGTGATCCGAATCCAGCCCCATCAGCGTGGGCACGTCGAAGGCCACCGACAGGCCGTTCTGGCCCTGGTCCAGTAGATACTTGAAACGGGCGTTGGAATCGGCCGCGGAACCGAAGCCTGAGAACTGCCGGATAGTCCAGGGCCTGCCGCGGTACAGGGAAGCGTGGACCCCGCGCGCGTACGGGTATTGCCCCGGATACCCTTCATCGCGAAGATAGCCGGCAGCGGACAGACGACCGGCCGTGTACAAGCCTTCCACGGGAGATCCCGAGATATTGGTGAAGGAAGGCTTGCGCAAGGGCCGCCCCTCAATTCGAGCTTCCTTCGGTCTTCTATCGATACGGTCCATCGCGTCCGCCCGGCAAGACTTAATTACACCAGACTATTTCAGTTACACCCGCGAGCAACACCGTAATATAGCCGCGGTCAGGGGGGCGTCAAGCGGGAAGTACTCCCTTGAAGCACCCTCTGGCACTGCCGAATTCCGTTGACAATTACGACGCGGTCCGATTAAGATTCGCATGACTCGATCACACGTATGATCGCGTTTAGCTGCGCGTGGCGATATCCGGTATCGCCGCTCACCGTGCCGGCCTCGCCTTCCACTACAACAGTGGGATTCCTCGTCATTTTCTCGAATTCCGTACATCCATCATGGCTATGAACGCTCCAGAAATACCGCTCTTTCCGCTCAATACCGTGCTCTTTCCGGGCATGCCCCTGCACCTTCACATTTTTGAACCGCGCTACAAGGAGATGGTGCACAAGTGCATCCACGAGAAAATGGAATTCGGCATTCTCCTCCTTCATGAAACCCAGCTATGCCAGGTAGGATGCACGGCCCGGATCACGCAGATACTGAGACAGTTCGAGAACGGTTCCATGGATATCCTCACCGAGGGTCGCAGACGGTTCCGGGTCCTTGACGTGCTGAACCGCGAGTCCTACCTGGAAGCGGTCGTGGAGTACTTCGACGACGAGAACGAGGACATCCCCTCCGACCTCCTGAAGAAGGTCCTGAACGCCTACCAGAAAATGATACGCCTGCAGACCAGGGGCGTAGGCGCTATCCGCGGCATATTCGACCCGGTGCACTTCTCCTTCATCATCGCGTCGACGATCGAAATGGTCCTGAAGGACCGGCAGTCCCTGCTGGAACTGACTTCCACCACGGAACGGATCAGGAAACTCGACACGGCGCTCCTCGTGACGATGCGGAAACTGGACAAACAGGAAAAACTGAAGCACGTGGCCGAAATGAACGGACATGGCAAGCGCGAGCCCGAAGAAAGCGAAACCAAAGGCGGCAAATAGCGCCGCCGGCACACGCCGCCTGACGGCCATGGCCGTGGCCGTGGCCCTTGCGGTCCTCCTCGGGTTCATCCGTCTATACCGGCTGCCGTGGGGCGGTTCGCTTTCGCTCAAGATCCTGCCCCTGGTCTACCTGGCGATCACCTACGGCCCCAGGGCGGGCATGGCCGGGGGTCTCGCCGCGGGCCTGGTCACGCTGATCGTCGATCCGGTCATCCTCCATCCCATACAGGTCTTCCTGGACTATCTGCTCCCCTACGCGCTGCTGGGGATCATCGGCTTCTTCCCTTCCTGGCCCCGGGTCGGCATCCTGGCGGCCGGCGTACTCCGCCTGGCGAGTCACGTGGTATCCGGCGCGGTCTACTTCGCGGCCTTCACGCCCCCGGAACTGAACCGGCAGGTCTACGAACTGGTCCGGGATTACACGGGGATCACCCTCTCCCCCCTGCTCCAGGTATGGACGGCGCCATGGCTCTACGCCCTCCTGTATAACGCCAGCGTCGTAGTCCCGGAGACGGTCCTGACGATCCTCTTCGCTCCGCCGCTGGTCCGCCGGCTCAACCGTGGATTCACGCCGGAACAGACCGGGTGAGCGCAGGTGTGGAGACCGCTGAAACCGAACGGGATCAACGGCACTTCGACAGGGGTATTTTCCTCTTGCCTGGCCGTCGGCCCTCCCGTATTTTGTCACCGTTCGTCCGAACCGTTTATTCCTTTAGCCTCTACAGTTCAGGAGCGATTGGCCCATGTCCGAATCCCTGGAGCTGATCACGACCTCCAGCGACGAAGGAACGCTGCCGCTGCCCGAGCCGCTGTGCCGGGAAATCTACGACAAAATGGTGACCATACGGCGGTTCGAGGAGGCCGTTCTGGAGATCTACACCCAGGGACTGATGCGCGGTCTGGCGCACCTGTATATCGGCCAGGAAGCCTCGGCCGTGGGCATCTGCTCGGCGTTGAACGACGACGACTACCTCACCAGCACCCACCGGGGCCACGGCCACCTGATCGCCAAGGGCGGCAAAGTCGACCGTATGATGGCGGAAATGATGGGCAAGGTCGACGGCTACAACCGCGGCAAGGGCGGTACCATGCACATCGCCGACATGAGCCTGGGCATCCTGGGCGCCAACGGTATCGTGGGGGGCGGCATGGGCATGGCGACCGGCGCGGCCCTGAGCGGCAAGATGCGCGACAGCGGGCAGGTGGCCGTATGCTTCTTCGGCGACGGCGCCATCAACCAGGGTGCCTTCCTGGAATCCGCCAACCTGGCTTCAATCTGGTCGCTGCCCGTCCTGTTCGTCTGCGAAAATAACCACTATGGGGAATACACGGCCGCCAGCGACGTTACGGCCGTCAGGGAGCACGTGGCCGAACGGGCTGCGGGGTTCAACATGCCGGCCATGGTGGTGGACGGCAACGACGCCGTTGCGGTGCGCCAGACCGCGGTGGAGATGGTGAAGCGGGCCCGGGCCGGTGAGGGGCCGTGCCTGATCGAGAACAAGACCTACCGGTACCGCGGGCACCACGTGGGCGACGGCGACCCGGAAAAGACCTACCGGACCCAGGAGGAGACGGACACCTGGCTCGCGAAAGATCCCATTCCCCGCTTCGCCCGGCGCATGCTGAAGGCGGGCATGGTCGCCGAGGCGGAACTGGAATCCATTGACGCGGACATCACGAAGCGGGTGGAAGACGCCGTGACCTTCGCGAACGAATCCCCCTATCCCAAGGCCGACGAGGTGACCGACCATGTCTACGCCTGAGCGGGTGATCACCTATGGCGAAGCAGTCCGCGAGGCCATCGCGGAGGAGATGCGGCGGGACGAGACCGTCTTCTTCATGGGAGAGGACGTGGCCGCCGCTGGCGGCGTATTCAAGGTCACCGTGGGGCTGCTCGACGAGTTCGGCGAAGACCGGGTGCGGGACACGCCCATTTCGGAAGCGGGCATCATGGGCGCCGGCGTGGGCGCCGCCCTGACGGGCATGCGGCCCATCGTCGAGATCATGTTTGGCGACTTCATCACCATCGCCATGGACCAGATCGTCAACCAGGCCGCCAAGATGTGCTACATGACCGGAGGCCAGGCCAGGGTGCCGCTGACGATCCGGACCACGATCGGCGCGGGCCGTTCCTCGGCGGCCCAGCACTCCCAGAGCCTGCAGGCCTGGATGTCCCACATACCCGGCGTCAAGGTGGCCATTCCCTCCACGCCGGCCGACCTGAAGGGCCTGCTCAAGACCTCCATCCGAGACGACAACCCCACCGTCATCTACGAAGACAAGATGATGTACGCCCTGAAGGGGCCGGTACCCGATGACGACGACTACACCATCCCCTTCGGCGTGGCCGACATCAAACGGGAGGGATCGGACGTGACCCTCGTCGCCACCTCGAGCATGGTGCATACCGCGCTCAAGGCCGCGGACATGCTGGACAAGGAGGGAATCAGCGCGGAGGTGGTGGATCCCAGGACGCTTTCACCCCTCGATATGGACACGATCGTTCGTTCCGTCGAGAAGACGAGCCGCGCCGTGGTGGTCGACGAGGCCTACCAGAGCTATGGAGTCACAGGCGAACTGGCCTCCCGGATCGCCGACGAGGCCTTCGACTACCTGGACGCCCCGGTGAAGCGCGTGGGGGCCATGGACGTCCCAGTACCCTTCAGCCCCGGACTGGAACCGGAAACCATCCCCGACGAGGAAAAGCTGGTCCGGACCGTCCAGGGCCTGTTCCACGACATCCCCGTATAGACCGATACCGCGGAGCGATCATTCTATATGAATCTGTGGCGCCTTCCCCTGCACTGGAAAATCATCATCGGGTTGATTCTCGGATTGTTATACGGGCTCCTCTCCGCGGCCATGGGCTGGAGCCAGTTCACCTCGGACTGGATCACACCCTTCGGCGACATCTTCCTTAACCTGCTTAAAGTCATCGCCGTTCCTCTCGTGCTGGGTTCGCTCATCATGGGCGTCGCCTCCCTGTCGGACGTGAGGAAACTGTCGCGCATCGGTGGCAGGACGATCGCCATCTACATCCTCACGACGACCGTCTCCGTGACCATCGGGCTCGTTATGGTCAATTTGTTCGAACCCGGGACGGGTGTGCCCCAGAGGTTGCAGGAACAGCTTCAGGCGGCCTACCAGTCCGACGCGGAATCCGACATGGAACGGGCCGAAACGGCCAGGGAGCGGGGTCCGCTGCAGGTCTTCGTGGACATGACCCCCGATAACATCTTCGGCGCGCTGAGCAACAACGGACGCATGCTCCAGGTCGTCTTCTTCTCACTTCTCTTCGGCATCGCCCTGGTACTGATCCCGTCCGACAAGAGCAAACCCCTGGTGGATTTCTTCTCCGGTCTCACATCGGTCATCATCCAGATCGTGAACATGATCATGGTCGTCGCGCCGATCGGCGTCTTCGCCCTGATCGCCAAGACCATCAACCAGGTGGCCCAGGACGACCTTTCCGCCGTCGGTGAACTCCTGAGCGCCCTGGGGTTTTACTGCCTGGTGGTTCTCCTGGGACTGCTGATTCACGGCATCATCACCTACCCGGTCATGCTCAAGATCTTCTCCAACATGAAGATCGGGCGGTTTTTCCGGGGTATCGCCCCGGCCCAGCTCCTGGCCTTCTCATCCAGTTCCAGTGGGGCCACGCTCCCAGTCACCATGGATGTGAGCCAGCGGAATCTCGGAGTCTCGAAAGAGGTTTCCTCCTTCGTCCTGCCTCTCGGCGCCACGATCAACATGGACGGCACCGCGCTCTATCAGGCCGTGGCCGCTGTGTTCATCGCCCAGGCCCTCGGTCTCGGGCTCGACACGACGGCCCAACTGCAGATCGTCCTCACGGCCGTCCTCGCCTCCATCGGCACCGCCGCCGTGCCCGGCGCGGGCATCATCATGCTGATCATCATCCTGGAGACCATCGGCGTGCCGGCCGCGGGCATCGCGCTGATCCTCGGCGTCGACCGCATCCTCGACATGTGCCGCACCGCGGTGAACGTCACGGGCGACG
Organism: bacterium; assembly: GCA_965207085.1. Classification (GTDB taxonomy): domain Bacteria; phylum JAAXHH01; class JAAXHH01; order JAAXHH01; family JAAXHH01; genus JAAXHH01. The sequence continues at coordinate 2,661,857 of CBDBLQ010000002.1, read as the reverse complement.
CCGCCGTGGCGACCTCGGTGGATGCCATGGAAAAACGCGCGGCTGCCGGTCAGTCCGCGTAACGACCGATCAGTCCGCGTAACGGTCACGACTGAACCCGCCGCTTTTCAATGTCAAAGTGTGAGATATGGATCCGGGCCCGAAGCAGTCCCGGTCAGTGCTGCCGGCCGTACTGCTCGTAGAACCACGCCGCGCTGTCGATGCCCCGGTAGAAATTGGGCAGGTGAAACTTCTCGTTGGGTGCGTGAGCGTCGCAGTCGGGCAGGCCAAAGGCCATCAGGACCGTGGGCAGGCCGAGTATCTCCTCGAACATGGCCACCACCGGGATGCTGCCGCCTTCCCGGATGTAGACGGGCTCCCTGCCGAAGCCCCGCGTTATGGCCTCGTGGGCGGCCGTCACCGCGGGATGGTCCCGCGCCGTGAGGACCGGCTTGCCCGTGCCGTGATGGATGACTTCCACCTTGACCGAGGACGGCGCGAGGTTTCTGACGTAGTCCTCGAACGACCGGGCGATCCTGCCGGGGTCCTGGTTCGGCACGAGGCGCATGCTCACCTTGGCCATGGCCTTCGACGGGATCACGGTCTTCGAACCCTCGCCCGTGAATCCCCCCAGCATCCCGTTTACGTCGAGGGTGGGCCGCGCCCACAGGCGTTCCAGGGTCGAGTAGCCTTTTTCGCCCGTGGATTCCGGCAGGCCCAGTCTCCCGGCGAAGCCTTCCTCGTCAAAGGGCAGCGCGGCAAGGGACGCACGCTCTTCGTTGTCCAGGGGCAAGACGTCGTCGTAGAAGCCGGGCACGGTGATCCTTCCGTCGTCGCCCACCATTTTACCCAGCATCCCCGACAGCACGTTCAGGGGGTTGGGAACCGCGCCGCCGTAGACGCCCGAATGCAGGTCCTTGTTGGGCCCCTCGAGCCGGACCTCCATGTAGGCCATGCCCCGCAGGGCATACCCGATCGAGGGCTGCTCGTAGTCGAACATGGACGTGTCGGAAATGACCACCGCGTCCGCCGCCAGTGCTTCCCGGTGGCTTTCCAGGTAGGTTTCCAGGTTCTCGCTCGAGACCTCTTCCTCGCCCTCGATCAGCATGCGGACGTTCACCGGCAACCGGCCGTTCTCCCGCAGGTGGGCCTCCAGCGCCTTCACGTGCAGCCAGACTTGTCCCTTGTCGTCCGTCGATCCCCGGGCGTAGAGGTTGTCGCCCCGGATCACGGGATCGAAGGGATCGCTCTCCCACAGTTCAAAGGGCTCCGCGGGCTGTACGTCGTAGTGGCCGTACAACAGCACGGTGGGCTTGCCGGGCGCACCGAGCCAGTCCGCCGTCACGATGGGATGGCCGGGCGTGGGGTTCACGGCGACGTTACGCATGCCGATCCGCTCCAGTTCGTCGGCGAGGAACCGGGCGCACCGGCGAAGGTCCTCGCGGTGGTGGGGATGGGTGCTCACGCTGGGAATGCGGAGGAAGTCCTTCAAGCCCTCCAGGGCCGGGGTCCGTTGTCCTTTCAGGTAGGAAATGACGTTGTCCATGTTCTGCGATTCCGTTCGTTGGGGATGGTGAGATGGGTTCCCGCCTGCGGTCGCCCGGGACGGGACCAGACCGAAACGCCGCGTGCTTCAGGTAGGTTACAGGAACGGCATGCGGAGGAGCAAGTAAAAACACAGGGTCCGGGGACGGGAACGCGGTCCGGCCGGAGCCGGGAGGGATTCGACATTTCGGCCACGGGCTTCCCGTGTGGGCTTGACAGTATGCCAGGTTGGTTTTAGACTGGTAATTTCGCAGCGTAGCGCACGGTGCGGGCAGGATCCGTCGCATCGTGTCTCGAACCATTAGCGGTAAACCCGGATTGGCGATGCAGACCTTCTTAAAACAGTACCTGGGCGTGTTGCGCACCACGATCGGATCGGGAAACCTGAAGTTCTTCTACCGGTTCTTCATCTTCATCTTCCTGTTGATCCTCGTCTATACGTTCCTGTTCCACCAGCTCCAGGAAATGGAGGGTCGGGACCATTCGTGGTTCACCGGATTCTACTGGACGCTGGTTACCATGACCACGCTCGGGTACGGCGACATCGTCTTTACCAGCGACCTGGGCCGGATTTTCTCACTGTGCGTGTTGCTGACGGGCCTGACGACGCTGATCATCGTGCTTCCCGTGGCCTTCGTCGAGTTCATCTACCGGCCCTGGCTCAGCGCCCACTCCATCGCGCGCGCCCCCCGGACGCTGGAACCGAACTTCAAGGATCACGTGGTCATCACCCATCACGACGAGGTGACGAGTTCCCTTGCCGCCAGGCTCAAACAATACGGGAACGATTACGTATTCATCATACCCGACCTGGACGAAGCGTTGCTCCTCCACGACCGGGGCCTCAACATCGTGTACGGCGACCTGGACAACGCGGAGACCTACCGGCACGCCAACATGGACCAGGCAGCACTCGTCGTGGCTACCGGCAAGGACACGCTGAATACCAGCATCGCCTTTACGATCCGGAACATCAACCGGGACATCCCCATCCTGGCGACAGCGAATTCTCCAGACTCGGTGGATATCCTCGAACTGGCGGGCTGCACCCACGTGATCCAGTTGGGACAGCAGATGGGGCAGCTCCTCGCCCGGCTCACTTCGAGCGTGGATTCCATGTCCCATGTCCTCGGAAACGTCGAAGACCTGATGGTCGCCGACGCGAGCATCGTGGATACCCCGCTTATCGGCAAGACCCTGCGCGAGACGCGTCTTCGCGAACTGACCGGAGTCACGGTCGTCGGCGTGTGGGAGCGGGGAAGGTTCCACGTGATCGCGCCCGATACGCCGTTGACCGAGCGGATGATCCTGGTGCTCCTGGGGACGGAAAGCCAGATCACTTCCTACAACGAGCTTTTCGCCATCTACAACGTTTCCGATCCGCCCATCGTCATCATCGGCGGCGGACGCGTGGGACGGTCCGCGGGAGGCACGCTTGCGGAGAGAGGACTGGACTACCGGATCATCGAGCAGCAGGCCGAGCGGATCCGGAATAAAAAGCACTACGTGCTGGGTGACGCGGCGGATATCGAGACCATGAAGAAGGCCGGTCTCATGGATGCGCCCACCGTCATCATCACGTCCCATGAAGACGACATGAACATCTACCTCACGATCTACTGCCGCAAGCTGCGGCCGGATATCCAGATCATCACCCGGGCGAAAGAGGAACGGAACGTGGAAACGCTTCACCGGGCGGGGGCCGACTTCGTCATGTCCTACGCTTCCATGGGCGCCAACATCATCCTGAACCTGCTCAAGCGGAACGACATCGTCATGATCACGGAAGGGTTGAACTTCTTCCGGGTCAGGCTCCCTCGCGAACTTGCCGGCAAGACCATCGCCGAGTCGCAAGTCTACCCGGAGACAGGATGTTACATCACGGCCGTTTTTACCGGGAAGGAGAGCATCGCGAGTCCCCCACCGTCGATGAAACTGTCCACCGGATGCGAGGTCCTGCTCATCGGAACGATCGAAGCGGAAAACAGGTACCTGGAGCGGTACGGCAGGAAAACGTAAGCCGGCAAGGAACTGCATCGCGCCGGGTCATGCGCAGAACGCTCTCGCGACCTCCGCGAGGACCTCGGCGCAGGTTTCGATCGACGCAACGTCCACCCATTCGTTATCCCCGTGGAAATCGCCTCCCGAAGGACCGTAGATTACCGTCGGGATCGAGCGCTCGCTCAGCAGCGCGGCGTCCATCCAGCCCGCGCTCCCGGAGACTCCGGGCCTGCGGCCGGATGTCCGTGCGGCGACCGCCCTGACCAGCTCAACGATCTCATGACCGGCATCGATCGAAAACGGCCGTCGTTCGAAGGTCAGATCGATTGTGGCCTTGAAACCCGGATCAGCCCTGCGGCATCGTTCGGCGATTTCTTCCAGTTCCGCGGTAACGCTTCGTGCCGTCTCTCCCGGAATCGTGCGTCTTTCCACGCCCAGGCGGCACGACGCGGGATAGCTTGACATCTCACGACCGCCGCTGATCACCGATGCATGCACCGAACCGGGACCGAGAAGCGGATCGCCCGACTGGTTTTCCAGTTCCGCCTGAAGGTTCCCAAGCCCCTTTAGGAACGCCCCCATCTTCGTGATGGCGTCAATGCCATCGGCCGGCCTGGAGCCATGCGCGGCGCGGCCCCGTGCGACGACGTCGGCCCAGACGAAACCCTTGTGCGAGACCAGGACGTCCCCATCGGTGGGCTCGGTCACGATGGCTGCGTCGGCCGTCACGCCGCTGTCCAGAACGGCCGCGGTGCCGACGCTGTAGGCCTCTTCGTCGGCGACCGCCGTCATGACCACGTCCCCCTTCAGGTCCATAGTCCGCGCACTGGCCAACGCAACCATCATCGCGGCGACAGAAGCCTTCATGTCGCCGGCGCCTCGGCCGTACATCCTGCCCGCTTCGACCTTCGGGCGGAACGGATCGTCCATGCCGTCCACGCCGACCGTATCGAGATGACCGTTCAAGATGAGCGAGCGACCGCCCCCCGTACCCCGCGCGACGGCAACCACGCTGGGACGTCCGTCCGCATCCACGATCCGCACGTCGAGGTACCGGTCCCGGCACCAATCTGCGACGAAGTCGGCGATTTCCTTCTCGCCCGCAGCGCCTGGTGACAGTGAGGCATTCGTCGAGTCAATCGAAACGAGTCTTGCGGTGAGCTCCTGGAGCGTGCTGGTCATTTTTCACTCCCGGCCTGCAGTTTTGCTGAAGCGACGCGTTCCGCGAGGGCCGGCTTCAACCGATCCAGTTCATGAGCGAGCGCCGACAGGACCGCTTCCACTCCATCCAAGTCGCCTTCCCTGCCCATTTTTTCCAGGCGCTGGGCGGCGTCGACGGCAGCCTCGGCCATGAAAACCCCGGCGGAGCCCTTCAACGTATGGGCATGCCGTCTCAGGTCGGCGGCGTTCCCCGCATCGACCGCCTCGCGTATGCCGGTCTCGAGCCCGGGGCACTCGGCCAGGAAGAGTCCGGCCAGTTCAGCGATCACGGCCTCGTCCCCGCCGACCTGTGCAACGGCCTTTCCCCAGTCGAACGGCGCCGGGTCTGAGGATGGCGCGGATGGTGTTGTTTTCGGATTAACCGGTGGTCTGCCGGTCGCATGCGCCGGGTCTGCCGTTTCGGATACATCGGCCGGGACGCCCGAATCCTGCATCGGTGGTACATCCTCCCGCGCACCAGCCGCGATGCCTTCCACCGCCGCGTACAGCAACCGGGCCTGGATGGGCTTGGACAGGTAGTCGTCCATTCCGGCCTCCAGACACCGCTCCCTGTCGCCGCTCATGGCGTGGGCCGTCATGGCGACGATGGGGATATGATCGCTGCCCGTTTCCAGGCCGCGAATAGTCCGCGTCGCCTCCAGTCCATCCATCTCGGGCATCTGCACGTCCATCAGGATCAGGTCGAACGCGCCGGTCTTGTACCGCTCGACCGCTTCCCGGCCGTTGTCCGCCACGGTGACTTCGTGGCCCCTGGACTCCAGCATGAGGACCGCGACGCGCTGGTTTACGACGCCGTCCTCGGCCAGGAGGATGCGCCGCGGTACCACCCCTTCGGACAAGCCGGCGGCACCCTTCTCCAGTACGGGAGCGCCCGTGCCGGCCACCGTTTCCATGATGGCGTTCAGCAGGTCGGACTGCTTGACCGGCTTGCTGACCGAACAGGCGATCCCGAAGTAATCGCCGATCCCGAGGTCGTCCCGCTGTCCGGCGGAGACCATCAGGATGACGCCGAGGTCCCTTTCGTCGGTGCACCGGTTGATTTCCCGGATGAGCCCGTATTCTTCCATTTCCGGCATGGTTTCGTCCAGCAGGACCAGCCGAATGGCTTCGCCGTCATCGCCGGTAAGGGCGGCAAGAGCTTCCACGCCCGTGCCGGCTTCCGTAGTCTGCATCGACCATTCGGTCAGCATGTCGACCAAAAACCCCCGATTGGTGGGATGGTCGTCGACCACGAGTACCCGCAGGCCGGTCAGCGGTCCGGCGTCCACGACCGGCTTGTCCACCGCGTCGGGCCGTTTTTGCATTTCGACGGTAAAGTGGAAGGTGCTTCCCCGGCCTTCTACGCTTTCGACCCAGATGCGGCCGTTCATCATGGCGGTCAACTGCGCGGAGATGGCCAGTCCCAGGCCCGTACCGCCGTACTTCCGCGACATGGAACTGTCCGCCTGGCTGAAGACGTCGAAGATCAGTTGCTGCTTGTCCTCCGGTATGCCGATGCCGGTGTCGGCCACCGAGCACGCCAGCGTCACGGCTTCCTCCGATTCCGAGGCCAGCGACATGGAAAGGACCACGTCTCCCGCCTCCGTGAACTTTATGGCGTTTCCGACCAGATTGATCACGATCTGGCTCAACCGGCCCGGGTCGCCCACCAGCTGGTCGGGCACGTCGGAAGCTACCTGGTACGCCAGCTCGAGGCCCTTTTCAATAGCTGGGATCGACATGGCCTGCACGGTATTGGCGATGCGCTCCCGCAGTTCGAAGGGGATCGATTCGAGTTCCAGGCGGCCCGCCTCGATCTTCGAGAAGTCCAGTATATCGTTCAACAGGCCCTGGAGCGATTCCGTGGACTGATCGATGAGCCGCATGAACTCCCGCTGCCGGGAGGTGAGGTCGGTATGCAGCATGAGCTGGGTCATGCCGGTGATCCCGTTGATCGGCGTGCGGATCTCGTGACTCATGTTGGCGAGGAATTCGCTTTTGGCCCGGCTGGCCTCCTCGGCCGACTCCTTGGCTTCCTGGAGTTCCCCCTGGAAGAGTACCATGTCGTGGGTCGTCTGCTCCAGCAGGGCGTTCTGCCGGTGCAGTTCGTGGGCGATTCGCGTCCGTTCCGCGTCGATCTGTCCGATCGAGCGGGCGTTCCACCAAATCAGGATATTGAAGGCGATCACGTTGCAGACCACAAAGATCGAATGACCGAACTCCACTCCGTAGAATCCCGCCCTTTCTCCCTGGAACTGGAGCCAGCCCAGGATAATGGGAATGAGAAAGGCCGCCGGAAGCAGGCGGCGGGCCATGAGGCCGCCGGCCGTGGCGCTGACCAGGGTGACCGCCGGTTCGCGCCGGGGCCGCGCGCAGAAGATGCCGACGCACAGGACGCCGAAACCCAGCGCGGTATTCAGGGTGATGGGGATTACGCCGGAAACCCTGTACAGGACCATGGTGCTGTAGATCGCACCGGCCAGGGACAGCAGGGCGATGACTCCGGCGTTCATGACGCAGACGTGGGACAGCCAGTGTCTCGGCCCGCGCAGGTCGAGCAACAGGAGCGCCAGGCCCACGAGCATGAAGGTAAAGGCGGTGTGCGGGGCCATGCGGCTGCCGCTGAGGGACGCTGCAAAGAGCCACTGGTCGATTCCCCGGCCGTCCAGGTCGAAGTTGAAGAGTTTGGCGGCGCCCAGCGTCATGAGCAGGGCCGCGCCGGCGAATCCCGTCCACCTGCGGTACGCCGAAGCGTTCCTCGGCAGCAAGGCGCACAACGTGCCGCCGGCCAGCAGAAAGGCGGCGGCCGTGAGCGGGTTCATGGGTACACGCCCGGGGTTGACCAGACCCCGCAGGGCGGCGAGATCGAACTGCCAGCCGGCGAGTACGAGCACCGAACAGGCGATGACGATCACGCTGCACAGGTAGGCGGCTTTCTGCAACAGCCGCACCCACGCCGCGTCGATCTCCGTCGAAACCACGTCGTTTTCAGTCGGAGTCGCGTCGATTTCTGTTGAAGCCATGGCCTACCTCCCGGTCAACGCAGGCCGGCGGTCGTCAGGGGAAGATCCCCCGGAGCAGTTTCGCCTGGGTCACCCGGCTGATCCCCTCGATTATCGCCGCGGTACGCATGTCGATCTTGTCTTCGGAAGCCCGGTGGACAGTCCTGCCGAAGGCGTCGATGAGGATGTTGTGCAGCCTGCTGTTGATCTCCTCGAGCGTCCACGTGTAGTTCTGCGTATCCTGCACCCATTCGAAGTACGAGACGGTCACGCCACCGGCATTGCCCAGGACGTCCGGGAGGATGAGTACGTCCTTTTCCGCGAGGATCTCGTCGGCATCGAGCGTGGTGGGTCCGTTGGCCCCTTCTGCGAGGAGCCTGCACTTCAGCCGGTCCGCGTTGTCGCCGGTAATCTGGTTCTGCAGCGCGGCCGGGGCGAGGATGTCGCAGGGCAACTCCAGCAGTTCCTGGTTGGTGACCTCGTCGGCCTCAGGATAGCCCGACAGGAAGCGGTTTTTCTCGCAGTACTTGAAGACGTCCTCCAGCGACAGTCCGTTGACGTTGTAGATCCCGGTGGTGACATCGCTTACCGCGACCACCCTGACCCCGTCCTCATCCAGAAAACGCGCCGTGTTGCTGCCCACGTTGCCGAAACCCTGGACCACCGCCGTGGCGCCGCCCAGGGACATGTCCATGTGCTGCGCGGCCGCCTCGATCAGGTAAACCAGGCCGCGGCCGGTGGCTTCACGACGTCCCAGGGACCCGCCCAGTACGACCGGCTTGCCGGTGACGACGCCCGGTACCGTGTAGCCCGCCTGCTGGCTGTAGGTGTCCATGATCCAGGCCATGACCTGCTCGTCGGTACCCATGTCGGGGGCGGGGATGTCCTTGTCCGGTCCGATGATGTCGATGATTTCCGACGTGAAGCGGCGGGTGAGGCGCTGCAGTTCGCGGCGGGACAGGTCGGTCGGGTCGATCCGGACACCGCCCTTGGCGCCGCCGAAGGGCAGGTTGATCAGCGCGCATTTCCAGGTCATCCACATGGCCAGGGCGGAGACCTCCCCCAGGTTCACGTCCTCGTGGTAGCGGATGCCGCCCTTGGTCGGCCCCATGGTGAGCAGGTGCTGCACCCGGTATCCGAAGACGTTTTCCACGAGATGGTACTCGTCCCGGCGAAAGGGAAGCGTCACGATATGGGTCCGCTGGGGAAAGAGCAGCCGTTCACGGATGTTTTCGTCCAGCTCCATGATCTGCGCCGCCTTGAGAAACTGTTGCTGGGCCAGCTTGAACATGGCCGAATCCCACTCGCCGCTGCGCGCGCGCACGCGCTCCATGGCATAGTGGATGGACCGGGACAGCAGGGTCGTATTGGCCTGGGTCTTCACGATGTAGTCCTGGGCGCCCGCTTCCACGGCCGTGGCGGCCAGGGAAACGTCGTCGAGACCGGTGAGTATGATGACCGGCAGGTCCGGCGCGGCCGCCCGGACGCTGTGGAGCGTGTCGAGATCGGCGCTGTCGGGCAGGACAAGGTCCAGCAGCACCACGTCGAAGGACGCCTTCCCGACCAGGTCCAGCCCTTCCCGGAGCGTCCCGGCGACGTGAAGCCGGGTCGTAAGCCGGCTGGACTCCATGTAGTGGCGAATCAGCTGCGCGTGCACGGGGTTGTCTTCGATCATCAGGACTTCGACGGTGTGTTCCGGCATGTTTACTCTCCAGGATCCTGATCGCCCGGGGTGGTCTGGTATTTACGCACGGCTTCCGACAGATCGATCGTTCCCTCGTACAGGGATTTCCCGAGCACCACCCCTTCCAGGCCGTCCGCGGCGGCTCCGGCGGCCCGTTCGAGGTCTTCCAGCGTGGCCACACCCCCCGATGCGATCACCCGCAATCCGCTTTCACGTGCCAGGCGCGCCGTCGAACCGGTATTCAGTCCGTTCATCGTACCGTCCCGGTCGATGTCCGTGTATACAATCCGGCAGACTCCGGCTTCCTTCATGGCCTCCGCCAGTTGGAGGGATGAACACGACGCGCCGGACGTCCAGCCGTTGACCGCGACCCGTCCCGCCCTGGCGTCGATTCCGACGACGATGCGTTCCGGTCCCCACGCCTCCACCACCTGCCGCACCATGTCGGGACGCTCCACGGCCGCCGTGCCCAGGATGACGCGGCGCACCCCCAGGGCCAGCCAGGCATCCACGGCCTCGCGCGTACGGATGCCTCCGCCCAGTTGCACCGGCAGATCGGCCTGTTCCAGGATGCCGACGACACTTGTCCGGTTGCCCGCATCGCCGGTGAACGCACCGTCCAGGTCGACGACATGGAGATAGGTCGCGCCCTGCGATTTCCATCTCAACGCGACCTCCGCCGGGGAAGCGCCGTATACCGTTTCGTGGTCGCGCCTTCCCTTGACAAGCCGGACGCACCGCCCCTGTCTGATGTCGATGGCGGGATAGAGTTGCATCTGGAATCATCACCCTCCGAAGCCCTGTCCACCGGCGCGCTTACGAACCGCGCGTCCTGTGCTAAAGATGGACCGGAAAGCGCCGGCCTGTCAACCGACAAATCCCTTGACATGGATAACGTGGGCTCATAGTTTTCGGTGGAATCCGGCTCAGTGGCTAACCGGGTGTCCCGGCCCACTCTTCGCTGGTTTCCCGTGCGATGGCCGACTCCCCTCCGACCCCACGACCCCGCGTCTTTCGAATACCTGATGTCAGCCCTTGTCGATCCTGTTCAGCCCCTGTTGAAAGCCCATAGGCGACTGGCCTCCGATCTGGCCGATCTGTGCCGGGAAGTGAATCACGAAGTGTATCTCGTGGGCGGCTCCGTGCGGGATGCCGTCCTGGGACGCACGGTACGGGACCTTGACCTTACGCTCGCGGCGGACGGACTGACGCTGGGTCGGAGATTGGCAGACCGCCTGCGGTGTCCCTTCGTACCGCTCGACGATACGGATCGAACCGGGCGCGTCGTGTTGCGGCGTCGGTTTACGATCGATATCTCGTCCTTCAAGGGCGATTCCCTGGAGGCGGATCTCCGCAAGCGGGACTTCACCATCAACGCCATGGCCGTGCGCCTGGCGGACGTACTGGACGGCCGGCCATCGGTCATCGATCCCCTGGGCGGCGCGGCCGACCTCGCGGCGAGGCGGCTCAAGGCCGTTTCCGAGACGTCCTTTCGCGACGACCCGCTGCGCGTATTGCGCGCGTTCCGGCTTGCCGGCCAGTTCGCTTTGGAAATCACGCCCCGTACCGAGGCGTGGATCGCGGCATCTGACGAAGACCTGCGGAAGGTATCGGGCGAACGCCTGCTTTACGAACTGTCCTTGATCATGGGCAGGCGACACGCGTCGGACCAGGTGTCCGCCATGATCCGCTCCGGTGTGTTCGCGGCGCTCTTTCCCGGGTGGATGGGATCGTTGTCGACACCGGCGGCGTCCCAGCTGCTGGAAAGGACGGACCGGCTTATCGCGCGGGACGTTTTCATGGAGGATCAGGGGCTTTACACCCACCTGACCGGTTACGAAGCAAAAACGGCAGGCGACCGGACCAACCCTTGGATCCTCCGGTTCGCCAGCCTCGTGCTGTGCGGCATCCGGACCAGCGGCGCGGACCTGGTGCCTGACCGGGTCGAAGGCGCGGACGACAGCAAGGACGACGGCAGGGATCCGGTCCTCGTCGAACGGGTCGAAGGCGCGGCCGACCGGTTGAGGCTGAGCAAGCGGGAAAGGCAGGCGCTTCACCAGTTGGTGTTCGGGGCGGTATGGTTACTCGAAGGGGCCGCTTCGCAGGAACCGGACGACGAAGCGCTCTGTTGGATTCTGCGCGGGTCGAAAGACGATACCCCCGGCGCGGCGCTCCTCGCCCTGGCGCACGGACCGGACGAGGGCAGCGTGGTGGGCGGAAGGATCGCGCAGGCCGCGCGCCGGCTCCTGCGGCTTTACACCCGGCACCGGGCCCTGCGGGCAAAAGAACTGATGCTGAACGGCGCGGACATCATGGCCGACCTGGGCCTGCACGAGGGTCCGGAGGTCGGCCGCCTGCTGTATAAGCTTGAAACGATCCAGACCATCCATGATATTCGGACCAGGGAACAAGCCCGGAAGCTACTGTACGATAATGCCGCACATGGCCTGGGCGGTGCGAAAGGCCGGAGCGGCGAGGAAAACGCTTAGCGCCCATGACCTGATCGGCATGGAAAGCCTGGCCGGCGCGGAAAACACATAGTGCAGTCCAAACAGCGAGTTCTGTCTATGAAGCTCTGTAGCACCCTCCAGATGCGGTCGATCGACCGCCGTACCATCCAAGACTACGGCCTGTCCGGCTATGAACTCATGGAAAGGGCGGGCTGCCGGGTGGCGGAGACCGCAAAGCAACTGCTGGAGGGCGTGGCCGGCAAGACGGTTGCCGTTGCGTGCGGAAAGGGGAACAACGGGGGAGACGGATTCGTGGCTGCCCGGTATCTCCATCTGTGGGGCGTTTCAGTCACCTGCCACGTGCTCGCCGACAGGACGGCCCTGCCGGTCGACGCCGCGAAGCACCTGGTACGGCTCGAGGAAGCCGGACTGGAACCGGAATTCCGGCCCGACGGTCCGCTAGAAATGCCCGACCGGCCCCCGGCGCTGATCATCGACGCACTCCTCGGCACCGGGTTGAAAGGACCACCTCGCGATCCATACGGCGCCGCCATCGCGGAGATCAACCTCACCCCTTCCCCTGTGCTCTCCGTCGACACTCCATCGGGCCTGGCACCCGGCTGCGGAAGCCCGCAGTCCCGCCCTCGCGCGGAGTGGACCTGCGTGCGTGCCGACCATACCCTGGCGATCGGCCTGATGAAGGTCGACCTGGCCACCTTCCCAGGCCGTTCCTGGTGCGGCGACGTGGAAGTCGCGGACATCGGTTTTCCCGACCATGCCATTAAGGCGGAGGGGTTGTACCTCTTCATGCCTGAGCGAAGCGAGATGGCCGATATGATCCCGGTTCACCGGCCCGGGGACCACAAGGGAAGCCGTGGACGGGTAGCGGTCGTCGCCGGCTCGGCGGGCATGGCCGGAGCGGCGACGCTGGCTTCCCGCGCGGCCCTGCGCGGCGGCGCGGGCATGGTCATGCTCGGAGCGCCCGCGGGCCTGATGGATGCCCTGACGGCCAGGCACACGGAAGTTATGCTACGCGGCCTGCCCGAAACCGCCGAAGGATCGCTTTCACTCGCGGCCGAGTCAGACATTGATGCGCTGCTCTTCTGGTCCGACGTGCTGGCCATCGGTCCGGGACTCACGCGCCATGAGGAAACCTCCGCGCTGGTCCGCCGCGTTGTATCGAAAAGCGATCGGCCGGTCCTCATCGACGCTGACGGGGTGAACGCCTTCGCGGGCTACCTGGACGGTTTGTCCTGCACGGCACCGGAAATCATCATGACGCCCCACGTGTTCGAGCTGTCCAGGCTGACCGGCATGGCCGTCGATGACATCGAGGCGGACCGGGTCGCGGCTGCGAGACGGACCGCCAGTTCCATGCAGGTCACGCTCGTGCTCAAAGGCGCCGCCTCGCTGGTTGCTTCCCCCGATGGACAGGTCTCGGTGAATCCCACGGGGAACCCGGGGATGGCCACCGCCGGATCGGGCGACGTGCTGACCGGTCTCATCGCGGCCCTGCTCGGACAGGGTCTCTGCGCATGGGACGCGGCCCGCCTGGGGGTATATCTTCACGGCCTGGCCGGCGATCTCGGCGCGGAAGCCATGGGACCGCACAGCCTGGTGGCCAGTGATCTTATCGACCATTTGCCCGGTGCGTTCCTGCGTACGGGCGAGGCGCGGATTTCACCCTAGAAAGCAGGATTCCGTGGACACGAAATTCGAACTGGCATCACTAAAGGAAATCGTGGTCCGAGCCTTGCTGGAGGATGTGGGAAAAGGCGACGTCACCACCGAGTGGACCTTGGCGCCCGGTGCTGTAGCCCGCGCAAGGTTCGAGGCCGTGCAGCCCGGTATCCTGTCCGGCCTGTTTCCGGCATGTCTCGCGTTCCGGGAGGTGGACTCCGACCTGGAATTCCGGGCCCTGCTGACCGACGGCGATCAGGTGAAATCCGGCCAACCCATCGCCGAAGTGCGGGGCGCCGCGCGGTCGTTGCTCACTGCCGAACGAACGGCGCTCAACTTCATGCGTCACCTTTCCGGCATCGCCTCCATGACCCGGCAATACGTCGATGCCGTGCGGAACACCGGCGCGCGCATCGTGGATACCCGCAAAACCACGCCCGGTCTCCGCGACCTGGAAAAAAAGGCCGTACTGCACGGCGGCGGAGCCAATCACCGCCACGGTCTCTTCGACATGGTACTGATCAAGGACAACCACATCGCCGCCGCGGGAGGCATCGCCGGCGCGGTTCGCAGGTGCAGGTCGAACATGAAGCGATTGGGCAGGCGGCTCGACATCGAGGTGGAAACGAGCGGCCTGGTCCAGGTCGAAGAGGCCGCGCGCAGCGGGGCGGACTGGATCATGCTGGACAACATGAGCGTTGATGAAATGCGGACGGCGGTCGGCCGGATCCGGGCAATGTCCGCGGCGGAACGGTCCATCGTGGTCGAAGCGTCGGGAGCGATCAGGCTGGAACAGCTCGAGGCGATCGCGAGAACCGGCGTCGACGTTATATCCGTCGGCGCCCTGACCCATTCCGCGCCGGCGCTGGATATCAGCCTGAACATGATGGCTTCCACCTGATAGGGATACGCCGGAACTCCTAACCGGCACCCGCCCCACCAGCGGGTACGGCCCTCGCCCCACCGGAACGGAAAACGATGAAACTGCCTTTTCCGAGCGACGAGTTGGAAGGATTTCATGACCGATACGACACGGCCCGCATGCGCGTAAAGCAGTCATCGCGGATCTTCGGCCGGGTACTTGAATACCACGAGCGGGTGAGATCCACCAATGACGTGATCCTGGACATGGCTGAACAGGCCGCACCCCATGGGACGGTCTGCCTTGCCGATGAGCAGTCGGCCGGCAGGGGCCGCCGCGGATTCGGGTGGTTCTCGCCCCCCGGCTGCGGGATCTGGGCTTCCGTCCTGCTGCGGCCCCGGCTGTCCGCCGCCCGGACACCCTCGCTTACGTTATGCGCGGCCGCGGCCGTAGCCCCCGTCCTGGAAACGGCCTCCGGCGAGTCCGTGGAAATCAAGTGGCCGAACGACCTGCTCATGGGAGGACGCAAGGTCGCCGGCATCCTGGCGGAATCCCGCGTCGTGTCCGGTGACAAACCGGTCATCGTTATCGGCATGGGGATCAATGTAAACCATACCCGTGAACAGTTCCCCGACGAGCTTTCCGCTTCCGCCACTTCGCTGCGCATCGAGTCGGGCCGTCCCGTGATCCGCGAGGGTCTGTTCCTGGCGATCCTGGCCTCCTTCGAATCCGCCTACGGGCACTACCTGGCATCCGGGCCCGCGTCTCTCCTCGCCGAAGTCGACGCCCGGCTGGCCTGGCGGGGATTGACGGTCGAGGCCGACAGCCCCGCCGGAACCGCCGGCCGGGTATCCCGTATCGATGAGGAGGGCGGGCTGGTGCTCGACCGACAAGAAGGCGGTCCCGTCGTCATTCGTTCCGGATCCATCAGACTGTGGAGACTGCAACCGTAGATCCGCGCGTAAGCAAGCCATCACGATCCATGCCCGCGTGAGCCGTACCCGCGCGCCGGCACATGCCTCATCCCACCCCGAGCGCCCGTGCGTAACTTCATCCGCTAAAAACCGCGATCCGCGTACCTCACCGAAAACCGCGTACCTCACCCACGAACCGTGTGCGGCACAAGCAAAAAAAACTTGCATGACCCAGTGACGTTTCATATATTAGCAGACTGGATGTTTGAGTGCTAATTTCAGATTCGCTACTTGTTGGATATACAAGTATTTAGGCGACTCAAAAAGTGTGTACGGCCAAGTCTGTTCGCCGTGCTCGGTAACGCCCGGTACCACCCGGCGCAACATAGGGGGTAACAGAAGTGCCAGCAAAACAACTTTCATTCGACGCGGATGCCCGGCAAGCCCTCAAACGCGGCGTGGACGCCCTGGCTGACGCGGTCCGTGTCACCATGGGGCCCAAGGGACGATGCGTCGTGCTCGACAAGAAATTCGGTTCGCCCACCTTCACGCTGGACGGCGTCACGGTGGCGAAGGAAATCGAGCTCGAGGACAAGTACGAAAACATGGGCGCCCAGATGATCAAGGAAGCCGCGTCGAAGACGAGCGACGTGGCCGGCGACGGGACGACCACGGCCACCGTGCTCGCCCAGGCCATCTACGCGGAAGGCTTGCGGAACGTGACTTCCGGCGCCAATCCCATGGATCTGAAACGGGGCATCGACAAAGCCGTGTCCGAGGTGGTCGGTGCGATCGCTGAAATGTCGAAGGGCGTGGAAGGCCGGAAGGAAATCTCGGAGACCGCCACCGTATCGGCCCATGGCGACGCCACCATCGGCGACCTGATCGCGGACGCGATGGAAAAGGTGGGCAAGGACGGCGTCATCACAGTCGAAGAGGCCAAGAGCATGGAAACCTCCCTCGACGTCGTGGAGGGCATGCAGTTCGACCGCGGTTATCTGTCACCTTACTTCGTTACCGATTCCGAGTCCATGGAAGCGGTACTCGAGGACACGAAAATCCTGATTCACGACAAGAAGATCAGCGCCGTCAAGGATATCTATCCCGTCGTAGAGAAGATCGCCCAGAGCGGCTCCCCGCTGCTGATCATCGCCGAGGACATCGAAGGCGAGGCCCTTGCCCTGCTGGTGGTCAACAAGCTTCGCGGCACCCTGAAGGTCGCCGCGGTCAAAGCGCCCGGGTTCGGCGACCGGCGGAAGGCCATGCTCGAGGATATCTCCATCCTGACCGGCGGTACGGTCATCTCCGAAGACGCCGGCTTCAAGCTGGAGAACGTGACCGTGGGCGACCTGGGCACGGCCAAGCGCGTCACCCTCGACAAGGACAACACGACGATCGTCGAAGGCGCCGGCGGCACGGACGCGATCCAGGGACGCATCAACCAGATCCGCGCCCAGATCGAGGAAACCACCTCCGATTACGACCGAGAGAAGCTGCAGGAACGCCTGGCCAAACTGGCGGGTGGCGTGGCGGTCATCAACGTGGGCGCCGCGACGGAAGCCGAGATGAAGGAGAAGAAGGCCCGGGTCGAAGACGCCCTCAACAACGCCAAGGCGGCCATCGAGGAAGGGGTCGTGCCGGGCGGCGGCGTCACATTCGTCCGCGCGCTCTCCGCGCTGGACAACGGACTGGACACCGAGGGCGACGAGGCAGTCGGCGCCAATATCGTGCGGAAGGCACTCGAATCGCCCGTGCGGCAATTGGCCGAGAACGCCAGCCTGGAGGGTTCCATCATCCTGCAGAAGATCCGGGAAGGCGAAGGCGGATTCGGCTACAACTTCGAATCCGATACCTACGGCGACATGTCCGAAACGGGCGTGATCGAACCCGCCAAGGTCTCCCGCGTAGCGCTGCAGCACGCGGCGAGCATCGCCGGCCTGCTGCTGACCACCGAAGCACTGGTGGCGGAACTCCCCGAAGACACACCGCCTCCGGCCATGCCCCACGGCGGCGGCATGTACTAAGCGGGACGCTTCGATGAAGAACCGGTCCCCGACCGGTTGCAGGAAAACCCCCGGTGGCTCCACCGGGGGTTTTCTCTTGCTACGGCCGGTCGCTGATTCTATATTCCCCCGAAACCGGCGACGGATTCGGAGACAGATCCTGGGCGACGGAGCGACCATGAGAAATCCGGTGGTGATAGAACACGCGGAACGGCTTCACCAGATCCCGCTGAACCGGCCCCTGGAACATTCCCGATACCTCAGAAGACTGGACGCCAGGGGGATCGAACCCATAGATCTGACCACGGGAATCGCCGACCCTCCCCCGCGGCAGGATGCCATTGAGAAGACCTTCGACGCCGTTTCGATCACCGGCGGTCGGGGCGCTCCAGGCGGACCGGAAGTTCCGGCCGAGACATCCCGGCGCGCGGGCGATGCGTTCCGCAGGGCATTCAGCAACTGGTTCGCGTACCGGTTCGACGTGGAGATCGATCCGGACACGCACGTCCTGCCCTTCGCGGGTTCGGCGGTCGGCCCGGCCTGCGTGGCCATGGCACTGGTCAACCCCAGCGAAACCGTGCTGGCGCCCGACCCCTCCCACCCGGCCTACCGGACCAGCGTCGTGCTGGCGAACGGACAGATCCAGTCCTTTCCTCTGCACGGACGGAACGATTTCCTGCCCAACCTGAAGCAGATCGACCCCCGGGTCGCCGGGCATGCGAAACTGATGTACGTCGGTTTTCCGAACGACCCGACCGGGGTCGTGGCGGACCATTCGTTCTTCCGGGAACTCATCGATTTCGCGCGCAGGCACAACATCATCGTCTGTCACGACGCGACGCAGCATTTCCTGACATACGACGGGGTCGAAGCCCCAAGCCTTCTGCAGACGCCCGGTGCGATGAACGTGGGCCTCGAGCTGTTCTCCCTTTCCGTGCTGCCCGGCGGCATGTTCCGCGACCTGGGCGTGGCGGTGGGCAACCCTTCCGCACTGGCCGCCATGTCCCAGTTGACCTCCCATCTGCATGCCCCGTTGCTTCCCGGCCTTCTCGCGGCCGCGGCCGCGGAGTTTCCCCGTCTGGACCGACACGTGAAAGCCGTGGTTTCCAGTTGCCAGTCGCAACGGGACCTGATGGTATCGGGGCTGCGGGACCTCGGCTGGCACCTGCCCGCACCTGGAGGCGGACCTTATGTGTGGCTTCCCGTGCCGCCCCGCTATTCCTCCGTTCGATTCAGCATCCTGTTGCGCAAGGCGGGCGTGTTCGTCGTGCCCGGCGCATACCTGGGCGAATACGGCGAAGGATACGTCCGAATGGCCTTCAACGGCGACGAGTCGCAGATCCGGGCCGCGCTCGACCGCATCGACCGGCAGATGTCGCGGTTCCGTTTGCGCAAACGGGCGTTCCCCGCGGTCAGTCTGGCCTGAGCGGATCCGCCCATGTCCGGAGACTGGATCAACGTGCGGAGTATCCGCACATTCGGCCATCACGGTGTGACGGCCCGGGAACGGACACGGGGGCAGGTCTTCGAAGCCCACGTCGCCCTGCAACTGGACCTGTCGGCGGCGTCCCGGACGGACCGGCTGTCCGATACCGTGGATTACGCGGATGTCTGCCTGCGCGTGGGACGCATCCTCGGCGGCGAGCCGTGCCGTCTGCTGGAGGCCGTCGCCGGCCGGGTGGCGGACGAACTCCTCTCCGCCTACCCCCCGGTGGACCAGGTTGTGGTCAGATTATGGAAACCCGGCGCGGCTGCGGACCTGCCGCATTCGGGAACCCCCGGGGTCACCGTGCATCGAATCAGAGAGGCGGGACGTATCGGACCGTGACGTACCGGACGAAGCGGACCGCAAGGTGCGAAATGGCCTCTGTCGCGCTGGGACTGGGCAGCAACATCGGGGATCGTGTCGCAAGGTGCCGACAGGCGCTTTGCGAACTGGCCGGACTCGAGGCGATCCGGATCGTCAGGCGCTCGTCGTGGTACCAGACGCGGCCGGTCGGCCATGCCGGTCAGCCCGACTTCGTCAACGGCGCGGCCCTCCTGGAGACTACGCTGGCGCCTGAACGACTCCTCGAAACGCTCAAGGACGTCGAATCGTGCATGGGACGTTCCGCCACGTGGGAAAAAGGGCCCCGCGAAATCGATCTCGACCTGTTGCTCTACGACGACCTGATACTCGGACGGACAGGTCTCGACCTGCCCCATCCCGCCATGGCGCAACGGGCCTTCGTGCTCGTTCCCCTCACGGAGATCCACCCGGACCTGGTCCACCCGGTGCATGGGCGGACCGTGTCCGACCTGCTGAATGACCTGAAACCCGTAGATCACCTCGTCCGCTATCTGGCCGCGCCGTAACCGGAGCTTCGATGGAAGATGCCAAGGACAATCTGATTACGCTGATCCTGGCCGCGGGAAAAGGCACCAGGATGCACTCCGGCCTGGCAAAGGTGCTGCACCGGATAAACGGCCAGCCGATGATTCACTACGTGCTCGACACGGCGCGTGCGCTCCGGCCGCGGCGGATCATCGTCATCGTCGGCCACCAGGGCGGCGCGGTGCGGCGGGAACTGGCCGGACTGCCTGGACTGCCCGGTCAGCCCGGGCTGGCCAGGCTGGCCGTGGAATTCGCCGTGCAGGAGGAGCAGCTCGGCACCGGTCACGCGGTGCGCCAGGCCGGACCGCTGCTGGCCGGCGAAAGCGGCGTCGTTCTCGTCCTCGCCGGAGACACGCCCCTGATTCGTCCTTCCACCCTGGCATCGTTGATCGACGCGCACCGCCGGGACGGCGCCGCGGCCTCCGTACTCACCGCCCGCGTCGACGATCCCACGGGCCTGGGGCGCATCCTGCGCGACGATGCGGGCCGTATCGACCGGATCGTCGAGGAGAAGGACGCCACCGAGGAACAGCGGGCGCTTAAGGAAATCAACACCAGTACCTATTGTTTCGATCCGGTCCTGCTGCTGCGGGCCCTGGACCGGCTGACCCCGGAGAACCGGCAGGGCGAATACTACCTGACGGACACCATCGAGATTCTCCGGCGGGAGGGCCGCCGCATCGCGGACGCACCGGCCGGCATGCCGGAAGAATCCATGGGGATAAACACCCCGGAGCAGCTGTCGGCGGCCGAATCATGGCTGCTGGAACGGGACCGCGCGAGGCCTTGTGACAGCTAAAAAACAGTTGACACCGCACCCTCCAACTCTGTATATATAGTGGTCTGGAAAGCGAATCGGATTCCGCCTGTCGAACCAGCGTTCGATTTGACGGCGGAACTGTGTCGAGACCGGGGTACAAAGGGGGATCGCATGGTGAAAGGAGCTGGTCGATGAAGCACTGTTGGTACCCTACCTATGTTTCCCTTCCTGGTGTATTCCCCTAGTAAGTTCTCCGGTTATCTCTGGCACGCAGATATCTATGATCGCACGGTCCCGTTGCAGGCCGTACCTCAGGACGCGATCCGCGTGGGATCCGCCATGACGAGACAGGTCTTCCAACCCTCCGCGAACCGGCCGGACGCCGTTCCGGAAAGACTGGGGTCAGGCGGCCGCTGGCGCGTTCGGGTGCTTGAAGGCGTGATCATCATTCTGGTCGGGCTGAACGCCTACCTGATCTACTCGGTGGCGACCTCGTCCGCATTCTCGACGTCCGCCGAACGGTCCGTCGAGTCGGTCGTCGACCCCTCGGCCTTCCATATCCAGGTGGAGGTCCTGAACGGATGCGGTGAACGGGGAATCGGACAACAGGCCATGCGGTTTCTCAGAGAACGAGGATTCGACGTGGTCAATATCGACAACGCCGACCATTTCGAGTACCGGGAAACGGTCGTGCTGGACCGCAGGGGAACGGACGGACCGACCGAGGCCGCACGCACGGTCGGCAACGCGCTGGGTACGCAATACGTCCTGCTCCAGCGGAACGATGACCGCCTGGTGGACGTATCGGTGGTTATCGGCAAAGACTACGGCGAACTGCTCTTTTCCGTGGAGAACGACTGATCGTGGCGTTGGCATCGCAGGAAATCGCGGAGCAGGCGACCCTTTCCATGCTGGCCAAGAATGCGGCGGACGTGATGATCATCGACCTCAGGGGGCTCTCGTCCATCACGGACTACTTCGTTATCGGGACGGCGGGTTCCGAACCGCAGATCAAGGCGGTCGTCGATCAGGTGGCGTCGGATCTCAAGGAGCGGGAAACGACGCCCTGGCACACGGAGGGCAAACAGAGCTGGCGGTGGGTACTGCTCGACTACGTGGACGTGGTCATTCACGTGTTCAGAGCGGAAGTCCGCGCATTCTACGGACTCGAGCGACTCTGGGGAGACGCGCCCCGGGTCGCTATCTCGACCGACGCGGCGACCGGCGAGATCATCCGCACGTCCGATGCGGGTATTCCCGGAGCGAGGGTGGACGCGCTGGAACACGAGGCATAGATTGGGCATTCTCGTCGTCGGAACGGTGGCGTTTGATTCGGTGAAGACGCCGGAAGGAGAAGCAAACGACGCGATCGGGGGGTCGGCGACTTATTTTTCGGCGGCCGCCAGTTTTTATGCGCCGGTAGACGTCATTGCCGTTGTAGGGAACGATTTCCCCCTGTCGTCTCTGGACTTCCTGCGGGAAAGACAGGTCGACGTGTCGGGCCTGGAGGTGAAGGAAGGAAAGACCTTCCGCTGGTCGGGCGAATACGCCGCCAACATGAACGACCGCCGCACGATCGACACGCAGTTGAACGTGTTTTCCGGTTTCAAGCCCGTACTGACGGAGCGGCACCGCGCGCACGATCACGTGTTCCTGGCGAATCTCGATCCGGACGTGCAGCGCGACGTGCTGACCCAGGCATACTGTCCGGACCGTCCAGACGGCGCGGGGAGACCCGGAGTCGTCGCCTGCGACACCATGGACTTCTGGATCGAGGGGCGAAGGACGTCCCTGTTGTCGACGCTCAGCGGGGTGGACATGCTGATCATCAACGACAGCGAGGCCCTTCAACTGGTGGGTGACCACAACCTCGTAAGGGCGGCGGAACGCATACTGGCGCTCGGTCCGCGGGCGGTGGTGGTCAAGAGAGGCCCGCACGGCGCGACGCTCTGTACCCGCGACGCCTGGTTCGGAATCCCTTCGTACCCCGTGGCCGCCGTGGTGGATCCGACGGGCGCAGGGGATACCTTCGCGGGCGGATTCATGGGTTACCTCGCCCGGTCGGGCGAAACGGGTGCAGGCGCCTTGAAACGCGCCATGGTGCACGGCAGCGTCATGGCCTCGTTCAACGTGGAGGATTTCAGCGTCAGGCGGCTCGAATCGCTAACCGAAGCCGAGATTACGGACCGTCACGATCGATTCATGGAGATGATTACGCCCTGACCGGCGTCAAGCAGGAAAAGCAGGCAGGAACAGAAGGTTCGGCAGTCATGAATTTCACAACCGTCCGGTGGGACCGCGACGAAGGCGTGCTGGTACTACTGGACCAGACGCGCCTGCCCGGCGAGGTGGTCTACACCAGATGCAGGGACATCGCGTCCGTTGCGGAAGCCATCCGGCAACTGAAAGTACGTGGTGCGCCGGCCATCGGCGTCACCGCGGCATTCGGGGTCGTCGTCGGGGTCCAGCACAGCCGCGCGGCCGACTTCGCCTCCTTCAGCCGGGAAGTCGATGAAGCCGCAGAACTGCTTGCGGCCACCCGTCCCACGGCGGTCAACCTGTTCTGGGCGCTGGAGCGGATGCGCCGGACCGTCCGGGAACACGGGGATGCAACCGTGGAAATCATCAAGCGCGCCTTGCTCGTTGAAGCCCTGGCCATACAGTCGGAGGACGAGCACACGTGCCGCCTGATCGGTGAGCACGGCGCCGCTTTGCTCCGTACCGGACAGACGGTGCTCACGCACTGCAACGCCGGCGCGCTCGCCACTGCCGGCGTGGGTACGGCCCTCGCCGTGGTGTACCAGGCTCACCGCGAAGGCAAGCGGGTCCACGTGTATGCGGACGAGACCAGACCCGTCCTCCAGGGCGCCAGGCTGACCTCCTGGGAGCTGACCCGGGCGGGCATAGGCGTGACGCTCATCTGCGACAACATGGCTGCCCAGGTCATGAAAGAAGGCCGGATCGATTGCGTGATCGTAGGCGCGGACCGCGTGGCCGCCAACGGCGACGTCGCCAACAAGATCGGCACCTACGGCGTGGCCGTGCTGGCCGACGCGCACGACGTGCCCCTGTACGTGGCGGCGCCTTACTCTTCAATCGACCTGTCCATCGAATCCGGCGCCGGGATCCCGATCGAAGAACGCGAAGCCGACGAAGTCAGCCAGGGGCCGGGCGGACGCACCGCCCCCGAGGAAGTGGAGGTGTACAATCCCGCATTCGACGTAACTCCGGCCCGTTACGTGTCTGCGATCATCACGGAACGCGGCGTGGCCAGGCCTCCCTACGCCGAGCGTCTCGCCGCACTGTCACACCATGCATGGGAACCGGCCGTCACCGGATAAAGGAGTGTGTACCATACTATGAAGACATCAACGGTTAAGAAGGAGGACCTGCGGCGGGACTGGCACGTCGTGGACGCCGACGGCAAGGTGCTGGGCAGGCTGGCCAGCGAAGTGGCCAAGATCCTGCGCGGCAAGCACAAGCCGATCTACTCGCCCCACCTGGATACCGGCGACCACGTCATCGTCATCAACGCGGAGAAGGTGGTCCTGACCGGCAAGAAACCACAGAACAAGATCTACTACCGCCACAGCGGCTATCCCGGCGGCCTGAAGGCGATCAGCTACGAACGCATGGCCGCACGCCACCCGGACCGTGTGCTGCGCATGGCCATCAAGGGCATGCTGCCGCACAACGCCCTCGGTCGAAGGATCTTTCGCAAGCTCCGCGTGTACGCCGGCGCGGAACACCCCCACAGCGCCCAGAAACCAGTCGCGCTGGAACTTTAAAAAGGAGCGTAACGGAGCATGAATTCGGAAACCCATGGACACCACGCGGTGGGCAGGAGGAAACGTGCCATCGCCAAGGTATGGCTTCGCGCGAAGAAGGAAGGCGCCAGTCACCAGGTCAACGACAAGCCGCTGCTCGACTACTTCGACCGGCCCGGTCTCGTCGCCGCGATCGAAGAACCCCTGGTGCTCACCGAAATGAACGACCAGGTCGTCGTGTTCGCACGGACCTTCGGCGGCGGCAAGACCGGCCAGGCCGGGGCGTTGAGACTCGGCATCGCGCGGGCGCTGAAGGACATGGACGATAGCCTGCACGCGCCGCTGCGCGAAGCGGGCATGCTGACGCGGGATTCACGCATCAAGGAACGCAAGAAATACGGGCTGGCCGGCGCACGCAAACGGTTCCAGTTCTCTAAACGTTAATTCACCGGACGCAGGCCTATCCGCCTGCCAGACAAGGAGATCAGTACCGCCTATGGGGATTCCGACCATTCAGGAACTGCTGGGTGCGGGCGTTCACTTCGGCCACCAGACCCGACGCTGGAACCCGAAGATGAAGGAGTTCATATTCGCCGAGCGCAACAACATATACATCATCGACCTGAAGAAGACGCTCAGCCAGATCGAAATCGCGTATGACGCCGTGCGCAAGGCCGTCGAGAGCGGGCAGTCCGTCCTCTTCGTGGGCACGAAGAAGCAGGCCAGGCCCGTCATCATCGAAATGGCGCAGCGGTGCGGCATGTTCTACGTCGCGGAACGCTGGCTCGGGGGCATGTTGACGAACTTCCAGACCATCCAGACCAGCGTCAAGCGCCTGGAAGAACTCGAGAAAATGAAAGAGCACGGCACCATGGAAGCGCTCACGAAAAAAGAGGCCGCCAGCCTGGAGAAGGAGCGGGAGCGCCTGCAGAAAGTACTGGGCGGCATCCGAGAAATGCGTGGCCTGCCCGGTATCATTTTCGTGGTGGACGCCCGTAAGGAACGGATCGCCGTCGCGGAGGCGAACACCCTGGAGATCCCCATAGTCAGCATCCTGGATACGAACTGCGACCCCGACCTGATCGACTATCCCATACCCGGGAACGACGATGCCCTCCGGTCCATCAGCCTCATCACGGAAGTCGTCGCGAGCGCCGCGGAGGAAGGACTGCGCAATTCCGGACGGGCCGTACCCGGGGACGAGGCACCGGTCGAAGAGGTCGAAGAGCAGCAGGCCTGAAGCGGATACATGGCCGGGGAAAGGCGGCCGTAGCGGATGATCGGATCCGATCGTATCCAATCGAATCCGCTAGATTTAATACGATTTCATGACTATATCAGCCAGTGACGTAAAGACTTTGAGAAGCCAGACCGGCGCCGGAATGATGGACTGCAAGCGTGCTCTCGAAGCGTCCGAGGGCAGTATCGAAAAGGCGGTCACGCTCCTGCGAGAGAAAGGCATCATGGCGGCGTCCAAGAAGAGCGCCCGGGAGGCGAAAGAAGGCATCATCCATACCTATATCCATCCCGGCAGCCGCATCGCCACCATGGTCGAGATCAATTGCGAGACCGATTTCGTCGCGCGGAACGAGTCCTTCCAGACCCTGGCCCGCGATATCGCCATGCAGGTGGCGGCCACCCGACCCCTCGCCGTGGACCGGGACCAGATCGAAGAAGCCGTCCTGGAACAGGAACGGGAGATCTACCGGAACCAGGCACGGAACGAGGGCAAGCCGGATCATATCATCGACCGGATCGTCCAGGGAAAGATCGAGAAATTCAACCAGGAAAACTGCCTCCTGGAACAGCCGTTCATACGGGACACCGACAAGACGGTGCGGGACCTGATTACGGAGGCCGTGGCCACGCTGGGCGAGAACATCATGGTAAGACGGTTCATCCGGTACGAACTGGGCGGAGAATAACCCGTCGAACACCCTTGCCGGCGGGAACGCAACCGGTTTTCCGATGACAGAGAGGTGTATCGTGGAAGCGAAAGAGATCATCAAGGAAACCAGCCGTAAGATGGATCAGTCCGTCGAGGTGCTGCGCATGGAACTCGCCGGCGTCCGGGCCGGCCGGGCCAATCCGGCCCTGCTGGACAATATCCAGGTGGAGGCCTATGGGACCATGACCTCCATCAACCAGGTCGCCACCGTCAACACGCCGGACGCCCGAACGATCTCGATACAGCCGTGGGACAAGCAGATGGTTCCCGAAATCGTCCGGGCCATCCAGACGTCCGACCTGGGACTCATGCCGAATTCCGACGGCAATGTCATCCACCTGCCAGTGCCTGCGCTGACCGAAGAGCGAAGGTTTGAATACGTAAGACTGATCAAGAAACTGGGCGAGGAAGGCAAGATCGGCATCCGGAACGTACGCCGGGAAATGAACGAGCGCATCAAGGCCGATGAAAAAGCCCACCGGATGTCGGAAGACGAAAGCAAGCGACACCAGAAGACCATCCAGGATCTCACCGACCAGCATATCTCCTCCATCGACAGCGCCATATCGGTAAAAGAACAGGAAATCCTGGAGATCTAGGCGGAAACCGGCTATCCGGGTCCATACCCGACGGCGGCCTTACGGGGGTGACGTGGGTCGATACGCAGAGCAAGACCGGGCGGTCGCGGAAGAAGGACTGGATCCGGAACGCATGCCCCGCCACATCGCGTTCATCATGGACGGCAACGGCAGGTGGGCGAAAAAGCAGGGGCTCGCGCGGGACCAGGGTCACTCCGCGGGGGTGGAGTCCGTTCGAGAAATGATCCGGTGCGCCGGGGAGTTCGGTGTGGGGATCCTCACCTTCTTCGGTTTCTCCACCGAAAACTGGAATCGTCCCAGGCGTGAAGTCGCCGCCATCATGCAGTTGATCGTCGAATCGCTCCGCGGCGCCGTCGAAGAAGCCAGCGCGCACGGGATCCGGGTCTCCTTCCTGGGCCGGTGGGACGAGTTGCCGAAATCCAACCGGCAGGCCATCAAGCAGATCACGGAGCAGACGGCGGGCAACGACCGCTTGTTGTTGAATTTCGCCCTGAACTACGGCGGCCGGCAGGAGATCGTCGAAGCCGCACAGTGCATCGCCCTGGACGTCCAGGGCGGACGGCTGGATCCGGAAGACATCGACGAGTCGCTATTTGCGTCCTACCTGTACACGGAGCACCTGCCCGACCCGGACCTGCTGATCCGGACCAGCGGGGAGATGCGGATCAGCAACTTCCTGCTCTATCAATTGGCCTATACCGAACTCCTGGTTTCTCCGGTCCTCTGGCCCGATTTCTCGCGGAGCCACTTCATCGGGGCCATCCGGGATTACCAGTCGAGAGAACGCCGTTTCGGCCGAACCGGCGAACAGGTCTCCTCACCCAACACGTAACGGAGTGCATCTCCATGGCGGCCTACGCGGAGACGTGGATCCGCATCTTGGTAGGCGCGGTGTTCATCCCGTGCATCGCGCTCATTTGCTGGGTCGGCGGGACGAGCCTCTTCGTGTTCGTCACCCTGGTCGTGCTCTTCGGCCTGCGCGAGTACCACGGCATCGCCGCGGCCAGGGACCTGGAACCCAACTGGTACGTCGGCGTACCCGCGGCTTTTCTGTTGTGTTTCGACGCCTGGCTCGAATCGGGCCGCCACGCCCCCCTGATCCTCACGGTCCTCCTGCTCACGACCGCCGCGGCGGAAGTATTCAGAAAGCACGCGCAATCCCCTTTCCACAACATCGCCGCCACGGTCTTCGGCGTGGCCTGGATCGGCCTTCTCGGCAGCCATCTGATCCTGCTGGGCAGGTGGCCGATGGACGGCGCGGCCGTCGTGGCATGGGGGGAGCGGGCCATGACGCCGGTCCTGCTCGCCTTCGCCATACCCTGGTCCTACGACGCCTTCGCCTATTTCACGGGCCGGTTTCTGGGCCGCCGCAAGCTGCTGCGCCGCGTCAGCGCGAGCAAGACCGTCGAAGGCGCCGTCGGGGGGTTGATCGGCGCCGTCGCCTTCATGTTCGCGCTACAGTACACACTGTTCCCCTTTCTCGGTCCGCTGCACTGCGCCGTCCTGGGCGCCGCCGGCGCCATCGCCGCCCAGCTGGGCGACCTCGCGGAGTCCCTGGTCAAAAGAGACGCCGGCCTGAAGGATTCTTCCCACATCATCCCGGGACACGGCGGCATCCTGGACCGGTTCGACAGCGTTTTCTTCGCGGCGCCTTTCGTGTATTACTATCTGGCCTACGTGACCGGATGATGCAGCGGACGGTCCGGGCGGCCTGGACTGTCCGGACGGCCCGGACAGACGGACGGAGCATCGATCAGCCATGAAACGCATCGCCATCCTGGGCTCGACGGGTTCGGTCGGCACGCAGACGCTTGAGGTCATCGCGGCCTTCCCGGACCGGTATTCGGTCCACAGCCTGACGGTCAGGAACCGGATCGACCTGCTGACGCAGCAGTGCGCGCGTTTCAGTCCGCGTATGGTGGCCGTCCGGGACGAAGACTGCGCCGAGCAGGCCAGGCTGACCGCCGGACTCGCGCGAGGCGGCGGACCGTCGGTCCACACCGGGGTGGAGGGCTTGATCGAAGCGGTCACCCACCCCGATGTCGACCTGGTCATCAGCGCCCTCCCGGGCAGCGCGGGGCTGATCCCCACGTTGCGGGCGATCGAAGCGGGCAAGACCATCGCCCTGGCCAACAAGGAGATCCTGGTCATGGCCGGCGAGATCGTGATGGAATCGGCGCGGCGCAACGGGGTGGAGATCCTGCCCGTGGACAGCGAACACTGCGCGGTGCGCCAGTGCCTGGCCGGGCAGGACCCGGACCGGATCCAGCGTGTGGTCCTCACGGCATCGGGCGGGCCCTTCCGCGACAGCGCCCCCGCGTCCCTGGCGCGGATGACTTCGAAGGACGCGCTTAACCATCCCACGTGGAACATGGGGCAGAAGGTCACGATCGATTCCGCCACGCTCATGAACAAGGGATTCGAGGTCATCGAGGCCCACTGGCTCTTCGGCCTCCCCGTCTCGAAGATAGACGTGGTGATCCATCCCCAGTCCATCATCCACTCCATGGTCGAGATGGTCGACGGGTCTCTGTTGGCCCAGATGGGCCCGACCGACATGCGCATACCGATTCAGTACGCCCTCTCGTACCCGGAGCGCCTTGAATCTCCCTGGCCCCGGTTCGACATCACGCGGAACTGGTCCCTGACCCTGGATCCGCCCGACGAGGCCATGTTTCCCTGCCTGGGGCTGGCCTACGAGGCCATCAGGCGCGGGTCCACGGCGCCCGCCGTCCTGAGCACCGCCGACGAGATGGCCGTCGAGGCCTTCCTCCGGCAGCGGATCGGGTTCACCGACATACCGCGCATCATCGCCGCTGCCATGGACGGGCACCCGGCCGCGCCGGATCTCACGGCGCCCGTTACCCTGGAATCGATCATGGCGGCGGACCGGTGGACACGGACGTTTTGCGGGGAAAAGTTGATTGCCGGATAGAACCGTCAGCCTGTATATTCCCAATGGGTTGCCGTGCGCCGGCAGGGGCGGGGTTTCATTGGGAGCAAATGGATCTGAGACTGCAGAAGTAGATCGGAGATAAAGGCATGCTGACCACCGTGTTATCGGCGATTTTCGTCCTCGGGTTGCTGGTCTTCTTCCACGAACTCGGCCATTTCCTGGCCGCCAAGCGCATGGGCATCAGGGTGGAACGGTTCTCCCTCGGTTTCCCGCCCAAGATGATCGGAAAGAAGGTCGGGGATACCGAGTACTGTATCTCCTGGATCCCTTTGGGGGGATACGTGTCCATGGCCGGGGAGCAACCCGACGCCCAGTCTGAAGGAGAAGGCGGCAAGCCGTGGGAGTTCCAGTCCAAGTCCGTGGGGGCCCGCGCCTTCGTCATCGCGGCCGGTCCGGGGGCGAACTTCGTCCTCGCCTTCATCATCTTCTGGTTGTTCTACGCGACCATGGGCGTGATGCTCGTCGATACGACCACCGTGGGCCGGGTGACCGTTGAAAGCCCCTATGCCGCGGCGGGATTACGGGTCGGTGATGAAATCCTCGAAATCGACCAGGCGCCCGTCGATACCTGGGAGGATGTCCGGGAACGACTCGCGACCGGCACGGGGACGTCCCTGTCCCTGAAGCTGCGCCGGGACGGGCAGGACCGGACGGTCCTGGTGCGGTACGGCGATGGCGGGACAGCGGAACGACTGGGCGGAATCGATTACTTCCGCGCGTCGGCCGTGAGCACGGTCATCCCGGACTCACCCGCCGAGAAGGCCGGGCTCAGGTCCGGGGACGTGATCACGTCCGTGAACGGCGTTCCGGTTACGCAGTGGTACGAAATGGTCGAGCAGATACGCGTCCGGCCGGGCATGAAGACCCCGGTGTCCTGGACCCGGAACGGCCAATCCCACCAGGTGAGCATCATACCCAATACGGCCCAGGACCTGGACCGGGAGACCGGAGACGTCATTGACATCGGCCAGATCGGCATCACCCAGCAGGACTACATCAAACGCAGCCCGGTCGGGATCGTCTCCTCCGCCGGCCTGGCCGGGACGCAACTGGTGGCCGTCACCTACACCATCGTCGACTTCGTAGGTAAACTGGTCATGGGACGGGTGTCCACCGACTCGGTAGGCGGTCCCATCGCGATTGCCCAGATGGCGGGAGACAGCGCCCGTCAGGGCGCGAGCAGCCTTTTCAGTTTCATGGCTTTTCTGAGCATCAATCTTGCCATACTCAACCTCCTGCCCATACCCGCGCTGGACGGCGGCCAACTGCTCATCCTGGGCGTCGAGAAGATCATCCGGCGTCCGCTTTCCCTGAAGTACCGACTGGTATGGCAGCAGACGGGAATGGCCCTGCTGCTGGTGCTGATGGTGTTCGTGGTATTCAACGATGTCACAAGGATCTTCAGGTAGTTTCGCGGCGAAGGGAGGAAACATGCCGTCCGGGAAAGGTCTCGGAGCCGCCGGCCGTACCTGGTACGTCCTCGTCGTCACCATGATGCTGGCCGCCGTCTGTCCCCAGGACTATGCACTCGGACAGGTGGACCGGGCCAGGGCCCTGGAGCATTACGCGGAGGGCGGCCTTCACGACGCCAGGAACGATCCCGTCAACGCGATCAAATCCTATCTCCAGGCGCTGGAGTACGATTCCGCCTCGGCGGAAATCCACACCGCCCTCGCCCAGGCCTACTACCGCGTGACCGAGCGCGACAAGGCACAGCAACACGCCAAGATGGCGGTGGAACTCGATTCGACGGCCACGGAATCCTGGTTCGTACTGGGCAGGTACCGCGCCGAGTTGGGCAGGTACCTGCCTGCCCGGGCCGCTTTCGAACGGGTCGTCACGCTGGAACCAGGCCACATCGAGGCGCATATCGCCCTTTCCCAGCTTGCGAGCCGGTTGAATGACTCGGACGCCGCACTGAGGGCATTGGAAACGGTGAGCCGCCTGGCGCCGCGCAATCCCGAATTCCACTTCAAACTGGCCGATGTCTACAAGCAGAGAGGGATGTACGACAAGGCGGTCATCGCGCTACGGAAGGTGCTCGACGACTATCCAGACTCGATTCCCGCGCGGGTGGGGCTGATGGAGATCTATGAGCAAAGGCGGCAATGGGACCGGGCCGTCGTCATGTACCGTGAGATCATTGCGCTGGGGCCCGACCGGGAAGCGGCCCTGCGGCAACGGCTCGCGCGCCTCCTGATGTTCCTCGGCCGCTCAGGCGAAGCGGTCGAGGAGTACCGGGTGCTGCTGGAGCACAACCGGACATCCCCGGCCCTGTGGGCGGAAATGGGGGAGGCCTACCAGCACCTCGGCCAGGCGGAGCAGGCGCTCTCCACCCTGGAGGAGGGCCTCGAACTGCATCCCGGTTCGGCGGAGCTTCATGGCGCACTGGGCGACGTGCTGCTCGACCAGGACAGGCCGGCGGAGGCCGTGGCGCCGCTGCAGCAGGCGATCTCCCTGGACGAGCGCGAAGTAAGATTCCGGATTGGCCTGGTAATGGCCTATCGCGCCACCGGACGAGCTGAACAGGCCGTACACGCACTGAACGAGGGCCTGGGTATCCTAGGAGACCACGCCGACCTCTATCTGAACCTGGGCTTCGTCCACCAGGAAGCCGGCGACTATCCCCGCGCCGTCGCCGCGTACAGGTCGGCCATCGCCGCGGACCCCGCCCACGGCCGGAGCTGGATTTCGCTGGGATACGCCCTCATGGAACAGGGACGGACGCAGGAAGGCATCGCCGCGTTGCATGAAGGCGTGGTGAAGTTGCCGGACGACGTCACCCTGCGCCTGAACCTGGCGAACGTCTACCTCGAAACCGGGATGTACAACCAGGCCATCGACCAGGCGCAGAAGAGTATCGGCATCAACCGCCATGATCCGCGCGGGTGGATCAGCCTGAGCCTGGCCTATCTCCGCCAGGACCAGTACGCACAGGCCGAACGCGTGCTCACCCAGGCCCTGTCGATCCTGCCCGATATGCCCGAGTTCCACCTGTACCTGGGCGTGAGTTACATGTCCCGGGAGGAGTTCGACCAGGCCGACACGCAGTTCCGCAAGGTCGTGGAACTCAATCCGCAAGACGGAAGAGGGTGGGTGAATCTCGGCCTTTCCCATCTGCGCCAGGAGGATTACGAGGCCGGCATTCAGATCCTTCGCGACGGGTTGGAAAAAGCGCCCGGGAACCCCGACCTGTGGTTCTACCTGGGTTATGCCCATACCGAGCAGGAGGATTACGAAGAGGCCATCGCGATCACGAAAGAAGCGGTCGAGCGGTTCAATGACCACCACCGTCTCCATTTCCTGCTGGCGCAGAACTACGACCAGTCGGGCCAGTTCGAGAAAGCCGTGGCCACCTTCGAGGCCGCCCTTGAAATCGACCCCGAAGACATCTACACCCTGAACTACCTGGGATACATTCTGGCCGACCGGGGCCTGCGGCTCGAAGAAGCCAAGGTGATGATCGAAAAGGCTGTCGAGAAAGCCCCGGAAAACGGCGCGTTCCTCGACAGCCTGGGGTGGGTATACTACCGGCTGGGCGACTACCGGAAAGCACGGCAGTACGTGGAAAAGGCCTTGCAATACGAAGACACGAGCGCCACGGTGCACGACCATCTCGGGGACATCTACAGTCGGCTCGGTATGCATAAAAGCGCCGTACGTTACTGGAAGCGCGCCCTCGAAATGGAAGACATTACCCCCGAGGAATCCGAAGAGATCCGGCAGAAGCTTCAAGATGCCAGGTAACACCGCCGGCCGGACTGGGCGGTCCAGTCTCCACCGGCCCGGACGGCGTGGCCTGCTCGGGTGGTCTGGGTGGAACGGACGGACGGGGTCGCCCGGACGGTTTCGGATGCTCGCCTGCTTCGGTCTCCTGCTGCTATCCTGCCGTCCGCCGCCTTCAGCACCGCCACCTCTGTCGGTCGAGTTGTTGCTCCAGGAGATCGACGCGGCCTCAATGCGCCTCCAGGATTTCAGGGGCAGCGCGCGCGTGGAGACTTCCTACGCGGACCGCCGGGGTCGCGCGTCCCTCCGCATACGATATCTCAGCCCGGCACGGTTCCGTATCGACGTGCACGGCGCCCTGTTCCAGATCCTCGCTGTGGTCCTGATCCACGACCTCCGCGTGCGGTTGTACATGCCCGGTGAAAACACGGTGTTCGAAGGCACGCTCGAGGCGCGCGACGCGTCCATTCCCGGACTCGACCTGGCCCTGGACGACGTGCACGCGGCCGTGACAGGGACCATCGTGCCCGGCAGGTACCCGGAGCTGCCCATCGCCGACTACCGCCTCGACGGAAACACGGCGGCCATCACGCTAGGCGGCGGTGGAGGCCGGGAGACGCTGTGGATCGACACCGGCAGGATGACGGTCACGCGCGTGGATTCGGAGTCTTCCCCGGGCCGCGGGTCCTTCACCAGGACCTTCGAACGCTTTCGAAACCGAAACGGAGTCTGGAGGCCAGACCGCGTCCGCATCACCCGGGACGGCCCCGGTGCGGGGACGTTCAAATTGACCTACCGGACCCAGTCGGTCAACCGCGGACTGCGGCCGGCAGACATCGAGGTTCGTCTCCCTGAAACCGTCATCCGCCGTCCCCTGGAAGAGGCGGGAACGGTC
The DNA here is from genome assembly GCA_965207085.1 of bacterium. Taxonomy (GTDB): domain Bacteria; phylum JAAXHH01; class JAAXHH01; order JAAXHH01; family JAAXHH01; genus JAAXHH01. The sequence goes on along the minus strand of CBDBLQ010000002.1, from coordinate 2,627,512 downwards.
TTCGAAACCGTGGATGGGGCGTCGGACTCTGAAAGACGCTGAGACGGTTTTCCAAACCGCGGACGGGGCGCCGTATAACGGTACAAAGACCATTCATATCGGTACGGTAAACGGACGCCGGATTCCCGACAATTCCCTTGACAGCCGTTTGGTATCGCGCCTATATTGCCTGCTCCATTCGTCGGTGATGGTGGGCATAGCTCAGTTGGTTAGAGCGCTAGACTGTGGCTCTGGAGGTCGCGGGTTCGAATCCCGTTGCCCACCCTTTAAATCAGGACGCTTTCTTCCCACCCGGACCGGTTCCACGGCGCGCGATAGTTTCGGCAGTGAACCGGTTGCCGCGTAACGGCCGATGAAGCAGGCACAGGAGACCCGTCGGATCTTATGGTGAACGCTACGGACCTGCGCACCGGTATGACCATAAGGATCGATGGGTCCATATACTTCATCACGGGTTGCGAACACATCAAGCCGGGCAAGGGAACGGCCTTCTCGCGCACCCGCCTGAAGCATATCCACACCGGGGCCGTGATCGAGAAGACCTACAAGGCCTCGGACAAGCTGGAAGATGTGCGGGTGGAACGGCGCAAGTTCCAGTTCCAGTATACCGACGGCGACATGTACTACATGATGGACCTGGAGACCTACGAACAGGTGCCGGTAGTCGCGTCGATCATCGGCGACAACAAGGATTACATCAAGGACAGCATGACGCTCGAACTGCTCACCGCGGACCAGGGCGTCGTGGGCATCGAAATGCCGAATTTCATCGAACTGGAAGTGACGCAGACCGATCCAGGTATCCGAGGGGATACCGCGACGGGAGGAACCAAGCCGGCCACGCTCGAGAGCGGCGCCGTGGTGCAGGTTCCGCTGTTCATCAACCCCGGCGACGTATTGCGCATCGATACGCGGTCCCGCGAATACGTAGAGCGGGTGTAGCCGCCCTTCCGAGGAGCCTGACATGGGAATCGATGAGGTGCTCAAGCTGATCGAATCGTTGCGGGATACGGACATCCAGGAAGTCGAGGTGGCCGAGGGCGACCGGAAGATCCGGATCGTGCGCATGACGCCCGGAGCGACCGCGGCCGCCGTCCCCGCGCCCTTGGCGGACCCGCGCGTGCAGGCCGCCGCGCCAACCGCGGAACCCGTGCGGCAGGACGACGGCCAGGTAGACTCCGCGGACAGTACCTACGTCGAGGTGACCTCGCCCATGGTGGGCACCTTCTACCGGTCGCCCGAGCCCGACGCCGACCCCTTCGTTCAGGAGCAGGACCGGATCAGCACCGGCCAGCAGCTGTGCATCATCGAAGCCATGAAGCTGATGAACCCCATCCAGTCCGAATTGAGCGGGCGCGTGATGGCCATCCTGGTGGAAGACGCCCAGCCCGTCGAGTACGGCCAACCGTTGTTTCTGATCGAACCGGCATAGGAAGCGATGTTCCAGAAGATCCTCATCGCCAACCGCGGCGAGATCGCCCTGCGCGTCATCCGCTCGTGCAAAGAGTTGAACATCGCGACGTTGGCCGTCCACTCCGAAACGGACCAGGACTCCCTCCACGTCCGCTTCGCCGACGAGGCGGTCTGCATCGGCAGCAACGCGCCGAACGACAGCTACCTGAACATACCCCGCATCATCAGTGCGGCGGAGATCATGAACGCCGACGCCGTGCATCCCGGATACGGATTCCTGTCCGAAAACCCCCACTTCGCCGAGGTCTGCGAATCCTGCGACATCGCCTTCATCGGACCGCCGTCCAGGGCCATCCGCCTCATGGGCGACAAGGCCGAAGCGCGAAAGACGGTGGCGGCGTCCGACGTCCCCACTATCCCGGGCACGGAAGACGTCGTCGACGACGATGACGCCGCGGTTGAGGCTTCCCGGGAGATCGGGTTTCCCCTGGTGATCAAGGCCTCCGCAGGCGGAGGCGGGCGGGGAATCCGCATCGTCCGCGACGAGGTCGAGTTGCGCGAAGCCTTCCGCCTGGCTTCGCGAGAGGCCCAGAACGCCTTCAACAACCCCGCGCTGTACCTGGAAAAGTATATAGAAAAGGCCCGGCATATCGAGGTGCAGGTCCTGGGCGACCGCCACGGCCAGGTCGTCCACCTCGGCGAGCGGGACTGTTCGATCCAGCGGCGGCGGCAGAAGCTCATCGAGGAGTCGCCGTCCCCTTTTGTCGACGACGAGCTTCGTTCCGGGCTGGGAGAGGCCGCCCTGCGCGCGGCGCGGACGATCGACTACGAAAACGCGGGCACCGTCGAGTTCCTCGTGACCGAGGACCGCCAGTTCTATTTCATGGAGATGAACACGCGCATCCAGGTGGAACACCCCGTGACGGAAATGGTCGTTTCACAGGACCTCGTAAAGGAACAGATCCGCGTCGCCGCGGGCCATCCCCTGGGTTTCGCGCAGGAAGACGTGCAAATGCGGGGACACGCCATCGAATGCCGGATCAACGCCGAGGATCCGGACCGGAACTTCATGCCCTCAACGGGCGAGATCACGAGTTTCCACACGCCGGGCGGATACGGGGTGAGGGTGGACAGCCACGTGTACGCCCAGTACGTCGTCACGCCCTTCTACGACTCCATGCTGGCGAAGCTGATCGTCTGGGGCATGGACCGGGAGGAGGCGATGACGCGGACCGAGCGGGCCCTGGAGGAGTTCATCGTCGAAGGCATCAACACGACGATACCGTTCCACCAGTTCATGTTGAAGCACCCGACTTTCCGTGCCGGGGAGGCGAATACGGACTTCGTTGAATCCTTGAGTCCCTGAGTTGACGAAATGACCGGCGGCAGCCCGCGTCGGGCCCGGGCGCCGGAGAAAGGAACGCATGAACACGCCCTCAGATCTCCGCTATTCGACCGAACACGAGTGGGTGCGCCTGGAGGGCGATATCGCCACCGTCGGCATCACGGACTTCGCCCAGTCCGAACTCGGCGACATCGTCTTCGTGGAACTGCCTTCGGAAGGCGACCCGGTGGCCGAGATGGGCGTCTTCGGGGCGGTGGAAGCCGTAAAGACCGTGTCGGACCTCTACAGTCCGATGGGCGGGACCGTGACCGAGGTCAACGACGACCTGGAAGACAACCCCGAAGCGGTCAACAAGGACCCCTATGGCGACGGTTGGATGATCCGGCTGAAGGTGGACGACGCGGGCGCCTTCACCAGCCTGATGACCGCCGCGGACTACCGTTCCTTCGTCGGCGCCTGAGAGCCCGGCCCCTGCGGAGAATCCATGACGTACATCCCCAACACCGATGCCGACCGTCAGGCCATGATGGAAGCCATCGGCATCGGGTCGGTGGAAGAACTGCTGACCGTAATCCCAAACGACGTCCGGCTCGACGGTCCCCTGGACCTCCCGCCCGCCCTGTCGGAACTCGAACTCCACGATTCGATGGGCGAGATGGCCGCCCGCAACAGATCGGCCGACCGGATGGCGTCCTTTGTGGGCGGCGGCATGTACGATCACTTCGTTCCCAGCGCCATAGGCCACCTGGCCAGCCGCTCGGAATTCCTGACCTCTTACACGCCCTATCAGCCTGAAGTGAGCCAGGGCACGCTCCAGGGGATCTACGAGTTCCAGACGATGATCTGCGAACTTACGGGCCTGGACGTGGCCAACGCCTCCATGTACGACGGCGCTTCGGCGACGGCGGAAGCGGCCATGCTGGCCCGGTCGGCCACGGGGCGCGACCGCGTGATCCTGGCGGGTAGCGTGCACCCCCATTATGTCGAGACGGTGCATACCTACGCCCACGGGCCGGGCATCGAAGTGGAGACGCTGCCCTGCCCGAACGGCGCGCTGGATCCCGGCCAGCTGGCGTCGGCCCTGACCGACGATACGGCCTGCGTGATCGTCCAGCATCCCAATTTCTTCGGCTGCCTGGAGTCCATGAACGACCTGGAACGGGTCGTGCACGGCGCGGGCGCCCTCCTGGTCATGGCCGTGGACCCGATCTCCCTCGGGCTCATCGAGTCTCCGGGCGCCTACGGCGCGGACATCGCCGTGGGGGAGGGGCAATCCATGGGCAACCAGGTGAGTTACGGCGGACCGGCCCTGGGTTTCTTCGCGGCGCGGGACCGCTTCGTCCGGCGCATGCCCGGGCGCATCGCGGGGCAAACCGTCGACCAGGAGAACCGACGGGGGTTCGTCCTGACGCTGCAGGCCCGCGAACAGCATATCCGGCGGGACAAGGCGACGTCGAACATCTGTACCAGCCAGCAGCTCAACGCCCTGATGGCGACCATCTACCTGTCGTTGATCGGGAAAGAGGGGTTGAAGCAGGTCGCGGAACTGTGCCTCCACAAGAGCCACTACGCGGCGGAGCGCATCGCGGACCTGCCCGGCTACGAACTCGCCTTCGACCGGCCGTTCTTCAAGGAATTCGTGGTGCGGACGCCGGCCGCACCCGGTGAGATCGTGACCCGGCTCGCAGACGATGGGATACTTGCCGGCATCGACCTGGGACGCTTCCCGTCACTGGAAATCGAAAACGGCCTGTTGATCGCGGTGACGGAACGGAGGACGCGCGCCCAGACCGACCGGCTGGTCGAAGCGCTGGGGCGATTCAGTTGAGTTTCGCCGGCTGCGCGCAGCCCAGGCAGCCCAGGCGGTCCAAGCGGACCCGCGAGCGAAGGACCCGCGAGTACAGTACCCGTTCGCGCAGACCCGCCGAACACGAATCAGACGCAACCTGAGAGGAAGAAGTTTGTCGGAACCACTTATATTCGAACTGAGTTCTCCCGGTCGAAGGGGAGTCTCACTGCCCGCGCCGGACGTGCCCGTCAAGCCGCTTTCGTCCTACCTTCCCGAAGCGGACCTACGCGGCACGCCACCCGGGCTGCCCGAGGTCAGCGAGGTCGACGTCGTCCGCCACTATACCCGGCTGTCCACCCTGAACTATCATCCGGACCGGGCCATGTACCCCCTGGGTTCCTGCACCATCAAGCACAACCCTAAGGTCAACGAGGACATGGCGGCCCTGCCGGGATTCGCGCGCCTGCACCCCATGCAGCAGGACGAGACCTGCCAGGGCGGTCTTCAGCTGATGTACGAGATCTCGAGGGACCTCGCGGAAATCGCCGGGCTGGAAGGGGTCACGCTGCAGCCCGCGGCCGGGGCCCACGGTGAACTGACCGGCCTGATGATCATGCGTGCCTATCACGAGGCGCGCGGACATGCCCGGCGCAAGGTCATCATCCCCGATTCGGCCCACGGCACCAACCCGGCCAGCGTCACCCTGGTGGGCTACGAGACGGTGCAGATCCCGACCAATGCCCACGGGCTCGTGGACACCGGCCGGTTGGCGGAACTGATCGACGAGGAGACGGCCGCCTTCATGCTCACCAATCCGAATACGCTGGGGCTTTTCGAATCGGAGATACGCACCATTGCGGACATCGTCCACGACGCCGGGGCCCTGCTCTACATGGACGGGGCGAACCTCAACGCGGTGCTGGGCATTACCCGGCCAGGCGACATGGGCTTCGACGTCGTCCACTTCAACCTGCACAAGACCTTTTCCACGCCCCACGGGGGCGGCGGTCCGGGCGCGGGACCCGTGGGCGTGCGGAGCGACCTGGTCCGGTTCCTTCCGACACCCGTGGCGGTGAAGGACGGCGATACGTACCGGTTCGATTACGACCGGCCGGATTCCATCGGCCGCGTCCGCGGTTTCGGCGGCAGCTTCGGCATGATGGTCCGGGCCTACGCCTATATCCGGGCCAACGGTCCCGACGGCCTGCGCCAGGTGAGCGAGAACGCCATCCTGAACGCCAACTACATCATGCGGCGACTGGAGAAAAACTACCCCCGCACCGTCCTCGTCCACGGCACCCAGAAAGAGACGCCTATTCCCGCCGCAGTGCCCTGCCAGCACGAGTTCGTAGCCTCCGGCTCCCGGTTCCGCGCGCACGGCGTCCGGATGCTGGACATCGCCAAGCGCCTGCTCGACTACGGTTTCTACGCACCGACAATCTATTTCCCGCTCATCGTGCCCGAGGCGGCCATGGTCGAACCCACCGAAACCGAGAGCAAGGAGTCCATCGACCGGTTCATCGACGCCATGACGGCCATCGCCGAAGAAGTGGAAAACGACCCGGAACTGGTCCGGAACGCCCCACACACCACGCCGGTCGGCCGCCTCGACGAGGCGCGCGCCGCCCATCCGAAGACCCTGAACCTGCGGTACCGGAAGTCGCTGGCGGAGTAGCGCCGATCCCGTCCTCAGCCGGACATCATCCGGTCGTAGGCCGCCTTCGCCGCGGCTTCCAGGTCCTGCTCGAGGGTATAGGGCATGGTTGTCGGGCCGTTGATGCATGAATACATGGCAGGTCTCGCTTCCGCTCTGTTTTGCACCGGTGCCTGCGCGTTTGTGTTCCGGGTCATTGCATTGACCAAGATCATTCGCGGCCTTCGCCCCCGAACGCTTTAGTCTTTCATGCATTAGTACCACTTACACCTCGATTGTCAAACGATCTGTCTGGCGCTTTGCTGACGGCGCGCTGGCGATGCGTCGGCTGTTCGCAGGTGGTGTGCAGGTGAGGTGCTGGCGGTATCCCGGCCAGGCTCCGGAGGAGGAATTGGCAGCGCGCGGAGGGCGCGCCAGCGGTGTGCAGGCGATGGAACTTTGACCTATTTTATCAGCCGTTTTTTCTTGACCTTCCGCGTCCATACCGCATACAATGAACTGTAAGATCTAACGGTCTCGAGGGGCGGGTCTTATGACTCGTCCTTTCTTGTTTGTGGACCCGGAGATCGGCCTTGATATCCAGGTGGAACCGGCCATCCGGGTATATACGAGGGAGATGGAAGCAAAGATGGCCGTCCGCATTCTCGTAGGCGCAGCCTGGGGCGACGAGGGCAAGGGCAAGATCGTTGATTTCCTGGGTGAGCAGGCCGACATCGTCGTGCGGTTCCAGGGCGGGGCCAACGCCGGACACACCGTCCAGATCGCAGACCAGGAGTACATCCTCCACCTGATTCCCGTGGGTATTCTGCGGCCGGAAAAGGCCTGCGTCATCGGCAACGGCACCGTGATCGATCCCGAAGCGCTGATGGAAGAGATCGAGATGCTCAGTTCGCACGACATCGACGTGGAGGGACGCCTGTTCATCAGCCACAACGCCCATCTCATCATGCCGTATCACAAGCTGATCGACCGGGTAGGCGAGGAGCAACGGCAGGAAGAAGAGCGCATCGGCACCACAGGCCGCGGTATCGGTCCGGCCTATGCGGACAAGGCCGCCCGCAAGGGCATACGCATCGTCGACCTGCACGACCACGGCGTGCTAAAGGAGAAGCTGCAGCGAAACATCAAGGAGGTGAACAGGATCCTCGACGCCATCTACCAGGCCGAGGCACTCGACGCGGACCGGATCGTCGAGGAATACCTGACTTTCGCCCGGCAGATCGGTCCATACGTGATCAACACGTCGGAGTACCTGAACGACGCCATCGACGCCGGTAAGGAGATCCTCTTCGAGGGCAGCCAGGGCACGCTGCTGGATGTGGACCACGGGACCTACCCGTACGTCACGTCCTCCAACACGACCACGGGCGCGGCCTGCATGGGGGCCGGCGTCGGCCCCACGCGCATCGACGAGGTCATCGGCGTGGCCAAGGCCTACACCACCCGGGTGGGGAACGGGCCCTTCCCCACGGAGTTTCCCTCCCGTTGGGGCGACGAGTTCCGGCGCATGGCGGGCGAGTTTGGCGCCACGACGGGCCGTCCGCGCCGTTGCGGTTGGTTCGACGCCATGGTCGTACGCTACGCCGTCATGGTGAACGGCATCGACAGCCTGGCGCTCGCCCGGCTCGACACACTGGACAGCCTCCAGACGCTACGTCTGTGCGTGGGCTATCGGCTGAACGGCGACGTGATTCCCCACCTGCCCAGCGACGCGAACGTCCTCGCCCGGTGCGAACCCGTCTATGAGGAGATGGAGGGCTGGGATCGTCCTACCGGGCACATCCGGACCTGGAGCGATCTTCCCATTAAAGCCCGCGCCTATATCGAACGGGTTGCAGAACTGGTGAAGACCGACGTGAAGATCGTCTCCGTCGGATCGCACCGGAACGCGACCATATTTCTGTAGGGGTTTTGCGGGACTGCCGCGTTTGTCGCTATCGCAGGTTTACCGCAATTTGGTTGACCTTCGGGGCGAAACCGCTTATCTTGCTTCGCCTGCGAGGGCGCGTAGCTCAGTTGGCAGAGCAACAGACTTTTAATCTGTGGGTCGAAGGTTCGATTCCTTCCGCGCTCATGGATGCACCGCTAGCTCAATTGGCAGAGCAACTGACTCTTAATCAGTGGGTTCGGGGTTCGATTCCCTGGCGGTGCACTGCCCTCTCCCGGTCGCACCCGCGCTTTCGGGCACAGGTGGATTTGACAGAGACGGGCAAATGTCCTACCTTCTTTGACATGGGGGTGAAAGGATTCGACGGGAGTGGATGCGGTGGGAATCGCGTGCCGAGGTCCCCGATAACCTCGTTAAACCATTGGGAACAAAATTAACTGCAGACGAACCTTCGTATGCAATGGCTGCCTAACATCAGTTAGCGCAACCCGTTTTTGATCAGCCCCGCCTGCGGGATGGTCAAAAGCGTCGATAAGGCAGGCTGGCCGGGCGTCGCGCCTCAGGGCGCCAGGCGAGACTTAACTGAGGCTGGTTCCGGTTAAATCCTGCCTGCTGGAGTTCTCCGGAACGAGACCAGAAAACAGGCTACGCATGTAGACGTTCCCGCTTAGGCACTTCCGGACGGGGGTTCGATTCCCCCCACCTCCATCACTTTGGCTTTTCCGTCACTTTCCCAGATCCTTCCATCCTGACCCCCGAAAGTCCGCCAGCAAAGGGATTCGGGGGTATTTCTTAACATTTCCACTTGGTGTTGTATGTTCCTAAAACCACACGAAGATGACACAATAAGTCACATTTAAAAGCACACAAACGTCTAGGTGTACCGCACCCTTGACCGGGACACATGGTTAAGCTTCCTTCTGAACGAGGAGGCCCCCACGACTCTGAAACGTCGTCAGTTCACCCGCGCGTTCAAGCTCCAGGTTCTCCAGGAAGCCGATGCGGGCAAATCCGTCGGTCAGTTGGCCCGGGAACACCAGGTTCATCCCACCTGATCCACCGATGGCGCCAGCAGCTTCGCCGTCAGGGTGACCGCGCCTTTCCAGGCAACGGCAGGGCGGTATCCGACGAGGCCCGGATCGCGGCCCTGGAACGCAAGATCGGCCAGTTGACCATGGAGAACGACCTGTTAAAAAAAGTCTTGCGTCGGCTCGAAGAGATCCCGCGCTCGGCGAGCAGCAATGGAGGCTTCTCATGATCGGTCTGGTCGCCCGGACGCAGCAAGCCGAAGGTCGCGCCGCGGTCAAGCGGCTCTGCGGGACGCTCTCGATCGGTCGGTCCAGCTACTACCGCGGCCGCAGGGATCGCCCCGATCCGGAGGGGATGGTGCATCACTCGGACCGGGGGGGCGTGCAGTATGCCTCGAAAGCCTATGTCGATGCCCTCGAGAACGCCGGCATACACATCAGCATGAGCCGCCGCGGCAACCCCTATGACAACGCCCAGGCAGAACGTTTCATCAGAACCCTCAAATACGAGGAGGTCTATCTCTACGAGTACGCATCCCTCGAAGAAGCCCGATCACGCATCGGCTACTTCATCGACAAGCGCTACAATCGCAAGCGCTTGCACTCGGCTTTGGACTACAGACCACCGGCCGAGTTCGAGCAGATGGTGGCACGTGTTAAAACGGTAGCTTAACTGGTTGTCCCATTTGGGGGTGCACTACACCTGTTAGTGCGATATGGTCCTACCTTAATGGTACAGATTGGGTTCGATCCTGACTTCCAACCTGGGACCTCACGTCCAGATTTGCCCGATGTACCCTACCCGGCCTTAGTTGATACCGGGGCAACGGAGAGTTGTATAGATTCCGCCCTTGCCGTGGATTTGGATTTACCGATAGTAGATAGGCAGACTGTCTCAGGGGTACATGGATGAAATGCTGTGAACTTCCATCTTGCCCAGATCCACATACCCGATCTACATCAAACTGTATATGGCTTGTTTGCAGGGGTCCATCTTACTGCAGGCGGTCAACCTCATAAGGCATTAATGGGCAGGACATTCTTGAAAAAGGTAACCTTAAGATACGAAGGTACTACAGGATCGGTAACAATCAGCCATTGAAGTCATGCGGGTAGTCAGAAGTAGGTACGAATGTTGGGACAGGCGATACCGTATAAGCAATTAGTGAAATACGGCGTCGAGATCCGGCAACCCATCAGGTATCACTTTAAATAGTTCAATAGACCAACTACAACAGCTCCTGCTGCCCCAAGCAATGAAAGCCCAGCGGCCCCAGCGCCGACCAACACCCATATCTTTATATTGGCGATATCCTCTTTTGTTGCAGTATTTTTGAATCTCTCTTCAATTCGGCCCAGCCTTACCCGAATGCCATCTGCACCGAAGTACAGATCATCTCGGACCTGTCTGATGAAACGCTGGATTTCAGCCTGGGATACTTCGGGTTCTTCAGGTGCTTTTTTTGATTCTGATTTGTTCATTATCCATCCCAGCTCTTAATTCAGCAGGGCCGTATCCATAGACCCGATTTGCGTTAGCCGGTAACGGCTTTCTGCACGTAGACGCAAAGTGAACTGCCCGCGATCATATTGCGACTCTCCTGTCATCAGGTTTGAGATTCTGTAGACCGCTCCGCAAGATTGTCGAGCGCCGAAATGCCCGTCAGCGCAACCGGCGGTCGGTCCGGAAACTCCGCCACCAGGCTCAGTTTCCCGCCCATCGCCTCGACATAGTCACTGAGTGTGGAAATCAACAGATCACTGCGCCGTTCAAGGCGGGACACGTTCTCCTGGTTGATCCCCAGCTTCTCGGCCACCCGCTCCTGCGTTTGCTTTCGAGCCTTGCGCAGGTCCCGAAGCGTCAACTCTTCGGCGATCAGTTCCTGGGCTCTTTCTTCGACTTTCTTCCGCCGGGCCGGGGGCAGCTCGTTCATTCTGTCCGTCAGCGTACTCATCTACTTATCCTCCTCTTAGCCTTCAGCCGATCAAGATGTAGATCGAAGCGTTGATCCGCCTTCCTGATCAGTCGCTGGTAGAACCGTCTTTCACCGACGCCCGATTTATCGCCAGCGACCAGAAGTATGGCCTTACGTTCGGGGTCGAAAGCAAATGCGATCCGCCAGACTCCGCCAGGTAATGTAAAACGAAGTTCCTTCATATTGGCATGTCGTGAGCCCTTCAGCGTATCCACCCGCGGACGACCTGACGTTGGTCCGAACGTCTCCAAGAACTTTGCTTGCGCAAGTAGTTCGTGCCGTACCTTCAGCTCCAAGACGTCAAACTCGGGATCAAACGCAGGATGGAATTCAACCTTCCATACATGCTTCATAATATGACTCCAATATCATATGATGTCAAGTGCATTTCTGAATACTGGTCTCTCTGCGGACACTTGAATGACTGAGTTGGCCTTGTGAGATACCAAGTGCAACGCCGTCTGTCTGAACCTCAATTCGTAGACCGCCCTAGAAATCGGAATAAATGAACTCCACCTATTCATTCCTGCCGCAGTTTCGTTCCACGATCTCGAGTGTTTTGTCTGTACTGTGCTCGAGTATGTCAGGGCTTATCAGTACCCATGGAACACATTCTACCCTCGACTATCTCAGATCCATCGGTTCCCTTCCCTGTAATGAATTCGGTTCTTACAGGGACTTCTGATTGACGAAGGGATTCGTACACGCCTAATTGTTTTGACCGGGATTTAAGACGGTTAGGATTTCGGCCGACCGAGTATTTCAATGGGCGCCGGTTCTCACAATCGAACCCATCGACTGTGGTCAAGCGATCACGACCGCTGACATCAGCCCCGGCGTGCACGATCAAATCAGCATCCCCCAGCTCTAAGGAGCGAAAACCCATGCCACCCGAAGAAAAGCCACGCGAAGAAAAGATCGACTCGCGCGTCTTCGAACTGTATGACGAATACTGCCACGGCTATATCGACCGGCGCACGTTTCTCAGTCGCGCCGCGGCGATCACCATCGGCGGCGTCTCCGCGCTCTCGATGGCGCAGGCGCTTCTGCCGCGTTACGCGGAGGCCCAGACGATCTCCTTCACCGACCGGCGCATCAAGGGTACGTACGTCGAGTATCCGTCGCCCGGCGGCACGTCAGGGACCATGCGGGGATACCTCGTGCAACCCACCGGTGAAGGGCCCTTTCCCGCCGTCATAATCTTCCACGAGAACCGGGGGCTGAACCCCTACATCGAGGATGTCGCCCGGCGCGCGGCCGTGGCCGGGTTCCTCGCACTGGCCCCGGACGGCCTGGCTCCGATCGGCGGCTACCCCGGAAACGATGACGACGGCCGTACCATGCAGCGGAATCTCGACCGGGATAAGCTGGATCAGGATATGATCAACAGCGCGCGGTTTCTCAAGGGACATGCCCTTTCAAACGGCCGGCTCGGCGCCACGGGTTTCTGCTGGGGCGGGGGGATGACCAATCGCCTCGCGGTGGCCCTCGGCAGCGACCTGGACGCCGGTGTGCCGTACTACGGCGCCACGGCAGCGAGTGAGGATGTGCCGAAGATCAAGGCGGCCCTGATGATTATCTACGCGGGGACCGACCGGCGCATCAACGCCATGTGGCCGGAGTACGAGGAAGCGCTTAAAGCGAACGGGGTGACGTACGAGATGCGCATGTTCGAGGGAACGCTCCACGGGTTCCACAACAACTCGACGCCCCGGTACAACGATACGGCGGCGGCGCAGGCGTGGAACCTTACCGTGGGCTTCTTCCGAAGACACCTCGCGGAATAAGGAGAAGAGGAAGCTTCATGGATATCGCACAGATTAGAGAACAGATGCCGGGGCTTCAGTTCGGCATCTACCTGAACACCGGAGGAATCGGCCAGTCGCCGGTCTGTGTGAACAGGGCGATGGTCGAGGGCTATCAGCAGATGCTCAGCGGAAGTATGAGCCCTGCCGACCAGTACACCGCGATGGAACGGGCGGCATCGGAAATGCCGGCCAGGATCGCCGGTTTCTTCGGCGCCGATGCCGGGGAAATCGCGTTGACGATGAGCACCGGAGAGGGGTACGGCATGGTGCTCGGCGGGTTAAGCTGGCAGCCGGGGGACGAGGTGATCATCACCAATGAAGAACACCCGGTACCCCTGCAGGCCGCCGAGGGCCTGGCGGACCGGGTAGGGGCCGTCATCAAGGTCGTCGAGATCGACCAGGAAAAGGACGTTTTTCTGAATCGGCTGGAAGATGCCATCACCCCGCGAACCCGGATGTTCTGCTTCAGCCATGTCACGACGGATACCGGGATCCGTTTGCCCGCCCGGGAGATCTGTGCGCTGGCGCGGTCGCGCGGCGTACTAACCCTCTGGGACGGTTGCCAGGCCGTCGGGCAGTTCCCGGTGGACCTGCATAATATGGGCTGCGATTTCTACGCCACCAACTGCTACAAGTGGATGCTCTCTCCGATGGGCGCCGGGTTTCTCTATGTCCGTAGGGACACGCAGCAGGTACTGAAGCCGCTACGGCGGCCGCACGCGCCCGATGGCACGGCCCGCCAGTACGAGACCGGAACGCCGTCGAGCATGCTCTACCAGGGTCTCGAAGCCAGTCTCGATTTCATGGAAGGCATCGGGGGACCGCAGGCCATCGCGGATGAGGCAGGTCGGAAAGCAGAATCGCTGCGCACGCGCTTCGACGCCATACCCGGCGTGCGGGTCATCAGTTCGCGCCGCGCCGATACACAGTCCGGCATCGTCGCTTTCGCCATCGAGGGCATGACTGGAAACGAAGTCTCCGAGGCACTCCGGAACCGCTGGCAAATCACCCAGCGGGCCACCTACATCAACGAACCGACCGGCGTGCGGATCTCGGTGGCGTTCTACACCAGCGATGCCGAGCTGGACACGCTGATCGATGCGGTGACGACCCTGGCGGGCGAGGTGGATTAGCGGTTGGCACGGTATAGATGATCCGGAACTCCCGAGTTAGATCTTCCGAGTCGGAAATCCAGGTACCCCACCGTGTGATTGTTCTCCACCGCGTGATTTAGCCCGGACCGGAATCACTCCTGTGCCGCGACGCCTCTTCTGCGCGGCAAAACAGCTCCAGAGACTCGACGACGGATTCCAGTTGCCCCTCGTCCCACGTTTTGGAAATGCTGGTCGCGCGTTGCGTCACGAGTTCCAGGTACCGGTTCGCCACCAGCCTTCCCATGGCCGTGATTTCACAGATCACGACCCTGCGATCATCCGGGTCCGATATCCTGTTCAGGTACTTGCTGTCGACCAGCTTCTTCACGACGTTCGTGGCGTGTGACTGCGTAGTGCCCAGGTGATCTGCGATCGCGCTCATCCGAAGCGACCCGCATTGATTCAGTACCTGGAGCGTGTTGACGTGGTGGACGTTCAGGCCCAGTATCCGCAGCTTGACCCAGTGCCCGCCGGACGTCAGGCGACTCAGCTGGTCCACCAGAAACACGAACCGGTCCGTTAATTCCCCTCTCCGGTGTTTGTCCATATTCACTTTCTCGCGCCGCGATTGCCGGACGCGCCATCGAAACGGATTCAGTATACCGGGAAGATCCCGGCTTCAATGCACACCGTGGTGCAATTTGTACTGCAACACGTGTGCAAGGGTTTATATTTACTTATGCCGGAGACACTTAGGCTATGTCAAGCAATATCTTTTAAAATCGAATAATACGCATGTTATTATTTAAAATTCGATTTATTTTATTATTTGGCGCGTGTTGTTCAGTCAGAAACTGCTTTCCACGAACGCGTACATCGCCACATTTTCTGCTCCAGGCCCCGGACGCGTGCCGAAACCGTCCGCGGGTCTGAAACGTCCGCTCTTCCGCCTGAACCGCCATACGTATACACCCGGGTATTGCCGCCATGACCGTAATCACCGCGACCACCCGCCTCGCTCGCGAACTCCGTCGCGATCATGATCAAGTGCAGGCGGCGGCGGGAAGCGCAGCCTGGCCTACCGCACAGATCATGCCGCTTTCCGCATGGCTGGCGGAAAACTGGAAGAACGGACTGTTCTCCGATCAACAGGCAACGGCGGACCTGGCGGCAGACCCGACGGCAGGCCTGACGACGGATCCGACGGCCGCCCGCCTGCTCAGTCGGACCGAAGAGCGGTTGATCTGGGAAAACGTCATCCGATCCATGGCCGAAGACTCGCTGCTGGACGTTCCCTCGACCGCGGAGGCCGCCGCTCGATCCTGGGACCGTCTGTGCGGCTGGGCGATACCGCTCGACGCCGAGGCGTGGAATGAATCCGAGGACGCCCTGGCTTTCCTGGCCTGGGCCCGGGCGTTCCAGGCCCGTTGTCAACGTAACGGCTGGATTTCGAGCGCCGAGCTACCCGCGGCTGTCGCGGATCTCATCGACCGCGGCGCGGCACCGGCACCGGTCCCCGGGGAAGTTGAATTCGCGGGATTCCTCGAATTTTCACCGGTGCAGCGGCGCCTGATTGACGCCCTCGAACGGCGCGGCGTGATGATCCGGAAAAACGCCCGCACCGATGAAGCCGGAGACGCCGCGCGCGTGGGCTTTGCCGACGCCGGCCGTGAAATCCGCGCCGCCGCCGAATGGGCGCGCCGCTGCCTGGAAAGCGATCCGTACGCGCGCGACCCGGCGTTTCGGATCGGCATCGTCGTGCCCGGCCTCAGTCAGCAAAGAGACGAGATCGAGCGCGTATTCGGCGAAGTGCTGCACCCCCGCAACCGGCTCAGGCCGGACCTCGATCCGACACGGTGCTTCAACATCTCCCTCGGACGGCCGCTCGATGAATACCCCGTCATTCAGACGGCGTTCCTGTTTCTTGGAATCGATCCCGGGAATCTCTCCGCCGAACGTGCCGGCCGCATGCTTCGATCCCCCTTTCTGCCCGGATCCTCGGAAGAGATGACCAGCCGCGCCTTGCTGGACGCGGACCTGCGTAGCGGCGGCGCCACGGACGTGTGCCTTTCGGATGTCATCGAACTGGCCCGGAAGCGAAGGGGCGGGGGCGGGTGTCCCGGACTCGTGACGCTCCTCGAGACCTGGTCGGAAAAGTACGGGACGCTTCAGATTTCGCGCCTGCCCGGCGACTGGGCGCCGGCTATTTCCGCCTTCCTTCGCGACATCGGATGGCCCGGAGACCGAACGCTCGACAGTATCGAATACCAGACCCTGGAAGTCTGGAGCGAGTTGCTCTCCGATCTGGCCGGCCTGGACGACGTGCTCGGGCGCGTGCCGTTCCACGGGGCGGTGGACGTGCTGAGGAACCTGGCCGCGGCCAGGCAGTTTCAACCGGAGTCCGCGCATGCCCCCGTCCAGATTCTGGGCGTCTTCGAAAGCTCCGGCCTCCGTTTCGACCGGCTCTGGTTGATGGGCCTGCACGACGGCGCCTGGCCGGCCGATCCTGTGCCCGACCCTTTCATTCCGGTACGCCTTCAGCGCCGCTACGGCCTGCCCGGGTCTTCGCCGAACCGGGAACTCGCGTTCACCCGGATGCTCACCGGACGCCTACTCTCGTCCGCGCCTTCCGTCGTCGTCAGCTATCCCGAGCGGGAGGAGGACGCGGACCTGGCCGTGAGTCCGCTCGTCCGCATGCTGCCCGAAACCCCGGCCGCCGACCTGGGGATCCCGCCGCCTCCCGAGGGCGGGGAAGGGATCCGCAGCGACGAGGAAGAGATGCCCGGCGCTTCCGCGCTGGAGGTGCTGGACGACCACTACGGACCGGCGTGCGATGACGTGGCGCTCCGGGGCGGGACCTTCCTGTTCAAGCTCCAGGCGGTCTGCCCGTTCAAGGCCTTTGCCGAACTGCGGCTCGGCGCCAGGACGCTGGAAGAACCCGAGCCCGGCCTGAACGCGCTCGACCGGGGAAGGCTCATTCACCATGTGCTCGAACGGGTCTGGGGACGGCTGAAGTCTCACGGCCGGCTGCTCGCGATGACGGAAAAGGAGCTGGCGGACCTGGTACGCGGGTACGTCGAACCCGAAGTTCGGCGGATCCTGGGCGGCCGGTTCCGGCGCTATCCCCGTCTTGCGGAAATCGAGCAGGCCAGGCTGGTGCGCATCATCGGAGAGTGGATGGAGCTGGAACGTCAGCGGCAGCCATTCACGGTGGTCGACCAGGAGGAGAGACGGTCGGTTGAAGTCGGCGGCATCGAGGTGAACATCCGGGCGGATCGGGTGGACCGCCTGGAGGACGGAAAGCTGGTCATCCTGGACTACAAGTCCGGGGAATGCGGTCCCGCCGATTGGGCGGGCGCGAGACCGGACGAACCCCAGCTGCCCATCTACGCCGTTTCCGCGGAAGCCGAGGTGGCGGGCGTCCTGTTCGCGAGGCTGCGGACGGGAGAACTGGCATTCAGGGGGCTGGCCGAATCCCCGGATATCGCGCCGGGGGTCCGGATACCGGAAAGGCAGCCGTCGATAGCGCAGACCATAAGTGACTGGAGGTCGGTGCTGGATGAACTCGGCCGCGACTTCCGGGAGGGCCGGGCGCACGTGAATCCCAAGGACCCCGCCCGGACCTGCAGGTACTGCGAACTGCCGTCCCTGTGCCGGATCAGCCAGGGTACGGTGGAACTGGAGGAAGCGGAGGAGCCAGTGGAGTCTGTGGAACCGGAAGAACCGGTGGAACCGGAGGTTGACCGTGGTTGAACCCGCTGCGGACCAGCAGCAACGTCTCGAAGCGCTCGATACTGCCCGGTCGTTCGTCGTCCAGGCGCCCGCGGGGTCCGGCAAGACCGAACTGCTCATCCAGCGGTTCCTGGCCTTGCTGGCCCGGGTGGACCGTCCTGAGGCCGTCGTGGCCATTACCTTTACCCGCAAGGCGGCCGCGGAGATGCGCCATCGCATCGTCGCGGCCCTGGGAAGCGCCGGCGGACCACGGCCCGCGACGCCGCACGAAACCCACACCTGGGAGCTTGCGCGGGAAGCCGTTGCCCGTAACGACCGGCTGAACTGGCGGTTGGCCGAGCATCCGGCGCGCCTGCGCATTCAGACCATCGACTCGCTCTGCGCCATGCTGGTGCGCAGGATGCCCTGGGTCTCCCGCATGGGTGCGGCGCTCCGGCCGGTGGATGACGCGAGACACCTGTACGCGCGCGCAGCCCGCCGAACGGTGTCCATGCTGGATGCCGACGGGGCGCCGGCGGACGTGACCGGGGCTGTGGCCGTGCTGCTTGCCCACCTGGACAACCACTTCGGGAGAGTCGAGCAGCTGCTGAGCGTCATGCTGGGCACCAGGGACCAGTGGATGCGGCACGTGGCCGATCATGGGCACCACAATGTGTTGCGTGACGCTCCGGCGCCTCGAGAGCCCGAGGCGGTGGGCGATGCCGTTGCGGCGAGCGATACCGGTGTGGCCGGCGATACCGGTGCGGCCGACGATTCCGCCACCGCGAGCGATAACGATGTGGCCGGCGATTTCCCGACGCCTCGCGGACCCGAAGCCCTGCGCGCCCACCTGGAGTCTTCCCTCGGGGAGGTCATCGAAAGCGCCCTGGAACAGGTCCGCGCCGGATTCCCGGAGCGTTTCAGGGACGATATCGTCGAACTCGCCCGTTTCGCGTCATCGAACCTGCGTGCGAGTAATCGGGCGAGTGCGATCGACGCGTGTCGCGAGATGACCGGGTTTCCGGGTTCGGATGCAGAGTCGCTCCCCTCCTGGATCGGGATCGTGGAGCTGCTCCTGACCGGGCGGGGGACCCGGCGCCGGTCCCTGAACGTCAACCAGGGATTCCCGCCGACCGATGCCGGACGCGACGCAAAAGAACGGCTTGCCGGCATCGATTTGGCCCCGGAAACCGCCGAATCGTTGCACGAATTGCGCACACTGCCCGCTCCTCGGTTCGATGAAAGGCAGTGGGACGTCCTGAACGCGCTGATGATCCTGCTGCCCGTGGCGGTGGAGCAGCTCAGGCTGGTCTTCCGGGAAGAAGGATGCGTCGACTTCACGGAGATCGGCATCGGCGCGCGGGCCGCCCTGGGTCCGGACAAGGCGCCCACCGACCTGGCCCGGAGTCTGGACGATCGCATCTTGCACCTGCTCATCGACGAGTTTCAGGACACCTCCCAGAGCCAGTACAGCCTGCTCACCCAGCTAATCAGGGACTGGCGACCGGATGACGGCCGGACGCTGTTGCTGGTGGGCGATCCCATGCAGTCTATCTACCGGTTTCGCGAAGCGGAGGTGGGACTCTTTCTTCAGGCCCGGAAGAACGGGGTAGGCGCCGTCCGCCCGAATCCTCTTGCGCTTTCGGTGAATTTCCGCTCGCATCCCCGGATCGTGGATTGGGTGAACCGCGTGTTGCGCGACGCATTCCCCACTAGCGAGGACTTCCTGTCGGGCGCGGTGACCTACGAGCCCTCCGTGGCGTTCAAGGGCGACCATCCCGATAGTTGCGTCCGCTTCCATCCCTTCCTCGCCCGTGACCAGGAGGCCGAAGCCGAACGGGTCGTCGAGATAATCGTCGGGACCCAGGCGCGGCGGCCGGACGGGACCATCGCCGTACTGGTCCAAGCCCGTGGTCATCTGGCCGGTATCGTTTCCGCCCTGAGAAGGAATGGGGTGAGATTCCGCGCCGTGGAGATTGACGCCCTGGGGGACCGTCCAGTGGTGCGGGACCTGCTGGCACTCACGCGAGCGCTCCTGCATCCCGGCGACCGGCTGGCGTGGCTGGCCATACTGCGCGCACCGTGGTGCGGCCTCACGCTGACGGACCTCGAAGCCCTGGCCGGAGGCGACGACACGTCCGCCGTATGGGATCTCCTTCGGGACCATGCGCGGCGGGAGCGGCTGTCACCGGACGCCCGGTTCAGGATCGGCCGCATGTTGCCCGTACTTACCGATGCGTTCACCCTGCGCGCCAGATTGCCGGTGCGCCGGCTGGTGGAAGGCGTCTGGTCCGCGCTGGGCGGACCGGCCTGCCTGGAAACCCGGACCGAACGCGAAGACGCTGCCGCCTTTCTCGATCTCCTGGAACGGGTTCAGGACGGCCTGGGGATCCCGGACGAGAAAGCATTCGCCGATGACGTCACGCGCCTTTTCGCTCCTTCCGACATGGAAGCCGCCGGGGACGTGCAACTGCTGACCATTCACCGGGCCAAGGGGCTGGAGTTCGATACCGTCATCCTGCCCGGCTTGGGCCGCCTTCCACGGTCGGAAGACCCGAGGTTGCTCATGTGGCACGAATACACCCGTGGCGGCCGGCCCCGACTTCTGCTGGCGCCTATTCGCGCCACCGGCGGTGAAAAGGACCCGCTCTACGCCTACCTGGCCCGCATTGAATCGCAAAAACGCGAAAACGAAAAGACCCGGCTGCTCTACGTGGCCGCCACCCGGGCCCGACAGTGCCTGCATCTGCTCGGGCACGCCGTACCCGAACCGGAGAGCGACGACCTGAAGCCGCCGGATTCGCGGACGCTGCTCGCAAGAATCTGGCACGCCGTGGAGCCGGAGTTCATGGAAGCGCTGAAGGACTACGAAAGAAAAGACCCGGAACGCGCCGCGGCCCCGGCGAGTCTCCGGGGGGTACCGCTCCGTCGTCTGGTTGCGGACTGGACGCCCGGACCGCCTCCCGAAGACATCGACTTCAAACCGCCTTTCGATCCGTCGGATTCCGAAGGCGACGAGTCCGGATATCCCACCTTCGAGTGGGTAACCGAACTTCAGCGCCGGGTGGGCATCGTCGTGCACAAGATGCTGCAGCGCATGTACGCGCCGGATCTACTGGACTTCGACGAGAATACGCTTCGCACGGCGCTAAGGCAGGAAGGGCTGGCCGGCGAAAAGCTGGACGAAGCGGTTTCCCGGGCGCTGTCCGCCCTGGGGAACACGGTCGCTGACGCCAGGGGACGCTGGATACTGTCCCGGCACCCGCGCGATGAAAGAGAGCTCGCTCTTACCACGGTCCTCAACGGCCGGGCCCAGCGATACGTCGTAGACCGGACTTTCATGTTCGAGGGTACACGCTGGATCATCGACTACAAGACCAGCGCCCATACCGGCGCGGATCTCGAAGGCTTTCTGGATAACGAACAGCAGCGGTACCGTAGCCAGCTGGAGGGCTACGCGAGCGTATTGCAATCGTTGGATTCCGGGCCGGTCAGCCTGGGTCTGTATTTCCCGATGCTGCAGGGGTGGCGGACGTGGACGTATCCGGGGAACCCGCGTTGAACGCCCCGCGCGGCCGGACGAAACCCGGGAAGGACACTATGCCTGAACACACTTTCCCACTGATCGAAGTCGAGGGCAGCGGCTACGAGATGGGCTATCAACACGGCGCGCAGGCCGCCGGTCTCGTCCGGAAGTACCTGCGATGGATCGACCGGTTGACCGGGATGTCCCGGGATACGCTGTGCCGGAACGCCATGGGTTTCTGGCCGCTGATGGAGCGCCTGAGTCCGGCCTTCTCGGAAGAGGTGCGAGGGCTGGCGGCGGGTGCGGGCATCAGCCTGGAAGAAGCGGTCCTGTGCCAGGCCCGCGCCGAGGCCGCGCAGCAGTCGGTCGGGGCCTGCACCGCCTTCGCGCTGACACGGTCGGCCACGGCCGATGGAAACACGCTGGCGGGACAGAACCAGGATCTCGAGCCGGAATACGCCGACGTCGTGCTGCTGTTACGGGTAAGACCCGGCGACGGCCGGCCCCGGGCGTTGATGTTCACCTTTGCCGGCCAGCTGGGTTATTCCGGAATGAACGAGCACGGCGTGGCCCATTTCGCCAATGCCCTCTATGGATGTACCTGGCGGATGGGACTGCCCCATTACCCGATCAAGCGCCTGGTCCTGGAGCAGCGGACGGCCTTAGACTGCGTGGAGCTTCTTTCAAGGCACCAGACCTGTTCGGCCGCCAACCTGGTGTTGTGCGACGGACAGGGACACATCGATACCGTGGAAATACGGCCCGAGGGGATTGCCCGGTACCGGGACGCCCATCCGGACGCCTGCCTGCATACCAACCACTATCTGACCCCCGCGTTCGCCGGTCACGAACGCGGATACCTGCCGGATTCTTGTCCCCGGCTGGACCGCATCCGGCAACTTGTCCAGGCGTATTGGGGGACGATCACCATCGACACCATCAAAGGAATCCTGGCCGATCACGAAAACGATCCCGGCGGGATCTGCCGGCACGGCGCGGTCGGGATGCACTCGATTTCAGGGTACATCGCCGAACCCGAGAAACGGCTGCTTCACGTGCGCCGCGGCCACGGTTGTCTGGGTACGTGGCAGGCGTACGAAGTGTGAAGGATCTGCACTCACGCCGTCGCGCCGCCGCGTTCGAGGGAGGCCGTCCGGTACACTCCATCCTTTAACACCGGGACGCACCTGCTCTCATCCAGTACTGCTGCAAGCCGTACATCAGCTGCGAATCCCCTGCCTTTCAACTCTTTGCCGGACCCCGTCGCGCAAAGGACCGATTCCAGGTCGTCTCTGTTCGCTTCGAAAACGCGGGCGGCGGCTTCGGCTTCCGGCGAACGGGTGCCTTCCAGCGCATGAATGACGGCACCCGCGCCGATCAGGTCTTCGATCGCGGCCTGAGGGTCTGTTGTTGCTTCCAGCGTTCCCCGCGGGAATGGAACTGATTCCGGTTTCGTACCGTTGTAAAAAACCGGCAAGGGCCGTTGCGTTCCGTAGGCAACCGGCGAATGTGGGAGTGCCGCCGGTCGACAAGGATAGTGTAGACCCGTTGGGAGAGGGAAGGACCAGGGCAGTGCCGGAGGGTATGTCCACCAGGGACGAAGGGGAAAGTAAATATCCGCCCCCTTTGAACTCCCGGGTGGCGTTGGCCAACAGTGCGTTCCGGGACCTGGCGTAAGCCGCAGCCGAATGGTCCCTGCTGCGGTATGTATGGGTAGACCAGCGCGCCGTTTCCCGCCGCAATGTCCACACTGGTGGAAAACGACAGGACATCGACGATGACCACGGCCCGGCTGTCGAGCAGCAGTTCCTTAAGCCCTTCCATGCCCCACTCGCATCGGATATCGAACGATCCCTGGTCAAAGTACATCGAAAACTCGCGGTCAGTCTGTCCGGCATGGGCAACTTGGCCGGCATGGACAGCACGGGCGTTACGAATGGCAGGGATGTCGCGGAAACGCGGCCTAGGCGCTAGACTGTTCTTCGCGCGGATTGTTGCGCAGATACCGGTTCAACTTGTGGGTCTCGTAACGAAAATCATCGATGTGCCTGGCGATCGTCGACAAGAGGATGACCACCTCGTGCAGCTCGCCACGCAGTTCATTCAGAACCTCGTTGGTCTCTTGTGCTTCCGTGTTTCGCATGGATTCTCTCCCGATTCGGTGCGGACTGGCCTCAGGAACGGGTGCGTGCAGAAACGGCATCCGGTGTCGAAACCCGTGAGGCCGTCATTAGACAGGATGTATAGTTGCTATATAGTTTATTATTATTCTAGATGGAACTATAATTCAACCATTTTATTGCATCACGGATAGACGAACCCCTGGCCGGCTCACGCCTGCTGACCCGCGGCCTCCAGCGTGAAGGTCTTCCTGCCATCCATACCGCACGCCACCGGATAGGTTTTTTCTCTGGAGCCGCCTTTGCCGGGGACGTAGCGGACATGGGGCGGGAAGTAGGCATACAGCGCCGTATTGCGAGGGTGGGGGGACCTGTTGGGACCCGATCCATGCACCATCAGGCTGTGGAAGAAGAGTGCGCTGCCAGCCTTCATCGGCACCTCGATCTGATGGGCATCCTGCAGGTCGCGCTCGTGAGCGGGTTCCGCATCCTGTGCCTGCGCGATGAGCCCCCAGTCTTTCAATCCCCAGGTGTGGCTGCGCGGGATGACGCTGAAACAGCCGTTCCCGGCAGTGGCGTCGTTCAGGGCGATGCTGACGGTCACGAGCGCGGGCGGCTCGATGGGCCAGTAGGCCGAATCCTGGTGCGGCGCATGGGCGGATCCATGAAAAGCCGGCTTGAGCATCAGGGTGCTGCGAAACAGCAGCAGGTCGGGACCGAGCAATCCACCCACTACCCGGAGCAGCCTGGGATGGACGGAGAGGTCGCGAAAGAACGTAGAGATTTCCCGCGTGTTTTCGATTTTCCTCAGCACGGGCAGGCCGTCCGGCCGGTTCGCACCCTTCGCGTAGGGTTCGCGTTGGAAACACGAAGATCTCGGATCACCGGTGGACTCGAGTTCCGCCGACAACTGGTGCAGGCGTTCGATCTCTTCGTGGCATGCGGCAAGTTCGTCCGCCGACAGCACGCCTTCGACGACCAGGTATCCCTCTTCCTCGAAAAAAGCCTTCTGTTCAGCCAGGCTCGCCATCGTTGTGTCCTCCTTATGCTCTGGACCGTCCGAATATCCAATAAGCCAGCGCGGAAAGGCCGACAAGATCGCATAGGAAAACAGGCAGACGGTAGACCGCCACTTCGTCGTAACGCATCACGGCGCCGCTGGCCCCCATGGCGGCGACGAGGAACGAGAAGGCCACGAGCCGCTTAGCCAACCGGTCCCCGGCCAAAGGAGCGGCCAGGATGCCGAGCAGCGCGGCGTGGAATATGACGAACCCCGCGTAGCCATTCCTGGTCGCCTGGGCGATCTCCCATTCGTACCGGTAGTGCCAGACCATCAGCACATGGGCGAATACAACCAGCGCGACCGGCGTCATGTGTTTCGGCCGGTGCCGGCCTGCGGCCACCAGTGCCATATTCGCGGTCAATCCGGCATAGCCCGTGATCGCGGCGAGAAAGGTTATCGTTTCGATATGCATCGTTCGAGGAGGGTCCTGATTATTGCCAGGATAGGAATACGTCTACCACGATCGATTTATTGCATCTTTTTCGGCGTTTCGGCGTCAAATAGAGTAGTAGAGGCAGGCATCGAACACGTGATTGCAAGCCACGATCGATTGCCCGCCAATGATCAAGGATTCGATGTGACTCCGGCGCCCCCGCGGGAGCATATCCAATCAATTTAGCGACGGCATTCCTTGCCGCTTCCCATGCGGCCGCCCAAATGCCGTCGCTTTCTTTTTTGCTACACCCTGCGCATGGCCCACGACCTGGCGCCAGGCAGCGTCAATCCTTCCTGGTCGGCCCACATGGAAAGCACGTTCCAGCCTTCCTGCGCCCGGCCGCTGTGGGCGTCCGTGGGCCGGCTGTTGCTGCGGCCGCGCACCTGCCGGATGTACTTCCTGTTGTTGAGCAGTTCGATAGTCAGCACGTTTCTGGTCGCTCCGGATCCCAGATAATCGACCTTCAAGGACCAGATGGACCGGGTACCATTCGCGCAGGAGGTCAGGTACGACGCCACGCAGTGTTTCATGTGCTTGCCCTCGTAGGCCAGGTCCCGGCTGTTGCGGATCTCCTCGATACGCCAGGTCCGGATCTCCCCTGCCTTTTCGTCCTCGTCCACCCACGTGTATCCGTTTACCCCGCAGGATGCCCACTGGCGGGGGTTTTTGGGCTGAGATCGATTCATCCCGCGGTGCCAGGCTTCCACCCGCCGCAGCATGGATTCGGGCGTGCGGCCCTTCATGGTGAAATCCGGTTCGGGAGGATCGATGGAGCGCACGCTACCATCCGGATCCCGTTGCTCCAGGACGACCGTCCGCCGGTGATGGACATAGTCGACAATCGGTCCCACGTGCGCCACGTCGAGCATGGGATGGTTCACGAAGAAGTGCAGCACAGTCTCCCAGAACGGCCCGTCTTCGAACCTCTCCCCGAGCATCGAATCGCAGACCGCCTCCGCCAGCAGATCGTCACCGCCCATCCCGATCACCTGGGCCCATCGAAGGGCCGCGTCCACCGTGTATCCGGACGGAGCGGACACGATGAACGCATGGGCCATACGCTTGGTGAAGTGCAGTGGAATGGCGGCTTTGCGGACGTTCTGGCCGTTACCGACATGAACGAACCATTCCTGCCGGGTCCTCGCCTCGGATCCCATACCCGTGAAGAAAGCCGTATCCATGCACGCGGGCACGTCGTATTCGGCCAGGAGATGTCGCGCCAGCGCGCCGAACTGCCGTCGGCCGTTATGGCTGTCCGGTTTCCACGCCTCTACCTTCCGGATCCAGCGGCCGTGCCAGGCGGCCAGCGACGCCAGCCCGTCCACGAAATTATTGGCCGGCTGCGGCCCGTATTGGGTTACGACCGGCTTGAGATGAAACAGCCTACCCAGGCTTTCGACGTGAAGGAGGAGCGACAGGAAGACGGACCGTGCCTCCGGATCGAACGGCGCGTTCTGAAAGAGGTGGCGCACCCGGAGCAGCACGGGACTGGTGAGTTCCCGGTCGTCGACCTCGCCGGCGGCGATCCGCTTCAACAGATCTTTACGGCGTCGACGGTGCTGGCTGGCGGAGGACCGGTCGGCCTTCTCCCGGCTGCGCGCCTGCCGCCCCAACTGGATCTCGTGCCGGCGCTGCGCCTTGCTTTTCTGCAGGCCGTCCCCGGCGCCGTGCGCCCGGCACCACGCCTGGTACTCCGCGACCGTACCCAGGCCCAGGGCGGAGATATGCGCTTCGAGTTCCGCGTCGATCCGGTGTTGTTTCGTGGTTTTTTGCGACGAGGCCAGTTCCCGCCGGCGCTGCGGCAGGGTCTTGTTGAGCCGGACGTTGAAACCGTTCTCCCGGCACCAGGTCCGGTAGGCATCCACCGTAGCCAGGTGAAGCGAACGGAGATGCCGGCGCATCGGCGCGCTCAGTCGCGGGTCGGCCTCGAGATAGGTTTCAGGCATGGCGAATCCTGCGAAATTCCGGTCTTCCCGTTACGGTCCCGTTACGGTACACCATTGCGGATGTATTCGGCAACTGCTTTCACGACCCGTCCAGGGCCGGCGGCGGGTTCCGGATCGCAGCCCGGAACCGCGATCCCGTCGATGAGGACGAAGGCGGCTGGAATACAGCGGGCCGTACGAACCATGCGGGGCGTGCGGGCAGCCCTAGATGTGGATCGCCGCGCCTTCCAACCCGGCGGCGGCTTCCATGACCAGTTCCGACAGCGTGGGGTGGGCGTGAATGGTCTTGTGGAGTTCCCGGGTGGTCGATTCCAGCGTGCGCGCGGTGCAGATCTCCGCGATCAGTTCCGTGGCGTCCGCCCCGATGATGTGCGCGCCGAGGATCTCGCCGTACTTCGCGTCCGCGATCAGCTTGACCATGCCGTCCGTCTGGCCGGCGGCCACGGCCTTGCCGCTGGAGCGATAGGGCATTTTGAAAACCTGGATTTCTCGCCCTTCCGCGGCGGCCTGCGCTTCGGTCAGGCCGACGCTGGCGACCTGGGGCTGGCAATAGGTGCACGCGGGTATGTTCTCGCGGTCGATGGGCGCCGACGGATGGCCCGCGAGCCGCTCCACCAGGTTGATCCCTTCCGCGGAAGCCTTATGGGCCAGGAGGGGCGGGCCCGTGACGTCGCCGATGGCGTACACGCCGGACACCGTCGTCCGGCACTCCTCATCCACCTTGACGAAGCCCCGGTCGGTCTCGACGCCGAGTGCTTCCAGGCCGATATCCTCGATATTCGCATCGCGGCCGATGGCCAGGAGCGTGACGTCGGCGTTCAGCGTCTCTTCTTTCCCGTCGACGGTTACGGTTACCTTGGTGCCGTCCGAACCCGATTCGGCCGATTCGACGCGCGCCCCGGTCTTGATCCCGATACCCAGTTTGGTGAAGCTCTTTTCCAGCGTTTCGCTGATTTCCTCGTCTTCCACGGGCAGCAGGTGAGGCAGCATCTCGACGATGGTGACCTCGGTTCTGTAGGCCGCGTAGTAGTAGGCGAACTCCACGCCGATCGCACCGCCGCCGATGATGGTCATCGACCCGGGCGGCTCTTCGATCAGCATGGCCTCGGTACTGGTGATGATCCGATCTCCGTCCACCGGAACGGCCGGGATCGCCTTGGAGCGCGAACCCGTCGCAAGGATAATCGAACGGGCGTTCACGGTCTTTGTTTCGCCCTTGCCGTTCGTCACGTCGACGGAAGTGGCCGAAGCCAGGCGGCCGTGGCCGCTGACGAGATCCACCTCGCTCTTCTTGAGGAGGAACTTGATGCCGCCGGCCAGTGTGTCGGCGGCCTTGCGGCTGCGCTGCACGGCCTTGCCCATGTCGAACCGCAGGTTGTCGCAGGAAATGCCGTAGTCTTCGGCGTGGCGCAGGGTCAGTACGAGCTCGGCGTTCTTCAGCAGCGCCTTGGTGGGAATGCATCCCCAGTTCAGGCACACGCCGCCGGGTTTGTCTTTTTCTATCACAACCGACTTCAAACCGAGCTGGGCCGCGCGAATCGCGGAAACATACCCCCCGGGCCCGCCGCCGACCACTGCCACGTCGTAGATTTCTGATGCCATGTCTGACTCCGGAAAATGAATGGATCCCAACAGCCCCTGAAGCGCTGGTATAACTAAGGCGAAAGGCCTTGGATGTCAAGATAATTCTCTTGTCTGCCAGGGCTTTACGTTGTATCATGAAAAGGAGCGGAGAACCCGAGTATACGGGCCTCGGAGCATGCATCGAAACGGCCGGGCACATGACCCTGGAAGCCATCACCAAGTCTATCACACACGGGCGAATCGCCGAGCTGATCGAAGGGCTGGTCGCCATCCCGTCGGTCACGGGAAACGAACGGGCACTGGGCGACATGCTCCATGGGTATTTCGGCGAGATCGGCCTGGCCGACGTACACCGGATTCCAGTTTCGGATTCGGGCGACACCCTGGCCGTGCGGATTCCCGGCCGCGGGAACGGAAACGGGAACGGCCGCGCGTTCATGCTCAATTTCCACCAGGACACCTTCGACGCGTGCGATGGGTGGGAGACGGACCCGTGGTCGCCCGTAGTCAAAGATGGATGCATGTACGGGCTCGGCGCACACGACATGAAGGCCGGGGCGGCGGCCGTGCTCGCCGCGGTGGAGGCCATCGTCCGGTCCGGGGCGGAACTGGCCGGCGACCTGATCGTCTCCGCCACGACCGACGAGGAGAACTGGTCACGGGGCGCCCACGCCCTGATCGACAGTGGGCTGCTCGAGGGGTGCGAAGGCTGCCTCATACCCGAACCCACGCCGCCGGGACGCCTGCGCATCGGTTCGCGCGGCCGGCACGTGATCAAGATCGACCTGGCGGGCAGGACGGCCCACGCCGCGTACACGGGAGAGGGCGTCAACGCCGTTCATGACGCCGCGGAGATCATCACGGCCCTGGACCGTATCGAGCTGGGCTGGAACGAGGAGTTCGACCTCGGCGGTACGATCTGCGTCATCGAAATCAGCGGGGGGAGGAACATCATCCTCGTGCCGGAACACGCACAGGTCGTCCTCGACCGGCACATCCTGCCCGGCCAGACGATCGATGAGGCCGCGGCAGACATCGAGGCGCTGATCCGGTCCCTGTCGATCGCCTCCGAGTGGCGCGTCACGTGGGACGACCGGCCCACGCCCGCGCCCGCGCCGTACATCGTGGATCCCGGGTCGAAGTTCGTCCAAACCACCCGGAAACGGGTCGAGGCGCAACTCGACCGGCCGGTGCGGTACGCCCTGGCCCGGAGCGTGGCCGACACGAATCACTTCGCCGTGACCGGGGGCGTCCCGACGCTGGTGTATGGTCCCGAAGGAGGAAACACCTGCCAGGCCAACGAATTCGTCAGTATCGAGTCCACCCTCCGTGTCGCGCGGGCCTATTGCGGCATCGTGATCGACATGCTGGGAGTCGCGCGTTAGCCATGTTTCAACGCCTTCTCATCGTCGCCCTTTTCGTAGTGGTCGCGATCCTGCTCGTTCGAACGATCGCGAACTGGTTCAACCGGGGCGGCTGGATCGGCCGGGGACAGTCCGAAATAAAGGGCGGCTGGGCGGTGGTCGAACCGCTGGGCAGGCTTGGCAAAGCCGCCGAAAACACCATGAAATCTTCGTTGAGGATCGAGGACGAGGATGATCTGCGGAAGGTGGCGGTACTGTTCGACGTGACGCACCGGACCGTCCGGAACCTTCCCCTCGATGCCGCCGAGCTGCGTACCCTGGCCGACGGGGCATCCGAGCCTGTCCGCGCCGTACTCTACCGGGACGAGGCCGTACACGCGCCCGGGTGGCTGCTGTTCGCCGCGGATCGCGTACAGGACGTCCACCCCGACATGTACGCGTACGAGGTCAAGCGGCTCACCCTTTCGGCCTACCGGGAGGTCTTCCCGTCGGACGGCGAAACGGTACTCCCCCCGGAGCGGACCCTGGCGCCCGTTGCCTACGGTACGCCGCCGGCGGTCGGCGATCGGTACGGCCACCTGGGCAGCCTGGACGCAGAATACACCCGGGACGAGGCCTATGTCTCCCTGCTCGAGTGCCCGGTGGAGATGCTGCCCGACGAAGCCATGGCGCCCCTGTTGCAGTTGCTTTTCAAGACAGAGGACAAACCCGTGCCGGATGGCGAGACCCCGGTAGACGAACTGCTGGCGCGGTACGATGACCGGCTTTACGCGGCGGCCGTCTACGCCATGATCCGGACGGAACCGGCTGCAACGGCCGGGCCGGCTGGGCCGCACGGATCGGATGGCCCGCCGGGACCGTCCGGACCACCCAGGCCCGGCACGTATTCGCCCGCGCTGTTCCGGCTGATCGGCGCGTGGCCGAGATCATCGGCGGAACCGCTGTTCCGCGCGGCCCTCGAATCGGGTTGGAACGACTGCGCGCGCTTTCTGCCCGAATCGGGATGGGCGCAAGACCTGAAGGCCGTGTTTCGTGACAGTCCCTACGGCGCGCCGGCGTAGGACGGCCGATTGAAGAAGGTGCCTTGAGGACGGGCCACGACGAACTGGAGGAGGTGGCCGCCATGCGCATTTCCACGAAACCCCTGCCCGGATTCGGCATGGAGATATCGGGCGTCGATCTGTCGGAACCCCTGGAACCGGACGTCATGCGGGAAATCCTGAGGGTGTTCCACGTCCATGGCCTGATCGTGATCCCTCGCCAGGAAATGACCTTCGACCGCTACGACGCCTTCACCCGGGAGTTCGGCGCGCAGAAGCCGCATTTCCTGGATCACCTGCGCCACGAAAACCATCCGGCCATACTCAACCTTTCCAACATGTTCGAAGACGGGCGGCCGATCGGCGTTTACGAAGGCGCGGCCTTCTGGCACACGGACGTGGCCTACCAGGACCCGCCCAACAGTTCCACGGTCGTTTACGGCCGGCAGTGGCCCGAAGGGGGCTGTCCGACCTACTTTGCCGACCAGATGACCGCCTACGACGATCTGCCCGTGAACATGAAAGACACCATCGACAACCTGTCCGTCCTGCATCACTACGGCAACCGGGCGGACATGAACGAGGAGTCCTCGACCTCGGCGGAAAAACTGACGCTGGACCAGAAGGACCGGGTCGAGAACGTCTGCCATCCCCTGGTCAAGCGCCACCCGGTCACCGGCCGCAAAGCGCTCTACGGCGTCTGCGGCAGTTCCTTCGGCATCGTCGGCATGCCGGACGACGAGGCTTTCGACCTGCTGGATGAACTGGCCGCCCACGCCATCAAGCCCCAATACGTGACCGGGTACGACTTCAGGATGGGCGACGCCGGTGCGTGGGACACCTTTTCGACCCTGCACAAGGCCACGGTGCTGCAACCGGCCACCGGTCCCCGGGACAGCCGCCTGCTCTGGCGTATCAGCGTGACCGGGCTGCCGCCGGTAATCGAGCGGGAACGGGCGACTACGCCCTGAGCGGATTCCGGCGACGCATGTGACAGATAAAAACGACATGCCCAGAAAAAACAGACCTGACAGTGCCACGACGCCCCGTCGTCAAAAGTCGAAGCGAGGACGGCAACCGAACCACCGGTCGCAAAGCGCCGATGGCCTGGCCGGCGATGGCTTGGCAGGCACTGACCTGGCCGGTGATTACGCGCACGCCGCCGCACCCGCGGAAGCCGGAACGGTCCAACCTTCGGCGGGGCGGGTACTCGCCGTAGATTACGGTGAAAGACGTGTCGGGCTCGCTCTGAGCGATCCGGCCGGTCTGATCGCTCAGGGGCTGGAGACGATCCAGACGCCAGGCACGGGCGAAACCCTCGCATCCATCTTGGATATCGTCGAGGGACAGCAGGTCCGGGAGATCATCCTGGGACGGCCGGTCCACATGGACGGGACCGCGGGCGAAATGGCCGGGAAGGTCGAGGCGTTGGCGGACCAGCTGCGAAAGAACGTGTCCTGCGAGGTACGGACGTGGGACGAACGGTTGACCAGCGTTTCGGCCCGTCGGGCCATGCATGAAATGGGCGGGACGACCCGGGGGAACAAGGGCGGCCTGGACCGGATCGCCGCCACGTTGCTGCTGCAGAACTACCTGGATTTCCGCCGGGCAACAAAAACGGAACCGGATTCAAGCCCATGAAGAAGCTGCTTGCCGCTGCCGTCGTCCTCGTCATGCTGGCCGGAACGGCCGCGCTGGTCGCGGCCTACCAGTTCTCCAACCTTGCGGTCGAGCGCGACACCGCCATCCAGTACACCGTCGAACCCGGCATGACCCTGTCCGACGTTGCCGGGGATCTGGAGGACCGGAGCGTGGTACGTCACGCGATCCTGTTCGAACTGCTGGCGCGTTACAGGGGGGTGGGGCACAGTATAAACGCGGGACGTTACGAAATCGAGTCCTACATGGACGCCAGCCAGGTCCTGAACATGCTCACCGAGGGCAGGATCGCGGTCAATCGCGTCAACGTCCCGGAGGGGCTGACCATCCCGGAAACTGCCCGGGTCCTGCGGGCGAGGATCGGCATTGATTCCACCGCGTTCGTACGACGGGCCGCCGATCCGGAGAAAGTGCGATCGCTGGGGATCGAAGCGCCCAGCCTGGAAGGATACCTGTACCCGGCGACCTATAACATGTACCCGGACATGACCGTCGATGATATCCTCAAGCAAATGACATCGCGACATTTGCAAACCATCACTGAGGGGTACCGTAAACAGGCGGAAGCACTGGGGTATAATTTACACGAGATCGTCACCCTGGCTTCCATCATCGAACAGGAAGCGATGGTGGACGACGAAAGGGACGTCATTTCGGGGGTGTTTCACAACAGGCTGCAAAGGGGCATGCGACTGGAGGCCGACCCCACGGTCCAGTACGGACTCGGCAGGCCGAACATGAGACTCTACGAGAAGCACCTATCCGACCCGTCGCCCTATAACACGTACCTGCACGCCGGGCTGCCGCCGGGACCGATCTGCAGCCCCGGAGAGGCGTCCATTCACGCCGCGCTCTATCCGCAGGAAGTGGACTATCTTTTCTTCGTAGGCCGGGGAGACGGCAGGCACATCTTTTCCGTTACCAACAACGAGCACAACCGGGCCCGGGCCCAGGTCAGACGCCTGCGCAATAACCGGTAGCAGGGAGATTCGGGGACAAACAGACCGTGCCCGGCAGCGCGCCGACCACTGTATCGCCCGCCGAACGGAATGCCGCCTGCCGCGCGCCGAACGTATTGCCGTGGGCCGGACGGTATACCGTTGGCGGTCACACGGCCGTGTAGCCGCCGTCCACGACCATGGTGTGGCCGGTTACCATGGCGCTCGCGTCGGACGCGAGGTAGATGATCGAACTGGCGATCTCGTCCGGTTCGGCCAGCCGGCCCAGCAGGATCTTCTTGATATTGGCCCGGAACCCCGGGTTCTCCATCGCCTTCTCCACCATGGGGGTTCGCGTCATGGTCGGCGCCACCGCGTTCACGGTGATGCCGTGCTCCGCCCATTCGGCGGCCATGGACTTGGTCAGCGTGCACACGCCGCCCTTGGCCGCCGTGTAGGCCGCCCGCAACGGACCGCCGACGACGCCCACCTGGGAAGACACGTTGATGATGCGCCCGCCGCGGCCCCGTTCGATCATGTGCGCGGCGAGGGCCTGGCTGAGGAAGAAGACGCTTTTCAGGTTCACGTCGATGATCTCGTCGTATACTTCCTCGGTGACTTCGAGCACCGGCATGATCCGGTTGCACCCGGCGTTGTTGACCAGGATGTCGATGTCTCCCGCGTCCGCGAGCACCTGGTCCACGAATGCGCGGATCGAGTCCACCTTGCCCACGTCTACCGTATGAACGGTACAGCCGCGGGCCATCGACCGGATCTCGGAAGCCACCAGTTCCAGGTCGGCCCGGGTGCGGCTTCCGATCGCCAGGTCGGCGCCCGCGCGGGCGGCCCCCAGCGCGACAGCCTTGCCGATGCCCTTGCTCGCACCGGTGACGATCATGGTTTTGCCTTCCAGGGAAAACAGGGATGTATCGGGCATTGATTCCTCCGGTCATGCTTGGTCATGCTTGGACATGCTTGGATATGCAAAAATGCACATGGGCCGGTGGCCATGGAAACCACGCGGTCAACAGGCTGAGTACGGCGGAGGATTGTACAATCGAGACGGATTTACGTCAATCGATTTCGGCTGTCGCTCCCGCGCCGCACGGCGCCTTAGCCCTTGCATACTGCGGTTGCGCCGGTTACTTTACGCCGGTGCGCCGGCATGGTTGCGCCGCCTCTGGTTCTCCCGTGAAATCCAGTGTGCTTCAGGAAGCCGGTTTCAGCGCGTTCCGCCACGATCCGTTCCTCAGGAACCGCGCGATCAGCAGGCCGTAGAAGGGGACGTACTGCACAAAACGGACCCACGTTTCCTCTTCCCAGGCCCCGGTGAGGACGAAACCGATCACGACATGGTACGAAAGGGCGGCCAGGCCGGATAGCAGGATCCACGCCGGGTTGGGGTACAGGCAGAGGAAGGGGACGATCCAGACCAGGTACCAGGGCTGCACCGTGGGCGTAAGCGCGAGATAGCCGCCGAGCAGCACGAAGGCCGAACGGAACGGATCTGTTATCCTGACCGCGCAGTACGCGACCAGGGCGGTGAAGAGCAAAGCCGCGATGATCTTGGACACGTTCAGCGAATCCGTCAGGTAAAAGAAGATCGAGAAGAGACTGTCGTTGAACCGCCATTTGTCGCCGTAGACCAGGAGTCCGCTGAATATATCCGTCCCGGCGCCGAGGTAGGGCAGATAACCAGCGAGCAGCAGGACCGGTAGCAGCCAGAAAGGTCTGATGCCGCGTATTTTTCGGTAGAAGGCCGGGACAAGCATGGCGGCGAACCACTTGGCAAGCATGGAAAGAGCCAGCCAGGCTACCGCCCGGACCGGACGGAGGCCGTCCACGGCCAGCAACGCGGCGAGCATGAGGACGACGGGCAGCGAGTCGTTGTGGCCGCTGCCCGCGATTTCGACCAGGACGAGGGGATTCCAGGCGTAGATGAGCACGCGTTCCCGCGGAAGGTTCCGTCGACCGAGCATCAGGACCGTGAGGATAATCACGCCCACATCGCACAGGGTGAAAAGCAGTTTGATCGAAGCGGGACTGTACCACAGATACGCCGCGGCCATGTAAGCCGCCTGCATCAGGGGCGGATAGACCGTGGGGACGTCCTGGTTGTTGATCCTTCCATGGTATTCATCACGGAGGTGGGCGATCGCTTCGCTGTCTGGTGCGTACACGTAAGGGTTGACGCCCTGGGACTGCATCCTGGCGTCCCAGAGGTACCGGTAGATGTCGTCGGACAGGGTGGGGGGACTGAACTGCAGAATGACGCGGCAGAGGATGGCCACGGCCAGGATGAACCAGAACGTATTCCGGCCCGTCGGTGCGCCGGCCCGGACCTGGTGGACGACGGAGACCGTATAGACGATGAATGCAGCGGCGAAGGGTATCCAGAACAGCAGCAGAGCATCCGGCAGGGCCACCCGCGAGGACAGAAAGGAAGGCAGGAACGCATCGGGGTCGAATGGCCTGATCAGACTTTCCCGCAGGTCTCCGATGGCCGCTATGGCTACACAGGCGGCCACGAGCAGGAAACCGGGGATGGTGATCAGGACAGGCCGTCCAGGGAATCCGGCCGGGAGGCTGTAAGCAGAAACGGACATGTATGAGCTATCTCTCGCTGATCTTCATACTT
The DNA here is from genome assembly GCA_965207085.1 of bacterium. Classification (GTDB taxonomy): domain Bacteria; phylum JAAXHH01; class JAAXHH01; order JAAXHH01; family JAAXHH01; genus JAAXHH01. The sequence continues at coordinate 2,591,492 of CBDBLQ010000002.1, read as the reverse complement.
CTCTACTTCTTCGTCCTGTTCCTGCTTGCGGTCTACGGGGTCCACCGGTACCTGATGGTGTATCTGTACTACAAATATAAGGACCGGGCAAGGCGTGTAAAGCCGGAAGCCCTGGGAGATGCGCCCCCGGTCGTTACCGTACAGCTGCCCCTCTACAACGAACAGTACGTGGTCGAAAGGCTGATCGACGCCGTCTGCCGCATCGAATATCCCCGCGACCGGTTGGAAATACAGGTACTGGACGATTCGACCGACGAAACCCGCGGTCTCGCGGCCCGTCGCGTCGAACATCACCGGGCGGGCGGCATCGATATCCACTACCTTCACAGGAAGGAACGCACCGGATACAAGGCGGGTGCGTTGCAGCGGGGGCTCGAGGTGGCGCGCGGCGCGTTCATCGCGATTTTTGACGCCGACTTCATCCCGCCTCCGGACTTTCTCAGGAACACCATGCACCGGTTCCGTGACGAGCGAGTGGCCCTGGTACAGACCCGGTGGTCCTATCTCAACCAAGGCTACTCGATCCTGACTCGGGTCCAGGCAATCATGCTGGACGGTCATTTCGTCATGGAACACGGCGCCCGGAACCGGTCGGGGCGGTTTTTCAACTTCAACGGGACAGCGGGGATCTGGCGCCGGGGATGCATCGAGGCGGCCGGCGGATGGCAACATGACACGCTGACCGAGGACCTCGACCTGAGCTATCGGGCGCAACTCCGGGGCCAGCGCTTCGTATTCCTGGAAGAAGTCACCACGCCATCAGAACTCCCCGTGGAAATGAACGCCTTCAAGACCCAGCAGCACAGGTGGTCCAAGGGCTCCGTACAGACCGCCAAGAAAATGCTACCCCCGGTATGGCGCAGCGCGCTGCCCTTCCGCTTCAAGCTGGAGGCGACCTATCACCTAACGAACAACATGACCTACCTGCTTATGCTGCTGCTCTCGGTCCTGATCTTCCCGTCCATCGTGATCCGGGTACAGGCGGGATGGATCAATTCTTTCTGGATCGACCTTCCCTTTCTCTGTGCTGCCACGGTTTCCGTGTCGCTCTTCTACCTGTTCGCGCAGTTCGAAATCAACCGCGCCCGGTGGATATGGTCCCCCTTTTACCTTCCCGTACTCATGTCCATCGGCATCGGCATCTGCCTCAATAACACGCGGGCCGTCCTGGAGGCGCTGCTGAACTTCAAATCGGGTTTCCAGCGGACGCCTAAATACGGCATCCTCGGAAAGGCGGAGCTGGCGGGCCAGGCCGCCTATACGGAACAAGCGAACCAGGCGAACCGGCCCGACCAGGCAGGCCAGGCGGGTCACAAGGTCCAAGCGGACCATACGGATTCGTGGTGTCAGCCGGATCAACCGAACCAGACGGCCTCATGGCGCGATCTGCGCTACCGGGGGACCCGGAACTGGCTTCCCGCGCTGGAACTGCTATTTGCCGTGCATTTCGGCCTGCTGATCTACTACACGGCCATCAACGGCATTTACGCTTCCATTCCCTTCCTGTGCCTGTTTTTCGCCGGTTACCTGTACGTAGGCCTGGCCTCCCTTTGGCCGGGAACCGCCAGCCAAGGATAGATCATGGAACGTGTCTTCGGCCTCTTCGGCCTTGTCGTTCTCCTGGCCATCGCCTGGCTCCTCTCGGACAACCGCGGGCGGCTGAACTGGCGGCTCATCGGTAGCGGCCTGGCGCTTCAGGGACTGCTGGCGCTGCTGCTGCTGCACACGGCGCCCGGCCAGGTGGCGTTCGACGGGGCCCGGCTGGCCGTAAACAAGGTGATCGCCTTCTCCAATGAGGGTGCACGGTTCGTTTTCGGCGACCTGGTGGAAACCGCGCTGTTCGGTTTCTCCGTGCTCCCGATGATCATCTTCGTATCCGCCATTACTTCGATCCTGTTCTACCTGGGTTTAATCCAGTGGATCGTCCGGCAGATGGCCCGCGTCATGGTGCGCGTCATGGGCGCCTCGGGGACGGAATCCATGGCCGCGGCAGCGAACGTCTATCTCGGGGCTCCCACCGCGCCTCTCGTCATCCTGCCCTACCTGAAGACCATGACCCGGTCCGAGATCATGGCCGTGATGACCTCCGGCATGGCGACCGTGGCGGGTTCCGTGCTGGCCGCCTATGTCGCCCTGGGCGCCGACGCCGGCCATCTCCTGGCCGCTTCGCTCATGTCGGCGCCCGCGGCGCTGGTCGTCGCCAAGATCATGACCCCCGAAACCGAAACCTCCCGCACCATGGGCGTCGTGACCGTGGACGTTCCGAAACCGGGGGTCAACTTCATCGATGCGGCCTGCAGCGGTGCGTCGGACGGGTTGAGACTGGCATTGAACGTGGCGGCCATGCTCATCATAGCCATCGCCTTCGTCAGCCTGTTCAACTGGGCGGTGGGGCTTGCGCCCTACGTGGGCGGTGAGCCGCTTTCGCTTGAACGGATGCTCGGATGGTTCTGCGCGCCGCTGGCCCTGTTCATGGGCGTGGCGTGGGAAGACGCCCAGGCCGTGGGTATGTTGATCGGGAAAAAAACCATCCTGAACGAATTCCTCGCCTACCAGGACCTCAGCGCCATGCAGGCGCAACTGTCGGAACGGTCTTTCGCCATCGCCACATATGCGCTGTGCAGCTTCGCCAACTTCGGGACCATCGCGATCATGATCGGAGGGATCGGTGGACTGGTGCCGGAACGGCGAAAGGACATCGCCCGGTTCGGTATCCGGTCCATGATCGGCGGCGCCCTGGCCGCCAACATGACCGCCACCGTTGCGGGCCTCCTGATGTAGTGGATGCCTCCAAGAACCATAGGCTGGCAGCCGAGATCCGGAACCTGCTCCCCCGCTGTACGCTCAAGGACCGGCGGGACATCCAGCGTGGGCTTAAAAAGTTGCGCGGTGCACGCGGCGGGAGAGGAAGCCGCGGCGGGAGTGGGAGCGAAGACCGCGACGGGAGCGGAAGCCGCGGCGGGAGTGGGAGCGAAGACCGAGGCCGGCTTCGCAGGTTGAAGGAGCGGGCGGCCGCGTCGGCCCACCTCGTAGATGCACGCCTTCGATCGGCTTCCTCCGTCGACATCGACCGCCAGCTGCCCATTTCAACCCGGAAGGACGAAATCCTCAAAATCCTGCGCGGTCACCCGGTGGTCATCGTGACGGGGGAGACCGGTTCGGGCAAGACGACGCAACTGCCCCGGATCTGTCTCGAAGCCGGGCGGGGTGTATACGGCCGCATCGCGTGTACGCAGCCCCGGCGCGTCGCCGCCCTGTCGGTCTCGCGCCGCATCGCCGAGGAGCTCGGTGCGACCTGGGGACGGGAAGTCGGATGCAAGATCCGGTTCACGGACGAGACCATGGCCGAGACCCGTATCAAGATGATGACCGACGGCATGCTGCTCGCCGAGATACAGCACGATCCCGACCTGCTTGAATACGACACGATCATCATCGACGAGGCCCACGAACGCAGCCTGAACATCGACTTCCTCCTCGGTTACCTGCGTCTGCTGATCCGGCGCAGGAAGGACCTCAAGATCGTGGTCACCTCGGCGACGATCGACGCCGCCGCTTTCTCGAACGCCTTCGGCCATGCACCGGTCGTCGAGGTGTCCGGACGCCTGCACCCTGTGGAGATCCGCTATCTGCCCCTCGAGGATACCCGGGGCGAAGCCGTAGTATACACCTATGTCGACGGGGCGGTGGACGCGGTCGACCGCATCATGGAAGAACCCGGCCGGGGCGACATCCTGGTGTTTCTCCCCACGGAGAAGGACATCCACGAGACGCGCAGGAGGCTGGACGGCCGGTCCTACCGCCAAACCGACGTGCTTCCGCTCTTCGGCCGGCTGACCAGCGCGGACCAGCAGCGGGTCTTCCGGCCGGGGAACAACCGGCGCATCGTCGTGGCCACGAACGTCGCCGAGACCTCGCTGACCATACCTCGCATCAAGTACGTCGTCGATACCGGTCTCGCGCGGATCAGCCGGTACGCCGCGCGGACCCGCACCCAGCGCCTGCCCATAGAACCTATCGCGAAAAGCAGCGCTTTGCAGCGGGCCGGACGGTGCGGTCGCGTGTCGGGAGGCGTCTGTCTTCGGCTCTACAGCGAGGCCGACCTGGCGAGCCGGCCGGAATTCAACACGCCCGAGTTGCAGCGCGCCAATCTCGCCGAAGTCATCCTGCGCATGCTGGCGCTGAAACTGGGCGACGTCCACGCCTTCCCCTTTCTCGACCCGCCCACGCCCCAGGCGATCCGGGACGGGTTCCAGCTGCTCGCCGAACTAGGCGCCATCGACCGGGGACGGCGGCTGACCGGCCGGGGCAGGGACATGGCGAGATTGCCGGTATCGCCCACGGTGTCGCGCATGCTGCTGCAGGCCCGGCAGGAAGGCGCCCTGCAGGAGGTCCTCGTGATCGCGTCGGCCATCAGCATCCAGGACCCCCGCGTGAGGCCACTCGACCAGCAGGAACAGGCGGACGCCGAACACCGCAAATTCAGGAACCGGACCTCGGATTTCCTGACCCTGCTCAATATCTGGGAGGCCTTTCACCGCACCTTCGAGCACCTGCAGACCCAGGCCGCCATGCGCAGGTTCTGCCGGCAACACTACCTGTCCTACAACCGCATGCGCGAGTGGCGTGATATCTACGTGCAACTCCGCCGTGCGCTCCGGGAATCCGGCGGTTTCCGCGGAAGGGCGGGACGTGCGGGCCGGGCGCACTACGACGTGATCCACCGGTCGATCCTCAGCGGACTGCTCAGTCAGGTCGCGGAATACCGGGAAGGCAACCTTTATACCGGGGCCCGGAACCGCACCGCCATGATCTTCCCCGGTTCCGGCCTCTTTCTAAGGAAACCGGTCGACCGGCGCCCGGAGAAAAGGTCCGCCGGACGGGGGGAAGAGGATACCGGGCGGGATGGTACGGACGGACCACGAAACGGGACGGGCGCCGCGCCCTGGATCGTAGCCGCGGAGATGGTCGAGACCAACCGGCTCTATGCGCGCACGGTGGCCCGGATACAACCCGGGTGGGCCGCCGAGCTGGGCCGCCAACTGTGCCGCGCTTCCTTTTCCGATCCGGAGTGGGACCGTTCCGCCGGGCGGGTGACGGCCACGGAAACACTGCGCCTGTACGGCCTGATGGTCGCCCGACGGACCGTCGACTACAAGAAGATCAATCCCGATGACGCCACGCGTATCTTCATCCGCGAGGCACTGGTCGGCGACGGCCTGCGAGACCGGCACGGCTTCCTGGAGCATAACCGCGGGATACGGCGTGAGGCCGAGATCTGGCTGCTGCAACACCGAAACGCCTATCGCGTCGATCTCGACGAGGCCGCCTTCCGTTTCTACGAGGAACGGATTTTCGGGGTGTCTTCGGTGCACGATCTCAACCGGTGGCAGAAGACCGCCGGCGCGGACAACGCATCCATCCTGCACATGGAAATCGGGGATCTCACGGGAACCGTGGAAGAAGAGGGCCGCTCGGAAGGCTTTCCGGACCATTTCAACCTGGAAGGCAATCTGCTTCCCCTGCAGTATGCCTGCCGGCCGGGCCGGGAAGAGGATGGGGTCACCCTTTCGCTGCCGGTCGACCGGGTCCATCTGCTGGATCCCGAAACGCTGGAATGGCTCGTGCCCGGCCTGCTGTCCGAAAAGATCGAAGCTCTGCTCCGAGGACTGCCCGGAAGGAAACGCAAGCAGCTCGTACCCATTCCGGAAACGGCCCGGACAATTGCGGAGGAGCTGGATCCTTCCGCTTGCTCCCTGACCGATGCGCTCTCGGCCCACATCGCCAGGCGGCACGGGACCGAAATCGACCCGGCGGACTGGTCAACCGAGTCCGTTCCCGATCATCTGAGCATGCGCGTCCTGGTGACCGAGGAGGACGGGAGCACCGTCCTTTCCACCCGCGATCCGGACCGCCTGCACGCCGAAGTCACGGGCCGTGCCGCCGCCGTTGAATCGAAAGGATGGCGGAAAGCGGCGGAAAGCTGGGAGATGTACGACCTGCGAGACTGGTCGGTCGGGGACCTGCCCGAAAGGGTCGAAATCGGTCTGTCGGGAACCGTGCCCCAGTACGCTTATCCCGGACTGCAGGCGGATGACGACCTGGTGGACCTGCGCCTGTTCCGGGATCGGCATGAAGCGCTGCGGGAAAGCCGCAAGGGACTGGTGCGTCTGCTCGAACGCCGGATGGGCGAGGAAATGGCCTGGCTGCGCCGGGACCTGGCGTTTCTACGAAACCTCCCCGCCCTGGCGGACCATGCCGGCGGGTCCGAAGCGCTGCAGGATACCGCTTACGACCACCTCCTGGCCGCCCTGTTCACCCGGGAACCCCTGTATCCGCTGACGGCCAGGCGCTTCGAAGAAGACGTGGAGACTGCGCGGGGGCTGTTGAGGAAACTCCCCCACTGGTTTCGGCAACAGATGGAGGCGCTGGAACGGGTTGTCGGGAGAGACTTCGCAAAGGCCGGCGCCTACCCCGGCATGGAAGACGATCTCGACCGGTTGTTTCCACCCGATTTCCTGCGGAAAACACCCGCCGTGGAGTTGCCCAACCTCGTCCGATACCTCAAGGCAGTGGAAATCCGTTCCCGCCGGGCCCGGGAAGACCGTACGAAGGACCTGAAGAAGGCGGAGCGAGTCAAGCCCTTCGATGATGCGCTCAAGTCACTGAGAGTCCGGGACGACGTGGATACCGCCAGGGTGGATGAATTCAGGTGGATGCTTGAAGAATACCGCGTGTCGGTGTTCGCCCAGGAGTTGGGGACCGGACGGACCGTCTCGCCGAAAAGACTGGAGGACCTTCTGGCCCGGATCGAAGCGGGCTCTCGCGAGTCGGAAGCTTTATGAGGCGTACCGCGTCGGATCCTTGATACCGGCTACTTCGAACCCGTTCCGCCGCAGGATGCAGGCGTCGCATCGACCGCAGGCCGCCCCGTCTTCCGCCGGGTCGTAGCAACTGATCGTGAGGGCGTAGTCCACCCCGAGCCGGACGCCGGTTCGCAGGATATCGGCCTTGGACATTTCGATGAGCGGCGCGTGGATGTTGAACCTGCCCTCGCCGGTCACTCCCGCGCGCGTGGCCAGGTTGGCCAGGTGCTCGTAGGCCGCTATATATTCGGGCCGGCAATCGGGATAGCCGCTGTAATCGACCGCGTTGGCGCCGATGTACAGGTCGAATGCGCCGAGTACTTCGGCCCAGCCCAGCGCGAAGGAAAGGAAGATGGTGTTGCGGGCCGGGACATAGGTGGACGGGATCTGTGCGGGCATGGACCCGGGCTCCTGGTCCCTGGGCACGGGGATGTCGTCCGTCAGCGCCGACCCGCCGATGGCCCGCAGGTCGAAGGGTATGGTCACGTGGCGTCCCACCCCCATGGACTCGGCCACGCGCCTGGCCGCTTCAAGTTCGAACCGGTGGCGCTGGCCGTAGTCGAAGGTGATGGCGTGGCACGCGAATCCTTCGTGCCGGGCAATGGCGAGCGCGGTCGCCGAATCAACCCCGCCGCTGAGGAGGACGACGGCAGCCTTCATGGCGGTCCCATCCATCAGGAAGTGTACGGCAAACTGGCGATAATAGATCCGGCGATGACGACCAGCGCCAGCAGGCTTTTGTTGGCGGCGGATATCCTCTTGTCGATTTTGTCGTCCATTGCCGAAAACCGTGCATCCATCGTGTCGAACCGGGCGTCCATGAGTTCCTTCAGCGAGGTGGTCGCGGCGTCCAGGTCGGCCTTCGTTACGAATCCGTGCTGGGGGGCGGTTGGTGGCATCGTAATCCTCCCGGTGGTACGGTGTGTGAACTTGCTAACGAACCAGATGCCCGACCGGGTGATCGAAACGTACCCTCGTCCCATGAAAGAGACGCGGGGAAGAAAATGCCACCATTGCGAAGACGCGATCGGGCGCAATATATTGAGTTAGTCGCAAAACCGCAATGCTTCTAGCCTGTAATCCGGAGGCGGAACATGTTCAGTGACGTGCGTGTCGCGGCGCTATCGTTCAAACCGGTCAAGCTGGACCTGCAGAGGAATGCGGCCCGGCTGGAAGCGATGTTTCGCGAGGCCGCTGCCGGTGGGGCCGAGCTTGCCGTCGCGCCGGAAGGCGTGCTGGAAGGCTACGTGGTCAACGAGATCATCGACGGCGAAATCCCGCCGGAGGAGATGAACCACGTCTCGCTCACGATGCGCAGCCCGACCATCAGGCGGTTCCGGGAACTCGCGAGATCGTTGAACATGTGCCTCGCGTTCGGTCTCGCCGAGCGGATCGGGGGCGAAGTCTACAACTGCGCGGTCTTCCTCGATCACCGGGGACGGCTGCGCGGCAGGTACCACAAGATGCAGCTGGCCGAGGGCCATCACCGGTCCTGGTGGTTCAACCGCCTCGGCAAGCGGAGCCGCGCCTTCGACACCCCCTTCGGCCGGGCCGGCATGGTCATCTGCAACGACCGGTGGGACCCGGATATCGCCCGCATACCGGTGCTCGACGGCGCCCGGTACCTGCTCATTCCCTCCTTCGGATCGACAGCCCGCGCCCAGGACCGGGCCGTGCTTGCCCGGGCCCGGGAGAACGGCGTGCCCATCGTCGAAGCCAACGTCGGCGTCACGCTGATCGTGAGCAAAGGGGAAATCGTCGCCCTGTCCCGCAAGAAAACCGCCATTACCCATGGGACCATCGCCGTTCCGGCGCCGCCGTCGCTTCGGAACCGGGACCTTCAGGAACGGGGATTCCTCGCCTGGCGCCGCCGGGAAATGCCCTTGCGGTACCGCGACCGGATGCGCAGAAGCAGGCAGGGCCGCGACACCGTGGAGGTCGGCCATGACGCGAAGGGCCGGCTGATCGAGAAGGATTGACGGCCCCCGAACCCGTTGGTGCGCCGTAAATTGCGTCTTGCCTGTCCAATCGCTGATCCCTTATCTTTTTCGTGACGATCAGCCTGCCGGCGTGTGGTACGGACCGCCGCAGTGCGGTACGGACCGCCGGCCGGAATGCCGGATCGAGCCGGTCCGGACGGAATCGCTGCGAGATATGGTGACCATGGACCCGAAGTTTTCACCCGACCAGTTCCTCGACATTCGCAGCCACGGCTTCGTCCGCCTGGCCATCGCCGTACCCCGCATACGCGTGGGCGATCCCGCGGAGAACGTGGCCCATCACATCGAGCAGATTGAAGCGGCCGGAGAGAAAGGGGCTTCCTACGTCCTCTTCCCCGAATTGAGTCTCACCGGCTATACCTGCGCCGACCTCTTCCACTCCCAGGCGCTGCTGGAAGGCGTCCTGGAGGCCCTGGAAGCGTTGCTCGCCGGTACGGATGGGCTCGACCCGGCTTTCAGCTTCGGCATGCCCCTGCGTCTGGACCACGCGGTCTTCAACGTCGCGGTGACCTGCAGCCGCGGGAAGATCCTGGCCGTAACGCCCAAGACCTACCTCCCTCAGTACCGTGAATTCTACGAGACGCGATACTTCGCCCGGGCGGGTGAAGCCCAGACGGAGACCGTATCCCTTGGCGGCCGGGACGCGCCTTTCGGAACCGACGTGCTCCTGCGCACCGATGATCCCCGGGTGGTGATCTACCCGACGATCTGCGAAGACGACTGGGTGCCAATACCGCCGGCCAGCCGGGCGGCACTGGCGGGAGCGACCATACTCGCCAATCTCTCCGCGTCGAACATCGTCATCGGCAAGGCCCAGTACCGCGAGGACCTCATCCTGGCCTCCTCGGGACGCAACGAGGCCGTACACATGTACGCCGCGGCGGGATTCGGGGAATCGACCATGGACGTGGTCTGGGACGGCCACGGGTTCATCACCGAGCGCGGCTACATGCTGGCGAAAACGGAACGCTTTCAACTGGACGGAACCTGCATCACGGCGGACGTGGACGTGGAGGCGCTAACGCTGGAGCGCGGCATCCAGGGCTCGTTCCGGCAGAACGCCATGGATTACAAATCATCCTGGCGGTCCGTCTCATTGCCGGGCTTCCGTCCCGGACAAGCCGGGGATGAGGATACCGAAGCTTCCCACGGGCGCGAAGCGGGGCACCGGACCTTCCATCGCGACATACCCGCACATCCCTTCGTACCCCAGCATCCGGCGGAACGCAGCCAGCGGTGCCGCGAGGTATTCATGATCCAGTCCACGGGACTGGCGACCAAGCTCAGATCGCTGCCCGAAGACGCCCGGCGCGTCGTCGTGGCGGTCTCCGGCGGCCAAGATTCGACCCACGCCCTGAACGTTGCGGTGCACACCATGGACCTGCTCGGCCTGCCCAGGTCCCGCATCGTGGCCCTGACCATGCCGGGACTGGGCACCACGGAGCGGACCTATACAAACGCCTGCGCCCTGATCCGTGCCGTCGGCGCCACGTTCCGGGAGATCGACATCAAACCCGCGGTGCGGAAGTTCTTCGGGGACATCGAGCATTCGGAAGACAAGAAAGACCTCGTCTACGAGAACACCCAGGCATGGACGCGGAAGCTGGAGGAACTCGCCACGGCCGCCCAGGTCAGGGGCATCGTGCTCGGCACGGGAGACCTCTCGGAACTGGCGCTGGGCTGGTGCACCATGTTCGGTGACCACGCCAGCCACTACGGGGTGAACGCCGGGATTCCCAAGACCCTCATTTCCTACCTGATCAACTGGACGGCCGACGAGGTCTTCGAGGAGGAGCCCAAGGTCCGCGAGGTATTGCTGGACATCCTCGATACGCCCATCTCGCCGGAACTGCTGCCCCCAAGTGATCGCGAGATCGCACAGAAAACCGAAGAAGAGATCGGTCCCTACGAGCTGCACGACTTCTTCATCTACTACTTCCTGCGTTTCGGCTTTTCGCCTTCCCGGATCGCCCGGATGGCACTGCACGCCTTCGAGGGAAAGTACGGACTCCCAGAAATCAAGGTCTGGCTCCGCGTCTTCATCGTCCGGTTCTTCCAGAACCAGTTCAAACGGAACTGCCTGCCCGAAGGACCCAAGGTCGGCATGACCTGCATCTCCCCACGCGGCGACTGGCGGATGCCGTCCGATGCTTCGCCGGCGGCCTGGCTGGCGGACCTGGAACGCATCCCCGATGCGCTTTAGACCACCCGGCGACGTGCCGCCCCACTACCGGGCCGAGTCCGTCGAGACCTACTGGCGCATTCCCTACGGAGAACGGGCCGCCGATGCCCGTTCCTGGGCGGTGGGACACGACATACGCCCCCCGGTCGACGATGCATGCCGCACCGCGCTGCTCCTGGTAGACTGCCAGAACACCTTGCGCGTCTGTCTGCTGGAGGACTGCACCTCGCCGGTCGTCGTGCCCGGTGCGATCGATTTCACCGAAGAGACGGAGGAGGCCTTCGACCGGTTCGCCGACGCAGGCATGCGCCGGGTACATTCCACCGAACCCCTGGACCGGTGGGGGATACCGGACTGAGGACGACCGGCACGGGGCCGCTGCACTACCTGCCGGAAGGACAGCAGTCCGCCGAACATCGATCGGGCCAGGGACCCAGGACGCCCACGGCCGGCCTGGCCGCTTCCGGGGACAACCGCTCTTCGACGAGTTCCACGATCATGTCTACGAAGCGGGGATGGGTCCCCGCCGTTTCCGCCCTGACCATGCGTATCCCGAGTTCATCGCAGCAGGCCCGCGCTTCCACGTCCAGATCGTAGGCTACCTCCATGTGGTCCGAGATGAATCCCACGGGGACCACGACGATATCCCGATCCGCCGCGTCCACATTGCCCGACGTGTCCACATTGCCCGACGTGTCCGCCGCGTCCACCACGTCAACGTTGCCCGCCCGGGCCGTCCGGACCGCGCGTGCTTCGTGGAACGACCGGATATAGTCGCAGACGTCGGGTTCCTGCCAGGACTGGGTGGGCGGACCGCTGCGGCTCTGGAAGGTCAGCGCCCAGGAAGACGCGCCGACGCGCTCGCTGATGAGCCGCGACGCTTCGCGGAGCTGCGCTTCGTACGCGCAGCCACCGGCCATGGCCAGGGGTATGCTGTGGGCGGTGTACACGAGGTGCGCCCACGGACGGCGTTCCTCAGGCAGGCGATCCAAAGCGGACCGGACGCGCGCCGCCATCGTTTCGATGAATCCCGGGTGGTTGAAAAAGGGCCTGATTTTCTCGATCACCGGTGCGCCGGATCCCGCGTCGCGCCGGGCAGCCTCGATGTTCTCCAGATACTGCCTGCAGTTCGACCAGGAGCTGTACGGAGACGTGACAAAGGCCAGCGTCCGCTGAATCCCGTTCGCGGCCATGCGCCCGACCGTATCCGAAAGCAGGGGATGCCAGTTCCGGTTTCCCCAGTAGACCGGCAGGGTAAGGTCGCGGGCTTCCAGCGCCGCTTCCAGGGCGGAGATCAGCGCGCGGTTCTGGCCGTTGATCGGGCTGACTCCACCGAAATGATGGTAGTGTTCCGCGACCTCCATCATCCGTTCCCGGGGGACGCGCCGGCCCTTGAGCACGCGCTCGAGGAAGGGGATGACATCTTCTGTGCCTTCGGGGCCTCCGAAGGATACCAGGAGCAGTGCGTCGTAATTCAACGGGCTTCCTCCCCGCATGTTGTTCAGACCCCGTATTTCCTTGCCATGCTACCGGTTCGCCCGTAATATACGCAGGGCCGGACCAGAAGGAATTTCGCGTGATTCAGCGGATTACGCAACAGGGAAGCGCAGTGAGCGAAAAATCCGGGAAAATCCCCGACATACTTGAACACGGAGCGCCCGTCGACGGGCAACCCCAGACGGCGGAAACGCGGCTGTACATGCAGCTCAACGTGTTTACAACAGATCGAGTCGACCTTCGAAGAAGATATAGGCCGCCCCCGAGTGATATCGTAACCGCGCTCAATGAATCTGGACTGGATTCCGCACTCTATCTCGACGTCAACAACCATTTAGGCATTGGTGTGCTATTTCTCGCCGAAGATCCCGACACCTTCGTATCCGATGTACGGAACCTGCTGAGGGAACGGCCTTTCGATGTCCTGGACCGCCGCGGGTCCATGACGATGCTCGGCAGGACCTACTCCATGGGATTCGAGCCGGATCTGATGGAATCGCTCATCCGCCGGCCGCGCAACACCGTGCTCAACCCCGACTGGCCCTGGGCCATCTGGTACCCGTTGCGGCGCAACGGCGCCTTCGCACGATTGGAACACAAGGAACAGCGCCAGATCCTGATGGAGCACGCCCACATCGGACGGGCCTACGGACGGGCCGACTTTGCCCACGATATCCGCCTGGCCTGCTACGGACTGGACGAGGCGGACAACGATTTCATCATCGGGCTTATCGGCAAGGAACTCTACCCGCTGTCCCGGGTCGTGCAGGACATGCGCAAGACCCAGCAGACCGCACTGTATATCGATTCGCTCGGGCCGTTCTTCGTCGGCAAGAAGACCTGGTCGAGCGACCCGTAACCTTCCGGCGTCATCCTCCCGAACCACCTCGCGACCCTTCCATAGTCTCCAGCGCCTTGAACCCCAGTACGGCGCAGGCGGACGCCACGTTCAGTGAATTCTTGTAGCCTCGCGTGGGGATCTCGACCAGCCCGTCGCAGCGCTCCAGCACCCCCCGGCTTACTCCGAGCGCTTCGTTACCGAGCACGATGGCCAGTTCGTCCGGAAACACCGCGGCGGCGTACGACACCGAATCCGATGTGGTTTCGGCGGCCCACACCGCGATGCCGCGTTCCTGCAGGCATTCGACGGCGTCGACGGCCGTTTCGAAGTAACGCCAGGGGACGTAATCGATGGTGCCCAGGGCGGTCTTCTCCAGTTTCGCGTGGGGCGGGCTGGCCGTGTATCCGCACAGGAAAAGGCCCTTCACCCGGAGGATATCGCAGGTCCGGAAGATGGCGCCCACGTTGAATGCGCTACGCAGGTTGTCCAGGACGAAGTAGAGGGGCAGCTTGGGCAGCCGGTCGTACGCTTCCTTCGTGATCTCCGCATCGAAGCTGCGGACTTCGAAGTGCGTCTCCATGTCTCCCTCCCGGCGGGACCAGCCGGTCCGCCAGACCTGCGCGGGACGTTCAGAACAGCAGGTCGTTGATCTCTTTTCTAAGTCGCAGAGTGGCCGCCCGGGCGGACTCGGCGAAGTCATGGCCGCCGGAGGAATAGAGAATGTTCCGGGAGGAATTGATGAGCAGTCCGCCGCCGCGCTCGTCAGCGCCTTCGCGGATGACCGTCTCCAGGTCGCCGCCCTGGGCGCCGACCCCCGGGATCAGCAGGGGCATGTCCGGGGCGACGGCCCGGATGTCCGCCAGGGATTCCGCCTGCGTGGCCCCCACGACCAGGCCCGCATTCCGGGCGGTGTTCCACGACCTTGCCGCGCTGGCCACCTCCAGATACAGCGGGTGTCCGTTGACGGACAGGTATTGAAATTCGCGCGCGCTTTCGTTGGAAGTCAGGCAGAGGATGAAAACCCCCCGGTCGGTGTAGTCCAGGAAAGGTTGCACGGAATCCCGTCCCTGGTAGGGATTGACGGTCACCGCGTCGAAACCGAAATGCTCGAACAGCGCCTTCGCGTACATGCGGGCGCTGTTCCCCATGTCTCCCCGCTTGCAGTCGCAGATGGCCACGATCCCATCCGGTATGACCGTGAGCGTGCGCTCCAGCACTTCGTAGCCCCTCGAGCCCATGACCTCAAAAAATGCGATGTTCAGCTTGTAGGCCGAAACGAGGTCCGATGTATGCTCGATGATCGCCCGGTTGAATTCGAATACCGCGTCCGGTTCCGACCTGAGGTGTTCCGGGAATCGATCCAGGTCCGGATCAAGCCCTACGCAAACCAGGCTGTCCGCCGCGGCCCGGGCGCGGTTCAATCTATCTACAAAGGGTGACATGGGGCGTCCTCTGGTGAAGGGATTTGAATGCTTCCGATCAGCGAGCGGACCGAGCGCACTTCCGACGCCGCGCACCATTCGGCCAGCGTACGCGCGACAGAAGGTCCGGCGCGGGGTTCGACAAAGGTGGCCGTGCCCACCTGGACGGCCGTGGCGCCCGCCACGAGGAACTCCACGGCGTCTTCTCCGCTCATGATGCCGCCGATTCCGATGACCGGGACGGCCACCTGGCTCGCGATCCGGAAGATGGCCGCAACGGCCACGGGCTTGATGGCCGGACCCGAAAGTCCTCCCGTGACGGCGCCGAGCATGGGACGGCGCGTACGGATGTCCACCGCCATGCCTCGCAGGGTGTTGATGGCCGATATGGCGTCGGCGCCGGCTTCTTCGACGCTGCGTGCGATCTCCCCGATGTCCGTAACGTTCGGGGTGAGTTTGGCGATGAGCGGAAGTCCCGTGATGTTCCGCAACCTGGAAACCAGTTCCGCCGCGCGCCGGGGATCGGTGCTGAAGTCCATGCCCCCGGACACGTTCGGGCAGGACATGTTGATCTCCAAAGCATCGATGCCCTCACAGTCCGACAGGCGTTCGGTCACGTAGACGAATTCCTCCACCGGACCTCCACCCACGTTGACGATCAACGCGGTGTCCACGTTTCTCAAGTAGGGCATCTTGTCCCGGATGAAGGCCTCCACGCCCACGTTCTGCAGTCCGATGGAATTGAGCATACCGGCGGCCGTCTCCGCGGCCCGGGGCGGGGGATTGCCCGGCCAGGGTTCGGGTGTGAGCGTTTTCGTGACGATGCCGCCGAAATCGGAGAGATCCACGAACCGCCCGTATTCCGATCCGTATCCGAAGGTGCCCGATGCGGCGAGCACGGGATTCCTCAGCTCCAGCGCACCGATGTAAACCGTCAAATCGGGTGTTGCCGTCACAGCACAACCTCCTGCATGTCGAACACCGGGCCGGCGTCGCAGACTCGCTCGTAGCGTCGGGATGACGACCGTGCGCCGGGGGCGTCACCAGGGGCGTCACCCAGGGCGGCGCAGGCCACGACACAGGCCATGCACACGCCCACGCCGCAGGGCATGATCCCCTCGAGGGAGACCTGTCCGTCGATACCGGCTTCCCGGGCGATTTCCTGGCAACGGCGCATCATGGGCGTCGGTCCGCAGGCATAGAGATAGGCGCATCGCCGGGGCGAGGAAGCCAGTTCCCTCTCCAGCAAGTCCGTCACCCGGCCATGGTGGCCCGCCGTGCCATCGTCGGTCGCCAGCCTGACGTCGACCCCCTGTTCTCGGAACTTCTCTTCCCCGCTCAAGAGGCCCGCCGTTGCCGCGCCGAAGAGCGCCGTCATCTCCGCCGGACGCGCCCGTCCATCCCTTGCCGTCTCCTGGGCCAGGGAGAGAAAGGGCGCAACGCCGACGCCCCCGGCGACCATGACCACCGGTCGTCCCGGGCGTATTGGCTCGAACGTCTTTCCCAGGGGCCCGAGCACGTCGACCCGTTCTCCCCGGCGCCGCGTCGCCAGGATCTCGGTTCCCCCGCCGACGATCCGGTATATGAGCCCGAAAACGCCGCGTTCCGGATCCCGTTCGGCAATGCTGAAGGGACGCCTGAGCAGAGGGGTGTGACGGAGCCAGGTCTGCCTGCTGCTGTCCTCCGAGACATCGGAAGCGATCAGGTGTACGAAGTGACCAGGCAGGGCGTGTCGGGTGATTTCGGGTGCCAGCAGGTCGATCCAGTACAGGCCGGGACCGATTTCACGGTTGGCGATGATCTCGGCGTCGTACTGGCAGATGGGGATGGTGGACATGCTCCTCTACGATACAGACGGCCGGGCCGGATGTCAACGCATCATTTGCCAGGGGACGCGGCCGGGACCGGGACCGTAACCGGGACTGGGTTCGCGGCGGGAAGCAGTTCCTCCATGAGGCGGATCTTGTTGCGGACGGATCGGGCCTGTTCCGACCGGGGATAGCGATCCACGATTTCGCGGAAGTGGCCGAGGGCGGTTTCCGGGTCGCCGAAGTGCGTCTCCGCAAGCCAACCCAGCGCGTACAGCGCCCGTGGCGCGTATTCACCATCGGGATACCGGCGGACGACCAGTTCGTATAGCCCGCGCGCGGAGTCCGGCCGGTCGGCTTCGAAAAGCAGCCGTTCCGCCTCGACGAACAGCCGATCCTGGGGGAGTTCGCCTTCGATGGGCTTCGATTGCCGGATGGCTGTTTCCACGGCGTGTTCGGTACCGGGATACCGCACGGCGATGGCATCGAAGACGGAACGCGCGTTTTCCGTGTCATTCAGTATCTCGTCGAGTACCCAGCCCCTTGCGTAAGCGGCCTTGGCCGCTATGGAGGGGTCTACCGACTCGTCTTCAATGGCGTGATACTGGCTCAGCGCCGAGTCGGGCATCTCCAGCTGAAACAGATATAGTTCCGCCAACTGGTATCGCAGTCCGACCGCGTCTTCCGTCAACTTCGCGTAGTTCGACGGGGTATTCGATTCGGGATCGCCGGGGGATTCCAACGCTTCCATTGCGGCCAGCAGGTTTCCGAGGTTTCCGTCCAGGCGCCGCAGTTCGCGTATGGCGCGATGCTTCCGGTCGGCCTCATCGCCAACCCAGAACGAACGCGGACTCGTGCGCCGCGCCTCGTCATACCATTGTTCCGTCAGATCGAGATCCCCCGCGGTCCGGTATAGTTCCCCCAATTCGTACATGGCCCGGGAGACTTCTTCGGCGCGACGCCGATCGGACTCGAATTGGGTGATGAGCGACTCGTACGTGGAGACGGCCGATTCATTCAAGTCCAGGTCGACCAGGCATGCGGCCATCGCCAGCATGACTTCGGAGTGATAGTCGCTGTAGGCGCGCTGATCCAGCAACGACTCGTATATCCCCAGCGCAGCCGGCAGATCCCCTTCGCGCCGCAGACTTTCTCCCAGCATGAAACCCGCCTGAAACTTAAGTTTCCGGGTCCGTGCCTTCTCGATGGCCTGGGCCAGTTGTTCCCGGGCTTCAACGAACCGATGCGCTTCCAGCCTGGCGCGGGCGATGTAGTACCTGGCCTCTGCCTCCCGTTCATCGCCGGGGCGCGTTTCCAGCACTTCCTGGAACCACGCGGCGGCTTCCCCGTAGCGGGCGCCGCCCAGGGCGATCTTTCCCCGGAGCATCAGGGCGTCCGGAATCCGGTCGCTGTCGGGAAACTCCCTGACGAAGCGGTCCAGCTGTTCATCGGCCCGGCTGGAATCACCCGCGTTGAGGAGGCTGTTGCCCAGGGAGAAAACGCAGTGGCCGGTAAACTCGCTGTCCGGGAACAGCTTCAGCACCTGCTCGTAACGCTGGATGGCCTGCAGATGCCGTCCCTGGATTGCCCGGACATCGCCGATCAGGACCAGCGCGTCGTCTACCAAGGCACTTCCGGAGTGATCCCGCAGGACGAGACCCGCGTTTTCGATGGCGAGCTCGTAGGAGGCCAGGGCCAGGGGCGGAATGCCGCCATCGGGTGTTTGCTGGTTGAGACGTATCCGTTCCCCTTCCTTGAACGCTTTCCTGGCGTTGTAGAACGTATTGTAGTACGCGCATCCGAAGACCACGCACGCCAAGGCGATCAGGATCAGGGAAGTCCTGCGCATCTCAGTCTCCGAACTTGTACCCGACGCCCCGGACGGTCGTGATGATATGCACGCCGTGGCGTTCGATCTTCATACGCAGCCGTCTCACGTGCACGTCCACCGTCCTCGTACCGCTGAAATAGTCGTATCCCCAGACGGCGGTCAGCAACTCGTCCCGCGTGAACACCCGTCCCCTGTGCCGGGCCAGGTGCTTGAGCAGTTCATATTCCTTGAGGGTCAGGTCGATCGCCTTGCCCCGGATCGTAACTTCGTAGTTGCCGAGGTTGATCAGCAGGTCGCCCCAGACGATCATATCCTGGATCTGCACGCTGTTGCGCCGCCAGAGGACATTCCTGATGCGAAGATCGAACTCGCGGACGTTGTATGGCGCGCAGATGAAATCGTCGATTCCCCGGGTGACGTCGAGATCGCCGATGGCGTCACAGCCGGTCAGGACGATGACCGCGGGGGCGTGCCGGAACCCGCGCGACCGCAGTTCGTCCATCACGAAAGGAAGGACCGACCCGGGCCGGGCCGCCTGGATGAGCAGGACGTCCGAATCGGGTATGCGGGCGTGGAGGTCTTCGACAACGGCGTAATGCAGTTCCGTTAACGGGTAACCTGCGCCGCTCAACCACCTGATCAGCGGTTCGACGGGTTCCTGGCGGGCAATGAGGATCGATATCCGGGGAAGCCCGTTGCCGCTGAGTCTAACGGTCATGGGTGCTCACTACAGGCCCACGTTGGAAGGACCAACCGGTTGCGGCGAACGGACTATCCCTCGATCGGCGTCAAAACGGAAGATCGTCGTCGGAATCGGCCTCGGGCGAAGAAGGCGGCGCTTCCGTCGCTGTGCTGCCGACTCCACCGGGCGCGTCCGATGCAAGGTCGTTCTGCTGGCGGGCACTCAGCATTTGCATTTCATTCAACACGATTTCGGTCATATACCGTTTCATCCCGTTCTGATCCTCCCAGGAACGGGTCTGCAGCCGTCCTTCGACGTACACCGGAGAACCCTTTTTCAGGTATTGCTCACAGGTTTCCGCCTGCTTTCCGAAGGCTACAATCCGGTGCCATTCCGTTTCTTCCCGCCGCTCTCCGTCCTGCGTGTTCCACCGACGCGTGGTGGCCATGCGGAAATTGACCACGGCCCGGCCGGCGGGGGTATATTTGATCTCGGGGTCCGCGCCGAGGTTGCCGATCAGCATGACTTTATTCAAGCTGGCCATTGGGGATGCTCCTTTATGTGAAAAAGAATGAATAGAGTATAGCGCGATACACAGGCAACGTCAAGCGAATTTGCCGCCGATCAGAGACGGTCGCGCAGGACAAAACCGCTTGCTTCTCCCCGGTATCGCGCGCTATATTCGAATAGTCGAGGGACCAATGAAAAACATCGTAACTATTGTCGACGGAACCCGACATCGGACGGGGCGGAACGCCCTGTCTCCGTCCGTAATCCGTCCGATTGGCCCATGATCCTCCCGGTTCACCTCTACCGATACGTGTTCAAGGCGCACGTCGGCCCCTTTCTATTCTCCTTCGTGATCATCACGTTCATCCTCGTGATGGACATCATATTCCAGATCGCCGACCTCATCATCGGCAAGAACCTCGATCTGTTCATCGTGCTCGAGGTGTTTTTCCTCAACCTGGCCTGGATCGTCGCCGTATCGATCCCCATGTCCGTACTGGTCGCCAGCCTCATGGCATTCGGCCGGCTTTCGTCCGATAACGAGGTTACCGCGCTCAAGGCAGGCGGCGTCAGTTTCTTTCAGATGGTCTCGCCGGTCCTGGTAGCGGGAATCCTCCTGGGGAGTGGCCACCTGTTCTTCATGGACGTCATACTTCCCGAAGCCAACTACCGGGCGCGTTCGCTCATGAACGACATCCACCGTGCCCGTCCCACGTTGCTCTTCACCGAGGGCATATTCATGAAGGACATTCCGGGATACAGCATCCTGATCGACCGGATCAACCCGAGAAACAACGAAATCTACAGTATCACCATCTACGAGACCGAGAACCTGCGCTACCCGCGCCTCATGACGGCGAAGTCCGGTGAGTTCCACGTCAACGAGACGGGCAGCCGGCTCGATCTCATGCTGTACGACGGAGAACTGCTTCAGCAGGACGAATCTTCGGGGCGCTATTTCAAGGAGGTCTTCGAGCGGCAGCGGTTTTCGATCCGCACCGAACCGGCCGGCGTCCAGCGGTCGGAGGCGGGCGTCCGGGGCGACCGCGAGTTGAACATCGAGATGATGCGCGACAGAATCGATGAATGGCAACAGGAGATCGACGAAGCATCGGCGCGCATGGAAACCGCGCCGGACGCCCAGGAAGCGAAGGCGGATTCCATCGAAGCGGCGAGGACCCGGGCGGACCGGACGGTCTCGCTGAGACAGCGGCAGAAGAACAGCTACATCGTGGAGATCCACAAGAAGTACGCCATTTCAGCGGCCTGTCTCGTCTTCGTGCTGATCGGCGCGCCGCTGGGGGTTCGCATCCGCCGCGGCAGCATCGGCGTAGGCGTGGGCGTCAGCCTGTGTTTTTTCCTGCTCTACTGGGCCTGCCTGCTCGGCGGTGAAGAACTGGCGGACCGCGACCTGATCGATCCCGTCTGGGCGATGTGGGCGGCGAATATCGTTATCGGCGTTCCCGGCGCCGTTCTGGTCTGGGTGACCGGCAGGGACCGCCTCTGACGGACAGCCTGGTCACGCCTGGTCACGCCTGGTCACGCCTGGACTCGCCTGATCACGCCTGGATACGCTTCGATTTGCTGCGATACCACCGGAGGAACGCCGTTTCATGTCCCTGATCACCCAGTACGTGCTCCGCCTGTTCATCACCGCCCTCGCCGTCAGCCTGATCGCCTTCGTCAGCATCTTCTTCGTGGTCGATCTCATCGAACAGCTGGACCGTTTCCTCGACCGCGAGGTGGCCCCGGCATACATCGCGCTCTACTATGTCTATTACACGCCTTATATCTTCGTACTCACGATACCCGTCAGCCTGCTGCTCGCCAGCCTGTATACCTTCGGCCAACTGACCAGACTGGGCGAGCTGACCGCCATGAAGGCATCGGGGCTCAGTGTGTACCGTCTGCTGCGTCCCCTGCTCCTCGTCAGCGCGGTGGTAAGCGGGTGCCTGTTCTGGGCCGGTGAATGGCTCGTACCCCATACGAGCATGAAACGGGCCGAAATCCAATCGGAACACGTCGACCTGCAGGGCGGAGCAGGGCAGCACGTCCGGAACGACGTGTATTTCAGGGGAGAGGGAGGACGCCAGTTCTATATCCGCGTTTTCGACGGTCTCGACGCGGAGGGCACGGGGGTTTTTGTCACCGAATTCCGCCGCGACGGCGCCGTCTCCAGCGTGCTTGAGGCTGAAAGCGCCGCCTGGAAGGACGGGCGCTGGCTGCTGTCCAACGGGGTGGAACGGCGGTTTCGGACGGAAGGCGGATTGTCCGAATATACCACATTTACCGAACGGGAACAGGTCGGATGGTCCGAAACGCCGGAGGATTTCATGCGGGGGCAGAAACGGCCCGAGGAGATGAGCTACGGCGAACTCGACCAGTTTATACAGAACGTCCGGCGCGGAGGCGGAGACGTGCAGGGCTACCTGGTAGACCTCAATCTGAAGATCGCCTTCCCCAGCGCGGGCCTGATCATCGTGCTCCTGGGCGGCGCGCTGGCCTCTCACCTGAAACGGGGCGGCGTGGCCATGGGATTTGCCCTGAGTATCGGCATATGTTTCGTCTACTGGGGGCTGCTCCGCTTTGCCCAGGCCTTCGGGCACGCCGGACTGCTCCCGCCCATGGCGGCGGCCTGGGGCGCCAACGCCCTCTTCTGCCTGCTGGCCCTGGTACTGTTGGTGAGGGCGCCAAAATGAGACTCGCGTCGCCCGGCAACCCCCGGGTGAGGGCGCCGAAGTGAGTCTCTTGCGGCTCAGGCGTGGTTCCTGAGCTCCTCCGCCTTGTCGCAGTGCTCCCAGGTAAATCCCGCCTCGTTGCGGCCGAAGTGTCCGTAGGACGCCGTGGGACGGTAGATCGGCCGACGCAGGTCGAGGCTTTCGATGATGCCTTGGGGCGTCAGGTCGAAGTGCTTGCGGATCAGCCGCGTGATCTCCAGGTCATCGGCCGCGCCGGTGCCGAAGGAATTGACGTTGACGGAAACCGGTTCCGCCACGCCGATGACGTAGGCGAGTTGGATCTCGCATTTCTCGGCCAGACCGGCCGCGACGACGTTCTTGGCCACGTAGCGGGCCGCGTAGGAAGCCGAGCGATCCACTTTGGTCGGATCTTTGCCCGAATAGGCCCCGCCCCCGTGGCGGCAGTACCCGCCGTAGGTGTCCACGATGATCTTCCGGCCCGTCAGGCCGGCGTCTCCCTGAGGTCCGCCGGTGACGAAACGACCCGTCGCGTTGACGTGATACTTGATCCGGCCCGGATCGATCAACTCCGCCGGCAACGCGGGCCCGATCACCTGGTTGACGATGTCCTCCCGGATCTGCTCGTTGGAGACGTCCGGGTCGTGCTGGGCGGCGATGACCACCGTGTCGATCCGTCGGGGCTGGCCATCGACGTATTCCACCGTGACCTGCGATTTGCCGTCGGGACGCAGATACGGGGCCACGCCGTTCTTCCGGATCGCCGCAAGGTTCCGGGTCAGCCGGTGGGCCAGAGTGATGGGCAGAGGCATCATCTCGGGGGTCTCATTGGTCGCGTAGCCGAACATCATGCCCTGGTCGCCCGCGCCCTGCCGGTCCACGCCCATGGCAATGTCGTCCGACTGCTGGTCGAGGGATACGACCACGCCACAGGACTCCCAGTCCAGCCCGAACCCGGAATCCGTATATCCGATGGATTTGACGGTCTCGCGGGCCACGCTTTGCGCGTCCACGTGGCCGTCCGTCGTGATCTCCCCGCCAACGACCACCAGGCCCGTGGTGACGAAGGTTTCACAGGCGACGCGGGCGTAGGGGTCCTGTTCGATGACGGCGTCCAGCACCGCGTCGGAGATCTGATCGGCGACCTTGTCGGGATGGCCTTCGGTAACGGATTCGGAAGTGAAAAGGTAACCAGGTGTCATGCGTCATGCTCCTAACGAACTGTCCATGGGTCGGGAACGATCGGCTTCGGTAAACGGTCAGATGAATACTTTGCAGCGTGCGCCGTCCTGGCGGTCCGGGCGGTACGGGCCGTCCGGGGTTCCCAGGCCGACCGGAACACGCCTTACGGTATCGGCCAGGACGGCATGGGGGGTAACGATGGAATCCCGGAGGTCGCAGTTCTCGATATGGGCTTGGGTGCCGATGGTGGCGTCGCGGACGACGGTGTGCGCGACGGAAGCCCGGGACGAGATGGCGACGTGGGGGCCGATAACGGACCGGTGGACCCGGGCGTCGGCCGCGATGTCTACCGGCGGAATGATCACGCTGCCGGGAATGGCACAGCGCCCCCCGTTCAGGTCGAGCAGCCGCCTGTTGGCCTCCAGCAGACGGTCCGGCGTGCCGCAGTCGTACAAGTCGTCGACTTCAAAGGGAAACAGGTGCTCGCCCTGTTCCACCATCCACTGCAGGGCATCCGTCAGTTGATACTCGTTCCGGGTCCTTCGGCCGGACCGCACGAGGGTGTCCAGTCCTTCCATGAGCGGCCGGGGATTGGAGAACCCGTAGATCCCGGCGATCGCGAGATTCGACACGGGGTGATCGGGTTTCTCCACCAGCCGGGTGATCCGGCCGTCCTCGATCTCAACCAGTCCGTACCGGCTCAGGTCGCCGTCGACCCGCTTGACGCCGATGGCGTTGCCACGCGACTCGTCGGTAAGGAAAGCGAAATCAGATAGATAGATGACGTCTCCCAGCAGGACCAGGAGCGGCTCGTCATCCACGAGGTCTCCGCACAGGCGCACGGCGTGGCCGATCCCGAGCGGCTCGTGTTGCACGACGTACCGGGCTTCGAGGTCGTCCCGCCGGCCGACGAACCGGCGGATGGCGTCACCGGAAGGCGAGATCACCAGCACGACGTCGCGGATGCCCATGCCGGTTACCTGGTCGAGCAGGTATTCCAGCACCGGCTTGCCGGCGACGGGGACCATGGCCTTGGGGGTTTCAAGCGTGACGGGGCGCAATCGGCTGCCGCTGCCGGCGACGGGAATGATGGCTTTCATGGGACTTCCTTGCGCGGGTGCACCCTCTCCCGGCGGAACGCACCGGGACCGAAAAGAACGGTTCAGTAAGTAACAGCGGACCCTGGCCGCACGCAACAGAAATCATGGTCGCCGGCACCGGACCTGACCCCGGTTTTCGTGGCTACGGACTCCGTTTCTTTCGCGGCGGGCCACGGTCTTCGAGGCTGTGGGTCACTTCACTCGTGGCCGCGGGCTGCCCCAGGATTCAGAAGATCGAACCGAGCCAGGCACCGAGGGCTTCCATCCGGCCGGTCAGCAGGGATATGCGGGCCATGACCGTGTACCCGAAGGCCGCGCCGAAGGTCACCATCAGCGCCCAGATACCCGCGCGGGACACGTGTCCCAGCGCGCCCTTGTGCTCCACGGAAAAGAAGAAGTATACCAGGCCGCAGATCACGCCCAGGACGAGCACGACGTGGGAGAAGCTGGCGCCCCAGAGCAGGTTGCCCGATGCGTCGAGCACCACGAGAGGGATCATGGTGCTCTGGACCTGGATGATGAAGTCCGAATCGAGGAAGCGGGGCAGGTTGAACCCCGCCGCGCCGCCGACAATGAAGGCCAGGGCCCATCGGCTGAGCCAGGCCCAGCGGTCGATCAGGCGGGAGAGCAGCAGCAGGCCGAAGACGGCGGGGATGATGTAGTAGTAGTCCGGAGAACGGCCCACGGCGCCGGGCACGACCCCTGACATGAGCGAAGGAAACAGCTTGCCGAGCAGATTCGGCACCAGGTGGTCCCAGAACCCCACGGCCATCAGGTAAGCGGCCGAAACGCCGACGAACAGGTGCTCGGCGAACTTGTAGAAGGGATTGTCCCGATACAGGAAACTGAGGATCATCAGCGTAAGGGCCGCGTCGATCCAGAGCATCAGCGTTACGTCCATCGAGAGGTCCTTTATGGCCGGCGTACTGCCCGGTTACCCTAGCCCGTTCGGCCTGCCCGGTCCGCCCGGCCGAAGAAGTAAGCCAGGTTGCCCAGCAGGACCAGCAGGACGATCAGCACGTGGGTCACGACCTGGGGCCCCATGCGCATGGTGGCTTCCATGGTGGCGTTCCGGTAGGCCGGATACCGGTCCACCAAGGCGGACTCGTACTCGGATGCCCCTTTGAGGCCGCCCATCAGGCCGACCAGCTGCTGGGGATAGTAGGGATAGAGTTCCGGCGCCACCACCGCCGTGCCGCCTCCCATGACGGGAATCCCGGCGATGTCGCCCGCGAACTGGATCCACTCCTTCAGTCCCGGGTCCCCCGCGGTCAGGCTCAGGATGATGACGTAGTCCACCATTTCGTCCACGTCCGCGGTTATGGGAAGGTCGTCAAGCGGCGTGCCCTCCGCGTCGGCGTTGACGAGGGTCCTGAAGTTGACCACCATGGTGTTGATCGCGCCGCCCAGGCCGGCCTTGTACCCCAGGTTCACGAAGTCCCGCCCGTATGCCTTGTCCGGGAACTCCACGGGCAGCAGGTTGTCCGTGATCTTCTTGATCTGTCCCACCCCTTCGGGGAACAGGGTGAAGAAGGACACCTCGTGACCGCGGGTCATCGTGTGCCGCACGAGGGCCTTCGCCATGGGGTCCAGCTCGGGTGCGGTGTCCGGACCGTAGTCGAAGGAAAGGAACACTCGCGACCCGGACGGAAGCCGTTCCACAGTGTCGAAGATCGACAGGACGATGGGCGTGGGACTGTCCTGGAAGCGGGGTTTCAGGATCAGGGGGATGCAGACCGCCGCCCCGATGAGCAGGAAGATGATCCGGCGGTCGATCTGCATAATGGAATCGGGAATCCGCATGCTCATTCTCCCCGGCCCAGGTAGTTGCGTTCGATCCCCAGGATGATGCGCAGAGAAGTGGCGATGACCCCCAGGGCGATGCCGATCATGATGGCCCGCTGGCCGGCCGTATTGGGCCAGGCCATGATCCAGTTGGCCAGGTTCGGCAGCTCGAGGAAGGCCAGGCTTTCCGGCATCCAGGCCGTCAGCCACGCCCCTACGGGAGTCCTGCCCAGCAGGATGACCATGGCGGCCGACAGGAGGATGGTGGCCTCCTTCGTGCGCGCCCTGAAGGCGCGGTAGGAGGCCGAGGCGACGAAGAAGGCCAGCAGGGAGAACATGGTGGCCGACAGCGGGTTGTAGACCCCGTCGAACATGAACCGCAGCCAGGAACCCGAGGCCAGGATCTCCCCGCCCATCCCGCCGGGGTTGCCCACCTTGAACAGGCCGATCACCAGGGTGACGAGGAAGGCCACCAGGGTGACCACGTTGTAGGGCCAGTCCGCGGCGCGGCTGGAAACGCGTTTCAGGTGGATCTTGAGCAGGCTCCCTCCGCCGAGAATGAACGCGAAGACGGTAATGATGGCGAAGTAGTCCGAGAAACTCTCGTAGAGCGTATTGAAGGGTCCCCGCGTCACGAAGTAACCCGTAATCAGAACCACGCCGATGATGAAGGTGATGATAAGGGGTATTCTACGGCGCATGGGATCTACCTGAAGAGCCAGAGTACGATTTCAGAAACTTCGCGGACGGTTTCACTTCCGGTAATGGATTCCAGGGTGGCCAGCGCACTGCCGGCCAGGATGAACACGATGGCGATGCCCTTGCCGGCGTCCTGTCCCTTCAGGCTGCCCAGCATGCGCGGTTCCTTGGACAGGTACGCGCTGGCGGCGAACAATTCCTCACCGATCAGCGTATAGTCGCAGGCCGCCACGAAGAAGGGCAACTGGGGAGGTCTGGCCGTTCCCGCGATCTGTATGGCCCCGATGGAGTTGCCCGTTTCCGCCAGGATGAGGGATTCGGCGTAGAACCCGCCCAGGTAGAAACAGGCGGCCGGCTTCTCCCGCACGATGATGCCGTCGACGGCCGCCGCATAGGCGAACTGCGCATCCGAAACGTAGTGGATGTCGTCCTCCTGGTAGGCGTCGGGGCGGCCCGCGGACAGGTAGGACTGTTGCACGGTTTCCCGGGCGACGCTCATGACGAGGGATTTGCGCACGGGCACGTGCAGCCTGGAATCGTAGCCCGCGATGATGGTGGCGAGGTGACCCAGCAGGTTCATGGACGCGATGGTCTGCACCTCGTCCATGTCGTTCAGACCGGGGACGTAGAGGATGGGCTTGCCCATCTCCGTCGCCCGTCCCACGGCTTCCTCCACCGTCTCCAGGCCGGCGATCTTGCGAATGAAAAGCGGCCGGCCCGCGGAGGCCAGTACGACGTAGAGCAAAATAGCGCCCGTCAGGATGATCCCCAGGACCAGGGCCTGGGTCCGGTCCGCGTTGAACCAGCCGGATTCGGCGCCGGCCTGGGCCAGCACGGGATCCGCTTGCAGCAAGGAGGAGACCGCTGCGGACGCGAAGACCGCACGCAGCAAGGTGGAGATCGCCGCGAACGCGCAGTCCGCGCGCAGCAGTCCGCTCGAATGGGGTACGCCACACGGTATGCGGGTGGTTGGGAAGCGGTGCATCAGGTCTCCACGATCTCCACGTTCGCCCGGGGCACCGTCACGAGCGCTCCGTTGGTCCTGCGCGCTTCCAGCACCCGGGCGAAGGCGCCCGTGGGAAGCCGCACGGGCTGTTCGGGCAGCGACGCCACCGTGGCGAGTTCCCCGAACCAGGGTTCGCGGATCAGGCGGACCAGCGATCCGGCTTCCAGGCCGCGGCCGGCCGGGCCCGCACGATCCGAGGAGGCCTGATCAGCAGATGCCTCGTCGCCGTCGTATCTGATGATGATCTCGGGACGAATCACGCCGGCCCGGATCTGCGTGGCGCCGCTCAGGGAAGCTTCGCGGTCCTGCATGGAACGGAGCAGTTCGAAGGTGCGTTCTGCCATGGGCAGCCGTCCGAAACCTTCGGTGACGATCATGGTCAGTCCGATGTCTTCCCCGCCGGTCACCGCGACACCGATCTGGTATCCCAGGAGGTCGCCGATATCGTGGTACCGCATGCCGCCCACGACCACGCCGGACACGCCAACCTCTATCAACTTACGCAACGCGTCAAGGGTGATTATGGATCCGCAGCAGACGATGCGGTCCCGCAGGCGGTCATCGATCATCTCACCGGTAACCTCGTCTTCGGGCGATTGGACGATCTGGATGATCGGCGCGTGCGTTTCGCCCCCTACGCCGAAGATCCCCTGAATGCAGGCGCCGGCCGTTTCCACCACGACGCCCTCCCCCGGCAGTGTTTCGGTGACCGTGCCGTCGAGGTATGCGTTGATCCGCACCGGCGTCGACGGTTCCCGGATGAGCACCTGGCCGGTCACTTCCGAGACCATTTCGATGGCGCCGCTTTCGGGACACCGGACGCTGGACTTGAACAGACCGAAGATCCCCCTGGATTCGGCGATCAACTCGCCTTTCTCCACCGGTTCGTCCCGTTGCTTAAGCATGCAGCCCGGCACTTCCTCCGGTGCGACGGCCAGGGCATTGGCGACATTGACGTTGTGCACCGGGCCGGGCAGATAGGTTTCGGCGACCACCGTGTCGGGCCGTACCCGGTCGCCGACTTCCACCAGCACCTGGCCGCTCAGGGGCAGGCGGCGCGTCCTGGCAACGACGGTCCGGGGGGATACCCGCAGGCCGGATGTATAGGCGTGGGCCATCAGCCTGGCTCCGGATAGAGGTCGAGTGCGCGGTAATCCCTCTGCAGCGTCTCCACCCTTTCGGCCACATCCTCCGGCTGTTGAAGCGGCCTGCCTCGGGTGTCGATGATCACGCCGAGGGGGCCGTTCCGCACGGCACGGGCGACGGTCACGCCCCGTCCGGCGCCGGCGTCGAACCCGCGGGCGGGCACGACCTCCAGGGCGACCTCCTCCGCCTCCCCGGCCGGAATCGCTGCCAGTTCGCCCACGGCGGCCTCGTGGGTCCATTCCGCGTCGTCCGACCTCGCTTTGACGGTCGCGCACGGGGCGCCGGGCGATCCGGTGCCAACGGGCGCCACGCACGGACCGAGATGGACGAGGCAATCCCGGTCGAAGACCTCCAGCGCGGCCGTTTCATGCACGGTCGAAAGCACGCCCAGGTGGGGCATCATGAAGATGCTGTCCACCGCCAGGTTCGTGATGCCCTCGGGCTGGAAGGCGTCCACCATCATCAGCGCGGCCTGCGACCGGATCGGTGCATGGGAGAGCACGCCCCCGCTGCCGATGACCAGGTCCAGGTTCATCAGGTCGACCAGGGTCCGGCCGCCCGTCTGCTGGTCGAAGGTGTCCGATATCGTTCGGAGCTGCTGCACGCCCTTCAGCTCGACGGCGAAATTCCTGTGCTGCTCGAAGGCCAGCCGCAGGGCCTCGCGGGCCACGGCCTGCTCGATGATCAGCTCCTCCATGGTCTGGGGGATGCTGGTGGGACGGATCATCTTGTTGCCCAGGCGGTCCTTCAGGTCCGCATCGGCCATCTCGAAGGGCAGCCACCGCGCGATGGCCTCCAGGCCCGCCTCCGTCAACACGTTGGAAATGCTGTAGCTCATGCCGAGATTGGCGCTGACGGTCCGGTTGAACGCGCCGCCGAAGACCGAGAACACGTCAGTGGTCGCTCCGCCGATATCAACCCCGAGCACGTCGATGCCACTTCGTTCCGCGACGACCCGCACCATCCGTCCCACGGCGCCGGGCGTGGGCATGATCGGCACGTGGGTCCACGCCATCAGGTCGCCGTATCCGGGCGCCTGGGCCATCACGTGTTCCATGAACAGGGTGTGGATCTGCTCCCGGGCGGGTCCCAGGTGCTCCGCTTCGAGCACGGGCCGCAGGTTGTCCACCTGGCTGAGTTCCGTCCGTTCGGCAAGGATCCGGGAAATGTCTTCGCGGGCGTCGGCGTTCCCGGCGTAGATCACCGGCAGATCGTAGCCGCTGCCCAGCCGGGGTCTCGGGTCCGCCGCGGCGATCAGTTCGGCCATCTCGACCACGTGGGACTTCGTGCCGCCGTCTATCCCGCCGGAGAGCAGGATCATGTCCGGACGGAGCTGGCGTATGCGTTCGATGCGCTCGTGGGGCAGACGCCCGTCGTTGGACGCCAGGGTTTCCATGACGATGGCGCCCGCGCCGAGAGCCGCCCGTTCCGCGCTTTCCGCGGTCATGCTCTTGACCACGCCGGCCACCATCATCTGGAGCCCGCCGCCGGCGCTGCTCGTCGAGACGTAGATGTCCACCCCGCGGCCACCCTCGGCGGGCGACACGATCCGGTCTCCGTCGAGGATCTCGCGGCCGGACTGCTCCTCCACCTCGCGCACCGCGTTGAGGACGCCCCGCGTGACGTCCTCGAAGGGCGCTTCCACGGTCGTCGGCGCCTCGCCGCGAACGACGAGACGGAAGGCGTCGTCGCGTCGCTCGATCAGGATGGCCTTGGTGGTCGTACTGCCGCAGTCCGTGGCCAGGATGACGTTGATTTCTGTTGGTAGGGACATGGAGTCAGTTTGCCGTGTCATCCGCCCCGGAGGCGTGATGCTCTATGCGCTGGATCAGGAACTCCACGTTCTCCCGGCGCTCGATGGCCTCGGCGATCCTGTCGTAGTCCGATGCGTCCACCACCATGTGAATGAAGGGGCTCAGGAAAGCCATGAACTGGCCGCCCAGAAACGAGAGAGGTTTCATGGATTCCAGGAAGAGGACCGCGGGCGCGGTGAGCTCGCGCGCCACCACGGCTTCGGCGATCCGGTCGAGCAGGGCCTGCTGTTCCGCCAGGGTCTCTGATGAATCGGGCAATGTACTGATCGCCTTGCTCAGTTTACCACGGACTCCCGGCCTGCATGTTCAGCGATCCATTCGCGCAGGGGTATGTCTTCGGGCAGGGGCGAGGTATAGCCATGGCCGCCCGAAGGTCCTGCGCCCAGTAGCTGCCTGCGGATGGGGTCGCTGCGGTCCATGTAGTGATCCACCGTCATGTTGTCCCGGGGACGCAGCCAGCGGTAACTGTAGCCGTAAAACAGCACTTTTCGGGTGATTTCGGAATAGTTGATTCCGGATGCGTGCCAGAGACGGCGATCGAAAAACACGGCGTCGCCGGCCGCGGCCCGGATCGGAACGGCGCCTTCCGGATCCCGATCGGCCTGATCGGGAAACTCGATCGCTTCGCGCCGGTGGCTGCCCGGAATGGCGTGGAAGTTGCCCCGGTCAGTCGCCGTGCAGTCGCTCAGGAAGAAGGCCACTTTCAGCGACACGCGCGGACGGGGCGTGGTCTCCAGGTCGATATTGAGCCTGCCGCTGTCCTGGTGCCAGCCCAGGCGTCGTTTTTTGGGCTTCTGATCCGCCGGCGACGGCGGCGAAACGATTAAGTGGGAATGGTACAACTGGATGTGCCACCCGAGTATGCCCCAGACCTTGGGAAAGGTCTTCGGCCAGTCGAGCAGTTCAAGCAGCAGGTCGTCCCGTCCGATGATGTCGAAGTGGTTCTTGATACTGTAGGGACTGCCCCCCATGTTCGGGCGGCGTTCCGCGTCGATGCGGTCCGCGATCCGGTCCAGTGCTTCGACCATGTCACCCGGCAGGACGTTCTCCACGATGAAATAACCCTGTTCATCGAAGCGTTTCCGCTCTTCGTCCGTCAGACGGTTGGCGAGACAGGAAGGGTCCATGGCCGGTCTCCGGGTTCGGAACACCTCAAACGTCACGAATCGTAAACGTCACAATTCGTACCTGTATTTTCTTAATGATTCGCAGCCCGATGGTCAACCCCTTTGAAGTCTGGGGCCTTAGCGCAACAAGGCATCGGCCCGTCTTACGCTATTGCGCCGTTCACGTTTCCCGAACCACGAATCTCGCCCGGGTCTCGGGGCTTTCCCGGTACCCGATGCGTATGGCCCGCGCCCTCACATGGTACTCGCCGGCTTCCAGGCGCAGCGGTTCGGTGTACAACAGCCAGTGGGGGTCATCTTCCGTCTGGAGCGTGTAGGCGATGGACGCGCCTTGCGTGGCGCAGTGAAGCTGCAGCAGCACGGGTCCTTCATAGGAGCCGCCTTCCAGCGCCGGGTCAATCCCGGGACTTTCAGCGCATATGGGCACGCAGACCACGGGGGCGGTCTCGGGTTGGCAGCCGGCGGGATACCAGTTATCAACCATCTCGCTCTCTGGAATCCGGCCCAGGTCGCCCACTTCCTCGAGCCAGGCGTCGAGCGCCCCGCGCATCCGCTCCAGGTCGCCTCGGACCCGGGGGTCGGCCGCCAGGTTGTGTACCTCATGGGGATCGTCCGCCGTGTCGTAGAACTCCTCCACGGGCCTGGGGTACCGGAACAGGGCCGACTGCGCCTCGTCCAGACCGCCTTCCAGGTGCAGCCGCCAGATTTCCTGCATGATCGGATGGCGGTTGCGGTAGGGGATCCAGGAAAGGTAGGGCAGGTCCGGCCGGTAGTTGCGGATGTACTTGTACCGCCCGTCACGAACGGCCCGGACCATGTCGTAGGACACATCGTGGCGATCGCGGCTGGCGAAGACGTATTCGCGCGCCGGGCGGGCCTGCTCCCCCAGAAAAGCCCGGCCATGGACATGGTGCGGGATTTCGACGCCGGCCAGGGACAGCATCGTGGGGCCGAGGTCGACCGTGCTGACGAGGTTTTCGCATACCCGCCCTGCTTCCAGGTCCGGTCCCCGCGCGATGAGCGGCACATGGATTCCCGCGTCGTAGGGCCAGCGCTTGCCCCGGGGCAGGGGGCCGTGGTCGCTCCAGTTGAAGACGTAGGTCTGGTCAGTGAGCCCGTCTGCTTCCAACTGACCCAGAAGGGTACCGAATTCCCGGTCGTTGTGGGCGATGTGGGTGTACATGCGGGCAAGGGCTTCCCGCACCACCGGCGTGTCGGGCAGGTGGGGCGGTGGCTGGATGTCGCCGGGGTCGAATTCCGGTGACGGGCACTTTTCCGGCCACATCCCGCTCTCGTGGCTGCGCATGAGATTGAAGACCGCGAAAAACGGCTGTTCCGGATCGGGCCGGTTGCGCCAGTGGGCATCCTTTCCCAGATCGTCCCAGGCCGTGAGCGGCGGTTCGAACTGGTAGTCGGTCTTGAAATTGTTCGTGCAGTAGTAGTCCGCCGCCCGCAGGTATTCGGTGAAGCACTTGACGTAATGGGGCGGAACCGCGGAATAGGGCGTGGGCATCTCCGGGGTATCGGCGTGTACGTGGGTGGTCCGCATGTGGTGCGTGCCGATGGAGATGGCGTACATCCCGGTAATGATCGCCGAACGGGCCGGTGCGCATACCCCCGACGTGGAGAAGCAGCGCGTCCACCGGCAACCCTGGGCCGCGAAGCGGTCCACGTTCGGCGTACGGGCTACCGGGTCGCCGTAACAGCCGTAGTAAGGACCAGTGTCTTCAAAGGAGATCCAAAGGATGTTTGGTCTGGAACGGGAAGGCACGAGGTGCACTCGTCTCACTGTATACATCAGAACAAAGAAGCTAGAAAGTTGCGGGCGTCAGTGGTTCACGAACAGATCATTCGGTTCATACGGAAGATCACGTCCCGATCACAATCCCGTCACCGTCTCTTCGGCGAGCTGGTCTACGACCGCCTTCAGATCACCGGTTTCCCCATAGGTTCTGAGTTGCCGGTCCGCGCTGCTTCCACGCTCGAGCATGACCCGGATGTACTCGATCTCCTCTCGGACCTCGAGTGGATCCACGACGTCGTCCACGATATCAAGCAGTTCCTCGATGAGGAATCGCAGGGGCACCTCCTCTTCCTTGCCGAAGTCGACCAGGTTCCCGTCCAGCCCGTCCTTGATGGCGCGCCACTTGTTCTCGGCCACCAGGTCGCGCCGGTAGTACCGCCATGACTGGTTCTCGCGGCGCAGCCGGATCAGCTTGGCCGCCACCGCCCTGACCAGGGCCACGATGGCCACCACTTCGTCGATTTCGGTGATGCAGTCGCAGATCCGCAGCTCCAGCGTGGGGAATCGGGGATGGGGCCGCACGTCCCACCAGATCTTCGTGGGCTCGTCCATGCAACCGGTCTTGATCATCGTCTGGACGAAGTGATCGTACTCGTCGGCCGAGTCGAAACGATCCGGAATGCCGGTCCTGGGCAACTCGGAGAACACGATGCTCCGGTAGGATTTGAGCCCCGTGTTGTCTCCCATCCAGAAGGGGGACGAAGAAGAAAGGGCCAGGATGTGGGGCATGAAATAACCGATCTGGTTCATGGTGTCGATGCGCAGTTCCCGATCGGGTATGCCGACGTGGATGTGCATGCCGAAGATGAGCAGGCGGCGGGCGACATACTGCAGGTCGTCGACAAGGCTGCGGTACCGGTCTTTCTCGGTGATTTCCTGCTCCTGCCAGCGGGAAAAGGGATGGGTGCCGGCCGCAACGATCCGGTGGCCGCTCTTTTCCGCGATTTCGGACACCATGCTCCGAAGCCGGGCGATCTCCCTCCGGATTTCCTTGATGTCCCTGCAGACCTCGGTACCCATTTCCACCTGGGACTGAAGGAATTCCGGCTTGACCTGGTCGCGGAAGACCCGCTTCCCCTTTTCGAGAAACTCGGAGATGTAGGAGGTCAATTCCCGCGACTCGGGATCGATGATCTGGTATTCTTCCTCGACGCCGAGGGTCATTTCTTCGAGGTTCATGGCACGAACCGTTCCTGGTATCCGGGTCCGGACGATAGAACGTTGGTAATCCTAATGAATGCTGCGGGTTGATTGCTACGCGCGAGACTTCCGCGATCCGAACCAGACACCCACGGCCCCGATCAGCGGGTTAAGCCAGTTGAACCATGCCGGATGAACAGCACCCGCAGTCGCCTCCATCAGCGACACATCGTCGGGACGCGGTCCTGCCGGCATCTCCACCGGCGTCAGGGCCCTCACCACCCCGAACACGATCACGAGGCCGATCAGGATCATGGCAGCCCTGGCATCGTGCGCGATCCTGACACAGACTTTTCCACCGGCACACGCCCCCACGAACCCCAGCGCGAGCGAACCGAGCGCCCAGCCGACGGGTACTTCCCACGAACCCGGCTGGAAGGCGTGCGTGGGTCCTACCGCCACCCACAGCAGCGAGAAGAGTACGAAGAGTACGGCGGCCATGGCAACATAGCCGACGATGGCCGCGAGGATGTTCCTGAGCATCATGTTCCTCCGTTAAATCGAGCATCATGCCCGTGGACCAGGATGGTCGACGGCGCTATGCGATCGTCACGACTGATCTTTCTCCTCCATAATCTGAATCAAGTTGCCGCATGTATCGTCGAAGGCGGCGATAACAACGGTCCCGGCATCCGTTGGCGGCTGTACGAACCGCACGCCCTTTGCCTCGAGACGTTCGTGTTCAGCTGCGACGTCGTCGACTGAGAAGGCAGTCCAGGGGATGCCGTCCTCCACAAGGGCCTTCTTGAACGGACGCACCGCGGGATGGACATCAGGCTCGAGCGCCAACTCCGTCCCATCAGGATCTTCCTTGGAAACCACGGTGATCCAGGCGTGTTCTCCAAGGGGTATATTGTGCTTCAACTGGAAGCCAAGGGTTTCCGTGTAAAAGCGAAGCGCCTTCTGCTGGTCATCAACCGCGACGCTGGTCAGGTTGATTCTCATTGCTCGATGCCCTCCTCCGTAGGGTGTGAAGTGTGCGCCCGGGGAACTAGCCGGGATTCAAATCCACGGGCCGTCCCGCGTCAATGGATTCGTGCACGGCGTCGATGACCCGCATGTTGCCCAGGCTGTTCTCCGGCGGAATCCGGTGCGGCCGGCCGGATTCGAGACAGTCGCCAAGGTGCCGCAGTTGATTGGTGAATTGAAAGACCGGGGCGAACCGGATGGTTCTTTCTTCCCCGTCGTTTTTTCGGATTTCCAGCGCCACCGGGTGATCTTCGTTGTTCCACGCCATGTCCATCCGCATGTAGCCGTCCGTACCGTACACCTCGAACTCCTGGGAACTATGGAACCGAAAGGAAAAGGCGCATTGTGCGCTGATCTCATCGGGGAACTCGAATTGCGCCAGGACGGACTCGGGCACACGGGACCGCTGGCCGTAGTGGCCGCGCGCATGGACCCGTTCTGGTTCGCTGCCCGTGATGAACCGGGCGTGGTGTATGCAGTAGCAGCCCAGGTCGTAGGTGGCGCCGCCGCGCTTGGCCCTGTTGAACCGCCAGTTGTAATCCGGCCTCAGGTTGCCGGGATCGACCGCGGCCGTAAAGGTGCTGCGGATCAATTTGACCTGGCCGATTTCGCCGGCGTCGACGAGTTCCTTCGCCCTGATATGGCACGGGTGATGGCGGAACTTGAAGGCCTCGGCGAGCAGGACGCCGCGGTCCCGCGCGGATTCGATCATGGCTTCGCACTCGGCCGCCGTCGAACTGATGGGTTTTTCGCAGAGAATCGCCCTGACCCGGCCGGTCCGCGCGGCCCGGATACTGAGATCCGCGTGGGAATCGCCCCAGGTACAGACTGAGAGGATGTCGATTTCCTCTTCCTGCAACATGCGCTCCAGGTCGGTGTAGCGCCGGGAGACGCCGAAGGTCTCGCCGAACCGGTCCACCGCCTCCCCGGAGACATCGCAGATCGCGGCTAATTCCGCTTCGGGCGCTTCGCAGGCCGCCCTGCCGTGGCAGTGCGCGATGCCGCCCACGCCGACGATGCCTATCCTTAGGGCCATGGTGATCTCCCTTTCGGTCAGGCCGAACGTTTCAAATCAAGTATTTTCGCCGCCGGTCCCACCAGGAACAGCGCGTACAACGGCGCGTTCACGATTTCGTAGAGCCGCAGTACTGTTTCCGCCAGCGCCACCAGAAATGCCACCCCGATGCGGCCGTTGCGCAAGGAGACGGACGTGGCGGGGTCCGTCACCATGAAGAAGGCCATAAGCTGGTACATGGGGCCGGTGATGGGCGCGACTTCGGACAGGAACGGGGTTCCGGTGATGATGGACCGCACGTAAGCGAGCGCGACGAAGGACGCGGCGTAGGTGAAGGTAACGTGAAACCGCTTCGCCCGCCAGAGGATGACCGAACCCAGCACCCAGATCACGGCCATGGCCCAGAGGTCGTTGCCCCACTGCTCGCTCAGGGCGGCCACGGTCCCCGGCGCCGCGAAGAGCACTACGCAGATGCCCAGGTTGGATGGATTCCACAGGTGCCGGCCCCTGAAGCGGAGGACGTATTTCGACAGGATGGATAGCAGGCTGGCGATGGCATAGGGCCACAGGGATAGCGACCTCAGCAGGATTCCGCAGCTGATCCCGGTGATGTACGCGCTGGCGGGGTTGAGCCACCGGCCCGTCAGCAGGCGGCCCAGGGCCAGTTCCGCCGCCAGGGCCACGGCGATCGCCGTGAACAGTTGCGACAGGTCGTGGAGGAATCCCACGTATAGCTGGCCGAAGACCAGGATCAGGGTGATCAGGCCGGAGGACAGGTACCGCGGGTCGATCTGTAGTCCCGGGCCTTTCGGCGGTCCCGGCGGCGGTCCCGCGCCGGATTCAGCCGTCGCGGCCTTCGTTACGTCCATCATTCCTCCGGTTCCGTCACGGTGTGCAGTCGGTTGATTTCGGGACGCTCCAGCGTCTGCACCGTCCCGCCCGGCCAGCGTATTTCGACCCGTTCGATCTCCGTGGCGGCCCCCAGGCCGAAGTGCCGTCTCCGCTGGCTCTGGGCGGCGAAACTCGCGCCCGCCGTCACGACCTGAAGCTGCTGCCGGCCGTCCCGGAACACCCGGACCTCCGCGCCGACGGCGCTCGCGTTGCTGCTTATGCCCTTCAGCTCGAAGGCAATCCACGCGTTCTCCTGCTCGACGTCATTCTTATACAGGACCAGGGGACCGTCCTGGTTGGCCACCACCACGTCGAGCACACCCCGGTTGAACAGGTCGGCCAAGGCGACCCCTCTGCCGTCGTACCGGTCGTTTACGCCGACGGATTCCGCCACGTCGTAGAAGCGCCCGGTGCCGTCGTTCAGATACAGCCTGGACCGCTCGAAACCCGAAAGGCTTTGATCGCCCATGGGCGCCCAGTTCCTCACGTCCTGGAAGATGTTGTTGTTGCCCATGGCGACCCGCGACATCTCGTACCAGTAGTCCTCCTCCGGATCGGCCGTTACGAAACCGTTGGTAACGAACAGATCCACGAAACCGTCGTTGTTCAGGTCCCCGAACTGCGCGCCCCAGGCCCAGCCCGCGTCGGCGATTTCACCCTCCGCGATGTTGAGCATCCGTCCATTTTCCGCGATCAGGTTGCGGCGTAGATTGTTCCCCTGGAACAGGTAGCCACGCTTCGAGATATTCGTCACGTATACGTCCGCGCGTCCGTCATTGTACAGATCGCCGAAGGCCACGTTCATGCCGCTCTTGGAGGTCTCTTCCAGTGTGGTCCCGGCGGGCTGCTCGAAACGCTTCCCTTCGATATTGAGGAAGAGCACCTCTGGACCGTAATCATTGGCCAGGTACAGATCGGGCCATCCGTCCCCGTTCAGATCCGCCGCGCCGACGGACATGGTCCACCGCGTGCAGTCCGCCCCGTACGCATCCGTCACGTCCTCGAAGCGGCCGTTTCCCCGGTTCAGGTAGAGGTAATTGTGGCCGCCGTTGTTGGCGTATTCGAAACTTACCTGCATGATACGCGTGGTCGTAACCTGCCACAGATCATGGACTTCCGAGAAATAACCGCCCACGTAGAGATCGATCAGGCCATCCCTGTCGACGTCGATCCACACCGCGCTGTTGGCGTTCATCCACCGGTCGAGCCCGGCGGCGCGGGTCGCGTCCTCGAAGGTACCGTCGCCCAGGTTCCGGTACAAGCGCTGCCGGCCCCACATGTAGATGAAAACGTCCTCGTATCCGTCGTTGTCGTAATCCCCCCATACCGATCCCATGGACACGCCGCCGTCCCCGTTCACATCGGCCAGGCCGGCTTCCCCGGCAACCTCCGCGAAGCTTCCGTCGGCCAGGTTCCGGTAAAGGGCGTTCGGCGTACCCTTCCGGCTGCTGGTCGCGTACAGATCCTGCCACCCGTCGTTGTCGAAATCCACGACCGAGACGGATGCCCCGAGGGCCGAGATATGAGGCATGATCGGATCGAGCTTCGGATCGAGTACCGGTTTCGCATGGACAAAGTCAATGCCGGCTGCCGCCGTCGCATCGGTCAACTGGAACCCGTACCGTCCCGGGTTTACGGCGTCCGTCTCGCGTACGGCCGTCTCGCGTACGGCCGTCTCGCGTACGGCTGGCTGGCGTACGCCAGTCTCGCGCGACAGCCACCGGTCGAGGACGAAGGGAGTAATGATCAGAATGATGAACAGCGCGGTAGCCGATGTCCGTATCGTACTGGCGGAGGCTGGTGACATGGCCTGAAGGGGTCTGGACCGAAGTGACGGGAATCCGGTTCACCCGGTTGGACCGGATATCCAACGGGTGGACAGATGGGAATGTCACGAGTTTTGTTGATTGCGTCGAATGCGATTTCAAGGTAGAAGCCCTGCGTGGGGCTGTCAAGATGCATTGACACGCGTGTCGGGAAGCGGTATAAACCACCGACGGCCGCATCCGCAGGTCGTATGAAGTTCCGCCAGCGAATCATACCGTACTGGAGTGATCAATGAAGACTTTCCATATACGCGCTATCCCGACGCTTTTTCTGATTGTCTGCCTGGGCGCCGTTCCGGCGCATGTACACGCCCAGACCTCCCTGCTGGACAGGATCCAGGAACGGGGCGAGATCCGGGTCGGGACGACCGGCGACTACAAGCCATTCACCTATCTGAATCCGGAGACCGGTACCTACGAGGGCATGGACATCGACGCGGCGCAACTGCTCGGCGAAGCCCTCGGCGTCACCGTCCGGTTCGTGTCCACGACCTGGAGCAACCTCTCCGACGACACCCTGAACAACCGGTTCGACCTGGCCATGGGCGGCATTACCCGGACGCTGAAGCGGCAGAAAGACCTGGCCCTCACCGATCCGTACGTAACCATCGGTAAGTCGCCGCTCATCCGGAAGGCCGACCGCGAGCGTTACAGGAGCCTTCAGGACATCGACAAGCCCGGCGTCCGGATCGGCGCCAATTTCGGCGGGACCAACGAAGCCTATGTACGCGCCAACATCCGTCAGGCCACGATCGTCATGTTCGAGAACAACCTGGACGTACAGCCGGCCGTGGCGTCGGGCAAAGTGGACGTCATGTTCACGGACAACGTGGAAGCGGTGATCTACGCGAGACAGAATCCCGTGCTTTACGCCCTCGATCCGGACAAGCCGCTGACCCGCGAAGACCTCGGCTACATGACCGTCCGCGACGATCAGTCCTTCATCAACTTCCTGAACCTGTGGCTGTACCAGATGAAGCAGAAGGGAACGCTGGATGAGCTGAGGGGCAAGTGGATCGGGGAATACTGATAGGACTACTGATACAGGAGTTCTCATATAATTGTATTGCGATGTCGCCTCGCCCGCCCTATCTTAGGTGCGGCCTCATTCAAATCCGACATCCTGTAAAAGGAGCGAGTCTTTGGCCGGCGCCCCGGACTATAGCGACGATGTGTTTTTTGATGAAGTCGACCTGGACGCCCACAGCGCCAGGACCGTAGAGTCCGAGGCCATCGAATTCTTCCCCACCGATTACCGCATCGGCCGGACCAAGTACATCTTCGTCACCGGCGGCGTCATGTCCGGCGTGGGCAAAGGCGTCTTCAGCGCCTCCCTCGGACACCTGCTCAAGCATTACGGATTCACGGTCTCCCAGATCAAGATCGACGGCTACCTGAACCAGGACGCCGGCACCATCAACCCCTACCGCCACGGGGAAGTGTTCGTGCTCGAGGACGGCACCGAATGCGACATGGACCTGGGCACCTACGAGCGCTTCCTCGACGATAACCTGAACCGGAACAACTACATCACGTCGGGACGAGTGTACCGCATCATTCTCGACAAGGAGCGGCGGGGCGAGTACCTGGGACGGGACGTGCAGGTCGTCCCCCACGTGACGGGCGAGATCAAGAACCTGATCCGGACCAAGGCCCACGAGGGACCCTACGACATCCTGGTCGTCGAGATCGGCGGTACCGTCGGGGATATCGAGAACATCCATTTCATCGAGGCCGCCCGCGAGATGCTCTACGACGAGGGACGGGACAACGTCATGTCGGTCCACGTCACGCAGGTGCCCTATAACGAGTCCGCCGGGGAACTGAAGACCAAGCCCACGCAGCACAGCGTCAAGGCGCTGCTGCAGCTGGGCATCCAGCCCGATATCGTGGTGTGCCGCTCGGCCATACCCCTGAACAAGAGCGTCCGCCAGAAGATCAGCCTCTTCTGCAACATCGCCGAGGACCGCGTGGTCAGCAGCCCGGACACGGATTCCATCTACCGGGTGCCGACCCTGCTCGACCGCCAGGAGACGGTGCAGATCGTCGCCGACAAGCTCAACGTCAACCTCCCGCAACGTACCGACCAGCGGCCCCGGATATTCGACATCTACCTGAAGTACCTGTCCGGAAGCCATCCAGAAATACGTATCGCCATCACTGGGAAATACACGGCCCTGCACGATTCCTACGTGAGCATCCTGAACGCCCTGGACCACAGCAAGGTCAGCGTGGGCGCGGAGATCTCCACCGAATGGATCGACACGACGGATTTCTCGAGTGATCAGCCGCTGGACGAGGGCATGCTGGACGGGATTTCCGGTATCATCGTGCCCGGCGGCTTCGGCGAGCGGGGCACCGAGGGCAAGATCCGGTTCATTCAATACGCCAGGGAGAACGGGTTGCCGTTCCTGGGCCTGTGCTACGGCTTCCAGTTGGCCGTGGTGGAGTTCGCGCGCAACCAGTGCGGGATGCTGGAGGCCGCCCACGCCGAATTCGACGCGGAGGCGGAAACGCCGGTCATCTACCTGTTGCCCGACCAGCGGAAGCTCACCGGCATGGGGGCCACGATGCGGCTCGGAGGACACGAAGTGAAAGTGAAAGCCGGCACGGAAGCCCACCGCTGCTACGGATCGGAATCGGCCGTCGAACGGTTCCGCCACCGGTACGAGTTCAACAACCAGTACCGGGAACTCATCGAGCACAAGGGCATGGTGTTCTCCGGCATGACGCCCGACGAGGAGATCATGCAGATCCTGGAAATCCCCACGCACCCCTTCTTCGTAGGAACCCAGTTCCACCCCGAATTGACCAGCCGTCCCTACAGACCCCACCCCTTGTTCAGAGGCCTGGTGCAGGCCGCATTGACGTACGCGGAATCAGTGGAAGACCGGCAAGTGGCCATGGAGGCCGGACAGGCGGAATAGCGGGAAGATGGACGTGCGTCCGTCCGTCCGGCCGGCCCGGGCAGATACCCGGGAACAAGTTACACGCTCAGTTGGCCTGTTTCGTCAGCCTGGACTTGATGCGGGCGGCGGTCCGCCGGTGCATCACGCCGCGCTTGACGGCTTTATCCAGTTTGGAACAGGCCTGTCCGAGTAGCCCGGGCGCCGCTTCGGTCTCCGTGTTCTCGCGCAGGCGCTTGATGGCGGTTCGGAGGGCGGACTTGACCGTGGCGTTTCGCCGCTGACGCACGCTTTCCTGGCGCAAACGCTTTTTGGATGAAACGAGGGTAGGCAACTTTTACTCCCTTAAATGCACTTTATCGTCAAAACGCCACACGGCGTCCCGGCCGGGCCGATACGGCCTGCTGCGATGCGGCCGGTCTTTCGGCTCGCAGAGTCCTGTTGAAATCAGCATCAAATTAGCTGGCGAGCCGTCGGAAGTCAAGGTTAAATTGATCTAATGGCGCGGGAGTTGCCAGGTCTGCATGCGCCAGGCATCCCTCGGGCGGGCGCATGCCGTTGCCAGGCAACCCACGGGTGGCTGGAATGCCTGTGCCGCCGATGAACCCACATGACGTACGACCCTGCCCATGACTGTCGAACCGACGGAAATCGAAAAGAAGCTCAAGTCGCTCCCCGGCAAACCGGGCGTGTACCTGATGAAAGACGCCCGGTCGCGCATCATCTACGTGGGCAAGACCCGCGCGCTGCGGCAGCGGATCCGTTCCTATTTCCAGAAAACCCGTCTCACGGCGCCCAAGGCCGTCGCCCTGGCCAGCCGGATCCGTGACTTCGACTACGTGGCCACCGAGTCTGAGGTCGACGCGCTGCTCCTGGAAGACCATCTCATCAAGGAACACAAGCCGAAGTACAACGTGATGCTGCGGGACGACAAGTCCTTTCCCTTCATCATGGTGACCAACGAGGCCTTTCCGCGGGTCGTCGTTACGCGCAACGTCCGGCAGGACGGGGCCCGGTACTTCGGCCCCTACACCAACGTGAAGGCCATGCGAAGGACGATCGACCTGGTCCGGAAGGTCTTCCCGCTTCGCACCTGTCCCAGCGCGAAGGCGTGGCCGTCCATGGACCGGCCCTGCCTCGATTACTACATCGACCGCTGTCCCGGACCGTGCAAGGGCCAC
Organism: bacterium; assembly: GCA_965207085.1. GTDB lineage: Bacteria > JAAXHH01 > JAAXHH01 > JAAXHH01 > JAAXHH01 > JAAXHH01. The sequence continues at coordinate 2,547,507 of CBDBLQ010000002.1, read as the reverse complement.
ATCGGCGAGGAGGGCTACGGCGAGATCATCGAGCAGGTGTGCCAGTTCCTCACCGGCAGGACCAAGGACCTGCTGAATCAGCTGAAAGAACGCATGGCGCGGGCATCGGAGCAGTTGCAGTTCGAACGGGCGGGGCGCATTCGCGACCAGATCGTCGCCATCGAGAAGACGACGATCCGCCAGCGGGCTTTTTCGAGCAGGGAAGTGGACCGGGACATCATCGGGCTCGCAAGGAACGGAACCGACGTGTGCGGGGCGGTCCTGCAGGTCAGGGAGGGCAAGCTGCTGGGCAAGGAGCACTTCTTCCTGACGGCGCCGGAGGAGTCGACTGAACCGGAGACGCTGGGCGCCTTCCTGACCCAGTACTACCTCGCCGCGCAGCTCTGGCCCGACGAGATCCTGCTGTGCGGCGAACCGGACGGCATGGATACGTTCCGGGAATGGATGGCCCGGCAGCGTGGATCCAGGGTCGAAATCGCCGTGCCCCGCCGGGGCGACAAGGCCGCCATGGTCCGGCTTGCCGTGCAGAACGCCGAACTGCAGCTGAACACCCACGCGTTGAAACGGGCCGAAGCCAGGGTTCGCCGAAGCATCCCCGCCTCTGTGGGATCCCTGCAGGAAATCCTCGGACTCGAGGTGCCGCCGAGACGCGTCGAGACCTTCGACATCTCCAACATTCAGGGTTCGGACCCGGTGGCCTCCATGGTCTGCTTCGTGGACGGCCGGCCCCGCAAGTCGGACTACCGGAAATTCAAGGTCAGGGACGTGATCGGGCCCAATGATTTCGCCATGATGCAGGAAGTGGTCGGCCGGCGGTACCGTCGGCTGATCGACGAGAACAAACCCCTTCCGGACCTCGTGCTCATCGACGGCGGCAAGGGACAACTCTCCAGCGTGCGGCAGGTCCTGAACGAACTGGGCCTGGTCGACCTGCCCGTCATCGGCCTGGCGAAACGCCTGGAGGAAGTCTTCCGTCCGGGTCAGTCCGAACCGATCCTCGTTCCCCGGTCCTCCCCGGCCCTGAAGATGCTCATGCAGGCCCGGGATGAAGCTCACCGTTTCGCCGTGACCTTTCACCGGCAGCAACGGGGAAGGCGTATGATCCGTTCGGAACTGGACAACATACCCGGGGTGGGACCGAAACGGAAACAGCAGTTGATCCTGGCGCTCGGCTCCGTGGAGAACATCCGGAAATGCACCGAGGAGGAACTCAGGACGGTCCAGGGCGTGGGCAGAGACGCGGCACGTAAGGTATACCGGTATTTCCATCCGGAAGTATCGTGAACGGTCCGTTCCGGGCAGGTGGGAGTGGCCCGGGGCGGCGCGGAATCAGATTGCGCGGGAGGCGGCAACGGCTTAGTATGTCTGTAACGGCGTCCGGGTTTAAGTTTGAATAATCCCGGCGCTGTTTTTGAATACTCCAATGGATTCAGATGGGCAGGATGGCAGCCGGATCGCTTTTGATATTTTGACAGAATGATGGCGTCTTCGCATCGGCGCCGGGTTCCGGAGGATACACACGTGGGCAAAGTGCTGAGGTCATACGAGTTGCTGGAAGAACGGATGAAGGAAATCTACTTCGATTTCTACCGGGAGACCTACCGGGAGGGCACGGCGCTCGATAACAAGACCAAGGAACTGATCGCCATCGCCGCCTCGCTGAGCGCCGGATGCCAGAACTGCCTGGAAGGCCATCTCAAGAAGGCCATGAAGTACGGCGCCGACGGCGCGGAGGTCCGGGAAGCTGTGGCCATCGCCGTGGGGGTGGCGGCCGCCACGATCGTGGACCGCAGCGACCTGGCGAATTTCGAGATGAATTTCAACGAACTGCTCAAGAAAGCGGCCAAGACCGAGAAGGCGGGCAGCAAGACCTGAGATGCCCGTGCCCGGACCCGGGTCGGATTCGCCGATCCAAGTGCCCGCTCCACGGCGATTCCGGGTATAGAAGTTAACAAGGCACGTCATGGAGTAGAATAGGACCTGCTGAACGGGAGGGAAGCGTGAGAAGAATATACACAACGTTTTTGAGCGCAATGTTTGCCGCGGCCTTCGTCCTTACCAACGTACAGGCGCAGACCGCGGACCGGGGCCAGGAGCCCCTGACCGACGACGAGCAGAAGATTGTCGCCTACATCATGAAGCAGGTCTCGGAGTCCAAGGCCGGCAAGCCGAACTTCGGTCCGGAAACGGCCATGGCCGTATACAATGAGCTCGGGATCCAGGTCACCCCGAACATGGTTCCCCGCGTACGGGCGGCCGTCGTCGCCGAATTGAAGGCCATTGAGGCCCACCTCATGCTGAAGGAAGGCGTCGCCGCGCCTGATTTCAACCTGCCGGTCCTGGACGGCGGCGAGGCCAGTCTTTCCGTCTTGAAAGGGAAGGTGGTCGTGGTGAACTTCTGGGCCACCTGGTGTCCGCCCTGCCTCGTGGAGATGCCGGTGCTGAGCGAACTCTACGAGACGTACCGGGACCAGGGGATCGAGGTACTTGGACTTTCCCTCGACGAAGAGGGGCTTCCCATCACGAAACCCTTCGTCGAAAAGCTGAACGTCTCCTATCCCATCGTGGAAGCGGACCGGAAGACCTACCAGGCTTACGGCAACGTGCTTACCATACCCCACACCTTCGTGATCAATCGCGAAGGCACCGTCACGAAGCGGTTCGTCAACAACCAGACGAAAAACGCATTCGAGAACGCGATCAAGGCCGCGCTGGCGGAGAAGTAGACGGGCCAGCGTCCCGGGCACCGGACCTTCCGTGCCGCATACCGGCTGGTCCGACAGCCCTGGCCTACCGGCCGGACCGGTACGTCTCCACGGCATCCATATTCAGCGCCACGCCCAGTCCGGGCCGGTCGGATACACGGATCCGGCCGCCCTGTATCCTCTCCGGCGGTTCGATGAGCTCGTGTCTCCACGGCACCTCACCCCAGGCGTATTCCAGGATCTGAAACCCGGGATGAGCGGCCATGGCCTGCACGCCCGCCGCGATGGTCAGCGGCCCGAAGGGACCGTGCGGCGCGGTGGGAATCCCCCGGGCCTCCGCCATGGCGGCGACCTTCTTCAGTTCCCATAGCCCGCCCACGATCGTTACGTCCGGCATGATGACGTCCATCAGCTCCTGGTCCAGGACGGGCCAGAACCTCTCGCGGTACATCAGGCTCTCGCCTCCGGCCAGCGGTACGACGATGTGATCCTTGATGACCCGGTAGCCCTCGTGGTCTTCGTCGGGCACGGGTTCCTCGTACCAGTACAGGTCCAGGTCCTTGAGCGCGTCGAAGACCTCGCACCCGCCCCGGGCGGTAAAATGGCTGTGGCAGTCGATCAGCAGGGACACGTCCGGACCGATCGCGGCGCGCACCGCTTCCATGCAGGCGATACCCTCCCGGGCGTCCGAAGCCCGGTCGATACCGGCAGGCATCCCGTCGAAGGGCGCGAGCTTCACGGCGTCAAATCCGTCCGCGACCGCGGCGGCCGCGTTCCGGGCGAATCCTTCGGGCGTCCGGTTGGTAGTAGCCCGGTTGATATTGGCGTACAGGGGGATCTCATCGCGGCAGCGTCCTCCGACGAGGTCGGCCGCCGGCGCGCCCAGGACCTTGCCTTTGATGTCCCACAGAGCCTGGTCGAGGGCGCTCAACGCCATCACTTTCGGTCGGTCGACAGGCGAAGGGAGGAGTTCGGCCAGGATGCGTTCGATGGCGCCGGGATCGCGTCCGGCCAGTACGGGCTCAACCTGCTGCAGGAAGTCCACGCTCCCGGATCGAGCGCCGCCGGGATTCACCTCGCCGTAACCGATGATCCCTTCGTCGGTGTGCACCGCCAGGAACGTCCAGTCTCCCCGGTGGTTCACGTGGACGGCGTGGGTCTTCATAGCGGTTATCTTCATGATCCTTCCTCTGAATCGCGCCATGCATAGGCAGCATGGACCGGTGTGCTCCGTGCGAATTCGATCCCTTACGCCTGCCACGGGCAAGCCAGTCCGGGCGCGAGGGCGGCCGCGGCCTGGGAAACGAAAACCGGGGGCGGTCCGACCACACTGCAGGTCTCTTGTAACCAGCGTGGTTCAGGCGGTCCACCGCGTTGAAATCCTGCGCGGTTCACCTGGTTAACGCTACATTCTGTCATTGATTGCGGCAACGTAATTGTTTATATAACGCTTTGACCGGGCCGGTATATCCCGTGGTCCCGGCCCCATGTTAAGGTAACGGGTATACAACTCCGGAAAGGGATCCGGCAGCGGACAACAGATCGCGGGTATACCAATCTGGAGAGGGTCTGGCGGCCGACAACGAATCGATTCGACGAAAGGAGCAGCATGAGTGCACAACGTGTAGCGGTCATTACGGGAGCGGGACGCGGCATGGGAGCGGCCATCGCGAGGAACCTGGCCGGCCAGGGGTGGGCCGTCGCGCTGCTGTCACCCTCCGGAGCAGCGGAATCGCTCGCCGGGGAACTGGGCGGCATCGGCGTTACGGGTTCCGTCACGGACGAGGCCGATCTGCGGAAACTGGTAGACCTGGCCATGGACGCCCACGGCCGCATCGACGGCGTCGTCAACAGCACCGGGCATCCGCCAAAGGGCGATCTCCTGGACATACCGGACGAAGACTGGCACGAGGGACTGGACATCGTGTTTCTCAACGTAGTCCGGATGGCGCGCCTCGTCACGCCGATCATGGCGGGCCAGGGCGGCGGATCAATCGTAAACATATCCACCTACGCGGCCTTCGAGCCCGAGCACTACTTCCCGGTGTCGACGGCTTTTAGGGCGGCCCTGGCGAGTTATACGAAGATCTATGCCGACAACCACGCCGGCGACAACATCCGGATGAACAACATTCTGCCGGGGTTCATCAACAGTCTCCCGGAATCGGAGGCCTTCAAGTCGCGCATTCCCATGGGACGCTACGGCACCGTGGAGGAGATCGCGGAAACGGCCGCTTTCCTGCTGTCGCCCGGATCCGGCTATATCACCGGGCAGAACCTGCGGGTCGACGGGGGCATCACGCGGTCGGTCTGAGGGGAGACTATGGAACAGGCCGACCTGGCGTTTTTTAGCCAGAACGGGTTCATCAACCTCGGTAAGGTCCTCGCGGACGAAGAGGTGGATCGATTTCTACACCTCTTCGACGAGGACCGCCGCAAGTACCCCTATTTCTGGCATCCCTACGGCCACCACCAGGAGGCCAATTACGACGCCCTCGTCACCACACCGTCCTACGACGACCTGATCCGCCATCCCGCCATTTACGGGACCATCGAGGAACTGATGGGCGGTCCGCTCTGTTTCGGAGAGATCGGGCTGCGGTCCATGGGACCGTACAAGGGCAAGTTCCACCAGCGCTGGCACCGCGATAAAGCCCACTGGCTCGACCATCCCCTCCGCATGGACTACATCCAGCTCATGGTCTATTTCACCGACGTGGATGAGGACACCCACTGCTTCTCCATCTCGCCCGAAGGGGTCTCTCAGCCCGTTTTGAAGGAGAGCAGCGCGCAGCTGGAACGGGGGGTTTACGATCTTCATGGACCCGCGGGCACCTGCGCCCTGTTCAACGTATCGGTGCTCCACACGGCCACCACGCGTCCCACGCGGGCCCTGCGGAAGACCGCCCAGATCTACTACGGCCACCGGGACCGGGATCCGCTGGCCAACGATTCGGGGATTCCCGCCACCCTCTGGCGGGACAGCGACGACCCGGAGACCCGGGCCTTCTACGGCGTCCTGAACGAACGCACTAAGCTCTACATGGCGGCTTTTGGAAGGTAGGCGGGGAACGCGATCCGATGCCTCACCCCGTCCTGCCTCCGAGCCATACCTCGATGTGATGGGCGAAAGTTTCGAATTCACTCAGGCGCGTGCCCGGTATTTGCTCTATTACGTCGAGACCAACGTCCAGATAACCATGCACGAGCACATTGCGGAATCCCGCCACGTTGCGAAAAACCGACGTAAAACCAGCAGGCATAACGCCCAACTCCGCCAGACGGTCTATAGCCGTGGCATAATCCGGCGCGTCAAGACCGGCCGATGACGACGGATGAGTCGCCACGTCGATCGCGTGGTTAAGGACCAGAAGATCGACACCGTTTTCCCGGAGGCCTTCAATAAGCAGGGTCGAAAGCTCCGCCCGCAGACCGAAGACGCTCCGGTCTTCGTGCGCGTCATCGATGTAGACGGCTACGTCGATATCGCTGTGAGGCTGCGCCCCACCACGCGCGTGGGAACCGAACAGGTAGGCCTCGAGTACTTCCTGGCGGGATTCAAGCAGGTCCGCGATGCGCGGACCCAGGGACTGTTTATCGACATCCGTTTTGTCATCACCCCGTACATCATGCATCGCCTTCGCCTTCCCATACGTTGGCAACTAGCCAGACTCCGATTAGCTTTGACGCTAGAATCGTCTAACGAACAGTCCGGATGAGCGAGCGGAGATCCGTCTGTATATATACGACCGTTCTAACCGCCGGGCAATGAATCAGATACACCGGCCCCTTCAGACGAACTCCAGGTCCCCGGACGACTTCATGCGGCGATAGTAGCAGCCGGTCCGGTACCGCCCGTCGCTGTCCTTGGTGTGACAGGCTCCGCCGCCCCGGGGCGTCACAAGAAAGACCACGGAATTCTGCTCGCAGTTCACGCGGACTTCATCGATTGCCAGCGCGTTGCCTGACGTGGCGCCCTTCACCCAGAGCTCGTTCCGCGACGTGCTCCAGAACGTGGCGATCCCGGTCTTCAGGGATTCTTCCAGTGCCAGGCGGTTGATGTACGCCAGGATCAACACTTCTTTCGTAGTCGAATCCTGCACGACTACCGGCAGGACGTCCTGCTCAATGCCCGCGATCTTCCTGAGTTTCGAGAAATCGAGGGATTCCTTTGATCCCTCTTCCAGGTGGTCGGATCCGGATGATGTCGCCATGGTTTCTCCAAGTGTCTACAAAGTATCTACAATGGGCGTTTATAAAAGGGCGGCGCAGGGATTGGTGGCCAGATCAGATGCGCTAGTGACCATCTACAGCAGATGGTCGTCTGCCGCATGACGGGCGCCGACGCCCTTCTGCATGCGCATTAGCTGCTTCTGCCGAGGGGACAGCCCTTCGAACCACTCGTCCCGGAATCCGTCGTGGGGATCGAGCTGGAAAAGGAGCATGGACTTGCGGTAATGCCCGAACAGGGCGTGCCGGTTGCGGTCGGTGGTATTCGCTCCGCCGCTGTGCCAGCACTGTCCGTTGAAGATCAGCACGCTGCCCGCGGAAGCCTCGGGCTGGTAGACGTGCGGCACCGCCATGCCCTCCGGCGGGCCGGCCCACCCGCTCTTGTGCGAGCCGGGAACGATCCGCGTGCCGCCGATCTCCGCGTCGAAATCGTCCAGCATCCATATCGTATTCATCATCACGGGGGAAACCGGGTTAAGCATGTGCTGCGGGATGTCGCTGTGAAAGTCCTGGTGACCGTCCCCCGGCCGTACGATGCGGGAACTCAGGCTGCCCAGTACCAGGGTCTTGTCCAGCAACCGTTCCAGGATGGGCAGGACGACCGGGTGGTCGATGACTTGCAGAAACACCGGGTCGAGGGCGGGCAGGTTCCGCACCAGCAGCGACGTACCCCCGCGGTTCTCGTAACCGGCTTCGCCGTGTGCCGCGGCGACGCGGATCAACGCCTCGCGTAGCGTGTGTACCTGGGACGCCGTCAGCACATTGGGCAACAGGGTGAAGCCGAAGGTGTCGATTTCGGCGAGGGCCTGATCGAATGGGGACACGTAAACAACCCTTACAATGATTCTGAATTTCCAAAATACTGTTTAACCATAATGATCGCGACCTTCTGGGTCTTAACAGCTTGGAGTTTTTCTGCAAAAGGTCTTCCGGGATGTAGCGTGTCCCACCAACTCTTTTCTCCTTGATGACGACCTTTACCGGGATCGTGGATACCAAAACCATCGATACAACGATTCCACACCGGTGTATAGTGATCTATTAAGAATCGCTCTGCCAGTGTAATCCATACTGGTTCCACAGCCAGCGATCTCAATGTAAATTCGGATGCTTCAAGGTCGCGCACCTGTTCTATTGTTTTCAAGCGTTCTCGTATTCTGCTCCGCAAACTTGGGCGATAAATGTCTATTGTATCTCCCTTTCTCGAACCCGGGGGTACAGCCTTTCCTACATAAATAGGTCTATCCCGTGCTTCCTTGACCGACTGGTAAATCTCAAGTTCGCCCGAGTAATACAATGAGTATATACCGGGACCACGAATATCCCTAAGGGAGTCCTCACTCAACGGTAATGTTGCTTGTTTTTCATAACTTACCACCAATCCCATCATGAGGTTTTCATAGGTTAATGGATCATACAAGTCGATGTTCATGGTTTACGTAGCTCCACTACGGACTCATATAGCCGCGAGCCTTTTGTAGACTTACTTGCCCGGATTGAGGAATCGATGATGCTGCTGCCGACCCTAGACTTTCGAGGTATGTGTATTTCTATAGTTTCCATGCCTTTCAATTCTGCGATTTTCGACAAAAACCTGTCAGTTGGAACAGTGACGCCTTGTAGGATACTGTTACCGATCACCACTAATGCCTTAGCACCTCGACGTAGACACCAATTTGCACCGTCGATGAATCGTACACAGTCATTAAAATACCTTGTGGCGTAGTTGGCCCAGCCTGTTCCACCATAGACGCCTTTGGCAGGGTTCTTGCTTCTCACCTCTTCGATGGTATCCTTGATTTCTGTATCATTTATCGTCAGATCTAGATCGATGTGTTTTTGATCTCGTGCGTTCTGCCAGTAAGTACCGAAATTAAGGTTCTCCAATCTTTTCATGTCTCTCGGATCATTACAAAGATCAAGCCAATAGAGATGTGGCCTGGTATTACGGTTGTAGTGATAGTTGTTAAGATACGGTGGAGAAGTAACGAGGAGATGTATGCTCCCCGGTTCGATTTTCTTGTACTCTTCAAAAAACGATCCATTGACCACGGTCCCAACACTCCTGTTGGATCGATTGCGTATCTCACTATACCAGTGAGCATCTTCGGCCATCTGCGAAATCTTGCTAGCTATCGCTTCCAACACTGGAAAATCATTTACGTCAGGACGGCCCGCAGTGCTTTTGCGTCCAAGACTAGGTTCGTATGAGTAATTTGAATAGTCGACCATAGTCGCAGCAAAAGCAACTCTGAACAAATCCAGGAATTCGGGATATTTCTGCTGTTTAAGATAATCTTGGTATAACAGGACTTTACGGAGTACATTCGGGCTGAAAAAAGGTGCTCTGGTACGGAATAGTTTTGGTGGTGTTGCCTTGGGCTGTAATTTCCGGGCTTCAGCATCTTTGGTATATAGTTTAAAATCGGACAGAGCGATGTTCAATCTATCTAAGTTTGCGCGATGTGCTTCAAGCTTGGTTCTACAAACCAATGCAGCATAGGGATTAATCTCAAAACCGATTGAGTCGTGACCAGCCAGGTCTGCCTCGACAAGCGTTGTTCCAACGCCAGCGAAAGGATCCAGTACCGTACCGAAATCATCCAAGTGTCTATTGAGGGCGTCTTCGACAAATTGGTGCGAATACCCCGCGATCCAGGGCACCCAACGATGTACAGGCACATTCCGATTTGCCATGAATGCAGGATCCCTGAAACCTGGGTCGGCATGTTTCGTTGGTGGTCTTTCTTCCGCAAGCCCCAAGTTAAGTTGCATAGTCTGCTCGTGCCTCCATATGTGCAGCGATAAGGCCTAATCGCTACCGATGGTCCGCTTGAGATAGGCCTTCAACCGCTCCCAGGCGTCCAGCGCGGGTTCCTCGTTCTTCGGATCGCGGTCCACGTACAGCCAGAACCCGTGGTTGACGTCGTCGTAGATATGCACGTCGTTCTCCACGCCGGCCTGGCGGAGCGCGGCGACGAAACGTTCCACCTGTTCGGGCGAGGGGCCGCGGTCGAGTCCGGCGAAAGTGCCGTAGACTTCGTGGTGTATGGCGCTCAGTCGTTCGGGATCGTCGAGCAGGTGCCCGTAGAAGATGGCGGTGGCGTCATGGTTCTCGCCGCCCAGGGCGTAGCTCAGGGCGACTCCGCCGCCGTAGCACCAGCCCATGGCCCCGATCTTGCCGTTCACGTCCGGCCGCGATCTCAGGTAGGCCGCCGCCGCGTCCAGGTTGCGGATGATCTTGTCCATGTCGCCGAGCGTTTCCCGCACGAGCGCCATGTTTTCGTCTCGGTTGTTCCCTGTCCGCCCCGAATACAGATCGGCCGCCAGGGCGACGTAGCCCTCCGCGGCCAGCGCGTCGGCCACCTGCCTGACGCGGTCCACCAGCCCGTTCCATTCGTGGATCAGGATGACGGCGCCCCGGGGACCCGGACCTTCCGGTTCGGCGAGATAACCCCTGGTCGCCTGGTCTTCCTCGAAATAGGCCAGGTCGCTGCCGCTGGGCGCGCCGGCCTTCCCGACAATGGCATCGGGGATTTCGCCTTCGGACGTCGGCGCGTACGGTATCTGCTGCGCGTGGATCGCCGGTGCCGCAACGGCAAGGATGAAGAAAGCAGTGAACACAACGGGCACTGAAAAGTGCCTGCGGGATAATGTTTCGGGCATGTTGTTTACCCCTCTTTCAAACCATGAGGTCCTGCTCCGAGAAAACGGATCGAAAGCCCTGCGGGTATTTACTGTTTTCCATGCGCGACGAGTTTCAATATACTTATCGAAACCCAGCGAATCAATCGTGAAAATCTTCGTGAAGACCACCTTCCCAATCGCGTGATTTCCCGCAGGAGGACCCATGAAAAACAAGCTGAAAGAGAAGCTGCGCAATGGCGAAGTGACCTACGGCATTTCCGTCGGCACCCCAAATAACGACATCGTGGAGCTGGCGTCGAACCTGGCCTTCGACTGGATCTGGTTCGACGGCGAACACGGCCCGTTGAATGCCGAGATCCTTCATCCCATGATCCAGACGACCCGGGGCCGGGACGTCACCCCGCTCGTCCGCGTGCCGTGGAACGACATGGTGCATATCAAGAAGGCGCTGGACATCGGGGCGGAAGGCCTGATCATTCCCTGGGTCAACAACCGGGAGCAGGCGGAGTACGCCGTCCGCGCGGCCAAGTATCCGCCCATGGGCATCCGCGGGATGGGCGCTCGGTTTCTGAATACCGCAGGACTGGATCTGGCCGAATACCTCCGCACGGCCAATGAAGAAACGTTCATCATGGTCCAGATCGAAACCGTCGAAGCCGTGGAGAACCTGGACGAAATACTCACCACGCCCGGTGTCGACGCTTTCCTGGTCGGGCCGAACGACCTCGCGGCCTCCCATGGTTACGTGGGCCAGCCGACGCACCCGGAGATGGAGAAGGTCGTCAAGGGGATCATGGACCGGGGAAAGGAACTCGGCGCGCCCGGCGGATACGCGTTCATCTCGATGGATGCCAACCGGAAGCGGATAGCGGAGGGCTTCCAGTGGATCACCCTCGGAAGCGATATGGGGTTCCTGGCACAGGCCGCCGGGGCGGCGCTCGCCGAGGTGGGCAGGTAGCCTTCGGGTCGGCCCGCCGGCGAGGATCGGTCCGCTGGCGAGGATCGGCCGACCGGGCGGACCGATTAGTCCTCGTTCCGGTCTTTCGAAAGCCGACGTCGAATGGCCATGGCGTGTGCCGACAGGCCTTCGGCCTCTGCAAGCCGGATCGCGGCCGGTCCCAACCGTTTCTCAGCCTTTTCGTTGACCGCGAACAGGCTGGTGATCTTCAGGAAATCGCGAACGCTCAAGGGAGAATGGAACCGGGCGCTGCCTCCGGTGGGCATGATGTGGCTGGGGCCGGTAACGTAGTCGCCCAGGGCCTCGGAGGAATGTTCGCCCACGAAGATCCCCCCGGCGTTTTGAATGCCGTCCACCAACGGCCAGGGATCCGCCACCAGCAGACACAGGTGCTCCGGCGCGTAGGCATTGGCCAGTTCAACTGCCTCTTCCAGACTCGATACGAGCACGATCCCTCCGTGCTGTGCCAGGGAGGAACGGATGGTGTCCGTCCGGTCAAGCCCGGCCAGTTGCTCCTCCACGGCCTGCTGCACCGCCAGGGCCAGCGTGGAGGACGGCGTGATCAATATGGCGCTCGCCATCGTATCGTGCTCGGCCTGCGCCAGCAGGTCGGCCGCCGCGAGGTCCGGACTGGCCGTCTCGTCGGCGATGAGCAGGGTCTCGGTGGGGCCCGCGAGTTGGTCGATATCCACGATCCCGTACACCAGGCGCTTGGCCAGGGTCACGAAGACGTTTCCCGGACCCACGATCTTGTCGACACGGGGAACGGTCGCGGTGCCATGGGCCATCGCCGCGATCGCCTGGGCGCCGCCGATTCGGCAGACCGCGTCCGCGCCTGCCACGGAAGCCGCGGCCAGCACGGCGGGCGGCACTGCGCCGTCCCTGCCGGGCGGCGTGACCACGACGACCTCCCGGACGCCCGCAACCCGGGCGGGAATCACGGCCATCAGCAGCGAGGAAGGATAGGCCGCGCCTCCGCCGGGTACGTAGACGCCCACCCGGTCCAGCGGCCGGACGATCTGGCCGGTACCGCCCTCTTCGTCCCAGTGCGTCCAGGATCCGGCCGGCTGCCGCGCGTGGAAAGACCGTATGCGTTCGGCCGCGGTCTCCAGGGCATCACGTAATCGGCCCGGTAACGATGCCACCGCATCGTCGATTTCAGACCGGGGGACCTCGAAAGCTTCCGGGACGCTTCCGTCCAACAGAACGGCGTACCGCCGCACCGCATCATCCCCGTGTTCTCTGACGTCTTCGATGATGCGGGCTACCGCCTGTTCCGCCGTCAGGGGTTCACCGAACAGTTCCCTGTTCCGTGCCACGATCTCCGGCGCGTGCATGGCCTCGTTCAGCGGACGCCGCCGCAGGATGCTCGACCCGGCCTCGTCGGCAGACAGTATCCGGATGTTCATCTTTCCCTCGCTCGTCTGATCATGGGGTATTCCCCTTCGCGGACCTCAACGGTGCAAGCGCTTCGAGTATGGGACCGCAACCGAATTTCACGCAGTCCGTAGACGGAAGCCCGGTCTCCCCTTCGACCCTGTTCACTTCCCGCCTGGCATCGTCCGGGGACATGCCGAAGCAGTTGAGCGATACGGCCACGACCCGGCAGGGGAACAGGGGCCGGGCAATGGTCTCGTGTGCTGTGATCATTTCCGCGTAGGACGGCACGGCCACGGGGAGGTTGCGCATCACGTCCCTCCCCGGCTGGTGGCACAGTACCAGGGCCTGTGGCGCCGCGCCGTGGAGCAGACCGAGCGATACGCCCGAATAGGAAGGATGCAGAATCGTGCCCTGCCCTTCGATGACCAGCAGTTCACGGTGCTTGCGTTCCAGCACGAGTCTTTCCGCCGCGCCCGATATGTAGTCCGCCGCCACGGTGTCCACCGCGATGCCCGATCCGGCGATCATGATGCCGGTCTGCCCGGTGGCCACGAACTCGGCGTCCCAGCCTGCCTCGCGGGCCGCGCGGTCGATTTCGATCGCGGCGATCTTCTTGCCGATGCTGGAATCGGCGCCGACGGTCAGTACACGCAGGTTGGGAAGGCCGTGAACCAGGTGCCGCCCCACGTCAAGGTCTACAGGCGGCTTCCGCACGTCCCACAGCCGCACGCTTTTCCGCCCGGCATGCCGGGCGAACGCCTCGTCCTCGTTGAGAAAAGTGTGAAGCCCGTTCACCACCTCGAGCCCGTGTTCGATAGCCTCGTGGATGACTTCCCGCCAGGCCTCGGGCAAAACGCCCCCGGGCGTCGCGATGCCGATGACCAGCGAGGTCGGTTTAAAGGCCATCGCTTCCCGAAGCGTCGCCACGATCGGGATGCCGGTACCCACCTCGAGCACGTCTTCGAGTTTCCTTCCGGCGTGCACGCTGTCGAGCACCGCCACGGTCTCGTCGGACTTGTAACGGACCAGTGACGCGGCCGTCTTGGAAGAGAACGTGCCCAATTGGCCCTCGGTGAGAATGACCATTCGCCTGGGTTGCATATTACTCGCCTGGGTTGCGAATTACTCGCCTGGGTTGCGAATTCCCGCCGAACCCCAGTTCATCGATACGACGCGGCCGGTTTCCAGGGATTCCGTTGCGGCGTCCAGTACCTTCATGAGCTCCAGCATTTCGCGGGGCTGGACGGCCAGTTCGGCGCCTTCGGTCAGCACGGCCGCGATGTTCCGGTAGTAGTCCACCCAACTGCCTTTCACCGGGTCCAGGATCATCTCATCAACCGCCCCGTCCCTTTCCGCGGCCACCCGGACGCGGTCTTCGGGCGCTTCCACTGCGTCCTCGATCCTGCCCTTCTTCATCCAGTCCTCCTGGGGATCGAGTCCCGTCTTTACCAGGGATCCCCGGGTACCCAGCACGTACCAGTGGGGCTTGGTTAAATGCGAAAGATTGCTGATTTCTATCCGGTATTCAGCGCCCGTTTCGAAATACAGCGTGCAGGTGACATGATCTTCTATGTCCCCTTCCCACAGGCGTTTGTGGCCTTTGCAGTGGACTGCCCCGGGACGGCCGGCCATCAGTTGCAGTCCCTGGTCGACCAGGTGGGCGCCCCAGTCGTACAGCAGGCCGCCGCTTTCCGCCCGGCTCGTCCGCCAGCCCCTGGATGCCCGGAACCGGTGCACCGCCCTTTCGACCAGGAATGGATCACCAAGCAGGCCGACCTCTATTGCCTTGCGCACGGTCAGATAACCCCAGTCCCAGCGGCGGTTGTGGAAGACGCTCAGCATGACCCCGCGCCGCCGGCTGACCGCGATCATTTCCCCGGCTTCGGCGGCCGACATGCACATGACCTTGTCGACGACCACGTGTCTCCCGGCCTCCATGGCCTCGATGGCCAGGGACGCGTGGGTATGATGAGGCGTGGCCAGGATGATCAACTGGATGCCGTCGTCCGCCAGGAGATCGGTCAGGGTCTTGTAGGTATCCACGGACCCGTCCCGATGCGCCTGCGCCCGGCGTTCCGGGTCCCGGCTGGCCACAGCGGCGAGTTTCAACCCCTCGGTCCGCGAAACCAGGTAGGCGTGGAATAGCCGTCCCGCCAGTCCGTAGCCCACGATGCCTGTTCGTATCACAGCATTTCCCCACGCCCGCATCCATACCTTGCGGGCTCGTTCCCGTTGTCGTCCTCCGTCCCGCCGGCTATGCGGGGGACAATATACGGGATGGGCCGGATGCATGGCAAACGCGAATTGGGTGGCTTATAATGTCCGTGACATTCCACCGGCGACGCGCTAATTTCCCGATTCAACCATCTTTAATCCGCACTTTCCGATCTCATGCCGGATAACCAACCGATCACAGGCCATCCATGGCATCATCACGACCGAACGTGCTCTGCATCCTCACCGACGACCAGGGCGTCTGGGCGGCGGGCTGTTACGGCAACGGGGAAATCCGTACGCCGCACATCGACCGGATCGCGGAGACCGGGGTTCGCTTCGACCGTTTCTTCGTGGCTACGCCCGTCTGCTCTCCCAGCCGCGCGACGCTGTTGACCGGCCGGATCCCCTCCCAGCATGGCGTGCACGACTGGGTCAGGGGAGGCAATGTCGGCGAGGACGCGGCTTCCTACCTCGATGGAGAAACGACGTATACCGATGTGCTCGCGGCCCACGGCTGGCGATGCGGCCTCAGCGGCAAGTGGCACCTGGGCAACAGCGCCCTGCCCCAGCACGGGTTCTCCCACTGGTTCACCCACCAGTTCGGCGGCGGTCCCTACAATGATGCGCCCATGGTCCGGAACGGCGTCCCGGTCACCGAGCCGGGATACGTCACGAACGTCATTACCGATGATGCGCTTGCCTTCATCGACCGCCACGCCAACCAGGATGATCCGTTCTACCTGAGCGTCCACTATACCGCGCCGCACAGTCCGTGGACGGGACATCCGCAGGAAATTGTAGATTCCTACGGCGACTGCCCCTTCGATTCCTGCCCCCAGGAGCCCGTCCATCCCTGGGCGGGCGGCCTGACCCGCGAATGCATGGGCGACCGGGAAAGCCTGAAGGGCTACTTCGCGGCCGTCACGGCCATGGACCTCGACGTCGGCCGGCTGTTGGACCGGCTCGATCATCACGGCATCCGGGAGGACACCCTGGTGGTCTTCCTGAGCGACAACGGTTTCAGCCTGGGACACCACGGTTTCTGGGGCAAGGGCAACGGAACCAGCCCGTTGAACATGTACGAGCGCTCCATCCTGGTGCCGGCGCTCGTCAGTCAACCCGGGTGCCTGCCCGAAGGCGCCGTCCAGCCGGCGATGATCAGCGCCTACGATTTCATGCCCACGCTGCTGTCCTACCTGGACCTGCCCGTGCCCTGGGACCGCAACCTGCCGGGGCGTAACGCCGTGGACGCCTGGATGTGCCGGGCGGCCTGGCCAGCTTGGTCCGCCTGGCCGGCTTCGTCCGACGCCGGCCGGGACGACCAGGCGGCACGGGGCATGGCGTCCGACGCCGGCCGGGACGACCAGGCGGCACGGGGCAAGGCGTCCAGCGCCGGCCGGGACCACGTCGTGATATTCGACGAATACGGCGGCACGCGCATGATCCGCACCGAATCCTGGAAATACGTGCACCGGTATCCCGACGGACCGGACGAACTGTACGACCTGGAAAACGATCCCGACGAACGGGCGAATCTCGCGGACGAAGCCGGTTACGCCGGCAGGCGCCGGTCGCTGCGCGTCGAGTTGGAGGGCTGGTTCGAACGCTATGCCGACCCGGACCGGGACGGCCGCGCGAGGCCGGTCTCCGGTGCCGGACAACTGCGACCCGTCGGCGGCGCCCGGGATGACGACTCGCCGGCTTTCGAACAACTGAATTCGTGAAGGAGATCTCGATGGCTGCAAGCAAAATCGCCGTTACGCTCTATACGTTGCGCGACTTCGTGCAGACGCCGGCCGACATTGCGGACACCCTGAAGAAAGTCAAGTCCATCGGCTACGATCACATTCAGCTTTCGGCCCTCGGTCCCGTCGACCCCGCGGAGCTCGGCAGCATGATCCGGGACGCCGGCCTGCACGTCTGTGCCACGCACGTGCCCTTCGAACGGCTGCAGGACGAACCGAACAAAGTGATCGAGGAGCACCGCCTATGGGGGTGCGAGCATATCGCCGTCGGGTCCATGCCGCGGTCCTACTGGGACGATCCGGACGGGTTCTCCCGGTTCGCGGCGGACGCGTCCGCCGTGGCGGTCAGGCTGAAGAAAGCCGGCATGTCCTTCAGCTACCACAATCACCATACGGAACTCGTGCGCGCGGGCGACCGGACGGGCCTGGCCATCCTGGTGGAGGACAGCGATCCCGCCCTGTGCTTCGAGATCGACACCTACTGGATCCAGTACGGCGGGGGCGATCCGATCCACTGGATCGAACGGGTAAGCAACCGGTGCCCGGTCATCCATTTCAAGGACCTGGGCGTATCGGGCAGGGAACAGGTGATGGCCGAGATCGGCGAGGGGAACATGAACTGGTCCGGCATCGTCGCCGCCTGCGAGACCGCAGGGGCCCAGTGGTACGTGGTCGAGCAGGATACCTGCGCCGGCGATCCCTTCGACAGTATCGCCATCAGCTACCGCAACATGACCGCCATGGGCCTGTAGACCTGTCGGGCGTACAGGACGCGCGGCCCGCGAAACCGCACACCGCGCTTGAAAAGAGGAATTCATGATCGATCTTTCAGGCAAGACAGCGCTGATCAGCGGTTCCTCCCGCGGGATCGGCAAAGGCATAGCACTGGAAATGGCCCGCGCCGGGGCGGACGTCGCCGTCAACTACTACCGCCACCGGGACGACGGCGAGGCTGTCGCGGACGAAATCCGGGCCATGGGGCGGCGGGCGGTCGTCATCGGCGCGGACGCGTCGGACCGGTCCGCCGTGGACGAGATGGTGGACCAGACAGCCGAGAAACTCGGCGGACCCGATATCGTCGTGGCCAATGCCTACTATTCGACGCGGGAGCCCTTTCTCGAGATGGACGTGGATGAACTGCGGAAAACCTACGATGTCAGCCTCTTCGGCGCCTTCCACGTGGCCCAGGCCGGCGCCCGGAAGATGGCGGCCGGCGGGAAGGGGGGCAGCATCCTCTTCATCAGTTCGGTCATGTCCTTCCTGCCCTTCCCCACATCGCTCGCCTACTCTTCGGCCAAGGCCGGCATGAACCACATGGCGGCCATCATCGCCCTGGAGCTGCTGGAGCACCGCATACGCGTGAACGTGATCGAACCCGGGTGGACCGACACGCCCGGCGAGCGGCAATACTCCACGGAGCAGGAACTCGCGGAGGGCGGCAGGCGGCTTCCCTGGGGCCGGCTGGGCACGATCGAGGACCTGGGCAAGGCCGCCACTTTTCTTTGTTCCGACGCCGCGGACTACATCACCGGAGAAGTCCTGCGCGTAGACGGCGGATTCTGGCTCAAGCGCGGCACGGCCTCCATCAAGGAGTGACTTCCGGCACGGTCGGGCTTGACCAGGTATGACCTCGAAACCCATTTCCCTCAAAACCGCCGCCCTGGGTCTGGCCTTCGCCTGTTTCGTCGCCTTCTGGGGTCAGCACGCTTCGACGCAGCTGAGCTACAACTATCTGACCTTCCCCCAGATGCCGCTGTGCCTGGTCATTCCCTACCTCTTCCTGGTCCTACTTCCGAACGTATTGATCCGCGCGATAAACCGGGATGCCGCGCTCACGAGGCCGGAACTCCTGGTCGTCTTCGCCATGGGGCTGATCGGGGCCATGGTGCCCGACTGGGGCATGGTCCGCTATCTCATCAGCGTCATCACCGCGCCGCACTACTTCGCCAGCCCGGAGAACCAGTGGGAGGCGCACTTCTTCGCCTATCTGCCGGAATGGACGGTCATCCCCAATGACAAGGGGCAGGTATCGGATTTCTTTGCGGGACGGCCTTCCGGTCTGCCGATCCCCTGGCAGGACTGGGTCATCCCGCTCTTCTGGTGGATGTCGGCCCTGGGCGCGCTGCTCTTCATCGGCGCCTGCCTCGTCGTGATCTTCCGGAAGCAATGGGTGGAACACGAACGGCTTCAGTTTCCCATGGGCGAGGGGGTGCTTCGCCTGCTCGCGACCGATCAAGGCGCATCCGGAAGGTGGCCGGCCCTCTTCGGCAACCGGTTGTTCCAGGTCGGCTTCGCGGCCAGCCTGGCCGTCATGACCTGGAACATCATCGGCTTCTGGGGCGTCCTGCCCCACATCCCCCTTCCCGGTCCGGTATTCAACGTGGTCATCGACCCGGCCTACCCGCCCATCGCCGTCCGGCTCGTGCCTTACGTCCTGTGTTTCGCCTTTTTCGTCAACGTCGAGATCCTCTTCAGCGTCTGGTTCTTCCAGGTGCTGGGCATACTGGAAACCGGTCTGCTCAACCGTTTCGGCGTGGTTTCCCCTGCCGAGACGATCGTGCCCCGCGGCCTGGTGTCCATCCAGTTCTGCGGAGGACTGATCATGTTCGCCCTGATCAGCGGCTGGATGGCCCGGAAACATATCCGGAACGTCCTTCGAAAGTCCCTCGGCAGGGAAAGCGACCTGCGCGACGAGAACGAAATGTTCTCCTACCGCACAGCGGTCATCGGCCTGGTACTGGGCGTGCTCTTCATGACCGCCTGGCTGCACGCCATCGGATTCTCCGTCCCCGTCGCCCTGCTCTTCCTGTTCCTCCTGCTGGTGTTCTATTTCGGCATCGCGCGCGTCCTGGCCGAAGCGGGCCTGATCAACCTCGATCTGCCGATCAACGCCCACGCCTTTACAGTGGGGATGGTGGGCTCGGCCAACCTTTCGGGGTCGACGCTGACCGGTCTCGGCCTGACCAACGCCTTCGCGCGGAACTGGCGGACTTTTACGATGGTCGGACTTTCACATGTCGCCTTCTGGCGGAACTATCTCGGGGAGAACCGCGGACGGCTGTTCCTGCTCGTGATGCTCGCGTTCGTCAGCGGGACAGCGATCTCGACGGGATACGTCGTCTACTCAGGTTACGCGGAAGGGGCGGACAACCTGCATATCAATCTGAGGAACACGGGGAACCTGTTCTTCGACCTGGTGGTGAAGTGGATGAAGAACGCTACGCAGATCACCACCCTCGAAATCCTGTTTCTCGTGGTCGGCATGGCCGTCAGCACGCTGCTGGCCCTGGGCAGGTACCTCTTCTACTGGTGGCCGCTCAATCCCATCGGGTTCGCCATCGGAGCCTCGGCGCCCATACGGGGGCTCACCTTCACACTCTTCGTCGCATGGCTCGTGCAGGTCATCCTGCTCCGCATAGGCGGCGTCCGGCTGTATCAGAAGGCGCAACCGCTTTTCCTGGGCATCCTCGTCGGTTACGTGGCCGGGGTCCTGGCCGCCTACATCGTCGATACGCTGTATTTCCCGGACACCCCGCACATCGCCGAGATCTTCTAGGTCGGCAAGGACGGCCGCTATGGGACCCGCAGGGAAATCCACTCCGGGATCGCCGGACCGGGCGAATGGGTACGCTCGGCAGGACGACCTACCAGTTGTGCACGTTGTGTCCCTGGCCCGGGAACCATATGACATCGACGACCAGGGAGAGGGTCACGCCCGCCGCGTAGCCCAGCAGCACGCCGATCACGGCCGGCTGCATCCTCCGGTACAATTCGAACCCGCCCAGGCGTAGCAACAGCACCTTGATCAGCCAGATCGTGAAGATCGACGTGATTTCGAAGTTGATGATATCCGCGAAGGCGACGACGTAGCCGATGGGATGGAGGGGCCAGTTCGGGAAGCGGTACTGCATGAACAGGAGACCCGTGGTGATCCCGGCGCCCAGGAAAAGGAAATAGATCTCCTCGTAGGACAGGATATAGGGATTGTTGAACCACGTGGCCAGTTGGTCGTAGAACCCTTCGGCCCGCAACGGCGCGAAGTCATGGGCGCCCGTCCCGGATGCCCCGGCGTAGATCGTATAGCCGTTCGTGACGATGAAGGTCAGTGCCAGCACTGCGGACACCGCGACGAACAGGCCCTTTCGGGACCGTGTAAACCCTTCGGAGACTTTTAAGCCGTGTATCAGTGAAGAAAGACCAATTCCACGGTGATTGTGGGAGAAGGCGTGGGTGAGTCCCAGGGCCGTGAGGTTCGAGGGCGAAAGGTTGGTCGACCCGATGACGGACACCGTCATTTCGTTCGAATTGACCGGCAGGTCGAGAAAGACCAGCCCGGTCTCGGCGACGATGCGGGTCACGCCGACGTACAGCGCCAGGGTGATCAGGAGGAAGAGGACGGCCACGTCGACCGACATGCCCATACGGTTCAACCAGAACAACAGGTAGCACAGACCGCCCGCCAGTCCCAGCATCGCCGTGCGGTAGGACAGCAATTCCATGGAATCGTCGAGTTCGGGCGCACGACCCAAAGCCTTGCGCCACACGGCCTTCAGGTGATGTCTCCCGATCCACATTCCCCACAGCACGAAAACCCAGAACCCGCCGAAGTGCTGCGTCTTGACGATGAAATTGGAGCCGCCCGCCACACCGGACGCCGATACGCCCAACTGGTTGAGCAGGCTGATTTCGAACAGGGCGAGCACGTGGAAAAACCATATGCTGAAGAGCACCTTGAGGTCGGCGAAGTAAGCGAAGCACATCATGAAGAGGTTGAACTGGACTTCGGTCGGGGGAACGGATTGCGCCAGTTGGATCTGCGTTCGAAAGGGGGCGCCGACGGGTATGGCCGGCAAGGCACCGAAATAACCGAGGCAGTTCCAGGCCAGCAAAGCGAAGGTGAGCCCGAATCCCACCTGGAAGTACCGGTTCGCCATGAATGCGGGAATCAGGCCGCCCCGGGTCGTCCCCGTGATCAGCATCGTAGGTATCTGGACTGCGGGGAAAGACAGCCGCTCGTGCTCGACCCACTGCCGGCGGAAGATCACCGAAATGCAGGCCATGACCAGAAACAGCGCCGCCAGCATGCACATCCACCAGAAGAGGGGAACGATCCAATCGACCCAGAGCATGACGCTCTGTCCGGCGCCTTCGTAGAACCCCGTCGCGGCCCCGAGGTCGTCCCGGACGACCAGCCAGCCCGGCAGATGGGGTAAGAAGGTATCCGCCCACCGGTTCTCCGGCGTGGCGTAGTAGAACGGCGACGCCAGGATGCCGACGAAGTAGTCCACGAAGGCCTTGCCCGGAATCGTGGACGAGACCAGGCAGAAGACGAAGAGCACGGCCAGTTCACCCGCTGTGAACGCCCGATCGGGCCGCCACCTGCGCAGGGGGATCTGCAAACAGAAGATCACGATGAGAAAGGAAACGAGCGCCGCGATCGAGAGATGGCTAAGGGTGAGCCTCGGGCCGTGCATGACGTAATTGGTGTGGGGCGTCCAGATCGCGATGAATACGGCGAGTGCGCTGCCCAGGATGAGCACCCTGGGAGTCAGGCCGTTCGCGGCAGGGATGGCGGGTGTTCTCCGGGTTGAATCGTTCGACATTTAAGGATGTTGATTCCAGTCTGCGGGGTAAATCCGTGCGCATGGCATGCGGGCGTCGCAACGTAAATACAGGTTTTCAATATATCCCAGCACCTCAGATTTCGGCTATTGTTTTATACAGGCGAATACAGGCTGAAACCGTCGGGACGGATCTCGAAATCATGGCGCGCGGATCCGCTTTTTCTGTTGCCTTGCGGCCCCTCATCATCTAATTTGCGTTAATGTGTTTTGTCTGTGAAATCCGTCCGATTCACTGTCTGGTTTCAAGAGGATAACCTATGTCGACAACCGGTGTTTCGCTGAAGACCAGCGGTTTCGGCCAGACGCGCCGCAGAGACGCCTGGTGGGTGCAGCAGATGGTGACGTTGGGCGTGTTCTCCGCCTTCGTCGTCTACTCCACGTGGGCGGCCTTTCAGGGCGAGTTCTACGCCTGGGGGCCCTATCTTTCGCCCTTCTATTCTCCCGAAATCTTCGGCAGTTCGTCCCATGCCCTGTTCGGTCCCAGGCCGGAATGGTGGCCGGCCCTGCTCCCGTTCTCACCGGCCTTCCTGATCCTCTGGGCGCCGGCCGGATTCCGCATCACCTGCTACTACTACCGGGGGGCGTACTACAAGGCCTTCTGGGCCGACCCGCCCTCCTGCAGCGTTTCCGAGCCGAGGAAGAAGTACCGGGGCGAACAGTCCTTTCCGCTCATACTCCAGAACATACACCGCTACTTTCTCTACCTGGTATTCATCATCTGGATCTTCCTGGCTCACGACGCCTGGAAGGCCCTGTGGTTCACGGACGCGGGGACCGGTGAGACGACTTTCGGCATTGGGATCGGCACCCTGGTGTTGACCCTGAACGTCGTCCTCCTGGGCGGCTACCAGTTCGGCTGCCACTCCCTGCGCCACCTGATCGGCGGCAACCTGGACCTCCTTTCGAAAGCGCCCGTGCGACATGCGGGTTATAACTGCGTTTCGTGCCTGAACAGAGGACACATGAACTGGGCCTGGCTCAGTCTGATCTGGGTCGCTTTCGCGGATGTATATGTACGCCTGGTGGCCATGGGCGTGTGGACGGATTGGAGAATCCTCTAATGGCGGAATACCAGAGGCACGAACATGACGTGCTCGTGATCGGCGCCGGCGGCGCAGGACTCCGGGCGGCTATCGAAGCCTCGGCCGCCGGGGTATCGGTGGGACTCGTCTGCAAGTCCCTATTGGGCAAGGCCCATACGGTCATGGCCGAAGGGGGCGTCGCGGCGGCGCTGGCCAACGTGGACGACCGGGACGGCTGGAGCGTCCACTTCGCCGACACGATGCGGGGCGGCCAGTATCTGAGCAACTGGCGCATGGCCGAGCTGCACGCCCGGGAGGCGCCGGACCGCGTACGGGAGCTGGAAGCCTGGGGCGCCCTGTTCGACCGGACGGCCGACGGCCGCATCCTGCAGCGCAACTTCGGGGGGCACAAGTATCCCCGTCTCGCCCACGTGGGCGATCGCACCGGCCTGGAAATGATCCGCACCCTCCAGGACTACGGGATCCACCAGGGCATGGAAGTGTACATGGAACACGCCATCGTGGCCCTGTTGAAGGACGGCGACCGGGTCGTGGGCGCCTTCGGCTACGACCGGGAGCGGGGACGTTTCCGGGTCTTCCGCGCGAAAGCGGTCATCCTGGCCACGGGCGGCATCGGCCGGGCCTTCAAGATCACGAGCAACAGCTGGGAATACACGGGGGACGGCCACGGCTTGGCCTACGACGCCGGGGCCGCGCTGCTGGACATGGAATTCGTGCAGTTCCACCCGACGGGCATGGTCTGGCCGCCGAGCGTGCGGGGCATCCTGGTCACGGAGGGCGTCCGCGGCGAGGGCGGCATCCTGACGAACAGCGAAGGCAACCGGTTCATGTTCGACGACATTCCCGACCTCTACAAGAACTCCACGGCGGACAACCCCGAAGAGGGCTGGATCTATACGCAGGGGGACAAGGAGGCCCGCCGGCCGCCCGAACTGCTGACGAGAGACCACGTGGCCCGGTGTATCGTACGGGAAATCCGGGAAGGCCGAGGATCGCCCCACGACGGGGTCTACCTCGACATTTCGTGGATCAGGGAGAAACTGTCCAACGCCGAAGAGCATATCAAGCGCAAGCTGCCGAGCATGTACCACCAGTTCAAGCAGCTCGCCGACATCGACATCACGAAGGAGGCCATGGAAGTGGGTCCCACGACCCACTACGTGATGGGCGGCGTGCTCGTGGACGCCGACACGCAGATGTCGACCGTGCCCGGTCTCTTCGCCGCCGGAGAATGCGCGGCGGGCCTGCACGGGGCCAACCGGCTGGGGGGCAATTCGCTCTCCGACCTGCTGGTCTTCGGCCAGCGCGCCGGCCTCTACGCCGCCGAGTTCGCACGCGAGAACGGCAACGGCGCGATCGACGACGGCCAGGTCGACGCAGCCGTAGGCGAGACCCTGGCGCCCTTCGACCGCGCGCAAAGCGGCGAGAATCCCTTCGAGATACAATACGAGTTGCAGGAACGGATGCAGGAACTCGTCGGCATCGTGCGCAACGAGGGCGATATGCAGCGGGCCCTCGAGGTCGTCGACGATCTGCGTCAAAGGGCCGGTAAAGTCTCCGTAGTCGGCAACCGCGAATACAACCCGGGATGGCACACCGCGCTGGATCTGAAGTTCCTGCTGATCGTCTCGGAGGCGGTGGCCCGGGCCGCGCTGGAAAGGAAGGAAAGCCGCGGCGCCCACTTCCGGGAAGACTACGAAGAAAAGGACGAAGCCTTCGGCGGCCTCAACATCACTCAGCATAAAGGCGCCGACGGCGAGATGGTGATCAACCGCGTTCCGGTCACACCGCTCCGGGAGGACCTGGCAGCGATCATCGAGGAGAACAGATAATGGCGACGGCCAACTTCCGAATCTGGCGGGGCGATGGCGAGAGCGGCGGGTTCGAGGACTATTCCACCGAGATCGACGAGGGCATGGTCGTACTGGACGCGGTGCACCAGATCCAGGCCGAATCCGCGCCGGATCTCGCGGTTCGGTGGAACTGCAAGGCCGGCAAGTGCGGGTCCTGTTCCGCCGAGGTCAACGGCCATCCGAAGCTGATGTGCATGACGCGTATGAGCGACCTGCCCGAGGACGAAACCATCACCATCGAGCCGATGAAGGCCTTCCCGACCATCCGGGACCTGGTGACGGATGTGTCCTGGAACTTCGAGGCCAAGATGAAGACCAAGCCCTTCAGGCCTCGCAAGCCCGACGCCGAGGACGGCACCTGGCGCATGGACCAGGACGACATCGAGCGGGTGCAGGAGTTCCGCAAGTGCATCGAGTGCTTCCTCTGCCAGGACGTCTGCCACGTGCTCAGGGAACACGACCTGCACGAGGAATTCATCGGGCCGCGCCTCATGGTGCACAACGCCGCCCTGGAGATGCATCCCCTCGACACCGAGGACCGGCTTGGCGACCTCAAGGAAGACCAGGGCATCGGCTACTGCAACATCACCAAGTGCTGCACCCACGTCTGCCCCGAAGAAATCACCATCACGGACAACGCCATCATTCCCCTGAAGGAACGGGTCGTCGGCGAATTCTACGATCCGCTCAACCGGCTGCTGCGCATCTTCAAGTCGAAGGACAGCGACGAGCCGGCCTAGCTTTCGGTCTTGTCTGATCGGCGCAAGACCAGGCCTTCCAGGATTCCCTCCACCCTTGCCATACGTTCTCTCAGGTCTGCCTGGCCCTGCTCCAAAGCGACAAGACGTAGATTGATCTCCCGCTTTGACGCCAGAATAAGCCCGGCAAGCGCAACGCCTACACTGATTATCCCGATCAACTCGACGCTCATTTCAAATCCTCCCGGCGTTCAGGTGTGTTTTCCATACGGTCGAAACGATCTCGACGCTTAAGATCGTGGTTTCACGTCCGCATCTTAAACAGCTACATCATTTTCAATAGTCGCTGTCATTTGCGGGTTTCTCGTATGAAATAAACAGACCTGACGAGAGATCGGGATATAGTCTGCGGCAGTTCGGGTGCGCCACCATAACCTTAGAATTTCGCCTAAGCCCATGCCCCCCGGGCCATCAGACCTCCGTCCACGTTCACGTATTCACCCGTAATGAAGGAAGCCTGGTCGCTCGCGAGGAAGAGCACCGCGTTGGCGATATCTTCCGGACTGCCCAGACGGTTCACTGCGTGTCGGGAGGCCATATCCGTCCGTATTTCGTCCTCGTCACCGCCGATGGAATCGATGGCTTCCTGCAGGAGCGGCGTTTCGATGGTGCCCGGGTTGACCGCCACCACGCGGATGTTGTCCTCCGCGTAATCCAGGGCCAGTTGGCGCACCAGCGACAGGTCGCCCCCCTTGCTCGCCGCGTAGGCCGAGATGCCCTTGGCCGACTGCAGTCCCTGCACGCTGGCCGTGTTGATGATTACGCCACCGCCCCGCGCCTTCATCACGGGCACGCAGTACTTCACCATCAGAAACCGGCTTTTGAGGTTCACGTCGATGATCCGGTCCCACTGCTCCTCTGAAAGCTCATGGGCGGGCAGGTAGCTCGTGGTGGGCTGGATCCCCACGTTATTGCAGAGGATGTCCACCCCGCCCCAGGAATCCGTGGCCGTTTCCACCAGGGACCGGCACACCTCGCTCGTGGTCACGTCGGCGTGCACGTAGCGGATGTTGTCATTTTCCGCGGCGATCTTCGCGCCGGCTTCATCGTCGATGTCGGCGCACAGGACGCGGGCGCCCTCACCGGCGAAGGCGCGGACAATGCCCCCTCCGATGCCTTTTGCGCCGCCGGTCACGATAACCGCTCTCCCTTCGAATGCTGCTCCCGATTCAATCCCCATGATTAACCTCCATTCGTGATCCTTATCGCATCCCATACACTTGTTTCAACCTTTCGGATACGTAAAGAAACGATCCTTTGCACAAGGTGACCAGTTTAAAACGGCGTAAACCGTTGGTGAAGTGGAATAAGTACTTGACGGAGTAAAATGTAACGGTAATGTAACTGTTCGATTCGTAAATATGTAGTACAGAATGTGTACCTATGACACGAGTTCTCTCAAGCCGCCGGAGGTGTATAATTGGTGCGGGTATCAGTTTTAACAATATGTGCGGTAATCCTGGCTTGCTCAGGTGATTCCAGTCCGATTGCCAACTCAGGTCCCGTACCCCTGGAACGTACGGTGCATACCATACATCCTGTTCTGGGCGTCCGTATCGCAGCCGAAGTCGATGACGGTTCCTATGACCGGGATGATTACGACTACCCCAGTTCAATTGAGGCTGATATCGTTAACCGACAGGGCGGGTTGTACTCTCCCTACTCGCTCCACTGCTTCGATTCCGCTTCCGAAACGGACATTGAACATATCGTTGCAACCGCCGAGGCACATGCCAGCGGCATGTATGCCAAGACCGAGGAAGATCGCAGCGCCTACGGCAAGGACCTGGACAACATCACCCTGGCTGCGCCGAGCATAAACAGACACCAGAAATCCGACAAGGACCCGGCAGAGTGGATGCCGGAAAACAACAGGTGCTGGTATGTAGGCAAGTGGGTGGAAATCAAGAAGAAGTACAGTCTGACCATGGACCGGGCCGAAGCAGATTCCGTTGCCGCAGTCTATCAGGAATGCGATTCCTTCGAAATGATCGTGCCCGTCTGTGCCGCAGGTCTGGCCGAATCTGATTACTATGATTTCAGATGGAGCAGGTGGGGCGACAGCAAGGCAGATGTTCAATCAACGGAACATGACACCCTGACCTATAGCCAGGTAGATTCCACCCGGGAATCCGGATCGGTCATGGGAGTGTTGCAGTTCAGTGATGAGATATCCGACACAGTAACCGTATCGTACGTGTTTTCGGACAACGCCCTCAGTTCAGGATCGTATGCGTTTAAGACGGATGTGCCATCCAGCAGGCTGGACTCCATTAAAACCGTTCTCGACGAACGTTACGGTGTCAGTGAAGAGACAGAGGAATATACCGTTTGGAGGCGAAATGAACGCACTAGGGTACGTTTATAGGGTCTGTCACGGTTTTTGTGTAACTGACTTTCTCATGGCATGGGCACTCTGTCTTCGTACATGATGATGAACTGATTGATGGCGGCCGTCCAGTTGGCAAGCGGCCGTGTCCACCTGCGGGACAGATTCAGCAGGGCCAGGTAGAGCAGTTTCCTGGCCGCCTCGTCGGTGGGGAAGGCGCCCCTGGTCTTGATGATTTTGCGCAGTCCCCGGTTCATGGATTCGATGGCGTTCGTAGTGTAGATGACCTTCCTGATCTCCTGGGGGAAGGCAAAGAACGGACTCACGTGGTCCCAGTTCCTGCGCCATGTTTTGCTGATCGAGGGATACCGTTCATCCCAGCGCTCGGCGAAGCGATCCAGCGCGGCCTCGGCCTGCTCGCCGGTCGACGCCTGGTAGATCGCCCGGAGGTCCTGTGCCACCTGCTTGCGGTCCTTCCATGAGACGTAGGTCAGGCTGTTTCTCACCATGTGGACGATGCAGAGTTGCACCTGGGTCCTGGGATACACCGTCTCTATGGCCTGCGGAAAGCCGGACAGGCCGTCGCAGCAGGCGATGAAGATGTCGGCAACGCCGCGGTTCTTCAGTTCGGTCAGGACGTTGAGCCAGAACTTTGCGCCCTCGTTCTGCTCGATCCAGAGGCCCAACAACTCCTTGTCGCCGGCCAGGTTGACGCCCAGCGCCAGGTAGACCGCCTTGTTCCGGATGCTGCCGCTGTCACGGATCTTGATGAACAGGGCGTCCAGGAACAGGATCGGGTAGACTTCATCCAGGGGACGCGACTGCCAGGCCGTCACCTCGTCGGTTACGGTGTCGGTGATCCGGGAGACCAGTTCGGGCGAGATGGCCACCCCGTAGAGGTCTTCGACGTGGCCCTGGATATCGCGGGTGCTCATGCCCCGCGCGTACATGGAGATGATCTTGTCGTCGAAGTCCGGCCAGCGCGTCTGGTACTTGCGGATCAGCTTCGGATCGAAGGAGCCCTCGCGGTCCCGGGGGATGTCGACCGGCAGATCGCCCGTCTGGTCCTTGAGCGTCTTGGTGGTCTTGCCGTTGCGACTGTTGCCATGGTTCCTGCCGTCGGGGGCATGCTTCTCGTAACCGAGATGATCGGTGAGCTCGGTTTCCAGGATCCGCTCGGCCATGCGCTTCTTCATGCGCTTGAGCAGGCCGTCTTCGCCGAACAGGTCCTCGGCGTCCACCCCGTCTTCCATCAGTTCGTCGAGAAGACGGTCGATCTTACCTGGGGACTTCTTGTCTCTGGCCATAGCACTTCCTCCTTGTGAGCAAGATATACGCTATTGCCAGTTACACAAAACATGTTACAGACTCCGTTTATATGCCGCAACACAAGACGACCCCATGCGTATCGACTATATAGAACGGTCAACAGGTAGCGATTCCGACTATAACGATCTTCCGTTGCGCGTTGTCATACCTGATAAATAGACAGTTTATTAAATGCCACTTCACAGAAGTCTCCGATCACATGGAAACCTCTGTGCTTTGACATCCCCGCTTCGTCTTTCCCAGAAACACTTTCTTAATCTTACCGGATGGCGATCGGCCGGGCCGGCGAGCCCGTAGCGCCCTTGAATCGGATGGGCGTGTGAATGAACAGGAACTCGTAGACCCCGTCGGCTGAAAGTTCGTCGAAGTTCATGTTCTCGAGGTTCCAGACACCGTTCCGGGTGATGAGCTCCTGGTGGACCGGAAAGGCTTTGCCGATATCCGGATTGGGTACGACCTCGGTGGTCCACTGGTCCGAGCCGATCATGGAAGCCTGCTTTTCGACTACCCAGCGGGCGACGGCCATGCCGATACCCGGCGGGCTGGCGTTGTATGTAACAGGGTCGTTCCAATGGCGAGCCCATCCGTACCGGAAAAAGTAGGCGTCGCCCGGCTCGAGACTGTCCATCGCGATGCCCTGCCGCTCCAGCGCACCTTCTACGTCCGCCACGGTAACTTCGTAGCCGTGATCGAGGGATTCCACGCCCTTGTATGCGGCCACGTCGACCAGGATGCCGCGGGTGATGAAGGGTCCCACATGCTCGACACCCAGCTTCAGAAGGCCGTAGGGTCCCTTGATCTCCTCATTGGTGAATCCGTTGTAGAAGACGTCCTTCTCCGTTCCGTCCGCCATTGTCATTCGCTCCCCGATGTGGCCCGGACCGTCGAACTGCGTGCCGACCTGGCCGATTTCGGCCACCAGAAACTCGTCGTAGTAGATCAGCTTGTTCGTCCCCATGGGCTCGCCCGTGGGCGAACCGGGCAGCACCATGGAATAGGTCCGCTGGCCGAAGAGGGGCATGTCGGCGCTGTATACCTGGCCGATTTCGTAGATCTGGCCCGTCTTCACCAGGGTCAGGGCCTTCAGCACCTTCTCCGGCGTGATCCAGTTGGAACCGCCCGACTGGTCGTCCTTGCCCCAGATGGGATGGGGCCACCACGGGCCTTCTTCCCGCGTCTGCGCGGCAGCCGGGAGAGCGAACAGGATGGTGAGCACCAATGCGATAGCAAACCTGGCGTATATCATTTTATTCCTCCGTAATGGAAGCGTTGATTTGTGTTTTGTTGTTGGGCATGCCGTCTTGACGGGATCGCGTTTCCGCGGGTCCGAGCGGAACTAGTCGTAATTGCTCGGTTCATGCTCGCCCAATAGCCGGCGCTGGCGGTCCGTGGCGCGGGAAAGTATTTCCGTGTCGAACTGGAACCGGTTCAGGTAGGGCGGGAACTTCTGCGTGATCATCCGCTGGGCATAGTGGACCTGTAGAAGGTAGCGTACCTGGCCGCTCGTATTCGCCGTCCCCCGATGCCACACTTCGCAGCGGAAGAGGACGGCGTCGCCGGCCGAACACATTGTGCTCCGCGGTTCGACTCCGCGCCAGGTGGATTCGCCATTGGACGGACCGCGACCCGCGCGGTGACTGCCCGGAATGAACTGCGTGGGACCAAGTTCCTCGTAGATGTCGTCGAGATAGAAGTGGGCCGTGGTGATGTACACTGGCAACTTGACCCTTGGATCGTCCATGACTTCTTTCGGAAGTTCCAGCGGCTGCCAGTCCACGTGGACACCCTGGTCCGGCCGGCCCGGTCCCGTCAACCACGCCGTCATGCCGATGACGTGGCAATCGGGGCCGTGCGCAGCTTCGACCACTTCGATGACTTCCGGGCGGTCCAGATAAGACAGAAACACCGGGTCCCGATTGAACACGTTGTTGATGGACTTGTTGAGAAAATCGTGGGATCCTGGGTCCGTGTGCCGGTCGAACTCATCGGGACAGGCTTCGAGCCGATCCATGGCGGTACGCAATTCGACGGTTTCCTCCCTCGAAAGCGCGCCTGGGAAATAGACGTAGCCGTCCTGTTCCAGTGCTTCCAACCGCTTTTCCAGCGACGGCCGCGCCACCAGATTAAGGCACTCAGCCACGGTCAGGCTCCTCCGTCACGCCCGAATTCGGGCAGTTCCGGCAGAAAAGTATATCCCGCTCCGGCCTTGTGCGCGCAGCAGAAGTGCGTTTTGCCGTTGGTGGCCACCAGGAACCGGGCGTTGATGACCGAATTGTACCGGGCCAACTGTTCGAACACCGCTTCGGTCACCCGGACGTCCGGCGCCTTGCATTCGCCCATTAGCAGCGGCCGGCCCTTCAGGTCGTGCATGATCACGTCGGCGCGAACGGCCGTCCCGGCGTACTGGAATCCCTTTTCCACGGCGGCAAATCCCGCGGGAAAGCCCCGGTCCTCCACCAGGTACCGCACCAGGTGCTGCCGGACCCACTCCTCGGGCGTCAGCCGGACGAACCTGCGCCGGACCAGGTCGAAAATGATCCTGCGACCCGCTTCATCCGAACCGATTTCGAATCCGTATTCCGGAAAATTGAGCCGTTCCATGATGAAGGCGATCCGGCGCTCGGGGCCGAAGTTCTAAGGCCGAGGTGCCTTGCTGCGGCACCTGACCGCGCGGTGCCTGGTCGGCCTGGCCACAGCGCCTGGCCGAGGCGGCGCCTAGTCGGGGCACTGTCCCGTTTCGATCCAGTCCACGAGCCGGATGGTATGTATGACGTCCCGAAGATCGCTGACGGGGATGGTCCGGTTGCGTATGGATTCCACGAAATGCTCGTGCATGGCAAGCGCACCCTCGTAACGGGGCGCATCTTCCGGGTCGTCGCCGTTGATCTCCCAGCCCGGAAGTACGGTCTGCCGATCGTCCTCGCGGATGTCGATTTCCTCGGGCAGCTTCATGTAGCAGCCGATGCCCACGCCGTGCAGCTCAGCGCTCAACACCCGGCCGCCGGAGGCCCGGTTTCCGAAGACGACGCCCGTGGCCCCGCTGGCAAAACGGACGAGCGCCGTGTAGTGGTTCCAGTCGACCGAATCAAACTTGTCACGGTAACGGGTGACCTCGACGGGTTCGCTCCCCACCATGTAGCGCAGCAGGTCCACCACGTGGGTCACGTCGTTCCAGAGCGTCGTCGTGTACTCCGGCCTTTCGAGCAGCATTTTCTTGTTGAAGGTCGTCACGGCATGGGAGACCGGTCCCCTCGCGCGTACGCGGCGCATGGCCTCGCGGACCACCGTGGTGTACCGCCGTTGAAACCCCACCATGGCGTACACGTCATGCTCCACGGCCGCGTCCAGCAGCTGCCGCGTTTCATCGCTGTTCTTCCCCGGTGGTTTCTCCATGAAAACGTGCTTTCCCGCGCGCAGACAGTCCATGGCGGGTTGGAACAGCCATTTCTCGTGCATGACGCAGTAGACCACGTCCAGTTCCACTTCCGCAAGCATGGCGCGGTGGTCTGAATAGACATGAGGAAAGTCGTAGCAGTCGGTGACCTGCGCCAGGCGCGTCTCGTCCAGCTCGCACACGGCGGCCATTTCGACGTCCGGCAACCGGGCGACCGCCGGATAGTGGGCGCTCTGGGAACGGCCCCCGGCGCCGATGAAGCCTGCACGCAACATGGACTGCCTCCCTGGGAATGCCCGCCCGTCACCGCGGGCCGGATAATGGTTTCACTGTTGTCCGGATGGCGGCACGTACTGGTGCATGGCGCCGCGCCGGTGATCGAATTCCGGGTCATGGCTCCACGTCCGGCCGTGACGCGCCATGGTCTCCCGGATCAGACGCCGCCGGTACAGGCTGGACAGGTTGGCATCCGCGATGGCATCCGGATCGAAGCGTTCGAGGATCCGGTCGTGTAGCCGGGATTCCACATGGCGGTGCGCGTCATCGCCGGAGAGATCATGCCATTCGCCCGGATCGTCGTCCAGGTTAAAAAGGCGCGGCGCGTACCCGTGGATGTAATGGTACTTGTACCGTCCCTGCCGCGCCATGATGCAGGGCATGCCCACGGCCTCGTGGGCCTGGGCAAAAACCACGCGGTCCGTTTCGTCCACGGAGGACGAGACCAGGCTTTCACCGTCGTGGGGAAGCCGGTCCTCGACGCCCGCGAGGTCGCAGAAGGTCGGCAGCAGATCAATCAGGGACACGGGATCGGCGCGGGTCGTCCCTGCCCGCCAGCTGTCCGGATAGCGAATGATGAGGGGCACCCGGCAGGACCACTCGTAGAAACATCGCTTCTGCACCATGCCGCGTTCGCACAACATGTCGCCGTGGTCGCTGGCGAATACCACCACCGTGTTTTCCGCGAGGCCGGTCTCGTCCAGGGTATCCAGTAGACCGCCGACCTTGTCGTCCATGTAGCTCACCAGCGCGTAGTAGGCGCGGCGAAGCCGGTAGAGGCCCTCTTCGTCCCGCAGGTCGTAACGGCCGGTACCGTGATAGGCGTTCAGGTTCCGGTCCATCATGGAATGGCGTTCATCCAGGTCGGCCGGAAACTCGGGCAGCTCGATTTCCGAACCTTCGTACCGCGCCCAGTAGGACTCGGGCGGCCAGAACGGTTCGTGGGGATGGTGATAGGACGCGCATAGCAGGAACGGTTCTCCTCCCCCGCCCGGCTTCCTGGACCGCAGGTACTCGACCGCGCGGAAATGCGTTTCCTCGTCGTAGCTGAGGGCGTTGTGCCAGACGCCTATCCGCACGCCGTCGCCCGTGTAACCCGCCGCGTTATATGCCGGACGGTTGGCCATCACTCGCTCGCAGTTCTCGCCCCCGGTCTCCTTCAAGTGGATCCACTCCGGCTTGACCCAGTCGAAATCGGAGGAATAGATGTCGGTCGTCAGCCGCATCCTGAATCCGTGCAGCTGGTCCGGACCGATGAAGTGCATCTTTCCGGACAGCACGGTATCGTAACCCGCGCGGGCCAGGTAGTGGGCGAAGGTCGGCTGGTCGGCGGCCAGCAGCGCGCCATTGTCCCATGCGCCGATTTCCGATGCATGCCTTCCCGTCATCAGGCAGGCCCTGCCGGGCGCACAGAGGGGAAAGGCGGTGTAGGCGGCATCGTAACGCACGCCGGATTCCACCATGCGGTCCAGATTGGGAGTCTGCACGACGGGATGACCATAGGCCCCGGTCAAAGCGGCGACCATCTGGTCGGACAGGATCAGGAGGATGTTGGGCTGGTCGGCCATGATACTCCAGGCGTCCTGGGGGAATGGGTCCCCGGCAGGCGCCTACCGCTGCCGGCGGACTTCACGCCAGCTTGCACGTGCCACCACCGGCGTATTCTCTTACTGGCCCCTACCGCTGCCGGCGGCCTCCGCGCCGTGCGGGTGGGCCGGCCTCGAACTGGACATTCCGGGTCATCGCGGCGAGCGGAATCGCGGACATCAACGCGGCGCAAGCGCCGATCGGACCGCCGACCATCAGGTACAGGCCGAAATCACGTAGGGGACCGTCCGTGACGACGGCCAGCGGGGCGGCGATCAACAGCACGGCCAGGCCGGCCAGCGCCAGAAAGGGCATGGCCTGCACCATACCGGTACGCACGGAATGGCTGACCGGTTCCCGACGAGCGGATTCAATCCGGCTTCTGACCAGGCTGTAACCGAGAAAGGACATTACCACCGCCAGGGTTCCCACGGCCGTAAGCGCCAGTATGCCCGGTACCGTAATCCGATCTGCCAGGCCAAGGGTTATCCCCGCCGTGACGAACATGGTGTAGAGCGCGCAACCCATGGCCGTCACGGCGAATCGGGCGCCTATGCGGAGCGAAAGGTAGAGGGTGATGATGATGATGCCGATCATGACCCCGTTCCATTCCGCCAGCCAGCCGATCGAAAGGGCAAAGGGGAGCAGCATCCGCACGATACTTCCGGCCGCCAGTACGCCGAGGGTCAGCGCGATGCATTTGCCCGGCCGGTCGTCGATCCGGGCGCCGACGATGACCAGTACGATCAGCATGGTTACGAACAGGCCGAAGAGCATGTCGCCGGACAATAACAGCGCCACCAGGCCATCGTCGACGGCGTGTTCCGTCTTCATCGCTGTTGCGGCAATCCCCGCCGCGGCCAATATGGCGGCGAAGGAATATACGACACCCGGTCGGTCGATCAGATTACCATACAGTGCGGTGAGTCCGTTTCCCATCATACACTCAACTTCCTGATCTGCCAGTCCGCCACCAGGGAGGACAGCAGCATGTTCGTCCAGCACATGCAGGTGAGCAGGCTGCCGGCCGCACCGGAAAACAGCACAAGGCCGAAATTGACGACGGCGTCGGTGCCGACTACGACCAGGCTCACCGATACGAGCAGCAGCATGACATGGGTCCAGACCAGGATCGGCCTGATCTTCTCGAGCGAGCCCATGACGTCCTGGCGGACCGAAGATTCCGTTCCGGATTCCGCCCGAAGGTATTCGAAGATCCAGAGATGCACGGAGGCGAAGACGAGGACCGCCCCGAGCAAACCCACCGCGCCGGCGAGCGTGAAATACGGCGCAATCCCGGCGATGTTCCACAGCCTCAGCACCGCTCCGGTCATGATCAGGTAGTGCAGCATCCCCGTGACGAAAAGCAGGCCGGCCGCCCGGTACCGGATAACGAACAATGCGCAAAGCAGTCCGAGACCGATCGCGCCGGCGCCGGCCGCGCTTTCCGCGGCCCCTTCACCGAGCGGCGAGGGCGCATCCTCTGCCTGATCCAGGAGCGCCACGTCAAGGGGCGGCGATTCGGATTCCAGGATGGCCGCCAGGGCGCGGGCCTCTTCCAGCGAGTTCCCGCCGGGCACTTCTATACGTCCGTCGGGAATTCTGCCCTGTATATTCAACGTTACGTACACCTGGCCGTTCATCTTGATGGCCACGCGGTTGCCCGCGTTGGCGCTGGACAGGTTGGCCAGACTCTCCCTGCCCTCGTCCTGCAGGAACAGGCGTACCGCGTATGCGCCCCGGTTCGCCGTTACCGAAGCGTCGCTGACCACGGCCGACGCCACCGGCTGCACGTTGAGGTCGACATCCTGGTTGATGAAGTAGAGCGGATGGAACAGCCTGCCTCCGCGTTCCACCGGTACGGAAGCCCATGAGAAGGCGCCGGCGGGCGGATTGGCCAGGTTGAAGGCCCGAATGCCGGCCTGTACCGTTGAATCGGCCAATATGGCCTTTACGGCACCCAGGTTGTCTTCCCGGACCGCGATGTCCCCGATCCCTTCCTCCGCCGTAATGCTTGCAAGCAGCGCGCTGAATTCCCCTGGTCCGGCCGATGCCGATCCCCCGGATCCGGCCGATTCCGGTCCTACTGGTATCGCCGATTCCTGGCCGCCATTTCCGGCGGACGCGGTCGCGGCTGTGAGGGCCGAGGCCCGCTCACGAAGCGCATCGTCAATGCGTTGCCGCAACGACTGCACTTCCGCGCCGTCCTTGAACAAATGCAGTGTGATCTCGCCCGATTCCCGGATAATCCTGCTTACGAGACCGGTGTCCGCACTCTGGGGAACGACGATTTCGAACGTGTCGTTCTCCCGCGCGGTAATGACGGGTTCGGTGATCCCGAAGGCGTTCAGGCGCCTCCGCCAGTTCTCGACCAGACCTTCCACCGCCCGGGCCCTGCCCCGTTCCGTGAACCGGGACAGGTCCATGCTTACGGCGAGACGGTAACCGCCGGCCAGATCGAAGCCCGGTACCGTGGATTGGCTGTAAAGCGCTTTCCTTTCTTCGGGCGCAAGCGCTTCGATGGACTCGGGAGACGAAAACCACAGCCTGATGGTCGGAGAGACCAGGACCGCGCCTAGCAGGGTGACGGCGAGAAACACCAGGAATGAAATGCGCTTGTGAATGGTACTGTTCCTTTCGGGACCGCTTCCGAGTGCGGCGCGGTTGGTCGCGTTACCAGTCTGCCTGGGACCTCGGAGCGTGGCGGATGATGCCGACCAAATCGCGGACGGCTTGCTCGAACCCGATGGTCATCGCCCGCACGGCCACGGCGTAGCCCACCACCATTTCCTCCACCTCTGCGATACCCGCCAGATCCGCCGCCGTCCGGTAATCGACGCCCCGTCCCAGGGAAACGCCCATGTTCAACCGGGCCGCGGTCCTGGCCGTTCCGGCGATTTCCTGGAACATCCGGCCCTTCTCTTCGGGGTCGGCGGCCTGTACGAACCGGCTTGCGTCAAGGTGGACGTAGTCTGCCTTGAATTCGGCGCATTGCCGGACGTGCGAAGCGGTGGGCGTGATCAATATGCTCGTCAGGATCCCTTCTTCCTGCAGGGCCTTCAGCATGCGTTCCACCGGCCGTTCCAGGGAATCACCTTCGGGCCATGACGAATCGGACCAGTCGTTGTTCAGGCCGGTGTGCCCGTAGCCCTCGGGAACAAGAGTAACCATATCGGGCGAAATCGTCAAGATACTACGCAGGACATCCAGGTCCGGCGGCGCGATCAGGTTGAGGTGCGTGTGCACGAGCTGCCGGATGATGTCATATTCCCCGCCCAGGTAGAGCGAATCGTCGGCAGCCCACGAAATCGTTACGGCGTCCGCTCCGCTCACCTGGGACATCATGACCGCGGTCATGGGATCGGGTTCCCCCCGTTTCACGATATTCCGCAGGGCGGCGACTTGGTCTACGCATACACTCAGTTTTACCATGGGTAATCTCCGGTGTCAGTTGTCCACGAGGTCGGAAACCCGAACGAACTCGATCCCTCTGATTTCAAGATACCTCATCCGGTCCATCAGCACCTGAAGGGAGTGGGGGCTGGCATCGGCGACGACGACGGCGCGGGTGTCGTCCAGGGCCGATAGCGACGCGCGATCCAGGTTCATGGATATGATTACGGGGTTGTACAAAGGGTCGAGCACGCCCCAGGCCCGAAGCCGGCCGCTTCCCCCGCCCCGATCCTCCGAGCTGCCCGGTCCGCCCAGATTGTCCAGGTAGTACAGGTTCCGCTTGCCCAGTTCGTCCAGTACGGGGGCCAGCACCTCGGCTTCATTTCCCATGCGGCCGGCAGGATAACGAAGGACGCCCTGGGCCTCGGGCAGGATGGCGAGGGCGTCTTCCACGACGCGGCGGTTGGTCAGCTCCGAGTGCGTGGGCGCCACGGATCTCCTGCGGGGCAGACCGGCGGCGTCAGACGCCGGTTGAACGAGCAGCAGCGCCATCACCTCGTGATCGCCGCGCGTAAGTTCGGCGGCCATTACTTTTGCGCCGTCTGCCCAGGGAAACAGGGCGAAAGTGAGGGGCCGGGTAAATTCGGAGAGTTCCTCGACCACACCCCGCTGATCGCCGTCCGTATAGGCGATCACGACGGCAAGACGACCCGTTTTACGGTGCACAGCCGGATCGCGGGTTATATTGAGGCGATGGGTTACGTCGCCATCGAAGGTGATTTCGAGCAGCAACTCCCCTGTCCTGGTCCGTTCCTCCGCGCGGGAGACCTTTCCACCCGCCCGGACGACCGCCCTGGCGATCTCGAGATTGCATTCGGTAATCGAATAGGTACCCGAAACGATGATCCTTCGTTCCAGGGACCTCCAACGGCCCGTGGCCGTCGCAGTGCGCGGCGCGGTATCCCGTATTCGGTCCGGTGTGACTTGCAGATTCATGAATGCGCCGTACAGGGCCGCTTCCATCG
Organism: bacterium; assembly: GCA_965207085.1. GTDB lineage: Bacteria > JAAXHH01 > JAAXHH01 > JAAXHH01 > JAAXHH01 > JAAXHH01. The sequence continues at coordinate 2,508,013 of CBDBLQ010000002.1, read as the reverse complement.
CGTGAAACGCCTGCTGGTCCGTTTTCCAGGCGGTTGTCCGTTTGATCTCGGGCACGGCAACCGGGATGGGCCGGTCCCGTAGCCAGTCCACGACCTTCCTGGCCTGGTTTTCATACAGCATGATCCACACGGCGAGGGCCAGCAGCACGACCGCGGCCGTTCCGAGGCCGGCGTACAGAAAGTTCGCCCGGCGCTGGTTCCTTCTGTTTGCCATCCGTGTTCTGGCCGAATGTGAATAGCGGAAGCGCATATCAGGGTCCGTCAGCGATCGTCTTCGCGGTGGTTCCGGAACGCCCGAAGCGCGTCGGCAAGCGCCGCGAACTCGTTCAATTCCAGGGTTTCACCGCGGCGTTTCAGGTCGATGCCGGTATGATCCGAAAGATAGCCGGCGGAACCGGGAACCAGGCGATTCATCGCGTGGTGGAGCATCTTGCGCCGATGTTGAAAAGCCGCCTTGATCACGTCGTTCAACAAGCCGGCGTCCCTGACCGTAACGGGCGGCCGTTCATGGGGCTTCAACCGGAGTACGACCGAATCCACGGCCGGACGGGGAACGAACCGGTCGCCGCCCACCCGAAACAGCGATTCCACGGCGTAGTGGTACGCCATGATGGCGGTGATCGCGCCGTAGGCCTTCGTACCCGGCTGTGCCGTCAGGCGTCCGCCCACTTCGTGCTGAACCATGATGACCGCGCACCTGATCTCCGCGCGATGGGCGATCAACCGGTCGAGGACGGGACCCGTTATCCCGTAGGGCAGGTTGGCCACGAGCACGAACCCGGGCTCACCATACTTCCCCATCAGGTCGCTCAGGTCCAGATCGAGGACGTCCCGGTTCACGATAGTCAGGCGGTCGTAACGGCCGTAGGCTTCCTGGAGGATCCCTGCCAGCCTGGTATCGATTTCCACGGCGGTCACGCCGGCGGCCAGGGTGACGAGGTGCCGGGTCAACGCACCGGCCCCCGGACCTATCTCAAGTACGGGCGTATCCTTCGTTACGCCCGCTGCTTCGATGATGCGGCGGGCGATGGACGTATCGTTCAGGAAGCGCTGGCCCTTTGACCTGGATGGGCGAAAACCCGATCGGCGCAGGCTGGCCAGCAGGTCTTCGGGAGGATCGAGCACCGTACTCAATGGATTTGAAACACCTTATTCGCGTTCTGGGTTGTGGTCCGTGCCAGTTCTTCCACGGAAACGGCCCGGTGACGGGCGACCGCTTCGGCCGTGTTTACGAGGTATGATGGTTCGTTCCGGCGTCCGCGGTGGGGAACGGGCGCGAGATAGGGTGCGTCCGTTTCGACAAGGATGCATTCCGGCGGCAACCCGGAGACCACCTCGCCCACCGTCGAGTTCTTGAACGTCGCGATGCCGCCGAACCCCAGGAAGCATCCCATGGAAACAGCCCTCTCGGCCATGGCGAAGTCCCCGGTAAAGCAGTGCAGGATCGCGGTCGTTTCACCGCCGGGGAACTCGTCCAGCATGGCCATGACCTCGGCGTGGGCGTCCCGGTCGTGCACGATCACCGGCAGTCCCAGGCTTCCGCCCCACTCCATGTGTCTTCTGAACGATGTCTCCTGCAGCGGGTAGGTGGACCGGTCGTAATGCAGGTCGATGCCGGTTTCGCCCACGGCGATGACGGACGGATGTTCCAGCAGCTTTACGATTTCCCGGTAGTCCTCATCACGCGCTTCGTGGACGTGGCAGGGATGGATGCCCGCGGCGGCGTACACGGAATCCCGGTCTTCGGCGAGCGCCACGGCGGCCCTGCTGCTTTCCAGATCGTACCCTACGGCGACCATGCGTTCCACGCCCGCGTCCAGCGCCCGTTGGATCACGTCGGCTCGGTCGTCGTCGAATGCTTCGTCCGTGAGATGGGTATGCGTATCGAACAGCACGGCAGCGATAGGTTGCAGGTTATTGAATGACGTACGTTCCGTGTGGCCGGTCTAGTATAGCCTGGCCAGGCCGCGGCCGACATGCAGGCCTGGTCGCGGCCGACCGCGTGACCGCCGGCAGGTCGGCTTTCAGGTAACCGATGAACCGGATTGGACGCGGAGGTCCGGACCGAGGAGGATGGGGGCGCCGTCGTCGTCTTCGGCCGCGAGCAGCATGCCCCTGGATTCCACGCCGCGGATTTTCGCGGGCTCCAGGTTCGCCACCACCACGATCTGCCGGCCGACCAGTTTCTCCGGCGTATACCCGGGGGCAATCCCGGACACGATCTGCCGTTCCTCCGCGCCGATGCGCAGCTGCAGCCTGAGCAGCCGGTCCGTTCCGGGCACCGGTTCCGCTGCCACGATGTCCGCGATGCGCAAATCGATCTCACGGAACGCGTCGATCGATACGAGTTCCTTTCGTTCCGACCCGGCGGGTTCCGTTTCCACGGATTCCTCGCCGCTGTCTCCCCGTTCATCGGACCGGCCCAGTCTCGCGATCTGCGCGTCGATCGCCTCGTCCTCGATCTTGTGGAACAGGATTTCGATTTTGCCGATGGGTCGGCCGGACAGCGACGCATCAATCTCGATTTCGTCCCACTGCTGATCATCGACGCGTCCTTCCAGTCCCACCATCTTCCACAGCCGCTCGGCGCTGAACGGCAGAATGGGAGACATGACCACGGCGAGGACCCTCACCGCCTGCACGCACACGTGGAGCGTGGCGGCGCAACGCGCCCGGTCGGTCTTGCGCGTGTTCCAGGGCGCCTGGTCGTTGAAGTACCGGTTGCACTGGTTTCCCAGGGCGATCAGCTCCCGTACGGCACCCCGCACCTGGAACGATTCGAAACAAGCGCCCACACGGTCCGGAGCGCCGCCCACCGACGACAGCATCTCCCGGTCCTCCGGAGAAAAGGTCCCCGGTTCCGGGATCACACCGTCGAAATACCGGTTGATGAAGGTCAGCGTCCGGTTCACGAAATTCCCGAAGATATCGGCCAGTTCGTTGTTGTTGCGCGCCTGGAAGTCCTTCCAGGTAAAATCGGAGTCCTTGGTCTCGGGGGAAATCGACGCCAGGCAGTAACGCATCGGGTCGGGCGGGAAGTCCTTCAGGTACTCGTCCAGCCAGACCGCCCAGTTCCGGCTCGTGGACAGCTTCTGGCCCTCGATGTTGAGAAACTCGTTGGCCGGGATCTCCGACGGCAGGACGAAATCTCCGTGCTCCATGATCATGGCCGGCCAGAGAATCGCGTGGAAGACGATGTTGTCCTTTCCAAGGAAATTGACAAGCTTGCAGTCCGGGTTCAGCCAGTAGTCCTTCCACCGGTCGGGGTCGCCCTGCTCAACCGCCCATTCCCGGGTGGACGACACGTAACCCAGCGTGTTCTCGAACCAGACATACATGACCTTGCCCACCGCGTCTTCGATCGGCAGCGCCACGCCCCAATCCAAGTCGCGGGAGATGGGCCGGTCGGACAGCCCCTCGTTGAACCAGCCCTGGCAGTAGTTGCGCACATTGACCTTCCAGTGCGTTTTCGTATCGATCCAGGCCTGCAGCCGGTCGGTCATGCGGGCGAGCTTGAAATACCAGTGGTTGGCCGGTCTTACCTCGAGGGGTCCTTTGCAGACATCGCTGCGGGGATCGATTAGTTGCGTGGCGTCCAGGATGGTGCCGCAGGCCTCGCACTGATCTCCCCGGGCCCGGTCGGAACCGCAGTGGGGACAGGTGCCCTCCACGTAGCGGTCGGGCAGAAACCGGCCGTTTGCCGGACAGTAGATCTGGTCGACTTCGCGCACGTCGAAACAGCCCTTCTCCTCCAGGCGGCGGAAGTAGTCCCGGGCCGTCTCGCGGTGGATCGGGCGTGAGGTCTGGGAGAAATTGTCGTAGACGATGCCGAAGTCTTCGAGGGCGCCCCGAATAACGGGATAGTACTTGTCCACCAGTTCCTTGGGCGTGATCCCCTGCTTCTCGGCCGCCAGGGTGATGGCCACGCCGTGGTCGTCCGATCCGCTGACGTGCACGACGTCCCGGCCTTTCAGCCGCTGGTAGCGTACGTAGATGTTGCCGGGCAGATGGACGCCTGCGATATGGCCGATATGCAGCTTGCCGTTCGCATAGGGCAACGCGTCTGTAACGAGTATTTTCTCTGCCACGACGACCTCTCGCACGCGGGTGGACCATTCCTGGCGGACCGGTTTTGTTCCAGCATCAGAATAGGGTGTGGAAGGGGGTTTGTCAACGGATCAATCTGCGGCAGGCGGGATGTGGGATGATGATTCACCGGATGGTCTATCGCGGGATGGCACCTGGGTGGTAGGCCTCTGCCGGGGACCCGCGTATCTACGGTTCATTCTGAGTCTAAGGACGAGTACGAGGAGAGCCAGTTGGACGTGGGCGTTCCGGGCGATGTCCCGCCTGGCTTCCTCGATGGCGGCGATGCCCTGCTCGATTTCTTCCGCGTTCATCGCCGATGCCCGTTCCCGCAGCGACACCGTTCGGTCCGCGTTCGAAAGCGTCGGGGACCCGCTTGCCGAGGAGAGGACGAACAGGTCGCGGTACAGGGATAGCAGATGGTCGAGGATCTTCTCCACGACCGGTTCTTCGCGATGGGACGCGGCGAGGGATTCCACCAGTTCGAACAGGCTCAGCGGTGCCTCGTCGTATATACATTCAAGCAAGGCGAAGGCATCTTCACGGATCTTCGAACCTTGCTCCGAACCGGCCGTCAGCGCTTCGGAAAGACGGCCTTCGGACCGGCGCGCGAGTTCCCCGGCTTCCTCAGGGGAAACATCGTATCGCTCGATCAGCGCCGATTTCACCTCGTCTTCCTGCAGGCGCGTAAGAAAAACGGGTTGGCAGCGGGACACGATGGTCGGCAGCAGCCTCCCGGACCGGGACGCGGTCAATATGAGCATCAAGGATCCCGGAGGCTCTTCGAGCGTCTTGAGCAGCGCGTTCGAGGCAGCGGCGTTCATGCGGTCCGCCGCGACGATGACCGCCACTTTCCTCCGACCTTCGTAGGGCTTGGCCGATGCCTCCCTGCGCAGCGACCGGACATCTTCCACGGAAAGCATGTCGTTCATGCCGAAGGGCGGTGCGCCGTAAGGGTCTTCGGCCAGACGGGCGGCCAGGCCCTGTCTGCGTTCCTCCCGGGCGTTCGCGCGGCCGGACGAGCCCTCACCGCGACTGGACGAACGATCCGGGGACGGGGCGGATGATGAGGGGACCAAGAGATGTAAGTCCGGGTGCTGAAGCGCGCGTATCCGCCGGCAATGGCGGCACGGGCCGCGCGGACCACGCTGATCTTGCGGACCCTGTTGATCAGGCTGACCAGACTGATCTTGCGGACCAGGCGGGCTACAGGGCTCCCCGGGTCCATATTCGCAGTTGACCGCGCAGGCGAGCTCAATGGCCAGTGCCTCGGCGCCCACGCCGGGCGGTCCGGAGAACAGGTACCCGTGGGCCAGGCGGTCCTGCTTTACGGCCTCCATCAGCCGTTGCCGCTGCCGCTCGTGTCCTATAATGCGATCGAAAGCCATAATGACGGTTCATCAGGCGGGGCGGACCACGTAGTGGACCCTGTTGGATCGCTCCGACGCTTCCTGGAAACTGAAGCCGTCGAATGCGCCAAGGACGCGATAGCCCGATTGCCGGCAGATCTCTGCCAGCCGGGCCACGGGATAGATCCGTTGCTCGTGGCGTTCCCGGGTGGAATACCGCTTCCCGCCGCGGTGGAAGGTTAACTGAAATTCATTGACCTGCACGCGCGACTCGGGGATATACTCGCAGCGCCGGACATAGGAGTAATCCCCGTTGCTTTCCTGGTCGACCTGGCTATGGAAGTACCTGCGCGAGTTGATTTCCGTGCAGACGTCGAATACGAAAAGGCCGCCGGTGTTCAGCACCCCGCGCAACCCGTTCATCATGGCGGCGATGCCCGCTTCATCCATGATGTAGTTGATGCTGTCGTACAGGCACAACACCGCGTCGTAGCTTCCCGAAACGGGCATGTCTACCATGTCACCGGCTTGAAACGTGATGGACCGGCGGCCGTCCAGGGCTTTCTGCCTGGCTATGGCGATCATGCTCTCCGACCGGTCCATGCCCGTCATCCGGTATCCGCGGTCATCGAGAATACACGCCATGACGCCGGTACCGCAGGCCAGTTCGAGAATGTCCTTCGGCGTCGCCTCGAACCGTTCGAATACCGACTGTATGTAGTCGGCCCACCGATCGTAGTCCACGTGACGCATCACGTGATCGTAAATCGGGGCCAGCTGGCTGTAGGGAAGCTCCGGATCAGCCGGGTGGGTTTTCCTGTGGCGCATGCTCAAGGGATTTCGCGTCCGGGCGGGCGTTCATCAACAAGCTTCGAAGCCTGAAACGTCATCGCTCAGGCGTTCGTCGCTGAGGACGTGGTACATGGATTGCGCCCTGTCTTTCGAGACGTTTCCTTCCGGGACGTCCAACACTTCGAACTCCAGCCTTCTGTCGGGCCACGCCACGACGACGACGTCCTTCGCCGCGACCTGGTGACCGGGTTTCGCGGACCTTCCTGAAATGGTCACCATACCCCGGTCGCACGCCTTCTTGGCGGCGTCCCGCTGTTTGATGATACGGGAGCGTTTCAGAAAGAGATCTACTCTCATCTCACGGGTTGTCGCGCGTTGGTCACACCCTGGACACGCGTTGTGGCTCTCGGTTCAGGACGGGCGTCCAGAGCAGGGCGTTGAAGGCGCATCGTTCAGGGCAGGGCGTCCAGGCCGCGCTCGTCAATGTACAACTCGCGGCGGAGATCATTGAGCCACCGTTCCCGCTCCTCGTTCCACTTGGCGAACTTGGCCATGTTCGTGATTTCCTGAAAGTGGTCGTCCAGGTTGTACTTGTCGCCCCCGTTCCGGTTGTTCAGCCGCATGATGTGATAGGAGACGGTCCCCTGGTCCACCACTTTGATGGGTTCGGTCATCTCGTCGATGGATATGGCGTTGAGGGCGTCCTGGTACTGGGGCAGCAACTGGTCGAGCATGAACTCCCCGATGTGACCGCCGTCGGAAGCGGAGGCCAGGTCTTCAGAGTACTTCGCGGCGGCATCGGAAAAAGTCTCGTCGCCGTCGAGTATCCGCTGCCGCAGCATGGCAATCGTCTCCTGCGCCCGATGATCGTCTTCATCGGTCTTCGGAATCTGGACCAGTATGTGCCGCACGCGGATCTGGTCGTCCCTCCGTTCCTCCAGCTTGATGATATGCAAGCCCACGTCCGTCTGCACTGTGGGGCTGACGCTGCCCGTTTCCAGATTGAACGCCGCCTCTTCGAAATCGGACATGAACGTGCCACGGCCGAAGAACCCCAGGTCGCCGCCGTTTCTGGCGCTGTTCAGGTCTTCCGAATACCGCCGAGCCATTTCGCCGAAATCCTCCCCATCCGCGATGCGGCGCCGGATCTCCTCGATCCGTGCGTTCATGGCGGCCACGACTTCCGGGTCCGGACGGGACGTGATCATGATATGGCTCAGGTCGAGCTGGACGGGATTGGACGGTATGCTGTCATAGTGGGTCTCATAATACTGGGCCACTTCCAGGCCGGTAACTCGGACTTCACCGAAGCGGTCTTCCTCGAGCCTGCGCTGCAGCAGTTCCTCTTCCTTCTGGCGCCGGAGCAGCCGGTTCCAGTCCCGCATGGTCATGCCCGAATTAGCCACCAGTTGTTCCAGGGCTTCTTCGGAACCGAGCTGTTCCGTGTACTGGTCGATGACCTGGCGCACCGCGCCGTTTACCTGTTCAGCGGGTACCCGCACGCTGTCCCTCCGCGCGTACGCGAGCACGACGCGCATATCGATCATGCCCTTCAACAACTGGTTCGGGAGGTCTTCCGGCTCCTGCTCCGTCTCTTGCATACGGTACATCTTCACCGCTTCGAGGACGTCGGAGTAGAGGATGATCTCGTTGTCCACGACGGCGACGACGTAGTCCACCAGTTGCTGGCCCTGGACCGGGCGTCCCGCCAGGACCAGGGCCACTAACAGCAACAGTGGGATTTGCCGGGTGATCGATTGGAAGGTCATGCTCCTCCTGTGCCGTTCCGCGGCGTTCTTACTGCGGCGTTCTTACTGCGGCGCCCGTTCTGCGGCGCCCGTTCTACGGCGCGCCGGGTTCCGGCCGCATCAGGTTTCCGTCATGGATTTCCACGTCGGCCGCCTGCCGCAGCGCATCGACGAACCGCCTGACCATATCGCGGCGACGGTCCCGCATCAACCTGTTGACGATCTCGCTGCGGACCTCGTCCAGCGGCGGCAACGTACCGGCCTCGCGACGCTCTACGACCCTGAATATAAACGAACCGTTTTCGGAAAGGACGGGCCGCGAAACCTGGCCGACCCTCAGGGAGAAAACGATCTCCTGCACCGACACGTCGCTGATATCCGCCCTTTTCAGGAAACCCAGGTCCCCGCCGTCGACCGAAGAAGTGTGAATGGACCGCGTCCGCGCCAACTCCTCGAAGGTAGCGCGCCGGCGCGCCAACTGATTACGGACCTGCCGGGCCGAAGTCTCGTCCGGCAGAACGATCACCGAGACCCTGAGTTCCGGTTCGAGGTACACGAATTCCTGCCGATTGGCCTGGAAATAAGCCTCGACTTCATCGTCGGACACCACGATCGCCGAATCGGCGGCCATGTGTTCCAGCATGACGTTGGCCAGGTGCTCCCGGCGCATCCTTTCCAGGTCCCGGACCGTCTTGACGTCGCTGTCCAGATCCAACCGCAGGGCTTCCTGGTAGAGCAACTCGGTCCGGATCCAGTCGGACACCCGGTCCTTTCTCATCTGGGGCGTAGCGGCGAACAACGCCGTGGCTTCCAGTTCGGCATCCAGTTCATCGACCGTCAGCGTGGACTGGTTAACCCTTGCGACAACCGGGTCGGGGTCTTCCGGTATAGCGCTGCACTGGCACTGCGTCAAGAGAAGCGCCACGTTCAGCGAAACGGCACAACAGACCGCGGATTTCATGCTGATTTTCATACTCCAGCGGGCGGGTCCAACTTCGGCAACCGGGCATGTATCATAAACCAATTACAGGAGTTTGAGCAACAGGTTTTTGGCCAGATCGACCCGTTCGGCTTCCGTTTCGCCGGTCAGTCCGGCCCTGATCCGGAAACCGTCCCCGTGAGGAAATTCGATGTCCAGTGCGGGATCGTCCGTCACGCTGGCGATATGGTCCCTGGACGGAAAGTGGCCGTTCCGATAGGCTACCGTCATCTCGCTCCCGCGTACCCTGAGCTGATGCAATCCGATCCTCGCCGCGATCTGCCGAATGGAGACCAGATCGAAGAGGACGCGCACCGGATCGGGCAACCGGCCGAACCGGTCCTGCATCTCTTCACGCAGCGCGGCGACCTCCTGCTCGTCTTCCACCCGGGAAAGCCGCTGGTAGAAGCCGACCTTGAGCTTCCGGTCCGCGATATAGTCATCGGGGATGAAAGCACCTACCTGCAGTTCGACTTCGGCTTCGGGCGCCTCTTCCCGCGTCTCGCCCTTGAGGTCCTGCATCGCCTCTTTCAACAGACGGCAGTACAGATCGAAACCGATGGAGGAAATGAACCCGTGCTGCTCCGTGCCCAGCAGGTTACCGGCGCCCCGGATCTCCAGGTCCCGCATGGCGATGTGGAACCCCGACCCGAGCGCGGTATACTCGGCGATCACGGCCAGGCGCTTGCGCGCGTCGGGGGTCACCGTGCCGGCGGCGGGAATCATCAGGTAGGCGTAGGCCCGGTGATTGGACCGGCCCACGCGACCCCGAAGCTGGTACAGCTGGGCCAGTCCGAACCGGTCCGCGCGATTCACCAGGATGGTATTCACGCTGGGGATGTCCAGCCCGGACTCGATAATCATGGTGGACACGAGGCAGTCGTACTTGCGGTCTAGGAAATCGATCATCACCTGTTCCAGCTCCCGTTCCTGCATCTGTCCGTGGCCCACGACGAAAGACACCTGGGGCAGGAGGCGCCGGAGGAATTCGGCGACCGCCTCGATGGACTGGACCCGGTTGTGGACGAAGAAGACCTGGCCGCCACGGTCCACCTCCCGCATGATCGCTTCGCAGATCACCTCCTCGTTGAAACGCACCACCTCGGTGTGCACCGGCAGCCGGTCCCGGGGCGGGGTGGTAATGAGGGACATGTCGCGGGCGGAGACCAGCGACATGTGGAGCGTCCGCGGGATGGGCGTAGCGGTCATGGTCATGACGTCCACGGAGGTCTTCAGCTGCTTGAGCCGTTCCTTGTGGACCACGCCGAACCGCTGTTCCTCATCGACCACGAGCAGGCCCATGTCGCTGAAGTCGATGTCGCCGGATATGAGCCGATGGGTGCCGATGACGATATCCACTTCGCCCTTCCCGAGCCCCGCGACAACGGCCTTCTGCTCCTTCGGCGGGACGAACCGGCTCAGCATGCGGATGTTCACCGGGTAGTCCGCGAGCCGCTCGGTGAAGGTGGTCAGATGCTGTTGCGCCAGGATGGTGGTCGGCGCCAGCACCGCGACCTGTTTCCCGTCCAGCACCGCCTTGAACGCGGCGCGGATCGCCACTTCGGTCTTCCCGTAGCCCACGTCGCCGCAGATCAGCCGGTCCATGGGCACCGCCTTCTCCATGTCCGACTTCACGTCCGAGGATGCCTGCTCCTGGTCCGGCGTATCTTCGTAGATGAAGGAGTCTTCCATTTCCCGCTGCCAGGGGGTGTCGGCCGAGAAGGCGAACCCGGGGCTGGCCTGCCGGGCCGCATAGAGCTTGACCAGGTCTTCGGCGATGACCCGGACCGCCTTGCGCGTACGTTTCTTGGCCTGTTCCCAGGCTCTCCCGCCCAGTTTCGACAGCGCGGGCGCCTCGCCGTCGGAACCGACGTACTTCTGGACCCGGTGCAACTGCTCGATGGGGATGAAGACCCGGTCGTCTCCAGCGTAGATCAGGGTCAGGCAGTCCCTTTCCCGGTCATCCACGGAAATGCGCTTCAAACCGACGTACCGGCCGATGCCGTGGTCGATATGGACGACGAAGTCCCCCTCTTTGAGGCTGGTGAAATCCTCGATCACCACGCCTTCCTTGAAGACCTTGCGGCGGCGTCTCCGGTACCGGTTGAAGATCTCCGCGTCGGTCAGCACGACGAGCGGCAGGTCCGGGAGAATGAACCCGGCGTGCATCGGCCCGACCGCCATGTCGATCTCCGGAGCGTCCGGGCCCAGGATCTCGCGCAGTCTCTCCGCCTGTCCTTCGTTGTCGCAGACCACCACGACCCGGGCGCCAGCCGCCTTCCATTCCTTTAGCCGGGACTTCAGTACGTCCATCGCCCCCTGGTACACGCCGGAGGCCTCGGCGCCGACCGCGAGCCACCCTTCGGCCGCCCGCGTGCCGCGCACCATGTCCATCGTGCCGTAGTAGGCCGATTCCTCCATTACGCCGGGCCAGCGCAGGATCGCTTCTTCCGATCCGGGAACCAGGTCGTCCGCCTCGGTTCTTCGCAGGTGGGTGTCTTCGTATTCGGCCTCGAACGACTCGGCTGCGCGGGCCAGTTCATCGGGTTCACAGCGGACGATCAGCGTACGGTCCGGCAGGTAGTTCATGATGGTGGCGGCGGAGGGATGGAAATAGGGCAGGTAGCGTTCACTGCCTTCGAACAGGCCGCCGTCCTCGATATGATCCACCAGTTCGGACGCGTCGATCGATTGCGATGCTCCGGCCCGCTCCACCCGTTGAATCACTTCGTTGCGCGATTCCGGATCGTCGATCATTTCCCGGTTCGGGAGCACCGTCATCTCGCCGATGTTCCGCGAAGACCGCTGGGTGTAGATATCGAACAGGCGGATCGATTCCACTTCGTCGCCGAAGAACTCGATTCTGCACGGCTGTTCCATCCCGTGGGGATAGACGTCGACGATACCTCCCCGCACACTGAAATGGCCCGGCGCCTGCACCATGTCCGTCCGCTCGTAGCCGAGCCTGTTGCACCGCGCGGTAAGCTCGCTCAAGGGGATGGTGGCGCCCGTTGCGACCTGGAGTACGGCGCCGCCGAGCACAGCCGGCGGCATCGTCCGCTGCATGACGGCCCGAACCGTCGCGACGACGAACAAAGGCCGGTTTTTCATCAGGGCGTGCAGCGCCCCCAGGCGCCGTCCCGACAGGTCGCCCGGCGGCGACACCTGGTCGTAGGGCAGCACCTCCCAGGGGGGAAACAACGCCACGTCACCGGGGTTCAGCAGGCTGGAGACATCCTCGTACATCTCCTCGGCGGCGTCCGTGTCCTCCACGATGACCAGCGTCGCGCCGCCCCGTTTCCGGTGCGCGTGGGCGAGCAGCAGAGACCGCGAAGAGCCGGCGAGCCCCGAAACCCGCGCGGTGCGGGCGTCATCGGCGGCCAACGCGAGACAACGCTGTACGACGGGGGATGCTTCGGTGATGTCCAGGAGGGTTGGCAGGCGCATACGAGAGCGGTTCGGCTACATGGGGTTCCGCAGCCGGTGGGTGATCCGCCGCAACACGTCCTCGTTCCGGGCTTCGAAAGACCTGTCGGTGATCATCTCGTAGGCTGTAATGTAACGACGGGCGGCTTCGATCCTGATTTCGTCCGGGATATGCGGTATGGGACCGTCGCCGCGAAAACCGCGGTCAGCGAGCCATCCACGGACGTATTCCTTGTCCATCTTCTCCGGTTCCTCGCCGCGGCGGAAACGGTCTTCGTACGTGTCTCTGATCCAGAACCTGGAAGAATCGGGGGTGTGGATCTCGTCGATCAACACGACCCGGTCCTCGAAGAGGCCGAATTCGTACTTGGTGTCCACCAGGATCAGGTTGTTGGCGGCCGCCCGTTCGGTCCCGAAGGCGAAAAGCGCCAGGGCCGCCCGTTCCATCTCCCGGTACGCGTCTTCGTCCACGAGGCCCCTGCGAAGCACCTCTTCCGCCGAGATGGACTCGTCGTGCGCGCCTTTCTCCGGCTTCGTCGAAGGGGTAATGATGGGCCGGTCGAAGGCCTGGTTCTTTTTCATGCCGTCCGGCAGCGTGTTGCCGCAGAAGTCGCGGCTTCCCCGGGAATAGTGGTACCAGGCCGACGTCGTGGTCACGCCGGTCAGATACCCTCGGACGACCATCTCGACCGGAATCAGTTGGCATTCCCTGGCCACGAGCACGTTCGGATCGGGCACGTCGATCAGGTGGTTCTCAATGATATGCCGGGTCCGTTCGAACCAGTAGACCGCGGTCTGATTGATGACCTGGCCTTTGAAGGGAAGAGCGCACAGCACCCGGTCGAAGGCGGAAATCCGATCGGTGGTCACGATGATCCGTTTCCCGTTGAGCCGGTAGTTGTCCCTGACCTTGCCTTCGAATTTCTCGCCCAGGTCGAAACTGGTATCGTGCAATACGAAATCCAACTGCTTCCTGAGGAGGTCTTCAGACACCATGCTTCGCGTTGGTCCTTTCGGCGTATGGACGGCTCTCGCAACGGTCCGTCCATCGAGACGAAACCGCTTCCGATTCGAACCCTTCACACTAAGGTCGGCAGGCCGGAAAGTCAAGGGTAATCACGGCCCCGTTTACCCCTTCGGTGAACCGGGCAAACGCGGACCTACGCGCCGGGTTCATCCCCCTGGCAGGCCATGTTTTTTGTGCCGGACGCCTTTTTTGCTGGACACGTTTTCGAACCGTTCTATTATATTTGATTTACACTGCTTGATGTACTGCCTTTCCCGGTCGATTCGATTCCGATTCAAGCGATCCGACATACTTCATTTACAGGTTCGAACAGGAGGTTCTATCATGTCCAAGCAGGTCTTTCTGACCGCGCTGAGCGTCGTCGCATGCCTCTTCGTGGCCGCTGCATGCGCGGGACCGCCCACCGAGGCCATGACCTCGGCAGAACAGGCCATCTCCGACGCAATGGAAGCCGAGATAGACAAGTATGCCCCAGCCGAGTACGAAGCCGCCGCCGCCGAACTCGAAAAGGCTAAAGGGCACATGGCTGCCGAGGAATACAGCGACGCGAAAGCCGCCGCCGAGAAAACCATGGAGATCATCGAGGCAGCCAGTCAGGAATCCGTGGTGCAGAAGGAGCTGACCAAACGCGAGGTCGATGAAGCCCTGCCGGCTTTCCTGGAACGCTGGGGGGAGATTTCGGGCAGCATCGAGCAGGGCCGCGGCCAGGCCGCCCGCGCGCTCGCCCAGGAAGCCTCGGCATTCGCCGACTCGCTGACGGTGCAACTGAATGAACTGAACGCGGCCGAGAAATGGCACGATCTCAAAATGCTTCTCGAGTCAGCCAATATGGCGGCCGACGGTTTCGCGGAACGGGCCGGCGGCTGAACCGGCGCCTTACCTGTGATGGCCAGGAACATGAAGCCGTCTGACGACGTGGTCAGGCGGCTTTTTTATTGTCCGCCTGCCCGCCGGGCCGGGACGCCGTCCAAATCGTTGTTGACAATTCCGGGGCGGGTACATAGAATCACACAGGTTTTTGTAGCGATTCCGTTTTACAGGATAGATCGGGATACAGGAGCACGGCATGAGCTTGACGGAACTTTTGGATGAAAAGGCTATCCTGGTCAACCTTAAGGCCACACAGAAACAGGAAGTGATTGAGGAACTGGCCGCGGCACTGACCGCGTCCGGTCGGATCAGCGACAACCGGGAAGTACTCCAGGCCGTTCTGGAACGCGAGAAGATCATGAGCACCGGGATCGGGAAGGGCGTCGCCATTCCCCACGGCAAGTGCAAGGCCGTCGACCGGTTGGTCGGGGTGCTCGGGATTAAGAAGGAGGGGGTAGATTTCCAGTCGCTCGATGAACAACCGGTCTACCTCTTCTTCCTGCTCGTGTCGCCCCTGAACGTCTCCGGCCCTCATATCCGGGCGCTCGCCCACATTTCACGCCTGCTTCGGCACGACAACCTTCGAAAACGGCTGATCGCAACGGAAGACCCCCGCGACGCCCTCGCGCTCATCGAGGAAGAGGAAGAGAACATGTAGCGCGGTCTCCGTGCTGCCATGCCGTACGTACGTTCACACAGAAGCAAAGGAAAGTGCCGTGGCGTCTGCGTCCAGGATAGATGGCCGGGAGACCGACCAGTTGCGTCCTGTCGATATCCGGCGCAACTACCTGCGGCACGCGGAAGGATCCGCGCTGATATCCATGGGCGGGACGACCGTGCTTTGTTCAGCGAGCGTGGACGAGAGCGTACCGCCATTTCTGAAAGGGAGCGGCAGGGGCTGGGTCACGGCGGAATACGGCATGCTGCCGCGAAGTACGAACACGCGGGTGTCCCGCGACGGCCGGCGCGGCAGCGTCTCCGGCCGCACGCAGGAGATCCAGCGGCTCATCGGGCGGTCGCTCCGCGCCGTTTTCGACCTGGACAGCCTGGGTGAACGGTCCATTCTCATCGATTGCGACGTCATCGAAGCCGACGGGGGAACCCGGACCGCGTCGATCACGGGCAGTTACGTGGCGCTTCGCGACGCGGTGTCCTGGCTTTCGCGGCAGGGACTGATCGATCGCGACCCTGTCCGGGACGCGGTCGCCGCCATCAGCGTGGGCATCATCGGCGGCGTGCCCATGCTTGATCTGTGCTACGACGAGGACTCCACGGCGGACGTCGACATGAACCTCGTCATGACGGGCGAGGGCGACCTGGTGGAAATACAGGGTACCGCCGAGCACCACCCCTTCTCAACTGATCAGTTAGACGCCATGCTCGACCTCGGCAGACAGGGTGTAAAAGCGCTGATTGACCTCCAGAATCAAGCGCTGGTCCGGGATTAAGCCGCGAACATGACCCTCGTCCTGGCCACGCGCAACCCCGGTAAGATCTCCGAGATCAAGGCGTTGCTTCCCGGCGTGCGGATTGAGCCGGCCGCGTCGTTTGCCGGCTGTCCGGAACCGGAAGAGACGGGCGGCACCTTCGAGGAAAACGCCCTCATCAAGGCGCGGGCCGTATCGAGGTACACTGGAAGGACCGCGCTGGCGGACGACTCGGGCCTGGAGGTGGACGCCCTGGACGGGGCGCCCGGCGTCCACTCGGCACGTTACGCCGGACCGGACGCGACCGACCTGGACAACATCCGGCACCTGCTCGACGCCCTGGACGGGATTCCCGACACCGACCGCACGGCCCGGTTTCGATGTGTGATGGCAGTCGTCGCGCCCGACGGACGCACATGGACCGAAGAAGGCGTCTGCGAAGGGCGGATCCTGCAGGTGCCGCGGGGCGAATCGGGATTCGGCTACGATCCGCTGTTCGTACCCGCGGGTTATGAAAACACTTTCGCCGAACTGAGCGCAGGGGTGAAAAACCGGATCAGCCACCGGGCCCTGGCGCTTGGACGGACCGTGGAGGTGCTGAAGGCCCTTGCGGACCTACCGGACTAAGGCACCGCCCGACGTACATCAATGGCGCTGCCCGACGTACCTGAATGAACTGGGACGCGGACTCATGCTCGAATGACACAGGACGCCATGACCAGATGGTCCATAGAAAAAGCTCACGCCTGGTACCGCGATACCGGCGTTATCCGAGGCTGCAATTACCTGCCCCGCACGGCCGTGAACATGACCGAGATGTGGCAGGCGCCCACTTTCGACCCGGAAACCATCGACCAGGAACTGGGCTGGGCCGCCTCGGCGGGCTACAACAGCGTGCGGATCTTCGTGCAGTACCTGATCTGGGAGGACGACCCCGAGGGCCTGAAGGAGCGGTTGGACCGCTTTCTGGCCATCGCCGCGCGGCACGGCGCCAGTGCCATGGTCATCCTCTTCTGCGATTGCTTCTTCGGAGGACGCGACCCCTACCTGGGTCCCCAGGACGGTCCGGTACCCGGTGTGCACAACAGCCAGTGGGTGCCGAGTCCGGGGTTCGAACGCCTGACCGACCGGGACGCCTGGCCGGGTCTCGAGCGCTACGTGAAGGACATCGTCGGCAGCTTCGGGTCGGACCCGCGCGTGCTGGTGTGGGACCTGTACAACGAACCGGACGACGACCTGCGAAGCCAGCCGCTCGTCGAGGACGCCTTCGCCTGGGCGCGTTCCGTCGATCCCGAGCAGCCGCTAACCACGGGACCATGGACCTGGAACGCTTTTGAAGACGACCTCTCTTCACGCCTCTTCGAGCTGTCCGATATCGTGACCTTCCACTACTACGGTGCGGCCGAGGATATCGACCCCAGCCTCGCCCGGTGCCAAACCCATGACCGGCCCGTGATCTGCACCGAGTGGCTTCGGCGGCACCACGGCAACACCTTCGCGGAGATGCTGCCCGTGTTCGCGGAAAACCGGATCGGCTGGTACAACTGGGGGCTCGTGGCGGGGAGAACGCAGACCTTCCTGGCCTGGGAGTCGAAACAGGGCGATCCCACCCCGGCGATCTGGCAGCACGACATGATGCATCCCGACGGCACCCCGCTCGACCCAGGGGAGTTGGACCTCATCCGGCGGTTCGAATTCACCGGATGATCGCCCAACAATCCGGGGACCGCATCACTCGACTCCGCCGCGCGGCGCGTTTCCTCTCTCCGCACCGAAGCCACCCAACCCGGCTATCCAAGCTTCCCGCCCGCCCGCTCAGGCGTTCCGGATGGCCACTCAGGCGGTTTCGTACCGCGGCCGGTTGACGTACCGGGCCATCTCCAGGTCCAGATGGATCCGGGTGGCCGGCGGCAGCACCACGCAAAGGCGCGAATCGTCGAGCCGCAGCGACCGGCGGCGTACCATGACCTTCGGTGCCGCGTAGGTCCCCGTGGCACCGGGGTACGGCGTGTCGGTCGCATCATAGGAGGCGCTACGAAAGGCGTGCTCAGACAGGGCGCCGGCCTGCACCACGACCCTTCTCGATTCCGTGTGATGCAGGTTGACCAGGTGCACGCCCACGCGGGATGGTTCGATCCGGTCGACGAGAGCGGCCGTGTCGGCCGGCAAGCCAGGGCGTTTGCGGTCGGCGTCATAGTAGCGCAGCCGTGCGTTGGGGATGCCGCCGTAGTAGATGACCTGGGGACATCCCATGGTGAGCTGCACGAGGGCCTCGGTGGTCACGGGCTGCACCTGCTGCCACAGGTGAATGCCCGGCCCGGTTTCGAGGTCCGAATCGTCGGCGCGGATCTGTGCCAGGCGATGGCAGACCAAGGCGTGGGCGGCCCCCAGCATCCGTTCCGGGTAGTCCGGGTTCTCTCCCCGCAGGTAGAGCAACCAGGGCTCGTCGTGATGCATGTCGCCCTTGTCCCTGAAGGGCACCACGGCCGACCAGTCATACCCGCTGCGCTCGCGCAGGTAATCCATGCGCGCCCGGTCCTCGTCGGCCTCCGACACGTTCCACACGTTCAGGGGATAGGTCACGGGCATGGGCTGGTAGTCCATCCAGCCCTGGTCGCCGTAGCGATACGGCGTGAGGAAGGTCCGCCTTTCGGGACCGAGGCTGCGGTCGACGCCGATGTAGTGATCCCGTATGCTGATCTGGTCCGCCATCTCGTCGAAATCCGCGTCGATCCCCTCCTCCAGCACGCGGTCGATCATGCCCCGCGGCAGGTCGAACCAGCCGGCGTCCCCGGACAGCAGATAGGCGTTGTTGGCCGCGGTGATGGCGGCGAACCCCAGGTTGTAGAACCCATGGGGCCATGTCCAGCCGTATAGGCCGCCGTACCACTTTCCGTTGTGCAGGGTCCCCACGCGTCCATCCAGCCCCACGTTGTCCGGCATGAGCCCGCCGTTTTCCCGGGCGCGTTCCAGCCAGGCCCCGATATACTCCAGCAGCCAGTCCCGGTACTTGTCGTCGCCGATCATCAAATAGGCGTTCATGATGAGTCCGTTGACGCTCAGGTTGTTCCCCACGTCGCCTTCGCGGAACCGCTTGCCCATGGCCCACCCCATGGCCCGCGCCTTTGCGGGGTCCTGGAGATCGTCCACTTGCGTGATCCCCGGGACGTCGCTCAGCGGCAGGCCGTAGACCCGCATGCCGCCGGAGCCGGGATTGTACGTCAGCCGGCTGTCGTCCTCGCTCATCCCCCAGGCGGGTCCGCCGCTGCCGTTGTGAGGCGCGCGGATGATGCGGTGCACCGGATCGTAGTTCGGCGCGTCGGGGAATTCGTTCAGGTAGAAACCGGCGAAACGCCGGGCCCGGTCGCGCAGTTTGGGATTGGCGGGGTCGGCAAGGCAGAGATGGTAGAAGTAGATGTAGCTTTCGCTCTGGTGAAACTGGTCGTATCCCCGTTCATACTCCCGGTAGATCCGCCCGAAGCGGGTCAGTTGCCGGGTGATGGCGTCCCAGTGCCGGTCCGCCGCCTCCAGCAGATGGTCGCTGCCGCCCAGGCTGTAGCACTGGGCGAAATGGGTGAATGCTTCGTAGAAATCATCCATCCCGTCCCGGCTTCCCGACCACGCGTCCACCCAGATCAACGACCCATCAGGGCGGGTGTACTTCTCAATGTAGGGATGGACCGCTTCGTCTATCGTGTCGATGAGCTTGCGTTCCAGGATTGCCCACGGCGGCGTGACCTCGTAGTGGACGCTGGCAGTTACGGTGTGCATCGCTGGCTCCGTTCGTTCCGGGAGGAAACAACGGGAAGCGCTACCGGACGATCAGGGTGCGTCCGAATCCGACGGCGCCGCCACGCCCACCTGCACGATGCGCGCCTGGTCCACCCCGGCCGCACCTACGTACTTGAAGACCATGCCGTCCAATTCGCGGGGCATGAAATCCTGGTCGACGATAGCCTGGCCGCCGGTCAGCAGGGCCGCGAACGGCGCCGCCTGGGATTCGACGTCCGGGTCGGTGGAGAAGGCGAATTCCACGCCGGGGACATTCGTATACACTACCTGGCCGGTCTCGTCGCTTACCCAGAATTCACTGATGGCGGACCCATCGGCGACCGATGCCAGTGCGCTGTTGATCTCCTCCGTGGTCATGCCCGCCCTTACCGCGGCCGCCACGAAGTGCGCCGTCAACATGGCTTCGGCGGCCATGTGATCCGCCAGCAGGTCATCTACCGCCGCGACGGCCGTCGCGCCCGCGTCCTCGGCCATCGCACCCGCATCCTCGGCCGGCGCGCCCGCATCCGGGGCGGTTGCCGCCTCGTCGGCGGGAGGGGTGTCTTGTGCGCAACCGGGCACGAAGAGGGCAATGCAAAGGGCCAGTGTCAAGGTCATGGGAGTTCGTCTCATGTTAAATACGCTCCTTTTGAATAAGTTCCTTGTAAAGGTGGCTTAATTTCAGGCGCTAAGACCGATAACCAACTCCGACAATTCCCTGAGATCAGAAACGACCAGGTCACATAGGGCGTCATCGGTGTCTTCCGCCTTTCCCTTCCTGATGTAGACCGTCATCATCCCGGCGTTTCGGGCGCCGGCTATATCGTGCTCCATGCTGTCCCCCACGAAGACGGACCGACCGGGCGCGGCGTTCAGCCGAGACAGCGCCTGCCGGAATATACGGGGATCCGGCTTGGCGATGCCCACTTCCCCGGAAATGAGCACCGCTTCGAAATACCTCGACGCTTCCACGGCTTCGTTTTTGTCTCGCTGGGATTCTGTACCATTGGTGACCACGGCCATGGGGTGCTTTCTGGCCAGAAGGCATCTCAACAGCGATTCGGCTCCTTCCGCCCATGAAGTGTAGGTTGCGATCTTGGTCCGCATCAGCTCGACAAAGGCCGCAGCCGACATGACCGGGCGCTCACCGAAAAGATAGTCGTGGATCGCGGCTTTGCTGCCCCGGCCAGACCGATCGAGGCCGCGCAGTGTGTCCATGCGCTCGGACCAGGGAACTCCTTCCGGTTCCAGGTCCGGAAAATACGTGTTCAGCAGAAACGAGAAGAACCGGTCTCGCGCCAGGTCGCGGTCGACCAGGGTGTCATCGAGATCGAACAGGACCGCGTTACCCGCTTTGAATACCGAACTCGCCGGGAGCGACATCCCTACCGGCCTTCCCGTCGCAGGCATTCCTCGACGGCCGTCCGCGCCCGTTCGGCCAACCCGCGCCGGTCCTTCGTCGTATAGCCCTCGGTTGCGATGGGCCTTCCGATGCGCACGGCGACCCGCGCGTCCGGCCGGATTTTCATACTGCCGCGCACGAGGATGTCGAAGCTGCCGGATATGCCCACGGGCACAACGGGGACGCTGGATTCAATGGCCAGCAGGAAGGCGCCGGCCTTGAACGGCTGCAGTTCGCCGGTCCGTGTTCTCGTGCCTTCCGGGAAGACCACCGCCGGGAACCCTTCCCTGATCTGCCGGGCCGCCTTCTTGAGACTCCGCATGGCTTTCTTCGGATTGGTGCGATTGATGCTGATATAGCCGGCCAGCCGCATGCACCATCCCAGGACCGGTATGTGGAACAGCGAGTCCTTGGCGATGATCCTGAACTGGATGGGCAGCGAACCGAACAGGATAGGTATGTCCGCCGCGCTCGCGTGATTGGAAACCAGCACGCACGGCTGCCCTCCGGGGATATTGTCCAGCCCTTCGAGGCGGACCGGCACCCGGCCCACCCATAGCAGGGTTCGCGCCCACCAGCGGGCGAACCAGTGAACCAGACGGCCCGATGGGTTGAAAGGGGACAGCAACATGGCCGCCAGCCCGAACAGCAGGGTGAAGACCAACACGCTGATGATCTGCAGGATGGAATATACTGCGGTCACGCGGTCACCGGACTCATGAGATTCGGATGAACGGGGGACGCCTCCCGGGTTTAAAACGGATTATAACCCAATCGCCAGAAAAAACCAGTGTCATTTGCCCGATGTCCGGACGACCGAAGGGCCGCACAGCGCCTTCGGACTGCAGCATACGAGACGGATGACCTTCTTCCGACTATTGGTTTAGAGACCCGGCAATAAGGAACAATCCACACAGGTAATATGCTTCAAATCGCCGATTCGGAAATCGCGGAAGCGCTCATCTGGCATCTGTGGCAGAAAGGACTGCCTCGGACGGGAAGGCTCCGGCTTACCGACGGCCGGACGCTCAGGGTCTATCATCCTGGCACGCTGAACTCCGACAGCGGCCCCGATTTCCTCCAGGCGGTCCTGTCCTTTGGACCCGGGAAGCGCCTCAGGGGAGACGTGGAAATCCATATCAAACCCGCCGACTGGCGGCGGCACGGCCATACGAGCGACCCGCTTTACAACAATGTCATGCTCCACGTGGTCCTGTGGCACGACGAGAAGCTGCAGGCCGTCAGGAAGCAGAACGGGCAGTACGTCCCCACGCTGGTGTTATCCGAGCACCTCCGGCACGGCCTGGACCGGATACGTAAAGAATACCGGCGAAAAACGGAGGGCCCGGCTCCTGCCAACTACCCCTGCCAGGGCCTGATGAAGCGGCTGTCGGTCGAGCGCGTTCACGCGTTGCTGGACCGGAAGGGATCCGACCGGTTTCGGAGGAAGGCGGTGGAAATGACCAGGAGGATGAAACAGGTTTCGGCGGAACAGACGCTATATGAGTTCGCCATGCGGGCCGCGGGTTACACGAAGAATACCGATGCCTGCCAGGCACTCGCCCGGCGCCTGCCCCTGGCCACGATCCGCGCGCTGGTCGGCACGGGAGGCGGCCATCGTATCGTCGATCTGCAGGCCTTGCTCCTGGGGGCAGCCGGGCTGCTGCCCTCACAACGGCTTTCATACGGCGGTGAAGTCCCGAACGACCCGTACGTCAGGGAAATCGAAACGCGCTGGGAAGCCTTCTGCCCGTCCATTCCCACCCGGCCCATGCAGGAACAGGACTGGTTGTTTTTCCGGCTGAGACCCTTTAACTTCCCCACGGTCCGGCTTGCCGCCATGAGTTATTTTGTCGCGTCGGGCCTGCGGGACGGCCTCGACACGCTGATCGCCGGTCCGATGAACGCCGGCGCCGGACAGGGGCCCGTTGCCTTGTTGCGGCAGATCGCGCGCCGGCTAGAGGAAATGACCCGGCCGCGACCCGGCGACTACTGGCTGAAGCATACGGTGTTCGGGGAGACCTCGCGAACGGCCCGCACCGCGCTGATAGGCCGCGACCGCCAGCGGGGCATGATGGTCGACGTGGTCCTTCCGTTTATTTACGCCCTGGCGGACCGGAACAGCCAGTCGGACCGGATGAACCTCGTCCGGGAAATGTATACCGGATACGGCAGGCAGGCCAACAACAGCGTGATCCAAGCGATGACGAACCTGCTTTTCATCGATACGCCTGAAAAGAAGGCCTCCATCGACCGGGCCGTCCTACAACAGGGGCTGTTGCAGATCGATCTCGAGACCTGCCGCAACAAGGACTGCGGCCGATGCGTTATGAACGGTTCGACGTGATTCACACGGAGTTGAACAAATATGGCGAGCACGGAAGGCGTCGAATGCAGAACGGAATTCAAAGGCCATGAGATCAGGGCATTCAGCACCTGGACCCAGGACGCCCGGCTGTACGTCGACGGAGTCTGCAGGGACCACAGCATCCGCCGCGTGTCGCTGCGGAAAACGCGCATATTGAGCACGAATCTGCGGATCGGCACCGACGAACACCGCGTGGAAGTGTTTGCCAAAGCGCTGTTGAGCGTTAGATTGCAGTTGCGAATTGACGGCAGGCAGGTAGCCGGAGAGGTTTTCTAATTAACGACGGATGAGCCGTACTCGAAAACGGGCCGGAACAAGGGCTTGCGGACAGTATATTTACAAGCGCGGGAGGAGAAGATGCCGGAGACGCAGTGGATGACCTTGAGGGAAACTGCGGACATGATGAAGAGGTTGCCCGACCAGGTGAAGCAGATGTGCGAAGACGGCAAGCTGGAATACTACATGGAAGACGGCAGGTACTTCGTGTCCAGGGAATCCATCGACCTGTTCATGCATCCGCCGATCGACCAACCGGCGACGGTGAATCCTGATTCGAACGGTACACCGCGCCGTCAGTACGGCCGGGCGCCCCAAGATAACGAGCCATCACCGGAGTCTTCCTCCGAATTGCAAGCCGGAATCGGTCCGGACGAGGTGAACGCCGCTGGCGGATCAGCACCTGAAGACGACATGGAAGAAACGCCCGGACGCGGCGACGAAATCGTGGAAACGGCGGAAGGCGAGGAGCCAACGGTATATTCGCAGCCGACGGACGAGCCGGCGGATATGGAAGATCTGGCGGAATCGGAAGTCGCGCAGCCAGCGGAGGACGAACTACAGACCACCGCGCATTCCGAGGACGACGAAGTTCATAAAGAGCAGGTTGATGACGCAGCACCGC
This sequence comes from bacterium, assembly GCA_965207085.1. Taxonomy (GTDB): domain Bacteria; phylum JAAXHH01; class JAAXHH01; order JAAXHH01; family JAAXHH01; genus JAAXHH01. The sequence continues at coordinate 2,483,867 of CBDBLQ010000002.1, read as the reverse complement.
CCGACGTAGTCCTGCCAGGCGAAAACGCCGGTCCTGAGCTGTCGAACGAGGACGGGAAGCACGCAGAAGCCGCGGAAACCCCGGAGGACCCCGGAGAGTACGCGGAAACCCCGGAGGATCCCGGCGAACCCGATATGAGGGCGGCGGCGATACTCGCCGACCTGCGCGCCGCGCTCACCAGACATGCCCGGGAACACAAGGCCTTTTGCGATGAGATCGCCGCCCTGGCGGATGCTCTTGAAAGCACGCTTTCGCACGACGGCGACAAGACGAGCGAACTGACCCGGGAGATATCGAGTCTCCTGGCGCGGTACACCCGGAGGTAGCGGCCGCTTCAGCCGCAGGGAATGTCCAGGATTACGAGGGCTTCCCGCAGCGCTTCCCGGTGCGCCTCGTCCCGCCTGAGGGGGTTGTCTGGCAGCACGTAGTCCGTGGGGTACCAGCCGCGCATCTTCTTCACCATGGCTGCGCTGTGCTTATAGGCCGGCACGGGCGGCTGGAAGGCGACCCGTCCCAGGAACTCCATCCGGTTCCCGAGGTCGTGGTATCCTGCAAGGTCGCCGTCCCGCAAGGCATCCCCAAGCGCTCTGAACTTGTCGGGCATGAAGGTCGCGATACCCAGCAGCGCGTCGCTTCCGTTGAAGATCATGGAGGCGAAATCGTAGTCGTTCCCCGTGTACAGCTTCTTTCCGATGCGATGGACCTTCCGCAGCAGCACCCATTCCATGGACGGATCCAGGGACGAGTGTTTTGCCCCGGCCCACTTGTCCCCGGCCAGGATCTCGATCAGCGCGTCATCCGGGAACATCCAGCCGTTCGGCGCGAAGACCGGGCTTAGTTCGAATGCCTTCAGGCCGCCGCGGGAGGCTTCGGCCAGCCCCTCGTAGACGCGGACCACCGTGGCGGCGTCCGCGTCTTTCAAACGCTCGGTCTGGAATACGATCGGACTCGCGCCGTAACGGTTCTCCAGCTGCTCTATCTTGGCCTGGTACGCACGGATGATGTCCTTGATCCCGTCACCCCGGATCTCGTCCTCCACGTAGACACCCGCCGTAAAAGCCCGCCCGTTCATGACTTCCCGCGTCGTTTCCAACCCCCTGACCTGATCCTCCAGCGTGCAGTGGTTGATCTGGTAGGTATCCATGAGCACCGCGGGTTCTATCCCGTATCCCGCGGTTCTTTCCAGGTCCCGGGCGAAGACTTCGAAGTCGATTTCACCCGCTTCGCTCACGGGTACGGACAACGCCGCGATGATATGAGGCGCTCGGCCGAGCCCCCTGGGCGTATTCAGTGATGCTTCCATTGATGCCTCTCCTCCATTAAACCGGATACGCGGACAGCGCCTTCATCTGTGTTTATCCACACCGACCCGCTCGCAGTATGGCGACAGGCGGCAGCGGCTGCAGAAGGGCGAAACGGGCTTGCACAGGTTCTGGCCATACATGACGAGCAGGTCATTATACCGGATCCAGTATTCGGAAGGCAACTTTTCTCTCAAGGCCCATTCCGACTGGTCCGGATTCCGGGTGGCGATATACCCCCAGCGATTGGAGATGCGGTGCACGTGGGTGTCGACGCAGATGCCGGGCTTGCCGTAACCGATCGTGACCACGAGGTTCGCGGTCTTCCTGCCCACGCCGGGCAGCGTGACCAGCGTGTCGATCTCGTCAGGCACGATACCCCGGTACTCCTCCACGAGGATCCGGCAGATCTGCAGGATGTTGCGCGCCTTCGTGGCATGGAACCCCACGGGATAGATGGCGTGGTCCACGGTTTCCTCGGGCAGGGCCCGCATGGCCCCGGGCGTGTCAGCCAGCCCGAAGAGCCGCTCGCAGGCCGCCGCGGTCGTCTCGTCCTTCGTCCGGAGGCTGAGCACGGTGCCGATCAGGATGCGGAACGGATCGCGCCGGGTCTGCTCCGCCACCAGCGTCAACGCCGTTTCGGTCCACCCGGAAGTCTCGTCTTCCAGGATGGAGATTACCTGGTGAATATCCCGGTCTTTCATTCCGCGGACTCCCCATCGCCGGATGCCGCGTCCCAGGGGGTAAAGAGGCTCTGTTCGATGCCGAGCAGGTTCAGCACCCGTCCTGCTATGAAGTCGGCCAGGTCGTCGAAACTGGAAGGCTTCTGGTAGAACGCCGGCATGGCCGGCACGATGCGGGCGCCCGCCTCCGCGGCGGCGAGCAGGTTGCGCAGGTGAATGACGTTCAGCGGCGTTTCCCGGGGTACCAGCACGAGGGGGCGGCCCTCCTTGAGCGTGACGTCCGCGGCCCTTTCGATCAGGGAGGAGGAAGCGCCATGGGCGATGGCGGACAGCGTCTTCATCGAGCACGGTATGACGACCATTCCGTCGGTGCGCACCGATCCGCTTGCGATCGACGCCGCCAGGTCCCCGATCTTGAATTCCGTGAGCGTGCCCTTCCTCACCCGATCGCCGTAGAGGCCGGCCAGTCCGTCCTGCAGGTCGCCGCCGGTTCCCAGGCCGGTTTCCTCCCGGAGTACGTACCGGCCGAAGCCGGACAGCACGACGCTGACCCGGTGGCCGTCGGACAACAAAGCGCGCAGGAGCCGGAGCGCGTACAGGCCGCCGCTGGCGCCGGTGACGGCGACGATGACATGTTTCATGACCGCTTGTCCCCCCAGTAGACCGTGGCTACCCCCAGCGTCAGGTCACGCCAGCCCGTGTCCACGAAACCCGCGTCCTCCATGAGCGATCGGAAACGCTCCCGCTCCGGGAACGCTTCCACTGATACCTGCAGGTACCGGTAAGCGTCCGCGTCTCCCGAGATCAAGCCGCCGATCCAGGGAATGGCATGCGCGGCGTAGAGCCGGTACAGCTGGCGAATCACCGGATAACGGGGCACGGAAAGCTCCAGCACCACCAGCCTGCCCTCGGGCTTCAACACGCGCCGGATGCAACGCAGACCTGCGGCGCGGTCGGTGAAGTTGCGCACGCCGAACGCCACCATCGCGCCGTCGAAGACCCCGGACCGCAAGGGCAGGGCTTCGGCAATTCCCCCGACGAACCGGATGGTCCGCCGCTCGGGATGCGCCGGCTTCTTCCGGCCGATCCGCATCATCCCCATCGCCGCGTCCACCCCCACGATCAACCGCGGTTTCCGCCGGCCCTTCATCGCTTCCAGCGCCAGGTCGCCCGTGCCGATGCCCACGTCGAGCAGCAGGTCGTCCGCGGACGCGTCCAGCGCGCGGACCGCGGCCCTGCGCCACCGGACATCGCCGTATCCGCTCAGCAGGCGGTTGAGCAGGTCGTACCGGTGCCCGATGCGATCGAACATGCGCCGGATGTGCCGGGACTTTTCGTCTGCGGTACTCATATCGGCCACAGGATATCGCCCAACAGGAAAACGAAATAGACGACACTGACCAGGCCATTCGTGTTGAAGAATGCGACATCGATCTTCGAAAGGTCGTCCGGCTTGACGAGCGTGTGTTCGTAAACCAGCATCCCGGTTGCCAGTACGGTGCCGCACAGATAAAGCGCGTGTAGATCGAAAACCTGATGGACGGCCAGCAGGAACACGACCGTGGCCGCGTGGAGCAGGCGGGCCACCAATAGAGCCGGCCGGATCCCGATGCGTCGGGGGATCGAGTGAACGCCCTGCGCGACATCGAATTCGTAGTCCTGGCAGGCGTATATTATATCAAAGCCCGCCACCCAGGTCAACACGGCCGCAAACAGCCAGAGCATCGCGGGATCGAAGGCGCCGGTCACGGCGATCCACGCCCCCACCGGCGCGATGGCGAGGGCAAGGCCCAGGACCAGGTGGGTGGTCCAGGTGAACCGCTTGAAATAGGAGTACGACAGGATCACCAGCAGGGCGACCGGCGACAGCTGGAAGCACAGTTCGTTGAGCTGGTAGGCGGAAAAGACGAACAGCGCGCAGCACGCGCCCACGATAAGGGCGACGGCGCGGGGCGCGATCCGCCCCTTCGGCAACGCCCGGTTGCTCGTGCGGGGGTTCTTCGCGTCCATTGCGCGGTCAGCGAGTCGGTTGAAGCCCATGGCCGCGCTCCGGGCGGACACCATGGCGATGACGATCCACACCAATTGCTGCCCTTCGATCCCATGACTCCGGGCGGCCAGGGCGGCGCCGGCCATTGCGAAGGGCAGCGCAAAAACGCTGTGGGAGAGCTTGATCATCCTTCCGAATACGATCACGGATCCGATCGCGGACAGGGGCGATGAGGTTTTCTGACTCATACCGTGCAACCTACGTTTACCGCGCAACCTACGTGATGTATGAACCGCGTTCGACCCGGCGTTTTTCTCTCGCGCGGAACCAGTAGGTCACCCCGTCCACCAGTCCGTCCGCGTCGGGGTAGATCTCCGATCCCGCCGGCAGGGATTCCAGGAACAGACGCCCGTACGCAGTACTGACGACACGCTGGTCCAGAACCGTGACGACGCCGTAGTCCCGGGTGGAACGGATGAGCCGGCCGAAGCCCTGCCTGAACTTGATGACCGCCTCCGGTACCTGATATTCGAAAAAACTGTTGCGCCCCGCGTCTTCCAGGCGTTCCACCTGCGCCTGGACCAACGGCTCGGTCGGTACGGCAAAGGGCAGCTTGACCAGGATGACCATCTCCAGCGCCTTTCCCGGCACATCGACCCCCTCCCAGAAGCTGTCGGTGCCCAGCAATACGGCGGTATCGGATCTGCGGAAACGATCCAGCAACGCCGAGCGCGGTCCGGACGTGCCCTGCGCCAGTACGGCCACGCCGTGTTCCGCAAGGTCCGGCTCGATGTCCTGGAAGGTCCGGTTCAACTGGGTATACGAGGTGAACAGCACCAGGGTGCTCCGCATGGTGGAGACGACCAGGTCCAGGATGAGGCGGCTGACCTCGGACTGAAACGCATCGGATCGGGGCGTCGGAAAGGCGGCGGGTACGCAGACCAGCACCTGGTCCGCGTAATCGAAGGGCGAACCGATGCCCCGCACCTGGAGCCGCCGGGGATCGATCCGGTCGAGCCCCAGCCGCTCGATCTGGTAGTCGAATCGATCCCCGACCGTCAGCGTGGCCGACGTGAGCACGGCCGTTCGCAAAGGGCGGAACAGATCGTCGTGCAGCCGGTCCGCCACCCGGAGCGGAGCGGCGATCAGGACGCAGGACAAAGGTTGGGACCTGGTGGCTTCGACCCAGTAGACCCGTTCTTCCTCGTTCGCCTCCGTCAGTATGAAAAGGGCCTCTTCCATTTCCGCGCAAAATTCCATGGCGGCCACGATGGCGTTCCCCCGTGATTCCCGGTCGTCCAACCACGAATCGTGGACCTGGTCCAGCGTCGCGTGAAGCATGCCGAGGGACTCGCGCAGGCCGGCAAAACCCTCGATGAGCACCTGCGCCGATGACTTCAGGATACCGGCATACTCGTCGTCGGCCCGGTACCTCAGCTTGGTCCGCCGGGCCGACCCGTCGTCCGATTGGCCGAACGCTTCGTCGCTGGCGATGCCGAAGAAGTCTTCGATCCGGCGGTTCACCTCCGTGATCCGGTCGATGGCCATGCGGGTGCCCGCCGCCAGCGGAGTCTTCCAATCCAGGTTATCCGCCGCCTTAGACGCCAGTCGGTCCAACCCCGCCAGCACACCGGTGCCGCCCCATTCGGGCGCATGCATCCTGCTCAGTACGCGGCGCATGCGCCAGCCACCGACTTCCAGGGTCAGGTGCTGTACGGCGGCGCGCTCCAGGTTGTGGGCCTCGTCGATGATCAGATGGCTGTACCGGGACAGCACGGCATGGTCGGACTGGAGATCGGCAAATAGCAGGGCGTGGTTGACGATCACTACGTGGGAAGCCATGGCCGCCCTTCGGACACGGTTGACGAAACACGCTTCCTTGAGTACGCACCGGGGGCAGGCGGTCCCCTCGCCGTTTATTTTATCCCACAGGCCGGCTCCGGCGCCCCGGTTGAATCCTGCGTGCTCGGAAATGTCCCCCGTCTTCGTTTCCCGCGCCCACACGGCCAGGGGGACCGCGGCCTCCCGTTCCTCCGCGGTCAGATGGTCCGCTGGCCGCCGGGTAACCTGCCGCCACCGGTCCAGGCACAGGTAGTTGGACCGGCCCTTGAGGAGGGTGGCGCGGAAGGGCAGCCCCAGATTCTCCAGCAGGAAGGGCAGGTCCTTGTAGAACAACTGTTCCTGCAGGTTCCTCGTGTTGGTGGATACGATGACCCGCTGATCGTTCCGCACCGCCCAGATCAGGGCCGGCGTCAGGTAGGAGAGCGATTTCCCCGTGCCCGTACCCGCTTCCACCAGCAACACCTCGCCTTCGTTGAACGCGCCGGCGACGCTGCGGACCATGGATACCTGCTGCGGCCGTTGCTCATACCCTTCCATGCTGCTTTCGAACAGACCGCCGGTCTCAAACAAGCGGGCCAGTTCTTCTGTGTCCATCAGATCGAAATCGCCGTCTGACTCGGCGGCGTCACACGAACCGTCGCCGATTGTAGGCGGGCCGAGTGCGGTATGGGAGATCGGCGGTTTTCCTCCCGAACGGGCCGAATGGTCCATGTGTTGCCCGATATCACCGAGGCCAGACGTCCGGGCCGTCATCCGGGCAAGCAGGCGCTCCAGCCCGGTTCCGGTGCCCTCCGCAAGCAGGATCAGCGTTTCCTTGGTGTCGGGATCCTGAGACGCCAGCAAATCCAGCAATGCCCGGCACAGCAACGCCGTCTTCAGTGCGTCACTGGTCCCTGGCTCCGCAGGACCCGCATCGCCTTCCACCGCCCCGGCCTCAGCGGAGCGCTCGGCCCGGTCCACTGGCTGCGCGGGACCCCGGTCGAAGCATCGTTCGACCGTTGCAGGTTCGTAGTCCCTCAGTCCGGGCAGCAGGATCCGGGCGAGCAAGCGCACGTCCAGCAGAACCGCGTCGACGCCGGCCGCGATACTCCAGAGACGCTCGGTCAGATGGTCGTCCGGTCCATAGGCGGCGAACAGGGATCCGGAAGCGTGCGCAGCTGCCAGGTCCCCGATCGCTTCCAGATCCAGACCGGTGTGTACCTCCGGTTTTTCATCGTGCCTGGACAGCGCTACCGAATAGGACTCGCCCTGCGGCGAGGTAAGGACATCCGGTTGAATCGCCAGAATGGAATACGGGAGGGGAATTTCGGATGCGGGGATGGTGTTTGGCGTTCGAGCAGACATGAAACCGCGCAGTTCGCTGGAAGGTCATGTTCAACGAAAGAGTCGGGCAATGGAAGATAGGCGGCGGGAAGGGATTTGTCAAAGCAACGGGCCGCCAGGAGGTCTGTCCGTTTCAACTTTCCGGAATAACGAAGAAGCCGAAGGAATCCAGGGAGGCCGAACCGAATACGCCGATCCCGCCGTCGAGATTGAAAACCGGCCTTTCGAAGGTATCGCCCGCCAGGCTGCCGAAGCCGAAGGCGTTCTGTCCGGAGGCCTCCACGCTTCTGAGGAAATCGAACAGGTTCCGGTCCAGCGCGTACACTTCGACTTCGTGCTCTCCGGAAGAGCCGATGGCGAACCACGGCAGCAGCAGCCGGCCGTCCCGTGCTTCCAGGGGAGGAGAACCCCCCTCGTCGGATCCGGGTTCCAGGACGATCACCTGGTAGGCTTCCACGTCGAGCGGATCGAAACGGACCTCGATCAGCCCCTCCCGGTACCGGACCCTGTTCCCCGCGGAGGAATCGGGATCCAGGCGGCGGACAACCTCCATGGAAGGCTCTTGAAGGACGGCGATCTCATCGATTACCAGGGGGGCCGGTGTGCTCGTGACCCCGCGAACTTCCCTGCCCAGCGCCCGCACGCGAAGCTGATATTCGGTGTTGGGAAGTACCCTTGGCGCGCTGGACGGTGGGAGGTAACGGCCCAGGTGTCCGACACTCGCGTACCTGTACTCCGCAAGTCCTTGTATGACGGTGACTTCGGCATCGTTCACCGCGGTGGCGTCCCCGGTCGACACCGCATCCGCCGAGCGGGTCCGGGTGACGATGATTTCCGGCAGCGTACGATCGACGTACAGCACGGCGTCAACGACGATGGTTTCGCGCTCGTCCGGACCGAAGAGCGTCGACGGATCCCGCTCCCCCGAACAACCCGGAAGGGCGGCGATACCGGCGAGCAGGACGACCGTCAGAAAGGGCGTAATGCAGCGGGGCAGCCTGGCCGTTTTTTTCATGGTCAGAAGTTGTAGTTCAGCCCGATGGTGGGCACGATGGGCAGCATCTTCACGACTTCTGCGGTAGTAACCTCTTCGTCTTCCGTATCATACTGGACAAACCACTCGTTGCGATGGTTGTATGCGTTGAACACCTGCAGGTACCACTGAAAACCCCGGTCGAACAGGCGGAAGTCCTGCTTGACGCTCAGGTCCAATCTGTGGTATGGCAGCAGTCGCGAGGTATTGCGGTCCGCAGGCAGGAAATAGTCCTCCCGTATACCGGTCCGCGCCGATTCCCGCAATTCGTACCGGGCGGAGGCGGGCGTGAAAGCCTGACCGGTAGCGAAGATCGCGTTACCGCCGAAAGTCCAGCGACCGGCACGGTAGTTGGCAGAAACCACGAGATCGTGGCGGCGGTCGTATTTCGGAGGATACCATTTCCCCTGGTTCACTTCCGGGAACTGCCTTCGCGTCCACCCGAGCGTGTAGCCGATCCATCCGGTCAACCTGCCCGACATGCGCTCCACGAACGCCTCCACGCCCGTGGCATAGCCTTTTCCACCGGTGATGAACACGTCCTCCGACCGGGTTTCGTCGCCGCCCACCGCCCGCGTGTTGTCCACGACCACCAGGTTGCCCAGCCGCTGATAGTAGGACTCGAGGGAGAGCCGGTAGCTCGGCGCCGGATCCCAGCTCGCGCCGATAACGAAATGCCACGCCTGTCCGGGGGACACGCTCCCGTCGAGCGGCACCCAGAAATCACCGCCGCTGAAGCCTTCCGTCGTAATCAGCTGCAGATACTGGTGGTACCGTCCGCCGCCGGCTTTCAGGCGCAATCCTTCGGTCAGCCGTTGACTGATGGACAGGCGCGGTTCCAGGTCGATCGTTTCGCGTTCGCTGTAATAGTTCGCGCGCAGCCCGAGGCGTACCGAGGTGGGAGCCCGCGCCTGCCACTGATCCTGGGCATATACGGAGATCACATAGGGCTTCAGCCTGAGATCGAGCTGGTCATCCTGGTTGAAGCTTCTGATGAAACTGAACCGGTATGCCGTAGCGCGGAAACCTCCCTTCAGCGCGTGTGCTCCATCGGCGACGTAGTCCAGGTCGCCCTTGACGCTGACGTCTCGAATGCTGTTCCTGAACAGGATCTCCGTGCCGTCGAAATTCGCCGAAAGCCGGCTCGTGTAGTCACTCCCGGATACCATGAAATTGCCGAAGAGCGTCGGCGAGAACAGGTGCGTCCATTTGCCTGTGACCGCCGAGTTACCCCAGCGTACGTTGAATAGATCGCCCTCGCTGGTTTCGAGGTTGAGATCGTCCCGGCCGAAGTATCCGCTCAGGACCAGATTGTCGGAGTAGGACAGATTCTGGTTGATTTTTGCGTTTACATCATAGAAATAGTATCCCGGGATATCCTCCACGCGCGACCGGATATAGGCCAGGACCGGTTCGAGGTACGTACGCCGTCCCGAGACCATGAACGAGCCGCTCGCAAGGGGGCCTTCGATCATCGTGCGCATCGAAATGAGGCTGATCCCGCCCGAACCGCCGAGTTTGTTGCGATTGCCGTCGCGGTTGGTCACGTCGAGGACCGCGCCGAGGTTGCCGCCGTAACTGGCGGGATAGGCGCTCTTGTGCAGGCGCATGTCCTTGATGGCTTCCGGGTTGAAGATGGAAAAGAATCCAAAGGCGTGCGAAGGGTTATAGAGGGGGATCTGGTCGAGCAGGATCTGGGTCTGGTCGGGGCCGCCTCCCCGTATGTACAGGCCGCTGCTGATGTCCGAGGAGGCCTGGATGCCCGGGAGGAGTTGAAGGCTGCGCAACAGATCGGTTTCCCCGATGGCGGGCAACTCCTTCAGCACCGCGGCCTGGAGGGCGACGAAACCGGGCTGCGCCAGCCGCTCGTCCCGGTATCTTTCCGCCTCTACGACGGCTTCGTCGCCGATCAGAACGGTCGGTACGAGTTCCACATCCCGCCGGAGATAGTCTTCGGGACCGAGACTCAGCGTGTCCCGGTACGTCTCGTATCCGATGTAGGACACGACGAGTTCGTAGGCCCCCCCGGGGATCCCGGTAATCGCGTAGAAGCCGTTATCGTTGCTCAGGGCGCCGAGGGACGTGCCGCTCAGGAACACGTTGGCGGCAAGCAGGTACTCGCCGCTGCTGCGGTCCGTGACGAATCCGCTGATCGTGGCGGCTTGCGCCGAGGCGGGGATCAACAGCAGGGAAAACAGTACCGCGAAGCACTTCATAGATGCCGATCGGACCTGCACCAGGTTCGTCGATTCGAATATTCCAAGTAACTGGACCAGCCATGCCCCGGGAAGCATTCAAAAGAAACCTAAGCCATCTTCGTCTCGAAGTCAACGAAGGGAAGGGCTTCGAGGTCTACGCGGGCCGGACCGGCCAAGCGGACCGCCAGTTGCTGTGCCGGTACAACGCCGCGACCGGCCACCTGCCCCGGGATGAGTCGCCCAAACCCTGTTTTCATCCGGTTTACACCCCTTCCGGCGGCTTGATCAGTGAATACCGCCCCGAAGACCACACCTGGCATACGGGGTTGTATTTCGGCTGGGTACACGTTAACGACACGAATTTCTGGGGCGGTTCCTGGTACCTTCCGGAGCAGGGCAAGTACGTGCCCGTTCCCGGCAGCCACGGCGTGCAGCGCCACGATGAATTCACGGAGGTACCCGACCCCGGGTCCGGCGGCGTCGCCGTCAGCGAGCGTCTCACCTGGCTGGACCGCAACGGCCGCCCGGTGATCAGGGAGGCGCGCCGGTTCGATTTCCTGGAGACCGCCGCGGTCAGCGGATGTCTCTGGATCATCGACTCGGTAATAACCCCCGTCGAGACAGAGGTCACCCTCGGCGCGTCGCGCGCCGCCCGGTACAGCGGGCTGATCCTGCGCATGGGGCCGCCGTTCGCCGATGCGTACCATACCAGCGGCAGCGGCCTCATCGGCCACGAGGCCATCATGAGAACGCGGGACCGATGGGTCACCGCCGCGGGCGCCCGGGACGGCATGGTGGCGATGATGGACCATCCGCGCAACCTACGCCACCCGGTGCACTGGTTTACCCGCCGCAATCTCCTGGGCACCGGGCCGCTCATGGAAGAGGACCTTACGATCCCCGCCTCGGACCGCCTGCATCTCCGTTACGGATTCCTGGTGCTTGACGAAGTGGCCGACGCTGGTGAAATCGAAGACCTGTACCGATCTTACGTGTCCGCATCCGACGAGCGCGCCCCGACGTAACGCCCGTGCGCACCTGTTGACGGTCCGGCGTACGTCCGGCGCCTTATTGTGCGCGTGCCGCTTATTCTTGCTTGACACGCAGCCGGTAACGGCCGATTTTCGGAGCATCATGAACAGAGAATCGCTAATAAATGAAGTGGCATCCGGTTTACAGGTATCCAGGCGCAAGGTAAGAGTCGTGCTGAACGGGTTCCTGTCGGAGATTACCGAAGCGATGCACCGGGACGAGCGGGCGTATCTGCACCGTTTCGGCGCCTTCAACGTGAGAATCAGGAAAGCACGCACCGCCCGCGACCTGAATGCCAACGTGGAATTGCGCCTGAACGACCGCCAAATCCCCTACTTCATACCCTCCGATTCGTTAAAGGAAATCGTCGCGCGACAGGCTCCCGTATCCGGGGAGCGAGCCGGGCCGGTGCCCGTCGACCCGGTACAACAGGTCGAAGAGACGCCCAGAGAACGACCCGACGATATCTCAGCCATGATGACCAGGGCTGAAGTGCTCGCGAACAAAGGCAAGATCGAACAGGCCATCCACCAGTACAAGCGTATACTCGAACGGCAACCGAGACATGCCACCGCGACGGGCAGCCTGGGTAGGATGTTCTTTCGCCTCGGCGACCAGGAAACCGCCCTCGAGCACTACAACCGCGCGCTGGGAAACGATCCCGGCCACCTGGACACGCTGGTCGACCGAGCGGAATTGTTCGTGGAGACGGGACAGTACGAGGATGCCAGGACCGACCTGCTTCGCGTGCTGGAATATGACCTGTATTCCTACCGGGCCTGCTACCTGCTCGGTGTGCTCTACATCACCATCGGTACGTATGACGCCGCGATCAGGATGCTTTCCCGCGCACTGGACTTGGACCGGACGAAGGCCGAGGTTCACCTGCAACTGGGCAAGGCTTACTGTCACGTTGAGAAGCACACGGAAGCGATCGAACACTTCGAAAACCTGCTTCGCCATGACCCGCGCAACGAGCAGGCGTACCGGTATCTCGGCACGATCTACGACAAAAGCAAGCAGGCCGACAAGGCGCTCGAGATGTATCGAAAATCCAATGAGATCGGCCAGGTCTGATATTCGTAAACACAGAGAGGCAATGGTCCGGCTTTATTGTTGAAGATAATAAACCGAAATAGGTATAGAGTATGTATACGGGATTGATTAATGGGCAGGAAAAGGACGGATCAGGAGGGTCTGTAACCGGATGAACACCGTCAAGAACCTGCATTCGGTCGAGGAAAGGAAAAAACCGCCTGCGCGCGGCGCGGGCGAAGACCGGCGCGAGGAAGAACGCAGGTTGATGGAGCGGGCCAAAGCGGGTGATGGTTCGGCCTTCGACGAAATGACGAGGCGCTACAGCGAGAAGGCCTATTCCGTGGCGTACCAGATGCTCGCGAGTCACGATGACGCGCGCGATCTCGTCCAGGATGCGTTCCTCGAGGTATTCAGAACGCGGGAGCGGTTCAATACGCAGTACAGGTTTTCGACTTGGCTATACCGCATATTGATCAACAAGTGCATCAACTTCCGCAAACGGGAATCCCGCCGCCGCATGTTCTCCTTTACGGATTACGGCACGCGGAATGGCGGCGCCGGCAAACAGTTTCTGGTTTCCAATCTGGCCTCTTCCGAGAAAAACCCGCACGAAGTGCTGGAAAGCTTTGAATTGAAGCGGTCTATCATGGCCGCGCTGGATACCCTGTCGGAGCGGCACAGGACGGTTGTCGTGCTGTTCGACCTGGAAGGACTCTCCCACAGGCAGATCGCGGAAATCCTCCAGTGTCCCGAGGGTACGGTGATGTCCCGGCTGCATCACGGACGGCTCAAGTTGAAGCGCGTGCTGTCCAAGCGACTGGCCGGTTACCTTGATCTATAGGAACGCGCCATGAACTGCAACCAGGTAAAGAAGCAGCTTACCCGATACCTCGAGCGCATGTGCGACAATGAAGAGGTCACCGAAATCGCGCGCCATATCGAGTCCTGCCCCGATTGCGCGCGGGAATTGCGCGGTTTGCAGTCCGTCCGTGGCATGTTGCGCTGCTGCCGCCCGAATAAACCCGAGGCGGTGGCGATTGCGGAAGTCCAGACCGCGGTGCTCGAGCGCACGACGCACGCCCATATGATACCGGGCATGAAGGAAAGGGACGCGCCGTCCCGCGAGCAACCCGGTCGGTTCATCGCGGCGGCGGCCGTGCTGTTGCTGGTGGCCGGAGGGCTGATCTGGCAGACCATCCAGCCGGTCGAGCCGCCGTCCGTCCAGCGCACGCTTTCGGATGACGATATGTTCTTCATCCTGCAGGAACACGCCTTGATCGAAGACCAGAGCGTGTTTACCAGCGGTACCCTGGGTTCCGTCATGGTCAACTACAAGGAATAGGTGGTACGAGATGCGGTTGCGGCCTGTATTCCTTTGTTTCGTCACGGCGGCGTGTATCGCGATGACCGCGCCGGCCCGCGGCGTCGATCCGGACATCACCTATCAGAAGATCATGGAAGCCCCGACCCTGGTGAGCTACCGCGCCACCCTGACGAAACAGCGGTTCAGCGCGGACGGGGATACCACCCGTTACGTCCAGATCATCACCCATCAGCGTCCGGACCGCGACCGTATCGACATCCCCGATGCCGAAGGCCGGATCCGCGAGGTCATCATCCGCGTCGACCATGACATATACCGGCGCACGGCTTCGGGGGATTCGCTCTTCTATTCACATCGCCGCCAGTCGAACTCGAACGTGCTCGACATGAACCTGGAGTTCAGCGATCTCGACCTGCTCCAGACCAACTACGACCTCGAGATCGCCGGCGCCGACCGGCTTCTCGATCGTCCGGTGGCCGTCCTGGCCTTCAAGCCCCGCCATCCAGGCAGGATGACCATGACGGCCTGGATCGACGAGGAGACGGGCCTCGTGATGCGCACCGAAGAACGCAACGAGGCGGGCGTGCTGGTCGAAGAAGTCTTCCTGACGGAATTCGAGCAGGACCCGCGGATTTCACCGGACATCTTCAATACGGAAGAATGGACGGGCAAGTCCGTCGAAACCAACCAGGTCATTGCCTGCGGCTCCATCAGCGAAGTGCAGAAGGAGGCGGACTTCAAGCTGAACGCTCCGATCTACGTTCCACCGGGGTTTACCCTGCAACAACGCCGCGTCATGCAACACCACGGCCAGCCGCTCGTGCACTTCATGTACAGCGACGGCCTCTCGCGCATCTCGCTCTTCCAGCGGATCGCTTCAGCCGACGAGACGCGCAGGTCTCCACGGGGCACCCCCGAATTGCATGGCGACGTGCGTGTCTGGGAACGAGGCCCATATTCCATTCTGCGACGCCATTACGACGGAAAGCTTTTTACCTTGATCGGCGACGTGGCGGTCAGCGAATCCGTCGAGTTGCTCACTTCGCTCTGCACCATCAAACCGGCGGTTACCGCATCCCCCGCGCCCGTGGGCTACTCCTCGTGGATCGGTGCGGGAGCGGGCACGGGCGTCCTCGCGGTCGGCCTGTGGATACTCTGGCGTCGCCGCATGTGACGGGTGTTGGCCCTTCCTCCTCTTCTTCTCCGTTACCCGGAAACCTTACGCTCCGACTGTGGTCTAACAGATAAACCGATCTGTTGCGCGGGATTTCGCATGGAATTCCGTCTAATCGAATATAGGGCACTTTTATAAGGAACTTCTTCATCCACCGTAACAAGGAGCTATTCAATGAAGACGCGACATGCCATCGGCTGGGCCGTCCTGATCTCGGCCGGCCTGTTCATCCGGGGAGAAGCGGCGTTTGGGCAGGTCTCCGGATCCGCCGCGACCGCAGGCGGTCCTTACACCATGGAGCAGTGTATACAGATCGCACTGCAGAACAATCCCCAGATCGAGATCGCCCGGAAACAGGTGGAGGTTCAGGAGGCGGCTCTCTTCGGAACATATACCGAAATCATGCCCACATTGAACGCCACCATCATGGGCGCCAACCGGACGACTTCGGGCGATAGGGACATTATCGTCGAAGGCGTTGTGCTCCGGGAAGCGCCGGGCAGTACCCGTACGAACTACCGGAATGGCGTATTCCTGAATATGAACCTCTACAATGGCGGCCGGAACTGGAACACGATCCGGCAGGCGAGACAGGAAACCGAAACCGAGGCATTCGCCCAGACCAGTACCGAGAACCAGGTCGTCGTGGATGTGAAGACCGGTTATTATGGCCTGCTGCGGGCCCTGAGGCTCAAGGAAGTGCAAGAAGAAAACGTCCGCCTGAACGAGGAACAACTGCGCCGGACCCAGAGTATGTACGAGATCGGTTCCGTGGCCCGGGTGGAGGTGCTTCAGACCACGGCGGCGCTTGGCGCGGCGCGGATTACTTTGCATAACCGCGAGAAGGACGTATTGCAGGCCCGGGCCGGACTGGCCAACGTCATGGGCATCGGGTCAAACGAAGCCTTCGAGATCGTAGATCCTTTGGCAGGCGGGGCGCTCGATACGACGGCGCTCATGTCCCTGCAGGACGCGCTTCGGCTGGCCAACCTCACCAATCCCGCCATCCAGCGGGACGAGGGACGCATTCGTTCCGCGATGCTCGGGACCAAGATGGCCAGGGGATCGCTCTGGCCCACGGTATCCGGCAACATAGGCTACAGCCGGACCGGCGTCCGGTTTCAGGACGTGTACGGCACCTATGACAAGAACTGGAACCTGTCTTTCGGCGTGAATCTGAGCCTGCCGCTCCTGAATGGCACGCAGACCTACGCTGATATCTCGCGGGCGCAGGCGCAGCAGTTGATCGCGGAGGAAACGCTGCGCCAGACGCGGAGGACGACCTCGCTGACCATCCGGAACGCCTTGCTCGACCTGGAAACGGCCCGGGAAGTCATCACGCTCAGCAATGACAACATCGTGGCCTCTGAAGAGAGTCTCCGGCTGGCGGAAGAACGGTACCGGGTGGGTTCCGGCACGCTGCTGGAGGTGTTTACGGCACAGGAGGCCCTGGTCCGGGCGAAATCCGACCTGGCCGGCGCACAGTACGATTTCCTGATCGCGCAAGCGACGCTGGACGGTGCCCTGGGTAAATAAAAGAACCTGATCGTTAACACCGGAACGCCCGTATGCCCGAGGACATCCAAACGGATTCCCTAATCTGGATCCTCATCGCCTTCATCCTCGCCGGGATCCTGATCTACGGGCTTTCCCGGCGGCTGTTCAGCCTCCTGTCACCGGCCGCCGCCTGGGGTCTCATCGGCCTGCGCGTCGCGGCCGCCGCCGTGGCGCTGGCGGTCCTGAGCGATCCCGTCTCGAGAATGGTGCTGGAAAGGACCGAGTCACCTCGCCTGGCCGTACTCGTCGACACCTCGGCGAGCATGGGTCTGACGGACCGGCTGGGCAGGCGGAACGATATCCTGGCCTCGGTCCTTTCCGGCGACGCGATGCATGCCCTGGAGACCCGTCACCGCGTCCATCGGTATCGGTTCGCGGATGACCTTTCACCCCTTCCCGAAGATGTAATCGATTCCCTTTCCGCAGAAGGCACAGGTACCGACATCGGCAGCGCCATGTCCTTTCTCGAAGGCGGTTCCGGCGCCGGCCGTTACGCCGCCGCCATCCTGGTCACCGACGGAATTTCCACCTCAGGACGCGATCCGCTCAGAGTCGCCGAGGATCTCGATATGCCCGTGTACACGGTGGGCATCGGCGACACGCTGGGCGTCCGGGACATTGGCGTTACCCATTTGACCGTTAACGAAGTGGTTTACACCGGGAGCAACGTCCCCGTCGAAGTCGGCGTACGCGGGCGGGGGTACGGCAACGTGGGCGTACCCGTCACCCTGAGGGAAGAAGGCCGCATCCTCCGAAGCGAGGAAGTCACGCTGGATGGCCGGGAAGAGGAACGGACCGTCGTTTTCCACGTCGTCCCCGAGACCGAAGGCGTTCGCAGGTACCAGGTGGAAGTACCCGAATTGGAAGGCGAGATCACCGCGGAGAACAACCACCGTGAATTCGCGATCAAGGTGCTGAAATCCGGATTGCGGGTGCTGTATATCGAAGGCGCCTCCCGCGCCGACATGGGTTTCCTGAAGCGCTCGATGGAAAAGGACGCCAATCTGGAAGTGACCAGCATCCTGCTCCGGCCCGACGGCCGGACCTTTCCGGTACCCATGCCTGCTTCACGGTCGGACTGGTTTTCCTATGACCTCGTCATCCTGGGCAGCGTGGACTATGAACGCATCCGGCCGTGGGCGCTTTTCCTGGTTGCCTTCGTCGAGGAAAGGGGCGGCGGACTGATCGCCTTAGGCGGACCGCACAGTTTTGAAATGGGCGGGTACGCCGGAACGCCCGTCGGTGATCTGATGCCCTTCGGCATAGCCGCGACGGCCAGGGGCCTGGCCGAAGGCTCATATGTACCGGCCCTGACAGCAGACGGCCGCACGCATCCGATCACCCGTCTGGATAATGACCCGGCCGAATCGGAACGGCGCTGGCTGGAATTGCCGCCGCTGCCCGGCATGAACCAGGTTGGGCGCGCGAAACCCGGTGCTACGGTACTCGCCAGGCATCCGACCTGGCGGATCGAAGACGAGCGCGCGCCGGTCATCGCCGAGCATCGTTACGGGCAAGGCCGGGTACTCGGCATCGCCGCCCAGGGCCTGTGGCGCTGGGACCTGATGATGTGGGGCAGCGGCGGGACCAACGCGGCATATGAAAGGTTCTGGAACAACGCCGTACGGTGGATTACCGTTCGCGAGGGCAGTCGAAGGATACGCGTCGTCTCGGACAAGCTTCAGTACCACGGCGGTGAAACGATCCGCTTCGACGGTCAGCTCTACGATGAAAACTACCGGCCGGTCGAAGGGGCGGAACTGACCGTGGCCATTCGCCCGGCGCAGGATGAAGCGGGTGCGCTTCAAATAAACCTCACCTCGACGGGGCAGGGGTTCGGCCGATACGTGGGACGCCTTCAGTTTCTGCCTGCCGGCGCGTACTCGTTCGAAGCGGCCGCCGCGCTGGGCGGCGTACCGATCGGGACCGACCGGGGGGGATTCGTCGTGGGTGAAGCCGGTGCCGAATTCGTGCGAACCCGCATGAACCGGGAACTGCTGGTCCAGCTGGCCGAAACAACGGGCGGAGGTTTCTACCTGCCATCGGACATCGATCGCATGCCCGACGATATCGAATTGGAAGATATCACCGTGCAGGAAACGCGCACAGTCTCGCTGTGGAACCATCCCGGCGTGCTGGCGTTGCTGGTCTGCCTGCTCGCGGCGGAATGGTTTTACAGGCGTTACCTCGGGATGGTCTGAACGGGCGAACCCGGACCGGGACGTCGTCGGTTCGTCCATCGCTGAAACGGGCCGGGCGACGCCGGGACGGATCTCGCCATCGTAAGAATCCGTTGACACGGCCTTCCGCTTTCCATACACTTCCTGTTACCGTTAGGGGCGGCTCCTCGCGAGCCTGAGAATCACGACCCTTCGAACCTGACCTGGGTTATGCCAGCGTAGGGAAACGGCTCGACAAGGCCGTTTCGCAGAGAAGCGGCTTTTTCTTTACCCGTGAGGAAGTGGCGGAGTTCCGTGGCGCAGCGATCGGACATCGTGGTCATCGGCGGCGGGATCATCGGTCTGGCCGTGGCGAGACGGCTGTGTCTCTCCGGCTGCACGGTCACGGTATTGGAAAAGCACCGGACCGGCCGCGGGGCATCCTGGGCCGCCGCGGGCATGCTGGCGCCCCACTGCGAATTCGATGAAACCGATCCCTATTTCGATCTGTGCAGGACCGGACTGGAACGTTACGCCGATTTCATCGAAACGCTCAGGGAAGAAACCGGATGCCCGATCGATTACAATTCGACCGGGGTGGTTTTTCCGGCTTTGAGCGACCGGGGACAGGCGCGGCTGGAGACGAGGTATGAACGGCATCGCCGCGACGGCGTTCCGGTAGAGCGGCTCACCGTACGCGAGGCGCGGCGCCTCGAGCCGAATCTGACGAACGGTATCCGCATGGCGCTGCGCTACCCGGACGACCACCAGGTCGAAAACCGCGATGTCGTTACGGCCCTCGCGCATTCGGTCCAGAAGGGCGGCGGCGTCATCCGTGAAGGCGTTACCGCTCGGAAGATCCTGCTGGACGGCCACCGTGTCGCCGGGGTAGATACAACAGAAGGCATCTGGGAAACATGGACGGTGGTGAATGCCATGGGTTGCCGGGCGCGCTATCTGGACGGTATTGCGCCCGTCTGGAGAATCCCCGTCCGGCCGGTGCGCGGGCAGATCCTCGCGCTGCGGGCAGGCGCCGCGCCGCCCTTCCATCATACGATCTATACCAGCGGCGTATACCTGGTTCCCCGTTCGGATGGGCGGTTGATCATCGGCGCTACCGTGGAGGAAGCCGGATTTCGGGACGAGGTCACACTGGGCGGCGTCATGCAGCTGTTTCGGGACGCCCTTGAACTTGCGCCCGGCCTGAAGACCTGGGCGTTGGATTCCACCTGGTCGGGGCTACGGCCGGTGGCGCGGGACGGATGGCCCGTGCTCGGGGCCGCGGCAACACCGGGCCTGTTCGTAGCCTCGGGCCATGGCCGGAACGGCATACTGCTGGCGTCGCTGACCGGAGACCTGCTCGCCGAGGCCATTCTGCACGACCGGGTACCTTCCATCATGCGGCCCTTTCTGCCCGACCGGTTTTACCTCGCTCGAACCGGAGAGACGAACGATGACCGTGACCGTTAACGGGACGGCCAGGAAACTGCCCGGAGCAACAAGCATCGCCGATCTGCTGAAGGAACTCGGCGTGCCTTCCGAAGGAACCGCCGTGGCCCTCAACGGAGCGGTCGTTCCGAGGAAGGAACACGGCACGGCCATGCTCGCCGACGATGACGTGGTCGAGGTGATCCGGGCGGTAGCGGGCGGGTGACCGCTGGTGGGTAGGTGACCACCGGTAGCGGAATCCCTTCGCGATGCTAGAAATTACGACTGGCAATGAACCCTGAATCTGTTACGCACGAAGGCCCTGGACCGTAAAGGCAAAGGAGCAGACGAACATGGACGCCCTGGAAATAGGCGGTTTGACGTTGGCATCGCGGTTGATTCTCGGCACGGGGAAATACGCGAATTTCGAACTGATGCGGGAATCCTTCGAGGCGAGCGGTACGGGCATGGTTACGGTGGCCATCCGCCGGATCGATCTCAACGATCCCTCCGGGCAGTCGCTGCTCGACTACATCGACCGCGACCGTTACGAACTGCTGCCCAACACGGCCGGCTGCTATACGGCGAGCGACGCCGTGCTGACCTGCGAACTGGCGCGGGAGGCCCTGGGGACCGATACGGTAAAACTGGAAGTCATCGGGGACGAGAAGACCCTGTTCCCCGATAACGAGGCCACGTTGGAAGCCGCGCGCACCCTGGTCGACCGGGGATTCAACGTCATGCCCTATACCATCGACGATCCCATCGTCTGCAAGAAACTCGAAGAGACGGGATGCGTCGCGGTCATGCCCCTCGCCGCGCCCATCGGCTCCGGCCTGGGTATCCGCAACCCGCACAACATCGCCATCATCGTCGAGAACAGCCAGGTGCCGGTCATCGTCGACGCGGGGGTCGGGACCGCCTCCGACGCGTCCGTCGCCATGGAACTGGGCTGCGACGGCATACTGATGAATACCGGCGTGGCCGGCGCGGAGGACCCGGTAAAGATGGCCGTCGCCATGCGCAAAGCGGTCGAGGCCGGGCGACTCGCCTATGAAGCGGGACGGATTCCCATGAAGGCCTACGCGTCCGCTTCCAGCCCGCTGAGCGGTGTGATCCATTCATCCTCGAAATAGCCTCCATGGTTGACTTCAGGTTCTATCTGATCGGCGATCGGACCCGCTGCGCCGGACAATCGCTCGTCTCGGCATTGGGTCATGCCTGTCGCGCGGGCGTCCGCGCGGTTCAGATCAGGGAGAAAAACCTGACGACCCCGGACCTGCTGGCGTTGGCCATGGAGGTGCAGACGGAACTCGGATTGCTTAAGCCCGTGCTGATGGTCAATGGCAACCTGGAGGTCGCCGCGGCCTGCGGGGCGCAGGGCGTTCACCTGCCGGAATCCGGCGTGCCGGTCCGGGAGGCCCGCGAAGCACTCCCCCCCGGCACCCTGATCGGCAGATCGACCCACGGCACGGAAAGCGCGCGCGCCGCGGAAGCGGAAGGGGCCGACTTCGTCACGTTCGGACCGGTATACGATACGCCGTCGAAGGCCGGATATGGTCCGCCCCAGGGGCTTCGGGCGCTCGCGGAAGCGTCCGGCTCGGTGACGATCCCGGTTTTTGCCCTGGGCGGCGTGACCCCCGGCCGCACGCGGGCGTGCCTGGAAGCGGGTGCCTACGGCGTCGCCGCGATCTCGGCGGTGCTTTCACAACCCGACATTCCCGAGGCCGTCAGAAGGTTCGAAAAGGTCCTCGGCGGCCTGTGACCGTTCGCGACACCTTTCGCGACACCTAAAATAGTTGTTGACAATTCCGGTAAACATACCGAAGTTAGAGAAGAACCATTGACATTTCGACTATCTAAACTGCCATCCGCTTACTTTATCCCAAAGTGAGGCGATGTATGCGGCGCATATGGAAAGAAATGAAACGAACGCTTCTGATGTCGGGCCTGCTTGCAGGAATGATCGGAATCGCATGCAGTGGTACGTCCGTCGAGGAGGAAGCCACGGTCGTCAGCACCGAGACGATCGGCACCGAGATCGGCCATACGGCGCCGAACTTCGAAGTGTATACCATGGACGGAACGAAAGTAACCTTGGAGGACTTCCGGGGCCGGCCCCTGTTCGTGAACTTCTGGGCCTGGTGGTGTCCGCCCTGCATCAGGGATGCGGAACCCCTGATGAACATAGCGAAAAAGTACGAGGGACAGATCGACTTCCTGTTCGTCGGCGTGAACAAATTCTACAAGGATGAGCAACCGCTCGATCCCGCTGAATTCGAGGAAGGATTCGGCCCTGGACTGGAAACCTTCAAGCAAGGACTTCAGGCTTCCAGGCTGGTTCGTCCTTCCGACGAATCGGAGAAGAACGATCCGGGTAAAATGGCCGGGATCGCGGCGCGGAACGAGGACGTCATCGCGTACTATATGGACAGCCCGACCTCCCTTTTCGATTTCCGCGGCTACTGGGAACGCCAGTTCCGGGCCAAGACCAACCAGCGCTACGGCATTCCCGTCACCTACCTGATCGACAGCGAGGGGCGCATCAAGCTGGACGTCCATCCCAACGATCAGCACTGGGACAAGCACGACGATATCCTGGAAGACCTGATCGCGGGCAAGGACCTGTCCCATTACGCGGAGCGCTTCCCCATTCCACCTAAGCACCTGCGCGAGGAGGCGATGGACAACTGACAAACGTTACACTCGAACAGAGGAAGGGCTCTGACGATAGTTGCTACTATTCGTTGAAGAAAGCACTGCACGCAGATCTGGATTTCCACGGAAAGACCAGCCAAAACGCAATACATAGTTGGCATCCATTTCCAGCTAAATTCCCACCTCAGCTCCCACAGTTCTTCATCAGAAACTTCACAGACGAAAACGCCGTCGTTTTGGATCCTATGTTTGGCTCCGGAACGACGCTGGTGGAAGCCTTGCAGCTAGGCCGTCGTGCAATCGGATGTGATATCGACCCGTTGTCGCAACTGATTATGTCCGCCAAGCTCAGTAAACACAACGCGGTAGATGCCTTATCGACAGGCCACCGTGTTATTGAAGGAGCAAAGCGCATTCTGTGGGAGCGGCAAGACGAAATGGCACGAGCGTTGAATCAACGTTTTGATGAAAAAACCCGATCGTTTATCGATTACTGGTTTCTACCACAACAACAACTTGAGTTAGTCGCAATACAAAAAAGTATCGAATCAACCTCCCCGGAAGTCATGAAGTTGTTTTTCCAGGTTGTGTTCTCCTCTACTATAATTGCCAAGTCCGGAGGGGTCTCACTGGCACGTGACCTGGCTCATACAAGACCTCACAGGGACAGCGAAAAAAGACCCAATTCCGCTTTTGTCGAATTTACCAAACGATTAAAAAACAACGTGGTCGCATTTACGGGCGCTTCGCAAATGAGAAACAACGCCGAAATCCGATCTTCGAGCGCCAACAAAACAGGTTTGCCGACGTCAAGCGTCGATCTAATCGTAACTTCACCCCCGTATGCGAACAACGCAATCGACTACATGAGAGCGCACAAATTCGCACTGGTCTGGTTTGGCTGGAAATTAGATGATCTTGCCGCGATTCGTGCCCAATATCTTGGGCACGATACCACCCGTGGAGTAACGGATAGTCGTTTGCCGTATCAATGTGAAAAGGTACTTGGTAAACTGGCTGAACTCGACGCCAGAAAAGCCACGGTGTTACGCAGGTATTTCAACGATATGTCGGCGGTGATCGGGGAAATGTACCGAGTATTGAAATCGGGAAAACCCGCCATCGTAGTGGTAGGGACGTCTCAACTTCGGGGTATTGACGTAGAAACACAAAAAGGACTAGCCGCAATCGGTGAAAGTGCTGGGTTCAAACTTGCAGGAATTGGGGTTCGGAGCCTCGATCGTGACAGACGTATGATGCCCGCCCGCTGGGATAAAAACAAGCATTCGCAAATCGAATCGCGGATGCACGAAGAGCACGTTATCGGCTTGGTAAAACCATGACTCAAGGCGACATCGAAAGGCTGAGGCGCTCGTATCACAGGTCGATATTCGATGAGGTTCTTCGAAAAGGAGAATCTGGCGCTCCCAACAATGCGGATAGCGCAAGCACAACAAGTGTGAGAATCAGTAATGGTATAATCGATCGGATAGGATTTGATGTGAGTAGCGAAAGCCTTGCCGGTCAAACAGCGGGAAGTCGTTTTGAGGCACTAACACGGGATTTCTTGCGAGAAGCCTTCAAGTCGCTCCATCATATTCGTCCCGGTGACTGGGTATTTTCCTTGGGCGGAAACATCCGCGATTACGAGCAATACAGCCATTTATCCGAGATCAGAAATGCAGTCAGGCAAAACAAAGAGTTACGAATAGTGTTTGGAGACTACATCGTTACTCCCGATATCACCGTGTGTCGCAAGCCTGTTAGTGAGGAGGAATTCAACAGATATCGGGAAGTACTGAGCGATGATGAAATTGCGCTCTATACTCCGTTGCGCTACATAAACTCCCAGTTAGAGATTCTTCACGCAAGTGTTTCCTGTAAATGGACCATTCGTAGCGATCGATCACAAAACGCTCGTACTGAAGGACTGAATCTGATCCGCAACCGCAAAGGTAAGACACCCCACATCGTAGTCGTCACTGGTGAACCTTTACCTGCTCGTATCGCCTCTTTGGCTTTTGGGACCGGGGATATCGATTGCGTATATCATTTCGCGCTACGCGAATTGATCGAATCGGCGAAAGAAAGCGAATCAGATACAGATTTACTGGACACTTTGATATACGGACGCCGTTTGCGCGACATCAGTGATTTGCCGTTTGACCTGGCAACGTAATCTCAGCGATACAACCGGACAGAAAACCATTCCGACTTTCTCCCGAATACTGGTCAGTCTCGCCATACTGTTTTCGGATCCATTCGCCTTTGGACAGGAACCTTCCCGACCGCTTTGCGGCACGCTGCACCTCCATCCATTCGTCCAGCCCCCAGAGGACGGACTCGCCGCCAGGACCCACCGGCCCGAACAGGTCGGCCCGGGTCGGCCCACGGTACCCGGCGAAGGGGACCGCACGAACAACCTGGGCCATACCTATACCGCCGAGCCCGAATTCTACGTCAGTCCCGGCGGCCACTTCAAGATCTGGTACGTCACCACAACAGAAGACCGGCCCGGTGCAGGCTGGCCGGAACTGGAAGACGCAGCCGACGGCATCGTTCCCGAATTTGTCCGGCACTGCGCGGTATTCCTGGATGAATCCCGCCGCGTCATGGTGGAAGAACTGGATTACCGTCCGCCGCCCGTGGACTTCGATCATCACGATCGATACGTGGCGATGGATGCGGACGATGGCGGGGACGGGCTATACGACGTCTATATTACCGATCTCCCGAGTCAGTTCAGCGGTTATACCCGCCCGGAAGCGGTCACGACCGGCGCGGCCCTTCCTTCGTACATCGTCGTGGACAACGATTACGCCGAGTCCCGAAGGACGGTGGAGAAGGCGCTGGACCTGCTGCGGATCACCGTCGCCCACGAGTACTTCCACGCTGTGCAGTTCGGCTACGACGCGGGGGAAGAGGCTTTCTGGCTGGAACAGAGTGCTGTGTGGATGGAGGAGCAGGTCTATGACGAGGTCGACGATTACCTGACCTACCTGCCTACGTTCAGCGGCTTCCTGACGGAACCATGGATCTCGCTTGATACCTCGAACGGGGAGCACGAATACGCGGGCGTGCTCTGGCCGCTGTACCTGGAAAAGCGGCACGACAGGGACCTGATCCGCGGCATCTGGGAACGGGCCGGGACGAGCCGGGCGCTGGATGCCATCGACGGGGGGCTGCGGAGCGTCGGCAGCGATCTGGCATCCGCCTTCCAGGAATTCACCACGTGGAACGTCTTCACCGGAGACCGTGCCAACGCGGACCTGTTCCATGAAGAAGGCGAAGCCTATCCCCCGGTCGAGCCGAGTGGCCAGCATGGTCTGCACGAGAACGATCCCCAGGACGGATCGGACACGTACCTTTTTGACGGTCCTCTGATCCCCGCCCACCAGTATCCGGACCACCTCGGCGCAAATTACATCCGTTTTGTCCCGGATCCCTCGCTTCACGGCGGGCTGCGCATCGATTTCACGGGCATAACCGGGGAGTGGGGCGTTTCTGTGGCGGCCAGCGGCGATACGGACACGGTGATGACGGTCCCCGCGACCCGGGGAGGCGTAACCATCGAGGTACCCGACTGGACGCGGTACGAGACCGTCATGCTCGTGGTGGCGTCTCTCGATCGCACCGGAGACGGCTTCGAATACGCTTACACGGCGGCCTACGATCCCGGTCTTACAGGTGATGACGAGACCGGGCGGCCGATCGCCGCGTCCCTCACCACGTACCCGAATCCATTTTACCTGAGCAGCGGACCCGCCACCGTAAGGTACGAAGTCGGCCGGCCGGGGGAGGTTCAACTCACCCTGTACAATGTGATGGGCCGGAAGGTCCGCACGCTGGTGGACGGCATTCATGCTGAGGGCACGTTCACCACCACGTGGGACGGCAAAGACGATGGGGGAAGAAGGGTGGCCAGCGGGGTCTATCTGTGCCGCATGACGGCCGGGGGGGCGGTGGAGCGTTCCGAAGTAACGCGCAAGCTGCTGTTCCTAAAATAGAAGATCCGGGAAGGACCGGATGATCTTCTCGCAGGTGTCGGCCGGATCCTCCCCTTCGTCCACGGCGATCCATTCGGTGTCCCCGGTTTGCCTGAACCAGGTCAACTGGCGCTTCGCGTACTGCCTGGACCGTTGCTGAATGACCGAAACCGCCTCCTTCAGATCCAGCTCGCCCCCGATGCACCGCAACATTTCCACGTAACCGAACGTCGACATGGCGTGGGTCCCGGGACCATACCCCCGGTCCAACAGGCTGCGGACCTCCGCCTCGAGACCCGATTCGATCATTTTCTCGACCCTGGCGTCGATGCGCGCATAGAGTGCGGCGCGGTCACGGCGCAACCCGACCAGACGCGTTCCGCGGGATCGGGTTTCATCGGACCTTTCGAACCAGGACGTCAGGGTCGCGCCTGTCGCGTCGTGGACCTCCAGCGCCCGTTCGATACGTTGCCGGTCGTTCGGGTGAATGCGCCGAGCCGATGCCGGGTCGATTGCGCTCAGCCGTTCATGAAGCGCGGCGGTGGACGCCGATCGGTATTCGTTCGCCAGGCGTTGCCTGACCGCCGGCAGGATTTCCGGCGCGTCGAACAGTCCGCCGTCAAGCGCCTTGATGTACAACCCCGCGCCGCCGACTACGAGGGCCGGCACCTCCCGGTCCGCAAGCTCATGGATCGCTTCCCGGGCCAGGCGGCCGTATTCGCCGGCGCTGAACCGCACATCCGGATCGACCACGTCGATGAGGTGATGGGGGGCCGCGGCCCGCTCATCCGAGGTGGGCTTGGCCGTACCGATATCCATGTATCGGTAGATCTGGCGGGAATCCGCCGAGACGATCTCCGCACCGAAGCGCCGGGCCAGTTCAATACCCACGGCCGTTTTTCCCACGCCGGTGGGACCCACGAGAACCGGTATGAGGCGGGCATAGGCGGCACCGGATGTCTTCGGACGGGAGGTCACGATTCGTTCCCGGCGCCTGTAGCGAAATCCCCGGCGCCAGTTGCAGCGGACCGCTTCGACGCTGCGGACCGCCAGGCACGAACCGCCCGGGCGACGGCGACGACCGGGGCGGTCCAGATGCGGTCGCGGTGTGCACGGAGATAGCCGCACAGCCCGCTGAAATCGGCCTCCGTCACGGACAGATGCCCCTCCGAGATCCCGTGAAAAGTCAAAACGGCCCAATGTCCGCGATTCATGGCCTCCTCCACCAGACCGATCATCCCGGACTGGGCCTGGCGCTCCACGGGGAAGGAGTAGAGGTGGTGCAGGTCGGCGGTCAGGGGATGATTGGCGAAGTCTCCCTTGCCCCGGCCGGCCATATGGTGGCGGGCCACGACCGGAACGTAACTCCGCCGATCCGGCCCCTCGCCCACGTGGGCATGGTAGCAGGGATAGCAGAAGGTGAAATCCGCCTGTCCGGGAATGGCCTCGGTAATGCGTCGCCTGCCCTCGCCGATCTCCCACTCCATGTCTTCGAGGGTCATCGTCTCCAGGCAGTCGGTCCGCGTCTCCTTGAACGCGCAGGAACAGGGGTGGTTGACCGTATGGTTCCCCACCTCGTGACCCGCGCCCGCCACGGCCTTCCACGGCGCGAGCAGACCGCGCCAGTCCGGACCCCTGGGATTGACGTAGAACGTGCCGTGAAGACCGTTTTCGGCCAGTATCGGGAGGGCCCGGTCGAGTTGGGACGACATTCCGTCGTCGAAGGTCAGGGAGACGGCGCCTTCGCATCCTTCCCGCCAGGGATGGGAGTGCCCGCCGGTCATGAATTCCGCCTTTCATTCACCTTGATTGTATGCCTTGCGCCCCGTATAATATACCATAACCGGTGCCCGGCACCCTGTCAATTTCCCATTAACCGACTTCCCGTTGCACATACCATAGAAAGTACCACGTGATGACCTACGGCGACCGTGACCAACTGCTGAAGGACGACGCATACCTGATCCATCCGCTGCAGCACCGCGACGATCACGACGACCCCCTGATCTGCGTGCGCGCCGAGGGATCCACGCTCTTCGACATAGAAGGCAACCGCTACATCGACGGGCTTTCGAGCCTGTGGAACGTAAACGCCGGCCACGGACGGCGCGAGCTGGCGGCGGCCGCCGCGGACCAGATCGAAGAACTGGGGTTCTTTTCCTGCTACGCCGGGGCGACGAATATCCCGGCCATACGCCTGGCCAGCCGGCTGAAGGAACGGGCGCCGGGCGCGCTGAACCATACCTTTTTCACGTCCGGCGGCGCCGTTTCCAACGACAGCGCGATCAAGACGGCGCGGTATTTCTGGCAACGCGCCGGCCTGCCGGACAAGACCACGATCATATCCAGGAGACACGCCTACCACGGCGTGACCATCGGCGCCATGAACGCCACCGGCCTGGAGGCCTACTGGGAGGACTTCGGATCCAGCCTGCCCGGATACGTCCATATCGACGCACCCTATCCCTATCACTACAGGCCGGAAGATCCCGGAGTGGGATGCGGCGAGGCGAGCGCCCGGGCGCTCGAGGACGCGATCCTGCGGGAGGGTCCCGACAACGTAGCCGCCTTCATCGGAGAACCCGTACAGGGCGCGGCGGGCGTCATCGTGCCGCCGGAGGACTACTGGCCGCGGATCCGGGAGATCTGCACGAAGTACGACGTGCTCCTGATCGCCGACGAAGTGATCACCGGGTTCGGCCGCATCGGCCACTGGTTCGGCGTGTCCTACTGGAACGTCGAACCGGACATCATCACCTTCGCCAAGGGGATCACCAGCGGGTACGTGCCGCTTGGAGGCATCATCGTCTCGGACGAAATACACGACTGCATCCAGAACGCCCCCGCGGACCGGAAATGGAACCATTCCTTCACCTACTCCGGGCACCCGACCTGCTGCGCCGTCGGGCTGGCGAATCTCGATCTCCTGGAGCACGAAGGCCTTGTCGAGCGTAGCAGGATCATGGGCGAAAAGCTGATGGACGGCCTGCGGACGCTGCGGACGCTGCCGCACGTGGGCGACATCCGCGGCATCGGGCTGATGGCCGCCGTGGAGGTGGTGGAAGACCCCGCATCCCGCAAACCCTACGACCCCGCGTTGGAGGTCGGCGGACGCATCGTGAAGAAGATGCTCGAGAACGGCGTCTACACCCGTTGCCGGGGCGACAGCGTCAACTTCGCTCCTCCCTTCGTCGTCACCGCCGAAGAGCTGGACCGGATGATTAACGTAGCCGGAGAGGCCATTGAATCGGTTACGGCCTGAAGCGAACACAGGGACCAGGAGGCGCGCCATGAAACTCCTCATCGCGATCGTCAACAAAAGGGACATCCGGCATCTTACCGATGCACTGATCGACAACGATTTCCGTTTCACCGAAATCGGCAGCACGGGCGGATTCCTGCGCGCCGGCAACGTCACCCTGTTGATCGGGGTGGACGACGAGCGCGTGCCTCCCGTGCTCGAGCTCATCCAGAACCACTGCCACGCGCGGGAGGAAGCCATCGACGTCGCACAGATCGGCACCCATCTCGACGCCCTCGGGCTGGGCGAGGCGGTAACGACCATGGTGGGCGGCGCGCAGGTGTTCATCATCCAGGCCGAACGCATGGTGGTCGTCTGATCGTGGCCCCTACCCATGTCCGGGCTATCCGGACTATCCGGGCTATCCGGACTGACCGAAAAGGAGCACGGCGTTGAAAATCGGCATCGTCGGGCACACCGGCTGCGGAGACTACGGGCATTCCCTGGACCAGGCCTTCGTGGGCGTGGAGGGCGCCGAGATCGCCGCCCTGGCCGATCCGGCCGAGGAAGGTAGGCGGGAGGCGTTGCAACGCACGGGCGCGGCGAAGGGATACGCCCGGTACACGGATATGCTGGAGCGGGAGCAGCTGGACATCGTCGTCCTGGCCACCCACGAGATGAGCAACCATCTCGCCATGGTACTGGCCGCCGCCGAACAGGGGGTCCACGTGTACGCGGAGAAGCCCCTGGCGCGCACCCCGGCCGAAGTGGACGCCATGGTGGAGGCCTGCGACCGGTCCGGCGTCCTGCTGATCATGGCCCACCCCTGGCGGGGACGGCCGGAAATCCAGCGCCAGGCCATCCCCATGATCCGAGAGGGCGGGATCGGGCAGCCGCGCTGGGCCCGCATGTACGGTTTCGGCGGCGAAAACGGGGGAGACCAGTGGTTCATCGATCTCTATCCCCATTTCTTCGATTTCCTGTGGCAGCTCTTCGGCGAACCGTCCTGGTGCCAGGCGATCATCACCCAGGACGGCCGTCCGGCCCTTCCGTCCGACCGGAAGGAGGGTCTCTTCGGCATGGGGACCTCGGCGGGTAACGGCATGTGGGCCCATTACCAGTTCGACGGATTCAACGCGGAGTTCGAATCCTTCGCGGGCGACGGCTTGGAGAATCCCTATCGCATCGACATCCACGGGACAGAGGGCACGCTCATCCTGCCCGGCCCCACGCAGGACGGGCCCGACATCTACTTCCACCCCCACTCCAACCCGCAACCCTTCGACGACGACCGCTGGGAAGTGCTCGCCCACGAGCGGGTACCGGGTGGGCAGAAGTGGATCAACGCCCACCACCGCATGGCCCGGTCCATGATGGACCTCATCGAGGGCGGAGAGCCTGAATACGAGCTCTGCCACGCGCGAACGGCCCGCCGCCATATCGAGATGGCCATGGCGGCGCACCGTTCCCACATCGCGGGCGCGCGGGTGGCCTTCCCCTTTACCGAAACGGGCAACCCCTTCGACACCTGGACGGAAGAAGGGCGGGGCTAGATGGACATGGACCGCTTCCGGCACCACCTGGCCGGGCCCGTCGCCTCGATCAATACCCCCTTTCTCCAGGATGACGGCATCGACTACGACGGGCTGCACCGGTTCGTCGATTTCTGCATAGAGGCCGGGGCGGGAACCGTGTTGTTCACCCCGGGGGACAGCCTCTATTCGGTGCTCACCGAGGCGGAGGTCGCGGAGCTGACGGACTTTACCGCCGGCGTTGTGAACAAGCGGGCGCTTTTCATTGCGAGCGCGGGGTTCTGGTCCACGGCGCAGACCGCCGCCTTCGCGGAGTACGCCCGGGACCGCGGCGCGGACGCGGTGATCGTGGCGCCGCCCGATCGCGGAATGACGGTGGACGGGCTCGTGGCGTACTACGATGCGGTGTCGCGGCCCCTGCCCGCGTTCATCCTGAGCGCCGGGCTGGTCAGCGTGGGGGTCCGCGGCGCGCTGAAAACGGTCGAACGGCTCCTGGACGAGGTGCCGGGCGTCGTGGGATTCAAGGAAGACTTCGGTCCCGATTTCGCCCGGGGCGCCTGCGCGAGAGCCCACGACCAATGGGTGATCTTCGCCGGCGGCCAGAAGCAGACCCACATGGACATGCTGCCTTACGGCTGCAACGGGTACATGTCGACCTTCATCAAGTTCAAGCCGGACGTGGCCCACGCCTACTGGACCGCCGTCGAGCGCGGAGACCTCGATGCGGCCGCGGACGTTATCGCGCGCTACGACATGCCCTTTTTCGACTATCTGTACAACACCTTTCCGGCAGGCGGCGACGCGGCGCAGCACGCCGTACTGGAACTGGCCGGCATCTGCGGCCGCTGGCGGAGAAGTCCCCTGCCCGATCTCTCGGACGCGGAGATGGAGCGGCTCAAGGGGTTCCTGGCGGACGGCGATATGCTTTAAATGAAAACCCGCACATGCAAATAGGCTATACGACCTGGGGCATGCCCGAAGTTCCCGCGGACCAGGCCCTTTCGTTCCTGCACGACGTGGGTTTCGACGCGGTGGAACTGACGGTCCTGCCGAATTACACGACGGCCGTGGACGGACTCGACGCCGGTGAACGGCGGCGCATCAAGGCGCTCTGTGCCGAATACGGCCTGGCCATGCCCGCCGTCGCCGCCCACCGCTCGCTCCTCGACGAGGACCCCGATGCCCATTGTGAGAACATGCGCCTGCTGAAACGGGCCGTGGACCTGTGCGCGGAATGGAGCGACGGCCGCGGCGCGCCGGTCCTGGACACGGTGCTGGGCGGCGCGCCGGAGGATTGGGAAACCAGGCTGGGTTTCATCTTCGAACGGGTCCGGGAACTGGTGGAATACGCCGCGGACAAAGGCGTGGTGATCGGTATGGAAGCCCATGTGGGATGCGCCCTGGACACGGCGGAGAAGTCCGTCCAGCTCGTAGAGACCATGGACTCGCCCCACCTGGGGCTCAATTTTGACATCAGCCACTTCGACGTCCTGGGCATGCCCATCGAGGAGGCGGTCCGGCTCATGGCGCCTCACGCGGTCCATACCCACGTCAAGGACCAGCGTGGCCGCGTGCCCGATTTCGAGTTTCTCGTGCCCGGAGAAGGCGATTTCGACTTCGTGGCCTACCTGCGGGCCATGCATGCCGCCGGATACGAGGGATCCATCACCGCGGAGGTCAGCAACATGGTGCAGCGGAAACCGGGATACGACCCCTTTGAAGCGGCCGCCCTGTGCTACCGGACCCTGGAGAGAGCCTTCGCACAAGCCGGCGTGCCACGAACGTGAATACGATTCGGCCACGTGCGACTCCGGCCGTGCAAAGTAGACAGCCTGTAAACGTCCCTGGACTTGCCATCACGCAGCGCGCCATTTGAGAACCCGCAAATGAGAGGAAGATCATGGAATACCGCTATCTGGGCAAAACCGGCCTGCAGGTGTCGCCGATCTGCCTCGGCACCGCCTTTCGAGGCGAGATCGACGAACACGCCGGCATCCGGGTGATCGAGACGGCCCTCGACCTGGGATGCAACTTTATCGACTCGGCGTTCTACGGGGAGGGGAGGTCCGAGAAGATCATCGGGAAAGCGCTCAAGGGCCGGCGCGAGCAGGTCGTGCTTTGCACCAAGATCTTCGGTACCGCGGGCAAGGGACCCAACTTCACGGGGCTTTCACGGTTCAACCTGATGCAGGGCGTGGAAAAAAGCCTGAAACGGTTGCAGACCGATTACATCGACCTCTACCTGGCCCACAGTTTCGACCCGGTCACGCCGCTCGAGGAGGCCCTTTCGACCTTCGACGACCTCGTGCGCCAGGGCAAGGTCCGGTACATCGGTTGCAGCAACTGGCCGGTGTACAAAGTGATGGAAGCCCTGTGGACCAGCGACCGGCGGAATCTCGAACCCTTCGTCTGCCTGCAGTACAACTATAGCCTGCTGGCCCGGTGGGAGACCGAGCTCGAACTCATGCCCATGGCCAGAGACCACGGGCTCGGACTCATGTGCTACAGCCCGCTCGCCATCGGCCTGCTGACCGGCCAGTTCCGCCGCGGAGCCGTGCCGCCCGAAAACAGCCCCTGGGGGAAGAACCCCCGCCCGGGCCTGAGCCGCTCGAAGTATCCCTTCGACGAGGCCATGACCGACAAGCTGGACGGCATCGTGCAGACGCTGATCGGCGTGGGGGAAAAGTACGGGAAGACGCCGGCCCAGGTGGCGCTGGCCTGGATCCTGGACCACGAAGCGGTGACGGCGCCCATCATCGGCCCGGATTTCCCCGAGCAGGTCGAGGAATCCTTCGGGGCAGTGGGATGGACGCTCGATCCGGAGGACCGCACCTTGCTGGACGAGGTCTCCGCTCCGGACCTTCCGGGCAAATACGCCTGAGTTCGACGTGAGCATGGCGCCGGACTGCCCCGCGTCGGAATCCCGCCCTGGCCAGACGGCTCGCCCGCTTCGGCGCCGACCCGTCAGCCGAAGGGTTCGTCCCGGTTCCCGGCGGGCGGCTTGCGCTTCTTCGCTTCAACCCGGGTGGCGTTGTAGATGGCTCGAACGCGGCGGAACTTCTGCGCGACGAGTGCGATGAATACCACCAGGATCACGCCAAGGACGACCTGGTAGGCCGGGTTTTCCCAGCCCAGGATAACCGGCCAGAGCGCGAGGATGGCGAGGATGGTGAAGCCCGCTTCGAGTTTTTCTTTGGTCGTCATATCCGACGTCTCTCTTCCGGAAACCGACGTCTTTCTTCCGGGTCCGCGGCCAATCAGAAATCGAATTCCACTTCCACCAGCCGGTTCTCTCTCGAGGCCGTTTCACACCCCTCGATGAGTTGTATCGGACCCTTTGCCCATTCCCCCGTGATCTCCAGGGGCAGGCCGGCGAGCAGGTGATCGGCCACGTTCTTGTAATAACCTTGCCAGTTATGTCCCCGGTCATAGGGTTTCACCTCGACGACGCAGTGACGGCCGTCGGCCGAGGCCATGGTCACCGTGCCCGCGCCGTCCCCGCCTTCCATGACGATCGAACCGGCGGTTCCCTGGACGGTCCACATGGGCCTGCGGGACGCATGGATGGATGAGGTGATGAACTGCGCCTCGACGCCCGCGTCGAAACGGGCGTAGGCCCGGCAGTAGTCCTCGTTGGTGCTGCTGTGCCAGACCCGCTTCATGTAGTTCCCGTAGAGCGTCGCGCGCTTGTTGATCCGGTTGCCCTGTCCGTCGTACCGCGGCACCAGCTGCAGGATCTTCTCGAAATTATGGGCGCCCCAATCGTACATCGCCCCCCCGGAAACCGGCTTGTGGGACCGCCACGCCTGGCCCGGCAGGCCGTAACCCACCAGGGCGCTTTCAATCGAGTATACCTCGCCGATATCGCCCCGGTCGACGATCTCCTTCATCGAAAGGATGTCCGGATCCCAGTGACGGTTGTGGTACACCGAGATCATGACGCCCCGGTCCCTGGCCAGTCCGATCAGCTCGTCCGCCTCGGAAACCTTGACTGTGAAGGGCTTCTCCGTGATGACGTGCAGGCCCGCATCAAGCAGCGGCTTCGCCACGGAAGCGTGGTAGGCGTGGGGCACGATGACGATGGCGAGGTCGATGAGCCCGCTTCCGGCCATTTCCGCGGCATCCTCGAACATGGGCACGTCCTCGCCCTGCTCCTCCCGCGCCGCTTCCAGGCGCGCGGGGTCCCGGTCGCAGACCGCCCCCAGGCCGAACCCCCGCGTCGCGGCGATCTGCTCGCTGTGGTGCCTCCCCATGCCGAACAGCGGTCCGTAGCCCACCAGCCCGATCCGGACGGGCGATCCGTCGGCCATCCCGCACACGTAACGGAGCCCTTTGATCAACTGGTCCTGGAAGTCGGGATGGACGAAGGTGCGGTTGTCGTGGCCGAGGGCGGTGTAGAACACGCGTCCCTTTCCGTAATCCCGTAAGTAGCCCAACGGCTTGCGTTCGAGTTTCCATATGCCGTGCTGGAACCACCTGAGCGGCGCCTCCGTCTTGATGTCCATGTTGTAGCATTCATCCTGGACGCGGAAACTCCGGCTCATGCGCGGCAGGATGTCGTCGAAGGCCGGATCGATTTCCACGTCGAAGTCGCCCAGGGGATCGTGGCCGATGAACTCGGTGCCGATCATCTCGATGTAATCGGCGTACTGCGCCAGCCCCGCGTTCGTGGTGTGCACGGCCAGTAGTCCGCCGCCCTTCCGCACGTAGCCGGTGATCCCCTTTTCCTGGTCCCGGGTCAGTTCTCCGGACGCGATGTAGAGCGCCACGGCATCGTAGTCCGACGGGTCGCAGAGCGCGTTCCG
This sequence comes from bacterium, assembly GCA_965207085.1. Taxonomy (GTDB): domain Bacteria; phylum JAAXHH01; class JAAXHH01; order JAAXHH01; family JAAXHH01; genus JAAXHH01. The sequence continues at coordinate 2,447,563 of CBDBLQ010000002.1, read as the reverse complement.
GTCATCGGTGACGTCCAGCGTGAACTGCGAAGCGCCGTTCACGAGCCCTTCGAACATGGCGGCGAACTGGCTGAACGGCGGACGGTGCGTGTTGATCAAGAGCAGGATACGTTTCACGGCGGTCCCTTCTCAGGCGGGTGTAAGAAGCGTACCTTCAGGTTTCAGGCTGCAGCCTGCCGTTCGGCGTCCAGCGTGACCCGGATGCCGAACCGCAGATAGCCCAGGGAAAGCAGGACGCATGCCGGCCACCAGAACCAGTCCGGCAGCGGAGATTCCATGAGCATGTGCACGGTGTCCAGCACGACGGCCGGCGTGATGGCGATGATGGCAAGGTTCAGGAGCGTACGGTACGGCAGCGACCCTCCGGTGGACGCCGTGAAAAAGGACGCTACGTAGGCGTACAGAAGCGTCTGCACGGTCCGGTACGCGTAGGACAGCACGAGCAGGACGGGAAAGAGCAGCGTATTGACCAGGGACCGGGTCCAGTCGGCGATCACGTACAGGTCCTCCCGGGTCAGCGTCTCCGGCGGTCCGTCCGGCAGGGACGTTACGTCGACCTGGTCGCCCTCTCCCCGGATGAAGATCTGCGTGCGCGTTACCAGCACCGGCGCTTCGGTGTCGTCCAGGCTGGTGTACCGTCCGGTGGGGTCGATGACGGCCAGCACCGTCCCGTCCCGGTCGCGCAGGAGCGTCGGCTCGGATGAGGACGAGGACAGTTCGCCGCCGGACAGGCTGAGATCGGGGACCTGGTCGATATAGAAGGGGGCTTCCCGGCTGACCCATTCATCCACCTGGTTCTGCGTCTGGAGGGTGAAGGGAATCCAGGTCAGCGCCAGCAGCAAAAGGAGGTACAGAAAGGTCCGGTTTCGCCAGTGCCGGGCCGCATCCTCGTAAATCGCCCCGTCGTAGAAGGCCATCCAGAGCGGATGCAGCATACTGAATCGACGCATGGCGAAATCCTAAACCGAATGGGCTACCGAGCCGTCCGACCTGAGCAGCGTATTCGCGGTATTCATCGGGGTGAAGACCGCGCTCTCCAGCCGTTCGTCGTCCAGTTCGACGCCCAGGCCCGGGTCCCGTGGAATCGGGATGTAGCCGCCTTCCCGGCGTATGTTGGTCCGGTACAATTTGCTGGCTTCCGATTCGTCGCCCATGCTGTATTCCTGGGTCACGAAATTGGGGATGCTGGTATCCAGGTGTACGGAAGCGGCGGTGATGAGGGGCGTCAGGAAATTGTGCGTCACGACGGCGCAGTGGTGGGCCTCGGCGATGGCCGCGATCTTCTTGCAGTGGGTCAGGCCGCCGGCGAGGGCCACGTCCGGCCGCACGTACTGCGGGCCGCCGTGGGCCAGAAGCTCCTGGAACTCCCAGATGGTGTTCAGGCGTTCCCCATTCCCGACGGGTATGCCGATCCGCCGGGCGATTTCGCCCTGGGCCATGATGCTGTCGATCTGGATGGGGTCCTCGATGAAATAGAGGTTGAATTCGGTCAGCGCGTTGGCCAGGGGCATGGCGGTCAGCGGCGTCAGCTTGCGGTGGACCTCCACGATGAGATCCATGTCGGGGCCGCCGCCCTCGCGGGCCGCCGCGACGAGATCCCGGGCGGTACGGATCATCCGGTCCAGGGCCATGTCCTGGTAGCCACCCGGCAGGGGGTCGAACTTGAGCGCCGTGAAGCCCTCGGACGCCGCGTTCCGGGCGGATTCGAGCATGGCCTCCGGCGTGCCGCCGCCACCCAGCAGGTGCAGCCTGACCCGGTCCCGGCAGTTCCCACCGAGCAATTCCCAGATCGGAACGCCGAAGTGTTTTCCCTTGATGTCCCACAGGGCGATGTCGACGGCGCTGACCGCCCCGGACAGGGCGCTTCCCCGGAAGGGCGACATACGATAGAGATACTGCCAGTGATGTTCGATGCGGAACGGATCCTGCCCCACCAGGTAGTTTTGGAAACGCTCCACGATCTGGTGCACGGCTTCGGGATATCCCCAGCAGGCCGTCTGGCCCACCCCGGTGAGCCCGCTGTCGGTCCGGACGCGGATGACGTATCCGCCGCCGATGAAATACGAGGCGATGTCTTCGATTTTCACGTAGGATGCCTTTCGAGTCGTCACGGTGGTGACCGACTGTCGCACCGGAACGGGATGCGGTCGCCCCCGGACCGGTAGTGGTCACCAGCGGTCAATAGCTTTCGGATAGACCCCCTACCAAGTAAGCGGTGTTTCATCCACCCCGCAACCAGAAATCGGCACCACAGACCTCAAATCCTCAAAACGCAGTTTTTACTTGAAGACCCCCTGGCGTCCTCTGTATACTCTGTTTACAGAATTCTCCATAATTCGCTGTTATTCCAGGCCCCTGGCCCGGTCCGACGCGGTGGTTTGCAACGTATATTCCATACGGAGCGCGCCGGAGGTATCGGTAAGGAGATACAAGTATGATTACGGAAGAGTCCGGCTTTAACTTCGATCCGAAATACGAGGATCCCGAAAAGCTGAAAGCGTTGTCCCGCAGAAGGTTTATGGGCAGGATCGCGGGCGGACTCGCCGCGGGAACGGCCCTGCTGTCCATGGCCGGAAAGTCCGGGGCGAAGCCGCCGATGCCCGAAGACCACCTTCCGGAACCCGATGACGTGGCATACTGGAACTGGGTGGCCGACCAGTTTATCGTACGCGACGGGGTGTCCTTCATGAACACCGGTACGCGCGGACCGTCCCCGGCCCCGGTGCACCGGGCGCAGATCGCCGCGCTGGAAGGCGCGAACTCGGATTACAAGAGCTATACCAGTTACGTCTACAACAGCGACTTCAGGAAGAAGATGCGCGCGAAGATGGCGGACTACATCGGCTGCAAATCGACCGAGGTCGCCTTTACGAACAACACGACGGAAGGGATGGTCTTCGGCACCTTCGGCGTCGACATGGAGCCGGGCGACGAGATCGTGACGACCAATCACGATCATTCGAGCGGGGTGCAGCCCATCAACCTCAGGGCGGTCAGGCAGGGGACGAAGACCGTCATGATCGACCTGTCGTCCCCCGATTTCCACCCGCCCGACAGTCCGGACGCGCTGCTCAAGGCCTTCGAGGCCGCCATCACGCCGCGCACGAAGATGCTCAGCTTCTGCCATATCAACTACGGCGACGGGCTCGTCCTTCCCGTGCGGGAAATCTGCGACATGGCCCGGTCGAAGGGGATCATCACACTGGTCGACGGAGCGCAGCCTCCGGGCATGCTCGATCTGAACATGCACGACCTGGGCTGCGACATGTACGCCGGACCGTGCCACAAGTGGATGATGGCGTCCATGTACACGGGCTTCTTCTACGTGAAGGAGGATATCCTGGACCGGGTCTGGCCGACGCTGTACTCCGGACCGGTCAACGGCCTGTCCATGTACGGCCAGGAACCCACGGGTTTCGCCAAGATTTACTACGACGAGTACCTGGCGGGCGCCTCCAAGTTCGAGCTGCGGGGTTCCTCCAACGCCCCGGCACGCGTCGCCATCGACGCCGCGCTGGATTTCCACAACATGATCGGGCCGGCCGCCATCGAAAGCCGTAACCGCTACCAGGCCGTGCGCGTGGCCAACGCCCTGCGCAATATGGACGGCGTGGACGTATACAGTTCGCCCGATCCCCGCATGAGCGCGGCGCTCGTCTCGTTCAAGGTCAGTGGCGTGGGTACGCGCGATCTCAACAACATGCTTTGGGACCGCCACCGTATCTATATCCGGAACGTTACGCACGACGAGATCAACTGGGACGCCAACCGGACGTCGATGCACGTCATGGTGACCGATGCCCAGACGGACCAGTTCATTGGCGCCGTCGAGGAGATCGCGAAGGAGAAGCGCCTGTAGTCCATTGCAATCCGTGATACGGTGTAATCCGGTATACTCCTATGGTGGTTTTTAAGGATTGAACTAGTTTGAACGGTAGACTCCGTAGGGAGGCGTAATGGCCTATCTGCGTCACCTCGCACTGCGGTGTCGAGACGTGTCGGTCTCGCAGCGTTTCTACGAGGATGTGATCGGCTTTACCTTTATCGGCCGGCGGGGCAACGGCGAGGCCGTCGATCTCAGCGACGGCACCGCCAACATCACGCTGCTGCCCCATGACGATCCGTCGCGGCCCACGCTCGAGGAAGGCGAGGAGTATATTCATTTCGGCGTGCTGGTGGACGACCTCCACGCCGCCTGGCAAAGGGTCCGGAACTGGGGTGCCGAAGCGCCGAAGACCGTGAAGGGCAGGGACGCCATCTCCTCCGATACCCCGCCGGAGATCGCTTTCAAGGCCATCGATCCCGACGGCAACATCGTCGACATCTCCGGTGACCGGGACGAGTGGCGCGGCGTGAAGATATGACCAAGGGTTGATTCCCCGGTTTCAATCAACTCCTATGCGTATGCTCAGATCGGCCGCCCTTTTCATTGACAAGTCCGTCGCGAGGGCGGCCGAGTTGTTTGATTTCTCCCGCGGACGCGTCCCGCCCGGCACCCTCACCGCCGCCCTCTGGCCGGGCCTGGTCCGATCCCTGGTGCGCCAGTTCAGTCAAGGCGTGGCCGGGGTTGCCGGAACGAACGGCAAGCACACGACCTGCCGGATCCTGGCCGCGATCCTGAGGCAGTCCGACGCCCGGACGCTCTACCCCGAAGACATCGCCCCATCCCTCGATGAAGTGGTCTCCACGCTGGTCCGGGCGACCGATCGCCGCGGCAGGATCCACGCGGACTACGGCGTGTTCGGATTCGAGACCGGGATGCTCGACCGGGCGATCAGGGTATGCAACCCCGGTACGCTCGTACTGAACAACCTGTACGACGATGAATCGATACAGGGGGTTGACCGCTCTGCCCTGATCGGGAAATGGTGCGACTGGTTCGGCACCATGTCCGCCGGGCAGCACATCCTCGTCAATGCCGACGACCCGGTCCTCTGCGGCGGATTCACGCGCGGCGTGCCGCCCCGGTTGACCTACTACGGCGTGGAGGATGAACGCCTGGTCCTGGCGAACAGGGCCACCCCCGAGGTGCCATGCCACCGGTGCGGCGTTCCCCTGACCTACCGCATCACCAGCCTCGCCCACCTGGGCGACTACGCCTGCGAAGGCTGCGGTTGGGAAAGACCGCTGCCCACCGTCTACGCGATCAATGTGGATCTGGGACCGGATGAATCGAACTTCCGGATCATCACGCCGCGGGGTCCCCTGGACGTGCGCCTCCGCCTGCCCGGGCTGCACAACGTGTATAACGCCGCGGCGGCCACGGCGGCCGCGCTATCCCTCGGCCTGAGTCCCGTAACGATACGCAAGGGCCTCGAATCCGTGAGGTCTACCGGAGGACGGGACGAACGAGTGGTGATTCATGAACGGGAAGCCCACCTGATGACGATCAAGAACAGGACCTCGCTCCTCGAAGCGCTCAGGACCTGCCGGCTGGACGGGCAGCGGGGCCATTTCCTGTTCCTGCTGGACGAGGCCGTACGGGGCGGTCGCAACGGGCCGTGGATCGTGGACGAAGACCTGGAAGGCATGGTGGACGTTTCGAGGTCCGTGCACGTCGCCGGCGCGGGCGGCGCGCACCTGGCCTTGATGGACGAGCAGATGGACGCGGAGGACATGGCTGCGGCCGCGGACGTCAGCGACGTGTTTCACGACATCATGCGGCGGCTCACTCCGGGCGACCGCCTGTGGGTCCTGGCGACCGAAGGCGCCATGTACGCGGTCAGGCGGGAACTGAGGGAAATGGGGATCATCTGAGCGCGGCCGTCAGTGCCAGGGCGGCACCAGTGCCAGCGCGGCGTCAGTGCCAGGGCGGCCACCAATGCCGGCACCAAAACGGTATCAGTTCCAGGGCGGCCGGTCGCAACCCTCGAACGGGTAGTGATCGCCGGGTCTGAACCGGGGAAGCGGAGGGTAGTGGTTGATTCCGTCCGCGGCCTGGCCCCGGCACAGGTAGGCGGGGAAGTTCTCGCGCTTGATGCGCGTGGTCGTGGGAATGTACCGGAGGGTCAATCCGCATCGGCGCCGGTCGGACAGGTTGGCCTTCGAACCGTGTATCAGGTAGGGATCGTGCAGGGATACGCCGCCCGCCGTCACGACGACATCGACCGCCTCGGATTCATCAACCTTCACATCCAGTTCCGAACTCAATACGTTATCCCCTTCTGTTCTACGGTGCCGGTAAATTTTCTGGTCCTTGTGGCTGCCGGGGACGACCCGCATGCAGCCGTTATCAGAGGTCGAGTCGTCTACGGCCAGCCAGATGGTAATGACCTCCATGGGCTCCAGCGGCCAGTAGTTCCCGTCCTGGTGCCACAGCACCGGCTGCCCGTCCCCGGGCGGCTTGCTGATGTAATGCGCCGCGAAGAGCGCGATGTCGGGCCCCAGGAAGGGTTCGATGACGTCGATGAGCCGGGGGTCGGTACAGAGGCGGATCCAGAACGGATCGTCCACGATGAGGTGGTGATGGTACTGCTCCGGCCGGATGTCGGGGTACTTCTCTCCCATCCACTCGACATGGCCCTGGGCCTCGGCGGTCAGTTTACCGTCGATGACCTCGGGCAGGACGACATAGCCGTCTTCTTCGTACCGGCTTACCATATCGGCGCCGTTCATCCCGCTCCTCCCCGCTGTTCGTGTTCGAGGTGTTTTCGCAAGGCGCGGCCCACGACTCCGATCTGGTGCTTGAAATCCTGGAACGTATAGCTCTGGTGGAAATCCCAGTAGCTGTTCCATACCGCGTCTCGCTTGTCCCTGACCTCGGCGTCGCGGATCAGTCCGCGGCCGGTCTCCGATCTGGCCAGGTTGTCGTAGGTTTCCCGCGTGACGTAGTAGCCGTACCGGTCATCCGCGATTTCATAGCCGTACTTGATCATGGACCTCGGCCGCTCGGAGAAATGGGCGGCCTTCGCGTGGAGGATCGAGGGATAGGCGATAGCCAGCGTGCCCGCCCCGACCGTGAGCTTCTTCTGGCCCCGGATCCATCCCAGCTTCCGGGTCTGGCTGGGCGTATAGAGCCTCCGGTGGCTTCCGGGCAGCAGCATGGTCGGTCCCATGTCTTCGGCGACGTCCCGCGGATAGTACATGCACAGGATCTCCGTCAGCGGGCGGTCCGCCATCCACGTGTCGTCCACGTGCCAGCCTCCCCCGTCGCTCGTTCCGCCCGGTGTCAGGTGGTTCCAGAACCGGAAGGGGCTGATCGCGACTTCGGCCGATTCGAGCAGGCGGCTCACGAAGTCCACGACCCGTGGATGGGCGAGGAGATCGCCTACGCTCTCGCGCTCGAACACCGAGATGCCCTTGAACGCCAGGCAGTCCTCGCTGATCCGCGCCACCAGGTCCGCGTCGAACCAGTCTTCGAGCAGGACGTAGCCCGTGTCCACGAACTGCTTCTTCAGGGCCCGGAAGTCATCCGCCATCTCCGGCTCCTTGTCGAGGGTCCTGCTTCCTGGCCCCGTGGGGCGTATGGGGCAGGCCGCCTCCCGGAGGGAAGAAACGCTCCAGGATAAACTCGTGGCCCAGCTGGTTATGGGTGTTTTCCAGGGGATACTCGACGGTTGGAAAGGAGATGATGCGCCAGCCGTCCGCCAAGGCCTCCTTGATGTTCCCATAGGGACATTCGTGGCGTGGATCGAACTGGTATTCCGCTTCGAAAGGTCCGAAATAGTTCCAGGAAATCACGTCGGCCGTAATGATGTCCGCGTTAGCCCAGATATACAGCAGGTGCTGCTGAAGGCCGCCAGTATGAGCCGGTAACGAACTCGCTTCGACAGCGTCCGGTTGTCCGGCGTGTCTGCGCTCACCGTGCTTTCTGATCGTGCTTCTTATCTTTCGGGAGACCTGTCTCGCCCCCTCCCTTTGCAATTCCATTACGGCGGTTCTGCCAAGAGAACGCAAAACCGGCCGTGCGAATCGGCCGATTTGCTTCAGCAAGGTATTGAGTGCCATATCCGGTCATTTCCGGGTTTGGAGATCCGGCTTTCGATGTCCTTTCCTTCACATGAAACTCATTGAAAATAAAGTCAGAACCCTTTCCCACTGTCAAGATGGAATGAGCCGGTGAATGTTCGGCACATGAGTGATCTCGAAAACCGGTCATCGCGCATCCGCGACCTTCCGAAAGTACCCGCGGTACCAAAACCGGAATCGGGACCGAAGAAACTTAAGGAATGGTTGACACCCCTTTGGGGACTGTGTATTTTGTTGGTTCCCGCTATGCTGTGCACTACCTTGACAGAAACGCGTACGCACGTCGGCAGATCAGCTTGTCCGTGATGAACAGACAGGAGAATCCGATGAGTTCTGACCAATTCGACTTTGCCATTGCCATAGGCGGCGCCGCGGGCCAGGGTATCGCCACACCGGGGAACGTGCTCGCCCGGATATTCATCCGCCGCGGACTGCATCTCAACGCCTACAATGCCTACCAGTCGATCATCCGGGGCGGTCATATTTTCCTCACGATGAGGATCAGCGATAGACCGGTCCACAACCACGGCGACAAGCTCGACCTGCTGGTCTGCCTGAACCAGGATACGATGGACCGGCACCTGGGTCTTATGGGACCCGGCACGCGGGTCCTCTTCAACAGCGACACGATCACGCCAGGTACCCCGGAAGACGGCGTGCGCCTCTGCCCGCTGCCCATCAACGAACTGACCGACAACAACCGCAACAAGCTCGTGCAGAACACCGTGGCGCTCGGGACGATCCTCTACATGCTCGACGTGGACTTCCAGATCCTTGAAGACATTATCACCATGCAATTTAAGCGCAAGGGGCAGGAAGTGGTCGACGAGAACGTGGGCGTAGCCCGCGCGGGATACGATTATGCCGCGGCGCACTTCGAACCCTTCTCGCAGTCCCTGCCCTCCGGCGGCAAGCCGCTTGCCGTGTGGACAGGCAACGACGCGCTGGCCATGGGCGGAGCGTCCGCCGGGGTCAAGTTCTACTGCGCCTATCCCATGAGTCCCTCTACGGGCGTCCTCCACTGGATGGCGCAGAACGCGCGGGAACTGGGCATCATGGTGCGCCAGGTCGAGGACGAGATCGGGGTGGCCAACATGGCCATCGGAGCCGCCCACGTGGGTTGCCGGTCCATGTGCGCCACGTCCGGCGGCGGCTTCGCCCTGATGACCGAGGCCGTGGGCAGCGCGGCCATGATGGAGATCCCGGTCGTCTTCATCGACGTCCAGCGCGCCGGTCCTTCGACAGGCGTGCCGACCAAGACGGAGCAGGGCGATCTCTGGCAGATTCTCGGCGCGAGCCAGGGCGATTTCGAGCGGTTCATCGTGGCGCCGACCGATGCGCTGGACGCCTTCCATACCTTGCCCGAACTGTTCAACCTGGTGGATCGCTGCCAGTGCCCGGGCATCGTGATTTCGGATCTGCTGATCTCCGAAGGTACCTTCAGCGTCGACCCGGACGCCATCGACATGCAACCCGAAATAGACCGGGGCGAACTGATCACCGAGTCAAGGAACGGCGCGAGCGACATCCCGACGGGTACGCAACTGGCCAACGGGCACGGTCTCATCGGCGCGCCGAGCAATGGATACCTGCGGTACGAGAACACGGAGAGCGGGATTTCTCCCCGCGCGCTGCCGGGTGTGGATGGATACGCCCACGTGGTGGCCACCGACGAACACGATGAAGACGGCGTCCTGGTCAGCGACGAATTTACCAATCCCCACAAGCGGCGCAAGATGGTGGAAAAGCGGGCCCGGAAGTTCCGGAACATCGCGCAGCGTATCGAACCGCCGGCGCTCTCGGGTGCAAGCGCCGAAGACGCCGAGATCACCCTCATCGGCTGGGGTTCGACCCGCGGCGTGATCAGGGAAGCGGTGGAAATCCTGCACCGTGACGGCGTCGCCGTGAACCACCTGCCGATCAAGTGGATCGTCCCCCTGCACGCGGACGCCATCCAGGAAGTCTTCGACAAGGCGAAAAAGACCGTTATCGTGGAGAACAATCATTCCGGCCAGTTCCACCGGTACTTGCGCAGCGAGACCGGGCTTACGGCCGACGGCCACATCCGCAAGTACGACGGCGAGCCGTTCATGCCCCATCACATCGTGGACGGCGTCAAGGAGCTGCTGGCCGGAACGACGGACATCTACGTGCCCTATCAAGAAGTCATCGTCTAAGGAGTCTTCAACATGTCAGTGGAAACTTTACCACGCGAGGTAGTGGAAGCGAAACCGGTTGCGCCATTGAAAGCGAAGGACTTCAAGGGCAAGGTGGATCCGGACTGGTGCCCGGGATGCGGCGATTTCGGCGTGCTGAGCAGCCTGCAGCGGGCCTGCGTGAACCTGGGTCTCCGGCCCCACGAGATCCTCACGATCAGCGGAATCGGCTGCTCCTCGAATTTCCCGGGTTTCTTCAACTCCTACGGCATGCATACGCTGCACGGGCGTGCCCTCGCCGTGGCCACGGGCGCGCAGATGGCGAACCACGAACTCACCGTGTTCGTCACGGGCGGCGACGGCGACGGCTACGGGATCGGCGGGAACCACTTCACCCACACGGCGAGGCGGAACGTCGACCTGACCTACATCGTCATGGACAACCAGATCTATGGATTGACCACCGGACAGATCTCGCCCACCAGCAGTATCGACATGAAGACCAAGAGTACGCCTTTCGGCAGCGTGGAAATGCCGGTCAATCCCATCACGGCCGCCATCATGAACGGCGCGACCTTCGTGGCGCGGGCCTTCAGCGGCGACGCCCGGCACCTGACCGGACTCATCGAACAGGCCGTCCAGCACCGGGGTTTTTCGCTGATCGACGTATTCAGCCCCTGCGTCACGTTCAACAAGGACAACGACTACCCCTTCTTCAAGCAGCGCGTCAAGAAGCTGGAGGACGAAGGCCACGATACCGCCGACTGGAAGACGGCCTGCGAGAAGGCCATGATCTGGGGGGACGAGATCTACACCGGCCTGTTCTTTCAGAAGACGGACGCGCCCACGCTGGGCGACCGTGAACCGGTGCTGGACGAGGGCGGCGCCATGGCCTGGCGCGAACTGGGGATCACCGGCGAACAGTCCGACCGGATCATCAAGCGCATGATGTAGCGGGCTGAGACGACGGCGCAACGGGTTGTAGCCGCAGCAAGTCGATACCGCACTGGTTTCAGCAGATGCCGCGCCGGGTTGAAGCCGCGTTTCAGATGAAGGGGATTTCCTGCAGTTCCCGGTGCACGGCGTGGTAGAGGGGAACCGGCGGGGCGTTCTCTGCCGGGCGTTCCCCGCCGGCGACTTCAATCATGCCCAGTGACAGGACTTTGTCGCTGAAACTCTCCGATTCCAGCTTTTCACCCAGCCCCTGTTCATATACGCACTGCAGTTCCGCCATAGTGAATTCACCGGGAAGCAGCAGCAGCGCGATATTCGTGTAATTCAGTTTGGCCGCGATCCTGTCCGTGCACACCTTCAGAATCTCATTGTGATCGTACGCCAGCGACGGGGTGTCATTGACGTAGAACCACGCCCCCGTACCGTACTTGTCCACCGTTTCAAAGGGTTCGCCCGGACGGTCGGGAAACCCCATGTAAGCCGTCGAGATCGTTCGTCGCCTGGGGTCCCGGTCGATGGCGGAGAAGGTGTAGACCTGCTCGAAGTAAGCGTTCGACCGGCCCGTTGCCTCGCGGTAGGCGCGCCTCACCGCCGCCTCCAGGTCTTCTGTTTCGAGCACAAGAGTTCCGGGCAGCGAATAACGGCCCACGAAGGGTTCGATCTTCAACTCGACCAGGTAGACGAGCAACTTGCCGTCGACAAACCGGAAGATGCCGAGGTCCGTGGCCGCGTATGGTTTGGTCGGAATCATCGTAAGGTCATGTTTGCATCGTTTGCAGGGGTGTGGCAAGAGAAAAATGGGTGGGAGCGCAGGTAGTTGGGAGCGGTCTGCGCCCGCGCGAAGGGAGTCGTTTCACCTTCTATGGACCTGGAAGTCCTGAAAACCGTCGTGCAACTCGTGTCCGGCGCGTTGATCGGCGCCTGCATCGGCATGACCGGCATCGGTGGCGGGGTCCTCCTGCTGCCCGTTCTGACGCTTGGATTCGGCCTGCCGTCCACAGTGGCGGTGGGCACCGCCCATCTCTATTCCTGCCTCTGCAAGCTCCCGGCCGTGTTCTTCCATTTCAGGCAGGGGACCATCCGGTTCCGCACTTCGGCGTACTTCCTGGCGGGCGCGGTGCCCGTCTCCGTGACCGTCGCCCTCTGGATCACGGGGTACGCAGGGGACATGGACCCGGCCGACCCGGCCTGGCGCGAACTCCAGACGAATCTTCGCCATTTCATCGCGGCGGTGGTCATGCTGTCGGGCCTGCTGATCCTGTGGCACATGTTCATGCGGCCAGGTTCCCGCGCGGTTACGAGCGAGGCGGACCAGGCGGTCCAGGCGGCAACGGGCCAGGCGGACCAGGCGACCCAGGCGGATCAGGCCGTCCAGCGGATTTCCGCCCGGGTCACGGGCGCGAAGATCGTCCTCGCGGTGGCGCTGGGCGCCGTCATCGGCGGGTTGATCGCCTCCACCTCGGTTGGCAGCGGCATCCTGATCGTGCCGCTGATGATCATCATCTTCCGCCTCACCGCGGTGGACACGGTGGGCTCCTCGATCTTCATCGCGCTGTCGCTGACCTTCACGAGTTCGATCATCTATGCCGGCAGCAGCCAGCTGGATCTCGCCATAGCCGTGATCATGGCGACCGGATCGCTGGTGGGCGTGCCCCTGGGCGTGCGGATGTCCCGCAGGATCCCGGAGCGCTCCCTGCAGATCACCATCACGGGGCTGGTGCTGGTTGCGGGAGGGGTCATGCTGTTCGGGGGTTGACGGGCGGGATCAGGGCGAGGCGAATATATCGTTCAACATGCCACTCAGGCGAATGCCGGCCTGCAATAGCCTGAGTCTGATCCCGTCGGCATGTTTGAAGATATAGTCATAACCCAGGTAAGGGGTTCTTTCGGAACGGGAGCTGTCGTAATCGTAGACGGCCGGCAGCATACTCCGCGACTCCCGCGCCCAGTCCCATACATCCGAACGGCGCCAGACCGCGATCTCGCCGGGTTCGGCGTGTCCGAAGAACCGGACCCATTCCGTGAAGCTCAACCGATGGTGCTCGACGAGATGCTCGTCCCAGACCGTGTGGAGATTGGTGCTTTCACCGAACCAGCGAACCCGGATGTCGTTGCCTCCCCTGTCGCTGGCATATCCCGCGTGCAGCGGCTGGTGGATGTCGCCCACAAAGTGCACCAGGAACCTCAACGCATCCACCCGTTGCTTCCTGCCCGATCCGCGGTCCCTCAACACCCGCTCGAACCGCAGAATGGCCTCGATCACGTCGCCACTCGGGCTTTTATGCGCCTTTTCTATGGCCTGGCCCGGCGGCGCGTTGACATAGTGCCACGGCGAGGCATAGCGCCAAGCGGGATCGGACTTGATTTCGTCGGCCCAGGTACTGACCTGCGCCAGCGATGCGCGGCCGATGAGTTCGGAGATGCCTTTCCGCGCAGCGCCTGTCAGGTGGTTCTCGGCGATCTGGCCCACGATACGGTGGCCGTTCGGCCCCCAGGCCGCGGTCGGCAGGGACCCGCACAACAGGAGGATCGAAACGATGACGATTCGTGCAGTGCGCATGAGCGTTCTCCGGTATGCGTTCAGGGTACGTAGGAAGATCCCGGATCCGTGGGAGGCGGCGGCCAGTGCAGCCCCCGCTGGCCGGACAGGCCTCGGTTGGGTGGCAGCGTGTATTCGCGGTCCGGCAGGCCGGTCAGCCGCCCATCCTGGAACCACGCCGGATCCAGGTCGGCCAGTTGGTCCGCCAGCCGTGCCTTCAGCCGGGCTACGATCCGGGCGTGGTCCGACGATCCGGATAGATCGTGGCGTTCTTCCGGGTCCTGCTCGAGGTCGAATAACTGCAAATGATTGCCCACGGGGTAGTAGATCAGCTTGTACCGGCCGTCGTGCATCATGCGTGTGGCCTGAACGTTTTCGCCGCATTCGCCGTACAGGTATTCACGCTCGTCGTCGCCCGCCATGGAAAGGCCTTCGACCGTGCCCGGCACTTCGATCCCCGCGAGGTCCAGCAACGTGGGCATCACGTCCTGCCAGCCTACGAGCCGGTCGTCGATACGGTTGTGGCCGACCCGGTCGTCGCCGGCCCGGCCCACGAGTATCATGGGCACGTTGGCCGACTGCTCGTAATACAGGCGCTTCGCCCACAGGCCGTGATCGCCCAGCATGTCCCCGTGGTCGGCCGTGAAGAGCACGATCGTGTTGTCGATCAGGCCTTCCTCCCGTAATGTGCCGATCACCACGCGCAACTGGTGGTCGATGTGGGTGCACAGCGCGTAGAACGCCCTTCTCGCCCATGCGATCTGAGCATCGTTCATCCCGCAGTTATTCCCCCGGACCGCCTTCAGCGCATAGGGCAGACTGTCCGGGCCCTCTGCCCAGTCGCCGATGTACGGCACGCCCGGATCCTCGTCGCGATACAGGTCCAGGTAGCACTGCAGCGGAGTCAGCGGGGGGTGGGGATGGCAGTAGGACAGGTACCAGAATCCCGGCCGTGTCGGATCGCGGCGCCGGATCATCCGGGCCATCTGGCGCGTGGTCCAGTTGGTCACGTGCATGGCCTCGGGCAGATGCCAGGGCCGCTGGCCGTAATCGTTGTTGCTCATGCCGTGGGTGAATCCTTCCCCGGCGTGGCCGTTCTCGCCGAGATATGCCTCGTAGTCGTCCAGGGCGCCGATATTCGGACGGCCTTCCTCCGCCAGGATCACGTCGTCGAACCCGATCCGGTCCCGTTGCGGGTATACGTGCAGCTTGCCCACGGCGTAGGCCTGGTAGCCTTTGTCCCGGAAGGTCTGCGCGAGGGTGGGGATCCGCGGCATGGGGTTGTCGACCTTGAACACCCGGTCGCCGTGCGTTGCCGGGGTCGTGCCGGTCATGATCGTCCTGCGGGCGGGAATGCACACGGGGCATTCGCTGTAGGCCCGCGTATACCTCACCCCGCTGCGGGCGAGCGTGTCCAGGGTGGGCGTCTGGATCACCGGATGTCCCGCGTGGCCGAACAGCCTGCCCGGCCAGTGATCGGTACAGACGAGCAGTACGTGGGGAGGTGACGGCATGGTGCTTCCGCATAAATCATACATCGAGTTCTGTTGCGTCGAACAAACGCGTCGAACGAATACCACAATATACAGCACGCGCTGCCCGGTGTCCACCGATACCGGCGATATCAGCCTATGTGTTTTCGTTGACGAAACGTGTTGACAGGTCTTATTATATCCGTATATTCGTTTATTGGGATATAGACGTATCCGTCGTGCGTAAGCCGCCGTGCCGGGGCCGCCGCACAAGGGTCGGCGCGCAGGTGCCGCCAGGTACGGGCCGTAGTATAGGTGTTGACGCGCAGGGGTATTCTTGTGGATAAAGATGTGGCCGTATTTAAAGCCTGTTCGGACGCGACGCGCCTTCGCATCCTGTTCCTGCTGACGGAGCGGGAACTTTGCGTGTGCGAAATCATGGCGGTCCTGGATATGCCCCAGGGCAAGATCTCCCGTCACCTGGCCGTGCTGAAGCAGTACGGGCTGCTCACGGACCGCCGCGACGGGGTCTGGATCTACTACGCGCTGACTACTGACTCTTCGATCGCCCTGAAGTACGTGTCGGTTTATCTTGTCTCGGCCCGCCAGGTCCACGAGCGGGTCCAGGCGGACCTGGACCGGTTGCGCGGACTGGCCAGCGAGGGCAAGATCTGCGTGCCCCAACCCTCCATGGCCTTGCTCCAGGTCGACGAACGTGAAGATCCGGCATTGCACGGTCAGCCTATGTTCCCGGAGGAGGGGCGATGAATCCGGCCGGCCACGATTCCGTGTTCTACCCAGCGCTCAATCGCTATTTAAAGGCACGCCTGGCGGAATTCGACCTCATCCCGGTGGATCGCGGGAAATTGCTGGATAGCATTTCAGCGTACGTCGCGCAGCGCGTGAGAAAAGAGCAACCTGCCCGGTTCACTTTTATCTGTACCCACAATTCCCGTAGGAGCCAGATGGCGCAGATCTGGGCGCAGACCGCGGCGGAATACTTCGCCGTGCCGGGGGTGTCCGCCTTCTCGGGCGGGACGGAGGTCACTGCCTTCAACCCCAGGACCTTAACAGCCCTGGTTCGTGCGGGTTTCTGGATCGACCGTGACGCGCTGGAAGACAACCCGGTCTACACCGTTTACGCCGGTAATGGACTGACCCCGATACGTGCATTCTCCAAGACTTACCTCGATCCAGCTAACCCACAACACGGTTTCTGCGCGGTCCTGGCCTGTTCCACCGCAGACCGCGAGTGTCCCGTGATTACCAGTGCGGACCGGCGCGTGCTCGTCCCCTATGAGGACCCGAAGTCCGCCGATGGCACGGAACGGGAGGCGGAGGTCTACGACGAAAGATGCCGGGAGATCTGCCGCGAGATGGTCTGGCTGTTCGCGAGGGTGTCCGAAGCGGACAAAGCGGCCGGGCGGACGGTGTGACAGGACTGACAAAGCGGCCGGGCGCAGAAACACAAACTCAACCTGAGCGAGACCATGGATACAACGACGAGTAAACTCTCGGCGCGAGACCGGTACCTGACCCTGTGGATCTTCCTGGCCATGGGCCTTGGCGTCGCGCTCGGCGTGTGGGCGCCGGAGGTGCCCGCCCTGATCCAGCTCGGACAGGTGGGCACGACCAACCTGCCCATCGCCATCGGGCTCATCCTGATGATGTATCCCCCGCTGGCCAAGGTAAAGTACGAGGAACTGTGGGACGTGTTCCGCAACGTGCGGATCCTCGGCGCGTCTCTCTTCCTGAACTGGGTCGTCGGTCCCATCCTCATGTTCGGACTCGCGGCGCTCTTTCTCCCGGCGCATCCCGAATACATGACCGGGCTGATCCTCATCGGCCTGGCCCGGTGCATCGCCATGGTCATCGTGTGGAACGAACTCGCGAAGGGAAACACGGAGTACGCCGCCGGCCTCGTGGCTTTCAACAGCCTGTTCCAGGTCTTCTTCTACAGCGTGTACGCCTACGTCTTCATCACGGTGCTTCCGCCCTGGTTCGGACTGGAAGGCAGCGTCGTACCGGTAACGATCGCCCAGATCGCGGAAAGCGTGCTCATCTACCTGGGTATCCCCTTCTTCGGCGGCATGGCGACGCGCCTGGTCCTGCTTCGGCTCAAGGGACGGCCGTGGTACGAGTCGACCTTCATCCCCCGCCTCAGCCCCATCACCCTGGTGGCGCTGCTGTTCACCATCGTGGTCATGTTCAGCCTGAAGGGCGACACGATCGTGGCCATCCCCCTGGACGTGGTCCGGATCGCCGTTCCGCTCTTCGTCTACTTCGTGCTCATGTTCCTGATCACCTTCTGGATGGGTCGGAAGATCGGCGCGGACTATTCAAAGAACGCCACGCTTTCCTTCACCGCCGCGAGCAACAACTTCGAACTGGCCATCGCCGTGGCCGTGGCCGTCTTCGGCATCGAATCGGGCGTGGCCTTCGCGGCGGTCATCGGCCCCCTCGTCGAAGTGCCGGTCATGATCGCGCTGGTCAACGTGGCCCTGCGGTTCCGGCGCATGTATGATCGGTAGGCCGTCGCGGCGCCGCACGGCCGGGGCCTGAACTTTAACGTTGCTTCCGAACGCTCCCGCGTCGTATAATCTCGCCCTGCCGTTTCCGCTCGCTGACTACCTCCCGCAAAAGGCCGGCCAGGGTGACCCACATCGATGAAAACCAGCCGTTGACGACGCGGTCCGTCCTCCTTGTGCTGATGTTGTGCACGCTCTGGGGCGGCCTGGTTGTATCGGTGAAGGTGGGCCTGGAAGGCATCCCGCCGGTCCTCCTGGCGGTGCTGCGTTTCGCCGTCGCCCTGGTGTGCGTCTATACCTGGACGCGTCTGGCCGGCGTCTCCCTGTTCGTGGCCCGGGGCGACCGGCTGGTCATCGCCGTCCCCGGCCTGATCATGGCCGCGCAGATTCTCTTCCTGAACTTCGGCACGGAGTATACCTCCGGAAGCCACGCCGTGCTGTTCATGCAGACCTATCCGTTCGTCGTCGCCGCCATCTCCCACTACATTATACCGGGCGACCGTCTCACCCTGATGAAGAATGTCGGCCTGGTCCTGGCCGGCGGAGGCATGGCACTGACCATCTACGACGAAGCGGGCGGCCCTTCCACGCCCCTGGGCGACGTGCTGGTCCTGTTCAGCTCCATCAGCCTGGCCATACAAATCATGTTCAACAAGATCCTGGTGAGGCGCATATCCCCGGTGGCGGTGATCTTCTGGCAGCAAGTGGTCGTATTACCGATATTCACCCTTCTCTGGGCAATGACCGAGTGGCACGTCCCGGTAACGATCAATCCGGCCATCATCGCCGCAGTCCTCTACCAGGGCGCCATCGTGGCCGGTTTCTGCTTTCTCGTATGGATCAGGCTGCTGCAGCGGCATAGCGCCACCCAGATCAGCGCCTTCTTCTTCACGACGCCCCTCTTCGGCGTCCTCCTGAGCTGGCTCATCCTCGGCGACCAGGTGACCACCTACCTCACGGGCGGCCTGGTGCTGCTGGCGGCCGGACTCTGGGTGGTCAACCGGTATTGAAGACCGTACGGCCCGCATGGCCCGCACAACCTGGCCCTGGACGACCGCAGGCTGACAACCCGCAACTTCAGAAAGGAAAACCGACGATGATCATCGATTGCCATGCCCACGCGTGGGATTACTGGCCCTACGAGCCGGAAGTCCCGGATCCGGAGAACCGGGGCCGGGCCGAGATGCTGCTTCACGAAATGAACCTGGCCGGGGTGGACCAGGCGGTGCTGGTCTGCGCCCGGATCGAACACAACCCAAACAACAACGACTACGGGGCCGAGTGCGTCCGCCAATACCCCGACCGGTTCATCCAGTTCGCCGACGTGGACTGTTCCTGGTCCGACACCTACCACGTGCCGGGCAGCGCCGGCCGGCTGGCCGAATCGGTGGAAAAGTACCGGCTGAAAGGGTTCACCCACTATCTGAAGGGCGATACGGACTGGTTCGAGTCGCGGGAAGGCCTTGCTTTCTTCGAGAAGGCGGCCGAACTCAACCAGATCGCTTCCCTGGCCCTGGGGCCGGCCTGGATGCCCGCGCTGCGCAAGCTCGCGCGGCGGTTTCCCGACACGCCCTTTCTCTGCCACCACATGGCCGGCGTGAAGGTGGGCGAACCGTTGCCCCGGCCCATGCTCAACGAAGTCCTGGCGTCGGCGGACGTGCACAACATCCATATCAAGCTGTCCGGTTTCCAGTACGTCTCCGAGACCGCCTGGGAGTATCCCTACTCGGACTGCATGTGGATCGTCCGCAAGCTCTACGAGTACTATGGCGCCGACCGCCTCTGCTGGGCATCCAACTATCCGCCCGTCGCCCGGGCGAGTACGTACCGGCACTCGCTCGAAGCCGTGCGGACCCACTGTACCTTCATCGCGAAGGCGGACATGGACCTCGTCCTGGGTGGGAATATGGCGCGTTTGCTGGCGGCGGCGGGGTAAAACACTGCATTTAACGGAAACTATTGCCCCCCGCGCGCTGTCTAATGGAGCAGACAGGCGCGAACTTCACCGCGAACTTCACGTGAATATCGAGCTTTTAAGGGTGTATAATGTTAGTTAGTATAGAAAACTCTGATTAAGTCCTGGCGTTGACTTGCTGATTCATGTTGCATGATATGGTTAGTACTTCAGCCTGTCGCATCACAACCCACCGATCCAGTTCAAGCGGGGCAGACCATGACGCATCAGCCGAGTTTTTCCGATATGGCCTATGATCAGAAGAAGAAGAAAACGCGCAAGGAACGCTTTCTGGGCGAGATGAATGAAGTATTGCCCTGGGACGTGCTGCTCGCCCACATCCTGGAACATTATCCGAAGGCAGGCAAGGGCCGTCGCCCGATCGGAGCCGAGGTGATGCTCAGGATCTACTTCATGCAGCAGTGGTACGCCTTGAGCGATCCGGCGATGGAGGACAGTCTCTACGACGTGGAATCGATGCGCCGCTTCGCGGGGGTGGACCTGAACGGGGTGCCGGACGAGACGACGATCTGCAAGTTCCGCCATCTTCTGGAGGCCCACGGGCTGACCGAAGCGCTGTTCGCGCAGGCCAGGGGCTATCTGTCGGAGCGGGGCCTGATCGTGAGCGAAGGCAGCATCGTGGACGCCACGATCATCCACGCGCCGTCGTCCACGAAGAACAGGGAAGGCAAGCGGGACCCCGAGATGGCTAGCACGAAGAAGGGCAACACCTGGCACTTCGGCATGAAGGCCCACGTGGGCACCGACACGAAGGGCCGGGTGCACAGCGTGGTGACCACGCCCGCTTCGGTGCACGACGCCCGGGTGATGGAGGCCTGTCTGCACGGCGAGGAGAAGACCATCTACGCGGACAAGGCCTACGCGGATCAGGGGCGCAAGGAACGGGCCGAAGCAGAAGACGTGGCATGGCGGGTGCTTCGCAAGGCCCGGCGGGGCAGGCGGCTCAACTGCTGCGACCTGGCGTTCAATCGCAAGAGCAATCGCGTAAGAGCCAGAGTCGAACATCCCTTCGGCGTCATCAAGCATCTGTGGGGCTACCGCAAGGTCAGGTATCGAGGGCTGGCCAAGAACACCGCGCAGCTCTTCTCCCTGTTCGCCCTGGCCAACTTCCATCTGGTCCGAAGGGAACTGGCGGTCACATAGGGTAAGGTGCGTCCGGACCGGTCGAAACCGGCCGGAAAGGCCGTTCCGGGACCCGTCCGGGGCCGGCAACACCCTCGAAAATACCCAAAACCACGACATGTTCAACATGATCGGTCCTTCAACAGGCTCAGGCCATCACACTTGATCGAACAAACGGGTTGTTCAGAGGTTCCTAAAGATTTAGTATTGTGCTCGGATGGTAAACCTGGCAGGAGACGTTAAGGCACAGGGGATGTTCAAGCAGGGGCCAATTCAGGCAGGCAGGACCACAGGAGCAGGCATGTTTCGTCCAGGCGTTCTACCCCTCATCATGCGTCTTTCCCGTACAGCCGCGGCCACGGTGTGCATCGCATTCCTGGCGGCGTTCATTGTGGCGGGGTGCGGCGCCGCGAGTTCGGATACGGCCGAAGACGAAGGGGAAAAGATCGTCGGCAAGGACGGCGAGGCCGAAGCCGACACCACGGAAGTGCCGCCGGTCCCGGTGAACGTGATCGAGGCTTCCCTGGGCACCATTTCGGATATCGTACTGACGACCGCGACGGTGGAGGCCGATCGAGATGCCCAGATCTACCCGCGGACGACCGCCATGATCGAAGAGATGCGCGTCGAAGAAGGCGACTACGTGAAGCGGGGCGATGTCCTCGCCGTGCTGGAAAACGACGAAGAAGAAGTAAACCTGGCGCGCGCGGAGGCCATCCGGGATGCCCGCAAGCAGGAATTCGATCGTTCGGAAGCCATGCTGGAGGGACAGCTGATCAGCGAGGTGGATCACGAGGCGAAGGAGCGGGAACTGATCATGGCCAGGGCGGACTGGGAGTCCGCCAAGGTCGCCTTCGACAAGACCACCATCCGCGCGCCGTTCAGCGGCACCATTACGGAACGCCACCAAAACGTGGGCAACATGGCCAGGCCGGGGGATGAGCTCTTCACGCTGGTCGACCTGAACACGTTGCTGATCTACACCCATCTGCCCGAGATGGAGTGGTCGCGCGTAGCCCCGGGCCAACCGGTCATCCTCGAAACGGAGACCCTGCCGGACGGCACGTTCGACGGCACGATACACCGGGTGAGTTCCATCATCAATCCGCAGAACGGCACCTTCAAGGTCACCATCAGGATCGACGATCCCGGCTGGCGGCTCAAGCCGGGCATGTTCGTCAAGGTGACCATCCTCGCAGACCGGCACGAAGGCGTGCTGCTGATCCCCAAGATCGCCCTGCTGGAAGACGATGAAGTCTTCACCGTGAAGGACAGCATCGCAACCCGCGTCGCCCTGACCCTCGGCCTGCAGGACGCGGACTTCACCGAGATCCAGGAAGGGCTGAGTCCGGGCGACCTGGTCGTTGTCGCCGGCCATCGCAGCATGAAAGACAGCACCCGGGTCAAGGTGGTCGCTCCCGAAGCGCCGGAATAACCTCCATGAACATCGTTGATTTCGCCATTCGCAAGCCCGTCACCATCACCATGCTGGTACTGGCTGCGCTGATCTTCGGATACGTGTCCTTCCAGCGGCTGGCGGTCAATCTCCTACCGGACATCTCCTACCCTTCCCTCACGGTGCGCACGGAGTACGAAGGCGCCGCGCCCCAGGAAATCGAAAACCTCATATCCCGCAGGATCGAAGAGGACGTGGGGGTCGTCACCGGCCTGGTGGAAGTCAGTTCCATCTCCCGGGCGGGCGTCTCCGACGTGGTGCTCGAGTTCGATTGGGACACGGACATGAACCTGGCGATCATGGACGTGCGGGAACGGGTGGACCGCGTATTCCTGCCCCAGGACGCCGAACGTCCCATTCTCCTGCGGTACAACCCGGAGCTCGATCCCATCATGCGCCTGGGGTTGTCCGGAGACGACCTGATCATGCTGCGGAACCTGGCGGACTGGGAGATCAGGCGGCAGCTCGAGACGGTGCCGGGCGTCGCGTCGGTCCGGATCAAGGGCGGTTTGGCAGAAGAAATCCAGGTGGAAATCAATGAAGCGCAATTGACCCGGCTGGGACTGACCTTCGGCCAGATCAACCAGCGTCTCGCCGCGGAGAACATCAACCAGGCCGGGGGGCAGCTCCAGGAAGGCGACGAAGCGCTGATCGTACGGGCGGTCAATGAATTCCAGACCGTCGGGGAAATCGGCGAGATCATCATCTCCAGCCGGGGCGAGGTTCCCGTGCGCCTCCACGACGTGGCTACGGTCCGGCGGCATTTCAAGGAAAGGAAGACGCTTACGCGGATCAACGGCCGCGAGAGTGTGGAGATCGCCCTGTTCAAGGAAGCGGACGCCAACACGGTGACGGTCGCCCGGGCGATCAGGGAACGGCTGGGCGAGGTCGAGACGGGGGAAGCGGAACCAACGGGGGATGCGGAAGTAGTCGTTGCCGAAGGAACGGAAGACGAAGCGGCCGAGCGATCAGAGGAGACCACCGAGCAGTCGGAAGACACGGCCGCGGCCACTGCTGAATCATCAGGTGGCGGACCCGGTGCCGCCGTGATGGGCATCGAGGCGGACACCATCGTTTCCACGCTGCCCGAAGGCGTGACCCTGCACCTCGTCTCGGACCAGTCCCGCTTCATTGAAAACGCCATCGACGAGGTAATAAAGACGGCCCAGTGGGGCGGCGTGCTGGCGATCCTCGTCCTCTTCCTCTTCCTGCGCAACCTGCGCAGCACGCTCATCGTCGGGGTGGCCATCCCGGTATCCGTGCTGATCACCTTCATCCTGATGTTCTTCAGCCAGACCACGCTCAACATCATGTCCCTCGGCGGTCTGGCCCTGGGCATCGGCATGCTGGTGGACAACGCCATCGTCGTGCTGGAGAGTATCTTCCGCTGCCGGGAGGAAGGCGACAGCATGGTGGAAGCCGCCCGCCGCGGCGCGTCGGAAGTGGGGATGGCGGTGACCGCTTCGACCCTGACCACGATCGCCGTGTTCTTTCCCATCGTATTCATCGAAGGCATCGCCGGCCAGATCTTCACCGACCAGGCCCTGACCGTCACCTTCGCCCTGCTGGCGTCCCTGGCCGTGGCCCTGACCTTCATTCCCATGATGGCATCGCGGGAGGGCAGCCTGGGTGAAAGGGCGGGGCGGGGCCTCTGGGTACAATCGGCCTTCGGAGATTTCAGGCGGACGGCCGCGGAGGAGCGCGGCGGGGCGATCCGATGGTTCGCCGGCAGGCTGGTCAGCGATTCGGCGAACTGGTTCGTGAACACCTTCCCGGGGTTGCGCTGGTTCGGCGAGATCGCGCAGCATTTCCGTCAAAGGGGTGGCGATCGGGCCTCAGGTGCGGCGCGCTGGACCCTGGTCTTTCCCTTATACCTTATCGGCAGGATCCTCCTGCTTGCAGGCCACTGGCTGTGGGGAAGCGTACGACAGTACCGGAGCCCGGATGTTCAGACTGCCAAGATCCGGGGGCTGCGCGCGGCCGCGTCGATTCCTCGCTGGATCATCGTCTTCATCTCCCGGCTGATCCTGCCTTTCTACCGGATCGTTCGGTTCCTGGTCGGCAGTCTGTTCAAGATCCTGTTTACGATCGTCCCCAACCTGCTTCTCGTGGCCCTCCTTCCCGTGTGGTTTCTCCTGCGCGGGGTTTTCTGGGTACTGGGCAAGGTGGCTCAACCGGTCCTTTACGTATTCAACAAGGGACTCGAAGGTCTCCAGTCGGCCTACGTGTCCTTCCTCACGAGGGCGCTCAACCAGCGCTTTGTCACGTTGCTCGCGGTCGCGGCGATCGTCGGGACGACTACCGTGCTCATTCCCCGCCTCGGAACCGAACTGATCCCGGAAATGGAGCAGGGCGAGTTTGCGGTGGACCTCATCCTGCCCACCGGCACGCCGCTGGAGGAGACGGACGAAACCGCGACGATGATCGAATCCCTGATCCGGGAGGATGCGGACATCAGGCAGGTCTACGTCGTGGTGGGCGCGATGGAGTCCAGCGGTTCACTCATGGATGAAGAGCGCGAGAACGTGGCCCGCGTCGGGGTCATGCTCGACGCAGAAGCCATTCGGGCACGGGGCAGCGATCCCGTCATGGACCGCCTGCGGCAGCGCCTGGCCGATATACCGGACGCCCGGGTCGAATTCGTCCGGCCGGCGCTGTTCAGCTTCAAGGCCCCGCTGGAGGTCGAGATCCGGGGATACAATCTCAGGGACCTCCGCGCCGTCAGCGGCGAGGTGGTCGACGTCCTCGACGACTTGGAAGGCCTGAGGGACGTGCGGTCCCTGATGGAGGCGGGCTACCCCGAAGCCGTGATCGTATTCGACCGTGACCGGATGGCGGCACTCGGCGTGGACATCGGGCAGGCCGCGGACGCGATCCGGAACAAGGTCCGCGGAAACGTGGCCACCCGGTTCTCGGCGGGAGAACGCAAGATCGACATCCTGGTGCGGGCAAGGGAAGAAGACCGAAAGCAGATCGCCCAGCTTAAAGCCATGGCCGTAAACGCGGGCGAACGGGGGAACACCGGACAGGGTGAGCGGACGGACCGGAACGACGAAGGGGAAGATTCGGAATCCCGTTCGAGCTTCCAGGCGCCTGCTTCCCGCACGCAGGAGGCCGGTCCGATCCAACTCGGCGCCGTGGCCCGGGTCCAGCTCGACGAAGGCCCGAGCGAAATCCGCCGGATCGACCAGCAGCGCGTGGCCCTGGTGACGGCGAACCTGACCGGCATCGACCTGGGAAGCGTGGCCGGCGACATGCAGGAAAGCCTGGCGGGGATGCGTCTTCCCGACGACTTCAGCATCGACATCGGCGGCCAATACAGGGAGATGACCATCGCTTCGCGCAGCATGCTGCTGGCCATCGCCATGGCCGTATTCCTGGTCTACCTGGTCATGGCTTCGCAGTTCGAGTCGCTGCTCCATCCGTTCATCATCATGATCTCCTTTCTGCTTGCCCTTTCGGGTGTCTTGCTTACCCTTTATCTATTGGATATCGCGATCAGCGTGATCGTCCTGATCGGCATCATCATGCTGGCCGGGATCGTGGTGAACAACGCCATCGTGCTGGTGGACTATACCAACCAGCTGCGGCGCCGCGGTATCGAGCGGATCGAGGCGGTCATCACCGCGGGCCGGGTCCGGCTTCGCCCCATACTCATGACTACGGCCACGACGATCCTGGGACTGCTTCCGCTCGCGCTGGGCCTGGGCGAAGGCGCCGAGATCCGCACGCCCCTCGCCGTTACCGTGATCGCGGGGCTGATCGCTTCGACCTTTCTGACCCTCATTGTGATCCCCGTGATCTACTCGCTGGTGGACCGGGATCAGCATGGCGCGCCGGTGGAGGGTCCCGTCACGGAAGGTCCCGTCACGGAGGGTCCTGTCCCCGAGGGTCCCGTTCAATCATGACCAGGAATCAACGAGCCTGATATGTTCAAATTCCTCTCCCCCTACAACTGGACCGCCTTCGCCTTCCGAAGACCGGTAACCGTGTTCATGGTCCTGGTCAGCGCGATCCTCTTCGGGGCGGTCTCTTTCCGGCTTCTGCCGATGGAGCTCGTTCCGGCGAGAGACGGGATCCGGATGAACGTCTGGGTACCCTATCCCAATTCCACGCCGGAGGACAACGTCCAGCTGATCGCCCGTCCGCTGGAAGGAGAACTGAAGACCCTGCGCGGACTGCGGCGCGTGGAATCCAATTCGAGTACCAACGGCGTGAACGTCAACCTGGTATTCGAACCGGGCAATGACATGAAGCTGGCCTACGTGGAGGTGAGGGACCGCGTGGAACGGGTGCGGCCGGCGCTGCCGGACGAGATCGACCGGATCTGGGTGCGGAAGTTCTCCAGTACGGACATCCCCATCATGTATCTCTCCCTGTCCTGGCACGGCGACCGCGACGCCCTGTTCCAGATCGTCGACGAGCAACTGATCCCACGCATCGAACGGATCGACGGCATCGCCGGCATCGACGCGTGGGGGTCCCAGTCCAGGCAGGTGATCATCGACCTGGACGAGGACCTGCTGAAGGCGTACAAAGTGAACGTGGAACAGTTCATCCGCGCCATGGACCAGGCCAACATGGATTCGCCCGGAGGCTACGTGGAAGACGGTGGGTTCCGCTATATCGTCCGGCTCTCGGGCGCTTTCGAAACCGTGGAAGACATCCAGTCCTACCCGATCAATGAAAGAGGCCTTAAGCTCAGCGACGTAGCCCGGGTGGAATACCGGAAGCCCACGTCATACCGCCGGTTTCGCCTGAACGGCCAGGACGCGGTGGGCATGGTGATCAGCAAGGAGTCGAACGCCAACACGGTGGAAGTCACGGCGGCCGTGAAGGAGACCCTGAGCGACCTGACCGAAGATCCGCGCTGGCCCGGCCTGACCTACTTCATCTTTTTCGAGCAGTCTTCCTGGATCCTGAATTCGCTCAAAGCACTCGGCACCGCGGGCATGTGGGGCGGCCTGTTCGCCCTGGGCGTGCTGTTTTTCTTCCTGCGGCGGTACCGGACGACCTTCATCATCGCCGCATCCATCCCGGCGTCCATCCTCGTGACCTTCACGGTCATGTATTTCGTGAATACCGGGTACGGCATCCTGTCGCTCAACCTCATCTCGCTCATGGGACTGATGCTCGGCATCGGCATGCTGGTGGACAACGCCGTGGTGGTGCTGGAGAACATCGTCCGGCTGCGGCGGATGGGCGTGGAACCCGTGCAGGCGGCGATCCAGGGCGCCCGCGAAGTGTCGGTGGCCGTCAGTGCCGCCACGTTGACCACGGCCATCGTGTTCCTGCCCCTGCTGTTCATCGGAGGCGGAAACGCGCAGACGGAGATGCGGGAGTTCGGCCTGGTCATCACCATCTCCCTGATCTCGTCCCTGGTGATGTCGCTCAGCTTCATACCGCTCCTGGCTTCCCGGCTCCTGAAGGAAGGACGCCTGCCGACGGTCAGCCTGCTTGAAACGCTCGAACACCGGTACGCCCAGGTGATCGGATGGGTGCTGAACCACCGGCTCGACGTGGCGCTCATCCTGGGGGGTTTCGTCATCCTGACCTTCCTGGTGCCCATGCGCAGTGTGACCATGGACAATTCCTCCTCGGACCCGCGTCAGGTCTGGATGTATATCGAACCCGGCGAATTCGCCAGCCTGGAATACACCGATCGGTTCGTGACCGACCTGGAAAACCAGTGGATGGCTTCGGCCGATTCGCTGAACATCAGGGCCGTACGATCCGATTTCCGGCCCGGACGCATCACCTTTGAAGTGTTCCTCCACAGCGGCTCGGACGACTCGGTCTGGGACGTCCTGCGGCACAAGGCAAAAGCACCGTGGGTCTGGGGATCACTCGCCCTGTGCGCGGTCGTGCTCGTCCTGGTGCGCAGGAAAACCAACGCGTTTCAGATTACCGCCGTGCTGACGGCACTGTACGTCGCGATCCTGTTGATCCTCGGCACCCAGGGCGGCCTGCAGTCGTACCGGTCTTCGGAGGAGGTCGCCAGGATCATCAGGGAGACCATACCCGAGGTGCCGGGACTCGTCGTTAAATGGAGGTGGGGCGAGGGCGGCGAGGAAGACCCGAGGGTGAGCATCGCCCTGCACGGGGAGAACCCGAGGCGGCTAGAGCAGATCGCGGAAGACGTAAACGCGCGTCTGGGCCAGTTGCCCGAGATTACGGCCATCACCACCGACCTGGACAACGAGGAAACACAGGACGAGGTCCAGGTCACCGTGGACCGGGAGATGTCGGGCAAGTTCGGTCTTACGCCCCGGCGCGTCGCCGAAATGACCCTTTCGGGCATCCGCGGCAACGAACTGAAGCGCCTGAAAACCGATGACCGGGAAATCCGGGTGTGGGTACAGTCCAAGGAGGAAGACCGCGAGACCGTCCACCAGCTCCGGGACCAGGAGGTCTACCTGGATGACGGAACCCAGCTCCCGCTGGCCACCATGGCCAGTTTCACCCAGACGCCGGCCTTCAGGACCGTCTTCCGCAGGGACAGCGAGACCATCCTGATGGTCCGCGCGAACACCACCAAAGAGGGCATAGAGACCCTCGGCGGTAAAATCAGCACAAGCCTGGCGGACCTCTCCCTGCCCAGGGGCTACTCCTGGCGCCTCGGGGACCGCTGGGAGCAGTTGGAAGAAGACACGGCCGCCATGGTGACCGCGATTCTGCTCGCGCTCGTCGCCGTGCTATTGCTCCTGGGATCCCTGTTCGAGTCCTATATCGATCCCCTGATCATCATCCTCGTGTCCATCCCCTTCGCCTACTTCGGGTGCTACTGGATGCTATGGGCTACCGGTACCAACATGTCGATACTCGCCATGATCGGCATCGTGATCCTGATCGGGGTCGTGGTCAACAACGCCATCGTCTTCATCGACCACATCAAGCACCTGGAGCGGGAGGGCCGCCTGAAGGGCCGGGAGCTGATCATCCAAGCCGGCCGCGACCGCCTGCGGCCGATCCTGATGACCGCGTTTACCACCATGCTCGGCCTGCTGCCCATGGCGATCGGAACCGCCACCCTCGGCGACCAGCCTTACTACCCCATGGGCCGCTCCGTCATGGGCGGGTTGATCTTCTCCACCATCGGCGCCATGATCGCCCTGCCCCTGGTCTACAGCGCCTTCGAGGACCTGCGAAACTGGTGGGGAGGCATCGTGGCGAGGATCAGGCGCCCGGTCTGACGATGTCGGGCCATCTGACTTGCCGCTGGGCGTCTTACTTGTCGCCGGGCGTCTTACTTACCGCTGGGGTTTCGGTCCGCCTGCTCGGCTTCCCTGCCAAAAGTTCTCATGCCCTCGGCCAGTCGCCGTAAACGGGGACGCTCGCTATCCATGAACGACGGATGGGGCTGAAATCCCTTCGGCGCGCCTTTACGCAGCATGTCCCGGTGGGCGCCGGTGCGTGGACGGGGACCGAACTTGAAGACGATGACCCGCCGTTTCCCCGCCTTGCCGAAAACTGCGTGGTAGAGCCACTGGTTGAACAGGACGATATCGCCGGGTTCTGTCTCGACGGCGCAACCGGGGATCCGGAGGCCGTCGACCCCGAAGGGGCAGGGATCGCCGCCCAGGTGAGCGTCCTGGAGGGGCAGGAGCGCCTGATGCAAGGGGTCCCGGTGGGAACCGGGGATGACCCGCAGCGCGCCGGTATCCTTCGTCTGCGGATCGAGGTACAGCATGACCTTGGTCCGGGTATAGTCGAGCAACCGTGACGACTTGTGGCCGTCGAAATGCCAGGTGTGGTCGGCCAGCTCAGGGTCGATTCCCCACATCCCCTCCGAACCGATCCAGATGAGGTCGTCGCCCAGGAGTTCCGTCACGGGCAGGTAAATCCGGTCGTCTTCCACCAGTTGCGTCAAAGCGCGGCGCGACTCCACGAACTCTCCGTCCCACAGCCATTCCTCTTCGCCGATGTCGCGGCCGAGCTTCTGCGCGCACGCCGCGCCGGCCTCCCGGATCAGCGCGTTTACTTCGTCCTCTGTGAAGACCCGGCGTATGACCAGGAAACCGAAGGTATGGCAATGTTCGATCTGGCCGCTGGACAGCATGGAAAGCTCCGGGTCTGTAGCGAGGTGCCATTTTTCAGGTTCAGGCGGTGCACGGGCGGAAAGTATAATGCGCTTGCCGCGGGAGAAGTGTCAAAGGCTAATGCCGTAGAGGTGAGAGATTCGGATGCAACAGGGAGTATTTACAGTTTACTTACGAGAGTTACCGGATATAGTCCGACTCTTCGTATATAAGAGACCTGACTGCGGAGAGGCCGGAAACACGACAACAAGGCGGGGGCGATGGACCGGAAAGCTTGGATGGACACTACTTTAAGGGCGGCACTGATCGGGGCGGCCGTCCTGATGTACCTGGATTTGAGAGCCGAGATTCGGGATCTTGGCAACAAAATCGATCGGGTGGAAACGAAGGTAGATGAAGTCCGGGGGTATCTCAAGTTCAGTACTGCTGCTCCCGGCATGGAGTCTACCGAGGCAGCCCCTGAGAAGTTTCCATCTGCACAGAAGGACTAACGTGATGCCGGTGTCCTATCCACCACGAACGAAGCCACGTCCAGTTCCGTCCCGCTGTCGAACCACATCTTGTACGCCGTGTCTCCGGCGCTGAACGTAAACACCGCGACGTTGTGGCCGTCGGAAGCGGCAGTTTCGTCCTCTTGGCGGATCAGGTCTATCTCCGGCGGGACCGTCACCTGGTACATAGCAATCTCGCCCCGGGCGATGTTGTATTCCCTGCGCACCTCGCGCACCGCGATGATCCCTCGGAGTTCCCGCGGAACCTCGACTCGCTCCACGAAACCGGGTACGTTGAATCCCTCGATCGTTTCGCCGGGCATCCCGTGCAATACCAGCCGGTTGCCCGGCGGCGTGTAGTCTTCCTCCGCGAGGATCTTCTCGATGTCCCCGGGCGGCGGGAAGGCGTCCAGCATCTCGCGGACGAGGGCATCCAGCGGCCCGTCATGGAAGTTGTACCGGCCGCTCACGGAACCGGCCGTGATGAGCCGGAGCGCCAGGGCCTCGTCCTCTCCGGTCAACTCGGGTTCGCAGGTGTCCCCGTAGGGCGACCAGGGCGCGTTGCCCCGGGGTGTCGACCAGTTCGCCACGCGGGAGGGCAAGTCGACGTCCGAATCCCGATCCACCAGCCGCTCCGAGATGTCCTCGCCGCAGTCCATGAGGGTCCGCATTCGGTCCAGGTACTGCCGGACGCGGGGCAGGAAGTAATGGACGATCATCTCGGCGAAATCCTCCGGGAGGTAGTCGAGCAGCACCTGCCAGTTTTCCAGGGAAATCAGCGCGGTGAAGGTGATCCAGTTGCTTTCACTGTTGGCACGTCCCGGCACGATCTCGGGCCATCGGGCCGCCCAGTCGTCGTGGGTCTTCAGCCTGAACTGTTCATGGGCGCCGCAGTACCGGGCCATGGCGAGCATCACCCGCTCCGTTTCCCCGGCCATCCGCTCGAACCGTTCCCGGTCCCCGGTGCGGAAGGCCTTGCGCGCGTCGGCCAGCCGGTGGTTGAAGATGCCCGCCAGGTAGGTCCGGCCGATGTCCACCAGGTCGAAGCGGTACATGGGGGAATCTTCAAGCGCATCATATTGGGACAGCAGGATCTCGAGCATGTCGTGCAGCGCCGGCAGAAACCCGATGAGCCGTTTGACCGAGCCCGACGTGAGACCGGGCAGCAGGGTCCCGTCCCAGTTCCGGTACAGGGGGCCGTTGTGCGTGCATGGATCGAAGTAGGCCATGATCGTGTCGGCGAATATCCGGACGGCTGGACGGGTTTCTTCTGCCGCCGGTCCGTACCGCCTGCGGTTCCACTGCTCGACGTAGCCGTCCGGATCCAGGTCCGCGGGGT
Organism: bacterium; assembly: GCA_965207085.1. Classification (GTDB taxonomy): domain Bacteria; phylum JAAXHH01; class JAAXHH01; order JAAXHH01; family JAAXHH01; genus JAAXHH01. The sequence goes on along the minus strand of CBDBLQ010000002.1, from coordinate 2,415,524 downwards.
TCCAGGACAGTTCCGCGTAGAGATCCATGGTCATCAGGTTCCGGTGATTGGTTTCCGAGGATACCATGAACCCCTGCAGGTTGGATGCCCGGGGATGATCCGCCAGGGACCGGGCGTTGTCGATCGCCGTCCTGATGTCGCCATTGGGATTGGTCTCCCGGCCGCACTGGCCGCACATGCCCGTGGACCACGGCAGCCCCCAGTAGTAGTCGCACCGGAGAAAGTCGTACATCCTCCCGGCGTGGTTGAGGAACATGTTGCCGATCACGGGCAGGCCGGCATCCCGGACCGCCCGCGCCTGGGCGGCCGCGGTGGGGTTGTCCGTGCACACCCGGGGGCTGAACAGCACCGCGTCCGGATCGCCGTCCCGTATGGCTTCGATCATGCCGTCGACGGACGCATGGGTCAGTTCCGCCGCCCGGTCGGGGTCCTCCTCGACCCAGGTCTCCTCCGTGGGCAGCCACAGGCTGTAGAGATGATCCGTGCCCAGCGCTTCCGCGTAGGACTCCACCACGGCGGTGGTGAACCGCCGCGTCACCGGATCCCGCGGGTCGAGGACGATCTCGGACTCGCCGCACCACTCCAGTGGCGCGACCCTGATCTTCTCGCCGGTCATGGCCTCGTACCCGTCCACGAATTCCTGGAGCTGGCGTCCGTCCGCGTAAGGTGAGAACCCCGGATTCACCGCCGGGGTGCCCACGTGGAGCTGCATGCGGTACCGGATCCGGATGCCGGCCTCCCGGGCATAATCGAAGACTCGCCGCAGCAGTGCGATGCGCGCCGCCTGCCAGTCCGTGAGCTGAACCGGAACGCCCAGCCGGTTGGCGGCCAGCGCGCCGATGCCGCAGCAGTCGGCGATGTTGCCGCTTTCCAGGATATTGAAGCGTTTCTTGACCAGGTAGTCGACCCAGGGCCTGAACTCCTCCCAGGTCCACCAGCGCATGCCGCTGTAGGCGTCCTGCATGTTCGCGAAGTACATCCTCCACTTGAACCGGGGCTTGCGGTATATCTCTGGTCCGTTCAGGTCGCCGATCGACACGGTCTCTCGATACGGGATCTGTTCGCCTTCTTCGAAGAAACCGCAACCGAGATGATCTTCGAACAGGTGGTACACGGCATAAAGCGTGGAGTAGGGGCGGCGACCCGCGAGCACCAGGCTGTTCCCGGCGCACCGGATGACGTAGCCATCGTATCCCAGGGTGGATTCGGAGAGGTCGACGTCGAGTTCGGCGGGCGCCCAACCGATGTACACCCGGCCGGTTTCGTTATGGTGGCCGCCAGGGGATCTACCGGCCCCGTTCACCGCTGGCCGGTCTGATGCTTCAAGGACGGGGACCTCTACCCCGCCCATGCGCTTCACGATACGTTGAAATTCCCTGGCGGCCCGATGCCCGGAGGGTCCCACCGTGGGTGAGAGCATGATCCGCGACGTGGCCTGTCTGTTCTTGAAAAGTGTAAACATGGGTAATGTGGGTTGTCTTACGGTTCGGTTTCCTGTACTCATGTTACATCATGACGCCAACCGGTTTCCTGACCTTCGGGACGCCCCATCTCATCGTCATGGGGCTTACTCTCGTGCTGCCCATCCTGCTTTCGAAACTCGCACGAAGCGCGAGCAATGAGCGGACGGCGGTGAGGATCGGCTACCTGCTCGCCGCCATGCTGCTGGTCAACGAATTCTCGGCCTGGGGATACCGCCTTGTGCAGTTCGGTCCGGAATACATCGTCCGCCACCACCTTCCGCTGCATATCTGCGGCGTGGCAAGCCTGATCACGGCCGCTACCCTGATATTCCGGAACAAATACACGTACGAGATCGCCTACTTCTGGGGTCTCGTCGGTTCCGCCAACGCCGTGATCACCCCGGGCGCCATGGACGCCGGCTTCCCATCGTGGCGTTTCTTCCAGTATTTCATTGTCCACTCCGGGATCGTCGTGGCCGTCCTGTACGCCACCTGGGGCCTGGGCATGCGGCCCACACTAAGCGGACTCTTTCGCGCCTTCGTCGCCCTGAATGTGTTCGCCGTCGTCGTGGGTATCGTAAACCTGTTCCTGGGAACGAATTACATGTACCTTTCGCGGCCGCCCTGGGGTACGGTGTCGCCCTTCTTCTTCGCGCCGTGGCCGTGGTACATCCCCATCCTCGACGTGGTCGCGCTGGCCATGTTCTTCGCCGTGTACCTGCCGGTGCACCTGTCACGACGGCGTGAATCACGGCATATGCGGCCTGCCGACCGGTCCGCACCAGGGAAGCTTGCCTAAGTGGTCCGTCCGACCCGCCCGGTCCAAGCCGGAGTCACCCGCCTAGACGATCCTGAACGTCTCGCCGCCTTCGCTTTCCCAGTCCACCAGGCGTCGAATCGGAATCGTCCTCAATCCGACCTGGGCGTTCCCGGTATAGAATACGTATCCCAGGCCGTCCTTTACGACCATGCGGGGCCAGCCTGTCCAGGTGTGGTCGAAACGCTCCGTGCCGATTCCGAGGGCCGGCAGGGCGGGATTCCGGGGATAGTACGACCAGCTTTTCAGGTCCGTCGAGCGGGCAAGGCCCACCGAATCGCACCACCGCTCCGATCCGGCCGCACCCGGCGGCGTCCACGCGTTGCAGCCTTCGTACCAGAGATACCACGTATCGTCGATCCGGTTCAGGGACCGCGGCCGGACATGCACGGCGTCCCAGTCGTCCAACCTTTCCGGACCGAACACCGGATTGTGTTCGGCTTCGCGCCAGTCCTCGAGATCGTCGCTGAAGAGCAGGTAGCCCCGGTCGCCGCCCGGCCAGCCTCCCGATGGCCGCGGCGTGTATCCGGCATAGCACATGAGGTACCGGTAGTCCGGATGGTCCACGCGCAGCAGGTCGAATTCGTGGGCGGCGTCATTGCAATGCCGGTAGGCGGGATTGCGCGAACACGGCGTGAACGGCCCTTTCGGATCGTCGGCCGAAGCCATCATGAATCCGAGCCAGGATGGATACTGCTGGACAGCGTACATGATGACGATCCGCCCGTCGGGTGCAATGACCGCGCCGTTCACGTAGATATTGTCCCCCGGCGCGTCCGCATGGGAAAGAACCGGAACGGGATGCACCTCCCACGATCGCAGGTCGTCGCTTTCCGCCACGGCGACGGTGCGCCGCGAGGATCCTTCCTGCTCGCCCTCCATGCCCGCCATGCAGTACATGTAGAAGCGGCGGTCGAATTCAAGGATGGCACCCGGTATGATCTGCTTCTCGTAATGGCTGCCGGCCGGACCCCGTGCGATGACCGGTTCCGCCCATTCGTCCAGCCAGGGCAGCGTCGTGACCGTGCAGGATTCGAACCCGCAGCCCCCGGTTCCCTCCAGGGTCAGCTCGTTTTCCCACGGATCGTACTGCCCATCCCACTCGCCCGATAGGCCCCGGATCCAGCCCGTTTTCCCGTTTACCCCGAACCGGAAGAAGTTGCCCTTCTTCAGCACGCGGATTTTCCACGGGGGCGGTCCCCCGCCGGGATAGTCCTTCAGGGTCGTACGGACTCCACCGTGCTTACTTGCCACGCGGAATCCCTGTCCGTCGATTTCCAGATACACGCTCACGGAATCGTCCGATCCGGAAAACCGGATGCGCGCCGCGGGTGCGCTCACCGCGGGTGTGCCGGCCGAGGGTATGCTCGCCGCGGGTGTCGATTCCGCACTGGCAACGCTAGCGCTTAGCTCGTAGTTGCCTGTTACGCGTCGAGTAATCATCGACTGGATCCTGGTTTGGGGACGGTTTTTACAGAGACTACAAACTTCCGGACAGGGAAAGGCACAATACCGATTTGTCCCGCAAAAGATACACCCTATATTCCGGTTAATCCACAGCGAAACCGATGTACGGCCAGACCGGTTCGCAACTGGATCTACAAAATTGCTATCCCCAGTGTTTCCGAACGTTTAGAGGAGATGACCGCCATGCCGGATGCCGCGACCCAACCGGGAACGGCCCTAATGCTCAATGGTGCGCCCAGGTCAGGGAAGTCCAGCATCGCGCTCGCCATCCAGCAGATGTCGTCGGAACCGTGGATGAACATCGGCGCCGATCGATTCATTGAAATCACGCCGGAGCGACTGCGCCCCGGGATCGGGCTTCGGCCCGCCGGTATCGCGAATCGGTCGGGTGGCGAAAGGCCCGATCTCGAGCCGTTGATTCCCGGTTTGTACGGAGCACTCTACGAATCCATCGCGGCTCACCTTCGACTGGGCCTTAACGTGGTGGCCGACGTCGCGCATCACGACGATTACGCCACGCTGAGCGGTATCCTCTACGACTGCGCGGGACGTCTGGAGGGGTTGAACGCGCATTTCGTGGGCGTGCGCTGTCCCGCCGAGGTCGTGTGGCAACGCCGAAAAGATACCTGGCTAAGGGAAGCAGACATACCGGATGACGCACCCGTGCCCGAACTGGTGCGGATCTGGGACCGGGAGGTGCATAGACCAGGTATCTACGACCTCGAAGTCGATACATCGAAGTCGAGTGCCGAGGCCTGTGCCGGCAAGATCCTGGCGCATATCGAAACCGGTCCCCGGCCGGATGCGTTCAGGCGGCTAGCCGCGATGTCCGGATGAAACGCATCGACCAACTCTCGGTCGAAGCGCATCCTGTCCATATTTCCATTTACCACGATGAAGGCACGGGTATATTCTTGAATCCATCGTCGATCTCGACAGAACTCAAACCAGGGTGCAAAACCTGCATCGAGCACCGGGAAGGTGAGTCCCCATGGGTTGGCGCGCAGCGGGGCATATTACGATCTACCGCGAGGCAGGCTGGTACGGCGCCCATCCGAACGTCGTCCGGACCCCCGATGGCGACCTGCTGGTCCTGTTTCACCGGTCGCCCGCCACGGGGTTCAGCCACCACAGCCACCCTCTTTTCGACATACGGGCCTGCCGTTCCGGTGACGAAGGGCAGTCCTGGGGGGCGACCGAACTGGTTACGGCCTACCCGTACGGCGGCGTGATCGATTTCGGGACCCACACGCTGGCCGGCGGCGATATCTTCCTGCACGCCAGCACGGTTGACCTGGTTCTTGCCCAGGCGCCGGAAGTCTCCAAGCATACCTGGGTCTCCCGTCCCGGCGTGGGATTCCACGTGCGTTCATCGGACAACGGGCGGACCTGGACGCACCCCGAGCCGTTTCCGCTGCTCCCGGATGCCGTGAACGGCCATCCCGCCTCGCACTCGGGGATCTGCCGGAGCGGCCTGCTGGAGATGCCGGACGGGCGGATGCTGCTTCCGGGCAAGGCGACGGACCATCCGGAAGGACGGCCCCCGTTCTTCGGCATGATGCAATCGTCGACGGATGGCGGACGTTCCTGGGTCTACGAAGGCCGTATCGCCGAGGACGATGTCGCCCACTTCAGTGAGCCCGCGATCTACCGGACGCCGTCCGGCAGGATCCTGGTGCTCTTCCGCTGTCATCCGAACCAGCCGCCCGGACAGGACGTGCACCTGGTGGAAGTGCACTCGGACGACGGCGGCGCGACCTGGTCCCCCTGGCGGTCTACGACCATGCGGGGTTGCCCCGGTCACCTGCTCGGGCTGCGGGACGGCCGCATCCTGGCCACGGTGGGCACCCGGTGGGAGGGACAGATGGGCTGCCTGGCCCGGGTCCTCGAACCCGATGCCGGCGACCTGGACACCGCGCCGGACATCGTCGTGCGCGCCGATTCCCTGGAGCCGGACTGCGGGTATCCATGGTCCGTCGAATTGAAGGATGGACGGGTGCTGGTAGTTTACTATTTTGTCTATGGTGACGGCACAAGAGGCATAGAAGGATCGGTGCTTGAGGAATACTGAACCATTCCGGCTACAATTGACTATCGGGAGTTTCCATGTTTCAACTGGATGCACACCAGAAGGAATTCATGGATACCTTCGGGTATCTGCACTTCCCCGGCCTGCTCGACGACAGGATCGATGAGATCACAGAGGCTTTCGACGGGCTGTTGAAGAAAAACGGAGGCGACGACCACGAAGGCCTGGAGCGGCTGGCCGTGGTGCCGTTCATCAACCATGATCCGTACCTGTGCACGCTGTTGGACGATCCGCGCATTCACGGCATCGCGGCCGGGCTGCTGGGTGATCAGTACCAGTACTGGAACAGCGACGGGAACCTCTACGTCGGCGACACGAGATGGCACTCCGACACCCAGTGGCCCGAGCCCATCCGATTCTACAAGATGGCCATCTACCTGGATCCCATGACGAAGGACACAGGTGCGTTGCGGGTCATACCGGGAAGCCACCGGTTCGGCGAGGGGTACGCGGAAACCGTCCATGCGCACCTGACGGGCAAAAAGGGCGGCTGGGGTGGACTCCACGGCAGCGACGTACCGGCGGTCGCCGTCGAGACCCGGCCCGGAGACCTCGCCGTATTCAACCATTCGACCAAGCACAGCGCGTGGGGTGGAGGCAAAAGGAGGCGGATGTTCACGATTGTGTACACGGGACACCACACGGACGGTCCATCTCTTAAGGCCTTCAGGAAGATCATCCGACAACATGGCTATACCACGAGGGAGGTATTCGGCAGGGAGGACGGCCCCCTGCTTTCCACGGCCACGCCCGAACGACTGCAGCACCTGCAGAACCTGATTACGCACATTCCGAAAGCGGCCTGACGATGTGACGCCGGCTTGAAGTAGCAGCAACGGAAAGGAATCCCACCAGCATGTCTCTTACACAAAATCAGTTACGGCATTTCATGGATGAAGGCTACGTCATCGTCGAAGGCGCGCTCACCAGTGACGACCTGGATCCCGTTATTGCAGGGATTGAGGACTTTGTCGACGAAAGGGCCAGCGAACTCCACCGCGAAGGACGGATCGCCGAACTGCACGAGAACGAATCCTTCGAGCGGCGGCTGGCCCTGATCATCCGGGAAAACACCGCGATCTACGATGACATCGACATCATGAACATGCGGGAGGAGGCGGTGTTCCGATTTCTCGGCAACGCCCGCATGCTGGACCTCGTGGAATCCCTCGTCGGACCCGAAATCACGTGCAGCCCCATTCAGCATCTGCGGGCGAAGCTGCCGGAGGGCCTGAACAGTCTGTCGGGTCACGGCAACGGCGGCGGGAATGGCGGTGGCAACGGCGAAGAGGATGCCCTGGCCGCTCGCATCAGGGAAAACGTGGCGCCCTGGCACCAGGACGCGCAGGTGCATCTCGAGGACGCCGACCCGGTGTTCATTCTCACCGTTTGGCTGCCCCTGTGCGACACCGACGAGGAGAACGGATGCCTGCAGATCATCCCCCGGGTGCACCACAGCCGGACCGTGTACTGGAGCGAAGGATTCGGCATTGAAGAAGGCCGGCTGCCCGATGGAGAAGTCCTGTCCCTGCCGATGAGGAAAGGCGACGTGCTGCTCATGCACAAGCTGATCCCGCACCGGTCCATCCCCAACCGTTCCGGAACGATCCGGTGGAGCCTCGACCTGCGATACCAGCAGACCGGGCTGCCCACGGGCCGCTCCTTCTACCCCAATTTCATCGTCCGCAGCCGGCGCCATCCCGAATTCGTGCTGTCGGACTACGGCACCTGGAACCGGGGCTGGGAGGAGGCGCTGAAGGTCACCGCGCAGCGTCCGCCTCGCAAGAACAAGCCGATCGAGCCGACCCCGATCCGGATGTACGGATAGGTCCAGCGGCGCGAATCGGGTAATGATTTGAAACCCACTTATCTAGTCCACTTGCGAACCGCGAACAGTCCTGACTGAAAACACGAACCACCGGAGATCAACACCAAGGCAGGGGTTTTAAGGAAGGAATCAATTATAGGTGAGATCTATTTCATTGGTTCGGATAATCCTTCGGCACGGTTTTACAGAACATAAACACGCTGTTGTAGAACCTTAAAACCCATGCCGTCACGTAGTCACTGTTAACCGTCTGAAGATACCAATACGCGAATACTCCATGACCAATTGCTTGGGTAGGTGGTTGACCATTCAACGACATGAAAGGTCTGAGAAACTCATCCTGTGTATCTTGGTCAAATTCGGCTAAGTAATTGTCGTCCCAAACCTCGACTTCATAATTATCAGGTAATCTTGTTCCGTAGGCGATTGAGTAAAGCCCCTTTATGATTCTTTCAACTACTCGGTCAAGGCGTTCATGGTCAACCTCGTATCCACCGGCACTTCCAACGTAAATCCCAGCTTGTGTGAACACATCTAAGGGTACAATGTTGTCCACTATGGACTTGATATACCCATGTGACTCCTCACGCCGTAATGCCCTATAAAACTTCTGTCGTACCTTGCGAGCCTCGGGATGATTCTCGGTGCGCCTTTCCCGGATCAGTAAATCACGCAGATATTCATCGTCTTTTGATGCCCCATTGTTACATGTCTCACAACTATCCACTGTGATGAGATCATCCGGTAGATCTGCAAACAGGCATTTGGGTGGAATGTGATCTTTAGTCGATTTCTCCTGTGATCCACAATACACACATATACGCTTTCGTTTTGGCATGATTTTGTCTCCGGCGAAAGATTCAATACCTCTGTCATAAAAACCAAATTGAATCAAGATGTTATCTCGATTCTTTACTTCCTACGAAACGGCATTTGGCACAAGGAGAGGTTATGACACTGCTACGGATCGCTTTACATGTACTGATTTTAACAATAGCGATTGGGATACATGCCGCATATGGCCAGTCGAAGGAATTACCACAGGGACATCTTAAAAAAACAAATCCCAATGAACTATATGTGTCATTCTACCAGGAGGATGACTGCTGGGGATCGTATGAACAGATTGTAGCCAACGAGCTAGCTCAGTCGCGTATCAAACGTACGGAGTCTTGGAGTTATGACGAGCTGTTACTAATCGTGAGCATTTCATGTTTGCCGTTGAGTAACAACCTATCTGTAGTCAACTATATTCAGGTTGAGTTTGGACGAAACACGTTCCCGGTCGATTGGCAGCCTGATGAGTATTCATTTCTGAGGTTCACGTATGATTACAACTACGGCGGGATTGTTTCTACTTCAAAGGATAGCGAAGGTGAACAGTACCTGAGGAATGGCGTTCGTCAGTCCATTGAGGCCGCCCTGACGGATTACCTTAAAGCCAACTTCGATCTTTAATCTGTAACCGGAAGTGACTAAGGAGAAATCAAGCAATGTCAGCCAATGTATCTAAGATCGTGTTTAGTGTCATTAACCTGAAAAGCGCAAGAACCTACGATCTACTACAAGACATTGACGGCCTTATTGACGAACTAAAAAACACAGCTGATATTCTCAACGATCCATTGGTAAATCGAGATGTGGTGTGGGAACATATAAAGGACAATGTAGAGCGAGTTAAACTGTATGGGAAGCCAATATCAAATGCGATAGAAGAATGGGGGTCATCGCACGAATGGAACCAGGAAGTGATCTTAGCGGATGCGATAGAAGCAGGCCTAAATGGTGAGACAGCTGAGCCGTATGAAGAATTGCCGGAATTTGTGAAACGCAAAACTCGTGAATTATACGAGATACGTAAGATCGCTGGGAGGCCCTTGATTGTAAGGCTAATTGCAGGCGGAATCGTAATCCTCGAGTCTGTAACATGTTTTGTGTAACTGGCAATAGCGTATATCTTGCTCACAAGGAGGAAGTGCTATGGCCAGAGACAAGAAGTCCCCAGGTAAGATCGACCGTCTTCTCGACGAACTGATGGAAGACGGGGTGGACGCCGAGGACCTGTTCGGCGAAGACGGCCTGCTCAAGCGCATGAAGAAGCGCATGGCCGAGCGGATCCTGGAAACCGAGCTCACCGATCATCTCGGTTACGAGAAGCATGCCCCCGACGGCAGGAACCATGGCAACAGTCGCAACGGCAAGACCACCAAGACGCTCAAGGACCAGACGGGCGATCTGCCGGTCGACATCCCCCGGGACCGCGAGGGCTCCTTCGATCCGAAGCTGATCCGCAAGTACCAGACGCGCTGGCCGGACTTCGACGACAAGATCATCTCCATGTACGCGCGGGGCATGAGCACCCGCGATATCCAGGGCCACGTCGAAGACCTCTACGGGGTGGCCATCTCGCCCGAACTGGTCTCCCGGATCACCGACACCGTAACCGACGAGGTGACGGCCTGGCAGTCGCGTCCCCTGGATGAAGTCTACCCGATCCTGTTCCTGGACGCCCTGTTCATCAAGATCCGTGATAGCGGCAGCATCCGGAACAAGGCGGTCTACCTGGCGCTGGGCGTCAACCTGGCCGGCGACAAGGAGTTGTTGGGCCTCTGGATCGAGCAGAACGAGGGCGCAAAGTTCTGGCTCAACGTCCTGACCGAACTGAAGAACCGCGGCGTTGCCGACATCTTCATCGCCTGCTGCGACGGCCTGTCCGGCTTTCCGCAGGCCATAGAGACGGTGTATCCCAGGACCCAGGTGCAACTCTGCATCGTCCACATGGTGAGAAACAGCCTGACCTACGTCTCATGGAAGGACCGCAAGCAGGTGGCACAGGACCTCCGGGCGATCTACCAGGCGTCGACCGGCGAGCAGGCCGAGGCCGCGCTGGATCGCTTCGCCGAGCGCTGGGATGAACGGTATCCCTTGATCAGCAAAACATGGCGCAGGAACTGGGACCACGTGAGTCCGTTCTTTGCCTTCCCCCAGGAGATCAGGAAGGTCATCTACACTACGAACGCCATCGAATCCATGAACCGGGGACTGCGCAAAATCATCAAGACCAGGGGCGCCTTCCCCACCGACGAGGCGGCCAGGAAACTGCTCTACCTGGCCCTGCTGAATCTGTCCCGCAGGTGGACACGGCCGCTTGCCAACTGGACGGCCGCCATCAATCAGTTCATCATCATGTACGAAGACAGAGTGCCCATGCCATGAGAAAGTCAGTTACACAAAAACCGTGACAGACCCTAATCCTCATGATAATAGGAGGGGTCGGTCTCGTCCGATACTTGTGGTAAACCCCTTGAAATCCCTTCCAAGTTTGTGCAATTGGTCATCAACCGAGGCCATTTCCTTAGAACCTTGTTTCAAACCCCGAAATTCCCTACATCAAGACCCCGATCCGTATGTACGGATAGGTCCGCCGGCAGGACCTTCCAGCCCCAGGGCCGCTTCGGCCGGGTTTTTGCGAACCAGTCGAAGCACAGGTGGTGGAACCTACCCGCTCAAGCCTTAAGCGCGAATCGATATATCCGCCAGTATCCGATCATGTTGCTCACCAGGAACGTGGTCTCCATGAGCACCGCGACCGGGCTGCCGGCCAGGTAGTTGTGTACCATCCAGGTCACCGCGCAGGCCATGTAGATCAGCCGTACCCTCCGGTCGGACTGTTGGAAATTGCCGTAGGTGGGCAGCAGGGAGCCGAAGAGCGCCAGGATGTCCAGGGGGCGTTCGTAAGAAAAGAAGAAACCGGCCAGGATCAGCGCCATGAACACGTACATCAGGCGCCGGTCGGTCGTGAAGGCCGCCGTGAAGACCCGGACGCCCATGACAACATACAGGGTGCCCGCACTGCTCCTGCCGAGTACGAAAAAGTGAAAGGCATTCGTCAACGCCGATGCGCTCAGCCAGAGCAACACATTTCGGCGCTTCTTGCACTGGAAGGAGACGACGCCGCACGTGAAAGCGACGGCGGCGAGTGCCTGGGATACGAGGAAGGAGTCCATGTGGTGATTTACCCGGCAGGTTGGTGTCCACGTGCAAGATAAGGACCGGCCGAACCGGGTCAAGGCGATTCACCACCAGCCTGGCTGAATCACCGTACTACGCTTGACGCGGGGCCAGGAAGTGAATAAGGTACTTTACGACCCGTCCGAACCAACGTGAACGTCTCCATCGCGAACGTATCCATCGTGACCAATGGATAGCCCCTCCATGTTCACCAATGTCCGCGCTGGTGTTTCCATACGCACCACAGCCCGCGCCATTGCCACCGTCGTGATCTTCTCCGTGGCCTCGGCCGGAATCCTGCGCGTCCTGGCCGGCGGACAACCCGCCCAATCATCCTCGAGGTACGTCAACTCCGCGGGCGTCCAACTGCCGCCCGACGCGGCGCCGCCCTCGGAGCAGTACGTCCGCACGTTTCAACTGGACAACACCTACATGGAATGGTTCCGCACGATCTACAAAGGAACCTACGGCCACCGGATCATCGCCGAACCGCTGATCCGCTTCGACAAGGACTTCAACCTGATCCCGGCCGCGGCGAACCGCTGGGAACCTACCGACGACGGACTGGGTTGGTATTTCTACCTGCGGGACGACCTCGAGTTCTCCGACGGCAAGCCCCTGACCGCCCACGACTACGTGTTCACTCTCCGTCGCGGCGCCGACCCGGAAAATGCCTACGACGTGGAGTGGTACTACCGTCCGATCAAAAACTGGGGACGCGTCGTGGGCCGGGAGCTGCCCCTCGATTCGCTGGGCGTACACGCGGTCGACGACTACACCTTGCTCATCGAGACCGACGAACCCTGCGCCTACATGCCGGACCTGATGGTGGACAGCTGGGTCTCGCCCCGGCAGGCGGTGGAGAAGTACGGCGACGCCTGGTCCACGAGCCCGGAGACCTCCATCGCCAGTGGACCCTTCTACTTGGCGGAGTGGACCAAGGCGGACCGGGTCGTGCTCAAGGCCAATCCCCGGTACCACGGCGCCGCGCAGCCCTATCTGGAGACGCTGATCGCCAGGCTGCACAACGCGTCGACGCCGCCGCCCCTGCTTGCGTCCTACGAGGCCGACGAGGTGGATTTCGGTCTCGTAACGAACCACGCGGAACTCGCCCGGATCAAGACCGATCCGAAGCTGAGCCGGGAGCTGCATTCCTACACGGATTTTGCCACGTACTACCTCACGATGGATACCTATAACCCGCCCTTCGACAACCTGAAAGTCCGACAGGCCTTCAGCCACGCCATCGACCGCGACGCCGTGTGCGCAACCGCGCTGAATGGTTTCGCGATTCCCGCCTACGCGATGCTGCCGCCCGGATTCCCGGCGGAAGCGACGGGAGCCCTGAAATCCGTCCAGCGATACGACCCGGCCCTGGGACGCAAACTGCTCGCCGAGGCGGGATATCCCAACGGCAAGGGCTTCCCCCGGGTGGAGATGTGGGTCCGGCGCGACGTGCGGCCGGTCCACGAGGCCGGGGAGGCGATCCACGCCATGATCAAGCAGAACCTGGGCATCGACCTGGTGGTGCGCAACATGGAGGTCAAGATCTTCATGGACGCGATCAACAGCCACCAGCTTCCCCTGGGTCTCGTCCGGTTCGGGGCGGACTTCATCGATCCCAGCAGCCTGATGAACCTTTGGCTTTCCTCGGGCCGGCACGCCTGGAAACACGACCTCTTCGACCGGCTGGTGGTCCAGGCGGGAGGTATCGTCGGCGACTACGAAGCGCGGATGGACGTCTACCGGCAGGCCGAACGCATCCTGGTGGAGGAAGTGGGCGGCCTCTTCGTGTGGTACCCGACGATGAACCAGATCTGGAAATCGGACATCAAGGGGGACGCCCTCGAACCGAACCGCCGCGGATTCCGGGCCTGGCGCGGAGAGCAGATCGGGAACACGGCATTTACGATCTACGTCGCCGAAGACGTGGAACAGGACGCTGGTACAAAGGGGTTCTGGGAGCGGATGCTGGGTGGCGACGGGTAGGCGAAGCGGGAGGCAAATCAGACGATATTCAGCATTTTGTTGGCGTAGTCTTTTCCCGATGTCGGAGAAGGAAGGGACCGGCCGTCTCGTCGGTAGAGGTCTATGGTTTCTTCCACGATTCGACATAACTCTGAGAACACTTCCTGCTCGTTCTCCCCATGACACCCACCGAAAAACAGACCGGGACAACTGCCGACGTAACACTGATCTTCTTCTGACCATTCCACGATTTTCACATATCGAGAACTTGTCTTCATTTCTGTGATTCCTTTATCGCTACGCGAATGGCCTGTTCCTGGTAGTTTCTGGCGTCGTCGCCGAGGTGAAAAAAGGAAATAGGAAAGTTGCTGTCAAGAAGGATACTAAATTCCTTTTTTTATCGAACGAAAACCCGCCACACGGTGTTTTAAGATTGGTACCGACTGACCGGCCGGCTAGCAAAGGACTTTGCATGACGCAAGACGAGGGACGATGCATCGCGCTGGAAATCCATCGCGGCAACCGCGACGCGGTGACGGAACTGGTGGCGGCATACCAGGACAGACTCTTCACCTACGCCTTCCATATGCTTGGCGGTTCGGACGACGCCCTCGACGTTACGCAGGAAGCCTTTGTCAAGGCGTACACCACGCTCTCCGGTAAGTACGACACGGAGCGATGCCGGACGCTCGAAGTCCTACCCTGGCTGTATCGCATCGTCCGGAACCTGGCGCTGAACAAGTTGAGGTCGCGCAAACGTATGGACAACACGCTGGTCAGCATGAAGGAAAACGCACCGGCACAGGTTTTCGACAACGGTAACGACCTGACTAGGGCAGGAGCGATCCGGACGGCCCTTGCTCGACTGGGAAGGGAAAGCCGGGAGCTGATCATCCTGCGCTTCATCGAGCAATACACCTACGCGGAAATCGCGACGGTCACCGGCTCATCGGAATCTGCGCTGCGGGGCAAGGTGTACAGGGCGCTGCGTAGACTTCGCAAAATAATGGAGGACGGCCCTGGTGGATAAAAACGAAGCGAGACTGTACCTGGATCAAATCAGAACCGGCGAGGTGGACGATGAGGCCCGCCGGTCCGTGACGGAACACCTGGAAGGGTGCGCCGACATACGCGAAGAGGCCGCGTTTCTGGATAACCTTGCCGAAGCATCTCCCAAACTGAAATTGACCGCCCCTGCGGGAATACAGGAGGAAGTAATGATCAGGATTGCAGACCAATACGATGTGATCGAAACGGATTTCGGGCCGACACACGTGGCATTCACAACCAAGGGCATATCGGCGGTAAAACTCGACGTGGAGGAGGACGGCGCATTCGAAACCTACTACAAAGACAGGCTGGGGCGGACCACGGTCCGAGGTTCGCTGCCCGAAGCGTATACCGAAGCGGTCAGGCGGGCCATAAGAGGAGAGAAGATCACCCAGCCGCCGGTCACGCTGGAGGGGTTGACCGAGTTCGAACAGACCGTGCTCCAGCATCTGGCCAGAATACCGACGGGTGAGGTAAGACCGTATGCCTGGCTGGCCCGGGAGGTAGGCAGACCGAAAGCGATTCGTGCCGTCGGTACGGTCATGGCCCGCAATCCCGTTCCCTTCCTGATGCCCTGCCACCGGCTCGTACCCTCGACCGGAGGCGTGGGAAACTACTACTATGGACCGGAAATGAAATGGACCTTGCTGGAACGGGAAGGGATTCCGCGAGAGGATCTCGCGAACTGGAAGCAGCGCGGGGTTCGCTTCATCGGCAGCCGGACGACCGGCATCTACTGCTACCCGACCTGCCGTGACGCCCGGCGGATCCAGCCGCGGCACCGGCTGGAATTCAGCTGTACGGAGGAAGCGACGAACAGCGGATACCGGCCGTGCAACCACTGCAGGCCGCTGTCGGTGTAGATACAATGTAGATACTAACGATTCCGTGGAGGAATCCTGTCGCCAACGGGTCGAGG
The DNA here is from genome assembly GCA_965207085.1 of bacterium. Lineage (GTDB taxonomy): Bacteria > JAAXHH01 > JAAXHH01 > JAAXHH01 > JAAXHH01 > JAAXHH01. The sequence goes on along the minus strand of CBDBLQ010000002.1, from coordinate 2,399,912 downwards.
TATGGGTCTCCAGTAACCCGAGGGATCGCTGCCGCGGCAGATCACGGCCCGGTGGTATTCCGGGTAGCGGCCGCGAACGTCCGGCGGCAGGTACCGGATCGTCAGGCCGCAACGCCGGCGGTCGGATACGTTCGGCTCGGACCCGTGCAGCAGCAGGTCGGTGTGCATGGAGATCTGGCCCGCCTTCATGACGAAGGGCACGGGATCGCCGCCCCACCTGAGCGGGTCCGTTACGGTCTGGCCCAGCACGTTCCGTTCGGCTTCTGTGCTGTTCTCAAAGGGGATCTGTCCGTGGAGATGGGAACCGGGGATGACCGTCATCGGCCCGTTTTCTTCTCCCACGTCGTCGATGGCGAGCCAGATCGTCACCACCTTGCTCGGGGTCAGGGGCCAGTAGGACGCGTCCTGGTGCCAGCTCACCCGCTGCACGTCGCCCGGCATCTTGCAGAAATAGTGGGTCATCTCGCAGATCAGCGTCTCTCCGACCAGGTCTTCCGCGTAGTCCAGTATCCGCTTGTTCATGGCGAGATTGTAGATACCCTCGCAGTGCCGCTGCCAGCCGTTGATCGAGTAGCTGTTGTACCCTTCCTGCTCGGCGCGGGCCATCAGGTCTTCGAAATACAGGCGATTCTCCGCGGCTTCCTGCGGGGTGAAGACGTCGAGGGGGCAGAGATACCCGTTTGTGTTGAAGAAGTCGACCTGTTCGCGGGAAAGCGTTTGGGGGGTCTCGTTACTTGCCGGGAAAAACCGCAGTTCCCGCTTCATTTCGGGCAAGGCATCGGTGATGGGCATGGGCGACCTTTTCAAATGTCCGTTGGTGGGCGAACCCGGTCCGGTGGCGACGTTGAAGCTGGGCGGCGCGTCGTCGCATTCAGGCGCGTCGCATTCAGGCGCGTCGTCGCATTCAGGCGCGTCGTCGCATTCAGGCGGCAACGTAGCGACGTTGAATATACCGGCATAAATCGCTTGAGACAACCCTTTGAATGACTTAAATAACCATGTATGGATGATACCACAAACAGGGCGTTGCACTCGCTCGACCTCGCTCCGGGCGCATCGCTGGAGGACGTGAAGAAATCGTACCGGGAACTGGCGCTGATCTGGCATCCGGACAAGGTGCCCGACCGGGTGAAAGACCGGGCCACCGCCAAGTTCACGGAGATCAACGAGGCCTACCAGTGGCTCGTCCGCAATCCGGAAAACCTTCGGATGTCTTCGTCTGCCGGGTCGACATACCGGTCAACTGCCCAACGCCAGTCTCCTCCTCGTTACCGGTCTTCCTCGCATTCTTCCCATACTCGAACGGAGTATTCCCGGTCCGGTGCCTCCGGGCCCGACGCGTCAGGTCGAACCGGCGCTTCCTGGACCGACGCCTCCAGCCGCACGGGAGCCAGGTCGTCGGCCGATCCGGCTGTTCAGCGTGTCCGACAGGCCGCTCATGGTATCTTGACCGATACCAGGGCCGGCCTGTACATCTACCCCGATATCGACGCCGACCGGGCAGCGAACTTCATCGTTGCTCTGCAGCTTAACCATCGTTTCAGCGGTATGGACGCGACGGTGAACGATCTGCTGGTGTTCTACGATATCGACGGTTCCGGTGAGGAAGGCATGGCCATCACCCGGTCGAACCACCTGGTCAACAACAACACCGGAACGTTGTACGACATCGGCGAACTGTTGGATGTCCGTTTGAAGGAAGGATTCTTCTTCTGGAGTGAGATCGTGGTGCGCAGACGGGGAAGCCGGAAGTTCGAACTCGCGGGTTATGCGGAAAATGGACCGGGACGAGCGCTGGTGAGTATCCTGCGAAACCTGATTGGAAATGACTCATCGTAAAGCTGACTGCACACGCTAGGGCCCGAACCAAAAACCCCGATTAAGGTCCGTCTGCAGTTGAGCAGGAGGAGGACGGTTTTGTCTTGTGCCTGCATCGCTTGACGCCAAGTCATCTCTTGCGTACAATAACTTTGTCGGGGCCGGCCTTAGTGCGCTCGGTATAGTTCGTCCGGCCCGACACCCAAAGGTTCCCCCCTGATGACAAGAGCGCCAGGGGTGCTCTCTCCGGGAACGGAGTAGTCGGGGGGGTCGTTCTCCTGGTCAGTTGGACCACTCACGACCTGTCGCGGAAGAGTTCAAGCTCGTTGCGCACCGCAGGCTTAATGTGGTCATACCAGGCGTTCTCCCCTGTCTGCCATTTCCGGAAAATCGCCCAGCAACAGTAATCTGCCACCTGCAATCCGTAGTGAGAACGCGATTGATGGTGCAGAATGTGATACTTTATTCCCGGTGGAAGCACACTATGCAACGCAGTCCGCACGGCTTTTTCAGCGGCTTTGCGTTTCTTGTTTACCGGGATGGTATCGGTGATGACGATGACCTTTTCCACACCATCAGTTTCCAACTCGGTGGGTAGAACCAACTTCAACAGGTGACTCAAGAGTTCCGGATAGAAACGCCGGTCTTCCCGTAACACTGGGTCGGTCCTCGCCTTCTCGATCACCAGGCAATCGATACACATCCCGTCGAGATAGCGGGCGATCAGATCGAACACACGCCTGCGCACACTTCTTCCGTCCCGATAGCAGTGGAAGTACTCAAGATTCAGCCCATATTCGAGGCAATCATGCTTGTAGTCATCCATGGTCCTGGTTGCCAAAAACGGGCGTTTCATACTAACACTGGTCAACAGGAAATACCGTGAGCCCCTCGCACTGAAGTCGAAGTTCCCTGACTCGTCGAGGAAGATATATGCGCAATGGTTCATGTAATTCTCGTAGGTTCAATCCCCAGGCTTAGGTACTCATATCCATCAGCACATTCCTGAACCGCGCGATCGTATCCTCGTCCAGGTCTGTGATCTGTACTTCGCCGGATTCGAGCTCATGCAGAAGATCATCCAGATGTCTGTCGCGGGTCCTGAGGCGCATGGGATCTGCCGTAGTCATATCCCGTTGGATGAGCCGCATGCGCTCCCGCTGCTCCGAAGTCGGATAGGTAAACCGCAGCTCGAAACGCCGCGCTTTCAGTTTTTCGTACTCCGATTTCAACATGGCCATGGATTCGCCGAACCCAAGCACGCGAACCCACGCTTTGCTACGCGTTATCGCCGTAAACAGGCCAATACGTATGCTCGCCAGATTACGAACCGCCGAATGGCAGTCCTGGGCATTGATGATATAGACCATTGCAGCTTCGTTGCCCTTGGCGCGGTGGATTCCGGTCAGGGTCACCGATGCTTTGCCCGGTCGAAAAAAGGTATTCGGATCCGTGTCGACTCCGGCGAGATGGGACCTGATGCCCAATTCCTTCAAACGACTACGTACCGGCTCGACGTTCAAGCGAGTCGAAATAGGATCGGGGTTGATGACCATGATGTCGTCGTGTCGCAATTCGTCCTTGCCGAGGTTTTCGGCGATGGCCTCCGTCAGCCAGTCCGTCTGTTCATCTGCGTTTCTAAAGGTGACAAATCGGACCAGGTCATCGGGGTCGGAATGGTCTTCCAGAAATCCAGGACTTGTATCTTCTGTACGGTCAAGCGTTACTGCCGAACCGTCGCGCAATGCCCCGTCCCGCACCCTGTAACCAATGTCCTCCCAGATATGTGCCGGGTCGAACATCTGGACCAGACCGGTTTCCGTCCCATGGGACGGTTTCCGGTATATCCCGAATCCAAGGGCAAAAGCCGTGGCCAGAACCGGCTTCGAGTTGCGGTAACATTTCGACAGCATGATATCGCGCTGCGGTGCGGGATGACCGGTGTCGTCGAACCGCACTTTGAGGGATCCATCCTTGTTCTTCCCGAAAATCTCTTCTGGAGAAGGCAAGGAACGGCCACGAAGACTTTGCAGTTCGTCATAAGCGTACACCAGTCTTCCGGGGTGTTTGAGCAGTGTGAAGCAAAGCCTCAGAAACATGGGCGGTAAATCCTGCGCCTCGTCGACAAATATCGCATCGTAGACCGGTTCGAGATCACGGGCATATGAAAGGGCGTATTCGCACGCTCCCTCGAACTCCCTGCCTGGTCCAAATTTGCTGCGCGCCCTTCCGAAATCGAGAAACGCCATGCCGTGCAGACGACAGAACTCGTGATAGATCCCCTCGCGGTCTTTACCCCGCCAGGCACCCCAGGCGTTTACGATGCGCAGATTGTCCCAATCAGGCGCTTCATCGGTTTGCTCTATGAAGAAGTTGTTGATCAAGCGACGAAAATGATCCTTGAGGGAACGTGAATTGTATGTGACCGCGATGCGCCAGTCAGGATGCTGCGCGTGGAGATTGGCCGCTTTCAGCGCCAGTACGATGGTTTTGCCCGAACCCGCCAGACCACGGATTCGCTGTACGCCTTCGACCGTTTCTATGACGGTTTGACTTTGCGTGTTGTCCAGTGTCGCGATCGATTTCTCGAGTTTTTCCAGCTTCGCGCCTCGCGAAACCTCCTCCGTTACGTTCCGGCTGATTCCGCTTTTTCTAACCGTGGAAATATGCTCCATCGCCGACAGCACCCTGGCGCACATATCCTGGCCTTGGGCACATGACCAGGTGAACCGGTTTAATGCCTGTATGAGTGAGGAGGCGTTCGCGAGCGGGTAATCGTCGATATGATATGAATCAAGGTTCCTCAGTGCGGGAGCGAATGAGATCGTATGTATGGGAACCACGAGGTCCCGGCGCCGCATCAATTCCTGGTGAACCTTAAGCCGGGCTTCGAGCTTGTTGGCCGCATCGTCCTGCCGCGCTCCGTAATCACCCGTTTCGTGTCCCTCGATGAGATCGATGACGACAACGCCCCTATCAGCCGAAATCAGCAGGGCGTCCATCATCTGGAGTCCTTCGGACGTGCTGAAAATCGGATAGCCGATGAACAAGCGCCCCGACCATGTGGTTTGCTGAGAAACAACCTCCACCAGGGCATCGCTTGACACGGGCTTCTGTCTGGCGCCTCGAACGATATCGACACTCATGATGTTTCCTTCCACCGAGTCGCTTTCACAGTCGCGCTACGCACACGTTTGCCGTGATCCGAAAGCGAAGGGTTTGTACGCGATCTGGATGCAGCCAGGCTGGCTATCTGTACAGACTGCGTCCTTAAGGATGTGTACTTGATTAGTAGGGAATAACGGGGGATTCTTGTAAGAAAAGACCAGCTGGTGGGATGGAGGTTGTTGTCCTGTTTAGGAGACAACACATGCTTCAAGAAAAATGGTATATTTGCTGTACAGTAAATATCGTACGAGGGTAGGGCGGGCCGTATGCGGCGAGAGCGTCGCACAGCCGTCACTTTTGCACCACCAGATCGTAGGTATCGCGCTCGAAGTTTGGGGTGGCGGAGGTGATTTGGGGGTCGTGGGCCACGGTCCTGCCGAGGTCGGAGAGCCAGCCGAGGGTAGCTTGCTCGACGTCCGCTTAAGCGAGCGTGGTCAAGATGTCTTCCACGGATTTACAGTATCGACACCGAGGCCATCGAAGTGCCTGTCGTTCCGTGTGACGATCGCAAGGCCATGCGCTTTGGCAATACCCGCAACGAGTGCATCGCCGAGATCCAGATTACGTCCGGCTTTGCGGGCTCGTGCCCTGAGTTCGGCCGACCATTCCGCTCCCAACCTTTCCAGAGGCAATATGCGGTCTTCGTAATTCTGCACGACCGCCGCAAGTATCTCAGTCAAACGTTCCCGACGGCGACCTTGCGGGAGTAGCCGTACTCCGTACTCAATCTCATGTATAAGGATCGCGGACAACCAGAAGTCTTCGTTTTCCGACAGAAACGCCACCACGCCTTCGCAAGGCCCGGCCCTCGTCAATTCCGAAACGACATTGGTATCCAGCAGGTACCCGCTCATGCTTCATCGTCGTCAGCGAATGGCGTCTTGCGATTGGTGTTGCGGTCCGGTATGGTCAGGTTGGTGCCGCGCGGTATGTTTTCCAACAGCCACTGACCGAGCCCTTTCCGCGGACCTTCCTCACGCGCTCGCCAGACACGTTCCGGAATCACGACGAACGGTCTGCGCGTTCCGATGCGTTGCGGGCCTTCTTCTTCCGACAGGCGCAGTATCTCGGACAGCCGCGCCTTGGCCTCGGATACCTTCCAGACTCGCAGAGGTTTAGCTTCGTACTGGTTCAATGTGCCACCCGTTAAGTTCGTACCGGAATATTATAGACTATTATGGACTATTATATTTAAACCTTTTGCATCTGTCAAGGGAAGTAAGTTCGATGATCAACCTTGAAATTAGCCCGCTGCAGGACCAGTGCTTCGACCACATTGATGCCGCTGTAGGGGTCACCACCGACCTGATATTGAGAATCCCAGTGCCCGTGGTGGGATTCGATCGGCAATGTACACGGCATAACGCCGGGACAATGGGGCCATCAATCCAATCCATCTGCTTTGGTGACGTCGAAGTCGCTCCAGTCCTCTGATTCTGCGGCCATGGCGCGGTAGGTCTCCTCCCAGGACAGTTTATGAGCTTCCTTGCCCCGCAAGACGACACTTTCCTCCGTCTCTTCCAGCGTCAGCCGGTCACTCCATCCGTACTTGTCCAGCAGCGCTTTGGGAAGGCGGATGCCTCTGGAGTTGCCAATCGGGATCAGTTTGATTTCCCTGATGCGAGACGATTTGTTCATGTACTTCGGCTGTGTGGACCAATGACGTGGTTATTGTAATTACAACCCTGCACGTTCCAATGTTCCTAGAACCCTATCACGATCATGTTACAAACCCCAGCCGCGTCAGGTTCGCCTCGATCTCCGAATCAAATCGTTGCGCCGGGGCTTGCTACTCCCGGAAATGACAAGTGTTGAAACTGTCGATAAACAACCTGTCTCATTTTGGGGTGCACTACTTACTCCGGGTCAAGTCGTGCTTTTTCCAATCAGGCACGTATGCCGTCATCAGTGATTTAAAAAGCTTGCCGTGGTTAGGTACCCACAAGTGTAGCAGTTCATGTACGATCACGTAATCCTGAAATCCCTGATCACGGTCAACCAGACCACAATCTAAAGTGACGATCCCCTTGGTCGAACAAGACCCCCACTTTCGCGTCATATGCCGGAGTCGAACTTGGCGAGGCTGGACCCGCAGCCGCTTCGCCCAGGACGCCACTCGCTGGTATAAGTATTCACGAAGGTGGTCAGGTGTCTTCACCGTTACTCCCACCCAGCAGTAGTGAAAGGATGCCGTCCACGACCTCGCCGCGTTCGTCCTTTTCCAGTGGAAGTAGCGGTTGATAGAGCGCAGCGCGCAGCAGTCTCTTCTCTTCGGCATTGACTGCCGCGTTGGGATAGCGGTTGAGGCTCGCTTCCGCTTCCGTTGCCACTGCCAGAGCAGAAATCCCGGCATTGCTGAACCTCAAATCGTATTTGAACGCCCAATACACGCCGAACGCGCAGGGTGACAGTCCACTTTCATTGGCCGCTTCGAACGCCGCTTTCTTCTCCTTCGCAAGTGCCGCAAGTTGATCCAGCGCCTCGACCCCTGTCGTCAGGCGAAGTTCCAGATCTTTTAAGACGCTGTCTGCTCGTTCCTTCAAGGGAATCAGTATTGACCGATTCTCCGTCTCGGCCGCGATTTCCTGCTGGAGACCGCGCACCAGGTTAAACACCTTGGCTTCACCTGTTCCCGATTCACCTTGAAGAATTCCGAGAGTTTCCACGTCGAACGTCACCGGATTGGTCAGATTACGAAGCCCTTCCTGTACAACACCTTCCTGCACTATGCGGCGCGTCTTGTTCGCAAGATCCATGACAAATTCGACGTTGTCCGCGTAGGCGTTCTTCACAACGGCATAGAGCCGGGCTAACTGACGATAACTATCGATGTAGTCGCGCAGCTCCGAAGAAGGCGACAGGATCTCCCACAGCATCTCGATCTTCTTGTAGGCTTCGAAGAAGACGGTACGCTGTTCCAGATCCAGGAAACGGCCATAGACGATCCTCTCCAGACGCTCGTCTTCACTCTCGCTGATCCCGTCCTCACTCTCGCTGGCCTCGACCATCAGATAGTCCGTCGTAGCCTCTTGTATCCGATCCCGGAAGTCCTTCATCAATAGGTGTAGATCTTCGATCACTCCGCTGACGTCGGACGAGTCGAATTGCAAAGCCTTGTTCAACTCACGCAGTACGCCCACGAAGTCTATGATCAGGCCGATCGGCTTCCTGGCGTCCTCGTCGTCCACGTAGGGCCGGTTCACGCGGGCGATAGCCTGAAGCAGCACGTGGTCGCGCATAGGCTTGTCCAAGTAAATACAGTACAACAGCGGCGCGTCGAAACCCGTCAACAGCTTATCTGTGACGATGAGGATCTTCGGAACCTCGTCCGCCTTTTTGAACATTAGCCGAGTGTCCGCTTCGCGTTGGGGCGAGAGCTGTAACTCGGCGACGAGTGGCCGTTCGATCACGTCTCGGGCGTTCTCCGAGTAGACCGGATCGGTCCATTCCGGCGGCAGGATTTTGTCGAGCGCACGTTTGTACTTTGCGCAGGCCTCGCGGTTAACCCCAACCAGGAAGGCCTTATAACCCAATGGCGCCACGTTTTCCCTGAAATGATCCGCCACAAAAGCGGCAACCTTCTCGATCCGGTCATCGGCGGTGAGGAAGGTCCTCAGTCCCACGGCTCGATCCAGGACGTGGTTCAACTCATCGACGTCGGTGACACCTTCCATCTCGGCCAACTCGAAGAACTCCCGGTCGAGCTGTTCCGCCGAAACCGTCATTTCACTCGGCGCCATCATGTGCCGGATAGGGAGCGTCGTCTCGTCTCCAATCGAATCCGCTATCGTATACTTGTCCAGGTAGCCCTGATCATCATCCAGACCGAAGATCTTGAACGTCCCTTCTCCGTGCGCTGTCCGGTCGACGGGCGTGCCAGTGAATCCAATGATGGTCGAGTTGGGCAGGGCAGCCATGAGATACGTGCCCAGGTCCCTGGCCACGGAGCGGTGCGCCTCGTCGATGAACACGTAGACATTGTCGCGGAGGTTGGCGTCCTTTTCGATGCCCTCGAACTTGTGGATCATGGAGATAATCAGACCCCGCCGGTCGTTTACAAGCAGGTCCTGGAGTTCGGCTCGGGAGTTGGCACGCCAGACTGCGATCGCCTGCTGATGCATCTCACCGAGCAGCCGTTCGACCCAGCCCGCGAGTTGGCCTTCCAGTTCCGTTCTGTCCACCACGACGAGCACCGTGGGGTTATGAAAAACGTCCCTACGTTCGAGGATGAGGCGAGCGGCGGTGAGTAGCGTGAATGTCTTGCCGGACCCCTGGGTGTGCCAGACGAGGCCGCGTAGTTTCGCGGGTTCGGTGCAGCGCTCTACGATGTGGTCCACCGCGCGGCGCTGATGCTGTCGCAGCACAGACTTCCGCGTCTCACCGTCCTCGACGTAGAAGAGGATCCAGTCCTGTAGCGTGCGCAAAAAGTCCGTCGGCTCGAAGAAGGACTGGACGGCATACCGATAGCTGTCCTCCGCTCGCTCCTTCCAACGTGCCATGAATCGGCGCGACAGGTTCCAGGTTACGCCGTACCAGTAGTCGAGTAGGTGGGTCACGTTGAAGAGTTGCGCCACGCCCATCAACTCGGGCGTTTCATGCTCGTAACGGCGCAACTGCGTAACACCGGCCTCGATGGCGTTGGTGTCGGTCGGGTTCTTGTGTTCGACGATGGCGACCGGCACGCCGTTGACCAGGAACATCACATCGGCACGGTTGGCCTTACGGGCTGGCGGCTTGAGCCGCCATTCCCACGTCACGTGCAGGACATTCGCCGACGGATCGTCAAAATCAACAAGCCGGATCTGCCGGTGACGCTGCTCGGTCTCGTCGTACCATTGGCGCTCGCCTCGAAGCCAACGCAGCATCTGATGGTTGCCTTCTATAGTTGGCGGAAGCGCCTGGAGGTTCTCAATCACTGACCGGACGGCAGTGTCAGACATCCAGGGGTTGAAACGGCGTAGTGCAGCTTCGAGTTCGCCTTGGAACAACAGACCCGCTTCGCCCCCTCGCCTTGCTAAGGCGTCCGCCGGAGGAAGGGGCAACCAGCCGATCTCTGCCGCGTGACGGACCATTGGGAACTGAACGGCTTGTGCTTCGGTAACGGTGAGTTCAGGCATGATTGAGTTAAGAAAACTCTGATTAAGTCCTGGCGTTGACTTGCTGATTCATGTTGCATGATATGGTTAGTACTTCAGCCTGTCGCATCACAACCCACCGATCCAGTTCAAGCGGGGCAGACCATGACGCATCAGCCGAGTTTTTCCGATATGGCCTATGATCAGAAGAAGAAGAAAACGCGCAAGGAACGCTTTCTGGGCGAGATGAATGAAGTATTGCCCTGGGACGTGCTGCTCGCCCACATCCTGGAACATTATCCGAAGGCAGGCAAGGGCCGTCGCCCGATCGGAGCCGAGGTGATGCTCAGGATCTACTTCATGCAGCAGTGGTACGCCTTGAGCGATCCGGCGATGGAGGACAGTCTCTACGACGTGGAATCGATGCGCCGCTTCGCGGGGGTGGACCTGAACGGGGTGCCGGACGAGACGACGATCTGCAAGTTCCGCCATCTTCTGGAGGCCCACGGGCTGACCGAAGCGCTGTTCGCGCAGGCCAGGGGCTATCTGTCGGAGCGGGGCCTGATCGTGAGCGAAGGCAGCATCGTGGACGCCACGATCATCCACGCGCCGTCGTCCACGAAGAACAGGGAAGGCAAGCGGGACCCCGAGATGGCTAGCACGAAGAAGGGCAACACCTGGCACTTCGGCATGAAGGCCCACGTGGGCACCGACACGAAGGGCCGGGTGCACAGCGTGGTGACCACGCCCGCTTCGGTGCACGACGCCCGGGTGATGGAGGCCTGTCTGCACGGCGAGGAGAAGACCATCTACGCGGACAAGGCCTACGCGGATCAGGGGCGCAAGGAACGGGCCGAAGCAGAAGACGTGGCATGGCGGGTGCTTCGCAAGGCCCGGCGGGGCAGGCGGCTCAACTGCTGCGACCTGGCGTTCAATCGCAAGAGCAATCGCGTAAGAGCCAGAGTCGAACATCCCTTCGGCGTCATCAAGCATCTGTGGGGCTACCGCAAGGTCAGGTATCGAGGGCTGGCCAAGAACACCGCGCAGCTCTTCTCCCTGTTCGCCCTGGCCAACTTCCATCTGGTCCGAAGGGAACTGGCGGTCACATAGGGTAAGGTGCGTCCGGACCGGTCGAAACCGGCCGGAAAGGCCGTTCCGGGACCCGTCCGGGGCCGGCAACACCCTCGAAAATACCCAAAACCACGACATGTTCAACATGATCGGTCCTTCAACAGGCTCAGGCCATCACACTTGATCGAACAAACGGGTTGTTCAGAGGTTCCTAAAGTTACTACGTATTTATCTGTAAGAATATCGGCTACGAAGTTTAAAACTCGCCTGCAATGGAACAGTCCGAGGGGATTTATCGTGTGCGCTCGTTACCGGACTCCGATAGACTTTATCGTCCCCATCTCACCCTAGCTTCAGTATCCAGCGCGTCAACGATCCGCGATACTTGGTTACGACTAGTTTTCTGTCTTTCAACTCCTTCAGTGTTCTGCACACCTGACGTTCGATGACGCCAGGACCTAAGCGAGTGTGGATATCGTGGCACATAGGTGCCTCCTCAGTGCGTCCGAGCAAGCTAAACTCTAAGCACACCGTTTCACATAAAAACCCTCGATGTCGCCCGGGGCCGGCTCGAACTGGCTGTGCCTGAACCGCACTGTCACGCACCTGCCATCATGTTCGATTTCTAGCATAGGGAGTCCCGCCGCCTTGGTCGATTCCGTCATTTTCAGCGTTCTGTGCCCCTACTCTTCAATGATCCCGCGTCGATGGAACGTGCGGGTGATCATCGGATTTCACGGACGAGATTCGTGCGGGAAGAACAGCTTTTCAGGGGTCAAGCTGAATTGCATGCACTCCAGACGGTCATCGAAGATCGCCACGCTTATGGTGCCGCTGCCAATGAAGTAGACGCGATGACACAGCGCGTTAGCGAGCGCCACGCACGTCACCAATGTCGGTAAAAACGGCTTGTCGATTCGGTCGAAGCGGTCGTCCACGAATCGAGCGGCGATCGGCAGGAAGTCGTGAAGAACACATTGTGCGTTCGCAAGAAGTGTAAGAGCATTGCCGTAGTATTGGGGATTGTCTAAAAACCGCGTCTTGTCGGATCCCCGGAAGCGGGCTAAGCGGAGCAGGCATATCGGCAAGCCAACATCCAACCGTTCTCTGTCGCCGAACAGCACGGCCGCGGAGTCTGTAACATGTTTTGTGTAACTGGCAATAGCGTATATCTTGCTCACAAGGAGGAAGTGCTATGGCCAGAGACAAGAAGTCCCCAGGTAAGATCGACCGTCTTCTCGACGAACTGATGGAAGACGGGGTGGACGCCGAGGACCTGTTCGGCGAAGACGGCCTGCTCAAGCGCATGAAGAAGCGCATGGCCGAGCGGATCCTGGAAACCGAGCTCACCGATCATCTCGGTTACGAGAAGCATGCCCCCGACGGCAGGAACCATGGCAACAGTCGCAACGGCAAGACCACCAAGACGCTCAAGGACCAGACGGGCGATCTGCCGGTCGACATCCCCCGGGACCGCGAGGGCTCCTTCGATCCGAAGCTGATCCGCAAGTACCAGACGCGCTGGCCGGACTTCGACGACAAGATCATCTCCATGTACGCGCGGGGCATGAGCACCCGCGATATCCAGGGCCACGTCGAAGACCTCTACGGGGTGGCCATCTCGCCCGAACTGGTCTCCCGGATCACCGACACCGTAACCGACGAGGTGACGGCCTGGCAGTCGCGTCCCCTGGATGAAGTCTACCCGATCCTGTTCCTGGACGCCCTGTTCATCAAGATCCGTGACAGCGGCAGCATCCGGAACAAGGCGGTCTACCTGGCGCTGGGCGTCAACCTGGCCGGCGACAAGGAGTTGTTGGGCCTCTGGATCGAGCAGAACGAGGGCGCAAAGTTCTGGCTCAACGTCCTGACCGAACTGAAGAACCGCGGCGTTGCCGACATCTTCATCGCCTGCTGCGACGGCCTGTCCGGCTTTCCGCAGGCCATAGAGACGGTGTATCCCAGGACCCAGGTGCAACTCTGCATCGTCCACATGGTGAGAAACAGCCTGACCTACGTCTCATGGAAGGACCGCAAGCAGGTGGCACAGGACCTCCGGGCGATCTACCAGGCGTCGACCGGCGAGCAGGCCGAGGCCGCGCTGGATCGCTTCGCCGAGCGCTGGGATGAACGGTATCCCTCGATCAGCAAAACATGGCGCAGGAACTGGGACCACGTGAGTCCGTTCTTTGCCTTCCCCCAGGAGATCAGGAAGGTCATCTACACTACGAACGCCATCGAATCCATGAACCGGGGACTGCGCAAAATCATCAAGACCAGGGGCGCCTTCCCCACCGACGAGGCGGCCAGGAAACTGCTCTACCTGGCCCTGCTGAATCTGTCCCGCAGGTGGACACGGCCGCTTGCCAACTGGACGGCCGCCATCAATCAGTTCATCATCATGTACGAAGACAGAGTGCCCATGCCATGAGAAAGTCAGTTACACAAAAACCGTGACAGACCCCGGCCGCGGCCCGAAGCAACACACTGTCACACAGCACTCCAAGTTCTCGCAGCAGGTCGGCCAGCTCTTTGTTCGGTGGCTCATCCATGCGGCCACGCCTGACACCCTCCGCGACGACCCGGTAGCTCTTCGCTACGTAAAGGTCGCTGATTGACCAACTGGTAGCAAGCTGGTTTTCCCAGCGCCACTCGCTGTACATCCGTTCGAACAACATCCGATTATACTAATCCGGAGACATTACTTGTGTGGTATTCCTGACCCAGCGGTAGGAACTGCCACGGAGGATGTTCGGCCTCGTCTGTCCCCGGCCGTGCTGATCATGGTAACTTCACGGCCACCATCCTCGGTAACTCGCTCGACCGTCGGAAACGCCGGATGGTCGATAGGCCGATGTTCGATGCTCAACTCCTCAATCGTGCACTCTACAACCTGCTGCCCCACGACGCTCCGTCACACGTCACACAGAACAGCAACAGATCGCCGTCCAGGTTCAGGAAGGCACACACCGTCCTAACCGCCTTTCAGTGGATCCTGGTTGTTTCCTTGAACTCCAGCGTTTTGGACTCACCTGAATTGGTGAGTGCCATGTTTTAGTCAAGTGTCATTACTACTCTTACCATCAAGCATCACCGCAAGTGGCTTGATACGCTCCTTTAGGTGCTTTGTTAGACCCACATCATCTCTGACTCTCGCTACAACCATATTCGCGTAGTCGGCCTGATTCCTACATCCCAATCCAGACACGATTCTCTTGAAGACTTTGCTTTCCCTAAGCGGATAGCGGGCGATCAGTCCATCCAAATCTTCCGATTCGACGAGACCGTTGAAGCGATACAGTTCTTCCTGGTAGGGATTCTCTATTGGTTCACTGATTGTCAACTGTTGACCGGCTGCCTTGATTTCCTTCCAATCGGGCAAACGGGTAGCGAAACGGTTGTATACCACTCTCTCGCTACGCCTAGCGGCCATTCTCTCGGCAAGACCGACTTCATTGACAATTGCGGATAGGGCGTTCTGTTTAACCGCCCGGATCATTTCGTGTAAGTCGCGTCCCATGGATTCCGCTTGTCTGTGGGCAATTGCTATAATGGCATCTGAACAGTAGTAGAGCGATTCAACTGAACACACATCCAAAGCGAAGATGCCCGCTTCAGCAAGTTTCACCATGTCATCCGAAAGTCTATCATCCCTGTCTACTAACCCGAAGGCCTCCAAGTGGTGATGTTCGTAGGAACTACGCAGGCCCTTGACGGCTCTAACGACCTCTTCGCAACTCCCCTTTGGAATCACCGACAATTCTGGGAACAAGGCTCCATATAATGGAAGGTCTAGGCTATTGAGTACACCCTCCACAAAAAGGATTCTTCTTCTTGCTCCCAAGATATCCCGCTTTAGGTCCTCTGGCAGATTTGCACCGGATTGCAGAACCTTTGCGTCCCATGCACTTGCTCGGTTGCCGTTCCATAAGCACGAACGCACGATCACGACACCTGCCGTCGGGTTAGCGATAGGCAGAGCTACCTCGTGCGTTGAAATAACGAATGTGCAGTCTTGACGCTGCGCGAATAACGTGGACAGAAACGGCTCAATGATGGAACGATAAAGGTGGCGCTCCGGTTCATCGATCAAAAAGACAGTTTCCGGGTCAGCTACAATGACATGGGCCGCCAGTATTGCAGCAGCTCTTTCTCCGTCTGACATTTGAGCAATGCTGAAGCTGGAATCTTCATTTCCGCGGCGTGCTACGATTTCTTCATCGTTAGAATGGCTAAGCGATACGTCTAAACTTGCCAATCTGAGCAAGCTGTTGAGCTGTACAAATGGGGAAGTTGATTGTGAAGCAAAATCGTTGGCTTCATCAAAGTATTTGTTGTCAACCAATCGGGTAATCTCTCGGGCTCGTGCGTTTTCGTTGGCAACTAGGTCAAAGAGCACAGCCGATTGCTTCTGCGAGGGATTGTGATCCATCCATCGGGCATCATCCCGCCTATCCCAACCCATCCAGTTTTCTTCAAACTCCTTGCGACTATATGCAGTAAAGTCTAGGCTCCCGGATTGAAGCCACGTCTGCCTATGAGCGGCAATACGTTTGATATTTGGGCCACCTACCGATGTGATCCAGTGCTGAAATAACGCCGACTTTCCCGTGCCGTTAGCGCCAACCACGTATAATTGCTCACCTGTCTCGATGGATATAGCCAATGACTCGCCCGAAGTAGTGGGAATCGTTAGTTCCATTTATTCTCCTTCAGTCTGCCCAAACTCAACTTCTCCACCGAAATCTCCCCTGTCATCAGCTTGTACAGCAGCACATTGAACAAGTCCTCCAAGACAGCGCGCATGCTACGGTGCAACTCAATCTTGTGGTTTATAGCATTGAGGATGGTAACAACTTCGTGTTGCTCAGTCAAAGTTGGTAGAGGTACGTGAAGAGATTCAAGAACCGGAATGTTCACACCGCCTCTGAGCCTGCCCCCCTTATGATATTCAATATGTCGCCAGTACTGTTCAGTCTGTAAATAGTGGTACAGGTAGGGGGGGGTAACTATGTTCTGATTTGTCCTAAGACGGATTAAATACGACGCAAAAACAGATTCTGGGCACTCACCAATAATTAGTGATTTGCCCGTGGTAGCTCCTATTCGAGCCACAACAATATCGTCTGCCTTTAAAGCCTTTGACATCCTGATGTCGGAATCACAATCACAGTACGGAACACGGTCCCAGTACACTGACCCATCCTGGATATCCGTAATCCTTAGCAAACGTGGTCCAATTGGTTCACTGCTAGCACTAGCGGTGTGTCCGTATTCCGGTCTTTCAGCACAATCCCGTAAATTCCTAACTTCCCAACTTTCCGGCACTGGTCCGATCTCAGTCTCCTTCTGTGCCTCGCCTCGAAGCCCTCGGGTGAACAGTATGCGCATGACGGCCTGCTTCAGGACTTGAACCGTGGTAATGCTCTCGTCCTGCACCTTGATTGCGGCGCGTACCTCGCCAAGCGCTTGGGCAACCGCCTGCTGCTCGGCCAATGGCGGCTGAGGTACCTTCAATCCTGCCAGATGGCTGCGGGATAGGTTTGGGATAGTAGTTTTATTTCCCGCTCCCTCAAAGATTCCGAGCTGAGTGAAAGCTGAATGCAGGAAGAATACGTAGAAGCGCGACTCAACTATAGGGTCGATGGGTCGGAGCCGATGTAGATGGTTCTGAAACGACATCCTTTCCACTTGGCCATCCCAGATCGCCGCACGCCCAATTTCACCGCCCTCGCAGACCAGCAGATCGCCTCGCCTCAATAACTTAGCCGGCAACTCGTTCTCTGGGATCGACATCTCGTCAATGGACGACAGGTCAATCTCGTCCCAAAGGATGTTGGAGGTCCGTAGGAACGGAATCTTGTGAGGGCCGTTGCGTGCGGCAGCAGACATCGTCTTACCCGCACCGATCTCAAACAACTCCCCGAGAGGACGCCATGTCCATGCTTCATTCATTGGAGATTCACCAGCATTTTCGCCAGGGATGCATCAATCTTACGGGCTTCAACGTGAAGACGCCGCATCTCAGCGATGATTTCCGAAACCGGACGCTGATCCACCTTGTCCACTTGCCCTACCCAGCGGGTTGGACTTAGGTTGTAATCGGCCCCCACCACCTGCTCGCGGGTGATGACAGTGACTTCGCCCTCCACCGGTGCGCCCTTCAGGAAAGCAGTCGCTATGGGGCGGATGTCTTCCTCAGGGATGTAATTCTTGGAGCGGCCTTTAGCGACGCGACGACCGGCGTTTACGAGTACGATCTTGTCCTTGCGAGCCTCCGGCTTGCGTTTCGACAACACGACGATGATGCCGGCGGCGCTGGTGTTGTAGAAGAGGTTGTCCGGGAGCAGGATCACGCCGTCGATCAGGTCCCGCTCCACGAACCACTTGCGAATGTTGCGTTCCCGATCCTCATGCCTAGCCCCGGAGCCGCGTGTAACCGCGCCGGTGTCCAGCACCACTGCCGCCCGTCCACGCTCGTTCAGGCTGGCCAGGGTGTGCTGAAGCCACGCCCAGTCGCCCTTGCCGGTGGTGATCCCACCGGTGGTACGAAAGCGTTCAAATGGGTCGTTCTCGAAGATATCCTGGTTGAAATCCTGGTTCCACATGGGATTAGCCACCACGATGTCGTGGCCGGTGATGCGGCCCGTAGCGTCCTTGAACTTAGGGTTAATCATGGTGTCGCCGCGCTCAATTTGTATCACCATATCGTGGATGATAGCGTTCATGTGGGCTACGGCGTAACTATCGGCCTGCAACTCCTGCCCACACAGGTTAAGGGGGACACGGCTGGTAGGGTCGGTCTCCTTGGCGAACAGTTGAAGCTTGATGAGCAGTCCTGCCGATCCGCAGGCGTAGTCGTGACAGGTCTCACCGGGCCGGGGGCGCATGATGTGGGCCATTAGGAAACCGACCTCTGTGGGGGTGAAGAACTCACCCGCGCTTTGCCCAGAGCCTTCGGCAAATTTGCGAAGCAGGTACTCGTAGGCGCGGCCCAGGAAATCGGGCTGCACGTCCGCTAGTCCGAGCCGGTAGCGGGGCTTAGAGAAGGTCTCTATGACAGTGGCAAGGCGGGCTGGATTGAGATCGCGCTCTCCATTCCGCTCGGAGGCAAAGTCCACCAGGTCAATGACGCCCGACAGTGATGGGTTCCACCGCACTACAGCGCGTATCGCCTTCGTTAAATGTTCGCCCACATCGCCGGGTTCGGTGCTTCGCCCGTGATCGTCAGGTGGCCATTCGTAGACTTGGCGACCACTGACCACACCCCAGCGGGATTCCGGCGGCAAGTAGAAGCGAAGCACGCTGTGGTCGTTCTCCGCAATCTCCTGGGCTATCGCACGATCCCCGTACTCCTCCTCCAGCCGGTCTATCTCGTCGTCGAACACGTCAGATAGACGCTTGAGGAAGAGGAGCGGCAGCAGGTAGTCCTTGAACTTGGCTGCGTCCTTCTCGCCACGAATGGAACAGGCGGCTTCCCATAGCATCTGCTCCATCTCCTGCATGTCCATAGGTCCGGAGGAGGGAACGGTCGCTTGCCGGTGACGGGACCGTCTGCGAGTCACGCTGGCTGCGGATTCCGCCTTATCAGTCTTCAGCGCATCGGTATCTACGCCCGCCTCTGAAGCAAGTGTGGCAATCGCTGTACGCGCCGCCTTCTGGGGTGTGGTAACGCCGCCCTCCCACCGGTTTACCGTGGCGAACGATACACCAAGCCGCTCGGCAAGCTGCTTCTGCGTCAGATCCAGCCGCGCACGGATGGCATGCAAGATTGGTGGGATAGAGTGGTGGTCGGCTATATCGGCCATCAGTTGTGTTTCCTGGTCAGTTGTAAAGCCATTGAGCATACGCTTGGACATCAATCATTGGTACGGTGCCACTAAACTGAAGCTGCGAGATTAGCGCGAGCAAGAAGGCAGTCGCAGGCTTCCCTCCAGCGTGGGGCTGGTACGCCCCACTCTCTTTGTCGAGCCTGAAGTACCCTTGGGCCGCAACGCAACCCAGGTCCAGGTGGTCATCCCCGATCCCGTCACCGAGCGCCGTATATAAAGGCTCGCCAAAGGCAGGCTGCCAGTCACTTTCTAAGGTCAGCAAACCACCCAATATGGGAATAAGCGGCTTGGGGGGATAGGTTCCTTCTACATAGGGAATCGGTAGACTGGTCCGGTGAAGCAGACGCACGCTGGCCACCTTCTCGCGTGCGTATTTGATGTGCTTCGCATTGAGCGTCTGCTTAGTCTCGAATACGGCGTAAACACTCTCTGCAGGAATGATGATCTGCTCCTCGTACCGGAAGATGAAAGGTGTATACTGACGGTCGTATACGACTACATCGATCTGGTCGCTGAATATCCCCTTGCTATCCACCACATGCGCTTTGGCAGCTTGGTAACGCTGAGGCAAGTACGTGTTTAGAAGGCTTATCCACACAGTCTCGCTTGCGTCTCCCTTGGTGCCTGGATGTGCGAAGCTCTGACGAGTTGTTTCCAAGCGTCGCTGGATGTCGTCATGAAGATTAGCAAGAATCCGCTCTAGTGACCATTCACTCATGATGCGCCTCCTGAAATGGTGCTGTCGGATCCATGGCTCGAGCAATCTCAATCGCTTGGTTCGGCTTAACCGCACTTTCGGGAAAAGCGTTGAGCACAATGGCTGGAAGCAGTCGTTGCGTCAGGTCCGAAAACGTAAAGCCGTAGCCTCCTTCTTGGCGTGCTCCAGTAGCATTGACTACAGCAGCAATCTGTGTATCCGAAAAACCCAACTCGCGAAGCGATGGCTCAAGCACGGCGGCACGTTGCTCGGTGTCTGGACGGGCAAATGGCAATATGTCTGCTGCACGGCGTTGTATTGCCGGGTCCAAGGCACCCGGTCGATTCGTGCACATGATTACGGCAACGGGGAGCTTGCTGTTGGCAAGGCGATCTACCCCTCGGATGAAGGCGTTCACACCAGCGCGGTCTTCATGATGCATTTGTGCCGCCTCGCGAGATTGGGCGATGGCATCGGCTTCGTCCACCAGGAGAAGGACCGCTCCTCGTGAGGTTTCGTTAACGCCCTTACGCTTCAGGGCTTCCTCTTGGACGTAATCGAAAGCGGCGGACAACAATTGGGTCATCTCACCGACACGTCCCTGACCGCGAGTAGAGAGACTCATGGGGAACAAGGTGATGCTGACGTCCTCCCGACGAGCCACTTCGTCGCCGATGGTCTCCGCGAGCTCAGATTTCCCGGATCCGACGTCCCCGGCGAGCACAACGAGAGGCGGTCTCCTCAAGACTGCGTCGATCACTCCCCTGGCACCGGGATGGTGCTTGCTCAACCATGCTTCCAGACTGGACGGGTTGATGAGCAATCCGAGCATCTTCGACAAGCGCGTCTTATGATCCTCCAGCCCAACAAGGCGGTGCAGACGCTCACGCGCTTCAACATCCGGAAAGGTGATGCAACGATCAAACAGTTCGTCAATAGAGGACTGAGTCGTCACCGGTAGCTCCTCAAGCTGGCACGGTCAAGAGCACGACCACCCGCCGAGTAGGTCAGGTCGCGGCTCCAGAATCCGTTGATGCCGGGTTCTGCACCGGCGGTTCTTTGAAAGGGGAGCCTTTTGGCGAACTCCTGCTGCTGCTGCCACGTCAGCTGGTTCCACGTGGAGTTATAGGTTAGGTAGCTGTGAAAGAACGCTCCGGCTATCTTGGCACCAGGTCGAACCCGTCCGGGATCATTGTCGTCGACATTGATACCCATTAAATCACGCGCGGTGTAGATCAGTGTCGGTTCAATCCAGTAGCCGTTGCTCCGAAAACCGTAGGCTACAGTATCGAGGAATCCCTCCTTGAGGAACTCGATGACCTCTATTTCGAAATCATCGATCCTGTTGTCGGGCGGCTGGTTGTAAAACCTCTGCATCCGCTTAAGGTCGGTCGCGACCTTCGCCGCAAGATGCCTAGCATGGGTACGGGTGAACGTTACGGTGTCTGAAATCGTATAACTGTAGCTCATCTTCTCCTCACACTTGAAACGAAGGACCAAAGACCCTTCGCCAGTAGTAGACGGTCTCCTGCTTTGTCGGTGCAGCAAGGGCGGCGTCTATTGCATCGCCAGCATCAAGGGCTGCCTCGACGATTGCGGCAGCCTGCGCAGCTGTATAAAGGCTGGCAACGTTATTTTTCTTATTCACAGGGTCAATGATTTGCACTGGATCGGAAAACTGGCCAACCGCTGATGCTTGGTAATAGTCGGTGAAGATGATCTTCTCACGCATGTCGGAACGGGCAACGTAAGTGAAGAAGTGCTGAAGCGCCTCAGGGTAATCGGAAAAGTCAAGTCCCTGGTCGCAGAGATGTGAGAGAATCATCTCAATCATGAAAGACTTGAACCGAAAACCTGCACGCTCTTCTTTCATCCTCCCTGCCCAGAACTTTATCAGACGTACCACTTGGGCGAAATTCTGCTCCTGAGCCTTCTTGCGCTTGTCGATAAACTCGAGATGAAGGGGGATGCTGGTCTTGAGAAAGGTGCCGTCATCTTGGCTGACAAGCCTCCCGTACCACTGTGGGTCCCCATCGTAGAGGACCGGTACCACATCAACATCGAGCCCTGTTCCTCGGAAGGAGACGGTGACACTGTAGGTCTGGGGCTGTACTTGGTCTGGACTGAAGTTTGGAAAGGCATCTCGGAGACGTTCAACCAGATACTCAAGCAGTTCGTTCACTCCATCGGGTGTGTCAGCACCGCTGATGTAGCAGGCCAGGTCAATATCATTCAGCGAATGAAGCGCTGTACCCTTTGCAAGACTACCCGATAGCAGCATCTTCTTTAGAGTGAAATCGGGATTCTCGCTCAGATATTCATCGAGCTTCTCCCGGACGCGACGAGCCTGGGATCGATACTCGTTCGCCTTGTCTCTCGGCAGGTTCACTCTCTCTTGGGCGAACCTCGCGATATCGCCATGATTCACATGCTGTCTTGCCATAATTTAACCCTTGCAGTTTTGCTGTGATCTCTAGTGACTAGAGCGTCGATTACCATACCTTCTACACTACAAACAGATGAGATTGAATGTTATATATGATATATTTGCAATATAGCATTCAATGGGAGATGAAGTCAATAAAAAAGTTCAGTTGCACTCAGAGAAGGTATTATGCAGTAGCCGTACTCAAAGTCTACACGGTCAAGCATAGCCTCAGCAACTTCATGCAGCACCGTCGGCATGGCTTCCCCACCGTAAGACGGCAACACCGTCCGAGCTGGTAATGTTTTTTTGGAAATTGCACTAAGGGAAGCAATGTCGTTGAGCTTTAACGGGGCCACCTTTGAACTGCGAGTACAGGTTCCTTCGCTCGTCACTAGGTGGATGGCAAACACCCCCCGCTTGGGACAACGCCTGTTATCACACCGGCCACGCTTCCTTCCGATACCCCATGTCCCAGAACATCCACTCGTACCGACTGGTCGTGATGTAGTGCCCCAGCATGGCCTCGCGGTCGTCCGCGGGGAGTCCCCGCGCGACCCGGTTCGTGATCTCGAGGACGGCGACGACGCAATCGGCGAACTGCTCGCCGGCGTAGGTGTCGATCCACTGCTGGTACATGCGATCGGGAGATCCCTTCTCCGCCAGTGCCTTGCCCACCTCCCAGTAGATCCAGTAGCAGGGGAGCACCACGGCCACGACCTCGTGGAAAGGCCGGCCGTAGGCCACGGAAAGCAGGTAGCTGGTATAGGCCTGGCATACCGGCGCCTTGGGCGTGGCCCAGACCTCTTCCGACGACAGGCCGAAGACGTCGAAGAAGTTTTCTTGCATGGCTCGCTCTTCCACGAGACACCCCTTGGCGTGCTCGTTGAAGAGGATGATGGTGTCCTCGTCCGGCGCTTTCACCGCGGCGAGACTCAGGGCCCGGGCGTAGTCCTTGAGATACAGCGCGTCCTGGACTGTGTAGAATTCGAAAGCCGAACGGTCGAGGTCGCCTGAGGTAAGCCCCTTGATGAAGGGATGGGCGAGTATGGCGTCGTAAATCGATGCCGTCTCCGACCACATGGTATCGGTGATGGTTCCTTTCGCCGATGCGGTCGTCATTCAAACACTCCCTGGTTACTTCCCTCACGGGTGATCAATAGTAGCCTGATGTATCACATTCCTTATTGTGATATTGCAGTTTGCCTAACCTGCCAAAAATACACATTTCAAGGTATGTAATCAAACCGAAAGAGGACGCATGACAATTCCCCCCACTCACGGCGGATGAATACCTACTGGGTTGGAAGAAATCCTGAGGTGGCATCTAAAACATATTGTAATTTGCATTAAAACATTGCATATATAAAATCGCAAGGTTATCCAATCGCGGGAGAGTACAGATGACGACAGGGCTTATCGGCAGGCGGCTCAAGGCGTTGCGAGAGGAACGCGGGCTATCGCAGGAAAGCGTAGCGAACCTATTCGGCTTCAGGGATCGGCAGACGGTATCGGCCATCGAGACGGGCGCCAGACGCGTGACGGCGGAGGAACTGCTGCTCGCCGTCGAAAGACTGGGCGCACCGCTCGAGTACTTTACCGACCCGTTCCTGCTGGCGGGCGAAGGACACTTTTCCTGGCGACAGACCGACGTCGAAGTTGAACGGCTCGAGGCCTGCGAACAAATCGCCGGTCGCTGGATCGGCGCGTACCGCACGCTGGCGCCACAGGTCGGATACGAAACCCCACTGATGCGTCGGGCGCTTGGTATTACCCGCCACGCGAGTTACGAGGACGCTATGGCGGCCGGCGAGCGGTTCGCCAACGAGTTCGATCTAGGTGAAGTCCCCGCCGTGCGCCTCATGGAAGTCATGGAACGCGAACTCGGCATCCTGGTACTCATGATGGACACCGAGCGCGGCATCTCGGGTGCGGCGTGCCGTCTGCCCGATCTCGACGCGGTGCTGATCGCACGACGTGAAGTCATCGGACGCCGCCACTTCGATCTCGCCCATGAGTTGTTTCACATTCTGACCTGGGATGCGATGCCGCCCGAACACTCCGAGGATGCGATGGAGACCGGAGGCAACCGTGCCGAGCATCTCACCAACAACTTCGCGGCGGCCGTTCTGATGCCGGCCGCCATCCTGGCGAGATTCGGTAGTTGGTCGGACCTCTACGAAAATAAGTTAATCCGGAAACTACACACGGTGGCGAACGAGTTGCGCGTGACGGCCTCGGCATTGAGATGGAGGCTGGTCGCACTTGGCGAACTGAAACCCGTGGTCGCGCGTTCCCTGCCGGATGCGGCTTTGCGCAACAACAGACCAGAAATGGCCGAGAACATCCTGCCCGCCCTGTTCTCGAGACCGTTCATGGAGGTTCTCGGACTAGCGATCGAGAGGGGCTTCGTCTCGGTACGTGGTGTCGCTGGATTGCTTGACCAGAATGTCGAGGACCTCGTGGATCTCTTCGAAGCACATGACGTCCAGTGCACAATTGAACTGTGAGGCGTCATGGTCCGGCATCAGGGTACCGTGCTGGTCGATACGAACATCATACTGGAGACCCACAGGACGGGATCGTGGCGAGCGTTGTCTGGTGGCTACCCGGTGGAAACCGTCGAGGATTGCGTCGCTGAAACGCAGGTCGGTTTCCAACGCCGCAGGGCGGAGTTGCAAATCCATGAAGGTGAATTGCGCAATTCCCTGAAAGCGGTCCATGCGGTCGAAAACCGCGAACGCGCAGCATTGGCCATTCGAATCACAGGTATCACACTGGACAGGGGAGAGGCTTCGCTTTGGGCCCATGCACTGAGCAGGACCGACGCATGGGTCTTGTGCGGTCCCGACCGGGCAAGTCTTCGTTGCGGCGTCCGACTTGGGTTCCGGCAGCGACTGGTATCGCTCGAAGACCTCCTCGATAATGTCGGAAACCGGTCAAGAACCACCCTGCGCCCGGCATACACGAGACGATGGCACAAACGCGTGATCGGCGAGTTACTTTTGATGGAGAAAGACGAGCCTATCTGAGGACGATCGATAGATCTGGACGGCGCATTACCCTTAGCTTCGTACCGTAGTCCCAACTTCTGTCGCGCCGTCCTTCCGCTGATCGACCGCACGCACGTGCTCTGCATAGTCGTCGCTGCGAAAGTAGGCGCTGTCCAGGTTGTCCGTTTCGCTCGTGACCGACGCGGTGACCCAGTGCGTCGCGTAGCCGCGCCGCCAGCGGTCCGACGTGTTGCGGCGCGACGAGTGGAGCGTTTCCGAGTGGTGGAAGACCACGCCGCCCTTGCGCACCGGCGCGGAGGCTTCCTTGTCCCAGTCGATCAGGTCGTCGGGAGGCGCCAGGTTGTAGGGTTGGCCGGGAACCTCCACGTGGTCGATGATGCCCTTTTTGTGCGAACCGGATATGTACCTGAGGCAGCCGTTCTCCTCGTCCACGTGGTCAAGGGCGACCCAGGCCGTTATGACGTGGCCGCCCGGCGTGCACCGGAAGTAGAAGTTGTCCTGATGGTAGGGTTTCTCCGAGCCGAACCGCGGCGGTTTCATGAAAAGCTGGTCGCTCTTGAGCAAGGGTTCTTCACCAGTGAGCTGCTGAAGGATACCCCGGAGCCGGCCATCCAGGGCGAAATCGCGGAACAACGGATTCCGCAGGTAGGGACTGTCGATTTTTCGGGGTGCAGATTCACCTGTTTCGGAGCGGTCCAGCAGGTAGCCCGCCATGGATTCCTCTACGTCCATGGAATCCGCCGTTTCCACGGCTAATCGGGCCACCTCGTCCGCTTCATCGGGAGAATAGACGCCCTCTACGACCAGCCAACCCCGCTCGTGGAATATCCGGACCTGTTCTTCGCCAATCATCGCGGTATCCTCCCGGTCGCCGCAAATCGTCCGTCATCCGCTCCGCAACGCATCCAGGTTGTCCTTCAGTACGCGCATTCCATAGCCCAACGGGCTGCCGACGTTGATGTAACGGTAGCCCCACTCGATTTTCTGCCGGATGTCCTGGAGGTCGTCCAGCGTGGTGCCCGCCATGATGCCCGTACCCTCGAGTCGCCGGGGCAATTCCCGGACGGCCGCCTGCACCTCGGCCGACTCGGTCTCCGTGATCATCCCCATGGTGGCGGAAAGGTCCGTGGGTCCCATGAAGAGGACGTCGATTCCTTCCACTTGCTTGATTTCGTCCAGGTTGTCGAGGGCTGCGACGCTCTCGATCTGCAGGACGGTGACGGTCTCCTCATTGGCCGTTTTGGCCACGTGGTTGAATTCCAACCCGGCCATCATGGCCCAGTACGGGGATACGCCGCGCTGGCCCTCCGGCGCATATCGAGCGAATTGCATCGCCCGTTCCGCCTCTTCGGCCGTATTGACCTGGGGGATCATCACCGCGACGGCGCCGATGTCATAGGCCTTCTTGATCAGCGCGGGGTCGTTCCAGGCGACGCGGATCATGGGCGCCACGTCTCTCTGGCGCGCAATCACCGGGACCATATCCAGGTCTTCCACGGCGCTCGCGGAATGCTCGGTGTCGATCCAGAGGAAATCAATGTCGGAACGGCATACCACCGAGGCGGTGAACGAATCGTGGGCGGGCAGGACCGTGCCCAGCAGCAGTTCGCCGTCCCGGATACGCTGTTTCAGCGGATTGGGGTACTTCATCTGGAATCAGTACCTTTCTGACACGCCGAAACGCGCGCCCGGTTGTCCCGCGAGCATGGCCGCGCGCCTACAACGCGCTGCGTTCCCGCTTGAAGGCGGAGATGAAGGCCTCGTTCTCCCGCGGCAGGCCGACCGATATGCGCATGAAGCCTTCCATGTCGAAGGCCTGGCGAACGTAGACCTTATTCTCCCACAGGCGGTCGATCAGCGTGTTCACGTTGGGACCGACTTCCACCGTGACGAAAACCGTCTGCGTCCGGATCGGGCTGTATCCCATCGCCTCGAGTTCCGCGTACAGGTACGCCTTGCCCTGGCGCGTGGATTCCACCGACCGGCGGACATGTTCCTGGTCGTCCAGCGCCGCGAGGGCGGCCACGGTGGACAGGGTGTTCTTGTTGAGCATGCCGATGCTGAACCGCCCCATGCGTTCAAGCAGCGCGGGGTGGGCGACTCCGTAACCGACCCGCATGCCGCCGAGTCCGTAGGCCTTCGAAAAGGTCCTGGATATCAGCAGGTTCTCCACTTCCTTCGTCAGGGAAATCATGGACGGATAATCGGGATCGTCCACGAACTGAATGTAGGCCTCGTCCACACAGACGATGACGTCCTTCGGCATGGCCCGGATCGTCCGTTCCAGTTCGGCCGGATCGAGAATCTGACCGGTGGGATTGTTTGGATTGCAGATGCTGACGATCCGGGTATTCCCGTCCACCGCCGCCGCCATGGCGTCCAGGTCCATCTGCCAGTCCCCGGTCAGCGGCACTTTCTTGACGGCCTGTCCGAGTTCCTCCGCCGTCCTCGGTATGGACCGGTAGGACGGGAAGGCCGTGACCGCGTTTCCCGGGTTTTCCCAGAAGGCTGCCAGCGTAGCCGTGAGCAGGATCTCCGACGAGCCCACGCCCAGGACGACGGATTCGACGTCGACACCGTGATGGGCCGCGAGGGCTTCCTCTAGCCGGTCGTGCATGGTATACCGGTTCATGCCGAACATCTTGCCGGCCACCGCCTCGATGGCCCGTTGCGAGGCGCCCAGGGGATTCTCGTTTATGCTGAGCTGAACCAGCGTGGGATCGTCGAGTCCGACGCCGTTCACCTGTTGCATCGCGGTACCGTTGACCATCTGGGCGGCCGCTTCCCAGGCCGGCGTGCCGATCAGCGAAACGCCCGCCCCTCCGAGCACCGTATTTCGCAGGAAATTTCGCCGGTTCATGTCTTGTCCGTCAGCCATGATAACCTCCGTAATAGATGGCGATCTGTCAGCATGTTATCTCGGGGGAAATGTGCGTCAGGCATGATGGAAAGTCAAAGTTTCTTTTGATCTTGAAAAGGGTGCGCGATATGGGTACACTGATCCGGTCTCACAAGATTCAACTCCAGGAATTTCAATATCACGCGGCCGAGACGGGGCCGCATTTGTCGCAACGTCATACGGCTATCCCCTGCAATCGCGAGGAGTCTCCATGAGCGGACTAGACTACCAGGATTTCGACCGGGGCATATGGGACGAGGAACTCGACGACTACGTGCCGGATACGATCTACGACATGCACGTGCACATGTGGTCGGAAAAGCACCGGGGAAAGCTTCCCCCGAACCCCACCGGGCTCCGGGTGGAGATCGACTACCAGGACCACCTGGCCTGGGCGGAGAAGCTGTATCCGGGCCGCAAGATGCACTACCTGCTGCTGGGTACGCCGATCCCGGGGGGGATCGATACGGAAGGCCACAACGACTGGATGGCCGAGGAGATGAAGCAGGATCCCGAATCGGCGATCAACATGATGGTCACCCCCGACATGACGCCGGAATACGTGGCCGCGCAGGTGAAAAAACACGGCTTTTTCGGCCTCAAACCCTACCGGACCTTCGCGCCGGACCCCACCCACTGCCGCATCCGCGACTTCCTGCCCGAGTCCTTCATCGAGGTGGCCCACGACCTCGGACTGGCCATCACCATGCACATGTCCAAGCCCGAGGGGCCGGCGGACGCGGACAACCAACGGGACCTGGCCGATTACACGAAGCGTTATCCCCGCGCCCAGTGGATCCTCGCCCATTGCGCCCGGGCCTTCAACTGCTTCATGATGGAGCGCGCCATCCAGTTCCTGACCGGCCTGCCCAACATCTGGTACGACACCTCGGCCGTGAACGACCTCTACACCCAGTACCTGCTGATGAAGCACGAGGACCGCTCGCGCGTCATGTTCGGATCGGACAACGTGGTGGCGGGATGCGCCCGGGGCAAGTACGTCACTTACGGTCGGGCGTGGACCTACTACGAGGGCACGACGGAAACGACGCCCCACTGCGATTCGCGGGCGACGCTGGTCATCTACGAGCAGCTACGGCATGAGAAACAGGTGGCGGACATGCTGGGACTGACGCCCAGGGAGATCGAGGACCATTTCTCCGGCAACGCCCGCCGGTTCCTGCTGCAGGTCCGTGGCCGGCAGGACTGGCGGTAATTCGGAACGCCTGCCCTCCTTGCAGTCGCCGACGGCCGCGCGACCGCACTGTACCCTTATGCCAGCACGACCGCGCCCTATCCCCGCGACGGCTCCGCCATCCGCAGCCTGGCCTTGCGAACCTCCTCCACAAGGTGGTCCTGGTGCGCCAGGGGCTGTTCCAGGTGTTTCATGCGCACCGGACCGGCCGTCTCCAGCATGGCCTCGCCGTAGACGCTGTCGAGCCAGAAGCGGGCGCCGGCGGCGATCTCGTTCTTCAGGAACTGGATATCCTCTTCGGCGAACCGGGCCGTACAGTTGATCGTGAACATCCTCCGCCGGTCTCCGCCCCCCCAGGCGCTGTGCTTGGTGTTCTGGTTGAATACGACGATGTCGCCGGGCTGCGTCTCGATGGCCACGGCGGGCACCTCCCAGCCTTCGATGCCCCAGTTTTCAGGCGATTCGCGGATCTGGGATTCCAGCGAATCGGCATAGGCGTCACCCCACCGGTGACTGCCCGGGATGACCCGCAGCGCGCCCGTTTCCCGCGTCAACGGATCCAGGTAGAAAGCCATCTTGTAGTAGATACGGGGCGGCGCGCCGCGCATCTTGCCCGACCAGTCCGTGTCCGAATGCCAACGGGTATCGTCCACGTAGAAATTGCCGTCGCTGCCCAGGTAGACGAAGTCGTCCCCCAGGAGGCTGCTGAAGATCCCGTTGACACGGAGGTCGTCGATGAGCGAGGACAGCACGGGATGCTGGTCGATGAAGGGCACGATGCAGGACCTGGCCGTGCCGTCGTGAGGCTTGCCGTCATGCCCGCCGCCGCGCTCGGTCCAGACGGCCTCGAAGGCGCCTGTGATCTCGTCGATACGGTCCTTCAACAACCCGGGAAACCCGAGATAGCCGAAGGTATCCATGAACGCAAGTCGCTCTTTCGTCAATCGCATGGCCTGTTCTCCACTACGGATCGCTGCATGTTCAGCAACGCTGCAAGTGCCGGACCGCTTCCAGCGCCGGACCGCTGCTGGGGTAGGTTTAGGACTTGTATGGCTCCTATGGATCGAATACCATCCAGAATATAATGCACTGGGTTCGCAAGTTGACAAAAACACTTCAGTGCGAGGCAAAACACTCAGTACGAGACAAGCAAGCCATCAAGACGAGTCAATTCATCGGACTAAAAGGAAGGAGCGTCCCATGCGCCGGTTTACCCGCACCCCCTATCTCTCCGGACCGGACGATCCGGTGTTCAAGGAGATCCGCGGCGTGCTCGAACCCGGGGAGACGGTCCAGGTCGAGACCTGCGGCGGCCACGACCAGGACTATCTCGCCAAGAAGGACCTGCGGGCCGGTGCGGTGATGGACGTGGACCCCTACCGGTATTCACGGCCGTGCGGACCCTTCCACATCGAAGGGATCGAGGCCGGGGACTGGGTGTCCGTGGAGATCCTCGACATGGAGGTCGGCTCCTACGGCTTCTACCGAAACGGCGGGCCCCACTGGGGCAGCCTGCGCCTGATCGCACCGGTGCGGGACGGCCTGGTCCATTTCCCACCCGACTTCGTGGTGCCGGTGCGTCCCATGATCGGCGTCGTCATGCTGGAATCGGTGGCGCTCCACCAGATCGATACGGGCGGCAACATGGATTTCAACGCGATCCAACCGGGCAGTACCGTCCACATCTGCGCCCAGAAACCGGGTGGACTGCTGACCCTGGGCGACGTGCACGCCCGGATGGGAGACGGCGAATTGACGGGGACGGGCGTGGAGATCGATTCGACGATCACGATGCGCGTGGACAAGTCGCCCGGGTTCCCTTGCAGCGCGCCGGTCGTGGAGAAGACCCGGATCGTGGAGTCGCAGGAGGAATACCTGACCAGCGGGCAGGGCTACAACTGGGAAGAGGCCGTCAAGATCGCCTGGAGCGAGATGAACGCCCTGATCGCGGACCGGTACGACACCACCGTGGAATACGCCAATCTCATCGTCGGTACCATCGCCGACGCCCGTCCGGGCTACGCCGCCGGCCTGCTGAACCGCCGCGGCAACACGGACGGCCAGGCCTACGTGACCTGCCAGCTGGCGGTGACGAAGGAACTGCGCAGGACGGGGACGCCCTACGTGCCCTGAGGGGGACAGAGGCGTCGGCGAGCGGCATCTCTGACGCGGAAAAGCCAGCGTTTGTGGCTTCGCCGTCAGGGCGTGGATCTGCTCCGGTGGCCTTCTACTGCAGGGGCGAGAAGGGAACCGGCGTCAGGATCCGGTTGGCCACCTCGGCGACCAGCACGCCGTTCTTTTCGCTGTCGGCCTTGGCCTTGATCCAGGCGGAGTCGGCCATGAACGCGGCCCAGGCCCGGTCGCGGTGGTTTGCGTCTTCAAAGGCCAGCAGGTAGGTGAGTTCGTGGTTGCTCGGGCCCACCGCGGTCTGCCAGAAACCGACCAGCTTCATGCCGTGTTTCTCGAAGAGGGGCACGGCGTGGTTCGTGAACCGGTCCAGGATATCCGGCACGCGGCCGGGCATGATTTTGTAGATCCGTTCTTCGTAGATCATCTTGGATTCTCCCACGGCGGCGACTCGACGTGCCCACCCGATCATCCGGTGCCGGGCGGGCGGTCAGGGGTCGGGCGAACTTCGGTTTCAGTCCAGGCCGGCCAGGCACGCGCCGCGCGCCACGTCGAATCCCTGGCGGCGCAGGTACTGCTCCAGGCCGACGAGGAAGGGCGTCACGGCCTCCAGGTTGGCATTGTGCGCCATGTGGCCCACACGTACAGAACGGTTCACGTAGTCGCCCAGGCCCAGACCGACATGCATGCCGTACTCGGCCTTCATGAAATCGGAAAAGGCGACGGGCTTGAACCGGTCTTCCGACAGGATGACCGTCATGTTGACGCAGGCGGCCCGTTCCTCGGCCATGACCTTGAGGCCCATCGCGCGCACTCCTTCCCGCACCACGCGGGCGGCCTTGCGGTGCCGGGTCCAGCAGGCCTCGAGCCCCTCTTCCAGGATATCGTCCGTGCTTCTGATCAAAGCGACGAAGTTGTTGACGGGCATGGTGCCGGGATGGGGATGGACGTCGGCCTGGGTCTCGGCGAAGTGGCGCAGGTTCTGCAGGTCGGTCATGAACCCGCGGGGCTCCCGCCGGTCCTTCATGGCGTCCCAGGCCCGGTCGCTCACGGCCACGAGGGCCAGGCCCGGCGGCGCGCCCAGGGCCTTCTGGGAGGCGCAAACCGTGACGTCTATGTCCCAGGCGTCCATCAGGTACTGCTCGCCGCCCAGGGACGCGATGGTGTCCACCAGGACGAGCATGCCGTGTTCCCGGGCGGCGGCGGCCAGTTCGTGTACCGGGTTGGCGACGCCCGTCGACGTCTCCCCGTGCACCATGAATACCGCCTTCAGACCGGGATTTGCCGCGGCCGCCTCGTGGATGTCCGCAGCCTCGAAGGGGATGCCCCATGACTTCTGCAACACTACCGAATCCAGCCCGAAAGCCCTGGCGAGATCGTCCAGCCGCTTGCCGAAGAGCCCATTGTCGAGCGTCAGGATCCGGTCGCCGGGATTGAACAGGCTGTTTATGACCACGTCATTGGCCGTGTGGCCCGATCCCACGAGCGGAAAAACATCGCCTTCCGTCCCGATCACGCGCTGGAGATTCGATACGGCCTTGCGCCAGATCTCCACCCAGCGATCTCCGTAGTGGGCGGTAAGGGGATCGCTCATGTGGGCCAGCACGTCGGGGCTGACTTCGATGGGACCGGGGATCATCAGACGGTAGTGTTTGCGCATGAAGGTTACCTGTGGATATGGGGCATCGAATGAGTTCAGTCGTCGTTACCTGTGTCGATTCCTGACGGTCGAAATATCGTTCGAATATACGGCAACAGGGCAGGTGGATCAACAGAGAAAAACTGAAGGCGCAAGGGGTGATCGCCGTATCTTTAAATAGTGTATTTTGTAGGCTTTCGCAGGTTGCCGGATACACATTGGCCTTGACTAGTACGGGATGTCCGCCTTTATTACTTCTGTCTGTGCCGCGGAGAAGGTCGATACCATGGAAGATGTCTGTTCCGTGGTGGATACGTTGCAGACGACATGACGCAGACGGAATGGATAGTCCGCCAGGAAAGATAATGTCCCCGATTGGCACTCGACCCGTAAGCATAGCGGTATCGCCCCCATAAGAATGAGGTTGCGGTAAATGATACATCGATTGAAGGCCCTGGTCGTTCTGTGCGGCTTCATCCTGCTGTCCACCACGGTTCAAACGACGCATGCGGCCTCGCGCAAGCCGGTGGTCGGCAAGAAAGGCATGGCGGTGGCCGTCGAACCCCTGGCCACGCAGATCGCCGCGGACATCCTCAAGCAGGGTGGTAACGCGGTGGACGCGGCCGTGGGACTGGGGCTGGCCCTGGCGGTGACCCATCCTTCCGCCGGAAACATCGGCGGCGGGGGCTTCATGGTCATTCGACTGGCGGACGGAACGGCCGTTGCCGTCGACTACAGGGAAAAGGCGCCCGGGAAAGCCCATGCCCGTATGTACCTGGATCCGGACGGCAACCGGGCCGTGAACCAGAACATCGTCCTCACTCGCGGCGACGGCACACCCTATCATCCCTTCACCAACCGGATCCACCACCTGGCCATCGGCGTGCCCGGCACCGTCGCGGGATTCGCCCTGGCCCTCGAGAAGTACGGCACCATGGGCATGGCGGAAGTCATCCAGCCCGCCATCGATCTCGCCGAGAACGGTTTTGTCCTGACGGAACGCATCGCCCGGGGACTGAACGGGCGCAAGGTCATTTTCGACCAGATCCCCGCGAGCAAGGCAGCCATGCTCCGCAGCGACGGGGAGGCCTGGCAGGCAGGCGACCGCTGGATCCAGAAAGACCTGGCGGAAACTCTTAAGCTGATCGCGCAATACGGTCACGACGGCTTTTACAAAGGCAGGACCGCCGAGCTGATCGAGAAGGACATGATGGCCGGCGGCGGAATGATCGACCGGACCGATCTGGCCAACTACCAGGCGATCGTCAGGGAACCCATACGCAACACCTACCGCGGGGAATACGAGATCATTTCCATGCCCCCGCCGAGTTCGGGCGGCATCACCATGTCGCTGATGCTCAACATACTCGAAGGGTACGACGTGAGCCGGATGGGCCATAACGCGTCCAACACCCTTCACATCATGACCGAAGCCATGCGCCGGGCCTATGCCGACCGCGCCCGGCACCTGGGAGACGCGGACTTCGTCGAGATACCGGGACATCTCACGACGAAGGAATACGCCGCGGAACTTCGGGCCACGATCGATCCCTACTTCGCCACGCCCAGCGAGGAACTGGGACCGGAACTGACCATGGCGACAGAGTCCATGGAAACAACCCACTATTCCGTCGTCGACCAGTGGGGCAACGCCGTATCGAACACCTACACGCTTGAGGGCGGGTACGGCTCCCACATCGTCATCGCGGGAACGGGCATGATCACGAACAACGAGATGGGCGATTTCAATTACCAACCGGGGGTCACCAGAAACACCGGACAGATCGGCACGCCGCCGAACCTCATCGAACCGAACAAACGGATGCTGAGTTCGATGTCGCCGACCATCGTTACGCGCAACGGCGAACTGTACCTGGTAGTGGGCAGCCCCGGTGGACGCACGATCATCAATACGACCATGCAGCTGATCCTGAATGTCGTCGATCACGGCATGAACATCCAGGAAGCAGTCGACGCGACGCGCATCCACCACCAGTGGTTCCCGGACTTCCTACGCGTGGAAGGCGGAGTGGGGACCGACGTCGTCGACGCCCTGAAGACGAAGGGGCACAATCTCAGCAGTCGCGGATGGGGGGGCGGTTCATACCGCCAGGGAGACGGCCACAGCATCATGGTGGACCCCGATACCGGCGATCGCCTGGGCGCCCCTGACCCAAGGATCGAAGGCGCTGCATTCGGACATTAGGCGAACGCGCCGGATGATTCCCGCTGGGGTGATCCCCGCGGGGAACCCGGTCTCTCGCCTGCTGGAGCAGCCATATTGAAGTTGTACGACCGTGACGCCGCGCAGGAACTGCGTCACCTTCTGGGCAGGTTCACCCGAGCGCCGGTGGCCCACCTGCCCACTCCGCTACAGGACTGTCCTCGCCTCGGGAAGGCCCTCGGGGGCCCCCGTATATACATCAAACGCGATGACATGACCGGGCTGGCCATGGGCGGAAACAAGGCCCGCCAGTTCACCTACTCGCTGGGTCCCGCCCTCGAGAACGGGTGCGACTACCTGGTCCACGGCTCCGATTCCCAGTCCAACCAGTCCGCGCAGACCGCCGCCGCCGCCGCCCGGCTGGGCATGAAGTCCATCGTGGTCATCCCGCGGGACCACCGATCCTATCCCGTTTCCGGCAACCTGCTGCTCAACCACCTCATGGCGGACCAGATCAAGTACGTCTTTCCCCTGACCGTGAAGGACGAGTTGAAAAAGCAGATCGAGGAACTGGAATCGAAGGGATCGAAAGCTTACGACACGAGCAGCGACGGCGCGATCCTGCGCGCCGTGGCCTACGTCGATGCCGTCCTCGAACTGTGCGAGCAACTGGCGCAGCGGAGCATAACCCCAAGGGCCATCTATACGAGTTCCATGACCTATACCATCGTCGGGCTGGTGGTCGGACTGCGCGCCGTCTCCGCCAGCTTCAAGGCCGTCGGTCTCAACTACTGGGTGGGAGACGACCGGGAGATGCAGGAGCGTCTCGCGCCCGTGGCCAACGAATGCGCCTCGGTCATCGGACTGAACCACACTTTCACACCGGACGATTTCGATGTCTCCTGCGCGTTCGCCAGACCGGATTTCGGCGAACCGTCGCGTACCAGCCTCGAAACTATGCGCCTGGTGGCGCAGACCGAGGGCGTCGTACTCGATCCGGTATACACGGCCAAGGCCATGGACGGCTTGGCCATACACATCCGGGAGGGGCGGTTCCAGATGGACGATTCCGTCGTATTCCTTCACACGGGAGGAACGCCCGCTGTATTCGCCTATGGAGACGAGCTCTTCGGTTGAGTCGCTCCGGTGGGATCCACCAACCCATTCACGAGAGGTTATATCTATTTTGTTTCGCAGATCATCCAGGACGTCACGATCGTCCAAGACAAGCAGCAAGGAGCAGGCCGTCCTGACCAGGCGGGTTACCAGAGACCGGGTCCACCAAGTATTCGGTCCGAACGTCTCACCGGCCATTACGGTGAGCCGCGGCGAAACCGTCGTAGTGGAAACGCAGGACTGCTACCGGGGTCTCCTTACGAAAGAACCCCGAACCGATGGAGATGACGACCGGTCCGGGGATATCCCCGTAACCGGTCCGATCTACGTGGAAGAAGCCAGCATCGGCGATGTACTGTCGATCCAGGTGAAACAGATCGCGACGGCCGGTACCGGCGTGTTCGCCGTGCGGCCGGAGACGGGCGTTCCCGGACAGGATATCAAGAAACCGGAAGTGCGCGTCCTCGAAGTCAACGAAAACCAGGTTCACCTGGACGACCGGCTCAAACTGCCGCTTCACCCGGTGATCGGGAGCATGGGCGTGGCCGCGAAGCATGGGGAAATCGATACCATCTACCCGGGCCGGCACGGCGGAAACATGGACACCCTGGAAATCACGACCGGATCCCGGGTTTATCTCCCCGTGCAGGTCAACGGCGCCCTGTTGTCGCTGGGCGATGTCAAGGCCTGCGTGGGTGACGGTCAGATCGCCGGTTCCGGCGTGGAGGTCGAAGCAGAGGTCACCCTGCGCGTGGACACGCTGCCGGGCGGCCGATTCTCCTGGCCCCGGGTCGAATCGAAGGGCGAATGGATTACCATCACATCGGCGTCCACGGTGGACCAGGCGGCGCGCCTGGCCATCACGGAAATGGTGAAATGGATCTCGCAGGACAAGGGGCTGGACTTCGATACGGCCTACGCGCTGGTCAGCCTGGGTGGCAGCCTGCGCGTCAGCCAGTGGGGGAATCCGCTCACTACCGCGCGCATGGTCTTCCCCAAGCGCCTGATCAACAAGCTCAAATCGGTGCCCGCCGCATCCGGCCGGCTCAATTACCGGGTGCTTCCGCCCGCGGTAATTGGCGACGC
Organism: bacterium; assembly: GCA_965207085.1. Lineage (GTDB taxonomy): Bacteria > JAAXHH01 > JAAXHH01 > JAAXHH01 > JAAXHH01 > JAAXHH01. The sequence goes on along the minus strand of CBDBLQ010000002.1, from coordinate 2,362,586 downwards.
CGAAGCTGAGACCGTGGCGGCCGAAGCGGAACAACCCGCAGCCCGTTCATCCCGCAGATCCGGCTCAGGGCGTTCGCAGAGGGGATCGGGCAGGTCCCGGCAATCCGGCGGCCGGCGCGGAACGCGCCAGAAGTCGAACGGCGCGTCGGCTCCAGCGATTGGTGAAAATGACCAGCAGGACGCGGCCAAAGACGAACAACGAGCCGCGGCCAAAGACGAACAACGAGCCGCGGCCAAGGACGAGGTGAAGGTAGACCAGCAAGTTCCGGCCAGGGACGACCAGCAGGTCGCGGCCAAAGACGGCCCGAAGGGCGCGGCCAGGGACGACGGGCAAGCGGCGGCCCAAGACGGCCCGAAGGACGATGCCAGGGACGACCAGCAGGTCGCGGCTACAGAAAAACGGCCGGGTTCGGCCAGAGGAAAGCGTGACGGGAAGGCAAACCCGGGCGCCGCGCGAGGTAATGGTCACAGGCGGACCAGGGGTAAATCCGCTAAAAAAGATGAAACGGTCACTCAGAAGGACCCATCTCCGGCGCCATCGGACGCCGGGTCCGTCCCGGTGGAGACTGCACCGGCAGCCCGTGGCGGAAAGGATGCCGTGACGGAACCGGCAGAAAACCCCGCGAAAGCCTCGGATTCCCGCAAGGAGGCGCAACAGACCGCACACGAGACCGCGCCGGACGCCGCTCCCCCCAAGCCCACATTCGGAAGGAGACAGCGTCGTACGGTCCGCCGGTCGTAAGGGCACATCCGACTGCGTGCCTTGATTTCAGGACGAGAGACGCCGCCTTTCCGCGCATGCGGCACGATCATTGGGGTAGCCCACGGGGTTTGCGCCGTGCCCATGTGATACGGCCCATGGGGCGCGCCGCGTGCAAGATCAGCGACGTTTCGATTCGACGTCGACCCGGATTTCTGTCTCGAAAGCCGTGCTGAAATCGAATACCTCGTCGAAGTCTTCGATGGAATCTTCCTCGGTCTTGCGCAGTAGCCCCTCGTTCACGAGATTGAAAACGATATCGCCGAAGTGACGGGTTTTCGAGATGTTCCACTCGTCGAAGACCAGTTTCGCCGCGATGCCGAACCGCTCCAGGGCCAGTTCCCGGATACCGAGGGAGAGTTCCTTCCCCGTGATGTGCCTGCGGACCGTCAGTTTTTCCACCGTGAAGGAAACCGCCTCCATGACAAAGAGGTAAGCCCGCCGGGGATATCGGCCATCCTTTTCCAGGATGCGGTCGAGTACTTCCTGGGGGTCCTTTTCTTCCGACACGTCACACCTCCGTCAACCGACGCACGTCCGCCGCCTGCCGTCCACCGTCCGTTTACCAGTTCTGTACGGAATGGCCGGCCCGTGGAAACCAGGTGACGTCCGCCACGTAGGACAGAAACACCCCCAGCACGAACGCCACGAGCATGCCCATTACGGCGGGTATGGCCTTTCGGTAGAGCTGGATGCCGCCGATCTTCAGCAGCAGGGCCTTCACGCACCAGACCACGAACAGGGAAAAGGCCGAGCTGGCCATGCCCGGCGTCAGAACCACGGTGAACCCGATGGGATGCAGCGACCACCACGTGAACCGGTGATGGGCCTGGATCAGCAGGGCGGTGATCAAACCGCCGAACACCATGAACCAGAACTCGGTGCCGGTGATCGCCTCCCGGTTGTTGATCCACTTGACCAGGTTGTTGTAGGGCAGTTGCGTGCCGTTGTTGAAGGCGGGTTCGAAAAACTGCGAAGCCCCGCCGTGGTTGTATCCCAAGTACAGCGTGAAGACCAGCGCCACGACGATGCTCATCGCGAGCACGGCGGTGATCGTCCTGAAGGAGCCTTTACCCGTACCGCCCAGTTCGTCGTCCACCTTCGCGATGTGCCCCATGGAGCACATGCCCAGCGTTCGCCAGTTCCGGGCGTAGGAATTGGCGATGGCCAGGTTGGTCAGGTCCCGCGTACTGATACTCCCGGAACCGATGACGGCCACGGTGAAATCGTGCGTCTCGAAGGGCAGGTCCAGGAATACGATGCCCGTTTCCGCCACGATGCGGGTCACGCCTACGAACATGATCAGGAGAGAACCCATCATGAAGGCGATGATACCGAGGGACATGCCCGACGCATACAGCCAGCAGACGATATAGGTGACACCTCCCAGCACACCCAGCGTGGCCATCCGATAGGAGAAAAACTCCCTTGAATCGTCCACGTGGGGCGCCTTGCCCAGCGCCTTCATCACGACGTCCTTCAGGTGCCGCCGCGCGGCCCACAGCGCGTACAGGGTAAACACGAGAAAACCGCCGGAATGCTGCGACTTGACGACGGCGAAGGCCCCGGGCACGCCGAGGCGCGTCATGATGCCTTGCTGAATCGTCATGATGACGAAAAACACCCAGATGCTGAACAGGACGTTCAGGTTGGTGAAGTACCCGACGCCCGCGACCAGGAAATTGAACTTTACGGGAATAGGGGGAAACGACCGGGCCAGGAGCACGTTGAAGTTATGCAGTGGTCCGATGGGGATCGGACTGACCCAGTTGAAGAAACCGACGATGTTCCAGAGGAAGATGAACAGCGTGATGCCGAAGGCGTACCAGAACAGCTTCGATTGCATCACGGCGGGCAACGCCCGGCCCTCCTGCTCCTCGATCATGCTCAGCGGGATCTGGGCGAGCGGGAAGGTCAGCCGCTCGTGTTCCACCCACTGCTTGCGGAGCATGACCATGGCCGATGCGCCGACCACGAAGATGGCGAGGAAGAAGGTGATCCACCAGATCATCGGAATCGTCCAGGCATTTCGGATGATGCCGAAGACCGGCGGGCGGCTGTCCGGGATGCCCTCGAAAAACCACGTTAGGGCTTGCTGCTCGTCCTGGACGATGAGCCAGGAGGGCAGGTACTGGAAGAAGAGCTCCGCCCACTGGTTCTCCGTGGTGGCGTTATAGTACGGTCCCGTGATGCCGCCGATCCAGTAGGAACTGAAAGGCCACGCGGGGATGGTCGACGCGGTGAACACCAGGAAGAAGACGATGATCTGCTCGTTCCGGTTGAGCACCTTGGCCGGCCAGAAGCGTTTCAGCAGGGGATTGAGTCCCAGCACCACCAACAGGAAGGGGAACAGCGCGGAAACGGGCAGGTGGGTCAGACTGATGAAGGACGACTGGGAGATATAGCCCGCGTGGATCGTCCAGATGTTCAGCAAAATGGACAGAAAGACGCCGATCAGCAGCGCCCTGCGGGTAAGTCCGGTCGTCAATGTGGCTGCCAGCCCCCCGCTGCCGGATTCGCCGGTCCGCCGGGTGGTCTCGCTGGTCTGGGACATGGAAGCTTCGATTTCCCCTGGTGTTCAGGCGCTGCCGCCGAAGACGGATAAGGCGTGGTTCAATCCCACGTATTCAAACCCTCCCGGCCGTATGCCGGAAGAAGGACGAAGTGATCATCGGTTTCCTCCATCCGTTGCCGGAGGAGGTCGTGATGCCGCGTGACTTCACCCCGGTACGCCGGATCGTCCAGCAGGTTTCGCTGTTCCCATGGATCCTGTTCCAGGTCGAAGAACTGCCAGGGCCTGCCGCCGTGGTTGTCTCCGCGGACGGTGTACTTGTACCGGGCGGACCGGAACCCGCGCCACACCCAGTCGTGGAAGGCCACGCCCTTCCTCTGCTCCGCCACGAATTCCAGCAGGACGCCTTCCCGGTCCAACCGGCCGGTGTTGCCGTGTATCAGCGGGGCCAGGTTTTCACCGGGCAGGGCGTCCCGCGGCTTCAGGCCGGCCAGGCCCAGCATGGTGGGAAACAGGTCCTCGGTGGAGACCGGGTCCTCGACCACGGCGCCGGCCCGGTCAGGGTGCCTGGGATCCGCCACGATGAAGGGAATCCCCGTGGATTCCTCGTAGGGCCACTGCTTTCCCCGAAGACCATGAGCGCCGCCGAGTTCTCCATGGTCCGACACAAACAGTACGACGGTCTCCCCATGCAGCCCGGTACGCAACAGGAAGGCGCCCAGGCGGCCCATGTTCCAGTCCAGGTTCTCGACCATGGCGTAGTACCGCTTCCGGTTGAGCATGACCCGGTCCGCGGCCTCGGCGTCGACCGCCTCGACGTTGGGCGGGAGCACGATGTCCATCGCCTCCCAGCTGCGCTGCAGGGCTTCCGGCGCCTCGAAGGGGTCGTGGGGCGGTTCGACGGAGATCACCATGCAGAAAGGACGGGACGGGTCCCGGCGTTCGAGGTAGTCCATGGCGAGGTCGAAGAGTCCGTCGGTCTGGTATCCTTCGACCGGCCTGGGCACCGAGTCATCGTCCTCGAAGTAATAGGTATCGAAGGGGCCGTTCCTGAGCTCGAAGCCCATCCATTTCCGCCAACGGCCCCGGTACGCCTTCTTCACGGCCGTCCTGCCGCACTGGACAGCGGATCCCATGCGTCCGTGGCCGCCGTCGAGATGCCATTTCCCCGTGTAGATCGTCTCGTAGTCCGCCTCGTTGAATTCGTCGGCCAGGGTCCGTTCCGCCGGAGACATCCTGTACTCGATCGCGGGGACCTTCCGGTCGTGGGCGTACAGTCCCGTCATGAATGTAAAGCGGAAGGGGACGCAGATGGGGCAGGTCGAACTGGCGTTCTCGAAGCGCACGCCCCGGCCGGCCAGCGCGTCGACGTGGGGTGTGACGATGTTCGGATCGCCGTAGGTGGACAGGGCCTGCCGCCGCAGTTGATCACTCAGCACGATCAGCACATTGGGCGGTGATGAAGCCTTCATACCAGTTGCCTCGTCCGGTCTTCGGAGGACGAAAGAACGACAGAAAACCCGGGTGGCGGCGCCGGTTTCACCGGGTCAATAAGGTTGTGCCGTGACGGAGGGGCCACTATATTTCCGGTCAAGAGAATAACGAATAAACACGCGTAAATCAACCCGATTCCCCTGGAGGCGCCGCCATCCCGATGACCAGACCGGACGACCTGGACATCTACCTGTTCGACCTGCAGGGCTTCCTCCACCTGGAGCAGGCCCTGACGAAGGCCGAGGTGGCGGAACTGAACGCCTGCCTGGACGCGATCCCGCCCCTGTCGCCCGGTGAATGGCACGGTTACGTCCACGCCCATACCTACGGCACCGTGGACGGCCTGAACCTGCAGCAGATATACGAGGCGGGCGCCCCGTTCGAAGCGCTGATCGACCATCCTTCCTGGATCGACAGGGTCAAGCACTTCGTGGGCGGGGAGGGTACCTTCGACTACGCCCACGGGCCCCTGTTCATCGACGAGAACTTCGCCAATTTCCGGGAGCCGGGAGAGGCGATCGGACTGCATTCCGGCGGATTTCCGCCCATCATGCGCAACGGATTCCGCTACCACGGCGGCCGGTTCATGTGCGGCCAGATCAACGTGCTGATCGCCCTGACCGACATCGGACCCGGGGACGGCGCCACCATGGTCATCCCCGGCAGCCACAAGTCCAACTTCACCCATCCCGATTTCGCCCGGCACGCCATGAAGCCGAAGGGCGCTTCCGTGGAGGGCATCGCCGCGTCGGTGGAACTGTTCATGGAAGCCGGCGACGCGCTGCTCTTCGTGGACGGTATTTCCCATGGCTCGGCCATGCGTCGGAACGCGGGCACCCGGCGTATCGTGGTCTACCGGTACGGACCGTCCTGGGGCAACTTCCGCCATGGTTACCAGCCGTCTCCCGAACTGCTGAAACGCCTTACCCTTACCCCGGACCGGCGGCAGATCGTCTCACCACAAAAGCCCGCGCCCGATGGCGCGCCCTACGACGGGCCCGGTCTGCTTTAGGCCGCAGGATCGAACGCCGGGCCGCCCGTCAGACACGACCGGTACCAGGGGGCGGAATCATGCACCAGGCGGTCCGTCGGATCCGGCCGGCCGGCGCAGCCGGCAGAATCAGGGCGGGAAGTGAAACCGCCGGCGCAGCCGTCTCCGCAGCGCCGCCACCTCTTCGGGCCGGTCATCCGCCACGTTCTCCAACTCATCCGGATCGCTTTCCAGATCATACAGTTCGACCTCGCCGGTGTGATGCGCCACCAACTTACGTTCTGCCGTGCGGACCAGCCTGAATTCCCGTAGCGCACTGGCTGCCTCCTCCCGGTGCGCCGTCCGTTCCCCCGCGAGCACGGGGCCCAGGTCTCTCGCGTCGAGGCCTTCCTGGGCCGGCAGGCCCGCCAGCGCACACAACGTGGGATTGACATCGATCAGTTCCACGAGGGCGTCTGACGTACGCCCTCCCGGTATGTCCGGTCCGGCGGCGATCAAGGGCACCCGCAGGGCCGCCTCGTAGGGCACCGACTTGGTGTATAGCCCGTGATCGCCCAGCATTTCGCCGTGGTCGCTGGCGAAGACGACAACGGTGTCCGCCCCTATGCCCCGCCGTTCAACCGCGTCGATGATCCGGCCCACCTGGTCGTCGATCAATTCGATGGCCGCGCTGTACTGGCGGCGGGTGACGGCGATCTCCTCGCCGGAGAGATCGCGGCGCCGGGCGTTGACCCAGTCCGGCTTCCCCTCGCGGCCACTACACTCTCGGCCGCTGCCCTCGCGCCCGCCACCCTCGCAGCCTTGTCCCTCGCGGCCGTATCCCTCACGCCCGCCACTTTCCCGCCCGCTGCGCACGGCGGGCGGCACCTCCGCGTCCCGGTAACGGTCGGCGTATTCGGCAGGCGGATCGAAGGGGTCGTGGGGACCCACAAAGCTGACGAAGAGGTGCCAGGGGTAATCGTCCGGAATGGTGTCGATCCATTCGGCGGCGCGGCGGCCGATATAGGCGTCCTCGAAGGCCTCGGTGGGCAGCACCGAATCGTGAGACGCGCCTTCGATCCATCCCCGCGCCTGACGGGCCGCGTAATCCGCCCGGAAGGCTTCGAACAGCCCCTGCTCCTCCAGCCAGAAGCCGTAAGGCCCGCGTGGTTCGTCCGCCGTGCCCGCGTGCATCTTGCCCTCGCACTCCTCGGGATGGGTGAATCCCCATCCGAAGACTCGGGGCCGGTCGCCGCGGCGGCCGTTGTAGGGGTCCGGCTTGGCCAGGTCGAGTTTCCCCACGCATCCGACCCGGTACCCCGCGTCCCGCAACCGGGCGTAATAGGGCGTGATATGCCGGGGCAGGTAGCAGTTGTTGTCGAGGCAACCCAGCCGCGCGGGCTGGAGTCCGCTGGCCAGGCCGATGCGCGCCGGGGCGCAGACCGGGGCGTTGGTGATGCACTGCGTAAACCGGATCCCGCGGCTTGCCAGGCGGTCCAGGTTCGGCGTGTTCAGGAACGACGCGCCCGCGGCCGACAGGTAGTCGTGGCGGTGCTGGTCGTCCATGATGAAGAGCAGATTGGGGCGTTCGGATTCGGCCATGTCTGCGTCCTTATCGGCTTCGGGATGTTCCCGTTTTCATCTCGATACTGTTGTGGTCGATCCCGGTCGCCAAGTGAACGCGCCGAAACGTGAGCGCGCGAAACGCTAGCCCGGAAACGGTTCTTCAATTGATGAACGACTCGAACTGGTGCGGCGCCGCCGGAAACCACAGGCTGTCCACGAGGAACGAGAGGGCCATGCCGAGGACATACCCCACCAGGATGCCGAGAAAGAGAGGTTGCGTCCTGCGGTAAAGCGCTCCTCCGCCCAGGCGCAGCAGGATCACCTGGATGAGCCAGGCCAGGAAGAACGGCAGGAACATGAATCGCACGGTGTCCGCGGCCACGGCGACCAGGCCAATGGGATGGAGCGGCCACCAGAGGAACAGGAATCGTCCGAGGATCATCAGCATGTACAGGACGATGCCGTTCCCGAAGAAGATCAGTTCCAGGTCCGAGACGCTGCTTACGCTGCTGTTCCACGTCATGATCGTGTTGTAGAAGAAGGGCACGAGGTCGCCGGGCTTGGACAGGAGATTGTCGGCGCCGACGGCATAACCCGCGCTGATGTAATAGTAGAGGGAAGTCACCACGCTGACGGCGAAGGCCAGGCAGATCCAGAGGAAGAGGCGCCGGGTGGCCGGCGCCATCCAGCGCTGCAGGTAGGCGGCGTGGGACAGCCCGATCATGGTGAAGGTCCGCCAGTTCCGGGCGAAGGCGTTCGTCATGCCGAGGGCGGTGATCGTGGACGGGTCCAGGTTGTCGGCGCCGATGATGCCCGCGGTGAAGTTGTTGGCGTTCACCGGCAGGTCCATGGCGACCAGTCCCGCCTCCGCGACGATCCGGGCCATGCCGAGATAGATGGTGAAGAGGACCGCCAGGAGGATCAGGCTGACCGGCAGGGACATGCCGATGCTGTACAGCCAGGCCAGCAGGTAGAGCAGGCCGTAGACCAGGCCGAAGACCGCCACCCGGTACGAGAAGAACTCCCCGCTGTCATCCACCGACGGATCCCTGCCGAACGCCCGCCGGGCCACCGCGGCCAGGTGCCGGCGCGCCATCCACAGTCCCCACACCACCAGGGCGATCAGGGCGCCGATGGACTGGGTGCCCACGAGCCCGGTCGGCGACATGGTCGTCGCCGCCGTGATCCCGAGCATGTTCAACAGCCCCCGCTGCAGCGTGGTGAACAGCAGGAAGAAGCACAGGCTGAACAGGATCTCGGCATTGATGAAGAAGGCGAAGCAGAATACGAAGACGTTCAGCCTGATGTTACCCCGTTTTTGTGGACGGTTAACCATTTGGGATTCAGGCTATCTTCTTGAAGCTCCTTTCGTAGTTTAAGGGTGAGAGGTATCCGAGGGAAGAGTGGCGTCTGTGCGTGTTGTAGAAGCCCTCGATGTACTGGAACAGGTCGAGTCTGGCCTCAGCTTTTGTGGCAAAGCGTCTGCGATCGATCAGTTCGCATTCCAGGCTGGCGAAGAAGCTTTCGCACAGGGCGTTGTCGTAGCAGTCTCCAACCGATCCCATGGAGGGTCTGACGCCAAACTGTCTGCAGCGTTTGCCGAAAGCCACCGAGGTGTACTGCAATCCCTGGTCGCTGTGGTGGATCACGCCTTCGGGTCTGCGCTTTTCGAGGGCCATGTCCAGGGCGTCTTCGACAAGTTCGCTTCGCAGATGATTGGCCATGGACCAGCCGACGACCCGGCGGCTGAAGGCATCTATGACCACCGAGAGATAGAGGAAGCCTGAATGGGTCGGCACGTAGGTGATATCGGCTACCCAGAGCCGGTCTCTTTCCGGCGCGCTGAAGTCCCGGTTGACCAGATCGGGGGCCTTCCGGCCTTCTGCGGACCGCCAGGTAGTGCGCACGGCTCTGCGACGGGATACTCCGCTGATGGCGGCCAAGCGCATCAGGCGGGCCACGCGTTTTCTTCCCACACGGATCCCGGACGCGCGCAGTTCGGCATGGATGCGCGGTGCGCCGTAGGTACCGTAGGAACGTTGATGGATCAAGCGGATCCGGCCAAGCAGCATGGCATCCTCACCGGCCCTCCTGGAGACGGACCGTTTGAGCCAGACGTAGTAGCCGCCAGGGGAGACCTCCAGCAGGGCGCACATCCGACGCACGGGATAGACGGCCTGATGCGCCTTTATGAACGGGAAGACCCGGGCGGGGTCTCGGTCTCCCGGGCGAACCAGGCCGCGGCTTTTGCCAGGATCTCCCGATCCATCCTGAGCTGCTTGTTCTCACGGCGCAGCCGACGCAGTTCGGCCCGGGCTTCGGTGGTCAGGCCATCTTCGCGCCTGCCCTGGTCCAGATCGTCCTGCTTGACCCAGTTGCGGATGGCTTGGGCGGTGGGTTCGAACTCTTTGGCCAGCGCCTCGGGACTGCGGCCGGCGCGAACGAGCTCAACCATCTGCTGCCGAAAGGCCGTCGGATAGGGGGTACGGGGTCTGGGCATGTCACGCTCCTTTCAAACACAAGAAGTTACATGTCCACTAAACCGGGTCAACTCCAGCCTGATGGGAAGTTCCGGTATCGACGGATGGACCTGCAATTGCAGCAGGTCCGGTCCCATGATGGGGACGGGGGTAACGATGTCCCAGTAGGAGGCGATGTTCCAGCACACGACGGCCAGCGACAGGCCGGCGCCGATCCGGAAGGCGGTCGTGCGGACCATGGGCGGTTCGTCCCGGTCCTTCCCCACGCCCATCAGGTTGAGCGCCACCTCCCCCAGGGGAAAGCGCAACCGCTCGTGGCTGACCCACTGTTTCCTCAGGATGACGACGATGCACGCCCCCGTCCACATCAAGGCGCCGAAACAGGACGTCCACCACAGCAGGGGCGAGATCCAGGCCATCCAGGGGATCCGGTAACCCGGCGCGGCGCCTTCGTAGAAAACCCTGACCGCGTCGGTCTTGTCGCTGATCACGAGCCACGTGGGCAGCGTGTCGAAGAACGTTTCCGCCCAGCGGTTCTCGGGGCTCGCATGGTAGAAGGGCCCGGTGACGAGGGAGACCAGGTACCTGGTCATGCCCCAGTCGGGCACCATGGAACCGATCATGCCCATGGCGAAGACCACGATCAGTTCGGACGTCGTAAGGGCGAACCCGGGCGCCAGTCGCTTGAGCAGGACGTGGGGACCCAGGATCAGGATCAGGAAGGGGATCAGCAGCGCAGCGGGGAGATGGGCGTAGGTGGAGTAGTTGTATCCGGCGTGATCGGCGGAGAACTGGCCCCAGAAGGCGACCACGGCGGAGAGGGCGAGCCCGATGATCCCGGCCCGCACGGTGATGGCCGAAGCGCCCCGGGGTCGGTGTGGTTCAGGGGACGTGGAGTTCATCTGATCCGGTTACGGCGCTTAAGGTTACCCGATCCAGGGATCCAGACGGAACATTTTGCGCCCCAGCGGAGTCAGCGCGGCCAGGGCGTCCGCACTCAACGGCCGATCGGGGCCGGGCGCCTGCCGGGCCTCTTCTTCCGACAGGGTCTGCAGGCGGGTGAACTGGGCGATCCTCGGCGAGGCGTTGTGGTTGGCGCTGGCGGAGTGGGGCATCAGATGGTGCATGAGCACGTAGTCTCCGGCATCGCCCGTGACCTCCATGGACGACTCGAAATCGACGATCTTGCCCCAGCCGTCGTTGCGCGCGAGCCCGTCCGGCTCGCTTAACATGATCTCCCGCACCCGGTTAGGCGCGCCGGGCACCACGTGGATGCCGCCGCCGTTGTCATCCACCCGGTTCAGGTAATAGCATCCTCCGATCCCGATGCCCGTGCGCAGGAAACCCTCGTTCAGTTCCTCCGGACCCTTCGGCACGGCGTCGAGATGGAGGTTCTGGAGCCGCCCTTCCATGGCACGGTTCCGGAGGGTAATTCCCGCCGAACCGTCCCAGACCTGGATGTATTCGGTTTCCAGGATGTCCACGGCGGCGCCGTACAGCCCTTCGTTCTGCAGCAGGGGCAGCAGGGCAGGCTCGAAAAAACTGCCGTTCCCGTCCGGATTATGGGGCTTGAACCGGGCGTGGTTCGCGTGGTAGTGGTCCGGGATGACCAGGTCCCGAGGGATCAGGTCCAGCAGGAAATCACGCGCCGTCCTGACGACTTTCTCATCTAGCGTGCCCTTCAGGACGAGGTAGCCTTCGGACCAGAATTGCGCCAGTTGATCTTCGGTGAGATAACGGGGGGATTGGGTCATGGGGGAGCGAGTGTTCTGATGAGATAGAAGTGGTGGCAGTAATGAGGATCAAGGACAAGTATCTGGTCTTAACAGGGGTCTGTCACGGTTTTTGTGTAACTGACTTTCTCATGGCATGGGCACTCTGTCTTCGTACATGATGATGAACTGATTGATGGCGGCCGTCCAGTTGGCAAGCGGCCGTGTCCACCTGCGGGACAGATTCAGCAGGGCCAGGTAGAGCAGTTTCCTGGCCGCCTCGTCGGTGGGGAAGGCGCCCCTGGTCTTGATGATTTTGCGCAGTCCCCGGTTCATGGATTCGATGGCGTTCGTAGTGTAGATGACCTTCCTGATCTCCTGGGGGAAGGCAAAGAACGGACTCACGTGGTCCCAGTTCCTGCGCCATGTTTTGCTGATCGAGGGATACCGTTCATCCCAGCGCTCGGCGAAGCGATCCAGCGCGGCCTCGGCCTGCTCGCCGGTCGACGCCTGGTAGATCGCCCGGAGGTCCTGTGCCACCTGCTTGCGGTCCTTCCATGAGACGTAGGTCAGGCTGTTTCTCACCATGTGGACGATGCAGAGTTGCACCTGGGTCCTGGGATACACCGTCTCTATGGCCTGCGGAAAGCCGGACAGGCCGTCGCAGCAGGCGATGAAGATGTCGGCAACGCCGCGGTTCTTCAGTTCGGTCAGGACGTTGAGCCAGAACTTTGCGCCCTCGTTCTGCTCGATCCAGAGGCCCAACAACTCCTTGTCGCCGGCCAGGTTGACGCCCAGCGCCAGGTAGACCGCCTTGTTCCGGATGCTGCCGCTGTCACGGATCTTGATGAACAGGGCGTCCAGGAACAGGATCGGGTAGACTTCATCCAGGGGACGCGACTGCCAGGCCGTCACCTCGTCGGTTACGGTGTCGGTGATCCGGGAGACCAGTTCGGGCGAGATGGCCACCCCGTAGAGGTCTTCGACGTGGCCCTGGATATCGCGGGTGCTCATGCCCCGCGCGTACATGGAGATGATCTTGTCGTCGAAGTCCGGCCAGCGCGTCTGGTACTTGCGGATCAGCTTCGGATCGAAGGAGCCCTCGCGGTCCCGGGGGATGTCGACCGGCAGATCGCCCGTCTGGTCCTTGAGCGTCTTGGTGGTCTTGCCGTTGCGACTGTTGCCATGGTTCCTGCCGTCGGGGGCATGCTTCTCGTAACCGAGATGATCGGTGAGCTCGGTTTCCAGGATCCGCTCGGCCATGCGCTTCTTCATGCGCTTGAGCAGGCCGTCTTCGCCGAACAGGTCCTCGGCGTCCACCCCGTCTTCCATCAGTTCGTCGAGAAGACGGTCGATCTTACCTGGGGACTTCTTGTCTCTGGCCATAGCACTTCCTCCTTGTGAGCAAGATATACGCTATTGCCAGTTACACAAAACATGTTACAGACTCCTTAACAGGCGTCTATGGTTTCTTGTTTGATATACACTCCCCCCAATAACATTCTTAAAGTCCGTGTGCAGGTCAGTATCACCTGAAATCAACAGGCTAACTCCTGCTACTCGCGCCAAAGCGATAATGTCAGGATCATCCGACTGCAATGGGGGTAACGTATCTTTAACCATTTCAACTTCTTGTGCAGGAAATTGCTTAAGACTACCGTTTTTTCGGTATTCATTAATCTGCAGTCTCATCTTTTCGTGTCTGTCTAGCTCCTGCTTAAGTTTCTCTGTCGGAGAGTAAACCATTTTACCTCTGTTTTTCATCCACCTTCTAACTGGTTCCATATTTAAATCATCGGGATTTATGTAGTCACTAAACTTATTGGCGTCCAAAATCAGACACATGTCTCCGCTTTCAGTTAGAAAAACCCAGTAACCTGTCAGATTCGTTTATGAAGAAGTCTCTATAACCTTGCGGTGCTCCTAACAGATTTGCCTGCTCATCAAATTCAATGTTGTGGACTCTGACCTTATTTCCAACAGGTTCCAGGAAAATAAGAGATACATCCTGGGGGGCGATCATTCCTTTCATAATCTCAATCCGTGCACGGTTTATCATAGCATCGCTGTGCGTTTCAATTACAAACTCGTTACCATTTTGTTCTATTAATCCAACCATTAATGAAGAAAACTCAGCTTGCGCTTTCGGATGCAGGTGTACCTCGGGTTGTTGCATCAAGAAAACCGTTTTATTCTGATCTGTTAAGATATGTACCAGAATCGGTAGTATCTGGTTTACTCCATAGCCTACATCAATAATGTTAACCTTCGGACCCCTTACTTTAATCTGTAACTGAAAAGGATCACCCGATGATGCTCCAAGTTTTCTTACATCAACGTCTGTAAACAGTCCGGATGAATTACCAAATTCCCTTAAACTACCTCTAAGTGATGCCCATAAATCCTCTCTTACTCTCACCAGGTCCATCATAATCATTGGTGCGTCACTTCCATCCGAATGCAAGTCTTCGCGAAATGGGTTGTAGGTCCGCTGAGGTTTGGACCGAATCGGCGCAAAACTATGAATCCATGGAGGTTCAATACGGATTCGTTTTGGTTTTTCATACGTCCCAAAACCGACCAGATCTATAAACTGTTCTGAGAATTTTTCAAATGCCTTTTCATCTTGTAGTCGAAAACTATCAATAGGTTCTTTCTCGGATACGATCCTGTTGATATCGACACCTGTCTTATATCTGGCTAACAAAGCCAGTATTGCTGACTGTAACCAGCTATCTGAGACACTAAAGCAAAACCTGTCATATCCTCCGTTTTTGGAGCTGCTTTCCTTCATTCTCATTCGTGATGTCAAAGGTGAATCCCATCCCGACCGTAATTGGCTAATGTAATCTTCGTTTAGGCCAGCAAATTCTATCTCACCAACTGGTGTAAAAACTTCCTGCTTCGCAATATACGGCTCAACACCATCTTCCCGCTTTGTTAACGTTAGTACATAATCTACTGAGCTTTTTGTTTCGGTGAAATACGCTTCAAAACCGACTTTAAACTGATTAATCCTGGGCTTTGAATTCCTCACGATATTTGTAAATGATCCCATCTGGTATGGATCGGAATTGAAATTCAGCCCGGAAGGAGCGCCTCTAAAAAAATCGTGCAATGTTTGTAGAGAACCCAGAGCAGTAGTTTTGCCCGTACTATTCTCACCCACCAGAAAAGTCAGCGGTCGGATGTTGAATTCCTGACGGCCCGCGAAACACCGAACATCCTCAACTATGAGCTTACGTACTTTCATAGATTCACCTAATTACGACTTAACAGAAATCCGACATCAGCTCACAACCTTGAACCTGAAAACCCTAAATCCCTGGTCGTGCATGGTATGAACCGGCTCACACGGCCCAGTACTTCCACAGGTCCTCCGGAATCTCGTATCTGAAGTCCTGCTCCAGGTGATTCTCGTGGTTCCAGCGGGCGAACAGGGCGAAGCGCGGCGAGGTGCTGGTGTTTTCCGACCCGTTGTGGGTCAGGTAGGAGTGCCAGAGCACCACGTCGCCGGCCTTCGCGGTGAATTCCCGGCCACCGGTGGCCGGGTTATCGCAGAAAACATCCCAGGAGAACCCCTCGATCTCCAGGAAACTGCCGTCGACGTGCGAGGGATGCTCAAGGAAATACCGGTGGGCGGCGTGGTGGCTTCCCGGCCAGTAGATCAGGGCGCCGCCGCCGGGTTCCACGTCGTACAGATAGGTCGTCGCGCCGATCATGAAGGGCAGCCACCGTCCCCCGTATGCGTCGATATGGCCCGTTTTGGGCATCTCGAACGTCCGCTCAGGCTCGGGCCAGCGTATGATCGGTATGCCGTCGCCCGCGACGAAGTGGCCCCCGCTGAGCTGGTCGATGATCGACATCATGCACGGATGGTGCACAAGGGCCGATTCGGGCGGATCGTATTCGTATCCGTCGAGACCGCTCGTCTCTCTGGGCCAGGTCGCGGGGTCTTCCAGGCAGCCAACGAGGGCCCGCCAGATCTGGCGCCGCCAGGCCTCCAGGGTCTCCCCGTCGAACACGTTCTTCAGCACCAGGTAGCCGTTCAGCTTGAAGTGGTTGATCTGCTGGGCGTTCAGCGGCTGTGAAGTGGACATAGGCTTGAAATTAAGCGGCGTGCCGGATACTGTCAAGACCTGCGGCTTTCAAGTCCGAACCGCGTTGATTCAGGACGTTCGATCCTGCTTGACACGGTACGCGCAACCCGTATACCATTGCAGAGAGCCAGACGCAACTCCGGCCATTGACTTTTCATATTAACCACCTATTTCATCTGTTTTCCCGCGCCGACGACGCGGCAAGAGGGACCTCGCGAAATGCAATCGGAAATCAGTCGATGGATCGCCGAAAGCCGGAAGAAACTGGAGGGGGAGGGGCTAAATGAAGAGGACTTGGACCACCTGGAGGAACTTCTGGAAATCCAGCGGCCGCCCAGGATCATGTACCTGACGGCCCGGTCGATCAACATGCGGTCCGGGATCGTCGGCTGGGCGGTATTCGTCCCGGGCGAGGGACCGGAACTCAAGCTGCCGGGCGACGAACCTCCTTACGAATCCGTGCTGGATGCGGTCGCCGACGGGTGGCGCGTGGTGCAGTACCCCATCCACAAGCTTTACGAATACAAAGACCTTGAAAACGATTACGTGGGTTTCGATTTCATACTCGAGAAATGGAACTGAGGAGGCGCTGCCATGGCGGAGATCAGACCGACGATGACCGATGACGACGTAATGGATTTCGTGGCGAATGGATACGCGGTGCTCGACGAGATGGTGGATGCCGGTTACAATGAGCGGTGCCGCGACATCAAGCAAGGTCCCGCGAAGGAGACGGTCGGGTCGCCGGATTTCATCCGTGAGGTCCTGCTCCATCCCCGGTTGGCCGGTGTGATCCGTTCGCTGCTCGGTCCCAATTTCCTGATGCCCACGGGGGGCCATCACCATCTCATAGACCAGCCGGTCGCGGGACAGGACTGGCATTCGGACGGCATATCCGGCCTCGGCTACGAGATCAACGAACTCCAGTGCTACTACTACCCGCAGGACGTAAATATCGAAGACGGTCCGACCATGATCCTGCCCGGTTCCCACTGCCGGGCGGTCAACCGCGACGCCCTGGCCCACTACGGCGATCTCACGGGCCAGCTTTCGCTCGTCGTGAAGGCCGGCACCGTGGCCATTACCCGGTACGGCATCTGGCACCGGGCCGGTCCGAAACTCAATCACAAGCCCCGCAGCATGATCAAGTTCTCCTACTTCCGCAATTCGGTGCCGCGGCGGCGCGACTGGCTGATCGATACGGAAGAAATCCCCGCGTACCGCGATCGCCCGGCCGCGCCCTACACGAGCGGGGTTGAATCCTATAGGGACACGAGGCGCCGCATCCACACCTGGAACTGGTTGTGCGGGCTGACGGAAGAGGAGTCCATGGTCCACGACCGGTGGCGGCCTTCCTACGAGACCGGAACGCAGCCCGTCGAGGAAGTCGCCCTGCAGTGATCCGACAGACCCGTGTACGGTTTGAACCGATCACCCGGCTTGAACCGATCACTCGGCTTGAACCGATCACCCGGCAGGTCGGACGGAACGGCCAACATGCTGATCACCCACACCAGACGGGAAGAAATGCACCTCGGCGTCAGCCACGGCGGCGCCGCGGCTAGCTATTTCAACCCCGGGTTCGACGGGACGGCATTCGAGTCTCCCTGGGGATTCATCCATTCCGTGATCTTCCCGCCTGGCAGCGGCATCGGCGAACACAGCCACACGTACGCGGAAGAGATCTTCGTCAGCATCGACAACGCCATGCAGTTCACCCACAATGGCCGAACGGCCGAAGTCGTGGGCGGCGCCGCGGTGCCCCTGCGATCCGGCGAGTCCCACGGTATCTACAACCACACGGACCGGGATACCTGGTTCTTCAACTTTCATTGCGTGGATACGGTCCGCGAGCCGAAGCACGAGGATTTCGACGACCCGCGCAGAGAGGTCGAACTGGAATCCACGGACCGCCTGCCCATCGGCCGGTTCGACCGTTCTCTGCTGAAACCCCGGAGGCACCACGGAGGCCGGGGCGAAGTACTGTACCGGCAGATCTGGGGAAGCCGCGACTTCCAGACCAATTTCGAGTATCTCTGCCACCTGCTGCTGCCGCCCGGCACTTCCGTAGGCTACCACCGGCACGATCTCGTGGAGGAAGCCTACATGATCATGGACGGCCGGGGCCGGATCACCGTGAACGACGAAACCGCGGAGGTCGAACGCGGGGACGCCGTCCCCAACCTGATCGGGAGCGCCCACGGCGTCTTCAACCATACGGACGAGGACCTGGAGCTATTTGTCGTCGGCGTGAGCCTGGAGAAGGGCAAGGTGGACGCGACGGAACTGGGCGACGACCTGGCGGGGCGATGATCCGCCAGGTTCCCCTTGGAAATCGGATTTGCAGATGACAGAAGAATCCTTTCAAGCCCATGTGCTGGACCTGAAGGTAGAGGGGTACACCATCCTGACGGACCAGCTGACGCCGGCCGAGTGCGCCGAGGCACGAAAGGAACTGGAAACCCGCTACCCCGATCGCGAACGGGGCGGTCTCGAATGGCTTTTCAACAAGGCACGGGTCTTCGAACGGTTCTACCAGTTGCCCGGCCATCTGCGGCTGATCAGGCACTTTCTCGGTCCGGATGCGCTCCTCAGCGCCGTGTACGGTTCGGTGGTGATGCCCGGCGAGGGCGGCCACGGCCTGCATTCCGACAGCGGCATCACGGGACATAACCGTGAAGCGTCCATGCCCGACGCCGACGAAGGCCGGCGGATCACGAGCCACTCGATCGCCTTTAATACGATATTCTGCCTGAGTCCCTTCACCGAGACCAACGGCGCTACCGAACTCGTCCCAGGCAGTCACCGGTACGACTACCTGGACGTGCCCGATTCGGCCTATGAAAACGCCAGGACCGCCGTCGCCACGGAAGGATCGCTGGTGCTCTTCGACGTGAACACCTGGCATGGCACGACGAAGAACCAGACGGATGAGCCGCGTTACGCGGTATTGAGCCCCTGGCGCCGGCGCTGGACGAAGTGCGAATACGAGATGGCCCGCGTGGTCAAGCCCGACGTGCTCGAACGGGCGGGCGAGGACGGACCGGTCATCTTCGGGTTCCAGGCCCAGTCCCCCTACACCGAACTCTGGCAGTGGGACCGGGAAGAAGGCGGACCCAAACCGGAATTCAGCCACCTGCGGCGGGACTGAAACCGGCAGGCTCGAACCGTGCGCGGCCCGGAGGAATCCCGTGAAAATCACCGACGTTCAGGTGCACCTGGTGGAGTCCTGGCGCAAAACCAGGGACATCGGATCGCCGTGGATCTTCGTCCAGGTCCACACCGACGAGGGCGTCGTGGGCCTGGGGGACGCCACGAACTGGCCGGGCGGTACGATCATCGCCCAATCCGTGGAGGAACTGGGCAAGCTCATAATCGGTGAGGATCCCTTCCATATCGAGTACCTGTACCATCGCATGTACTACGCCCTGGAGCAGATCGGACAGACCGGCGCGGTCATCGCGGCCGTCAGCGGCATCGAGATCGCCCTGTGGGACATCGTGGGCAAGGTCACCGGACAGCCCATCTACAACCTCATCGGCGGACCGTGCCGGGACCGCATCCGGTTCTACAGCCACGCGTCCAACCCGGAGGAATGCGCGGCGCTGGCCGAGAAGGGCGTCACCGCCATCAAGGCGTATTTCCCCGCCGACCCGATGGTCAAGGGGGAGCGCATCGATTCGCCCCGCTCCGTCACGCTAAAGGAAGAGAAGCTTGCCTTGGAACACATGCGCCGGTGCCGCGAGGCCGTGGGCGACGCGGTGGACCTCTGCACCGACGTGGGGTGCCGGTACACCACGAGCGCCGCGATCCGCATCGGCAACCGGCTGGAGGAGATCGGCCTGGTGTTCTACGAGGAGCCGGTCCACCCGGAGAACATCGACGCCTTGGCACGGGTGACGGCGTCCGTCAACGTGCCCGTGTGCGTGGGCGAGCGGCGGTACACGCGCTTCGGCTTCCGGGACCTGATCGCCGCCCAGGCCGTCGACATGATCATGCCCGACGTGGTGCGCACGGGCGGCATCATGGAGACCAAGAAGATCGCCGCCATGGCCGAGAGCTACTACATGCAGGTCTCGCCCCATAATCCGAACAGCGCCCTGTCGACGACGGCGAGCCTGCACGTCATGGCCAACATACCGAACGCCCTGGTGCTCGAGTTCGTGGACGAGAAATGGGACGCGCCCTGGCGCGACGACCTGCTGACCGATCCGCCGATCGTGGAAAGCGGCTACTTCCGGCTCCCCGAGAAACCCGGGCTGGGGACGGAGTTGAACATGGACGTCGTGGAGAAGTATCGTTTCAAAGGATAATGGAGTAGGCGATATGCAGTTGCATGACGACAAACAATCCAACCGTGCGGACAATATCCAGGGCGCCGAGGTCCGGCTGCCGACCGCGGACCTGACCGCCGACCTGGCCTTCTTCATGAAGACCCTGGGGTTCCGCATGGACAAGATCTATCCGGCCGACTACCCGACGATCTCCGTGCTCTCCGGCCACGGACTCACCATCCGGCTGGAGCAGGGCGCCTCCGAACCGCCGGGCACGTTACGGATCCTGTGCCGCGATCCGGCGGCCCTAGCCGGCGGCCAGACCGAACTCGCCGCGCCGAACGGCACCCGAATCGAGATCGTACAGGCCGATCCGCCGCTGGAGATACCCGAAACGCAGCATGCCTTCCTCGTACGCAGGCTGAAGGACAACACACCCTGGGTGATCGGCCGCGCCGGCATGCACTACCGCGACCTGGTGCCCGGCCGCCTGGGCGGGAGCATCATCGCCTCCCACATCCGGATCCCCGATGCGGGTCCCGTTCCCGACGTCGTGCACTACCACACCGTGGGATTCCAACTGATCTTCGCCTATCGGGGCGAGGTGAAGCTCGTCTACGAGGACCAGGGGCCGCCCTTCATGCTGAAGGCCGGGGACTGCGTGATCCAGCCCCCGGAGATCCGGCACCGCGTGCTCGAATCGTCCGAGAACCTGCAGGTGATCGAGATCGGCGTCCCGGCCGACCACGTGACCACCATCGACCACGAGGTCGAGTTACCGACAAGCGTGCTGAATCCCGATCGCGTCTTCGGCGGACAGACGTTCTGCCGCCACCAGCTCAAGGACGCGGTGTGGGAACCGTGGAGATTGGCTGGGTTCGAGGCGAGGGAAACGGGCATCGGCGAAGCGACGGGCGGCGTGGCCTCGGTGCAGGTCGCCCGGGTGACGAATGGCGCGAACGGCGGTTCAACAAGCGGCGGCAGCGGCGCGAACGGCGGCCCGGACGACCCCTCCATTGCCGGTGCCGAGCAGGTCACGAGCCATACGGGCGATATCCTCTTCACCTTCGTCATGGAAGGCGAGGTGTCGCTGAACGGGGAAAACCAGGAATCCCACAGACTGCAGGCGGGGGACGCCTACGTCATACCTCCGCACACGAAGACCTCCCTGACCGATCGGTCACACGACCTCGAACTCCTCGAGGTGGCGCTACCCGCGTATTTCGAGACCATCGTGCACTAATCTGCTAAGCATACCCGGTCTATGTCGGGACTTGACCGGAGTCCGGCACGTCACACCCCCAGTACCCCGCGCAACCGGTCGGACGCCCGGGACAGCACCGTGGGCGGCACGGGTACTTGGTTGTATGTGCTGAACCGCCGGTAGGCCCAGAAGGCGGCGTACTGGGATTGAAAAACGTAGCGCATACGGTCGGAGGTGACCGGTGCTCCGCGATGCCAGCACTGGTTGTTCTGCAGGTAGACGTCTCCCGCCTTGCAGAAGGCTGAAACG
Organism: bacterium; assembly: GCA_965207085.1. GTDB lineage: Bacteria > JAAXHH01 > JAAXHH01 > JAAXHH01 > JAAXHH01 > JAAXHH01. Next base: position 2,341,205 of record CBDBLQ010000002.1, on the reverse strand, counting down.
GGTCCCCTGCCTTCGAACTCGGGATTTTCCTGGCTGTTGGGGTCTCTGCCGGAGTACTGGCTGCCCGGGACGAACTGCGTCGGTCCGTCCTCGACCGTGTCGATGTCGGTGAGCGCCATCTGGATGGTGAACCACTGTACCGGCATGCGGATCCGAGGGTTGTGGCGTGGCACGTCGTCCGGCAGCGGAAACTCCACCCGGTCGTCCACGTGCCACAGGTCGATCGCCTGGCCCGGGGCGTTCCGGATCACGTTCTGGCCGCAGAACTTGCAGTCCTCCCCCACGACCGCCTCGGCCAGGCTCAGGATCGGTTCCCGGATCAGCATGTCCACGAATACCGCGTCCAACTCCAGCGTATGCCGCAGCACGAATCCGTCTCCCCGTCCGCTCAAGTAGTCGGTGCCAGCCAGCACGGGATCGTTGAAACAACGGTCCGTGACTTCGCGTAGCGCGTCGATTTCATCCCGCGTCAGCACTCCGGGGATCAGGGCGAACCCGTCCCGATGAAAGTCCTCGAGTATCGCTTCCATCCGGGCGTCGTCGAGACGCTCGCCAGGTAGTATGCGTTTGGAAATCAAGGTTATCTCCTGTCGGCTGGCGTGTATACAGAGCAACACAGGCAAACGGGGCCGTCAAACGCGACCGTCAACCCAGCGGCCGTCGCGGATGGCAGGCGCATTGGATTGCTTGACATATCGCGCCTTCGGGCTACAATAGCAAGATCACAGAATTACGATCATAGATATGGCTTAGACATGGGAGATACAACCGTTTTCCCGAGGGAGTAGCTGTGATGATTTTCAGACTTGTCTTGATTCTAACTGTCCTGACCATCGCGAAATCTGCGGACGGTCAGGATTACTCCACGGATTTCCTGATTAACAAATCCGAGTCGAAACGCATTGGTGTTTTTGTCAGTGTAGACGGTCCCGGAGATGGTTGCCCTGGCCGCGATTTCTGGTACGATAGGGCTGCCGAGGGTGCAATCCTGCGCGCCGGCGTAAACACTTTCGATATGCAGGATCCAGAAAGGGGTGGATTGGTCATGCAGGTCCAGGTGACCTGTATCCCTTGTAGAACTACTGCCGGAAGGGATTTCGGCGTGGCCTACCATGTGATCGCTGTTTTTACCAGATTCCATCTAGGTATTGATGGCCGCATAGTTCAACTCGGCGACCTCGGTAACGGAAAAGTGATGTCGGGCATGGCAGGAAAACCGGACGCCCCAGACACGGGAGATCAATTACGCCGGGCGGTAAGTATAGCGGTGGAAGAGGCCATGACCGATTACCTGAAAGCTAATATCGACCGGTAGGTAGACAAAAGGACTCGAAAAAAGACATCTATGAACGGCTGGCAACGGCTATGGGTATTCCTCGGCATATTCTTGCTCATCGTCGGCATTGTACCGTCCGTGTGCGCGGGATTGCCGGCCAGACGACGTCACCCGCATGACGCGTGAAAACGCCAGTCAGTCCAATCACCCCGAACCTAGATATCCACGACACCCTCGCCCATTCACATGAGCAGCATCAGTTACTACGACCGCAACGCCGACACGCTCGTCGCCCGGTATGACGGAGTCGATCCTGCCGACGTCCACGCCGACTGGGCGCCGGTGCACCTGCGTGAAGAACCCGGATTCGCCTGCGACATCGGCGCCGGTTCGGGACGCGACGCCAACTGGCTTGCGGCCAGGGGGTGGGAAGTCGTGGCGGTGGAACCGAGCGCATTGCGCACCCTCGCCGCGGAACGCGCCCATCCACGCGTGGTCTGGATGGACGATGCGCTTCCGGACCTGCGGGTTTTGCGCGCGCTCGGGCGGCGGTTCGACCTGATTCTGCTGAGTGGCGTGTGGATGCACCTGGCGCCGAAGGTCCGGGAACGGTCGTTCCGCATCCTCTCCGAACTGCTCAATCCATCCGGACTGCTGGTGATTACGCTAAGGCGCGGCGGTGACGCCGCGGAAAACGCCGCCCGGGGATTCCATGACACTTCAGCAGAGGAGATTGTCGGGTTTGCCAACCGGCGAGCCATCGCGCTGCGCAGCCACTCGACGCAACCGGACCTGACACGCCCCGGCATAGACTGGGAGACGCTGGTCTTCGCCATGCCGGACGATGGCACCGGCAGCCTCCCGCTGCTGCGCCACGTCATCGTGAACGACAATAAGTCTTCGACCTACAAGCTGGGGCTGCTTCGGACCCTGGTGCGCCTCGCCGAAACGGCGCCCGGGCTGGTCATCGATCGTACTGACGACTACGTGGAAATCCCCTTCGGCGCCGTCGGTCTGTACTGGCTGAAGCAATACCTGCCCCTCGTCCTGCATCATCGGTTGCCGCAACGTCCCTCGGGACCGGGCGGTTATGGTTGGGCGAAGGAAGCGTTCTATCAACTGCAAGACGTTTCACCTTCCGACCTTCGACTCGGCGCCCGGTTTGATGCGGACCGGGCCGTCATCCTTACCCGCGCCATAAACGACGCCTGCGAGAACATCCAGCTTATGCCGGTACGCTACATCACGTTTCCCGGTTCCGACGATCGGCAGTTGTTCGAAACCGGGTTTACCAGAATGCGGGCAACGTCACGGCCCATCGTACTGTCGCGCGAGTACCTGGCGCGGTTCGGCCGCTTCAGGATACCCGCGATGCTGTGGCAGGCGCTCGGCCAATTCGCCTGCTGGCTGGATCCGGTCATCGTAGGAGAATGGCGACAGCTGACTTCGAATTGGGTTGGCCCGGTAAACTCGGGCAGCACCGCGCGGTGGGCGGCCGACGTCGGCCCATCCACCGGCCCATCCACCGGACAGTCTGCCCTGGTCCGGGAACACGTGGCCGACAGTTCAACGAACGACCCGTTCGAATGGACCGAAAGCCGCTACGACACCGGCGTCGCCCAGGAACGGGCGAAGCAGTTGCGCGAAGACGGATTCGCGCTCACCTGCGTCTGGTCCGCTGCGCGTATTCGAAACGCTCCGCACATCGACCACTGTTTTCCGTGGGCGCGCTGGCGTAACAACGATCTTTGGAACCTGCTGCCGGCCCGTGGCAACGTCAACCTCAGCAAGAGCGACCGACTGCCTTCCTCCAACGCCATGGCCGACGCGCGAGACCGCATGCTGGACTGGTGGGAGAACGCCTGGGTCCACTCGCCGCAGGCGGACCGGTTTTTCATGGAAGCGCGGTACTCCCTGCCTGGGCTAGACGTCGATACGCCAAGTTTGGAAGACATCTTCACGGCCGCCCAGCACCAGCGCGCGCGCCTGAAACAGGACCAGCAACTGATCGAGTGGCCGACCTGACCGCTACGACCAACTTGAGTGCGGCGGCCGACCCGACCGCGAACCTGGTGAACTCCGAGCCAGACCAAACACCACCCTACCCCTCGTCCATCACGGCCTGGATCATCGCCTGGATGTAGCCGAACTCGTAGGCGAAGGCCTGGCGGTAGCTGTCCGGATCCTTGTGTCCCGGGGCGTGGTCGGGCACGCACATGTGCGGATAGCCGACCTCCTTGAGCGCCTGCATGTTGCGGTGCATGTTCATCACGCCCTCGTCGGGCCAGACCTCCTGGAACTTGTTGCGCCCGCCCACGATGTTGCGGAAGTGGCAGAGGAAGATCTTGTTGCGCGAGCCGAGGTAGCGGATGATGTCCGGCACCTCGTTGAGGGGATCAAGCGAACTCTCCGCCATGCAGCCCAGGCAGAGGTTGACGCCGTGATAGGGACTGGGACAAATCTCGATGAACCGCTTGAAACCATCGAAGCCGCCGAGCACGCGGTCCACGCAGCGGTATCCGGGCGGCAGCCAGGGATCGCAGGGATGGCAGGCCATGCGGACCTTGCATTCCGTCGCCACGGGGATCACCCGTTCGAGGAAGTAGGTGATGCGGGCCCAGTTCATCTCGGCCGTCACGGGCTTGTCGTACCTGGGTGGCCGGTCCTTCGCCTTTTCCAGGTCCCAGGTGCTATAGATCGATCCCCCACGTCCGGGCGGATCGCTTTCGGTGCGCTGGTTCTCCATCTCGCACAGGTAGTACTTGATCGCGGGAACGCCCGCTTCCGCGGCCTGCCGGACCATGTTGCAGACCAGTTCGATTTCCTTGTCGCCTTCCTCGTATTTGCCCAGCATGTAGTTGGGCACCTGGCCGCCGTCCACGTTCAGGTCGGCGATGGGCAGGGCCACCATCTCCATGTCGATCCCGAATCGGGCGCACTTCTCTTTCTTGGCCGCCAGTTCCTCCACGTCCCAGCCGAACTCCCGGTGGAAGGTGATATTGAGCTCGCTCTTGTTGAAGACGCCGTGGCGGGCCAGGTATTCCAGGTCTTCGTCCGCCGTACTGAACTGCTGGGTACCGACGTGCATGGGATCCTCCGGTTTATGTAAACTTGTGGGTCAGGATGCGCGCGGCGGTGCCGCCCATGATCGCGACCAGGTCCGCCTCGCTTAAGAATCCGGCGTACTTCTCGATCCAGTCCCGGGACTGGCGGTAAGTGCAAAACCGGTTCTGGAAGGGCATGTCCGTGCCCCACAGCAGCCGGTCCGCGCCGATGCGGCCGACCATCTCCTCCAGTGCCGGCCAGACCTCGCGGTAGGGATAGTCGTACAGATCGCCGATCCGCACGGGAAAGCACACTTCCAGGCTGAGGTGAGGGTTTTCGAACGGTTTCCACAGGCCCTCCGGCAGCACGAGACGGTCGCCGCCTGTGAACATGCGCCAGGGGAAACCGTGGGTGATGCTGCAGACGGTGTCCGGGTACCGGTCCATCCAGTCCATGAGCACGCCGAGCTCGTCGAAGTACCCCTGCGTGAGGTCGGCGTGGTAGCCGAGGACCGGTCCGGCGCCCAGGGTGAAGAAAACCGGCACTTTCAGGCTGGACACGGCGTCCCAGAATGGCCGGTAGGCGCCGCCGCTCCATCGTTCGTCGCTGCCGCGGTAGGACAGCGTGGCGTTGAACTTGACGGCGTGCAGTCTGTGAACGTGCACGGCCCGTTCGATCTCTTTGATCACCCGGTCCGTTTCCGCGGCGATGCGCCACTCGTCCACCGGCGCCATGGAGTACAGCCGATCGGGAAAAGCGGCGACGCATTCGGCCTGGAAGCCACTGTCGCGGTTGAGCATGGGATTGGTGTGGAGCAAGGCGGCGTCCACGCCCGCGTAGTCCATCTCGGCGATCAGGCCGTCGGGCGTGAATTCCAGGTTGCGCAGGTGGGGCGGGTAGAACTGCTTGGTGTAGTCTTCTCCGTCGATCGTCCACACCACGCGGCCGTGGGTTCGATCGACGCGAAAATCCACGTCGGGGAGCGTGGACCAGTCGCCCGGCGACGAAGGAGCAATTGCCCCGGACGACGCCGAGCCCCGGTCGCGGATCCGCCACGCCGGCTGGTGATGGACCGCGTGCTCGGCCTGCATCCACCGCAGGTGGTCCCGGGCATCGGCGTACCCGGCTTTCGCGTCACCCGGAGGAAAGCAGTACGCGTGGGAATCGATGATCATGGATCGGGAAACGGTTCCCTAGCTTTCGAAGGTCCGTATCGTACGGGTTACCTGTCCGTTGCTCTCCCAGTAGGTCTTCTTGCCGGCCAGGTAGGGGTCGTCCGGCGCCGGCTGCACCGTGCCGGCCGCCGTCACGCCCCGCGACGTGATCGTATGCTCGCCGGGGGACGGGCGGTCCCAGTCCAGGCGCCAGAACTTCCAGGCGTACTCGGCGTCCACGCCCTCGATGATTTCCGCCGTTTGCCAGGGACCGTCGTCGATCCGCACCTGCACCTCCCTGAGCGGTTCGCCCCAGACCGCGCCGTAGATCCGGTGCAGGGGACCGACCCGGGTGACCCGCGCCGTGACGGAGTTGATGCGGCCTTTGCCCACGGACTCCTGGCGCCACACGGTCTCTCCGTTGTGGGTCTCCTCGCGGATCGTGACGTAATCCCGCGAGATGAACCGCCCCATGTACCGGGTCGTGCGTACTTCGATGCGCTTCAGCCACTTCACCTGGGTAATCCCGTACCAGCCGGGTACGATGAGGCGCAGCGGATATCCATGCTTCGGCGGCAGTGTCTGGCCGTTCACCTCGTAGCACAGCAGGATGTCCGGGTCCATGGCCTGCGCCATCGTGAGCGAACGGGCGAAGTTCTGCTTCATGGTCAGCGGCTCGCTGCGGCGGGGCGTGATGACCTCCTCCCCCTCGTCGTGCCCGAAGAAAACCACCTCCATGCCGTTGTCCCACATGCCCGCCCGCTCCAGGATCGGTGCCAGCGGCGTGCCGGTCCACCGGGCGTTGAACACGCCGCCGCGGAAGACGGGAACGCCCCGGTTGCCCGAGCATTCGAGGGTGAAATCCAGGTCTCTGCGCGGCATGGACTTGATCTCGTCCAGGCTCAGGTTGAGCCTCTGCCTCACCGCGCCCGTGATTTCGAGGCTGTAGGTATCGCCGTCGACGGTCGGCTCTGGATAGTGGCTGGCCGAGAAGAACTGGTCCACGGGCGTAATCCACGACTCCAGGCCGTTCCAGTCCAGCAGCACGAAATCGGGGCTGCGCGGCGGCCCGAATTCGTCGATCCAGTTCACGGGCGTTTCGTCCCGGGCCAGCTGGTCCAACTGGGCCAGCACGTGCGATGGCAACAGCGTCATGCCGGCCGTCGCGATCCCTCCCTTGATCAGCACGTCTCTGCGGGACAGGTTGGTTTTACCGGCCATGTACGTATCCTCCCGGCTTTACCCGGTTCAGTTGTTTCGATTCGGTCTCTTCATATCGATTGAGATGGGGGTTTTGTGATCGGTTCTATGATACATTGGGTGGGCGGAACAGATCAAGGGCTATGTTTAGATCAAGGGCAATGTTGACAAGGCCATGCCTTCCGGGTAAAATCGTTTGTCTATCTCACACACCCGGCGCTATGACCCTCCAGGAGCTTCTGATACATGTACCGCATGCTCGCCGAAGATTACCTCGTCCTGGCCTCATCGCCCGATCCGGAGAAGGTGTACGCCGGTTCGCCCTCAATCGCCCGGATGGACTCCGGACAACTACTGGCCAGTTACGAGTGGTTTCGTCCCAGCCCGCTCAAGGAAGCCGTGCCGGACCAGACCGAGGTGCTGGTCAGCGATGACAACGGTGCCACGTGGACCCTCGCGGCTAACCTGGATTTCATCTGGGCGACGATCTGGACCCACGAAGACGACGCCTACCTCATCGGCAACCGCCGGAGGAGCCGGGACATCGTCATCGGCCGATCCCGCGACGGCGGCGCCAACTGGGAGGGACCCGTCACGCTCTTCGAGGGCAGGCACCACTGCGCGCCTACGCCGGTGCTGATCCACAACGGCTACGCCTACCGCGCCTTCGAGACCTGCGACGCGCCGAGTCGTTTCGACTGGAAGTCCCTGGTCGTGGCCGGCGACCTTTCACGCGACCTGCTGGATCCGGCGGCCTGGCGCATGTCCAACCACGTCCGGTTCCCGGGCATCCCGGACGTGCTTTCGCAACGCAGGTACCCGGAAAGCGCGATCCACAAAGTACCGGCCGACAGTTTCCTGGAAGGCAACATCGTACTGGTGGACGGCGAGATCCGGATGATCATGCGCACGATTGTCGACGGCCACACGACGTCGAGCCTGGCCTCCATCGGTCGGGTCGAAGACGACGGCGAGACCCTGGACTACCGGTTCGTCCAGTTCCACCCCATGCCGGGCGCCCAGTGCAAGTTCCAGATCGTCCACGACGAGAAAGACGGCCTGTACTGGACCACCGTAACCCTGTCCACCAACCCGTGGCAGGACCGGGAACCCCTTCGCCGCATCGGCTTCAGCGGTCCCCCGGGCAACGAGCGGCGCATCCTGATGCTCATGTACAGCTTGGACGCCCTCAACTGGTTCCAGGCCGGCTGCGTGGCCATGAGCAGGAGCATGATGGAGTCATTCAGCTACGCCTCGCAGGTCATCTCCGGAGACGATCTCCTGGTCGTCGCCCGCACCGCCAGGGGCGGCAAGAACCAGCACGACACCAACCTGATTACCCTCCACCGGGTGAAGGACTTCCGCGATCTGGCCCTGGATCTGCGGCCGGTGGACGTGTAGTCCGGGCATTTTCCTTGAATTTAAGTTGACGAACATCGAAATAGACGCTATTATATGACCATAGACATGACTATAGTCATTTAATACCATCCGAGGACCACATGCCGACGATCTCGAAAAGCAAGCTCAAGGCCAACATGCTCCAGGTCTTCCGGGAGATCGAGGAATCGGGCGAGGAGTTGATCGTGACGCACAACCGGCGTCCCGTGTTGCGCATCCGGCCCATCGGAAAAAAGCAATCGGTTGACAAGATATTCGAGAAACACCGAGGGAAAGTCGTCTACCACGAGGACATCAACACGCCCACCACCGACGAATGGGATGGTGTGTAATGATCGTACTGGATACGTCCTCTCTGGTATTCTGGACGCTGGATCCCGGCCGCCTGTCCAGGACTGCCGAACAGACCATCGCACAAGCAGACCGCGTAGGCGTCAGTTCGATATCGATCTGGGAGATCGGTATCAAGGTAGAAAGGGGCAAGCTTGTACTGCCGATTTCCGGCGGGGAATACCTGGAAAACCTGGAGCAAACCGATCGGGTGGAAATACTGCCTGTGGATCTGAGTACCTGGATCAGGAATCTGCAACTGGATTGGAACCACCGGGATCCCGTCGACCGGACAATCGTAGCCACGGCTTCCCTGCACAACTGCCCGCTGGTGACTTCGGACAACGTGCTCCGTAGTTTCTACGAGAAGGCTATCTGGTAGGGTCGAAGCCAGTGGTAGGCCGTCAGGATCTAATCGAAAGACGGTGAAAATACACTGTCTAGAACTTTAAACCCGTACGTCTGTGCGTTCGTATTCCGGTTCTTCTAATGTCCCGGTTTGTTATTTGCGCCATGTACCTGAGTTTCAATTGGACCATTTCCTGGCCATTAACGTGTGCGTCGTCAGTATGTCTTTGTCTACAAGTTCAAAGAAATCCTCCCGTTCCTTCCTGTACCCCTTCCATCGCATCCACTGTTCGTATTCATCCACATCGAATTCCGGGTATATCATGTCGATATGAAAAACGCGTTGTCTATCATCGGTCAGATCCATGTTCCATCCGTCATCCTGTTGCAGATCCACAACCTTGATCGTATGGGAAAAGTGGAAGTTTTCCTGATACCCCACGGATTTGAAAAGCAACCAGAATTCGGTCTTGTTCTTGTTTCTCCTCCTGCCTCGTTGGGAAAGAACCCTGGTTACAGTATAACTATCTACCAATCCGAGATCAGCAGGATCGTAACCGGGTTTGTGCAGAGTGATCCATGACCCCTTTGCGTTGAAGGGATCGAATAAAGACTGTATTCTAGCCTTTTCACTCACTGTGTAATCCCAATGATCGTTTCTTCAATCGATTTGATAAGTCGGAAATGTGTGATCGCGGCTTGTCGCGAAGTGTGCAGGATCGATTCTCGTACGTCGTTACTGCACACTACAATTTCCAGGTGATTCCACAGTATGGCAGGCATTAATTCAGACAAAGGCGTTTCGTACCGATAATTGTGCAGGCGAGGAATTGCAGTTCGATTCTGATCGAGAAAACTGGATCTTCGGATTCAGTCGTTCGACTCATTCGACCCCTACTCGAAACGGAACGTCACCCGGACTAATCTGTCGTCTACGAAGTTTTCGAGTGTCGGCTCGGTCCCGTTGAAATTGTGCATGGCGTGGCGCATGGCGAGCCAGCCTCTGCCGCGACGTTCCATTAGCCCACGTACGACCATGGCGTTGGCCATCATCTCGTTACGCGATCGTGGTGCGCCACCCATCTGCGCCTGCTCAACTGTCATGTGGTTCGGCAACGCGCCAGGACTAGTTACTACGATGCGGTCGTCGAAGACCTCCAGCATTACCTGGGAGCCGGCGATCGCGTAGTCTCGGTGTATCACCGCATTCACCAACGCCTCGCGGAGTACCTCTTCTGGAATGAGAGAAACGTCCTCGCGGTATAGTCCCTCATATATCTCTTTTCTACCCAGGCTGCGGAACCATCCCATAGACCGGTGAACCTGTTCGTCAAGCCGTCCACGACTCTCGCCCGCACTCAGCACGTCGGATGCCTGGTCAACACCTCCGTATCGGGAACACTGAATGTACAGGCTCGTGGCGTGCGGAAACCCCTGTGGGTCCCTTCCGAAGACCATCAAGCCGTAAAGGGTTGGCCGTAGCGTCCCATTCAGCTGGTCACATACCGAAGCGTTGCTCATGTCGGATTCGATATCCGGTTGCGGTTCTCTATCCAGCTCCTTACCCTGTGCCTGCATAAAAGATTTGAAAGTGTTCACATCGATATCGCTCACCTCGGCGGATGCGATGACCTGTTTCTCCGTAAGTACCAGACCGAAGGCATTCAGCAACTCCTGCAACTCCGACGGAGACGGCGCAACCGTGCTCCGTACACGCCGGATCCAGTAGCGTCCGTTATAACTGAACGGCTCGTAACCTCTTTGGTGGCGAGGAACGACGACCCAGTGCACCCACCCCTCTTCAGTATGATGACTGTCACATTCCCCCGAAATGGCTTTGCCGCAGCCGTTCTGAAGGAAGTTCGTGAATCGTTCCTGCACGCTTTCTGGATCTTCCCTAGTTCCCGTTATGATGCCGGGATCTATCGCACCAATTACGAGCAAACCTCCATCACCATTGGCAAATGCGCAGAGAGTTCTTCCGATGGAACTGAAGTCGCTTAGGCTTTGCTTGAACTCCGTATGTCTGCTCTCTCCGCCTTCGATGCGTCGCAGCACTTCTGACCATTCCATGTGTGCCTCTCAGAATCCGTACTTTTGTCTCCGCAGTCGGAAGGCTTCGTCACCACCATCCACGGTACGAACGATAGCATCTCGAACAGTAGGTTCCTCAATCGCTCCGGATTCGGCTATCCAGCCACGGTTCGCCGTGGCTTCCAACCGAATGACCATGTCCGCGTCGCCGTTTACAACGATGTTCGGATTGTGGGTCGCGACGATGATCTGTCGCTGCCCTTTGAGCTTCTTAAGCGCAGGTAAAATCGTTTCCCACAGAAAACGGTTATCGATTTCGTCTTCCGGTTGATCAATCACCAGCGGTCTGTTATCGGCGGTTTCCAATAGAAGTGAAAGAAGTATACTGACTCTCTGCCCGCCAGATAGCATGTCCAACCTACGGTATTTCCCGTCGTCGAGACGCATCTCGAGCAAATAAACATCCGGATTGCGGAGGGCGGCCAGTTCCCGTCGTTTTGCCCGGGTCATTAATTCCTTAAATGATCGCTGAACGGCAGGAGTCATATTATCTGTGGATAAAGTATTGCTTTCGAGAGATGTGATCAGGCGCTCTGGAGAAGGTCTGTCGTGCGGCTCAAGCCCATTCCACCACCGTGTTACCCCGGTCTGCGCGAAGGCAGTCAGAAATGCTCCGAGTGGACGGGAGTCACCATGATTGATCCTGCGAGCACGAATGCGTGTTCCAAACTGTTGCGCCACGTGGGTGAGCACGCGATCGTATGCACTTCTCTGCTCCTCTATCAGTTCGCGCCGTTCTTTCAGCATTGATTCCATGGTGTGCTCGGCCATCTGAACTCGAGCGGTCGTCTCCTCAAAATTCGCTTTATAACTACCAAACAGCGCCGCTCGTTGGTGGAGTTTCTGAAACTCCACGATTCTGGTCGCTTCGATCCCCTGTCTCTCCATCGCACGTTCAACTTCTTCCCGGACTGCGGACTCGTAATGTTGCAACTTCCCTACGATTGTTAATATGGTTTTAAACCAAGATTTAAACTCGTTTCGCGCCGATTCCAAGTTCTTAACCATACCTTGTAACCGAGTATCCAAGTCGAGTTCGTTCGGATCAACACCGGCCTCTGATAGTGTGCGCTTCATCTCATCGTCTATATCGGGGCACGAAAGCGAACGCGCAGAATCCAGTGCCGCGTCAATGGCCGACTCCGTTTCATTTCCGTCTTGGCTTGTACCGTTCCAGGTTTGTCGTTGTCGGCCAAGGTCTAGTAGTTTGTTCACGCCAGCGCCTTCAAATGCGTCAAGATCATTCTTCGCCTGATCCGCACGGGATAGATCTTCTTCTGCTACGGCAAGCTTCTCGTCAAGATCGACCAGCCCACGAGCCGCATCGGATATCTGCTTGTCGAGTTCCTCCAGGCTCAGTTTTCTTTCCTCCATTTCCAGGGCTTCGTCCGGAACAAGCCTGGCTAGAAGTTGCTCGATTGAGCCCGCATCGGCAAGCCTCTGCAATTCACTTTGCGCAAAAAAGCGTGCAGGCCAGCGATCGTGGGGAGAGGCCGCCGGATCACTTCCTGGCACTTCAAGCTCAATTTCCTCGGATCCCAAAAGAAAACTGTTCTTTCCCCGATGCCGCACTTGCTCCCGTATCAGGTTGTCTTCAGGATCGGGGGCACTGACGTACACGCGCAAGCCATCGAGCAACGTACTTTTACCGGTCATGCTACCGCCGATCACGCACGTCAAATCTGGGCTGAAGTCGAATCTGGTTAACTGTGGTTCATCGGCACCTGTACCTGGGCTAAAAAAAGAACTGCGGCTCCGCACTGTGACCGACTTAAGCCAAGCCCGATGATCTCTCGTGACGTCGGGGGGATTGGGGATTGTCGTCAGTTTGCCGTCTCCATCGCGGATGAAGCCGATCCGCATCCGGGAATCGCTGGCTACAAACGCCTGCCGCAAGGCTTCAATGCGGGGCGTCGCCAACTTCATCCATGTGTGGCGCCGGCCAATTTCCTCAATGGAGTAGGCGTCGCTACCGTGAAAGAACGCGTGGTGGTATGCTCGCATACCATCGAGAAGCCAAGGTCGTTTCTGAAGTGTGTCTTCTGGAAGTTTCTCATCTCCCAACTCCAGGCCTGCCAGTTCGCCATGGCTGAACAACTTAAGAACCTGCGCCTTTTGTGCGCCGAACAAACCCTTGGAAGCGTCAATGTGCGGAGCAAGAACGATATAATGCCAATCTGCACACTTTGAGCGATGAAACCGCCCGATTTCCTTGAAGGCGTCTTCCGCCGCTTTAGCCGACATCTGCAGGGTTTCGTTATCCCATGCCGGAACTCCACCCATCACGACATCGAAAAGGGTCTGATAGCTCTGCTGACCGATTTCGGGATCAAAAAGAAACAGAAGATGCAACCCCCCGCTGCCGTTATTGAGCGACGGTTCAAATCCCGGAAACACGGCAAACACCTTCTCACGAAAAGGTACTCCATCATCATCCTGGCCGCAGTTCCATTCCTCCACGATCTTCCAGACTGCGCTTGTGTCAGGGCCAGCGCCCACACGCGGCGAATGTGGCGTCAGGCCGACGGCCTGAACACCATTGGCTACGGCTCCTTGCAGAAAACGCCGCGCGTAACCCGACAACGCCTGCGGGTCCTGTGGATTACCCGACAGTCCGTCAGGCATTACTATGCGCCCGCCAGCGTAGTCGTCGATCGTGTGCACGTGAAGATCGACCTTGTACCAGCGCGCACCTGGTATCTGCTTCGGCCATGACTCGCTGGGTCGTCGTTCAAATACCATTACGTGTTCCTCGGGTTCTGTGGTCAGCGCAGGATAGTCAAAGCTGGTAGTGCACACCTTAGTACGTGAATACGCGCCGTTCGGTTTGCTTACGCCGTCAAGGCTATCGCCTTCAACGTCGTATTGGCTTTCTGATGGTCAAAGCTCTGACCTACCGCCGTATTCGCAATGGTAATTATAAGTGTATTCGGCAGGTGCGGCAATCCATAATGGCAATCCTCAGTGAAGCTCGCGACCTGAGCATGTAGATCATATGGCAGCCTTGAAGACAGTCACGCGGCGAATCAGCATTCGGACCAAGGGCTCGCTAGGCGTTTCATGGTCCGGGATGGACATCAGGCCTACCACTCCAATCCGCAAAGATCGGGTTCTTGTGAGGGAATTGATTTTGACCGGAGGTTGGGAGAGACTGGTTTTTAAAAATCAGTAACAACGGACTGATGTTACCCCGTTTTTGTGGACGGTTAACCATTTGGGATTCAGGCTATCTTCTTGAAGCTCCTTTCGTAGTTTAAGGGTGAGAGGTATCCGAGGGAAGAGTGGCGTCTGTGCGTGTTGTAGAAGCCCTCAATGTACTGGAACAGGTCGAGTCTGGCCTCAGCTTTTGTGGCAAAGCGCCTGCGATCGATCAGTTCGCACTCCAGGCTGGCGAAGAAGCTTTCGCACAGGGCGTTGTCGTAGCAGTCTCCAACCGATCCCATGGAGGGTCTGACGCCAAACTGTCTGCAGCGTTTGCCGAAAGCCACCGAGGTGTACTGCAATCCCTGGTCGCTGTGGTGGATCACGCCTTCGGGTCTGCGCTTTTCGAGGGCCATGTCCAGGGCGTCTTCGACAAGTTCGCTTCGCAGATGATTGGCCATGGACCAGCCGACGACCCGGCGGCTGAAGGCATCTATGACCACCGAGAGATAGAGGAAGCCTGAATGGGTCGGCACGTAGGTGATATCGGCTACCCAGAGCCGGTCTCTTTCCGGCGCGCTGAAGTCCCGGTTGACCAGATCGGGGGCCTTCCGGCCTTCTGCGGACCGCCAGGTAGTGCGCACGGCTCTGCGACGGGATACTCCGCTGATGGCGGCCAAGCGCATCAGGCGGGCCACGCGTTTTCTTCCCACACGGATCCCGGACGCGCGCAGTTCGGCATGGATGCGCGGTGCGCCGTAGGTACCGTAGGAACGTTGATGGATCAAGCGGATCCGGCCAAGCAGCATGGCATCCTCACCGGCCCTCCTGGAGACGGACCGTTTGAGCCAGACGTAGTAGCCGCCAGGGGAGACCTCCAGCAGGGCGCACATCCGACGCACGGGATAGACGGCCTGATGCGCCTTTATGAACGGGAAGACCCGGGCGGGGTCTCGGTCTCCCGGGCGAACCAGGCCGCGGCTTTTGCCAGGATCTCCCGATCCATCCTGAGCTGCTTGTTCTCACGGCGCAGCCGACGCAGTTCGGCCCGGGCTTCGGTGGTCAGGCCATCTTCGCGCCTGCCCTGGTCCAGATCGTCCTGCTTGACCCAGTTGCGGATGGCTTGGGCGGTGGGTTCGAACTCTTTGGCCAGCGCCTCGGGACTGCGGCCGGCGCGAACGAGCTCAACCATCTGCTGCCGAAAGGCCGTCGGATAGGGGGTACGGGGTCTGGGCATGTCACGCTCCTTTCAAACACAAGAAGTTACATGTCCACTAAACCGGGTCAACTCCAGACATTGCTGACAGGCCTTGTATTGAAAACGACTTGCGTGCAAATAGTGAAATCACTCTAATAAGACATGGATGAAGGCACACTCAGGCATTTCAAAGGGGTATATCGATGAAAACCCACGAAATGAAGTTGAGTGCGGCAATGATAAAGTGTTCGCCGATCTGGAACTCCGAATGCTTACGTGATTTTCTTTAAGCCGAGTTGGTCACGCGAATCGACAGAATCATCCGCCAGTGTTACCGGAAACAGGTCGAGGCAGCGATGCTGCTCGGGTTGTCTCAAACTGATTTGTCACGTCTGTTTCGTGGTAACCTAAAACTTTTTTATGAGCTTCTACGTCTGCTAACTCTACTTGGGCGAGATGTTAGCATCGTGATTTGAGAGTGCCGCTCAGAGCGACCGAGACGATTCAGTTTAGAAGCCTAAAATGCCATCTTGTTCAGATCAGTCCAATATTGGCATAGGAATCCGAACTATGGAAATTGGATTTGGTGTTTTGTATCGGATAGTGACGGATTTCTTGGGGTACGCTTTTAAGTACTTCAATAGAAACCAACGTAGTTTGACACAAGCCGATCGAGTTAAACTTAGAGCCAAGTGGGAAAGTGAATTTAAGTACAAGCTGTTGGAGAGGAAGCGAGAACAGCTAAGGTCCGATGTCATCGTCCGAGATGTTCTGAGAGTCGACGACTATCCTGAAACAGGAGAAGAAAAGGGAATCTCACCTTGGTTCAGAGTAGGCCTATTAGGTACCTACCATAGGGGAATCATGCTTGAACTCGAATGGGTTAGATTAACTCGGGACGAAATCGGCGGTTGGCATTATCCTGCAAAGGATCAGAATGAGACAATTACCTGTATCCTGACTGGATACGTCCGGTACGAGAATATCCAACATGTGAACTGGGACGGCGACGAAATCTATGGTTTCCCGCACATCTACTGTCACTTTGACGAGAAGGACAAAATGCCTTATGAAATGCTTGTGTTTTGCGAGCGGAAGGTATTGGAACCAGAGGGCTTTGAGTATTACACCGAACTCGATAGTTACGAAGATGTTGAAAAGCTCAGTAAGTCAAAAGGCTCTTCACGCTACTATCCTGTAGTGCACCCCAAAATGGGACAACCAGTTAAGCTACTGTTTTAACACGTTTCATCATCTGCTCGAACTCGACCGGCGGTCTGTAGTTCAAGGCCGAGTGCAAGCGCTTGCGATTGTAGAGTTTATCGATGAAGTAGCCGATGCGGGACCGGGCTTCTTCCAGGGATTCGTACTCGTAGAGATAGACCTCCTCGTATTTGAGGGTTCTGATAAAGCGCTCTGCCCTGGCGTTGTCATAGGGGTTGGCTCGCCGGCTCATGCTGATGCTGATGCCGGCCTTCTTGAGGGTGTCGACATAGGCTTTGGAGGCATACTGCACGCCCCGGTCCGAGTGATGCACCAGCCCCTTCGGCACCGGTCTGGCAGCCAGGGCGCTGTCCAGGGCGTCGAGGGCCCGTCCGGCCTCGAGGCGCCGATCCAGCGCCCAGCCGATGCATCGTCTGCTCCAGGCGTCGAGGATCACGGCCAGGTAGACCCACTCGCGGGCCAGGCGGATGTAGGTGATGTCGGATACCCAGAGCTGGTTGATACCGGTGATGTTCAGTTCCGGGACCAGGTTGGCGTAGACGGCGCGGTCGTGATTCGAGTCGGTGGTCGATACGAAAGCGCGGCGGCGCAAGGCAAGCAGGTTGTCCTCGCGCATGAGGCGCAGAACGCGCTTGTGATTTACCCGGTATCCCATACGCTGCAGCGCCCGCGTCATGGGACGGTAACCGTAGGAGGGCCAGGCAAGAGAGAGTTTATGGATCTGATCCCGCAGTTCAAGGTCCGGATCAGGGTGCACACGGCGGCCGCGGTAGTAGCTGGACCGACCGATCGAGAGCGTCCTGCAGAGTCTCCCGACCACGGCGCGACCTTTGACTTGTTGCGTCTGGGCGACCAGGGAGATCATGAGCTTCCTCCATTGCCTCGGACTGAGCGTGGGCTCTCCTCGAGCCGACTCAAGACTTTTTTTAACAAATCGTTCTCCATGGTCAGTTGACCGACCTTGCGCTCCAGGGCCGCGATCCGAGCCTCGTCACTGACTGCCTTGCCATTACCGGGGAAGGCTCGATCACCCTCACGGCGAAGCTGTTGCCGCCAGCGATGGATCAGCGTAGGATGGACCTGATGTTCCCGGGCCAACTGACTGATGGACTTGCCCGAATCGGCTTCCTGGAGAACCTGGAGCTTGAACGCGCGGGTGAACTGACGACGCTTCAGAGTCATGGGGGGCCTCCTCGATCAGAAGGAAGCTTAACTCTGTGTCCCGGTCAAGGGTGCAGTACAATCCACTAGACTAACTGTCAGTCACCTAGACCGCGGCTGGCTCGTTGGTGATGGTCGGTTCCACTGCCAATCGTCGCCGCCAATCCACTATAACATCCGGATCGACTCCGAGAACCACCGCTGCCGACCCGTCAATGACCTGCCGGACAGCGCATTCCTCTGCTTGGCACAAGGTAAGCAGCGGCTTACTGCTGGTTTGCTTCCACGCATCAGCGAGTGCCTTACATCCTGGTGTTTCAGGTTTTGGACACGGCAATGAGGTCAAGTGTTCCACCGACCACTTCGGATAGGTTAGAGTCTTCGCCCTTCTGTTAAGTAACAGCAAACGTCCAACGGTGCTATTCCACCAAGCGCAAAGTGCCTGCTCATAGGCCCGATCAGGCCCTTTTGCAGGGATCCATCCGAAACCGAAAGTCGGTACCTCACTCCATAGAGCTGTCAAGCGTCCACTAACAGTATTGTAGCGCGTGGCGAGCATAAGATTTCCTACGCTGTCCAGTACATTGTCGTAAAGATGCGCGCGTCTTCCCCCCGGAACGACAGGCTGCTCTGGAGCATCCAGCATCGTGCGTCTGATCTCGGCAGAGACACTGTCGAAGATATAGACGCGTTGCGGGTCTTCTCCTTCAGTGTCCCGTTTCCAGGAATCTTGTGCAGCTTGTCCGGTGGCTCCCGTAGTCAGGACAGAACCTGCCGGTACAAGCTCAACATGACTTTCCAACTGATTGACAATTTCGGCAAGTTCGCCATCGTACCACTGTGCAGGAGTCCAGTCACCGACTCGGACGCGTTCAGCAGGCCACTTTACAGATTTGCCCCAGTCGTCAGCATGACCGGTAGCAATAGCATCCGCTGCTTCGATTGCTTCTTTCGTGCTACCGGGCATCCGGCGGAGTGATACAAATTCTGTCGGCGGCCTATCCCCTTTGGTCCAACGACGGCAGATAAGCAGGCATTCGTGGATACTGGTGTTCTCTGAAAAACTAATCCGCTTCGGATCATGTGTAGTCACGATACGCTCGACATGGAAGCGTTCGGCCAAGAAGCGGCGTTCTGAAAGCCCGGATGCGCCCGTACAACCCGTAACGGGCAGCACCTTTGCCAAGACGCCTTGCTCGGCTTTCAAAAGCCGATCGGCTAGCGGCGTGAAAAAGGTCCTTATACTATTTGTCGTAATGACACCACCTGCTACAGGATCGCTTCGCAAAAGCCTGTCTCGGATGCCTAGCTCACGTCGCTGCATCTCCTTAACCGCGTCGGCGCCAAATTTTCGGGCGCGTTTCCTGTTGTCGGTGAACGGTGCATTCATGATGACGACGTCGAGATCGCGTAAAGGGAACCGGATCGCATCACTTTCAATTGTCTGGGACGGATCGAGTTCATTGACCTGGGCCGCTTCGAGAGTCTCGAGCGACCGCACCGGCGCAATCATCGCATGCAGGTCCCCCGCTTCGTCTGCCGCATTGAGGATCTCGAGAGATCCTGCCTTGGCTGTCCCGTCACTCTGTGGTCCATGGGGCATAGTGAATAGGTTCATGCGCGTGTAGTCTACTGTCGGCGCACCGAGCGTCATGTTGCAAGCTGCGAGTTGGATGCCATGCTGATTGATGTCGAGGCCACAGAGCACGTCTTCGACGAGGCGACGGTGCAATTCATTTCGCGCCACGTCACTCAACGGGCTTCGGGGAACAACACGGGACTTGATGGTCTGAAGAACCGCCATGAGCAGTGTTCCGGTTCCGCAAGCGGGGTCCATCATTCGCAGATTCGCTACCGCATCGGAGTCAGTCCAGTCAACCAGATCCTCACTGAGCGCTAGACGCGACAACATGACTGCCGAAAGGTTGTTTGTGTAGAACGCACCATCACTTTTCGCGGAACCAAGAATGCGGTGATAGAGTGGTCCGGCGTGGTCGTGGCCGAGATCGCTCAGCGAATCGGCGACGCGATTCGCACACTCGGCAATGACTCGGATAGCGCTATCAATCACTGTGCCTTCACTCAGTTTTACTAGGACTTTAAGCGCGGGTTTGAACACCGGCGCAAAGTCCTTTTCGAGGATCGCCTCCCACGCGCCTGCGAGCATTTCTCTCGGATTACTCGCATTCGACACACTGTTAAGACGGATGATTGTCTTCATCTCCGGTTCGTCCCGCAACCTACGTTGGAGTAGGCAGGCGTTGCAAAGCATGAGTGCGGCGATCGTGCAGATCCCCTTGGCACCACCATCGTCTTCAGGTACTAAATCAAGCGCTTCTGCAAGCGGACCTTCCATGCCTTCTTCTTGGAGTACTGCACTTGCATGTAGCACTGCATCAACGATTTCATCAGCCACGATTTGACCTGGCCTACCGAGCCCTGAAGCTGCAGCAACCTGCGCGTAGATTCCCTGCTCGGCTTCCACCAGATCGAGTTTCTGCTGTATTTCACCTGGTAGTGTTTCACGAACCATACCTGGAGGTTTCGTTTTTCCTTTAGACTTATCCTGTTCGTAGACCTTGACAAAAGTAGCCGGCGATTCTGCCAATCGACCATCGTGGGCCTGGAGTGCACGGAGTACGCGTCCTACTGTCTGGTATCCTTCGGTTCCCCGTTCAAGTGCAGCCGCGATATCTCTTCCGGGCTCCACGATAACCGGAACGATTATGTACCCGAATCGCTTGCCGGGTGCTTTCCTCATGACCCGCCCAACGGCCTGAACTACATCGACCTGACTGTCTCGCGGATCAAGGAATGCAACTGCGTCCAATTGAGGTACGTCGACGCCTTCAGTGAATAGTCTTACGTTACAGACCAACCTGCACTCATCTTCTCGATTTACCTGAGCGAGCTCTCTAAGTTCCAGATTGCGTTGGAGAGCGCTATGAGACGCATCCAAATGATTTGCGGTAACCTTCATTGCACGACCGTCTTTCATCCGCCTCGTAGTCGCTCTGAGAACTTCACTCTCCGAAAGTGCGTCTGCATACCACTTTGATCGTACAATGCTGTTCGCGAACGCAATGGTGCGTGGTAGTTTCCCCGGTTGCTCCAGGGTTGTGCCTTCAGTGACCCCATTTACAGCCAGAGATACACCAAGCACTCGGGTCATCTCGTTCGTTGACGGGGGGTTCTTCTTTGAAGTGGTTTCCAGATCCTCTAGCCTTCGACGGAGACCGGGGGTTACGCTCGCGTTACTGAGTCCCAAAATTATGACGCGGTAGTCCGAAAGCATACCGTGCTCAACAGCTTGGGAAAACGGGAGATGATGGAACTGTGGTCCATAGACGCTTTGATTACCCATATCGACGACTTCAATTCCTTGCTCAGCTAGTTTACGTTTAGATCGTTGGGTATAAATCCGCGGAGTAGCAGTCATATAGAGTCTTTTACGTGCACGCAAACGATCCTCATTGTGAAACTCTTGAAAATCGACCTTTCGGAATTCGTTTGAATTTCGTTCACCCAGGAGCGCTCCGGTCGTGCGATGGGCTTCATCTGCAATCGCCAGATCAAACTCAGGGGCGTTGTGTAATTCCTGCGCCTCAGTGACACGCCCTAGAGAGTGGTAAGTGCAAAACACAACACGAGTTGGACCTTTGCCTGTTAGCGTGGCGTTGATCTTGGCTGGATCCGTTGTAACCGGACATTCCAGCTCAGAAATCTTGATATCTTCGTTCTCCTTGCGTCCACCCGCGGTAGGATCGGAACAAACGACAAGACACTCCAGCTTTCTTGTTGTCTGCCGGAGCCATTCACGCCGGGCCTGAGAGACCAGCGCGATAGTCGGTGCCGCAAAGAGTATCCTTTGGCCGTCTTCAACTACCTGCTCTGCGATTCGCAGTGAAGTAAATGTCTTTCCTGTACCGCAAGCCATGACGAGCCGACCGCGGTCGTGGTTGGATAATCCAGTAACTGAGTCTTCAATTGCCTCTGTCTGAAGAGGCCAAGGATCCTGTATAGGTCGCACGGAGTCTTTTTCTTCGACCTGAACATTGAGGTACTCGCGGAAATCGACCTGTGTAACTTGCGGATTAGCGTTCAGGATAGCCTTTTCCGCATTTGGCCCCCATTTACATGTGGCTACAATCCACCGAAGCTCATAAACCGCCTGCTGAGATCCTCCGAGAAACTTATTGATCTCGCCCATACCCAAGGTATGACCTTCTTCGTAACACTTGCATTGGATAGCGATCCACTCGCCAGAAGTCCGCCTTGCAACTAAGTCAATGCCTATGTCACGACCATCGAGTCCTGTCAACGCTTCGCGCTGCGGCCAGTCCGGCCACCGCCAAATGTCGTCAATTTCGAATTCGGCTTGCTGAAGAGCAATACGCATGAACAACTGCTCGAACCAACGCCCCTTTTCGGACTCGTCGCGACTTTCTTCACGAATGCGTTTAAGGATTTCTCCGGCGCTCGGTTGACCGCCTAAATCGAAGTTCATTTGTGCGTTAGTCATGGGATTCATTTTCTCGCATTGTAGGTTTGTATTTACCTCATCGAAATGTGATTACTATCAAAAATCGTGATTGCCGCAGTGAAAGGAATACTCTACTGTTGGAACAATTATCCCGCTGTCGCGTAAGGTACTTCCGATGACGACACTTGTTGCCATGTAAGTACCATTCAAGGCTATCTTGGGATCATCACCGTTTATTGGTGGTAAAGATGGATTCGGTGTCTATAGGGGAGTGTTGCTCGCCAGCATCTTAGATCAAAGTCCAAAGGCAGGCAGTGTCAGGCACATTAACTTCAAGGGACTGGCTTCAATATAGAGAAAAACCGAGACAGGAATTAAACTCGTTTAAGTGAGACTTTTGGGTCTGTCACGGTTTTTGTGTAACTGACTTTCTCATGGCATGGGCACTCTGTCTTCGTACATGATGATGAACTGATTGATGGCGGCCGTCCAGTTGGCAAGCGGCCGTGTCCACCTGCGGGACAGATTCAGCAGGGCCAGGTAGAGCAGTTTCCTGGCCGCCTCGTCGGTGGGGAAGGCGCCCCTGGTCTTGATGATTTTGCGCAGTCCCCGGTTCATGGATTCGATGGCGTTCGTAGTGTAGATGACCTTCCTGATCTCCTGGGGGAAGGCAAAGAACGGACTCACGTGGTCCCAGTTCCTGCGCCATGTTTTGCTGATCGAGGGATACCGTTCATCCCAGCGCTCGGCGAAGCGATCCAGCGCGGCCTCGGCCTGCTCGCCGGTCGACGCCTGGTAGATCGCCCGGAGGTCCTGTGCCACCTGCTTGCGGTCCTTCCATGAGACGTAGGTCAGGCTGTTTCTCACCATGTGGACGATGCAGAGTTGCACTTGGGTCCTGGGATACACCGTCTCTATGGCCTGCGGAAAGCCGGACAGGCCGTCGCAGCAGGCGATGAAGATGTCGGCAACGCCGCGGTTCTTCAGTTCGGTCAGGACGTTGAGCCAGAACTTTGCGCCCTCGTTCTGCTCGATCCAGAGGCCCAACAACTCCTTGTCGCCGGCCAGGTTGACGCCCAGCGCCAGGTAGACCGCCTTGTTCCGGATGCTGCCGCTGTCACGGATCTTGATGAACAGGGCGTCCAGGAACAGGATCGGGTAGACTTCATCCAGGGGACGCGACTGCCAGGCCGTCACCTCGTCGGTTACGGTGTCGGTGATCCGGGAGACCAGTTCGGGCGAGATGGCCACCCCGTAGAGGTCTTCGACGTGGCCCTGGATATCGCGGGTGCTCATGCCCCGCGCGTACATGGAGATGATCTTGTCGTCGAAGTCCGGCCAGCGCGTCTGGTACTTGCGGATCAGCTTCGGATCGAAGGAGCCCTCGCGGTCCCGGGGGATGTCGACCGGCAGATCGCCCGTCTGGTCCTTGAGCGTCTTGGTGGTCTTGCCGTTGCGACTGTTGCCATGGTTCCTGCCGTCGGGGGCATGCTTCTCGTAACCGAGATGATCGGTGAGCTCGGTTTCCAGGATCCGCTCGGCCATGCGCTTCTTCATGCGCTTGAGCAGGCCGTCTTCGCCGAACAGGTCCTCGGCGTCCACCCCGTCTTCCATCAGTTCGTCGAGAAGACGGTCGATCTTACCTGGGGACTTCTTGTCTCTGGCCATAGCACTTCCTCCTTGTGAGCAAGATATACGCTATTGCCAGTTACACAAAACATGTTACAGACTCAGACTTTTTACTCTAGAACGGAATTTCAATTTGAGAATCGAACATACAGCTTGTTCTACGGGAGTGTCGACTTTATGAGTATTCAGATAACGTTGTGTCCTGAATGAAACAACCTTTTGAAAAAACGGATAGTTATGTTTATCCAACAACGATTTCAACTTTCTTCGATCATTATCTTCAAACTTCCTCACTGTGTCCAGACGTAGAAAATACTCCACTAGATCATAAGACGGTGTGTTTTTCCGAGAAACTACATCTTGAACTACAGGTCGAATCTCAGGTTTATTTAACGCACTGACGATTTTCTCAACATTTTGCATTGTCCAAAGAAACGACATGAGGCGGATCATCTTTCTGATGTCGTGTATATTTAATTCTGGATTTCGCTCATGTAAATAGACTGCAATGTGATTCACTTCATCTTGGTTACTAAGTAAGGAGCTTACAAGGCGTAAACCACCGTCAACGATTGTTTCAACAGTGTCAGCTATTCTCTCACGTTCGAGACTTCCATATTTATTCTTTAATATCTGCCCCAATATCTCATTGTTAGTCATTATGCGGTAAATGTCATTCACTGTATCAAGTGACTCATCGCCACTTTCGTCATCATTATTGGTCGAATTGAATTCGTGGTTATCTCTCGCTTCACGTTCTTTAGTTCTTTCAGACTGGACTGATTCACTCGAAAGAACCTGAGAAGGAATGCCTTTGACAATGTCTTCAAATACGTTCGTTTCATCACGATTTAGTATAGCTGGTTCTATGTTCTCCAACGAGCACATTGTTTGAAGCATTATATCTTCTATTATCTGGTCATCTGTCGTATGATGTATCGTAAATATCAACGTCAAACAATTAGTAGTAACGTAACTTTTTGTGACCATACTTTCGATAACATCCTTGTGCTTATCACAATTTCTAGCCAGGTACTTTCCTAAAAAGTAGTAGTACATATAGGGATTCCGAAACTGATACAAATCTCCAAACTTCTGATTGTTCGTTATAATGCCATAGTTCTGGTCAAAGATTCTATTTAGTATTGAATCTCGTAAAGGAAGATACCTCTTACCATACTCATTCTTGAATTCCTCAATTAACTCCTGCTTTATTCTGTGTTCCTTTGTACCTCGAAGGTAAATCTCAAACGCCAGGTTTTCCGCGAAGTTCATACATGAATTGATCTCGTCGTCAGATCTTGCAATACCTGACCTAAACAGATGAGCAATAATGAGCACGTAATAACAGTGCCCATATGATGTAACAGAAAGATCATTGGGCATGTATCCTTCGTAGGTTTGTAATATCGACAGTACATAGAACGGGTATCGTGGTAGTATTCTGTTGTTTATGATAACAGAGTTGACACGATTCTCGACCTCATCGATTTCACCATCCAATACCTGTCTATCTTTAGTTGATAATTTGATTCTGTTTCGAATTAACATTTCTTGTTTACTATGGGTCAGTGGTAGAATCTCAACTTTTCTAAACTTAGCCAGTCTCTCGTCGTCCCTGTAGTAGGCGAAATAGGTATCGGTTTCAACTGTCACAAGCACCTTCTCGAAACATTCTAATGCGGAGGTCACATGCTCAATAGTCTGATTTGAAAGATTATCTAATATCACCAACTTATCGTCTTGTTTGGACCAAAGCGTGTAATCACCATGGAATTGACGCTCGTATGAATTGTGAAACACATCGTCGTTTGCCCTTCGACCGAATGTGTCTAAATCTACATACAAAACCGGAACAGATTGTTCGATGAGTGAAAGATACAGATGACGACATATTGCGGTCTTTCCGCTCAATCTTTCACCATGTATGAGTACATGATCGTCAGTTAATAGTTCCTTTTCATTTTCTATGGTTTTCTCATTGGTTTCTTCGCTGTTTCTCTCAGAGTTGATTACAGGAAATACGAAGATATCATTAAGAGTGATGTGTTCCTGTGATAGAAACTCCGTCCCCTGCATTTCCTTCCTGTAATCATCTCTGATTGTGAAGGTTTTTCTTAGCTCATCTATGAGTGTCTTCAGGCCTTCGTACACCTGTTGCCAAGCAGTGTCCTCGTCACTAAACGTTGTAATCGGCTTACCATCAACTGGAAGTGCCTTGAATTTCGACATCCCGTCCCAATCCCGCCATGAACATTCTCTTACTATAATTGGAACTCGAATGATTGATGGAGTTTCACCCGCCAATTCCCATTCTTCCATACAGGGTTTAGAAGCTAGAAAATCCGGACTTAACAAGAACACACATATGTCCGTCTCTTTTATTCGATTTTTTATTTCTTCTGTAATGTTCTGCCCTGGTAAAATCTGCTGATCTGACCACTCCTTCAACACACCATGTTGATCACGAAGTAACGATAATGACGTTTCCATTCTTTCTCGATGTACCTGATCCCTATGGCTATAGCTGTAGAACAAATCCACTGAAAATGATGAGTTAGTCTTCATGTATTGACGTCCTCTTTCAAGAGACTGGATTAAGATGATTTGACCTGTTTCAACCTTCGCTTCAACAAACTGATTCGGAGACTATCTTTGGATGGTAAGTTGTTTGAGAGCAGAAAGGAAGAAACAGCGACAGTGGATCCGGCCAGTATTCACGAGTTGGCAATCGCATCGCGGCGACAAAGACGAACATCCATCATCTGGGCATCGTACACTGAAGGGCGGTAGTCGAAACGCCGCGCACTAGTCCTTTGGATCAGCTACCACAAGGGCGTGCACGCAGAAGAGAAAGTGATCCCTTTCTTCGTGCCGGCTGTCTATCTATCTCCTTCACCTATTAATCCGTAGTAGACGTCAGAGTGAGGATGATCGTGGTGTTCTCGATGGCCATTTCGCTTAACTCTAAGCTTCGTTTCGAATATAGTGCCTGATCTAACAGAACAACACTTCGGTTAGGTCATGTACCTTCGGGAAATCAAAGGCTGATTTCCATCTAAATCCACCTTGTAAATGTGTGTATTGCTAGTAACCTGACTAGTAATCCTTATCATGCCCTCCAATCAATAGAATCTGTCTGGAGACAACGCAGAGAAAAGTAAATAATTGTATAGAGCGAATCCAACACTTTTACACGAATGACTATTATGGATACGAAAGGGATTCTCTGACTGGATTTTAAAGACTAAAATCGACTGTATAAACCATAGTTTCGAATTGCTTACTCACTGTCACCCCGGCGGCGGCGCCACGTGTTCCAGCCCAAACTCTTCCCTCAGGCGGGCCATCTTCCCTTTCAACTTCTCAGGTTCGGACGTATCGACGGGCATGCGCCGCAGCAACTGGTCGGACGCCTCGAAGAACCGATCCAGTCCCGCGGGCGTGCAGATCAGCATGATCCGGGCGGGATCATCACCGTCGTTCCAGAATGAATGGGGTTTCCATCCCGGCACCGTGACCATCTCTCCGGCTTCGAGCACGAAGGCGCTTTCGTGGAGGAACTGGAAGGTCAAAGTGCCCTTGACGACCAGGAACATTTCGATGAAGGCGTGCCGGGTGAATACGGGCGGCGGGCTGTGGGGCGGTTCGACGGCCTCGATGACCGTGACGCGGCCTTCCGTGGCGGAACCCGGTGTCATGACCCGTACGTTCTGGCCCATGAGCGTCCTGAGCCAGGGGCCTCCGGGACCTGCGAGACTGCCGGGACTTACAGGGCTTCCTGAACCTCCAGGGCCTCCGTTGCCGTCGCCTTTCATGAAACCCGTCCCGCGTCTCCCGCGTCCACTTCTCCCTTCTCTGCCGCGATCATCTCCCGCCCTTCGTCCGCGTAGACCGTCTTGACCTCCTGGTCCACGGTGCGCCATACCAGGAACTGCTTGCGCAGCACGTTCAGGAAGCGCCGGTTGAGCCGTTGCCATGAATCCACGTCGCCGCTCAGGCGGTAGATGTGCACCCACACCGTGTACAGGTCGTGTTCTTCCTCGGCGGGGGCCGCGTGGAGGGACACGCGTTGGCTGACCCCCGTGTCGTAGGGCGCCAGCCAGGTCTTCATGCTGATTTCGTAGGTGGCCGCGTCCGATTCGGCAGCGGACGCCCGCTCCTCACCCGGACCGGCGCTGGCCGTCCGGCGCCCCGATCGCCCGGCCGCCGGAGCAGATCTGTTCTTACCGGTCAGGACCACCTCGTCCGTCATGAAATTTCCCAGCGTGCTTTCGCCGTGGGATTCGAAGAACCGTGTCAGGTAGGCGTAGAGGCCAAGCGTCTCCGTGCGGCTGATGGTGAAGGGGAACTCGAAACGCCAGTCGTCGCCCTCGGGATCGGGGAAGGACCACTGCCGGTTGACGTCCGGCACGGCCATCTGGGAGGCCTTTCGCGCAGGATAGATCGTCGACAGCATGACCACCGCCATGACCATGAACGTGGAGGCCACGGCGGAAAGGGACGAGTAATTCAGGTTCAGCCCCGCGAGCAACTGGTACTCCGTGATCCCCCGGGCCAGGGTCTGGCCGATCAGGTAGCCGGACATGCCGCCGATGACGGCGTACATGGCGGCTTCGGCGATGAACAGGGCCCCGATGTGGGCCGGCGCCAGGCCCACGGCGCTGTACACGCCTATTTCGCTGAAGCGTTCGTAGACGGCGTTCATCATGGTATTCAGGATGATGAGGGCGGCCACGACCATGGGAATGAACAGATTGCCGAGCCCCGACAGCGAACTCAGCGCCATGGCGCTGTATACCGCGACCTCTCCGTCCACGGACGCCACCACGGGGATCCCGAGACGCTGCATGAAGCGTTCGAGCCGGTCGGCGGCCGCTTCGTCCGTGGGAAACCGGACCGCGACGGAGCGGAGGGTCCCGCCGAGATCGTTCACATAGGCCTGCGGGGTCAGCAGGATGTTCGCGGCGGGCAGGTGCTCGAACGCGGCCATATCCACAGGCTCTTCGTCGTAGTCCATCAGGGCGAGTTCGGTCAGCAGATCCTGGCCCGTCGCCGTGTAATCTACCGGCGTGAGCGGCTCGCCGTCCAGGTCGGTAATCCTTTCGAGATCGGCCGCGTCGAACACGCCGATCACCTCGAAGGGCTGTCCAAAAACGAGGACTTCGGATCCTACGATTTCATCCCCGGTCAAGCCGAGCAGCTCCGCCATTTCGGTCGGGACGATGCACACTTCGCGCTCCCCGGGCTCGAACCACCGGCCCGATTTCAGCGTGCGGTCCAGGCCGCTCACCTCCCCTTCTTCCGGCAGCAGGCCGAGGATGGCCGAGGCATAGGTGGAATGGTTCGTGCCGTCCGGTCCCTCCCGGTCCATTCGGATGAAGGTCGTCTCGCCAGGGAACGTCCCTGAGTACCACGACCGGGATACGATGGTGATGCCCCGGTCTTCGGCCTCCGACGAACCGAACTCGGACTTCACGTACTGAAAAGTCTGCTTCTGCAGCGGCCCCCAGTTGGGGTTGCGGACGAGGAAGCCCGTATAGGTGGCGTCCGTGTCCCGGCTCAGCGTCTGCAGCCGGAGGAAGGTCTGCACGGAGGTGAAGGAAAGCACGGTGAACACCAGGAGCACCAGGGTGACGCACGTCAGCAGGGTCCGGGCCTTGCGCTTTCGCATGTTGCCGATGCCCAGGGAGAAGGCCGTGGCCAGGGCGCTCGAACGCCGCACGTCCGTGGACTGCACGGTACGGTTGTCCAGCCGGACCTCCCGCATGGTCTGGCTGAACCGCTGGGATATGATCCAGATGACGACGGCGGCGAGGACGAAGGTCATGAAGGCGAGGAGCACGATGTCGGGCGCCGTGGTGATCTGGAAGGCCGGGTGGGTGAATCGCAGCAACCCGTATGCGGCCAGGAAGATGGCGACGGTAGTGGCGATCCGCTTGTACACGTTGGCGAATCCGAAGACCAACCGCTCCAGGGCGTATGCGAACGGGATGACGAGCACCATGTAGAACAGTACGCCCTTCACGACGTCGTTGGCCGTCCCGGTCGCGTCCGGATAGGCGCGGGACTCGTATCCCCACGCGGCCCGGGCGTGCTTGATGAACCGGTCCCACTCCAGGTTCTGCCGGGCGATCTCGGCCAGGTCCAGCAGGCGACCCGCCTCCCGGTGGAAGTCGTCCAGCCGGGTGTTGCTCACGCCGACGGACTTGAGCGCGCCGATCCGCGCCTCGTCCAGGTGCCACATGTCTTTCGCCACCTGGTAGGAAGTCAGGGGGATGGCGTCGATACCCGCCTTGAACCCGATTCCCTCGGGGTTGTTCTCGTCCGCGTTGGTCAGGATGAGGCGGCGGCCGAACAGGCCGGTGGACATGGTGACCTTGAACCGGCTTTCCGGCGGCATGAAGAGGACGGCCGTGTCCTCCTCGTACGAAAAACCCGTGGTCCACCCGCCCTCCTGGAAGGTCATGCCCCATTCCAGGGGCGGATTGCCCGATTCGTCCAGCACCACCGCCTCGTTCAGCCGGGTCAGGAACCGGGGGTCCACCAGGTCGTAGATGTTGGTCGCCTCGGACCGGAAGACCACCGTGGGTTTCTCCTTGTCCACCCAGTCCATCTTGATCTCGAGGGGGTAGGCGCCTTCCCCGTAGGGACCGCGGTCCGGCGCGTAGATGATTTCCCCCGTTTCGGGGTCCATCACGTAACCTTCCGTGGGGTAGGTGCGCCCTGCCTCCAGTTCGGTACTTTCGGCTACCCCGGTGCTGTCCGCCACCACGAAGATCTCGTTCTTCACCCCGCTGATGGTCTTGTTGTAGCGGCGGAATCGGACCACGGCGCCGGGTTTGGGCTTGCTCGGGATGTAGTCCTCCCGGGGATCGAACTCCACGACCCGGATCCTGCCGTTCACGAAGCGGTCCTCGAGCTGCATCTTGAAGTCCGGGAACAGGTGGGGATCGTTGACGCCGCGGCCGAAGAGCTCGGTCAGCAGCAGCGTCTGCGTGTACACGTTGCGGAAGTTGACCCGGTCGAGGTCGTCAATGGGCGTGTCCACGAACTCGCGGACGTCGAACACCGTGGCGAAGGACAGGGCCGGGATTCCCATCCAGAACATGAGTTCGGCCTCGAGGCCGATCTGGCCCGCGGGAAAGAAACCGGCGGTCCGGTGCCCCTGCGAGGGGGAGATCACGTTCACCAAGGCGTCGACCGGTATGGCGCCCCGCCGGATCACTTCGTCGGCGTAGCCCATGAAGGTCCGGCCGAATGGCGTGAAGAACCGCTGTTTTTCGAAGGAATCCCCCCCGAAGAAGACGCCGGAGTAGATGACGCCGACCTGGTCGCGCGCGCTGGACAGGTCGATACCGGCGAAGAGTTTTATGTTGATGGGGTCCTCAAGTTCGTCCGCGAAGTGTCTGGAGATGCGCGCATGGCGGTAGGAGAAGTCGTTTATCCCGCTGAGCGACATGAAGTGGCCTGATGTCGCCAGTATCAACACGGTGCGCGCGGGAGGATGGGCCGCGAAGTAGCGGGCCATTTCAAGGAGCGCGGCTACGCCCGAGGCCTGGTTCGCGCCGGGGGACACGGCCGGCACGGCCGAAATGGAGTCGTAGTAGGCGTTGAGGACGATGACCTCCTCCTTCAGCACCGGATGCGTCCCCGGAATCTTACCGAAGACATTGTAGGCCGGCCGCCGTTTCCAGGTCATGCGTCCTTTTGCCCGGACGTTGATCGAACCGTTGGATTCGAGGTATTCGACCAGGGGCCGGGCCGCTGCCTTTTTCATCCAGAAACGGGGGAAGTCGAGGGGGACCTGGAGGTGCTTCTCCTCTCCGTCGACCCGCGTGGTGTGGTCGGGTTCCGCGAAGATCACGGCACGGGCGCCGAGCTGGGCGGCCCGCTGCCAGTTTACGCCGGAATTGAAATCCATCAGGAAGACGGCGCCGGCGGGATCGATGCCGTTGAAGTCCGCCCACTCGCCGTTGCCGATGTAGTAAAGCTTCCCCTTGATGCCGCCCGGCGGCGTCGTGGAGGTGCGCACCAGGTTGGGCCACAGGGCGTAAAGAGGGATCGTCTGGGCCTCCAGGGTCGTGGCATCCAGGAGGGTCAGTTCGCCGCCTTCGTCCAGGGGGATGGACGAGACGAATTCCTCCATCTCGACGTCCTCGAGGCCGATTTCCCGCATGCGATCGGCCAGGTAGTACGCCGCGCTGGTGGCGCCTGGGTAACCGGCTACCCGCGAGCCGAAGGACACCAGGTCGGTAATGGTCTGCCGGATTCGCGCCGAGTCGACCACGGCGGCCACCTGGCCGTCGCCGATGGGTTCGGCCAGGTATGCCACGCGCTCGCGGACGCCCGACGTCTGGCACGCGGAGACCGCGAATATTGTGAGCGGCAGGACCAGGCCGGCAAGAGGGCCGAAAAGGGTTCGTTTAAGGTGCAAGGCGTCTTTCCGCTGGTTGGGTGTGACGGAACAACCGCTCGATACGCGCTAGACCTTCCACTTCCGCCGCATCTCCTCCATGGAAACGGTCTTCCCTTCGGTCCACGCGTAATGGGCGACGGGGTTTTCGCCGACCCACCGGTGGTCGACGGGCTCGCTGGCCAGCTGGTAGCGGGTATCGGTGCTGATGCGGAACCGGTTCGACGTGTTGTTGATGGAGCCGTGCATGGTGTACATGCCGAGGACGATCACGTCCCCCATGCTGAATTCGCTCGTCTGCCACTGGCCCCCGTACTGGTCGACCATCACGATGGGCTCGTTGGTGAAGTGGCCCGTCACGTGGTCCCGGTCCACGTCCATCTGGCCGTAGGTCTCCTTGACGGCCTCGAACTGGTGGGATCCGGCCAGGATGACGAGGGGACCCATGTCGAAGGACACGTCGTCCAGAGGGGTCCACACCGTATACAGGTTCGGCGTGCCCCGGCCCATGTAGACCATATCGTAGTGCGCCCCGGTGTTGTCGCCCGGGCCCACGGCCCGGAGCCACTTGTAGTCGAAGGTGAGGACGGGGCCGCCCAGGAACCGCTCGAAGAACCCCATGATTTCGGGGGAATTGACCACGGCGAGGAATTCATCCGTGTGCGTCACCCGCTTGGCGCCGCCGAAGAACGCGCCCCGCTTTCCGGGGGCCGCGACGCCGAGGTCGAGGGGGTAGTCCGGATCGATCTGTTCGTTTGCCTGGAGATTCTCCAGCACGACCCTGCGCGCTTCCCGGACCTTATCGGGATCGTGGAGGCCGCGGATGAGCAGGTAGCCGTCTTCGGCCATGCGTTCCCGCAGGGCTTCCGCGTCGTCCAGCAGTTCGTTCGCTTCCCGGAGCGTGGACAGGTACTTCCCGTCCATCAGCAATTCGTCCTTGCCCATGACCAGGCTTGAGGGTTCCCGGGTGGTCATTGGTTCCTCCGTGGTTGGTCGTTCATGAAGCCCGGACGGCCGAGGCGTCGATGGCGGCATACACCGTATCCCCGACGGTGATGCCCATGTCCGAAAAAGACGCCCGCGCCACGTGGACGGTCAGGCGAAGGCTGGCGGCCTCAACCGGGCGCGGGCCGCCCTCTGCTTCGACGCGCGGGCCGGCCTCTGCTTCGACGCGCGCGCCGGCGTCCGGTAGCGCGCTGGCGTCCAGCCGCGCGCCGGCGTCCACGTCCAGGCGGATGCGATCTCCGTCCACAGCCGCCGCCGTCACGACGCCCACGAGCGTGTTCGTGGCGTCCACGAGCGCATTCGCCGCGTCCGGCGCGCGCAGCGGCCTCGCCAGACGGATTTCCTGCGAAGAGATGACGATGTGGGCCGGTCCGCGCGCGGTCGTGTCCGATCGCAGGGTCACGCCGCCGTCCAGTTTGACGACCGGGCCGTCGGCGGATTCCTCGATGCAGCCCTTGAAGATGTTCTCCGGACCCTTCTCGAGCATCCGCCCGTCGCGCATGATCAACACTTCATCGGCGATGCGATAGGCCTGTTCGTACTGGTGCGTCGAGAGCACGACGGTCATGCGCCGCTGGCGGCACGTCTCCGCGAGAATCGCCTCGATCTGCTTCCCGTGCGCCGCGTCCACGCTGGCCGTGGGCTCGTCGAGCAGCAGGACGTCGGGGTCCGTGACCAGGGCCCGGGCGAGTCCCGCGCGTTGCGCTTCTCCACCCGACAGGCTGTGGGCGGGCCGGTGGGCGAACTGGCGGAGGCCCACCTTGTCCAGCATGCCGGTCACGCGTGCTTCGATGGCCTCCTTCGCCATGCCGCGGAACCGCAGGCCGGAGGCCACGTTCTCGAATACGGTGGACCGGAACAGGTACACGTGTTGCATGAGCAGCGTGACGCGGCGGCGGTACCGGCGGCTGCGGGCCGAATCGGCCCCGTTCACGGGATTGCCTTCGAAGAGGATCCGGCCCTCCTGCGGCAGGGTCAGCAGGGCGAGTATGTTTAATAGTGTGGACTTTCCCGATCCGTTCGCCCCGTAGACGGCATAGGTCCTTCCGGCTTGCAGGGCGAGGTTATCGACATGCAGATGAAACCCGGAACCGTGCCGGTGCGCCAGGTGCTCGCATACGATGATCGGATCGGCCGCGATCCGATCGGTCGTCATCGGACCGGCCATCGTCGGATCGGCCATCAGTCGTCGAACCCCTGCAGCCAGTGAAAGAGTATGTTCGCGCCGAACGCCGTGAGCAGCAGGATGATCCCGAGGGCGATGGCCAGGCCGAACTCCCCCTTGTTGCTCTCCAGGGCGATGGCCGTCGTCATGGTCCGCGTGCTGCCCTTGATGTTGCCGCCCAGCATCATGGCCGCGCCCACCTCGGCGATGACCCGCCCGAAGGCGGCCACCACCGCCGCCATGATGCCGAACCGGGCCTCCGATATAAGGGTGCGCGCCGTCTGGGCCGTCGTGGCGCCCAGCGTAAGGGCCGTCTCCGTGATCCGGGAATCCACGGCGCGGAACGCCGAAAGGGTGAAGGCGGCCACGATGGGCAGGGCGAGGAGCGTCTCGCCGATGATCATGGCCTTCGGCGTATACAGTAGTTCCATGAAGCCGAGCGGGCCGCGGCGGGAAATCAGGGCGTAGACGAAGAGGCCGATCACCACGGTCGGCATGGCCAGCAACGTATTGAGCACCGTGGTCACCAGCCGTTGGCCCCTGAACCGGCGGGTGGCGAGCAGGTAGCCCGCGGGCAGTCCCATCGCGGAGGCCAGCAGGATCGCGGACACCGCGACGAACACGGAAACGCCGACGATGGTATACACGCCGGATTCCCCCGTGACCAGCAGGCGGACCGCTTCCTGAAATCCGTTGTACAGGTATTCCATAACCCCTATGAAACAACAAAAAGGCCCAATGAATCAACAGGTTTTTGCCCCGTGGGATCGACCGAAATACGTTGACAGAATCACCGGTGGACCTTAGGTTGTCTGGCATCCAGCGGAGCCGGACTCCGTTGGCGCCGCGGCCAGTCGGACGGGCTCGCCCCACCAGGCAGTTTCCTCATCCCTCGAATCGCGGTTTCGCAAGTGATTCTCCTGCACAAGCAAAGGATCAGGCGATCGGATGCCCGCTATAGGGATCATTGGCGTCCTGTGGCTGCTGCTCGTCCTGGCCGCCGGATACTGGGGTAGCCGGCGCAAGCTTGACGCGACGTTCGTCAAGGGCGTCCAGACGCTGATCACCATCGTCGCCCTGGCCGGCGCGGCGCCGCAGCTCGGCGTGTTCAATACCGCCCTCGCGACGCTCTGGCTCCTCCTGTTCGTCGCCGCTTCCATCCTGTTGCGTCGGTTTCGCGTGCCGAACCTGGCCGCGCGGGCCATCGCCCTGGCCGCCGTGGGCCTGGCGCTCTGGGGCACCGACTCCCAGAACGTCATGCTGATCCGCACGCTGATCATGCTTGCGGTCACGAGCATTTTCCTCCTCGGACTGAACCTGGGCTTCCGGTACCTGGTCCGCCGCATACTCTGGATCTTCCCCGTACTCTTCGCCGTTTCGGTCATCACTTTTTCCATCATGCACGCCGTGCCCGGCGGCCCCTTCGACGCGGGCGGCGAAACAGGCGGCATACCGCTGACGCCCGAGGTCCGCGCCAACCTGATGCGCAAGTACAACCTCGACCAGCCGCTGCACATCCAGTACATCTCCTGGGTGAGCAACGTGGTGCGAGGCGACTTCGGCTATTCCTTCCAGCACCAGAGCAAGACCTGCCAGGAGCTCATCGCGCAGGCCTGGCCCGTCTCCGTCCACCTGGGCAGCATGGCCCTGGTCGTGGCGCTCACCGGCGGACTGCTGCTGGGCATTCTGGCGGCGGTGTACCAGAACACCTGGATCGATTACGTCGCCTCGCTCACGGCGGTGTTCAGCATCGTCACGCCCAGTTTCGTCGTCGCCGTCGGATTGACCGTCGTCTTTTCCCTGTGGCTGCACCTCTTTGAAACGGGGGGCTGGAATTCGCCCAAGGACTGGGTCATGCCGGTGATCGCCCTGTCCCTCGGCGACATGGCCGTGGTGGCGAGATATACCCGGTCGAACATGATCGAGGCCATCCGGGCCGACTACGTGCGCACCGCCCGGGCCAAGGGCCTCACCGAGTTCTCGGTCGTGGTGGTGCACGTATTCAAAAACGCCTTGATCCCCCTGCTGACCATCGCGGGACCGATGATGGCCAACCTGATCACGGGGTCCTTCTTCATCGAGACGATCTTCCGGATTCCCGGCCTGGGGCGGTACTTCACCACGAGCGTGTTCGCCCGGGACTACCCCATGATCATGTCCACGGCCCTGCTCTGGTCGTCGCTCATCGTCGTGATCTACGTTATCACCGACCTCATGTACGCGCTGGTGGACCCCCGCATAAGATACCGGAAGGAATAGCATGGATCCGATCGGCACAACGGGCGAAGTCGGCATCGTCTGGGTCCTCGGCGCGATCCTGGGTTGGAGCTGGGACACCATGATCCTCGAGGTGGGGCGGATCGCCCTGGCGATCCAGTTGGTGCTCTACCTGCCTCGCATGTACCGCCTGGGACTCAGGGACGAAACCGGAAGATGGGCGTCCTTCTGCCACCGGGCGGTCCAGCGCAAGTCCTACTTCGCGGCCGCGGGCGCCGTCGCCCTGCTCGCGGCGTGGTGGCTGCTCGGCCCCTGGATGGACCAGTACCCCTACGGCACGGAGGACATCCCCGAAAGTCTGTCGGAGTCCATGAGCTGGGACGGCCTCGAGCCCTTCTTCTCCTGGGCGGGACAGATCTTCCGCGTCGCGCTGGCCACCGAGTTCACCCTGCTCTGGCCGCGGGCCTACCGGTATTTCAAGAAACACGACAGCGGGCTCTGGGCGGACGCCACGCGGCGTTTCTCCCGCAACAAGCTCTCCCTGGTGGGACTCTTCCTGGTGCTGCTGCTGAGCAACACGGCGCTGCTCGCCCCCTGGATCGCGCCCCTGCACTACACCAAGCAGAACTTCCTGGTCGCCTGGCAGGAACCGTCGTGGATGTTTCCCTTCGGCACGGACGGCCTGGGCCGCGACCTCTTCAGCCGGGTCATCTACGGCGCGGAGATTTCCATGACGGTGGGCGTCCTCGTGCAGGCCATCATTTTCGCCATCGGCGTACCCCTGGGCGCCCTGGCGGGTTACGCCGGAGGCCGCGTGGACAGCGTCATCATGCGGGGGGTCGACATCATGTCGGCCTTTCCGGGCCTGCTCTTCATCATCCTGATCATGTCGTGGCTGGGCGCCGGACTCTTCAACATCTTCATCGCCATCGGGGTGACCGGATGGGTAGGGGTATGCCGTCTCCTGCGGGGGCAGATTCTGTCTTTGAAGGAGAAAGAGTTCGTCCGGGCGGCCAAGGCCATGGGCGGCAGCCACCTGCGCATCGTGGTCACCCATATCCTGCCGAACAGCCTGACGCCGCTGATCGTGGCCCTGGCCCTGGGCATCCCGTCGGCCATCTTCGCGGAGGCCGGTCTGAGCTTCATCGGTATCGGCATCAGCCCGCCCACGCCGAGCTGGGGGCAGATGGTCGGCGAGAACGCCAACTACATCCGGTCCTACTGGCACCTGGCGACCTTTCCCGCCATCATGATCGCCCTCACCATGCTCGGATTCCAGCTGATGGGCGACGGGTTACGGGACGCCCTCGACCCCAAGATGAACGAGTAGGCCGCTCCTCAGAAGCGCCCGGCGACGTTCGCGTTTACGAAAAGCGACTCGCGCTTTCACGAAAACGCGACGTACGCGATCACCGTAAGACGACGTACGCGGTCACGAAAAAAAGTGGGCTTGGGACTTGACAGCGTGACATAAACCCGTATATTTACCCGTGTCGTCGACTCGGCGGCAGCCCGAACCTTGCACGTTCCCCTGATTGATTCCTCATTGGAAAGCCGAATCTTCCTTTAGATAAAGATTCATGACGCCGGTATCGCATTCTACGGGATAACCTCATCACCAACGCAAGTTGCGTTTGCCCATACCCTGATGGCATAACCAGAACCAGCACATCCGCGCGTCTCCAGACGCTGCACGCCAGGCCCGATACGCACAGGCCCGACTACCGGAAACGACCCGATCGCAAGCCGACGTTTCCGCCGCACACCATGTTCACAACCCAGTCTGACTGCAGATACACTCCCCACGACGCGTCGCGGGAATCGGCGCCTTAAGGAACGGCCGGACAGCGGGCGTTCACGGGAGTTCACCGAACGTTTTTTACAAAGGGAAGGAAGCATGCACATCCTGGAACTCAAGACAAAGACCCTGCCGGACCTGTACTCCATCGCCCAGGAGCTCGACTTGCAAAGCTACACGGGCCTGCGGAAACAGGAACTGATCTTCAGCATTCTCCAGGCACAGACGGAGAAGGAAGGCGTGATCTTCGGGGAGGGTGTACTCGAGGTGCTGCCGGACAACCGCTGCGGGTTTCTCCGGTCGCCGGACTACAGCTACCTGCACGGCCCCGACGACATCTACGTGGCGCCGTCCCAGGTCAAGCGCTTCGACCTGCGCACCGGGGACACCATCTCGGGACAGATCCGGCCGCCCAAGGACGGGGAACGCTTCTTCGCCCTGCTCAGGGTGGACACGGTCAACTTCGACAATCCAGAGGCGAGCAAGGACCGGACGCTCTTCGACAACCTGACGCCCATCTACCCGCTGGAGCGCTTCCAGCTCGAATACATGAAGGACAAGCTGCCGACGCGGGTCATGGACCTGCTGACGCCGATCGGCAAAGGGCAACGCGGACTGATCGTCTCGCCGCCGAAGGCCGGGAAGACCATGCTGCTGCAGGAAATCGCCAACGCCATCACGGACAATCACCCCGAGGTGGTGCTCATGGTCCTGCTCATCGACGAACGGCCCGAAGAGGTGACCGACATGGAACGATCGGTCCAGGGCGAGGTGATCAGTTCCACCTTCGACGAGCCGCCGGAGCGCCACGTGGCGGTCTCGGACATGGTCCTGGAGAAGGCCAAGCGGCTGGTGGAACACGGCCGGGACGTGGTCATCCTGCTCGACAGCATCACGCGTCTGGCGCGGGCCCACAACGCGGTGACGCCCCACAGCGGCAAGATCCTTTCCGGCGGCATCGACGCCAACGCGCTGCAGAAACCGCGGCGTTTCTTCGGCGCGGCGCGGAACATCGAGGAAGGCGGGAGCCTGACCATCGTGGCCACGGCGCTGATCGAGACCGGCAGCCGGATGGACGAGGGCATCTTCGAGGAATTCAAGGGTACGGGCAACATGGAACTGGAACTCAGCCGCAAGCTGGCGAACCGCTGGATCTTCCCGGCGATCGACCTGAGCGCGTCGTCCACCCGCAAGGCGGAACTCCTCCTTGAACCGGATATCCTGGGCAAGGTGAAGATCCTGCGGAAATTCCTGGACGGCCTGGGACCCGTGGAAGCCATGGAGCTGATGACCGAGCGCCTCTCGCGGACGCCGACGAACGTGGATTTCCTCAAGTCCATGAACGAGTAGCGGCGCGCGCTCCCCGAATCACTTGAGCCGCTTGTAGAATTCCCTGAATTTCCGTTCCGATTCCGCCTTCTGCACCGGCGTCATGGCCTGGTAGAATCCGCAGTCGTTCGCGAAGGATGGCGAGAGGGAATTTCGCCGCGGGACCTTGTAGACCTCGAACTTGAAGGTATAGATCTCGCAGGTCACCTCGTCGCCGTGCATGCCGGGCATGACGTGGACGCAGTCGGTGCAGTCGCGCCGCGTTTCCCCCAGGTGACCGTGGGTCCGGTTGTGCATGATCGACTTCAGCTTGCTCATCAGCATGCCTCCTGTAACATCTCCAACCGCAGTCTTACCATCAAAGTGATTAACCGAAGGGTAAACGGACCACCCGCCCTTGTCAACCGCAGGTCTGGCCCGTGACGACAAAAACAGGTTCGGCCCTCTCGTACACCCGGCTGCTCAGGGAGAACCGGACCTACCGGTTCGTCTGGCTGTCGCAGGTCGTATCCAACGCGGGGGACTGGTTCAACACCATCGCCGTGCTGGGCCTGACCCTCGCCCTGACCGGCTCCGGTCTCGCCCTGGGCATCGTCACGATCTGCCAGATGCTGCCCCCCTTCCTGATGACCCCGCTGGCCGGCGTCGTCGCCGAGCGATACGACCGCAAGCGGGTGATGATCACCGCCGATATCCTCCGGTCCGGCGTGGCCCTGGGCTTCCTGCTGGTCGAAACGGCGGACGACGTCTGGATGCTCTACCTCTTCATGGCGCTGCTGTCCGGCCTGCAGCCCTTCTTCGACGTTACGCGCACGGCCGCGCTGCCGAGCATCGCCCGGGGCAAGGCGCTGCTGGCGGCCAACGCGCTGTCCAGCACGACCTGGGCCGCCATGCTGACCATCGGCTCCGCCGTCGGCGGCCTGGTCGCCGATCACCTGGGCCGGTCCGCCGCCTTTCAGCTGAACGCCTTCAGTTTCCTGGTATCGGCGGTTTTCGTGGCCCGGATCGCCATTCCCGCCGCGTCCGGCGCGGGACAGCCGGTACGGTTCCTCTCGGATTTCATCGAGGGTATGAAGTACATCGGGCGCGACCGGCCCACGCGGGTGTACCTGCCTGGCAAGGCCACCTGGGGGCTCGCCGGGGGCGGCGCCGTACTGCTCTACGCCGTGTTCGGGGGACAGATCTACCGCGCGGGCGACACGGGCATCGCCATCCTTTACACGGCCCGGGGCCTGGGCACGCTGCTGGGCGCCGTGTTCATCAAGTTCTTCGACACCATACGGCTGGGCCAATTGAGGACGGGCATCCTGATCGGACTGGTCGGCTACGGCGCCTTCTTCATCCTTTTCTCTCAGGCCCCGTCCATCTGGCTGGCGGCGGTCTGCATTATCCTCGCCGCCGCGGGCAGCATGGTGATGTGGGTCTATTCTTCCCTGGGGCTTCAACTCGTGGTGGACGAAGACTACCGCGGAAGGGTGTTCGCCGCGGACCACGGCCTGTTCACCCTGGCGTTTTCCATTTCGACCCTGGGGACGGGTCTGCTGCTGGACGCCCTGGCGGCGCGCCTGGTGGCCTTCATGGCGGGGGCGGCCGGCATCCTGATCGTGGTCGCCTGGTACCTGTTCGCCCGCCGCATTCCCCTCGGCGGAAGCCATCCCGGCCAGGAAGGCGGCCAGGGGGGAGACGGCCAGGAAGGCTAGCGTCTCACGTGGTAGCCATCCCGTCCAGGAAGGCTAGTGTCTCACGTGGTAGCGTTCGAGCCGTTCGAAGTCTTCGATGTTCTGGTCCACGAAGGCCTTGATCTTGAGGGGTCCGTCCCGGAGTTCCAGGCCGTCCAGGGTCTTGGGAAGGAAGAAGAACGTCCGGTCTTACTGCACCCGCTCAATGGTCAGTTTCTCCAGCACGATGTCGAATAGGGGACGGTCGCTCCGCGTCTGCACCCGGCCGATGGCGTTCACCACTTCCTGGCCCTTCATGACCTGGCCGAAGATGGTATAGCCTCCGTCCAGGTACGACTTCGGACCGTGGGTGATGAAGAACTGGCTGCCCGCGGTATCCGGCGATCCCGCGTTGGCCATGGCCAGCCGGCCCGGACGGTCGAAGCGCAGCGAACCCCGGATTTCGCCCTTGATCTGATAACCCGGGCCGCCTTGGCCTGTGCCCGTGGGATCGCCGCCCTGGATCATGAAGTTGGGAATGACCCGGTGAAATAGGGTCCCGTCGTAGTAAGGACGCTTTACCTCACGCCCGGTTTTGGGGTCCTTGAAGGCCCGGGTGCCCTCGGCGAGCCCGATGAAATTATCCACGGTGGCGGGCGCCAGTTGGTCGAAAAGCTTGCAGATGATGACGCCCATGTTGGTCTGGAACACTGCGTAGGTCCCCGGTCCCAGGTCCTGGGACGCCAGTTCGCCGGACGACTGCGCCGCGTCGTTCGACTGGACGGGCGGAGCCTCCGTTACGTTGGATCCGAAGAGTGGATTCGCCGCGGCCCCAACGGACCAGGCGACGAGCCCCGCCAGCACGGCGGTTATCGCGGTGATTCGTATCCTTCTCATCCTTTACTCGCCCTCCCCTCTGACCACGGTCACTTTAACGATGCTGACCTCTTCGACGGGCCGCGCCTGGTTCGCGGGCACTTCCGATATGGCGTCGGCCACTTCCTGTCCCTCCACGACCTGGCCGAATATGGTATGGACCATGTCGAGATGGGGCGTGGGCGCCACCGTGATGAAGATCTGCCCGCCGTTGGTGTTGGGACCGCGGTGCGCCATGGCCACACGGCCAGGCTGGTCGAAGCGCAGTTCCTCGCGCAACTCGTCATCGAACACGAATCCGGGACCGCCCCTGCCGGTGCCGGCCGGATCGCCGGTCTGGATCATGAAGTTCGGAATGACCCGGTGGAAGATAATGCCGTCATAGTACGGCGTGCCGGTCTTGGTCTCGCCGGTTACCGGGTGCGTCCATTCCCGTGTGCCTTCGGCCAGGCTGGAGATCATTTCCACGGTCATGGGTGTCTTGTCCGGGTACAGTTCGCACTTGATGGTGCCCAGGGTGGTTTCGATGATCAGCATATTTGCGGGTTCTCCGCTGGTTACAGGTTGTTCGGACGATTCGCCGCAGGACGCGGCCAGGAACAGCATGCAAATTGCAACCATCAAATAACCTGAAATGCGCATCTTACTCCTCCACTGACTTACAATGATGAAATGACCCCGGCTCTCCGCATCCCGGGTACAGACCTCGGGGCGCCCCGAATCCGGCCGGGCGGTATGAACCGAGTCCAGCTAACCAACGTGCGCCGACGTGTCCGGCCGGGCCGCGCCAGCCGCGGGTTGCCTTTTTCGATAGGGCAGGTTGTGGCTCTTTTTGTACTCCCACTGGAGCCGGTGATTCTCCTTCTCCGTCGATATGAAATCCCAGGGAAGCGACTGCAGGTCCGCCATGTCTCCGAGATAGCGCGAGGTATCCATCCCCAGCTCCGCCGCGGCGCGTTTCCAGTCGCCGTCCAGCCGCGCGGTTTCCATCAGGAATCCGCTCAGTTCCCGGCCGCCGCGGGACAGGATGGCCTCGAAATAGGCGGACTTCAGACTCTCGTGCTTGACGTCCACCCCCGCCGTGCCGCGCAGTGCCTTCTGAATGCGGTTCAACTTGCGCCGGACCTCCTTCGGAGACGCCATGGGGCTCCACTGGAAGGGCGTCAACGCTTTCGGCACGAAGGGGTTGATGCTCAACCGCAGCCGTCCGCCCGGTTCCCCGCACTCCCGCTGCAGGCGGGCAAGCCGGCGCGTCATCTCGATGAGTTCATCGATGTCCGCGTCGGTCTCCGTCGGCAGACCGACCATGTAGTACACCTTGAGGTGTTTGATGCCCTTCTCGAGTATCCTTCGGGCGCCGGTCAGGATTTCCTCCGAAGATATGGGCTTGTTGATCGCCTTGCGAAGCCTTTCCGACCCGGCCTCCGGCGCGATGGTCATGGTACGCAGCCCGGTCTTCAGCATCAGCTTCAGCAGGCTGTCCGGGACCAGGTCGACCCGAACCGACGAAACGCCTACGCGGAGACCGGTTTCTTCCAGGCCCGCACAGAGTTCGTCGAGGTGGGGATAGTCGCACATGGCCGAGCTGACCAGGCCCACGGCCTTCAGCCCCTCCTTGCCGTCGCGCGCCAGCGACGCGTTCTTCGACCGGATGACGTCGAGTATGGTATCCGGCTTCAGGGCACGGAATTTCGGGTAGACGTAACTCACGGCGCAGAAACGGCACCGGCGGGGACAGCCCCGGGAGATCTCGATAAGCAGCATGTCGCCGAACTCGGTGTCGGGCGTCAGGACGGCGGAATGGGCGGGATAGTCCTCGAAGTCGCGCACCTGCTGCTTGGCGATCCGTCCGACGGGCGCGCTTTCCGCTTCGCCTGCTGCGGCATCGCATCCGGCATCCGCAGACGCCTCGACGTCCGGCCCCTCGCGGTCACCCGGGGAAGCGGACTGCAGAGACGGCACATACATGCCCGCCAGCGACATGGTACGGGCGAGATGCTGTTCCCGATCCAGTCCCTGGTCCGCGAGATAGCGGTCTATGTAGGCGTAAGCCGCCTCTTCGCCGTCGCCGATGACCATCACGTCGGCGAAATCCGCCAGGGGCTCCGGGTTGATGTAGGTAATCGCGCCGCCGATCAGCACGATCGGATCGAAGCGCGTCCGGCTATCCGCGAGCACCGGTATGCGGGCGAGTTCCAGGATGCGGACCAGGTTGGGATAGTCGTTCTCGAAGGACACGGAGAAAGCCACGATGTCGCACGAACCGAGCGGCAGTCCGGATTCGAGCGTAACCAGCGGCTTTCGGGACCTGGA
Organism: bacterium; assembly: GCA_965207085.1. GTDB lineage: Bacteria > JAAXHH01 > JAAXHH01 > JAAXHH01 > JAAXHH01 > JAAXHH01. The sequence goes on along the minus strand of CBDBLQ010000002.1, from coordinate 2,296,744 downwards.
CAGAGCTTCCAGGCTGGAAGGTTCCGGGAGAAAAGCCCGTTCGCAGACCACGTCGTCCCGTTCGTTGAGGTGACGGTAAATGGTCTGGAACCCCAGGTTCGACATGCCCAGGTAGTAGGTATTCGGATATACCAGGGCGATTCGAACGGCCTTACCGTCCGGATTCTTGTTTATGGTCCCCCGTTCACGGGCGAGGGTCTCCGCCAGGGATTGTCCGAACATGCACCCTTCCGAAACACTGATCGGCCGCGCGGTTGCGCTTCCTCGGCCGCACCGAGCCGATCGTCCGTGTCACCATCCGCTATGGACGGCAAAAATACAGTCCAGGGACCCGAATGTCAAGGCTCGCGCCAGGGCAGGCACCAGGGCTGCGGCGGTGCGGGATAGGCTTGACACGCCGCGTTCCCGCGGTTAGTTTTCCGACAAACGACGGCTGTAGCGGCACCCCGTATACCGGGAGCATACACATGGATGCGATGATGCACCGGATGACCCGGAATCGAACGTGGACAGCGGCCGGCGTACTGGCGCTTTGCCTGCTGGCGATTCCACCGCAGGACGCCCGCGGACAACAGGTGAGCGCCGACGTCATGGCGCACCTGGAAGCCCTGCCCGTCCTGCACCGCGAGCAGATGGCGGATTTCGGCGTTACGCTCGTCGACTACATCGAAGAATGGGACTGGCTGGAAGAGGACCTGCCCGAACCCGTACACGTGGGCATTGAAGCCATTCTGGCCTTCATGGGCAGCGCGGTAAAGACCCATTACGGCTCGCGTCTGACCGTTTACAGCGGAACGGACCTGAAATACCTGGACAGGTGGTGGTTTTTCGAGTACGAGCGGGAAGACCTGCTGCAACACGACGACCAGCAGTTCAACGCCCTGACGTGGCTGATCGACTACTACGTGCACATCATGATCGGACACGCGCTGGACAAATACACGGAGTTCGGCGGCCAGAGCCATTTCCAGCGTGCCAATGCCATCGCGCTGGACGGCCGGTTCAGCCGCGAATTCCAGCGGGGGTGGGACGAACGGCTGGACCTGATCGACGGGATTCTGGCCGAAGACTACAAGCTCTACCGCCTGGTCCGGAACCGGTATTACAGGGGGCTGGCTGCGCAAAAGGGCAGCCAGCTGGTGGAGGCCCGCACCCTGTGTCGCGAAGCCGTGGACTTTATGGTGGAAATCCACGAGAAGAACCCGAGAGACAAGTGGCTGGGTGAATTCCTGAACGCCCACTACCTGCAGCTGGCGGATGTATTCAGCGCGGAATCGCCCACCGAAGTGCCCGATGCGGAATCTTCCCAGGAAGTCTACGACATGCTCATCAAGATCGATCCCACGAATCGGTCGACCTATGAAAAGCACGCGGAGCAGGTGGGAAGATGAATAGGCGGACCGTGCCGGGCCGGCCTGGACCGCGCTGTTCCGGGCCGTCCCCTGGACCGTTCAGTCCCCGCGGCGGTACTTCGCGGACCGGTCGGACCATTTCCTTGATCTGTTCCGCTGAAACCGGCTACGGCCGCAGGTAGGACACCTCCACTTGCGCTGCTTGTGAAAGCTGCGCTTCTCCTCGATCATCTTTCGGTCGCAACGGTTGCAACGCATGGGAATCGGAATGGAAAGACAGTCAATGACCAATGAAAGTGAACTTGGCAGGACCGGCAGCACCGTCAAAACACGTAGTGCGGCCAGGACCGGCAGGACCGGTAGCACCGGCAGGACCGGTAGCACCGGCAGGACCGGCACACTCAAAAACCTGATCCCGGGCGTCCTGATCGTGGTGGCGGCACTCCTCGGCGCCCCCACGGTCCACGGATCCGAAGACGATCCGGCGATCTGGCGTAAAATGGTGCGTGCATCGACCACCGTGCACGATGTTTTTCTTTCCCGAACGCCGCAGATCGTGATCTACGGCAACGGTCTCGTCGTGTTCCGTGACGACGATGCCCAGGCGCTGCACCGCTTTGTCCGGCTGAAAGGTGAAGAAGTGCCCGGACTGTACCTCGTCATGCAGACCACCTTCGGCCTGTCGAGCCTGACCAACGAATGGCTCGATAACGAATTGACTTACGCCAGAAGCATTCAGGAGCCCTATCGAGATAACAACGACAAGGTGACCATCTGGATCGGCATGCACTCGCCGCCGAGCCTGCACACCTACTCGCCCGCGCTCCTCAAGGCCCGTTCCGTCAACGACGTGATCGCACCGGCGTGGAACGCCATGTACAAGTTCAACCTCTTCCTCGCCGGGTTTACCCATCCGAGGGCCGAACCCTATGTCCCCGACCGCGTCGAGATCGCCGTGCAGCACCTGCCCCGGTACATGGCAGACCAATCCGGCGAGGCCGTGGACTGGCCGCTGGATACGATCGACCTGGCCGAGGTGAAGGGGAAGCGCCCGCGGGGATACCGCACGCTCATCGGACCATCGGCCCGCGAAGCCTACGGGTTGCTGACAGGCAACCAGGTAATCCGCTCCGGCGATCAGCTATACCTCGTCTGGGTGCGCCCGGTCCTGGTTCCCTGATTTGACGCGCTGTTGCGTGCGGACGATCCTTCCTGACCGGCCGTCTCCCTAACCCTATCCCTTCACCGCCCCCAAAGCCAATCCCCTTACCATGTACCGCTGAACGAAGGCGAACACGGCCAGCGCGGGTAGCAGCGCCAGCGTGGCGCCGGCCATCATACGGCCCCAGTGGACGTCGTACTTGCTGATAAAGTTGTACAGGCCCACCGGCAGGGTGAAGGTGGATTCCGTGTTCAGGAACATCACCGCGAAGAGCAGTTCGTTCCAGGCGCCGATGAAGGCGAACAGAAAGGTGGCGATCAGCCCGGGTCGGGCCAGCGGCACGGCCACGCGCAGGATCGCCCCCATCCGGTTGCACCCGTCCACCATGGCGGCCTCTTCGAGTTCCGATGGGACGCCCGCGAAGAAGCCCTGCATCATGAGCGTGCAGAAGGGGATGTTCAGCACGGTATATATAATCATCAGGCTGTAGAGCGTGTCGAGCAGACCGAGCATCCGGAAGATGATGAACAGCGGCACGATGAGCACCACCACGGGCATCATCTGGGTCGCCAGGAAGACCAGGAGGGTGGCCTGGCGTCCCCGGAACCGGTAGCGCGCAAGGGCGTAGCCTCCCAGTACGGACACGGTCAGCGTGCAGGCCGAGGCCAGGCTGGCGACCGTGAGACTGTTGGTAAAGAACCGGGGGATGTCGGTGCGCAGGAAGGCCGCGGCGTAGTGTTCCAGCGTAGGCGCCGACGGGAAATACCGCAGGGGCCACACGAAGAGGTCCTTCTCCGGCGTAAGGGAAGTCGCCACCATCCAGTACACGGGAAAAACGGCGAAGACGAAGAATGCGCACAATCCGGTGAACTGAACCAGCCGGCGCAATGGATGCGTCCGGATCATCGATCCTGCCTCAAATAGCGGCCTCAAATGGCGGCCTCGTCGCCGTAGAACCGGGTGATGCGGAGGAATACGGCGGTGAACACCAGGGAGATCACGGTCAGCGCCACGCCCAGTGCGGCCGAGTATCCGAAATCCAGGCTCAGGAAGGCCTTCTGGAACACGTAGAGCGCCAGGGTGCGGGAAGCACCGGCCGGTCCGCCCCCGGTCATGACCCAGATCAGGTCCGCCCAGTTGAAGATCCAGATCGCTCGGAGCAGAATGGTAATGACGATGGCCGGCTTCACCATGGGCGCGGTGACGCGCCAGAAGGACTGCCAGGCCGTGGCGCCGTCCATGTCGGCCGCTTCGTACAGGCTCGGCGGGATGGCCTGCAGGGCGGCGAAGAGCATGACGGCGAAGAAGGTGACGCCGAACCAGATGTTGGCGAGCACGCAGGAGAGGAGCGCCGTCTCCTCGCGGGACAGGAACCCGACTTTCTGATCCAGCAGGCCGATACGGATGAGCAGGTCGTTTACCAGCCCGAATTCCCCGTTCAGGAGCCAGGCCCAGATGATGGCGATGAGGAAGCCCGATACCGCCCACGGCGCGAAGACGACGGCCTGGAAGATCCCCCGGCCCCTGAACCGCGCACTGTTGAGCAGCAGCGCCAGGGAGAAACCGAGGAGGAACTGGAAGACCAGCGATACGACCACCCAGACCACGGAGTTCCACAGGCTCCGCCAGAAGTACTCGTCCCCGAGCATGAAGGCGTACTGATCCAGTCCAACGAAGGGCCTGTTGAGGGGGTCCATGAGCTGGTATTCCTGAAGCGACAGCAGGAACACCGTGGCCATGGGGTAGAACAGGAATCCCACAATGAGCAGGTAGGCCGGCGCCAGGAGCAGATAGGGATCGGCCTTTTTCATGGCGCGAGAGGCTGCCGGGTACTGAGGGGCTGCGCGGCACCGGTCTGTTGCGCGGCGCCGGACGGCTCGGACGGCATGGACAGCCGGGGCGGCCGCGGCGTATCAGGACCGTGGCGTTCCACGTAACGCTGCTGGGCCCGGCCCAGGAAGCCGGCCAGCCGGTCGAGCGTTTCCCGCGGCGACTGCCGGCCGAGGAGCATCTTCTGCTGTTCCTCGGTGACCAATACCTCGATGAATTCACCCATTTCGGGCAAGTAGCTCGGGTACCAGTTCTGCAGGAGCCTCGTATCGGTGGCCATGTCCATGAACGGCCGCAGGAACCCCTGGCCGAAGTAGGGGTCGTCCATGCCCTGCTTCACCGTCGGTAGCACGCTCGCGTCCTTGCTGTAGTCAATGAGCTGCTCCGGCGCCATCATCCACTCGTAGAACGCCAGGGCGCCGTCGGGGTTCTTCGCCTCTTTGGATATGGAGAGGATCCAGATGTCGTTGGAAGCCACGTGGGCCCGGGGCCCGGCCGGCATGGGCGCCGTGACCAGAGTCGATTCGTCCATGCCGTGATCCAGGCAGGTGCGCACCACTTCCGGGTCCTGCTCGATGCACCCGCAGATCCCGGACCAGAACCCCTGCACCAGTTCGTTGTATCCCCAGTTCACCGCGTCCGCCGGCGTCAGGCCGTCCATGTAGATATCGTTCCAGTAGGCCAGTCCTTCCACGTGTTCCGGGCTGTTGATGATGCAGTGCTGGTCCTCGTCGAACCATTCGTTCGTGCCAGAGAACTCCTCCAGGATGGGCCACCAGGTCCAGAAGCCCCCGCGTGCCCCGCGCAGGGCGTAGCCGTAACGGCCCCGATCCCGGTCGGTGATCCGCTCTAGCAACGCACGCCAGCCGGTCCGGGTCGACGCGGGTTCCAGTCCCTGCTCGTCCAGCCACCGCCTGCGATAGAACATGGCCCGCGTCGTCAGCTCCAGGGGCAGTCCGTAGACCCGGCCGTCCTCGATGGCCGTGCTGCTCTCGCACCGGAGCAGGGCCGTCCGCGTGAAGGCGCCGCGATGGGGCCACGACGCATACCAGGACGTCAGGTCCTCAATGGCGCCCATGGCCCGGAACTCGGCCATCCACTGGCCCGTGACCGTGATCACGTCGGGCGGGTTTCCACCGGCGATCATGGTGATCAGCTTGGCGTGGCCCTGGTCCCACGGTACGGGCATCACTTCCACGCGCAGGTCGTCCCTTACGGCTCTGAAGCGGTCGACCTGGCGGGCCAGGGCCTGGTTCTTCACCTCGCCCATCGGGCTGAAGACCGAGACGGTCCGGCGGTCGTCGCCCCCGCAGCCCAGCACGGCCGCGCCCGCGGCAGCGGCGCCGCCGAGCCGCAACATGTCGCGGCGGGTGAGTCGACGGGTTCTCCTCAGGGGTTCTGTTTGATGAGGCATCGTGTGGGTTTCTCAACAACGTATCGGCCGCTTACATGGCCTAGCGCGCTGTCGGCGCAGTCGTACGGCGTGGTCCATTGACGCGCTACGCCGGCGGCCTCGGCGTATCCGGGCCGTACCGGTCCACGTACTTCTGCTGCGCCCGGGTCAGGAAGTCGGCCAGCCGGTCGAGCGTCTCCTGGGGAGACTGCCGCCGCAGCAGCATCTTCTGGTGCTCCTCGGTCACGCGCACCTCGAGGAATTCCCCCATCTCCGGCAGGTAGTTGGGATACCAGTTCTGCAGGATGGCCGGATCCGTGACCATTTCCACGAAGGACCGGTAGAGACCCTGTCCGAAGGCGGGGTCCTCCATCGCACTGGCGAAGGGCGGGATCATGTTGACGTCCCTGCAGTACCTGAGCCGCTGTTCGGGCGCCATCAGCCAGCCGAGAAATGTCCAGGCTTCATCCTTGTGCGGGGAGGCCGACGACATGGACGTATACCCTCCGTCGGACAGGGCCACGCGGGCCCTGGGACCGGCGGGCATGACCGTGATGGCGAGGCTGTCTTCGCCCAGGCCGTGCTCCAGGCAGGTCCGGACGACCTCGGGGTCCTGCTCCATCGTGCCGCAAAGCCCCGACCAGAATCCCTGGACCAGTTCGTTGAAACCCCAGTTCAGCGAGTCGGGCGGCGCGAGGCCGTCCTGGTAGAGGTCGTTCCAGTAGGACAGGCCCGCCACGTGGTCCGGACTGTTGATGATGCACCGGTGGTCTTCGTCGAACCAGGCGTTCGAGCCGGCGTATTCCTGGGCGATGGGCCACCACGACCAGAAACCGCCCCGGGCTCCCCGGAGCGCGTATCCGTAACGCTGGCGGGACGGGTCCGTGATCTGCTCGAGCAGCGCACGCCACTCCTCGCGCGTCTCCGCAGGCGCCAGTCCGTGTTCGTCGAGCCACTCGGTGCGGTAGAACATGGAACGGACGGCCACCTCCGTGGGCAGGCCGAATACCTGGTCGCCGTCGAAGGCCATGGTCGCCCGTGTCAGCCTTTTCACCTGTTCCGTGTAGCCTTGGAGATGGGGCCAGTCCCGCACCCAGGGTCCGAGGTCCTCGAGGGCGCCCATGGCCCGGAACTCGGTCACCCACCAGCTGGGAATGGTCATGACGTCGGGCGGCGCGCCGCCCAGGATGGCGGTGAGATACTTCGAATGGGCCTGGTCCCAGGGCACCTTGATGTGCTCGATCCGGATGCCGGGATGGATCTCCATGAACTCCGCGATGAGCGGTTCCAGGGACCGGTGCTTCTCCCGCGTCTGGGCCGTCATGAAGCGCACGGTCGTCCGGCCCGTCTGGCCGGTCCGGCCCGCCCCGTCGTCACCGCCGCCGCAACCGGTCACGGCCGCACCGAGCAGGGCACTGCCGCCGAGCAGGGCGCCGCCGCCGATTTTCAGGACCTCGCGACGGGAAAGTTTCCGGGGTTTGGCAGATGCTTTCATGGGACGGATGGGGCGTCGATGCGGCGGTCGCGGAAGACGCGGCGCCTATGGGTCGCAGCGTGGGTGGCACGGCCCGGACGGCATGACCCAGGCAGCGCGGCCTACCACTTCTCGAGTTCGAAGGTCATCGCCGCGAAGGACAGCGGGGGCAGAAAACACTGGCACCTGCCCCCGGCGACCTTGATCTCCTGGTAGGGCCGCTTGCCGACCAGATCGGGGTGCTCGAATGAATTGGCCGCCTTCGGGTCCTGGCCACCGGTGAGTATCTCGGCGCTGACCAGCGATTCGATCGGCCGGTCTTCGAGCACGATGCGCAGGGGGCACGTCGGTGTCCGCGCTGCGGTTCGTGACGAAGACATGCAGTTTGCGGTCGTTCTGTATCATGGCGGCGTCGATGTAGTTCACCCGCCCGTAGCTTTCGCTCATGTATCCCGCGCCGTCCACGAAGGTCCGGAGCGACGTGCCTTCCTGTCGCCCCGCGTACATGGTGAAGGGGTGGTAGATGGACTGCACGAGCAGGTCGTCTCCCCGGGTGATCAGCGGCGCGATGACGTTGACGATCTGGGCGATGTTCGCGATGCGGACCGAGTCGGCGTGGCGCACGAAGCTGTTGAGAAAACCGGACACGACGAGGGCGTCTTCGAGATTGTAGACCTCTTCCACCAGGTGCGGCGCGAATTTGCCTTCTCCGTCCGTCTCGCGATTCTTGTACCAGACATTCCATTCGTCGAAGCACAGGTACGTGCGCTTGTTGCTCCGGCGCTTGGCCTGGACGAAACGGCATACCGCGTCCATCTCCTCGATCTGCCGGTCGATGGAGTTCGTGACCGCCAGGTAGTCCGGCGTATCGTCCTTCGGGTTGCCCACGTAACGATGCAGGCTGATGTAGTCGGCGTAATCTCCCAGGTAGTCGAGGACCTGCCGGTCCCACTCCATGTAGGTGTCGAACATGTCCACGGAGCAGGAACCGCAGGCGACCAGTTCGATCCGCCGGTCCGCGTCCTTCATCATCTTCGCGGCCTGCTGGGCCCGGATCGCGTACTGGTCCGCCGGCACATGGCCGAGCTGCCAGTGGCCGTCCATCTCGTTACCCAGGCACCACAGGACGACGTCGTAGGGCATCTCCGCCCCGTTGCCCACCCGGATGTCGGCGAAGTTCGTGCCCGCGGGACAGTTGCAGTACTCGACCCAGTTCCGGGCTTCCTCGGGCGAGCCCGTGCCGAGGTTGACCGTGAGCATGGGCTGCCAGTCCATTTTACGGCACAGCCGGATGAACTCGTCGGTACCGAAAGCGTTCGGCTCGATGCTCTGCCAGGCGAGTTCGCGCACGGTGGGACGCAGCTTCTGCGGACCCACGCCGTCCATCCAGTGGTAGCCGGACGCGAAGTTGCCGCCGGGATACCGCATGGCGGTCATGGACTGGCGTTTCATCGCATCCATGACGTCCGTGCGGAACCCGTCCTCGTCCGCGTGTTTGCAGTCCGGGTCGTACACGCCCTCGTAGACGGCCCTGCCGATATGCTCCAGGAATCCGCCGAAGATCCTCGGATCGACCGGCGCGATCTGGAATTTCGTGTGCGCGTATAGTGTCGTCTGGCGCATACAGTCCGCGTTCCTACGGGTTTACATCACCTGAGTTTATATCACCTGGGTTTACACCACCTGGGCCGTGGTTTTGTAGTGCATCTTGGCCACGGAAGGCAGATTGTCCACGCCATGTCGTTCGACGTACTTTCTTCCAGCGGCGACGACCGGCGCGCCCGCGCCCTTGGGCAAAGTAAGGCCGGCCTCGCCCGACAGCCTTTCCAGGTATTCCAGGAACCGGTCCCGGGCGAGAATGGACGCCGCGGCCACGGCCAGGTACCGCTCTCCACGGTGTTCCTGGATCAGTTCGATCTCGCGGCCCTTTTTCATGAGCCGGGACCGAATGTAGCTTTCGTTGCCGAACTGGTCCGTCACGGCCAGTGGGCACGGAGCGCTTTCCAGCAGGCTTTCGATGGTGCGGGCGTGCCCCCAGGCCAGCAGATGGTTGAGATTCCTGCCTTCCCGTCGGAACTCCTCGTACAGCGTGTTGTATCGCTCTGGCGGTATGATTACTTCGCGGTATTTGCCGACGCAGATCCGCCTGATCTCGGCCGCCAGCTCGCGGCACCGGGCGTCGCCCAGTTTCTTGGAATCCCGGATGCCCAGGGTCACCAGTTTATTCCGGGTCCCGGTTTCGACCAGGACGCCGCCGACCACCAGCGGACCGAAATAATCGCCCTTGCCGGACTCGTCCGTCCCAATGTGGGGAAGGGGTAGCTTCCGGGATCCGGTCCCGCCGGATCCATCGCCGCCGCCGGATCCATCGGCGCCGCCGGATCCATCGGCGCCGCCGGATCCATCGCCGGCACCGGATCCATCGCCGGCCTCTTCAGCAGGCTCATCCAGAAAGGGCGACAGCACGTGCAGAATGACCCGGAGCAGATGATCCGCCTTGCCCTGGATCATCAGGGTGCCTTTCCGGTACTGCTTGAGGACCAGTCTTTCCCCTTCGTCCTCGAAGGCCAGTACCCAATCGCACCAGTCTTCGGTCCTGCGCTCCGTCGGGCCGAGGTTTTCCAGGGCCTCGAGGATACCGCGCCGCATGCCGGCGTCGGCGATATCGTATCTGCGGGATACGGGTTCCGGTCTGCGCCGGTTCATCGGTCACCGCTTTCCGGTCGCGCCCGGCCGCTAGACGGGGTCGTCACCGGACCGCCACGGAACCGGCATGTTCAGCTTATCCAGCTTGGCTTCGAGCTCGTCCCGCTCCCGGCTGCGGCGCAGCTTGCCAGACTTTGTAATATACCGGTAATCCACCAGCAGTTCGTGGACCCTTCCATTATCGCCCGCCTGGATCGCCCGGATGATCTCCCAGTCGAGGTGGGTCAGCTGCATCGCGTGCACGCTGTAGTCCAGAAAAGCCTGCCAGGCGATGGGACACCAGGCCGATACGATGCGGTGTCCGATCAGATGGGCGTACTGGCGGATCTCCCACTGGGCGTGATCATCCATGCGCAGCAGGAGGAACCGGAGCAGGTTCAGGAGGTTCACCTTCCAGTAGGCTTCCGTATAGGTGGACAGGGGCAGGTCCTTGCGGGCCTGTTCCCGGGCGATGCCGGCCTCGATACGTTCTTCGTAACGGGTCCGGGCGGCCTCCTGGAGTTCCCGTTCCTTCTCGGAGAAATAGGCGCCCCGCTCGGTGTCTACGAAGCCGCCGCTGCCCTGGCGGTTGCCCTCCGCCTGAAACCGCCACGCATCAGGCGATGTGGTCTGTGTCGCGTCGATCGCCAGCGAATAGCGGGTGCTGTACTCGTTGACCGAAGCCGTCCGGTGGCGGATCCACTGACGCCAGCAGTCCATGGGCACCCGGAGGTGGAACTTGATGTCGCACATCTCGAAGGGGGTGGTGTGCTGATGCCGCATGAGATAGCGGATCAGCCCCTGGTCCTGGTGCACCTGCCGGGTTCCGGCGCCGTAGGACACGCGTGCGGCCTGCACGATAGAATGATCGCTGCCCATGTAGTCCACGACGCGGACGAACCCGTCGTCGAGCACCTTGAAGGGTTCGCCGAGAATCTCGTCTAGTTCGGGTACCGTCGGACGGTCGAGTTGTTGCGCTTCGATCTGTTCGGGTACTTCGGGTTCTTCGGACACGGCATTCCGCAGTTTTGGGGCGTGGTTTTAAAGGGGAGATTTCAGTATCCGTTCCGGGTTGCGAAAGCGGCGTTCACTACAACGGCATTCACCACGGAAATGGACTTGGGGACGTTAACCGGGGCGGGCATGGCTGTCAAGGCATTTTGTGGGCTTCGGAGCGGGTATTCAGATTGATGTTTTTATCGTTGCGCCGCGCATCTGCCGGGCTATCTTCTGTTGCTTAAGCACCCGATATCAAAACCAAAATTGCTACTCCGTCAGGAGGGTTTCTCCATGCCCGAATCGCCGGCCTTTTCCACCATGAGCGAAGAGGAACAGTACCTGTACGACCTGCAGGGCTTTCTTCACGTGCGCGGTTTCCTGGACGGGGACGAAGTACAGGCAATGAACGCAGCCCTCGACGCCAATCCCGACCGGCTCGGAACATACGACGACCCCAACGAACTCAGCGGCGACTGGCGGGACAGGCCCTTCGAAGGCAAGTACGCCCCCTTCCGCCATTACGAGGGCATGCTCACCTGGCCGCAGCCCTGGTGCCAGCCCTTCCGCGACCTTTTGGCCCATCCGAAGATCATACCCTACCTCAACACCCTCTTCGGCCGCGGCTGGAAGCTCGACCACGGCGTCGACGTGCTGATCGCCGAAGCGGGTTGCGAGGGACTCAAGATCCATGGTTCCGGAAACGCGACCTTCAACGGATCCCGCTACTACCATTATCACAACGGGCGCATGCGCTCGGGCCTGATCGTGTGCCAGTTCGCCCTGGCGGACGTGGACCCCGGCGCGGGCGGGCTCTGCGTCATCCCGGGCAGCCACAAGGCCAACTTCACCTGTCCCGAGGATATCCTGACCTGGGAGGCCAACCAGGACCTGGTCCATCACATCGTCCAGAAGGCGGGCGACCTGGTGATCTTCAACGAGGCCACCGCCCACGGCACACTGCCCTGGCACGGCAAGCACGACCGGCGGGTCGCCCTGTACCGGTACACGCCCAAGTACCTGCACTACGCCGGCGGAATCTACGAAACCAACCTGCCGGAATGGACCTCGGAACTGACCGAGGCCCAGCGCGCCGTGCTGGAACCGCCCTACATCTATCACCACCCCATCGTGGAAGACGACGGCGAAACCGTCGTGCGGCCGCGGAGAGAGGGCGAGTGAGGTAAGCAGGGCAAGATCAGATTCAACAAAAACGACTAACACGTAATGTAAGGCTGCAATAAAAGCGGCGGAAATCCTGTTTCAGTCGCACTGCCGATCAAGTCCAGATTGACAGAGTGTGAACTGTAGTTTACATTGCGTATGGTCGAGATAATAGAAAGTGCCGTATTCAAGCGATGGGTCCGTGGCCTGCTTGACCGGGGCGCGGTTGCCCGCATCAACGCACGGTTGCGAAACATCTCACTGGGTAATGACGGGGATGTCAGGCCGGTGAGACACGGTCTGTTCGAGATAAGACTACACCATGGACCAGGCTATCGGATCTATGTCCTTCGCGAAGGAATGAGGATGATCGTACTCTGTGCCGGCGATAAAGACAGCCAAAGGCGGGATATTGCGTCAGCCGTCAGGCTGGCGAAGGAGTGGAGGCAGACATGAGCGAAGTATTTTCAAAATGGGACGTTACGGAGCATCTGAACGGCCCGGAAGACGCGCGTCTTTACCTTGAAGCATGCGCGAAAGAGGATCCAGGAGATGGTAGTCTCATTCGAGCAGCACTGAGTGATATCGCCCGATCGGGGAACATGACCTGGCTCGCCCGTGAGACCGGTATGAGCCGGGAAGGTCTATACAAGGCCCTGTCCAAAAAAGGTAATCCCGCATTCTCCACAGTACTACGTATCGTGCGCGCACTTGGACTCCAGGTGCGTTTTACGGCGTGATCCGTTCAGAAGGTTAATAATGTACAACCTCCACGGTAAAACCGCCCTGGTCACCGGCGCGGGCGGAGAACGGGGCATCGGCCGGGCCGTCGCCACGCGGCTCGCGAAAGAAGGCGCGGACGTCATCGTCAGCGACCTGGTCGCGAATCCCTATCCCGGCGACTCGTCGGAATGGCAGGGGCTGCCCTCCGTGGTCAGTGAGATAGAGGCGGCGGGGCAAAGCGCGGAGGCCATCCTGGCCGACGTCTCGAAAGCGGACGAGGTGGAACGGCTCGTATCCGGCGGGATCGACCGATTCGGCCGTATCGACATCCTCGTGAACGGCGCCGGCTCCCTGCCAGGCAAGGACCGTGTGCTCGTCGTCGATATGGAAGAGGAAGCCTGGGACAAGGAAATGAACGTCAACGCCAAGGGCGTGTTCCTCATGTGCCGGGCCGCGGCGCGCCACATGATCGAACGGGGTGAGGGCGGCAAGATCATCAACATCGCCTCCACTTCGGGCAAGATCGGGCGGAAGCGGTTCTCGGCCTACTGCGCGTCCAAAGCGGCCATCATCCGGTTCACCCAGGCCCTGGCGCAGGAACTCGGTCCCCACGGGATCAACGTCAACTCGGTGTCGCCCACCGCAGTCGACACCGAGCGCCTGGGATTCATCGAAGAGGCCATATCCGACGGCGCCGTACAGGGCACGTCGTGGAAGAACAGCGAAGCCCACCGGGCGTTTATCCAGGAGAAGGCCGGTATTTCACCCCTGGGACGGGTGGCCCGGAGCGACGACGTGGCGCAAACAGTCGCCTTCCTGGCCTCATCGGAATCGGACTACCTCACGGCCGTGGACCTGGTGGTGGCGGGCGGCGCGGAGATCTTCTGATGGACGGGACGTGTGTCAGATTGAAATCTTGCGGGTGCTTAAGGTCTTTGGCCAGATGGGTTTCAGGATCAACAACAACATTGGGTATTATATACGTAAGTGCCAGAATCAAAACCCTTGATGATGTTCTACGAGATTAAGGATTTCGAATTCATTCAGGTCGGTCATTACAAGGATATCCCCATGATCGTAAATTGTACCGTCCAGTTCACGAACAAGTTTGTAGAGTTTCTTCCGGTTTCTGCCGAAAAACTCATCCGCACAATGGATGGAAACATCCTGCATACCCAAATACCTTCTGAATCTCATAAGTTTCTTTCTGCCGTCGTATCTGATGTACAGTTGGATCGTTTTTCGTTGTCGGTTCATGATGTTACCCAGTTTTTGTGGACGGTTACCCATTTGGGATTCAGGCTGTCTTCTTGAAGGTCCTTTCGTAGTTTACGGGTGAGAGGTATCCGAAGAGTGTCGTCTGTGCGTGTTGTAGAAGCCCTCGATGTACTGGAATAGGTCGAGTCTAGCCTCGGTCCTGGTGGCAAAGCGCCTGCGACTGATCAGTTCGCTTTCCAGGCTGGCGAAGAAGCTTTCGCACAGGGCATTGTCGTTGCACTTTCCAACCGATCCCATGGAGGATCTGACACCAAACTGTTGGTAGCGTTTGCCGAAAGCCACCGAGGGGTACAGCGATCCCTGGTCGCTGTGGCGGATCACGCCCTCGGGTCTGCGCTTTTCGAAGGTCATGTACAGGGTGTCTTCGACGAGTTCGCTTCGCAGATGATTGGCCATGGACCAGCCGTCGACCCGGCGGCTGAAGGCATCTATGACCGCCGAGAGATAGAGGAAGCCTGAATGGGTCGGCCCGTAGGTGATATCGGCTACCTAAAGCCGGTCTCTTTCCGGAGTGCTGAAGTCCCGGTTGACCAGATCGGGGGTCCTCCTGCTTTCTGCGGACCGTCTGAGCCAGACGTAATAGCCGCTGGGGGAGACCTCCAGCAAAGCGCACATCCGGCGAACGGGATAGAAGGCCTGATGCGCCTCTATGAACGGTAAGACCCGGGCGGGGGCTCGGTCTCCCGAGCGAACCACGCCGCGGCTTTTGCCAGGATCTCACGATCCATCTTCAACTGTCTGTTCTCGCGGCGCAGACGACGCAGTTCGGCCCGTTCTTCAGTGGGTCAGGCCGTCTTCGCGGATGCCTTTGTCCAGGTCGTCCTGCTTGACCCAGTTGCGGATGGCTTGCGCGGTGGGTTCAAACTCTTTGGCCAGCGCTTCTCAGGCTGCGGCCGGAACGAACCAGGCCGACCATCTGCTTACCAAGAAGGCCGCCGGATAGGGGCATGGGATCTAGGCGTGTCAAGCTCCTTTCAAACACAAGAAGTTACATGTCCACTAAACCGGGTCAACTCCAGATAGAAAGCGCTCGCCATGTCGTCAACGCTATCCTCTACCTGTCTGAACTTTACTTCGCGCCATGCGATCAGAGCATTGATCCGTTCGAACTCTGGAGACCATTCTTTTGACTTGTGTAGTCATCCGATCCTACTGTTATTCCACCTTCCCGACATTCTCGTCGTTCGCCTGATATTCAAGGTGTTTCTTCGTTATCCCGATCAGGTTGACTGTGAATGTCCTCAGTACCAGTTCTTCATTGAAATCCCATATCCTGCCGTCATGCAATCTCGCCTTCCTGGCGAAGACCCCCACAACACCGTAATTTCGAAACAGGTTCAGATTCGGCGGCGTGATTACAACCTCCATCATTTCGGGATTGTACATCCCATCAGTCTGAATGACACTGTAAGATCCCATGTGTTCCTTGAACAGATCATAAATCAGGATCACATACCTCACCGCGGCAATGTTCTCGCCCTTTGCTTTGATCCTGACCCTGATGTGCGCTGACTGCGGATAATCAAGTCCGTCCGACGAGGCGAGATAGGCGGATGCCCTGTTAATGTAATACGCACTGGCTTCTTGAATTACAATAGGTCCTCCTTCTTCGTTGACAAAGAATGTGCCGTGAGAACGGGCTGGATACCCATCGATCTCTACTTCCTGGGCGAACTGAGCCTCTAACGGTAACGCATGAGCTGAGAGTATCCAAAGTGCGGTAAAGGTAACGAGGCGTTTCATGGCACCCCTTCCGCATGGCACCAATCGTTTTCTGGTGATAGGCAGTGTCAACACTCCACCTACCGAGCGGGAGGTCCTGACTAATAACCTCTATGGATTTTTATATTCAGCAGGATACCAGCTGCTCGGGTCAAGTCCCATTTTCAGTTGAAATCAGTTTACCATGATTCGCCTCTATTGTCAATCGTTTGTGTCAAGCAGTAGACGGAAATCGAATCGAATAACATATTGTTTTTCAAGTTGTTATGGTTTAAATAACACCACTATGATAGAACAACAGTCATTGGGAAGTAGGATGTAAGGTGGCCGACCTAAACCGAACAGGTCCCTGATACGCGTCATTACTTAGTATGGGAATTGGTCCGAGATCACGCTGGCACCTTCTCCCCTATAGATTTCAAACTGACGCACTACCGATGGACGGTTCTACACACCCGGCCGTCGCGGGCACCTCACTCTTCAAAAAAAGGAATCTTCTGATGAACCCTCGTAAACCCCGCCTGGACGGCAAGGTGGCCGTCGTGACAGGCGCGGGCATGCAAAGCGACGTGGCGGGCACCGGGCAGGCGACCGCCGTGCTTCTGGCCCGGGAAGGCGCGAAGGTGCTGCTGGCGGATCGAAGCGCGGAGAACGCAGGAAAGACGCTGGCCGTCATCGAGGAAGAAGGGGGCACGGCGTCGGTCTTCGCCGGGGACGTGACCCGGTCGGCGGACTGCCGGGCCATGGCCGAAACCGCGGTGGAACGGTACGGCGGGCTGCACATCCTCTTCAACAACGTGGGGCTCAGCTATCCGGGTACGGTGGTGGACGTACAAGAGGAGCACTGGGATGAGATCATGGCGGTGAACCTCAAGGCCATGATGCTCGCGAGCCGGTTCGCCATACCGGCGATGATGGATTCCGGGGGCGGATCCATCATCAACGTGGCGTCCATCGACGGATTCCGGAGCGGATGGTCGTACAACGTCGCCTACGAGACTTCCAAGGGCGGGGTCATTGCCCTGACGATCAACATGGCGGTGCAGCACGGCAGGGACGGGATCCGCGTGAACTGCATCGCCCCGGGGCACCTGCACGGTTCCTTCACCGCCGGGCTGTCGGACGCGCACCGGAAACTCAGACGGCGCTCCACGCCGCTGGGCACCGAGGGTACAGCCTGGGACGTGGCCCACGCGGCCGTCTTCCTGGCCGGCGACGAATCCCGCTGGATCACGGGGATCACCCTCCCGGTAGACGCGGGCTCCTCCATCGCGCTGCCCCTATCGGTCCTGCCCAGGGACGAGGGCGGCATCCTCCCCGACGCCAAAAGTGCCCGTTTCTGACCGACGACGCGCGCATCCGCTTACGACAGAAAGCCTTCCCGATCCGTCTCCGGTTTTATTCAGGTAAATACGCCGTAGGCGCCATGGCGTCGATATCGGTGGCCACGTCGACGACGACCGGTCCGTCCGCCGCCACCGCTTCTTCGAGCGCCGGCCGGATCCGCTCCGGGTTCTCCACGCGTATCCCCTTGCATCCCATGGACTTGGCCACTCCGGCGAAATCGATGTCCTCGAAGACCCACAGGTCGTCCGACCCCTGGTCCCGCCCGCCGCTCGCATCTTCGTAAGCGTCCCGGCACTGGTTGAAGGACCGGTTGTTGTTGATCACCGTGACGGTGTTGATCCCGAATCGGGCGGCCGTCTCGAGTTCCCCGAGATGGTACCAGAATCCGCCGTCGCCGGTGAAGCAGATGACGGGACGGTCCGGCGCAGCGCATTTGGCGCCCATGGCCGCGGGGAACGCCCAGCCCAGGGACCCGGCGCAACGGAGGTAGGTCTGCTCCGGCTTCGTGATCTCGATCATGGCGCCCGTCCACATGCCGGCGTGGCCCGTGTCCGACAGGAATATGGCGTCGGATGGGAGGAATTCGGTGATTTCGCGGCACAGGCGTTCGGGACGTATCGGTACGGCGTCGGACTGGAGCAGATCCTCGAACTCGGCCCGCCAGCGATCGACGAGCGTGCGCACGCGCTCCGTCCAGGCCGCTCTTTCCGGGACCGGAGTCACGGCCTCGATCAGCCGCTCCAGCGTCACCTTCGCGTCGCCCTGGATGGCGACTTCGGCGGGATAGTTGCGACCGATCTGGGCGGGGTCCACGTCGATCTGTATGGCCGGCGTCCCCTGTCGGGGTATCTGCCAGAAGTGGCTGACCTGCCCGCCGGTATGGCTACCCACGAAGATCACGAGGTCCGCCTCCGAGACGACCTCGTTGGCGCACTTGCGGGAGTAGGTGCCCACCACACCCGCGGACAGGGGGTGGTCCTCTAGTATCGTACCCTTGGCGTTCAGGGAAGTCGCCACCGGGACGGAGAGCTTCTCCGCCAGCCGGACCACCTCGGCCTGCGCGCCCGATGCGGTAACCCCTCCTCCCGCAACCAGTACCGGCCGTTCCGATCTCGCTATGCGTTGCGTCGCATCCGCCACGCGGCCGGGCTCCGGTTCGGGCCGGAAGGCCGGATACCGGGCGAAGGACGACTCCACGGTCACCTCGGCGTCGAGCTTAGAGCCTGCCGCGAGATCGCCGGACAGGCCCAGGAAGTCCAGGTGGACCGGACGGGGCGCGCCCGTGGTGGCCTCGCGGAAGGCCTGGCGCAGCAGGAAGGGGATCTGTTCCACGCCGTCCACGTAGGCATTGAACTTGGTGACCGGATCGTAGAGGGGGCGGTGGTCGACCTCCTGGTAGGCCTGCCGGTAGAGGTAGTGGGGCATCCAGCGGCCCGTGACGGCGATGACCGGCGAGCACGCGAGCCAGGCGTCCTGCAGTCCGGCGGCGAGATTGGCCGCGCCCACGGACTGCGCCATCGCAATGCCGGGACCGTGGGCGACCCGCGCGTAACCGTCGGCCATGTACGCGGCGGCCTTCTCGGAATGGCAACGGATCCGCCGGATACCCAGTTTCTCCATCTCCACGAGGGCGCCGTCCAGAACATAGGGAACGTGGAAGACGGCCCTGATCCCGTAGCCGCGCAGCATCTCCGCGATGTACCGGTAGCCGGTCATTTCAGGCACAGCGTGCTCCTCTTCGGCAATATCGAAACAAGCGGTCCGCCTGAGGAACCGGACGGAGAGGCCGGAGGATCCAAACGTTGTAAGGGCATATATAAAAACAGGGATGTCTCGAGAATCGCCCCTGATCGAGTGGCGGAGGTAGCTATTCCCCTAGCGTGTAAGCCCTATATTAGTCGGAATTTACGTCCTCTCGATACACCTTATCCCAACATCCGTCCTCACAATTCCAGGTTTTGGTTTCAGTAGTGTTTGCACATACCCAAATGACTCTACATATTAGGGTTATTCTTTTCAATAGCAAGGAGGGCTTACAATAAACTATCGACTTCTGACCAGTCGTAAAGGAGAAGAACGGTGTGCTATTTCGCGTTCTACGGTGTACAGGCTGTTGCGTACTGGTTCATTCCCCGATCCCATCCGTAAAGGTCCAAAGGCCGCCAGGTGGCGGGGAATGGATATAGAATCATACCAGTTTACTCGACCACTTGCAACAGGTGAAGTTGCAGATAGGAAACTAAACCCCGGCAATCAACATCAAAGGCCGGGGCTGGCGTATGATTTGATATCGAGATAAGATTGTAAGCAACTGTCTTGAAAGTCAAGAGGAGTTGCCGGCGACATGAGAGTGCAAATCGCGCCAGGGCACGCCATGTTTGAGTACGGAGTTGAGGATCACCAGCAGTTTGCGCATGCACGCCGTGAGGGCCAGCTTCCTGGGCTTGCCGGCGGCCAGAAGTCGCTGGTAGAAGTCCCGGATGACCGGATTGAACCGGCTGGCCACCAGCGCGCCCATGTACAACGCGGCGCGGAAGGCCATGCGGTGTTCGGTCGTGCCCGAACGCGTCCAGTGCAAAAGCGTCTGGTGATCTTCGTCGCTCAGATTGATCGGCGATGCCATGCGGCTCATGGGCGTCTCCCTGCGGTATAAAGTATAAGGATGGGCACCGATGAGCACGAACATAATATATTACCCTTTATTTGTCAATTAAGTACTAGAATTATCACGACACCGGACTACTTTTCGTCATCACGACTTGATGTGCGTATGGTTATTGCCATACGGTACCCCACTCGCGATCCCAAGAAGATGTACATGGGGGTGGTTACGTTGTCCTCAGCTAGCACCTGAGTGTCTTCGCAATTGTGCGTAACACCCGAACGTCATCGGAATTGCGCGACTGCCATACCGCTTTTAGCAACTGGCGATATGTATCTGTCTGACCCGCATTGATCGAAAGGACCCTGAGCAGTTCGTACTCGGTCGACGTCAGATCCAACTTCCGACCTTCCAACATTACGCTTCTTTTGTCGTAGTCAATAAACAGATCGTCAGTCTCGAAAGGTTCGGGCGGTCCAGATTGCTAACGCAGCCTGGATCCTTGCGATCAGTTCCGTGGGCGATAATGGCTTGACGATGTAATCCGCCGCACCGACCTCCAGCTCCTCTGCGATCGTCTCATCCATTCCGCACGCGGACAGGAAGATGACTGGTTGTTCATTGGGCAGAGGCATGTTTTTTATCGGCTCGATTTCATCTTTGCTGGGCAGCAATAGATCATGCTGAACAAGGTCGGGTCGGAGAGCCCAATTGAAGTCTTGTACCTATTACGGATCGCCGGTCACAAGAGGGTGGTACCCCGCATTCTGCAAGATACCCCTCATATATCCCAACGCATGCAGCTCGTCATCCACCACGAAGATGAGTGGTTGTCGCTTTCGGATGTGTCCCGGGCGAGCTGACTTGCTGATGGTTTCAACCTCGACGCACGTCTTGAACTCCTTGACCACCTGAATCGTAAAAGTGAAGCGTGTCCGCAGAGCCGTGCGAGGTTTACTGGATTCATCGGGGTTTGCCATTGCCGACTGCACTCTCTGACTAAACGGTATACTGAAGACCATTGAATGGAACCCGTAAATCTCTCGAGACGCATACCATGATAGAGTCAACCCATGTTACTTCTACACCCTATAAAGGAGAGAATGATCATGGCAAAATCCAGTACAAGCACGGGCGGTAGACCCGCCAACGCGCCGTCCACTACGGGCAACAAGTCGGGCGGCAATCGCGGCAACAACCCGCCTAAAGGCGGAAAGAAGTAAATTCCCTTCTATACACTGCAGGCCCTCGCAATCGGCTCAAAACGGACCAAACCCCAATTCCGATCGCGGGGCCTGTCGTTGGCCGAGGTCCCACTGCGGAGTTCGTGCTAGCGAAACGTCTAAGCTGCTATTTACCGCGAATTGAAGTTTTTCCGGAGTCCTCTTCGATTATTTCCACCCAAATAAATGTGAGCACAGGTCAGCTGTTAAGCGCAAATCGTTTCAGTGCGTCTCGGATGTGTTGAGACGGGTTCGGCCAACTGTAACGCCCTCTATCCAGCCATGACAAATCGGTGTTGAGAGCGCTGGTTCGTTTTTTCACGATGCGCAACAATTCATCGTGCAGGATTAAGTACCAAACACCGTAAATGGGAAAGCAGATGTACAGGCCTTTGTGCGTGTACTTTCTGTCGATCGTCATGCGCGCCGTGAGTTGCACCTTCAGAGGATCCCCGCCGTCCTTGTGATATGCCATGAGATCGGTACCGGGCGGGTCGTTTTGTACTCTTTTACAGTCGTACCCGTAACCCGCCAGGATCCACGCGATCTGGTGATAGTTGTAGGTCTCTTTCTGCCTAGGATTCAACTCATAGTATTTGACTTTGACTAGATTCATGTGAGATTCCTCCACGGTGCGTGCGGTTGTCAGGTTTCCTCGTGATTATCTATACAACGGTTTACTCCAAGACAATTTGTCCCAAAATCGATGAGAAGGTAGAAAAGTATTGCGAAGCCTAATCTCGCCCAGGTAGTTCGCGCTGGCCGAACACCAAGCCGATATGTAAGGCTATTTCCGAGACAGAACACTCGCAATAAGAAGAAATCCCCGCTAAGCCATGGTATCACGGGCTTGGAGGGGGATTCTTGGATGTGGCACAAACAAAAAACAGGGGCGGTCTAAGGAACCGCCCCCGATCAATCAAGTAGCGGGGGGAGGATTTGAACCTCCGACCTTTGGGTTATGAGCCCAACGAGCTACCAGACTGCTCCACCCCGCGTCGTCTATCTTGTAAATATACGGATCACGCGGTTTCTGTCAACTGCTTTTTGCCGAATGCGGCACGTCCGCCATGGCTGACCCATCGGTGATGCCGCACCCCGCGAAGAGAGTCCGTTGCACCGCCATATCGTGGTCCAGGGTATAGTCCGGCTCCTTCGCACCGGATATACAAGCCGCGAGTTCGGTCAGTAGCGAAGGCGGCCCGGGGGGCATGGGAACGGTCAACTCCTGCCATCCCGTTTCGTATTGCTCAAAGGGTTGATTCAGGGACAGCGTCAGGTTGTTCGACCCGATCGGGGTATGGATGGCCGCACCCCGGGTCCCGTACAACTCGATGCGCCGGGTCAGCCCGCTCTCCACGTGCATGGACGCGGTGTCAATCGTCCCCAGGCCGCCGCTGCCGAACCGGTGGACGACCACCGCGTTGTCCACGTGCTTCCGTTCGCCGTAGAACTGCCCGAACGTGGCGTCCACCCGTCGCGGTTCGCCCATGAACGTCACCATGATGTCGACCAGGTGCCCGGCCATTTCGAAATAGAGGGATCCCTTGTAACTGTCGAGTTCCTCAACAAGCCGGGCGTGGTACCCCATGGGCTTCGGGATGTGCCCCCTGTAGTAGAAGGTTTCGCCCAGCGCGCCAGCCCTGCACAGCCGGATCATTTCCGCGATCGCCGGGTTGTACCGCCACATGTAGGCCATCTGAAGGTGCAGGTGCTTGCGCCGCGCCGTGTCGTGCAACCGCTCGAGCCGGGCCATGTCCACGCCCGCCGGCTTCTCGAGCAATACGTGCTTGTCCGCCGCCAGCGCCCGCTCGGCGTAGTCCAGGTTCTCTGAGACCCGCCCCTCGCAGATGATCGCTTCCGCATCGCTGTCCAACGCCTGCTCGATCGATTCGAAAACGGGTATATCGGAAAGGTCCGCCGCCCAGTCGCCCAACTTCACGTTCCAGATCGCGGGATCCGGCTCGTATGCGCCGACGAGCTGGAACTCGTCCGGCCGGCTCGCGGCGTCGCGGATATGCATGCTGGCGTGGCTGTGCCAGAGGCCCAGGTAGGCGAATTTCAGGGGCATCGGGAGTCCTTTCGGTGGTCAGAAGGAAAAGGTACGGCGCAATTCCGAAAAACCGGAAATGGCTACGGTTGTTCCTCGCTAAACGGCGTAATCTGGAACGAAAAGTTAGCCATGCCCCGAGGGCCTGTCAAGTCACCATAAAACCGTTGACAGGCGTGTCTGCCGGATCACCTTATCGATTTCACTTTACCGATGCACGCACCGCGCAATTTCGTGGAGGAAAGGGATCGTCCTCATCCATATAGAACCCGTCCATGCCCACTGACCTCTTCGTTCTCGTCCTGCTGTCCGCCGTCCTGCACGCCACGTGGAATTTCGTCGCCCGGCGCAGCGCGGGCAGTCTGACCGTTTTCTGGTGGTCCCTCTGGATCAGCTGTCTGTTCCTTCTGCCCTTCGTGGCGATCGTGGCCTCAGGAATGGGTCCCGCGGGATTCATGTCCATGCTGCAAGCCGGATGGTTCTACGTGCTCGCCACCGGCGTCATCCATACCTTCTACTTCCTGTTCCTGGCCCGGGCGTACGAACACGGAGAGATCTCCCTGGTCTACCCCATCGCCCGGGGATCGGGCATCGGACTCACGGGATTCCTCGGGTGGCTGCTGCTGGGCGAAGAGCTGACGCCGATGGGGGTGGCCGGCATCGGCCTGATCTGCTTCGGTATTCTGTTGATGGGCGTATCGGTCTTCAGGCACACGAGGGCCGTCAACCGCGGATTCGTGTCCGCCCTGGTTGTGGGCGCCACGATCGTGAGCTACTCCCTCGTCGACAAGGTGGGCGTGAGTATCGTCCATCCCGTCGTATACATCTTCGGCATGTTTCTGTTGAGTGCCGTGTTTGCCACGCCCTTCGTCGCGGTCCGTCGCCTGGGGATCCGGTGGCGCGGATTCGCGGAGACCTGGAAGCCCGCGGCGCTGATCGGCGTCGGATCCACGGCCGCCTATCTGATGATCCTATTCGCCATGACCGTGGGGCAGGTGGGCTACATCGTCGCGCTGCGGGAGTTCGCCGTGGTGCTCGGCGCGGTGCTGGGATTCGTCTTTCTCAAGGAGCGCATCACCCCGCTGAAAGTGGGTTCGGTGGTGATGATCGTCGCCGGGCTTGTCTTCATCAAATTCGGTTGAAGCATGATGCGAATTACCTCGTAACGCACCTTGCAATTGTGGGCCGGAATGACTACATTGCCTTTCGAATTCAATCGTGACCCCATCCATCCTCGCACTTTGCAGTTGTCGCAGGATAATTCGCTGCTGTCGCAGGAAAATCGTTGCTGTCACAAGGTAAATCGTTGTTGTTGCAAGTAAATCGTTGCTGTCGCTGGAAATTCGTTGCGGTCGTTCGATAAACGATAGAGGAGACTTGCAAACTTGTCCCGTCTGAACCGACGTACATTCCTACGAAACACCGCCATATCCGTTGGCGCGTTGACCATCGGCGCCACGGCATTGCAGGGCCTGATCGCCCGGCGCGCCCGGGCCATGTCCGACGGGTACGCCCACCTTGTCGCGCCCCGCGGAGAAGGGGGATACGGACCCCTTTCTCCCGTGCCCTCGCAGAACACGGGGGAGACCATGCTTGAACTGCCGCAGGGATTCTCCTATACCGTTTTCGGCAAGAAAGGCGGCCTCATGTCCGACGGCCATCCCACGCCGGCCGCCCACGACGGCATGGCGGCCTTCGCCGCGGGCGGGATGGTCCGGCTTCTGCGGAACCACGAGATCAACACGGGCAAACCGGTGGAAGCCATCGGCAACCGGGACGCAGCCTACGATCCCACGGCGCCCGGCGGCGTCACCACACTCATCGTCGATCCCACAACGCGCGAACTGGTCCGCGATTTCGTCAGCATAGGCGGGACGCTCCACAACTGCGCCGGAGGTCCCACGCCGTGGGGGTCCTGGATCACCTGTGAAGAGACCACCATGGGTACGGACCGGTTCTTCAGTGCGCGCTGGCTCCAGTACCTGGGCGGGTACGACAAGGATCACGGGTACTGCTTCGAAGTGCCGGCCGATGCCGAGGAGAGCGTGGCGGGCGAACCCCTGACCGGGATGGGACGGTTTGTCCACGAGGCCATCGCCGTCGATCCAGCTACCGGCATCGTGTACGAGACCGAAGACAACAATCCAAGCGGGTTTTTCCAGTTTATCCCCGATCACCCCGGCGAGCTTGCCCGGGGAGGACGCCTGCGCATGCTCGCCGTCAAGGATCAACCCGGATATGACACGCGCGATGGCCAGACCATGGGCACCTCCTTGCCCGTTACCTGGGTGGAGATCGAAGATCCCGATCCCGCGGGGGCCGGCCTGGACAATCACCTGGTTTACCAGGAGGGAGCCGACAAGGGCGGCGCCGCCTTCGACCGCCTTGAGGGTTGCTGGCACGGCAACGGCCGCATATTCTTCACGGCGACTACCGGGGGCGACGAAGGCCTCGGACAGGTGTGGGAATACCGCCCCGAAGGCGACGATGAAGGCGTGCTGACGCTCCTGTTCGAATCGCCCGACGCTTCGCTCATGGCCGCGCCGGACAACGTCTGCGTGAGTCCCCGCGGCGGCCTGATCGTGTGCGAGGACTACCGAAACGGTATACAGCACATCCGGGGCCTGACGAAGGACGGACGGGTATTCGACGTGGCGAGGGACGTGGCCGGCATCGCCTACCGGGGCGAATTCGCCGGAGCGACCTTCAGTCCGGACGGCGAGACGCTCTTCGTCAACATGCAGCGGCCCGGGTTGACTTACGCCATCTGGGGCCCCTGGCAGAAAGGCGCCGTGTAGAAACTGATAAGCGGCACGTCAGCAGGTTGTAAAATCCAATTCCGCGGAGTACAATTGTTTTCCAGGGAAATCAGTGCCTTCAGAGATCGGCTGGCCGGCGGTGAATTGTGTCTCGGTCCCGCCGTCACCTTCACCGATCCGGCCGTGACCGAGGCCCTGTGCGATTCGGCGGACTTCATCTGGATCGACACCGAACACATGGCGATGAACCTGGAGACGGTCACGAAGCACCTCATGGCTGCGCGTGCGGGGAGCACCGCCGCGCTGGTCCGCGTGCCTTCGAGCGCCATAGGGCATGTCAAACCCATCTTGGACGCCGGCGCGCCCGGGATCGTCGTCCCGCAGGTCCGCTCCGCCGCCGAGGTGCGGAGCGTGGTCGACGCCTGTCGATACCCGCCCGCGGGAGACCGGGGCTTCGGCCCCCATCGCCCATCGAACTACGGACGAGCGTTTTCTGATTTCGACGCCTATGTCGACGACATGAACCGCGACCTCTTCGTCTCGGTGCAGATCGAACATGTCGAGGCCTACCGTGAACTGGAGGCCATTGCGGGCATACCCGGTCTGGACAGCCTGGTCATCGGGCCCGTGGATCTGAGCGGTTCCATCGGCACCTTGGGACGGCTCGAAGACGACAAGATCGTGACCGCCATGGAGCGGATTATCGACGTGGGGCACGAGGCGGGGCTATCCATCGGCATGGGCATGGGATCGCAATACGCCTTCGGCCGCCGCTGGAGCAGCCGGGGCGTCGACTGGATCCAGGTGGACTGCGACTACAGTTACCTGATCAGTGGTTTCGAACGGGTCGCCGCCGGAGTACGCGGCGATGGTTAAGCACGACTTCAGAAAGGCATCGGACTGGTTACCGATTCCCGCCGGACTTCATCGGAAGATCAACTCTACGTTCTGCGTACGCCGCCCGATCCGCTCGCGGACTTCTGTACCTCGGCGATGGCCGCGGTGGGACTCTCGAAGGCGGACGCCCGACTGACGGCGGATGTCCTGATCCGCACCGACATGCGCGGAATCTTCACCCACGGCACG
The DNA here is from genome assembly GCA_965207085.1 of bacterium. Lineage (GTDB taxonomy): Bacteria > JAAXHH01 > JAAXHH01 > JAAXHH01 > JAAXHH01 > JAAXHH01. Next base: position 2,269,898 of record CBDBLQ010000002.1, on the reverse strand, counting down.
GTCGCACTCAGGCGTTACGTGCAGTTGATGCGCGACGGCGGGATCGATGTAACCGCCGCACCGGAAACCACGGACGACGGACCCGCCTGGGCGCGGATCGACGCACGCCGGGCCGTGGGCATGGTGGCTTCACATCGTAGCATGACCGTGGCCATGGAGAAGGCCGCGACGTGCGGGATCGGCATGGCCACAGTCCGCCGTAGCAACCACTTCGGAGCGGCTTCGGCCTACACACTCATGGCCGTCGAGCACGCGGACCGGCCCCTGATCGGCGTCGCCATGAGCAATACCGACGTGGTCATGAACATCCCAGGCGGACGCGGCGCGGCCATCGGCAACAATCCCTTCTCCTACGCCGTTCCGGCCCGTTCCCAGCCCCCCATCGTCCTGGACATCGCCATGAGCACGGTGGCGGGGGGAAAGGTCGCCTCATACCAGGCCCGTGGTGAACCGCTTCCGGAGGGTTGGCTCACCGATGCAGAGGGCCAGCCCACGACGGATCCCGGCGTATTCACCGTCACCGGCGCCTTGACGCCGTTCAGTGCGCACAAGGGTTACGGACTGGCGCTGCTGGTGGAATCCCTGGCCGGCGTGCTCGCCGGCGCGGGGGTCACGACGGACATCCTGTCCTGGTCCAAAGTCTCGAACGATACCTGCGACGAGGGACACACATTCATGGCCATCGACGTGGGTGCCATGATGCCGCTGGACAGCTACTACGATCGCATCGACGAGCTCATCCGCCGCATGCGGGAGGCGCCGAAGGCGGCTGGTGTGGAACGCACCTATGTGCCGGGCGAAATGGAATACGACAGCGAAGCGGTTTCCCGGCGCGAGGGCGTGCCGCTCACGCGCATGGCGGCGGAGAACCTGGCGGGGCTGGCCGACGATACCGGTCTGGCGGACCGGCTGCCCTTCGACTGGCCATGAGGTAGCGGACGCGGCCGGCCGCAGCGGACACGGCCGGCCGCAGCGGACACGGCCCGCCTGTCACCCGGCTGCCGGTCTCCTTCTCCGAAGTGACCGTCAATTTCACAGGAGTAAGAAATGCCCACCGTAAACCGTGCCGTCGAACTGCTCAAGCGGGGCCAACCGATTTACTACGGCGGCGCCGGCGAACTGAATTACGAAACGGGCGTCGAAGCCTCCGGGAGATGGGAGGACTACCTCGTCGTCGAAATGGAGCACGGCCTCTTCGACCTGCCGAGTCTCAAGGCTTTCCTGACCGGCCTGGTGGATGCGGGACCCACGTCTGGCGGACACCTGACACCCTGCATCATCGTCACGCTGCCCACGAACGGGACCAGCGAGGCCGTCATGCGATCTAACGCCTGGATGGTCAAGCAGCTCCTGGCGCTGGGCGTCCACGGGCTTCTGCTGTGTCACGCGGAGACGCCGGGCGCCGTGCGGGCTTTCGTTGAAGCCGCCCGGTACCCCTTCCATACCCGGGGCGTGGGGGACGGACTCGGAGTGGGCCAGCGCGGCTCGGGGGGCCAGGGCTTTGCCGCGCGCACCTGGGGACTCGACGTGCAGGATTACGTGACGAAGGCCGACGTCTGGCCCCTGAACCCGGAAGGGGAGTTGATGCTCGGCCTCAAGATCGAGAACCAACGCGCCCTGGCCAACGTCGACGAGAGCCTCGCCGTGCCCGGCATCGCCTTCGCCGAGTGGGGTCCGGGTGACATGGGGATGTCCTTCGGGTACCCGGACCGCCACGATCCGCCCTACCCGCCGGAGATGATCGCCGCGCGTACCGCGGTGCTGAAGGCCTGCAAGGCCAACGGCGTCGCCTTCCTGGACGGGGTGAAGCCCGACAACGTGAACGACAGGATCGACGAGGGCGTGATGGTCTCGGGCTGCAGCCGGGAGGCGGCCGAAATCGGTAAAAAACACACGGGACGCGATTCAGAGAGCCCTTCGGGCAGCGGTGGCGCATGACGACCTACACCGTTTACTTCGCCGGCGATCTCTTCGACCACAAGCACCTCGCCGGAAACGAACTCCTGGCCAGGGCCGTCGATCGCCGTTCCGGAGGGCGTTACGCATGCGTCCTGCCCCAGGACCTCGAACAGGCCACGGGCCGGATGGTCGACATACGGAACCAGGACCTCATGCAGGTCATGGCCTGCGACCTGGGCCTTTTCAACTTTGACGGGACGGACCTGGACTCGGGCACGGTGGTGGAGTTCATGATGGCCAAGATGCTCGACATTCCTTCCGTCCTCCTGAGGTCGGATTTCCGGGCGTCGGGCGACCAGGAGCGGGAAGGCGACGACTGGAACCTGATGTGTTCCTTCTATCCCCGGTCGCGAACGGTCCAGTTCAACGCCATGGCGTGGTACCAGGAGGCGCGCCGGGTCGGCGGCACGGGGGACGGCGGCACGGGGGACGGCGGCACGGGGGACGGCGGCCCGGAGGCGCGCAGAGCCGGCGGCCCGGGGGAAGGCGGGCCGGAGAATGGCGCACCGGCGCCCGACTGGTCCGACCGGCTCTACAACCGAATGGCGGACGCCGTCATCGAAGCGCTGGACGCGGTACGGACCGAGCCCTCCGCCTTCGGCGGCGACGAAGCGCGCATCAACGCCGTCTATGCATGGGCCGCGCAATTTCCCGGCAGCGGATTCGACGCCCTGTGCGGCCCCGGATTCGTCGAGAAAACCGTAAAGGAAAAACGTCGCAAGGGACTGTTGTGAACACTGGGGACATGCACGACTGTCAGGAACTGCTGAAACTCGGGGATTGATCCGCAGCCATGCACGACCGGAATTCAATGAGAAAAGGGAGCGCGACATGATCGACTATGGCATGTTCCTCATGCCGGTACATGATCCAACCAAGCCGCCGGGGCAGTGTTACGACGAAGACATGGAACTGCTGGTTCGTTCGGAGGAGCTCGGGTTCAGCGAGTTCTGGATCGGCGAGCACCACTCGTCGAGCTACGAGAACATCGTCATGCCCGAGATCTTCATCGGCAAGGCCCTGGGGCTTACCAGCCGCATGCGGTTAGGTGCCGCGCCCGTATGCCTGCCCTACCACCATCCCGCCCACGTGGCCGGCCGACTGGCCTTCCTCGATCATCTCTCCCACGGCAGGCTGAACATCTGCTTCGGTCCCGGCGCGATCCCGACCGACCTGGAGATGTTCGGGATCCGGCCCGAAGACTCCGGCGCCATGGTAGGCGAGGCGATCCAGATGATCATGACGCTCTGGACCACCGATCCCCCGTACGATATCAGCGGCCGTTTCTGGCAGGTGCACGTGGGCAGGGAAGTCCGGGAGGACCTGGGCGTCGGCGTCTACCTCAAACCCCTGCAGAAACCCCACCCGCCCCTGTCCGTGCCCGTGATCATGCGGGATTCCGCCGGGACCCGCATCGCGGGCCAGAAGGGTTATTCTCCCTTCAGCCACCATATGGTCGCCGCGAACGTGCTGGCGAACCACTGGGAGACCTACGCCTCCGGCGCGCAATCCGCCGGACAGGAGCCGGACCGGCGCAAGTGGAAGATCTCCCGCAACATCTTCGTGGCGGAGACGACGAAGGAAGCCCGCGAAAAGGCACGGAACAGCTCGCTGGGCAAATGCCTGGAATACATCATGAAGCTCACGGACCTGGGACCGGGGCGAGCGTTCTGGAAGCGGGACCTGGACATGCCCGACTCCGAATGCACCCTGGACTACATGATGGACGAGCAGGTCATCGCCGGCGATCCAGACGAGTGCGTGCGGCAGCTGCACCGCATGATGGAGGAGACGGGCGAATTCGGCACATTCATCATGACCGCCCACGACTGGGACGACCGGGAGGCCTGGATCAACAGCCTGGAACTGTTCGCCAATGAAGTCATGCCGAGGTTCAACCGGTCGCTTGGTTACGCCTGAGTTTGCCAGATGGATTTTTGCAGGTATGTACGCGGGCCAGTGTATACCACGGGTTAGTGTATTCCGCGGTTGAAGTGTATACCGCGAGCGAAACATTTACCGCGGACTAGTGTATACAATGTAGACACAATGAGGATCAATACCATACTTCGGAGCCCAATATGAACTACGGCATGTTCATCATGCCCTTCCACGACCCGGTGAAGCCGGCGGCGCAGTGCCACGACGAGGACCTTGAACTCATCGTGCGCTGCGAAGAGCTGGGTTTCACCGAGTTCTGGATCGGCGAGCACCATACCATGAAGTACGAGAACATCGTCCTGCCCGAGGCCTTCATCGGCAAGGCCCTGGCCATGACCCACTCCATCCGGCTCGGTACCGCGCCTACCTGCCTGCCCTATCACCATCCCGCCCACGTGGCCAGCCGGCTGGCCTTCATGGACCAGCTCTCCCACGGCAGGCTGAACCTGTGCTTCGGCCCGGGCAGCGTGACGACGGACCTGGAGCTTTACAAGATTGATCCGAAGCTCAACAGCGCCATGGCCGCCGAGTCGGCCGAGATGATCCTGCAGATCTGGAGCCAGGACCCGCCCTATCACCTGAAGGGCCGCTTCTGGGAGATCGACCTGGAAGAAAACGTGGATCGCGATACGCTGATCGGCTACATCCACAAGCCCCTGCAGCAGCCCCATCCGCCCATCTGCGCCCCGGGGATGAGCATGAACTCCTCCACCATGAAGCTGGCGGGCGAGAAGGGCTGGTTTCCCATCAGCGCGAACATTTCCCCGGGCAACGTCGTGGCCGACAACTGGCGGGTGTACGAGGAGGCGGCCCTGACCGCCGGACGGACGCCCGACCGTAAGGACTGGCGCGTCTCCCGCAGCATCTTCCTGGCGGACAGCAAGGAGGAAGCGGCGCGGAAAGTCCGCACCAATTCCCTGGGCCGGGGCTTCGAATACCTCGGAGGCCTCTTCGACCAGGGGCTGGGGCGGAAGATGCTGAAGCGGGACCCGGACATGCCCGATTCGGAGTGCAACCTGGACTACCTGATGACGGAACAGATCATCCACGGCGACGTGGACGAGGTCGTCCGGCGGCTGGACCTGTTGCGGGAGGAGACCGGCGATTTCGGCACGCTGATCCTCATGGGCTACGACTGGGACGACAAGGATTCCTGGCTCCGCAGCATGGACCTCTTCGTCCACGAAGTGATGCCGCGCATGTAAAACTGAGCACGCCGCCGAACCGCCAGGGCGACGCGACGCGTCGTGGCGTCCGACCCGGACATCGAGCGCCGCACCGCCAAAGGAGCACCGATGAAGGGCCCACGCCTCCCCTACCGCTACGATCACTACACCTGGGTCGAACTGAAGGAGAAAGTCGAGGACCAGCCCGCCGTCATCCTGCCCGTCGGGTCCACCGAGGACCACGGCTACCACATGCCCCTGGACGTGGACACCTTCCTGGTGAGCAGCGTGTGCGAAGGCGCCGCGAAGCTCATACCGGACGAAGTGCTGATCCTGCCGGCCCTGCCCTACGGGTTCGAGGACCACCACATGGACTTCCCCGGGACGATCACCGTGCGGGACGACCACCTGCAGGACTTCGTCGTGGACATCACCCGGAGCGTAGCCCACCACGGCTTCCGGAAGATCCTCATCGTCAACGGCCATGGTTCCAACGCCACCATCCTGGAGACGGCCTCGCGGCGGACGGTCATCGAGACGGACGCCCACTGCGGGACGCTCAACTGGTGGAGCGTGGCCCAGTCGAAACTCTGGGAGATCGGCGACTCCGAGCTCCAGTCCCACGCCGACGAGATCGAGACCTCGGTCTACCGCTACCTCAACGACGGCGCGATCCAGATGGACAAGGCAGTGCGGGAGGTGAAGATCCCCGTTTCGAAGTACTACTGGCGCGGCTGGATCCGCGGCAAGGGCGCTTCACCCCTGCGCATGATGGACCAGTGGTCCCGGATCTCCGATTCCGGCGTCATCGGCGACGCCACCGTGGCCACCGTGGAGAAGGGCAAGGAACTCTACCGAGCAGCCTCGGAGGAACTGGCTGGACTGATCCAGGAGTTCCGCGCACTGCCCATCGAGCCCCGGGTGGACCGGCACTAGGAACTTGCAGTCGTATCCGGGACGTGGGAGACGCCGCTTCACAGGTCCGGGAGCGGACGGAAAACACCCCAACACCCTCAAGGAATACCGCGCATGAACGGCGAAACACTCAAAAACTCGCGATCCGGCCGTATCATCCACAGGACGTTGAAGTGGCTGGTCCCGGACACCTGGATGAAGCGCTGTACCTGTGCCGGACTAGTCATGGCGGCGTTGTCCTTGTTGCACCTTTTAATCTGGCACGGTGTGGGCACCTGGCTCCTCGTGCCGACGACCATCCTTCTAACCGCCAGCATTTGCTACTACACCTGGAAGATGCTATCGTGGCTCCGGAATCGTCTGCTGTGGAGAGTCCGGAACCGCCTGCTCGTGTCGTTCATTTTCGTCGGTCTCGCTCCCCTTTGCATCGCTTCTCTGGTCAGCCTGCTCATCGGATGGCTCTGGATCGGAACCCTGGGCACCAATCTGGTCGCCCGCCATATCGAAGAGGCGACCGATCGGCTCGATCACCTCCCGCTCGAAATACAACTGGCCCTGCTGAGAACGGCTTCGGACGACAGACAGCCATTGGCCGGGATCGTGGACGAGATCGTACGGAACAATCCGGACCTTTCCGGCCTGTCGATCAGCGTATTCGAGGATGGCCGGCCGGTGCATGCAACTCCGCAAATCAATACGCCGGAGCCACTCCCGGACTGGTTGCTCCGGGAAGACCATTTCGCCGACGTGGTCTATGACAGCCTGCCGACCGGACTGCCTGACGGCCGTTCCCCGATGTCCTTTCGCGCTGGCGGCGTGATCGGGTTCCGTGACCGAAGTCTCTACGTCCTCGCTTCCATGCCTCTGGGGGAAGACTACCGGACGAAGATATGGGAAGACTTAGGCGCGCAGGTCTCGTTTCGGTCCGGACCTGGAAATCTGGAGGAGTTCTCCTCGGTAGAGCCTCCTCCCTCGACCGAAGAATGGCGCCAGTTGCCGCTTGGACTGGGTACGCTTCAGGTACCCTGGTTCTTTGTCTTCCCGGCCAGATCCTGGCAGCATGGCATAAACAACCTGATGATCCTGGGCCTGAATCTGGACCCGATACATCTATTTGAAGCCACCGCCAGTGCAGACATGCTGCTGACCGGTCTGCCCGAACTGTTTTACATAGTCATCGTCTTATGCGCGGTATTCGTCTGCTTCGAGCTGATCTCCTTCATGATCGGACTGCTCGTTTCACGGCGGATTACCACGGCGGTACGCGGGCTGTACGCGGGCACGGAAGCCATCCGCGCCGGCAGGACGGACTTTCGCGTGGAAGAAAAGGCGCGGGATCAGCTTGGCGAACTCGGCCGCTCCTTCAACACCATGGCGCAGAGCATCGAGATGCTGATGGATGAAGAAAGAGAAAAGGAGCGTATCGAAACGGAACTGTCCATGGCCCGGGAGGTGCAGGCCCGTTTCATACCCAACGTGCCGCCGCGGCGGGGTCCCCTCGAACTGGCCGGCGCCTGGATCCCCGCCCGCACGGTCAGCGGCGACTACTATGACTTCATCGAACACCGGGACCGGATGCTGGATATCGTGGTCGGCGACATCTCGGGTAAGGGCATATCGGCGGCGCTCATGATGGCCGGTCTGCAGGCGTCCCTGCGGTCCCAGGCGCTGGACCCCGCGCTGGAAGGAAGCCCGGACCGGCTGTCCAGGCTGATGTCCCGCCTCAACGTCTACCTGTGCCACAGCACGGCGCCGGATCGATTCGCCACGGTGTTCATCTGCAGTTACCACATGGAGACGTCCCGGCTCAACTACTGCTGCGCCGGGCACAATCCACCCCTGCTGCTGCGCAACGGCAGCGACGATGTGGCGCTGCTCGAAAGCGGCGGATACCCGATCGGGTTTTTCCCGGAAGCGGAATACGAAGATTCCTCCGTCAGCGTCGATTCGGGGGATCTCTTCGCGGTCTACACCGACGGCATTACGGATGCGCTCAACCGGGAGGAAGAGGACTTCGGGGAAGCGCGCCTCCGCCGGGTCCTTTCGCGGAACCGCGACCGGTCCAGCGAGGAAATCCTGGAGCGGATCCTCGCCTCCGTCCGCGACTTCTCGCTCGGCGTGGAGCAGTTCGACGACCAGACCGCCGTCATCGGCCGCGTGCGCTGAGTGCGTCGTCGACCGGTTTTAACTGGACCCGGGCCGCCGCGCAGGGGTAGATGACGAAACCCCTCTTACCGCCGCGCACGCCGCGACGACATAGCAGGCCGCCGCCACCGTTACCGTGAGCACAAATCCCCACTGCATGGCGATGATCATGGCCAGCGGCGAAGCCAGGACGGAAGCGCAGCCGTTTACGCCCCAGGCCCAGGGCACCAGCGCGGCAGACCGCGTCCCGAACCATCGCAGCCCCAGCGGGAAGGGCAGCCCCATGGCGAAGGCCAAGGGTGCGATGAGGACGATTACCGCGGCGAGACGGATGCCCAGCGGCCAGGCACCTCCGTACAGCGCAAGGAGGATCAGGCCCGTGAAAACGGGTATGGCCAGGACCGCCGGCACCATGGCCAGCCGGGCCAGCGAAACGCCGGGTGACGCGGCGATGCGATTCGCCGCCAGGCTGCCCAGGCCCGAGCAGAGCAGAAAGCCTCCCACGGTGGCCGCACCGCCGATCACGGGATCGCCCAGCAGGCGCTGGATGCCTGACAGAAAGGCGATTTCCAGCACCAGGTAGGCCAACCCGATGGCCAGAAAGTAAAGCGCGGCGATCGACCGTCCGGACGCCCGTCGGATGTCGGCGCGGAAAACGAAGGGCAGGAGCGTCAGTACCAGGCCCGCGCACGTAACGATGACGGCGGTGGACAGTACGAAGAGAAAGGCCAGTTCCGATCGCAGCAGCCAGCCCGCGCCATAGGCCCGCCGGAAATCGGGCAGGGCGCCGAGCTTTCCGAAATTACCGAAGAAGGGGCGGTCGTCGGTGGCCGGCCGAACCTCGAAGGGCCACTCGTCGAAGAACCGGGCGGTTTCAACCGGATCCCCGGACAACAGCCTGCGCATCACGTGGTACAGGTAGTCACCGTCTTCCCCCGGCGGACCGGGGAGTTCGTCGGGACGGTTCAGTTCGGCGGCCGTTATCCCCTCGAAGTACACGAGGGTCAGGTTCCGCTCCGCCGCCAGGTCCCGCAGTCGGCGGATCTCCTCTTCCCGCCAGGGCCTTGGCCGGACCATGGTGCAGACGCCCAGAAAATCCCGGACCATGGCGATATGCGCGCCGGGGTGTGCCGGATGGCCGGGCCGAGCCGTACGGACCGACTGGTCGGGACCGTCGGGTTCAGTCGGCCGGGCGGACCGGGCGATCCCCGACTGTTCAAGGGCGGCGATGACCGTCGCAGCGATCTTCGCGTTGTCCCTGGGCGGCAGCTGTATCCCGCGGGACACGTGGAGGATGCCATCCGGCGACAACCGCCGCAGGGCGGCCGCCACGCCCTCCACCGTCATGAGATGATCCTGGTTCAGCCCTTCCAGGCCGCCTGCGGCCGCCGACCAGGATTCCATGCCCGCCAGCTGGATGAGATCGAAGGAATTCCGTGTCCCTTCGAGGTAGGACCGGGGTGCCACCGGATGAAGCGCGACGCCCGGCAGGTCGAACACCATGCCGCCTTCGTCCTCCAGATGACCGGCCAGGAGATCAGACAACACCCGGTTCGGCTGCACGACGTCGACCGCATCCGCGCCGTGCCGCCGGGCCAGCCAGATGTTGCCGCCGCCGACCTCGTCCAGCAGCAGTACCCTGGGATTGGATGGAACCAGGCCATAGGGCAGGGCCATGAGCGTGCCGTCCAGCGCCTCCGCCTGTTCCGGCCGGTCGATGCGCAACAGGGAACCGGCGCGGTGGCCGTCCACGACGATCGACGCCATAGACGGCGGCACGCGGTCGTCGGTCATGAAGGCCATGTCGTGAAAAGCATCGCTGCCGTACACCTCCACGACTCCCGACGGACCGATGGCCCGGGCCAGTTGTTTGGCCTGCCCGTCCGCTTCGAGGCGGTCCACGTAGGCCAGGTACTTGTCGTCGTCCACGCGGATGGAAGGTGGATAAAGCAGCAACAGCAGCGCACCGGTCAGCATGGCCAGTACGGCCACCACACTCGCGCTAACCAGTCCGGTGCTTAACGCCCGTCGGTCGGCGCGGTATGCCGCGGCCAGGACCACGGCTCCGGTCACGTAACCCAGCCATGCGGGATCCACGAGGTGCATGACGATGGTCACGCCGACCGCGCCGGACGCGCTGCCGATGAGGTTCGACGCGTAGACCGCGGTCAGCCGGTCTCCGGCGGACATCAGCGCCAGTCCGATGGCGGTGGCGCCCAGGGCGAAGGGGACGGTCAGCAGGACCCAGTATCCCACCCACCAGGCCAACTGCCCGGCGACCAGGCCGGGCAGGAAACGGCCGCTAACGGGCAGGAGCTGTGCGGCCTGAAGCATAAGGGGAATGGAAATCGCCGTGAGCAGGGTCAGTACCGGAAGGGCGGTTTGCCGGTGATGGATGAGGAAACCGCGCCACAGCGACAGGATGGCGCCGCTCATGCCGAAGCCGAGGAGCGCGATGGTGATGACGAGGAAGGCGAAATGGTACCAGCTCGCGTACTGCAGGACGCGAATGAGCCCGATTTCGAAGCCGATGACGCCGCAGGAAACCAGGCCGGCGACCCGTACGAGATAACCCGCCGGAAGACCCTCGGGCGTATCCGCGTTTTCGGTTCGCGACGTCACTGCGCGACCCGGCCGGTCATGGGCACGAAGCGAACGGGCATCACGGTGCGGGAGGTCCGCTCTCCTTCCGCCGTCTTGCGGACGACGACGAGCCGCTGCACACCGGTCATCTCTCCGATGGGAATGACGATCCGGCCTCCGGGCTTGAGCTGGGACCACAGGGGCGGCGGCAGGTGTCCGGCCGCGCAGGTGACGATGATGGCATCGTAGGGCCCCGCCTCCGGCCAGCCGTAATATCCGTCGCCGTGACGCGTCTGAACGGCGTCATACCCCTCCTCGACGAGCAGGCCGCGGGCCCGGTCCAACAGGGGTTCGATGATCTCCATGGTATACACGTGGGGCGTAATGTGCGCGAGCACGGCGGCCTGGTAGCCCGAGCCGGTACCGATCTCGAGCACCTTCGAAGCCGGATCGATTTCGAGTAACTCGGTCATGTACGCCACGATGTAGGGCTGGGAGATGGTCTGCCCGAGCCCGATGGGCAGGGGCGTATCGTCGTAGGCGATGCGCCGCGTCTGTTCGTGGACGAACACGTGGCGGGGGGCGTCCATCATAGCCCGGATTACGGCCCCGTCCGTCACCATGGGCGACTTGTCCAGGATCACCTCGACCATGCGTGCCCGCTCCCGCTGCCGCTCAAGAACGGAGCGGGGCCGCGGAGGCGTCCACGCCGTGTCGGCGACGGCTGAAACGTCTCCGCGCAGGCCCTCCGGATCTGCGGTCGACGCCGACGGATCCGGCTCCGACGCGCAGCCGAAAGCCACTAGAGCGTACAGAATCGCGGCAATGCCCGGGAACATGTTTTTCTCCGACATGACGCGTGCTTCCTCCGTTCAGATATCGGAACAGGAACCACGAACCGCGTGATCTTCATGCGCACGACCTACCCCGGTGTGTCTACTTTGTATACACGAAATACACGCCATCAGAACACGCCGTCGGTTACCCACTGTCACCTTATCCTGACACCGTCGGCCGCCGGTAGAACCGCTGGGGATTGGTCCGGGGTTCGTAGCCGAGGATGCGCCGAGCCTTGTCGATGGTGTACTTGCCCTGCTGCAGGTAGCTGCCCATGTTGAAGGCCTGGAAGAAGTCCGGCACCTCCTCGATTTCCAGGGCCAGCCGGCAGGCCTCCACCAGGTCGTCGTAGACGATGGTGAAGGGCGGATGGTCGGCGTTCCTGACCGGCTCTTCGGGCATGGGTCCCAGTCCGTTGAACTGGTAGCACACGGTGTGTATACGGTACTTGCGGGCGTATATCCTGCAGATCTCCATGGCCAAGTGCTTGGTGAGCATGTAGTAGGCCGTGCCCGGCGCCTGGGGCACGTCTCCGATGTCGTGGTCGTGGAGGTAGCCGGGGATGATGATCTCCGGACCCGTGTGCAGGATCTTCCCGATTCCGAGTTCCGCCGCCGCCTTCATCACGTGCCAGGCGCCCCGGGTCGATACGGCGAAACTCGCCACCGGGTCCTGCCGGACCACGGTCCAGTTCATGATCGCGTCCATCCCGCGGGCAGCTTCCAGTACCTGCCCGTAGTCGCCCATGTCCACGTGCGTGGTGGGCTTTCCGCCGGGATGGGGACAGATATCGGCCAGGCGCAGGTTGTAGTGTTGCTCCAGGCCGGGGATGATGAACGGCGCGATGTTGCCGGATGCGCCCAGGAGGAGGACGTTTTTCATGGCTTTGTTCCTTCCGTTCAATCCATTTTCGCGATCACGTCCCGCAGCACCTCTTCCGCCGACTCGAGAAGCCGGTCGATGTGGCCGTCCGTGTGCACGAGGGACAGGTAGATCTTCTCGTAGGGACTGACGAAGAGCCCCCGCTTGATCAACTCGACGCCGAAGACGAAGGCCTTCCGCTTGTCGGCGCGGAACATGGACCCGTAATCGACGATCTCTTTTTCGTCGGTGAACAGCACTTGGAGCACGGGGCCTTCGCCGCCGACGAGAAGGGGGATCGAAAGCCGCGCTCCCATGGCCGTGATCTCCCGGGTGATGCGGTCGCCCATGGCGAAGAGCCGCTCGTAGGTCCCGGGCCGTTGCAGCACGTCGAGCGTGGCCAGTCCGGCCACGGCGCCCACGGGATAGCCGTTGAAGGTGCCGGAGGCGATGACCCGTTTCGGATCGTCCGCCGGGCGCCAGCCGTTCATGACGTCCATCACGTCTGCCCGGCCGCACATGGCGGCCAGGGGATAGCCGCCGCTGATCGTCTTGCCGTAGGCCGCCAGGTCGGCAGTCACGCCGTAGCGTTCCTGCGCCCCGCCCCGGGCCATGCGGAAACCCGTGACGATCTCGTCGAAGATGAGGACGATGCCGTACCGGTCGCACAGTGCCCGCATCGCCTCGAAAAAACCCGGGCGGGGCAGGATGCACCGCTGGAGGGGCTCGATGACGATCGCGGCAAGCTCTTCGTGGTGGCGCTCCACGATCCCGGTGGCCCGTTCCACGTCGTTGAAGGGCACGGCGAGCATGTCCGCCGACCAGTTCCGGGGAATGCCGCCGCCGTCCGGCAAGGTGTCGGGATAGGCGCCGGGATCCAGCGTCCGCGCCCCGTGCAGCGTCGCATCGCTCACCCCGTGCCAGCCCCCCTCGAAGCGCAAGCAGCGGTCGCGGCCCGTGAAGGCCCGGGCAGCCCGCAGGGCGAACTGCATCGATTCGGATCCGGTGATCACCAGGCGGACCTTCTCCCCGCAGGGCGAGGCGTCGGCCACCCGTTCGGCCAACTCGATCGCCGGCTCGTTGAGGGCCATGAAGGTCGTCCCGCGCGCGATCTGGCAGGTCACCGCCTCCACTACTTCGGGATGGGCGTGACCGAGGATCATCGGGCCGGACCCCAGGAGAAAGTCGATGTACGACCGGCCCGCCGTATCATATATGACCGCGCCCTCACCGTGGGTCACGACCAGGTTGGCTTCAGGCGGAAGGCGGAATTCCCCGTTCCCTCCGCCCACGAAAACCCGTTCGGCCCGCTTGATCCATGCGGTTTGCGACATGCTTTTCCCTTCTTGCTGTATCTCGGTTTACTGCGCGATCACTGTCTACAGCGCGACGAATCCTTAACTTCGGCGATGACCGGCCGAAAGTCGGTCAGCGCCCTTCGGTCGCCACGGTCTGCCTGTGGTCGATCAGGACCTGCTCAAGCGCCGTTATGAACGCCTCGTTCGCCTCCGGAAGCCCTACGCTGACCCGGATGCTGTGCGTCAGGCCGAAACGGCTGCCCGACCCCACGAGTATGCCCCGGTCGGCCATGCGCGCCGTGAGCTCGTCGGCGGGGACCGGCGTCTGGAAAAGCACGAAGTTGCCTTCGCTCGGCCAGCAGTCGACGCCCAGCCGGTCGAAGGCCGCGTAGAGTGTTTTCTTGCCCTGCTCCGCCAGCGCCAGGGATCGCGCGACGTGGTCCTGGTCCCCGATGGCCGCGGCGGCGGCCTCCATCTCGAGCGACCCCAGGTGAAAGGTCCGGCGGAGTCCCGCCAGGCGATCGATGATATCGGGACGGGCCAGGACCACGCCGACGCGAAGGCCGGCCAACCCGTAGACCTTCGAAAAAGAATGCAATACGATCACGTTGCGCCCGACTACGGCACCGGCGGGCGAATCCGGATAGTCCGGATGGGTCACGAACTGGTGGTACACCTCGTCGGAAACCAGGGTCACGCTGCCGGGCAGTCCCTCGTGAAGCCGGTCCATGTCGTCCCGGGTAACGATGGAACCCGTCGGATTGTTGGGATTGCCCAGGTAGACCAGGCGCGTCCGCGTTGTCACCGCCTCCATGACCGCGTCGATCCGGACGCTGAAATCCTCGGGGTCCAGTGGTACATCGACGACCTTCGCGCCCTGCCACGCTGCGGTCCGTTCGTATACGTGGAACGTGGGCCCGCAAACAATCACCTCGTCGCCGGGCGCCAGGAAGACCCGGGCGATGAGGTCCAGGGCTTCGGAGCCGCTGTAGGTCGTGAACAGGTGGGCGGCCGTCACGCCCCTGCCGTAGAATGCCGCAAGGCGGTTTCGCAGCGCTTCATCGTCTCTGGACGGATAGAGGCTGAGGCCGGCCAGATGGGTCCTGATCCGGTCCATCACCAACGGAGAAGGACCGAGCGGGTTCTCGTTGTAATGCAGTCGGTAGGGAGTATTCGACATATGCGTACCCGGAAGCGAAACCGTCCGCGATTTGACCTGAGGCCCGTCGACCGGCAAGCGGCCAAGACCGGCAAGCGGTCTTGGCCGGCTAGCCAACCAGCCCGTAGTCCGCCAGGATCCCGCGCAGCTTCTCGCGGTTCGGTTCCGACAACGGGGCCAGGGGCAGCCGGACCTCGGGACTGATCTTGCCCATCATGCCCAGGGCCGTCTTGACCGGCACGGGATTGATCTCCATGAATACGGCATCGTTGAGCGTCATCATGTGGTAATGGAGCTCGCGCGCCTGCAGCCACTTGCCCTCCTGGACCAGGTCGTACAGCCGCGCCACTTCCGACGGCATCAGGTTGCCCGTAGCGCTCACGAATCCCGCCCCGCCGATGGCCAGAATGGGATAGCAGAGCAGTTCGATCCCCGAATACACGAGGAAGTCCCGGCCCATGCGGTGCAGGAGCCGGTTGATGTGCTCGAAATCCTTGTTCGACTCCTTGACGCCGATGAGATTGTCGTTGGCCTCCTTCAGCCGCGCCACGGTATCGATCTCGATGTTGACGGCCGTACGCCCGGGGATGTTGTACAGGATGACCGGCAGGTCCACGCTCTTGACCAGCGCGTCGAAATGACGGAAGATCCCTTCCTGGCCCGGCCGGCTGTAGTACGGCGCGATGAAGAGCAGGGCGTCGGCGCCGTTCGCCTGGGCGAAGCGGGAAAGCTCGATGGACTCCTCGTGGTTGGTGGATGCGCTGCCCGGCACGAAGGGCACCCTTCCGTCCACCGCCGCGGCCGCAGCGCGGATCACTTCCTTGCGCTCTTCGAGGGACAGGGAACCCGGTTCGCCCGTCGTCCCCTGCACCGACACGCCATGGGACCCGCTCCGGATCTGCCATTCGACCAGGCCGGCCAGGCCGTCCAGGTCCAGCGAACCGTTCTTGAAGGGCGTAACCACCGGTACGATCGACCCGCGCATTCATCCTCCTTTAGCCTACTGGCCGCGCCCGGACGCGCGTCAAATAAACGTGGCGATGTCTTCCAGCGGCTTCTTCGTGATGACCGGCACCTCCGCGTCCTCCGCCGGGTAGCCGACGACCAGGAGCAGGAAGGGCCGTTCGTTGGCCGGCCTGCCCAGCAGGCGGTTCAGGAAATTCATGGGACTCGGCGTGTGGGTGAGCGACGCCAGGCCGGCCTGGTGCACCGCCGCGATCAGCATGCCGGTTGCGATGCCCACGGATTCCAGGGCGTAATAGTGCTTGACGCTCCGGCCGTCGGGCAGCACGCCGTGGCGCTGGACGAAGATCGCGATCAGCCACGGCGCAGTCTCCAGGAAGGGCTTGTGTTCGTCGGTACCCAGCGGGGCCAGGGCGTCGAGCCATTCCTGCGGCGCTTTCTCCCGGTAGAACTGTTGTTCCTCCTGCTCGGCGGCGACCCGGATCTTCGCTTTGATCTCCGGGTCGGCCACCGCGGCGAAATGCCACGGCTGCATGTTGGCGCCGCTGGGCGCCGTACCGGCCGCCAGCAGGCAGTGATCGATGATCGACTTCGGCACGGTCCGGTCGGAGAAATCGCGGACCGTTCTCCGCCGGCGAAGCTCCCGGTAGAACGCTTCGGCCCGCCGCTTCATTTCTTCGGGCGGATACTCCCGGTAGGTCGAAAGGGGTCGAAACACGGGATCTTTCACGCCTGTTCCCCTTTATTTTCTTTAGCGGGATCCATCGGATTCTCCGTCTCCGGACGGCGGCGACGGACCATCGGATTCTCCGTCTCCGGACGGCGGCGACGGACCATCGAGAAACCCCGACTTCTTCAGGAAGGCCAGGACCTTCTGCCCGTACGACTCCCGGTCCATTTCCCAGATGTCGCCGTGGGTCGCGCCTTCGGCCACGTAGATCTCCTTGCCCGCACCGGGTATCTGCGCATACAGCCGCTCGTTATTCGAAAGCGGCATGCGCCGGTCCGCCGTGCCGCCCACCAGGAGCACGGACGTATCCTCCAGTCCGGACACTGCCCGGCCGATGTCCAGGGCATCGATCTTTATGCCCACGCGGAGTTCCGTAATCGTACCCGTCAGAAACCCGAAGGGCGCCGTGGGCAGGCCGAACATCCGGTTCAGGTCGCTGCGCAGCGTTTCGGAGGCCGCATAGAAACTGCTTTCGGCGATGACGGCGTCGATTCCGGATTCCTCCGACGCCGTGAGCAGCGCGGTGGCGGCGCCCATGGAAACGCCCCATAGGATGACCGGTCCTTCCTCGCCCCGTTCGTCGACCGCGTACCGTACGGCCGCCTGCGCGTCGCGCCATTCGTAGTAGCCGAATGTGGTCAAGTCGCCTCCACTGTCCCCGTGGCGGCGGAAGTCGAACAGCACCCCGCTGAACCCGTTTTCGTGCAGGAAGGCGGCCTGGTCGAGCATCTGGCCCTTGTTATTAAGGTGGCCGTGGCAGTAGACGACCGTGCCCCGGCCGGCGTCGTTCGGGATGTACCAGGTGGCCAGGTGCAGGCCGTCCGACGTGGTCAGTGGTACGTCCTCGTAGGCCAGTCCGTAGTCCGCGGGAGTGCGTTGCGCCTTGCGCCGGGGCCCCACGCTACCGGTGTACAGGGTCGAAATGAGGTAGGGGAGACCGATGAAGACGAGCAGAAGAATGACCACGACGCCCATGGCAGCGCCTCTATAGGAGACCTGACTCCGGCACATGGCCAGGGCCAGAACCGGCCAGATCAGCGTGCCTGCGATGAAGGTGACGACCGGCCACAGGACGACATGGGGAATGACCAGGCCGAACAGGACGTTGCGGCCCCAGGTGAAATACTCACCTTCGAGCCCCGCCGTATAGCCCAGTACCGCCAGCAGGACGATCAACAGGCGGACGCCCGCCGTATAGCCCAGTACCGCGGAAATATACCCGCCGTAACCCCTGCCCGCACGGAGACAGATGACCGCGAGCCAGGCGGCGGCGACCGGAATGGTCCAGTTGATATTGAAGGGGCCGCCCGCGACGAGGTTCGTCACGTCCAGCAGGAACCACAGGACGACCAGGCCCCAGGAAACGATAAGGGGCAGGCGGATGAGCGACATGGACGGCCCCGTGCTGCTAGCTGGTCTTGCCCAAAGCTTCTTTCAGCACGTTGAGGAAAACTTCCGTTTCCCGCTCGTCGCCGGAGGACACGCGGATCCACGTGGGCATCTGCTGCCTGCGCCGGTTCGTCACCATGACGCCCTTCTCGAACATCTCCCGCATGATGTTCATCGACGGCTTGCCCAGGTCGACCATCATGAAATTGCTCTCGGACGGGATGTACGCCAGTCCCATCTTCGTGAATTCGTCTTCCAGCCGGTCCCGGAAATGCTGGACGACCGCCCGGGAACGGTTGTAGTGATTCCGGTCCCTCAGGGACGCCTCGCCCGCGGCATAGGCCAGGGCGTTGGCCCGGCCCGTGCTGTAGAACCGCAGCTTCTCCTGGATGGCCTGGCTGCAGATCCCGTAACCGAGGCGCATGGCCGGCATGCCGAAGACCTTGGAAAAGGTACGGGTGACGATCACGTTGTCGTACTTCGTGGTCAGCGATGCCGCGGTCCGGTACTGCGGATCCCTGACGAAGTGAATGTAGGCCTCGTCGATGACCACGAGCACGTTCTCGGGCACGGCGGCAACGAACTTCTCCGTCTCTTCGAAAGAGAGCAGCGTGCCGGTCGGGTTGTTCGGATTGGTGATGGCCACCACGGACGTCTTCGGCGTGATCGCCGCGAGCATGGCGTCCAGATCGTGCCTGTAGTCCTTCATGGGCGTGCGGATGATGTTTACGTCGAGACCGGCTTCCTGGTAGTTCTCGGCATCACCCGAAATGTCGCCGTAGCCCATATCGGCCTCGATGACCTCGGTGCCGCCCTTGCTCAGATAGGTCAGCGCGATCTGGGAAAGGAGCGCGCCGGATCCCGCCGTAATGTAGAAAGGAACCTGCCACCTGAAACGGCCTCCGCCGCCCATTCGGCCCGTACCGCCGAACCTGGGAGGTGGAGGCAACTCCAGGCCGTCGAACTCGGCCAGCGCGCCGTAGATGTCGCCGCCGCCGAAGGAATACCGGTTGATCTTGAACATGTTCTCGGCGATGGCCTCCAACGCCCGCGGGGACGGTCCGATGGGGTTCTCGTTCAGCGCCATGCGGACAAGACCCGGCTCGACGCCGATCCCGTGGATGTCCTTGGCGGTAAGGCCGCCTGTAGCCATGGTCTGGGCCAGGGCCAGACGGTCGGCCAGCGTCAGCGCGGCGCCGGCGGCCAGTGCTCCCGAGAGAAAACGGCGGCGGGGGAGGCCTGAACCGACCGTCTCCTTTATACGGTTCAACATGGAAGTTCTCCCTAGTGTGTATGGACGCGGCCGCTAAGCGGCTTCGATCGAATCCGGCCCACCCGCATGTATACCCGACATTTACGGATAACCCGGGTTCGATAACGATGTCGAATATACTCGGCCGGGGGTGTCCTGACAACCCTTAATGTCAAGGATCCGGAGACACGGTACCAGACGAATTCGTTTATACAATCTGGATACACCCGAACCACCGACTTCATTCTAAGCATATTCCAGCGGACGTCTGTCGCAACCGGTTCGATATTCCTTGACATCAAACCAACCCCCCCCATACTATTCCTTTTTCAAGAACCGCCATCGAAGACTGAATCGTCTACCGGCGTATTCCGGCGAATCCGGCTCACTGCACGATGCCGGGGAGAACCGATACACTGGAGGGATTGAGCCCATGTGGACCAGATGCGCCCTTTTGTGCGTCCTTTCACTCTCCGTCCTGACGTACGTCGTTCCCGCGACCGGGCAGGACGCCGGGCAGGAAGAAGACCGTTTCTCCTGGAACGGCATGATCAGGACGCGGCTGCAGGGCGACTACCAGGATGGAAGCCGCGCGGTGAACCGGTTCATGTACGGCTTCTTCCTCAACGGCTCGTTCCGCCTCTCCGACCGGATCGACGTGGCCGGCCGTATCAAGACGGGGAACCCCAATGCCATCGTCACCTCGGAATGGATGTCCTACGGAGATTTTCTGGTACACGAGCACCCCCACGTTTCCTTAATGTACGTCAAGGTGCGTCCGAATCCCACCCTGACCCTCACCGCGGGCAAGTTTCCCCTGCCCTTCTTCCGGTCGACGCAGGTGGTGCTGGACAGCGATCTCTCGCCGGAGGGCTTCGCCCAGCAGATCGTGATCGACAACGAGGACGGATCGTCGTCCTTCGGCATGAACTTCGGCCAGTTCATGATCAACCAGTTGGCTTCTCCAGTGAAGGACCTCGACCGCTCGTACTTTCTGGGCGGACAGTTCGTGGTCCGTTTCACCCAGCCGGGAAGTTCGCAGACGCTGGCCGCGGCCATCTATAACGTAGTCGGCGCGGACTCCCTCTTCGCGGCGCAGAACCTGAGATCTCCGCCGTCGATTGTCGCGCCGAATTCCAACCGGGCGAACCGATACGGGGACGGTTACCTGTCCGAGTTCCGCATGATCAACCTCAGCGGTCAGTATACCCGAACCGTGAACGGCCGTCCGCTGACCGTAAACGCCGATTACGTGTTCAATACCGGGGCCGACGACATGCGCCAGGGCGTCACCGGCATGATTACCTACGGCAGCACGGCGCGGGTCGGCGGCACGCGGGGCGGGATCCATGCCTTTCTCATGCAGCAGGACGCCACCCTCGCCCCATTCAGCAATATCGACTACTCCCAGACCAACACGAAGGGCGTCGGACTCCTGTTCGGTCACCATGTCATCGAACGGTTTAGAGTCGACATCGCGCTGTACACCCGCAAGTACGATTCCCCCGAAACACTCGTCTCTCCCGCGGCAAACAACGCGTGGCGTACCCGACTGCGCTTTATGTTGAGTTTCCTGTTGAACTGACGGCCGGCACGGTCGCACCCGGAAGACGACGGCCCCACCCGGAAGACGGCCCACCCGGCAGGTTCCGCCCACTGATCGGTCCACTGCATGCGTCTCGGTTTTACTTCGCTCCTGCTGCTTATCATAGCGGTCTTCGCGGCCTTCGCGGCCTTCGCGGTCTTCGTAGACGCCGCGGAAGCGCAGCCGCGCCTCAAGCTCGCAACGACGACCAGCACCGACGACTCCGGCCTGCTGGACATCCTCCTTCCGCCATTCGAGGAAAAGCAGGCGGGCGGGAGCCGGGTGGACGTCATCGCCGTGGGTACGGGCAAGGCCCTGAAGCTGGCCGAAAACGGGGACGTGGACGCGGTCCTCGTGCACGCGCCGAAGCTCGAGCAAGCCTTTGTGGCCGCCGGCTTCGGGGTGGACCGCCGGGACGTCATGTACAACGATTTCGTCGTCGTCGGTCCGGCCGACGACCAGGCGAGGATCGGCGGAACGGAGCGGGTCGCCGACGCCTTCGCCACCATAGCGCGAAGGGAAGCGTTGTTCTTCTCGCGGGGCGACCTGTCCGGAACGCACTTGAAGGAACGAGCGATCTGGGACCTTTCCGGGATCGAGCCCTCGGGGAGCTGGTATGTGGAAGTGGGCCAGGGCATGGCGGCCACGCTGCGGATGGCGGACGAGAAGCGAGGGTACGTGCTGATCGACCGGGGCACCTACCTGGCTTTGCGGGAAACGGTAAACCTGCGGGTCCTGGTGGAATACGATCCCCCGCTGCACAACCCCTACAGCATCATCGCCGTCAACCCCGAACGCTGGCCGCACGTAAAGTACGGGCAGGCGCGCGCGCTCATCGACTACGTGACCTCGCCGGAAGCCCAGGCCCTCATCGGCGGATACCGGAAATACGGCCAGCGGTTGTTTACGCCGTCCGCGACGGATTAAAGCGCTGAAAAGCGGACCGAGTGACGGAAACGGACTAAAGCGCGGAAGGCGGGACTTGCGCCGGATGCACGCGAAGCTCCGGCGCGAAGCAAAGGAGAAAGTAAATTGATACGCATCGGCATCCTGGGCATCGGTTTCATGGGGACGACCCACTTCATGGCGATCCAGCACCTGGCCAACGCGCAGGTGGCAGCCATCTGCACCCGGGACGAGCGGAAGCTGAGCGGCGACTGGCGGCATATCCAGGGCAACTTCGGGGGCGGCGGCGGCGTGCAGGACCTTACCGGCATCCGCACCTGTACCGATATCGACGAGGTGCTGGGCGACCCGGACATCGATCTGGTCGACGTGTGCCTGCCCACGGCCCTGCACCACGACGTCGTCCTGCGCGCGCTGGACGCCGGCAAGGACGTCCTCGTCGAGAAACCCATCGCCCTCGGACTGGACGAGGCGGACCGCATGATCGCCCGGGCGGAGGAAGCCGGAAAGACCCTGATGGTCGCCCACGTGCTGAAGTTCTTCCCCGAGTTCGCCTTCCTCAAGGCCGCCATCGACGACGGCCGCTACGGCCGCCTGCTGGGACTGCACCTCAAGCGGGTCATCTCCAAGCCCCTCTGGGGAGAGGGCAACTGGTTCGGAGACTACGAGCGCACGGGCGCGGCGGGTATCGACCTGCACATCCACGACACCGATTACCTGCGTTACCTCTTCGGCATGCCGGACAGTGTGCACGCCGACGGCAAGACGAGTCCGAACGGCTACGTGCTCTACCTGAATACGCAGTACGGGTACGACGACCGCGACATCACCGTGTCGTCCCAGTGCGGGGCCATCAGTTCGGCCGCCTTCGAACACGGTTACGACGCCTATTTCGAGGAAGGCACGCTCTGGTACAACGTGCTCTCGGAACGGCCGGTCACGCTCTACACGCCCGACGGCGGCCGTACCGAACCGGAAATCAACTTTCCCGAGGCCTTCGAAGCCCAGTTGGGATACGCCGTCGGCGCCCTGGAAAACGGCACGGAGCCCGACCTGGTCTCGGCCGGCGCGGCCCGCGACGCCCTGCGGATCTGCCACGGAGAGGCCGAATCGGTGAAGACGGGTAAGACCGTGCGGTTCCCGGACTGAACCGACCATGCCCCAGCTGCATTTCGGCACCGGCCGAACCGTCATCACGCCGCCAGCGGGAATTGAGCTCTGCGGATACGGACCCTACCTCGAACGCCGGGCCACCGCGGTGCACCAGGACCTCCATTGCACAGCCCTGGCCCTGTCGGACGGCAACCGGACCTTCGTTTGGGTATCGAACGACCTGGTTTGGACGGACCGCTCCCTGGTCGACGAGACCCACCGCATCGTCCGCGACCGGTACGGACTCGACCCGGCACGCGTGGTCATCACCAACACCCATACCCATTCCGGCCCGGCCACCATGAAGACCGTGGCATGGGGAAAATGGGACGAAGACTACACGGCGGGGTTGCCCGAAATGTTCGCCGGCGCCATTGGGCAGGCCGTGTCGAACCTGGAGCCCGGACGCATCGGGTTCGGGAGAACGCCCGTACCGGAGCTTTCGGTCAACCGGGTTGACGAGGGCGGGGAAGCCGACGGGGAAGCGCTACTGATGCGCATCGACGATACACACGGCCGAATGCGCGCCGCCGCGATCAATTTCGGCGCCCACCCCGTTACACTCGGTGCCGACACCGTAATCTGCGGCGACTATCCGGCCGATGCCATCGCGAAGATGGAGCAGGACCGGCGAGGCCTGCGGGTGCTGTTCCTCCAGGGCAGTTGCGGCGACCTCAACTGCCGGGGATTCGGCGATGGCATGGATAGGATGAAGTCGAACGGTTCCCTCCTCCGCGATCATGTCCTGCCCGCCCTGGACGACATCGCGACGGCCCCCGAGGCGGGCCTGGACGGCGACACCTTCGAGGTCGCGCTACCCACGGAAGTCCCGGACCGGGCCGACCGGGCGGCACTGGAAGCTGAACTGGCCGACTGCCGCGATCGTCTCGAGGCCTCAGGCAGTGATGCGGACAATAAAACGGACCCCGCAGACCTGCGCAAACTGCGTTTCGAGGCGGACTGGCGCGCGCAGCGCCTCGACCTGCTCGACGGCCCCCATCCGCAGCGGCTGGAGTTCCGCGTTTCGTGGATGCGCATCAACGATGCCGTGATGCTCGCCCATCCGCTGGAATTGTTCCTGACCTACGGCAAACAGGTCCAGTCAGCCTCCCCTTACGCGCACACCATGGTCATCGGGTACGCCAACGAGACCGTCGGCTACCTGGCGCGCCCCCAAGACTTCGACCAGGAAGGATTCGGCTGGTACGCCGCGGTGTTCGCGCCACGGATCTGCCGCCATCTGCCCTTCGAACCCGATGCGGGCGCCGTGTTTCGTGATCACCTCATTGCCCTGCTTCACCGAATCAGGCAACGGGAGGGAGCATCCGCCTGAATGACCAGCACAACTTCCATTAATTCGGTCATTACGACTCCTTTGAACTGTTCGACGCGGAGATGCTCATATGGCCTTCTACCCGACGCAGTCGACCGTTCATGTCGTGCATCTCCTCACGAAGTGATTTGATTTCACCGAAGATGACCTCCCGGTCCGAACGCATCTCTTCGCGCAGAGACTTCGTGATCCGTCCCGTCGTTGACAACGCTCGATCGTACACTATCTTTTATTCAGCCTGCTGCCGTACCGTCCTGAAAGTCCCTGACCCGGCCATGATGTCGACAGCCAACGCGTTGAACGGGAACCGGAACCGGCAACAGCGCCCGGCGCCCGTGTTAAAAGTGTTAGTCACTAGCGCCCGCTGTAACCTCTTACTAAAAAACTCCTTGTAACACATTCGACATCTGAAAGGGCCGAACATGTCCATATCCGGATACACCAGGACGGGTTTGATCCTGTCGACTCTATTGATCATCACGCCTGCTTCAATGGCACACACCAACGGCGAACCGGTTCTCAGGGAAGCAGCCGGACCGACCGCGCCGGCCGAACCAACCGAACAGGTTTCATCGGCGCCCGCGCCGGCCACCCCGCCCGCGCAGTCATCGGCGCCCGCACCGACCGATCCGCCCCGGCTCGCGGTGCTGATCATCATCGACCAGTTCCGCCACGACTACCTGCAGCGGTTCGACGACCTCTTCGTGGAGGACGGCTTCCGCCGGTTCATGGACCGCGGCGCGTGGATGCAGGACGCCCGTTTCACGCATGTGCACGCCTCCACTTCACCGGGCCACAGCGTGGTCACCTCCGGAACCTATGCTTACAAGACGGGGATGGTCAACAACGCGTGGTACAGCCGGTCCACGGGGGTGTTTCGGCCGTCGCTGGTGGATCCGGAAAGTCACATCCTCGGACTGTGGCCCACCGCGACCGGACGCGCCTCCACGCGGGAACTGGTCGGCTCTTCCCTGGCGGATGAACTGCGCATGGCCACGCGCTACCGGGGCAAGGCCATCACGATATCACTCAAGGACTACAGCGCCATGATCTCCGCCGGGAAACTGGGCGCGCCGTACTGGTTTGAAGCGGGCCTGGGCCGGATCACGTCGAGCAGCTACTTCATGGACGATCTGCCCGACTGGGTCAAGCGCTTCAACGACCGGAGAATCCCGGACCAGTCCTTCGGCCGCAAATGGGAACGCCTGCTGCCGGAGGAACTGTACCTTGAACGGGCGGGGGAAGACGTCCGGGAGGGCGAGGAGGACAACCGGGACAGCGGAATCGTCTTCCCCCACGTGACGAAAGGCGGTCTGGAAGCTCCGGGACCTCGGTACTGGAACGCCTTCAAGCACACGCCCTGGTCCACCGACTTCCAACTGGAATTCGCCCGGCAGGCGATCATCGAGGAAGAACTGGGGCAGGATGATATCCCGGACGTCCTGGTCATCTCTCTCTCCGCCAATGACTATATCGGCCACGATTTCGGCCCCTTCAGCCAGGAATCCATGGACGCCACCCTGCGCACGGACCGGCAACTGGCGGACTTCTTCGCCTTCCTCGACGAGCGGGTCGGACACGACCGCACCCTCCTGGTCCTGACGGCCGACCACGGCGCCATGGAACTGCCGGAGCAGTTGGCGCTCAGGGGTCTGGAAGCCGGACGGGCCGGTCCCGAGCCGTTGACGGCCCTGGTGGAGGAGGCCCTGGACGGGCTGCACGGGGAAGACAACTGGGTTCTGCACGTGGCGGAATCGGGCGTGTACCTGAACTGGGAGGCCATCGACAGCCGCGGCCTGAGCCGGGCCGAGGTGGAAGAGACGGCGGCCGCGGCCGTCGTGACCCATCCGGCCGTATGGAAGGCCTATACGCGCAATCGCATCGATCGGCGGCTGTTGCCGGAATCAAACCTCACGAAGACGGTCTATCACAGCTTCCATTCCGAGAACAGCGGCGACATCATGCTCATCGCCACGCCCTTCTACCTGCTGCTGGGCGAATACGGGTCGACCACGGTGGGCACTTCCCACGGTTGGCCCCACGACTACGACACGCACATTCCGATCATGTTCCACGGACCGTGGATCGCGCCCGGCCACTACCGGAACCCCGTCGACGCGGCGGATATCACGCCGACGATCTGCAACCTGCTGCGGATCACCCTGCCGTCGGACCGCGACGGGCGCATTCTGGGCGAGATCATCAGGTAAGCGTGCCGACGACGCGGCGGAACCTCAGTACAATTCGGGGATGAACCGCTGGTCGTCCATGGGGGGACGGACGTAACCGGAGTCGGTGTCACGGCCCGGCAGACTGATTTTCGACTTAGGAGGATCCTTGTCGTAGGGGAAGAGGCTCAGCAGGTGGGTGATGCAGTTCAGGCGGGCGCGGCGCTTGCTGTCGGACGGCACGACGTACCAGGGCGACTGCTTGATGTCGGTGTAGGTCATCATCTCGTCCTTGGCGTGCGAATACTCGTCCCACTTCATGTAGGACTGCAGGTCCATATCGCTGAACTTCCAGCTTTTCAGGGGGTCCTTGATCCGGTTCCTGAACCTCCGTTCCTGTTCCTTCGCGCTCACCGAGAACCAGTACTTGATCAGCCGGATGCCGGAGCGGACGAGCATGCGCTCGAACTGGGGGCAGGTCCGAAGGAATTCCCGGTACTCCTCCTCCGTGCAGAACCCCATTACCCGGTCGACGCCCGCGCGGTTGTACCAACTCCGGTCGAAGAGGACGATCTCTCCGGCCGAAGGCAGGTGCGCGACGTACCGCTGGAAGTACCACTGCGACTGTTCCCGGTCCGTCGGCTTGGCCAGCGAGGCTACGCGGCATACGCGGTGATTGAGCCGCGTGGTGATGCGGGAGATGGTGCCGCCCTTGCCGGCCGCGTCCCGTCCTTCGAAGACGACCACCACCTTCCGGCCTTGATCGACCACCCATTCCTGGAACTTGGACAATTCGACCTGAAGCCGGGCCAGTTCCTTTTCGTAGTATTTCTGTTTCAGTTTCTTTTTCGTTTTCTTCCCGGAGGACCCGGGTTTTTTACCGGAGGCCGCAGGTCGATCCACGGAGGCCGCAGGTTGTTTCCCGTCGATTCTATTCACGCAAGTTCCTCCTGTACCGTGAAAGGCCGCCTGGCCAGTGGCCGGCCGCCTGGTCCGCGACAAACCGGGCCTTCTCAGCTACCGCTTATCCTGAACCGCACGCCCATCCGGTCGAGCTCGTCAATCATCGTATCGAAGCCGTCCCCGTAAACCGCCTGCTCGGGGGTAACGAAGGGCCGGCCGGGATGGGGCAGGTCTCCCCGGGCCGTCATCCGCGCGCCGATGGCCGCGGTGAAGGCCGTGGTCCGCGCCATGGAAGTGAATCCCGTCTCTTCGTCGTACCGGTCGACCATCTCGGCCGTACGCGTGGCGGGCCGGCCGTCCTTCTCGCCGATCGCGGTGACGCGGAACGTCGTGATGTCCCGGTCCTCCGGGGCCATTTTCACCCGGGGAAAGAGCACGGCGTCCACCACGTGCTTGGGGATCACGCTGGTGCCGTCCACGTCCACCGACTGCTCGCTCAGCAGACCCAGCTCACGCAGCACGGTCACCTTGTGCGAATACCCCGGCCAGCGCACGGTCTTCTGCGTACCAGTACGCAGGCCTTTCAGCACATCCAACTCGAGGAGCCAGGGGAAGAACCCTTCGTGCCAGGCTTCGCATTCCCCCACGCCGTCGAAGGAAACCGGTTCCGGGTCGGAGTAGCGGGGGACGTCCACGAGACGCCCGTCCTTCACCATCCGGGCCATTGAATCACGGAGGGGCAGACGCCTGCCGCCGAAGACGATCTTGTACCCCAGGGGCGGTTCGGGCCGCGTCGGAATGCCTCCGCACTGTATGTGCAGTTCGTCCGTCCGGTCGAGCTGCTCCGCCAGGCGGCGGCCCAGGATTTCGGTCAGTCCCGGCTCCAGCCCGCAACCCAGGACGACGAAGCCCCGCGAACCGGAAAAGCGCGACTTCATGGTGTCGAGATCGTCCCGTGGCATGCCGGCAAGGTCCAGGCGGGTGAGGTCCATGTAGGGCATGCCGGCTTCGAGAGCGAGCGGAAAAGCCGTCATGCTCGCGTCCCTGGGCAGGGCCGCCACGCCCGCCGCGTGATCCTTCATCACGGCAATGGACTCGGCCCGGTCGTTCATGTCCAGCCGCCGGTAGGCGACCTTGTCCGCCCCCGGCAGATCCCGCAGCGTTGCGCGGCAGGCCCCGAGCTGGTCATCGCTGAGATCGCAGACCGTAACGCACTCCACCTCTTCGTCCACCATGGCGTTGTACGCCGCCGCGGGTCCCATCAGACCGCTGCCGATAACCAGAATACGCACGGGGACCTCCGTATGGATCAAACCTTTCGGAACGCAGGCAAAAAGCATGTTGAGGTAGTGACAGATTTGGAAGTCAGGATCACAATTAGCATGTTGGAAGGGGATCGCGTCAAGGCTAAACTGGCCGGAATGCCGCGCCGGATAAACCTTGATCCGGCCCCCCGGCGTCTGTATCTTGGCGCGTACGTTTTCCTCTAAATTCCATCGTATCCGAGCCTAATTCCAAGCCAGGAACAGATGATGAACCGAGTCCACCCTCGCGCGTTGTCCGCAACCTGCCTCTTCGCCATCGGCCTGATCTGCGCCCTCGTCCCCGGAACCGTCCGGGCCCAGAACCTTCCTTTCGCCATGGAGGTCCGCGTGCCCGGCGTCGAATCCTACGACCCGGCCATCCCCCGTCCCGAATCGGTCATCGGCCACGTGGTGGGCGAAACGCACACGCGGTCCCATCTGGTGGCCGACTATTACCGGGCGGTGGCCGAAGCCTCGGACCGCGTCGTGGTAAGCCGCCACGGCGCCAGCTACGAGGGACGCCATCTGTACCACGCCGTGGTGACGTCGTCGGCCAACCATGGGCGCCTGGAGGAAATCCGCGTGGCCAACCACCGGCTGTCCGACGCGCCCGGCGAGGTGCCCGACGCCATGATCGAGACCATGCCCGTCGTCGTCCACATGGGCTACGGGGTGCACGGCAACGAGGCCAGCACCTCCGAGGCGGCCCTGCTGGTGCTCTATCACCTGGCCGCGGGCAACGGACCGGCCGTGGACGACCTGCTGGACCGCGCCGTGATCATCATGGACCCCAACTACAACCCGGACGGGCGGGACCGTTTCGTCAACTGGGTCAACGCCAACCGGGGCCGGGTCGCCACGCGGGACGGCCAGGACCGGGAGCACGCGGAACCGTGGCCGGGCGGGCGGACCAACCACTACTGGTTCGACCTGAACCGGGACTGGCTCGTGGCGCAGCACCCTTCGTCGCAGGGGCGGGTGGGCCTGTTCCACCACTGGCGCGCCCAGGTGCTGACCGACTTCCACGAAATGGGCAGCAACGCGACCTATTTCTTCCAGCCCGGCATCCCGAGCCGGAACAACCCGAACACGCCGGAACGGACCTTCGAACTGACGGCGGCGCTCGCGGAGCACCACGCCGAGTGGCTCGACCGCCACGGTGCGCTGTACTACTCCCGGGAGACTTTCGACGACTTCTTCTACGGCAAGGGCTCCACCTTTCCGGACGTGAACGGCGCCATCGGCATCCTCTTCGAGCAGGCCTCGTCCCGGGCGCTGGAAAGGATGACGAACGACGGAGTCCTGACCTACCCCTTTACGATCCGCAACCAGTTCGCCACCTCCATGTCGACCCTGGCCGGCAGCCTGGCCCTGCGGACGGAGTTGCTCACCCACCATCGCGATTTCTACGCGTCGGCGTCCGAGGTCGCTGGGCGCAATCCCGTCAAGGCCTATGTCCTCGATCTCGGCGAAACGCGCACGCGCACTCAGGCCCTCCTGCAGATGCTGCTGCGCCACCGCATCCGCGTCTACGATCTCGCGCGGACCGTGCAGGCCGATCGAACCGTGCCGGCCGGGCGGACCGGGCAGGCCGAGGGCACCGCGGGGTCCGGGCGGACCGCGGGTTCCGGCGGACGGTCCTTCCGCGCCGGCGAGTCGGTCATCATCCCCCTGGACCAGCCGCAGACGCGGTTGATCAAGGCCTCGATGGAGCGGGTCACGACCTTCACGGACTCCCTCTTCTACGACGTCTCGGCCTGGACCCTGCCCCTGGCCATGGGCGTTCCGAGCGGTGAACTGCGCCGTTACTCCGGCGACCTGGCCGGCGCGGAGATCACCGAAGCCGCTTTCGACGGCGGCGAGCTGATCGGCGGCCACGGGTCCTATGCCTACCTGATGGAATGGGACCGCTACTTCGCGCCGCGCGCGCTCTACCGGTTGCTGGACGCGGGCCTCCGGCCCCGGCTGGCCAGGCAGCCCTTCACCGCGGCCGTGGGCGGATCGGGCGGTTCCGGCGACTCCAGCGACCCAGGCGGATCAGGCGAAACGGGCAGCACGGGCGACACAAGCGGCCCGAGCGGCCCGGGCAGCACGGAACGAACTTTCGACCGGGGCACGATCATCATCCCCGTCGCCCAGCGCGACGCCGCGTCCACCGTGACCGCCGCGCAGGTAAGAGCGTTGATCGACCGGATCGTGGTGGAAGACCACGTCGTCGTCCATGGCACGGATACGGGTCTGACGCCCACGGGCGGCGACCTGGGCGGTCCGACCTCCCCGGTGCTGGTCAAACCGGAGATCGCACTGCTCTCGGGCCCCGGCACCTGGGCCTACGAGGTCGGCGAGACGTGGCACCTGCTGAACGAACGGTTCGGCATTCCCGTCTCCCTGGTCGACGCCGACGGGTTCTCCGACCTGGACCTGGACCGTTACACGACCCTGGTCATGGTCACGGGCAGTTACGACCTGGATACGGAAGACGTGAACCGGCTCATGGGATGGGTGCGGGAGGGCGGCGTCCTCATCGCCTGGAAGAGCGCCGCCCGGTGGCTCATCGGCACGGAACTGATCGACGAAGGCCTGAGATCCGCCCGGCCCGATACCGTCGCGGTCCCCTACGAGCTGGTATCGTCCACGCGGGGTGCGCAGCGTATCGGCGGCGCCATATTCGCGGCCGCGCTCGACACCACCCACCCGCTGGCCTTCGGTTACGGCGACCAGGCAGCGCTCTTCCGCAACCACGAGATCTTCTTCGAACCTTCCGCCATGGCCGGGGCCACGGTGGCCCGGTACACGTCGTCGCCACTGCTGAGTGGATACATCTCGCCGAAGCGTCACGGTGAACTGGCAGATTCCGCTGCATTGATCGCCCGGAGACAGGGCGACGGCGCCGTCGTGCTCTTCGCCGACAACCCCAATTTCCGGGCCTTCTGGTACGGCACGAACGGCCTGTTCCTGAACGCCGTCTTCTTCGGCGGCGCGTTTTAAGCGCGAGCCGCGCGTCCCAGTGAAGGAAACCCCATGCCCGTAACCATCACCGACGTGAAGACCATCCTGACCCAGCCCGCCGGGTCGCGCCTGATCGTCGTGAAGATCCATACGTCGGAACCCGGCCTGTACGGCCTGGGCTGCGCCACCTTCACCCAGCGGTTCCGGGCCGTCCACGCGGCCATCGAACACCACCTCAAGCCCTTCCTCATCGGAAAGGACGTGGACGATATCGAAGACCTGTGGCAGACGGCCATGGTGAACGGCTACTGGCGCAACGGTCCGGTCCTGAACAACGCGATCTCCGGCATGGACCAGGCTCTGTGGGACATCAGGGGAAAACAGGCGGGCATGCCCGTTTACCAGCTTCTCGGCGGAAAGTGCCGGGAGGCGGCGGACACCTACGTCCACGCCGACGGGAGGTCACCGGAGGAGGTAGCGGAGAACGTACTGAAGTACATGGAGCAGGACTACCGGCACGTGCGCTGCCAGATCGGCGGATACGGGGGCCGAAAGCCGCGGGTCACCCCGCCCGAAGGCGCGAAACCCGGGGACTATTTCGATCCGCGGAGCTACATGCGCCGCACGGTGAAGATGTTCGAGCACCTGCGCGCGGCCGTGGGCGACGAGGTGGAACTGCTCCACGACATGCACGAGCGGCTCACGCCCGCCGATGCCATCGTATTCGCGAAGCAGCTCGAACCCTACAACCTGTTCTTCCTCGAAGACGCCCTGGCGCCCGAAGACAACGAATGGTTCCGCCGCATGCGGCAGACCTCGACCACGCCACTCGCCATGGAAGAACTCTTCAATAACCCCGCGGAATGGCTGCCCCTGATCGAGGGACGGCTCATCGACTTCCTGCGTATGCACATCAGCCAGATGGGCGGCATCACGCCGGCCCGAAACGTCGCGGCCATGGCCGCCATGTACGGCATCCGCACGGCCTGGCACGGTCCAGGCGACGTCTCCCCGGTGGGCCACGCCGCCAACCTGCACCTCGACCTGTGGGCGCCGAATTTCGGCATCCAGGAATGGTGCCGCTTCAGTGACCTGGTCTACGAGATCTTCCCCGGCACCCCCGAAGTGCGCGGCGGCTACATGTATCCCAACGACCGTCCGGGGCTGGGCGTCGAAGTGAACGAGGAACTGGCTGCCCGGTATCCCTGCCAGGACGAAATCATCAACTGGACACAGGCCCGGACGCCCGACGGAGGGCCCGCCCGTCCGTGACCTTCATCTCCGGCTACTCCCTGTCCGAAGACTACGCCGGCCACCTCCAGCGGATCGGCGCCTTCGCCATCGACCTGGCCATCCTCACCGCCGCGGGCGCCGTGATGGCCCTGGCCGCCGAATACCTGCGGGGCGGATCGGACCCGGTAGCCATCCCGCTGCTGAGCGCCTTCCAGCTGCTCATGCCCTGGTTCTACTACGCAGCCATGGAGAGTTCGTCCAAAGGCGCCACCATCGGCAAGATGATCCTCGGCATCCGGGTGGCCGACGCCGAGGGACATACACCCACTTTCGGCCGCGCCGCGCTGAGGGCCATACCCAAGTGCCTGCCCGTCCTCTGGCCAGGCTACCTCGCCGCGGTATTCACCCAGCGCAGACAGGCCTTTCACGACCTGATCGCGAGGACGCTGGTACTCAAATCCAGTACCTAGCGGGAAAGAGTCGTTAATCAAGACGCCTTCTGCTGTGTGATCAGCACCTCTTCCAACCGGCCAACACGAGTGTCCATCTTGTCCTCCAAGGCGGCAAAACGTCTGTCCATCTTGTTCTCGAGATAGTTGAAGCGCCTGTCCATCTTGTTCTCGAGATAGTCAAGGCGCCTATCCATCTTGTCTTCCAGTGCGACCATGCGCGCTTCCAACATCCCTAAACGCTTATCCATCTTGTCCTCCATGCAATACATGCGCTAATACAATCTCTCCCTGACCAGTTTCTATTTGGACACTTCCCGTTTGATTACGTCCACTTCCCGTATGATTACGTCCACTTCCTGTTTAATTTCATCGATTTCGGTCTTCATGCTTGATACAACCTCAATCAAGTCTCTCAGTTTCTCTTCTACCGATAGCATCCTGTTACTAAGATCACCATTTAAGAAGAGCAATATCGTAACGATTATACCCGTCATCATAACATGCATTCCGGCGACTGTAATAACCGGTGTCCACGACCAATCTCTCTTACTGTGTTCGCTCACTATTCAGGCCTCAGTCGATATTACCTTATCTTCATTCAGATACCGGCATTCATTCCGCTATTCAGGAAGTGCCGACAGCAGGGATCATTTCTATTCGTTGACCGATACGCGCAGGATTCCCTCGACACGGCCGAGGCGTGTGTTCATATCGTGGATTTCGGAACGTATGGAGGCGAATTCGGATTGCATTTCCGTCCGCAATCCGGTCAACTCGGCACGAATCTCATCCCTAAATTCTTTGTTGGATTGATTGATGAAAGTGACGACGGCAATTACGAGAATGCCAATGGCCGATACGATCTGCGCGCCAAAGCCCCAGTTTTCGCGGGACATTCCGGTCATCTTCCGACCTCCTGGTGGGCGTGACAAAGAATGAATCACCGACCTCTACAACGTTTTAGTCGGAGATCACCAGGCGATACTCGGAGATTTTATTAGAAAAAGTAAAAGGAATGGCGGGAGGAAACGCGCCGACTCAGTCCCGCAGGGCGAGACTTTCTCCGCTGAGCGTCACGCCGAGCGGCTCGATGACCACCTGGCGGGGGCCATCCTCAACGACGCCGGCAACCCATGCGCGGATGCCTTGCGCTTCGGCGCAGGCCACCGCTGCGTCCCCGTCTTCCGGGCGGACGAAGAGGGCGAAGCCGGCGCCCATGTTGAGGCTGCCGTAGGCCTCTTCCGCCGTCTGCCGGGTCTCATTCACCATGAACCGCAGGACCTCGGGGACGGGGGGCACTTCGGTAATACGGTAGGTGAACCGGCCGGGGTGGCGCATGATCTTTCGCCAGCCGTGGCCGGTGATGTTGGCGATGTAGCGCAGGCCGATGCCGGCCTCGAAGGCCGCTTCGGTAACGGGAGGATAGAGCACGGTAGGGTCGAGCAGGGCCTCGCCGTACGTCCGGTCGCCGGGCATGACCGTGGCATATCCCTCCGGCAGCCGTGCGGACAGCTTGCGCGCGAGGGTGAGGCCGTTGGCGTGGATGCCGCTGCTTTCCAGGAGGACGATCGCGTCGCCGGCGGTCAGGTCCTCGCCCAGGGTGAGGCGCGACTTCGGCCGGATGATGCCCACGCAGGAGGCGGCCAGGTCGATGGCGCTTTCCTCCACCACGCCGGTCAGGCAGGGCGTCTCGCCGCCGCCCCAGGCCACGCCCAGGACGTCGCAGGCCGCCTTCCAGCCGTCGACCAGGTCGTTCATGCGTTCGGTGTCGTCGAACCAGTCCGACGAACCGGCGGCCCAGTAGGCGTGGATGCTCAGGGGACGGGCGCCCACGGTGACGAGGTCGTTGACGGCCGTGGCGATGGTGTCCTGCGCGATGTGGTCGTACCAGGTCCGTCCCGACCCCTTCGATATCTCCGACATCTCCGGCGGCCCCGACACCCCCGACACCGCCTGCACCTCCCGCATCGCGTCCGCCACCAAGGCCTTGGTGCCCAGGCATTCGGTGATGGAGGCGAGATAGGCGTCGCCGATGTCCACGACGTACGCCGATTCCCCTCGGCTGGCCGACACTTCCCGGGCGCCCGCGCGCTCGAGGTTGGCCCCCGTGGTCCGCGCCGCCTGCTGGGCGAGGACCTTCAAAGGATCGATCCGGTCGTAGTCCACACCGGAATCCTCGTAGGTCAACCGGTTACCGCCCGGCGGACCACCAGGCGCGCCAGCTCCCGCTACCTGATCGCCCGTCGCGCCGCTTCCACCCGGCGCACCACTGCGGTCGCTCGTATGTTCGTCGGCCATGCCCGTCCTTTCGGAGTTCCTCAGGTTCCCGTGGTGAACAGTTCCCGCAGTCTGCCGGCGACGAGCTGGACTTCGCCTTCCTCAAGCTGCAGCGTGCGCGGCCCCGGACCGTCGTAGATGATCTTCGGGTCGCCCGCGCGCAACAGTCGGTCCACGTCTTCCCGGGACAGTGGAATAACCGCCTGGTCCCAGAGCAGTTCCACGTCGCAGTACCCGTGGGTGTTGAGCTCGTAGCGGGCTTCCAGGCCGTCGATGCCCTGCAGCTGGTCCGCCAGCCAACGGGCCTTCGCGTTCCAGGCCGCGATCTCCTCGTCCTCGTCGAGGGCCACGTACCGTTCCAGCGCGTCGACCAGGCCGACGATCTCCTCCTTGCCGACCTTCAGCCCCCGGCCGATGCCGTCGTTCGGCGCGTTCTGCATCCGCGCGGCCTCGATCAGGTCGGCGCGGCCCGCGAGGATCCCCGTCGAGTTCGGGCCGCGAATCCCCTTGCCCCCGCTGACCACGACCAGGTCGGCGCCGGCTTCCAAGTACTTGGTCAGGTTCTCCTTCGGCGGCAGGTTGGACGCCAGGTCGATCATCACCGGCACGCCCCTGCGCCGGCCGATCTCGATGATTTCCAGGGGCATGAGGGTCTCGGGGTCGTGTTCCTGCCGGTGGCGCACGGGAAAGGGCGGGACGCCCCGGGTCTGGTGCTCGATATAGGCCAGGCCGACGAGCAGTGCCGTTCGGTCCGTGATGGTCGCTTCGTACTCCGCGCGGGTGCCTGCCTCCACGAGCTTCATGCCCGCGAAGCCGAACACGTTGTCGTAGAAGAAGCGATGGGCCGTCTGGAACAGGCACTCCACCTTCGGCCAGGTCGGATTGGGCAGCAACCGCATCCGATCCTCGTCGGATCCGGTCAAAACGCCCGCCGCGCCCACCAGCATCGCCGCGAAGGCGCCGGACGAGACCAGGGCGGCCTCCGCCCCCATGATCTCGGCGATGCGCCTTCCCGCCGCGTTGTGCAATTCCGCCATGTCCACGAAGTATCTGTTGGCCTCGGCCATGGCCTCCATCACCTCGGCCGGCATGCGCGAGCCTCCCATGCTCGAGAGGTGCTCGTGGGCGCCGACATGGGGCCGCACACCGAGCAGCCGGGTGTAGACGTTGTCCTTCAGATCGGCCGCCAGGGCTTCGGGATCGCCGTGTGAACCGACCGAACCGACCGAACCACCGGCGCCTCCCTCTGCGTCTGCGCCACCACCTTCCGATGATCCATCCAGCTCACCCGCACTACCGCAACCGGACGCCGCGACACCCGCCGCGCCGGCCATGCCGGCAAGGGCGCTCACCCTGATGAACGTGCGCCGGTTAAGCCGGTTCAGGCGGTCCAGCCCGTCCGGTCCGACCGGTCGGTTCAGTCCGCTTTCCGCTTCCGCCGAACTCGGCTCATCCGCGCGTTGCTCTTTCCGGATATCTTCGTCCATGTGTTCGTTCTCCCTACGCCCGCTTCTTCGCCGCCATCAGGTTCTCCGTCCGGCTTGCCGCCTGCGCCTCGATCTCCTTGCGCGTCCATCGCTTCCCCTTGTTCATGCCCCTGCACGATTCCGCTTCCCGTTCCCACCGGCGTTTCGACTTCAGGATGTCCTGCCAGAAGGGATAGCTGCTGCACTGGGACGGCCGCACCGGATAGATGGAACATCCCTGGTCGTAGAATACGCAGGGACCGTCATCCGGAGAGACCAGGGAGACGTAGCCGTCGATCTCTTCCGTGTACTTTTCCAGGAAGGTCTCGAACGGCAGGTCCAGGTACTCGGCGATGCGCCGGAACTCCTTCTCGCTGCCGTAGATGAATCCACCCGGGAAGGTGCAGCAGTGGCCGCATCCGTGGCAGGAGAACTGCATTCCGTCGTGCCAGAACTTGCCTTTAGCCATGGCTATTGATCTTGGGTGACATTGAACTTCAAGTATCCGCGCACTTCATCAACTTTGGTCTCCACACGGTCGACCTTGGCATCCACACGGTCAATCTTGTCTTCCAGTCTGGACAACCGGTCTCTCGTACCGGATTCCACGAAAACATACAAGCCAAAACCAACCGTAATCAGGGCACCTTTTATTGCTACATTGATCCAGGATTTCTTAGCCAACTTAATACTCCTTCTGCAACGAATTCATTAACCGGTATCTTCTTATACAGTATTAGTCGGCCAAGCTGGCGGGTTTTCTCGTAATAAAAAGCTACTCACCCACCGTGGCGATCACCTCGACTTCGCATCGCGCGCCGAAGGCCAGGCCGCTGCCGGCGAAGGCGCTGCGGGCCGGCTTGTCGCCGGGGAAGTACGTGACGTACACCTCGTTGAAGGCGGGCCATTCAGCGATGTCCGCCAGCATGACCGTGGCCTTGATCACCCGGTCCATGGAGGATCCGTTGGCTTCCAGGACCGTCCTGATGTTCTCCATGGTCTGGCGGGCCTCGCCCTGGATGCCCCCCGGCGCCAGGTCCGTCGTGCCGGGGATGTTCCCGATCTGACCGGAGAGGAACAGCAAGTGCCCCACGCGCACGGCGTCCGAGAAGGGCAGGTTCATGCTCGCCGTGGTCTCCGAGGTGAGGTAGACGGCCTCGGGCGAGGGCGGAGGCGCAGCAGGGGGTGCCGATTCGTTCTGCTGTGTTTCAGCGCATCCCGCGGCGAATATCAGCGGCATAACGGCGAACATCAACGGCAATACGACAGTCCGTAGCGGAAGGAGGTTAATCTCAGATCGTAACGAAGTAACGACGGCACGTGGTTTTCTGAACATTTCTCGCATCCAGGAGTCTGCGGTATCTGTTTCTGCGCGGCAACGTGATACGATACGATAAAATGGTAGTCCTGAAATTAACAATTTGATGTTGACCCGGTCAAGCGCCCATATTATCTCTTGTATTTAACTGGAGACATACAATGATCCGAAAGGCGTACTCGATCAAGGCGTGCCCGAACCGCCCCGGCTGGTGCCGATGGCCCTCCGCGCTGCTTGTCACCGCGCTGCTCGTTACATCGCTGTCCCTCGCGGGTGCCGATACGGCAGCAGCGCAGGCCGGCCAGCGCATTTTCCGTTCGATCCCTGAGCAAGGCGACACGACGCACGTAGCCGTACCGGGCGGGCGATTCGAAAAGGGCGGTTTCGGCCGGTGGTTCTACGGCAGCGACTACCGCCAGCTCTGGACGACGCCGCTCGAATTGCCGGTCCTTGATCTGGATGCCGTGGGCGGCGGGCTGTCGCCCATGCGTCCGGGCGGCGCGGGCCAGTCCATTTCGCTCCATTTCATGGGCGAGGACGGCCGCCGCTACACGGTGCGCTCCATCGACAAGGACCCGTCCAAGCGGTTGATGGAGGAGCTCAAGGACACGGTCGTCGAGGACGTGATCCAGGACCTCGTGAGCGCCCATCTGCCGGCGGCGGGCCTGGTGGTGGATGCGCTGATGGAAGCAACGGGCGTTCTGCATGCGCCGCACCGGCTCGTGGTAATCCCCGACGATCCCAGGCTGGAATCGTTTCGCCAGGAATATGCCGGACTGATCGGCACCCTGCAGGAACATCCGTCCGAAGCCCCCGGCAACGAGCCGGGATTTGCCGGTTCCCGCAGGGTGAGCGGCACGGAAAGACTGTACGAGGGCCTCGAAGAATCCCCCTGCGAACGCGTGGACGCCCGTGCCTATCTGAAGGCGCGCCTCATCGATTTCCTGATCGGCGATTCGGACCGGCACCGCGGCCAGTGGCGCTGGGCGCAATTTCCGGCCGGCGACTGCTTCACGTGGCTGCCCGTACCGGAGGACCGGGACAAGGCGTTCATCGACCTGGACGGCCAGTTCATGAAACTGGCGCGCCGGATCGAGCCCAAGTTCGTCCGCTTCCAGGAGCAGTATCCGAATCACAAGGGACTCTCCCGCACAGGCTGGGAACTGGACCGAAGACTGCTGGCCGAACTGGAGTGGAGCGCGTGGGAAGCGGTGGTCGGCACCGTACAGGCCGAGCTCCCCGATCCGGTGATCGACGACGCCGTCCGGCGGCTTCCGGATCCGTTCTACGCACAGGTGGGGGACTTCCTGACCCGGGCGCTAAAGGTGCGCCGGGACCGGCTCGATGAATTCGCGGCAAGGTACTACGGGTTCATCACCAGGCAGGTCGAGATCAGGGCGACGGACGAGGACGAGTACCTCGAACTGGAACACCGGGCGGACGGCGCGTTGGAGGTCCGCATCAGCCTGGCCGGGACGCCGGAAACTCCCTACTTCCGCCGCACACTATATCCTCACGAGACCAGCGAGGTCAGGATCTACCTGCACGGCGGGGACGATCAGACCAGCGTCGTTGGAGACCGGGCCCGGATAAAGGCGCACGTGGACGGCGGCGGCGGCGACGACGCCTTCGCGAACAACTCCCGGGCGGGACGACGAATGACTCGGTTTTACGACGCCCGCGGCCGGAACCGCTTCGAAGGCGACCGGGCGCACGTCAACGAGCGGCGGTTCATAAGGCCGAGAAACGAGAGCGCGATCTCGCAGGACATCTATACCCTAGACTGGGGCGGCTCATCGGGTATCCGGCCGGTAGCCTACTACACGTCCGACATCGGCTTCTACGCCGGGCTTCAGTACGGCCGGTTGAGCTATGGTTATCGGAAAGCGCCCTTTGCTGCACAGCACGGATTCGACGTCGGCGTCGCCTCGCGGGGTGGAGTGAAACCCTTCGTCACCTACTCCGGCACCTTCCGGCATATGCTCCGGAACATGGACGGACACCTCGAGATGGGTTACTCCGGCATCAACATGATTCGGTTCAATGGCTTCGGGAACGACTACAATCTCACGGAGGAGGAGCCGTTCTACGAGCTGGAACAGGCGCAGTTCCTTCTCGCACCCGCTCTGTCCTTCACGGGTTCCGGCGACGCGCATGGCAAGTGGAATCTGGCGGGAGGTCCCATAGCAAAGATCACCAATACCTCATTGGACGAGAACGAAGGGAAGTTTATCGCTTCCTACGAGACGCCGTTGTACGGGACGGGATCCTTCGGGCAGGTCGGGGGGGGCGTGGAAGTCGTTTTCGACACGCGCGACCATCCGGACCACGCCCGGCGGGGCGTACGGATCAGGCTGGCCGGCGAACTCTACCCGGCCCTGTGGGACGTCGAATCCACGTTTGGCCACGTCGCGGGCGAGGTGTCCACCTACCTGTCGGCAAACATACCTACCTCACCGACCCTCGCCCTGCGCGTGGGAGGTAAAAACGTCCGCGGGGCGTATCCGTTTCATGAAGCGGCGGCGATCGGCGGTTCCTCAAACCTGCGTGGATTCCGCAAGTTCCGTTTCGCGGGAGATTCCGCGGTCTTCGGCAACGGCGAACTCCGTTTCCGGCTGACCCCGATCAAGTTCCTGGTACCCGGTGACCTCGGCGCCTTCGCTGCCGCCGACGTGGGGCGGGTATTCTACGGAGACGACCCCGGGAATGCCGACAACTGGCATATCGGCCGGGGCGGCGGGCTCTGGGTCTCCTTCGCCGAACGGCGGGCGACTCTGAGCCTGGCGATGATGGACAGCAAGGTCAAGACCGAGCTGTACGTGTTCGCCGGGTTCATGTTCTAGCGAAAAACCAGGGAGGGCCTATCCGCCGTCCAACTCGTCCTGTAGCGGAATGCGCATCTGGAAAACGGGCGTTTCCTGCCCCGTTCTCACGACGCGCACGATGGGAATTTCCTCTCCATCGCGGATGACGAAGTCGAGCACCACGAATCCAGGGACGGCGTGGGCGAAGATCGTTTCGGGAAGGTCGGTCACGCGCGTTATTTTGCCGGTGGAGCCCGCCCCGCTCACGATGTGCATCCCGGCGACCTCGTCGCCCTCGAAAAGCTGCACGCTGTGATCGTGTCCCGCGGCGTAGACGAGGGGCCGGTGCCTTTCGAGCGCGGTCTTGACCTTTTCCGCGAAAACTACGTATTTCGGATGGTATAATTTGAGTTCGGATCGCGGCCGCAGCAGGATATGGTACAGGTTGACCATGGCGTCGATGAACAATCCGCGGCCCAGGTCGGCGCGTTCGCCGGCCGACCACAGCGGATAATGACTCGCCACGATCACGTAATGCTCCGCCAGGGCGGCGAACGCCTCATTGATCCGACTGCCAAAATCAACTTCAGGGCACCTGCTGGTGTCGGCGACCTCGGAGAACCAGGGCATCCAGTCGATGAAGATGACCCCGATTCCCCGCTCCATCCGTTCACCGGGCCGCAGCAACTCGCGGACGGCGGGCCCCGGACATCCGTTGCGGGGCAGGAAGTCCACTTCGCCCCCGGACCAGGCCAGTACGAACTCCTGCTGCGCGACAACGCGCTCGCCCGTCCAGTCTCGCGGAGACGAACCCCAATCGTGGTTGCCCGGCACGAAGATCCGCAGCGCCGTGGTGGCCTCGAGCTGCTGGCGAAGAATGGCCTCGCCCCGGGCGCGGTCACCTTCCTCCAGTCCCGATGGGTAGAGATTGTCGCCGAGCAACACGACTGCGGCACGGTCCGGTGGAACCGCCCAGTGCCCGATCGCGGCCAGCGTGGGATCCTCCGGAACCGGCTCCCCGGTGTCTCCGGTCAGGATAATGCGATAGGCGACCCGGGACGTATCGGCCGCCCCGGCGGCGGCGATCGTGTCCGCCGGTGCGTTCCACCGGATGAACGGGTCCCCGTCGGCGTCGTAGTTCTCCCCCCGCAGACGCCCCGCGTGGCAACCCGCCAGGACGACGGCCAGTGCCAGGAACAGTGCGGCAACCGGGCCAAAAACCCGCCGGTACGCCACTGTTCCCATACGCGTTTTCGTTCGATTTCCGGTCAGTCTTCGCATGAGTTTCCGGCGTGGCGGAGCACACTTCGATCGAGGTGACATCAGCCAGGCGCGTTCCAATGCTCGCAATTACCGACCCTTCGCAACGGGGTAGAAACTCAGGGTCGCGCGCTTCCCGGCCCCTTCGTCCGCTATGACCAGGGTATGGTCGGAGGCAAAGGAGATGCCCTCGGCCTGCCGGTGCCGGCCGGCCTTCAGCCTGCTGACGGAAAGAACCGTGCCCTGGGGGGTAATCTCGGCAACGGCGCGCTGACGGGCCGCAACGACATAGTAGTTTCCCGATGCCGGGTGCCGTTCGATGCCCGAAGGTTGGAATTTCTTGAGATCGACAGGGCGGGCGAACGCGGCGGCGTCGATGAGGATACTTCCGTCGTCGTCGAGCCGCCTGGAATCGAGCGACCAGCGGTATATCGCTATCTGGTCCCCCTGCCGGGGGTTTCTCGGATTCTTGCTGACGAGCAGCAGCACGCGCCGGGCCGGATCGTACGCGAGTCCTTCTATTTCATGAAA
The DNA here is from genome assembly GCA_965207085.1 of bacterium. Lineage (GTDB taxonomy): Bacteria > JAAXHH01 > JAAXHH01 > JAAXHH01 > JAAXHH01 > JAAXHH01. The sequence continues at coordinate 2,227,059 of CBDBLQ010000002.1, read as the reverse complement.
CCGTCCAACGCCGGTCTCGTACCGGTTGTACGGAACGGTCGCCCCGTCGGCGCCTTCGCCGAACTCGTACAGCCGGCCCGTGCTCGTGACGAGGTACAGCCGGCCTTCGGCGGCGGCGATGCCTTCGAAGTCGTCGGCGACCCGGCCCCTAGGACCTCCGAGTTCGAAGTCCGTAACGATCGAACCATCGCGGTAGTCGATTTCTACTACCGTGCCTCTTTCGTCATCGTGAGCGAGAAGGCGGTTCCCAGCAAGCATGGCCAGGCCGGAAATCTCCCGCAACCGCCTGGGCAGCTTCAATTGCCGGGACGGCTCGTCAAGATCATAACTTCCAAGAAGGAAACGGGCCCCCGTTGCCGATGCGGTATCTGAAACCGATGCAAGTCCAACCGTGGCTTTGACTCTTGCGCTCACGACGGAATCCATTGCCGCGCCCGGCATCGCAGGGACGCCGCTTCCCGGTCCCGCCGAAGTGCCGCCTTGCATTGCAGGGGCGCCGCCTGGTGCGCCGTCACGCCGCGCCTCCAGGTACGAAGCCGACGACACGTCCACGTCTGGATCCTCCGGCGCGTCCTCCGCCACGAACATGGCCACCGCGAAGAAGACCACGCTCAAGCACAGAAACGCAACCAGAAGCTTATTGCCCTGGGTCCTCATCTACCACGTCTCCTCAGGGTTGCGACCGCTCCTCCAGCTCCACTTTCGCGGCGTGTCCCTCGGTGATCCGCTTCAGTGCCGCCGTGAAGGCCGCAGGATCCGCTTTCTTCTTCATCCGGACGTCGAACTCGACGATCGAAGCGTCGTCCCTCTCTTCCACGACCCCCGCGAACTGCCAGCGCGCGGCATAGGTCGCCAGCAGTGCTTCAGCGGCCTGCTGCGCTGCTTCAGTCCGCGACGTATGTACCCTGAGCCTGGAAGTGAAGGGTTTGGGCTTTTTACCCTCCCCGGGATCGCTCCCGTCGGCCGCCGGGTGCCCGCCGGCCGGATGCACCAGCCTGAGCCCGGACAGTACCGCGGGCTCCGCGCCCCAGTTCATGCGCCAGACGACGAGCACCACGGCATTGAAGGCCACCGAGGCCAGGATCGCCACCGAACCGTACTGGATCCCGGCGGCCAACCCGATGCCGATGACAATGAACATATAGATGGCGTCCATAGTCTCGTTCAGCGACGTGCGGAAGCGAACCGCGGCGACGATACCCGCGATACTGAAGGCGAGGGCGATGCTGTCCTTCACCAGAAACACGACGAGGGCGATCGCTATGGGGACGACGAGGAGGGTCTGGGCAAAGGCCTGGTCGTATTTCTTGCGGGGCCGCGTCCAGCGATAGACCCAGACCACGGGCAGGGCGAAGAGAAAGGAAAACAGCAACGACATGGTTACCGGAACGAACACCTGGGACAGGCCCGTATCGGCCTCGAACTGTTCGAAATCCAGGGTCGGCAGGGAGCTGTCTTCGATCCGTTCGGCCACCTGAAATTCGAGGAAGACCCCCGGAAGCAACTCCCACAGGGCCGCGAAAAAAAGGAACGAGGCGATGTAATATACCACGAGCCGGACGATAATGTGGTCGAGCAGGGCCGATCCTTTCATAGGTCACCTCGGAATTGTGCGATGCGGGCGTGGCTGGACCACCCGGCCTACCAGGAAAAGCTGAATAATCCGGCCGTGCGCGGTTCGGCCTCGGCCCCGCCGGCGACCTCGGCCCCGCCGGCGACCACGGCCTTGTACCGGTCGGGCACGGCCGACCAGGCTTCGTAGACGTCGCCGTCCAGATAAAAACGCCGCGTCATGTCGGGTCCCATGGCCGGCCGGTCCGACAGAAAGAGTTCGTAGAAGTGGGTTGGCGGGTCCGGGCCGGGCCGATCGTCGTAGGGGACATACTCGCCGAGGCCGTCGCCATCGACGTCCGCTCGGATCCAGTCGAGCCTGAGCAGCCGGTGATAGGTCCCTTCGGCTATCATGGCGCGCACCTCGGCGTCGAACCGGGTGATGATCGTATCGGCGCCTGGAAGCGAGCGGCGTACGGCAAAATGAAGCGAACGGGTGAGCAGCGGCGTCGAACCAAACACCAGGCGAGTTCGTGCTTCGTCTCCGTGATCGGCGATAAGGTACTGGACGACCAGGTCGTCCATCAGCGCGTAATCCACCTCCCCGTTCAGAAGGCTTGTAACGCCGTCCTCGTCACTGTCAGAGCGGACAAATTCCGGCCCCTCCGTCTTTTCGGAAACTTCGGAGTACGCAAGCCCGGCGATCAGGGCGACACTCGTTCCGGCGAGGCCGGCCAGCGAATTTGCGGACATGTCGCTGCCCGCCCGGCCTACGAGGATCAATCGGTTCTCCAGATACGGTTGGGAGTAGATCATCGCGCCGTCCCGCGCTTCGCTTCCCCAGGCCGCCGCACTTCCGTCGAACGTCCCGGTCAGCAGCACGGACGACAGTCTTTCCTCGTCCATGACGACCGTATCGGCGCCGATGCCCATACGCTCCAGGGCCGCTTCGACCAGGTCGAGGGCGAACCGCGGTTTTCCCGGCGCGCCGGCGAAAGGCGACCATGTTGTCGTCACCAGTCGCAACGGCCGGCCTGACAATGCGGGATGGCCGTCGTTTCGCGCGCCAGAAGCGGACGCGGCTTCCGGACCATTCGCGGCGGCGTCCCGCTCGTACAGGCTTCCCGATGGGTCGCCTGGCGCCACTTCCACATCGGAATCGAACAGCGCGAACTCCTCCACGATCACCGCCACCACGAAAAACACGAAGCTGAAGATAAGAAACCATACCAGCAGTCTGTTACCCGGTCTGTACATGATCCTTACCTTGTCGTTTGACCAGAACGCGAAGCGCGGTTCAGGCCGCCACCCGACCGCCACCCGACCGCCACCTGACTGACTCTGGACGGTACAAAGCCGTACCCGCACGATAAAACAACGCGAGCGCCGGGCGAATCGGAAGGTCCTGCGAATTGGACTGCTTTGTTGAAAAGGAAGTTCAAAACTTAAAATAACGACTGCGCCGTACTTCGCATACGAAAAACGAACGATTAGCAAAAACCGCAACTGATAATCAAGTGAACAGTTATATTTATGTACATTCAATGTGTTATATTACTCAACCCGTTGCGGTGAACGCGAGCGGAGCACTCGATTCAGGGAGTTTCCCGGTTTGCTTACGTCCCGCTTGATCTCATCCGTAATTGCAGTTTTGGTCTTGCCGGCCGTACTGGCCGCATGCGGCGGCGGGGGATCCTCTCAACCCGGACCCACGTCGCCCGTCACGCCCACACCGCCGCCAACGCCTACACCTCCGCCGACGCCTCCGCCGCAACCCGTCCCGACCAGTATCCGGATCACGCCGGCCTCCCTGACCCTGACCGTCCTGGGCCAGACCGCGCAACTGACCGCCGCGGTCAACGATCAGAACGGCAGTCCGATTACCGGGGCATCGGTGGCCTGGTCATCGAGCAACACCGACGTAGCCACCGTGAGTACCGGAGGCCTGGTTACGGCGGTGAGTAACGGCACCGCCCGCATCACCGCGCGTTCGAGCAGCGTCTCGAACGGGATCACGGTGACCGTATCGGCGCCCCTTCCCAACCGCGCCCCGGAGCCAGTGGATGAAATAGAACCTCAGGCACTGGTCGAGAACGGTTCTCCCGCGGAGCTGGACGTATCCACCGCCTTCCGGGACCCGGACGGCGACGATCTGACCTACTCCGCGGAATCCAGTGACGACCATGTTGCCACGGCGGAAGCGTCTGGAGCGACGGTCACCATCCGTCCCGTCGCGGCCGGCAAAGCGACCGTGACCGTCACAGCCACCGACCCGGACAGCCTGAGCGCCACGCAGGCCATATCGGTCACCGTTGCGGGGATGAATACCCGGCCGCAGGCGGTGGGTATGCTCGCGGACCTGAGACTGGTCGAGGGCGGACCGGCAGAGGAACTGAACGTGTCCGACGCGTTTCTCGGTGCCGAAGGCGACAGTCTGGTATATACCGCTGTTACGAGCGACGAACTGATCGCCACGGTCGAAGCGATGGAAGCGCGGATCACGATCCGGCCGGTATCACCGGGAAAAACGACGATTTCAGTCCATGCGACCGACCCGGAAGGCCTGAGCGCCACGCAGAGCTTCGCCGTGACGACGGTGGTTTCGAGTCCGGATCGGAATGCGCTCGTCGCGTTCTACGAAATGACGGGCGGGCCGGATTGGACGGACCGGTCGAACTGGCTGTCCAACGCACCGATGGACGAGTGGCATGGCGTCACGACAGACGCCGACGGCATGGTCATCAGGCTGGAGCTGAACGCAAACAATCTTCGGGGCACGCTCCCGGCTGAACTCGGGCGGCTCGGCAATCTCACGGCACTGGACCTCGGCGGCAATCACCTGACGGAAAGCATACCGTCCTCGGTCGGCCAGTTGATCTTGCTTGAATCGTTGAACCTGGAAGAGAACCAGCTGACGGGTTCTATGCCTCAGGAAATCGAGCACCTGCGGCATCTCGAATCACTCCATCTTGCCGGAAACCAATTGTCCGGCGAAATACCCGCTGAACTCGAGCATCTTGATGCGCTCGAAGCACTTGACCTTGCGGATAACACGTTTTCGGGCCCCATCCCACCCGAAATTGGAACACTGCAGGCCCTTGTCCACCTGGACCTCTCGATCAATCGTCTCACGGGTCCGCTGCCGCCGGAAATCGGCCGGCTCGGCAATCTGACCACACTCAACGTGGCCTCGAACCCGGATCTTGCCGGCCCGCTGCCCCTGTCGCTTTCAAGACTCGACCTGGAAAGCCTGCACGTTAACGGAACCCAACTCTGCGTGCCGTTATCCGAGGAATTCCTGGAATGGATGAGCAACATCGCGGATCTCAGCGAAATAGAAGGCTGCCCGGACGAGTAGCCCGGATCGACAGACCCTCAAACCACCGCGACGCCTGCCGTCGCCTCAAGGTGTGGCTTATTAATGTATCGTACCGCTAGCGTTGGATTCCCGGTTGTCCTTTGCCTGGTGGCCGTGACGCTTTTCACCTGCGGGAAAGACAGTCCCACCAGTTCCTCACGTCAGGGAGCAACCGCATCGAAGACCGTGGCCAGGCCACAGGCCACGGCAACCAATACACAAACCACCGCAATCGATCCGCAGACTACCGTAACCGGTCCACAGACCGCCGCATCCACGCCGCCGGGTAATCCGCAGCCATCAGACGCCGCGGACACGACCGGCACGGCGAACGGATCGAAAAACCTCCAATCCGGCCAGCAGCCATCCAGCCAGACCGGCCGGGCAGGCCAGCCCGTCGTGACCGGCCAGACAACCGGCCAGGCAACCTCGCCGGATTACGTGATCGAATCGGTGGTAGTCAGCGAAACGAGCCTGAGCGCCGGACAGCGCTTCTCCATGACCGCGACGGTCAGGAACCAGGGCGCGGACTACCCCGGATTCGCGCTGGCAACGCTGCGGTTCTACATGTCCTCCGACGCCACGATCTCCACCGCTGACACGGAACTCGGTGATCGGCCCATCCTCCCCCTCGACGCGGACGAGACCCGGGAGTGGTCCCTGCCCGTCCTCTACGCGCCGGCGGCTGCCGGTACCTATTACTACGGCGCATGCGTCGACCCTCTGCCGGAAGAAGCCGACCCGCAGAACAACTGCTCGGTCGCGGTGGCGGTGAGCGTCGGCGGGCCCGACCTGGTGGTCGATTCCCTCGCGGTGAGCGAAACGAGCCCTAGCGCGGGCCAACGCTTTTCCTTGACCGCCAGGGTGCGGAACCAGGGCGCCGGCGCCACGATCGACCTGACGACGCTGCGCTTCTACCAGTCCGCCGACGCGACGATCTCCACCGCCGATACGGAACTCGACACCCGGCCGATACTGACCCTCGACCCGGGTGGGACCCGGGAGTGGTCCCTGCCCCTGCTCTATGCGCCGTCCACCGCCGGCACGTACTACTACGGCGCCTGCGTCGATCCCCTGCCTGAAGAAACCGACCAGCAGAACAACTGCTCGGCCGCCGTGACCGTATCCCTGAGAACGGCGGACCTCATCGTAGAGCGGCCTACTGTAAGCGACGTCAGCTCCACCGCGGGCGGCCGGTTTTCCCTGGGCGCCACGGTGCGCAACCAGGGCGGCGGCGACGCCGTCGCGTGGACGACGCTTCGGTTCTACCAGTCCGGCGACGCCACGATCTCGACCGCCAATACGGAGGTCGGCACATGGGCCATATCTCCCCTGGAGGCGTCCGATTCGCAGGAAAGGACGCTCAGGTTCCTCGAACTGCCCTCGGACGGCGGCACCTATTACTACGGGGCCTGTGTGGATCCCCTGCCCGGCGAGGCCGACACGGGGAACAACTGTTCGGGCGGGGTGACCATTACCGTCAGCAGCCCCGACCTGGTCGTCGATGCCCCGACCGTCAGCGAGGGCAACCCGGCGCCCGGCGAGCAATTCGACCTCAGCGCCACCGTCCGGAACCAGGGCGGCGGCGACGCGGCCAATTCGACAACGCTCCGTTACTACCGTTCGAGCGACGCCACGATCACAGACGGCGACACCGAAGTCGGGACCGACTTCGTAATCAGGCTGGACGCGGCCGCAACAGCCGAGGAGTCGATCTCGCTGACGGCGCCTGATGCGGCGGGAACCTACTACTACGGGGCATGCGTGGATGCGCTGGACAACGAGACGGGCACGGGAAACAACTGCTCCGTGGGCGTCGCGGTGACTGTGGGGCAGACCGCCAACCAGCCCCCGGTGGCCCGGGGCATGATACCGGACCAGGAAGTGGACGGCGGCGAGTCGGTCACCGTGGACGTGTCCGCGTATTTCACGGATCCCGACGGCGACATGCTGACCTACCAGGCCCTGACGTCTGACGCCGCGGTCGCGACCGCATTCACTACGGGCAGCGTGGTGACGATCCGGGGCGTGGCGGACGGCAGCGCGACGATCACCGTCACGGCCAGCGACGGCAGCCTGACCGCCGGGCAATCGATTCGCGTCACCGTGCGGCGTTCCGTCGTCCCGCTTGCCGATCTCATCGTGGAATCGCCGACGGTCAGCGACGGCAGTCCCGAACCGGACGAGCGGTTCACGTTCCGCGCGACGGTCCGAAACCAAGGCGACGGCGACGCTTCTTCCTCGACCACGCTGCGCTACTACCGTTCCACGGACGCCACGATCTCGGCCGCGGATGCGGAAGTCGGTACGGACCGCGTGACCTCCCTGGACGCGTCAGAGACCAGCGACGAATCGATCGCGCTGAATGCGCCTTCAGACGAGGGCACGTACTACTACGGCGCCTGCGTGGACGCACTGTCCGACGAATCCGACACGCGGAACAACTGCTCCGTCGCCGTGACGGTGACGGTAGGGCAACCCGTCAACCAGGCGCCCGTCGCACAGGGCACGATTCCGGCACAGAACCTGGACGTAGGCGAATCGGTGCGAATCGCCGTAACCTCCTACTTCAGCGATCCCGACAGCGACCGGCTGACGTACTCGGCCACCACGTCCGACGCGGCGGTCGCCACGGCGGCCACATCGGGCAGCGTGGTGACGGTGGAAGGCCGGTCGGCGGGCAACGCGACCATCACCGTTACGGCGGACGACGGCAGCCTGACCGCGAGGCAGACGATCCGCGTGACCGTGCGGAATCCCGTCGTGCTCGCGCCGGACCTCGTCGTGGAATCGCCTACAGTAAGCGAAGACCAGCTGAGTGCCGATGAGCGATTCACTTTCCGGGCCACCGTGCGCAACCAGGGAGACGGCCGAGGTTCTTCCACGACCCTGCGTTATTACCTTTCCACCGACGACACCATTACTTCCGGCGACACGGAACTGGGTACAGACCGCGTATCTTCGCTCAGACCATCGTCCACCAGCAATGAATGGATCTCCCTTAGAGCGCCGGCGGCGCTCGGTACGCGCTACTACGGCGCCTGCGTGGACGCGCTGTCCGAGGAGTCGGATACCGGGAACAACTGCTCCGCCGCGGTCATGGTAACGGTCGTCGGTCCCGACCTGGTCGTCGGACTGCCTTCGGTATCCAACGCCAGTCCGCAGGTCGCGGAAGTGTTCGCCCTGAGCGTGACGGTCACCAACCAGGGCGCCGGCGACGCTTCCTCATCGACGACGCTTCGCTACTACCGGTCCGACGACACCACGGTATCCTCCGACGATACGGAAGTGGGAACGGACTACGTATCCAGGCTCGACGGCGGCAGGACCGGCGACGAATCCATCAGTCTGACGGCGCCGGACGCCGCCGGAACGTACTACTACGGCGCCTGCGTGGACGCGCTTCCCGCTGAAACGAACGACCAGAACAACTGCTCCGGCGTGGTATCCATCGACGTCATGGAAAAACCGACGATCGTCGGCGCCGACGCCTACGCGTACCTCACCCAGTCGGTACAATCGGTCGGCGACCCCGTCGCCCTGATCGAAGGCGACCAGGCCCTGTTGCGCGTATTTCTGGCAAGAGACGGCGACGATGACGTCGGCATCCCGCCGGTTCGCGCCACCTTCTACAATAACGGGTCGGTCGCGCACGAGGTGGATATACCGGGCAAATCCGCCAGCATACCCGGGCAGATCGAAGAGGGCGTGCTGGAACTGTCTTCCAATGCGCTGATACCCGGCTCCGTCATCGAGCCGGGCCTGGAAATGGTCGTCGAGGTCGATCCGGACAGCACCCTGGACGCGGCGCTCGGGATTGCCCGTCGCATACCGCCCACGGGACGCACCTCCGTCGACGGCAGGACGGTCCGTTCTTTCGACATCCTGGCGATTCCCTATCTTTGGGAAGACAACCCGGACCGTTCCATCCTGACGGAGATCAACGCCATCACCTCACGCGGCGAAGTCCTGCGCGAAACCCGCGACTTTCTGCCGGTGGGCGACATTACGTACGACGTGCACGACCCGGTATTCGTTTCGTACGATCCGACCGGTGATCGCGCCGAGGATCTCATTACGCTGACGGAATCTATCCGCGACATGGAAGACTCGGAGGACACCTATCACATGGGTGTGTTCAGACGCGGAGGCGACAATGGCGTCCTTGGAATCGCCTACGTAGGCGGTTATTTTCTGGGGTTCACCAGGGAGTATTCGAGTGTGACCGTGCTACAAGGTCCCGTCATCGCGCACGAATTCGGCCACAATCTGTCACTGCGGCATTCGCCGTGCGGCGGTCCGTCCGGGGCGGACCCCAATTATCCGAATCGCGACGGTTCCATCGGCGCGTGGGGCTACGACTTCAGCAGGAAGGAATTGATATCCCCCAGCCGGCCCGATCTAATGAGCTACTGCGAGCCGGAGTGGATAGGATACTACAGTTTCAGCAAGGCGCTTCGCTGGAGACAGTCCAAAGACGTCAGGCTGGCGGTAACGCCGTCCACCACACTGGGGCTGATGCTCTGGGGCCATGTTAACGCGTCCGGAGACCTGGTACTGGAACCGGCTTTTGCCGTCGAAGCGCCACCCGACGTTCCTCAAGGCAGCGGTCCTTACCGGCTCACGGGACAGAGCATGGAGGGCGGCATCCTGTTCGATGTTTCATTCGACATGAACGCATTCGGCGACATCGGGGGCGGCGGCTTCAACTTCATCCTTCCGGTCCGGGCGGACTGGCCCGCAAGGCTGGATCAGATCACTCTTTCCGGACCGGAAGGCGTGGTGATACAGGACAAAGAAGGCGACGGCGCCGCGGCGCTGTTGCTGGACCGCGCCACCGGCCAGGTACGCGGGTTCCTGCACGACTGGGTCGTTACGGGCGCGGGAATGCCGCCGGCCCGGCGTGTACTGCCCGAGCCGGGGCTGGAGGTGATTACGAGCCAGGGCGTGCCCGATGCGGCGGACTGGTAACGCACACTGGAAGATGCGCACACTGAGAGTAGCATGCATTCACCAGCAAATAGAGAGAGGCGGTAAGGCCATGAGAAACACCGCGGCGTCTGTACTTCTGATTGCCGTTGCCCTGGGATGCGGCGGGGACTCGAGCGTTGAGCCGAGAACCCCGGATGATTTCCCGCCCAGGGCCGTCGAAACCTTTGCAGCGCAGACCCTGACGGCCGAGCGGGAGCGTCTGACGATTGATTTCGGTACAGCCTTCCGGGATCCCGAGGAGCAGACATTGAGATACTCGGCGGAATCGAGCGACCCATCGGTCCTGGCGGTCGCCATGTCCGGATCGGTCCTGACGATCACGCCGTTGGCAGAGGGCAGCGCCACGGTTTCCGTCAAGGGCTTGGATCCCGGCGGGAACAGCGCTACGATAAACATATCGGTTACGGTGAACGCTCCGGCGCATCCCGATGACGACGAGAACTACCAGTCGCTTTCGAGGCTGATCGTCACCGCGAACAGCGTGCAGTTCTTCGGACTGTCCGCGCAGGGGGCAGGCTCCTGCATCGACGTCGATCCGCAAACCGTGTACGGGACGGGTTTCGAAGCGGCGAGTTACCGGTTTCGCCATTCGAGATGGCAACGGCAGGACGAATTCGGCTGGATAACGATACCCGGAACGGTGCGCGGCGAAAACAAGCTGTGCGTATACACGCCGCCCGAGTCCGGACTGTACAGAATGGTCGGCGACGTTACGATCGGCCGGGATGGACTGACGGAATTGCGGTTCAGTTCGAACGTGTTGAATCACTGAGTACGCGGGTCGGTCCGAAAGCCGGCAACGCCGCAAGGAACTTGCCGATGGCGAAGGCACTCCTGTTGATTCATATCCTGGGCCTCACTTGTATCCCGGGCCTTACCGCCGGCTGCTCGATGGCCCTGCAGACGGCTTCGAACGGTGACTCCACCGGTGAGCAAACCTCCGCCCCGGATGAGACGCCGTCCGCACCGTCTGCTCCGTCCGGGGATTACGCCTGCGAACTCACGGCCGGTTCCCTGGACGCCGATGCCACGCTGGCGGATCGCGCCGGTCGGTACCACCTTGTCCTCGTGGCGGACTCCAGCAAAGTGACGGACTCCAGCGGCGCTGTTGCAACGGATGCCAACCGTACCTCCCGCCGCACCGTTTCCGGTCTGCTCACCTTGCACCGGCAAGCCCGGGATGCAGACTCGCCGGACTCGCCGGACTCGCCGGACTCGTCGGACGATTCCTCGACCCCCCTCTACGGGTTCACGGACATCGACCCGGAATCGGTCGGCGCACACCGGGTCGGCGACCCGGGAAGCAGGGATCCTTCAGCGCCTGGCGTGCTCGTGCTCGAGAGGGTAGAATACGGACGGCCCATCATCACGCTGAGGCTGGGTTCGGATGCCAACAGGCAGGACCTAGTGCGCTACGACGGGGAGTACGCGGTTTTGTCGGTAAGCAGCATCGACGAGGACGGCTTTACGGGAAGCTGGCGCAGTGGCGGTGGCCTGGGTTGGTCCACAACCACGGGGTACTTCTGCGCGTGGGAAGTGCCGTAAGCTACGTTACGACGACCCGCCGTTGATTCATCGTAACCAATCTGCCGGATCAGGGATGCCGGTACTTATGATGACATCCAGACCCGGTTCCGGAAGTGTGCGGCGGGCCGCGGTCACCGATTCGCCCGGCGACGGCCAGTCGCGCAGTATGCCCCGGATCCTGCCTGTAATGCGATCTACAAGCAACGCGGTGGTTTGCTCCGATTCGTGCTCGGTCCCGGTTACCCCTTCGGGGCCGGACAGTGTGATGCCCGTCAGCCTGTCTGGCCAGTCCGGTCTCACCGGCAAGATAAACGCGAAGGACTTGCCCCCGTCCCCGTCTTCAATCTTGCCCATGCCGAATGACACGGTGAACAGGATTTCACCGTCCTCGCTCTCCCCGTTGACGAGGTATGGACCGTCCCGGTTCGGCATGGATGGCGCCGCATCGACCGCGAAAGCGGGGTTGAAGACGACTTCACCATATGCGTCGACACCACCCCACAGAAGCAGGCTCCTGGAGGAAGGCGCGAAGACCGGGGAAGGCGCGAAGACCGGGGAAGGCGCGTAGGCTGCTGCCAACGGCGCTTCCTCAACCAGCGACAGACGATAGCCTAATGCCCTGGTGAAATAAAAATCACTGATCCAGGGTGGATCGCAGTAGCTCATGATATCAGGTGTATCGGGGTCTACAAGTTGCTGGTTCAGCAGGTCGTATCCCCAGGCGCCGATGGAACCGTCTGTATAGGGAAAATGAGGATCCGGGTCTACGGGATTTCCGCACGGGGCATGTCCCAGGTTGAATTTGTGTCCGAGTTCATGCGCGATTACGTCGTCTTCAAGCGCCGAAATGCTTGTGAAGCCGCCGCCTGCGGCTATCCCTCCTCCGGATGTGAGGATGCCTTTGTAGTACCTGTTCGACCCATCCATGGCGCGAATGGCATCAAGTTCGTTCAGCAATTCCGATTTATTTGCGTCGACCGGCTCGTTTGATGTCCATACCGCTTCCCGCACGGCCAGATCGAATTCCTTCACGGGGAGAATATCGCGCGTCAGCCGGAACAGATCCGATTCCGTCGTCAGTTCCTGTAGCCGTTCTTCCATGGAGTGGTCGGGGTCTATATTCCATATGAACGGGACGAGCGTGAGGTCGAAGGGCGGCAGTTCGCGCACGTCCACCGCTGCCCGGCCGGTGGGAGGCAGGCGGCGGGTGATACCCAGCGAAGGATCCAGCACGCCGTCGGGATCGATCTCGACTACCATCTCCAGTCCGGGCTGAATGAAAGTGCCATTTATCAACACGTTGGCCGAAGCCTCCAGGTCTTCCTCCATGACCCTGTCCGGTACGCTCGTCATAACGGCCTGCTCGCACCACGAGCCGACTTTCGTGCCTTCGAGGAAGAAGTCGGCACACACCCTCGGCATGGGGATCTGTTCCTGCGTGTCCGCGACGACAAACACGCGAAGGAGGGCGTCCTCGCCGGCAACCAGGGGCACCGGATTTGCCGATTGTGAGGCCTGTGTCAGGTAGGCGGCTGATTCTGCACCAACAGTAGGGTTTTCGCAACGATCCACCGAGACGAATCTGATTCCGCTGAGCCACGTCTGAAAACCGGCATCGGCAGGTGTGCAAAGTCCCGTATCGTCAAGGCGTAACTGGGTAAGTTCATCAAGACTGAGCAGCGACCGCGGCAAGGTTCCCGACATGCTTGTGTTGTGTGTAAGATCAAGCGTCCCCAGTTTGGTCAGATCGCCAAACGAGGGTGGGATACCGCCTGTCAATTCATTGCTTCCAATAATCAGCCATTCAAGATTCTCCAACAGGCCGAGTTGAGGCGGGAGCGGACCCGTCAATTCATTGTCGTTCATAGACAGACTCGTAAGGCTCGGCAACTGGCTGAGTTCGGGGGGTATGGGACCGGTCAGATTGTTGTCGTCCAGAAACAACGTTCCGAGTTTCCGCATCCGGCCCAGTTCGGCGGGTATCGGTCCCGATAACTCATTCGAGCGTATATTCAGCCATTCGAGTTTCTGCAACCGGCCCAGTTCAGCGGGGATTTCACCGGTCAGTTCATTGCCTTCAAGGTCCACCCAATCCAGTTCCTGCATCCTACCCAGTTCGGCGGGTATCGGTCCCGATAACTGATTATTGCCAAGCCGCAGCGATCTCATATTCGATAGCCGGCCCAGTTCGGCGGGTATCCTTCCGGTCAACGCATTCCCATCAAGGTCCAGCCCCCGAAGACTCCGCAGATCGCCCAGTTCGGCAGGAATCGGTCCCGACAGCTGATTTTCGTTTAAAATCACACTCACCAGATTCCGCAGACTACCCAGCTCAGAAGGGATCGGCCCCGACAACTGATTCTGGCCGAGCCACAGCGTCCGGAGGTGCTCGAGATTTCCCAGATCACCGGGTATCGGTCCCGACAGTTGGTTCCCGGCCAGTAACAGTACTGAAAGGTTCTGCAGACTGCCCAGTTCGGAGGGGATCGGTCCCGATAGTTGGTTAAATCGACCGTTGATTTCTCGAATGTTCTGCAACTGTCCCAAGGCGGCTGGGATTGACCCCGACAACTGATTGCCTTCAAGATTCAGTCGTTCAAGGTTCTGTAACTGGCCAAGTGAAGACGGTATGGGCCCCGATAACTGATTGCCTGCGAGATCCAATAGTTCAAGGCTGTGCAACTGGTCCAGGGCCTGAGGCAGCGTGCCCCGAAGTCCGTTTCCGCGCAAAACCAGCGTATCCACCTCCGTCCCTTCCGTGGTGGCGCGCACGCCATACCATGCATCCAGAGGTTCATCGCTCAGCCAGTTGTTGCTATGACTCCAGTTTGGGCCGTCCGTGGCGTTATAAAACGCAATCAAGGCTTCCCGGTCACGGCTGTTGTCCCTTACCTTGACCGTCACGGACGCAGCGGCCCTCCCGGAACGCGCCGAGATGGTAGCCGAGCCGTTCGAGACCGCCGTAACCAGCCCCTCGCCGCTCACCGTGGCCACGGCCTCGTCGCTGCTCGACCAACTCACGGCGGCCGCTACCGGCCGGCCGTTCCGATCAAGGACGGTCGCGGTCAGCTGGACCGTCTCGCCCAAGGCCATCAGCGTCGCCGAGGTCGGCTCGATGGCTATGCTGCCCACGGATTGCATGACCGTCACCGGGATACTTGCTGAAGCGCTACCCGGAACGAGCCGTGATGGCGGCCACGCCGTTCTTCACCGCGGTGACCAGACCCTGCGTACTTACGGTGGCCACCGAGGCGTCGCTGCTCGTCCAGGTCACGACAGCATCGGCTACCGGCAGTCTGTTCGGATCGAGGACGGTCGCGGTCAGCTGGACCGTTTCGCCCAGGGCCATCAGCGTCGCCGAGGCCGGCTCGATGACTATGCCGCCCACGGACTGCATGACCGTCACCGTGCTGGTCGCCGACGCGCTGCCCGACCGGGCCGTGATGGTGGCCGTGCCGTTCTTCACGGCGGTGACCAGACCCTGCGTACTTACGGTGGCGACACCCGCGGCGCTGCTCGTCCAGGTCACGACGGCACCTGCTATCGGCTGGCCGTTCCGATCAAGGACGGCCGCGGTCAGCTGGACCGTCTCACCCAATGCCATCAGCGTCGCCGAGGCCGGCTCGATGGCTATGCTGCCCACGGACAGCGTCACGGTCACCGTGATACTCGCCGAAGCGTTGCCCGATCGTCCTGTAATAGTGGCCGTGCCATTCTTCACGGCTGTCACCAGACCCTGACCGCTCACCGTGGCCACTCCCGCAGCACTGCTCGACCAGGTTACCACCGCGGCACTCATCTGCGCGTTGTTCTGATCGAAGACCCTGGCACTCAACTGAATGGTCTGTCCGGAAGTGGTCAGGTTGGCCGATGACGGCGAGATTTCAACACGGGTGGCGACCGGCGTCGGCGGGGGCGAGGGAGGAGGAGGTTCCGGAGCTTGAGGACTGGTTGGACTGTCTTTGCCGCAGGTGGTCAGCGAAATCAGTGCCAGGAATAACAGTATGGCCGTGGCACGAAGAAAACGGTCGTGTGATCGTCTTTTCGTTGGAGGCACGGAAGCTTGTAGTTTCCTGGCAGTTCTCAACAGATTCAGCTTGAATAAGTTTTATGAAATCTTACGGATATTCCAAAAAAAACGGGTAGTGTCTCTGCTTGAAATCCAGGAGGCAGTCAGGGGGCTTAAGGGGGTGGCGGTGTTTCTAGACAGAAAGAGGATTCTGCCTGACCGCTATTGTCTTGACGATGGAACGGTCCACGGTGATCCTTCCATTGAAGCCGTCCCACGTACTTGTACCATCCTGTATCATGGGGATTCGAACCCGCGATTTCCGGCTTACGAGATCGGCGATTTATCCACTCATCCACCCCGCGTCTACGTTACATCGATAAAGGAATGCGCATAAAGATATGAAAAGAGGTCCATGTTTTTGGACTACTGTGTTCATAATCCCAATACCTGGCCACAGACCTGTTATGCTCTACCATAACGCCAGCCATATAAAGCATAGCACCTATTCCAGCACTACCCATAATACCAGATTCCGTACTTATCATCCCACCACCACTGATTTGTGCAAAAAGGAAGTTATCTTCACCTCCACTAACCTTAAATCTCAATCCGGTCATAATCGGGACAGATATGACTGGACCTTCTCCGTCTTGTACAAAAGTATTCTCACGCTCTAACAGGTAATCTCCGTTTACTTGTTCATGTAAATCCAATGAAACATTGAATATGGATTGAATCGAGGAATTCAAGTCTCTGACAATCTCCATCCTGATTCCTCCTCCAACAGATCCGTTGTAACTACCCACATGACCTGCTGGACCAACCATCAAGCTTGTCTGTCCAAAAGCGCTACTATACGTAGCAACTGATAATATAACAGCAATCCACTTCATTTTAACCTCCCTATATCGAGTACCTCATACACAGCACGGGGTGGTTAATTCCTTTGGCACTTACGCATGTAATTCCCACCACTTGGACGGGGGTTAAGATCATCATATCGGTCGTTCATCTTGTATAACAATTAAATAAAGATGTAATTAGTTTGTCAACTACAATGTGTTACACGCAGAACGCCGCGGAATTTCGGTATCACGGGGCGTTCAATTCACGCAGTGGAAAAGTGCAGGTACTGGCTATAGTTATCCACAGGCTTATCAACATACGGCCGCCGACCCGGCCATTGTTTCATGGGTAGTTGATCGGTTGCCGCCTTCTCAGAAGCTCATCCTTCCGATCAGGCCGATGCGGTGGTCGGGCGTCCGGCCGTAACCCTCTATGCGCTCACCGGCGAGTTCGAAACTCAATGCGCCGGCTCCACCGGCTGCACCGCCCGCGTCTCCGGCACCGACCGATCCGAACCGCGCGCCCAGGCGCACGCGGCGGCGGTCGTCGCCGGCCACGTCCATGGCGCCGAAGGGCGTCATCAGGATATCGCTCGACGCGAAACGTGCGAGACCATAGCCGATTTCCGCTTTCACACCGACGCCCTCTCGGGACCGCCTCGTGAGGCCCTCCATCTGCTCATCGCGCCACATATCGCCGGACATATCGGTGTCGGCGCCGATTCGGGGAACGACCGTCATCGATAATCCCCGCCTGCCGGCGGCCATCGGATTTACGTAGGCGGCCAGCGAAATGCCGCGCTCCTTGACGCCTTCGCCCGAGTGCGAGGCCAGCAGGCGGCCGCGCGCTTCGACACCGATCCTGCCGCGGGCGATTTTGAGTCCGCCGGCGACCTCGATGCCGCCGCCGGTCTGGCCGTCGCCGCCGTCATACCGGCCGGTCACCTGGACCAGGGGCGATACGTGCATGCCGCTATCCATTTCGATGGTTCCCGAACCTTCGAGACCGACACGCACGCGATGTACGCCGGCTTCCAGGTCGCTTAAGGACGCGTGTTCGCTGTCGGCGGCCGTCAGGTTGGTAATGCCCGCGTCGCCGATTACGCCCAGGTCCAGCCCCTCGATGCCCGATCCGACCAGTTGGGCGCGTGCGCCGAACAGGAACATGCGCATGGACAGATCGTTGGTCATTTCGTTCGACTCGACTTTACCCGAACCGAAACCGCCGATACCCCATACCTCGACGATGTAACTGGGAACCTGCCACAGCACATAGGGATACACGCCGTTCAAGGTGGTTTCCAGCTTGCCGTCCGCGACCGATCCGGTGTAATCCGAACTACCCATGGTACGGCCAAAGGCCACGCCGCCCGTCCAGCTGCCGGCCTTCGACACATCCATACCGAAGTAACCGGAAATCAGCGATCCGTCGTAGGTGGCGGTCTGGGCGGCCGCACCTTCAAAGGCGTTCCAGTCTCCGGCTCCCCAGACTGTGTAGCTCAGGCCGTCCCTGCCACTCCCAACCTGCGGTGCATCATCCAGTGCGTAGTAGAAGGACGTGCCCCGCATCAGCTCTCGGGCCGAAATGGGTTGTTCGCCGGTCAGGTTGACCATGGCTTCGAGACCGGCCGCCATGCCGTCGACCCGCCGGTTGCCCAAAGCAAGCTGGCGTTCGGAACCGGTTACCGCGAACCGGCCGCCGATCGTGCTGGACACGCTCGACAGGATCCCACGGCCCATGGCCGCCAGGATGTCGGTGTAGATCATCCGTTCTTCGGTGACTGTCGTTACCGTCACGCCGAAGTCTAAACTGACCGAACCGGCATCGTTGGTCGCGAGTACCGTTACGCGTGCCGAACCCCTGTGATCGGCCGTGACCGTAAGCGTCGATCCCGAGACCTCGGCCGATACCGCGTCGTCCGAGGAGGAGGCCGAGAAGGCCAGGCCCTTGCCGGAGAAACTGGCGGCCACGTCGGCCTGCCTGGAATCGCCCGCTTCCAGGGTCATGTCAGCAATCGCGCTCGTTACCGCGGGCACCGGGAAGTTGTCGACAATGGCAAGCGTGACACGGTCTATCTCGCTTCCCTGCCAGTTCGCGGATACGACGATCGTCTCGTCGTTCGGCTCGTAGACCGCATCGTCCACGACGGAGAAATCCAGCTGCGTAGTCGCGGAACTCTGCCCGGCGGCGATGACGATTTCCGTGGTTCCATTCACCTGGTAATCCGTACCCCGGGTGGCCGTGCCCGCCAGGTCCAGCGTAATGGCCGTCGGAACAGAAAGCGCGGCGCCGGACAACGCGACGGTGAACGTCACCGACTGCGTACCGCCATCTTCACGCAGCGTATCCTGGTCGACGTTCAGGCTGAACGCCGCCGTGACGGACACGCCGAAGTTGTAGCTGACCGAACCGGCGGCGTTAGTCGCGGCGACCGTCACGCGGCCCGAACCCAGGTAGTTGCCGGTGACCACCAGCGAGGCGCCCGTCAATTCAACCGAGATCGCACCGCCCGAGGCCTGGGCCGAAAAGGTCAGGTCCTTGCCCGAGAAGGTTTCGGAGAGGTCGGTGCGAAAGGCGCCGCCCGCAATCAGGCTCACCTCCGGAATCGGGTCGGCCACCGCCGGCGCCGGAAAGTTGTCTATGATCGTCAGCGTGACGTGGCCGAGATCCTGGTGCTGCCATCTCGCCGTCACCACGATGGTCTCGTTGCCCGGCTCGTGAACTTCGTCGTCCTCGACCTGGAAGGTGAGCTGCGTGCCCGCCGTCGTCCCGCCGGCGGGAATGACGATTTCCGCGGTTCCGCCCCAAGTGTAGTCTATTTCCTGGGCGGCCGTGCCGGTCATCACCAGCGTGATCACGGTGGGAACCGGAACCGGGCTGCCGGTCATCGTGACGTCGAACGTTACCGTCTGGGAGCCGCCGTCTTCGCGCAGCGAGGTCGGAACTGCGCTCAGGATCATGTTCGGTGTGTCGTTGTCGACGATGGTGATTACGACCGGCTCACTGATCGTTCCCAATAGATTGCCAGCGAAGACGGCGAATTCGTCGGATTCGTAAGCGTCGTCATCCACCGGAACGACCGTCAGGTTGATACTCCCCGTCGTCTGGCCCGCGGGGATCGTAATCACGATGTTCGGGTTTGCCGCCAGCTCCAGCACGGCGAGGTCCGCACCCGGTCCGATCAGGGTAGCCGTACTTTGATCCAGCAGCGGCACCAGGCCCACGTGAAGGTCCTGCGAACTGATTTCGGATGTAGTTGCCGTAACGACGCCCACCTGCGGACCACCGCCTTCATCAAGCATGTCCGGCGTCGCGCTCAACGTGATGACCGGCGCCGGTTCGTTGTCGGTGATCTCCACCGTCAAGGGCATGGTCAGTGGCTCGCCCATGGCCCCCACGCCCACGATGACGAACGTCTCCGTACCTTCGTAGATACCGTCATCCGTTGGAACGACGGTAACCTCCAGAACCCCTTCCGTCTCACCCGGAGCGATGACGATCGGCTGATCCAGCGGCGTTGCGACCAGATCGTCCGGAAAGGTGGCCGTGCTCTGCTCAAGCACGGGAGCCAGGGCAATGACGGTCGGCACGGTGCTTGCGACCGTCGCCGTCGCCGTTACCGTGACCACCTGCGGTCCGCCGCCTTCATCGACCATGGCCGGCGCCGCGCTCAGCGTGAAAGTCGGTAACGGTTCGTTGTCGATAATCTCCACCGTCAAGGGCATGGTCAAAGGATCTCCCGTGACCCCCAACCCCACGACCACCAGCGTCTCCGTACCCTCGTAGACATTGTCATCCGTAGGTATGACAGTTACCTCCAGGACGCCTTCCGTCTCACCCGCGGCGATGATGATCGGCCGATCCAGCGGGGACGCAACGAGATCATCCGGAAACGTGGCCGTGCTTTGATCGAACACAGGCGCCAGTACGATAACGGTCGGCAAGGTGCTCGCGACCGTCGCCGTCGCCTTTACCGTAACCACCTGCGGACCGCCGCCTTCATCGACCGTGTCCGGCGTCGCGCTCAGCGTGAAGGCCGGCATCGACTCGTTGTCGTTGATCGCCACCGATATGGGCATGGTCAGCGGCGCGCCCATGGCCCCCACACCCACGATGACGACCGTCTCCGTGCCTTCGTAGATGTTGTCATCCGTGGGAACGACGGTTACCTCCAGCACCCCTTCGGTCTCACCAGCGGCAATGACGATCGGTTGATCCAGCGGCGTTGCGACGAGATCATCCGGAAAGGTGGCCGTGCTTTGATCGAACACGGGCGCCAGGGCAATGACGGTAGGCACGCTGCTCGCGACCGTCGCCGTCGCCTTTACCGTAACCACCTGCGGACCGCCGCCTTCATCGATCATGTCCGGCGTTGCGCTCAGCGAGAAGGCCGGCATCGGCTCATTGTCAATGATCGCCAGCGACACGGGCATGGTCAAAGGATCGCCCATGGTTCCCACGCCCACGACGACGAACGTCTCCGTACCCTCGTAGATATCATCATCCGTGGGAACGACGGTTACCTCCAAAATACCTTCCGTCTGGCCCGGGGCGATGACGATCGGCTGATCCAACGGCGACGCTACGAGATCATCGGGAAAAGTGGCCGTGCTTTGATCTAACACAGGCACCAACGCGATGACGGTCGGAACGGCACTTGCGACCGTCGCCGTCGCCTTTATCGTTACCACCTGTGGACCGCCGTCTTCGTCAACGGACTCGGGTTCAACAGCCAGGTTCACAAGGGTCTGAGCCGCGGTGTCCTTGTGGTAAGCTAGAAAGGCAGACGGAGTGAGCACCAGTATGAGCAACAGGGTCCTGATGCACCAGATACGCGTGGGATTCATGAATCCGATGGCGCGGCGCATATTGTAGATTCTCCTTATACTTTAATAATTAAATGTGGACGACTGTTGACACTCACATGTCACGTTTACAGGATATGGCCGTATGCCCATTGATGAATCTTCGGACGATACAAACAAGTATATAGTGTCCATATTAAAACATCAAACAATTAACCGGCTCGCTACGGCATGGTCGTCAATCCGTTCCAGTTTTCGGGAAACGGCAGGTAGGATGCCTGCGGATAGTCCTGTTCGGTGACCAGTACGAACGGAACGTTTGTGCGTTTCCCCGCCAAGTCGGGCACGACCCTGCGTCCTCCTCCTCTGGCCACATCGTATAGACGCCACAACTCGTCTACGCGTATAGCGAGACCGGGGTTATTAGTAGTGATGCGTGTGGGTTCGCCGGTTTGATTATCGTAAATGACCCGAAAGATTCCGGCAAAGTTCATTCCAATGACATACCCCTGGTGATCGAAGATAAGACTGCCACTCGTACGACCTGAAAGGTCCAGATTATGCTGGATGATTCGGCTGTTATCTGGCGTGGCGACCTCGTCTTCAAATGGCCTTAACGCGCTAATCGTGCCGCCTTTAAACGCGGCGATGGGGACCGTGACCGATTCCTCTGAGTGTTCTTCAAGAAACCCGATTGTGCCGATCGGTTGACCTATGCTCAGACTCTGAATCTGGTTCCTGGGCAGGAAAAACGAAAGTTCCGTCAATCTTGCGTCTATGATCAACAGGGCCAGGTCGGGAGAACCGGCCGTGCCATCGTAATCGGGATGAACCCAGTAGGTCTCCAACCAGTACGTATCAGTGCCTCCGATCTCAGTGCCGGATTTGACGGCGAAGGGCCTTGGCTCGAGATGTTCGATGAAACTGATCGTGTTAATGACCGACGCCACAATTCTAGCATTAGTCCAGATGCCATTCCAGAAGTGCGCGGCGAAACCCGATCCTAGGACATAGTTCTGCCCCTGGACCTGTACGCCAATCGCAAAGACCGCGTCTCCCAGATTCTGTCCCTCGATTACGTCCGACCAATTCAGCGTCTGTCCCGGCTCGCCTTGCGGTCCGATCGGTCCCTGGATCCCCGTGGCGCCATCAGATCCCGCGGGACCGGTCTGCCCAATCGGTCCGTCCGGTCCTTGGGGACCAGTCAGTCCAGTGGACCCTTGTGGTCCAGCCGGTCCAGCCGGTCCAGCCGGTCCAGCCGGTCCCTCGCAAGCAAGAAACACAAGAAAGAGTACCATTCTGGCAGGATTACGTAACACGTTTGAGACCCTCGGTTTACCGCTCTGAACTAAGTGACCTGTTCCAACGAAGAGCTTCTAGGAAACACAACGGTACAAGACTTCTCGGTAAACCAGTAGTGGCACCGTGCTGGCAGAACATAAACAATACCGAGAAGTCCTCTCGTGAAAAAAAAGTAACTTGCGTCCACGGCTTAGTCAAGCAGGCAAACGACGGTCAAATTGCAAATAGTTGCCCGTACGAAACTTAACGATCCGAATGCCCGTTCGCCTTCTGTAGGAGATTGGATTTGCGTCGCGTGAAAAGTGAGGGCTGCAAATCCGAAGTAGTGAATACAAAGAAGTTGTTCTGCGAGAAGGGTCCACTTCAACCTGATTAAGCGTGGTTTACTAAGTGATTTCGTAGGACTGATAGAGCGAGGAATGCTCAACTTGCAAAACACAAAAAACCGTCCGCCCTGTTCGGTCGCAAAAGCTCCTACTAAGGACGGACGGGAAGATACACGGTTCAACCATGTATTCTGTATTTTCGTACGTTACTAAAGGTAGGCTTAGCCGCCACTGCCAGCCTTCGCCTTGAACTCAACTTTGACGCTCTTTGGACCCGAAAAGTCTTCGTCAAACGTCACGAAAACCACTCCGGCCTTCAAGGCATTGCCTTGTCCCTCCACAGCAGCGCCACCGTTGATCGTCAACGTAGCGGCTCCATTAGGCCCCGTCGTTATCATATCAGGAACTGTCAATGTAGCATCATCGGAGCTTGTAACGTCAATTGAAAGGGCTGCGTCATCAGCAACGTTCTGCCACACCAACTCACCTGCAGTGTTCAGCCCTCTGTATTGCAGCGTGACGGTGATCGCGATATCGGCTGAAGTATTATCAGTGGTATCGGCCGTAGCTGTAAGAGTCGGATCGTCAGCGGTGCCATCGTTATTTAGGTCGTTATCGAAGTAACGCATAAATGGCGCATTGGCGGTACTAACGACAAGGCGTCTTTCAGGCTCTTCGACGCTGAATCCGGACACACTGATCTTATTGCTCGTAACACCGCCGATACTAGCGGTGATGTCGGCACTTCCAGCACCCGCGATCTTTACCGTGGCCATGGAAGAATCATCATCGTCCCCCGTCACAGTAACCGCAGCCGAGGAACTGCTCCACATAAAGGTCTGGCCTGGTACTTCATCACCGTCATTGGTGCCGTCATCTTTGTTCGCTTCATCATAGGCGACAGCTTCAAAATCACTCAATGAGGTGCCAATCACATGGGCGCCGCCTGTACCGGTAATCACGATACCCTTAACGGCGTTATGCACGTTAACCGCCAACTCCACTTCTACCCCGCGTTCGGGGATAGAAATGGTGATGGTCGATTCGCCCTTCCTGATACCCGTTATCGTCGTCATCGCCCCTTCCTCAGGCGATACTGTAGCCACGGCCTCATCGCTGGATTTCCATTCAAAATCTACATTGATGGGAGTTTCGCTTTGAGTACCAGCCTTTGCGACGAACATCGTCGTACCGTCAACAAGGAGATCAACGGAGTGCATTTCGTCATACGCCGGTGCATTAAAACGAATGGCATCACCGGCGTCCTGGCCATCCTGAATCAACAGGACATGGTGAACGTCGGCGCTTGGTGCCGGATCTCCCGGAGGACCCTGGATGCCTTGTTCGCCCTGCGGACCCTGCGCGCCATCAGCACCTGCCGGACCCATAGGGCCGGTTTCGCCCTGCGGACCCTGCGCGCCATCAGCACCTGCCGGACCCATAGGGCCGGTTTCGCCCTGCGGACCCTGCGCGCCATCAGCACCTGCCGGACCCATAGGGCCGGTTTCGCCCTGCGGACCCTGCGCGCCATCAGCACCTGCCGGACCCATAGGGCCGGTTTCGCCCTGCGGACCCATAGGGCCGGTTTCGCCCTGCGGACCCATAGGGCCGGTTTCGCCCTGCGGACCCTGCGCGCCATCAGCACCTGCCGGGCCAGTCGAACCCTGCGGGCCAGCCGGACCTGCCGAACCGGTCTGACCTGCCGAACCGGTCGGACCCGCCGGACCCGTCTTACCTTCGCATCCATAAATACTGAGAGCGAACGCAATCAGTACTACTATGAAGTAATGCATCTGTATCTCCCGTAGATGAGAACTGCCATTTTACAATCTGCTCTTGTACATAAGTAAGCAATCTATATGCGCTCCTTTCCCATATGCCCTCATCGTGGCATGGACACTAAAATCCAAGTGGTAACCGAATGAATGTATGAACTGATACCCAACTCCACTTGTCGCGTGATACGTTGTACTCCACAATTGCGCCGAGCCTGTTCCACACTGTGCCGATGCCGGCATTCGCCACCCAGGCCGTCTCGTTGTCTCCCTCGCCCATGACCCGGTACGAGCTTCCCGCCGTGGCCTGGACGTAACAGAACATGTCGTCATCCGATGTGGTGGACACCCTCAACCCGGCCATGACCGGGAGGGACGAGTAATCGCTGTTGTGCCGGTCATACGACAAGTTGCCGACGAACTGAAACCGGTCGTTCAAATCTGCTGCCATCTCGGCCCGAACGCCGTACCCGATGCCCGAATCGGTGAAATCCGCCAGGCAATAATAGGACCGGCTGCCGGACACGCCCAGGTTCAGATCCAACTGGGCGTACGCATTACCACTTACAAGTGTGGCAATCAAGAGAAATACGATTCTTGCCATATCTCCTCACGAATAACGCGGTTTTGAACCCATATAATATGATTCACTTCGATAATGCAAGGAAAAAATGAATCTTTTTATTTCGTTGCAACACAACTCTTTACGTGCCGGTTGCAACCATAAACTCAACGGATCGTATAAGTTTTCAAAGAACCGGCTACAAAGCCGAACTGAATGGGGACGGATCAATCGCCACCCTCTACTTTAGAATCTCAAGTTTCGTTTTGGATTCCATTACCGAATATTCATACTAATTGCAAGTATAGTGCCGGCCTTACAGACTGTCAACACATTTTCTTCAAAATTTCTTATTCTACCGGGCTTTACGCCGTGTTCCCCGCTTACCTTTACTTCCACCGGGATGCATCCTGCGACTCGTATACAGGAGACGAAACGCTTTCGCCAAATACCCTTTATCCTTAGATTACGGACCGAAGCATGACGAACAAGTCGGCACCAAATATATAGAACGTACGCGCGACCGGGTCAATACCATTCAGTTACACTGAGGCATATTATTTACATTATTTGCAATAGAAGTCAAGTTTTTGGTGGTCTGGCCAGTGCGATGGGGTTCCTGCCGCGCAGGCTGCCGCGCTGCCTCCTGCTCTGCCTGCTGCTCCTCTGCCTCCCTGGGACGGTCCTTGCGCAGTTCCCCTCCGGCGGCCGGGGAAGCGGGGCCGACGCCGAAGCCGATACGACAGACCTGCCGGCGATCGACTACAACGCGGATCGTATCGAGTACATATTCGCCGATACCACGATGGCACTTATCGGAAGCGCCGAGCTCAAGTACGGCGGCGTCGAGCTGACGGCCGGACGGCTTAGATTCCACACCTACACCAATCTGCTGACCGCGGATTTCCTGCCCCCGGCGCCGGACATCGATCCCGAGACCAATACCTATCCCCGGTTGCAGGACGAGATGAACGTCGTGGTCGGGGACCGCATGCAGTACAATATGAATACGGGCGAAGGGCAGATCTGGAAGGGCCGCACCCAGTACGAGCAGGGATTCTTCGACGGCGAACTCATCACGCTCAACCCCGACCGGTCCTTCGAGCTTCACGAGGGGTCCTACACCACCTGCGACAATCCGAACCACCTGCACTACTACCTCAGGGTCGGCGAGGGGAAGGTCGTCCCCGGCGACAAGGCGGTGGTCCGGAACGTGACGGGCTACATCCTGGGCATCCCAGTGGTTTATCTGCCCGTCTACGTCTTCTCGGTGAAGCAGGGCCGGCAGTCCGGGTTCACGGTGCCGAACTACGGTAGCGGCGTGGAAGAAGGCCGGTACCTGCGCAACCTGGGCTACTACTACGCGCCGAACGAGTACTTCGACATGAAGACTACCGCGGACATCGAGGCCAAGACCGGGTTCCTGCTGAGACAGCGAATCCAGTACCGGCAGGACCGCCGGATCCGGGGCTCGGTGCAGGGCTCGTGGCAGAGAAGCTTCGAGGGGACGACGACCGGCTGGGACGTGGCCGCCCGGCACCGGCAGGAAGTGATCCCGGACCTGACGATCCGCGGTCAGGGCAACTTCGCCAAGTCGCTGCGGTACCTGCATTCGACGACGCGGGGGACGGACCCCGGACTCCTGCGGTCCACGACGCGTTCCACCTTCGCGATCGACAAGAAGTTCGGACGGAACAGCCTCAACCTGAGCACGTCGACGTCCACCACGACCGGCCGTCCGAGCCGGCCCAACACCACGCTCCGGTTCCGCTTCGGGACGAAGGCGATCTTCAAGCCGCCCCGCAGGCAGACGCGGCGGGGCAGCATGCCGGACTTCAGCCGGCCCCGCACGGAGATCGAGGATCGCTGGTTCCATACCATCATGTTCGGTTTCAACAACACGATGCGGAACCGCAGGAAAAACATACGGGGCGAAAAGGACACGACCCATACGGGGCCGGGCACCCGTTACCACTACACGCACGCATCCGTCCGGACCTTCGCCAACGCCTTCAGCCTGAGCGCGCCGCAGAAGATCAGGGGCTGGCTGAAGATCCGTCCGCAGGCCCGGTACACCCGGACCTGGGAGCAGGATACCGACCCGGAAACCGAGAATAACTGGGAACAGAAGGAAGAACACACGGTGGGCATGTCGGTCAACACGACGCTCTACGGGCTCTTCCAGCCGAAGATCGGCCGGCTGAACGCCATACGCCACGTGGTCACGCCCGACATCAACTTCTCCCAGAGAGGGGGGACGGGGGGGACGCGCGTCCGGAAGACGATGCGTTTCTCCGTGAACAATATCCTGCAGGCCAGGACGGAACACGATGGCCGCGAGAAGAAGTACAACCTGGTGTACGTCAAGTCGTCGACTTCCTACGACTTCCAGGCCGAGGACCGGAAGTTCGCCGACCTGCGGACCACCGTGCGCATTCCGAGCCGCCGGCTGAACGTGAATCTGTCGCTGAACCACGATTTCTACGATCCCGAAACCGACGAATTCCGCCGGCCCTGGCTGGACCGCCTGACGCTCAGCGCGTCCCTAAACCTCGTGGGGCCGCGCAGGGACCGGGGCGACGAATTCGGAGACGACCAGTTCGGCGGCGCCTACGGCGGATACGACAGCGGTTTTTCCGGCGGCGGTTTCGGTTCGGGCAGCGGCTTCGGCGACAGCTACGGCGGGTACGGCGGGTACGGCGACGACCGGTTCAACCAGCGGTTCGCCCAGGTCAAGGGTCCCTGGACGGTCCGGCTTTCCCACCGCTACTCGATCCGGCGCTCGAATCCCGACGCCGAAGACGGATTCACCACCAGTTCCCACGAGATCAGCGCCACGAACCGGTTCGCCCTGAACGACATCACGGACCTGCTCAGGCTGACCAACCGCGTCACCGACCAGTGGCGCGTGCAGCACGCGATCAACTACGACTACCGCCGCAAGAAGATCGTCTCCCACAGCGTGGACCTGTACCGGCCGCTGCACTGCTGGGAGTTTACCTTCCGGTGGGTGCCGAACGGCATCAACAAGGGATTCTACTTCCGGATCAACCTGGTGGCCCATCCGGACGTGAAGCTCGAGCAGCAGCGGCGGAGCGGCGGCGAGTAGGGTGGGTGCTGGGGTGGGCGGGTGCTGAACCGTGCGGACTAATAGTGGGTATGTGTCAGTCGTGGCATTGGTTACCGCAATGGACGGGCAGACAAGTCAAGTTTTGATGCCCTGTCACGCAGCTTCAAATTGTAGGGATCATCATCGTTGCGTTTAAGGAAGGTTACGGATTCGTAGTAATCGTCCAATGATACGAACGTTCCGTGTTCAACTACCCAATCCTTCATTCGTTGGTGACATGTATGTCCCCAGGATAACAACTCAATATCCCATCCCATATCCAACGAATATACGTCTTCGATAGTACGGAAAAACCCCCGGCCCTCATCGTAACCACGGCCATCGCCTGTCAGTAAAACGATCGTACCGGGGTTATCTCTGTAGTCCAACGCATCACGTAACATGGCAAGTTGAAGCCGTTCATCAGGGACTTCCTGCTCGGATGGGTTGTCTTCTCCGCGTTGGAACAAATCAACTTTTATACCCTGACCTTCCAGCACGTTCCATAAGGCTGTCATGGCTGGTGGGATAGACCCGGCGGCTATTGCCTTCTTTACCGGCCTGTCTGCGGACGCCAGCTTGTACAGGTTTCTGAAATCAATCCGTAATCGGTAGTACGAATCTGACTCACCATTACGTTCCGAGGCGACTTCCTGCGCACCGTGAAATATGTTAGAATTGTCCCAGTAAATAAAAACGTCTTTAGCCATTCACTTTAATCCTCAATGCAGATTGTGTTTGAAATCGAAATCCTCTTGAGATTCGAATGCGTCTATTAACGTAAGTGTTGGCAAATTGTCAACGAATAACGGCTGGGACCGCCTACCGCTCCAGCAGGAACGCCCCCGCCATGGCCCCGGCGGCACAGATGCTGACCAGGCCGTAACGGGCGTCGCGCCTTCTCATCTCGTTGGCCAGGGTCGTGAGGATGCGCGTGCCCGTGGCCGCCCAGGGATGGCCCACGGCGATGGAACTGCCGTTGACGTTCACGCGGGTCCAGTCCACCGGGCCCGTCGGCGCGCCCTTCCAGCCCATTTCCCACGCGGCCACGCTGGCCAGGGCCTGGGCCGCGAAGGCTTCGTGAATTTCGACCAGGTCCATGTCGGCCATGGACAGGTTCCGGCTTTCCAGGAGCCGGGGCGCCGAGATGGCCGGCGCCATGAGCAGCCCTTCCGAAGGGTCGTGGGCGGCATAGGCCATGCCGCCGATGTACGCAAGGGGTTCCAGGCCGCATTCGGCCGCTTTTTCCTCACTCATCAGCAACACCGCCGCGGCGCCGTCCGTCACGGGCGACGAGTTGCCCGCGGTGAGCGTGCCGTTTTCCGGGTCGAAAACGGGCTTCAGCGCGGCCAGGGCCTCAAGCGACGTGTCGGCCCGCGGTCCGGAGTCGGCTTCCTCGCCCAGCAGCGGGTGGATCTCCCCGGCGAGCTTCTCGCGCGCGGCCACGGCGTTGCGGTGGCTGGCCAGGGCCACTTCGTCCTGCCGCTCGCGCGGGATGTCCCATTTCTTGCAGGTCAGTTCCATATGCTCGCCCATGGTCAGGCCCGTGGACGGCTCGCGGAAGAGATCCATGGAAGCGCGCGTCAGCGAATCGACCCCGCCGGCCAGGCCCACGTCGATGCGGCTCCCGGCAATGGCGTCGGCCACGACCGTGACCGCCCGCAGCCCGGTGATGCAGTAGGAGGCCACCGTATGGGCCTCTGCGTTGATCGGCAGCCCCGCCTCGAAGACGAGCTCCCGGGCCAGGTTGGGCTTCAGGGGGTCGGGCGTCATCGTCCCGTAGACGACGGATTCGATCAGCTCCGGGTCGATCCTGCTTCGGTCCAGCATACCGCGCGTGGCGTGGACGGCCATGGCCAGGGAATCGATTTCGGCAAAGGCCTTGCCCGACTTGATGAAGGGTGTCCGGCCGCCCGCGACGATGGCTACGCGCCTGGGGGTCATGGGGGGCGCCTTTCGGTTAACAGCAGTTTTTCGTATTGATCAGGTTCGTCATTACTCAGGACTGCCATCATTTGAAAGCGGATCTCAGGTCTGACACAAAGCGATCGAAAGACTTGTCCAGGCATGCGATGCGATCTAAATCCATGTTCTGAACGATCTCCTGGGCATATTCGATACCGCCTAGCAGCGGAGTGAATCCGGCGGTCTGAATGGCGTCTATCAACTGCCGTTTGTAATGATTGCGTCCGCACTTCAAATCCGGTGCATTGCAACCTGTACCGAATACGGTCTTGAATGCGGCTCCGTCAAGTAGTAGCCAACGCTCGATATGAGGATCCGGTATGGCTAGGACCATGGGTGTTTCGGCATTGTGATCAATGATCTCTCTTGTACGGTCGTTCAGTCCTTTGCAGTTGGCATCGGTAGCAACTACAACAAGATCCGGTCGAGCACCTCCTTGTCGCCGTAGGTCCCTCATAAATCGGCGGTACTTTTCAATGACCCTTCCGTAACCACCTACCGCGATATGCCAACGCAATTCGACGCAAACGTCATGTTCCACCGCAATTCGAAGTATCAACGCTTCGATGACCTGTTGGTGCGCGTAATCCTCGCCAAAGAGGGCGATTTAACGCATCGAAGTCCCCTCTAAGGATGCGTTCGGATACGGCGACTCGGTCATCAGCGTCAGCTAACGCTTGGTCGATTTCGCTTCCTCTTGCCAGGGGGCCCCAGGCAGAAAAATGATCAATACGGGTTCTACCCTTGTACCGGTTCATTACAAACAGGGAACTGTCCTCTATCATATCGGGAAGAATAGGCGAATGCGTGGTCACGATGTACTGAGTTTGCCCCAAATGCTCCTGAGTTTTGAGAAATTCTGAAATCAGTTGAATCCTGCGCGGATGTATGCCGTTTTCAGGTTCTTCGAATCCGACCAACGCCGGTGCT
The DNA here is from genome assembly GCA_965207085.1 of bacterium. GTDB lineage: Bacteria > JAAXHH01 > JAAXHH01 > JAAXHH01 > JAAXHH01 > JAAXHH01. Next base: position 2,195,999 of record CBDBLQ010000002.1, on the reverse strand, counting down.
TCATTGATCCCGGTCAGGGCGAGGATGCCAAGCATCCGGAGCGTTCCTTCGGAGACTACGCGAGCCGGCATGGGGACCCCGCCTTCCTTGAGTCGCAGTTCCACTTCACCAAGGTCGCTCACGTCCACTTCTATGCCGTCAATGTTCGGTACCAGGGCATGTAACGATTTTTCTATGCTTTTGAACTGCCTATCGTCAGTGGTCTTCATGGTATTCAGAAAAGCAGCAAGTTCTTCACCCATCAACCCGATATTGCGCACTTCCTTCACCGGATTTGCAGCACGCATTCGTTCACGCGGCTCGAAATAGAAAATCATCCAACGCTCAAGTTCTCGACGGACCGCAGTCAGGTGAGGGTAGTGCGGTGGGTAGTGCGGCATGGAAAGGATGCTGTGATCGAGATACCGGTCGTAGTACGTGGGATGCGCCTGCCCTTCCAGACGCAGGTGTATACGTTGATTCTGACGTTCTATAAAGGGTTTACGATTACCGGTAGGTTCTCCCCTGTTATTCAAGGCCGCAAGATATTCATCCGCTACCCGCAGTAAGCCCGATTTCGGAATCATCTCAATCTCGATTCGATAGCGCAAGTCTCGCTCGCGAACACGCGCGACTGTCCTGCCGGCAACTTGCGCATCGACTTCACCATGCGGATGGCGCATCTCGAGTATTTGACGATTCACCGCTTTGACTACCGCATCCGACAGGCGGAGGTCCACTTCTATAGAGAAAGACAGGGACTTACGCTCAACCAGTCCCTTTATGCCTCTCTCGCCGATGGTAAACGATTCGAGCGGTTTACCTCGATATGGTGGATCGAAAGCTTCCTTCAACGTCCGACTTGTGCCCAGTTTCGAAAGCAGTTGCAAGGCATCGAGCAAATTGCTTTTGCCAACGGCATTCGGACCAAACAGCACGACAAGCTGGGTCAGGTTCACTTCTACGTCTTCAAGAGACTTGTACTTTTGGATTTTTATACGCTTAAGCATAGTTGCGTCGCCTGCGTCGATTCGATGAAAGGCTTTCAGTATAATCCGGCGTTTACCGGCCCCGCACCTCCTGAATATACCGTGTGCGGATACCCGCGACAAATCCCTTTCAATAACCGAGTCTATCAATATCGCGTAACGTAAGCGATTTCTCAGTCGGTTATATCCGCCGTAAATGTCAGTCGGAAAGGCGATGCATAATCTCGACTGATCTCAACGCACGGCGGACCAACTTTCCGGAAGCGGTATGGGGCAATACGTCCACTACGACGACCCGGTAGATATTGAACAGGGGGTTCAGTTCGGAGGAAACCTTGGCCTGGAGGGCCGTTTTTAGCGTGTCGGGGTCGTGATCTTGATAGAGGCCGAGGCCAGCTTGTGAGCCTGTGGTGTGAAAGCCCGCGGCGCCGCTCCCATCCTCAGGGACGATGAAGACCACCAGCCTTTCCACCCCTTCCCCCTCGGGCTGCACCGCCACGGCCGCGCTCTCATAGACGGCGGAGTGTCCGTCAATGATTCGTTCGAGTTCCAGGGGGCTTACCTTGATGCCGCCCAGGTTCATCCCGTCGTCGGCCCTGCCCTGGGCACGGAAATTGCCGCGGTGAAGCCGCTGGGTGTGGTCCCCGTGCCGGCGCAGGACCTCGCCCCGCGGTCCCGCCGGACATCCTTCGTAGTAGACTTCGTCGTGGTCTCCGTTGAGTAGCCTCTGCGACATGCCTAACGCAGGCGGCACGAGGAAAAGCTCGCCGGTACCGCCCTCTCCGACTTCTCTACCTGCCTCGTCCAGGATGGCGAAATCCACGCCCAGGTTCGCCGTGGAGAACACCGAGGGCGAGCAGGGCTGGAGGACTGTGCAGGCCAGGTGGCCGCCCCCGATCTCGGTGCCGCCGAGGTATTCGATCACGGGCGCACGGTAACCGGCGCGGCTCAGGAGCCACAGGTAGTCGGCCCGGTTGGCGGGCTCGCCCGTGGAACTGAACACGCGGATGGGCGGCCAGTCAATCCCTTCTACCAGGCCGCCGCGGCTCCTTTCGGCCAGGCTGCTACGCCGCCAGGTCCGCACCAGAGAGGGGATGACGCCCTGCACGGTCACCCCGGCGTGACGTATGAAGCGCAGGTATTCGGCGGTGTGGGCCGCGTCCGGATACAGGGCCATGCACGCGCCGTTGACCAGGGTGGCGTAGATGAGCCACGGCCCCATCATCCAGCCGATATTGGTCGGCCAGGTCGTCACGTCGTCGCCATGGATGTCCTGGTGGTAGAATCCGTCCATGGCGCTCTTGATGGGGGTCAGGTGGTTCCACGGGATGGCCTTGGGCTCGCCGGTGGTCCCGGATGAGAACAGGATGTTGGTCGTGCGATAGGGGTCGTCGGCCACGGATTCGAAGGCGTCGTCGTCGGACAGGAGGCCGGACCAGGGGATGTCGCCGGAGCGGAGCCGTGGGGCGTCTGAGGCGGACGCGGCTATGTCGTCGTCCGGCGAAGGCGAGTCGTCCGCGGGTGCATCGCCGCCGGACCGGCCGAAGTCGTCGGGCCGGCCGAAGTCGTCGGGCCGGCCGAAGTCGTCGGACCGGCCGTCGCCGCCCGACGGCACGACGATAATCGTGGACGCTCCCGCCTCGACCACCGTGTCGTAGAGCGGTATGGTCTTGCCCGCGCGGACGTAGCGGTCCATGGTGACGATGCAGCGCGCGCCGGCAATGGCCATGCGGCGGCGCACTTCCGACGCCGGGAAGCTGTCGGCGATGGAGACGACCCGTGAACCGGCGCGGATGATAGCCAGGTAGGCGACCACGCATTCCAGGTTCAGGGGCATGTAGAGCGCGATGGCCTGTCCAGGCGCCAGACCGCGGTCGCGCAGACCGTTGGCGATGCGGTTGACGAGGCTTTCGAGTTCGCCGTAGGTCGTCGTGCGGAGCGGCTGGCTGTCCGGGCGATCCGGGTCGTCTTGGCTGTCCGGGTTGTCCTGGCCGGGCGTGACGACCGCGGGACGACTGGGATCGGCCGTGAAGCAGCTGTCGACGATATTGAGTTCCGCACCCGGCAGCCAACGGGGATTGCGGACGCCTCCGCCCGGCAGCCAACGGGGGGCGCGGACGTCCCCGCGCGAACCGCGGCTGTCTCCGTCCAGGTCGAGGATGGCGTCCGGCGGTTTCGTGAATACGATACCGAGCCGCTCGAGGGTGTGGGTCCAGAAGGCGGCGGGGTCGCGGACGGAACAGGCGTGGAAATCCTCGTAGCGGTCGATGTCCAAGGCCGCCATGCTCGCCTGGAGATTCGACCGGCGTACGGTCTCTTCGTCGGGCGTCCAGACCCCGGGCGGCCCGTCCTCCGGTCGGCGTCCATCGAATATGCGCCTGAAGGCCGCCAGGTGTTCCTCGAAAGGCAGGAACGCGCGCCGCGAACGGGCGACGAATTCCCGCCATGCCTGGTCTTGACGTGTGGAGTCCAGGCGGGCGAGGTCCGGCCGGTTGGAGTCCGGCGCGCCGGACTCGGGGTTTCGTCGTTGCGCGCTCATGGGCTGGAATCAGTCCACCACGATCATCTTCAGGCAGACCGCCATCGGGATGTCGGCCACGACGCCCGAGAGATGGAGCAGTCCCGTGTCAGGGTCGAGGCGGTGGCAGGTGACCGTATCCGAGCTCTGGTTGCCGCAAAGGACAAAGCTGCCGGTCGGATCGATCCCGAAGTTTCGCGGGTTCTCGCCGCCCGTGGGCACGATACCGAGCAACGTCAGGCGGCCGGAATCCCCGTCCACGGCGTACATGGCGAGGCTGTCGTGGCCCCGGTTGGAGCCGTAGAGGTACCGGCCGTCGCCGGTGATGTGGATGTCCGCCGTATGGCTGACCTCGTCGTAGCCGTCGGGCAGCGTCGTCACCGTTTCCATCGCGGTGAGCGTGCCGGCCAAGCCGTCGTAGGCGAAGGCCGTGATCGTGTTGCCCATCTCGTTGATCACGTAGGCGAACTTCCGGTTGGGGTGGAACTCGATGTGCCGGGGTCCCGAGCCGGGCGGTACCGACGCTTCCCCATGGGGCGTCAGGACGGCCGTGTCCGGATCGAGGGCGTAGATCATCACCTTGTCGGTCCCGAGATCCGGCGAGAAGACGAAGTTGTAGTCCAGATCGTGGCGGATCATGTGGGCGTGGGGTTCCTGCTGGCGGCTCTGGTCGACGCTCGAGCCGGTGTGCTGGATGACCGACGCCGCCTCGCCAAGGGAGCCGTCGTCGTTCACGGGAAAGGAGGATACCGACCCACCGCCGTAGTTGGCCGCGAGCACGGCCTTTCCGCTTCGGTGCACGTCGATGGAGCAGGGCCCGGCGCCCCCGGAGGACTGGCTGTTCAGGGGCGTGAGCGTGCCGGAGGGGTCCACGGCATAGGCGAAGACGCCGCCGTGGGGATCGCCCGTCTCGCCGACGGCGTAGAGGAAGCGGGCGTCCGGCGTCAGGACCAGGAAGGACGGATTCGTGATGCCGCCCACGTGGCTGACGTATTCCATGACGCCGCTGGCGGTATCGATGTCGTATACATAGATGCCCTTGCTGCTGGTCTGGGTGTAGGTGCCGACGAAAACGCGTATGGTCCGGGCGTTGCTGGACATGGGGTGGTCCTCCTTGGTTGGCTGAAACGAATCGGGTCTGAAGATGGGCTACCCCGGCGGCCGCCGCTGCCACTTCCACCATTCCTCCTGAGGCGCGTACCCCAGGATGCGTTCGGCCTTTTCCAGGCTGTATCTCCCCGGACCATAATGACTGTGCAGGTTGAAGGCCTGGTAGAAGCCGGGCACCGAGGGGAGTTCGAGGCCCTGGCGGCAGGCCACGGCGAGATCGTCGTGGATGATGAGGAACTCCCGGGTCGAGTTCTTGCCGGTATGCTCGGTCGGCCGGGGCGCCAGGCCCTGGAACAGGAAACAGACCGTGTGGATCTCGTGGCGCCGGGCGAAGCTCCGGACGATCTCGTTGCTCATGTGCTTGGTGATGAAATAGTAGTCGGTGGAAGGCGCGTCTGGCGCGTCGACGGGGATGTCGGTGTCGTGCACGTAGGCCAGGAGGGTCTGGGCCGGTCCGGTGTGGATCACCTTTCGGATCCCTACGTCGGCGGCCGCCTTCATCACGTTCCAGGCCCCGATGGTATTGACCTGGAAGCTCAGCGTGTCGTCGTGACGCAGGACCGTGAAGTTCATGACCGCGTCCACGCCCTCCATGGCCGCGCGGACCTGGCCGTAGTCCCGGACGTCCACGGTGAGGACGGGCTTGCCGTCCGGGTGATCCTTGATGTCGGCCAGCCGCAGATCGTAGTCCTTCTCGAGCGCGGGAGTGATGTGCGGCGCGATGAGCCCGGACGCCCCAAGCAGCAGCACTTTCTTCATGGATGGCACCTCGATACGGCATCCTTTGCGCGCCGAGGTCCGTGGATCGCGACGATTTCAGGACTGAACATCATGCCTCCCCTCAGTCCTGCCAGTTCGCGGCGAAGTTGTGGGCCGGCGCGTAGCCGAGATTGCGGGCCTGGTTGATGAGGTACTTCGGATACTCCAGGTCGGTACAGATGTGGTACATGGCGTAGCGGCTGGTCCACCAGACCTGGTCCGAGGCGTCGCGCTCCAGGGCGAGGCGGAAGGCCTGGGCCGCGTCCCGGTAGTCCAGCCACAGCAGGTCGGGCGCCTGGCCGGCCACCTCCTCTTCGCTGACCAAAGTCCCCAACCGAAGTCCCGTGACCGTCACCATGTGGTCTCTGGCGAATTCCCGGGCGGTGTGCTCGCCCAGGTAGCGGGACATGGCGGGCATGGCGGGCTCGGGCAGCGGCTTCCAGAGTTCACTGATATACACGTCGTCGGGATAGGGCCGGAAGAGGTCGAGGGTCCCGCCGTAGACGAAACGCTTGACCCCGGCTTCCACGCCGGCCTTGAAGAGCTGGTGCGTGCCCCGCGTGGCCAGTTCCAGGAGCTGCTTCTCGCGCTCCACATCGGACTCCGGCAGGTCCTGCGGCGGCTCACCCGTGTGGACGACGGCGTCCATGCCGCGGACCACCCGCCAGGCAAAGTCCTGGTCCAGCAGGCTGCCCTGGGCGGCATCCCCGGCCGATTCGCCGCGCGTTTCGCCCCCTGTCGCGGCTGGCGCTTCGACAGGTGATTCGTCCACAAGACGGAGCCTGTGGTCCTTTAAGGCTTCGGCCACCGCCTGTCCCAGCCGGCTGGCGGCGCCGGTAATCAGGATATCCATGGTTGCTCCTTTATGAATCGAAATTTTCTTTCGAGTTTTCCCAAATCGATTCCGACTAATCCACTACATGATCAGGCGACTGGCAGGATCACAGGCCCGGCGGTCCCGAGTGCGTCCGGCAGAGGATCACAGGCCCGGAGGCGAAACCGTCTCAGGCTTACGGGTCTTCGACGGTCCACAGGTCCAGGGCCGTGCCGCCCAGCACGCGGGGCATGTCCTCCGGCGCGATGAACTTCATTTCGTCGCGGACAACCGTCAGAGTCTGGCCGTACGCGGCGTTCGCGAGGCAGACGGGCCAGTCGGTGCCCCACATGATTCGGCGACCCCCGAAGGCCTGGTAGACCGCCTTGACCATGGCGTGGGTATCCGACCAGGGATAGTCCTGATTCGAAATGGACCAGGTATGGCTGATCTTCACGTAAACCCGGGGGTACCGGGCCAGGTCGAGGACGGCCTGGATTTCGTCCGGCCGGTCCGGACACGCGTCGGCCATGTGGTCCACGACGACGTCGAGATCGGGAAACCGGTCCAGCAGGCTGACCAGGTCGGGCAGACGACCGGGCCGCGTCAGCATGAGCAGCGGGACCTCGAGTTCCTCGGCGCGCCGGAAGATGGGCGGCATCAGGGGACCGCGGAACCAGTCGCCCGCCGTTCCTTCGGCGGGGCTCAGCCGCACGCCCTGGAAACCGTGCTCCTCCACCCACCGGCTGAGGTGATCCGGTGCGGCGGGGTCTTCGGGATTGACGCGGCAGACGCCGGCGAACCGGTCCGGGTACGTGCGCAGGACCTGGGATACGTATGCATTGTCCCAACGGTAGCCGATGTACTGCACCAGGACGGTCTTTTCCACGCCGTGCCGGTCCATCAGGGCCAGGAGCATCTCCGCCGTCCGGTCCTCGGCGGGCGGAGCGTCGTTCTCCGCGGGCCAGGGGAAGGCGGGATCGTTGACCCAGACGTGGGTATGGGGGTCGATGATGCGCATGGATCTCACAGGGTGTCAAGGTTTGAACGAATCGCTAATGTCGAGACCCGAACCGATTAAATCAAGGAGAAAGTGAGGTGCATACGCCATGGCAAGACAGTACCTGATCCTGGGTCTGCAGGCGTTCTCGGCGATCGGTATTTTCGCGCTGGGGCTGTTGACCTATTTCGGCCAATCGGGCAGGGACCTTCGTTTGGAATGGAAATTAGCGGGGCAGTGCGGATCGGCGGGGCCGTTTGGATCGGCTTAACTATACGAGTCAGCGCGTGCGAACGAACTTCTGCAAACGGGCGTCGGCCTGGACTTCGCCGACGTAGAGGTCGCCGCGGGAATCCATCCAGATGCCGTGGGGACATCCGGAGAACTCGCCCGGCCGGTCGCTGCGTCTTCCGCCACCCCAGTTGCTGACGAGGTCGCCGTCCAGGGTGTATATACCCACCTGCTGGTCGAGTTCGGCCACGTAGACGATATCCTCTTCCGGGTCGAAGTAGGTGGTGTCGGGCTTGCCGGGTATGGCGCGTTCCTCGAGGTAGTTTCCTTCCAGGTCGAAGAGCTGGATACGCTCGTTGGTGCGGTCGCACGCCCAGAGCCGGTCGTAGCGGTCAATGCGGACGCAATGGCTGAGTTCGAACTGGCCCGGACCCGAGCCCCAGCTTCCCCAGGAGTGGATGTGGCGTCCTTGGGCGTCGTAACGGTGGATCCGGGCATTCTCGTAGCCGTCGGACACGTAGATGTCACCGTTCGTCGCGACGACGGCATCGGTGGGCTTGCGGAAGGGATCGCCGTCCCGTGCGCCGGGAACGGCGGGTGTGCCGATCACCCTCACCTGGTTTCCATCGCGGTCGAACTTGCGGACGCAGTGATCCAGCCAGTCGGTGAGGTAGAGGTTGTCCTCGCCGTCGATGTAGATACCGTGCGCATCCTTGAGTATGCCGTCGCCGATCGTCTTGATGAATTGGCCGTCGCGGTCGAATACGACCAGGGGATGTTCGCTCCGCGAGTACACGTACACCCGGTCCTGAGAATCGCACGCCACGCCCGTAATCCAACCGAAGGACCAGCCCTCCGGCAGGCTGTACCAGTTCTCCTGCACCTCGTAGGTGTACGCGCCGCTGCCGAAACTCATTTGCATGCCTCTTCCCGGTTGACGTTTCGTATTATTATGGTTCGTATTAATTCGGTAATTTTAGTGATGGAATTCACGCGATGAAGTCGAATACGGCTACAAAATTCAACGCTGGCCTCAACGCTGGTCGTCCGGGGTCTGAAGCGCCGCCTCGACGGCGGAATAGAGATGGACGATCCAGCCATAACCCAACATCCACAGCATGACCGCGAGGACGAAATGTATGACCGCGGCCGGCCTGCGGCCCTGGTACAGCTGCCCCAGTCCGGGGACGACCAGACTGAATACCATGGCGCCAAACCTGGCGCCCGCTGGCAGGCCTCAAAGCATGTAGGATCTCCTCTGGGTTTGTCGCCGCCGGGTTTGCGGGTGCGGGTTGCCTGGGCTTCTCAAAGCATCTCGGAGTGCCTGTTCGACGCGGTGCGGGTCCTCATGGTGCCTGCGCAACCCTGTGGGCCTGCCTGGGATTGCGGCGCTGTTCCTCCAGGGCCGCGACCCAGCTGTCCGCCCAGGCCTGGTGATCGGTCAGTACGCGTTCCGGATTCGATCGGCTGCGCACGCAGAAGTCGGGAAAGAAAGGCCGACCCGTCGGCGCGCCGTAGGCCACGTACCGCAGGTCCAGGCTCCAGCGCACGTCCCATTCAGTCAGGTTCGGCGTGGACCGGTGAGGCGTGTACTGGCTCAGGAAGACGACCCCGCCCTTGCGCACTTCGGCCGGTTCCGCCTCGGTCTCGGGCATGAGGTCCGGCTTGATGCGCGTGCCCGCGTCCGACACGTGGTCGAGATGGCCGGTGTGGATCACGTTCGGGATCACCTCCAGGCATCCCCGTTCCACCGTGGCGTCCACCAGGGGCAGCCAGCAGGTCAGCGCCAGGGTCCGGTCCGACTCCGCCCAGCTCACCCCCGAGTCCTGGTGCCAGGGCACATTGTACGACGGACTGGCGTCCAGGCGGGACGGCGGCTTGGCCCGGATGTGCTGTATGGGCGAGCAGGTGATTTCGGGGCCGACGAAGGACTCCACGGCATCGAGCAGGTTGTCGTTCCGGAGGAAGTCGAACACCGGCTTCGCTCGCAGGTCGTAGATGTCCATGCCGCGGCCGATCTCCGCGCTTTGGGCGAACAGCCGGGCGTACCGCGTCAGGAAGGATTCGTCTTCGCACAGGTCGGTGATCTTGCCCTCGGCGCGCAGGTCTCGCGCCCGACGGTCGACGAACCCGGTCATGGTGTCGATCACGGGATCCAGGTCCGCGTCGGTCAGCACGTCCTCTACGACCACCAGTCCGCGGTCGTGGAATTCCTCCAGTTGCGCTTCGGTGAGGGCCATGGGCGTTCTCCTTCCTTAATAACCGACAGGGACTTATTTGTCTTTACGGTCCGATCGTCTTGTTGATCCCGTTAACATAATCCCGTTAACATAAATAAAGCAACGTCCAATGGCAACTTTGGAAGAAGGAATACGCGGGAGAAAACACGTTGCGCTGTTTCTGTCCAAAGTCGCGGCTACGATCCGCCTCTTTTCGATTGCGATCAGGGATCGATGTTAATCCTGGTGAAACACCTCTTCCATCTCCGCCCACCATTCGCCTTCCTTCCGCGTCGGCAGCGGCTCCTGCATGGGCATCATGATGTCCCACCACTCCTGGGTCGTCGGATCGGCGGCCATCTTCGCCATGTCCGCCTGGAAGTCGTCACCGACATATTCGAAATAGGAGAAGAGGAAGCCGTCCTTCAGATAGATGGAGTAGTTGGTGATGTTGCATTCCGTGATCATCTTCGCCACGCCGGGCCAGATCTCGACGTGATGCTCCTTGTATTCCTCGATCCGTTCGAGCCTGACCTTGAGGACCATGCCGTAACGCTGGGGTGATGCCATTACAAGCTCCTTGTGATGGCTAATAACACGATCCTCACGCCGACGTTGGCGCGTCATGCCCACCGGGATTCCTCACCCCGGCGTCGGCGCGTCCTCGGGAATCAATCCTTCCACCCTCAGTTCTGACCAGAAATCCCCGGGGATCTCGAATTCAAACATCCGCACGTTCTCATCCACTTCCTCCGGCGACCTCGCGCCTGGAATGACGGCGGCCACCGCCGGATGGGCCAGGGGGAACTGCAGGGCCGCCGCCTTCAGGGGCGTTTCGTAGCGGCCGCAGACCGCTTCGATGCGCCGCACCTTTTCCACGATATGAGGCGGCGCCGTGCGATAGTCGAATTTCGCCCCGTCCACGGCGCCCTGCGCCAGGATGCCGCTGTTGTATGGGCCGCCTATGATGACACTGATGTTTCTTTCCTCGCTAACGGGCAGAAGCCGCTTGAGCGCCGTATGATCCACCAGGGTGTACCTGCCCGCGCACAGAAAGCAGTCGAAATCGCCCTCGGCGGCGAAACGGGCGAGCATCTTCGCCTGGTTCATGCCGACCCCGATCGCCCGGATAACCCCTTCATCGCGAAGCCGGACGAGCGCCCGGTAACTGCCCTTCATCGCTTCTTCGTAGTGATTGTCGGGATCGTGAATATGGAGGATATCGACCCGGTCGAGTCCGAGGCGGGCGAGGCTTTCTTCCAGGGAGCGCAGCGCGCCGTCGTAGCTGTAGTCGAAGACGGGACCGACGGGCGGAAGATCGTCGGACCAGACGTCCTGGTCGCGCTCCGGGTCGGGCACGAGGAGGCGCCCCACCTTGGTGGCAAGCACGAATGCGTCGCGCGCAGGGGCGTTGCGACCGCGCTCGCGGTTTGACTCGCGGCTTGAAAGCGCGGCCCCCAGGCGGGTCTCGCTCACGCCGCTGCCGTAGAGCGGGGCCGTGTCGAAGAACCCCAGGCCGTGGCCGAGGTAGGTATCTACGACCCGGGCGGCGGCCTCATCGGTAACGCCCCGATACAGGCCGGCCAGGGGCGCGCCGCCGAGTCCAAGGCGATTGACCTTGAGCCCCGTGCGGCCGATCTCCGCTTCAGCGCGGTTGATCTCCGCTTCCGCGTGCCCGGTTATCGTCTCGCGTGCCTGGTGCTGGTCATCCTTCTTCATCGGACACACCCGACATCTCGCCCTGCATGGACTCCCCGCGGAGCAGGAAGGCCCGGATATCGTAACGGCCAGGGCGCTCTACGGGCAGATCGCCGGCATCGAGCATCTCCTCGATGGGCGAACTGTGGGTGCGCACGGGCATCTGGACGACCTCGTGGAGACGAGCGGACTCGTAGATGCCCATGATGATCTCCACGGCGGCCCGGCCGTTGGATGCCTCGCCGCGGTGTTCGGACTTGCCCTCGATCCAGTCCGCCAGTTCCATGGCCTGGCCCACGCTCGGGTCCTCGCCCGTGGAAGGCCGCTCTTCCCAGCCGCCGGTCTTCGAGTTGATGAGCAGCACGCGCTGTTCGTTCACGTCCATCATGCCGTCCGTGCCGTAGAGGTAGCCGCCCTGCCTTCGTTCCGGATGTAGCTCCTGCAGGAGCTGCCCCACGGCCCCGTTGTCGAAGCCCACGATACCCGCGCTGCGGTCCTCGATCCGGATGTCGCGCTCGTACCGATCGGTCTTGCGTTCGATGTTCCCGATTACCCATTCGGGCGCGGGATCGCTCATCACGTAGCGCATGAAGTCGAACATGTGGGAGCAGTCGTTGAGCAGGCCCTGACTGCCGCTGCAGTGGACGTGCCGCACGTCGCCGATAGCGCCTTCGGCCACCAGGTTCCGGGCGTCGGTCCATACCGGGTTGAACCGGCGCTGGTGGGCGATGGCCAGCTTGACGTCGTTCCGGCGGGCCGCGATCATCATCTCGTCGCATTCCCCCATGTTGACCGCCATGGGCTTCTCGCAGAGAATGGCCTTCGGCCGGCGCGCGCAGGCGGCGATGGTCAGGGGGGCGTGGAGCTTGTGCCAGGTACAGATGCTGACGACATCGAGACCCTCCTCGTCCAGCATATCCCGGGCGTCGGCATAGCGTTTTTCAATATCGTACCGGTCGCCGAAATCCTGCCTGGCCTCGGCCACCGGGTCCGAAAGCGCTACGACCTCGAACCGCTCTTCTCCCAGGTATCCCTTCATGTGGAGGTGCGAAATGCTGCCGCACCCAATTATGCCGACACGATAGACCGTGGACATCAAAGACTCCTCCCAGGACGGATTTTAAGTGTATACGCGTTGCGACGATGCGATGCGACGATGCGATGCGTAGGTGCGAAGGCGCAAAGACGCGTTGCGACGATGCGACATGGCCTGGCGACCGGTGGCGCCGGACCTTAAATTGGTCGAAATCGAATATCGAAATATAGACGGCGGCATGGGCCGTGTCAACGATCTCGAAGCGGGAGCCGCGGTGGAGTGTCGACGATCTCGAAGGCGGCGCCGCGCAACGTATTCGAACCTGGCGGACGTGACTTGACACCGGACCCAGCATTAGCATATGATTCTGTACGATGGAACTGCTAATCATACTCAACGTCATCCTGCTCCTTATCCTCATCGGGACCTACCTGTCTCTGTCGGGGCGCGTAAAAACCCTCGAGGACACCGTCAGGCGTTATTTGAAGGACGTAACAGACCCGGTTGCGGAGATATCCAGTAGTGGTGCGCCGGGGTCGGACGACGCGCTGGGGTCGGACGACGCGCCGGGGTCGGACGACGCGCCGGGGTCGGACGACGCGCCGGGGCCAGACGACGCGTCGCAACCGGAGACTGCAGTACTCACACATCCGACCGCGAGCGTTCCAGGCCAGGCGCGGGCCGCACAACCTGTCGCGGACGCTATAGACCAGGAGCGGGCCGCACACTCGCCCACCGAAGTACCAGGCCAGGCGCGGGCCGGTGGCGGAACCAGCCGGCTGACTCACATGCTCCGCCCCCGCACCCGCGAGGAGTGGGAGACCCTGATCGGCGGCAAGTTGCTGAATCGCATAGGCGCCCTCGCCCTCGTCCTCGGCGTGGGGTTCTTCCTGAATTACGCCTTCGACAACGACTGGTTGAACGAGACGGCGCGCGTGGTCCTGGGCGGAGCGGCCGGCCTGCTGCTGGCCGCCGGCGGCCACCGGTTCCACCGGCGCGGCATGTCCATATTCGCGCAAGGCCTGACCGGGGCGGGCGTGGGGATCCTCTACCTTTCGGTTTACGCCGCCTACGATTTCTACCGCCTCGTTCCGCAACCCTTAGCCTTTCTGCTGATGGCCGGGGTGACGGCCGCGGCCCTGCTGCTTTCCCTGCGCTACGACGCACGGACCATCGCCCTGCTCGGATGGGCCGGTGGATTCCTTACGCCGTTTCTGCTCGTCACCGCCCAGTTAAATACCTTCGGCCTCTTCGTCTACATCACCCTGCTCGACGCGGGCCTGATCGCGGCGCTGCTGAACCGGCGCCACTGGAGAGTGCTCGAGCCGCTGGGCATCGCGGCGACCTACGCCACGTACCTGACCTGGTCGTTCCGTTCGGATCTGCCCGATGGATTCGCAACGGCCCTGGCCTTCCTGGTACTGTGGTGGGCGCTGTTCGCCTGGTTGAGCCTCTACCGGTCCGCGGCCGGAGATACGGGAAAACGGCGGTGGCAATGGATCGCGGTAACCGTCAACGCAGCGGGTTTCTACGTCATGCTCTTGCGCCTTTCGCGGCACACGGAAGGCCTCTGGGACTTTCTCGGGATCCCATCGCTGACACCGCAGGCCGCCCTGGCCTATTCAGAAGGAATCGCCACAATCATCCTGTCACTGGCCTACTTCGCGCTGACCGCCTGGATCACGCGCAATACGGACGACCGGTCCGCGGCCGGCGTGCACGCGACGGTAGCCATATTGCTGGCGGTTCGCGCCCCGCTGAGTTTCTTCTCCGCTTATCTGGTCGTCATCATCTGGACATTCGAAGCGCTGACCCTCTTCGGATACGGCGCATACCGCGAAGTGCGCGCCGTACGCCACGCCGGGACGGCCCTGCTGGCGCTTTCGTTCATCGGCATCTTTCTCTTTGGCGGGACCTACGTATCCAACCTGGTTTCCAACTATGCGCCGGTTTTCTCGTCGCGCACCGCAGCGTACTGGGTCGTGGGAGGAGCACTGCTTGCCTGTGCCGGCATGCTGCGGGGCCGCACCGAATCGACGAGCGACCGCAGGCATTACACGGTCTTCCACCTGGCCTGGACCTTTCTCCTCATGGTCTGGGGTACGGTGGAAGTCCTCAGTTACTTTCAATACCTGGCCGTCACGTTGGAAGGCGGCTCACCGGAGCAATTGCAGAACCTGCGGCAACTCGCGGTCTCGGGCGCATGGCTGTTCGGCGCGGCGCTGGTCATGACGCTGGGACGGTGGCAGGACATCCCCGCACTGCGCGCGGCGGCCATCGTCTACCTCGGCTGCACCGTGGTGAAAGTCTTCGTCTTCGACCTCATGTTCCTGGACACCCTCTACCGTATAGTCGCCTTCCTCGGCCTGAGCGCCATACTCATCGCCGTCTCCTACCTCTACTACCGCAACCGCCCGGCTTCCTGACCCGGTATGCCTTCCTGAATTGATCTTCCCAGCCTCGCTCAATCATCCCGATAAAAAATCGTTCGAGAGGTTACAAAAGACCTCCGACTATTTCGATAGGCCCTATCGAATTGGTCCATCCACAAGCGCATCCATCTATTCACCGGGAGGGAATCATGGGAGACGACAGGGTAAAGGGATCGCCGGCTGAGGTGTTCGCCACGGTGACGGAGGTGAACTCACTCTTCCATTCACTGGAGGATATGTTGGCAACTCGATTCGAGGCGATCGATGGCAAGTTTGGGGTCGTCCTGGAAAAGCTGGCCGAGATGGACGCCAGGTACGAAGGCAGGTTCGCCGCGATCGATGGCAGGTTCGCCGCGATCGATGGCAGGTTTGGGGTCCTCGAGAAAAACCTGGTCGAGATGGACGCCAAGAACGGGGTTCAGTTCGCGGCATTAGAAAGAAAGATTGTGGAGCTGGATACCAAAACCGAGGGAAAATTCGATCTGGTTGAACAGAAATTCAAATCACAGGAATTCAAGATCGAGCATTTCGTGACATCGGCGAACAACAAGTTGATGGTTATATTGCTCGTGATTGCCGGGTCGATCATCGCCGGCCTGCTTTACGGCGGTTAGTGCTGGTCCGAACGATCCACGGCCAAGTAATACGCACGCAGAACGAATCGCGGGTCGACCGGTCCGCGGGTCGAACGATGCTCACCCAGGTGCTTTGCGCGTCGTGGCCTGCAGGGCGAACTCCGTCAGTTCAACCGTCATGGGATAACGGTTGAAGGGCGTGATCAGGTAGAGGCCGTTGAAGTACGCCAGGACGGACTCGATGAGTTCCCTGGCGATGTCGACACCCTCTCGTCGGGCCTTGCGTCCACGGCCTACGCGGGCCATGCGCGCGCGCACGTCGTCGGGCACGACGAATCCGGGCACCTCGTTGTGCAGGAACTCCGTGTTGCCGTCGCTGACCAGCGGCATGACGCCCGGGAAGATGGGTACGCCGGCATCCAGGGTCGCCTCGTATAGCTGCTTCGCCTGACGGCGGTCGAAGAGGGGCTGCGTCATGATCATGTCGGCGCCGGCTTCGATCTTTCTTTCCAGCCTCCTGATCCTTCGATCCAGGTTGGGTCCGTTGGGGTCGAAGGCCGCCGCCACGGTAAACGCGGCCCTGCCATTCAGGGTGCGGCCCGAAAACCCCACGCCGTCGTTCATCTGCTTGATCAGACTAATCAGTTCGAAGGATGAAACGTCGTAGACATTGCTCGCCCCCGGCTGATCGCCGAACTTGACGGGATCGCCCGTGACGGCAAGGACGTGGTCGATGCCGAGGGCGTGCAGTCCGAGCACCTGGGACTGCAGGCTGGCCAGGTTCCGGTCCCGGCAGGTGATGTGCAGCAGCGGCCGGATGCCGGCCTCCTCCTTGACGATCTGCCCCACGGCCATGTTGCTGATCCGTGTGACGGCGAGAGAATTGTCGGCCATGGTGAGGGCGTCGGCGCCCGCCTTCTTCAGGGCTTTTGCGCCCCGGACGATGGGGCCGTGATCAAGGTCCCGGGGCGGGTCGAGCTCGACGATGACGGTCACCCGTTCCTCGACCAGATCCACGATCGACGGTTCAACCGCCGGGGGCGCGGGTACGGGACGGGCAGAGCGGGCGGGACGCGCCGGGACCCGTGCTTCTAACGGCAGGACCTTCTTGCGCGTGACGATCTCCCGTCCTTCCAGGGCCCGGGCCATGGCTTGCACGTGCTCGGGCAGGGTGCCGCAGCACCCGCCGATCAACCGCACGCCCTGGTCGCGCAGCCGGAGCGCACTCGTAGCGAAGTACTCCGGCGTCGCCTCGTAGATGAACCGTCCGTCCACGTAGACCGGTGAACCGGCGTTCGGAAAAGCGGAGAGCACCAGCCCCTCCGACAGGGGTACCGGCGCCAGGGCGTCCAGCAGGCCCTTGGGGCCGCTGCGGCAGTTGACCCCCACCACGTCGGCGCCGGCCGCGCGAAGCTGATCGAAGGCCTCCACGACCTCGAATCCGTCGTCCGACTGTCCGTACTGGTCCACCGCGAGCTGGCAGATCGTTGGCAGGCCGCATATCTCTTTGCAGACCTCTAGCGCCGCTTTGAGTTCATCGAGCCGGAGAAAGGTCTCCAGGATGATCGCGTCCGCGCCGCCACCGGCAAGAGCGGCGATCTGTTCCGCGTGAACCCGCCGGTGGTCCGCTTCGGTGTAATCCCAATGGGGCAGACCCCGGGCCGGTCCGACGGCGCCGGCCACATAGGCGCGGGACCCCGCCGCTTCCCGGGCGATCTCCACGCCCCGGGCGTTCAAGGTTTCCGCCTGGTCTTCCAGGTTGTACTTCGACAGGGACAGGGCATTGGCCCCGAAGGTATTGGTTTCGATCAACCCGGCGCCCGCTTCCACGTATTCCTCGTGGATCTTCCGGATCAGGTCGGGCCGGCTCAGGTTGATCTCGTCGAAACAGACCTCCATCGGCACGCCGCGGGCGTACAGCATCGTGCCACTGGCGCCATCCGCCACCAGCATGAAAGACCGGAGATGATCCAGAAGGGATGTGTTCATGGGAGGGGGTCCGTTGGCGACGCACAGCGGACGCCGGTCAGAGGCTCGTACAGTGGTCGCCGTGCGGCACTTATCGATACGCCCTGTTCACCGTCCGCCGTTCAACGCGTACCGACGGATCGCCCAGGCAAAGCCGTTCTCGTGGTTCGGCGGGGCGATGACCAGGCCCTGTGCCCGGCCCGCTTCCTTGACCGCGTCCTGGGCGTTTTCCATGATCACGCCCAGGCCCGCGTTGAACAGCATGGGCAGGTCGTTGTCGCCGTCCCCGACGGCCATCACGTGGTCCAAGGATATCCCGTGCTCGCGCGCGACGAACTCGACGGCGACCTTCTTGTTGACGTCGGCGTGCATGGCTTCGATCCGGTCCGGATTCGTCTTGACGAGATAGAGGCGGGATGCGAAACGGTCCTTCAGTTCCGTCAGGACCGCCTCGCGCCGGTCCAGGCCGGGCAGGATCAGCATCTTGGGCGGTGGCGGATAGTCGCCCTGTCTCAGTCTCGCCAGAAGTTCGTCGTCCCGGTCGACGGCGGCGCGGCTCTGCTCCTCGATGGATGTAATGGAAGGGGTATATTCGTTGGTGATCACGCTGTCCAGGGGCCCGGTCTCCGTCACGCGCAGCCAACTGTATACGAAGTTGAAATCGTTTTCTTCGATGAAGTCGAGCAGGTCCAGGAAGACGTCCCGTTGAAGGCGCTTTTCGAAGAGCAAGGGCCTTAGCCCCTGCCGGACCGGCCCGAGTATGATCCCGCCGTTGTTGGCAATGACGTAGAGTCGGTCGAACAACGGCCGCGCATCGCTGAAGGGTTCGCTGCTGCGGTCGATGTTGCGGCCGCTCACGGAGCTCACGACCAATCCCTGGTCGAGGGCGGCTTCGATGGCGTCCAGCCCCTCGGAGGAGGGTTTCCCGTCGGGCAACAGCGCCGTGTCGTCCTGGTCGAAGGCGATCAGCCTGATTTCCGGGGTTTCGTCGCTGGCTTTCGGTACTTCCGCAGTCATGGCGTTCCTTTCCGATTCTTCAGTTTCCTGCCGAGACTCCCGCCGGGATGGTACCGGGCGAAGTCCTCCCGGGTAAAACCGCGGCCGGCCTTCAGGGCCATGGCAAGCCCGTCGGCCACGGCGAGCTGGCAGGACGTGCTCGCTGTCGGCGCGAGTCCTAAGGGACCGGCCTCGCCCGCCACGGACACGTGCAGGATCGCCGCGCTCGACCGGGCCAGGCTGGATGAAGGGTCTCCCGTGATCGCAATGATCGTCGCGCCGTTCGCGGAGAGGGTTTGCACAGCAGCCATCAGTTCCTCGGTCTCCCCGCTGTGGGAAAGGGAAATAACCACATCCCCTTGCGCCACCTGGCCGCTGTCCCCGTGGATGCAGTCGGCCGGATCCAGGAAATACGCCTTCGTTCCGGTACTCTGCAGTGTGGCCGCCAGCTTGCGGCCGATATGGCGGGATTTCCCCACGCCGGTGACGTGAACGCGCCCTCCCGCTGATTCCGACTTCCAAATGACCGCGATGGCTTCGTCGAAGTAAGTTCCTGACATGCCTTCATGCAGCGTGGAAAGCGCCTCGGCGGTCCGTTGTACGGTCTTCAGTCCGGCCGCGCCGGGGAACGTCGCGTCTGAAGCGGTCTCGGCCGAGGACGCCGAACCGTGCGACGCTGGGCCGGGGAACGTCGCGTCCGAAGCGGTCTCGGCCGAATCGGCTGCTTCGACTTTCACTGTTGCCGTTTCCGTGGAGGTCACGGTTTCGGCCGGGTTCCGGGCAGGGATCCGAGCGCCTTCGTACAGGGCCATCACGTCGTCCCGGCTCGGTCCCAGTCGCGGGAAAGCCCCAGGGATGCGGCAACACACGGCGCCGCAGGCATTGGCGAGCGATGCGGTATCCCGTAAAGAAAACCCGTGGAAGAGTCCCGCGATCAGTCCGCCCAGAAAGGCATCCCCGGCACCGGTGGTGTCCCGGGCTTCCACGGGTTTCGCCGGCGCGCGGACTGTCTGCTTCCCGTCGGTGACGACCGAGCCCTGCGCCCCTTCGGTGATGGCCACCAGACGGGCGCCGTACCGGCCGAAAATACCCTCGGCCCGTTCTTCGGAAGTGTCGGCTTCCGCCATCTGCAAGGCGGCGGCCTTGGCGGGTTTCACGACGTCGGCGAGACAGAGGGCTTCCTCGAAATCTTCAGCCGATCCGAGTCCGGCCACCTCGATGGCGAAATCCGGGGGAACATCCACGTCCAGCACGCTGGGCACGCCGGCCTCGCGGGCAATGCGCAGTACGGCGATGACGGCGTCCAGCGGAAGTTGGGAAATTTCCGTCGTCACCATGGCGGCTGAACGTATGTAATCGGCGAAATGCGTCTCCACGTGCGCGGCCGTCGTCTCCGCCGTCAGGGCGCGGGCCATGTAGATCGCCCGGTCCGCGTCTTCGGCCACGTTCACCACCGAAAAGCCCGATGCGCGCCCCTCGACGACCCGGATTGCCGACCGGTCGATGCCGTGGCGGTCCATCTCTTCCCGGATCATCGCGCCGTACCGGTCGTCGCCCTGGAATCCGAAAAGTCCGGCGGGGACCCCCATCTGAGCCGTCCAGGCCAGGTGGTTGAGCGTCACCCCGCCCGCGAACTCGGTCACGACCGCACCTGTTTCATCCGGCAGAATATAGGTTTTCTCTTCCGGTCCCGCGATCCGGTTCACCCGGTAGATCACGTCCACCACGTTGCTTCCGATGCCCACAACTCTGCGTGTGCGGTCGATGTCCTGGATCACGAAACACCACCTTCTTGGGAATCACTCGAGCGACCGGTACCTCTTGAAAAGCAGAAAATCATATTGTCAATATTGAGTCTCCTCCGAAAAGTCCTGTGTTTACATGATGAAGGATGAGGTATAGATTTCCTGTGTCAAGCCTATGCCGCAATGGACCGGACCGCAGAAAGGGGCCCCGGATGTTCAGGAAGAGCGATCCTTCTCGTCAGACGGACCTGTTCGGCGAATTCGAGGTGCCCATGAAGTCGTCTCGTCAGAAGCAGCTCAACGACCCGCGGGCCTGGCACAACCTGTTCTTTCTCCATGTCACCGCGCAGATCGACGAGACGCCCTACGTCGCGCTCTTCGACGAGACTGCCGGTCGTCCGAACGCGCCGGTGCGCGTGCTTTTGGCGATGATGGTCCTGAAGGAGGGTCACGGCTGGAGCGACGCTGCGCTTTACGAGCACTGCCGGTTCAACCTTCTGGTCATGCGGGCGTTGGGTCTTTCGAGCCTTTCGGACGAGGTGCCGGTGGAGTCGCCGTATAATCTGTTCAAACAGTCCCTGTACCTCCATGAGCGGGCGACGGGCGAAGATCTGATCGGGGCGACCTTCGCGCAGTTGACCAGGTCGCAGGCTGCGGCCTTCGGGGTTTTGGGCCAGCAGATCCGCATGGACAGCAAGCTGATCGGTTCGAACATCGCCGCGTGCTGCCGCTTGCAGTTGGTCCTGGGCAGCCTTCGGTCGTTCTGGTCGTCCCTGGCGGAGACGGACCGTTCCCGCGTGTCGTCGTCCGACCGGGAGGCGCTGGACGACCTGCTCGAGCGCAAGCCTCATCAGACGGTGTACCGTCTTTCGCGTTCGGAGAAGGAAGCCATGCTGGAAGACGCGGGCCGTCTGCTGCGGCGGCTTGCGTGCGCGTACAGCAGTCGGGACAGCGACCGGCACGGCCTGATCGAACGGATCCTGTCGGAGCAGTACGCCTCGGGGCCGTCCCCTGACGATCTGCGTCCGAAGCCGGCCCGGGAGGTGTCGGCCTCCTCGTTGCAGTCCCCGGAAGACGCGGACGCCGCCTACCGGAAGAAGGGCGCGCAACAGGTCAAGGGCTACCGCGTGAACCTGACCGAGACCTGCAACGATCAGGGGCCGAACCTGATCGCCGACCTGGACGTTGCGCCGGCCTCGACGCCGGACAGCGCCTTCTGTGTCCCGGCGGTGGAACGCGCGCAGGAGGTGGTCGGAACGGTCGGCGAAGTATCCATGGACGGGGCGTATCAGGACGCAGGCAACGCCGTCTGGGCCCGGGACGGGGACAAGATCTTCCACTACAGCGGTATCCAGGGCAGAAAGGGGCGTTTTTCCTACGGCCGAAGGGGCGAGGAGGTATGGGTGGAAGACGTCCAAACCGGCCAGCGGCAGCGCGCCACGGCATACAAGCCGGGACACTACACGATCGAAGTGGACGGCAGGAAACGGTACTTCACCGACCAGACCGTCGAGACCTTCCAACGGCGCAGGCGGGTCGAAGACCTGCCCGAAGCCATAAGGCGGCGGCGCAACAACGTGGAGGCCAGCATCTTCCAACTGGTCATCCACACCAGAAACGGCAAGACGCGCTACCGGGGACAGGTTGCCCACCAGAGATGGGCAACCTGTCGCGGCCTGTGGATCAACCTGATGCGCATCAGGCATCATCTCGTCCAATCCTTGCCGGTTCCCGCCTGTGGGGCATAGAAGCCCGAAAACCGGCCTTGCGAAGACGGCGCGGACTCGGAAAAGGGCCTGGAACGAAGCGGAAAGCCCCACTACGAACCCCCAGCCGAAGTATGCGAAGCACATCCTGAACGATCGCTTACACCGCATCAGGGCGCTGGCGCATCGTCCTGACACGGTGAAAGACCCTTTTCGGACACGACTCAATATTGATTAAAATAAGAATCAACATAAACCTTTGTGATGGACGTGCTTGCGCTATGGGCAAGCTTTCGTTGTGGACGTGCTTTGGTTATTTACTGTCTAGAAAATCGAGATACAAACGACTAGGCTGGATGCCCTTATTGTTCTGGTACTTTCCACTTACATAGGTCTCGAAATCGCCATCCAGTGTGTGGTAATAGACCTGGCAGATTTCCACGTTCGGATAGATCCTGATGGGCCGGACACAGAACATCTCCAAAGTCCAGTAGCCGGCGAATCCCACATCGCCGAAACCTGCGGTTACGTGGACAAAAAGCCCCAATCTACCCACGGATGACCGTCCCTCTAGCATGGGAACGTAATTATCCGTCCTGGTAAATTCCGCTGTCCTGGCAAGATAGAGCGTCTGGGGGCGCAGTTCGTACCCTTCGTCCGGGATCTGAATAGATCGCGTGCGGTGTTGCTTCTTCATATCGAGCACGTCATCTTCGTATATCAGGAGTTCATCGGCGAGTGAAAGATTATAACTGTTCGGATTGAGCCTGGTGGGATCGTATGGCTCAATAAAAATGTCTTTCCCAATGCGCTCTTGAATCATTTTTCCCGATAGAATCACTACGATATTCCTTCCTGGGTATAGGGTGTCTCAACCGCTGTTTACCAGGACGACGGCGACCAGGGTCAGGCCGATGCCGACGTAAGCCGGCCCGCGCACCTGTTCTTTCCAGTACAATATAGCCACGAGCGTGGTGAGGACAAGGCCGACCGCGCTGACGAAGGGAAAGACGACGGTGCCGGGGAGGTACTTGAGCGTCAGGACCAGGAGCCAGGTCCCCGCGACGTTACAGGCGCCCAGGAATACGCTCCACCGCGCTTCGGGCAGGCGCACCCGGATCGGTTTGTTCCAGAGGTAGATAAGCCCCATGATACCGGATACGGCGAAGAGGGAGAAGAGGTAGAGCGGCATCTGGCTCTGGGGCGCGAGTTCGCTGAAGACCTTCGGAGACAGGTGGCAGATCCCCGTCGTGATGAAGAGAGCGCCGACCAGCCAGGCGACGCCGCGCAGGGACAGTTCGGCCTGTCTGCCCACGCCGATCGTCAGAAGCGGCAGGGCGATGCAGACCGTAACGATGCCCGCGATCTGCGGCAGGTTGGGGATCTCGTACCAGATGACGATGGAACAGAGGATGGGGATGAGGACGGACAGGCGGACGATGGCCAGGGTCACGGCCACCCCGCCCTGCAGGAGCGCCTGGATCAGAAAACGGAAGGCGACAAAATAGAAGAACCCGCTGGCCGCGCCGATAACCACGGTGGTCCCTTGCCAGACCCAGCCCGGGTCCGCGAGCATCAGCAGGCCCGAGATCACGGCGCCCGCGCCATAGTTGAGGCTGCCCACGGCCAGGGCATTGTGTCCGTTGTGGTGGGCGGACTTCAGGATCAGGCCGAAGCACGACGTCACGACGGTCGCCGTGATCAGCAAAAGGAGTCCGAGCGCCGTAGTCTGTTCTCCGTCCGTAGATAGCAAGAAGCCGGCGAACGGATACCGCCTCGCCGGCTTCTAGATCCATGATCGCCGAGAGTGCCGCTCACGGCAGTGCCGCTTACGGCGTGAAGGCGAAAGTTCCCACGTAGGCGCTGCGTTTGTTCGGAATGCTCCAGGTCGCGATCAGGTCCGATCCGCTGTACGCGTGAGCGGCGGTCTGGACCAGCGCGGTTGACGCGTCTTTCGTGAAGGGATCGTACCATACCATGCGGTCGCAGTTGGGCTCGTGGTCGGTCGCCAGCATGGTCCGGGTGGCCACGCGCACCTGACCGTCCACCGTAACGGCGTAGGCGTCCCCGCCGTCGTGGCGGAAGGAGATGTCCGCGGGCTTTACCGTTTTAACCGTGCCGAAGAGCTCGTCATACCGGGCGGTGAAAGCGCTTTTCAGGTCCTGGCGCTGGCCCGGTGTGGCTCGGCTGTCGATCAGCAGCACGGTCTCGCGGGCGTGATGACCGAGTTGCAGGTTGCCCTTGCCGAGAATAACGGCGACGACGGACAGGTCGGCGAGCGCGCCTTCGCGGATGTGCCAGGCTACCACGGCCTGGTTGGCATCGCCTCCCGCTTCCGCCGAGTAGGTACAGCCGCCGCCCAGGATGTGGTTGGAGCGAACTTCCACGTAATCGCCGGCAATGGACGGTGATCCGGCCAGTACCGGGGATGCCGCGAGGACGATAGCGGCCATGAGTGCGAAACCGGTTTTCAACATAGTGCCTCCCTGGTTCTGAGATTCCGGGCTTCTGTTCTGGAGGTCAGCGCATCCAGCCACACTATTCGTGACGAGGACTGCGACTCCGCAGGCTCAAAACGGACCGCTGCGCCTATTTCTGGTCAATATCGTTTGGGTGCGATTCAGTAACGCGGTATATTCTACCGTACCGGAAACACCGCCGTATATTCAATATATGTGCTTCCCGCCCATCAAGTCAATCGCAATTCGAATCGATCGGGGGCCTGTCCGGTCTGGCGTGGGCCCGAACCGCCGGCGCGTCCGGTGGCCGGCCTCGACGGATCTTCTGCCCAGGGAATCGAACCAAAGGAAAAGAACATGGAATACAGAGCGCTCGGTGAATCGGGGCTGACGGTATCGGCCATCGGCATGGGCTGCTGGCCCATGGCCGGCGTCGGGTGGACCGGGATCGACGACAAGGCGTCCCTGGCGGCGCTCGAGGCGGCCATGGACGGCGGCATCACCCTCATCGACACCGCTTACATGTACGGGCGCAGCGGTGAGTCGGAACGGCTGGTGGGACGGGCCATCGCGGGCAGGCGCGACCAGATCGTCCTGGCGACGAAATGCGGCATGCACTGGGACGGCACGACCATCATTCGCGACAGCTCGAGGAAATGCGTTCTGGCGCAGGTCGAGGAGAGCCTGCGCCGGTTGAATACCGACTACATCGATTTGTACCAGG
Organism: bacterium; assembly: GCA_965207085.1. Taxonomy (GTDB): domain Bacteria; phylum JAAXHH01; class JAAXHH01; order JAAXHH01; family JAAXHH01; genus JAAXHH01. The sequence goes on along the minus strand of CBDBLQ010000002.1, from coordinate 2,171,041 downwards.
TACATATGCCGGACGAGAACACGCCTTTCGAGGAGACGGCCGCCACGCTCGCCGAACTGAAGGAACAGGGCAAGATCCGCGCCATCGGCGTGAGTAATTACGACGTGGCGCAGATGCGGGAATTCGCCCGCCACGCGCCGCTCCACTCAGACCAGCCGCCGTACAACCTGCTCAAACGCGACATCGAGCCGGAGATCCTTCCCTACTGCCGGGAAAACCGGATCGGCGTGATCTCCTACTGGCCGCTGTACAAGGGACTGCTGACCGGGAAATACGGACGAGGGCACCGATTTCCCGAAAGCGACAACCGCAACGAGGACGTCCGGTTCCAGGGGGAGGAGCTCGAACGCACCCTGGACATGCTCGACCGGCTGAAGCCGATCGCGGACGAATACGGCAAGTCCATCGCCCAGCTCGTGATCCACTGGACGGCCCGGCAGCCGGGGATCACGTCGGTCCTGTGCGGCGCGACGCGACCGAACCAGGTCGAACAGAACATCGAGGCAGTGGGTTGGGAGCTTTCCGACGAGCACCGTGCGCAGGTCGATGGGATCGTCGCCGGCATGGGTGACTAGGATGGGGGATTAGGTCGGATCGGGCGGGCGCGGGCGCCACGGGCCGGCCTCACACAGGCCAATCGAGTCTAGTTGGCCAGCGCGCCGCTGGCAATCGAGCGGATTCTTTTGACCATGGACCGGAAGCCGTTGCTCCGGCTCGGGCTGAGGTGGGAGGCCAGATCCAGCCGTTCGAAGATCCCCTCGATGTCGGCGTCCAGGATCTGGCGCGGCGTCTTGCCGGAATAAACCATGAGCAGGATGGCCACGAGGCCGCGGACGATGTGGGCGTCGCTGTCGGCGCCGAAGGTGATGGTCGGCGGCAGGGTCTCGGCCACGTGAGGTACGAGCCAGACCTGGCTCACGCAGCCCTTGACCTTATACGCATCGGTCTTGTAGGCGTCGTCCAGGGCCGGGAGCTTCTTTCCCAGGTCGATGATCTCCTGGTACCGCTCTTCCCAGTCTTCCAGGTATTCGAAGTCTTCCAGCACTTCTTCTATGGTCGTGTCCATCGTCACGATCGTGCGTCCTTCCGGTATATCCACTCGATTCGATTCATTCCTGCCGGCGGCCGCTCAACCCGCCCGCGGCGGCTGCCTGCTCAATTCGCCCCGATCAACAGCATGGCCGAAACACCGGCGGCCGCACCCGATACGAAGAGGTTCCACTGCCGGTGCGGCGTTCCCAGGATCCGCAGGATCACGAAGGCCACGGCCACGAAGATCGCCACGATCATCAACTGGCCCAGTTCCAGCCCGATATTGAAGGACAGGAGCGGCACGACGATCGATTCTTCCATGCCGAGCAGGGCCCTCAGGTAGTTCGAGAATCCCAGGCCGTGGATCAGGCCGAAGAACAGGGCCAGTCCGTAGCTCGTCTTCCGGCCGAATCTCGCTTCGAACGGCCGCCAGACGTTCATCAGGCAGGTCGCCAGGATCGTCACGGGGATGAGCGTCTCGACCAGGTCCGTAGGGACCAGAATGAGCCGGAGCGTAGCCAGCGCCAGGGTGATCGAGTGCCCGACCGTGAAGGCCGTGACCAGCAAGATCACCGAACGCCACCGGTTCAGCGGATAGGCGGCGCAGAGCGCGATGATGAAGACGATGTGGTCGTAGGCGTCCAGGTCCGAGATGTGGTCGAAACCGAGTTGCAGATATACCTGGAATTCGGACATCTTCCGCCCAACGTTCAGCCGGCGCCGAGGACGAAATCCCGACCCCGACGCAACCGATCCCCATCGTCATGACCCGAAACGACCGGAACCCGGACTGGACCTCTCGCGTGGTTCAGCCGCTTCGTCATAGCCCGAAACGAACCGTCCCCGTGACGGTTTTCTTGCTCAGGTTGACGTACTTCTTCTCGCCGCCGATTTCGAACCGCATCACGTTGGCCTGCGTGTCGAACATTTCGATGAGGATCCGGTTCTCGACCTCAATCGTCTCCACGCGGTCCACCCCCGTAATCTGCACCAGGCAGGCCGTGGCGTCAAGGGCGCCCTCCATGCCGGTGTAGGTCAGCTGCCGGTCTGCGCCGTTGACTCGAAAGGTCAGCCGGGAGGTCAGGTAGCCGGACACGTGCCGGTCGCGGTCGGCATGGGCCTGGTCGGTCCAGAGCCTGAGCCGGGGGCCGCCGGCCGCCACGATGGCCTCTTCCAGGTCGTCTGTGAAGATCCGCACGGATATGTCGAGACGCGCATCGTCCGCGTTCCACTTGACCCGCGCTATGCTCACGTAGAACACGTGGGCGTGTACGGTGCCCGGAACCGGTGCGGTGGCAAACATCAGGCAAAGCAGGACCCCGAGCGTTTTCATCGCCACCACCCTACTGGGCCATGTCGTCCCTCAGGCCGTACTTGTCGATCAGGTAGATCAACGTGGCGATGGACGCGCCGCCCAGTTCCAGCTCCCGGCGGTTCACGGCTTCGAAGACGTCGGTGGGCGCGTGATGGTAGTCGAACGCCCTCTGCGAGTCGGGGTTGAACCCGATGGTCGGGGTACCCGTCTCCCTGCGGAGCGGACCGATATCGGCGCCGCCGCCGCCCTTGTTGATGTAGGAGATGGTGCTCTGGGGGAACATGGGCAGCCACGACCGGAAGCGTTCGATGACGTCATCCTCCGCAGACACGCCGAATCCCCGCGGGCTGAAACCGCCCGCGTCGCTTTCGAGGGCGATCACGTGATTCTCGCCCGTTTCCTTCGCCACCTCGGCGTACTTGAGTCCGCCGCGGAGGCCGTTTTCCTCGTTCATGAACAAGACGGCGCGGATGGTGTGGCGGGGCCGGATGCCCAGCTTCTGGAAGGTCCGCAGTACGCCGATGGAGTGGACCACGCCCGCGCCGTCGTCGTGGGCGCCTTCAGACACGTCCCACGAGTCGAGATGGCCGCCCACCAGGATGATCTCGTCCGGCCGTTCGCTGCCCCGGATCTCGCCGATCACGTTGTGCGAAAGGGCGTCGGGGTGCCACTTGCTGGCCAGGCGCATGTAAAGCATGGCTTCGGGCTGCTCCTCGAGCGCCCGTTCCAGGCGGTCGGCGGACTGGTAGCCCAGGGCCGCCGCGGGGATGCGCTCCACGTCTTCGAGATAGCGCAGTCCGCCGGTGTGCGGCGCGTCGCCGAAGTCCGAACCGGCCGACCGGATCACCACGCCCACGGCGCCGAACCTGGCCGCCTGGGACGGACCGGCGGTCCGCTGGTCCACCGCTCCGCCGTAGCCGGGACCCGTGGCGATCACCGTCTGGTCGAAACGCCGGTTGTAGAAGACGATCTTCCCTTCAACGGCCTCGCGGCCGATTTCTTCCACTTCTTCCAGGGAATGGACCACCACGACGGGCGCCGTGATGCCCACCGGAGCGGTCGGCACCGATCCCCCGATGGCCAGGGCGGTCAACTCGATCATGCCTTCGTTGACGTTGACGATACGCACCTGCTCCGGTTCGCCCCGTTCCCAGTGGGGCACCATGACTTCCTGCAGGTAGACCCGATCGAAGCCGTAGCTCTCCATCACCTCTTTCGCCCATGCCACGGCGCGTTCCGCGCCTTCCGAACCGCTGAGGCGCGGTCCGATGTTCTTGCTCAGGTCTTCGAGGAGATAGTACATCTCCCCCGTAGTCAGGCGTTCGTTGAAGATCGCCGTGACCGTTTTTTCGTCATCGGTCTGTCCGCGGGCCTCGCGGGGGAAGGCCGTCGAAAGCGCCACCGAAAAGGCCAGTGAAAGGGACAGGGTGAGCATGGGGATGCGGGTCCTGAAACCGCACGGGCTGACGCGGCGCGCGAGACCCGGTAGTGATCCGGCAAAAACGGACAGCATGAAAACCTCCGTGTTGATATTTAAAGGGCCCGCCCCCACGCTTGGCCGGGCGGCCTTGCTTGATACGAATTGCTTGATTCGAAGCGTTCAGTATATCGGACGATTGTTCTGGATAAAAACCGGTCCGACGAAGACTACCGCGTCAGTTCCCAGCCCAGGTGGGCAATCTCCGGCGCGATCAGTTTCTCCCAGGCCAGTTCCACCGCGGCCGGGGAGCCGGGCGTGGAGATGACCACCGTGTCGCGGTACACACCCGCGGTGGCGCGGGACAACATGGATGCGGCACCGACCTGTTCGTAGCTGAGCATGCGGAAAAGCTCGCCGAAACCGGTCAGCGGCTTTTCCAGTTTGCGATTCAGCACGTCGAAGGTCCGGTCTCTCTTCGAGATGCCGGTCCCCCCGTTGAATATGACGATCTGGACGCCTTCGCCGGTACTCGCCTCCAGGGCGGCTTCGACCTGGTCCGGTTCATCCTGGATCAGGTGATAGCCGGCGACACGGTGGCCCGCTTCCTCGATGCGTGTCCGGAGGTAATTCCCGTTGATGTCCGTTTCCGGCGTGCGGGAATCGCTGACGGTAACCACGGCGACGGCCAGGGGTCCGAGCTCGGCCGCCTGGGCCTTGTGGGATGAAGTGCTCTTGGACGACATGAGGCCGGATGCTACAGCACGTCCTGCAGCCGCAGTCCCTGTTTCTTCAGGAAGGGCATCAACCCCATCTTCGTGACCGTCCGCAAGGCGCTGACGGACATCTTGATGCGCACCGTGCGGCCCAGTTCAGGCACGTAGATACGCTTCAACTGGAGATTGGGGTACTGGCGCCGCTTGGTCTTGTTATGGGCGTGGGAAATGTTGTAGCCGACCAGGGGTCCTTTTCCGGTCAACTTGCATTTTCTGGACATGGAGCAAACCTCCAGGAACGACGCTACCGCGTCTCCCGGTACATGACGTGCCGCCGCAGCGTGGGGTCGTACTTCTTGAGTTCGACGCGGGCGGTCGTATTACGCCGGTTCTTCTTCGTGTAGTAGCAGTGCGCGCTTTCCGTGCTCTTGAGTTTCACCAGTTCACGGTTCTTGCCCTTGGCCATGCTGTACTCCTAAGGCGAGCCCATCTGACAGTATGCCGGAATGACGGTATGGCGGCCTCAAAACAGGCCGACTTGCCCGAATACCGGATTGCCGGCAAGTCGATCTTGCCAACCAAGCGATGAAATCTAATAGGCGCGCCCGCCGAAATCAAGGAAATAAAACAAGACACGCGACGACCGGGGCGTCCGTGATGCCTGGCACGTGGCATCCGTGATGCCTGGCACGTGGCATCCGTGATGCCTGGCAGCCGGTCTACGCCTCGTCCATGGCGCAGGCTTGCAGCTCTTCCAGCGACACGAATTCCAGGGACATGATGTGGGTGGCGCTCAGCACCACCGGCGGGGCCACGCCCGCGTCGTAGGCTTCTTTCCACCGGTTCACGCAGACGCACCAGCGGTCGCCGGGCTTCAGGCCCTGGAAACCGAAGGCGGGTACGGGCGTGCTGAGGTCGTTTCCCGCCGCTTTTGAAAAGACCAGGAACTCCTCGGTCATCACCGCGCAGACGGTATGGACGCCCGCGTCACCCGATCCGGTGTTACATGCGCCGTCGCGATAGAACCCGGTCAGGGGGTCCATCGAACAGTCCGTGAGTGGTCCGCCGAGTACGTTCATGGTTCGCTAAAGGTCGAACAGGTAGGCGAGCTTGACGATCAGCGTGCGATCCAGCGGGTCGCCGAGCAGGGCTTCCGTTGCGTCCCCGTTGTCACGCCGCTCGTTGTACACCACGTAGAGGTTGCTGCCCGGGCTGATGATGTAGTTGAACCGGAAGTTCGACACGAACCGGTCCCGGTTCGTGTCCCACTGGACCAGCGCGTTGAGAGATACGTCGGGCGAAAAGGAATAGCTGGACCGGACGCCGAAGAGATGGGCCGTAATGTCCCGCTTCGTGCCGCCGGTGTCGGTAAGTGTGACGTCGTTCAACTCGTACCGGGGACCGATGGTGAATTTCGAACCGGCGCGCAGCCCGCCCTCGAGATTGAGAGATCGCCGGTTCCCGTTGATGTACCGGCCGATGATGAACTGGAAGTCGGCGAACAGCGGCTTGCTCAGGTTCGTCGTGTAATGCATGCGCGAAGAGGCGTCCGTGTAGTTCCCCGCGGGGAGCTTGACGCCCAGAATCGGCCGCGTGTCTTCGCTGATCCTTCTGAAGTCGCGGTCTAACGTTATCCCGGCCTGTTCGCCGCCGGTGAAGAACAGCTCCCAGTGGTAGTGCTCCCTCCGGGTCAATTGCGTACCGTCGTCGCCGAAGGTCGCCGCGAGCACGATATGGGGAAAGTACCGGCGGACGATGCTATTGGTGGGTTCGGGCGTGTAGAACGCACGGGCTGAGACCTCGTGAAAGCCACCGAAATTCCGGGCCAGGCTCCGGCGGCTGAAGAAGCCCATGCCGGGATTGAAGAACTCGGACACGCCCATGTACAGGCCTTCGAACTGCCACAGGGGCCCGTTCCAGCGTGACCACAACCGTCCCGCGAATCCCGATTCGCTCTCTTCGTCTGCCTGGTATGTGGTGCCGGCCAGGAATCCGCTGACGGCCAGCTTGGGACCGATGGCCAGGTTGAAGTCGCCGCCGGCTGCACGGTTGAAGTCGCCGCCGCCGACCCGCTGGTTGGTGACGATGAATCCCACGTTGGATTTCTCGCCCACGTCCTGGCTGATCCGCGCCACGGCGTAGATGTTGTCCTCGAGCTTTGTGTTTCCGAACTGCTCGTCGCCCGTGCGCATGAGCAGCAGGCCCAGGTTCGTGCGCCCGGCCTTGCCTGTCAGGCGGCCGCCGCCGGTGATCGGCACCTGTCTAAGCGCACCGGAACCGTCGCGCGCCAGGCCGACGTTTCGGCTGTAGAAAAGTTCCGTCTCCCGGGCTACGCCGAATCGGAACAGTCCGCCGTTCTCCAGGAAGAAGGCGCGTTTTTCGGGGAAGAACAGGTTGAACTGCGTAAGGTTGACCTGCGCGTCGTCCACTTCCACCTGGGAGAAGTCCGTGTTGTAGGTCAGGTCGAGGGACAGGTTGTTGGTCAGGCCGTACTTCACGTCCACGCCGCCGTCGAAGTCGTCCTCCCGTGTCGAAGGGCCGGGCTCGTAGGTCCACGTGGCCCCGCCCAGGGAGTAAGGCGTAATCTGCAGGTAACGTTGGTCGTGCCGCGTGAGATTCAGGCCCGACAGCGTCCCGGCAACCGACACCTGGGATATGTTGAAGGGGCGGACGACGGGCGCCCAGAAGGACTGCTCGTTGCGGCGGCGGATCTGGCGCTCCAGGTTGATCCCGAAATCGACGTCGTCCCCGGTCTCGAAGCGCAGCGTGCTCCATGGTATGGCCATCTCGGCGTACCACCCCTCTTCGTTCCGGGAAGTGTACACGTCCCACACGCCGTTCCAGTCCGTCAGGACGTTGGTGTTGAAGCGGCCCTCGGACCGGCCCTCGTTGCGCACCTGGGCGTCATAGCGGGCGCCGTCCGGATTGGTGGCGAAGAGAATGCCGTTCTGCCGGTCCATGAACGTATCCAGGATGATCTGGAAGTAGTCGTCGTCCGCCAGGTCGCCGTCCCGCGCCATCTGGGTGGCGATGATCTGGGAGGGGTCCGAGTCGTAGGCCCAGACGCCGATGTACAAGGTCTGTTCGTCGTAGAGGACCCGCACCTCGGTCCGCTCGGTCGCCGACTGGCCCTCGTCGGGGCGTTGCTGGGTGAAGCCGCTGGCCGCCAGGGCGTTCTGCCATATACCCTCGTCCAGGACGCCGTCCATGTGCAACGATTCCAGGATGCGCAGCGGAACGATCTCCCGTTCCTGCGCCGACGCGGAGCCGGCGGTCTGCATAGCCAGGAGGGTGGCTATCACAACCAGAAAGCAGAAGGGAGCCAGGTTGCGCGCGGATGTACCCATACGGTACATCTTGCTATTCCTCCATAGACTGCCCGAACGGCACCGACAGGCTGATCGTAACATTCCGACCCGGATCGTCGGTGAAATAGCGGAACCGGCTCAGGTAGTCCCGGTAGCGCTTGTTGAACAGATTGTTCACGCCGAACTGCATGCGGACCGGATGGTCGGCCACGGCCAACTCCGCGTGAAGCAGCACGTCGAAGAGGTTGTAGCCGGCGGGCGGGTCCGCAAAGTCGATGCCTTCGGGAAAATCCTCCTGCCGCAGGACGAAGCGGCCTTCGAACCCTATCCCGGCATCCAGCAGGCGCCCGGTGGGCGGCAGGCGGAATTCCAGGCCGGCAATCAACCGGGTGGGCGGCATCTGGTACAGGGGCTGGTTATCCGACGTATCCCGTCCACGTACGACGGAAGCGGAAAGATGGGTGCTCACGTACCGGGTCAGGTCGTACTCCAGGTATCCATCCAATCCCTGAATCACCGCGTCAGACTGTACATAGGTAAATTGGGGGAACGCACCCCGTATTGTCAACACAAGATCACCCCCCGGCAGCAGCGAGATGAAATTGCGGTAACTCGACCTGAACAGCCCCAGTTCGCCGCGGCCCCGGTCCCCCCGGTACCGCAGGGTAAGATCCGTGTTCAGGCTCGATTCCGTGTCCAGCTCCCTGTCTCCGATCTCGAACTGCGCCGTGCCGTGATGAACGCCATAGCTGTACAGCTCGTTCACCCCGGGTGGACGCCAGGCCCTGCCGATGTTGGCGGCGACGGCCAGGGTCGGGGTCAACTCCTGGATCAGGCCAATCACCCCCGTCATGTTGCGGTAGGTGAAGACCCCTCCCTCGACAATCTCGGTGGCGCGCCGGCCTTCATTCGAGTAGATCTCCGCCCAGCGGTAGTCGTATCGCAGACCGGTTTCCACCGTGGTCTTGCCCTTCGTCCAGGATTCCAGTGCGAACACCCCGGTACTGTAAGCCAGGAAGTCTGGGATGAGGAACCCCGTGCTGAACCGTGTGTTCCGCTGACGCATGCCGCTGACGCCGATCTTTCCATACCAGTTTCCGAAGTTCCGGTGGTGGAAGATCGCTTCGCCGCTGTGCGTCTGCAGTCCCAGGTCGAACCCGGGCCTGGTCGGCGCGGCGCCGCTTCGGGTGGCGTCCCACTCCTCTCGCCGGTTGTACTGCTGTCCGTACCGCAGTTCGAGATTGCCCACCCCTTCTAAACGTACCAGGGACCGAACGGACAGGAGATCGTGGTCCACGCGCTGACGCGGATTGCCGATGTCGTAGGTGAATTCACCCGTGACCCATGGGTCGCCCCGCTCGATAGCCCGTTTCAGGTCCGTGGTGTTGCCGATGTGAGCGCCTTTGTAAATCCCCAGCCAGGTACCGAAATGACTGAAATAAGCCTCCGTGTCCATCCAGTCCGTCGAATAACCCAGTGCCACGGAGTAATTTCGTTCGTCGAATCCGGAATTCCGTATGACGTGCTTCGGCGCTCTGGCGTCGCCCGCCCGGCGAAGACTGCCCTGCACCCGCCACTTGAGTCCCGGCAGGCGGTGCAGCGCGCCCTGCAGGAGGAGGGAAGCCGCCCCCTGCTTGTTGTTGGAAAAGAGATTCGTGTTGAACCGGCCGCCCATCCCCGGATCCACGGGCAGCTCCGGCGGTTCGATACGGATGACGCCCCCGATGGCGCCGGCGCCGTACTGCACGCCGGCGGCGCCCTTGAGTACCTCGATGCGGGCAGGGGCAAAGGGGTCGATTTCCGGTGCGTGGTCCCCGCCCCACTGCTGTCCCTCCTGGGTAACGCCGGCGTTGAGTACCAGCACCCGGGCGCTGTGCACGCCGCGCACCACGGGCTTCGAAATGGCCGGCCCCGTGGTCAGGGTGGATACGCCCGGCAGGGACTCCAGCGTCTCGCCCAGGGTCTGGCCCCGGCGTTCTTCCAGGGCGGACGGGGGCAGGACGAGGACGGACTGGCTGGATCCGGTGAGTTCGCCCGCCAGGTGCCGGTCGCCCGTGACGGTGACCTCATCCCCCATCAGGATCTCCGGCTCCATGTTGACTTCGAGCACGGGCGACCTGTTTTCAGTAACGATGATCTCGCTTTGGATCGTCCGGTAGCCGATAAACCGGAATTCGATCGTATGGCGGCCCTGTGGTACGTTTTCCAGACGGAATAGGCCTTCTTCGTCTGTTAACGCACCGATTTCGAGCGCGGGCAATACTACGGTCACCGCCGGCAACGGATCGCCGCGTTCGCTGAGCACCTTGCCGCCAACCGTGGCGGCGCGTGCTTCTGCCGGAAGTACGAGGCAGGACACGGCGAAAGCCAGGATGGCACACAGTACTTTCGTCGCTTTCATTTGCAATCACTCCAGGCCCGCGTTTACGGGGAACAGGCCACGGTCGTGTCCTTACTATGACCGCACCTCGACTTCAAAGGTCACTTCGATGTCCGTCTCGTCGCTCGGCGTCACGCCGTCCTTGGGTCCGGCATCGTAATGACTCTGAGATACCCGGAACTGACCGTTCCGCGCGTTAGCGGGGACCGTAAGCGTGAATTTTAGTCCGACGGGATGATCGGCGCCTGAGTTCGTCACATAGTCGGATTCCTTGTCCGCGTAGGCGACGGTAGCCGGCGCAAATCCACCAAGGGTTTCATAGAACAACTGGTGGGCCTCGGCTTCCTCCCTGATCTCTTCGGTGATATCCTCCGGCGGGCTTTCCAGCTCGTTCAACTCCTGTATCGAGCCGTCGTAAACCGTACCCGCGTCTACGACGATTCGGTCCACGACCGGCGCGTTGCCGCCTTCACCGTCGAGGTCCTGGAACTGCACGGTGAGCGATGATCCCCCGCCCTGGGGCGTAAGCGTGACTTTGAGCGTCGTGATGAGCTCTACTTCGCCCGGTCCGTGGTCATGGTCGTCATCGTCGTCGTGGTCGTCGTCATGATGGTCATGGTCGTCCGGCCCCATAGGATTGGAGTCATTATCGTCGGCGCAGGAAAACGTCAGCGCGGCGGCGACGAATACCGCGACGGTCATGACGGACAGTGTGTTCCAGCGGTACTTCAACATGATTGGGCTTCTCTTTCGTTTATTGGGTTGTGTGAAGTAAATGGCTATCTTGCGCGTGCTTCGACCGGACACCACCCGGTGCCGTGCACGGGGTGGAGCACCGTCATCGACGCGTGCGTCGTCCGGGCGGTATCGACAGGGGCGGCGATTCAAACGGCCATCGTTTAAAACGACCAGCGTTAAAAAGGCCGGCCGTCAACACAGCCAACGTTCAAAACAGCCAGCGGCCAGTACGACAGCAAAAGCCTGGGCAGTCAGCACGGTCTGATCGGTCTGGATGTAAAACCAAGGATGAACGGAAAGGGTCAGGAACCGCGCCTGAGGGATTCAGGCGTTCGTCCGCAGCATCCGGACCGGCAGGATAGGTCGGGAAAGGGGCGGTGCGCGGTTTCGGTGCTGCTTGTCCTGAATCCGAGGGTGACCGGGTTGCGATACATCGGCCGCGGGACCGACAAAATCGTAGACCGGGCGTATAGAAGAAGTCTTCTCGGGCACCGCGGAGAATGTGGCGGCGCAAAGGCAGGTCTGGCAATGATCCACATGACTGGGGTCGGTCTCCGGTTCCTCGCAGTCGTGCGGGGGACTCGCGAAAAACAGGGCAAACACGATAGCGGAGGAAAGCGTGAGGAGTTTCATGTAAGACCCGTCACCAGGCGGCTTGATCTATCAAAGAAATGGATCTTTTAGACGAAGTTCCAGTTGCGTGAAGATAAACGGGAAGCACCGGCCTGTCAAGTGATTTCCCATCTTCGCTCAATACGGGCTTGACACGGACATGGCCCGTTGTTATTATCCGACGCCGCGAAGAAAGCAATTCAAATAACGCGCGGACATCTTCTTTTTTAATGTAAGAAAAGGAGCGAGAACAGGGGTGTCCGGGAAAACCATGATCGAGACGAAGGGCCTGAGTAAGTACTACGGTTCCTTCGTCGCCGTGCAAGATATCACCTTTGCCATACCCGAGGGCCAGATCGTGGCCTTCCTCGGACCGAACGGCGCGGGCAAGTCCACGACGATGAAGATACTCAGCGGCTACCTGGGCGCCAGCGCGGGCACCGCGGCCATCGCCGGACTCGACGTGAGGCGCGACCGCCTCTCCATGTCCCGGCGCCTTGGATACCTCCCGGAGAACGGTCCGCTGTACCAGAACATGACGCCGCTCGAACTCCTTCGGTTCTTCGGCGAGGCCCGCGGGCTCGATCGGCTTCGGTTGGCCAGCCGCCTGGACTACGTCATCGACCGGTGCAGCCTGAGTGAAGCGCTCGAAAAACCCATCGACAAGCTGTCCCGGGGCAACAGGCAGCGGGTCGGCCTGGCGCAGGCCCTGCTCCACGACCCCGACGTCCTCATCATGGATGAACCGACCGCCGGGCTCGATCCGAACCAGATCCGGGACTTCCGCCATGATATCCGTCAGCTCGGGCAGACCCGAACCATCCTGCTTTCCACCCACATCCTGCAGGAAGTGGACCTGATCGCCGACCGCGTTCTCCTGATCAACGAGGGCAAACTGGTCTTCGACGGCCCGCCTGCCGATCTGCGCCGCGGCGGATCGCTCGAAGCGTCCTTCCACGCCCTGACCGGGCACGGCGGGGAGGTGAACGCCCAAGACAAGACGGACGCGAACGTGAAGGCGGGCACCGATGGCGAAACGGCCGCGAACGGGGAGACGGACGCGAACGGGGAGACGGTCGAATGAACCTCGGCCCGGCAAGCCGGATCAATTTCCAACTGGTGGCGGCCATCGTCCGCAGGGACCTGCGCCTGGCCTTCAGCAATCCCACGGGATACGTCTTCGTTACGCTTTTCATCTTCCTCAGCGCGGCCGCCGCGTTCTGGCAGGTCCCGTTCTTCCTGAACAACCTGGCGAACCTCGACCAGTTGAACGCCGTGTTCCCTTACCTGCTGCTCTTCTTCATCCCGGCGCTGACCATGGGCGTATGGGCCGAGGAAAGCCGGCAGGGAACGGATGAACTGCTGCTTACGCTCCCGGCGACGGACCTGGAAATCGTCCTGGGCAAGTACCTGTCGGTGGTGGGCGTCTATACGGCCTCGCTCGTGCTGTCCCTGACCCACGTGCTGGTCCTGATGTTCCTCGGCAGTCCCGACCTCGGGCTCATGGCCGGCAATTACTTCGGGTACTGGCTTGCCGGCGCCGCCCTCATCTCCGTCGGCATGCTGGCGTCCCTGCTGACCTCGCACGTGACCATCGCCTTCATCCTCGGCGCGCTGTTCTGCGCGGCCTTCGTACTCATCGGACCCATAGCCGGCGGGATCAGCGACGGGCTGCGGGACCTGCTTTCGCCCCTGGGACTGTTTACCGCCTTCGACGACTTCGCGCGCGGCGTCGTCAGTTTCTCCGGCCTGGTCCATTTCGTCTCCGTCGCCGGTCTGATGCTGTATCTCAACGTGGTGCTGATCGGCCGGCGCCACTGGCCCGTGCAGGCCGGCGGATACCGGATGGGGATCCACCATGGCGCGAGAGCGGCGGCCCTCGTCGCGGCGGTCATCGGACTGAACGTCATCCTGGGCCGGACGGGCGTCCGCCTGGACGTAACCGCCGAAGGGCTTCATTCGCTTTCCGATGAGACCGTGCAGATGCTGTCGGAACTGGACCCGGAGCGCCCCGTGTTCATCCAGGCCTTCGTGAGTCCGGAAGTGCCGGAGTCCTACGTACAGACCCGGTCGAGCCTGATCGACGTGCTCAAAGAGCTGGACGCCGTGGGCGGCAGCCGGGTCCAGGTGCGGATCCAGACTACGGAGATGTACTCTCCCGAGGCCCGGGAGGCCAGGGAGCGGTTCGGCATTACCCCCCGCGAGCTGCCGGACCTGCGCAGCGCCCGGTCGGGATTCAGGAACGTCTTCGCCGGGATCGCCGTCACCTGCGGTCCCGAGGAACAGGTGATCGGGTTCCTGGATACGGGGCTTCCCGTCGAGTACGAACTGGTGCGCAGCCTGCGCGTGGCCGCCCGGGCGGACCGCGCGAAACTCGGCATACTCGCCACGGAAGTGCGACTCTTCGGAGGGTTCGATTTCAACACCATGCAGAGCCGCCAGCCCTGGGCCATGACCGAAGAGCTGCGCAAGCAGTACGACGTGGTGCAAGTCCAGCCCCAGGAGGACTATCCCGACGACCTGGACGCGCTCCTGGCCGCCCTGCCCAACACCCTGACCCAGCCCGAAATGGACCGGCTGTCGGACTACATCGCCTCGGGGAACCCCACGCTGCTCCTGACGGACCCGCTCCCCTCCTTCAACCTGGCCCTTTCCCCTTCCGAGCAGAAGGGGGCAAGCGCCAATCCCTTCGCCGGCAACCAGCAGCCCGCTCCCGTGCCGAAGGGCGATATCCAGGGCCTGCTGCGCAGGTTCGGCGTGGAATGGACCACCGGGCTGATCGTTTGGGACCAATATAACCCCCACCCAGGCATGGCCCACCTCCCGCCGGAAGTGGTCTTCGCGTCCCCGGGCAACGAGAACCCGGACACCTTCAACCAGGAAACCTCCAGCACCCGATCGCTGCAGGAGCTCGTCTTCATCTTCCCTGGCCGGCTGCAGCATACCGGTTCGCCGGATTTCACGTTTAGGCCCCTGGTGCAAAGCGGCAGCATGTCGGGGCTGACCGCCTATTCCCAGCTCGTTCAGCGCAACTTCTTCGGCGCTTCACAACTGGTGCTCACCAATATCCCGCGGCGCGCAAGCCAGAACGCCTACACGGTGGCGGCCCACGTCACGGGCAACGCGGCCGGCACGGCAACCGGCCATGGTGATGCATCCACCGGGGGAGCCGCGGCCGGCGGAGACACGGCCGGCACCGTAGAAAACTCGCCGCTCAACCTGGTCGTCGTGGCCGACGTGGATTTCGCTTCGCAGCAGTTCTTCGACATCCGCCGCATGGGCGCCGCCGGACTGCACTTCGACAACGTCACCTTCTTCCTGAACCTCATGGACGTACTGGTCGGTGACGAATCCTTCATCGCCCTGCGCAGCAAGCGGGTGCGTTACCGCACGCTCGAGACCGTCGAAAGGCAGACCATGGCCTATACGGAGCAGCGGGTCAGGGACGAGGACGCCGCCGAGGAGGAGGCGCAGGCGGCGCTGGACCAGGCCCGACGCCGGCTCACGGCCCGCGTGGACGAGGTCCGCCGGCGGACCGACCTGGACGAGCAGACCCGGCGGATCATGGTCCGCAACCTGGAGGAAGTGGAGAACCGGCGGTTCGAGACGCTGCAGACCAATATCGAGGCCGAAAAGGAAGCCAGGATCGAGGAAAGCAAGGAGATGATGGAAAGCCAGATCCGGCTGATCCAGAACACCATCAAGAACCTGGCCGCCCTGCTTCCGCCCGTGCCGGTCTTCCTACTGGGCGTATTCATCTTCCTCCGGCGCAGGCGTCGCGAGAACGAAGCGGCCGCCGCCGCGCGGCGGCTGAGGAGCTGACCATGGATGAAACACGCAAAACCCTGGCCTTCGTCGCTGCGGCGGTCGTGGTGACCTCTGCCGCCTTCCTCGCGGCTCCGGACGACCCGACGCCGGAAGCTTTCTCGGACCGCGGCGAGGCTTTCTTTCCGGACTTCGCCAATCCGAACGACGCGGTCTCCCTCGAGGTCATCGACTTCAACGAAGCGACCGGAGGGATCAACGCCTTCAGCGTGGTGTTCAAAGGCACGCGCTGGCGCATCCCCTCCCATCACAACTACCCCGCCGACGACCAGGACCGCCTGGCCCGCACGGCCGCCGGGCTCATCGAGGTCCGCAAGGATGACGTAGTCGCCGAAATCGCCGCGGACCACGAGGCTTTGGGCGTGGTGGATCCGCTGGACGAGTCGATCGCCTCCCTGTCCGGGCGCGGCAAGCGCGTTACGATCAAGGACGGAAACGACAACCTGCTCGCCGACCTCATCGTCGGCAGGACCGTTCCGGACCGGGAAGGCCAGTACCGCTACCTCCGGGTGCCCGGCCAGAAGCGGACCTACGCGGCACGGTTCGACGTGGACGTCTCCTCCCGGTTCGGCGACTGGATCGAAAAGGACCTGCTGGAAGTGGACCAGACACGTATTGAACAGGTGATACTGAAAGACTACTCCATAGACGAAGGTACCCGCATGCTGGACCAGCGCGACACGATCGTGCTGTCGAAAGGGGACCCCGACTGGACGGCCAACCGCATGCGGACCGGGCAGAAGGTGGACGCGGTGAAGATGGAAGACCTGCTCAAGGCCCTTGACGAGTTGACCATCGTTGGCGTCCGGCCCAAGCCCGCCGGCCTTTCCCGGAGCCTGGAAGACAACGACGAAGGCATCAGCATCACCCGGAGCGATCTGGCCTCGTTGCAGCAGAAGGGCTACTACTTCACGGGGGACGGCCAGCTGGTCTCCAACGAAGGCGAAACCCAGGTCCGCACGGAGGACGGGCTCATCTATACGTTGCGATTCGGGGAGATCGTGTACGGCGTAGGAGACGAGGTCACGGCCGGCCTGATAGGCGCGGGCAGTGCGGGTGGCGCGGGCAGTCTGGGAGGCCCCGGCGGCTCGGGTAGTGCGGGCGGTCCCGGCGGTTTTGGAGCCGGAAGCCCCGCGGGACCGGGCGAGAACCGGTACCTGTTCATCACTACCGGATTCGACGCCAGCCTCTTCCCTGAACCGTCCGAGCCCGCCGACCTGGATTTCCAAGCCCGGCCGGACTCCCTCTGGACCGAGGCCGACCGGACCAATGCCGATCTCCACGAAAATCACGAGACCTGGCGGCAAAGCGTCGATACGGGACGGCGGACCTCCGCGGACCTGAACGCCCGATTCGCCCAGTGGTACTATGTCATATCCGCGGAGAGCTTCGACCGGATCCGCCTGAGGCGCACAGACCTGGTAACCTCCGAGTAGATGGTGACCGGTTCAACTCAAAATCACACCTGCGCAGAGGTCATCGCGCGAACCCTTCACGAAGCCGGCGTCCAATTCGCTTTCGGTCATCCCGGCGGTGAAGTGCTTGAGCTCATCGACGCGCTGGAACGGTCGGGGATCCGGTTCGTCCTGACCGGACACGAATCCACGGCGGCCTTCATGGCGGCGGCCGTGGGACGCCTGACCGGCACCCCGGGGGTCTGCGTGGCAACCCTGGGACCCGGTGCGTGCAACCTGGTGCTCGGCGTGGGGACGGCCTACCTGGACCGCGACCCCGTCCTGGCCATCTCCGCGCGTACGTCGACGGAAAGGCACCACCGGAGCAACAAGCAGAACCTGCCGCTGATCGACCTGTTCACGCCCATCACCCGGTGGTCCGTCGACCTCGAAGGCGCGGACGTCGAGGACACCGTGATAACCGCGCTCTCCGTCGCGGCGGGCCCGCCGCGGGGCCCGGTATACCTCTCCCTGCCGTCGGACGTGGCGGGAAAGCCGGCCACCGGCCCGGATTCCTCGGTCAACCCGGATTCCTCCGCCAGCACGGCCAGCGAGGACAGCCAAGCAGGCCGGGTCGGCCTCGGGACCATGCATCCACCGCATCCGGCCCCTGCGAACGAATCGGACCTGCCCCGCATCCTGTCCACGTTGAACGGCGCTGAAAGACCCGTAGCAGTGGTCGGCATCGCCATGGACGCGGCCAGGGACGCGCCGGCCGTCCGCCGTTTCCTGCGCGATAGCGGGCTGCCCTACGCGACGACCGTGCAGGCGAAGGGGATCGCCGATGAGCACGGAGACGGATTCCTCGGCACGATCGCGCCGGCCGCCGGTGAAGACCGGATCATCGAATGGCTGCAGCGAAGCGACTGCGTGCTGGGCATCGGCTTCGATCCGGTGGAGGTCTCCCGGCTCTGGCATTTCGACGCGCCGTTGCAGATCGTCGCCAATGCCCCCGTGGGGTTCGGCGCCTTTACGCCGGCGGCGGCCTGCGTGGGCGACGTGTCCGCCCTCCTGGACCGCATCGGGGAAAGATACATCGGGCGATGCCGGTGGACGGCCGACGATATAGGATACCTGAAGGCGCGGGTCGACGCGGTCTACCACCCGCCGTCCGAGAAGGGACCGGACGGCATGTCGCCCTACCACCTGGTGGGCGCCCTTCGGGAAGCGCTCCCGGAAGACGCCGTCGTCTCCTCGGACGTGGGCGCGCACAAGAACGTAATGGGACAGCGATGGCGGGCACCGGGACCGGGCACCTTCCTCATGTCCAACGGCCTTTCGTCCATGGGGTACGGGGTCGGCGCGGCCATGGGCGCGGCCACGGCCCTGCCCGACCGACCGGTGGCGGCGATTACGGGAGATGGCGCATTCGCCATGATGGTCCAGGAACTCGAGACGATCAAGCGAACAGGTATCGCACCGCTGATCGTCGTCCTGTACGACGCGTCGCTGGCGGTCATCAAGATCGCCCAGCAGGCCAGGAAACTCCCCGTGACGGGCGTCGACTTCGCGCCGGTGGACTGGGTGAAGGTCGCCGAAGGTTTCGGTATCGCCGCGGAGGCCGTAAGCGCCCTGGATGAAACCCGCGACGCCGTTTCGCGGTGGATGCGCAGGCGGGAGGCGCGGGTCCTGGTCGCCCCCGTGGACGAGCGTCTTTACACCGGTTTGAAGTACTGATTCTATCGGTACTCGGGAGGATCCGCCTGTCCGGCGTCGCAGTACGGGAGATTGCCGCAGCACCACAGTAAAAAAACCGTGGCGGTGAAACGCCGGGCCGGTATATTGAACCCGCCTTTAACGGACCCGGTCCACCGCCGGTCCGGACCGCCATCTCACCACCCAACGGACATCTGGAGAGAAACTGCATCTATGGGGGGCGACTTTACCCTGTATCTGGCCGTAGCGCTCGGGTTGTACATGGCCTTCTCCATCGGCGCGAACGACGTGGCCAACGCTATGGGAACCTCGGTGGGTTCCAAAGCGCTCACGATCAAGCAGGCCATCCTGATCGCCGGTGTGCTTGAATTTCTCGGAGCCTACCTGGTGGGAGGCCAGGTCACCAAAACCGTTCGGGGAGGCATACTGGACCCCCAGATTTCGGCGACCGCGCCGGAACTCATCGTGTACGGCATGCTCGCCGCGCTCATGGCCGCGGGTACCTGGCTCGTGGTCGCTTCCCGGCTGGGCTGGCCCGTGTCGACTACCCATTCGATCGTGGGCGCTATCGCGGGATTCGGCATCGTCGCCTTCGGTTTCAACGTCGTACAGTGGGAACAATTAACGCAAATCGTCGCATCCTGGGTCGTCTCGCCGCTGCTGTGCGGCGTCCTGGCCTACCTGATCTTCAGCGCGATCAAATGGACGATCCTCCGCCACCCAGATCCCGTGCGGCGGACCCGGAAATGGGCGCCGCTCTATATCTTCAGCGTCGTTGTCGTGATTTCGCTGGTTACCCTGTTCAAGGGATTGCAGAACGTCGACCTGGATCTCACGCTCGTCGAGTCGCTCCTGTGGTCCAGCGTCCTGGGCATCTTCGCCGTGACCGCCGGGCACTTCCTGCTTGGGCTGATCAATAACCGGCCGGGCGCGGAGACCGGTGACGCATCGTCCGGTGACGCATCGTCCGGTGACGGCCAGATGGCCATTGTCGAGAAGATGTTCGGCGTGCTCCAGATCATGAGCGCCTGCGCCGTGGCCTTCGCCCACGGGTCCAACGACGTGGCGAACGCCATTGGACCGCTGGCGGCGGTGGTGAACATCAGCCAGTCCGGCGTGGTCAATCCCGAGTCTCCGGTACCCAGCTGGCTTCTCCTGGTCGGCGGCATCGGCATCGTCATCGGCCTGGCGACCATGGGCTACCGCGTCATGGCGACCATCGGCACCAAGATCACGGAACTGACGCCCACCCGGGGATACTCGGCCGAATTCGCCGCCGCCATTACCATCGTCCTGGCCAGCCGCCTCGGGCTGCCCATCTCGACGACCCAGACCCTCGTCGGCGGGGTCATGGGCGTGGGACTCGCCCAGGGCGTCAAGGCCCTGGACCTGAGCATCCTGGGCCGGATCGCGGCGTCCTGGATCGTCACTGTTCCCATCGGCGCCCTGCTGGCGATTGCATTCTTTTACATGTTCCGGGCCATACTTTAAACCTGCGCCGGCTGGTCGACACGGGCCGGGTTGGATCCGCCTGGCCGGCCCGGCTCCGGTCGCTCCCTGCAGACCCACTAATCGCCGTAAGCCCCCATGATCGAACCCCCGCTGGACGCCGTCGAGCCTGAAGAGATTCAACCGCAGCCGCGACTCGGGTTCACCCTCGTTTCCACCGCGCTGGTGCTGGGCACCTACCTGGTGTTGCAGGTCGCCGTGACGATCGTCCTGATCGCCCTGCTGGACCTGGATCCAACGGAACGCATGGGCGACCTGATCGCCCTGGGCGTAATCCTCTCCGCCATTCCCTGCACGTTCCTCCTGCTGCTTATCCTGGACCGCTCCGGCCGCGCAAGGGGCATGGACCCGCGAACATGGCTGGCGCTCCGTCCGGTCCGGGGCTCGACCGTGCTAGGCTGGGTGGTCTTCGCCTTCCTGCTGCTTCAGCTGGCCGACCTGGTCACCGTGGAGCTTGGACGATCACCGGTACCGCCGGTCATGGAGACGATCATAGAAACAACCCGGTACACGACGCTGCTCTGGTTCGCGCTCGTGATCGCCGCACCGGTCTTCGAAGAGGCGCTGTTCAGGGGGTTTCTTTACGAGGGGCTACGCCGGACCAAGATAGGCGCCAGGGGAACGATCGTCGTCACCACGCTGCTCTGGACGCTGCTGCACGTCGCCCAGTACGACGCGTTCTTCCTGATGCTGATCGCCTTGATCGGCATCCTGCTCGGGATCGCCCGGGAGCGTACCGGTTCGCTCTACGTCCCTCTCGCCATCCACGGGGTGAACAATCTGCTCAGCACGCTGCAGATGACGGAAGAAAGGGACGCGATCTTCAGCGCGTTGTTTTAGCGGTGATGCGTTTCGTGGGGTGAAGGTGGGGAATCCGCGGCGTACGGACCGGACCGGTGCCGCCCGGCCTGACCTGGTTCAGCCTCAGACGCCGAGTGCTTTCTTGTTCTCGGGGGTCAGCCTGGTCAGCGTGCGCTTGAACTTGTAGTGGCCCTCTTCGGACTTGACGGGTTTGACCAGCAGTACGGTCTGGACTTCGTCCTCCTGGTTCTTGTCGCTTCCCTTGGCCATCTTGGCCGCAAAACTTCGGTCCTTAGCCATTTCCGTTTCCTCCCTTACCAGGCATTTCAGCCTTTTCTACGCGGTTGCTTTAAGGTCTCAATTACTTCCTTTGACGTCCAATTTAATGACTTTGTCCTGTAAATGCAACTTGAACCGGTTCATCCCCGCCGGCACTGGCAAATCAAAACATAGAATGCTCATATATTCCTCACTGAAACATCATGCATTTAAATAATGAGTCGTGTCCGAAAAGGGTCTTTCACCGTGTCAGGACGATGCGCCAGCGCCCTGATGCGGTGTAAGCGATCGTTCAGGATGTGCTTCGCATACTTCGGCTGGGGGTTCGTAGTGGGGCTTTCCGCTTCGTTCCAGGCCCTTTTCCGAGTCCGCGCCGTCTTCGCAAGGCCGGTTTTCGGGCTTCTATGCCCCTCAGGCGGGAACCGGCGAGGATTGGACGAGATGATGCCTGATGCGCATCAGGTTGATCCACAGGCCGCGACACCATGCCCATCTCTGGTGGGCAACCTGTCCCCGGTAGCGCGTCTTGCCGTTTCTGGTGTGGATGACCAGTTGGAAGATGCTGGCCTCCACGTTGTTGCGCCGCCGCCTTATGGCTTCGGGCAGGTCTTCGACCCGCCTGCGCCGTTGGAAGGTCTCGACGGTCTGGTCGGTGAAGTACCGTTTCCTGCCGTCCACTTCGATCGTGTAGTGTCCCGGCTTGTATGCCGTGGCGCGCTGCCGCTGGCCGGTTTGGACGTCTTCCACCCATACCTCCTCGCCCCTTCGGCCGTAGGAAAAACGCCCCTTTCTGCCCTGGATACCGCTGTAGTGGAAGATCTTGTCCCCGTCCCGGGCCCAGACGGCGTTGCCTGCGTCCTGATACGCCCCGTCCATGGATACTTCGCCGACCGTTCCGACCACCTCCTGCGCGCGTTCCACCGCCGGGACACAGAAGGCGCTGTCCGGCGTCGAGGCCGGCGCAACGTCCAGGTCGGCGATCAGGTTCGGCCTCTGATCGTTGCAGGTCTCGGTCAGGTTCACGCGGTAGCCCTTGACCTGTTGCGCGCCCTTCTTCCGGTAGGCGGCGTCCGCGTCTTCCGGGGACTGCAACGAGGAGGCCGACACCTCCCGGGCCGGCTTCGGACGCAGATCGTCAGGGGACGGCCCCGAGGCGTACTGCTCCGACAGGATCCGTTCGATCAGGCCGTGCCGGTCGCTGTCCCGACTGCTGTACGCGCGCGCAAGCCGCCGCAGCAGACGGCCCGCGTCTTCCAGCATGGCTTCCTTCTCCGAACGCGAAAGACGGTACACCGTCTGATGAGGCTTGCGCTCGAGCAGGTCGTCCAGCGCCTCCCGGTCGGACGACGACACGCGGGAACGGTCCGTCTCCGCCAGGGACGACCAGAACGACCGAAGGCTGCCCAGGACCAACTGCAAGCGGCAGCACGCGGCGATGTTCGAACCGATCAGCTTGCTGTCCATGCGGATCTGCTGGCCCAAAACCCCGAAGGCCGCAGCCTGCGACCTGGTCAACTGCGCGAAGGTCGCCCCGATCAGATCTTCGCCCGTCGCCCGCTCATGGAGGTACAGGGACTGTTTGAACAGATTATACGGCGACTCCACCGGCACCTCGTCCGAAAGGCTCGAAAGACCCAACGCCCGCATGACCAGAAGGTTGAACCGGCAGTGCTCGTAAAGCGCAGCGTCGCTCCAGCCGTGACCCTCCTTCAGGACCATCATCGCCAAAAGCACGCGCACCGGCGCGTTCGGACGACCGGCAGTCTCGTCGAAGAGCGCGACGTAGGGCGTCTCGTCGATCTGCGCGGTGACATGGAGAAAGAACAGGTTGTGCCAGGCCCGCGGGTCGTTGAGCTGCTTCTGACGAGACGACTTCATGGGCACCTCGAATTCGCCGAACAGGTCCGTCTGACGAGAAGGATCGCTCTTCCTGAACATCCGGGGCCCCTTTCTGCGGTCCGGTCCATTGCGGCATAGGCTTGACACAGGAAATCTATACCTCATCCTTCATCATGTAAACACAGGACTTTTCGGAGGAGACTCAATAATTGAATAGTTATATTACAAGTCAGACCTGCCGACCTTACACCTACATCATTTTCCAAATTCGTCCTTCGCCGGAGAAAGTGCATGCCTCAAACAGAACAGGCATCCTTGCACTCGGCAACCTCAACCAAAGGGAGAAGATAGATGCAGTCAGCAGGGCGGCTCGGACCTGGCCGACCTGATGCGGAATGTCGTTCCCTCATACAACGTCAATACCCAGCCGATCAGCGACGCGGGAACGATTGTCCGGCCCGCTAATCTGCGCAGCCTGGCGCCCGACCAGGTGCTGGTCCTCGTCAACGGCAAGCGCCGGCACCGCGGCGCCGTGATCAACTGGTATGCAAACGCCGTGGCCGAAGGCGCGCAGGGTCCCGACCTGGCCGCGATTCCATCCATTGCGCTCGAAAGGGTGGAAGTCCTGCGGGACGGCGCATCGGCGCAGTACGGTTCCGATGCCATCGCGGGGGGTGCTGAACTTCCAGCTCAAGGACAACTATGACGGATTCACCCTGGAATCCAAGGTTGGCAGTTTCCAGGACGGTTCCGGCAGGTTTCTCGGCGACGGGGAACTATTTCTGATTGCGGGTAATGTGAGCGTGGGCCACGAAGATGCATGGCTCAGTCTCAGCGTGGAATACGGCAACTCCAGCGAAACGGTCCGTTCGGTCCAGACGGCTTCCGGCAGGGCCCTGATCGCGGCGGGCAATCTCGACATCGCCAATCCCGAGACTTTCTGGGGCCAGCCCTTTGTACGGGACGATCTGAAGATCTTCGCCAACTACGGCGCGGCGATCGGGGATGATCTCGAGTTCTTCGGCCACGCCAACTATGCCAGCAAGGAAGTCGACGGCGGGTTTTACTTCCGCAATCCGCACACCCGCGGCGGCGTGTACCAGGGCCCCGTGGTGACCATCGACGGCGTGGACCGGGCAACGCTGCTGGTGGGCGACCTGGACGGCCTGGGCCAGGGCAGCGAGTGCGCACCGGTGCCCATCATCAACGACCGGCCGGACCAGGAAGCCTGGCTGCGGATACGCGACGATCCCAACTGCTTCTCGTTCCTGAAGATGTTTCCCGGTGGGTTCACGCCCCGGTTCGGCGCTTTCGCATCGGACGAGTCCGTGGTGCTTGGCCTCAGGGGACGGGCGGCGACTTTGCTGCGCTGGGAATTGAGCGCAGCGTACGGACGCAACGAGGCCGATTACTTCATTTATAATACGGTCAACGCCTCCATGGGTCCCGACACCCCGACCTATTTCGATCCGGGATCCTATGTCCAGTCCGAAGTCAACCTGAACTTCGACGTAACCTACCCGGTCGGTAACAACCTGGTTCTGGCCGCCGGCCTCGAACGACGGACCGAGACCTTCGAGCTCGTGGAAGGCCAGATCGAGTCCTACCTGATCGGCCAGCCGCTCGCCAGCCAGGGATTCACGCCGGCTACCAAATGGTTTCGCGGGTTTCAGCAAGGTCGCCGCGGGTTCATGGGACCGTTCCAACAACGCGGTCTACCTGGAAGGCGGACTCACGCCCACGGACCGGTGGCTGCTCGACCTGGCCGTACGTGCCGAAGATTTCGAAGATTTTGGTACGACCACCAACTACAAGGTGGCCACGAACTTCAGCCTTACCGACGAAGTGAAACTGCGCGGCAGCGCCAGCACGGGTTTCAGGGCGCCGACGCCCGGTCAGCAGAACGCCTTCAACATCACGACGGAGTTCGACCTGGAACTGAACGACCTGGTGAACAACGGGACGGTGCCCTCCAACAGCCGCGCGGCCGAGTTGAAGGGCGGCAAGCCGCTCGACGCGGAGAAATCCGTGAATATCTCCGCGGGTCTCGTCTTCGATCTGGGCACCGTGAGTGCCACGGTCGATTATTTCGATATCCGCGTGCGCGACCGGCTGACAGTCTCCCGGAACTTCGAACTCACCGACGAGGAGAGAGCCCAGTTGATCGCCGAAGGCATCACCAGCGCGGCGGGGCTGCAGGGCTTTCAGTTCTTCACCAATGATTTCGACTCCGCCAACCGGGGGATCAATGTCGTGATTTCGGCGCCGGTGGGGACCGGCACGATGAGCCTGGCCTATAACTACACGAGCTCCGAAGTCACCGATCACAACCCGGAAATCCTGGATGCCACGCAGATCAAGGCACTGGAGGAGGGACTCCCCAGGCAACGCGGCAATCTGACCCTGACCCAGTCTCTGGCCGATAACTGGAACGCCCTGGGGCGGGCCAGCTACTTCGGTTCCTGGTACGATTTCCGCGATGGCGAGACCTATGACGGCAAGGTCCTGGTGGATCTGGAGAGTACCATCACCTTCAACGACGACCGGTCCAGGATTACTGTGGGTGCGCAGAACATCCTGAACACCTATCCGGACGAGAATCCGCATGCCGCCGGCGGCCCCCTGGGTGGACCCGGCAACAAGTACAGCCAGTACAGTCCGTTCGGCTTCAACGGCGCATTCTGGTACGTCAAGTACGGTTTCTCGCTCTAGATACGGTTTGTCGCGCTGAGTATGGCTCGACTGCGCCCCGGGGCCCCCCAGGTTCCGGGGCGTTTCATTTTTTTGCCTGGCAGCCAGGAATTCAAGCCGCCAGGAATTCAGGCCGCACGGGATGACTATTCAATAGACAATGCGTGCCTTCCGCCTTATCTTGGTCCGGCTAACACGCGAGAACCGGAGCGGCTGCATGACTGCGCAAACAACACGGGAAAAAGGCAAAACCCAGACCAATCGGAAGAAGGAAGGCGGGAAGCCCGAACTGAGGGGCCTTACCCTGCCAGAGATCTCGCAGATCGTCGCCGAGATGAACGAACCCTCGTACCGGGCGGGGCAGATCGCCTCGTGGGTGTACGAGAAGGCCGCGGGTTCCTTCGACGAGATGACCAACCTGTCCAAGTCGATGCGGACCGAACTGGCCGACCGTGCATGTCTGAACCCCCTGACCACCGTCTGGAGTTCGAAGTCCCGTCACGGACCGACCACGAAGTTCCTGTTCGAGCTTCAGGACGGCCAGAAGGTGGAAACGGTGCTGATCGGCGGGTCGCGTCGCAATACGCTCTGTATCTCCACGCAGGTGGGATGCGCCATCGGCTGCCGGTTCTGCGCGAGCGGGCTGGAGGGCCTCGTGCGAAACATGACGTCGGCCGAAATCGTCGACCAGGTCGTGCAGGTAAAGAAGCAGGCCATGCTGGGCGGCGATGCCCGTCCCATCAACAACATCGTCGTCATGGGCATGGGGGAACCGCTGGCGAATTACCGCCAGGTGCTCCGGGCCGTGCGGATCATCAACGCCGACTGGGGGCTCGGGATCGGCGCTCGAAAGATCACGCTGTCCACCAGCGGGCTGGTGCCGAAGATCTACCAGCTGGCCGATGAGAAGATCCAGTTCGAACTGTCCGTTTCGCTCCATGCCGCCGACGACCGTACGCGGACCTCCATCGTCCCGATCAACCGGCGCTATCCGCTCAAGCAGCTCATGCAGGCCTGCCGGCACTACACCGGGGCCACCGACCGCATCATCACCTACGAATATGTCCTGCTCAAGGGCGTGAACGACCGGTTCCAGGACGCGGAAAACCTCGTGAAGCTGTTGAAAAAGGACAAGTGCAAGCTAAACCTCATTCCCTATAACCCGGTAAAGGGCCTGCCCTACGAAACGCCCGACGAACACCGGAGAACGGCCTTCGCGGATGCTTTGCGGGCGGGCGGACTGCAGTTGACCATTCGCCGGGAGCGCGGACGGGACATCGACGCGGCATGCGGGCAACTGCGCCTTGCCGAATCCCGCAGATCCGGTTGACCGTTGCCGGCGCAGCCAGGCGGACCGAACTGGCTAACCTGGCGGGGCGAGGCGGACCGGACGGACCAGGCTGTCCGGAGAAACGCCATGGATCATGAAATGTCACCCCGGATCCTCGTGGTGCGGCCCGACCGGATCGGAGACGTGGTGCTCTCCCTGCCGGTGCTGGACGCCCTCCGGCATCGCTGGCCAGAGGCCTACCTGGCCATGCTGGCCCGTCCCTACACCCGCGACGTACTCGAGCGAAATCCCTGCCTGGACGCCATATTCGAAGACGACCCGGATTCCCTACACCGTGGGCCGGCGGGCTTTTTTCGACAGGTACGGCGGTTGCGCGCCCAGGCCTTCGACACCGCCCTGGTGCTCATGCCGACCATGCGTCATGTGTGGATGATATACCTGGCGGGCATCCCCCGGCGCATCAGCGTGGGACGGAAAGTCTACCACACGCTTACCCGCACCCGGTCCCTCAGCCGCCACCGCTATATACCGCTCCGCCACGAATCGGATTTCTGCCTGGACCTGGCCCGGGTCATCGACGCCCGGGAACCCGGTAACCGGCCGCTGGTCGAACTGAAGGAGGAGGAGCGTCAGGGAGCCCGCGCGGTCCTGGCCCGGACGCAGGGGCAGCCGGTCATCGGCATCCATCCCGGCAACGGGCGCAACGCACCGAACTGGACGGTCGATCGTTACGCGCGGCTCGCCAAGACCCTGCAGGACCGCCACGGCGCAAAGATCGTCGTCACCGGGAGCGCGGAAGAGGGGCATCTCGCCGAAGCGATCGTGTCCCGCCTGGACGGACCCGCCCTTTCGCTGGCGGGGCGGCTTAAACTGGGCGAGCTCATCGCGGTGATCGGCGAACTGGACCTCCTGGTGAGCAGTAGCACGGGGCCCATGCACCTGGCCGGGTCGCTGGGCGTTCCGACGGTGTCCGTTTTCTGTCCCCTGCCCGCCAGGTCGCCCGAACGGTGGCGGCCCCTGGGCGGCCTGGACCGCAACCTCCTGCCGCCGGAAGGACAATGCCCGACCTGCGAACGCGGACCCTTCTGCGAACTGTCCGGCATCACCGTGGACATGGTCGGGGAGGCGGTCGAGGAGCAGCTGGTCAGAGGGTGAGGGCAGCATGGCGGTAAGCCCGTTACCGCGCCGGCCCGAGTACCTGTAACTTCGATGAGCGAAACGATGACCGTCTCCGAAACGCCATCCCGCATCCTCGTCATCCGGTTCAGCTCGATGGGCGATATCGTGCTGACGTCGCCGGTCACCCGGCAGCTGGGCCTGATGTTTCCGGGTGCGGAGGTCGATTTTCTTACGCGCGCGGAATATGCGCCACTGGCCCGCGCGCTCCCGGGGGTCGTCACCGTGCAGCGCTTCGAACCCGGCGCCGGTCTCTTGAGCCTCGTCTCCCGCCTGCGCGAAAGACGCTACGATCTGGCGTTCGACCTGCATGGGAACCTGCGCAGCAGGCTCGTCACCATGTCGGGCATCGCGGGGCGGGTGCTCCGGTACGACAAGCGCCGATTCGCCCGGATGGCCGTCGTCAGAAGGCGAAGGCGGTCCAGGTCCGTCCCCCATACGGTCGACCGGTACCTGGAAGTGATCGATCGGTTCGAAGGGCCCGTCGCACCCGGCCTGGTAAGCGCACATGACACGCCCGTCGCATCGGGTCGACCCATCGCACTTGACGCGCCCGCTGCATCAGGTCGAGAAAACGAACAAAGCGCAACGGAGATGAGGCTGCCGCAACTGAACGTCGGCGGCGCGGCGGCGGCCATGGTGGAGGAACGGCTGGCCGGGGCCGGCATCGGGCCGAATGTCCGGGTACTCGGTCTGGCGCCGGGGGCCTCCCATGCTCCGAAGCGCTGGCCGCCGGAGCGGTTTGCCCGGGTTGCGGACCACCTGGCGAGATCCCGGGACATGAAGGTACTGCTGCTGGGCAGCGAGGCGGACCGGCCGGTCACCGGCGAGGTGGCGCACGCCATGGAGCGTCCGGCCGTGGACTGGACCGGGGCGACCGATCTCACGGTGCTGCCCGCGGCCGTGCGGCGGTGCGCACTCCTGGTCAGCAACGATTCCGGTCCCATGCACGTGGCGACGGCCGTGGGTACACCCGTAATCGGCGTATTTGGCGCAACCCATCCTCGCCTGGGGTTCGCGCCGGTCGGACCGGTGGACGCCGCCGTAACGCTCGACCTGCCGTGCAGCCCCTGCAGCCTGCATGGGAACCGGGCCTGCCGGTTCCGCACCCACGCGTGCATGGTGGATCTCGATCCCTCGCGCGTTATTGCCGAGGCGGAGCGCCGGGAACCGGTTTGATGCCGCGTATGAACTCAGGTTGAGGCCCTGAGGTGGAGAACTACTCGTCGGCGCCGTATTCGAGGAGTGAGAAGACCGGACGATCGCCCAATCGCTTCCGGCCTTCCAGGAAGGACAGTTCGATCAGGAACCCCAGGCCGGCCACGACCCCGCCCGCGTCTTCGACGAGTTGACAGGCCGCCGCCGCGGTTCCGCCCGTGGCCAGCAGGTCGTCCACGATGAGGATGCGGTCCCCGGGTCCCACGGCGTCCTGATGCATTTCCAGCGCGTCCGTGCCGTACTCCAGTTCGAATTCGATCCGCCGCGTCTCCGCCGGGAGCTTGCCGGGCTTGCGCAAGGGAACGATGCCCTTGCCCATGTGGTAGGCCAGTACCGGCGCCAGGATGAACCCCCGGGCTTCGATGCCGGCGACGAGATCGATGGACCGGTCCTCGTACTCGGTGACGAATCGGTCCACGGCCGTACGGAAAGCGACGGGATCCTTGAAGAGCGTGGTCACGTCCTTGAAGTTGATCCCGGGGATGGGAAAGTCCGGCACATTGCGGATCTTCTGTTTCAGAGCGTCCAAGTCACACCTCGAATCTGTATCCAATGAAGTCCATGGAAGCGCAGACCACGCAGGTTACCTTTCAAATTCACCCGTCCAGTTCTGTACGATGGAGAGGGATGGACGGGATTCTTCCGCGTTGGTTGCGATGATGAACGACGCCCCGCCCGCAGACACTTCGTAACCGGGGAACCGCAGGTCATCGGCGCCGGCCTGGACGCCTTCGAAGAGCGCTTCGGGACGGCCGAAACGGAAACCCGGCCCATCCAACACCGGAACGACCATCAGCCGGTTGCCTTCAACGTAATACAGCTCATCACCCGACGGACTCCATCGGGGCGTCCAGCCACTGTTCGTCGAAACCTGCCATCGCCCGGTTCCATCAGGAAAACGGGTCACATAAACCTGCCAGCCAACCCCCTGGTTCGATACGTAGGCCAGGAAACGATTGTCCGGCGACAGGGCCGCCTGAACCACCCGCCCCTGGTCATCCACGAGCACCTGGTGTCCGGTGCCTTCCTCCATGGAAACAAACCTTACCTGCCGCCCCTGGTGGAGATAGACCAGAAACCGGCCGTCTTTCGAAAGCATGGGCCCCCAACCCCTCAGCGAATCGGCGGAGAAAGGCGTCAGTTCACCAAGCACGTCGAGATCCATCCGCATGAAAAGCGCGCTCCTGCGCGTACGGCCTGGATTCACGGCCGGGGATACCGTGAACACGACTGATCCGCCGTCTGGCGCAAAGCTCGGTCTGCTGTAGTTCAAATCAGCAGAGGTAAGCCGGCTGCCGATACCGCTTTCGATTTCGTATAGCCAAAGCGCGGCCAGCACCCCTTCCTCACTTTCCACCATGACTTGCTTTTCATCAGGGGAAAGTACCAGTTCGCGGATCCTGTCCTGGGGCTGGCCAATGATTCGGTCAATCCGGCCGCGGCGATCGACTACGGCCAGTTGCTGCGGTGACCTGAACACCTTCCGGTAGACCATGATGCCGTCGTCGGACACGCTGAGCGTGTTGACGCGTCGGGCTACCCGAAAGGCCTCGCCCGTTACTTCACCGGGTCCCGGCGAAAAGGGCACGGCCCAGAGGTCGTCCTCGGGATGGGTCGTAGTCTCCCGGTAGTACAGGAGATGGCCGGACGCATATCCTGCAACGGTGAGAAAATCGCCCTCCAGCTGAAGTAAACGGCGAGAGGAACCAGTCGCCTCCGACGCACCGGAAGTACCAGACGGATCGGGGAATTCCACGGCTATGCGGGACGCGTTGATCCGGGCCATGGAGATCATCATGCTCAGATCCCCGTTTCCCCGGTACCTTTCACTCAGGTCCGCGATTACTTGCGGGTCGTCGGAGGACGAGACTACCGAGTACAGGCGCAGGTTGTCTTCGGATAGGTAGAGTGGGGAAATCAGCGCCCTTTCGTGGTTCGTCCTGTCCGGTTCCAGTGAAAGGACGGGGTCGCCCCCGTTTTCGGAAACAACATATAGCCCGCCGCCGGCCCTCATGCCTGCCATACTGAAGCGTATCCGGCCGTCACCACTCCATGAAATACCCATCAGATCCCGTTCCGGCAGGTCGCAGAGATGCACTTGGCCGCCGCCGTCCGCCGCGATCTTCCAGAGCGACCGTCTGACCAGGTAGCCGATGTGACGGCTGTCGGGTGACCAGAATACCTGATTGATTTCTTCCGTTCCGGGAAGCTCCCGGCCCTCGTCCTGGTCCAGGGAACGTATCCAGAGACGGTTTTCGTGGACATAGGCGAGCAGTGTACCGTCTGGCGAGATGGCCGCGTTGTCCCGCCCCAGGTTGTCCAGACCCATCTGAAATTTACGCAGCGGCGCGGAGGGTTCTTCGCCAAGCGCACCCATCAGCGCCGTGGCGATCAGCGCCCCGGCGACCAGGCAGGCGGTACAGGCACCGAGCACGACAGGACGCCTCAGGAGGGTAATGGCCGATCCCGTCCGTGTTACGCCGCCAGCCGTACTGTTCGCCGGCCCTGCCTCGTGTTCATACCGGCTGTCGGACAGGTCATGGCCCACGTCGAGCACGGACTGGTACCGGGATCGGGGATCTTTGCCCATGCAGCGCCGGACGACCCGGTTCAGCAGGGGAGGGACTTCGCTGTTTGCCGCGCTGACCGGTTCCGGGTCATCCTTCAGGGTACTGCTGATGACGGACACGTAATTGTCGCCCGTGAAGGGCCGGACGCCCGTCAGCGCCTCGTACATCATGATGCCCAGGCTGAATATGTCGCTCCTGTGATCGCCCCGGTCGCCGGTGGCCTGTTCCGGGGACATGTACGCCGGCGTGCCCAGGACCGTGCCGGCCTGAGTGAGACTCATCGTGGGCCCGGCGCCATCGGTTTCGTCGGAACGCCCGGTGACGACCCGGGCCAGGCCGAAGTCCAGGACCTTCGGAACGCCGTCATCGGATATCATGACGTTCGCAGGCTTCAGGTCCCGGTGCACGACACCCCGTTCGTGGGCGTGGTCCAGGGCCTCCACGATGGGCATGAACCAGTCGTAGAAGGATTCCAGGGGGAGAGGCTTACCGGGCAGGTGCTCGTGGAGCGGTCCGCCGGACACATATTCCATGGTGATGAAGTACACGGTGCCGGGACCGCTGCTGCCTGCGTCATCCATCCGCGCTTCCTCGATGGCATACACCTGGGCGATATTCGGATGGTTCAGCTTGGCGGCCGCCTCCGCCTCGATCCGGAACCGCTGGAGCAACGCGGGGTCGCGGGCCAGGTCCTCCGGCAGCAACTTCAGGGCAACCCGTCGCTTCAAACGGGTGTCCTCGGCCAGATAGACCTCACCCATGCCTCCCCGTCCGAGGATGCGTTCGATGCGGTAATGGAGGACGGCGTCGCCTTGCTGCATGCGCTTACTCCATGGCGATTGCTTGTCCGGCCGGCGACCGCTAGTCCGGCTCGTCCAGTCGCACGGGCCGGCCTTCTGCCGCGGACCGGTCTGCCGCGAACACGACACGGTGGGATTCGTAGGCGGAGGCCATGTCGGTAAGGGGCATGGGGCCGCCGCTTCGGATGCTGTCCACGAAGGCCTGGAACTGTGGCTCGTAAGGGTGATCCTGTACGTCGCCCGAATCGATCAGCGAGGTCTCGAGGGTGCTCCACCGGCTTCGGTCCATCCCCCGGATCTTCTCGGAATAGAACCGGTTGTCCAGCAGGCTGCCCTCGCTGCCCACCAGGTGCACGTGGAAATAGTAGGGCTGCAGGCAGTCGATGCAGCTGGTCACTTTGCCGATCCGGCTTCCGCCCTCGAACCTCAGGATGGAGACGCTGGTCGTGTCGTACTCGTAAGGCGCGAAGTGGGGGCTCGAAGACTTCGTGTTGTAACTGGCGACTTCCTCCACCTTGCCGTCCATGAAGAACAGCAGGGCGTCGAGGGCGTGGCAACCGGCCGTCAGCAGGCTGGTGCCGCCCATGGCCTTCTTCACGTTCCAGTCGTACTGTCCGTACCACGGTCCGATGCCGTGGTAGTAGTCGACTTCGGCGTAGTGCAGGTCGCCGAGAAGCCCCTGGTCGATGACGGATCGGATCAAGGTGAAGTGGGCGCTGTAACGGCATTCGAAGCAGACGCAGACCGATACGCCGGCCCGGTCCACGGCGGACTGGATGCGCGCCGTGTCTTCGGGGGTCAGGGCAACGGGTTTCTCGATGATGAGATGCTTGCCGGCCTCCGCGGCGGCCACGGCCTGGTCGGCATGAAAGGGATGGGGCGTGCAGATGTCGACCACGTGGATATCCGGGTTGGAAAGCAGGTCGTTATAGTCGACACAGGACATAAGCGGCGTTCCGAATTGGGCCGACAGGGCCGCGTCGTCATGGGTCCTGCGGGAGCAGACGGCGGTGACGTCCGCCCCGGTCACGGCCTTGAACGCGTCGATATGCGCCCCGGCCACCCAGCCGAGGCCGACGATGCCTACGTTCAGTTGGTTCACGGTCAGCCTCCGGATCTTTCCAAGGCGTTCAACATGGCCGACCATCGGCCGTGGTCGGTTTTCAGCGTGGAGAGGGAAGTCCGCTCGAAGACGAAGGGATATCCGGTGATCGCCGCTTCGTGCTTGACGGGATCGTCGGCGCAGCAGTCCTCGACGACCGCGGCAAGGAACCCGCGCTGCACCGCGGAAGCCGCGGTCAATAGCACGCAGACGGAAGTTTCCAGTCCCGCAACCAGTATAAAGGATTTACGCGCGCGATGTAAATGGGTTAATAGGTCCGGCTGCAGGAAGGCATCGAAGGTCTGCTTGCGCAGGACCATTTCTCCGGTCCGTTCGACAGCGCAGGGCAGGACGCTGGCGCCAGACGTTCCCCGGACACAGGGCGTTTCCCCCTTGATGCGGTAGGACGTCATCCAGTCCGTACCGTCCGGTTCGAACTCCGCCCGCACATGCACGATGTCGAGGCCGGACGAACGGCTGTATTTCAACAGCCTTTCGACGTTCGACGGGAATTCCGGAAAGGCCTTCGCGGTTGCTGCAGGCCAGAAATCCTGCTGGACATCGATGAGCAACAGCACAAACCGGCGCCAGTCTGTCGGGTCAGCCATGGCTCTGCTTTCGGCTGAAGGTGGGACGATGTCGTTCCTCTTTGACACGTGGTAACGCGTTATCCTTCGTTCCCAATCTTGTATTAAAGCCGGTTCCGGGCAAGGTGAATTGCTCAGCCGGCGCGGTGGTACCCGGAAGAATTATGTACCCGTCAAAAACAACTATATCAAAGCGACATTTTCCGCCTTCCAACCCTTGACATTCCCATGGGCCGGTGTAGATTGAATGCTAACCCTGTTCCACGGCGCGGGCATCGTTCCGCGTCGAATCTTTTTTGATGGTAATCCATACATGCATTTCGATCCTCGTCAACTGATCGAAGACGGATTCATCGTGCTTCGAGGGGTGGTTCCCCCTGACTGGCTCGGCCCCCTGAGGGACAGCTTCGAACGCATGGTGGACCGCCAGCGGGAGATCTGGGCCAGGGATAGAAAACCGGACGATCCGCCCGGAGGGGAGTGGGAGACCGGTCACCAGCCCAGGCTGCATTTCGAGACCCTCGTGGACGGGGAAACGGCCAATACGATGGCCTTCTGTCTCCACGAGCACACCATGGGCGTCAGCCGGCGCGTCATGGGCGCGGAAGCCGCGGGTAATACAGGGTTCATGTTCATGTGCAACCCGGTGACCGACCGCGGACCGGCGTCTTGGCACCGGGACATACACCCCATCGACCAGGCGCCGCTGCGGGGTCTCCAGGACGACCTGCTGCACAATGCGCCCGGCTACCTCCAGTGGAACATCCCCCTCTATGACGACAACGTGCTCTGGGTCGTGCCGAAAAGTCACCGAAGAGCGAACACGGACGAAGAGAACCGCCGCCTGGCACAGAATCCCCGGGAGCCGCTGCCCGGCGGCGTCCAGGTCGAACTGAACGCCGGCGACGGCGTGGTCTACACCAACACGATCCTGCACTGGGGGAGCAACTACAGCGCCAGGACCCGGCGCACCATCCACCTGGGCTACCGTTCCTATGGAGGGCCGATCTTCCCCTATGTCAGCCGGACCTTCCGCGACCTCGGCTTCATCGAATGCCTGCCCTCCGACCTGCAGGCGGTTTTCAAGGACATCCGGCGCAGGTATGACGAGGAGTCCGACAAGATCGAATCCGTTTTCCGCGCCGCCATCTACGGCGACGAGGACGCTTTCCAGGATGGTATCGCCGCGCTGCATCCCGGTGAAGCGGACCGGATCGTATGCGTCGTGCTTCTGTCCAAGATCGTGTACAAGATGAAGTTCGCCACCCATCCGGTGCGGACGCATTACGGCAGCGACATTTCGCACGACGAAGACCTGAAACCACGGTTCACCGACAGCGAGCTGGACACGCTCTGGCGGCGCTTCGAACCGCTGGACGATCGGATACGGTCCGATAAACTCCAGTACGTGCCGGGATTCCAGTCGGAACCCATGCACTACTATTTCGAAGAAATGCCTTCCGGCCTGAACATGGGATCTTTCATGGCGGGATGGCGGAACAACTGACGAGCCGCTTTCGCGCCCTTCGGGGGAGACCACGATGAAGATCGCCGCAGTTTCCGTATGGACCGTTGTCGTGCCCATCATACCGGGCCGTGTGCACAGTCCGATATACACCGACAAGTCCGGGTGGGACCTGGTGCCCAAGCACCTCATCCGGATCGATACGGACACCGAGTTCTCCGGCATCGGGGAAACCTGGCGGGGCATGTCCATCAAGGAGGTCAGGGAAGGTGCGGGACTGTTGATCGGACGCGATCCGGAGATCATCACATTGCAGGACATCTTCGCCCGGCGCGCCGACCGGGCGGACGACGACATCACGGTTGAAACAGGTCCGGCCTACGACGCCTATGAGATGGCCGTGCTCGACCTGGTGGGACGGGTCCACGGGCTGCCCGTGCACACGCTCCTGGGCGGAGCCGTGCGGGACCGCGTCCGGGCCGACTACTGGATGGGCCACCAGACGCCCGAGGACGGTCGCAAGGCCGTGGAACGGGCGCTGCGGTACGGTTTCAAGGGCGTCAAGATCAAATGCCGGATCGAAGAGCCCATGTACGAGCGCCTGAAGGCCATGCACGACGTGGGCGGTTCCGAATTCAAGGTAACCGTGGATCCCAACGAGCGGTTCCACACGGCGGCGCAGACTATCGAACTGGCCGAGCGCCTCGAGCCTCTAGGGAACGTGGAGGTCTTCGAGGATCCCATTCCGAAGTCGGATATTGAGGGTTACGAAGAAATACACCGGACCATCCCCTTCCCCCTGGCCATGCACCTGGGAGACGGTCCGGGCGTGGTCCGGGCCCTTCAGGCCGACGGGGGCCGGGGCGTGGTGGACTGCGTGAACCTGGGCGGCAGCATGTTCGGCTTCCAGCGCAACGCGGCCACGGCAGCGGCCGCCGGACTGCCCTGCTGGCACGGATCGGGGAATGACCTGGGCATCGCCGACACCTCCTACGTCCACGCCGCGGCCGCGGCGCCCAACTGCACCATGGCCTCCGATTTCGTGGGTGGTTGGACCCGGGAGGACGACCTCATCGTCGAACCGATTTCCTATGAGAACGGATACGTGCCCACGCCGATGAAGCCCGGACTGGGATGCGACCTGGACTACGACGCGCTGCAGCGGTATACGCAGGGCTATGAAGAACTGAACTGATACCCGCTGAACCACGAAAGGAGCGTCCATGCGGATGATCGCCGTGGGCTGCGAATACTCGGGGGTCACGACGCTGATCGACGGGCTTTACGCCTGGGGAAACGAACGGGGCGTGCATCACCATCTCGACGACCACTTCACCATACCGGACGCGTACCACCTCGACGAAAAGGAGCAGCGGGGATTCATCGACATGCTGCCGGCCATCAAGGAGCGGTTCCAACGGTTTCAGATCGTGTACCACGTCCGGCTGATGCACAAGTTCGATCACATTCTCCTCGGCGGGTTCCACATCGAGGAAATGGTGTACGGGCCTCGTTACTACTATCCGGGGATCCACATCGCGGTACGGGAATACGAGCCGGACATGCCCGAAGACGCCATCCTCGTCCATCTCCACGCCCGCCCGGAAGTCATCCGGCGGCGCATGGAGACGGACCCCCATCCCCGGCAGCTGGTCCCGGCGGAGGACGTCGAACTCATCCTGGAACGGTTCGATGAAGAGTTCGCGCAGTCGTGGATCCATCGGAAGTTCGACATCGACACGTCCGATCTGACCCCCGGGGGATTGCTGGAGACCTTCCTGGAACGATCGGTTCCGTATCTCAACACCAGGGATGCGCTGACCAGGATGCAATCAGTATGAAAATCACACACGTGGGGGCCGTGCTGCTCCAGCCCATGCCCTGGGTGCTGGTGAAGGTGAAGACCGACGATGGGCTGGTCGGCATCGGCGAGGCCTATCACGGCGCCGGCGTACACCAGATCGCCACCGATCCCAGGCTGGTCGACCGGGCGCTCCTCGGCCAGGACCCGCGGAACGTGGACAAGCTCTTCCACGACATGATGGGATCCATGTCGGCCTCCGGGTTCTATCAGGGCGCGGTCATGAGCGCCATCAGCGGGATCGAGATGGCCCTGTGGGACATCACGGGTCAGGCCTGCGGCGTGCCCATCTGGCAACTGCTCGGCGGCAAGTTCAGGGACCGCATCCGCGTGTATAACGACTGCCACGCGGGAGACGAAGAAACACCGGAAGCCTACGCGGAAAAAGCCCGGGCCGTGGAAGCCCGGGGCTTCGACGCCATCAAGTTCGACATCGATCCGCAGCCTTCCCGGCGGGACCGGTACAACCGGACCATCAGTAATCACGACGTGGCCTACTTCGTCGATGTCATCACCGCCTTGCGGGAGGCCATGGACCCCAATACCGACCTGCTCATCGACGCCCACTGGAATTACGCCCCGGTGGATATCCTCAAGGTGGCCTATGCTATCGAGGACCTCGACCTGATGTGGCTGGAGGATCCCGTGCCGCCTGAGAACATCGAGGCCATGGCGAAGGTCACCCGGGCCACCCGCGTCCCCATCTGCACCGGCGAGAACTTCTACACCCGCCACGGATTCCGGGACCTCATCGAGGCGCAGGCGGCGGACATCATCTCGCCCGATCACGCCAAGGCGGGAGGACTGCTGGAGGGCCGGAAGATCGCCGACCTGGCGGACATGTACTACATTCCCCTGTCGCCGCACAACATCTGCGGACCCATCGGGACGATGGCCGTCTGCCACCTGTGTGCGGCAGCACCGAATTTCCAGGTGCTGGAGTTCCACCACCTGGACGACGAGGTGTGGAATACGCTGACCGTGGAACGGGACCTGATCCGGGACGGGTACATCGACCTGCCCATGACGCCGGGCCTGGGTGTTTCGCTGGACGAGGAAGCGGCGCGACGCGCGGCCCGGGAGGACCGGGGATTCTTCTGATACGGCGCGAGGCACTATGAGCGAATTGTCCATGATGGATGTCCACCGGGCCGAAATGCCCGTACGCATCGGCATCTCGTCCTGCCTGCTCGGCGAGCGTGTCCGCTACGACGGAGGGCACAAGTGGGACGACTACCTGGTTGACGTGGTCGGCCCTTACGTGGAGTGGATCCCGGTCTGTCCGGAAGTGGAAGCGGGCATGGGTACCCCGCGGGAGACCGTGCAGTTGACCCGGGTCGACGGCGACATCCGGATGCTGACGAAGCACGGGATCGATCACACCGACAGGGTGGACTGGTTCGCACGGCAACGTGTGCAGACCCTGGAACAAGCCAGGCTCAGCGGCTACATCCTGAAGAGCCGGTCACCTTCCTGCGGCATGGGAAGGATACCCGTCGTCCAGCCACAGGGCGCCGCGCTCCGAAACGGGCGCGGGATATTCGCCCGGCGGCTGATGGATGCCCTGCCCCACCTGCCCGTGGAAGAAGAGCAACGGCTGCATAACCCGCGGATCCGGAAGAACTTCATCAGTCGGGTTTTCGCCTGCTACCGCTGGCTGCAGCTCGCTGACTCGGGCCTGACCCGGCATGCGTTGATGAGCTATCACCGGGCCTACAAGTACCTCCTCATGGCGCACAGCCAAGAGGGCACGCGCCGTCTCGGACGGCTGCTGGCGAAACCGGAACGTTACGCCAGCACCCAGGAACTGGCGGACGCTTATCTGGGCGAATTCAACCGGGTCATGAAGAGAACGCCGTCCCGGCGGAACCACACCAACGTGCTGCAGCACATGGCGGGCTATGTCTCCGACCGGCTCGACAGCCGCACGCGCCGTGAACTGGCGCGCATGATCCAGAAGTACCACGAAGAGCTTCTGCCCCTGATCGTGCCCGTGGTCATGCTGCGGCACTACGTACGCGAGTTCGACATCACCTACCTGCAAGACCAGACCTACCTCCATCCTTTTCCCGGCGAACTGATGCTGCTCAACCAGTTGTAGCGCCTCCCCGGAATCATGGCGTCGGGCGGGCGGTATGGCCGGGACATACTCCTTGACCGGAAATACCCGGGCCGTTTTCTTAGGTTGATTGTCTTCCGACGCGAATCAACGACGCGTTCCGAGTCCTTTTCTTCGCTTGATGCCTGCGAGACTACGGCGGAACATGACGCAGAAAGCCCTGTCCATCCAACTCACCGACGCGCAGATCGCCCGGTTCCACGACGAAGGCTATCTCGTCGTTCCGGATCTGCTGACGGCGGATGAAGTCGACGCGTTCGTCCGGCACCAGGCCGATCCGGAAGCCGAGTCCCTGCGGCAGGGGCTACGTACCCATCTTTCGGACCCCTTCTGGCAACGGCTGGCCCACCATCCCAACGTGGCCGGCGTCGCCTGCCAGATCCTGGGCGGACGGCCCTGCATCGTACAGACCATGTACATGGCCAAGGAACCGGCCAATCCGGACGAGGAACTGGGCGGCGCCGGCATCTCACTGCACCAGGATTCCCACTACCTGCCCAACGAGCCCGATACGCTGATGGCCTGCTGGATCGCCATGAGCGATACCGATCCGGAGAACGGCGGCCTGTGCGTGGCGCCGGGCAGCCACAAAGACACCCTGCGGGAAACGACGCTGAATACCAATCCGGAGCACATGAGCTGGGAAAACGACTACGGCATGCGGTCGCCGGACGGACGCGAGTGGACCGAGAAGCTTTATTCCTTCGACGTGGTGGGCATCGAGGAAGAAGACCTCGTCCGGCTGACGGTGCCGCGCGGCAGCGGGGTGTTCTTCACGAGCAGGACGGTGCACGGTTCCTACGCCAACCGGTCGCACACCCGGCCGCGCCTGGCCTTCGCCGTCCACTACGTGAAGGAAGGGACCTGGGTGTTCCGTACCGACGTGCAGGATACGACCCCGGTGGATCTGCCCGGGGCCTGACCCAGGTATTTACTGGAGATTCATTTCCTGGAGAATCGATGGAACGCCTGAACGTGCTGCTGCTTCCCGTACGCCCTATTTACAGCCCGTGGTGCGTGGACATCCGGGAGGCCATCGGAGATCGCCACGATTTGAGGGATCTCGACGATGCCAAACCCCTGGCGCCCCAGTTCGCCGGCGTGGACGTGGTGATCGACCAGGGCGGAAGCCGGGGCACGCGGGAGATGATGGACGCCGCGGCCGACTGCCGGCTCTGGCAGATCGTGGGCACGGGATTCGACCACTTCGACCTGGCCTATATCAAGACGAAGGGCATCCCCACGGCCAACACACCCGGCCTGTTCAGCGACGTCGCCCTGGCCGAGACCGCCATGATGTTCATCATTATGGTTTCGCGGCGCTACCAGGAAGCGGTGGACTATTTTAGACAGGGCCGCATGTACGATCCGCTCGGATACGAACTGGAGCACCAGACGCTGGGCATCGTGGGATTCGGCGCGAGTGGCCAGGGCCTGGCCCGCCGTGCCAGGCCCTTCGGCATGCGGATCCTGGGCATTGACGTCCGGGAGATCGAAACCGAGGTGCTCGACGACATTCAGCCGGATTTCATCGGCGGTCCGGACGACCTGGACCGGGTCGTGGCCGAAAGCGACTTCCTCTCCCTGCACCTGCATCTGAACGACGAGACCCGCCATATCATCGACGGCCGGCGGCTGGGTCTCATGAAACCGTCGGCCAGCGTCATCAATGTGGCCCGCGGCGCCCTCGTGGACGAAGCGGCCCTTTACGACGCCCTGGTCGAGGGGAAGATCGGCGGGGCGGGCCTCGACGTCTTCGCCCAGGAACCGCCCGATCCTTCCCTTCCCGTCTACCAGTTGCCCAATGTGGTCGTCACGCCCCATATCGCCGGGGTAACGGACGGCACCTCACGACGGCGGGCCGCCGCGGCCGCGGAGAACACGGACCGGGTCGCCCGGGGCCTGGAACCCCTGTACAGGATCGACCTGTGACCGGCCGGTCGCCTTCCCCGGAAACCCGTCCGCCATGCCTCAGATGACCACCGCCGAAGCCATCGTCCGGACGCTGATCACCCACGGTATCGATACCGTCTTCGGCCTGCCGGGTGTGCAGAACGACGCCCTCTACAACGCATTCTACGACCATCGGGACGAAATCCGCGTCGTCCATACGCGCCACGAGCAGGGCGCGGCGTACATGGCGCTCGGGTACGCCCTTTCGACGGATCGGCCCGGGGCCTACAACGTGGTCCCGGGACCGGGCTTTCTCAACGGGACCGCCGCCCTGTCCACGGCCTATGCCACCAACGCGAAGGTGCTCTGCCTGACGGGTGAGATCCCGACGAAGTACCTCGGGCGCCACACGGGCCAGCTGCACGAGATCAACGGCCAACTCGACGTGCTGCGGTCCCTGACCAAGTGGGCCGCCCGCATCGACAGTACTGCCGGCGCGCCTTCCAGGACGGCCGAGGCCATCCGGCAGCTGAACTCCGGCCGGCCACGCCCCGTGGGGCTGGAATGCCCCTGGGACGTGCTCGCGGCCGAAGGCGAAGCGCCACGCATTCCCGGACCGTTACCCCTGTCCAATCCCCCGGTGGATGCCGGAATGGTTGACACCGTCGCACGGAAACTGGGCCGGGCCGAAAACCCCATGATCTTCGTCGGCCGGGGCGCCATGAACGTTTCCGAAGAGATCACGCGGCTCGCCGAACTGCTCCAGGCGCCGATCATCGGGTACCGGACGGGCCGCGGCGTGCTCGACAGCCGCCACTACCTGAGCCATCCCAACCCCGCGGCCCACAAGCTCTGGCCGAAGGTGGACGTCGTCCTCGCCGTGGGATCCAGGCTCGCTATCCCCCAACTCTACTGGGGCGTGGACGAGAACCTGACGACCATACGGATCGAGGTGGACGCCCGGGCCCAGGACCGCATCGCCCGGCCGGACATTGCCATCACCGCGCGGTCCGAAGACGCCATGCCCTTGCTGGTCGAAGCGGTGGAACGGCACAACCGCGTCCGCCCGTCCCGGGAAGCCGAAATGCGCGCGCTGAAAGCGGAGACCGATGAGATGTTCGCGTTCCTGGAACCCCAGACCTCCTTTCTGCGGGTGATCCGGGAAGAACTGGGCGAGGACGGCCTCTTCGTGGAGGAACTGACCCAGGTGGGTTACGCCGCCCGCCAGATCATGCCGGTGTACAAGCCCTACACCTTCATCTCCACGGGTTACCAGGGCACCCTGGGCTGGGGATTCCCCACGGCCCTCGGCGTGAAGGTCGCCCACCCGGACAAGCCGGTCATCTCCGTAACGGGCGACGGCGGGTTCATGTTCGGCGTGCAGGAACTGGCCACGGCCGTCCAGCACCGCATCGGCCTGGTGACGCTCCTTTTCAACGACAACGCCTTCGGCAACGTAAAACGGATGCAACAGAAACTGTACGGCAACCGGGTGATCGCGTCCGACCTGCACAACCCCGATTTCGTCAGGATGGCCGAATCTTTCGGCGCCCGGGGCATCCAGGCAGAGACCCCGGAGGAGCTGCGCCAGGCCATCCGCGCGGGATTCGCCGAAGACGGTCCCACCCTGGTGGAGATCCCGGTGGGCGAGATGCCGGACGTGGACCGCTTCAAGCGGGGGGCCCGGGTGCGGGGCACGGCCGAACGATCAGAACACGCCCTGCAGTGGTAGGACCCGAGCCGCGCAGCCGGCCCGGCAGTCATGGACGGACATGCACAGACATGTTTCTGGTTCCCGAAGGCAGCGGACTGTTTCGAACCCTTCAACACCTGGCGGACAGCCGGAAGATGGTATTCCTCGCCGGGTTGCCGGGCACCGGGAAGAGCCTGCTGCTGCAACAGTTGGCCATCCTGGCCCACGGACACGGGCGCACGCCCCACCTGCTCCAGTGGGACGTCTGCCGGCTGCCGTTCTTGACAAACGACCGCGTGAAGGAACATTATCACGAGCAGGACGGGATCACCCACGCCGGCGTCCGCAAGGCCGTGGGCCTGTGGGCCAGGCGCGCCGTCGGGCACTGGGCCGAAACGCACCGGGAAGACCGGGACATCCTCATCGGCGAGGTCCCGATCATAGGCAACCGGCTGGTCGAACTCGTCCGCAGGGAACAGGACCCCGTCGAGGCACTGCTCTCGGACGGGGAATCCGCCTACTTCGCCATACCGACGCCCTCCCGGCGGGTCAGGCGGCTCATCGAAGCACAGCGCAAGGAACGGAGCGTCAGCCCGCTGCACGAACGGGAGAAGGGGGACGCGCAGCCCGATATCATGTATGCGCTGTGGGAAGACCTGCGCGCGGTGGCGTTGCGGTTCGGCCTGCTCGATGAAACGGGAAAGGCATGCGGGACGGGCGGGTACGATCCGGACCTTTATTGCGACACCTACTCCGCCCTGCTCAAGCGCCGGCCCGCGGGCCGGATCGACCTTGACCTGCTCCTGTCCACGGAGAGCCGGTCGGTCTACGACCTGTCCGCCGGACAGCGGGACCTCGTCCCGTCGGCGCGGGAAGTGAAAGCCGCCATCCGGGAGATGGAAGACCGGTACGCCCGTCCCGAAGCGTTGGCGCGCGCCGTGGAACAGTGGTATGAGGTGTAATGGCGCATAACGGAGATCAAGTATGAAGACAGCGCGCTTCGCCTGCAACGGCCAGGTCCTCGAAGCCG
The DNA here is from genome assembly GCA_965207085.1 of bacterium. Classification (GTDB taxonomy): domain Bacteria; phylum JAAXHH01; class JAAXHH01; order JAAXHH01; family JAAXHH01; genus JAAXHH01. The sequence continues at coordinate 2,126,664 of CBDBLQ010000002.1, read as the reverse complement.
TCTTCGAGAACGGACGACTCATGGTGGGCACGGTCGCCTACGATCCGGAGGACGTCATGTTCCTGCCGCCGGTAGCCCATACGAGCAAGGCCATCGGCGTCGCGCTGGGGTACACCGAGCACGCGAAGGAACTGAACCTGGACCTGCCCGAGGAACCCATCCTGTTCAACAAGATGCCCCAGACCTTCATCGGCCACCGGGCGAAGATCGTCGTCCCCCCGGAATTCGACTATCTGCACTACGAATGCGAACTCGTCGCCGTGATCGGCCGGCCGGCCCGGAAGGTCAAGGCCGCCCAGGCACTGGACTACGTGGGGGGATACACCATCGGCAACGACCTGACGATCCGGGACTTCGTGAGCAATTACTTCAGGCCGCCGATCAAGGCCAAGGGATTCGATACCTTCGGCCCGCTCGGTCCCTTCCTGACCTCCGCGAACGAAATCGACCCCACCGACGTGCGGCTTCGCACGTACGTCAATGGAGAACTCCGCCAGGAAGGTTGGACCGGCGACCTGCGCCACGGCGTCGCCGAACTCATCGAGTACATCACCGCCTACATGACCCTGAACCCCGGGGACATGATCTGGACGGGCACGCCGGAAGGCATATCCCACATCCACGCGGGCGACAGCCTCCGGTTGGAAGTGGACGGACTGGGCGCTCTGGAAAACGACGTGGTGGCCAGTCTCTGGGAGGACGGACCATAGCCAACCAGGTTCACCCGAACGAGGCCAAAGCGAAGGGGTTCATCGCCCGCTTCCGCGCGGAGGGCATCGGACATCTCATCGGCGGTTCGTCCGTCCCGTCCGCCGGCGGCGACACCTTCGAGAACGCCACGCCCATCGATCATTCCATGCTTTGCAACGTGGCCAGCGGCGGACCAGAGGAGGTCGACGACGCGGCCCGCGCGGCGACGGACGCGTTCAACGACTGGCGCGATACGACCGGAACCGAGCGAAAGCGGCTGCTGCAACAGGTGGCCGACCTGATCGAGGCGAACGGCGAGGAGATCGCCCTGCTGGAAACCTGCGATACGGGCCAGCCCATCCGGTTCATGTCGAAGGCCGCGGCGCGGGCCGCCGAGAACTTCCGGTTCTTCGCGGATCGGGCGGAAAGCGCCTCGAACGGCCTCTCCCTGCCGGCGGCCGGACACCTGAACTATACCCTGAGACAGCCCATCGGGCCGGTGGGCATCATCACGCCCTGGAATACCCCTTTCATGCTCAGTACGTGGAAGATGGCGCCCGCGCTGGCGGCCGGCTGCACGGTGGTGCACAAGCCCGCGGAGTGGAGCCCGGTCACGGCCACGCGTCTGGCCGAACTGGTGCACGAGGCGGGCATTCCCCCGGGCGTGGTCAACGTGGTCAACGGCATGGGCGAGACCGCGGGACGGGCGCTCACCGAGCACCCGGACATCAAGGCCGTCGGGTTCGTGGGCGACACGCGAACCGGGCGGGCCATCATGCGCCAGGGCGCTGAAACATTGAAGCGGGTGCATTTCGAGCTGGGTGGCAAGAATCCGGTGATCGTCTTCGCCGACGCGGACCTGGACCGGGCCCTGGACGCCACGGTATTCATGATCTACAGCCTCAATGGGGAGCGGTGCACGTCGGGCAGCCGGGTGCTGGTGGAGCGGGCGGTCTACGACGATTTCACCGTCCGGCTCGCGGATCGGGTGAAGCGCATCCGCCTGGGAAACCCCTTCGACCCGGCCACCGAACTGGGTCCCCTGATCCACCCCCTGCACCTCGAGAAGGTACTGGGCTACGTGTCAACCGGGCAAGAGGAAGGCGCCATCCTGCTGGCCGGCGGCCGATGCCCGGAGAACGTCGGCGCCGGCAATTATTTCGAGGCCACGCTATTCGGGGATGCTTCCCGGTCCATGCGCATTGCCCGAGAGGAGGTTTTCGGCCCTTTTCTCACCGCCATCCCCTTCGACACGGAAACAGAAGCCCTTGACATCGCCAACGACGTAGACTACGGCCTGGCCGCTTACCTGTGGACAAGCGACGTCACCCGAGCCCATGCCTTCGGGCAGCGGCTCGAAGCCGGCATGGTCTGGGTGAACTCGGAGAACGTGCGCCATCTGTCCACGCCCTTCGGCGGCATGAAAGCGAGCGGGATCGGCCGGGACGGGGGCGACTACAGTTTCGACTTCTACATGGAAATGAAGAACATCGACATCGCCCTCGGACACCACCCGGTACCGAAGCTGGGTAAATAAGAGGACGCATCGTGGCCCTTCCCGTAGCGAATTTTTCCCCGCCCTTCAACATCGTCCGCGCCAGCCACGCGGAGTGGGGGGTGACGGACCTGGACTACGCCCGGGACTTCTATGTCAACCTGCTCGGATACGTCTGCGAGGACGACGCGGGGGACAGGCTCTACCTGCGCGGCATGGAGGAACGCAACCACCATTCGCTGATCCTGACGAAGGCGGACGAACCGGTCGTGCACCGTATCGCCTTCAAGGTCGCCGCCGAAACCGACCTGGACCGGGCGAAAGCCTTCTATGACGGCGCCGGCTGCCGGACGGCTTTCGTCGATCGGTACGCCCAGGGCCGTACGCTGCACGTGGACGATCCCTTCGGTATTCCCCTGGAGTTCTACCACGAGATGGAGCGGCGGGATCTGCTGCTGCAGGAGTACCACCGTTACCGCGGCGCCCATATACAGCGCATCGACCATTTCAACCTGTTCTCCCATGACGTGAAAGGGATGACGGCCTTCTACGCCGAGTCGCTCGGATTCCGGCCGACGGAAGTGACCGTGGCCGACATCGGAGACGAGGATTCCGACCTCTGGGCCACCTGGCTGCACCGCCGGGGCGGCGTCCACGACATCGCCTTCACCAACGGGCCGGGGCCGCGCCTGCATCACATCGGCGTCTACGTGCCCACGGCCATGGACATCATCCACTTCTGCGACCGCCTGGCCAGCTCGCAGCACCGCGACGCCTTCGAACGGGGACCAGGGCGCCACGGCATATCGAACGCCTTCTTCCTGTACCTTTTCGACCGGGACGGCCACCGGATCGAGCTGTTCACGGGAGACTACGTCACCGTCGACCCCGATCATCCCGCGCGGGTCTGGGACCTGAAGGACACCCGGCGGCAGACCCTGTGGGGACAGGCCGCCCCGCGGTCCTGGTTCGAGCACGGCACCCGTTTTCACGGGGTCGAACCGGTTCCTTCGCAACTGGCCGCCGCGCCGGTGATCGCACCGGAGTAACCCGTAGATGTACATCCAGGCCGTACTTCAACAGGAGCGCTCATGTCACATACCCACGACGACGAACTCGTAGAGGAGCTCCTACCGGCGGGCCAGCCCAGGTTGCTCCGGGTACTGAGCGCGAAGACCGGTACGGCGGTGATCATCGGCGCGATCATCGGATCGGGCATTTTCATGGTGCCGAGCACGGTGGCCTCGCAGGTCGGTTCGCCCGCGCTCAGCCTGTTCGTGTGGATCATCGGCGGCGTGCTGGCCCTGGCAGGCGCCCTGTGTTACGCGGAACTCGGCGCGGCCATACCGAGGAGCGGGGGTACCTATGCCTTCCTCAGGCGGGCGTACAACACGGACCTGGTCGCCTTTCTCTTCGGCTGGGCCTTTCTCTTCATTATCATCACCGGGGCCATGGGCGCGGTGGCCACCGTATTCGCCCGGTACACCAGCGGCCTTCTCGCCATCGAGGACCTCTGGACCGAACGTTGGGTGGCCGTGGGATGTATCCTCTTCCTGACCGTGGTCAACTGCCTGGGCGTCAAGATCGGCGGATCGGTCCAGAACGTTTTCGCCTTCATCAAGGTCGGCGCCGTCCTGGCCGTCATCCTCCTCGGTTTTACCATGACATCGGGAACAGAAGTCTCCTGGACCCCGCTGGTACAGGAAAAGACGGGGACCGCCCTCCTCGGCGGCCTGAGCCTGGCGATCCTGGGCGCGCTGTTCGCATATAACGGCTGGTTTTTTGTGACGTTCATCGCGACCGAAATCAAGGACCCGGCACGAAGCATTCCACGGGCGATTTTCGCCGCGCTGGCGATCGTAGCCACGGTCTATATCCTGGCCAACGTCGTCTACTTGACGATCCTGTCCTTCGAGGAACTCCAGGCGTCCCGCAGGCCGGCCGCCGATACCCTGCAGGCCCTGGTGGGCCCCTCCGGTGCGATGGCCATTTCGGCGGCCATCATGCTGACGACTTTCGGCACGGTCAACGCCCAGTTGATGGTGGCGCCCAGGGTCTATCACGCCATGGCGAATCACGAGATCTTCTTCCGCGTGTGCCAGTACGTGCACCCCCGTTTCCGGACGCCGGTGGTTTCCATCGTGATGCAGGGGTTGTGGGCCTCGGTCTTCGCGCTGACCGGTACCTTCGTCGAGATCGTCAGCTTCGCCATGTTCTACACCTACATATTCCTGACGCTGGCGGTGATCGGTCTCATGATATTGCGGAGGAAGGAGCCGGACCTGCACCGGCCGTACAGGGTGTGGGGGTATCCCGTGACCCCCGTCCTTTTCCTCCTGATCGCCGCGGGCGTTCTGGCCAATGCCCTGATTGGCGACTATACCCGTCCGTTGATTGGCCTCCTGATCCTGGCCGTGGGTCTGCCCTTCTATTTCTACTGGAAGCGGCAGCAACAGGCGAACACGACGGCCGGCTCGACCGTCATGGAGTAAATCCGGCACATGCCCCGACCGCACGTCATCTACATCCTGTCCGACGAACACGCGGGCCAGGCCATGGGCCACGCGGGGGATCCTAACCTGCGGACCCCCAACATGGACCGCATGGCCGCCGAGGGCGTTAGTTTTGTACGCGCCCGGGCCAACTGTCCCGTGTGCACGCCTTCGCGGGGCACCATATTCTCGGGCCGCCACGCCCACGCCGGTCCGGTGCAGGGGTTCCACGACGTGTACAAGCCGGCGGCGCCGAGTACGGCGACCCTGCTCCGCGAAGCCGGCTACCATACCGCCTATTTCGGCAAGTGGCACTGCGGGACGGTGCGCGACCAGATCCCCCCGAAGGTCCGGCGCGACCCGGGATACTACGAGCTGGAAGGGGCGACGCGCACGCCGGAATTTCACCGGGGCGGTTTCCAGGACTGGTATGGATTCGAGATGAACAATGCGCCGTTCAGGGGATTCTACTACCGGGAAGGCGACGTCGACCCCACGCGACTGCCGGGGTACCAGACCGACGCCTTGACCAACATGGCCATCGCGTACCTGCGGGACTACGACGGGGGCCGGCCGCTCTTTCTCGTCCTCAGCGTGGAGCCGCCCCACTGGCCCCTCGAAGCGCCGGATGCCTTCATGCGCTTCGATCCCGCGTCCCTCAAGACCCGTCCGAATTTCGGCGGTCAACCCAATCTGCGGGAGCGGCTGGCTGCATACTACGCCATGATCGAGAACCTGGACGGGAACATCGGCCGTCTGCTTGACGCGGTGGGTGGCATGGAAGGTTTCCGGGACAACACGGTTACGGTGTATTTTTCGGACCACGGCGACTTCATGGGCAGCCACGGCCAGATGGAGGACAAGGGGCATCCCCACGAAGAATCCGTGCGGGTACCCGTGGTTTTTCACGCCCCCGGGCTCCTCGAGCCCCAGGGTGCGCGGTCGGACCTGTTCAGCCTGGTGGACATGGCGCCCACGACCCTCGGACTGGCCGGGGTGCCCGTGCCGGATCACATGCAGGGCGCCGACTTCTCTCCGGCCTTGACGGGCGGGGACTTCGATGGACCCGAGGAAGCACTGCTCGAAATGGTGGGGGCGCCGAGGGTGCACTTCGACTACGCGGATTGGCGCGGACTGGTTACGGACCGCTGGAAGTACGCCTTTTACGAGACCGGCCACGAACTGCTCTTCGACCTGTGGGAGAACCCGTACGAAACGCACAACCTGGCGGACGCGGCTGTACTGGCGGACATGCGGACGCGCCTGCTAAGCCTGCTGGAAGCCACGCGGGAACCCTACTTCGACGTGATCGTGCGACACGGCGTTCGTCCCGACGGCCCGGCCCTGAACATATCCCGTCGCCGGCGGAACGGAATCGCGCCGTCGTGGGGTGACCTCATACGCAACGGGTGACTAGGACGGGTCCTGCCCAATCCAGGGGGTGCGACATGCTGGAACAGTTTCAACACGACGGTTTCATCCTCGTTCCCGACGTCTTCAGCGCCGAAGAAATGGACGCCGCGCTGGAGGCCATGGAGCGAAACTTCTACGGCAAGTCCTTCGCGTCCTGGCTCGAAGACTTCGAACGGGGCGAACAGGCTTCCGTGGGAGACGGGTTCACCACGAAGCAGGACGAAGTGGTGGGACGGTCCCAGTTTCCCGTAGGCGATCCGGCCCTCGACCGGCTCATCGAGAACGACCGCTACCTCGATCTTTACGAGCTGTTCCTGGGTGACCGGGCGAGTTACTGCAACGCCCACCTGTTCATGCGCACCGGACCGGTGGACGAGCGGTATCCCGACGAATCCTGGAGCGGATACCACGTCGACCACAACACGAACTGCGTCCTTCCCCCGTCCGAGGACGCCGCGCGGTTCTCCTACATCAACTCCGGCGTGTATCTCCATGACGTCGTCGACGACGGCGCGCCCATGCTGCTCGTACCCGGCTCGCACACGCGGGCGGCCGAGGTTTTCGCCCGGGGATGGGAAACGGGCAACATGGCCAGTGTCAGCCACGTACGCGACATCCGAGAGGCCGGCCTGCAGGATCCGGTTCCCGCCGTAGGTCCGAGGGGAAGCACGCTCTTCTATTCCTCCTACCTGCTTCATTCGGCGCAGCCCTTTCAGAACAGGCGAAAACAGCGGGCCTTCTGGACCCTTTCCATGTGCCGCCGCGACACCGACCGGTGGACCCGGTTCTCGAATCCGTTCATCTATGGCGAGCGGGAACACATGATGCCCTTCATATCAAGTACCACCCCGCGCGTCCGGTCGCTGTTCGGCTGGCCCGAACCCGGTCACCCCTACTACACGGAACAGACCCTCGGCCTCCTCGCACGGGCCTTCCCGGGTATCGACCTGGGCCCCTATCGCCAGGTCTTGGACCGGCCATCATGACCTTGACAATAACGCGCGTTTCCCGTTATCCTGATGCTGTAGAGACCGTCCCTTTCACAAAACGGAACGCGTCGCCGTAAACTGCGACGCAACTGCTTCGGGGAGGCGGTCCGGAAGCCCCGACGCCGCCCCAGAACCTTTCCTGGAACCATGTGCGTATATACCGGTCCCAACCCCATACCCAAGATCGACATCCACACCCATATCCTGCCGGAGAACTGGCCCGATCTGCACAAGCGGTACGGGTACGGCGGGTTCGTCGAACTGGACCATTACAGGCCGGGATGCGCGCGCATGATGATCGACGGCAAGCAGTTCCGCGAGGTCCAGGCCAACTCGTGGGACCCGCCTACCCGGATCGGGGAATGCGACGACGCCGGCGTGCACGTCCAGGTCCTCTCCACCGTTCCCGTGATGTTCAGCTACTGGGCGCAGCCGGCGGACGCGCTGGACCTTTCCCGCATGCTCAACGACCACATCGCCGATGTAGTCCGTACCTGGCCCCGGCGTTTCATCGGCCTGGGTACGGTGCCCATGCAGGCGCCCGAACTGGCCATCCGGGAAATGGAGCGGTGCGTCCGGGAACTGGGGCTGTCCGGCATTGAAATCGGGACCCACATCAACGGCAACAACCTGAGCGAGCCCCATCTTTTTCCGGTGTTCGAAGCAGCGGCTGAATTCGGCGCGGCGGTGTTCATCCATCCCTGGGACATCATGGGACAGGAGTCCATGGAGCAGTACTGGTTGCCCTGGCTGGTGGGCATGCCCGCCGAGACCTCCCGGGCAATCTGTTCCATGATTTTCGGCGGAGTGCTCGAGCGCCTCCCGGACCTGCGCGTGGCCTTTGCCCACGGCGGCGGATCCTTTCCCGCGACCATCGGACGGATCGACTACGGGTTCAAGATCCGTCCCGACCTTTGCGCGGTGGACAACGACGTGCTGCCGAGCGACTACCTGGGCCGATTCTACCTGGATTCCCTCGTCCACGACAGCCGCATCCTGGACTACCTGATCCAGCTCATCGGACCGGACCACCTCGCGATGGGATCGGACTATCCCTTCCCGCTGGGTGAAGCGGTGCCGGGCAGGATGATCGAATCCATGAGGCACCTGGACGATGACGTCAAGTCCAGGCTGCTGTACCGCTCCGCACTCGCCTGGCTGGACCTGGAAGCAGACCGGTTTTTCGGTGGGAACGACTAGCCATGGACACGCGACCCGACCAGCGAATGAGCGCCGACCAGCGAATGCACGCCGACGAGACGGACGCCGGGGATGGGCTTTCGACCTTCCGGTCGCGATTTCACTTCCCGAGGGCCGGAAACGGGGAGGAGGCGGTCTACCTGGTGGGCCATTCGCTCGGACTCCAGCCCATCGCCGCATGGGACTACGTAGAACGGGAACTCGACGACTGGCGGAGCCTGGCCGTCGAAGGGCACTTCAAGGGGGAGAACCCCTGGATGCCTTACCACGAAGCGCTGGCGGATCCGCTGGCCCGGCTTGCCGGCGCCCTGCCCGGTGAAGTCGTCGCCATGAACACCCTCACGGTGAATCTCCACCTGATGATGGTCTCCTTCTACCGTCCGACTCCGGAGAGATATCGCATCCTCGTCGAAGACGCCGCCTTTCCATCCGACCAGTACGCCGTCGCCTCGCAGGCGGCCTGGCACGGTTACGACCCCGCGGAGAGCGTGATCGAACTGCGGCCGCGGGAAGGGGAGGACACAGTCCGCACCGGGGACATCGAGGAGTTGCTCGAACGGGAAGGCGAGTCCATCGCCCTGGTCTTCCTGGGCGGAGTGAACTACCTGACCGGCCAGGTCTTTGACATGGAACAGATCACGGCGGCGGCCCATCGTCAGGGCTGCGTCGTGGGTTTCGACCTCGCTCACGCCATCGGGAATCTCGCGTTGCGGCTTCACGACTGGGACGTGGATTTCGCCGTCTGGTGTTCCTACAAGTACCTGAACGGCGGACCCGGCTGCGTAGGCGGGTGCTTCGTCCACGAACGGCACGGACGGAGAGACGACCTGCCCCGGTTCGCCGGATGGTGGGGACACGACAAGTCCACCCGGTTCCGGATGCCCCCGGCTTTCGAGGCGATCCCGGGCGCGGAAGGCTGGCAGCTCAGCAATCCGCCCATTCTCCCGCTGGCGGTCCTGCGCGCCTCGCTGGAGCTTTTCGACGAGGCGGGCATGGCCCGGGTGCGCGAAAAGAGCAAAAGGCTGACCGGGTACCTGGAACACCTGATCCGGGACCGCTTCCCGGATGAACTGGCCATCATCACGCCGTCCGACCCGGAAGAGCGCGGATGCCAGCTTTCGCTCAGGACGGGACCGCGAGGCGGCCGTGTGCACCGGCATCTGACGGAACGCGGCATCTGGTGCGACTGGCGGGAGCCCGACGTGATCCGCGTCGCTCCCGTACCGCTGTACAACAGTTATACGGACGTCCGCCGTTTCGTGGAGGTCATGGCGGAGGACATGGAGCGGGCTTAACGGGCAGGTCGAGCCGGGCGAACCGGGCAAGTAGACTGAGCCGGAGGAGCCGGGTGGGCCGAACGGTCCGAGTAGACTGAGCGGGCCGGTTCAGCCGGTTCTCCTTCCGGTCCGGAGGCAATCGAGGGTTTTCATGGGAGTAAAACGGGAGACCGTAACCCTGATCGGCGCGGGCCTTGCCGGATCCCTGCTGGCGGTTTTCCTCGCCCGCCGCGGATTCCGGATCGAGGTGTACGAGAAGCGGCCCGACATCCGCCGCGGAACGGCCAGCGCCGATCAAGCCGGCCATCCGGGCCAGTTGGACCAGGCGGGTCGGACCGGCCAGGCGGGCCGGTCGATCAATCTGGCCATGTCGGCGCGGGGCCTTCATGCGCTGGAGCAGGCAGGCCTGCAAGACGAAGTCCTGGGCATGGCGATACCCATGGTGGGACGGCTGATCCATCCCGTGGAAGGCGAACGGACCCTGCAGCCCTACGGCCAGCGGGAGGACGAGGTCATCTACTCCGTTTCCCGCGGTGAACTGAACCGGTACTTGCTAAGCGCCGCGGAACGGCAGGACGGCGTGCGGCTGCATTTCAACGCCCGGTGCACCGGGCTGGAATTCCGTACCGGCGTGCTGTACGTCCGCGACGACGCGACCAATCACGTCCACTCCCTCCGCCCCGACCGGATCATCGGCGTGGACGGCTCGGCATCGGCCATTCGGACCGCCATGATGAACGTGGGCCGGTTCGACCTCTCCCAGCAGTACCTGACCCATGGCTACAAGGAACTGACCATTCCCGCCGGACCGGACGGCGCGTACCGGATGGAGCGCAATGCCCTCCATATCTGGCCGCGGGGCCTGTACATGCTCATCGCGCTCCCCAACCTGGACGGCAGTTTCACCTGCACCCTCTTCTTCCCCCACGAAGGAGAGTACAGTTTCGCCAGTCTCCTGGACCCGCGCCAGATACTGGACTTCTTCACGATGCAGTTTCCCGACGCGACAGCGCTGATGCCCGATCTGACCACCCTGTACCGCGACAATCCGACCGGTTCCCTGGTCACCCTCAAGTGTTTTCCCTGGCATTACCGCGACCGGGTGCTGCTCCTGGGTGACGCCGCCCACGCGATCGTGCCGTTCTTCGGCCAGGGGATGAACTGCGCTTTCGAAGACTGCACCGTCCTCGACGAGTGTATAGAGGCGCACTGGCCGGACTGGGGGAGCGTATTCGAGTCCTTTGGGCGCCGCAGGAAGGAAGACACGGATGCCATCGCCGACATGGCGCTGACCAATTATGTCGAGATGCGCGACCTGGTCAGCGACCCCGGTTTCCAGCTGCGGCAGAAAGTGGGTTTCCTGCTGGAACGGAAGTATCCCGAACGGTTCATCCCGCGGTATTCCATGGTGTCGTTCCACCGGTTACCCTACAGCGAGGCACTGCACCGCGGGGAGATCCAGGAAGGTATCCTCCAGGAGCTTTGCGCCTCCATCACCGCGGCGGACCAGGTCGACTGGAACAGGGCGGAACGGCTCGTCGAGGAACGACTCGGCGCGCGGTTGACGCCCTGATGACGCCCTGCGCGCGGATGACGTCCTGCGTGCGGAACATGGCGGCGCGTGATCGTGATGGACGGCCGTTCGCCGCCTTGACAGGGCTGCAGGACCATTCTACATTAACCCGTTACCTGGCGCGGCGCACCTGGCCTGACGTATCCAAGACCACATTTCCGGCGGTTTCGCAGCAATATGCATGTACTCAACTACATCGGCGGCGAATTGCGCGAGCCGGTCGGCGGCGCTTACCTGGACAATATCGAACCCGCCACGGCCGCCGTGATCGGCAGGACGCCCGACTCCGGCAAGCAGGACGTCGAGGACGCGGTCGCTGCCGCGGAAAAGGCGTTCCCTGCCTGGTCGTCCCTGTCCGTCCAGGAACGATCCGGCCATCTCCTCCGCATCGCCGGCCTGATCGAGAAGAACCGGGAGGAACTGGCCCTGGCGGAATCGGACGATACGGGCAAACCGGTCGCCCTGGCGGAAACGGTGGACATCCCCCGCGCCGCGAGCAACTTCCGGTTCTACGCGACGGCCATCGAGCACTTCGCCAGCGACGCCCACGCCATGGGCAATTCCGCCCTCAATTACACCCTCCGGGCGCCGATCGGCCTCGCCGGGTGCATTTCCCCCTGGAACCTGCCCCTCTACCTGCTGACGTGGAAGATCGCGCCGGCGCTGGCCGCCGGCAACTGCGTGATCGGCAAACCGTCGGAACTGACGCCCACGACCGCGTTCCTGCTGTCCAGGTTATGCATTGAAGCGGGACTGCCCGCCGGGGTGCTGAACATCGTATACGGCTACGGTCACAAGGCGGGCGCCGCCGTGGCGGACCACCCCGGCATTCCGGTCGTTTCCTTCACGGGCGGGACGGCGACGGGCAGGCGCATCGCGGCCGCGGCCGCGCCGAACTTCAAGCGTGTTTCTCTCGAGCTGGGCGGCAAGAACCCGAATATCGTCTTCGCGGACTGCCCCTATGAGGATACGCTGCAGACCGCCCTGCTGTCCTCCTTCTCCAACCAGGGAGAGATCTGCCTGTGTGGTCCGCGCATCCTCGTCGAACGGCCCCTGTTCGAGACCTTCAGGGACGATTTCGTCGAACGGACCCGCGGCCTGGCCGTCGGGGATCCGAGGGATGCCGGCAACCGGCTCGGGGCCGTCGTGTCCGAGGCGCACATGGACAAGATCCTGTCCTACGTAGCACTGGCCAGGGAAGAAGGCGGACGGATCCTCTGCGGCGGGCAACGGATGCGGTTAAACGGCCGCTGCCGGGACGGGTGGTTCGTCGCGCCCACGGTGATCGAGGGCCTGCCGCCGGACTGCCGGACCAACCAGGAAGAGATCTTCGGTCCCGTGGTGACGCTACTGCCCTTCGATTCCGACGACGAAGCGGTGTCCCAGGCCAACGGCACGCCCTACGGCCTGGCCGCCATGGTCTGGACCGACAACCTGGGCCGTGCCCACCGCGTGGCCGAACGCCTGCACGCGGGCATTATCTGGATCAACTGCTGGATGCTGCGGGACCTCCGCACGCCCTTCGGCGGAATGAAGCAGTCGGGCGTGGGCCGTGAGGGAGGGTTCGAGGCCCTGCGGTTCTTCACGGAGGCCAAGAACGTGTGCATCAAGATGTAGCGGAAAATATAGACGGGACGAACGGTATCCCACATGAACAGACGGACCGCGGAGACATGGCCATGCAGCAGCATTACGATTCCGACCGGGCCCCCGAACCCGTGGGACCCTATCCCCATGCCCGAAGGGTGGGGAATCTGCTGTTCCTGTCGGGCATCGGGCCCCGCGCCAGGGACCGTCAGGACATTCCGGGCGTGACCCTGGGGCCGGACGGCGAGATCGCGTCCTACGATATCGAGCAGCAGTGCCACGCCGTGTTCCACAATGTCCGCTCCATCCTGGAAGACGCGGGCAGCGCCTGGGAGAACCTCGTGGACATCACCGTGTACCTCACCGACATGGAAAAGGACTTCGCGGCATTCAACCGGATCTACCGCGAGTATTTCCGGGAGCATCAGCCCTGCCGCACCACGGTCGGGGTTACCCGGCTCCCCACCCAAATTGCCATCGAATTGAAGTGCATCGCTACGATCTGAACAAGGAGGTCCGATCATGGCCGTAACGGCTCCATTCAACTTCAAGGCCTGGATAGACGAACACAGGCACCTGCTCAAGCCTCCGGTCGGCAACCAATGCGTCTATACGGAGGCCGAAGACTTCATCGTCATGGTCGTCGGCGGACCGAACGCACGCAAGGACTACCACTACAATGAAGGCGAAGAGTTCTTCTACCAGGTGGAGGGCGATATCGTCCTGAAGATCATCGACGACGGAAAGCCGGTGGACATCCCGATCCGGGAAGGCGAGATCTTCCTCCTTCCCGCCGGGGTTCCGCATTCGCCCCAGCGGCCGGCGGACACCGTGGGCATGGTCATGGAAACCAGGCGGAGACAGGGTGAGATCGACGGGTTCATGTGGTATTGCGAAAGCTGCGGGGAGAAACTCTACGAGGAACGTTTCGAACTGGAAGACATCGTCAGCCAGTTGCCGCCCGTCATGAACCGGTTCTTCAGCAGCGAGAAACACCGAACCTGCAGGATCTGCGGCGCGGTCATGCCGAAACCGGAAGGCGGGTGATCGGGAGACCCATAGCCTTCGAAGGTGGTTTTTTGTTTTCTGCGGATTTCTGCAGACCTTTTCCGACTAAAGGCTTGTAGAGCATCGAGGATCGCGTTTACTGGAATTCAACGTCAGTTCGCCCGGTATGTGGCAAAAATCGCGGAATCCTGCGTAAAAACGCGTTCTTGGTCCGGATTTAAAGTAAAAATCGACAAAAAGTTGACAAATTGCCGATTTGTGCTTATCTTTTGTTTAGTAGTCCGGTGATGCTTTCGGAAAGGGGTAGAATATGGTCCTGATTTACCGCGGATTCGAAGGCAACAGGGTGTTCAAGTGGTGCCGGGGAGACTCGGACCGGGTCAGCGTGATGTTTCCGGCGAAGCCCTTCTTCAACCGGTGCATCAGCCGCGTGCTGGACGAAACGCGCACCGGCAAATCCGTCCTGGCCTGGGGAGATCCTGAAAGTCTTTCCCGCCTGGGAATGGCCCTCGACGAGCGGCACATACCGACCACGCCCTTCAGTGATGGAATCGCCATGCACTGATCGCGGCCGCCGGAATCTGAATCGGCTGTTTACCGCTGCTCAGCATTCGACGCCCGGCTGCAGGGCGTATATGTTCGTGTTCTCGCCGCTATCGCCCCTGGCTGTACCATATTCCCTGTCGTTGATCCACTCAAACTTGCCGAAGAGCATGTCCTTCCATAGGTCGGCGGTGACTACGGGCAGGTAGTGAATCGCACCAACGTTTCGGCCTGCGAGCGGGCAGACAAAGACCTTGCGACCAGTCGGCGCCCCGGCTTACTTTGAACGCGATTGAACGTTCTCCGCGCAACGCCCGGCTGTCAATTGGCGTTACGCGCGGACTTGGTTAAAATGCAGGTGTAAACACGAAAACGTCCCGCACCCATGACCCACGAAATCGCCATAGGTCCTCATCGCGTAAAATCGCTCAGGCCGGGCATGCCGATCCTCACGCTGGCGCCGATGGCAGGCATCAGCAACTGGCCGTTCCGGTTGATCTGTGCGAAGATGGGCGCGCAGATGGTCGGCGTGGAATTCATCAACTGCAACGCCATTCTCCACAAGAACCCTAAGACGCTTCAGATGATGAACTTCTGCGACGCCGATATCTACCGCGATACCGGGATGTCGCTGCTCGCGGCGCAGATCTACGGGAACGACATCGGCCGCATGGTGGAAGGCGCGCTGGTGCTGGAGGAAAAAGGCGCGCAGATCATGGATATCAACTTCGGGTGTTCCGTGCCCAAGATCCTGCGTTCCGATTCCGGCGCCGCCTTCCTCAAGGACATCGACCGGATGATGAACGCGGTGCGCAACGTGGCCGAGGCCGTCTCGATTCCCGTCATCATCAAGACGCGGCTGGGCTGGGACCACGACAACATCAGCATCCTGGAGGTGGTGAAACGCGCCGCCGATTCCGGCGCCCACGCCGTGGCGGTGCACGCCCGCACCGTGGCGCAGAAGTTCAACGGGACCGCGGACTGGTCATGGATCGCCCGCGCCGTGGAAGTCTCCCCCGTGCCGATCTTCGGAAACGGCGACGTGTTCACCTATGAGGACGCGGTGCGCATGGCGGAAGAGACGGGATGCGCAGGCGTGATGATCGCCCGGGCCGCGAGAGACAACCCCTACATCTTCTCCGGCGCGCGCGCACCGACGTTTACCGAGCGCGTCCGGCTTGCCCGGGACCACCTGGGCATGATGGTGGAATACAAGGGGGAGAAGGTGGGCGTGATGGAAATGCGCAAGTTCTTCGCCTCCTACTTCAAAGGCTTCCCCAACGCATCCCACCTGAGGACCAGCCTCGTGCAGGTGGACACCGTCACGCAGGCCCACCGGATTCTTGACGAATGGACGACGGACTCGGATCGTCAACCGCATGATGCTTGATCACGCGGCCCTGGGAGAAATACACCACCCCTTCGGCGATGTTCGTGGCGTGATCGGCCAAGCGTTCGATGTGGCGGGAAATGAAAATCAGTTGCATCGCCTGGGGCACCGACCCTGAATCCTCCTTCATGCAGGCCAGCAGTTCCTCGAAGATCTGGTCCTGCAGCTGATTGACCTCCTCGTCCCTGTCGCAGACGTCCACGGCCAGCTGCTCGTCTCCGCGCACGAAGGCGTTGAGGCTGTCCTTGACCATGGACTGGGAAAGGTCCGCCATGCGCGGCAGGTCGATGAGCGGCTTCAGGAGAGGCAACTCGGCGAGCTGTTTCGTTTTCTTGGAAATATTGACGGCGATGTCGCCCAGCCGCTCCAGGTCGATCGTGATCTTCATGCTGGCCGCGACGAAGCGCAGGTCCCGCGCGATGGGGTGCTGGAGCGCCAGCAGCCGGATGCACTGCTCGTCGATCTCCAGTTCCATGGCGTCGATGGGCCCATCGCCGGCGATAACCTGATCGCACAAGCCGACGTCGCGTTCCATGAAAGCGGTGACCGCCCGGGCAATCTGTTCCTCGACCAGCGCCGCCATACTCAGCAGGGCGGACCTCAGGCTTTCCAGCTGTTGTTGAAGTTGGGTTTCCATGGTCGCTGTCCAGGGGATTCAGGCCGCGGCGCCAGCCGGCCGCCGCACTATCCTTCCGCCGCGTTATCCCGCACGGCCCGTGATGTAGTCCTCCGTGCGCCGGTCGCGGGGTGTGGTGAACATCGCGTCGGTCACGCCCATTTCCACCAGTTCGCCCTTGAGCATGAACCCGGTGTACTCGGACACACGCGCCGCCTGCTGCATGTTGTGCGTCACGATAACAATGGTGTAATCGTCCTTCAGATCAAGCATTAATTCCTCGATCCTGGACGTGGCGACGGGATCCAGCGACGAGCACGGTTCGTCCATGAGCAGGACCTCCGGTTCGACGGCGATCGCCCGCGCTATGCAAAGCCGCTGCTGCTGTCCGAGTGAAAGCCCGAGGGCGCGCTCCTCGAGCTGTTCCTGGACCTCGTCCCACAGGAAGGCCCGGCGCAGGCACCGTTCCACGATCTCGTCGAGGAAACCGCCGGACTTCACGCCATGGATCCTGGGACCGTAGGCCACGTTCTCGTAGATCGACTTGGGGAAGGGATTCGGCTGCTGGAAGACCATGCCCACGCGCCGTCGCAGCCGCGTGACGTCGGTGTCCGGTCCGTAGATGTCCACGCCGTTCATCCGGATCGTACCCGTCATGCGGCCCTGGGGTACGAGGTCGTTCATGCGGTTGATCAACCTGAGCAGGGTGGTCTTTCCGCAGCCTGACGGGCCGATAAAGGCCGTGATGACCTGGCGGTCGATCGCCATGGTCACGTCCTTCAGCGCGGCCCGGTCTCCATACCAGAAGGAAACGCGCTCGACATCGATGATCGTTTCCTCACGCAGGATCTTCGGCGCGACCGACGCGTTTTCCGTGGTCATTTGCCAGAACCTCTTATACGTGTTGCTTATGCACGTCACTTGTGCGCGCTGCATGTGCGCGCTCCGGGAACACCTATGGCGCTGCGCTGTAAGTACGAACCGCGGGAACATCGGTCTACGCCGATGCCAGTGAATAGCGTCTCCTCAGCCGGCTTCTGAGCCCAATCGCCGCGGCGTTCAGCGCGACCACGATGGCCAGCAGCAACAGGGTGGATGTGTACGCCATGGGCAGATACGCCTCCCCTCCGCCCGGCCTGTAACCCGTGTCGAAGATATGAAACCCCAGGTGCATGAACTCCCGTTCCAGGTGCACGAAAGGCCAAGCGCCGTCCACGGGCAACTCGGTGGAAAAAGCCACGACCCCCGTGATCATCAGCGGCGCCACGGAACCGGCCGCCCGCGCCACGGACAGGATCAGGCCCGTAAGCATGGACGGCAGCACCACCGGAACGACCACACGCCAGAGGGTCTCGAATCGCGTCGCGCCCAGGGCGTGGGACGCTTCACGGAGTCCCGGGGGCACACCGGCCAGGCCCTCCTCCACAGCCACGATGACCACGGGCAGGGTCAGCAGGGCCAGGGTCAGCGCGCACCAGAGGATGCCGCCGCGGCCGAAAGTCGGTTCCGGGAGATCCGCCGGGAAGAACAGACGGTCCAGGGTTCCTCCCAGAAAATACACGAAGAAACCAAGTCCGAAAACCCCGAATACGATGGAGGGAACCCCGGCCAGGCTGTTCACGGCGATCCGCACCGCGTTCAGGAACGGACCCGGTTTCCCGTATTCTCGCAGATAGAAGGCCGCCAGCACGCCAAAGGGCATGACGACGACTGACATGAGGATGACCATCGCCGCCGTGCCGAAAATCGCCGGATAGACTCCTCCCAGCCGGTTCTCGTCCCGCGGAGGCGTCCACAGGTAGGACCAGGCGCCGACCATGTAGTGGCGGATCCTCGTCCACGCGGTCATCGCATTGGGTGCGTACATCCGCTGGACGTTCGCGAGGGAGATGGCGTGCTTCCGGCCATCCGCCGAAGACAGGACGATGGACAGCGCCCTTTGCCTGCGCAGGCGCTCCAGTTCCGGGGACTGCTCCTGGTAATGGGCCCGAACGGCTTCGTAGCCCCGGGCGACGACCGTACCATCGTCCACGAACGAATCCAGGAAGCCGAAGAAATCCCCGCCCCGAACCCGCTCCACGACCACGGCCTCGGGGGGGGCCTCCCGTCCTGCGATCCGGCCTTCCTCCAGCCAGACGTATTCGTCCGGATAGCGTACCCGGTCGCCGACCCGGATCCTCAATCGGTACGCAACGGACCGCGCACCCTCAGCGTCGATGGTCCGGACGCGCACGCGGGACGTCTCATAGCCCAGGACAATCCTGCCGTCGCGCATAACGTACCGGGTCAGTTCCTGGGGCCAGAACAGGCCCAGTCCGTGCACGAGGATCACCAGGATCAGCCCCGCCACCATCAGGAAACCGAGGACCAGGGCGCCGCCGGACAGCCAGATCAGGGCGTCATCCTTGGACCATCTCGAACCCATTGTATCTCCTTGCGAGAGGAGGGAACACATCCGGCGCTCAAGCATACCGCCGTCTAAGTCGTCGTCGCACCAACTCGGCCACGGTGTTGATCGCGAAGGTTGAAACGAGCAGGAGAAAGGCGGCGAAAAACAGGACCCGGTAGAGACTTTCGTCCCGCGCGGCGTTCGGCAGGTCGAGGGCCACGCTGGCGGACAGGGCCCGGAATCCGGAGAAGGCGGACCAGTCCATCACCGGGATATTGCCCGAGACGAACAGGACGATCATGGTCTCCCCGATCGCCCTGCTGAATCCCAGCAGGACGGCGGCCAGTATGCCGGATCCCGCGGCGGGGAGGACGACCCGCACGGCGGTCTGCCAGCGCGTGGCCCCCAGTGACATGGATCCTTCCAGGAACGAGCGGGGCACGGCGGAAAGCGCTTCCTCGGACAGGGTGAATATGATCGGGGTCACAGCCAGACCCATGACCATGCCCACGACGATCGCATTCCGCTGCGTATAGGTCAGTCCAAGGGTTTCCACGAACCAGGTTTCGTAGCCGGCCCGCAGCCAGGCGGCCTCCAGTAAAGCCCCGCATTCCAGGGCCAGCCATCCCCCGGCGAGCACGGCAACCAGAAGCAGCCAGATTTCTCGGCCCGGAGGATTGAACGCCCGGAACCCGGCCGGGACATGGTGCCTGATGAGAAAAGCGGCCACCACCGTGCCTGAAATGAATACCGGTGCCAGAAAGAGGGCAAAGACGTGGGACGCCAGGACCGGTGCGAGCCAGACGCCGCCGATGAAACCGAGCACGACACTCGGCACGGCGGCCATGATTTCCACCAGCGGTTTCAGTCTTTCCTTCAGCGCCCGAGGCAGGACCTGCGACGCGTAGACCGCGGCGAGCACCGAAACGGGCACCGCAAAAAGCAGGGCGTATGCCGCGCCTTTCAAGGTCCCGAAGACCAGCGGCAGGATGCGGTATCCGGATGCTATGCCATCGGGTCCGGAAACGCCCCAGCGATATTCCCCAGGCGACGTGAACAAGGGGTAGATTACCCACAGAATCACCGCGAATACCGACAGGATGGTCAGGATCAACACCACGCCGCCAAGGGCTGCGAGCCGGCCAATCAACAGGTCCAGCAAGCGGCGCCGGTCAATCCGGCGTCTATGGGCGCGACCGGTCATCCGGGGGTCCTGGATCGGGTCTTATCCGGGCATGATTCGACGAGGGCAACGTGTGAAAACATAAGGTCCGGATCACTTCAACAGGGTCATCTTACTGTTGAAGACGTGGGCGGTCCGTCCATCCGCGGTAGCCTCGAAGCGATAGAAATACACGCCACTCGAGAGATGCTGCGCGTCCCAGCGCTCGGTGTAGTGCCCCGGAAGCCGAATACCGTTCACCACCGTCGCCACCCGCTGGCCGAGGAGATTGAACACCTCGATCAGTATATGACTCGTCGAAGATACGGTGTAATCGATGTTCGTGGCCTTGGCGAAGGGGTTCGGACTGTTCTGCGCCAGGCTGAAGGCGCCGGGCGCATCTATTCCGGGTTCAACCGGTTCCGGCGGTACAGGCGCCGGCGCGGTGCTGAAATAGCCCAAAGCTGCGAGTGCCGACCATTTCTTCGCCCAGTTTTCCGTTCCGAAAGCGCCCGCGTAATCGACATCCGTAAAGAACCCGCTGCTCCGGGGTTCTTCCATGAGCCTGCTCGCATCCCATGCGGGACTGGCGCTGCCGGGTCGAGGATCAAGCCCCAAGTTCCGGTTCCAGCTGATGCCCTGCAACTGCGGGTCCGTGATCCGGTTCGCGTTGCCCTGGTTAGCGAGCAGTGCTCTGGTGTGGTGATCGCCTCCCAGGTCCGCAGGCGAAATCCCGGCACCGAACCTGCCCAGGATATTGTACTGGAAGGCCAGGTCGCCCGCGTCCATACGCGCTTTGCTGTCCTGCGCGCCGCGGGTTGGATCCAGGTCCTCGATCGACAGCATGTGGCCCTGAAACTCGGTGAAGATGCTGTTGAAATATCTCCCGCCCGCGTTGTCGCGGAAGATAAGGGCGTTGTTGTCCTTGCCGCCCGTCGACGAAGCGCCGCGGCCGATGTAGGTGGCGTTCATGATCGTGGGACGGGCGTAGGGCGTGCCGTCCTCGGGGTCCGTACCGCCGTCGTGCTCGCCGGCATGGTCGCCCAGGGAGGGGTCCTGGATCGAGAACCAGAACTGGTGCTCGCCCCGGAAGCCCTCGTCGTAGTCAAAAGCGTCATCGCCCGCGAAAGCGGATATCAGGTAACGCGTGTTCACCGTGCCGCCGAACCATTCGAAGCCGTCGTCCTGGTTGTAGAACACCTCCACATGCTCGATGGTGGTACCGCGGCCCACGCCGGCCATGGTCAGTCCGTTGATCTCGTTGTCCGCTCCGATGACCGCGCCGCCGTGGCGGATCGACACGTACCGCAGCACGCCCGAGTTGTCATCGTCGTTGGGATTCGGTCCACCGCCGTATATGCCCCGCGGTTCGGTCGTCGCATCGATGCCTTCTATGTTGTTTTCACCGGTGGCGGTGTTGATGGACGCACGGCCCAGGATGATGACGCCGCCCCACAACCCTCGGGAAGCGGTGGGGGACGACAGCAGGATGTCGTCGGGATCGTCGACATTGTCCGCTTCGGCCGTGAAGACGATGGGGTTTTCGGCCGTGCCGTCGGCGAAGATCCTGCCGCCCTGGGCCACGATCAGGGCCGTATCCTCGCCCTCGGTGTTCGTGGGACGGGCCTTGATTACTGTGCCCGCCTCGATGGTCAGCGTCTCGCCGTCTTCGACGAAGACCAGGCCGGACAGCAGGTACGTGTTGTCTGAGGTGAAGGATGTGTTGCCGACGATGTCTGCGTCGGCGATGGTCACTAACGGAAGGGTGGGGGATTGTGCTTCCGCGTGGACCGGGAAAACCAATGATGCGGAAACTAAGGCGATGGATATCCATCGAAACATACCTTCTCCTTAAAGGGCTTGCGGTTGCGCAGAGATGGTAAAATCATGATCGTCCGCGCCGGTCGGCCGCGGTCATATCCCGTACGAGAAACCCAGGGAGAACGTCCGCCCCCGCTTGTACAGACTGCGGATAAACTCCTCGTTGTTGAACGGATGCACCTTCTTAATATCCGGATCCAGCAGGTTCTTGGCGGAGAACTTCAGCGTTACCCGGTCCCACAGCCGTTGCGAACCCGTGATGTCCAGCATGCCCGCGGGCTGTTCGAAAGCGTTGGGCGTCCCGCCCGTACTCACTTCGGAAAGCCTTTCGCCGAAGACGTTGTAGTGGAAACTCACCAGGGTACCGGTGTCCGCGTTGTCATACATGGCGTCGATGTTGACTACGTAGGGAGACTGGCCCTGCAGCTTGCGGGTTTCCGCCGCACCGGGATCGAGCGCCCGGATGATGGCGAGTTCCGACGGCGCGATATCCACTTGGGACCTGATCAGGGACAGGTTGCCGCCGATCTGGAAGTTGCTCAGGGACGGATGGATCTGGTCGAGCTGCTTCCGAAACTCCAGTTCCAGCCCGGAGACGAGGGCCCTGTCGACATTTTGAAACTGGATTTCGCCGTTCGTCGTCACGATTACGCGCTCGATCGGGTTCTCGAACTTCTTGTAGAAATAGCTGAGGGCATAGATCTCGCCGGGACGGTTGAACCATTCCCAACGGAAATCGTAATTGTCGATCAGCGTCCGCTTCAGCTCGCTGTTCCCCACGAAGATGTAATCGCCGACAAAGAGAAAAGATGCGAAAGGGGCCAGCTCGCGAAAGGAAGGACGCGCCAGGGTCCGGCTGTAGGCGCCCCGGACATTCATGTTGTCCACGACCTGGTACACCGTGTTGATCGAGGGCAGCCAGTCCTTCTCGTCCAGTCTGCCGGGTGTGAGCGAGGCTTCATGGCTGGCCACGTCCAGCAGGGTGGACTCGTACCGGGCGCCGCCTGTGACCTTGAACCGCCTGGTGAGCGGCAGGTCCAGCATCAGGTAACCGGCCCGGATCTCCTGCTCGCCGTCGTAGTTGTTCTTCAGGTCAGAGTCCTCGGATACGAAATTCCCGAACCGGGTAAACCCGGGTGTGTCCTGGAATTCATCGGGCAGGATCCCGGTGCGCGCCGAGGAGAAGAAGACCACCGGGTCGTTTCGGTACCGCAGGTTGTCCTGGCGGAATGAGAAACGCCGCTCCCGAAAGGTATGGTCCTTGTCCAGGTAGGCCCCGCCGAACTTCAGGCGGGCAGTGAGCCCGGACCATGGCGTAAAGGGCAGCGTCATGTCCAGCTTGAAGTCCCGGTTGGATTCTTCCAGGTTTCGGAAGTAACGGGTCGGCGCCGCGTAATTGGAAAGGGCGATCGTGTAGCTGTCGATGTCCGGGGCGCCTTCGCCGGCCGCGTCGACCGTCTGGAATTCGTTGGTGAAGTACCGCAGGTCCGGCTCGTCCTGGTTCGACCTGATGAAGGCGCCGGTCCATTCGATTTCCATGTTGGATACGGACGTCAGTACGTGCTTGCCTCGGAACTGCAGCGACCCCATCTCGCGCTCGATGAAGGACAGCACGCGGGTCTCGTACCGCACGTTTTCACCGGGCAGGGAGGAAGGCCAGGCGCCGGTCTGAAATCGGGACAGTTTTTCACCGCTGCGGTTGTAAAGCACGTTGACGCCGATCTCGTGGGTGATGCTCGGTTGGTAGGTCGCGTTCACGAGGCCCCCCCAGAGCGCTTCTTCGGACCCGCTCATGTCCGTCGCGAACCGTTCCCTGTTCAACCCTTCGGACTCCCGGGACACGCGTTTCCAGATCCCGGACGCGCCGTTGCCGTAGGCCGAGATGTTCCGACTGTAGCTTACGCTGCCCAGCATCCCGAACGGACGGTCCGCGATCTCCGTCTGATTGCCGATCGAAAACGCGTAGCTCTGGCCGAGTCCGCCTACTATGGTGGTCGGCGTCATCGATTTGTCGGTAAACGACTTTGAATACAGATCCAGGCGTTGCGCGGCCTCCGGGTCCCGAAGCGCGCTGGTGATGCTGGGAATCTCCACATCGGGATTCCGCAGGGGCAGGGGAATATCCCGGGTGCCGTCGTCGAAACCCAGGAAATCGTATTCACCGCCGTCGTAACTCAGCATGTCCTTGAAGGAGGACTGGGTGTTGTACTTCGTGGACGTGGAAAAGGACATGGTGAACGACTCAGGCAGGGACTTGGTCTTCACGTTGACGCTGCCGCCGGTGAAATTGCCCGGCTTGTCCGGCGTGAAGGTCTTTTCCGTGGTTATGTTGTCCAGCAGGTTCGTCGCGAAGATGTCCATCTGGACCGATTTGCTGTTGGGGTCGGCGTTCGGCAGGGAGGTGCCGTTCAGCTGCGCGGTACTGTAGCGTTCGCCCAGTCCGCGGATGTAGACGTACTTGCCGTCCACCACCGATGCGCCGGTGACGCGTGTCATGGCCGCGGCCACATCGCCCTGGGCGCCCCGGGAGATATCCTCGGCGCTGATGGCATCGCTGATGGAAAGGGCGTTTTGGCGGCGCTTGAGTAGCGCCGCTTCCGTGTTCTCAAGGGCCCGGGCGGTCACTTCCACCACATCCGCCAGGATGAATTCCTGTTCGACGGCGATATCTATCCTGCTCACCTGGCCTGGTTCGACCTGGATCTCGGTGACCCGCTTCTCCGCATACCCGATCATGGATACCTGGACGGTGTGCTGTCCCGCGGGGACGTTCCGGATCAGGTAGGCGCCTTCGAGATCGGCCATCGCGCCAAGCTCCAGTCCCCCCACCACCACCGTGGCGCCGATGAGCGGATCGCCCGTCTCCGCGTCGACGACCGTACCCGATATGCGGCCCATGGACGACTGTCCGCGGACCTCCATCGTCGTGCCCGCCAGGAGCGCGAGTGCAACCACGAGTGCCGCCGCCAGCGCCGATGTGGCCAGCCAACTACTGTCGTATATCGCTTTAAGGCTGTTCCGGAACCGGTATGTCTTCGTCATGTACGGCATCTCCCCTTATTATACGTCGAATCAGTTCGCTTGCAGGTGCCTTGAATGCCAGCTTGAATCGAACACGGCGCTATTATAGCCAGGTTATTTGACGATTCTGTTACGAACAGCATACAAGGCCATGACGATGTGATTAAAGTTCGCTTTTTCCGGTCGGATGCGACCGGCGGGTCAAAGACGGCTTGACAAAAACGCCGTCCGCCCTGCTTTATGGATATCTGATTCGGCACGAGACCGGTTGACCAGGCCCGGTCGGGCCGGGTCCCGCCACGCAGCATGAGACCGTTCATCCTCCAGGTGGCTTAAGTCATGTCTTCCCCGAATGGGAACAACACCAGGACCGCCACGGTTCGAACCATCGCTTCGAAGAGAGCGGGGCGCCGGTTCACCCACAAGCCCCGGCCTTCCGTCGCGCCGCTGGTGACGGATTACTGGCGCCCGGAACACTTCTTCAACCGGGAACTGAGCTGGATGGAGTTCAACGCGCGGGTGCTGGAGGAAGCGCTCGACCCGACGGTACCCCTGCTGGAACGGGTGAAGTTCCTGGCCATATTCAGCACCAACCTGGACGAGTTCTTCATGATCCGCGTCGCCGGCGTCAAGAGACAGATCGACGCGCAGGTCCAGTCCACGCGGACCGCCGACGGCCTGAATCCCCGGGAGGTGATGACCGCGCTTTCGGCCAGGATGCACGAACTGGTCAACAAGCAGCACGGCCTGTTCATCAACGAGATCTTCCCGCAACTCACCGAACAAGGCATCGACATTCTCGAGCCCGGCCAACTCAGCGCTTCGCAGAAGGCCTATCTGGACGAGTACTTCCGGAAGACCATACTGCCGGTGGTGACCCCGCTGGCGGTGGACCCCGGCCATCCGTTTCCCTACCTGGCCAACGGCACGCTCTGCCTCGTGGCCGAAATCCGCAAGATCCAGAAGTCCGTTTTCCCCCATACGGACCTCTCGGTCATCCACCTGCCCACCTCGGTCATGCCGCGGTTCCTCGAACTCCCGTCCGAAAACGGCCGGCAGGCGTTCTTCATGCTGGAGGACGTCATCCAGATGAACCTCGACCTGTTCTACAACGGTTACGAGGTGCTGAACTGCGCGTCGATCCGCGTGACGCGGGACGCCGACGTGGATTACGAGGAGGAAGGCGCGGAGGACCTGCTCACGGTCATCGAGGAGGGCATACGCAACCGGCGCAACGGGGCCGCGGTGCGGCTGCAGTACGACCCTGAGCTGTCTTCGCGCATTCTGGACGTCCTGGTGGATGAGTTGGAACTGGAGCCGGAGGATCTCTACCCCACGGAAGGTTTCACCGCTTTTTCCGATCTCATAGAACTGTACGACGCCGTCGACCGGCCCGATCTCATGGACGAACCCTTCCCGCCCCAGCCAGCGACGTCCTTTGAAGGCGCGCCTTCCATCTGGGCGGCCATCAAGAAGGATGACATCCTGCTGCATCACCCCTTCCATCAGTTCAACGCGGTGGTCCGGTTCGTTTCGTTAGCGGCGGAGGATCCCCAGGTACTCGCCATCAAGATGACGCTGTACCGGGTCAGCGCCAATTCGCCCATCACCCGGGCGTTGACGCGGGCGGCGCAGAACGGCAAGGAAGTCTCGGTGCTGCTGGAATTGAAGGCCCGGTTCGACGAGGCCGCGAATATCCAGTGGGCCAGGCAGCTGGAGGAGGCGGGGGCCCATGTCATCTACGGCATACCGGGCATCAAGGTACACTGCAAGGCCTGCCTGGTCGTGCGCCGGGAGGGCGAGGGGATACACCGGTACTGTCACCTGGGTACGGGGAATTACAACGACAAGACAGCGCGCATCTACGCCGATTTCGGCCTGTTCACCGACAAGGAGGAATTCGGCGAGGACGTAACGCAGCTTTTCAACCTGCTGACCGGCTACGCGCTGCCCTCGCGCTTTCACCATCTCATCCTTTCGCCCACGTCGATGCGGGAGGGCATGGTGAAACGGCTGCGGCGGGAGAGCGATCGGGCCCGCGCCGGGCAACCGGCCCTGGTGATCGCGAAGATCAATTCCCTCGTAGACCCGGACATGATCGTGGCCCTGTACCAGGCCTCCCAGGCCGGCGTGCGGATCCAACTGATCATCCGCGGCATATGCTGTCTGAGACCGGGCGTCCCGGGATTGAGCGAGAACATCAGCGTCATCAGCATCGTCGACCGGTTTCTCGAGCACGTGCGGCTGTTCTATTTCTACAACGACGGGGACCCGGAATACCTGTTTTCCAGCGCGGATTGGATGGACCGAAATCTCAACCGGCGGGTCGAGATATCGTTCCCGGTCATCGACCGGGCGCTACAAGCGGAGTTGTGGGCGTATTTGAAGATACAACTGAAGGATAACGCGAAGGCGCGCGAATTGCAGTCGGACGGGACGTACAAGTACGTGAAGAAAGCAGGAAGGCGTTTCCAGTCGCAGCGGGAACTGTACGAACGGGCCTGCGAGACCGTGAGGATTAACGCGGACCGGAAGATGAAGCGCTCCGCGGCTTCCCGGACTGCGCTGACCGCCCGGAACTGAGCGGATCGAGAAACAACGGTACCGGGAGACACAACCGGTACCCGGGACGACCGGAGTACAAGAAAAACAGGCGGGCCAAGGAAGTCGTTTCTTCCCCGGTCCGCCTGTAACTTTTTACGCCGACTATCTCTTTGTTACCACCCTATACGGGCCTTCGCCCTTTTCAGGAGTATGGTAACGACGCCGGCGTACAGGACCGTGCTGACCGGATCGATGATCGCGTCAAGGGTCGCGCCGATGGCCGGTATGTTGCTTAGCACGTCCATGCCCGCCGCTGCGCCGACGGCAATAGTAACCGCCAGGTAGCCCGTGGCGTCTTCCGCGTCGACCGACAGGTGCGCGTGCAACAGGCCGAGGATGACCAGCAACAGCCCGACGACCATACCGTCAAGCACCATGCTGGCTATCAGACCCTCGTGCAACGCCAGCAGCACCGCGAGTGCAACGACTATCCGGGATGCCATATAACCTACCTCCTAAAGTACTTGATAGCGAATCCACTCAGGGAAAGCCAGGCGGTGTAAACCTCCGCAGCGCAGATGGCCGCGGCGGGGCCCGGCCGGCTATCCCTTGAGCCGGTTGATCGTACGAATGATCAGGATGGAAAACACGCTGGCGTACAGCGCTGAACTGGCCGGATCGAGCATAGCGTCCAGGGACATACCGATGGCCGGTATGCCGCTCAACACGTCTGCGCCCGCCGCCGCGCCTACTGCAATAGTAACGACCAGGTAGTCCGTCGCGTCTTCAGCGTCTACCTCCATGAAGCCGTAGACGATACCCAGAAGTACAATCAGGATCATTATGATCCCGCCATCATTTATCATGCCGCCTGCTAACCCCTCAATGATCGCCAGAAGCGCGATCAACATCACAATTACTCTGGTTGCCATACCTACCTCCCTGGAGGAGAATGGTTTTGCCACCGGCCCGCACCAGCGCGTAGCCGTGGCGGGAACTACGGCGAGACGTACTTGCGTCGCGTACGCACAGTAAGCCGCGCCTGTCACTAACTTCCTTCGAAACGGTTCAGTCAGACGCGCGCGTCCGCGCATCGTGCGACTGCCTTCAGAAGTCTGGCCGGAGTCCTGCGAATCGGGGTCATGTTCCCGATGGTTTTATTGATTTTTTGGATTATGTACCCAATAAATAACGGAAGGGAAGCACTGTCAAGGGTAAATGTGTGTTTGATCCAAAAAACAGGCCGTAACATGCGACCGCGTGCCGCGAGTGGGGAATGGTGCGGTCTAAGTGGTTCCGCCTGTTGAAGTTTCGGTGACCGATTCTCCCGGCGTCTGCGCGGGGCGCCCGGTCGCTTCGGACGGTTCTTCTTCGATCCAAACGGGCAGGGAGAGGTAGAAGGTCGCGCCTTCGCCGAGCCTGCTCTCGACCCACGCCCGGCCGTTGAGCAGTTCCATGGTGTGTCGGACGATCGCCAGACCCAGGCCGGTTCCGCCGAGCGCCCTGGACCGCGCCCGGTCGACCCTGAAAAAACGTTCGAAGATCCGGGGAAGCGCCTCGGACGGAATGCCCGGTCCGGTGTCGGCGACCGACAGGATAATCTCGTCGCCTCTTTCCTCGGTACCGATGGCGATCGAACCGCCTTTCTCCGTGAATTTCACGGCGTTGTCCACCAGGTTGGACAGGGCCCGCTCCATGAGTTCGGGGTCTCCGCGCGTCGGTTTGTCCGTTTCGAACCGGAACGAGAGCGCCAGCTGCTTGCGGTCGATCTGTTTCGCGAATACCTCGGCGACCCGTTCCGAGACCCGGTCCAGGCGGCAGGACGTGAATTCGACCTCGTACCGACCCGATTCTATGCTGGACAGTTGCAGCAGGTCCTCCACCAAAGCCTGGAGGCGGTCGGCATGGTGCTGGATGGACGCCATGAATCGGCGCAGCGCGGCGTTATCCTCCATCGCCCCGTGCAGCAGCGTCTCCACATAGCCCTTGATGGAGGTCAGCGGCGTCCTGAGT
The DNA here is from genome assembly GCA_965207085.1 of bacterium. Classification (GTDB taxonomy): domain Bacteria; phylum JAAXHH01; class JAAXHH01; order JAAXHH01; family JAAXHH01; genus JAAXHH01. The sequence goes on along the minus strand of CBDBLQ010000002.1, from coordinate 2,097,441 downwards.
TCGTGAGACACGTTGGCCACGAAATCCTTCCGGACCTGCTCCAGGCGGCGCAGTTCGGTCATGTCGTGGAACACGGCAACCACCCCGTGAAGCTGCTCCCCGATGCGTATGGGGGTCAGATGCACCTGGAAGATGCGCTGGTTCCACTCCAGGGTCAGGTCGAACACGGCGTCCTCGTGCAGGGACGGCGCCGAATCGATAGCGGCGTCTACCACACTCTGCAGGTCGTGGTTGCGCACGACCTCGATGGGCCGCTTGTTCAGGCACCACGCGTCCACGTCCATCATGCGTTTGAAAGCCGGATTGACCATCAGGATCCGCCCTTCCGCGGAGGTCACAAGCACGCCTTCCGCCATACCGGACAGCACCGCTTCGAGCTGGGCGTTCTCTTCCCTGATCCGCGATAGCCTCTCCCTGGACTGGGCGGCCATCTCGTTCAGGGCGGCCGCCAGGGAGGAAAGTTCAACGTGCGCCGGCGCGGAAGCGGTGACTTCGAGGTCGCCCGCAGCCTGGCGCCGTGCGACTTCCGTCATGCGTTCGATCGGGCGGGAGACCAGCCGCTCCGTGCCCCAGCTCAGCACGACGCTTAGCAGCAGACCGATGCCGAGGGCCGCAAGCACGATCTTCCATATATGGGATTCGATCCACCGGAACTGCTGCAGCGGCAGCGCGACCCGCACGACGCCCCTTGTCTGTTCGGTCCGGAAGGGAACCGCCACATAGGCCATGTCGGTCTCCAGCGTGTTGCTGTAGCGTATGCTGTTTCCGATCCCCGACGCGATGGCTTCAAGGATCTCCGGCCGGTCGCCGTGGTTCTCCATGAGCGGGACGGACGAAAGAGGGATGGACGAATCACCGGCCACGACGCCGTCGTCCCTCACCACGGTCACCCGGGCGCCGCACTGCTCGCCCAGGTTGTCCGCGATCGGATCGATCGTCCCGGGGGAAAGGGAAGACAGCGGTGCGTTTTCCAGGAAGGACTGGATCAGGCGGGCATCATTGAGCAACTGCTCGCGGGTATGGCCGCTTACATCCTCGCGGAGGGACGTGTTCAGATAAATGTACACGGCGCCCGCCACCACCAGGGTAAAGGCGATGTAGCCGACCAGGATCTTTGTCTGTAGTGAGAATCGCATGCCAAGGCCTACCTGGTGAAGCGGTATCCAACCCCGCGCACCGTTTCCACCATGCCGGCGGCTTCTCCGAGTTTCTCTCGCAATCGCTTGATGTGGGCGTCCACGGTACGTCCGTACCCCATGTAGTCATATCCCCAGACCACGTCGAGCAATTCTTCGCGGGTCTGTACCCTGCCGCGCCGCTGAAAGAGAACGGCCAGGAGCTTGAACTCGGTGGCCGTCAGAGACACAGTGCTGCCCGAAACGGACACGTGGTGGCCTTCCACGTCGATGACCAAGGGGCCTGCCCGGACGGGGCCCGGGGTTTCCTGCGCGGACCGCCGGCGCAGGATGTTCCGGATGCGCAGGACGATCTCCCGGGGGCTGAAGGGCTTGACCACATAGTCGTCGGCTCCCAGTTCGAGACCGATGATCCGGTCGATTCCCTCGCTCTTCGCGGTCAACATCAGGATGGGTATGGACCTCGTGCGTTCGTCCTGTTTCAGGATGCGGCATACATCGGTGCCTTCGAGTCCGGGCAGCATGAGGTCGAGCACGATGAGATCGGGGGTTTCGTCGCGGGCTTTTTCAAGGGCGGTCGGACCGTCCGCCGCCACGATGACGTCGAAACCGGACTTCTCCAGGTTGTACTGGATGATTTCCACGATATCGGGTTCGTCGTCTACGACCAGTATCGTTTGGCGCATCTCCCTTCCTGGCAGTTTTGTAAGGTCCATAACTCGCGCGGCGCCGCGCGATGACGCGAGATAGGTGGAAAACACGCGGGACACGCGCAGGCGGGACACGCGCAGGCGGATCGATTTTACGTACCGGAATATACCCGGCGCGGAACCCGTTGAAAACGCAAAACAACGGCCGGACCGGCAAAGACGCCTACTTTGCCGATGGGCACAGGTCGCTCAGGGCGCATTGGTCGCATTTCGGACGCCGGGCGACGCAGGTCTTCCTGCCGTGTGCCGCAAGGAGGTGTCCCAGGCCGGTCCAGTCCGGTTCCGGCACGATCTTCATCAGATCGCGCTCGATCCGGTCGGGATCGCCATGTTTCGTGAACCCGAGGAGCCCGGACAGCCGTTTCACGTGGGTGTCCACGGCGATGCCCGGAATCCCGAACGCGTTGCCCCGTACCACGTTGGCGGTCTTCCGCCCTACGCCGGCCAGATTCGTCAGGCCCTCCATGTCCGAGGGCACTTCGCCGCCGTGGAGATCAAGCAACGACTGGCAGCATTTTCGGATATTGGCCGCCTTGTTGCGGTAGAATCCCGTGGTAAAGATATCCGCTTCCAATGCTTCGGGCGCGGCATCCAGGTAGTGCCCGGGGGACGGATACTTCTCGAAGAGGGATTCCGTGACCACGTTCACCTGCTTGTCCGTGCACTGCGCCGAGAGCATGGTGGCGACAAGCAGTTCAAAAGGCGTGGTGAATCTCAATGCCGGTCCCACGTCAGGATAGGTCTTCTTCAGGCGGTCCAGGACCTCCGCCATTCGTTCACGCTGTGTTTTCCTGCTCGGCATGTTTCAGTATCTCCTGGCGGGACCGGGCGGGACCGGGCGGGACGGACGGATCCGGGTAGACGAGACGGACCGGCCAGCCAGGCAGACCAAACAGACCGGCCGGACCAGGCGGACCAGGCGGACCGCTCAACTCGCCGCCTTACTGTGACTACCGGACTTCAGCCGGATCAGTTCTTCCGCCGTCAGGCTGTTCAGGAGTCGATCGGGCGTTACGCCGCCCTTGCGGACCATGGAGAGTCCGTATTCCACGTAATCCAGTTCGTCCACGTGATGGGCGTCGGGACCGATGCTGAACCGGGCGCCCCGGGTCATGCCGTAATCGAGATGCCGCCAGTCCAGGTCGAGACGGTGGGGATTCGCGTTGACCTCGACGGCGACGTCGTGGGCTACGGCCTCGTCGATGAGGCGGGCCACGTCCACGGGATAGCCGTCCCGGGCCAGCAGCAGCCGACCCGTCGGATGTCCCAGAATGGTCGTGTGCGGATTCCGGATCGCCTTGACCATGCGTGCCGTCATATCCGCTTCGGACATGTTGAACATGGAGTGCACGGAAGCCACGACCAGGTCGAAGGAGGCCAGGGCCTCGTCCGGGTAGTCCAGGCTTCCGTCGGGGAGGATGTCGGACTCGATACCCTTGAGGATGCGGAAGTCGTCGTACCCGGCGTTCAGGCTGTCGATTTCCTCCTGCTGCTCCATGACCCGTTCCACGCTCAGTCCCTGGGCATAGGCCGCGGTCCGGCTGTGGTCGCAGACCGCGATGTACCCGTACCCCCGCGCACGGGCGCCCTCGGCCATTTCCCGGAGGCTGTGCATTCCGTCGCTGTAGGTAGTGTGATTGTGGATCACGCCGCGGATATCCGCCTGCGACGGCAGTTCCGGCAGCCGGTTTTCCGCGGCCATGGCGACCTCTTCGCCTCCTTCCCGCAGTTCCGGGGGTATGTACTGCAGACCGAGCAGGTCATAGATCACGGATTCGTCGGGACAGGGGATCACGGCGCGGTCGCGAATGACGTGCCGGTCGGTGATGGTGATCCCCCGGTCGTCGGCGTACCGGGCGATCCTCGTCCGGTGGCCGTCGCTGCCCGTCCAGTGATACAGCGTGACGGCGAAGGTTTCGTCCGGCACGCAGTGGACCCGCACGGGCAGACCGGATGGCCCGATGACGGTCACGTCCCGGCCGTCCTGCCCCTGAACCTGGCCGAAACGATGCAGGATGGCCTGGATCCCCTCAGTATCGGGATGGCCGACGACGAGGTCTGTCTCGCGGACGACTTCCATCCTGCGCCTGACGTCTCCGGCCACCTCGGCGCGCCAGACGTCGGGGTGGCGGAGCAGGTCGTCCGCCAGGGATTTCGCCTCCTTCGACGCCCGGTCCAGGAGATGGAACCCGCGCGACCGCTTGATCAGGCCGATCCCCTTGAGCACGCGCTCCTGGGTCTTGGCGCCGAACCCGTCCAGCTTGACGAGCCGGTTTTCCCGACAGGCGTATTCCAGTTCCCCCACGGTATCGATGCCGAGATGGTCGTAAATCGTTCGGATCTTCCGCGCGCCCAAGCCCGAAATGGTGAGCATTTCCTGGAATCCGGCCGGCACCGTTTGTACAAGGGACTGATGATAACTCGACTGCCCGTCCCGAACGAGTTCGGTGATGTGGCGCACCATGGAAGCACCCAGTCCGGGGACCTTGCCCAGCCGGTCTTCGTTCACCATGTCCGCGACCGGTTCGGAGAGGGCCTCCACGCGGCGCGCGGCGTTCGCGTAGGCGCGGGTTTTGAACGTGTTCTCGCCCTGCAGGATCAGGAGTGATCCGATCTGGCTGAGCACCTTGCCGATCTGTTTGTTGGTCATGGCTGGATTCCGTCCTGGCGCGTCTTCAGCGCCCGGCGCGGACCTGCTGAAAACCGGACGCGATGAACTCCGGCAGTCTCTTTACGAACGCTGACCTGGGAATGGCCTGGTCGCAGCCCGCCTCCCGGGCGCGCGCGAAGGCTTCGGGCCGCGTATGCCGGCCGTAGGCCACCATGGGTACATCCCGGGTCGCTTCACCGGCCTTCAAGTGGGAGATCAGACCCACGGCGTCGGTACGCGTGAGGTCGAGATCCACGATGATCGCGGCGGGCGGACCGCCCTCGGATTCTCCCGGGACTTCGCTCGCTTCCGCCGCGAAGCGCGGTATGCCGCCCAGTTGGCGGATGGTCTCTCCGATTTTGGCAGAGAAGAACAGGTCGTCCACCACGACGAGAACGGTATGGTCAGTCATCACGGCTCCAGGCTCGCATCACGCTGGCTGTCGGCGTTTCGGCAGTTCGAATATAAAGGCGGGAGTCTACCGCAAACAAGGGTATTGTTTCGTCCCGGCCTGCGGTACGCTCGTTCGGTCCGCTGTGGACCTGCCGGCGCCCGTCAGGCCAAGCTTGGACTTTTTCTGATCTAATTGTTGACACATACATGATCAAACTATATATTTATTGCTGTCTAAAAATATCCCTGATGCGATCCAGGCATCGTCATCACCTGAATCTGGCCGTCCCCATGCCCACGCCCGCCACCGAAGATTACCTCAAAGCCATCTACAAACTGCAGGAAAACGCCGAAACCGCGTCGACCAACGCCGTAGCGGACCGGATGGGCGTATCGGCGGCCTCCGTCACCAACATGATGAAGCGGCTGTCTGAGTCGGGCCTGGTCGAGCACCGACCCTACCAGGCGATCCGGCTGACCGACGCCGGAAGAAAGATCGCCCTCGAAATCATCCGCCATCACCGGTTGCTGGAGGTGTACATGGCGGAAGCGCTGGGGTTTACGTGGGACCAGGTGGACGCGGAGGCGGAACGGCTCGAACACGTGATCTCCGAAGCGTTCGAAGACAAGATCGACGCCATGCTGGGATACCCGACAACGGATCCTCACGGCTCGCCCATTCCGTCGAAGGACGGGTCCATCGCCGCCGCGAATCACGACAGGCTGTCCGACATGGAAGCCGGCTGTACCGTGGTCGTCCGTCGCGTGACCGACACGGATCCGGCGCTGCTCCGTTACCTGGCTAAACTCGGCCTGCGGCCGGAGAACATCGTGGAGGTACTGAGTAAAGAGCCCTTCGAAGGCCCGATGTTCCTGCGCGTTGGCGGGGCGGAACACCATGTCGGACGCCAGGTCGCCCGCACCGTCCTGGTCGAAAACCTCCCGGCCGTCGAAGGGAGCGAAGGCAGACGGGCAGACCCATGACCGGTATCATCGTGCTCATCGCCGTCGGCGCGCTTTTCGTGCCGCAGTACGGCCTGTTCTGGCGCTTCCGGCGCCGGCGCTGGCTGCATTCCCGGCAGGCCGTGGAGGACGCCCTCGCCCATCTGCACCAGTTTCAGCACGACGGCCGACCGGCGTCCGTCGAGTCCCTTTCCAATACCCTGGGCACGTCGACGAAACACACGCTGGTCCTGGTCAACCGCATGGCGCAGCTGGACCTCGTGGCCGTGACGGGTCAGGGCATGCGGCTCACGGCGGCGGGCCACCGTTGGGCGCTCCAGATCATCCGGGCCCACCGGCTGTTCGAGCGGTATCTCGCCGACGAGACTTCGGTGCCCCGGGAAGAGATCCATGCCCGCGCCCACCGGCTGGAGCACACGGTGACCGAGGCGCAGGTCGACAAGATGGACGCCGACATGGGCCATCCCGCCTTCGACCCCCAGGGGGACCCGATACCGAACGCCGCCGGAGACATGAAGGAGATCGAAAGCCGGAAACTCGTCGACTGGCCGGCCGGCGTGCCGGCGCTGATCGTGCATATCGAGGACGAACCGCCGGAAGTGTACGCCCAGATCATCGCCGAGGATCTCCACCCCGGGATGATCATCACCATCCTGGACATGTCGCCCGTGCGGGTGGTCATCGGCACGCCGGACGCCGAACACGTGCTGGCGCCGGTCGTCGCCGCGAACGTGTCCGTTCGGGAGGCGCCCACCGAAGACGTCGAACCTGCGGGCGTACCGCTCACCACGCTGAAACACGGCGAGGCGGGACGCGTCGTCGGACTGGCGCCTGCCTGCCAGGGTCTGACCCGAAGGCGGTTTCAGGACCTGGGTCTTACACCCGGTGCACGCATCGAGCGGGTCATGCAAAGCGCCTTCAACGACCCCACGGCCTACCGGGTCCGCAATACGATGATTGCGCTGCGCCGTGAACAGTCCGATCTGATCCGGATCGAGAGCGCACCTCGGAAGGAACAGGAGATCGACGCATGAATACCGACACCGCACCATCCGCACCGCCCGGGACACCCGGAAAGCCGGGAACGTCTCGAACGTCCTCATCGCAAGGAATATCCGCGCCATCCGCACCGCCCGGTCACGACTGCGCGTCGTGCGCGCTGCAGGAAAACCTGGTGCAGATGGGCGTTACGCTGGACCGATGGGACTATGTCATCGCCCTGGCGGGGAACCCGAACGTGGGAAAGAGTACGGTATTCAACGCCTTGACCGGATTGAAGCAGCATACGGGGAACTGGCCCGGGAAGACGGTGAACCGGGCCGAGGGCGGCTTCGAGTTCAACGGCAGAAAGTACAAGATGATCGACCTGCCCGGCACGTATTCCCTCCTGTCGGCGTCCATTGACGAGGAGATCGCCCGGGACTTCATCCTCTTCGGCCGCCCCGACTGCACGTTGATCGTCGTCGACGCCACCATGCTCGAGCGCAATCTCAACCTGGTCCTCCAGGTGCTGGAGATCACGGAAAGAGCGGTGGTATGCCTTAACCTGATGGACGAGGCCGCGCGCAAGGGGATCTCGGTGGATCACCGCGCGCTTTCCAGGGAACTGGGCGTGCCGGTCGTGCCCGTGTCGGCCCGGAAGAAGGAGGGACTGGGCCTTTTGATGCGCACGGTCGCCGACGTGATCCAGGGTACGATCACGAACGCGCCGCGGCGCATTAAGGGCAACGACGAACTCGACCGGACGGTGGACACGATCACGGGCATGCTTCGCGCATCCTACCCGGACCTGCCGAACCCCCGCTGGGTCGCCTTCAGGCTGCTCGACGGCGACTACCGGGTACGCCGGGCCCTGGAAACGGGCGAATTCGCCCGGATGGGTGTCCGGGCCGACGTAATCGACGGAGCATGAACACATGAGCGAAACGTCGACCGGACCCGCAGCCGGCGAGGACATTCTCGGCCGGGTCGAGGAAATGCAACGGGGCCTGGACGGATCGTACCGGGATGAAATCGTCGAGGCGATCTACCGGAATGCCGAGACCATCACCCGGAAGGTGGTCCGCACCGACGAAACGGCTTCCTATCCGTGGGACCAGAAGCTGGACCGCATCGTGACCTCGAGGATCTGGGGCCTTCCGTTCATGGCTCTGCTCCTCGGCGTGGTCTTCTGGATCACGATATCGGGCGCCAACGTGCCTTCCGCCATGCTGGCAGAAGGCCTGTTCTGGCTGGGCGCGCGGGGCGTCGAGTTCTTCGAGGCTCTGGGCATGCCGTGGTGGGTCACCGGCTTCATCTGGCACGGCGTCTACCGGGGGCTGGCCTGGGTCGTCTCCGTCATGCTCCCGCCCATGGCGATCTTCTTCCCCATATTCACCATACTGGAAGACCTGGGCTACCTCCCCCGCGTGGCCTTCAACGTCGACGCCCTCTTCAAGAAGGCGGGCGCCCACGGCAAGCAGGCGCTCACCATGAGCATGGGACTGGGCTGCAACGCGGCCGGGGTCGTGGCCTGCCGCGTCATCGATTCCCCCCGGGAGCGGCTGATCGCCATCCTGACCAACAACTTCATGCCCTGCAACGGCCGGTGGCCCACGTTGATCATTCTGGCCACCCTCTTCGTGGCGGCGGCCTTCCCGCCGGCCTTCGCGGCCATGGCCGCGGCGGGCTCCCTGGTTCTCATCGTCCTGATCGGCGCCGCGACGACTCTGCTGGTGTCGGCTATACTGTCCCGGTCCTTCCTCCGGGGCGAAGCCAGCAGCTTCACGCTGGAGCTCCCGCCCTACCGGCGCCCCAGCATCCTGCGCGTGCTTTACACCTCGCTGATCGACCGGACGATCTTCGTGTTGTGGCGGGCGGTGGTCATGGCCGTGCCGGCGGGCGGCGTGATCTGGCTGTTGAGCAACATCCACGCCGGGGGACAGAGCCTGACGGTCTGGGTCTCCCAGTGGCTGGAACCCGTGGGACGGGCCATCGGTCTCGACGGCGTGATCCTGCTGGCCTACATCATCGCCATCCCCGCCAACGAAATCGTGGTCCCGACCATCATCATGGCCTATACCGGCGCGGGCATGATGATCGAACTGGACACGATGGCGGAACTGCAGCATCTCCTGGTGGACCAGCAGGGATGGACGCTCCTCACCGCCGTCTGCCTGATGCTCTTCTCCTTGCTGCACAACCCGTGCTCGACGACCATGTGGACGGTCTACCGGGAGACCAGGAGCGTGAAGTGGAGCGTCGTGAGCGGGCTCATGCCCCTGGCTATCGCCTTCCTCCTGCTCTTCATCGTCGCCCAGACCGCCTACTGGGTCATGGGACTGGCGGGATGGTGAGCAGGTAGCCTCTCTCCTTCAACACCGCTACGATGCGTGAAACCGAACGGTCCACCGGGTCGGTCTCGGACGCGACCCTTACCGCCGGGTCACGCGGCCTTTCGTAGGGGTAGTCCACGCCGGCGAGGTTGCGCAGCAGGCCCCGGTCCGATTTGGCGTAACAGCCGGTAGTATCGTGTTCCCGGCACCAGCCCAGCGAAGCGTCGACGAAGATTTCCACGTACCGGTCGGTCCCGATCCGTTCGGCCACCTGGCGGCGGCCTTCCTCGCTCGGCGAGATGAAGGAGGCGACGACGATGAGGCCCGCGTCGTTGAGCACGCGGGCGCATTCGGCCACGCGCCGCAGGTTCTCGGCCTGGTCCGCCGCCGAGAAGCCCAGGTCCCGGCTGAGCCCGCTGCGGACGACCGAACTGTCCAGCACGACCGCCGAGAACCCCTCCTCGTACAGTGCCTCCTCGAGTCCGAAGGTGACGGCCGACTTCCCCGATCCCACCAGTCCCGTAATCCAGATCGTGCAGGGTTTCTGTCCATAGCGCTCGATCCGCCGGTCCGGGTCCACCAGGCTGGAGCGCTTCGACGTGGAGGCCCGGGGTTCGGAACCGGCGTCCACGTCCATGGGCACGCGGTCTTCCGGCAACCGGTCTATGATCATGCCCGCGGCCACGGTATGGTTGGTCAGGTAGTCCACCAGGATAAAACTCCCGGTCAGCCGGTTGTTCAGGTAGGCGTCGTGGAAGAGGGGCCTGTTCGAGGTCAGGGCCACGCGGCCGATATCGTTCAGCGCAAGGCGGGAGACGTCGACTTTGTGCAGGGTATCGACGTCGGTCCGGTAGTCGACGTGATCGATACTAACGCGGGCGGTCTGCGTGGTCTGCTTGATCAGGTAGTGACGCGACGGATCCATGGGCGCTTCGCCCATCCAGACCATCATGGCTTCGAACCGCCGGTCCACGTGGGGCAGGTTCTTGGGATGGACGATCATGTCGCCCCGGCTTACGTCCACCTCGTCCTCCAACTGCAGCGAAACGGACATGGGCGGATAGGCCTCTTCGAGGTCGCCTTCGAAACTGGACACGGACTTCACCCGCGTCCGGTTCTGCCCGGGCAGGATCAGCACTTCGTCCCCGGGCCGGACCACGCCGGACAGCACCGAACCCGCGTAGTACCGCGCATTCTGATGGGGGCGGATAACGTACTGCACGGGAAAACGCAGGTCCACCAGGTTGCGGTCGGTCAGGAACTGAACGTCCTCCAGGATATCCAGCACGGTCTGCCCGTGGTACCACGGCATGCGGCCGCTCTTCTCCACCACGTTGTCGCCGTGGAGGGCGCTCACCGGAACGAGCCGGATGTCGCTCACGTTCAGCTTGGCGGCATAGTTCAGGAAGGCGCGGCGGATGTCGTCGAAGACCGCTTCGCCGTAATCCACCATGTCCATCTTGTTCACGGCGACGACGAGGTGCTGGATACCGAGCAGCGAGGTGATGAAGGCGTGGCGGCGGGTCTGCGTCAGCACGCCGTGGCGTGCGTCGACGAGCACGATCGCCAGGTTGGCGCCGGACGCGCCGGTCGCCATGTTCCGGGTGTACTGTTCGTGACCCGGGGTATCGGCGATGATGAATTTCCGCCGGGGGGTCGAGAAATACCGGTAGGCCACGTCTATGGTGATGCCCTGCTCCCGCTCGGCCTTGAGGCCGTCCAGCAACAGGGCCAGGTCGGGCGCTTCGTCCTTGCGGGACATCTGTCTGAGCGAGGCGAGGTGGTCCTCGTAGATGTTTTTCGAGTCGGCCAGCAGCCTGCCGATCAGCGTGGACTTGCCGTCGTCCACGCTGCCCGCCGTACTGAAGCGCAGCAGTTCCTTTTCTTCGTTCTGTTTTAAAAACGTCTGGATGTCGGTCATTTCAGATCGCGCTGCCGGTCGAACGGTCGGACCGGTTTCAGAAATAGCCCTCCCGCTTCTTCAGTTCCATCGACCCTTCCTGGTCGTGATCGATGATGCGGGTGGAACGTTCCGAGATGCGTTCCACCATCATTTCCTCGATGATCTCTTCGACGGATGTAGCGGTGGATCTAACGGCGCCGGTGCAGGGCGAGCAGCCCAGCGTGCGGAACCGGCAGACCATGGAGCGGGGGGTCTCACCAGGCAGCATGCGGGCCTGCCCTTCCACGGGGATCAGTTGCTCTCCCCGGACCACGACCTCGCGCTCCCGGGCGAAATAGAGAGGTACGACCGGGATGGCCTCCCGGTGGATGTACATCCAGACATCCAGCTCGGTCCAGTTGGAGAGGGGGAAGACCCGGATGGATTCCTCCTGGCCGATGCGGCAGTTGTACAGGTTCCACAGTTCGGGCCGCTGGTTCTTCGGATCCCACTGGCCGAACCGGTCCCGGAAAGAGAAGAACCGTTCCTTTGCCCGCGATTTTTCCTCCTCGCGCCTGGCGCCGCCCAGGGCGGCGTCGAAGCGCCCTTCCCGGAGCCCGTCGAGCAGGGCCTGCGTCTTCAACAGGCCGCAACACCGCTGCGTGCCCAGGTCGTAGGGATTGGCGCCCGAGGCGATGGCTTCCTCGTTGCGGTAGACGATCAGGTCCACCTCGTATTCCTCGGCCATGCGCCTTCGGAAGTCGTACATCTCCTCGAACTTGTACCCGGTGTCGACATGCATGAGCGGGAAGGGCAGTTTCTGTGGATAGAAGGCCTTGCGCGCGAGGTGCAGCATGACCGAGGAATCCTTGCCGACCGAATACAGCATGACGGGCCGATCGAATTCCGCGGCGACCTCGCGCATGACGTGGATGCTCTCGGCTTCGAGCTGCATCAGGTGTGAGATGGAGTAACGAGGCATGGAATATCCTACAGACAGGGTGCGACGTGGTCCAAGACCATCTTCTCGGATTCCGCGGCCGTCAGCCGCGAGGTGTCGATACGCAATTCCGGCGTTTCCGGTGCTTCGTAGGGATCGTCCAGTCCGGTAAACCCGCTGATCTCGCCTCGCCTCGACCTGGCGTACAGTCCCTTTACGTCCCGGGCCTCGCACACTTCCAAGGGCGTGGACAGGTGCACTTCAATGAACCGACCGCAGCGTTGCCGTACTTCCTCCCGGGCTTCCCGGTAAGGCGAAACGAGCGACACGATTGTACAGATGCCGTTTCGCTCGAGGACCGATGCCAGGTATCCCACGCGGGCGATGTGGGCCATGCGACCGGGTCTGTCGAACCCCGTGTCGGGGAAAACGGCCCGGATTTCATCGCCGTCCAGTCGTTCCGCCTTGATCCTGCGCTCCAGCAGGTTTCGGTGGACCCGGTCCGCGATCGTGCTCTTGCCCGATCCTGACAACCCGGTGAACCACAGGACAAAGGGGTTCTTCGCTTCGCGCGGCCTGTCCCCCATGCCTCATCTCCCGCCTTCGCCAGTCAGCCTGGGTAGTCCGGGCTGCCGAACCGGTGCATTGCTCCCGACAACCGCAACCCGGTGCGTTCGTTCCAAACGGCATACGATATAACGAAGCCGCGCACGAATGGCAACAGATATATGCAATGAGCCGCAAGGGATTATCCCGCGGGTTGTCCAACCATGAAATGCCTTGACGGAAACAGCGGATGTTCCGAGTTTCATCTGTGTTCGACGTTCGTCCATTCAGGCGCGCAGAAAAGATCGCCGCCACCGCCCGGCAGGAGGTTTTCTTGCGATCAGCCATGGCCATGCTCGTGTCCGCGGCGCTGGTATCGAGTTGCGCCTCGGCGCCGAAGACGCAGCAACCGTCCCTGGATACCCCGGTTCCCCCGAAATGGACCGCCGCGCCATCGGAAAGCGGCACACTCGATGCGCGCTGGTGGTCGGATTTCAGCGACGCCCGGCTGGACGGGCTCATCGACGAAGCCCTCTCCCGCAACTTCGAACTCAAGTCGGTCACCGGCCGAATGCAGGCCGCGCGGGCCCAGGCACGCATCGTGGGCGCCCCCCTGCTTCCCCAGGTCAGCCTGGATTTCAACCGTACCAGAACACGACGGAACTTCATCGGGTTCCCGATTCCCGGCGGGGACGGCGGCGTGCTGAAGACGACGTCGACGAACTACGGCGTGTCGACGAACATCAACTGGGAGATCGACCTGTGGGGCCGGCTGAGCGATGACAAGGCGGCCGCGCTGGCGGATCTGCAGGGTTCGCAGGCAGACCTCTATGGCGTCCGTTCGTCCGTGGCCGGCCAGACCGCCAAGGCGTGGTTCGCCGCCATAGAAGCCCGCCGCCAACTCGATCTGGCCCGGGCGACGAGAGACAATTTCAGCGTGGTGAACGAACGGATCGAGAACCGGTACGCCCGCGGACTCAGACCCGCCCTCGACCTCCGCCTTTCGCTGGCCAACGTGGCCGCGGCCGAGGCCGTCGTCCTCCAGCGGATGCAGGCGTACGACGGCGTCGTCCGGCAGCTCGAGATCCTGCTCGGCAGGTATCCCTCGGCCGAACTCGCCATCGCTCCAGACCTCCCGCCCGTGCCTTTGACCGTGCCGGCCGGACTGCCCGCCGATCTGATCGCGCGTCGACCGGACCTGATGCTGGCCGAGCGGCAACTCGCCGCGGCCGGCGCCCGAGTCGGCGTTGCGAAGAAGGCGCGGTATCCGGCCATACGCCTGACCGGTTCGGGCGGGACGTCCACGGCCGCGCTGACCGACCTTCTCGATGGCGATTTCATCGTCTGGAGCCTCGTGTCCAGCCTGCTGCAGCCCCTCTTCCAGGGCGGACGGCTCAGTGCGGGCGTGGACCTGGCCGAGGCCAACAGGGACCAGGTCCTGGCGAACTTCGCGGACCGGGCCCTTCGCGCCTACGGGGAGGTGGAAACCGCCCTGGCGGCGGACGGACTCCTCAGACGGCGCGAAGCCGCACTCCTGGAAGCGACGACGCAGGCCGCAGCCGCCCGCGAACTGGCGGAATCGCGGTACCACGGCGGACTGAGCGACGTGATCACGATGTTGGACGCCCAGCGGCGCGCCTTCGATTCCGAGGGACAGTACCTGGCGGTGCGGCGTCAACGGCTGGACGCCCGGGTGGACCTCTACCTGACGCTTGGCGGCGGATTCGAACGAATGGCGACGGAGACTGTGGATTTAGGAGATATACAGGAGTAGAGGATGGACAAGTGGCTTAGAATAACCCTTCCGCTGGCCATTGTCGCGGGTTCGGTGTTGATCATGGTCTTCCTGGTCCGCAGCCGTCCCGTAGTAGAGAGCAGGTTGCCGGCCGTCCCGCCCCCGCTGGTTCGCACGGCCGTCGCGACGCTGGACACGGTCCAACTCACAGTACGGTCCCAGGGCGCGGTTATGCCGCGGACCGAGAGCGCGCTTTCGGCCGAGACGGACGGACAGATCGTCTTCGTATCGCCTTCCTTCGTACCCGGCGGGTTCTTCGAAAGAGACGAGTTGCTGGTGCGCCTCGACCCGCGCGACGCGGAACTGGCGGTCACGCGTGCAGCCGCGGATACGGCCCGGTTCGCCACCGCGCTGCAGATCGAGCAAGAGGAAGCCCGCCTCGCCCAGGACGAATGGCGTCGGCTGGGATCGGGCGCGCCCATGCCGCTTGTCCTGAGAGAACCTCAACTGGCCCAGGCCCGGGCCAACCTGGAAGCGTCCGTCGCGGCGTTCCAGCAGGCGAAGCTCAACCTGGAACGAACGGAGATCCGCGCGCCGTACGCCGGCAGGGTAAGGAAGAAGAACGTGGACGTTGGCCAGTTCCTCCGGCGGGGTGAGGCATTGGCGACCATCTACGCGATCAATTACGCCGAGATACGGTTGCCCATACCCGACGAAGAACTGGCATTCTTCGACACGCCCATGCAGTTCCGCGGAGAGACGGCCCGCGCCGCGGGGCCCCGGGTCGTGATCAGCGCCGAATTCGCGGGCCGCCGGCACCGGTGGGACGGAGCCGTAGTCCGCATGGAGGGCGAGATCGACCCCATGAGCCGGATGGTTTATGCGGTGGCCAGGGTCCAGAATCCTTACGGCCGGGGCGCGAATCCCGATCGGCCGCCCCTGGGCATCGGCATGTTCATCGAGGCCGAGATTTCGGGCAAGCGCTATCCCGATGTGGCGGTACTGCCCCGGACGGCCATGCATGGCGAGAACCGGATCGCCATTGTCGATGACGAAAACCGGCTACGGTTTCGGCGTGTCGATATCCTCCGGATAGCGTCCGACCTAGTCTATATCCAACGCGGAATCGAGACCGGGGAACGCGTCTGCCTGTCCGCCCTCGATACCCAGGTGGACGGCATGGAAGTGCGCGTACTCGAATCGGGTTCCTCCGGTACCGTCGTACAGGAAGAGGAAGGCACGGGCAGATGAATTACGTACTGGCCTGGTTCGCCCGCAACAACGTGGCGGCCAACCTGCTCATGATGACGATCATCGTGGGCGGACTGCTGATGATTTCCCGGTTAAAGGTCGAGATCTTTCCCGAGTTCGAGACCGACCTCATAGTCATCACGGTCCCCTACCTGGGCGCGGCGCCGGCCGAAGTGGAAGAAGCGGTATGCGTCCGGGTCGAGGAAGCCATTCAGGACCTGGACGGCATCAAGAAACTGAGCTCCACCGCGTCGGAAGGGGTCGGAAGGATCCAGGTCGAGGTGGACCCCGACGCAGACGCCCGGACGTTGCTGCAGGATTTGAAATCCCGCGTGGACGCCATCGACACCTTCCCGGCGGAAACGGAAAAACCGGTGATCCAGGAGATCATCTTCCGGCGCCAGGTCATCGACGTCGCCGTAGCCGGCAGGCTGGACGAGCCGTCCATGAAACGGCTGGCCGAAGAGATCCGGGAAGACCTGCTGGCCCAGCCGGAGATTAGCAATGTGACCCTGGCGAGCGTCCGTCCGTACGAGATTTCGATCGAGGTTTCCGAAGCCGCGCTCCGTCGGTACGGGCTGACCTTCTCCGAGGTCGTCGGCGCCGTGCGGAATTCCTCGCTCGACCTGCCCGGCGGTTCAGTGAAGACCCCCGGCGGCGAGATCCTGCTCCGATCGAAGGGGCAGGCCCTGGTCGGATCTGAATTCGACCGGATCGTGCTGCGGTCCCGCTCCGACGGCACGCGGCTTCTCCTCAGCCACGTAGCCCGGGTCGTCGACGGATTCGCGGAAACGGACGTCTCTTCCCGGTTCGACGGAAAACCGGCCGCCCTGGTGAAGGTCTTCCGCGTGGGGAACGAGAACATCCTCGACGTCTCCGGCGCCGTGCATCGGTACGTGGCCGCCAGGCAGGCGGAACTGCCGGACGGCGTTGAGCTGATCACCTGGCAGGACCAGTCCCGGCTCCTCGAAAGCCGGCTCGAATTGATGATCAGCAACGGTCAGCTGGGTTTCCTGCTCGTATTCCTCTGCCTGGCCCTGTTCCTGCGCATCCGGCTGGCGTTCTGGGTCGCCCTGGGCATCGTCATCTGCTTTCTCGGCACATTCTGGATGATGCCGCTGGTGGGCGCTTCCATCAACATGCTCTCGCTTTTCGCCTTCATCATGGTCCTCGGCATCGTGGTGGACGACGCCATCATCGCCGGAGAGAACATCTACGCGCACCAGGAAAGAGGGGTGGAACCCGCGACGGCCTCGCGGATGGGTGTCCAGGAGATCGCCAAGCCCATTACCTTCGCGGTACTGACGACGATTGTCGCCTTTATGCCCATGTTCTTCGTGGATGGGCTCATGGGGAAATTCTTCGAGGTTTTCCCCATCGTGATCATCCTCATGCTGCTCTTCTCCCTGATCGAGTCCCTGCTCATTCTGCCCACCCACCTGCGTCACGGACAGCCGAAGAAGGAGGAAAATCCGCTGTCCCGTACGTTCCCGCTGATCAGGCCCTTCTATCTCGTGCTCTTCTACGCCGACAAGTGGCTGTACGAACTGCAGGACAACGTGGCCCGGTATCTCCGGCGATTCGTGGAAGGCGTCTACGTGCCCCTGTTGCAAAAAGCCCTCTCCTGGCGCTACCTCACCCTGTCTATCGGCGTCGGCGCGATCATCCTCACGACCGGGCTCGTGGCCGGCGGCATCCTCCGTTTCGTGTTTTTTCCGACCGTGGAGAACGAATTCGTCTCGGCGCACCTTACCCTGGCCGAGGGCACGCCCGCCGAGGTCACCGACCGGTATATCGCGCTGATCGAGGACAGCGCCGTACTGCTGCAGCAACAGTACGGCGACGAAATCGCCCGCGATGACCCCGGGAGCGATCCCGACGTCATACGGAACATCATGGCGGCCATCGGCGAACAGCCCAACGCCGCCCGGGCGCAGCAGAACGCGGGGAGCATCATCGGGTCCGCCCGGTCCTCCCACATCGGTGAAGTCGTGCTGGGTCTGTCCCCTTCGGAGACCCGAAACATCAGCGGCGAGGAAATCGTGAACCGCTGGCGGGAGCTCATCGGTCCGATACCAGACGTCGTGGAACTCTCGTTCACCTCCTCCCTGTTCAACGCGGGCGAGGCGATCAACATCGAACTGTCCAGCCCCGATCCCGATGCGCTGCTGCAGGCGACCGCCGAGTTGAAAGGGACGGTGGCGAATTACGACGGCGTCATGGACGTTGCGGACGATTTCAGGCCGGGCAAGCAGGAGATCAGACTGAACGTAACGCCCGAAGGCGAGGCCCTCGGCATCACCATGGCGGGACTTTCCCGGCAGGTCCGGCAGGCCTTCTTCGGTGAAGAAGCCCAGCGGATCCAGCGGGGCCGGGACGACGTCCGCGTGATGGTGCGTTATCCCGAATCGGAGAGGCGTTCCCTGGGCGACATGGAGAACATGCGCATCCGGACGCCGGCCGGCATCGAAGTGCCCTTCTCGCTCGCGGCGCGCGCGGAAATGGGAAGAGGTCATTCCAATATCCGTCGGACGGACCGGAAGCGCGTCATCACCGTCACCGCCGACGTGAACGACGCCGTCGCCAGTTCCAATGACATTCTAATCGACCTCACTTCATCGTACCTGCCTTCGTTGATGGCCAGGTACCCGGGACTGACCTACACGCTGGAAGGACAGCAGCGCAACCAGCAGGAATCCATCGAAAGCCTGAGCTTCGGGTTCATGGTCGCTCTGCTCGTGATCTACGGACTGCTGGCCATCCCCTTCAAGTCCTACGTGCAGCCCATGATCATCATGAGCGTCATACCCTTCGGCATTGTGGGGGCGGTCCTGGGCCATCTGATCATGGGATTCGCGATTTCGCTGCTCTCTCTCTTCGGCATCGTCGCGTTGTCCGGCGTCGTTGTAAACAACAGCCTCGTGCTCGTGGACTTCATCAACCGCGGACGCGAACGCGCGGGGCCCGACGCGGACCTGCACGAGATCATCCGGAACGCGGGGGTCGCCCGGTTCCGGCCCGTGCTG
The DNA here is from genome assembly GCA_965207085.1 of bacterium. Lineage (GTDB taxonomy): Bacteria > JAAXHH01 > JAAXHH01 > JAAXHH01 > JAAXHH01 > JAAXHH01. The sequence goes on along the minus strand of CBDBLQ010000002.1, from coordinate 2,078,895 downwards.
CTGACCTCGCTCACGACCTTCGCCGGACTGATTCCGGTCCTGATGGAGAGAAGCCTCCAAGCGCAGTTCCTCATCCCCATGGCCATATCCCTCGGATTCGGCGTGCTGTTCGCGACCGCCATCACGCTGATCCTGGTTCCCATCTGCTACTACATCCTCGAAGACGGACTTGCCGTCCTGTCCACCGTCCGGAAACGGCTGAGCGGTCAGGTCCTGGAACCGGGCGAAACGGCAGAATCGCCGGCTTCCTGACCGCCTGTCCCGCCTCTCCTGAACCATACAAACTCCTTGCCCGAACCCGTGTATTCCCCCATCTTTCCAACAGGTGCGGCAACGCCGGAAGGACCGGGAACAGGGTACTTGCGGCGGACGGAATCCGCGACGGCTCAACGAACGGGGGAACGCCTTGCCCTTCCACGCCGATCTTCATCTCCACTCCCATTACTCGAGAGCGACCAGCAAGAACCTGAACCTGGAGCACCTGTACAAATGGGCCCAGCTGAAGGGCATCCGGGTGGTGGGCACCGGGGATTTCGTTCACCCGGGGTGGATGGATGAGCTGGAAGAGAAACTGCAACCGGCCGAAGAGGGCCTGTTCCGGCTGAAACCCGAGATCGAGCGGACGATGGACGGTCAGGTGCCGGCCGCCTGCCGAGCGCCGGTTCGTTTCATGCTGACGGTCGAGATATCGAACATCTACAAGCGGCTCGGCCGCGTGCGGAAGGTGCATAACATCATCCTGGCGCCCGGTTTCGATGCCGCCAAGTCCCTGCAGGCCCGCCTGGGCGCCATCGGCAATATCCAGTCGGACGGACGGCCCATCCTGGGACTGGACTCCCGGGACCTGCTGGAGATCACCCTCGAGACCGACCCGCTGGCCTGCCTCATACCCGCCCACGTCTGGACGCCCTGGTTCTCTGCCCTGGGGTCCAGGGGTGGTTTCGACCGGATTTCGGACTGCTACGGCGACCTCACGGAGCACATCTTCGCTGTCGAAACCGGCCTGTCGTCCGATCCGCTCATGAACTGGCGGCTGGAGCAGCTCGACCCCTACGTGCTCGTATCGAACTCCGACGCCCATTCGCCCGGAAAGCTGGGCCGGGAAACTACCCTGTTCGATACGTCCTGCGACTATCCCGCGATCTACGGCGCCCTGTCCGATCCGGAAGACGAAGGGCTGACCGGGACGGTGGAGTTCTATCCCGAAGAAGGCAAGTACCACTATGACGGGCACAGGAAGTGCGAAAGAAGGATGCATCCGAAGGAAACGATCGACGCGAAGGGCCTGTGTCCGGATTGCGGCAAACCCGTGACCGTAGGGGTCATGGCCCGCGTGGAAGCGCTTGCGGACCGCGTTGAAGGGAAAAAGCCCCCCCGCGCGCGCCACTTCTTCAGCGTGATACCCCTGCCCGAGATCATCGGCGAGGCGAAACAGGTCGGCCCCGGAACCAAGACGGTGGATACGGTCTACCAGGCCATGGTCTCGCGCCTGGGCAGCGAACTCGACATCCTCCTGGACATACCGGAGGACGACATCGCGCAGATCGGCGGTTCCCTGATCGCCGAGGGCATTCGCCGCATGCGCGTCGGAGAGGTGGATATCCTTCCGGGGTATGACGGAGACTACGGGGTGATCAAGTTGTTCAACCCGGAGGACCGGCTCGGAGCCGACACGCAGATTGCCCTGCTTGAAGATCTCCCCTTGAAGGAAAAGAAACCGGTTCGAGCGGATACCGCGCCGGCCAATACGCCGGAGGTGGAGGAAGCGATCCCGGTACGAACCAACGGGAAGGCCGAAGTCGCGGTCGGGAAGGCCGAAGTCGCGGTTCCAATGCCGGTCGTACCGGAGGCGACGGCGGCCACGGACCCGGTAGAGACGGGCCCGGACGGAGCGGACCCGGACGTGGCGGGTCCCGTTGAGGCGGACCCGGTAGAGACGGGCTCTTCCGCAAGCGTTATGGAGGCGCCTGAAACTCCGGTAGACGCGACCTCGATGAGCAGTCCGCTCAATGAAGATCAGCAGAAGGCCGTGATGCACCGCGAGGCACACCTGCTCATCGTGGCGGGGCCGGGCACCGGAAAGACCCACACGCTGACCCACCGCATGGCGTACCTGGCGCGCCACGATACCACCCCCGGCCGCATGCTGGCCGTGACCTTCACCAACAAGGCCGCCGGGGAGCTGAAGACGCGACTGGGCGCCCTGCTCGACGGGCAGACGCAGGATGGCATGGCCGGCACGTCCGCTATGGTCGGTACCTTCCACGGGCTCTGTCTCGCCCTGATGCGCCAGTGGTCCCGCCATGCGAGCATCCCCTTCAGCCTGAGTGTGGCGACGCCCGACGACCAGGACCGGCTGGCCCGCGCGCAGTGGCCGCTGGAAAACGCCGTGCAGCGGAGGAGGCGGCTGGAGGAGGTCGCCCGATGGAAGGCGTCGGGCCGCAACGGTGAAATCCCGGAAGCGGTCTCGGCATACACCCGGCTCCTGCGGCGGCACGGGCTTCTGGATTTCGACGACGTCATCCTGGAAACCACCAAACTTCTGAGGTCGGACGAGCGGTTCAGGCAGAGCGTGCACGAGCGGTTCCACCACGTTTTCGTGGACGAGTACCAGGACATCAACCCGGCCCAGCACGCCCTGCTGAAGATCCTGGTGGAAGGCGGCGCGCGGATTACCGCCATCGGCGATCCCAACCAGGCGATCTATGGGTTTCGCGGAGCGGACACCCGTTATTTCCACTCCTTCGAGGACAATTTCCCCGGGGCGGAGGTGCGGCACCTCAGCGAGAACTACCGCTCCTCGGCTACCCTCCTCGACGCTTCGTCCCAGGTCATGCGCGCTTCCGGCGTTTCCACGGCGCCGCCGCTGGTCGCCGCACTCTACGTCCAGGGAAGCCTGGTCATCCGGGAGACCCGGTCGGACCGGGCCGAAGCCGAGTACGTCGTGCACCAGATCGAACGTATGGTGGGTGGAACCAGCCATTTCTCCCAGGACTCGGGACGGATGGAAGACGGGGCGGACCCGGGCGCGGAACGATCCTTCGGCGACATCGCCGTGCTGTACCGGGTAAACAGTCAGAACACCGCCCTGGTGGAAGCCTTTGAGCGCAGCGGAATACCGTACCACGTCGCAGGGGATACGTCCCTCATCAACAGGCCGGGCGTGCAGGAGATCGTTACCCTGCTTCAACTGGGCGACGGACGGACCGTCACCACAGGCTCGGCGTTGCGGTGCCTGTCTTCGACGATCGACGGGCTGGGGGACCGCACCGTGGAACTCATCGAAGAAACCTGGGAAAAGCGCACGCAGATCACGATCGACCACGTGGCGGAACTGATGGATCAGCCACGCCTGCTCATGAAACGATCCAGGAATGGCGTGGAAGCCCTGTTGAGTGACCTGAAGACGATCAATTCAGACCTGGAGAAGCTGACGGCGGCCCACATTTTGGAGAACCTGGCGCGCTCTTCCATCTGGGACAAGCTGAAGTGGCGTTATCCCAGGGCGGATGACAGCCTGCGCGAGCTTGCCCGGTACGCCCGAATCGAAACGGAATTGCCGGTTATGCTCGACAAGCTGCTGCTCAGCCAGGAATACGACGCTTTCGGCGAAGCGTCGGAGCATGTGCATCTCATGACCCTGCACGCGGCCAAGGGACTCGAATTTCCGGTCGTCTTCGTCGTGGGGTGCGAAGACGGCCTGGTACCCCTGCGACACGGCGGCGAGGTGACGGACGTGGACGAGGAGCGCCGCCTGTTCTACGTGGCCATGACCCGTGCGAAAGAACGGCTTTACCTGGTTCGATCCGGTAAACGCATGCTGTTCGGGGAGGTGCGTGCCACCCGGCCGTCACCCTTCTTGACCGATATAGAAGAGCAGTTGAAGCAGTACGACCGTCCGGACGGTCCGCGAAAATCGGATCGGGGCAGGCGGAAAAAAGCGAAATCCAAACCGACGAACCAGTTGAGCCTATTCGGCTAGAACGGTCCCCCGTGTACTCCGGACGGTTCCGTTCATCGTGAAAGCAACTGTCGTGAAAGCAACTGTCTTGAAAGTCAAGAGGAGTTGCCGGCGACATGAGAGTGCAAATCGCGCCAGGGCACGCCATGTTTGAGTACGGAGTTGAGGATCACCAGCAGTTTGCGCATGCACGCCGTGAGGGCCAGCTTCCTGGGCTTGCCGGCGGCCAGAAGTCGCTGGTAGAAGTCCCGGATGACCGGATTGAACCGGCTGGCCACCAGCGCGCCCATGTACAACGCGGCGCGGCCCCGGGCGCGCCCGCCCCACACGGTGCGTTTGCCCCGCAGGGTACCGCTGTCCCGGTTGAAGGGCGCCACGCCCACCAGGGCGGCGATCTGCCGGCGGTCCAGCGTGCCCAACTCGGGCAAGTAGGCCAGCAGGGTGAGCGAGAGGTGATATCCCACGCCGGGGACGGTGCGCAGGAGGTCGTCCTTCTCACGCCATACCGGACTCTGCATGATCGTCTTTCGCAACTGCTCGTCCAGTTCGTTCAACTCCCGATCCAGCCACGCGATGTGGGCCTCGATGCGGGGACGGACGGCGGCGGAGGCGGCGTGCAGGCGGTTCTTCTCCGAGCCCCGCATGACAATCACCTGGCGCCTTCGGGCAACCAGGGCGTTGAGGATCCGGGTCTCGGCATCGCGCAAGGGGCGCACCGGAGGGCGTACCACCTCGGCGAAGTGAGCCAGGATCGCCGCGTCCAGCGCGTCGGTCCTGGCCAGTTTACCCGTGGCCCGGGCGAAATCGCGCACTTGGCGGGCGTTGACGACGACCACGGGAACAGCTTCGGAGGCCAATGCGGCCGCCACCGGATGCTCCAGCCCGCCCGAAGACTCCAGCAACACCATGACCGGTTCAAGGCGCTTCAGACGGGATACCAACTGACCGATGCCGCCTCGTCGCGGGGGACCTGCCATCTTTCGTCGGCGGGACGGACCGCCACGTCCAACCGGGCCTTGGATACATCTATGCCTACGAAAATCGCTTTCTGTTCCATGGTCTCCTCCTGTCCAGTACAGGCCCGTCCTTGCAAGATGCGGACTCGATTGGCCCAGGCAACTGTTCGGGCTCTAGCCGGAAAGGGGTGCGGCGACCCGCGCTTTCAAACGGTCTTCTACACAACCAAGGAGATAACGGTCTACCGCACCACTACGTAAAGTGAACCTCACACAGAAAAACAATATACAAGGAGATCCCCATGTTCTATGCGAAGCGCATCCTGCCGATCGCGCTCATCGCGGCACTGTTCGCCTTTACCATGTATACCGTGGCCCGGACCGGCGGCGAACCCGCGCCTCGATCAGGCGAGACCATACAGGCCGGGCAGTCCGGGCAGTCCGGCGAGATCGCGCTGGCGACCTTCGCCGGGGGCTGTTTCTGGTGCATGGAGCCGCCCTATGACGAACTGGATGGCGTCATTTCGACCATCGCGGGTTATATCGGCGGAACAACGCGCAATCCGACTTACGGGCAGGTAACGACCGGCCGTACGGGACACACGGAAGCCATGGAGGTCCGTTACGACCCGTCGAAGATCTCCTACCAGGAACTGCTGGACGTCTTCTGGGTGAACATCGATCCCACGGTGGACGACCGGCAGTTCTGCGACAAGGGCAACCAGTACCGCGCCGGGATCTTCTATCACGACGCCGATCAGAAAGCGCTGGCCGAAGCATCCAGGCAGAAGATCATCGATTCCGGCCGGTTCGACCGCGTGGTGACCGAGGTCACCCCGGCGTCGACGTTTTATCGAGCCGAAGAATACCACCAGGATTACTACATCAAGAACCCGTTGCGGTACAAGTTCTACCGGTACAACTGCGGCCGGGACCGCCGCCTCGAGGAACTGTGGGGCGACTGACGGGTACTTCCGCAGCGGACCCGGCAGCCGGACACACGCGCCCGGCGACCGGACAAACGGACCGATAATCAATGGAGACCTTGCATGGCTGATCTGGAAAATCTGGTCAAGACCACACTGAGTGAAATGAGAGAGATGACCAGGGCGCAGTCCGTCGTCGGCGATCCCGTGGAGGTCGGGAATACGACGGTTGTCCCCCTGGTCAGGCTCGGTTACGGCTTCGGTGGAGGCGGAACGTCGGGAAAGGAAGGAGACCGGGGCGGCAGCGGCGGCGGCGGGGGGGTGCAACCGGTGGCCGTGCTGGTCGTCAGTGACGGGGAAGTCCGGCTGGAGCGCATGGCGGGCCAGTCCGGGTTTTCCTCGGCCACGAACTCGATGGCGGATCTCGTGAAGTCGGTGCTGGACCGGTGGTTGAAACACCGATCGGAAAAGAAAGCCGAACCTTGATTCCGATCTTCGAACCCTTTCTGCTCATACCGGTCGCCGTACTGCTTTCGGTGCTGATGCTCCTGGCGATTCCCGTGACGATCACCTTCTCGGTCGTTCGCCGGGAGGACTTCTCGGGCAGGATCACGTTCGGGTGGCTGTTTGGCCTGCTCCGCATCTCCCCTTCCATACCGACCGGCGCCGGCCGGAAGCGAAAGCGCAGGCGGAAGGCCCGCGCGGCCGCTGAATCGGCCGAGGCAGGCGGACCGGACGGGCCGGGCGGACCGGAGGCCCCGTCCACGCGCACCCCGGCCGACGGAAAACGTGCTTTGGCGGAGCGCTTGCGCCGGGTACTGAAGACGAGGGGATTCGTCCGGGGCGTGCTGAGGTTTCTGCATGATATGGCCCGATGCGTGCGTTTCGTGTCCCTGCATGTCGCGGGCCGTTTCGGGCTGGACAATCCCTGTGAAACGGGCCGCCTCTGGGGCACGTTCTGCGCTTTCACCGGATTCCTCCACGGTACCGAGCGCGTACAGCTGCGGGTCGAACCCGATTTCGATGAAGCGGTTTTAGAACTGGACGGCCGGGGCGAGATCCGTATCATCCCCGTCATCCTGTTCCTTCCCTTCATCCGGTTCGTCCTTGCTCCCGCCACGCTGCGCGCGGCCTGGTCGGCGTCCAGGCGAACCGGGTAACACCAGGCTATCCACCGATCAAAATCAGGAGCATGCATGTCATCGTCTCTTCGCAGCGTCCGGTGGTTCGGCCCCAGAGACAAAGTGGGGTTCATTCATCGAAGCTGGATGAAGAACCAGGGGCTTCCGGATCACGTCTTCGACGGCCGGCCCGTCATCGGCATCTGCAACACCTGGTCGGAACTCACGCCGTGCAACGCCCATTTCCGGTCCATCGCGGAGCGGGTGCGCCGGGGCGTCTACGAAGCGGGCGGTTTCCCGGTCGAGTTTCCCGTCATGTCCCTGGGCGAACCCCTCATGAGGCCCACCACCATGCTCTTCCGCAACCTGGTCAGCATGGACGTGGAAGAGACCATCCGGGCCAATCCTCTTGACGGGGTCATCCTGCTCGTCGGTTGCGACAAGACCACGCCGGCCCTGCTCATGGGCGCGGCGAGCTGCGACCTGCCCACCCTGGCCGTCTCGGGCGGGCCCATGCTCAACGGCCGGTTCAGGGGAAGGAATATCGGGTCCGGCACGGACGTCTACAAGTTCAGCGACGAGGTGCGCGCCGGGACGATGAGCGAGGAGGAGTTCCTCGAGGCGGAATCCTGCATGAACCGGTCCACGGGCCACTGCATGACCATGGGCACGGCCTCCACCATGGCCAGCGTCGTGGAGGCCCTGGGCCTGGGCATGCCCGGCAACGCCGCCATCCCCGCAGCCGACGCCCGACGGATGAAGCTGGCCCACGAAGCGGGCGGGCGCGTGGTGGAGATGGTCCGGGAGGACCTGCGCATGTCACGCATCGTCACGCGCGAAGCCCTGGAAAACGCCATCCGGGTCGTCGGGGCCGTCGGGGGGTCCACCAATTCGGTCGTGCACCTGCTGGCCATCGCGGGCCGCCTCGGTGTCGATCTTTCCCTGCAGGACTGGGACAAACTGGGTTGCGACATCCCGTGCATCGTGAACCTGATGCCGTCGGGCAAGTACCTGATGGAGGATTTCTACTACGCCGGCGGACTGCCGACCGTGATCCGCGAACTGGGCGACCTGATCCATCGCGACGCCCGGACCGTGAACGGCAGAACCATCGGGGAGAACACGGCCGATGCGCCCTGTCACGACCGGGACGTGATCCGGACGCTGGACGCTCCGCTGACTCCGACCGGGGGACTCGCCGTGCTCCGGGGCAACCTCTGTCCCGACGGCGCCATCATCAAGCCCTCGGCGGCGTCGCCCGGTCTGATGCGGCACCGCGGCCGCGCCGTGGTGTTCGAAAACATCGAAGACCTCCACGACCGCATCGACGATCCGGAACTGGACGTGGAGGCGGATGACGTCCTGGTGCTTAAGAACTGCGGACCGAAGGGATATCCGGGCATGGCCGAGGTGGGGAACATGCCCCTGCCGTCGAAACTGCTGCAGCGGGGCGTCACGGACATGGTCCGCATATCCGACGCGCGCATGAGCGGCACGGCCTTCGGCACCGTCGTGCTCCACACGGCGCCGGAAGCCGCCGCGGGCGGCACGCTGGCCCTCGTTCAGGACGGCGACATGATCGCGCTGGACGTCGGGCAGCGCCGCCTCGAACTCGAAGTGCCCGAGGATGAGCTGGCCCGGAGGCGGGCCCGCTGGTCGCCGCCTGAACCCGCGATGGACCGGGGATACTGCCGGTTGTACGTGGACCACGTGCTCCAGGCCGACCGGGGCGTGGACTTCGATTTCCTGGTCGGCGGAAGCGGCGCGCCGGTGGCCAGGGACTCACACTAGCGCTTCCGGGAGGCGTTATGCTTAAGGCGCCGGACGAGGCCCCTTCATCCTTCGCGGAGAACGGTTTCCTACTCGTCGAATCCGTTTTCACGACGGAAGAGATGGCGGTCTGCAAAGACGCGGCAAAGGAGTTGGTGGAAAACGCCTCGGGGCCGTCGGGTGTGCAGGTGTGGATGTGCGACACCATCCCGCCCCTCTTCGCGTCGGTTTCCTGCGACCCCCGTATGGCCGTCATCCTGCGGCCGCTGATCGGCCCGAACATCGGATTTCTTAGCGCGAAACCCGTATTCAAGTCCCCTTCGGTCCACTTCGCCTCTCCCTGGCACCAGGACCAGGCGTACTGGGGCGGCGCGACCAAGTGGTCCGCCTGGATCGCGCTCGAAGACGCGACCACGGAAAACGGTTGTCTGCGGGTCATTCCCGGCTCCCACCGTCGGGTGCGGGATCATGCATCGGTGCAGGACACGAGGGGGTTCACGAACCGCATCCCGGACGAAGAGCTCGCGGGCGAAACGATCATCGACGTGGAAATGAAACAGGGGGACGTGCTGGTGTTCCACGACCGGCTGCTGCACAGTTCCCACCCGAACCGGTCCGGCCGGGAACGCTGGTCCTTCATCCCCACCTACCGGAACGCGGATGTGCCCGATGCATCCACGGTCTGGACTACTTCGAAACCCATGAACGCGCCAGGTCGGCGCAGCCTGATCCAACCCAAGGAGACGAAATGAAAATCGCGCTGCAGGAAGGCCTGCTGCCAGGCGGCACACTCGACGAGAAACTGGATTTCGCCGAGTCACTGAACGTCGAAGGCCTCGAGATATCCGGAAGGGGGCCGGCCCGGCGGATCGACGAACTGGAATCCGCGCTGCGGAACCGCGGCATTCGGCTGGTCTCGCTCTGCGGCCAGGGCACCTTCGACTTCCTGGACCCGGATGTCGACAAGCGGAACCACAGCATTGCCGAGGCGAAGGAGAACCTCCAGGTGTGCGGGCATTTCGGCGCCGTCGGTCTCATCCTGCCGCCCATATTCGGACCGCCGCGCCTGCCGGACCTCACGCCGCTGGCCGACGCCGTTACCCTGGAAATGCAGTTGTTGACGGAGATCGTACGGGACCTGGCCGCCTTCGCCGCGGAGCGGCACACGAAGGTGTTGCTGGAACCGTTGAACCGCTACGAGGAACACTTGCTCAGACAACAGGAGCGGGGCATCGAAATCATCCGGCGGGCCGGCGATCCTCCGTCGGCCAGCCTGCTGTGCGACTTCTTCCACATGCACATCGAGGAGACAGACACGCCGGCAACCCTGCGACGCATCGGATGCCGATACGTGGGCCACGTGCACATGGCCGACAACACCCGCCAGGAACCGGGCTCCGGGGACATCGACTGGAAGGCCGGGCTTTCGGCCCTCAGGGATATCGGTTTCGACGGATACCTGGCCTATGAATGCGGCATTACAGGAGACAGTGAGACGGAGAGAAGAGAGGCCCTGTCGAGGTCCGTGCGGTTCATCCAAGGCCTCATCAGGGAAGGATGATGTCCCTGTTCTCGTAACGAAGTCGCATCAGGAATTCGGGACCCAGGGTCTTCCAGATACGCGTCACCGAGGACCGGGCCTCGAGATGGAGGGGGTCCAGGGCGATCGCCTCCATGTAGGCGTCGTGAGCCTCCTCCAGTCTGTCCAGCTTCTCCAGGGTCCGGCCCAGGTCGAAATAGCTTTCGACCGCCCACAGCCGGTCCCTGTCTCTGGTAATCGCCTCCCGAAATTCGGCCACCGCCGCTTCGTACCGGCCGGCGGCGTCATAGAGGCGGGCGGCCATCAGCCAGCAAGGCACGTAGTCCACATCCCTGATCCGGGCCATGTGCACGTACCGGATCGCCTCCTTGACGTCTCCCCGCTCAAGGAGAAGACGGCTCATTCCCACGTAGGCCGGCGCAAAGCCGTCATCGATCCGCATCGTCCTGCGCAGTGCAGCTTCCGCCTCGTCATGGGCGCCTGATTCCAGCAGGCTCAGCGCCTTCGCGTATTCGGCCTCGGGCGTATCGAGCAAACCGGAGTACTGCATGGTCTTCGCGCCGCACCCGGTGAACACCAGGGCCGCGATGACCAGGCCGGCCAGGCCAACCGCCGTTCTTCGCACGGGTACCTCCCTCACAAGAAAACGCCCTGTGGACCGGAACGCCACAGGGCAGACAGGCGGGAAACGGGGCTCGAACCCGCGACCCTCAGCTTGGGAAGCTGATGCTCTGCCAACTGAGCTATTCCCGCGGGATGGGCAGGACCGAAGACGACCGCTACGCAAGGTATTCTAACCGGGTCCCGATGCGGCGTCAAGCGATTCCTCTTCATCGAACCGTTCCAGCGCAAGCTGGATCAGGCGGTCGATCAGGTCGGCGTAGGAGACTCCGGCGACTTCCCACAGCTTGGGAAACATGCTGATCCGGGTGAACCCGGGAATGGTATTGAGCTCGTTGACCAGGACTTCGCCGTCCTCCTTCAGGAAGAAGTCCACCCGAGACATGCCCTCGCAGGCCAGCGCCCTGTGGGCCTCCACGGCGGTCGCACGGATCTCCTCCGTCAGTTCCGGCGGCAACCTGGCCGGAACCTCCAGTTCGGCGCCGTGCTCGTCGATGTACTTCGCCTCATAGGAATAGAACTCATGGGTGGGCCGTACCTCGCCCAGCCCGGAGGCGCAGGGCCGGGCATTCCCCAGCACGGCGCATTCGATCTCGCGGCCGCGTACGCACTCCTCCACCAGGATCTTCCGATCGTACCGGTATGCTTCCCGTAAGCCCGCCTCAAATTCACCGGCATCGCGGGCTTTGGTGATGCCGACAGAGGAACCCAGGTTGGCGGGCTTGATGAAACAGGGCATGCCCAGCCGGCCCCGCACTTCCTCGAAGGAGATCCGGGCGCGCTCGGAGGATACGAAGGTCATGAATTCGGGTATGGCAATGCCCGCATCCCGCAACAGACGCTTCATCACGTCCTTGTCCATGGACACCGCCGATCCCAGGACGCCTGAACCGACAAAGGGCAGATTGGCCAGCTTGAGCAGGCCCTGTACCGTGCCGTCCTCGCCGAAGGGGCCATGTAGCACGGGGAAAATGACGTCGATGTCTCCGGCCGGACGGTGCGTCGTCGTGGTCGTCACCGGGTCGCTGGTCGCCCCGGGAGCGAGGGTCACCGTCTCGCTCAGGCGATTCAGGGCAATCTGCTTCGGATCGTGGGCGTTGAGCAGGAATCCCGCCGAATCGCCCAGGTGCCACTGCCCGGTACGGTCGATGCCGATCAGCACGACCTCGTACCGGTCCCGGTCGATGGCGTCGACGATGTTCCGGGCCGACTGCAGCGAGACCTGGTGTTCCGCCGACCGCCCCCCGCACAGGATGCCCACCCTGATCTTCTTCATGCCGTCTTCACTTTCTGTATCTTCCTTTCCTGATGATCGTATTGCATGGTCTACATGAGGTATTCGCAGACGCTGTCGGCCAGGGCAAGTCCTCTCCGGGTCAAGCAGATCCGCGATCCGCGTTTCGCGAGCAACCCCTCGCCGGCCAGGACATGGATGGCCGGGTCCAGTTCGTCCATGGCGTCGTCCCCGTAGCGGTCTCGAAACAACCGGGTGTCCAGGCCAGCGACGGATCTCAGGCTCAGCAGGATATACTCGTGTATACGTTCGTCCACCGTAAGCGTTTCATCCATGTCGGTGGCTTCTCCCCGTTCATCCATGGCACGCAGGTAGTCGGCAAGGCCGCGCGCATTGGCGAGTCTCCGTCCGTCCACGCGCGTGTGGGCCGACGGCCCCAGCCCCAGGTAATCACCGCCCTTCCAGCAGGATAGGTTATGCCTGCACGCAAAACTCGGTTTCGCCAGGTTGGAGATCTCATACTGCCGGAAACCGGCGTCGGAGAGCCGGTCCAAGGCCTGGAAGTACAGGGCCGTGTGCCGCCCATCGTCCGGCAGGTCCAGCGCGCCTTGTTCGGCCAGTCGTGCGTATTCCGTCCCCGGTTCGATCGTCAGGCCGTAGACCGACAGGTGTTCGGGGTCCAGCGCTATCGCCCGTTCCAGCGTATCCGCCCAGTCCGCCGCCGACTGGCCGGGTACGCCGAACATGAGATCGAGATTGACGTTCCGGAATCCGGCTTCCCTGGCGGACGCGAACGCCTTCTCAGCCCGATCCGCCGTATGGCGCCGGCCGAGTTTCAACAGGATTTCTCGGGAGAAGGACTGGACACCGATGGAGATCCGGTCGACACCCAGGCTGCGGAGCCGCTTCAGCTTGGCGTTGCTGACCGTTTCCGGGTTCGCTTCCACCGTGATTTCGGCGTGGGGGGAGACCCGGAATCGATCATGGATTGTCCGGAAAACGCGTTCCAGCTGGCGGTCCGTGAGGCAGGTGGGCGTGCCTCCCCCCAGGAAGACCGTGTCGAAGACGCCGGCTGCCCAGGGCGATTTGCGGCCGCGCCGCACCGCCTCGGCGTCCAGGGCGCCCAGCAACTCATCCACCCGGCCGCCTCTGAGCAGTTCAAAGGAAAAATCGCAGTATGGGCAGGCATGGCTGCAGAAGGGAATATGAACGTAGAGGCCGGTCAATGCGTTGCGCCCCGATCTACATGACGATTCTGCCGATGCGGTTCCAACGGACCCGCCACGGAACATGCACAATGTTGTACCCCAGTATGTAGACCAGCGAGGCGACGCTCTCCAGGGGCCTGGACGACTGCCACACCAGTTCGGGGTCCTCCCGGTGGCGTTCCCAGGACCAGTAGATGATGAAGGCGTTGCCCACCACGTCCTCCCGGTCCACGAATCCCCAGTACCTGCTGTCGGAGCTGTAGTCCCGGTTGTCGCCCATGACGAACAGGGCGTCCGCCGGGACGATCTTGGGACCCCAGTTGTCCCGCGTGCTTCGGGTCGCCGCCCTGACCGACGGGTCATCGAACTTGACCTGCGGCGGATTCTCCACCATCACGTCGTCCACGTATACGCGCTTGTCCCGGATTTCCACTTTCTGGCCGGAGACGGCGATGCATCGTTTGATGAACATCTGCGCCGGGTTGCGGGGATAGGGGAATACCAGGATATCGCCGGGTTCGGGATCGCGCCAGGCGGGCATGCGTATGTCGGTGAACGGAATACCGGGACCGTAGATGAATTTGTTGACCAGCAGGAAGTCCCCCACCTGGAGGGTGGCCTCCATGGACTCGGACGGTATGCGAAACGCCTGGACGACCTCCGCCCGTATGAAGAGGAAGAGCAGTACGGTGAACAGCAGGATTTCCAGGTACTCTCTAAGCAGCGACTTGTTTCTTGACAAGAATCGAGATCCTCCAGGGATCACGTCTCCCGACGGAACGCCGGAACATCCTGTTGGGGACGTTCAGCCTCCCACGGCCGCGCCTTCCCCCCGTATATCCAGCACCGCCAGGAAGGCTTCCTGCGGCACTTCGACGTTACCCACCTGCTTCATGCGCCGCTTGCCCTCCTTCTGTCGTTCCAGGAGCTTGCGCTTCCGCGTGATGTCGCCGCCGTAGCATTTGGCCGTGACGTTCTTGCGCAGGGGACGGATCGACTCCCGCGCGATGACCCTGCCGCCGATGGCGGCCTGTACGGCGACCTCGAACATCTGCCGAGGTATGATCTTGCGCAGCCGCTGGCATAGCTCGCGGCCCCACTCGTAGGCCTTGTCCTTGTGGATGATGATCGACAGGGCATCCACCAGGCCGCCGTTGAGCAGCAGGTTCAGCCTGACCAGGGGCGAGGTGCGGTATTCCAGGAAGTCGTAGTCGAAGGAAGCGTACCCGCGGCTGATCGATTTCAACCGGTCGTAGAAGTCGAAGACGATCTCCGAAAGCGGCAGTTCGTACTGCAGGGCGACCCGGGTCGGGTCGAGGTATTCCATGGCCTTGTAGACGCCACGGCGGTCCCGGGTCAGTTTCATGATATTGCCGATGTAGTCGTGCGGGACGACGATCTGGGCCTGGATGAACGGCTCCTCCACGGCGTCGATGTACGAGGCATCGGGCATGTCGGCCGGGTTGTCCACCATGAGTACTTCGCCGGACGTGGTCGTGATCCGGTACTCCACGCTCGGCATGGTGGCCAGGATCGTGAGCCCGTACTCCCGTTCGAGGCGCTCCTGCACGACTTCCATATGGAGCAGTCCGAGGAATCCGCAGCGGAAGCCGAAACCGAGGGCCACCGACGTCTCGGGTTCATACACCAGGGCGGCGTCGTTCAACTGGTACTTCTCGAGAGCTTCCTTCAGCGGTTCGTAATCTTCCGACGAAGCCGGGTACAGCCCGCTGAACACCATGGACTTGGCCTCCCGGTAACCGGGCAGCGGTTCGTCGCAGGGTCGGGCGGCGTCGGTGACCGTGTCGCCCACGCGGGCGTCCGCCACGTTGCGGATATTCCCGATCAGATAGCCGACCTCCCCGGCCGTAAGCGCGTCCACGGGCGCCTTGTCGAAACGAAGCACACCGGTCTCGGCGACCTCGAACCGCTTGTCGTTGGAACACATCGTGATGTGCATGCCCGGCTTTATTTCGCCGCTCACGACGCGTACGTAGGGCACCGCGCCCCGGTACTGATCGAAGATCGAATCGAAGACGAGGGCCCGCAGGGGACCGTCGTCGGGTTCCGGAGGCGGGATCCGGTCCAGGATGGCCTGCAGCACCGCTTCGACCCCGATGCCGTCCCTCGCGCTGGTCAGTACGACATCATCGGAGTCGACGCCCAGAAGATCCACGATCTGGCCCGTTACGACGTCGACCCGTGCGTTGGGCAGATCGATCTTGTTGATGACCGGGATGATGGTCAGGTCGTTCTCCAGGGCCAGATACAGATTGCTGATCGTCTGCGCCTCGATGCCCTGTACGGCGTCTACGATCAGGAGCGCGCCTTCACAGGCCGCGAGACTCCGGGAAACCTCGTAGGAAAAATCGACGTGCCCGGGGGTATCGATCAGATTCAGCGCGAAGGACCGCCCGTCCGGCGTATCGTAGGACATGCGGATGGCGTGGGCCTTGATCGTAATGCCCCGTTCCCGCTCCAGGTCGAGATTATCGAGCATCTGGGCACGCATCTTCAGAGGAGACACGGTGCCCGTCATCTCCAGCAGGCGATCCGCCAGCGTCGATTTGCCGTGATCGATATGCGCGATGATGGAGAAGTTGCGAATATGTTCCGTCGACATGGAATCCCCGTCCGACCGCCCGGAAAACCGGAAAGCCTCCTTGATGAAAACGGTATGCAACAGGGTGAAATAAAACGATTAAGACGCGGAATGTCAACAAGTATGCGGGATGGGAAAGGCCCGGTTCACGGGTGCGAATCAGGGGTTTTCAGGGGCAGGCGGCGCGGCGGCTGTTCAGCCCGTGCGGACAGGCGATTCAATACCGTCTGCCGATCCGGAAGCTCGAACGGCCGACATGCAGGTTCTCGGCCGCGCGTATGAGCAGGTAACCGACCGCGAGGGTGGTGGCGACCAACAGCAGGGAACCCCAGTCGACCGAAGTGGAGACTGGATCGGGAAGGCGGGCCAGGGCGGCGCCGACCTGCGCCTGCATGTATGCCTGGATGTCATGTACCGCGGTCGTCACCGGCCCGAATACAGCCTGAACAGGCAGGAAGTTTCCCACGATTTCGGCGAGTGACGCGCGGTACAGCCAGACCAGTGCGGCGGCGGCCAGCGTAAAGGCGAAGACGAGACGGGGAAAGACCAGGGACGGCGCGAACCACGATGACGGCGAAGGCGCGGGAAGTTGCGCCATCACGTTGGACAGGAAGGCTTCGGAGGGATGGGACCGGGGGGTCGATTCGACCGTATCGATCAATGCGTCGAGGATCGCCGCCTCCGATCTGCAGCGTTCGCAACCGGCAAGATGGGCATCCAGCAGACGGCGCTCTTCCGGGGAAAGCGCCCGGTCGACCGCCGCATACATTATGCTCTGTGCGGATTCGCAGTTCATGATCGTTCAGTTCCGGGGTTGGTTCCGCGGTCGGCTACGGTGACGCTGGATTCCGCGGCCGGATCCGGGGTTGCCGGATCCAGCCTATCTCAGCGTATCGGGATCGATGGACCGGTAGATCAGTTTCCGCAATGCGACGCGCGCGCGGAACAGCCGGGCCTTGACAGTTCCGATCGGCAGCTTCAGCGCTTCCGCTATCTCGTCGTAAGACAGGCTTTGCATATGATACATCGAAATCACCGCGCTGTAAATGGGCGGTAGTGCCGCCACCATATTCCTGACCTGATCCCTGAATTCAGCCTGCTCGAACCGTTCCGCGGGATCCGTCGACGGATCCGGCAGCTGCATCGGCAATCCGTCCTCGTCGTCTTCCGGCTCCGAAAGGGAAGTGGTGGAAAGATCCCGCCGGGAACGACGCGCCGAACTCAGGCTCACGTTTACGGCGATACGGTAAAGCCACGTAGAGAACCTGGAATCCCCGCGAAACCGGTCGAGACTTCTGTAAGCCCGGACGAACACGTCCTGCGCGGCCTCTTCCGCGTCTTCCCGGTTCCCGACGATGCGCAGCGTCAGGTTGTACACGGAAACGCTGTGCCGCTCAACGAGACGGGCGAAGGCCGACCTGTCTCCCTCCCGGGCCCTTGCGACGAGCTTCTCATCGCTCAAATCCATGGGTCGCCTCATCCTGTCTCAAGCGCATTACAGCCATGAACAGGGCCGTTTCGCCCGACAGATTCGACCCCTCACAGGGATCCTGGCCGGTATCCCTCTTATTCTATGTGACTACCGGGAATCTACAAATGTTTCAATGAACCGGCATGCAATTCCTGGAAGAGGCATGTATTTCTTATGGCGGTAACGACAAATCAAATTAACTTTTAGTTTCTGAAACAAAACGATCGATTTATGTGTCGAAACCTTGAGAAGCAGGTGCGGTCAGGTGGGTTTACAGGCGGGGCGATTCCCGATCGGAGGCAGGATATGGATAGCTGGAAGGCCTGGGCGGTGTTTTTCGTCAGCGTATGCGTCATGGTCGTTGTCCTCGCGAATCTGCACTACGAGGAGGCAGCCATCGCTGCCATCGCCATCTCCTTCGGACTGGGCGTCTTCTGCGCGTTGCTGGGGTTTTTGAAAAGAGGAAGAGAAATCAGACACCATGAACGCATGGCGATGATCGAGAAAGGGATCTACATCGAAGCCAAAAAGCAGGATTCAGGCGTGCCTTCTCTAATCGTCGTACTCCTGGTGGGCATCGGCCTGGCCACGGTTATCGTGAGCGACGTGGTGTTCTTCGGCTTCGTCCTGCTGTTCGTGGGCATCGGGCTGATCGTGCGCGCCCGGTTGCAGCACAACCGGAACACAGCCCGGGAAGTCCTGACCCCGGCCCAACCCGGAAGCGCGCTTGCCGCAGAAGAACAGCCGGCCCCGGAAAAAGACCAGAGGTAACGTAACCGTGCCCGACAAGACACTCTACAGATCCGCTTCCAACCGGATGATCAGCGGCATCTGCGGCGGCCTGGCCGAGTACTTCGACGTGGACGCTTCCGTGCTGCGTATCGCCATGGTGGCCTTCACGGTCATCACCCTGCCGGTATTCGGCCCCTTCGTCTTTCTGGCGTACCTGGTATGCGTCTTCATCATACCGCGGGATCCGGGCCCGGTCCCCGCGACGTCCTCCGGCTCGTCCCCAGATCCAGGAAATCCGGACCAGCCGGAACAGGAAACCCGGCAGGTTGCCGTAAGCCAGCCGACCAGCCGGAACAACAGCATGGTCTGGGGCGGCCTGCTCATCCTGCTGGCCGTGATCGTGCTGACCTGGTCTTACGCGCCGGATTTCGGGCGGTTCTCCTTCTTCCTGCCCATGGTGCCCATCGTGGCCATCAGCGCCGCGGTACTCATCCTGTTCGTTTACAGAGGACAGATCATGGAGTTCTTCAAACATCGACGGCTGTACAGGCTGAATGAAGGCAAGAAGATCTTCGGCGTGTGCAACGGCCTTGCGGATGCATTCAACCTGGACCCCACGCTGATGCGTATCGGGTTCTTCATCGCCTTTCTGTTTTCCATTGGAACAGTAACGCTGATCTACCTCTTCATGGCCTTCATCATGCCCGTAGGACGTCCCGAGCTTCCCGCGGAAGACGGGTAACACGTGAAGTGCCGCGTTAGACCGAACGACCGCCGGCAACGGTCCGCACTCCACGGGCGGTAACGCCCTCAAGCTTCCCCGGCCGGTTTCGGCCCGGTCCCCCTTGAATCGGCTTGACAAGCAGCGATCAGGCGACTAGCGTATTTCGCGATCGGTCAGCACCCGGGACCGGTCGCTCTTTGATGCCACATCGACGAAAAGTGTATGAGAAGAAAACACAATCTACGCCTGGCCCGCGCCATACAGTGCATTAGCGGCGTACTCGCCGTCCTGGTGATTTATCCTTTATTCCGCCTGATCTATCCCTGCTGGCGGCGATTGAAGGGCACGGGCAACCACGATGAAACAGGCGGCTCGCACCCATCCGGCCCATCCGGAACGCGTGGCGGGCCATCCGGAAAATCCAATGTTCAGGGCAAGTAGGCCGCTGTGAAACTGATTGTCACCAACGACGACGGCATCGAAGCGCCGGGCCTGCTCACGCTCGAGGGCCTGGCTTCGCAGTGGGGCGAAGTGGTCGTGGTGGCGCCGGCTGAAATACAGTCGGGCGCGGCACACCAACTGACCAACAACCAGCCCATTCGCGTGGATGAACTCGGGGGGCGCCGGCACAGGGTATGGGGCACGCCCGCCGACTGTGCGCGCCTGGCCGTCAACCAGCTTGCGACCGACGGGGACTGGTTGTTGTCCGGGATCAACGCCGGGGGCAATCTCGGGGTGGACGTCTACGAATCGGGCACGGTGGCCGCCGCCAGGGAGGCCGCCATCCACGGCTGCAAGGCCATGGCGCTTTCGCATTACACGGCGGACGGACGGCCGATCGACTGGCCGCTGGCCGCGGAACGGCTGCGGCCGGTCCTGGAACGCCTGCTGCGCGAGGACCCGGAAACCGGGGTTTTCTACAACGTCAACCTCCCCCACCCGGATCACGACGAAACCCGACTTGAGGTGAAATCCACCCCGGTGGACACGAGTCCCTTCCGCATCACGTTCACGCCGACCGAGAACGGTTACCTTCATACCGGGATCTATCACGAACGGCACCGGGAACCCGGCTCCGATATCGACCAGTGCTTCAGCGGGCATATCTCCCTGTCGAAGATCCGGGTCTGATCCATCCCAACGATTCCCTGAAGGAACCCGCTGATCCTGTTCAGACGGCAGTCACCGTCCACTGAGTCTCGACCATGCCTATCGTTACCATCATAGGCCGGGGGCACTCCGGCACGCGGGCCATGTCCCACACGCTCTACACGAGTGGTGTCTACATGGGCCGGACGATCAACGCCTCGGGTGACAAGGTCCCGCCGCACGACCTGTACGACGCCTGCCGGATTTTCGCGAAATACGTCCGTTGGGAAGGCGGCACTTCCTGGGATTTCTCCGAGGCGCTGGAAATGGAGATCGACCCGGAATTCGTGGTGAAGGTGGAAACCTACCTGGCGGACGTGTTGGAGAACGGGGCTTTTTACCGCGGTTGGAAATTGCCGGAGACCACGCTCATCTATCCCTGGATTGTCCGTATGTTTCCCGATATCCGGTACATCCACTGGATCCGGGACCCGCGGGACGGCATCCTCGCCCCGCACCGGACGGACGACCTCGGAGATTTCGGCATTGCCTGTCCGGAGACAGCGGACATCAGGCGGCGGGCCGTCTCCTGGCTGTACCAGTACCGACTCATGAAGGCGGCGCCGAGACCGGACCATCTGATTACCGTCCGGTTCGAAGACTTCGTGCTGAAACAGGAAGAAACGCTACGCCGGCTTGAAGCCTATCTCGGCCTCCCGCTGAGCCGTATCGTCGTGCGGCCCGAATCGGTGGGGCGGTGGAAGAATGCAGAAGGCGCGCTCCCGATGGACCTGCTGGGTGAAGCGCTGGCCGAACTGGGATACGAGGGCTGAATCGCGGCGCTTATTGGGCGCCGTGGTAGCCGTGTCCGCCGGCCACACGGCTCGAAGCGCCGGCCACGCTTAACGCCCCTCCCGCTTCTCCAATTCCTTCAACTTGTCCACACACCGGTCGATCTCTTCGATGGTATTGTAGTAGTGGGTCGAGACGCGGAGACCCCGGTGGCCGTCCCGGTCGTGGTCGTCCACGTGGAGTTTCGCTTCCTCCTCCATGGGGCCGCGCCAGCGGGACGCGTCGACCCCGTCGAACTCGAAGATGGTGGAACCGGGAGACGAGATGTCGTGGGACGGGCTGGTGAGCAGCCGCAGTCCGGGAATTTCCTGGAGGGCCTTTCTCAGGTAGTCCGACAGCATACGCAGGCGCCGCTCGATATTGCCTATTCCGATGCGGTTCAGGAAATCGAGGGCGGTGCCGAGGGCCGCGCGCACGGGCAGGTCGTAGGTTCCCTGGATTTCGTAACGGCGCGCGTCGCCGCCGGGTTCGTCCGCCGCCGCGTAGAGGGTGTTGAAGGAGGGCTGCATGGCGCGGGTGACATGGAGGAATCCCGTGCCGGCGGGACCGAGGAACCACTTGTGCAGGCTGTTGGTATACAGGTCGCTGCCGACCTCGGCCAAGTCGACGTCCAGCATCCCCACCGCCTGGGCGCCGTCGACGGCCGATATCAACCCGTTCTCCCTGGCCATGGCGCAGAGGCTTTTGACCGGATACAGATATCCCCCCCGGGTGACGTGACAGAAGAAAAGCACTTTCGTTCTCCCGTCGATCGCCGCGGCAATACGTTCCAGGATGTCGTCCGCTCCCACCAGCGGACTGGGGATATGGACCTCCCTGACCCCGATCCCGTACCGTTCCGCCCTTACCTTCCACGGTCGCACCGCGCTGGGATGCTCCTGCGTGGTCATCAGGACCCGGTCACCGGGCGCCAGGTCCAGTCCGTTGACGATATGGTAGAGTCCTTCGGTCGCATTGCGCGCCAGGGCGATTTCAGCCGTCTCCGCACCCAGGAAACCCGCCATGGCCGGCCTGAGCTCGGACTCGATGTAACCGTGGAAATCCCGCTTGGCCTTCGACGGGTTCTCGGACATCAGGCGGAATCCGTCGGCGACGGCATCCTGAACCGGCTTGGGAGGCATGCCCAGGGCGGCGTTGTTGAGATAGGCGTGGCCCGGTTCCAGCATGAACTGGGACCGGACCTGGGACCAGTAGGCCCGGTCTCCGGGATCAATGCGCTGGGTCTGCGGTTCGGCAATGGCCGTAAACATGGGTGTGTTCCGTCGTCTAGTGTCCGGTTTTAACGCCGAGCGTGTATCGGGTCCGGCGCATCGCGGGTCAGATGCCTTCGAGATCTTCCTGTGAAAGCCAGCCGTTCTTGCCGTCCGGCAGGCGGATTCGAAGCCAGTCGTCCCGGTGTTCGACCAGCTGGACCTTGGCGCCTTCGTGCAGCGTGAATACCGTTTCGGATGAGGTGTCGGGACCCGTTTTGACCACGGCCGTAGGCTGGAGCACGATCGCTTCCTCGTTCATCAGGTTGTCGTGGATCTTTATGCCCAGAAACCCGGTGGCCATGAGCAGCACGAGGCACGAGACGAGCAGCGCGTAACCGGACGCGGACCGCGTGCGCGGCCGCCTCGCGAGCAGATAGCAGACCAGTGCCAGCGATGCGAGGAACCCTGTCGCGGTCGCGGCGACCGTGGCTTCGTTCACCGTCACGCCGTCCAGCGCCTGTCGGCCGAACCACGGCACTTCACCCGCGATCTGATCCGTCGTCCGCTCGTTCGCGAGGTCCAGGTTGTTGCGCAGGTCCCCGTCCCGGGGCATAAGGCGGGTGGCCCGCTCGTAGGCCAGGATGGCCAGGCCGATCCGGTCCTGCTTGTAATAGGCGTTTCCCAGGTTGTAGTACACGTGCCCATTGCGTACCCCGCGCTCGATAATGCGTTCGTACGTCCGGCTGGCCTCCGCGAATTTCCCGCCCTCGTACAGCAGGTTGCCCTGTCGGTACAACTCCGCGGTCTGCCTATCCACCGGGGCTTCGGCGGAACCGGTGGCCGCGCGAGCGACGGCCAGGACGGCCACGACCAGCACCGGGACCAGGTGTCGATAACCCGGGACCAGATGTCGGTAA
Source organism: bacterium (assembly GCA_965207085.1). Classification (GTDB taxonomy): domain Bacteria; phylum JAAXHH01; class JAAXHH01; order JAAXHH01; family JAAXHH01; genus JAAXHH01. Next base: position 2,055,978 of record CBDBLQ010000002.1, on the reverse strand, counting down.
TTCCGCGTTTCCAGTCTCCGGTCCGAGTTCAAGGCGGACGCCGGCAGACGATCCGTGCGCATATCGGGCATCGCGGTGGCTTTCAACGGTCTCGGGATAGCTGAAATTCAATGGATTCGATACCGTTCCGGGCTTTGTCGCGCAGGTCTCCGGCGTGCTCCGCCGTATGAGCCGTCGGGGCGAACCGGGCCAGGTCGCAAGCGTCCAGGCAGTCCCGGACCAGGACAGCCGTGTCTTCGTCCACGCCCCGTTCCCTGAGCAGTTCGACGACGCGGGGCGACGTCAGGCCGGCCGTCGGCAGATTGCACTTGTCGGCGACGTAACCATACAACGCGTTGGAAATGCCGGTGAAGGCCTGGTCAAGCGCGCCCTGTTCCAGCTGCTCCCGGGACCGGCGCAGCAGGTTGAGGGCGGTGCTTCTCGCCCGGCGCCGCCGGGCGAAGCCGGCGTCGCTCCGCAGGCGATGGGCGTGGGACCGGTACAGTACCGTCGCCAGGATCGCCGCGACGGGCAGGAAGTGCAGCAGGAGGTACCAGGCCGACCGGAACAGGACCTCGCCCTGGTCGCCCAGGAAAACTGTTTCGGGCTTGATGTACTGGATATCTTCACGGATCTGCCTGACGACCGATTTGCGCGGCATGCCGACGACGGCCTCCTGCGCTCCGCTAGCGGGCAGGACGGTAATCGTTACCGGATCGGTGGTCACAACCCGGTAGGCGTCCGTATCGGGATCGAAGAAGGGAAAAGCAATCGAAGCGATAATATGGTCTCCGGGTGCAGTGGGGATGAGCACGTGGTCCCAGGTCTTCGTCCCGGAAATCCGCGGTCCGCCCGACGCGTATTCCGCCCGGTTCCCGGACTGGTATTCCTTGAAATCACCGAGCGGCGGCAGTTCGGGATCCTCCACGGTCTTCAGGTTGCCTTCTCCGGTTAGCTCGATCGTCAGTGTCACGGGCTGGTTCACTTCCGTGGTGGCATGGTCCACCATCGCCTTGAGCGAGAAATCGCCCACCGCGGTGCGGAAACCGGCAGGGCGGCCCTCGTCCGGCAGCGGCAGCACCTGCACGGTCTGCGCGCCGGATACCACCTCGACCTGGCGCGTCGTCGAGAAAAACGTATCGAACGGATCGGAGAGAAAGCTGTCGAAAAGGCTTCTGCGGGAGCGTTCGGCCTGTACGTCACAGATCATCGACAACGGCTCGAGGTACAGTTCTCCCGTCACGGTGGGGAACAGGGCGATCATACGCAGCGTGGCAACGGCGTACCTCCGTCCACCGATGATCTCTTCCTTGAAGTCGAGGTGATGGGCAGAGAAGATCTCCTCCATCCAGAAGCCGGTGTAGGAGGGAACTACGTCATAACGGGCGTTCGACAGACCCAGACGGGTGTAAAGCGTATAAGTCACCGTCACCTGTTCACCCAGGTAGACCCGCTTCTTGTCCAGGTTGGTCCGGATGTAGACCGTGTCCTCCAGATCCGGCGTATCCGCGGCATCCTGCGACCGGCCCGCGGCCGTGGGCAGACCTGCGGCTGTAGACAGTGGACCGCCGGACGGCGCGGCACGTGTCGTGCCCGGTTGCGAAGAACCCGGTGCGCCCGGTGTAACTTCGATCATGATCGGCGTCGTTTCGTGGGCGACGCCGTCAAGCGTCACTTCGGCCGCGTCGATGACGAAGGTGCCCGTCCTCCGGGGTTTCAACTGGTAGATGAACCGCACGGACCGGGAGGAGGACAGCCTGCCGTTCACCAGGTTGAAGCTCGAGGAGGAGGAAGACGTGCTACCGATGACGATGAACGGCTGCATGTCGGGCAGGACGGGTTCCGGGACGTCGCCCAGTTCGGACCCGGAAACCGTAACCGTCAGGATCAGCGTCTCGTCGACGGTCATCCGGGTACGGCTCACCTCGGCCGAGACCGAGATCTCCTGACCCGGTACGGCCCGCGCACCGAGCAGCAGCATTACGATGAGACCGGTCTGCATACACCGTTTCATGGGTTCAATCCAGGTATCCTTGTGTCCGCAGAAGTTCCGCGTTCAGGATGGCCGTACCCGCGGCCCCCCGGACGGTGTTATGCGAAAGTACCACGAATTTCATGTCCAGCACCGAACAGGGCCGGATACGGCCCACCGTCACGGCCATGCCGTTTTCGGCGTCGCGGTCCATCCTCGGCTGCGGCCGGTCCGGTTCATCGCGTACGATGACCGGGCGCGCGGGAGCGAAGGGCAGTCCGAGTTCCTGGGGCAATCCTCGGTGGTTGCGCAACGCCTCGGCGAGACCGTTCGTATCGGTCTTGTTCTCCAGCGCGACGGAAACGCATTCCATGTGGCCGTCCTGGACGTGTACCCGGTTGCACTGCGCGCTGACGACGATCCCGGCATACTCGATCCGGTTATCCCTGAGCCTGCCCAGCAACTTCGGGGTTTCCCGCTCCATCTTTTCTTCTTCTTCCCCGATGTAGGGAAGCACGTTATCCAGGATTGCGAGAGAGGGAACGCCCGGGTAACCGGCCCCGGACAGGGCCTGCAAGGTAGTGACCGCGACCTGCCGTATGCCGAAGCGTTCGAAGATCGGCTTGAGCGCCATCGTAAGACCGATGGTGGAGCAGTTCGGATTGGTCGCGATGAACCCGCGGCCATATCCCCTGCGGCGGCGCTGATAGTCGATGATCGCGCAATGGTCCCCGTTGACCTCGGGAACGAGCAGCGGCACGTCCTCGTCCATGCGGTGGTTCTTCGAATTGCTGACGACGGCATAACCGGCCGCCGCGAAGGCCGCCTCGATCGGACCGGCCACCGCGGAATCCAGGCCTGAGAACACCAGGTCGCAGTCCAGTCCCGGTTCGCAAAGCACAACGGGGAGCGCGCGCACGGCCTCCGGGACCGGCGCGTCCAGCCGCCAGGTCACGGCTTCCGCGTAGGGTTTGCCGGCCGACCGCTCCGAGGCCGCGACGGCGGTTATCCTGAACCACGGATGGTTTTCGAGCAACTGGACGAACCGCTGCCCGACCGCCCCGGTAGCGCCAAGGACCCCTACTTTGATTTCATTCGTCGACATTTCATAATCCCGGATCTGATATGAAGTTCATGGTTGATCGCCACCGGACAGCGCGCCGGGCAGTGCCCTTGCCGCCTTGATCAGGTCTCCAAACAGGCCGCCCGCCGTAACCTCCGGCCCCGCGCCCGGCCCCCGCACGATCAGCGGGTTGTCCCGGTACCGCTTCGTGGTGCACACGACCATGTTGTCTGGACCGGAGAGGCTTCCCAGGGGACTTTCCCGGTCCACGTTTTCGAGGCCTACCCGGCACGTGTCGTCTCCCACCGTGGCGACGTACCGCAGTACCTGGCCCCGGTCTCCGCCGGATTCGACCCGCTGCGCGTAGGCCGGGTCTTCGCCGGTCAGCATGGCCATGAACGCGTCCATCGACGGCGCGTCCAGCAACGCGGCGGAGACCATGCCTTCAACCTCCAGATCGTCGAGTTCAAGGCAGTATCCGATCTCTCGGGCCAGGATCAAGGCCTTCCTGGCCACGTCCATCCCGTTCAGATCGTCCCGTGGGTCGGGTTCCGTGTACCCGAGTTCCTTTGCCTCCCGCACAATCTCAGAGAAGGCCCGGCTGTGGTCGAGCTGGGAACAGATGTATCCGAGCGTGCCACTCAGGCATCCCGCGATCCGCGTTACCTCGTCCCCGGTATCCACCAGTTCCCTGACGGTGCTGACGACGGGCAGGCCGGCGCCGGCGGTCGTTTCGTACCAGTACCGCATCCGATCGGCACGGCCCAGTCGCCGGATCTCTTCGTAGGCGGCGCTCCGGTCGGTGATGGGCTTCTTGTTGGCCGTCACGACCGGGACGCCCCGGCGAAGGCAGGCCAGGTGCACTTCTGTCATTTCGGCGGACGTGGTGTCGACAACGCACAGGTTCCGGGGCGGATCGCCCAGCAGGCGATCAATCATGGCGTCCGCGCCCGGGTAGTCCTCCCGCCTGTCCCCGTCTTCAAGCAACCGGTCCAGGCCGCCGGGTCCGCTTAACGCCGTGTTGAGTCCCCCTGGATCGAAAACCAGTCGGTTACGGTCGCAGACGCCGACGTACTCGAAGGAAAGGCCAGTGGCCCCGGCCAGGGAGCCGGCGCGGTCCACCACCTGCCGGATCAAGGCGCCCCCGATATTGCCCTTGCCGAATTGAAACAGGTTAATCGTGCTCAATATCTCGGTCTCCTCCCAGTCCGAAGGACGCGTGCACCAGTTGAACGGTTTTCCGAAGGTCCTCCCGTCCGACGATGAATGAAATATTCAGCTCCGATGAACCCTGGGCGATGGCGATGATGTTTATTCCGTGTTCGCCGAGAATGCCGAACGTGCGGGCCGCGATGCCCGGGGTGCCTTTCATGCCGCCGCCGACCACGGCCACCACGGCCAGGTCGGGTTGAACCGAGATCTCCTCCAGGCTGCCTTCGGCAATCTCGTGACGGAACTCCTCCTGCAACGCCTGGACCGTTCCAGGGCTGTCCCCTTCGCCGACGACCAGGCAGACATCGTGTTCAGAGGAAGCCTGCGTAATCATGACGACCTGGGTCTTGCGGTCCGCCGTGGTCTTGAACAGCCGCGCGTGCGTATCCGGCGTCCGGCTCAGGCTGGTGCCCTCGACCATGATCAGGCAAAGCCGGTCGATACTCGTCACGGCCTTCACGCCCAGCGGTGCGGCACAGGTGCGCGAAGTGATGAGCGTACCGTTGTGCCCGGTCCGGAAGGTGTTCCGTATCCGGATGGGAATCTCCTGCTTCACCGCGGGCAGCATGGTCATGGGATGGAGTACCTTGGCGCCGAAATAGGACATCTCCGAGGCCTCGAGATACGAGATCTCCTTGAGGACGCGGGCGTCCTCGACGATCCTCGGGTCGGCCGACATCGCGCCGTCCACGTCCGTCCAGATCCATACTTCCTCCGCCTGCAGCGCACTGGCGACCAGGGAGGCGGTGTAATCCGAGGCGCCCCGCCCAAGGGTCGTGGTCACGCCTTCGTCGGTGGATCCGATAAACCCCGTTACGATCGGAATGCAGCCCCCGGATACCATCGGCACCAGGCCCGCCGAAAACCGCTGTTCGGTCTCGGTGAAATTCACCTCCGCCTCGGTGTAGCGCTCGTTCGTCTTCACATACTCCCGCGCATCGACGGCCTGGCCCGCCTGGCCCGCCGATCTGAGCGCGGCCGAGACGACGACCACGGAAAGGCGCTCGCCGAAGGAACTGACCAGGTCCACCGAGCGCGGGGAAAGCTCCCTGAGCAACGTAATGCCGTGCAGGATCCCCGACAATTCGTCGATGAGCCCGGCACAGACCTTGAGGGCCCTTTTCCGCTCTTCTCCTTCGGCCAGGGCGCGGACCGTCTCGTCGTGGCGTTTCCTCAGCGCCGAGAGGGAAGCCGTGGGTTCCGAACCCTCGCAGGCCTGCACGGCCATGGCACGGAGGGCGTCGGTCACCTTGCTCATGGCGGACAGGACTACCACCAGACCGTGTTCGCGGTACTTTTCGACGATCTCGACGACTTGTCGAATCGCCTCCACACCGCCTACGGAAGTGCCACCGAATTTCATGACGATCATTTTGCTACCATAGAGATTCCCCGCCTGGTCCGTCCGGCCCTCGGACCGGTTACCAGTCTTTCTCCGGATTGACCTGCGTGGCCTGCTGTCTGCGCAACCGGCGCTGGATATCCTGCTCGTCCCTGTTCAGGGCGTTCAGCAGGCGTTCCGCCTCCGCCCTGCTCAGTTCTCCCTCACGGGGCGGCGGCGGTTCCTGGCTTCCCTCTTCATCGGGTTCCGGTTCCCCGTCGTTCTGGCCGTCCGGGTTTTCCCGGTTGTCCTGATCCTCCGGATCTTCCTGCCGGTCCCGCGCGTCCCTGCGTTCCTGTTCCTCCTGCTGCTGAAGCTGCCGCATCACGAATTCCAGGTTGTATTTCATGTCGATATCGTCCGGCTCGACCCGCAGGCCCTCTTTGTAGGCCTCGATGGACTCCTTCAGCAGGCCCATGCGATAGAGGCTGTTTCCCATGTTGTACCGGGCCCGGGCACCGACCGGCGCCTCGCCGTCCAGCGCGTTCGCGTAGGCCTGTACGGCAGAGGGATACTGCTCGGAGCGGTACAGCGCGTTGCCCCGGTTGTAATGCAGCGCCGGGTTCTCGCCGTCCTCCGCCAGGGCCTCATTATAGGCCGTCAGCGCCTCATCGTATTTCTCCTGTTGATACAATTCGTTTCCGCGGGCGTTCTTCGCCGTCGGCTGCCAGCCGAGAAACAACAGGATGACCAGGATTACGCTCATATGGCTTCGGGTTCCGTTCCCTGAGATTCGTCGAGCAGGCCGCGGTCCCGGATCACGGTATCCGCAACCAGGAGCAGCAGGCCGAAGGACAATATATACTGGAAACGTTCTACGTACTGCGTAAATTCTCTGCTCTCGAATTCCGCCTTCTCAAGGGACGCGATGGTGTCGTATACCAGGTCCATCTCGTCTCCACCCGGAGAAGCCCTGTAGTAGGCACCCCCGGTCGTTTCCGCGATTTGGCGCAGCGTAGACTCGTCCAGGCGGCTCATGACCACGGTTCCGGACCGGTCCCGCATGTGGCCAGCGACCCGGCCGTCCTCGTCCGTGACCGGTATGGGAACGCCCTGCGGCGTGCCGACGCCCACCACGTAGACGCGCACCCCCTGGGCCGCCAGTTCCGAGGCGACGGCGATCGGGTCTTCCTGGTGGTCTTCTCCGTCGGTGATCAGCACGACGGCCTTGTACCCTTTGTGATCCTGCCGAAACGACCGGCCCGCGATGCGCAACGCCTCCGAGATAGCCGTACCCTGGGTTCCCACGGTCCGGGTATCGATGCCGTCCAGAAACAGTTCCACGATACTGTAATCGGTGGTCAGCGGACACTGGAGAAAAGCGGACCCGGCGAATACCACCAGACCGATCCGGTCGTTCCGGAGCTTCCTCACCAGGGACCGGACGGCGAATTTGGCCCGCACGAGGCGGTTCGGCCGGACGTCCTCGGCCAGCATGCTGTTGGAAACGTCCAGCACGGCCATGACCGAAAACCCTGTCTGGCGCACGGTTTCGGACCGGGTCCCGAACTGCGGCCGGGCGAGCGCCAGTAAGAAACAGACCAGAGCAAGGAGCACGAGGACCGCCTTGACCGACTGTCTTCTTACCACGGTTGAACGGGACAGCCTGCCGATCAGTTCCGGGTCTCCCAACTGCCTGAGCGCTTCGCGCCTGCGTCGGAACCGCGCGGCGAAGAACAGGATGAGCAGGGGCGCGGCCGCCAGCAGATAGAGGTATTCGGGTTGGGCAAACTGCATGTCGGCTCCTCGGCCGATAGACGCCGCTACCGGACCGTACGCGCTACGGCAGCCTTCTCAGCCGGGTGTGCGACAAAAGGATATCCGCCAGTACGAGAAATAGGGCCGGCAAAAGGAAATATCCGAACAGTTCGGTGTACCTCGAGTAGGCGATGACCCTCATCTCCGTGCGTTCCAGCGCGTCTATCCGCTGGTAGATGTGGGACAGCATCTCGGCATCGGTCGCCTTGAAATAGAACCCTCCCGTGATCCGCGCGACCTCCCTGAGCGTCCCTTCATCGATTTCCGTGAGCGCCAGGCTCCCGTCCCGGTTGCGGGCGTACGTGCGGCCCAGCACGGGGTCGTCGACCGGCATGGGCGCGCCGCCCTCTTTCCCGATTCCGATCGAGTAGATCCTGATCCCCAGCGCGTCGGCCGCCTTGGCCGCGGTGATCGGGTCGATCGCCCCTGTATTGTTCACGCCGTCGGTCAGCAGAATGACCACTTTGCTTTCGGCGGTGCTCTGCCGCAGCCGGTTGACGGAATTGGCGATGCCCATCCCGATGGCCGTACCGTCTTCGGTCAACCCGATCTCCACCTGGTCCAGCAGGCCGAGCAGCACGTCGTAGTCCAGCGTCAACGGGCACTGGGTGAAGCTTCGTCCCGCGAAGACCACCATGCCGATCCGATCGTTCGTCCGTTCCCGGATAAAGTCGGAAATCACGGACTTGGCCACGAAAAGCCGGTTGCGGGGCTTGTAGTCTTCCGCCCCCATACTCCCGGATATATCGAGCGCAAGAACGATGTCGATCCCCTCCGTCATCACTTCCGCGCCTTCGGTACCCGTCTGCGGTCGGGCCAGAGCAAGTATGGCCAGACCGATGGCCATGGTGCGCAGCGCGGTGGGAACGTGGCGGTACTTCAGGACTTTCGCTGGTTTCAGCCGATTGACAAAGGAGATATCCGAAAAACTCAGTCCGCCCCGGCGTGCCTTCGATTGCCGGCGGTACGTCCATATGAGCGCCGGGAGGATAGCGAGAAGAACCAGGATCACGGGCGTGGAAAAGAACATGGGGCATCAATCCTTTACCGGCGCCTGCACAGAACCCGCACCGCCTTCGGAAGCCTCGTCGGCGACGGAAGCCTCGTCGGCGCCGGGAGGCTCACCGGCGGCCGGCTTGTCTGGAGCGGTGACTTCCGACACCTTGGGTGCACGTGACAGCTCGATGATCTCCCGTCCTTCCCGCAGGGAAAGCGACTGTCGATGCGTTTCCGGCGTAAACCTAGCGAATTTGACCATGTCGCATTCTTCAAAAAGTACCCGGACGACCCGGGATTCCTCGTGGCCGATCCGGAGCGCGTTCAATGCCGCCAGCAGCTCGGAGGTCGTGTATTCCATCGCGGCAATCCCGTAGCGCCCGGACAGGTATCGGCGCAGGATTTCCGACAGTGCGGAATAGTGGGCTTTCACGCGTCCCTGGGCCAGCAACTCCTCCAGGGCCAGCCGTTCCAGTTCTCCCAGGGCGATCTCTTCCGGCGGACGCTCGATCACCGGGGCCGTACCTTGCGGGTCCTCCCTGTCCTTCCGGCGCCTAAGGTACAGGAAGACGGCCGCCGCGACGGCGAGCAACACCAGTCCGGCGATCAGCCAGACGTACCAGGGCGCCCCACCGGGGAGGTCCACCGGGGATTTCAGAGCGCGTATATCCACGGCATCGTCGTCGATTACGCTGACGACGGAAACCGAAACGACCTCCGATTCGGCGGAGATCTCTGCGCCATCCGACAGGACGCAATTAAGCGAAAAGGGCGGGATGGAATGCTCGCCCGTCCGGTACAGGGTGAGTTCGTACCGGAGCAGATCGACGTTCGCGCCGCCGGGTCCGGACAAGGGTCCCGCATGCTCGAAGGACAGCAGATCGAAACCTTCCGGAGGCGTCCCGGATTCCGGCCATTCGATCGCGGAGTCGCCGGGACTTGTCACGGCGACCCGGTACAGGAAGGGATCGCCCACGGTAATCCGGTCGCGGTCCACCGAGACCTCGATCGAAAACCCGTTATCTCCTTCCTGCGGTACCGGGAAGGCTTCGGTGTCGACCGGGCTCGTCGCGACGGCCACCAGGACGGTGGCGAGTAAACAGGAACGCCTCACCGCATGCCGCCTCACGTCATGATTTCGGAGTCAGGGCGACCATTTCATTGATCCGGGCAATGAACCCGGCCCCGGTCAGAGACACGACGGGACTGTTCCTTCGCTTGACGTAGACCAGGTTCTCGTCCCCGGGGAGGGGTTTGCCCACCAGGAGCGACAGGCGTTCTTCCGGCACGTCGTCCCGGCCTCCGACCTGCAACGTAAGCTCCATGACCGGCCGGTCCAGCCCGTAGGCGGCCAGGTCCGCTTCGGGGTCCGCCGTTACGAAGGCCTCCGAATACAATGAATCCAGCTCGCTGAAGGCCCGGCCGACCGAGATCGCGTCCGCGTCGCCCGTTGCAGGCTCTTCCAGTTTCCACACGACTCTCTGCTTCTGGTCGCGGCGCACCCGAAGGCGTTCGTCGGGCGTGACTACCTCGAACATGTGTACCTGGTAGCCCTTGAACCGCAGGATCTTGTTGTCGCGCAACTCGATCGCGGAGGCCGGCATGCGCTGCAGGCTGGGAGCATCCACCGCGTAGATCCATTCTTCCGACGGATCCATGACGTAGGCGTACCGCCCGTCGCCGGAGTCCGGCCCGACCAGGATTTCCTGGGGATTCACCCGGTCATCAATCGTAAGCGAAAGGCGGGCGACCGGTTGCTCGAAACCGTACGCCGCTTTGTTCGCGGCCGTCACCGGGATGTGCTCCCGCACGCGCATGATCTCCAGGCTGTCCAGCATGGCCGTGATGAACTGGTCGTTCGCTCTCAGCTCGTAGGGCGACGTCATTCGCCAGTCCTCGAAGGCATGCTTGACCAGGGTCACGGCCTCGTCTCCGATGTCCATCGTAAAAGAGGGGACCCTGTGGGACTGAAAATCGAAGGCCGTGAGGCGCCTGTAGAAGTCGGATTCCCGGTCCAACTGCCGCAGGACCGACGTCGAGACCGAGTAGACGTTGCGCCTTTCGCTGGTCATGGCGTAGGTCTGGCCCATCTCCTCGTTGCCCAGTGAGAGCGTATGGAGGACGCTGCCGTCGCCGGATTTCACGGTCGCCGTCATCACCGGATCCGCCAGGCCGTATCCTGCAAGTGAAGAAGGTGCGTCGTCAATGAAGGAAATGGCCGTGGCGCCGGTGATCGTACTCAACGCGTTGATCACTTCATCGCGCTCCGCCGGCAGCCGGTAGGGCGCTTCCACGCGCCAGGTCCCATAGGGGTCCAGCTTCATGACGACGCGGCGGCCGCCCTTCTCGAGGACAATCTCCGCCACGTCGTCCCGTTCGACCCGCATCAGCCTTCGGTCCCGCAGCGCATCGGTCGTCTTACGCAGGTTCCCGTTGATCTGCGCGGAAATGAGAAACACCCGCCGCGTGCCCTGTTCCACGGCATAGTGGGCCGCACCCGTCGGGTTCACGTCACCCAGCAGCAATACCATGGGCTTGTCGAGACCCCGTAGGACCTCGACGGACGCCGACGGATGCTCGAGGCCGTATTCCGAAAGCACTTCCACCGAATCGGAGATGGTCCGGGCCGGGGACAGGGCGGAGAATTCGCGCAGCAGCGTACCCACGATGTCCGGGTCCGCCGCGTACCGGATCGGATCGGTAATCACCCAGCCTTCCAGCGGGACCTTCTCGATCGTCGTGACCGCGCCGTCCACGGCGGCCCTGATCTCGACGACCTCTTCCGCATTGAGCTCGAACACGCGCTCAGTTTCCGGGACCTCTTCTTCCTCGAGCACGAAGAGGAAGAAAAAAGCCGCCAGCAATCCCAGTACCACGGCCAGCAAGACCGTGTATCGGCCACCGCTCACAGCGCTTCGCCTCCTATTTCCTTCTCCACCACACCACGACGCCCGCAATCAGTATGCCGATGGGCGACAGGATGCCTGTGACGATGAAGATATCCCGCATCTGGCTCAGCGAGATCTGAACCAGCCTGGTGTCGCTGGACTTGGGCCGAATCGCGAGCAGATCCTCCTCCTGGGCGAGCCAGTTGAGGATGTTCAAGGCCAGGTCGCCGTTGCCAGGCAGCACGATGTAGGCATTGGATGCAAAGGACGAATTGCCGACGACCACGATGCGGGTCTTCAGCTCGTGTTCCTCCGGCCGCATCGCCATTTCCTGGGGTGTCAGCGTCCGCATGTCCTGGCGCGGCAACGCTCTGGGGACGGCCGTGATAGCCACGGCGATGGAAACGGGACCGGGCTCGTCCGTCGCTGGGTCCAGCGCGGGCGTATACTCCATGGCTTCTTCCGGCGATCCCGGCAGCGTGGTCTCCGCCCAGCTGCGGGCGCCCGTCATGGCGATGGTCTGAATCTCTACGGTGTCGTCGGAGGCCGACGCCGGTTCGACAGATCGCACCAACGGGAAGAAACTCACGGTACTGCCCAGCGGGCGCGTGATGGGATGGGCCGGGTACTGCATGACGGCCGGCATGTACTCGTTCATGCCGGGCAACCGACCCACGGCGCTCTCGTCGATCACCACGTTGTCGCCGACCCGCACCTTCCAGTGGGCGAGGAGCGCCGACAGGTCGGCGCTTTCCTCCGGGTAATCGGGGTTGATCAGGAACAGGGCGCGGCCGCCGCGGTCCAGGTATTCGCGAATGGCTTCCTGCTCGTTGCCCACCAGGTTGGTCCGGGGCCCCGCCACCACGAGGACGCTGCAGTCCGCCGGGACTTCCACTTCGCGGAGCAGCGAGAAACTCCGGACGACGTAACTCTGGTTTTCGAGCAGCTGGAGCAATCTGTTGTAGCCGGCTTGGTCGGTCAGGTTGACGTTATGCTCGCCGTGGCCTTCCAGGAAGTAGATGATCTTCTGGCCTTCCCGCGTGACCTTGACCAGCGCGTTGGTCACGTTCGATTCGAGGTAGCGGTTGATATGCTCGGTCTTGCCCTCGCTTTCGAATACGATCGTTCCGTAGGCGGAGATGTTGTACTGGCGGGCGATACTGGGCTCGAGATCGGGGTCTATGAATTCGTAGGCAATGTGGTCCGAATGGTACTGAAACTGATCGAGCATGTCGTCGATCTGGTGCTGTTGCATGGCTTCGGGTCCGCTGGATCTGAAGAATCCCACGATGTGGACGTCCTGGTCCAGCTCCTCCAGCACGCTGATGGACAGGTCAGCGAGGCTGAACCGCTGGTTGGCCGTCGTGTCGTACCGCTGAGAGTACCGCGCGCCGATCAGGTTCACGAAGGCCAGGATGCCGACCACCAGCAGGACCAGGACCGCGGTGTTGGCGCCGTATCGCGTCGTACGCCGTCCCAGCAGGTTCCACACCGTTTCCCACTCGAGGACCAGCCAGGCCGATCCGAGCGCCAGGCCGGCCAGCAGGACGACCAGGACCGTGCGCGGCGGCGTCGTATCCGAAGCGTAGAGGTATCCGCTGACCAGGATCAGAATGAGGCCCAGGTACCCGGCGGATGAAACGAGACTCCTCATTTACGGTTTACTCCCCATTTCAGAACTGCGGGCAACTTGAACGCGCGGGACCGACGCCCATTCGGGACCGGCATCAACCCCGCCAGCGCGTCGATTCAACCGACCGGACCGTGATGAACAGGCCCAGGAAGATGAAACTCAGGAAAAACAGGCAGTCCGTCGAGTCGATGACGCCCATCTCGAAGGTATTATAGTGCCGCAGTACCGACAGGTATCCGACCACCTCACCCAGCGTACCGGTCATCGATTCCGCCACAACATCCAGTATCCAGAGAATGAGCGCGGCGCCGAAGCAGACTACGGCGGCCACGATCTGGTTCTCCGTCAGCGAAGAGGCGAAGAGCCCGATGGTGATCACGCCGCCCCCGAGGAGGACGAGTCCGAGGTAGCCGGCCCATATGGGGTCCCAGTCGGGATCGCCGTACACCTGGAGCACCAGCGGGTAGATGATCGTCAGCCCGATCATGGCCGTGTACAGGGTGAAGGCCGCCAGGAACTTTCCCAGGATCACGTGCCAGTCCCGGACCGGCGAAGTCAACAGCAGTTCGATCGTGCCCGTTTTCTTTTCCTCGGAGAGGATGCGCATTGTCAGCATTGGCATCATGATCAGTACTGCCACGAAACTCATGGTATTGAACAGCGGACGCATGATCATTTCATTGATGTTGATCCGTTCCATCATCGTCGGATACTGGGCGACCTGCATAAAATACTGGGTGTATTGCTGTAAAAAACTGAAAAACATAAGACTTATGAAAAAAATGAACACGGTCGAAAGGGCGTAGAAAATGGGTGAAATGAAATAAGCCTTCAATTCACGTCCCCAGATGGCCAGCAATCCCTGCATCGTCAGTCGCCCTCCTCTTCCTGGGTCGTCAGCTCGAGGAAGATCTCCTCCAGGCTCATGCCGGCCGTGGTGAGTTCCACGAGGTCCCAGTTGCTCCCGACCACCGACGAAGCCACCTCGGAACGGAGATCCCGGCCCGGGACGATGTCGATTTCGTACTGCCAGAGGCCGTCGCCGAGGGACGACCGCGTCTTCACGTCCACGACGCCTTCCTTGTTCTTCAAAAGGTCCATCACATCGCTGACCGGACCCCGGATCTGCGCGGAAATGGACTGCGAACCCCGTAATTGCGCGTCCAGGTTGGCCGGCGTGTCCCCGGCCACGATCCGGCCCTGGTCGATGATGACCACGCGCTCGCAGGTCTTGCTCACCTCGGGCAGAATATGACTGCTCAGAATGATGGTATGGTCCCCGGCCAGGCTCTTGATCACCTCACGGACCTCGTTGATCTGCTTGGGGTCCAGACCGTTGGTCGGCTCGTCCAGGATCAGGACGTCCGGATCGTGGATCAGCGCCTGGGCCAGGCCCACCCGCTGGCGAAATCCCTTGGAACAGTGGCCGACGATCCGGTGCTCGACCTCCTCCAGGGCGGCCAGCTCGATCACGCGGTTGACGGCCTTTCGGCGATCGCGGGACGGGATGTCCTTGATTTTTGCGATGAACTCCAGGTAGGGACGGACCCGCATGTCCAGGTAGAGGGGTACGTTCTCCGGCAGGTATCCCACCCTGCGGCGCACGTCGAGGGACTGGCTGAACGTGTCGAACCCCGCCACCCGGGCGGTTCCGGCCGTCGCGGGCATGAAGCACGTCAGCACCCGCATGGTCGTGGTCTTGCCCGCGGCGTTCGGTCCGAGGAATCCGAGGATCTCGCCCTTTTCGACCTCGAAACTCACGTCCCGGACCGCGGTGAAATTACCATATTTCTTGGTCAGGTCCTTCACTTCTATCACGTCAGGCTCCCGGCACCGCTATCGCAACCTGCGCGCGAAACGCGCAACGATTTTCAAAGTATCCTAATTTAGTGCACAAAGTTATGTAAAGCAAGCCTTTGTTGCCGTCCGACCCGATCCTCCGGACCGCGCCTGTACGCGGCTGAAGCGCCGGTTGAGATTCACCGCGCGAATTTGCGTTCGCGCAACTTGAAGAACTGCAGCAGCGGATCGATATAGGGCTCGTCCGTGCGGATGTGGATGGCGTCCACGCCCGTCACCCTGAACTGCTGGTCGCGTGCCTCGCGGAGGGCTTCGTTGTATTCGGCATACTGTCGGCGCCAGTGGGCGTCGCCGGTGTCGACGAGTACCTCTTCTCCCGTCTCCGCGTCCTGCAGTTCGATCAGGCCGATGCCGGGCAGGCTGAGTTCCCTCGGGTCCGTGACCGTGACGGCGACCACGTCGTGCCGTTTGCTGGCCACGCGCAGGGGCTTGGCATAGTCCTCGGTCAGGAAATCGGACAGGATGAAGACGATGCTCCGGCGCGTCAGCAACCGGTTCAGGTACTCAAGCGCCTGCGTGAGGTCGGTGCCGGTGTGACCGGGCTGGTTGTAAAGCACTTCCCGGATCACCCGCAGGATGTGAGTCCGGCCCTTCTTCGGCGGAATGAACTTTTCGATCTGGTCGGTGAACATGAGGAGGCCGACACGGTCGTTGTTCTGGATCGCCGCATAAGCCAGCAGCGCGCATATCTCCGCGGTAATCTCGCTCTTCATCTGGTTCACCGTGCCGAAATGGCCCGATGCGCTGACGTCGGCCATGAGAATGACCGTCAGCTCCCGTTCCTCGATGAAGCGCTTGATATAGGGACGACCCAGGCGTGCGGTCACGTTCCAGTCGATCGACCGGATCTCGTCGCCCGGTTCGTATTCGCGCACCTCCGCGAACTCCATGCCGCGTCCTTTGAAGACGCTGTGGTACTCGCCGCTGAACACGTCGTTCACGAGATGCTTGGTCCGGATCTCGATCTGCCGGACCTTCTGGAGGATCTGCCTGGGTATCAAGGGATCTCTACACAGTCGAAGACGCGCTGAAGAATCTGTTCCGAGGTCATGTCCTCGGCCTCGGCTTCGTAGGTGACGATGACGCGGTGGCGCATCACATCCATCCCGATCGACTTCACGTCCTCGGGCGTCACGTAGCCCCTGCGGCGCAGGAAGGCGTGGGCGCGCGCGGCCGTCGCCAGGTAAATCGTCGCCCGGGGCGAAGCGCCGTACTCCACCAGGTCTCGGATCTCGGCGAGCTCGCCGTAGTCCTCCGGGTTGCGGGTCGCGAAGACGATGTCGACGATGTACTGCTTGATCTTGTCGTCCATGTAGACCCGGTTGATGATCGATCTCGCCCGGACGATATCCTCCAGCGAGACGACCTGTTCCACTTCCGCCGGTTCGCCGGACGTCATGCGGTTCAGGATCTCCAGCTCCTCTTCCTTGCGGGGATAGGTCGTCGTCAGCTTGAGCATGAAGCGGTCGACCTGGGCCTCCGGCAGGGGGTAGGTCCCTTCCTGCTCGATGGGATTCTGCGTGGCGAGAACCAGGAAGGGATCCTCCAGCGGGAAAGTCTCGTCTCCGATGGTGACCTGGTGCTCCTGCATGGCTTCCAGCAGGGCGCTCTGCACTTTCGCGGGCGCCCGGTTGATCTCGTCGGCCAGGATGAGATGGGCGAAAATCGGGCCTTTCTTGGCGATGAACTCCCCGCTGCCCGCCTGGTAGATCATGGTGCCCGTGAGATCGGCGGGGAGCAGGTCCGGCGTGAACTGAATGCGCTGGAAACGAGCCGCGACCGTCGACGCCAGGGTGCGCACGGCCAGGGTCTTGGCCAGGCCCGGCACGCCCTCGAGCAATATGTGCCCGCTGGTCAGCAGGCCGATCAGGAGGCGTTCGATCATGTACTGCTGGCCGACGATCACCTTGCCGATTTCCGAGATCAGCCGGTCGACGAAGACGCTCTGCTCGTAGATCCGGTCGTGGATGACCTTGATGTCGTCCGGTGTGTTCGTGTGGTCTGTGGTCATGTTCATCCTTCAGTTGGAGCCGGACGGGCTCGTCGGACCTGACTGACAAGGCGGACCTGGCTGGCCAGGCTAGCCAGGCTGACCGGACGACGAATCGGCCTTCGAGGAGGCTTCGGATTTCGACTTGTCCCCGGAACCGGACGCGTCGGAGGATCCGCCGCCATTGGACTTGGATCCGTCGGACCCGCCGTCCGCCTTGGACGAGGAAGATTCCCGGTCGGCCTTCTCGGCCTGCTTGTAGTGCTCGCTCCGGTAGTCCGTGGTATAGAACCCGTCACCCTTGAACAGGAAACCCGCCCCGCCGCTGATGAGGCGCTTCACGGCGCCGCCGCATTCCGGACACGTGGAAAGGGGATCCGCCGTGATCGACTGGAACTCGGAAAACTCGTGCCTGCACTCGTTGCAACGGTACTGGTAGGTAGGCATGCGTTCCTTCCTAACAAAACCGGCGCCGACTAAGGCAGCCGACGCCGGTCTTCACGCACTTGAACTTCCCGGCAGGGTGGCCTGGAGGCCTACATCATGCCGCCCATGCCGCCCATGCCGCCACCACCGTAACCGCCTGGCGCGGGAGGTGGCTCCTTCTCGGGAATGTCCGTCACCAGGGTCTCGGTGGTCAGCAGGAGGGACGCGATGCTGGAAGCGTTTTGCAACGCGATGCGCGTCACCTTCGCCGGATCGATCACGCCGGCCGACATGAGATCCTCGTAACCGCCGGTGTTGGCGTTGTATCCCACGGCGCCTTCCTTCTGCTTCACGTGCTCGATGATGACCGAACCCTCCGCGCCGGCATTGGCCGCGATATGGCGCAGCGGCTCTTCCAGGGCCCTTCGCAGAATGCTCACTCCGGTGGCCTCGTCGCCGTTGACCTGCAGCCCGTCCAGCGCACCGGAACCCCGCAGGTACACGACGCCGCCGCCGGGCACGATGCCCTCTTCCACGGCCGCGCGCGTCGCATGCAGCGCGTCTTCCACGCGGGCCTTCTTCTCCTTCATTTCCGTCTCGGTCGCCGCACCGACGTTGATCACGGCCACGCCGCCGGCCAGTTTGGCCAGGCGTTCCTGCAGCTTCTCGCGGTCGTAGTCGGACGTCGTCTCATCGATCTGGCGGCGGATCTGGCCGATGCGGCCTTCGATCTCGGACTGGGAACCGGCGCCTTCGATGATCGTCGACTCGTCCTTGTCGATCACCACGCGCTTGGCCTGGCCCAGGTCTTCGAAGGTCACGTTCTCCAGCTTGATGCCGATGTCCTCGGTGATCACCCGGCCGCCTGTCAGGATCGCGATGTCCTCCAGCATGGCCTTGCGGCGGTCGCCGAACCCCGGCGCCTTGACGGCCGAGATGCGCATGGTGCCGCGCAGCTTGTTGACCACCAGCGTGGCCAGGGCCTCGCCTTCCACGTCCTCGGCGATGATCAGCATGGACTTGCCCTGCTGCACGACCTTCTCGAGGATGGGCAGGAGGTCCTTCATCGCGCTGATCTTCTTCTCGTGGATCAGGATGTAAGGATCGTCCAGGCTGCATTCCATGCGTTCGGAGTCCGTCACGAAATACGGGGAAATGTAGCCCTTGTCGAACTGCATGCCCTCGACCACGTCGAGCATGGTGTCCATGCTCTTGGCCTCTTCCACCGTGATGACCCCGTCCTTGCCCACTTTCTCCATGGCGTTGGCGATCAGGTCGCCGATTTCGGGGTCGTTGTTGGCGGAAATCGTCGCGACCTGGGCGATCTCGGTCTTGCCGGCCGTCGGCTGGCTGATGCCCTCGATCTCGTCCACCACCGCGGAAACGGCCTTCTCGATACCGCGCTTCAGCGCCATCGGATTGTGACCGGCGGTCACGTTCTTCAGCCCTTCGCGGTAGATGGCCTCGGCCAGCACCGTGGCCGTCGTGGTCCCGTCGCCGGCGATATCGCTGGTCTTCGAAGCCACTTCCTTGACCATCTGGGCCCCCATGTTCTCGTAGGGGTCCTGCAATTCGATTTCCTTGGCCACCGACACGCCGTCCTTCGTGACGGTCGGCGAACCGAACTTCTTGTCGAGCACCACGTTCCGGCCCTTGGGACCCAGGGTGACCTTCACCGCCTTGGCCAGGGTCTCCACACCGCTCAGCACGGAGCGCCGAGCTTCATCCCTGAATTTCAACTGCTTTGCCACTGGTTCAACCCTCCTTGCATACGCGCTGATTCAGCCGCAACCGGACCTTGCAGGTTACGGTTCGGACACTCGATGATCTACGACACGATACCCAGGATGTCCTCTTCCCGCATCATGAGGTATTCGGAATCATCCAGATTGACTTCCGTGCCGGAGTACTTGCCAAAGAGGATCTTGTCGCCGACCTTGACTTCCAGCGCCACGCGGCCGCCGTTGTCCCCGACGCGCCCCGGACCGGCCGCCACGACCTCTCCCTGCTGCGGCTTTTCCTTGGCCGTATCGGGAATGATGATACCGCCGCGCTGTACCTCTTCTTCCTCGAGGCGCTTGACCAGGACCCGGTCGCCCAAAGGTTGTACATTCATTGCTTCCTGCTCCTTTCACTGGTGATAAGAACGCTGATTTCGAAATCAGCACGATTCAGCACGATAATGAACGATTATCTCGTCCGCTTAGTTCAGTGCAATTTCCGTGCCACACTGGGAAACACCGTCCACAAAATCCGGCAACCAAAGCTTAAATAGTTGTTATTAAAGGTTTTATACACATTGGCAGTGAAACCCCAAGTGGTATTGCCTCGCCGCCGGGGGTTCTGCCAATCTGTCACATACACCACATCGCGCCATTATGGCATTGCCGAAATAACACAACGGGCCAATTTAGCCATGCCTGTATGGTGTGTCAAGGGCATTCGCAATTCTGATTGTCTTGGTTTGAAAACCCTGGACCGATCCCTTCTACCCAAAACCCCGCTTCGAAAAGCGGGGTCTGTGACCAAACATGTTGGATTTGAGGTCTTATCGACTACCTGGGTTTGGGGGGTGGTTTCAGGGCGCTACCCACATTGGGAGGTTTCGGATTCGCGGGTTTGTTCGGATTAGGTTTCGGTCTGAATCCCCGTGGGTTTATGTTCCTGCGAGTTGGCCCGTACCCTTTTTCTGGAGGTTGGGGTGTTTTTGACATTTGACTGCTCCTCTTCCTTAATCGGAATGAATTCTACTGAAGAAATCTCCCCACTCGAAAGGAAAACGCCACGACCCTGGGGAATCCAGTTATTCTGGTAATCAATTTCGTAAACTTCAGATATGTAGATATCCTGGTTTTCTATATCTGACGAAGCGAAACTATCAGAATCAAGCATCCCTCCAAACTGAACACCGTTTTTTAATGTAATCAATATGAACTGTTCAACGGATTCAGAAAAACACCATTCCCATGCTGTCGGAGTAGGATGAAAGGGGTTTAGTTTCAGGAAGTACAGGATCCTGTAAACATAACCTTCTGTAGCTACCCAAATGGTGTTTATATAATCAGTAGTTATTTAGCATGAGTTCTCGTATAAGGATTCGATTTCTTTCCAATGCATCAGTAGAAGACTATTTTCATTCCAAGATCGAAAACGTAAGTTTGTATCCACTTCCCACCCCGCCAAGCTTACGGAAAACACAGGAGCTTTTTCATGCCCGTAGTGCCCTTCGACAAACTCAACAGCCTGAGCCGCGCGATCTTCGAGGCGACCGGCATCCCGGCCGAAGACGCCCATATCCTCGCCGATCACCTGACGACCAGCAACCTGCTCGGGCACGATTCACACGGCGTTTGGTTCATGCCCCGCTACGTCCCGTCCCTGCAGTCGGATTACAGACCCTGGGAAGACCATATCGTGGTGGCGGACAGGCCCGGATTTGCACAGATCGACGGGAACGGCGCCAACGGCATCGTGGCGGTGACGAAGGCTCTGTCGCTTGCCGTGGAAAAGGCGCGTAGCGCCACGATCGGCATGATCGCCCTGCGGAACGTCTCCCACATCGGCCGGCTGGGCGACTTCCCCCCGCGGATCGCCGAACAGGGCATGATCGGCATGGTGGGCCTCAACGGCGGCGGCGAATTCGTGGCGCCCTACGGCAGCGCCGACCGGCGCCTGCGTCCCGAGCCCATCGCCTTCGCCGTGCCCCGTGAAAAGGGGCCGCCCCTCATGCTGGACATGACGCTCAGCGTAGTCGCGGGCGGCAAGGTGGAGCAGAAGATCGAGCGCGGCGAGCCCATGCCGGACGGCTGGCTGATCGACCAGCAGGGCCGCTACGTGAACGACGGCAGCCGCTACCACGCCGAGCCGGACCAGGTGGCCGTGCTGCCCCTGGGCGGCTTGCAGTTCGGTCACAAGGGACACGGCCTGGCCATGATGATCGAGATGATCATCGGCCCCCTGTCGAACGCGGGGTGTACGGGCGGCGAGGGTGGCGGGGGGATCCTGATCGCCGCATTGGACATCGGGGCCTTCATGGACCCGGCCGACTACAAGGCGGAAATCGAAGCCCACGTCGCCTACGTGGGTTCGGCGAAACCCCTGCCGGGATTCGACAGGGTCTACGCCCCCGGCGAGATCGAGGAGGACGTCCGGCGCAAGCGGCTCGCCGAGGGCATCTACATCCCGGACAAGACCTGGAACACGATCTCGGATACCGCCGCCGGACTCGGCGTCGAAATACCGGTCGTATAGCGCGCGCAATCCGTGCGTCGCACCGCAGGAACAGGAGAACCCAATGCCCGACAGACCCGTGCGCGTGGCCGTCTACGGAACCGGCCGGTTCGCCCAGGCCACGCACCTGCCCAACCTGAGCCGGATCGACGGCGTCGAGATCGCGGCGCTGTGCGACATCAACGAAGACGCGCTACGCGAAGCGGCTGCGCAGTTCGGGGTCACCCGCACCTACACGGACGCCCACGCGATGCTGGAGGCCGAAGACCTCGACGCCCTCTGGTCCATCGTGCCGGCCTTCGCGCGTACCGACGTGGAAATCGCCGCGGCCGTACGCGGCATCCAGCTCTTCAGCGAGAAACCCCAAGCGCTGGAAATGGTCCTGGCGAAGCGGATCGACGCGGCCGTTCAGAAGGGAGGCGTCATCAGTACGATAGGCTTTCGCGAACGGTACCGCCCCATCTTCCAGGAAGCCCGGCGGCTGCTCCGGGACAAGCGCGTGGTGCACGTCCGCTTCCAGCAAATCTCGCATAACCCGAAACCGCCCGCCTCTGCCGGCGACGCCTGGTCGATCCAGGTGGAGAAAGGCGGCGTCCGCTTCTTCGACTGGGGCGTGCACGCCACGGACTACACCCGGTTCATGACCGGGCAGGACGTCCTCAAGGCCCAGGCATACCTGTACCATCCGGAGGAATACCATACGCCGCTCTCTTCATCCTTTCATTATCAGCTGTCGGAAGGCGCCACGGCGACGCTGACCTTCATCGAGTGCGATCCGACCGGTCCCGGCGAAGAACCCTATTTCAAGATCTATTTCGACGGCGGCAGGCTGGCCGTCTTCGGTTATGAACGGTTAGAGGTGAACGACGAGATCGTTTACGAGGCCGATCCCTTCGACCCATGGCTGGTCCAGGACCAGGCCTTCGTCGAGGCGGTCCGGTCAGGGAACCCGGGGATACTTCAGAGCGATTACCACGACGGGCTCAGATCGCTCGCGCCGATCCTGGCCGGATGGGATTCGGCACGCCGGGAAGGGGCACTCGTGGACGTGGAGCGGTTTATCGAGGAGGCTTGATCAAGGCGGGATCCACGCGTGATGTACGCGAATTCAGGCGGCGAAGCACAACCGGCGCGCTGCATCCGGGAGACGACCATGTACCACATAAACATGCGATACTTCGTTCTGGCTGCCCTGCTGATCGCTATGGGATGCGGCGGACCGAGGGAAGATCTCACCCATCTGCTTGTTGCCGGCGAGCGACTCGGCGTCGTGATGGAGGACGAACGGATCGTGTCACTCAATTCGAAGGAGAATGAACCGGTCGTATGGACGTTGAACCGGTTCGGCGGGGTGATCGAATCGTGGGACGCGGAGGGTTTGACCGTCGTCGTGGATGACGTCGACGTGCCTGAAGGCCTGCTCGATACGTTTTCATCCGATCGCAACCGGCTCGTGGTCGAAATCATGCAGGTCGGAGGCAGGGACGGGAACCTCGGCGTTTCGTTCGAGCCTATCGGCGATTCGGGTTCCGGCGTAGTCGTCCGGATTTCCGACGATCTGGTAGCAGAGGGCTTGAGGCAGACAGAGGATGGATTGGAATTGGGGATTTAGTGGGGCGGGTATCCGACTGTGGGGGAGTACTGTTCAGTCACCGTACTGTTTATGACCAAACTGTAGAGAAAGACCGGCTCAATCCGTGCGATTAGGACATTGACGCGAGTACCTTATACGTATACGGTACATTGAAACTCAGGTGATTCTTCTCAGGTGGAGTTTAAGCGACAAAGGACAACCCGGCATGGCGACTTCGATACAGCTGACTCCCGAAGATGAAAAGCGGCTTTAGTTATTGGTATCTAGGACGGGCAGCACCAAGGATTTCTACTTGCGTGAGATCATCGAGCGCGGCTTCGAAGATCTGGAAGACTACTTCAATGCCGCAGACGTACTGAATCGCCTCAGAAGTGGGATAGAAAAAACCCATACTGCTTCCGAAGCGAGAAAATCCCTTGCCCTGGACGATTGAGTTATTTGAAACCGTGCTAAGCTAACTCCGTAAGCGCATTGGCCAACGGTAGGTCTTAAACCCGTAAATCAGTATTCATATCAATTTCTCCAAAGTTCTTTATAGCAACGGCAAGCCCTCAGGGTGACCAGTAGAGCATGACTAACGCGAACAAAAAACTTGCTGTAGCAGTCGAAAACTACTTTGCCGAGTTACATCGTATACGGGCTTCCGGCGCCGCAACCGACGAACGTTCGAGCTACGGGCCCATCGAAAATCTACTGAATGCTGTTGGTGCCACACTCAGGCCTCGAGTGTTTTGCGTTGGCGAACTTGCTGACCTAGGCGCGGGGCATCCTGATTTGGGCATCTTCAATGCTAATCAGGTGCAAAAAGGCAAACCACAAAAGGGGCAGACTCCAGAACGATGTGCAGTGGAAGTGAAACCTCTTGGAGATGCGAGGGTAACAGCTGTAGGTGAACAGGTCGCTCGCTATTGGTCCCGATATCGATTGGTGCTGGTTACTGACACTAACGAGTTCATCTTAGTTGAGGAGAATGATGACGGAAAGCTGGCATTACTAGAATGCTTTAAGTTAGCCGAGTCTGCTGAGGAATTCTGTCGTCGTCTTGAGACACCGCGCTCGTTTGCCCGGGAAGTGAGTACGCGATTGGCAGAATACCTCTCTCGTGCGTTGTCACATAGGACTGTGCTTACTGAGCCTGGCGATCTCGCATGGTTGCTGGCATCCTATGCACGCGATGGTCTCTCTCGTGTCGAGGCTGTCGACGATTCGGCATCCCTGCAATCAGTACGTTCGGCTTTGGAAGCCGCACTTGGCGTTCGATTCGAGGGAGAGAAAGGCACACGGTTTTTCCGTTCCACGCTACTTCAGACGTTATTCTACGGTGTCTTTTCCGCCTGGGTCCTGTGGGCGCGGCAGATTCCAACACCCGCCGGTCGATTCAACTGGCGGGAAGCGGTCTGGCATCTACGCACCCCCATCATGCAGGCACTGTTCCAGCAACTTTCACAACCTGGTCGCCTTCAACCACTAGGCCTTGTAGAAGTGCTGGACTGGACCGCCGCCGCACTTGACCGGGTGGACCGAACTGCCTTCTTCGCGCACTTCAATGAAGGCGAAGTCGTAACCTATTTCTATGAGCCTTTCTTACAAGCATTCGACCCGGAACTACGCAAGCAGTTGGGCGTCTGGTACACTCCAACCGAGGTTGTACGCTACATGGTTGCACGAGTGGACAAGGTACTCAAAGACGATCTGGGTATTGCGGAAGGGCTGGCAGCGGAGAACGTTTATGTACTTGATCCGTGTTGCGGTACAGGTGCTTTTCTTGCGGAGGTTCTGCGCCGCATTGCTGCCAATCTGGAAACTCGCGGCCTGGGGGCGCTCGTCGGTTCGCAAGTGAAGCGGGCTGCACTGGAACGGGTATTCGGATTCGAGATCCTACCCGCACCGTTTGTCGTCGCGCATCTTCAGATTGGGTTGGCAATGCAGGCACTGGATGCGGCGCTTGCCGATAACGGCACAGAACGCGCCCAAGTCTTCCTGACCAACGCGTTGACCGGCTGGGATCAGAGGAGTGATAATCCCATTGCTTTCCCCGAACTGGAGGAAGAACGCAGACGGGCAGGAAAGGTTAAGCAAGATACGCCCATCCTGGTAATTTTGGGTAATCCGCCCTACAACGGATTTGCCGGGATGGCAGTGGATGAGGAGCGAGAGCTCTCCAACGCGTACCGCGCTACAAAGCACGTTCGTCGACCCGAGGGCCATGGGCTGAACGATCTTTACGTCCGCTTTTTCCGAATGGCCGAACGGCGCATTGCGAAGACCGGGCAAGGGGTGGTGTGTTATATTTCCAACTATTCCTGGCTCGATGGGCTTTCGTTTACAGGAATGAGGGAGAATTACCTTGAGACTTTCGACGGGATACGTATCGACTGCTTGAATGGCGACAAGTACAAGACTGGCAAGTTGGCACCGGATGGTACGCCTGACCCCAGTATCTTTTCGACAGAAGGTGACCCTGTTGGAATCCAAGTCGGCACCGCTATCACGATGTTAATACGTAAGGCCGACCATACCCACACGGATGATATTGGTTTTCGCCACCTCTGGGGGATAGAAAAGCACATTACATTAACTGAGACTGCGGATGCGGAACCTGACGCGATATACGACTACGTAAAACCCGTGTTGCCGCTTGGTTTGCCGTTCATTAAAACAGCCGTGAGTAGCAACTGGTTCGACTGGCCAGCACTGCCCGAACTGTTTCCGGTATCGTTCCCTGGCGTCAAGACAAGCCGCGATGGGTTTCTCGTCGATACTGATCTCGACAGACTTAGAGCCCGTATTGACAGTTACTTCGATAAGGGCACGAGTCATAGTCATATCGCCCAGAGTTACCCAAGTGTTATGAAATCTACGGCACGATTCGACGCCCAAGCAACGCGCGATGCGCTACTCGAACGGGGCGGGCCGATCGATGGCGGATTTATCCGTTTCTCCTACCGGCCTTTCGACAATCGTTGGCTTTACTGGGAGGCAGAGACTAAGTTGCTTGACGAAAAACGTGCCGACTACAGGCCGCATATATCTCACGGGAATATGTGGCTATCCGCCGCCAAGCATCTGCGAAAGGGCGCAGAAGAACCTCAGACGTGTTTCACTGAACACCTAGCGTCCCTGCATCTGATTGAACGAGGCGCTCAAATGTTTCCTGCCTATCTGCACAACAATGGTCTTTGGAGTAAACAGCAGGGGAACGGACACCGCCCCAATTTATCCGGGACTGCACAACGGTATCTCCAACGACTCGGCAGGAGTGTGGAGGACCTGTTCTATTATGTGTATAATTGTCCCCAAAAACTGGACCACATGCTAAGGTGGATATATCATGGTTTTACACCCCGGCATGTGGAGGGCCGATGTCATGCTGAAAAGACGCAGGCAGTACAGCGCCCGGTTCAAGTTTCAGGTGGCGCTAGAAGCGCTTATGGGACTCAAGACGCTGAGCCAGTTGGCCGCCGAGCATCAGGTTCATCCCAATCAGATCACGAAATGGAAACGCCGTTTGCTTGAGGAAGGCGCCCAGGTCTTCGACCACAGGACGCGTGGTCCCGATGGCGTGCAGGACGCCCTGACGACTCAGCTCTACGAGCAGATCGGACGCTTGAAGATGGAACTGGAGTGGCTGAAAAAAAAAGCTGCCCCCTTCAACGGATGACAAACGCAAGATGATCGATATCCGGCATTCCGAGCTTTCCATACGCCGCCAGTGCGAACTGCTCGGTCTTTCGAGATCCAGTTTCTACCAGCGAAAGGCCACGGAGTCCGCGCTGAACCTGGAACTGATGCGTCTGATGGACGAAGCCTATACCCGGCATCCGTTCATGGGCAGGCCGCGGCTGACCCATTACCTCAAGTCGCTGGGCTACCGGGTCAACGAAAAACGCGTCTTGCGGCTCATGCGTCTGATGGACCTGCGCGCGGTATACCCGGCGCCCAGGACGAGCCGGGCGTCGAAGGAACACCGGGTGTATCCCTATCTGCTCAGGGACGTGGAGATCACACGGCCCAACCAGGTCTGGAGCGCGGACATCACCTACATCCCGATGCACAAGGGCTTCATGTACCTCATGGCCATCCTGGACTGGCACAGCCGCTACGTAATCGCCTATCGCCTGTCGAACAGCCTGGACAATCGCTTCTGTCTGGAGGCCCTCGATCAGGCCTTGGCCACGGCCGCGCCTTCGATCTTCAACACCGATCAGGGCAGGCAGTTCACCGCCCGCAATTTCACCGAAAGGCTCGAGGCGACCGGCGCGCGAATCAGCATGGACGGCCAGGGCCGCGTGTTCGACAACATCTTCATCGAACGGCTCTGGCGCACCGTCAAATACGAGGATATCTACCTCAACGTCTATGATACCGTGCCGGAACTGATCAAAGGGTTAAAGCGTTACTTCTCGTTCTACAACAACGAAAGGCAGCATCAGTCGCTGGGTTATCTCGCCCCGGCCAAGGTGCACTTCGAGCGGGAGTTACGCATCAAGGACCCACCTTAAATCATACAGTCTGTGGTCCATACTTTGGGTACAAGCTCAGTCTTTGCTATACTTCACGACCCAATCTATCGCAGATCCAATTCCGGGGCACTCGCTTTGGAATGGCCTCGCATACCACTACCGGGATGGCCCGAGGGCGACGCTGATGGAGCGGCGGATGATCTCGCGAAGTCAGCAGCCCGGGGCCGTAAACTGGCTGCGTTGCTTAATACGGACTCACCGGTGCCAGGTGTTACACAAGGTGTATTGAACCCGGAGATCGCAACGATCGCTGTTCCTTCCACAACCGATGGCCGGAACATAACCGGCGACGGGTTTGCAGTAACCACAGGATGGGGGCATTACGGAGCAGGCGATGCAGTGATGCCGGGCGTCGGCCGTGTTGTCGAGCGTGCGTATACGTCGGATGAAAAAAGCGCACTTGGGTCGTCAATTGACAAGGTTGGTGAGACGACGTCGGATGTGTATCTGAACGACCACGTCTTCTGGCGAAACGTACCCGTTGCGATCTGGTACTACAAACTTGGTGGGTATCAGGTACTAAAGAAGTGGCTCTCATATCGCGAATACGATGTCCTGGGTCGGGCACTTAAACCCGATGAGGTTTTGGATTTTTCGGAGATGGCGAGAAGGGTGGGCAGTTTGTTGATTACGAGACACGAAAACCCAAGTCGGGTCTATAACATGCTATAAACTCTCGAACCGTCAATCAACGGTCATATTTCACCTTCGAAACAGTCACCTATTCCACTTGAGTAATCTGGATTGAATTGATTAGCGGGGGCATACACGAGACCAACTTTCTGATCGAGCCTATTTAGCTTGTACAATGTTATCGCCGTAAGCTTCGGTCCCAATGAACTCGTTAGTATGTTGTACGAACTCCCAAGCGGTTTCAACACTTCTTGAATCGCTGCCATCCCTCGGTCTACCGCATAAGCATCTAACTCGAATATATCACAGTCGTGCTCTTTTTCGTATTTCCCCACTTTTTCATGATAACCCGCCATCACCTCGTCATTCCGCCGAAACGACGAAGAACTCTGAATTCCAATTAGTAATTTCGATGGCTCATAACAACTAACAAGCCTATCTGCTCTCGGCGGATCAAACCCCACAGTTACCAATAGGGCTGTCTTGGTTGATGGCTTTGCGAGACCTGATAGTTTATATACAAAACGTGGCGCTCGCGGATCCCGACTTAACCATTCATCTCCATATTCCCGGGGACTGTGATAGACATATCGCGCTACTCTTTGACTTTGTTCGACCATCCACAATACATACCAGATTATCTCACGTGGCATTGTCGAAATGTCAATCAGGATATCGGCGCATTCAGCAATAACGTTCTCTATGCATCCGATTACTGTGCGCCAATTGTATGCGGGCTGGTCTATGTCGAGTTTCGCCGGGATGTATTCTATACCGTTGTCCTTGCATATCTCCTCGACCGCGTGTCGGTTTTTTTGTGTTCGGGTTGCATAGCTACTAAAAAAGAACACCAAGGCCTTTTGAATCCGGGCTTTCTTCAAATCACGGTCGAACCCGATTCTGAAGCGATCTTCCCAACTCGCGAAAATGATGAGCAAGTCATTGTTCTTCATTCCAAAACTCCATCTGTTTCTCCGCTTCGTGATCCGTGTCCTTTAAGCCAATCTTCCCAGTCTCCACTGCCTTCCAAAGTACATCTGCCGGTATCGAGACTCTCGCATGCTGGCCGTGCGGATCGAGACCACGGTCCGGCCAGAGTATCTTATTGGGAACGTAATAAGATTCCCTCCTGCCTTCGTCCTTAGCCGGACCAGTTCGTCTGTACAATAGCTGTGCCTTCCGTAGTATCTCGATTAAACGATCCAACTCGTCCATTGTGTCTTGATTACGTCCAGAGATGGTAAAGGACAGAGCACATGGCTCCGACTGATGGTGTAGAAGACGATCTCGAAAATGAACGGCCAAGGCATCCAAGAGATTAAATGCCCTTTCTCCGTCTTCCGTGGTACAGTCCTCAATATCCTGCGCGATGCTGTCCCGTAGCCACTCCCAAGCGCGTCTGCTTCGGTCCAAGATAACCTTGGTCTGTATTTCGGCAGGTATGTTCGCGATTTCAGGCGATTCCTTTCCCATTTTCTTTACGTTTAACTCGGAAACCACACTGTCGAACATCCAGAAGCACGGCTCGAGAAGATTACGTACAACGCCGGTCGAAAGGTATACCAATGTTTCAAAGCCAGAATACGGAGGTCTGTTTGCTTTAGGTGGACGATTTTTAAAGTAGTGTGCGCGTTTGTATTTATAGACGTAATCAGTCACCGCCTTAGATTTGACGTCCTTGCTTTCGAACTTCCAAACCGCCTCCTCTCTTATCGCTCTTTCTGATATCTCCAGATCTCTTTTCATAGTATCATTTAACGGAAAGAACTCCTCTGGCGTGGTGGAAATAGATATATTTTCCAGTCGTTGTTTGACTATTCTTTTTGCGAGTTGGTAGAAATCCGTATTCTTGTTATGCAACGGTGCTTCCATGTCAATCTGTGTGTAGTCGTGTCCCTCGAGAATCGACCCGCCCGATGACGTGATTTTCGTGTGGGCACCTACTTTTACTACGGCCACTTTGAAGCTGAAAAGAGAGTGATCTCGGTACGCAATCCAATCGTTCAGTGCTCGAATCTGGTATTTATTCAACGCATGCGCGTCATCAAGCAAGAGCAGAAAATGCGAGTCCTTAAGCCGTGGAATCTTACTAGCACACATGTTCAATAATGGGACAAACACCGATGCGAAAGAAAACGTATTCTCGTAGAAAGCCTTCCGGTTTCCGCTATTGATCTTTCGTTGCGTGGCCAACAGTTCATGCTGAAGAAACTGTTTAACGGCTTCAAAGAAACCTATGCCTTCCAGCAAGTCTGCTCCCAATACGTAATTCGCCTGACTACTTAGCAACGAGCCGTCAGCACCTTCAAGAACATCAGGGATTTCCGACAGAGTCTCCGCTAAGCCGTATGCTAATGACAAAACCAGAAAATGTTCTGACAATACGGTTCCTTGAAATTCGTCAAGCAGTTCATATTCTGTCTTGTGTGTCAACGGTGTATTGCAGGGTATATATACTCCAATTTTCGAAAGAGATGGTTCCTCGCCTTTTCTCTCTGCGATAAGTTTCTGAAGCCGCCATCTGTTGTATAACAAGGCCATCGTCTTTCCACTACCACGCTCTCCAACCAGAAATACGTTTCGTTTGGATTGAATGAACCGAGAATAGTTGAAGTCGTCGATGTAGTAGTCAGCTATAAGCTCATCAGTGAGGTTATTCGCAGCTTCGAACTCAAAGGGGTTACTTTCCGGATTCATGTTTCTTTCCTATTGCTGCATCTTGCTGCATCTTGCTGCATCGCACGATCATGTCATCGACTATCCTATCAATTGAATAGGCTGGGTCGAATTCGGAGATGTCCTTAGTGGGATCGCCTGGTACGACAATATCAGTCAATTTGAGTGGCGTAAGATCGGTATCGAGCGGTTCATTTCCGCAGTGAAAGTTGAAGGTAACTTCAGTAGATCTAAATGGTCGAAGTAGATCACTATAGTAACAGGCGTATTGACGTTCCTGGTTGAGTTTTCTAATTCTCATGTAAGTAAATTCTAGTATATCACGGAGATTGTCAGTCTGATTTACATCAATCTTTATCTCGTACGTTAGAACAACCCGGCCTGTGCCACGATCAATACGGATGTGCGTAATGTTCGCGTACTCGTGAAATGGTTGCGATTCTCCTTCATAAAGACCTGCTGCCTGCATGAATTCCGACGTGCGCTGAGGCCCCTCAGACAATTCGTCAGCAAAACGAAGAATGGCAGTTATCTCGCGCAACCGCACATGCTCCCCCTCCAAGTGATCGGATTCGTCAACTTCTTTAAGAGTGTCAGGCGACCCATCTTGCGCAACTCCCGTATGCGCTCGCGTGGCACGTATAATCAATGTCTTTTCGTGGAGAAGCTTATTATTGGTACCACGAATTTGGTCAAATACATCCGCGACCTTATTTTGATGGTTTTCTCGTCCATAAACATTACCTACATCATGAAAGAGAATACACATTCCCAAACAGTACATTTCTATACCTGAAAGTTCTTCTTTAATTGTTCCGTCGCTGGAGAGAAGACGAATAGCGTTCTGTTGTACATTCAATACATGATTTATGCCGTGGTCTGAGAGACTAGGTTCTTGGCCCTGAATATTCGGGTACACATCCTGCATCAGTGCCGACCGAGTTAGTTCATAGGCCCCTACAAGTCTTCGTCCTTGGTTTTCATCGAAATCCTCCAAGACTTTGTCGCGTAACTGTTCGTCGAAGCTTTTGGCTGACACCTTTTCTATTTCTCCGCTTTTCCTCAATGTGCTTGTCAATCCATATTGAATCCTCTGCTATTCAATAAGAAGCTGTCTGAATACAGCTTGCGCCAGCATTGGCGGTACGGCGTTTCCTACCTGCTGTTGCTGAAATCCTATGGATCCTGCGAATTCGTATGAGTCTGGGAATGACTGTATACGCGCGGCCTCGCGGACCGAAAGGCCTCGATCTTCCGATGGATGGATGAGCATGTTCTTTCTATAGTTACCAATAACGACTGATGGCCTGTCATAGCGAAGTCTATGGTAGATACCAGTATGGCATCTGTTCCGGTCTTTGTAGTTATCCATCATCTTTGAAGGAATGTCTGCCCAATTGCCGCCAGGAGGAACGAATTTATATCTGCGTATCACCCTGTCACCATTCCTTGTAACCAAATGGCTGGAACATCCACATAGATTTCTCCGTAGTTTCTTGGCGTATGCGGAAGGTGGGACCTTTCCATAGGATAACCACGATTTCGCCGCGCCGTTTACTAGATTCGGAAGATCGGAAATGGCATCTTTGACAGTCGTCGGTTGCAATGTTGCCTTAAGAGGCAATTCGATCTTCCTGCTACGGGATCCAATAACAAAAAACCGACTGCGCCTCTGCGGCACGCCGAAATCAATCGCATCCAGCGTACCATAGCTTAATTCATATCCCAACTGATCTAGTCGGTCGAGAATAACCTTACAAATTAGTCCTCCAGCAGTATTGGTGATTCCTTGGACGTTTTCGAGTACGAGGAAATCAGGATGCCAGACTTTGACTACACGGACGAAATGTTCGAACAGCCAGTTGTTTTCGTTGTGCGCCCCTCGGGTACGTGAATTGGAGTATGAGAAGCCCTGGCAAGGTGGACCACCGAATACGATGGTGCCACTCGAACCACGAGGTATTTGCTTGATCCTCTTTGGGGTTAATCGTCGAATATCGTCAATGAAAATCTGGCTATGCGGATTATTGTTAAGATACGCACTAGCCGCATATGTATCACGTTCGACGGCGAACTTCACATCAATCCCTGCCTGAATGGCACCTTTAGTCATGCCGCCGACGCCAGCGAATAAGTCGATTCCTATCATGGTGTTTGTGGTCGTATGCGAATCAGCCTATAGGAAATCAAACAACATAACATTCAGAGGTACTTCGCTGAATCATTTGGGTAAACGGCTATCGAGGCTTCTGGCGTTGAGGTAGGCAATGGCATAAGGATTCTGTCTGAACGGCCACACTACCCCACATGCTGTCCGAGATGCCAGCCTCAAACCAGCGCAGGACTCCGTTCCGGTGCCATTGGATCGTGTGTGCCGCGTCGATAGCAGAAGACAGATACTTTGGGTTGCCCAGAAGCCTCTTCTTTCGGAGAATACTAAGGCGTTTAGGTGCTCTGCGCAATCTAACACGTCCTCCTCTGTTGGTCAAGCACTCGAATCTACAGTTCTTATCGATACTCAAATTCCTTATTCGAGTAAAACAGGCGGACGCATAGTCCATGCCCTCGTACCTTTGAATTTGTTGTTTCGTCAGTTCCAGTTGGTCAGCCAGAACTTCTGGGTCATCCTACGGGCGATTCTTGCTTTGATAAGTGATGACGTAATCGAAGACGATCTCTATTGAAAGCACGTAACGCCCGAGCTCCGGAAGATCGAACAGCTACCTGCCAAGACGGCAAGTAAGACCTTGATTTCGCTCGCGTCAGCGAACCGGAAACAACCGAACGCCCTCGTGCAAAGCCTGCCGTGCGAATTCGTTGCCCGTCTCCAGCAACGCGTCCAGTTCCTCCTGCGTGTAAACCACCACATAGACACCCACGCCGACACCCGTCGTGTGGTAACGGGCCGGTCGATCCCGAAACAGCTCGGAGCTGCGACTCAGCACGATCAGCAGATCCGCGTTGCTGCCCGGCACGGCGTCTCCCCGCGCCAACGAACCGAACAGATAGATCGACTCGATTTCGGGGTGACGGTCACCCAGCGTCCGGGCCATTCGATGGAGACGCTCCGTCAGTCGAGAGCAGTCCAGCCAGAATACCTTCACAAAAATCGATGACCTGCGAGGCGTTCGCCAGTGCGCTTTCCGCTTCCACTCGGGTGTAGTATTCATAGGGGCTCCTTGCGGATGCGAGTTGGGGTACCGGGCGGGAATATAGTGTTTGTCCAGCGCTTTGGCGGCGTCCAGCAATGGCTGGACGCACCGCAGGGATTCGGGCAAGGCGTCGAGCAGGACCGTAATCGAATATACCCGCGCAATGCCACCCGTTTTCTCGATCACCGCTTTGACGGCTTTTTCGGCACTCTGTTGAGCGGCAAAACAAGCCCACTCATAGTCGCCGGCTTCCAGCGAATGACGTCCGTGGTTCAAATCACGTCGGCCTTGTTTCATCCAGTCCGCGTGTCGACTCGCCATGTAAATCACCACCTCAGCCACTTACCGTCACGCTTCCTTCTGTGCGTAACCGGTACACCCGGGATCTTCACCACCAACTGTCCCTTTTCCTGTTGTATATACCGACCCGATCGCGTCCTTTTCGTTTACGCCCTGTGTCCTGCCTTCAATAGTTCAAATTCGTTTAACTCAGCTTTCAAATCAGTGAGTTGGCTGCGTACCGCTTCTCTTTGCGCCTTCAAAATAAGAGGATGTGCCCCCACCTGCTGACTCAGGACCTCCAAGGTACGTACGAATCCCGCTACCTGTGCTTTGGTGATTAGATATTGTGGAGTTGACCCGGTTTAGTGGACATGTAACTTCTTGTGTTTGAAAGGAGCGTGACATGCCCAGACCCCGTACCCCCTATCCGACGGCCTTTCGGCAGCAGATGGTTGAGCTCGTTCGCGCCGGCCGCAGTCCCGAGGCGCTGGCCAAAGAGTTCGAACCCACCGCCCAAGCCATCCGCAACTGGGTCAAGCAGGACGATCTGGACCAGGGCAGGCGCGAAGATGGCCTGACCACCGAAGCCCGGGCCGAACTGCGTCGGCTGCGCCGTGAGAACAAGCAGCTCAGGATGGATCGGGAGATCCTGGCAAAAGCCGCGGCCTGGTTCGCCCGGGAGACCGAGACCCCGCCCGGGTCTTCCCGTTCATAAAGGCGCATCAGGCCGTCTATCCCGTGCGTCGGATGTGCGCCCTGCTGGAGGTCTCCCCTGGCGGCTACTACGTCTGGCTCAAACGGTCCGTCTCCAGGAGGGCCGGTGAGGATGCCATGCTGCTTGGCCGGATCCGCTTGATCCATCAACGTTCCTACGGTACCTACGGCGCACCGCGCATCCATGCCGAACTGCGCGCGTCCGGGATCCGTGTGGGAAGAAAACGCGTGGCCCGCCTGATGCGCTTGGCCGCCATCAGCGGAGTATCCCGTCGCAGAGCCGTGCGCACTACCTGGCGGTCCGCAGAAGGCCGGAAGGCCCCCGATCTGGTCAACCGGGACTTCAGCGCGCCGGAAAGAGACCGGCTCTGGGTAGCCGATATCACCTACGTGCCGACCCATTCAGGCTTCCTCTATCTCTCGGTGGTCATAGATGCCTTCAGCCGCCGGGTCGTCGGCTGGTCCATGGCCAATCATCTGCGAAGCGAACTTGTCGAAGACGCCCTGGACATGGCCCTCGAAAAGCGCAGACCCGAAGGCGTGATCCACCACAGCGACCAGGGATTGCAGTACACCTCGGTGGCTTTCGGCAAACGCTGCAGACAGTTTGGCGTCAGACCCTCCATGGGATCGGTTGGAGACTGCTACGACAACGCCCTGTGCGAAAGCTTCTTCGCCAGCCTGGAATGCGAACTGATCGATCGCAGGCGCTTTGCCACAAAAGCTGAGGCCAGACTCGACCTGTTCCAGTACATCGAGGGCTTCTACAACACGCACAGACGCCACTCTTCCCTCGGATACCTCTCACCCTTAAACTACGAAAGGAGCTTCAAGAAGATAGCCTGAATCCCAAATGGTTAACCGTCCACAAAAACGGGGTAACATCATTGTCTTTCGTTCTTAATCAATTACGATTTCCCAAATCCAGCGCGGAAGTTCCTTTTATACCCTGTGAGATAGAACCATTATTTGAATTAGTCGTTGTCAGGAGGCGAAACTCGCAGGTTAAATTCGGTTGAGACATCACCCCACTGTGGTTTACAGAAATTCAGACTTGTCCCACAGACCCTCCAGTACCGTCCATCTGGCCACCGTATCTTCCCTGTCGACTATCCCATCTACAAGCCGAGACAGATACGTCCTCAGGTCCACTGGCAAGGTATCAATCGCTCCGATATCTTTGTGGGTCCATCGCGGCGTACTCAGAAACCGCCCATTCCTTATGTACAGCGCGATCAGCAAATTGTTCGCGGCCTGGTTGGCCAGGCAGTAGAGATGAATCCAGTCGTCGGCATCCTGTGCCTTTTTCCACTGGTCCCGGAACCGGGGCAGCCGATGCTGTGCTTCCGCAGTAACTGACCACACCAGTTCATCGGGCAGGCGCCCGAGTACCGCCTTCCACTCCTTCAGCCGCCCATCCGGATCGACCAGAGGGTGGCAGTTTTGCAGCTCCTCGGCGAGGATCCGCTGTTCGGGCGGCCTGGGAAACGCCGCCAGCATATCCTCCACGGTCTGCCGCGTCCAGTAACGGATGTGGACCATGGCCCCGTCGAGCACTACGCTGTCGCAGGCCGGCTCTATCAGGGGATCGCGGCGTATATCCGGCCAGGCAGCGATCAACCGTCGGCGGTCGGCCTCCCGGGGAATGCCCGGCCCGAAAACGAGCAGGTCGATGTCCGACTGGCGGTCGGCGAATCCTCTTCCCAGAGATCCGCCTAGCGCCACGGCGCTCGCTCCCTCGAGGAGCCGGATCCTTTCCGCGATTTCGGTGGCCAGGGCGTACAGATCACCAGGATCCCGGGATTGGTCCGGCTTGAAGGACCCTTCCTCGAATTCCTTATCCATCGCGTCATGCTCGCCACCGGATTCGTTCAGCAACGCCAGGGTATCCCGCATCAGCCGGGACGCGGCCGCCCACGCGCTCTCAGGTATCCGTTCGGTCGCCAGCGTCCACAGGGCATCGCCTGCGTTTTCCGGCGCCCTGGACAACCCGTTCAGCCGGTTTCGCGCGCCTTCGAGCCGCGACGGATAATACATGGTCTCCGGCAGGCCGTTCATCCCGTAGAGCACGGTGGCGGCCTGGTGGATGATCAGGTAGAGAGCGTGGCGGAAACGGACGTGATCGCCCCGATCGATCAGGTTGGTCGGAGGAAGCCGCAACCACCATCCGAGCTGGTTCGCCGCTTCCGTCACGTGGTTCGATAGAGGAGATCGTCCAGGCACGCTTTTTCTGCCAGTCAAAGGCGAGTCGCCGGGGAGCGAGTGGCGAGTCAATGGGGAGTGGAATAGGAATTACTGAGGCGCAGGAGAAGGCATGATCAGCGTGGGGTCCTGCTGCATGTCCGGCAGGGCGGGTGCCGGTTTCCGCTGGTCTTCGGGGATCAGCGTCCGGGCTACCGCGATCTCGTCGCAGTGGGTGAAACGGGCGCAGGTGGTACAGTCCTTCCAAACCTTGTGCGGCAGGGTCTCGCGGTCGACCACCTCGAAGCCGTGGCGGCCGAAGAAGCTGGTCTCGTAGGTCAGGGCGAAAACCCGGGCGACACCCAATTCCTCGGCCTCCGCGATCAGTTCGTCCACGATGCGTCCGCCGACGCCGACGCCCTGGCATCCTCTGCGGACGGCCAGCGACCGGACCTCGGCCAGGTCGTGCCATATGATGACGAGGGAACCGCAGCCGATCACCTGACCGTCGCGCTCGCCTACGACAAAATAACGGATCTGCTCGAACAGACGGTAGACCGACACGGGCAGGAGGATGTCCTCCTCGATGTAGGGCTGGAGGATCTCCATGATCTCGGGGACGTCTCGGATCACGGCAGGACGGATGACGGTGTCGCTTCCGTTCGCATTGGTTGTCATGGTTGTGTCTGCTTTGTTCATGGCGGTGCTCCGGCCGTCCTGCCCCCGAGCTAACTACTTCCTTACCTGTCGAGTTCCCTACTTGCCCAACTCAAACACATCTCAGGATCTCGCGGGCCTGTTCCAGCTGTTGCTCGACCGGTTTGCGGCCGGTCCCGCCGGGCAGAGCGCGCTTGTCGGCGCTGTCGTCGAACCTGAGCTGCCCGATCACGGCTTCGTCGAAATGTTCCGAATACTGACGGTACAGCTCGAGCGGCAGGTCGCGCAGGCTGCAGCCCCTTTTTGTGGCCTCGTCCACGAGCGCGGCCACGATGCCGTGTCCTTCCCGGAACGGCACGCCGCACTGCGTCAGGTAGTCCGCCAGGTCCGTGGCCAGCATGGCGTCGTCCATGCTTTCGCGTACCCGGTCCTCTCTTACTTCAAGGGTATCCCAGATCGCGGTGAACACGGTTAGCGCGACGGTCACCGTGTCGATGGCGTCGAAGAGCGGTTCTTTTTCATCCTGCATGTCCTTGTTGTACGCGTGGGGCAGGCCCTTGAGCATGGTGACGAGGGAGACCAGGCTGCCCACGACGCGGCCGGTCTTGCCCCTCAGCAGTTCGGCGGCGTCCGGATTCTTCTTCTGCGGCATGATGCTGCTGCCCGTGGCCAGGCGGGGATGCTGCGTGACGTACCCGAATTCCGTGGACGACCAGATGACCAGGTCCTCGCAGGCCCGGCTGATACGGATCATCAGTGCCGTGCAGGCGGCGAGAAACTCGACGTTGTAATCGCGGTCGCTCACCGCGTCGATACTGTTGGGCGAGATGCCGTCGAAACCCAGTTCATCGGCCAGGAACGCGCGGTCGATCGGGAAGGCGCTGCCCGCCATCGCCCCGGCGCCGAGGGGCATGACGTTGATCCGCTTCCGGCAGTCCGCCAGACGCTCCCGGTCCCGCTGGAATCCGAAGAAGAGCGAAAGGGCGTAGTGAGCGAACCGGATCGGCTGCGCCTGCTGGAGGTGGGTATACCCGGGGAAGACGATGTCCACCGTGCGTTCGGCCAGACCCAGGAGGGCTTCCTGGCAACTGTGTATCCGACCGGAGACTTCGTCCACCACCTCGCGGAGATACAGTCGCTCGTCCGTGGCGTTCTGGTCGTTGCGGCTTCGGCCCGTGTGCAGCTTTCCGCCCACGGAACCCACTTTCTCGATCAGGCGTTTCTCCACGGCCATGTGGATGTCTTCCAGGTCGCGGGTCAGCGCATAGGCGCCGCTTTCGATCTCGCCTTCGATCTCGCCCAGTGCCTCTTCGATCACCCGGCCCTCATCGACGGCGAGCACGCCGATGCGCACCAGCCCGCGGGCATAGGCGATGCTGCCCCGGATGTCCACGCGAAACAGGCGGCGGTCCGCGTCGATGGACGCGTGGAAATCATCCATGAGTTGTTTGAGTGCTTCGTCCCGGCTGTCGGTCATGATGCTCCAGTTCAA
The DNA here is from genome assembly GCA_965207085.1 of bacterium. Taxonomy (GTDB): domain Bacteria; phylum JAAXHH01; class JAAXHH01; order JAAXHH01; family JAAXHH01; genus JAAXHH01. The sequence continues at coordinate 2,016,686 of CBDBLQ010000002.1, read as the reverse complement.
GTCTAATCGGTCACTTTGTGGAGGGAGGGTGGCGCGGGCAGTTCCTCACCGCGCGTCCAGCACTCCGCCGATGATCCCGAGCGCTTCGTCCACGTGCCGCTGCTCGATCACCAGGGGCGGCGCGCAGCGGAGCACGTTATCCCCGGCCGTTCCCACGATCAGGCCCGCGTCCCGGCACGCGTTCACGACGTCGCCCACCTTGTCTTCGAATTCCACGCCGATCAACAGGCCCGCGCCCCGGACCTCCTTGATGTCCTTATGTGCTTCGGCAAGCGCATTCAGTCCGGCGGTCAGATTGCCGCCCATTTCCAGGGCCCGGTCCGCCAGCCCCTCGTCGATCATCTTGCTGACGACGGCGTGGGCCACGTGACAGGCCACCGGGTTGGCCCCGAAGGTGGACCCGTGCATGCCCGGCCTGAGGACCTCGGCGATGTGGGATTTCATCATGACGGCGCCGATGGGCAGGCCGCCGGCCAGCGGCTTGGCCAAGGTCATGACGTCCGGCTCGATGCCGTGGTGCTGGTAGGCGAAAAGCTTGCCCGTACGGCACAGGCCGCACTGGATCTCGTCGAAGATCAGGGCGACCTGCCGTTCGTCGCACAACTTGCGCAGGTGCCGCAGGAATTCCACATGCGCCGGATTCACGCCGCCCTCCCCTTGGACGGGCTCCACCATCACAGCCGCGGTCCGTTCCGCCGAAATCGCCGCTTCAAGGGGCTCGATCTCGTTCAGGGGCAGGTAGACCATCCCCGGGAGCATGGGCTTGAACCCCTCGTGGTACTTGGGCTGGGCCGTGGCGCTGACGGCGCCGTACGTGCGGCCATGAAAAGCATTCTCGAAGGTCACGATTTCGTGCTTGGCCTCGCCGCCTACTTCGGACGCCCACCGGCGGGTGAACTTGAGGGCCGCCTCGATGGATTCGGACCCGCTGTTGCAGAAGAAGATCCTGGCCGGGAAGGCATTTTCCACCAGCAGCTTCGCGAGCTTCACGTGGGGTTCCGTGTGGTACAGGTTGGAGATGTGCATCAGCTTCGCGGCCTGTTGCGCCACGGCGCCGATGATTTCCGGTACCCCGTGGCCCAGGGAATTCACCGCGATCCCGCCGAGGAAATCGAGATACCGCCTGCCTTCGAGGTCGTAGACGTAAGCGCCGCTGCCCCGGTCGAACACGACGGGCGGACGCACGTAGGTCGGCGCGATGTACTGTTCCTCCAAGGCGATGATCGCTTCGGTAGTCATGCTTGATCCTTTCATCCAGTGGTTGCTGCGGACCGCTTCGCCTCCGTCGATAGCGACACGGTGTTATCCGGTAGCAACACGATGCTATCCTGTGGTCACTACCGTGCCAAAAACACTCTCTTCCGATGCCAGTTCCTTCCGCAGCGTTCCGGCCCCCCGCCACGCGATGATGCGGGCGCGGCGGACGCCGTAGGACAGGCACTCGAGGGCGGAGCGGACCTTGGGAATCATCCCGCCCGTGATTTCTCCCGCTTCGATCAGCGCATCGACCAGTTCGGGGGTCAATTTACGAACGGGCCGGCCGTCGGACCGGTGGATGCCGGCCACGTCCGATATGAACACGATGTCGTCGCAGGCCACGGCCCGTGCGATGTCCAGTGCGGCGTGGTCCGCGTTGACGTTGTAGGTCTCCCCGTTGACGCCCCCCGAAATGGGGGAGACCACGGGCGTGACGCGGTTCGACGCGCAGAGATCGAACAGGGCGGTATTCACCTCGACGATCTCGCCCACGAAACCGATGTCCACGCCGTCCTCCCGGTATTTCTCCGCCCGCAGCAGGCCCATGTCCTTCCCGCTTACGCCCAGCGCGTTCACCCCGCAGTGCTGGAAGCGCGAGACCAGTTCCTTGTTGACCTTGCCCGACAGGACCATTTCCACGATCTCGACCATGTCGCCGTCCGTGACCCGGAGGCCGTTCACGAAGGTGAACTCCTTTCCGAGCAGCTCCAGGTAACGGCCAATCTCCGCACCGCCGCCGTGGACGATGATCGGGAAGACGTCCGGCATATCCCGAAGGTCGGCGGCCAGCTCCTCGATCACGCCGTCCTGCGCGATCGTCGCGCCGCCCAGTTTTACCACGATGTTCCGTGCCATGATGATCCCAATCGATCGTTATGCCGAGTTATATCGTGTCGCGCTTACCTTGGAGCAGCCCCGTCAGAGCAGCCCCGTCAGAGCAGCCCCGTCGTTTCGTCCAGGCCGCTCATGACGTTCACGTTCTGCAGCGCCTGGCCGGCGGCGCCCTTGACCAGGTTGTCGATGGCGGACGTGACGATGGCCAGGTCCGAACCGTCCACCCGGTCGACGCGCAGGTCGCAGTAGTTCGTCCAGGTCACGAAGCGCGTCTCGGGATAGCCGGACTGCGACAGCCGGATGAAAGGCTCCCCTTCGTAGCGCTGCGCGTACAGGGCCGCCAAGTCTCCAGGGGCCGCGCCGTTCCTCACCCGTACGTAGGTCGTCGCCAGGATGCCCCGGCTCATGGGCGTCAGGTGGGGCGAAAAGACCACGTAAGGCCGCGCATCGGAGTACCTGGACAATTCCTGTTCGATTTCCCCCACGTGGCGGTGCGAATGGCCGATGTTGTACGGCGTGATGCTGTCGTTCACCTCCACGTAGAGATTCCGCAGCTTCAGGCCGCGGCCCGCGCCGCTGACGCCCGACTTGGCGTCCACGATGATCTGCCCGGCGTCTATCACGCCCTCTTCGAGCAGCGGAGCCAGGCCGAGGATCACGCCGGTGGGATAGCAGCCGGGGTTGCCCACGAGATCGGCCGTCCGTATGCGGTCCCGGTTCAATTCTGGTATCCCGTAGACCGCCGCATCGAGGAGCGAAGGGGCCGTGTGCGGGCGACTGTACCAGGACGTGTATACCTCCGGATCGTCGAATCGGAAATCGGAACTGACGTCCACGACGCGCACGCCCCGGTCCAGGAAGGTGCCGACCCGGTCCATGGCCACCCCGTCCGGCGTGCAGAAACAGACCACGTCAGCGGGTTCGTCTGCAATATCGTCCAGGGATCTCAGCGTGATGTCCCGGTCCGGATCGACCCGGGGAAAGACCTCGCCGAGTTCCTGGCCGCTGTACTGTTCCGACGTGGCGAAAACGACCTCAATGCCGGGATGACGCGACGCCAGCCGGTACAATTCCATGCCCGTGTACCCCGTCGCGCCGATGATGCCCAGTTTAATCATGTGCCTTCCCTCTTCTCCTTCAACTCTTTTTGTTTATCGCTACTGCTTCACCGCTTCTGCTTCATGATGGCCTCTACGCGCTGAAGCGTCTTCCTGGCCTGCGCGGCCGACTTGGTGATCAGCACAATCGTGTTCTCGCCAGCGACGCTGCCCACGATCTCCGGCCATTCCGCCTGGTCGATCGCCTCGCACACCCCGGACGCGTGACCGGCGGAGGTCTGCAGGACAACCTGGTTCATCGCGGTGTCCGCACTGACGACGAAATCCCGGATTTCCCGTTCGACCAGTTCGTCCTGGGTCTCCACCGAGTAGTAACGCGGCAGCACGTACTTGTACTGTCCGTCCGCGAGACGCGTCTTGATTACGTGCAGTTCCTTGAAATCCTTGGACAACGTGCCCTGGTTGACGTCGATCCCTTCCGTATGCAGGGCCGCGATCACCTCCTTGTGCGTATGGAAGTGTCCCCGCTCGATGAGTGATCGTATGGTTCCCTGGCGCTGGTGCTTGGCGTTCATGTTTGTTAGCCGTATAAAAATTACTTTCTGAGAATACTTATTCCTAAAGTCGAATACAATATGTAGACAAATCGCAAGCAGTCAAGAAAAAGATTGATAACAACCCCTTACCAACCAAAGGACGCATATAGGTTGACGTATCAAGTGGAGTTGACCCGGTTTAGTGGACATGTAACTTCTTGTGTTTGAAAGGAGCGTGACATGCCCAGACCCCGTACCCCCTATCCGACGGCCTTTCGGCAGCAGATGGTTGAGCTCGTTCGCGCCGGCCGCAGTCCCGAGGCGCTGGCCAAAGAGTTCGAACCCACCGCCCAAGCCATCCGCAACTGGGTCAAGCAGGACGATCTGGACCAGGGCAGGCGCGAAGATGGCCTGACCACCGAAGCCCGGGCCGAACTGCGTCGGCTGCGCCGTGAGAACAAGCAGCTCAGGATGGATCGGGAGATCCTGGCAAAAGCCGCGGCCTGGTTCGCCCGGGAGACCGAGACCCCGCCCGGGTCTTCCCGTTCATAAAGGCGCATCAGGCCGTCTATCCCGTGCGTCGGATGTGCGCCCTGCTGGAGGTCTCCCCTGGCGGCTACTACGTCTGGCTCAAACGGTCCGTCTCCAGGAGGGCCGGTGAGGATGCCATGCTGCTTGGCCGGATCCGCTTGATCCATCAACGTTCCTACGGTACCTACGGCGCACCGCGCATCCATGCCGAACTGCGCGCGTCCGGGATCCGTGTGGGAAGAAAACGCGTGGCCCGCCTGATGCGCTTGGCCGCCATCAGCGGAGTATCCCGTCGCAGAGCCGTGCGCACTACCTGGCGGTCCGCAGAAGGCCGGAAGGCCCCCGATCTGGTCAACCGGGACTTCAGCGCGCCGGAAAGAGACCGGCTCTGGGTAGCCGATATCACCTACGTGCCGACCCATTCAGGCTTCCTCTATCTCTCGGTGGTCATAGATGCCTTCAGCCGCCGGGTCGTCGGCTGGTCCATGGCCAATCATCTGCGAAGCGAACTTGTCGAAGACGCCCTGGACATGGCCCTCGAAAAGCGCAGACCCGAAGGCGTGATCCACCACAGCGACCAGGGATTGCAGTACACCTCGGTGGCTTTCGGCAAACGCTGCAGACAGTTTGGCGTCAGACCCTCCATGGGATCGGTTGGAGACTGCTACGACAACGCCCTGTGCGAAAGCTTCTTCGCCAGCCTGGAATGCGAACTGATCGATCGCAGGCGCTTTGCCACAAAAGCTGAGGCCAGACTCGACCTGTTCCAGTACATCGAGGGCTTCTACAACACGCACAGACGCCACTCTTCCCTCGGATACCTCTCACCCTTAAACTACGAAAGGAGCTTCAAGAAGATAGCCTGAATCCCAAATGGTTAACCGTCCACAAAAACGGGGTAACATCACCTTATGATTCACGGAACATTTGTGAGTATCAATCAAAGGTAACCTACGAACGGGGTTGGAATGTCCTTCGGTTGAAGTGCAACAGACGGTATACACTCCACCGCTTAACTGGGATAACACACTGGTGAACCGAATTTCAGAGCAATCAAGTGTTACATCGCACGACTCGTATGATGTAGTAGCACCAAGAGCTGATGTCCTGATGGAGTCACTTAGAGCGACCGGTTACTCACTTCCGGATGCTGTGGCCGATCTCATCGACAATAGCATAACTGCCGGAGCCTCGAACGTCTGGCTCAACTTTCACTGGGCTGGATCAGACTCTTGGGCATCGTTTCTTGACGACGGTGCAGGGATGTCTAAGTCGAAACTAATTGAGGCAATGAGAATCGGCTCTCAAAGCCCTGAAGAACTGCGTGACCCCGGTGACTTGGGACGTTACGGTCTGGGTCTTAAGACAGCGTCTATTTCCCAAGCCAGATCAATGACCGTTGCCACTCACACAGCGGACGGACAGGGAATTCATGCAAGAAGATGGGACATTGACTACTTGGTTTCTACAGGGGATTGGCATCTACAAAAAGTCTCCATTGCAAATATAACGGGAGGTGAAATTGAGCATCTGACGCAGTTGGATCACGGTACCCTGGTAAAGTGGAACAAACTGGATCGACTGGTCGGTAACGCTGAGGTTGGTGACGATCGAGCTAGGCGACAATTTCATGAGGCCCTAAACCGAGTAGAGGAGCATGTCGCCATGGTGTTTCATCGCTACATGACTGAACGAAACAACGTATCAATTTGGCTGAATGACCAACCAATAAAGGCGTGGGATCCTTTTCTTTCCGAAGAGACAGCAACACAGCGACTTCCATCCGAAACTTTAGGGTCATCAAACGCACAGTTGGTAGTCACTCCATTTGTGCTTCCCCATCACTCCCGCCTTTCAGGTGAAAAACACCGGGTGGCTGCTGGGCCGGCTGGATGGAATGCACAACAGGGCTTCTATGTATATCGCAACCGACGACTGCTACTGCCTGGGGACTGGCTTGGATTAGGTTTCGTGAAGGAGGAGCATTACAAGCTAGCTCGCATTCAGCTCGACATTTCCAATTCCTCGGACGCTGAATGGAATATCGATGTTAGAAAATCAAAAGCTCGACCACCGCTACAATATCGGGACGACCTGTATCGTATCGCTCAGGCGGTTCGTAGGAGGGCGGTAACTGTTTATAGACATCGTGGCAAAATCGTAGCACGAACTGCCAGGACCAGCCCCGTATTCGTTTGGCAACGGCGGGTAAAAAGAAATACTGTTTCGTATGTGATAAACAGGGACCATCCTCTTGTCCGGGAAGTGCTTCGGTCGGACTCTGTAGATTCCCAGACATTGAATCGAATACTACGTCTATAATTGTCCCCAAAAACTGGACCACATGCTAAGGTGGATATATCATGGTTTTACACCCCGGCATGTGGAGGGCCGATGTCATGCTGAAAAGACGCAGGCAGTACAGCGCCCGGTTCAAGTTTCAGGTGGCGCTAGAAGCGCTTATGGGACTCAAGACGCTGAGCCAGTTGGCCGCCGAGCATCAGGTTCATCCCAATCAGATCACGAAATGGAAACGCCGTTTGCTTGAGGAAGGCGCCCAGGTCTTCGACCACAGGACGCGTGGTCCCGATGGCGTGCAGGACGCCCTGACGACTCAGCTCTACGAGCAGATCGGACGCTTGAAGATGGAACTGGAGTGGCTGAAAAAAAAAGCTGCCCCCTTCAACGGATGACAAACGCAAGATGATCGATATCCGGCATTCCGAGCTTTCCATACGCCGCCAGTGCGAACTGCTCGGTCTTTCGAGATCCAGTTTCTACCAGCGAAAGGCCACGGAGTCCGCGCTGAACCTGGAACTGATGCGTCTGATGGACGAAGCCTATACCCGGCATCCGTTCATGGGCAGGCCGCGGCTGACCCATTACCTCAAGTCGCTGGGCTACCGGGTCAACGAAAAACGCGTCTTGCGGCTCATGCGTCTGATGGACCTGCGCGCGGTATACCCGGCGCCCAGGACGAGCCGGGCGTCGAAGGAACACCGGGTGTATCCCTATCTGCTCAGGGACGTGGAGATCACACGGCCCAACCAGGTCTGGAGCGCGGACATCACCTACATCCCGATGCACAAGGGCTTCATGTACCTCATGGCCATCCTGGACTGGCACAGCCGCTACGTAATCGCCTATCGCCTGTCGAACAGCCTGGACAATCGCTTCTGTCTGGAGGCCCTCGATCAGGCCTTGGCCACGGCCGCGCCTTCGATCTTCAACACCGATCAGGGCAGGCAGTTCACCGCCCGCAATTTCACCGAAAGGCTCGAGGCGACCGGCGCGCGAATCAGCATGGACGGCCGGGGCCGCGTGTTCGACAACATCTTCATCGAACGGCTCTGGCGCACCGTCAAATACGAGGATATCTACCTCAACGTCTATGATACCGTGCCGGAACTGATCAAAGGGTTAAAGCGTTACTTCTCGTTCTACAACAACGAAAGGCAGCATCAGTCGCTGGGTTATCTCGCCCCGGCCAAGGTGCACTTCGAGCGGGAGTTACGCATCAAGGACCCACCTTAAATCATACAGTCTGTGGTCCATACTTTGGGTACAAGCTCAGTCTGATCGAAGAATATGTTCCCGTTCAGCAGATCTGGGTGGACATGGCCGAGGGCGATGAATCGAAGAGCCAACCTTTCGAGTCGGCTGCGGAAAAGGAAGTCATTGAACTAATCCGGATGCTTTACATTGCATTTCAAAAAGCCGGTATGGACCATGACGAGGCTTTAGAGCGGTTAGGGTCAACCGAGGCAATAGGTAATCGTTTTGAATTGGTAGAACCTACAATAGCGAGTTTGTTAAGGGAGAATGGAAATTGAGCGATTTTGAAAAAGCCAGGATTATAGCACTTAACCTGCTAACACCTGACACACCCCCGGACGAGGACAAGGTCAGAGAGATCGCGACTGCCGCTATCCAAGTCGTAACCTCACAGAATCCCGCTGTAGATATAGATATAGAAGCTCTCATAAGGGAGTTGGAGTCGAATCTAAACGTCGTCGTTGGACCTTCGTCGACTCTTACCGATGATGACACCGATCACATTCCTTGGCTCGCTGATCGTCGCGCATCAATCGAATGGGATTTTACCAAGCGATATCAGCGATTCCTGAAGGAAAGAAAAGGATGGGCACTCCCGACGCTCCAGCGATCTAATGGGCTTACCGACCGGATTCTCGACCTGATTGAGGATCCCCGTCGACCAGAATCGTGGGATCGTCGTGGGATGGCGGTCGGAGAGGTTCAGTCCGGGAAAACCTCCAACTACATCGAATTGATCTGCAAGGCGGCGGACGCCGGCTATAAGTTCATAGTGGTTTTGACGGGAACTACCAACAGTCTGCGTGCTCAGACTCAGCTACGCTTCGACGAAGGATTCCTCGGATGGGATACCAGGCTGAACCTGGCTTTGGATACTACGAACAAGCGTGTGGGTGTGGGAACTCTTGTCGGGGAACGACTCCTTCGGGCCATTCCATCTACTAATGCGGAGGAGACAGGTGATTTTAATCTCAGAGTCGCTAATCAATTCAACGTCCGATTGGGTGGCGATCCTGTAATCATGGTCATAAAAAAGAATGGTTCGGTACTGCGCAACCTTACCCGATGGGCCAGATCCCTGAGTACCTTAAATCCCGATGAAGTGATACCGGATACGCCGGTACTGGTGATCGATGACGAGGCCGACTTCGCATCGGTAAATACCAGACCCTCGTCCCCAGAGGATGACGAGGATCCTACTGTCATCAACGGTAGAATACGTGAACTTCTTAATGCTTTCCAGCAGAGCGTTTACATCGGATACACGGCCACACCCTTTGCAAACATTTTCATATATCCCGATCATGATGAGGGCAGTCATGGACGGGACCTGTTTCCAAGGGACTTTCTGATAAGTCTTCCTGTTCCGAGCAATCATGTCGGGCCAACCAAGGTCTTCGGATTGCCGGATGAAACGGACGATGTTGTACAGGTTCCGGCCCTACCGTTGGTCCGTGTCGTGAACGATCATCATGACGTGATTCCCAACGTTCACAGGAGAGACTGGACCGTTAATGAACTACCGGATTCTTTGACGACTGCAATAAAGGCCTTTATCCTCGCGTGTGCAGCCAGGGCTGCACGAGGACAGATTGGTCAGCATAACTCCATGCTTATCCACGTGACCAGGTTTGTCGATGTGCAACGTCAGGTCGCTGAACTAGTAGGGTCTGAACTAAACGACCTGCAGAATCGGATCAGGTATGGCGATGGGAACTCGCCAGATCACATTATCGATCAGCTTCGCGACATGTGGCAGGAGGACTTTATACCATGTACACAAGGCGCGAGGGAGATGTATCCAGATCTGATGAATAGAAGTACAGATGTCACTTGGGAAGAGGTCCAATCGCAGTTGGTAGAATCTTCTCAAAAGATACAGTTAAAAGTAATAAATGGTGCTGCGAAGGATGCACTTGATTATTGGGACTATCCGGACGGGCTAAACGCTATAGCTATTGGCGGAGACAAGTTGTCTCGTGGTCTCACTCTGGAGGGATTATCCGTGAGTTACTATCTCCGCGCCTCCCGGATGTACGACACGCTTCTCCAGATGGGCAGGTGGTTCGGTTACCGTCCAGGTTACGTAGACCTCTGCAGACTCTATACAACCGATGAGCTACGGGAATTCTACAGCCACATCACGATGGCCACCGACGAACTCAGACAAGAGTTTGATCTAATGGCTGAAAGAGGCATGACACCCAGGGAGTTCGGTCTTCGGGTGCGAAGTCACCCGTCCGGTCTTGTAATTACTGCCGCCAACAAGATGCGCAATGGAACCCCGATGACGGTTTCTTATTCAGCAGATATAAGCGAGACGATTTCTTTTGATAGGAACACCGATGTCAATCGCCGAAACCATGAACGATACTGTCAATTCGTTGCTTCGCTTGGTTCGGCAGAATACATACACCCAAACCACATTTGGCGGGAAGTGTCGGGGGAGTATGTCGCGGATCTTTTATCGGATGTTCGTGTACATCCAGGATCAAGAAAGGCGCGTGGTGACTTTCTTGCGAAATACATACGCTCACAGTGAGCTTGTACCCAAAGTATGGACCACAGACTGTATGATTTAAGGTGGGTCCTTGATGCGTAACTCCCGCTCGAAGTGCACCTTGGCCGGGGCGAGATAACCCAGCGACTGATGCTGCCTTTCGTTGTTGTAGAACGAGAAGTAACGCTTTAACCCTTTGATCAGTTCCGGCACGGTATCATAGACGTTGAGGTAGATATCCTCGTATTTGACGGTGCGCCAGAGCCGTTCGATGAAGATGTTGTCGAACACGCGGCCCCGGCCGTCCATGCTGATTCGCGCGCCGGTCGCCTCGAGCCTTTCGGTGAAATTGCGGGCGGTGAACTGCCTGCCCTGATCGGTGTTGAAGATCGAAGGCGCGGCCGTGGCCAAGGCCTGATCGAGGGCCTCCAGACAGAAGCGATTGTCCAGGCTGTTCGACAGGCGATAGGCGATTACGTAGCGGCTGTGCCAGTCCAGGATGGCCATGAGGTACATGAAGCCCTTGTGCATCGGGATGTAGGTGATGTCCGCGCTCCAGACCTGGTTGGGCCGTGTGATCTCCACGTCCCTGAGCAGATAGGGATACACCCGGTGTTCCTTCGACGCCCGGCTCGTCCTGGGCGCCGGGTATACCGCGCGCAGGTCCATCAGACGCATGAGCCGCAAGACGCGTTTTTCGTTGACCCGGTAGCCCAGCGACTTGAGGTAATGGGTCAGCCGCGGCCTGCCCATGAACGGATGCCGGGTATAGGCTTCGTCCATCAGACGCATCAGTTCCAGGTTCAGCGCGGACTCCGTGGCCTTTCGCTGGTAGAAACTGGATCTCGAAAGACCGAGCAGTTCGCACTGGCGGCGTATGGAAAGCTCGGAATGCCGGATATCGATCATCTTGCGTTTGTCATCCGTTGAAGGGGGCAGCTTTTTTTTTCAGCCACTCCAGTTCCATCTTCAAGCGTCCGATCTGCTCGTAGAGCTGAGTCGTCAGGGCGTCCTGCACGCCATCGGGACCACGCGTCCTGTGGTCGAAGACTTGGGCGCCTTCCTCAAGCAAACGGCGTTTCCATTTCGTGATCTGATTGGGATGAACCTGATGCTCGGCGGCCAACTGGCTCAGCGTCTTGAGTCCCATAAGCGCTTCTAGCGCCACCTGAAACTTGAACCGGGCGCTGTACTGCCTGCGTCTTTTCAGCATGACATCGGCCCTCCACATGCCGGGGTGTAAAACCATGATATATCCACCTTAGCATGTGGTCCAGTTTTTGGGGACAATTATACAGCTCGAGGTTGGGGGACTTGTCGCATGGACTGTCGTTCTAGTTTCCAATCAACGAGGTGGATCTTTCAAAGATCTTGGGGGTTGTAAGGTTTTTCCACTTCGCAGAGCCGTACACCCAGAGGATGGAGTTGATAGAGACGATGTGTACCGCATTCGAAGGCTGGTAAGCCCCGCAGACGAGGTGCTCGATCTGACCGAAGAGCAGTTTAACTCAGCGCTCGAAATGACCGCGCGGCAATACAGGGAGGATCCATCTGGTAGCCGTCATCAAACTGAACCGACTAGACCAAGTGGTTTCTACATCCGCAGAATTCGAGATTTCAAAAACGGCTTGCTTTTGGTTTACCCGCTTCAAGAACAGGACAGTAACGGGTTACCATTTATTGGCTTTGCTGCGAGCTTCCCAGCCGCTTCCAATGATACACCCGTTGAGTATGTCGTAAACTCTGTCTACTGGCAAGAGGAGTTGGAGATTTGAACCTGTTGGATGTATGGAAACTCTTGGAGGATGACTCACGCATCACCGATGCGCCTGGTAGGGTTCAGCGTCGCATTCTACCCAAAGGTCGGAGGAATCTCTATTTGGGCTTGGAGACTCCCACCAGAAATCGAATGCTCATACTCCGTGTTTCTACAACCTCCATAGCAGGATTGCCGGACATACCGGATTCTCGCGGTCTGAACATCCGTGTAGGTAGTGCTGAAGTCGGAAGAGATGAGACTGAGGTGGTACTTACCCTCACGGATTCTCAACACCAAGATATTTTCGATTTACTGATTCAGGATCTGGTTGAGGCTGCAGAACAATACATCGATGAACAAAAGGGATTAGTCCGGTTCCTTGTACGGCTTTCTGATTGGCAGCATCTTTTACGTCGACTCGAACGCGGGGGATTGTCACGAGAGGCCCAGCAAGGTCTTTGGGGCGAGCTATGGGTACTCAGAGAGGTCGTCGCGCCAGTTGCAGGCGTACAAAATGCAGTTAATGGATGGCGCGGACTGATGGAGGCAGAACAAGACTTTCAGATTGGGGTCTTGTGTGTCGAAGTAAAAACGAGTACGGCGGCGAGTTTGGACCGAATTGCAATATCCGGAGAACGCCAACTAGAGGTACCTGATGACGTAGGTCTCATACTTGTTGGTTTGTCTTTGGATGGCAGGCCTGGATATGGTGAGACCCTACCTGATATGATTGAATCCATCAGAACACCAGCGGCGGACTTCGGCTGTTTGCATTTATTTGACCTTCGACTCGAACTTTATGGCTATGAAAGTGGAAACTCAGATTCGTACTCTGATATCGGATACACTGTTCGCTCACTGCACCCTTTTAGGGTAGAAGAGGGATTCCCTAAAATCGTATCCAGTAGTCTGCAGAGTGGGATTAGCGATGTACGATATACGATCTCCACGGCGTCATGCGGTAGTTATCGGATGCACGAGCAACAACCAAGCAAGATTCTTGAGGGTTTGTTATGAATGATCAGTACTCGATTGAGACATTTTCCGAGAACCTGCGGCAGGATGTCCTGGCGATGTCCGAGTCGACTGAACAGGATATGATGCTATACGACTCTTTTAATCAGACGGTCTTTGATATCCTGTCCGAGGCGGGAGAATTCGATGATCCACTGGTCTGTTATCACAGGGCCAGAGGAATGGAGGTAAGTGGATATGGTGTGGATGAGGACGAAGCACGCATCGACCTGTTGCTCAGCATTCACACGAACATCGCCCCTCCTGAGACAGTCAATAGACAACAGGTTGAGGTCGCTTTTCAAAGGCTTCGTTCCTTTCTGAATTGGTGCCTCAGTGGAAAACATGTCGAGTTGGAAGAATCGTCTCCGGTGTTCGACATGGCGGCACACATCCACGAGCTCAAGGGACGTTTAACTAAAGTTCGATTGTGCGTGATTACGGATGGCAGGACGACAATGGAGACAATACAGGAGGATACACACCTTAATAACGTTCACATAACAAAGTCTATTTGGGACATAGTCAGACTCCATAGGCTCAGTATCTCCGGCCGACAACGCGATAGAATCTCAATCGATCTGCAAGATCGATTTGGGAAGTCACTCCCCTGTCTTAAGGCTGATAATACACACGAGGGATATCGTGCATTTCTATTGCTCGTCCCCGGTAGTGTACTACGTAGCATCTACGCAGATTTCGGACCCCGATTGCTTGAGACAAATGTTCGATCATTCCTTCAAGCTCGAGGGAAGATCAACCGTGGAATACGAGACACAATCGTAAGAGAGCCAGAACGATTCCTTGCTTATAATAACGGTATCACTTTGACTGCTGAGGCAGTGGATATCTCCGAAAATGAAGGGACCACAGCAGTTACTAGGCTTGAGGGATTGCAAATAGTAAATGGAGGACAAACGACAGCCTCTTTGTTGGCTACCGATCATGGACGTGCTGATCTTTCGCAACTGTACGTAGCAGCAAAGCTGATTGAGATTGAAACAGGAGAGGTCCATGATGAGTTGGTTCGGAATGTCTCACGCTTCTCAAATTCACAGAATCGGATAGCAGAAGCAGACTTCTCGGCAAATGACCCGTTTCATGTACAGTGATGTTACCCCGTTTTTGTGGACGGTTAACCATTTGGGATTCAGGCTATCTTCTTGAAGCTCCTTTCGTAGTTTAAGGGTGAGAGGTATCCGAGGGAAGAGTGGCGTCTGTGCGTGTTGTAGAAGCCCTCGATGTACTGGAACAGGTCGAGTCTGGCCTCAGCTTTTGTGGCAAAGCGCCTGCGATCGATCAGTTCGCATTCCAGGCTGGCGAAGAAGCTTTCGCACAGGGCGTTGTCGTAGCAGTCTCCAACCGATCCCATGGAGGGTCTGACGCCAAACTGTCTGCAGCGTTTGCCGAAAGCCACCGAGGTGTACTGCAATCCCTGGTCGCTGTGGTGGATCACGCCTTCGGGTCTGCGCTTTTCGAGGGCCATGTCCAGGGCGTCTTCGACAAGTTCGCTTCGCAGATGATTGGCCATGGACCAGCCGACGACCCGGCGGCTGAAGGCATCTATGACCACCGAGAGATAGAGGAAGCCTGAATGGGTCGGCACGTAGGTGATATCGGCTACCCAGAGCCGGTCTCTTTCCGGCGCGCTGAAGTCCCGGTTGACCAGATCGGGGGCCTTCCGGCCTTCTGCGGACCGCCAGGTAGTGCGCACGGCTCTGCGACGGGATACTCCGCTGATGGCGGCCAAGCGCATCAGGCGGGCCACGCGTTTTCTTCCCACACGGATCCCGGACGCGCGCAGTTCGGCATGGATGCGCGGTGCGCCGTAGGTACCGTAGGAACGTTGATGGATCAAGCGGATCCGGCCAAGCAGCATGGCATCCTCACCGGCCCTCCTGGAGACGGACCGTTTGAGCCAGACGTAGTAGCCGCCAGGGGAGACCTCCAGCAGGGCGCACATCCGACGCACGGGATAGACGGCCTGATGCGCCTTTATGAACGGGAAGACCCGGGCGGGGTCTCGGTCTCCCGGGCGAACCAGGCCGCGGCTTTTGCCAGGATCTCCCGATCCATCCTGAGCTGCTTGTTCTCACGGCGCAGCCGACGCAGTTCGGCCCGGGCTTCGGTGGTCAGGCCATCTTCGCGCCTGCCCTGGTCCAGATCGTCCTGCTTGACCCAGTTGCGGATGGCTTGGGCGGTGGGTTCGAACTCTTTGGCCAGCGCCTCGGGACTGCGGCCGGCGCGAACGAGCTCAACCATCTGCTGCCGAAAGGCCGTCGGATAGGGGGTACGGGGTCTGGGCATGTCACGCTCCTTTCAAACACAAGAAGTTACATGTCCACTAAACCGGGTCAACTCCAGTTGGGATTCCTAAAAAGTCATATGTGTATAGCGAAGGATTGGAATCTGTGAAACAAAAGAACATAACTTACTTCAATTGGATTGGTAGAGTCGAAGTACTGTAATTCGATCCGATTACAAGTCGATGGGAACGAAACCGCCTTCGGTAATTCTACATAGTAGTCTAGTAAAACCTCCTAGAACGGGCTATCTATAACCTCTTAGATCATAGGTCCTGTTCGCGAACAGGGCGAAGCTGGCATGTACCCGCCTTGCTCACATTGTAAACAACGCAGCCAACTACCGTGCTACGAATATCGTTCTGAATGAGCCCAAAACCGTACCATTACCCTGGGTTCACCCACCCGGGCCGCCTGAAAACGCCGGACCTGCCGCCTTCTTTCTCCACGAGGAGGATGGAGGCGATCTCCATGGTCCGGTCCACGGCCTTGCACATGTCGTAGAGGGTCAGGGCGGCCACGGAAACGGCCGTCAGGGCCTCCATCTCCACACCGGTCCTGCCGGACGCGACGGCCGTGGCCAGGAGGCCGATCCTGCCCGCGTCCTCGTTCAGGGTGATATCGATCTCCACGTGGGTAAGCGGGATGGGATGGCACATGGGGATGAGGTCGCCCGTCTTCTTGGCCGCCGAGATGCCCGCGATCTTCGCGGTGGTCAGCACGTCGCCCTTGCCCATCTCGTCGGCGGAGATTTTCCGGATCGTTTCCGTCGCGGACCGGACTTCCCCGTAGGCCACCGCGCGCCTTTCCGTAACCGGTTTCTCCGTCACGTCAACCATGCGGACGCGTCCTTTTTCATCGAGGTGCGAGAGGTCCATAATCACTCCGTTTCAAGGCGTTTCTCAAAAGGACGGACAGGGGCAGGGCTACCACGACCGCCACGCCAGCCTGTATCAGGTTGCCCGGGATCTCCGTCAGCGCGGCGACGCCGCCGAACAGGACCGATCCGGCCAGGTAGTAACCGGTAACCATCCAGGCGCCTCCCACCAGTACGGCTGCGCAGGCCGCGATCCGGCCGGGTTGGCGGCCGTCCGGGGCGGCCTGTGCACCGGCGGCGTCCCGTCCAACCTGGTCGTCCCCGCCGTTTCGTGAGTCGCGTCCACCCCGCACGCCCCAGAACGCGATCGTTCCGACCAGGATCCCCTCGATCCCCTTGATGACGAGCGTCCAGGGCGCCCAGATGAAGTAGCCGCCCAGGGCGTCGGCCAGGGCGGAACCGACCCCGCCCGCGAGACCGCCGATGCGCCATCCGAAGACGAGGGCGATGGTGCATAGCAGCGCGTCGCCGAGATTGATGTATCCCTGCGTGGCCGGATTGGGGATACGAATGACCACGGTCGCCAGCGTCACGAGCGCGATCGAGAGCGCGGCCAGCGTCAGTCTGTGAATGGATACGGCCATGTCGGTCGCCTATCCCGGCCTTTGGTAAAGCAGGTTTATTCCAGACATTGAAAAAGCGGGGGTCTTTCCCGACCCGTGGTACAACAAGCCTACCCCTGCCATTGGTACAGCATCAGGTACACCAGCACGCCGGTGACGGACACGTACAGCCAGATCGGCAGGGTCCATCGGGCCAGCGGCGCGTGGCGTTCGAAACGCCCTTTCAGCGCATGGCGCAGCGTCAACACGACCATGGGCACGATGGCCGTGGCCAGGATCGTGTGGCTGATGAGGATGGTGAAGTAGACGTAACGGGTCCATCCCTCGCCGGTGAAGGGCGTGCTTCCGTGGTTGAAGTGGTAAATCAGATAGGAGGTGAGAAACAGTACCGACGCGGCGACCGCACCCAGCATGCACGTCCTGTGCGCGGCGACGTTCCGTTTCTTGATGTTGATGTAGCCCGCGACCAGGAAAACCGCGCTGGTCGTGTTCAGGCAGGCGTTCACCAGAGGCAGGTCCGTAATCTCCAGCATACCGAGCAGGCTCACCTCCCCAAGCGTTCCATGTCAGCGTTCGATTTCATACCTACACCTTGTCATAGGCCATCACGGAGAACTGGACCAGCAGGAACACCAGCGACGCAAAAAACAGATTCCGTGCCGATGCCTGCGTCCGGGTCACGGTCAGGTGGATGGCGAAAGCGAGCAGGCCCAGTCCGGCCGCGAAGGCCGCGTAGAAATACAGGACCCCTGCCATGCCGAAAATAGTCGGGACAAGGCTGAAGGCGGTCAGGGCCAGGCAGTTGATGAGGATCTGCACGCTCGTGAAGCGACCGTCCGGATCGACGGCGGGCAACAGCTGGAACCCGGCGCGGGCGTAGTCTTCGCGGAAAAGCCAGGCCAGCGCGAGGGCGTGGGGCATCTGCCAGAGAAAGAGGATGGCGAACAGGACGCCGGCCTCCGGCCCCAGTCCATTTCGGGCGGCCGCCCAACCGGTCACCGGCGGCAGCGCGCCGGGGACCGCACCGAACACGGTCGACAGCGTGGTGCGGTGCTTGAGCGGCGTGTAGAGAAACAGGTAGGTGGCGGTGATCAGCGCGGTGACCGCACAGCTCAGGACGTTCACCACCAGCGCCAGGTACACCAGGCCCGCCGCCGTGATGACGGCGCCGAACCCGAGGGCCTGCACGGGCTGCAGCTTCCCGGCGGGGAGCGGACGCTTCCGGGTCCGCCGCATCATGGCGTCCCGGTCTCTCTCCATGAACTGGTTCAGGGCGAGCGTGCCCCCGGCCGCCAGGGCGGTTCCTGCCAGCGTGTGCAGCAGGCGCAGCCAGTCCACCGGTCCGTCGGACCCCAGATAGAATCCGACGCAGGTGGTCAGCACCAGCATGAGGACCAGGCCGGGCTTGGTCAGGGCGATGAAGTCCTTCATGAAGCCGAATCAGACAGAAACATTCATGGTCAGCAGGATAAGACCCAGCAGCACGGCCGCCGCGAAGAGCACGGCGCCCACGATGCCCGAAGCCCTGGACTTGAACCCGATGCTGCCGTCTTCGAGGACCCGGGGTTCCAGGAGCCGGACCGCATGGTGCACGATCAACGCGATCACGATCAGGAGCTTGACGGTCATCAGGGCCTCGTACCCCGGCGGGAGCAGAGGGTACAGCTCGGGCTGGGACGACATGGCCCGGGCGGCCACCCCGTCCATGATCCGGTTGTACAGACTGAAAGAACCGCTCACGACCAGGATGACGATCGCCGTCCAGGATACCCGGCGGAATATGGCGCCGGTCCGGCGCATGATCTCCACGCGTTCCTCCGACGCCCTGCCCGACCGGAGCGCCGGGGTGAGCGCGACCAGGACGTAGAAGAAACCGCCCGCCCACAGTACGACGCCGAGCACGTGCAGCCACATCCACAGAATCTTGGTATCCAACATATGCCGTCCTCCTCCCATTCCTCTTGCGGGCCGTACAACGGCCTTCAGGATACGCGCGTCTAAGGCCAAGGCCGCCCATGACGGGAAGCGGCCGTTTCGACTCCTGCAAAAATGCCCGGACCGGACGGCCGCTGTCAATCAGTTTTTGGCGGCACGGAACGGCACCGCGACCCGGCTGAAAGCAGTTGACACAGGCCGTTCGCGGACTATAATATCAGCATGATTTCCGGTATAGCCGGAAAGCGTCTGCGAAGCCCGGGATTCATGGGCCGGCCCGCGACTATGCCCAGCCAGGATTAACGCTTCGACCCGCGACTATGCCCCAGCCAGACCGGAACGCCCCGTAC
This sequence comes from bacterium, assembly GCA_965207085.1. Lineage (GTDB taxonomy): Bacteria > JAAXHH01 > JAAXHH01 > JAAXHH01 > JAAXHH01 > JAAXHH01. The sequence goes on along the minus strand of CBDBLQ010000002.1, from coordinate 1,997,614 downwards.
CTCCTGGGTCATGACATCGGCGGCACCAAGCTCGCTGTGACCGTCGCCGACCGGAATGGGAAGATCCTGCATAAGATCCGTCGGCCGACCGATGCCGAACGAGGTCCGCGGGCCGTGGTGGCGTCGCTGGTGGACATGTCCCGCGAAGCCATGGCGCGCGCCGCGCTCTCCCCGGCGGCGCTGGCCGGCGTCGGCGTCAGCTGCGGCGGCCCCCTGGACACGGATACAGGCGTGGTCTACGCGCCGCCCAATCTGCCGGGCTGGGACGAGGTCCCGCTGAAGGCGTGGCTGGAAAGCGCGCTCTCGCTGCCGGTTCTCGTCGAAAACGATGCCAACGCCAGTGCCCTGGCGGAGTGGTCCTTCGGGGCCGGGCGGGGCTGCCGGCACATGGTTTACATGACCATGAGCACCGGAATCGGCGGCGGCATCATACTCGACGGCCGGCTTTACCGCGGCCCGAACGACACCGCCGGCGAAGTGGGGCATATGACCATCGTCGAGAACGGTCCGGTCTGCGGTTGCGGAAAGCGCGGCTGCCTGGAAGCCCTGTGTTCGGGGCCATCGATCGCCAGGCGGGCCCGGGAGAAGACGCAGACGGCGCCCGGTTCGCTCATGGTCGATCTGGCTGGGGACGACCCGGCATCCATTACGGCGGAGACCGTCATGGACGCGGCCAGGCGAGACGATCCCGCCGCCCTGGAAATCGTGGACGAGACGGCGCGGTACATGGCCGTCGGACTGGGGAACATTGTGAATATCCTGAACCCGGAGGTCATCGTCATCGGCACCATCCTGGTCAAGGCGCAGGATCTTCTGTTGGAACCCATCCGCGCGTACCTTCGGCGCGAAACCTGGCCGCGAGTCTACGGCACGGTGCGGGTCGTGCCCGCCGGACTGGGAGACGCCGTGGGCGATCTCGCCGCCATCGCCGTGATCCGGCAGGCGGTACATTCCGAAGGGAGCATGTAGGGCATTGGACTGGAACGCGCTGGGACGGGAAGCCGTACAACTGCTGGGCGAGTACCTGCGCATCGACACGACGAATCCTCCCGGGAACGAGGATCGCGCGACCGCCTTCCTCAGCCGCATTCTCTCGGAAGAAGGCATCGACTGCCAGGTTTACGAGTCCGCCCCGGGACGCTCCAATCTCTACGCAAGGCTGGAAGGGGACGGTTCGAAACGGGCCGTGGTGCTGCTGAGTCACAGCGACGTGGTTCCCGCCGACCGCCGTTACTGGTCCGTCGATCCCTTCGGCGGCGTGGTCCGGGATGGCTACATCTGGGGGCGGGGCGCCCTCGACATGAAGAACCTGGGCATCGCGCAGTTGGTGGTCTTCCTCGCGCTGCACCGGAATCGTTTTCCTTTGAAGCGGGACGTGATCTTTCTCGTCACCGCCGACGAGGAGGCCGGCGGATCGGCCGGCGCCCGGTGGATCACGCGGAACCGCCCGGAACTCGTCTCGGACGCGGAATTCCTGATCAACGAGAGCGGCAAGGGACGCCTGGAGAACGGCAGGGCCGTCTATTCCATCGACATCACCGAGAAGTCGCCTTGCTGGATCCGCCTGGTCGCCCGCGGCGAACCCGGCCACGGTTCCCGTCCAAAGCCTCATTCCGCCGTGAACCGGCTCATCCGCGCTTTGAGCGCCATCATGGCGTACACGCCGCCGATCAAGGTGACAGACGCAACCGAGCGGTACTTCAAAGGCATCGCCCACCTGCAGAAAGACGGATGCCGTCAGCGATTCGCGAATATCCGGGAGTCCGTGCGGGACCTCCGTTTTCTGGCGGACCTGCTCCGCAACCAGCATCACGCCGCGATTCTGCGCAATACCATCTCGATAACCATGTTGCAGGGCAGTGACAAAATCAATATCATACCCCAGGCGGCGATGGCCGAACTGGACTGCAGGCTGCTTCCGGGGGAAGCGCCCGCACACTTCGTCCAGGAGCTGAAACAGGTGGTCGGCGACGACGGAATCGAAATAGAGACCCTGCTGAACTTCGGGAATACGTCATCGCCCTTCGATTCGCCCCTGGTCGAAGCGGTGCGCGAGGTCGTGTCCCGGCACCACGAGCGCGCGGAGGTCGTACCGAACATTCTTTCCGGCTTCACGGACAGCCACTACTTCCGCGAGCTGGGGATCCACTGCTACGGCTTCATGCCCTTTCTGCTGATCGACGAAGAGCTCAGACGCATCCACGGCAACGACGAACGGATCTCCGTGGAGAACATGGAACGGGGTCCGAGGATTCTTTACGAAGTCATCGAAAAACTCTGTGGCTGATTTCAGTATCGAGGAGACGCAAATGGAAGCGATACGCATTCACGAATTCGGCGGGCCTGAGGTGATGGATGTCGAAACCGGCGCGGATCTGCAGGCTGGCCCCGGACAGATACTGGTCGACATACGGGCCGCCGGCGTGAACCCGGTAGACACCTATATCCGGTCGGGCACCTATGCCATGAAACCCGATCTGCCCTTTACGCCGGGCATGGACGGTGCCGGAACGGTCGCCGATGTGGGCGACGGCGCGGCCCATGTTTCCGTCGGAGACCGGGTGTACCTGGCCGGCGCCCTTACCGGTTCCTATGCGTCGCAAGCCCTGTGCTCGCCCGACCAAGTGTATCCACTGCCCGGCAACGTTTCCTACACGCAGGGCGCGGGGATATACGTCCCCTACGCGACAGCGTGGAGAGGGCTGTTCCAGCGTGCCGGGGGAAAGGCGGGCGAAACCGTCCTGGTGCACGGCGCGAGCGGCGGCGTGGGGATCGCGGCCGTACAGATGGCCCGGGCCGCGGGCATGACGGTCATCGGCACCGCCGGATCGGAACAGGGCGCCGGGCTGGTGGAGGATCAGGGCGCCCATCACGTGGTGGACCACAGCGTCCCCGGCTACACGGACAAGATCATGGAACTCACCGGCGGCCTGGGTGTCGACGTGATCATGGAAATGCTGGCCAACGTCAATCTGGACAAGGATCTGAACATGCTGGCCTATGGCGGGCGTGTCGTCGTCATCGGCAACCGGGGCGTCATAGAGATCAATCCGCGGGACGCCATGGCGCGGGACGCCAGTATCCTCGGCATGGTCCTGCTGCTGGCGTCTCCGGAAGATCTGGTCGGCATCCACGCCGGACTGTACGCCGGACTGCAAAACGGCACGCTCAAGCCGGTAGTCGGTAAAGAGTTCCCGCTGGCAGACGCGGCGCGGGCCCATGCCGCCGTCATGGAACCCGGCGCCTATGGAAAGATCGTACTGATACCCTGAGTCCGCGGCACGGACCACGCGCAGTGTTCGGCCGGTAAAGGAATTCGACATGGCAAATCCGCTTATCCAGCTCGAACAGCACGGCCAGAGTTTCTGGCTGGACAGCATCAGCCGGGAATTGTTGTACTCCGGCCGGTTGAGGAAACTGATCGAGGAAGACGGTCTGAAAGGCATGACTTCGAACCCGGCCATCTTCGAGAAGGCCATTGCGGGAAGTACGGACTACGACGCGGATATCGAGCGGCTTGCAGCAGCGAACCGGACCGCTTTGGAGATCTACGAATCCCTGGCCATATCGGACATCCGGGAAGCCGCCGACCACTTGGCCGGCGTGTACGAAGCAACCGGCGGCGCCGACGGTTTCGTGAGCCTGGAAGTGTCCCCGGAGCGGGCGGACGACACCGCGGGTACGATCGAAGAGGCCCGGCGGCTGTGGAACGCCGTGGACCGCCCGAACGTCATGATCAAGGTGCCGGCGACGGAGGCCGGCGTACCGGCCGTGCGTCAACTGATCGGCGAGGGGTTGAATATCAACGTGACGCTGATGTTCTCGCGGGCCGTATACGAGGCCGTGGCCGACGCCTATATCGGCGGGTTGGAGGACCGTATTGCCGCGGGCGGAGACATCAGCGGCATCGCGAGCGTATCCAGCTTCTTCATCAGCCGCATCGACACGCTCGTCGATGCGTTGCTGGCCGAACGGGCGGAGCGGACCGGCGATCCCGGGGAACGGGCCGCGATCCTGGGCCTGACCGGCAGGACGGCCATCGCGAACGGCAAGACGACCTTCCAGCGGTACAAGACGATTTATGCGTCACCGCGCTGGTCCAGGCTGGCCGAACAAGGCGCGAGGAAGCAGCGGTTGCTGTGGGCCAGCACCAGCACCAAGAACCCGGCGTACCGGGACGTGCTGTACGTCGAAGAACTGATCGGGGAGAACACCGTCAATACTTTGCCCGATGAAACACTCGACGCTTTCCGCGATCACGGGCGCCTGGCCGATACCCTCGAGACCGGTATCGACGAAGCCTGGTCGATCATGGCCGGTGTGGAGAAAGCCGGGATTTCGATGGACCGGGTCGCGGAGCAACTCGTCGAAGAAGGGGTGCGGAAGTTCGTGGACCCCTTCGTGAAGCTGATCAGCGCCATTGAACGGAAGCGGATGCAACCGGTCCGTCTGGCCTGATCGGCGCCATCGAACGAGGCACGCGAACCGGAGTTCCGGGCGGAACCGGGCAGGGCCGGACGGACCGCGTGATCGCCGGGTTCGGGGAGCATCGTATGCAACTGGGCATGGTCGGCCTCGGCCGGATGGGCGGCAACATGACGCGGCGGCTGTTACGCGGCGGTCACGAAGTCGTCGTGTACGACCAGAGCGGTGAAGCGGTCGGCCAGGCGGAGCAAACCGGCGCCAACGGCGCTTCCACGCTCCACGGTCTCGTAACCGCGCTCCAACCGCCGCGGTCGGTCTGGGTCATGGTCCCGGCCGGCGACGCCACGGAACGGGCCGTCGACGAACTGTCCCGACTGTTGGCTCCGGGCGATACCGTCATCGACGGCGGGAACACCTACTTCAAGGACGACGTGGCCCGCGCGGAGCGGCTGTCCGCCAGGGGCCTGCACTATGTCGACGTGGGTACGAGCGGCGGCGTCTGGGGCCTCGAACGGGGGTATTGCATGACCATCGGGGGACCGGCGGAGATCGTCGAGCGCCTGGACCCGTTGTTCGAGACGCTGGCCCCCGGTCCCGGACAGAACTCCGGCGACGCTCCCCCTCCAACGGCCCGCAGGGGCTACGTCCACGTAGGACCGGCCGGCGCGGGCCACTTCGTCAAGATGATCCACAACGGGATCGAATACGGCATGATGCAGGCCTTTGCCGAGGGATTGGAAATCCTGCGCGAATCGGGGTCCGAACGCGTCGACCCGCGCCATCGGTACGACCTGGATCTGCACGACATAGCCGAAGTCTGGCGCCACGGAAGCGTGGTCAGTTCCTGGCTGCTCGACCTCCTGGAGATCGCGTTGCGGGAAGACCGGGACCTGTCCACCTACTCCGGATACGTGCAGGACTCCGGGGAGGGCCGGTGGACGGTGCAGACGGCCATCGAGGAAGACGTGCCCGCCCACGTGCTCACGGCTTCGCTCTTCACGCGGTTCCAGTCGCGGCAGGACCAATCCTACGCCATGCGGGTGCTTTCCGCCCTGCGTCACCAGTTCGGCGGTCACGTGGAGCAGCAGAAAACCGGGGGAGGACCATGATCCAGATCGCTCCATCCATCCTGTCGGCAGATTTCACCCGTCTGGCCGACGAGGTCCGGACTGTGGAGCGCGCGGGCGCGGACCGGATCCATATCGACGTCATGGACGGCCGGTTCGTCCCGAACATCTCCATGGGACCCTTCATCGTCGAGGCCATCGACTCGCTGACGGAACTGCCGCTGGAAGCCCACCTGATGATCGAGGAACCGGACCGGTACATCGACGTATTCATGGAAGCCGGCGCCGACGTGATCATCGTGCACCAGGAGAATACGGCCCACCTGCACCGCGTGGTTCAGTCCGTCCGGGAGCGGGGCAAACAGGCCGGGGTCGCCCTGAACCCGGCCACGCCCGCCCGGGTCCTCGACGAGATCATCGACGAAATCGATCTCGTCCTGGTCATGTCCGTCAACCCCGGATACTCTGGCCAGCGGTTCATCCCGTCCGTCCTGCCGAAGATCAGCGAGATCCGTAGGACCCTGGCGGACCGGGAGATCGCGTGCGACCTGGAGGTGGACGGCGGCGTGAACATCGATACCGCGCCGGACGTCGTGTCGGCGGGCGCGAACGTCCTGGTGGCCGCCACGGCCGTGTTCAAGCATCCGGACGGCGCCGCCGCAGGCATCAGGATACTGCGCGGCCGGGACTGACCTTCCGCATTACCCTCAGACCACCGCCCTTTTCCAGGTTCCCTTGAAGAAGCGCCTGAGTGTGAGCAGACCCTGCAATACGGCCGCGACGAGCCAGGCGATCCAGATGCCCGTCACGTCCAGCCCGAGCGGGAAGGCGAGTACGTAGGAAAACACGAGCATGACGCCCCACTGGGAGAAGAGGGTGTAGTACAGCGACGGACGGGTCTCGCCGCCGCCGGCCAGCACGCCGCTGGCCACGATGGACAGGGCGGAAAAGATCTGGGCGACGGCGAAGAAACGCAACATGACCGAACTGATGCGCAGGACCGTATCGTCCGTCGTGAATACGGCCGCGATCCCCTGGGCGAAAATCCAGACCAAGGCTGAGCCGGCCCCGATCACGATCATGCAGAGCAGGATCGTCTGCCCGCCGTATTGCTCGGCAGACCGGGTCTGCCGGCCGCCCAGCCGCTGTCCGACCAGGGAGTTCGCCGCGACCGAGAAGGCCAGGGCGGGCATAATCGCGAAGAGGCGGATCTGGAAACCCACGGTCAGGGCGGCAATGGCGGCCGTGGGACGGCTTACGCCCGATATGACGCGGTACAGGAGCACGCGCGCACCGTTGCGGAAGAAGCCGGACGCGCCGGAGGGCAGGCCGATGTCGAGCATGCGGGACATGATGTTCCAGTCCGGTTTGACGCGCCAGTTCCTCGAGAGACGCACCTGACCGTTGCCCCGGACCAGGATGGCCAGCCCGATGACGCATCCCGCCAGCCGGGAGATGATCATGCCCACGGCCGCGCCGGCCACGCCCAGCGCGGGCACAACCCAGGCGCCGAAGATAAACGCGTAGGAGGTCACGCATTTCACGATGATGACGATGACGGAGATTTTGAGCGGTGTGCGGGTGTCGCCCACGCCCCCGAAGATGGCGCTCATCACGTAGTTGAGAATCATGAAGAGCATGCCGGCGAAATAGAGCCTCAGGAAGAGCATGCCGTGGGTGAGGACCTCTTCCGGGGCGCCGAGCAGGACCAGTGCGGGCCGCGTGAGCACGATACCGACGGCGGCAAGACCCAGGGCCATGTAAGTGCCCATCAGGATCGCCTGCTGGCCGGTCCGGCTTACGTCGCCGTGCCTGCCCGCTCCGTAGTACTGGGCCACCAGCGTCCGCGTCCCCCCGGTGATCGAAATGGCCATGACCATGACGATGAATACGATCTGCCGACTCATCCCGATGGCGGAAATCGCCGCAGGTCCCAGGAATCCCACGAAGTAGATGTCTACGAGACCTTCTGTGGCGTCGATCAGCGAAGCGACTACGACGGGCCAGGCGATGGCCCAGACGTGACGGAGGACCTGGGAGGGCGGGACCTCGTTGTCAGCCGGTTTCGGGGAATCGGCGGTATGGTCGGGCATGGGTTTGAATGTATTCCGCCGCCGGCGAACCGGCAAGGCAATTCAGCCGGTGCCCGATGCCACCCAAGTTGTTGATGGCGCGATAGATAAGAAAAGGGATGGCAGCGTAAACGGTACGCAGTATATCTACATTGTCACGGATACTTAACCCGCAACCGGACGTGGACATACCGACCGAATGCGCTGCGATGCGCGGGAGGCATGAAGATGCGTGGAATGCGAGGATCGATCTTCTTCTGGGGGCCCTGGCTGTCGATCGTCCTGATGATCACCTTCCTGTGGTCGTGCGGCAGTGAGGATCCGGTATCGCCGGAACCGCCGGAACCGCCGGAGCCGGTCGATCAGCCCGCACTGAAGATCGGGCTGTTGATCGACCTGTCGGAAGGTGGATCGGAACACGGCGTCCTTATGCGGCGGGGATTCGAAATGGCGATAGCGCACGTCAACGAGGTGGACGTACTCGGGGAACCGGTCGAGGGCCTGGTGGCCGACACGGAGTTGGACGCCGAAATCGCGGTATCCGAGGCGATGGACCTTATCGAGGCCACGCGATCGTGGGCGCCTGGGCGAGTTCCTCGACGCTTGCCGTCGTGGACGAAGTGGTCGCCGATGCCTGCATTCCCATGATTTCTCCGGCCTCTTCTTCTCCCATGCTCACGACTGCCATGGATAACGATTTCCTGTTTCGCACTACCCTGTCCGACCTTGACCAGGGTCCGGTCCTCGCCAAGATCACGCTGGAACTGGGATACGGCAACGTGGGCATGATCTACCGCGACGACGTCTGGGGCCGGGGCATCGCGGACGCTTTCGAGAATGCCTGGGAAGGCAAGCTCATCCGGGTCGCGGCGGATCCCGAAAATACGACCCTCGTGGAGGAGCTCAGAGAAAGCAGAGGTGTACTTGATGACACGCAGGCGCTGATCGTCCTCGCTTTTCAGCCCCAGCAGGAAACCATCGTGCGCGAAGCGCTGGACAACGGCTTCTATAATGTGTTTATCCTCGGCCCCACCGGTCGCAGCCTGGACCTGATCCGATCCATCGGACCCGAGCACCTCGCCGGTATGATCGGCACGTCGCCCGGCGCCGCGCAGGACACGCCTTCGGCGATCGCCTGGGAGGACGGGTATAAAAGCGCCTACGGCAGCAATCCTCCGCCTTTCCCCTATGTGAAACAGACCTATGACGCGACCGTGGCGCTGGCCCTGGCGACGCAGGCGGCGGGCAAGCTGGAGGGAGCGGCCATCCGGGACCAGTTGCGAACGATCGGGAGGCCGCCCGGCGAACTCGTTATTGCCCAGGCGAGCAGCATCGCGAACGGGTTGCGCGGTCCTGGCCGACGGTGGCGCAGTCAACTACGAAGGCGCGGCCATGCCCCTGGACTGGGACGAGAACGGCGATCTTGCCACGGGTTTCGTCGCGGTCTGGCAATTCACCCCGGCCGGTACCATCGAAGTCATCCGGGTCGAACCCTTCGACCGTTAAACCGGCTGCCGGACGGCACGGAATGCATGTACCGGACGGCACGGAATGCAAAAAAGGGGGTTGCGCATGCACGCAACCCCCTCGGCCATTTCCGGTTATGCAATATGACCCCAACGGGATTTGAACCCGTGTTGCCGCCGTGAAAGGGCGGTGTCCTTGGCCAGGCTAGACGATGGGGTCGCGATCCTCCACAGCCGTCGTAAAATACCGGAAAAGCCCTCGAAACGCAAGCATTTTTCACCCTTCGTAACCCATATCCTTCCATAGGCGGCGGGCGTACGGAACATGCGCCGGATCCGGGTCGCGACGGCCCAGAATGCTGGGCGGGGGCTGCCCGGGTGCGGCATCCTTTGGCCAGGGCGACCAATGGTCGTTCTCCCAGGATTTCCGAGCGGCCTCATCCCTGAAATCGGGCACGTCGAAGGGACGGCCGTCTTCCAGCGCGCTCTTCCAGGCCAGGATGCCCACCGACGACATGGCCACGCCGCGGTACACGTCCAGGAAAGGCTGCTCGCCCGAACGGATCGCCCGGGCGAAATGGAAACTGGTCCAGAAGTCGCCGCCGCCGTGGCCGGCCTTGCGTGCGAGATCGCCATGCTCCGGCCAGTCCGGCCTGTAAACCCGCTCCGCTTCCTCCCCGGGCTCGAGGTGCCACGGCTCATGCCACACCCGCACCTCCCCGGGTCCGAAGTACCCCGGTCCCCGGGTGATCTCCATGGCGCCGCGCTCGCCGTGGAGGCGGTACCAGTTGCTGTGGCCGGGCAGGCCGAGTCCGAAAAGCCGGAAGACCGCGCCGTTGTCCATGCGGCAGAGGATGACGGACCCCGGATCTCCCCTCCTGAGGGTGAGGGTGCGCTCGGGCCGGGCGATGGCCAGGGCGTTCACGCTCACCGGCCGCGTGTCGGTGATATATACCAGGGGCGCGAGGGCGTGGGTGCAGTAATAGGTGGAAGGGATCCACGCCCGCCAGTGGTCGAATCCCGGTGAAATGCGCAGGCTCGCGTCCCGGGACATGGGGTGGTTGTATTCTCCCTCGGCGTAGGTGACTTCGCCGATCTCCCCCTCGCGGTAGAGCCGGTGCATTTCCTGGTTGAACACGGTGTAGGGGTAGTTCTCGGCCAGCATGTAGATCCGGCCGGACGCCTCCACGGCGCGGCAGAGGGCGACGCCCTCCGCCAGCGTGCCGTTGCAGGCGGTCTCGCTCATGACGTGCTTGCCCGCCCTCAGGGCCTTTATGGCGAACGGCGCGTGTTCGTGGAAGTAGTTGGCCAGGACCACGGCGTCCATGTCGTGGGCGAGGAAGGCGTCGTAGTCGGTGTACGCGGCGACGGAAAGTTCGCCGGCCAACTCGCGCAACCGCTCCTCCCAGATATCGCACAGCGCGACGAGGTCCATGCCCACGGCGCCGGACGCGCTCTGTGCGAAGCTCTTCCCGCGTCCCACGCCCACCACGCCGACGCGGATCGGTTGGTTGCTCATGGTTCGTCCTCGTTCACGATGCGTCTCGCACGATGCATCACCGAAGCATGTGTCCCTCACGACGCGTCACACACGGTGCATCACCGAATCACGATATTCCGATCAGCCCGGGGACGTCCGTCAGGTTCCGGATGGAGGGCAGACGATAACGGCCGTATTTCTCGTACCGGTCGATGAGCAGGGCGTCCAGGCCGACGCCCTCGGCCGGAAGGATGTCCTCCTCTGGATAGTCCCCGATATACAGGATGCGATCGACCGGAGCTTCAGCGTGGTCTATGGCCATACGAAAGATCCGCTCGTCGGGTTTTTCGCAACCCGCTTCGGCGGAAACCACGAGAAAGGAGAAATACCGGTCAAGGTCGTGCCGCTCGAGCACGTGAGAGAGGTGTTCCGACCAGTTCGACAGCACGCCGAGGCGCACGCCGCGTTCCTGAAGTTTTTCCAGCGTGGGCCGGACGTCGCCATACACGTCCAGGTACCTGCCGTCTTGAAACCGGTCGTAGTACTGTTGCAACCCGGGCCGCTGGGCGCCCTCGATACCCGCCGTATCGAACACGTGGGCATAGAGATCCAGAAAGTACCGCCGCGTCTGCTCCGGCGTGCTCATGCGGCCTTCGCGCTTGCTGAACCGGGGTTCCTCCATGGCCTTTGAAAGCGCCGCCTTCACCTGGTCCAGCGTGATCGAGGCGCCAAGCTCACCGGCCGCGACAACGAAGAATTCCTCGAAGAAGTCAGGAGTATCCCGGCCGACCAGCGTACCCGCCGCGTCGAAGATCACGGTGTCGTAGAACATGGTGGATCCGAACCTTCGCCTGACGCCCCATTGCGCTTCCGCCGGCACTCGCCCGTTCACTCCGCGGGCATGCCCCATTTTTCGGCGGCGAGCGGCTTCACGGCGGGGTTAACGAGGCCGTCATCGGGCCAGCGGCCACTGAGGATGGTGACCAGTTGCCGGCCGGCTTTTTTGAAACGCTCGATGCCGCCCCGCACCGACGCCGAAGCGTAGTGCGGCGTGAGGACCACCTGCTCCATCGACCGCAGCGGGTTGTCCGGGGCGGGCGGTTCCTGTTCCTGCACGTCCAGCCCCGCGCCGGCGAGCCACCCTTCCTGCAGGGCCCGGATCAGCGCCAGCTCGTCCACGACCTTGCCCCGGCCCGTATTGATGAAGTAGGCAGAGGGCTTCATGTTCCGGAAGTCCCGCTCCCCGATGAGATGGTAGGTTCCCGGACCCAGGGGCACGTGGCAGGAGACGAAGTCCGACTCCCTGAACAGCGTTTCCTGGTCCACCATGGTCACGCCCCAGGGGTCGGCATCGGCCTGGGTGACGAAGGGGTCGCAGGCGATGACGCGGAGATCGAATCCGGCGGCGATCTTCGCCATGGCCCGGCCGATGTTCCCGAAGGAGACCAGGCCCAGCGTCTGCTCATAGATCGGCTGAATGGTACCCCGGCTGATAGGGGTGCCCTCGATCATCGACCGGTTGATGATCATCAGCCGACGGGCGCAGGCGAGCAGCAGCATCATGGCGTGCTGGGCGACTTCCCGTTCGAATACCCGCTGAATGTTGTAGACGATGATGCCCCGTTCCGTGGCCGCTTCCACGTCGATGAAGTCCACGCCGATCCCGCCCGCGCCGACCACGCGGATGCGCTCGGGCAACGCTTCGACGACTTCTCTATTGTAGGTGAGACCGCCCTGGGTGAACCCGTCCACGTCCCGGGTTTCCTCGAGCATTTCCTCGAGCGTACTGTAGGGCCGGATCTTTAGCTCGGCGCCAATGGTTTTCAGTTCATTACGTATATACTGATTGGGGCCGGGGTTATCCGGATTACCGGGCGCGAGGATAGTAAAACCAGCCATGCGGACTCCTTCGGATGGGGCTGTGAGATATCGACGGTTTTGGATTCTACAAATTACAGTACCGTAATGCAAGAGGCGATTAAATCGAGCATGTCAAGACGTTATATTAACCGACACAGCACACACTTCGATTTACCATCCTTGACGACCCACGAAAGTGTAATTTAAATAACGAATGGTTTACACCTGGACACTTTCGCGCTCAATATGGACTGAATCTCATGTTCAGTATTAGATACACTGCGTCGGGACGTTTGGCGCTCTGGGATACGCTGCCGGGATCTGCAGATAAGTTCCTTAACCCGCTAAATAACATTCTGGTCGGTCGTTCCAATATGGTGCTGGAATCCGAAGGTACTGATTTTATTGAAACAGATGATCCGAAGGTAGCATATATAACTTCCGTATGCGATAAAATCTTAATGAGAGGCAATCCAACTCTCGTAGACGCGGATTTCGAGCGCGCCTTGATCTCGGGCCCGGTAAGCCCATTTTTCAATTGCACGGATACCGAAAGCGGGTCGGAAATAGGATATCGATTCCAAAAATCGTTGTTGCCCGGAAACAGTAATGAGATTTTGAAGGCGACGTTGGACTTACTGGATCTGCCATATAAATCCGAGGGCAGTCCCGAAAAACAACCCCTCCCTTTAGATCTAAAAGAGTTGACCAGTGACGAGGAAGATTTGTTCTACGATAAGTTAAGATCCGTCCTGGGACCACTGGGACTGTTTAATATCCACAGGCAAATACAAATAGAGGATTTGACTGGTGAGAACCCACATAAGATTCCCGGTCATTTACAGGGGAATCGCGTAGATTTCGTTGTACATTCAAGTCGAATCAAGTGGGTTTTTGAAGTAGATGGATCACAACACGGTGAGCCTGGGCAGTCGGTGAAAGATAGGGAACGCGATCAGATACTCCAGAATGCTGGTTGGACTGTACATCGCATCAGCACATCGGTTGTACGCAATGAATTTGACACCTGGGCTGAAGAACTCCTGTCCAGCACAAGCACTGATAACTGGAATTGGTTCGATACGTACTCAACACTAGGTACGGTAACGCAGACCATCCGAACTTCAGTAATGCATAAAGCCGCTTACTATACTGTACTCGTTCCTCTGGCGGTGCATCGGTGCCTCAGGTGCCTGACAAAACTGTATTTCCATGACCGACTCAGCTGTCACGGAAAGCAACGCATTCTTGTCCTAGAGGAAGACATTCCTGTCGTTGCGGAAGCTATGCGCATGCTGATCTCGTTGTGGAGAAACGTTCACGTACTCTCTCCCACGACCCTGGCTCCTCCCCAGGTCGAAATCGATGTAATAGGCGACAGAGCATTGACTGCGAAATCTGACCCCAATCTGAAAGTACGAAATGTTGGCGCACCAGATGGTGAATATGACCTGATCTTGTCCAATAGTTTACTTCTTGACGAGGGATTCTACGGCACTCTGGAACGAAGACACTTCTCCATCTTTCATCCAAATGGAGTTAGAATCAGAAACGGTGTCGGCTTACGCAGTGAAAGGAAATTGCAGTGGAGTGGTGAACCGGTCAAATATGACTTTCCCGAATTGTTACGCTCATTAAATGCCCGCAACGATACCTCCACGGAATCATCTGACGCGTTAGACAGCCAGCGATCCTCATTGCAGTTCATGCTGCATCTCATTTACCGAAAACGGGACTTCCGGGACGGACAATTACTAGCAGTCTCCCGGTTGCTCCATAGGTTGGACACTGTAGTTTTATTACCTACAGGTGGAGGGAAATCACTTGTATACCAGTTGTCCGGTATGCTGCTCCCAGGCATGACTATCGTCATAGACCCACTCATTTCGCTGATGGCAGATCAAGTAGCAAACCTTAAGAAAAACGGTATTGATCTGATAGGCGAGGTCTCGAGTACGCAACAGGCAGAAGATCGGATCTCAGTTATCCAGGATATGAGTGATGGGAGTCTGTCTTTTGTGTTCATTGCACCTGAACGACTTCAGACCGAGAGATTTCGTGACAGCCTCCGCACGGGAAAAGGTACCTTTCCGATTTCTCTCGCTGTTGTTGATGAGGCTCATTGTATATCGGAATGGGGACATGATTTTCGTCCATCGTACCTGCATCTGCCACACAACCTCCGTAAGTACTGTTCAAATAACGAAAACGATAAACCTACCGTGGTGGGTTTGACTGGAACAGCCTCCTTTGCCGTTCTTGCCGATATCCAGGCCGAAATGGACATCATTACTGAGGAAGCAGTTATCCTTCCTCGTTCATTCGACCGACCCGAGTTGCGGTTTCATGTCGAGTCTGTGCCACGAAAAGAGAAAACGTCTGCATTAAAAAGATACCGGAATCGGCTATTGCCACGAGATTTAAGGTTAAATCCTCAAAATTTCAACAAGTTACAAGGAACCGATACGAATGCTGGTCTGATATTTTGCCGTCACGTAAACGGCGACCTCGGTGTGTCAGACGTGGCGAAGGAACTTGGCCATGGTAACATCTACGCCGGGGGACGGCCAAAAAGCTACAATGGTGACTGGAATGCACACAAAATATCAACTCAAGCGGCGTTTATTGAAAACCGTGTACAAGAACTGGTTGCAACCAAAGCATTTGGCATGGGCATCGATAAACCCAATATCCGCTATACGATTCATCATACGATGCCAGAGTCAGTGGAGGCCTTCTATCAGGAAGCCGGCCGTGCGGGTCGTAATGGCCAAAAGGACTATGCCCGGTGTGCCATTCTGTACAGCGATGACAATTGGCATGCTGCGTTGGAGTTATTCGATGAACCGGATCATGAAGTAGCACTGGATCAAATGCAGGAGTTCCAAAGAGATCATCAAGGCGATCTCTTCACGAATCTGTGGTTCCTGCTGAAGTCGTACCGAGGTCCGGACCACGAAATACAACAGACATTCGAACTATGGGAGCATCATTTTTCTCAGATTACGGAAATGCTCCCAGTCGGTTCAATCAATACTGTGTTGATTAAGTTTTCCAATGAATCCGGGAATGAAGCGAACAGCCGGGAGGAAACTGAACGCGGTATCTATAGACTTGTCCTGCTTGGTGTAGTCGTTGACTACACGGTTGACTGGCAGGCTAGGCAGTTTAAGGCTGAAGTGAGAAGCGTTACTTCCCAGGATATAAGAGAACATCTGGTCCAGTACCGTAGAAAGTACCATGTCCAAGGAAATGCAGAATCCGTGGTTTCGAACATGCCCATGCATTCTGTAAACGATGCTTTGAGGTACGCCGTAGAATCACTAATTGGGTTCGTCTACGTCGAAATAGTCTCGAAACGAAAACATGCCATTCGAACTATGGGGGAAATGTGCCGTGAATTCAGGAATGACGAGGAATTCAGGGAGGCCGTACTTGCCTATCTCCAAGAATCGGAATTCTCCAAAGTCCTTCGTACGTGGCTCACTCGTTCGTTCGAGGAAATTGGACTTGATGCTGTTGAACGTCTTTTGGATGAAGTCAACAGTCTGGAACAAATAAGAAGATTGATCGGTACCACGCGTAGAATGCTAGACGCCGCACCGGACAATACCGCCCTTTTATATCTTTCCATATGTTCTCGGATCAGGAATGATAAGGAAAACGACGACAACATCGTGGACGAAGCGAACTCCTTTGTCAGGCGACTGTTTCAGCACCGCGGCGATCTCACCGACGTGAACGCTATAGTTGCATCGATGTTGGAAGAAATCCAAAATCACCGAATTGGGTTAACTATACCTGTTGCAGATACGATTCTACGCAAACATGGAGATCCTTTTCTTGCTAGGAAACTTCTTGCAAATGACAAGATCGCTTCATTACCGCAAATCCGTAACCATGCTTTCTTACTACTTGCAGTAAATGCGCTTAAGACTGTTGAAGGTACAGGTTATTATCAATCATTGACTTAGGAGTTAATAATGGCGGAAGAAACCGACAAAGTCCTTGAAGCTGAAGCAAGTATACACAAAATCTCAGAAGAGTTAACACGCATGAGGAATGCGGCAAACCTGCTGGAGAATGCTCAGAATCAAAACGAAATCGTGCTGAACACAGCGGAGACAGTAGTCAGTGAAATTCAGAATCTGATTTCGACATTCAAGGAAGTTGTGTCAAATCTGTCCTCATTGAACATCAATCAGAGACTGTCTGAATTAGAAAACCAGGCCCAGAAGTTGATTGATTTCTCACATAAACATGATGAAGATACATCCAAGATGTTATCGAATGCTGGTACGGATTTGGATCAACTTAGAGAGTTAACACAAACTGCGGCGAAAAATAACTCTAATGCGATGAAGCTATTGAACGCAGGACAGGAAGATATCGATGAAAAACTTGTAAAGATTACTGAACTGCTCGTACGACTTACTGAGAAACGTGGGTTGTTCTCCAGATTTAGGAAGCGCAAATAACATTGTATTGCATTGCTTAGATGACTCGTGGACTAACTCCTTGAGGAACTCAGGCTTCACCCCGGAGGAACCATGCACTCACTCGCCCTGTTGCTGACCAGCCTCTGTTTCATCGCGGTGACCGCCGCGTGCACGTCGGCGGAAGAACCCATGCCTGAGGATCCCGTCGAACGCGCGAAGGCGCTGCATGCGAAAGCCCCGTTGATCGACGGCCACAACGACCTGCCCTGGCAGATCCGCAGGAAGGCGAACCGGGACGTATGGTCCATCGATCTCGACCAGCCCCAGCCCGATTTTCACACCGACATTCCCCGTCTGCGGGAGGGCATGGTGGGCGCCCAGTTCTGGTCGGTCTACGTACCCGTTTCCATGCAGGGCAGGGAGGCGACGCGGGCTACCATGGAAGCCATAGACATCGTGTACGAGATGATCGAACGGTACCCGGACACGTTTCAACTGGCCACCACGGCCGATGAAGTGGAAGCCGCCTTCGCGGCAGGCAGGATCGCGTCCATGATAGGCATCGAAGGGGGCCATTCCATCGATTCCTCCCTCGGAGCGCTCCGCATGTTTCACAAGCTGGGCGTCCGGTACATGACCCTGACCCACAGCCGCAACATCCCGTGGGCGGATTCGGCCACGGACACCGTGGGTGTCGGCGGCCTGTCGGAATTCGGGAAAGAGGTGATCCGGGAAATGAACCGCCTGGGCATGCTGGCGGACCTGTCCCACGTTTCCCTGGCGACCATGGGGGACGTCCTGGACGTGACGGAGGCCCCGGTCCTCTTCACCCATTCCTCGTCCTATGCCATGTGCAATCACGTGCGCAACGTCCCCGACGACGTCCTGGGGCGCCTGGCCGAAAACGGCGGCGTGATCATGGTCACCTTCGTACCGGGCTACATCTCGGAAGACACCCGCCTGCACGGCGTGAAGCGCAACGAGGAACGCGAGCGGCTCGCGTCGATGCCGGGCAGTACGGATGAATCGGTGGCTGAAGGCATAGTTGCCTGGAACGAGGCCAATCCCACGCCGCGCGCCACCGTCGCCCAGGTGGCCGACCATATCGACCACATCCGGCAGGTGATCGGCATGGATTACATCGGGATCGGCGGAGACTACGACGGCATTACCACGGTCCCGGTGGGACTGGAGGACGTCTCCACCTACCCCAATTTGACGGCCGAACTGGTCCGGCGGGGATACCCGGACGAGGACATCATGAAAATCCTCGGACGCAACGTCCTGCGCGTGATGCGCGACGCGGAGGCGGTGGCGGCCCGCCTGCAGCAGGAGCGCCATGCCTCGGGCGCGCGCATCGAAGTCCTGGACGGTGAATAGCCCGTGAACGAATCGCAGATCAAAGCGTTGCTCGAACAGGTCCGATCGGGTAAACTGCCGGTGGACGAGGCTTCCGCCCGGCTGCGATCCATGCCTTTCGAGGACCTCGGGTTCGCACAGGTGGATCATCACAGGGCCCTGCGATGCGGGTTTCCCGAGGTGATCTTCTGCCAGGGGAAGACCGAAGAGCAGGTGGCCGCGATCGCGAAGCGCATCGTCGACTCGGGCAGCGACCTGCTCGCCACGCGAGCGACCCCGGCCATGCACGAAGCCGTGACGGCGCGGTGTCCTTCGGCGGTGTACCACGAGACGGCCAGGGCGATCGTCGTCCAGGAAACCTGGCAGGACCAGGGTATCGGCGAGGTCCTGGTCGTCTCGGCGGGCACGAGCGACATCCCCGTGGCCGAAGAAGCCGCGGTGACCGCCCGGGTCCTGGGCAACCGGGTGGAACGTGTCTTCGACGTGGGCGTGGCCGGCATCCACCGCCTGCTTTCCCATCGCGAGGCCATCATGAACGCGTCGGTGCTCATCGTCGTGGCGGGCATGGAAGGCGCCCTGCCCAGCGTGGTCGGGGGATTGGTCTCCAGGCCGGTGATCGCCGTGCCGACCAGCGTGGGGTACGGCGCCAGCTTCAACGGGCTGGCGGCACTCCTGGCCATGCTGAACAGCTGTGCCTCGGGAGTCACGGTGGTGAATATCGACGGCGGGTTCAACGCCGGGTACGCGGCGGGCCTCATCAACCGGAAGCACGAATAGGACGGCGGTGTCAATGGCTCTGGCAGGTTACTTCGACCAGCTGTCCGGTTTTACCGCGGACATGCTGCTCGGCGCGCTGATCGACGCGGGTACGGACTGCGAGGAGATCGCAGCGTCCTTAAAACGCCACCACGGCGTGGACTGCGAGATCAACGTCGCCAAAGAGCGAATCGACGGGACGCAGGTGACGTACGCCTCCCTGTCTTGCGTCGAGGCGTCCGTTCCCGAGGCCTACCGGGCCATCCCGGATAAGGGAGCGGACACACCGGCCGGCGCGCTCATCGGCCGGGTTACGGACCACCTCGAGCAGAATGTGAAACAGCTCTGGGGGGCGCCGGACCAGGCGCCGGACCACACACCGGGACACGCGCCGGGACACGCGCCGTCGGTGGAAGCACTGGGCGGCCGCCACGCGGCCCTGCGCATACTCGTCCTCTGCAACGCCCTTCATCTTCTCGGGATCGATGCGCTCTACCACGAGGCGCTGCCCTTCGCCGCGGGCATCGATGCCACGCCTCACCTGATCGCCAGCCTGATGCAGGGTGCAACCGTGCGGCCCGTCGACCGCGCCCCCGTTGACCGCGCTCCCGTCGACCTAGCGGGTTGCGCCGTTCTAACCGCGCTTTCCGCGGGATCGATGCATGGGTTTGAATTTACGCTGCGATCGGTGGGCTGTGGGGGCAACAACGCCGACCGTGGTGATGGAAACCTGGTTCGGCTGTGTCTGGGGGAAGTCGCCCACATGGGGGGTATCACCCAGGTCGGCGACCGTGAATCCGTGCAGGTCCTGGAAACGCAGATCGACGATATGAATCCGCAGTTCTACGGCCATGTCCTGGACCTGCTGCTCGACGCCGGCGCGCTGGACGCCTTTCTCACGCCCGTGATCATGAAGAAGAGCAGGCCGGGCGTGCTGCTCACCGTGCTGGCGCCCACCGCCCTGGCCGGCCGGCTGACCGAGCTCATTTTCAAGGAAACGACAACCATCGGCCTCCGAAGCTATCCCGTCACCCGGAGCGTGCTGCCCCGTCGAGAGGCCAGGGCGGAGACCCCATTCGGCGCGATCCGAATTAAAGTCGTTCGGCAAGGGAACGCCACGCGTTACACCCCCGAATACGAGGATTGTCGACAGGCCGCGCTGAAGGCGGGGATCCCCCTCGCCGAGGTGTACGCGGCCGTCCACGAGGCCGCCGGGCGCATGGACCTGGACGACCTGCCGTGATCGTCGCCGAGGACGTATCCTTCAGCTACCATCTCCCGTCCGGGAACGAGGTCCTGACGCTAAGGGGCCTGTCCCTGGAGATCGGCGATTCAGGAAGTCTGGCCGTGATCGGACCCAACGGTTCGGGCAAGAGCACGCTCGCCCGTTGCCTGAACGGATTGATCGTGCCCCGGTCCGGCCGGATCCTTGTGGACGGCCTGGACACGGCAGATCCGGAGAACAAGTGGCCGGTCCATCAACGGGCCGGCATGATCTTCCAGAATCCGGACAACCAGCTGGTCTCCACCACGGTGGAACGGGAAGTGGCCTTCGGCCTGGAAAACCTCGGCCTGCCTTCCCCGGAGATCCACGACCGCGTCACGTGGGCCCTTAGCCGATTCAACCTGGAAAAGTACCGACAATATCCTCCCCACAGGTTGTCCGGCGGCGAAAAGCAGCGCCTGGCCATCGCCGCCGTGGCGTCCATGCGTCCCCGTTACCTCATCTGCGACGAGCCCACCTCGTCGCTGGACCCGGGCGACCGGCGGGACATACTCGACCTGCTCCTGTCGATCGTGGAGGAATACCGGTTGAGCGTGGTCTTCATAACGCAGTCGCCGGAGGAAGCCGTCCGGATGGACCGCATCGCGCTAGTGGTGGACGGGGACATCGCCGCCGAGGGAACACCGGAGGAGGTATACCGGGAATCGAGCCGGCTTGCGGCGCACGGGCTCGACGTGCCGCTGGCCAAACGGCTGGCGGATGCCCTGCGCACGCGCGGCGTCGCGGTGCCGGTCGGCATCGTCTATCCGGATCCCCTGGTCCAGTGGCTGGCCGACAGGATAAACGAGTCGCCCAGGGCGGACGAGTCGCTCAGGGCGCTCGATGCGCCGCCGGGCCGCCGGCCGGACGTCACGCCGCCGTCCGATATCCGTTCGGTGTCGTCGACGCCGAATGCGAAACCCGCCCTGTCACCAACCACGCCGCCCATCATCGCTTTCGACCGGGTGTGCCATACCTACTCCTCCGGCACTTCCCTGGAGATTCCCGCGCTGCGCGATGTGACCGTGCAGGTGTTCCCCGGTGAGTGCGTCGCGCTGACCGGGCCGAACGGTTCGGGAAAGTCCACGATTATACAGCACCTCAACCGCCTGCTGAAGGCGGATTCGGGTTCGGTTCGGGTCGAGGGAGAGGATGTATCGTCCCCGGAGACCGACCTGCGGAATCTGCGGCAGAGAGTGGGACTGGTCTTCCAGTTTCCCGAGGCGCAGTTGTTCGAGGAAACCGTGTTCGACGACGTGGCCTTCGGTCCCCGGCAAACGGGTGTGGCAGAATCGGAAATCCCGGGCATGGTCAACGGGGCGCTCGAGCGGGTCGGCCTGGATCCCGGCCGGTTCTCACACCGGCATCCCCTGTCCCTGAGCGGCGGGGAAAAACGCCGGGCCGCGATCGCCGGGATACTGGCCATGGATCCTTCCGTCCTCGCGCTCGACGAGCCCACGTCCGGACTCGATCCGCAAAGCGTACGCCAGGTCGAGGCGATTTTCAGGACCTGCAAGGCGAAGGGGACGACCCTTTTCCTGATCACCCATGACATGGACCTGATCTCCCGCCTGGCGGACCGGATCCTGGTCATGGAGAACGGCGGTATCGCGGCGGATACCACGCCGGTCCGCCTGTTCGGCCGGGCGGACGGCGTCGACGCGCGGTTGCGGGGACGGAAAGGACAGCCAGTACGGCCCGGGCGGCCAGGACGGGTGAAACGCGGCGACGCACGGCCCGGACGGCCCGGCCTGTGCGACCTGCTGGCTGCCGCCGAAGAAGCCGGGATCCCCGTCGATCCCGCCTGTTTCGATCTGGATGAAGCCGCGGACATGATCCGCGTGTGCGTATTCGACGGCAACCATCACGCCAGCCCCGGGGAAAGCCATCCATGCTAGTCGACATCCATACCAACCTGATGTGGTACCCTGATCATATGTCCGATGAGTTCGTGGAATTCGCCTACGCCGCCAAGAAGGCCAAGATGCGGCTGTCCGAGGACGTGTACTACGCCGGCCACGAGGACCAGTACAGGAATGCCTTCGATTCCACGCCCGAAACGCTGCTGAAGGCGACCAAAGACTGCGACAGGGTGGTGGTGTTCGGGCTGAAGGCGCCCTACTGCGGGGTGGACGTGCCCCAGGAGCTCGTCGCCGGCTTCGTGGCGGAACACGCGGATCGGTTCATCGGATGGTGTTCCGTCGATCCGAACGACGAAGACGCCGTCGAACAACTCGTATACAACGTCGAAGTGCTCGGCCTTCGCGGACTGAAGGTCGCGCCGATCTACCAGCACTTCGATCCGCAGGATCCGGCCTTTCTTCCCCTGTTCAAGAAGGCGGAAGCGCTGGATATCCCCGTGATCTGGCACCAGGGCACTTCCTTCGTGCGGCCAGGTCCGCTCAAGTGGGCCAATCCGATCCAACTGGAGGACATCGCGGTGGCCTGCCCGGACCTCCGGATGATGATCGCCCACATGGGGCATCCGTGGGAGGATGAATGCGTGGTGCTGATCCGGAAGCATCCGAATCTCTACGCGGACATATCGGCCCTGCACTACCGCCCGCTTCGCCATTACATGGCCTTCATGTCCGCCCTGGAGTACGGCGTGGAGCACAAGCTGATCTTCGGTTCCGACTTCCCCTCCGCCACGCCGGCGCAGGTCATAGCCGGCCAGTGGAAGGTGAACGACGTTGTACGGAATACGTCCCTGCCCGTATTTCCGGAAGAGGCCATCCACAACATGATCTATGAAAACTGGAAACCGTTTCTCGGGGAGCCATAAAAAAACAGGGGCGACCTCATTGGCCGCCCCTGTGCTGTAACGGTACGGGTGATGCGGGAAAATCTATTGGCGCTTCAGCTCCACGCGGCGGTTCTGCGCCAGGGCGCTTTCGTCGCTGCCCATGACCGCCTGCCGCTCTTCACCGTAACTGACGGTTTCGATGCGATCTTGCGCCACGCCGACATCCACGAGGTACGCCTTGACCGCCTGGGCGCGCCGTTCACCCAGCGCCAGGTTGTATTCGATCGTGCCCCGTTCGTCGGTGTGGCCCTCGACCACCACCCTGTCTTCGGGCTGGTATTCCCGCAGCTTACGGGCGTTTTCATCCATGACCGTACGCTGGTCCTCCCGGACGTCCGATTGGTCGTAGTCGAAGTAGATGGTGGACAGGGACATCATCGCCTGGTGCAGGGCCTCGGCCTCGGCCGCC
This sequence comes from bacterium, assembly GCA_965207085.1. Taxonomy (GTDB): domain Bacteria; phylum JAAXHH01; class JAAXHH01; order JAAXHH01; family JAAXHH01; genus JAAXHH01. The sequence goes on along the minus strand of CBDBLQ010000002.1, from coordinate 1,974,211 downwards.
AGGCGGGCTTCCTCTTCGGCCATGCGCCGGGCTTCTTCCTCGGCCGCCAGGCGGGCTTCCTCTTCGGCCATGCGCCGGGCTTCTTCCTCGACCGCCAGGCGGGCTTCCTCTTCAGCTTGCACCGCCCTGATCGAATCCGCGATCGCCTGTTGACGCGCCGCTTCCATCGCGGCCAGTTCCTCCGCAGAAGGTCCCCGGGTTACGGCGCAGCAGGCGCCCATCCACACGGGAGCGGCGACCAGCACACAGAGCGCCAGGACCGATACCGTATTGCTCCATCGTTTCATGAAGAACTCCTTTCCCCTGAGTTGGCTTTTAAATCCAAACTACATCCGGTCAGTCTTGCCCTTTTCCGCTTAACGTCTGCTTCATTCTGAGTGGCAAAGTATATGAATACCTGCTTCATTTTTCAATGTTTTTTTGCAATGCCCGTGTTTGTCCCGTACATCCACGCGATCCATGAAAACTGGAACCTGATGCTCAGTGCGAAACGAAAAAGGGGCGACCTGAATGGCCGCCCCAGTCCTGTACCGGTATGGGTGATGCGGGGATCGCTTACTTTCGCTTCAGTTCGGCGCGCCGGTTCTGCGACCAGACGCTTTCGTCGTCACCCATGACCGCCGGCTGCTCTTCACCGAAACTGACGGTTTCGATGCGGCCATCATGCACACCGGCATCCATGAGGTAGGTCTTGACCGCCTGGGCGCGCTGCTCGCCCAGTGCCAGGTTGTATTCGATCGTTCCCCGTTCATCGCAGTGGCCCTCGACCACCACCCTGTCTTCGGGCTGGTACTCCCGCAGCTTGCGGGCGTTCTCGTCCAAAGCCGAACGCTGGTCTTCCCGGATGTTCGACATGTCGTAATCGAAGTAGATGGTGGACAGGGACATCATCTCCTGGTGACGGGCCTCGGCTGCGAGACGGGCTTCCTCTTCGGCCAGCCGCCGGGCTTCCTCCTCGGCCGCGAGACGGGCTTCCTCTTCGGCCAGCCGCCGGGCTTCCTCCTCGGCCGCGAGACGGGCTTCCTCTTCGGCGCGCACCGCTCTGAGCGAATCCGCTATGGCCTGTTGACGCGCCGCTTCCATCGCGGCCAGTTCCTCCGCGGAAGGTCCCCGGGCACAGGCGGCACCCATCCACGCGGGAGCGGCGACCATCACACAGAGCGCCAGGATCGAATACGTGCTACGCCATCTTTTCATTACAGCACTCCTTTCACATGGGTGCGGTACTCATCCATCACTGAGTGACAGGTATATGGACACATGCTCGACTTCACCGTGTTTTCTACGATGCGTGGATCAAACCGGCACATCCACCCTTAAAATCCCTATTTGGTTGTGAAAGTAAAGCAAAAAGTCCGTCCTCCTCAGTCCTTCTCAGTCTTCCGGCATCAGATCCAGTCTCATCCTCGCGAGCCGGGCCTCCTCCGCATCGGGGAATTCACCGATTACCCGTTCCAGGTAGGACCTCGCCTCGGACGGTTCCTTTCGGGCCACCTTGATGAAGGCGATTTTCAACAGGGTGGCCGGCGCCTTGTTACTTTCCGGACGCGCGTCCAACAGCATCTCGTAGGCATCGAGCGCCTGGGTGTACAGGCTCTGGGTATAGTAGCAGTCGCCGATATAGAACTGCGCGTCGTCGGCCAGGTCCGAATCCGGGAAATACTCGATGTACTGGGTAAACTGCCGGACCGCCACGTCGTAGTTGCCCCGCTGGTAATCCCTGAGCGCCAGGTCGTACAGTTCGCCCGGATCGAAGGACGTGGTTTGTGCCGCGGACGTATCCGGCCTTGCCGGCGCGCTCAACTGGACCTGAAGGCTCTCCAGCCTGCGCACCAGGGCCGAAAACTGGCGGTCGCTTTCCGTGATGCGCGTGGTAAGGACCTGCAACCGGCTTTCGAGGGCACCGACCCGCTGCCCCATGTCCGCCCGCATGCGCAGCAACTCGTCCATCTGGGCCCGCACGAGGGCTTCCAGCCGCACGATCTGCACTTTCAGGGAGTCTATGTCTTCCTGAAGGGCGACCTCCTCGCGCATGACCTGCATCTGGGCCCGCAGATATGTCGTGTCGTTCTTCAGGTTGGTCAGGTCGGACTGGACGCCGCATGCGCCGGTAACGATCAGGACGAAGAACGCCGGCAGCATGCACCGGCCGAGAGGTTTCAGGAACCTTTCGTTCATTTACGCTCGATCCGCTTCGATTTCATTCGGGCCTGGGACCCCAGCTGGGTTGCCGGTTGTTGCCGTCCGTGATGACGGGATGGACGCCGCGTCCGTTCCAGGACATCCGGTATATTTGGTACACACCGCTGCGGGCACGGTCCGAACTGAAGAGAATATGCAGTCCGTCCGGGGACCAGGTCGGGTTCACGTTGTTGCCTTCCGGCCCGCGGACGCCCGTGAGTTTCACCAGGTTGCTGCCGTTGACGTCGCAGGTGTAGATATTGAAGACCCGCCGGGATCCTCCCCGCCTCCCCTGTGCCAGATCACCGCCCACGAAGGCGATGCGGTCGCCCCGGGGCGACCACGCCGGCGATCCGTTGTAGCCGCCCTCGAAGGTGATGCGATGATCGTTCGAGCCATCTATATTGATAACGTACAGGTGCTTCTGTGTCAATCGGTCGGACATGTATACCAACTGGTCGCTCCGCGGTGACCAGGACGGTGAAACGTTGATCCCGTAACCGGTTGCCAGCGGTACCAGCCGGCTCCCGTCCAGTGTGCTGATGTACAGCCTGGAAACCCCCTCCGTGACCAGGCTCAGGACCAGGTGGCGGCCATCCGGCGACCAGCGCGGCGAAAGCACCGTTCTCCCCCTGAACGGAACCTTGCCGGTCTCCCCGCTCTGCAGATCGAGGATATACAGTTCGTGAGGGCCGTCCCGGTAGGAGGTGTAGGCGATTTTGGTGCCGTCCGGCGACCAGTTCGGCGAGTATTTCCGGGCGCCGTCCCGGGTCAGCTGGCGCACGTTGAAACCGTCGTAGTCCGAGATATACAGCTCCGGGGCGCCGTTGCGCTGGGATATGAAGACGACGCGGGTCTGGGCGGTGCCCCGGTCCCCGGTCAGCTGGAACACGATGTCGTCGGCCATGAGATGCACGATCCGCCTCAGGGTCAGGTCGAAGGCGGCGTACCCCTTTTCCATGATCGTCCGCCGGGTACCCAGGTCGGTAAGACGCACGGAGATCTCCACCCTGGATCCCGACACTTCGTACGTTCCCGACACCATGACCTGTACGGACAGCTTGCGCAGCAGCTCGAGATCCACCTCTCCGGCGGCATCCAGGAACACGTAGGTGGTGTCGCCGGCGCTGCCCGTCAGCACCGGGGCGCCATCGTCCGTTCCGACCCGGGCCGGTATGGAAAGGTCCCGCACGGCGAATACGCCGGAGAACGACAGGTCCCGCCTCAGCACCTGGTTGACGGTGTCCTGCACGGCGGCGGCGAAGGCCGTTCCGTCCCGGGGGACAAAGGGCTTGAAGGCGATCGGGATGCGGGGGGAGACGCGGGCCTGTACGCTGAGATTGACCTCGTCCTGGCCCGACGCGGACCGCGCGCCGAGCAGGGACAGGACGCAGGCCGCCAGCAGGATCCTCCACGGCCAGGCACACCGCTGTTTTCTCATTTCAGGCCTTCCGAGCTGTGATCCGATCATGGTTCCGAGTACTGGTACCGAGCGCGTTCGTTGCTGCTACACAGTGCGTTCGTCGCTGTTTCACAACGCGTACTGGAAGGCGAAATGCACGCCCAGGTAGGACTTCCGGTAACCTTCCGGGAGCGGCGGCAGCGGATCGGCCGCGTTCAACGCCCGTTCAGCCGCCAGGTCGAAGACCCGGTTGGAAGACGAACGCTCCATGACGACGCCGGTAATCCGGCCGGACCGTACCACGCGGAAATAGATGACCGTCTCGAGTTGCGTTACGCCGAGCATCCTGGGCACGTTGAAATGCTGCTGAATCTTCCGCTGCATCATGCCCAGGTAGTACGGGTATTCGAAATTACGCTCGTCCAGGCGGATCTCCGGGGAATCGGTCTCGAAGGTCTGCGGCGCTTCCGGTGCGGGGTCCGGTTCTTCGGAAACCAGGCGCGGCGTCCGTTCCAGCGCCAGGGCCGCCGCCTCCTGCGGCGCGGCGGCCTCCTTCTTCGAAACGACTTCGTACGCCTCGTCGATCGGGGGCGGACGTCGAATCGGCGGGCTTTCGTTCAGCGTTACGAGATCGACCCGGTAGACCTGCTGGTCCAACGACGACGCCGGCGCGGACCACCAGGTATTCAAACCGATCAGTCCGGCAATCCCTGCGATATGCAGGAATCCGGAAGCCCAGATCATGCGTGCCATTATCGTGAAGGCCTCAGACTGGTCGCCAGGCCAATCTGCGTTACGCCGTGCTGCTTGAGTTTATCCAGCACGCCAATGACGGCGCCGTAGGGCACCTGTTCGTCTCCGCGGATAAACACCGGCTTATCCTGCCGATCCTCGAATATCTCCCCGAACACCCCGTCGAACTGGGCGATCGAGAGCAGCCGGTCTTCGAGGTAGAGCGACCCTTCGCTCGTAATCGTGATGACAAGGCCCTCGCCAAGGTCCGGCGCGGCCGCGCTCGCCCTGGGCAGATCCACCTGGACGCCGCTCTGGATCATCGGCGTGGTGATCATGAAGATGATCAGGAGCACGGTCATGACGTCGACCAGCGCCGTGACCCTGATCTCCGAAAGGACGCGGGGCGAACCCGCGCCATTGAAATCAAACGAATTCATGGCCTTCCCGCGATGGTCCGCAACTGGAGGATGTTCAGGACCGCGGTAGCCAGGTCCTCGAGTTCCAGGCCCAGCACCCGCGACCGCTGCACGAAGTAGTTGTACGCCACCATCGCCGGGATCGCCACGGCCAGGCCCGCGAGCGTCGTAATCAGGGCTTCCGCGATCCCGGGCGCCACGACCACGATGTTGGTGGATCCCTGGGTACTGATGTCAAGAAAGGCGGTCATGACGCCCCATACCGTTCCGAACAGACCGAGAAACGGGCACACGCTTCCGGCAGTGGCCAGCAGGGGAAGGCGTTGTTCGAACCGGGCCAGTTCCCGGTGGGCGGCCAGCCGAAGGTCGCGATAGACGGATTCCACCAGTTCCTGGTCGACTTCCTTAGGCCGGTCCGCCCGGTCTGCCTGGTCCATCCGGTCTCCCTGGTCCGCCTGGTCCGCCTGGCCCGCCCGGTCCGCGCTGCCGGTCGGAAGCGGAAACGCCAGCGCATGCTTCTCGAATACCTCGCGGTACACTGCGGCGGCGGGACTGAACGGCAACTTCGAGGCGGCGGCATACACCTGTCTGTAGTTGCGCTCCGACCGGAAGAACGCGAGGAATTCCCCCGACTGCACCTGGGCCCGGCGAAAACACCGCCAACGCTCCGCCATGATCGCCCATGTAACAATGGAGAACATCAGTAGCACGACAATGACGGTCTTGGCGACGGCGCTCGAATCCAGAATCAGATTCAGGATACTGATTTCGGATGACAAAGTGCGTTCAAGTCCTTTCGACAGATCTCATGGCCTTACCTGCGGCTTGAAATTTGGATCAAGGAAGCGTGCGTGTCAAGCACTACAGGTCGCTGGACCCGGTCGATCCCTACCGCCATATCAGCGCGACTTCGACGGCCAGATCAGGGTGGCCGTCGATCAGTTCGAGGGCTTCGGCGGCGCGATGCGCGGGGAATACGTGGGTCAACAGGGGACGCAGCCTGACGGCGCCGATGCCCACGAGTTTCAGCCCCCGGTCCACCAGGTGGGGGGTTTCGAAGGGCTGTTCCCGGCCCATGATCAGTTGCAGGGATCGCTCCGACCATTCCCGCATGTCGATGGATACGGAGTGGGATTCGGCTTTCAGGACGACGAGCTTCCCGCCCGGTCGCAGCACCGCCGCGCACTGGGCAAAGGACATCTCGTTGCCGGCGCATTCGAGGCAGACGTCCACACCCTGGCCGCCGGTCCGGTCCATGACACGACGCTGGACGTCCTCCGTGGAGACGTTGATCAGCGTGTCCGCGCCCGTATCCGCCGCCCGCTGCAGGCGCTTCGCGTGCAGGTCCGACGCGATTACGGCCGCCGCGCCCGATATGGACGCCACCTGCGTACCCAGCAACCCGGTGGTCCCCGCGCCGCTGACGAACACGGTTCTGCCCTTCACCTCGGCCCGTTCCATACCCTTCAGTACCGTCGGGATCAGGCCGGCAATGGCGCCTTCTTCGAAACTGACGCCTTGCGGCAACTTTACGACCTGGTTCGCAGGTACGCTGCGGTACTCCGAAAAGCCGCCGTCTGTATGACAGACAACGACCCGGTCGCCCCGTCCGAGAGCATCCGCGCGCCTGCCAGACGAATCCACAAGCCGGCCGGTGGACTCGATGACGCCGGTGAAACTCCGGCTGATGGCCCCGTGGGCGCCGTTGGCGGCCGATGGCGGACCGGCGCCGCCATCGGCGTTACCCCGGCGCGACAGCACGCATGCCCGGACCTTGACCAGTACGTCCTCGTCGTTGCAGGCCGGTACGGGCCCGCTGGATACCTCGGGATTGCCCTCCGCATCCAGCGTCAGTGTTTGCATGGCGGCCTCTTCGTCATTTGAGGATGCGACCCGACGAGCCGGACCGTAGACTACCAGTATTCCTCGAAGTGTATGTTGCCCTTGTCCCTGCGATGATCCGCCTTGAATCCACGGGATTCGAGCAACTCCACCATGCCGGTGGGCGAGGGGTACGACTTTTCGCCCTCCCTGGTATAGTTGGGCACGCCGATCATGTCGGGGTTTCCGCAGATGTAAACGTGGGTCCTTTCAGAATCCAGGACGATACCGGTCTGATCCTCCAGTTCCCCTGTCCTTACCAGATCCTGTATATACACCTTGCGGTTGAGATTGTGGGATTCCCGGGTGGTCAGCGTGATGTAATGGTAGTTCGGATGCAGGCGCTCCAGGCGCTCGTTGGTGGACTGGTAACCCAGGTCCCGGGCGTATCGCACGCAGACCACCGAAATGATCTCCGGCTCGTGGCCATTGCGCATCAGTTCGGCGATCATGCAGTTGTGTGGCGCCTCGCCGGTACCGGTCGCGGCGAAGATGACCTGGTCGCCCGGACCAACGTGTTCCAGGGTGTAATGGCCGGTCACCTTCGGCCCCATCCAGAGCCGGTCGCCTTCCTTCAGCATCCACAGCCTCGGCGTGAGGGAGGGGTCCTGGCCTTCTTCGCCGTCGCGGGCCACGAGCGTGATGTAGAATTCGTAGTAGTCCATGTCCGCCGGATCCATCAAATGGCGGGGATCGTCCTCGTACATGGGAAAGGACATGGAGTAGGCGCGGCGGACGAGTTTTGTCTTGAGGTTCTCGTTAACGTCCTCGTTGTGTTCGGGATCGTTGGTGGGTTCCCAGTCGCCCAGGCCGAGTGTGGTGTATTGTCCAGGCTTGTAAGGCGGTAGTTCCTCGTCCGGTTTCACCCGGATGATCCAGAGTTCGGGGTTCAGTTCCTGGATTTCGGTCAGCGTGGCGTTATAGTGTTGCTCCCTTAAGCCCTTGATCTCTTCTGACGTAAGCATGTATACCTGCCGTATCTCCGCGTTCAGGCAATGGTGAACCAACGAGGGATTAACCGGCCGGCCGGCCGGCCGGTATGCGGGGAGCGTCCTAGAAATCGGCTCCGATCGTAAAGAAGAACTGGGTGTCGTCCAGCGCACTCCGCAGCCGGTACGAACGCGTACCCGGGAACTCGGACTCAAGACCCCGGGGAACGTTGGCCAGGTTTTCGTTGTTGTACCATGCAGGCCGCCTTCCCAGGTCGAATTGGCGGGCGATATCGAACTTCAGGATCAGGAAGCCGACACGCGCGCGCATGCCGATGCCGTAGGCCACCGCGAGCGGTCCGCCCGACAGCTCTTCCATCGTGCGCGGCCCCAGGCCGTTGTCCCGCACCAGGGTGCCGTCGACGAATTGGCCAACGTTGGGATAGCCGGCATACTGGTTGGCCTGCGTGGAGCTGGTGGTCTGGTCCCAGGCGGCGCCCGCGTCCACGAACAGCGAACCGCGGATCTGCTGAAAGGCCAGCGGCAGCGGCCAGCCGAAGGCGAGGACCTCGATCAGGGGAAACCGGAACTCGGCGTTGACCAGCGCGACCTTGCTCCCCCAGACGGACCAGTAGTCCGCCCCGCGGAAGTTGAAAGAACCGCCGAAAGGATACAGTTCCTGGTCCCGCCCGTCGCTGCTCAGTCCGTACAGGCGGAAGGCGAAGGCGTAGCGCTGCAGGACGTTGTAGTAGGCGCGGTAGTCCACGAAGAACCGGGTGAACTGAAGCTCCCCGAACGTCGGCGTCACTTCGACGCGTCCGCGGGCGCCGGCGATCGGGCCGGTTGGTCCGTACAGCGTGTGATCCGTGACCAGGGCGGCGGTGGGCTGGATGAAGTTGACGCTTCCCAGGCTTCCGCGCCTGTTCCGCCGGATGCCGAAGTAATTGAAACTGACGTCCACCAGTTCACGGGATCGGTTGACGCCCTGGATTCCCAATTCGAAACGGTTGAACTTGCTGAAAGGACGGCTAAGGTAGAACTGGACGCCGCGGTTGATCTGGGTCGTCACCTGGGAAACCCAGGGACTCTGGTAGGCGCGGAACAGGTCGTAGCTGTACTGGAACGCCGCCACGCTCCAGTTGACGCGCCGCGTCAGATTGGTGTACTGGAGCAGCAGGTTCGCGTCCGTCAGGGATCCGAAAACGTTGGCGCCGACGAGTATCTTGTGGTTGTTCAGTATGTCGCTGAAGGAAAGGACGGAACTGCCCACGAGTCCCACGTGCGTGGAGTAACCGGCGTTCCCCCCCAGGTAGTCCAGTCCGAAACGGGGGGAGTATTTCCGCTTCTTGAACGTGCCGTCGGTCCAGGCGGTCGTATCCGGCAATTCCCCCCCGGGGCCGATGCCTCCGGCTATGGGCCCGAACGGGAACTGCGGCGTCTCCAACAGGCCGGAACCCGTCGACGCTTCGGACATCTCCCGGGGCGCGGCCGACTCCGCGGCGGCCGTCGTGTCCGGCGGCGTGGTAAGCACGGTCTGGATCGTGGTCACCTTTTCCCGTTCCGCGGTCCCGGCCGGTTGTCCCGCTTCGGACGCGGTGTCCGGCGAAGTGGACGGCGCGGTGTCCTCCGTCGCCGCCGTCTCCGGCGAAATTCCTTCCACGTCTCCGGCGGCTGAAACTTCCGAAGAACCTTCCATGTCTCCGGAGGTTGTTTCTACCGAGGCGCCCTCCCCGTCCCCGATGGTCATTTCTTCCGAAGACCCCTCCCCGTCCCCGGAGGTGAGGGGTACCTCCGGTGGCTCGGTTCTCAGGGGCGGCGCCAGTTGCTGCGCATCGGGCGACGCTCCGGGCGTCGCCGCCTTTGCGTGGTCATAGGGCTCCTTCATCAACGACTCCGGGTCGCTGATGGAAAACAGGTCGAACCCTCCCCAGGACAGGGCGGAAAAGACCATGCGGTCCGCCTTCTGCGCCCAGCTTATGGCGGGTCCGGCAGCCGTTACGTTGGTCACCCCGGTCAGTACGTTGGTAATCTGGTAGGTCTCGCCGTTCTCCATGTCACGGATGAATATGTTGGACACACCGGTGCGATTGGAAATGAACGCGATTTTGCTGCCGTCCGCCGACCACTGCGGCGAAATGCTCTTGCCGATCTGGTCCGGGATCTTCTCGACTTTTCCCGTGTCCAGATCGTACAGCGCCAACTGCTGGTATCCGAAGGTGAGCGTTCGGAAATCGGTCACGTCGCCCCGGTCCGAGGAAAAGGCGATCGTCTTGCCGTCCGGCGACCATACGGGGTCCCGGTCCGTGTACCGGTCCCGGGTCAGGGCTTTCAGGTTCCCGCCCGTAACGTCCACCACGTACAGGTCGGACTGCCCTCCCTGGAGACCGACGAAAACCAGCTTGCTGCCGTCCGGCGACCAGCTCGGCGACGTGGCGCCGTCGAGATTTACCCTGATGCGCCGGGTCACCTTTTTCTTTCTGACGTCCATGATATACAGGGCGTCCCGCGCCCCCACCTTGGCAGGGAAGGCGATGTACTGCTCATCGGGCGACCAGGAAATGGACGTGGAAAAAAACCGGAGGGACTCAAAATCGGCCGAGCGCTCGCCTTCGACCAGCTTGGTAATGACCTCGCCGTTGATGGCGGAGGCCAGATAGATATCGTTGTACAGGCTTTTATTGGAAATGAACACCAGCTTGTCGCCCCGCGGCGAAATCGCCGGGGCAAGGTGCAGGGCCGCCCTGGATTCCCGGACGTCGGTCAGCTGCCGGGCGAAGGTCTGCGCCTTTTCGTAGTCCTCGATCTGCGGCAGGTAGGTCTTCCGCACGTGCTCGTTCCACTCGTCGGACAGCCTTTCGATATCCTTGCCGATGGACGATCGGAAGGCTTCGTTCACGTTTCGCATGCGGGCTGTCTTGCGGAGTATCTCGCCGATCTTCCGATCTCCGTACCGGTCGCCGATGTAGGCGAACAGCGCCTGGCCGAACCGGTAGACGCCGAAACTGTAGTCCATGGCGGGGATGGTCGGGGGCAGATAGCCCTGCAGCGCCGCGTCGCGCAGCCACATGTGGGTATAGGCGTCGATGCGGCCGAGGGACAGGTATTCGGCCATGCCCTCCATGAACCACAGCGGGGCGACGAAGGCCATGGGATTCAGGAAGGATCCCCCCGGACCCGCGCCGTAGATCATGTCTCCCTGGAAGGCGTGGACGAGTTCGTGGGTGAGTACGTGTTCCAGTTCCGCGTACGATCCCGTGAAAGGCAGCAGAATGCGGTTCTTGTTGAATTCCGTCACGCCGCCGGTGCCCTCGCTGATAAAACCGGGAAGGACGTTGGTCTGCTGGAAATCGGTATGGGAGGCGTACAGGATGATCGGGACCTTGTCGCTGAACCGGTGCTGGAGGATGCGGCTCAGGCGGTTGTACGAACGCTCCGCCATCCTGGCGGCATCGTAGGCGGCCTCTTCCTCTCCCTGGTAGTAGTAGATTTCGAAGTGGGGCGTGGAGATGATTTCCCACTTGAAGTCGCGGTACTGGACCTTGTTCCGACCGAAGTATTCTCCTTGCGCGAGTACGGCAGCAGGCGTGGCCAGCAGGCACATAATCACCAGTATACACCGCAACCGATGTGGCATTTCGGTCTCCTTGAGGATGGACACATCATACGTTCGGCCGCACCCCGTGTCAAGCCAATATTGGATCAGGCCCTGCGTTCCGGGCACCGCGCGAAGCCCTTTCCGCGCGCGTCCATATTGGATTGCACGAAAAACCCCTTTAGATAGTTTCGATTTAATGGACGATTATGTCAGGCGGGTCCGTCAGAACCGCACGGCCACGCCCGCGGAAAGCAGTCGGCCGATCTCCGGGGCGCCGACGAAGGCGCGGTACTTCGTGTTCAGCAGGTTGCTGGCTTCCACGCTCAAGGTAATCGCGGAAAACTCATAGGCGGCGTTGGCGTCCACCACGGTGTAGGCGTCAACGGGGCCCGCGTAGACGCCGTCCAGCATCGGGAAGAAACCGCGGTAGCTGATCTTGCCGCCCAGGGTCAGGGGCATCCGGGAGGGGCGGAACGTAACGCTTCCGCTGAACTTGTGCTTCGGGGAATTCAAGGGGACGTCGCCGAGGTTCTCCACGTTCTCGAACAGGTTCCGGTGTATATACGAGTAACTGCCCGTAATGTGCCACGACCGGTTGGGGAACCAGGATAGCCCCAGGTCGGCGCCGTAGACCGTGATGTCGCCGAAATTCCGGAAGGTCAGGGCGACCGCTGTCGGGTCGGATGCCTGCTCGGGCGTAACGGTACCGAAGGGAATCATCGCGGTGCCTTCCGCGATCTGATCGACATACCGGTCGACTTCGTCCGTGTAGTCGCCGTTCCCGTTGCCGCCGAAAGCGGCGGTGTCGAGGAACCGGATCAGGGTGGCCAGCTGTATGTTCGCCGGGTCCGCCAGGTAGTCGGCGATGCCCTGGCTCAAAGCACTTCGGAGAGAACCTTCATCGAGAAACACCGAGGGCGTGAAGATCCAGAGCGGCAGGGTGTAGTCGTTCATCTGCGTACGGTAGAAATCGGCCGCGAGGACCAGCTTGTTCCGGACGATGCCCTTGTACCCGAACTCGAGGGTCTGCGAGATGGTCGGCCGGATCTTGTCGATGTCCTGGACCGCCGAGACCTCGTACGGATCGAATCCCTGCGTTTCGGGGTTGAGCAGTTGCAGGGTGTTGGTCAGTCCGTGGAGACGCTCGGGTATCACGCCGGTGAACCGGGCGGCCAGCTCGGGGGTTACAAGGCCGCCGCTGTCGTTGCCTAGTTGCTGGATCAACTCCGCGACCACGAGTTCTCTTGCGGCCCCCCACAGAATGTCGTTGGCTTCCGGGTCGTCGAGACGGAGGTAGGTATCCCTGGAGAGCCCGTTCACGGTGGCGAAGGGCGACCGGTACATGGGCCGGCCGGCCTCGTCGCGGCGGAAGGTAAAAGGATTGCGCGCGCCGTAGGACCGGATGTCAATGGCGTTGTCCGGTCCCAGGCCCAATCCTCCGAAAAGGTCGCCGAATTCGAAAGCGTCGGTGACCGCCCTGATATCCAGCGATAAAGTGGTCACCGTAGGCGTGTTGAACGCCCGGTTGTAGGTAACCCTGAACGTGTTTTCCGGACTGGGTTTCATGACGACCGCCGCACGCGGCGAGAATACCGGGTTATCCAGCCTGCTGTGCCGGTCCAGGCGGCCGGCGAGCATCAGGCTCACCTGGTCGGTGAACCGGGTCTCGCTCTGAAGGTAGACCCCGTATTCGTCGGTGTCGTCATCGTCTTCGTACGCACCGTGAATAGTTCCTTCCGTACGCGGACGGGTCAGCAGCAGGTCCACGCCGTAAACGAACTGTTGACGCTGGCCGATGTCCGAGGTGTTCTGCAACTGCAACACGGTCAGCGACGACTTGTCCACCACGTCGTCGCCGGTGCGGAGCAACTGGGTAGCCCCCGCGTCGCTCTTGTTGTAGAAAAACTGGCCGAACCAGCCCTTGTACAACATCCGGCCCTGGAGGTAACCATACACCCAGTCCCTGCCCTGCGCCGCCCCCTGGCCCGTCATCTGGATGCTGGAACTCTTGGAATACCCCGCCGAACCGATGAACGTCAACTCCTCCGATGGACGGACGTCGACCCTGATCTCTCCGTACTGACCCCCGACGTCGAGATTGCGCGGCACGACCTCGGCGGGATCGTGGTGTTCCCAGTCCCGGGCCTTCAGGTACTTGCCCGAAATCTTGAGTCCGATCATCTCGTTGACGCTGCTGGCATGGCGGAAGGACGCCTTCCGCAGGCCGCGTTCCCCCCCGGAGAGGGACACGAAGTTGCCTTCCGATCCGAAGGGGGATCGGGAAATGATGTGCATCACGCCGTTGGAGCTGTTGGGACCATAGAGCGCCGAACCGGGACCGCGGACGATCTCGATCCGTTCGATGTCCTCGCTGGTGATGGGAATGATGTGGAAGGCATTGATCCGCAACGACGGGATCCGCGCGAGCCTGTTGTCCACCATCGTGAGCAGGAGGCCCGACAGCACTTTGTTGAAGCCGCGGATCACCGTGCTGGCCTGTACGATGCCCGTCTTCGCGTGGTCCACGCCGCTCAGATTCTTGATGTGTTCGTCGACGGACAGCGCCTGCGAGTCCCGGATATCCTTCAACTCGACCACTTCGACGGATGCCGGGGCGTCCAGCGCTTTCTCCTGTTTGCGGGAAGCCGAAACCACGACTTCCTGGCCCACGAGCACCGTAGCGGCCAGTACGAAATCCCGTTCCGTGCGCGCTCCGCGTCGAACCAGGACCCCGGTCGCGGTGTCCGACATGTAACCCAGGTAAGTAACGGTTACCTCGTACGCCCCGGCGGGAAGTCCGTCTATGTGGTACATGCCCCGGCTGTCGCTCGTTGATCCCCGCAACCCCTCGATCGCAGCGCTCTTGACCACGATGTTGGCGCCGAAGAGCGGCACCCCGCTCTCCGAAGCGATCCTGCCGGCCAGGCTGCCCGTTTCCTGCGCCGCCGCCGGGATCGCCGTCATCGCCGTCATGATAACGGCCAGTACAACGCCTGCCAGTCGCATCGGAACAGTTCCTTCCCACCGGTATGACCGGAGGGGAAACGGACCCCGCGCCGGCGCGATTCGACCACTGATTCGCGCCGGCGCGGACGATCTGCTCATACGCACGTAATTACTTATAGAATAAGAATATACACGGTTTTGTCAAGCGAATTGCCGCCGTATAACAATCAGAAACGCACCGCGAGACCCGCCATGACCAGGCGTCCGATCATTGGCGCTCCGACGAACGCCTGGTACTCCTTGTTGAGCAAATTTCCGGCCTCCACGCTGAACGTAACCTTGGAAAACGCATAGGCAGCGCTCACGTCCACGACGGTATGGGATTCCACGTCACCGGCATAGACACCGTCGGCCATATCAAAAGCACCACGGTAACGCATGCGGGCGCCGAGGTTGAGCGGGATACCGGACGGTCTCATACCGATCGCCAGCGACAACTTGTGCTTTGGCGCGTTCAGGGGTATGTCGTCGATTCCGTCCACGTTCTCGAACAGGTTCTCGTTGATGAAGGAATAGCTTCCCGACAGGTTCCAGTTATCGCTCGGATAATAAGAGAACCCGATGTCCGTGCCGAAGTAGGACAATTCGCCGAAGTTGCGGTAGGTCAGCATCACGGCATTGGGGTCGGAGGCTTCTTGCGCGGTCACCGTGCCGTAGGGGATCGCGGCCGCCGTGCCTACGAATATCCGGGTCAGTTCGTCCACCGGCGACCCGTTTCCGTCGCCGCCCACGCCTGCGGCCGGATCATCGATCGCAGCGAGCGCCCCGGCCAGTTGCGCGTTCTCAGGCAGGGCCAGCTGCTGCGCGATACCGGCGCCAAGTGCCGTGGCCAGCGGGCCGGGATCCAGAAACACGTTGGGGGTCACGATGTGTATGGAACTGATGAAATCGTGAATCTTGTTCCGGTAGAAGTCCGCGGTCAGCACCAGCTTGTTGCCGACGACGCCTTTGTATCCCACTTCAAACGTCTCGGTTATGGACGGTCTCATCGGGTCGATGTTCCTGACCGCCGCCGGATCGACCGGATTGAAGGAACCCGTCTCCGTGTCCAGAATGCCCAGTGTATTCGTGAGCCCCGGCAGGGCGGAAGGGATGACGCCTGGGAAAGCGGCGGCCAGCTGCGCCGCCTGCTGGGCTGCCAGCGGTCCGGCGCTCTGAGGCGGAATCCCGAGCGAAGTCAGATACTGCGTGATGAGGGGGACCGCCAAAGCCTGGAGTTGCGGCGTAAGCTGCGCCAGCACGGCCCCGCGGGCCACGCCCCATAGGAGATTGGTACTGGCCGGATCGTTCATGGGGAGATAGGTGTCCACGGGCAGGCCCGCCACGGGGGCGAAGGGCGAACGGTACATGGGCAGGCCGTTGTCTCCGCGCCGGAACGTGAACTGCGAGTTGACGCCTTGCGTGCGCAGGTCGATGGTGCGGTCCGGTCCCAGCCCCAGGGCGCCGAAGTTCATGCCCAGGCCGAATGGATCTGAGCTTGCGATCAGATCAAGGAAGTAATGTACGGAACTCGGCGTGCCGAATGCCCGGTTGTACGTCAGCCTGAGCGTACTCTCTGGCGAAGGTTTGATTACAAGGGCCGCCCGTGGCGAGAATACCGGGTCTTCGATCTTGCTGTGCTCGTCCAGCCGGCCGGCCAGCATCAGGCTGACCTGGTCGTTCAGGCTCGTCTCGCTTTGAATGTAGAGTCCGTATTCGTCGATATTGTCGCGGTCTTCGAATTGACCGTGGGTCGTATTCCCGGTGTTGGGCCGGGTCAGCAACACGTCCGCTCCATAGGTGAACTGCTGCCGGCCGCCCAGCCCGAAGTTATGCTGAATCTGCATCACGGTCAATCTCGAGGTATCCACGATCGGCTGGGTGGTCCGGAGAAGCTTGGTATCGCCCGCGTCGTTCATGTTGAGAAAGATCTGTGCGAACCATCCCTTGTACTGCGATCGGGCCTGAAAGAACCGGGTTGACCAGTCGATGGCCTGGGCCGCGCCCTGGCCGGTCATCTGAATGGCTTTGATCCGCGAATACCCCGCCGAACCGATGATGGACAGGTCGTCGGTCGGACGCAGGTCGATTCGGACTTCTCCGAGCAGGCGTTCGTTGTCGTTGTCTCGTGGGATGACCTCCGCGGGGTCTTCGTATGCCCATTCCCGGGCCTTAGAGTACTCGCCCGAAACCTTGAACCCTATTTTACCGTCGACACTGCTGGCGTGTCGGAAGGTCGCTTTGCGCAGATTGCGTTCACCGCCGTACAGGGAAAACGCGTTGCCTTCCGAACCGATGGGCGACCGGGTCACGATGTGCATGACCCCGTTGGCGCTGTTGGGGCCGTAAAGGGCGGACCCCGGCCCTCGGACGACCTCGATGCGCTGGATGTCTTCGCTCGTGAGGGGAATGGAACTGCCCATGTTGAGCCGGAGCGAGGCGATGCGCGCGATCCGGTTGTCCACCATCTGCAGGAGGGATCCGGTAAACGTGCGGTTGAACCCCCGGATCACGGTGGAGCTCTGGGAAACGCCGACCTTGGCCTGGTCCACGCCGCCCAGGTCTTTAATGTAATCGGTTACCGACAGGGAAGGCCGGTTCATGATTTCGTCCAGCTCCACCACGGATATGGAAGCCGGTGCGTCGATCAGCTTCTCCTGCTTGCGCGACGCGGAAACCACGACCTGCTCGCCGATCAGCGTCGTTGCCGCCAGGCCGATGTCCAGCGTGGTGGTTTCGCCGCCGCGGATCATCACACCGGCCGTGGTGACTGATTCGTAACCGAGGAAGGAAGCGGTCACTTCATAGACGCCGGGCGGCAGGCCGTCGATGCGGAACGCCCCCTCGCCGTCGCTCGTCGTTCCCCGAAGTTCTTCGATCGCGTCGCCCGCGACAGCGACATTGGCGCCGAACAGCGCCATGCCGTCATCGGTGGCGATTCTGCCGGTCAGGGTGCCGGTTTCCTGGGCCGCCGCCGGCCATACACTGAACAGCAAGAGCAGAACCAAGCTCGTAATGCGCATGATGAATACCCCCACGGTTGCTGGTGGTGATTGGAGGCCACTGGTACAGGCCTGAAAATGAAGATCACTCGAAGCTCAATCACTCCATGAAAACGTAACGTGCGATAAAGACAAGCGCCAGGACGTCGACGAGCGGATGCACGTCCGCGCCTCTGCCGCTCAGTCTCTTGATGACCGGATAGGCGACGAAACCCACGGCCAGCCCGTCGGCGATGCTGAATGTCAACGGGATCGAAATCAACGTCAGGAATACGGGGACCGCCTCCGTCGCGTCGTTCCAGTTCACTCGCACCGCCGCGGCCATCATCAGCACGCCCGTTACGATCAGCGCCGGCGCGGTGGCGAAAATCGGTATGGATTCGACCAGCGGGGCCACAAACAAAGTGCCGAGGAACAGGAAAGCGACGACCAGGCTGGCGAATCCCGTCCGCGCCCCGGAAGATATGCCGGTGGCGCTCTCGATGTAGGTGGTCACGGTCGATGAGCCCAGCACACTGCCGAAAACCGTCCCGACGGAGTCCGCGAGCAGCGCCCGGTTGGCCCGGGGGAGCCGGCCCTGCCGGTCCAGGAAACCCGAGCGTTCCGAGAGACCGACCAGCGTACCCATGGTATCGAACAGGTCCACGAACAGGAAGGCGAAGACGAGATGGAGAAAGTACGTGTCCAGCGTGTACGGCAGGTGGACGATCGCCTCCCCGAAGAGGGTTGCCGGCCAGGCGGGCAGGCTGACCACGCCGGTGGGTCATGGAATCACGCCGATGATCATGGCCAGGACGGAGACGCCGGCGACCCCCAGCAGGATCGCGCCGCGGATGCCACGGGCGAGCATCACGCCGATGCCCGCCAGACCGGCGAGCGTCAGCACAACCGGCCAGGCCCGCACGTCCCCCAGGTCGACCAGGGTGACCGGATCGTCCACGATGATGCCGGCGTTCCTGAGACCGATGAACGCGATGAACAGTCCGATACCGGCCGCCGTCGCGCGCTTGAGCGGTTCGGGCACCGCCGTGATGATGGCCTCCCTCACACGCAGTACGGTCAACAGCAGGAACAGGAGGCCCGACGCCAGCACCACGGCGAGCGCGATACGCCAGTCCACCCCCATGCCCAGCACGATGGTATAAGTGAAAAAGGCGTTGAGTCCCATACCGGGCGCCAGGGCGAAGGGGTAGTTCGCCAGCAGCGCCATCAACAGCGTGCCGATGGCGGCGGACGCGCACGTGGCGAAGAGGAGTTCCGCGAACAACGCCTGGCCCATCGCCTCCGACAGCATGGCGGGGTTTACGGCCACGATGTAGGCCATCGTCATGAATGTGGTCAGGCCGCCGGTGGCCTCGGTCCGCCAGTCCGTGTTGTGTTCGTCGAACCTGAAGTATGACGCGATACGGTTCATGGCCGTGCTGTCCCGCCGTTCATCCCCGCGCCGTTCACATCCGCCAGGCGCGCGCGCGGCTGGACGGAAAGCGAAAGCCCGTCCCGTTGTCCGTTGCGAAACCGGTAGGCCCCGGCTGCCGCGATCATGGCGCCGTTGTCCGTGCACAGAACAGGCGGGGGATAGGCCACCCTGAGCCCCGATTCGGCGCCCCTTTCGGTCATCCGCTCGCGCAGCCTGTTGTTGCACGCCACGCCTCCCGTGATCAGTATGGCGTCCACTCCGGCAGCCGAAGCGGCGGCCACGGACTTGTCGACCAGCACGTCTACGACGGCTTCCTGGAAGGACGCGGCGATGTGGGCGCGGTCGCGGTCGATTCCCGCCTCGGTCTGTCCCGAAAGATACATGCGTATGGCGTTCTTGAGGCCGCTGAAACTGAACTCGAAACCGTCGGGATCCAGATAGGTCCGTGGAAAGTCCAGGAACCCGGGGTCTCCCTCGCGCGACAGCCGGTCGATGACGGGGCCGCCGGGATACCCGATCCGCATCAGCCTGGCGACCTTGTCGAAGGCCTCGCCGGCCGCGTCGTCGCGCGTATTGCCCAGGATGCGATACCGGCCCCAGTCTTCGACGAGCGCCAGTTGCGTGTGTCCGCCGGATACGACGAGCGCGATGAAGGGAGGAGCGAGTTCCCCGTCCGCCAGGCGCCCCGCGAACACGTGGCCTTCGATATGGTTCACGCCGACCAGGGGGATGCCCATGGCCATCGCGATGGACTTGACCGTGGAAAGCCCGATCAGCAGGCAGCCCGCCAACCCGGGCCCATAGGTCACGGCGAGTGCGTCCAGGCTGTCCGGTTCACAGGAAGCCTGTTGCAGGGCCGATTCGATCGCGGGCAGGAGAAGGGCCAGATGGGCCCGGGAGGCCAGCTCCGGTACGACGCCCCCGTATTCGACGTGTATGCCCTGCGAGGAGATTACGTTGGACAGGACGGTCGTTTCATCACGAACGACGGCGGCCGCGGTTTCATCACAGGAGGTATCGATGCCGAGGATGAGCATGGCTTTCCGATCGGTTCACTTCTGAGACTGCGCCATGGGTCTGCCGAAACTGATATCGCCGTTGTCGATGCGGATGTTGAACCCGCACTCCGGACTGGCGCACGCCCAGAACTCGTACTCGATCGTCGCGAAATATGAAGCTGCCGCGCCTGGTTTTCAAATTATGGCATTGCGGCCGTGGCGTTGTCAATGATTATACCGCCGAAAAGGCTCAGCTCCGTACCAGGTTCCGCAGGACGAACCATACGTTCTCCTTGCGTTCCCTGAGCCTCCGGTAGAAGTAGGGCATCCACTCCGTTCCGAAGGGCACGTAGACCCGCATGCCGAAGCCCCTTGCGCGCATTTCCTTCTGAAATCCGGGACGCAAGCCGTACAGCATCTGGAACTCGAAGCCGTCCCGCGAGACCTCAAATTGCTCGGCGTACCGTATCACGCCCTCGATCAGGTAATCGTCGTGCGTCGCGAAAGCGGGATAGTGGCCGTCCCGCAGGAGATGTTCCGCCATCGAAAGAAACGCGCCGCGGATGTTGGGCATCCGCTGCAGGGCCAGGTCGGAGGGCTCCCGGTAGGATCCCTTGCAAAGCCGCACGCGGGCCCCGATCTTGTTGAGCACGAAGATGTCGTGGGGGCTGCGCAGCAGCATGGCCTGAATCACCACGCCGGAGTGCCTGTGGCTGTCGTACAGGTTGTAGAAAACGTCCAGGGTCTGCTGCGTGTAGGGCGAGCCTTCCATGTCCAGCCGGACGAAGATGTCCCGTTCTTTCGCGGCTTCCAGGACCCGACCCAGGTTGTCTACGCAGAATGCTTCGTCGATATCCATTCCCAGGTGGGTGAGCTTGACGGAGATATTGGCCTGGAGCGCGCCGTCCCGGATCAGGTCCAGCATGACGAGATACTGACGGACGGCCGCTGCAGCCTTTTCCCGCTCACGGGTCGCTTCGCCGAGCATGTTCAGGGTCACGTCGAGCCCGTCGTCGTTCAACGACCGTGCGACGGCGACTGCGGCCTCGAGGGATTCCCCCGCCACGAATCTCCTGGCGAGAAAGAACAACCGGCTCATATCGGCTCCGGTACCTTATGCGGCGGATCGGGCGGACCCGGCGGACCGGGCGGACCCGGCGGACCCGGCGGCCTGCTTACACCGGGAAGGGATCGCGTCCGAATCCGGGGCGGCGCGCATAGGTCCACGCGACCCGGCTCACGTCCTCGTTGGACATGCGCCAGTCCATCAGTCTCTCGCGCAGGTCCCGGACCGCGTCGGCATAACGCGGGTCTCCGGCCACGTTACGAAGTTCGCCGGGGTCCCTTTCCAGGTCGAAGAGCACATCCGGCATGCCGTTGAAACGCCAGTACTTGAACCGGTCGTCCCGCACCATCCATCCCCGGCATTTCTCCGGCGGGATGCCGAGTTTCTTCGGTGTCCAGTAGAACCGGAAGTCCCAGTCCGCGAAGACCGCTCCGCGCCAGTCGGCCGGGCGTTCGCCCCGCAGGAGGGGAACGAGGGACCGGCCCTGCAGGGCGGGCGGCATGTCCGGTCCGTCCGGTCCGCCAAGTCCACACACTTCCAGGCAGGTCGGCAGGACGTCCAGGGACTCGACGAACTCGTCCATCATCCTGCCGCGCGTGGCGTCCGCGCAGGACCGGGGATCGCGGACGATGAAGGGCACGTTGTACGCCTCGTCGTAGAAGAGTTCTTTCTCGAACATCCAGTGGTCGCCCACGTATTCGCCGTGGTCGGACGTGAAGACGATCAGCGTGTCCTCCCAGAGACCCCGGTCCTTCATGAAACGGAACAACCTGCCCAGGTGGTCGTCGATCTCCGTGATCAACCCGTAGTAGGTCGCCCTCCGCTGCCGCCACACGTCCTCGTCGTCGTAGGCCACGCCGCCCCGTTCGATCCGGAAGGGGACGTGGAAGGGATGGGGACGCTCCAGCTCCTCCGGCGACCGGTTCGGCGCGGGGGATTCGGCGGGATCGTACCGTTCGTTGTAAGGATAGGGCGCCACGATGGGCAGATGAGGCTTGAAGTAGGACAGGTGCAGAAACCAGGGCGAATCCCCGGCCTCGCCCATGAAGGCCATGGCTCGGTCCGTCATGAAGGCGGTATCGCTGTCCTCCCGCCTGAATCGCGTGGGGTAGGCGGAATGATCCCGGGCGGCATCCGCGGGCATTTCCACCGCGAAAGGATCGGCGATGACGTCTTCGGCGTACCCCTTGCTTCCGAGATGGGCCAGCCAGCCCTCCCCCCTGGATTCGTTCAGTTCCCAGGTTTCCAGGCCGGCCAAGGTCGTGCGGCGGATCCCCTGTTCAGGCTGCGCCCCGGGGTCGCCGAAGGGATCGGGGGTGTAGTGCGTCTTGCCGCAGAGCGCCGCCCGATAACCCGCTTCGCCGAAGAAGTGGCCCATGGTCTTCTCGTCCGCGGGCAGGGGCACTTCGTTCCAGGGAGAACGGTTGGCATGGGGATACCGGCCGGTGTAGAAGCACATGCGGCTGGGACCGCAGACCGCCGACTGCACGTAGGCCCGCCGGAAGAGGACGCCTTCGGAGGCGAGATGGTCGAGGTGGGGCGTCCGGACCACGAGGTGGCCTACGCCGGACATGCAGTCCGCCCGCATCTGGTCGGTCATGATGAAGAGTACGTTCAGTCGACCGCCGGGCATGTGGGATCTCCGGACGCTGCGGGGTGCGGCCGCGCGCAACGGCGAAATACCGCAAGGCGCGACGGGCGGCAATTGTGCCGCCTGTACGTTAATATGCAGCCGTGGTTCCCGATAGGCAAAAGCATAAAATGATAAGAATACACGTGCGGGGGGATGCACGCGTGTCCGCACGCCATCAGCCGGGCAGAACGGACGAGTGCACGCGTGCAGGCGCGCGCCACCGACCAGGGAGATCGGAGCAAGCGCACACGCACAGGTGCGCGCCGCCGGCCGGGGAGAAAGAACAAGTGCATCCGCCCAGGGGAAAACCGGACAGGTTTTGTGAATAGGATGAGACTAGGGAATGTATGCAGTACGTCTCGCCGTTCGAAATCGCCGCGTGAGAACGGGGGCTTGAAAAAACGCAACCATTCAGGTCGTTTCCCTGTCTTAGTTGCAGCGCGTGAATCGACGGTCGGCGATGACCCACAAAAGGCTGGAGGCCATACCTTGTTTCTGAACAGACTGCATCGGTGGACGATCATCCTGTCCACGCTGACCATACTGGGACCGGTGGAATCCGGAGCGCGCCAGCCAGCGCCGGAAAAACGGGTGTACAATACCCGTCACATCACGTCACTGCCCCCCGACATCGACGGCAGGGGCAATGATCCGGCCTGGGACGACGTGGCGTGGTCCGGCGACTTTACCCAGCTGGACCCGGACGACGGCGGGGAACCCACGCAGCAAACGGCATTCAAGATCCTTTTCGACGATCATAATCTCTACGTGCTGATCCGTGCCTTCGATACCGAACCGGACCTGATTATCAATCGCGTAACCCGTCGGGACGACTTCGACAACGACTGGGTGGAGATCCATTTCGACAGCTATCACGACAAGCGCACTGCTTTTTCCTTTACGCTGACCGCCTCCGGCGGACGGGGCGACGAAGCCATATCGAACGACGGAGACGACTGGGACCCGAGTTGGGACCCCGTATGGTACGGCGCGTCCACCATCGACGAAGACGGATGGCTCGCCGAGATGCGCATCCCCTTAAGCCAGTTGAGGTTCTCCGGCGAGGAGGGACAGGTATGGGGCCTGCAGGTACAGAGAAGGCTGTACCGCCGCGAGGAACGTTCCGGCTGGCAGCACATCCATCGGAATTCGCCAGGCTGGGTCAGCCTGTTCGGTGAACTGCGCGGCCTCACAGGGATCGAATCTTCCCACAGGATCGAGATACTGCCCTACGTGGTGGGTGACCTCAACCGGTTCCAGGCCGAAACGCAGAACCCCTTCCGCGACGGCCAGCGCGCCGACGGGCGCATCGGACTGGACGGCAAGATCGGGCTCGCCGGAAACATCACCATGGATCTGGCCGTGAACCCCGACTTCGGCCAGGTCGAGGCGGACCCTTCGCGGGTCAACCTGTCGGCCTTCGAACTGTTCTTCGAAGAGCGGCGGCCCCTCTTCGTCGAAGGCAAGAACATCACCGAGTTCCAGGTAGGCGGCGGAGGTCCATTCTGGAACGACCGGCTGTTCTACTCGCGGCGCATCGGCCGGTCTCCCCAACGGAGCCCGGACCTCTCCGACGGGCAGACCATGGACATGCCCCGAAATACGCCCATACTCGCCGCCGCGAAGATTACCGGCAAGACTCCGGACGGCCTGTCCATCGGCATCGTGGACGCGGTCACCGCGGAAGCCGCCGCCCGGATAGACACCAGGGGCGCGCGGAGCGAGGAGTCCGTGGAACCGCTGACCAACTACCTGATCGCCCGCTTGCAGCAGGACTTCAAAAACGGGAGCACATCGCTGGGTACGATGCTCACCGCGACCAACCGGAACAACAACAGGGACCACTTCGATTTCCTCAACCGAGCGGCCTACACGGGCGGGATCGATTTCCGTCAC
Organism: bacterium; assembly: GCA_965207085.1. Classification (GTDB taxonomy): domain Bacteria; phylum JAAXHH01; class JAAXHH01; order JAAXHH01; family JAAXHH01; genus JAAXHH01. Next base: position 1,950,075 of record CBDBLQ010000002.1, on the reverse strand, counting down.
CAGTGGAGCGACCGCACCTACTGGCTCAGCGCGAGCATGACGTTCAGCCACATCCGGGGTGAACCGGAAGCGATTACCCGCGTGCAGCGCAATTCCGCCCGGTACTACCAGCGCCCCGACGCTTCCTACGTAACCCTCGATTCCACGCTGACCGCCCTGAGTGGCCACGGCGGCTACTTCGGCGTGGGCCGATCGGGCAACAGCCCGTGGAACATAGGCATCGGCGGCACCTGGCGGTCGCCGGGCCTCGAATTGAACGACGTGGGATTCCTGCGCCAGGCCGACGTATTCATGCAGAACAGCTGGTTCGGATACCGGTCGGACAAACCGAAATGGATCTTTCGCGAGTACAACCTGTTCCTGAACCAGTGGCAGGGGTTCACCTTCGGTGGGGATCGGAAGTTCCTGGGCGGCAATATCAACGGGGGCGGCCAGTTCAACAACTACTGGAGGATGTGGTTTAATCTGAACTCGGAAATCGAAGGCCTGTCCACTACCACCCTGCGCGGCGGTCCGGCCCTGAAATCACCGGGTAACGTGGAATTCAACTTAGACGTCGACACCGATGGACGCAAGCCGGTCGGTTTTGGCGTTGGCGGCGGCCAAAACCTGCGCCGCGATGACGCGGGAAACTCAAGCTGGGTGTACCTGTCCATGCGGTACCGGCCGAGTAACGCCATGAATATCCGCATCAACCCGTTTTTCGACACCGCCCGGAACGAATTGCAGTACGTGTCCAACGAAAAGTTCGGCGACGCCGGCGACGCCGACCTGGCGGATCAGGCCGACCGCTACCTGCTGGGCCGCGTCGACCAGAAGACGCTCGGGATCGAAATCCGGCTGAACTATAGCATCACCAACAACATGTCCATCCAGTACTACGGCCAGCCCTTTGTATCGGCCGGCCGCTACGCCCGGTTCAAGCGGATAACCGACCCGCGGGCCGACCGGTACGCGGACCGTTTCGAACCGCTTTCGGACGGCCAACTGGCCTACGGCGATTCAGGCGAAGCCTACCTGGTGGATGAGAATATGGACGGCCGGACCGACTATTCTTTCGACGATCCCGACTTCAACTTCCGCCAGTTCCGGTCGAACCTGGTGTTGCGGTGGGAATATACGCCGGGTTCGACGCTGTTCCTCGTGTGGCAGCAACAGCGCAGCCGCTCGGGCGGCACGGGCGAGTTCGACGCGGTGCAGGACCTGAACGACCTGTTCGACACCTATCCCTCGAACATCTTCCTGCTGAAGTTCAACTACTGGTTTTCGATCTAGAATCTGCCAGCGGCGCGGATGGCGGTAAGCGGCTCAAACCTGGACTGGTGCGGGTTGCAGCTTGTTCACCATCTCCAGCATGGCCGTCATGTAACCGATGGCGTAGGCGCGCCCCCGGTGATGCCAGTCGGTGTCGTCCACGAATCGGGGCACGTGGTCGGTGATCATGAACCCGGTGAACCCGACCTCCTTCAGGGTCCGCATGACCTCGTAGGGATCCACGTTTCCCTCGTTGATGAAGCACTCGTTGAAACAGGGCACGTTCCCCTGCACGTCGCGGAAATGGACGTAGATGATCTTTCCGGCGCCGCCGAAGTGCCGCACGGCCTTGATCACATAGTCGCGCCCCCCCATCTCCGACCAGCATCCCATGCAGAAATCCAGCCCGTGGTACGGACTGTCGAAGGTGTCCATGGCCCGCTTGAAGCCTTCGAAGCTGCTGAAGATTCGCGCCACGCCACCCAGCATGGGGATGGGCGGATCGTCGGGATGCAGCGCGAGCCTGACGTTGCTTTCCTCGGCGACCGGCAGGATCCGCGTCATGTAGTAGTGGTAGTTGTCCCACATCTCGTCGGCCGTGAAGATCCGGCCGTGGGTGGGTTCCGCGTCCCGGTGGGCTTCGAAATCGAACCGCGTGGCCGTGGCCCCGCCGCGGAGCACGGCGGGATCGGGCGTCCGCCATACGGCGCTGGGGATCCAGTGGTACCCCAGGATGGGAATGCCGGCCTTGCCCATGTTGCGGATTGTGTATTTCATGTGCTCGATCTGTTCGTCGCGGCCCGGCAACCCCAGCATCGCCTTGTCGTAGAAGGGGATGGGCACGTTTTCCAGGGCCATCAGGCGCAGTTCGGCGTGGTCGGCCCGTTTCTTCAGGTCGACCAGGTCCTCCAGCTCCCAGCGTTTCTCCCCCGGCAGTTTCGGCGTGTTCATGAGGAAGTCGTCGGCGCCAAGCTGCTTGATGAAGGCCAGTTTCTCGTCGGTGAGCACGTTGAACTGCCCCAGGCCGATGCGCATTTCCAGGGTCATGTCATTCCTCGCTCTTCCTGGTCAGCCTCACGCCCTTGAGCGCCTTCGGGGCCAGGCGGATGCCCTTGGCCCGGTTCCCCCGAACGGGAAAGAGCGAAAGGTCGAAGGCTTCCTCGAAGACCCGCATCCGCGGGGTGGGCTTGTAGGTGAGATTCGCCATGACGTCGGTATCCGTGGTCAATTGAAGGATACGGCCACCCTCGGGCACGAGATCGTATCCCCGGTTCAGAATGAACTTGTCCAGCTTGCAGCGCTTGACGTAGGGATGGCCTTTCCGGTCCCGGTAGACGATGGTGAACACCAGGCCGGGATCGACGAACCCGCAATACAGCATGCCCTTGTCCACGAAGAGCCGTTCGATCTCGTCGTGGAGCGCATAGGCGCCGGTCTTGCGGATCACGAGGACCCGGTCATAGGGCGACACGTCGAAGAGGGTGTCCCCGCTGCCCAGTCCAAACCCCAGGTACCCGGTGCTCCGGTCGTACTTGAGCGCCAGATCCCGCTGCGCCGCCTCCCGGGCGTCGACCCGCTTGAAAGCGGTGATGGTCGTCCTGCGTGGGAAAACCTCGCGGTACCGCCCGATAATCCCTGCCAGGAGCGTGATCGCGTAGGCCGAAAGATGGCCCAGGCGATCCCTGATCTCCCGCAGGCGGCTGCGGATGCCCTTCATCTCCTCGTTGGCGCGGTTGATGTCGTACAGGGAGATCCGCCGGATAGGCACTTTCAGCAAGGTATCGATATCCTCGGAAGTCAGTTCTTTCACCTTTGACGCGAAGGGTTCGAATCCGGCCCGGATCGCTTCGTGGATCTTTTCCTGCTCCCGGACTTCCTCGATGCGCTTGTAGATCCGCTCCTTGATGAAGAGTTGCTCCAGCGTTTTCGCGCGCAGCTTCGCGTGCAGTTGCTTCCGTTCGATCTTCAATTCCGCTTCGAGGACCTCCAGGAGCCGCTGCGTATTGTGCCTGAGCACGTCGGAAACGGGCAGTATGCAGGGGTGGCCCGCCCGGATGACCAGCACGTTGGTGGAGATGGAGGACTCGCAGTCGGTGAAGGCGTAGAGGGCGTCCACGGTTTCCTCGGAATGGACGCCCCGGGCCAGGCGGATCTCGATTTCCACCTCGTCCGCCGTAAAGTCGGAGATGCCGGCGATCTTCAGCTTGTTCTTCTTCGCCGCCGCCTCGATGGACGCGATCAGGCTTTCGGTGGTCGAACCGAAGGGCAGCTGGCGGATGACGATGCGCTTGGGGTCTTTCACGTCCAGCTGGGCGCGGACCATCACCTTGCCGTTTCCGTCATTGTATTCCGAGACGTCCGCCAGGCCTCCCGTGGGGAAATCGGGCTGGACCGCGAAGGGCTCGTCCCGGAGGCAGGCGATCTGGGCCTCCATGAGCTCGATGAGGTTGTGCGGCAGGATCCGGGTCGCCATGCTCGAGGCGATACCCTCGGCGCCCATGGCCAGGAGGACGGGTATCTTCGCCGGAAAGGCGACGGGTTCCCTGTTGCGGCCGTCATAGGAATCCACGTACTCGGTGATCTCCGGATCGTGCAGCACCTCTTTGGCCAGCGGCGTCAGGCGGCACTCGATGTACCGGGCCGCCGAGGCGGGGTCGCCGGTGAGGGTCGAGCCGAAATTGCCCTGCTTCTCGATGAACATGTCCTTGTTGGCGAGATTGACCAGCGAGCCGAAGATGGACTGGTCCCCGTGGGGATGGTACCGCATGGTCTGGCCTACCACGTTGGCGACCTTGTGGAACTTCCCGTCGTCCATCTCGAAGAGGGTATGGAGAATGCGGCGCTGCACGGGCTTGAGTCCGTCGTCGATTTCCGGAATCGCCCGGTCCTTGATGAAATAGGAGGCGTACTTCAGGTAGTAGTCTTCGAAGAGGGTATCGGCGTAGGCCATGGGATCCTATACTTCGTCCAGCAGGTTCTCCACGATGTAGTCCCTGCGCTCGGGCGTGTTCTTGCCCATGTAGAAGGTGAGGGTTTCCGGTATGCTGTGGATGGAACGGACATTGACCTTCACGAGCCGCATGTCGGGACCGATGAACTGGCCGAATTCGCCGGGCGAGATCTCGCCCAGCCCCTTGAACCGGGTCACTTCCGCCCCGCGGATCCGGTCCAGGGCCGCGTTGCGCTCCTTCTCGCTGTAGCAGTAGACGGTCTCCTTCGTGTTGCGTACCCGGAAGAGCGGCGTTTCGAGGATGTGGACGTGGCCCGCGAGCACCATCTCCTCGAAGTAGCTCAGGAAGAAGGTCATCAGGAGATTGCGGATATGGTAGCCGTCGTAATCGGCGTCGGTCGCGATGATCACCTTGTTGAACCGCAGGTTCGAAATCCCTTCCTCGATGCCGAGGGCCATCATGAGATTGTAAAGCTCCTCGTTCTTGTAGATGGCCGCCCGCGTACGGGAGAAGACGTTCAGCGGCACGCCCTTCAGCCCGAAAATCGCCTGGGTCAGCGGGTCCCGCGCCGAGACCATCGAACCGGCGGCCGAAGGCCCCTCGGTGATGAAGATCGAGGAATCCTCCCCGAACTTCGCGTGATCGAAGTGGTACTTGCAGTCCTTGAAATTGGGGATCTTGATGGCGATGCGCCGGGCCGCCTCCCGGGCTTCCTTCTTGACCGCGTTCAGTTCCTTCCGCAGACGCTCGTTCTGGGTGATCTTCTCCTGGATCCGCTGGGCAGACTCCTGGTTCTTGTGCAGGAAGTCCACCACGGCGCTGCGGATCTCCGAGACGGTCCAGCCCCGGATCTCGGTATTGCCCAGTTTGTTCTTGGTCTGGGATTCGAAAATAGGTTCCTTCAGCTTGATGGCGATGGCGCCCGCGATGGACTCGCGCACGTCCACCCCGCCGTAGCTCTTCTTGAAGTACTCGTTGACGCCCTTGAGGATGCCCTCGCGGAACGCGCTCTGGTGGGACCCGCCGTCCGCGGTGTACTGGCCGTTCACGAAGGAGAAGAGGGTCTCGCCGTAGTTGGTGGTGTGCGTGAAGGAGAATTCGATGTACTGGCTCTTGTGGTACGAGGGCTCGTAGAGGACGTTTTCGCCCACCTCGGCCTTCAGGAAGTCCAGCAGTCCGTACTTGGAAACGAAGCGCTTCTTGTTGAAGACCAGGCGGAGGCCGCTGTTCAGACAGGCGTAGTTCCACATACGGCGCTCGACGTAATCCGGCTGGAAGGCGTATTCCCCGAAGATCTCCTCGTCGGGCAGGAACTCGACACAGGTGCCGTCCGGCTCGTCCGCGGCGCCCTCGTTCTGCCCGAGCAGCTGTCCCCGCTCGTACACCGCCTCCGCGTAGCGCCCGTTACGGTAGGCCACGACGCGGAAATCGACGGAAAGAGCGTTGACCGCCTTGGCGCCCACGCCGTTCAGTCCCACGCTGAACTGGAAGACCTCGTCGTTGTACTTGGCGCCCGTGTTGATGATCGAAGTGCACTCCACGACCTTGCCGAGGGGTATCCCGCGCCCGAAGTCGCGGACGCGGACCCGGTTGTCTTCGATGGACACGTCGATCTGCCGGCCGTGGCCCATGATGAACTCGTCCACGGCGTTGTCGATCACTTCCTTGAGGAGGACGTAGATGCCGTCTTCGGGATCGCTGCCGTTCCCGAGCCGGCCGATATACATGCCGGTTCGGAGCCGGATGTGTTCCAGCGACGAGAGGGTCTTGACCTTGCTTTCGTCATAGACGGCGGCGTCCGCGGCGGTGGGAGATCCGTTGCCCTCAACGGGTGTTGCGGTCTGTTCAGGTTCAACGGCGTTTCCGTTGGCAGGCGCGTTTCTGTCGCGCGAGGCTTCCCCGTTCCCGGACCGGCCGTTCGCCCCTTCTTTCCTCGGCCCTTCGCCGTTGCCGGTTCTTCCGCCCGCTCCTTCTTCTCCCGGCGAGAGCAGATCGAGCTGGGTATGCATCTCCCGTCCGTTTCCCGATCCGTTCCCCGAGCTGTTACGGGTCGCCATAGGTCCTGCCCCTGTCGCAATGGGCCGCATCAAAACCACGCAGGCGGTCATCCTCCACGCCGAACGGACGGCCAATCCCTGCGCCGCGCGGGCATTAGAACATGTCGTGCCGGTCCATGCAGTCAGTACAATATATGGCCATTGGCCGCGCGTGTCAACCTACGCGATACAGCCATCGGCCGTACACGACTATATACCCTACATATGTGTGGTGAATTGTCAAGGCAAAACCGTACCGGCGGGGCTTCCCGCGTCGGCAAGGACGCCGTGGAAACCAGGGACGCCGTGGAAACCAGGGACGCCGTGGAAACCAGGCCCCGACATAAAAGCCGTCGCTGTCCCTAGGACCCGGCGCCGTCCCTAGGACCCGGCGCCGTCGGACTTCAGGATGTTCCGCGAGATGACGATCTTCTGAGCTTCGGAGGTGCCTTCGTAGAGGGTGGTGATCCGCGCGTCGCGGTAGAAGCGTTCCACGTCGAAGTCCCGGATGTAGCCGTAGCCGCCGTGGATCTGGATGGCCTCGTTCGTGATCCGTATCGAGGCTTCCGACGCGTACAGTTTTGCCATGGACGACGCCGTGATGTAGTCCTGCCCGGCGTCCTTGAGCCACGCGGCCCGGTACGTCAACAGGCGGGCCGCCTCGAGTTCGGTCGCCATTTCCGCCAGCTTGAAGGCGATCGCCTGGAACTCGGCGATGGGCTTGCCGAACTGGGTCCGTTCCTTCGCGTAACGCACGGAAGCGTCGTAGGCCCCCTGCGCGATGCCCAGGGCCTGGGCCGCGATGCCGATGCGGCCGCCGTTCAGTATGGAGAGCGCGATGTTCAGCCCACGGCCTTCCTTGCCCAAGAGATTGGTCTGCGGCACACGGCAATCCTCGAACAAAAGCTCGCTGGTGTCCGAACCCCGGATGCCGAGTTTCTGCTCCTGGCGGCCTACGGTGAATCCGGGGGTTCCTTTCTCCACGAGGACCATGCTGAGGCCGCTATGGCCCGTGCCGGGGGCGGTGGTCACCAGCACGAGGAGGTAGTCGGCGAAACCGCCGTTGGTCACGAAGTGCTTTTTGCCGTTTATGACATATTCCGCGCCGTCCTTCAGCGCCGACGTCACCGTCGATCCGACGTCCGTCCCGGCGCCGGGCTCGGTCAGCGCGAGGCAGGCCTGCGCCTCGCCGCGCCCCAGGGGCGGCAGATAAGCCTTCTTCTGATCTTCGGTTCCGAAGGCGTAGACCCCGTCGGCGAAAAGGGAGTTGTTCACCGAGACGCATACCCCGGTCGACGCGCACACCCGCGAGAACTCTTCCACGGCCAGCACGTAACTGAGCGTATCCAGGCCCGCCCCGCCATACACCTCTGGAATCATCATGGCCATGAAGCCCATCTCGCCGAGTTCCCGGATCGTGTCGAAATGTACGGCTTCGCGCTCGTCGATATCCCGGGCGTGGGGCTTCAGTTTCTCCTCGGCGATCCGGCGGGCGGTGTCCCGCATCATGGCCTGGTCGCCGCTCAAGGCGAATTCCATCGGTCCTCCCTCTTCAGTTCACGCCGAGCAACCGCGCCGTGGTGACCGCCATGACCTCGCAGCTTCGGACCAAATGCTCGATCTCACAGTACTCGTCGGGCTGGTGGGCGAGATGAAGCAGTCCGGGGCCGTAGGCGATGCACTGCTTCACCCGGCCGGTGTTGTGGACGTGCTTGTGGTCGTAGGTGCCGGGGCTGGCCACGTACTCCGCGGGGGCGCCGGTCAGATCCGCGATCGTGCGGGCAGCCGTACCGACCAGCTCGGCGTCCGGGTCGGTCTCGACCGGGCGAACGTCCATAAGGTCGGTGAGCTTCGCTTTGAAATCGGGGTCTGCCGCGGTCAGACTGGCGATCAACGTCTCGATTTCATTTTTCACGTCGTCGAAGGATTCCTCTTTCAGATACCTTCGGTCGAAGATGGCGGAGCACCGGTCGGCCACACAGGGCGAACCCACGTTGCCGTCCGTCTGCCCGCCGGTTATGCCGTTCACGTTAATCGTTGCGCGGCGCGCTTCCGGCGGGTCCACGGGCATGTCGGTTTTCCGCATGCGGAGGGCCGGCGCAAGGTCCTTTGAGACCTGGCGCAGGAAACGCTCCATCTGGCTGATGGCACTGACGCCCAGAAAGGGCATGCTGCCGTGGGCGGTCCGGCCGATGGTGTCGATCCGGAACCAGTAGACCCCGCGGTGACCGAGGCAGATGCGTCCCGGTCCGAAGGGTTCCGGGATGATCACGTACGAGGTCCGTTCCGGGGAAATTAGCCCCTCCCGGGCAAGATGGTCCATGCCGGCGAACCCGCCGGTTTCCTCGTCGACCGTCGCACTGAACTCGAGACTGCCGCGTAGCGAAATGCCCGCCTCCCGCACCGCGGCCGCCGCGAAGAGCGCCGCGGCGATGCCGCCCTTCATGTCGCACGCGCCGCGGCCGTAAATCCTGCCGTCCTTCGCCTCGCCGCCGAAGGGATCGACCGTCCAGTGTTCGCCTGGCGGAACCACGTCGGTGTGGCCGTTAAAATGCAGCGTGGGCATCGGCGACCGGCCGGGAAGCCGGCCCACCACGTTGACCCGGGGGTGTTCGTCGGAATGGTCCGGATGACCGGCGGCGGTCACGAACCGGGTTTCGAAACCCAGCGCGCTCAACCGCTCGCCCACGAGCCGGGCGCAGTCCAGGTATCCGTCACCCGGCGGATTCACGGAGGGAATCTGGATCAACTCCCGCAAAAACCCGATCATGTCGTCGCGGAGGACGCGTACCTGATCCACGATGCGCTGTTCAAGCGGGGTTATCATGGGCGTGCGGGGGAGGCCGGCGCCGGACGCCGGTGGGTGGCGAAGGGCCTATCGGGACCTTGCCCTGCCGGGTTCCGGGCGCCGCGTCAGCCGGCGTCCTCCATCTCGTCGTAGAATCTGGCCATGCTGCCCCTTTCCTTCGCCGCGTTGAACCGCATGCCCGACCGGGGATGCTGGTTCATCAGGCCCGTGATCATGTAGGGAATGTCGAACCCCCACATCAGTTCGGCCCGCATCGGCTCGACGTGGTACTGGATGCAGTCCAGCAGCGGACGCAGGCGGAACTTCGGGTTGTGCAGGAATCCGACGATCAGTTCCATGGGGCAATTGCCGGCGCCGCGGCCGAGACCGGCGAGGCTGGCGTCCAGGTAGTTCGCCCCGCGGATCAGCGCCTGTATCGTGTTGGCGAAGGCCAGTTGCTGGTTGTTGTGGGCGTGGATGCCCACTTCCTTGTCGGTGGATTGCAGGGCGTTCAGGAACTTGTCCACGAGCGCTTCGATCTGTTCGCTGTACAGGGCGCCGAAGCTGTCTACCACGTAGATGGCGTCCACGGGCGATTCGACGAGCATGGAGAGCGCCTCGTCCATTTCGCTTTCCGGAACCGTCGACGCCGCCATGAGGTTCAACGTGGTCTCGTAGCCCTTCTCGTGGGCGTCCTGGATCATGTCCAGCGCGAGTGGTATCTGGTGGATGTAGGTGGCGATCCGGATCATGTGCAGCACGCTGTCCTCGGCCGGCAGGATATCGGTCTTGTAGTCCGACTTCTCCGCGTCGGCCATCGCCGCCAGCTTGACGGCCGAGTCGTTGTCGCCCACGACGCCGCGGATGTCCTCTTCGGCGCAGAACTTCCAGGGCCCGTGTTCATCGGGGGAGAAGATCTGCCGCGAGTTGATGTACCCGATTTCCATGTAGTCGATCCCGCCGGCGACGCAGGCCTGGTAGACCGCCCTGACGGTATCCGCGTCGAAACGGTGGTCGTTCATCAGGCCGCCGTCCCGAATGGTGCAGTCGATGAGCTTGATCTCCGGCCGGTAGGTCAGCCACTTACGCGTGGGTGCTTCGTTGAGCGCCGATTGGTCCATGATCCTGTTCACTTTACTCCTGTTTGCCGGTGAATTCGCTTTCATCCCATTGCAGCCGGGAAACCCGGCGCAAAACCCGCGACAGAACATACACGACACCCCAAAGGGGGACAAGGTATTTCAGGGGACACCTCGAAGCGGGCGCGACCATGCGTGACTAGGCTGGTCCACCTTATTGCCCTTGACTAATCCGCCTTCCCGCTTATCATGCAAGGTGCGTTTTAAGGTCGCGCCGGTCAAGCGCATGCCCGGGCGCGCCAGGCATCCGACGATTGCGTGCCGGATTTCGTGTGGCAACGGCTATGGGTATCATTCTCAAGACCGAAAAACAGATCGAGACCATCCGCCGCAGCGGCCAGGCCGCGACCGCGACGCTGCAACGCATGGGTGAAGCCGTCAGGCCGGGCATCGCGACCTCCGAACTGGACCGGATCGCCCGCAAGATGATCCGGGATTTCGGAGGCACCTCTTCTTTCCTCGGGTACCGGCCCACCTTCCATCCGCCCTTTCCCGCCACGATCTGCGCGTCCATCAACGATGAGATCGTGCACGGCATCCCCAGTCCGCGGCGCAAAGTCGAGGAGGGGGACATCCTCAGTCTCGATTTCGCTATGATCATCGACGGGTACCACGGCGACACGGCCTTCACCTTCCCCGTCGGCCGCGTTTCACCGGAAGCGCAGCGGCTGCTGGACGTCACGCGGGCATCGGTCTTCAAGGGGATCGAGGAAGCGAAGCCGGGAAACCGCATCGGCGACATCGGGCACGCGGTGCAGCAATACGCGGAATCTCACGGATACTCGGTGGTGCGGGACCTGTGCGGACACGGGATCGGCCGCAGTCTCTGGGAGGAACCACAGGTCCCCAATCACGGCAGGCCGCAACGCGGCATCCGGCTCAAACCGGGCATGGTCATCGCCATCGAACCCATGGTGTGCGCGGGCGCGCACCGGACCAGGGTCCTCGACGACGAATGGACGACCTCCACCGTCGACGGACGCCTGTCCGCCCATTTCGAGCACACGGTAGCGATCCTGTCCGACGGTCCCGAGATCCTGACGGAAAACACCGACCTCTGGGGTTCGAACAGCCTGCCGGGATGATACGGTCCGTCCGTCCCCGGTCTGGCCGACTCGCCCAGTAGTCCTTCAAACCGGAAATTCCCGGCTGCGCAAGAATCATCGCAGGTCTTTCAACACCGCGTAACGCCGCGCTTCTTCTCTTGACCCGGCCAGGACCAGGTAAGCGGTTTCCTCGCTGACTCCCCGGGCGGCCACCTCGTGACCCCGCATGAGCTTCATGTGACCCCCGTCGGCGCCCCAGCTGTCCATCCGGACGCCGTTCCCCGAAGAAACGAGCACGAATGTCCGCCCGGTGCGCGGGTTGGCCGCAGCGGCCCAGTGTCCGCCATCCTGTTCGACATACCACGGACGCTGCTTCCGCTCGCTGTCCGCCGAGAACAGAACGGTGTCGTCCATCTCGCCGTCGGGCTTCAGGAACAGATGCCATCCGCCCCTTAAGTGCCGGTGCGCGTCGCTTTCGTTCAGCAGCCTCCAGACCAGTTTGATGACCGTTCCGCCCCCAAGGGTCAGGGTATCGAGTTCCAGGGTCAGGCCGCGGGACGCCTCTTTGGACAACGCCGTCCGTTGTCGCAAGCCCGTCCATTCGAGGCCTCCGGCGCGATAAGAGACGGGCTCCGCCGCGAACCTCTCGTCTTCGAGGGACGCCGTCCAGGACATGCGGTCCGATACGATCTCGGGCTGCAGCCCGCCATACCAGGGGTAGCTCCATCCGAAGGCTCCGGGTTCGGGAAAGGCGGAAGCCAGGTGGTTGCATTCGCCGCCGGCATCCCGGATGGCGCTCACCGTTCCGAGGAAGGAGGGTGCCACGTCGATTTCGAGCCGCTGGTTTCGTATGGTATACACCCTGTGGCCCCCGGATTCGACCTCGTCGATTTCCACGGCCGATCCATCCGTCAGCCGGACGAGGGGCAGCTCGACCTCCGCGCCGCGCTCCCCGCTGTCCAGCACCATGCGGCCGGTGTAGACGCCAGGCGGCCGGGACGTGGAAAGCCGCACCGAACCCTCGAAGGGTTGCCGCCAGTCGATCTCGGAGAATGAAACCCACGGCGGGTCACACCGCCAGCCGTCGGTCATGACGAAGGAAACGGTTCCGCTGGCCTTACGGGACTTCCACTGGGCAATCCGGAACCGGAGGTCGGTCTCGTCCCCGTTTACCAAGGCTACGGAAGGATCGGTGGACGCCTCGATTTCATCCAGGATCCGCGGGGCGGGCTCGCCTTCTCTGACCGGTTCCCCCTGGATACGCCGCCACAGCCGGCGCACGCCCTGCCAGCCGCCGTCCCCGACGCGCAGTCTCAGGGCGCCGAAGGATACCCGGGACTGGGGCGCACAGGTCGTCTCCGCGCTCACCGATTGGAATTCAAAACCGTTCCATTCGACCTCGTCCGGGCTGTCGGGCCACAGGACCCCCATCGTGCCATGGGGCATTTCGAAGGCGCCCCACGATTCCGCGTAGCTGTCGCCCGTCTTGAAATCGTGGTCGTCCGGTACGGGCCGATCGCTGCAACGGGCCTTGAGTATCCCTTCCCGGAGCGGAAGCGCCAGCGTCGCCTGGTACGGCCCCCCGTTCGTGACGAACTGGTAGAGGCGGGAGGCGCGGGATTCGAAGCCGGTATTCTCCAGCGTGTGTTCCACGGTAATGACCGGTCCGGCGTTCATGCGAATGATCCGGCTGAAGACGAGGCCGGGGGTCTTCCGGGGTGCATAGGTTGCCGTGAGGACCACGCCGTGCCCGTCCCCTTCGGCTTTCAGCCTGAAGTCCGACTCGCTGTATTCGCTGGGCCACTTCGGCGGTATGGGACGCCCGCCTTCCGTTCCCAGGTGCCTCCCTGTGGCCCGGTCGCTGATCTTCAACTGGCCGCCTTCGGCCTCCAGGTTTGCCCGGAAGATCTCGTTCTCGAACCGTACGGCGCCATCCTGGTGGTACAGCAGCCCGCCCGGCGCCAAAGCGAAGACGGCGTGTTTCGCATCCGCCAGGTCGACCGGTCCGTCCTCCCGTTCCAGGCGGCCCGAAAGGGTCAGTTCGAATACACCCGGGCGGTCCGCCTCGAGGACGGTTTCGAATCCTCCGTATCCCCGGGCAGGTACCGCGACGGATCGGGCGCTCCGGTCCACCGAGAGGCCGTCCGATGCCGTCACGCGGACCTGCGCTTCGACGTCTTCGGCCAACTGGCTGTGAAGGGTCACGCGTACCTGCCGCGGTGCGCCGGGAGCCAGGGTGATCTCCCCGGGATCGACGGAAAAGGACATCTCGATCCGCGGCCGGATACCGGTGGCGAGGTCGATGGGAAGATCGTCCCAACGTATGCTGGTGCGGACCCTCGGCGCGGTCTTTTTCACGTCCACGGATTCGGCTTTGGCCGACACGCTCACCGGCGCTTCGAGGGAGACCGTCTCACCGGGTGCCAACGTCTTCCGGCAGTGGTAGTCGATGGACAGGTCGCCCGTCTCTTTCGCCGTCAACGCGACGGCGGCCGGCACGTCCTTCCGGTTCTCCAGTTTCCACCTGAGGACGGTCTGCCCGCCCCGCACCGGCTCGATGTCGTCCACCGTCGCCCAGGCGGACAACTCCGCCGTCTCCACGGCGGTTACGTGACGCGCCTCGCGATCCACCCGGACCGTCAGTTCCTCCTCGTCCCCGGCAGGCCCTGCTTCATCCGCGCCAGATCCGGCCGTGCCACCAGAGACCGACGCCCCACGGGCCGTAAACCGGTAGGTAAAAACCCGCAGCCCTTCCCAGGTTTCGTCGTCGGGAAGCTGGTCGATCCGCCGCTCCAGCGACTCGTACCAGTCGTGCCGGTCGAAGAAGCACCGCGTACAGGGCATCTCGAGGATGGCGGGCATGTAGTTGCGCATGATCGGCCAGCCTCCGGCGTCCCAGAAGAAGCCCGTCCGCTTGTAAGGCGCCATCGCCTTCACGTTCCCCGACCAGGTATCGAGGTCCAGGTGGTACTTCTTGTCCTCGATGGTCTTCTCCACCGAGCGGACGAGCATCCGCCGGCCGATGCTCCTGCCCTGGAAGCACGGCGATACGTTCAACAGTGCGAGGTAAAGGGCCTCGCCGTCGTCCTTGTCGTATACCAGGGAACAGTACCCGCCGATCTTCTCCCCTTCGTCCCAGACGAAGACCGCGGTGTATTCCTCCTTTTCGTGCCAGTCACGGATGTCCCGCGCCGTCGTGGGCACGCCGCCGTTCCAGGTGCCGGGCCATTCGCCGTCGCTTTCGTTCCACATCTCGGCGATCGCGGCGGCATCCCGCACGGGGTCGATCAGCCGCAGATTGGCTTGTTCCGCCATGGTCGTCTCCTCATCATCTCATCATCATCTCATCACCATCTCAAGTTGTCCCGCCATGGTCCGGCCTATCGGGTCTACCAGGCGGGGGGAATCACCGTCTCGTAGGGAATCGCCCCGGCTTCGTTCACTTCGTAGCCGAACCGCTCCAGGTAATGGCCGGCGGGAAGCAGCGCGTCGCCACGCCGGGCCATCTCTTGCTGCAACTGGCTGTCCAGCCGGCTGGTTCAGGTCGCCCGACCCGCCCGGACCGCCCGGTCCAGCAACGAATTCAACGCGGGCGCAAGATCAATATCCCGCGCCGCCTCCCGGCCTGCGGGAGACATCTTCTTCCAGGTCTTCGCCAGGATTTCGACCAGTTTCTCCTCACTTTGCTTTCTCGCGAACGCGGGCAGATAGTGCCGGAGAAACACCAGGCAGGCGACGTCCTCAAGGGTCTGCGCCTCGGGGTCGGCCTTGAAGCGCTCTTTCCGGACGAGGGCCTGTACGCGGTCTACGAGGGTTTCGTCATAACCGGCATCCCGCAGGATGGCGCCCGCGGTCTGGGCGTGGTACCAGGCCAGTTCCGTGCGCCACTGCCGATAGCCGAGCCGGCCCACGGGAAAATCGCCGCGGGGTATTTTCCACCGCTGGATGTGCTGGCAGCGCACGGCCAGCCGCAGTGCTTCCGACGCGCCGGGCGCCAGGTCTTCCAGGCAGGCCGACATCCGCAAGCCGTACAGGAGCGCTTTCGGCATCGGCCGGCCGTCGACTTCTTCGGATTCCGGGTCGGCGCCGTTCGCCGCGTCGATGCGTTCCATGGCCTCCGAAAATCGATCACGATCCATCAATCAAGTCGCTTTCCCCATTCGGTCGCTTACACCAAAAAGCCGCCGGATGAAGATTCCGGCGGCTTTTTCGTAGTGGCATGAAGCGTAACGGGATCGTGTTTCAGGCGGAAATGGCGAGCTGTTCGCTGTATTCCTGCGTCTCGAACGACCGCTCGGCCGAATGAAAGTCGATTCCGTGCCGGGCGCACAGCTTGCGCAGCTTGTTTACCGCGCCGCCGATGTGCTTTCCGTCCCGGCAGATCCCGAACAGGTGCTGGCTCACGACCCTGCGGGAGATGCCCAGGATCTCCGCGGTCTCCTGCTGGGTCTTCTGGTAGATGAAATACAGCACCACGACCTCGCACTGTTTCTGGGTCAGATACTGGGAGAGGAAATCGTAGACCGCGTCGGCTAGTTCGTCCACCCGGTCTTCGCGCTGGTACCTGTGCACCCGATCCTCCCCCGTCTCGTACCAGATATTCGCTTCATTGGGATATTGCTCCAGGTCGCCCTGGTCCAATCGGATTTCCCAGAATTCAGGATTATACATGAAGTGATTCTACCTCCGGTTCGATTCGTTCAAGGACAAAAAAACACCGCGTGACGTAGGTCTCGCGGCTCCGGAGGACGTGCGTCAGTTCCCCTGATCGGGTCCGGGACTCAGGGAATGCCCCAACAACACTCCGGAGACGAGAACGGCGTGCCTGCGTCAGAGACGAAGGTCTTCGGAAGCGCGATGGACCGCGCTGCAAGATATCTTCCTGCCATTTTGATGCCTCCTTTTGTGGGATTCATCCCGGGGCGGACGGTCGAAGGGAACTGCTGTGGTCATCGAGCCGTCCATGGTTTCTGCGAACGGTGTTCCCGCGGGTGCGACGACGCTATCTACATATATACATTACGGATGCACTTTTCTTCGATTCTAACGCAAAAAAACGAATAAGGCAGGGTCCAATCCGGTTCCGGTCTAGCTAACGCCGGAGTCCCGATCCGGTTCCCTCGACCTGCGCTTCAAGGTCGTCCCGGGTGAACCAGTTGAGCGGTCCGGGAATGGAGCAGGAAAGCGCGGCGGCGGCGCTGCCGTACTGAAGGGCGGAACGGGTGCAGTCCTCCAGGAAGCCGAGGAGAAAACCCGCCGTGAAGGCACCCAGCGCCCCGTCGGTATCGACCGCCCTGATCTCCTCCGACCGCTCCTCGAAGGTCTCTCCGGACGGTGAAACCGCGACGGCGGCCCAGTTCGCGGCCCCCTCGGCGGTCAAGCGATGCTCCAAGACAGCCGCGTGCTTCGAATCGAACCGGCTGCGCGCCAGGTCGGCCGCCGCCTCCAACGGACCTTCGAAACCCCAAATCGTCTCCAGGGCCAGTCGGGTCATCATGACGATTCCCGCGGTCTCCACGAGGCCGAGCACGCTGGTGCCGACCGCGGCGGAGAGACGCTCCCCTTCCGGAACATCCAGCAGGATGCTGACCGGGTGGTCAGCGGCCCTGGCGGACGCGAGGGCAGATTCCAGCCTGCAGGCATTCGGGGCATCGAGCATGGGCGCCGTGAGGTCCAGGTGAAAGACGGCCGCGTCGCGGGCCGCAGCCCAGTCCTCCGTACCGGGAGGGACGGCACGAAAGGCGGTACCTTCCATGTCGTACCAGTACCGGGGCGGCCGGGGCGCGCTGCCCGTCTCGGTGTAGCACAGCCCGGTGCGGCCCCCGGGTACGCGGCCGACGTGGCGGGTGTCCACGCCGTGCTCCCGGACCTTGTTGACGAGTTTCATGCCCAGGGGCGTGTCGCCCACGGCGGAGAGCCAAGCCGTCCGCAGGCCAAGCCTTGCGAGACCGACCGCCGTCTCCAGCGCGCCGCCGGACACGGCCGCGTCGAAACCGGCGGCCTGCTCAAACCGCTCCCGCCCCCTCGGGGTAAGGCGCAGAAAACCTTCGCCCCAGGTCAAGACGTCATACTTTTTTCCATGCTCCTTCATGGCCTGCGCTCCTTCATGGCCTGCGCTCCTTCATGGCCTGCGCTCCCGCTCGTCCTCCTCGATGGACTCCAGGAATTTCAGCGACTTCAGCTCCCGCCCGTCGTCCATCTGGTACAGGTAGAAGGCGCGGATGGCGCGCTGGATCTCCCGTCGGGACGTCCCGACGGCTTTGAGCCGGGGCAGATGCTCCAGCGGCATTTCGCGCACACGGGACAGCAGCCGGGTGGTGCCCAGGGAGAGTTGCATGGCCTCGCCGTCCTGCGCCTGGCAGCTCCGGCAGAGGATCCCGCCCAGGGACGGACTGAATCGGACCGAGGCTTCCTCCGGGCGCTCCCCGCAACCCAGGCAGGCGGCGAACTCCGGACCGGTGCCGTAGGCGTCGGCAAATTCGATCTGAAAGCGCCAGAACAGTATTTCGCACGCGTCCGCGGACAGCCGGTCTATGGCTTCCAGCGTGCGGAAGATCAGTCCGAAGAGTTGTTCGCCGGGTTCTTCGCCGAGGACGAACCGGTTCACCAGTTCGCAGACGGCGCTGGCATAGGCCACCTTCGTGAGGTCTTCCCCGATCCGCCTGAAGTACGGCCCCGCCTCGACTTTCGAAAGACGCTGCAGTTCACGGTTCTCGCGATGGTTGTACGATACGGTGATCACACACAGCGGTTGCAGCGAGGACGCCATCCTGCTCTTCGGACGCCGCGCCCCGCGGGCCACGAGCTTCACCTTTCCGAACGCCCGCGCGTACACCGTGACCAGGAGGCTGGTATCCCCAAGCGGGATCCGGTTAAGAACGATGGCTTCCGAGGATCGTATGGCCATGAGGAGGCCCGGTGGTTCCCGGGAGGATGTCGTTTCAGCGGGCGGGTTCCGACGTCTTGACTCCTGTGGAATCCGTTTCTACGGAATCGGTTTCTGCGGAATCGGCTTCAGCGGGGAATCGGTATATCAACTCGTCTTCCCGGACCATGCCGTGTTCCTCCCGGGCCCGCCTCTCCAATTCGAAGCGCGTCCGGTCGTCCGTCCCGGCATCGCCCTCCAGCAGTTCCAGTTCGCCGATCTGAACGCGCTCCCTGGATTCCAGTTCCTTCAAATCGGCCTGTAGCCGGGATCGCTGCTCCCTGAGTTTCCACATGTTGTACCAGCCGTAATTCCCACCGATATAGACGTAGCCGAACACGACGGCGATCACGGCGAGGACGAACCACCTCAAACGCGTCCGCTTCCTGGTCCGTCGGCGCCGCCCTGCCACGGACGCCCTCGAGGCATCGGACGCTGCCGATTCATCTGTCGCCGCCGAGGGATCGGATTGGAAAGGTCCCGTATTGGACATGGGACGTACTCCGCCTATGCGTCCCGGCACAGGATGGTCCGGCCCGCGTACCTGGCCCTGTCGCCAAGCTCTTCTTCGATCCGCAACAACTGGTTGTACTTCGCGGTCCGCTCGGAACGGCAGAGGGAACCGGTCTTGATCTGGCCGGCCGATTTCGCCACCGCGATGTCCGCGATCGTCGTGTCTTCCGTTTCCCCGGACCGGTGGGAAATCACCGCCGTGTATCCCGAGGACTGCGCCATATCGATGGCTTCGAACGTCTCCGTCAGCGTGCCGATCTGGTTGATCTTGATCAGAATGCTGTTGGCGACGCCGCTTCGGATACCCCGGGAAAGCCGTCCGGTGTTGGTCACGAAGAGGTCGTCGCCGACGAGCTGCACTTCATCGCCGAGTCGGTCGGTAAGCCTCTTCCACCCGTTCCAGTCGTCCTCCGCCACGCCGTCTTCGATGGAAACGACGGGGTACCTGCCGGCCAAGTCCGCGTAGTATTCGATCAATTCCTCCGCGGTCTTATCGGGCCGGGGTTCCGCTTCCAGCCGGTATATGCCCTGTTCGTGGAACTCCGAAGCCGCCGCGTCGAGGGCGATCGCCACGTCGGCGCCCGGTACGTAACCGGCATCGGAAATGCCCGACATCAGCATCTCGACGGCCTCCGCGTTCGATGAGAGGTCCGGGGCAAATCCGCCTTCGTCGCCCACGGCGGTCGCGTACCCATTCTTCCGGAGCACCGTCTTGAGACTGTGGAAGACCTCGGCGCCCATGCGCAACGCTTCGGAGAAGGTGGAGGCGCCCACGGGCATGATCATGAACTCCTGCAGGTCGACGTTGTTGTCGGCGTGGGATCCCCCGTTCAGGATATTCATCATGGGAACCGGGAGCTCGCAGGCCCGGTCGCCCCCGAGGTACCGGTACAACGGCAGGCCGGCCCCCGCCGCCGCCGCGCGGGCCACCGCCAGCGACACGCCGAGAATGGCGTTGGCGCCGACGACGTCCTTGTTGGCCGAACCGTCGAGTTCGATCATGGCGCGGTCCACCCCGGCCTGGTCGGTCCCGTCCCGGCCGCGCAGCGCCGCGGCGATTTCACCGTTGACGCTGGCAACGGCCCCGAGCACGCCTTTGCCGAGGTAGCGCGAATCGTCGCCGTCCCTGCGCTCGTGCGCCTCGTGGGCGCCCGTGGATGCGCCCGACGGGACAATCGCCCGTCCGAAAGCGCCGCCGGACAGCCGCACCTCGGCCTCGACCGTGGGGTTCCCCCTGGAGTCCAGTATTTCTCGACCTCGAATGGAAACGATTGCTGTCATGGGGGCACATTCCGTGTCGCCGTCCGGGGTGTCGCCGTCCAGGACGTGTCCGTCTGGGCCGCCGCCCGGTGTGTCGCCGTCGCCTGCGGACCACTTACCCGGACGCGGTTCACTGCTTCGACCGCTCCATATGTTAACGGCTCCGGGCCATGCGTCAAGGACAAGACGGAAAGGGTCACGGCCGTCGGTCTTCCTGCGCCTGAAGCTCCCTGAGTTGGCGGGTCACCCGGGCCAGTTCGATCAGCAGTTCCTCCATGCGTGCCGCATATTCCTCCGGGTCCTCCTGTTCCTTCCGGGCCCTGAGCTCGTCGATCAACCAACGCAGTTCCTCCATGCGTGCCTGCAGCGCCTGCCCACCGGGCGTGCCTGTCCCCGCAGTGTCTTCCGGCCAGCGTCCGAAATATACCCTGCCGGCCAGCGTCCCGTCCGTACCGCCGGGTCCCGGTTCCCGGGTACCCCGCCCGTCTCCGTTGTCGTCGAGCAGGGCATGCTCGGTAGCCAGCAGCCCCTGGCCTTCGTACCACTCCGCGGTCTTGTTCCTCGCGTAGACAAAGGACTCCAGCACGGAGACCCGCCCGTCCTTGTCCAGGTCGCCCGCCTGCGCTTTCAGTGCGTCGAGCAGGTGTTCCGGGAAGACCGTGGACAGTCGTTCGGCGCCGCTCTTGGTCGCCGTTACGATCACGCGGCCGGGACCGCTGAGCGCGTCGATGAATGGAGCGCTGGAACTCGCACCGTTCACCACGACCGTGTACCGGGTCTCGATCTCACCAAGCGCGTCGCGGAGCGCGTTCGCCGTCAGGTCGGGGCCAGGTATGTTCAGCCTGGGGCCCGTGCCCGTGGCGCTGCCATGGCCGATCAGCACGACGAACAGATCATCGCCGGGACGCACCCGGCGCGCCAACTCGGCCAGAGCGGTCCGGATCTCCGTAAGCGTGGACTTCACGGCCGGGGGGCTACCTGCGGCGTCCGGGTCTTCGACCAGCAGGAACAACCGGTCTTCCGTGTAACCGTGTTCGGTCTTCAACACCTCGTAGAAGCCGCGCGCCCAGGCCAGATGCTGTTCCACGTACTTCTTCTCGCCGCCGAGACCCGCGATGACCAGGCCGTATCGCACGCCCGACGACGGTCCCGCGGAATTCATGTCCTGTGGGGTGGCCCCCTGCCGCGGTGCTTCGTCGCCTCGCCGCGCCGGACTCGTTGCCGGATCGGCCTCCCGCTCCGGAGCATCGGCCTCAGCATGAGCCGGATCGGCCTCCCGCTCCGGCGCGTCGACCGTAGGGCGCGGCGAGTCAGCCGCATGAACCGGCAACCACACCGCGGACGGCACACAAATGGACAGCACGCAAGCGGACAGCAGCCCCGCGGACAGCAGGCAAGCGAACATGCCCGTAGCCAGGCTGACCCGGCCCATCACGACAGTCCTTTCTGGCGTCTCAGGAACCACTCGGTGCACAGGAAGAGCAGAATGGCCGCGAACAGGAAGGGGGCGTCCCGCAGTTCCCTTTCGCGGATCGATGTCGCCGTATCCTCAACGGGCGCGATCCGTTCCGTCAGCTGTCCCGCATCGGACAGCGGCAGGTACGTGCCCCCCGTGGACGCCGCGAGCCTTTCGAGTTCTTCCCGGCGAAGTCCCGCGTTCGTGAATTCGGCGGCCGATGGGGCCACGGTAAACCCGGTCTGGTCCCGCAGCAACTCACCATCCCCGGAACGGACCGACACCTCCACCTTGTGCGTCCCGCCCAGTGCGGGCCGGAATTCGCCCTGGTACTGTCCGCCCCTTCCCAGGGTCCGCTCGAGCCGCACGGCCTCCGTACGTCCGGCGGGACCGGTGACGTCGGCCCACACTTCGGCGCCGTCGACGGGTTCGAATTCCCGGTCGAACAAGCGGCTTTCGATGATCACCGGCTCGTGTCCGCCATAGTTCGTCCGGTCCGTGGCAACCGTTACCCGCCCGGGGGCGTACAGGGCGACCCAGCGGATCATCTGGCGCCAGAACCGTTCGTGCGACTGATCTTCCGACGGAAGATGCATCTGCCAGCGCCACGTGCTGAAACCGGTAAAGGCCATGGATCGCCCGCTTCCATAACGCTGAACCGCCAGGACCACGTTCGACCCTTCCAGCGCGTCCGCCTTCGGGTCGATCGCCAGCACGGCGGCGCCGGGTTTCGCGCCGCCGATCCGGTTGTAACCGATCAGTTCCGGCAACTCGCTCCAGATCGCGCTGTTTTCCTCCAAGGTAGACCCGAAACGGAGCAGCGGATGGTCGATCCCTTCCGCGGCCGGTTCGAGGAGAAAGGCCTGATCGACGATGCCCATGGCCCAAGCTTCGCCGGTGAGCCGAACCGGCAGCAGGTCCTCGATCGGCGTTCCCGCGTACCCGCCTTCCCGGAAGGCGCTCAGTCCGCCGATCATCAGGAAGCCGCCGCCGCGGTCGCTCACGAAGGATTCGGTGAGCCGCAACTGCTCGGGCGTGAACCAGTCCGACTCGATATCCCCGAAGATGACGGCGTCATAGGCAAACAGCTCCTCGCGGCTTCGGGGGTATCCCGCCGTCAGCTCCCGCTTCGGATCCCGGATGCCCTGGCGGTAGATCCTTCCGTCCGGTGAGATCCGGACTATCGAGACCAGATCGATCCTGGGATCTTCTTCCAGGGCTCTTCGTATAAACTTGAACTCCCGCCGGGGATACCCTTCCACGTACAGGACCCGTCCGGTTTTCGCCCGGTTGTCCAGCAGAAAGGCCTGCGCGTTGTTCTCCGCGATCGTCTCCTCGTTCTGCGGGGCGATTTCGGCCGAGTATTCGAGGATGCCCGGCGATTCCGGCGAGAGAAACACCTGGACCCGCTGGATGTCACCGTTCCCGCCCAGACGCACGGGCACCGTCTGGACGACGCGACCGCCCTCCCTGATGTCCAGGTCGATGGTCCGGCCGGAATACCCCGAACTCCGAAGGGTGACGACCAGGTCGGTTATGGTACCTTCCGTAACCCGGTCCGAGGCGGCTACCTTGAGAATCTCCACGTCCCGGTCGATCCGTTCCCGGCCGACGCCCACGGCATGGACCGGCGTGTCCTGCGATGCGAGGTACGCGGCCGCGTTGGCCAGCTTGTCCGTACCCGTGCCCGTATTGTCCGCGCCGTCGGTCACCAGCACCACGGCGGCCACGGGCAGGTCCCTGAATTCGCCGGCGGCCTGTGCGAGCGCTCCCGCCATGTCCGTCGCGGGCCCGGAAGCGTCCAGTTCCCCGATACCCGGGACCCGTTCGGTCCGGTCCGCGAACCGGTAGGACCTCAGCCTGAACCGGGCGGCGAGTTCCTCCAGCAGTCCGTCATCCCCGAACCGGCGCTTTACCGCTTCCACGCGGGAAAGGCCCTGCGTCGCGTCCTGAATGCTCATGCTCCCTGAGTCGTCGAACAGCATCAGGAGGAAACCCCGGCGGGGCGAGACTTCGGACGCTACGATGACGGGTTCCATGAGACAGAAAACGACCAGCAGCAGGGGCAGGATCTTCAGCCCGGTGAGCAGGGATTTCATCGGGGTGGAAGTCGCCACGGGCATGCGGCGGTAGAACAGGACGACGAGCCCGGCCACGGACAGGGCGAAAAGCACGATGACCCAGAAAGGGATCGTGGTTCTGAAGGACAGATGCTCGGACGCCCCGATCAGGCCGAGCACATATAGGACCGAATCAATCACGGTGTATACCAGGTGGGTATTCTTAAAACGGCAAGCGACGGTCCGGCCGGGACGACCGCCCAGGCGCACACACGGAGAGCGCACCCCGGAACCATACTCCGCGCGCATGTCCTGGAGGGCTTTCCACCGGGGCGCATTCCCCTAAATGCCTTGCGGCGAGGGAGCGCCGCCGGTACCGGACCGGACACCGGTAGTGAATAGATAAACGGGCGAACCTGTCAATACAAATAAGACGGTCCTGCGGGACGGGAGACGGACCTGAAAGCCCTTGACAGCGCGGGGGAGCGTACCTAAGTTGCCCGAACCGCCCGTGGCGCGGAGAAGGACCGGCGACGCGCAACAATGTCCGCAACGCCCACGACGAAAGGAGTCGCGATGAAACGGATCATACCGGTGATAGCCGCCTGCTTCGTGATGACGGTCCTGGTCGACGCAACCGTGGACGCCCAGCGCACCCCCCAGAACGTCCAGGTCCTGACGGAACTCTCTACCCGGGATATCCGCGAATACATGAAGTCGGTCAGCAGCGGCATCGGGGAGAAGTGCGACTACTGTCACAATCTGAAAGACTACGCCAGCGACGAAAAGGAAGCCAAGCTCATCGGCCGCGAGTTCATCAGGCTCGTGGAACAGGTCAACGAACAGGTGACGGCCATCAACAGCAACGTCATGAAAAAGGAAGACCTGCAACTGGTGACCTGCTACACCTGTCACGCCGGTGAACTCACCATCATATCCGAAGAGTAGCATCCTCCGCCTATCGTAAACCACGAACCAGACGGGGTCAGAGAGACGTGACTAGATACGCGGCGGTCCCGGTACTGCTGGGCCTCGTCCTGGCGCCCTTTCCACCGGCATCGGCCCAGCTGCGGGAAGGCGCTTTCGAAGGCAGCCTCGACTTCAACGTGGCGTTCAGCGGCGGCGGCCTGCAGGAACGGGCCCAGGTCACCATGCTGGTGCCCGAGTCGTACACCCTCTACATCAAGGGCGGCCAGACCAAGATCCTCATGCGGGGCGGCATGATCGGCCTGACGATGGGCGAAGTCGTCATCGACGGATCCACGGGCCGCGGATTCGTCATAAGCCACATGAACAGCAAGGCCTACGAGATCATCCCTGACCCTGGCCTGAAAGAACGGATCGCACCGGTTATCGTCGACGAGAACGAAACGACCGTCATTGCCGGCTACGAATGCAGGAAGTACAGAATCAACCGGGTCAATCCCTCCGGCGCGATGACCCAGTACATGTGGGTCACCGACGCGATTCAGCTGGACCTGGCCGCCTCCCTCGGAAATGCGTTGAAGGACAGCATGCCCTTCTGGACCGAGGGCCTGTCCGGTTTCCCGCTGCGGATCACCACGTCCTTCCCCGGGACGGCCATGTCCATGACCCTGACCGCGACCGAAGTGAAACCCCACACCGTCGACCCCTCCATATTCGTCGTCCCGGCCGGTTACGCTATTGAGGCCATCAATCCGGGGCAGCTTTTCGGCAGATGACGCGGGTCGTCCATCCAGCCTGATTCCTCGTAAAGACGTGAACGGGGCATGGTCCCGGCGCCGGGAGTCGCCATGAAAGTCGCATCCGTCGAACAGTTCTTCCCCCGCCACCGGACCCGGCTCGTCAAGGTCACCACGGACACGGGCCTTGAAGGCTGGGGAGAGTCTACCCTCGAAGGGAAGCCCGAAAGCGTGGAAGGCGCGGTGCGTGAGCTGGCCGACTATCTCCTCGGCAAGGACCCGCTGCGCATCGAGCATCACTGGCAGCACATGTACCGCTCGGCCTTCTTCCGCGGCGGCGCCATCCTCATGACCGCCCTGTCCGCCCTGGACCAGGCGCTCTGGGACATCGCCGGCAAGCACTACGGCGTTCCCGTCTACAAGCTGCTCGGCGGCCCCGTCCGGGACCGCATCCGCGTCTACGCCCACTGGGGCATCGGCAGCCGGTCCGAGGAAACCCAGGCCGCGGCCCGGAAACGACTGGACATGCTGCTGGAAAACGGGTATACGGCCTTCAAGTCCGGCCCCGGCGGCAAGTGGCGGGGCCATGAGCCGCCGGCCGTCATCGACGAGTTTGTCGAATGCGCCTTTCTCATGCGGGAATGGGTGGGACCGGACGTGGAACTCGCCTTCGATTTTCACGGGAAGATGACCCCCGCCCTGGCCATCGAGATCTGCCACGAGATCAAGGACATGCGGCCCATGTTCGTGGAGGAGCCGGTGCCGCAGGAAAACGTGGACGCCCTCAAGCTCGTATCGGACCACGTCACCTTTCCCATCGCCACGGGCGAGCGGCTGCTGAGCCGCTGGGAGTTCCGCCAGGTCTTCGAGAAACAGGCCGCGGCCTACATCCAGCCGGACGGTTCCCACGCCGGCGGCATTACCGAACTGAAGAAGATCGCCAACATGGCCGAGGTCTACTACATCCATGTACTGCCCCATTGCGCCATCGGACCCGTGGCCTTCACGTCCTGCATGCACGTGGACGCCGTGATCCCGAACTTCCTCGCCCAGGAACAGGTGGACTGGGCACTCGGCGGGGACATCCTGAAGGAGAACTGGAAGGTCGTAGACGGCCATATCGAATTGTCCGATAAACCTGGGCTGGGCATCGAGATCGACGAGCAGGCGATCAGCGAACGGGCGCCGTACCGGGAGGAACTGGGCGGCGAACATTTCTACGACACGGACGGCAGCGTGGCCGACTGGTAAGCGGGGCGGACCGAGCGCCGGAGGGAACAAAGTATCGACATGAAATTACGTGGAATACTGAGTTGGGTGACTCTTCCTCTGCTCGCTATGGCCGCGGGTTGCGCGGACTCCGACGAGACGGCCACGCTTGAGGAGCCAGCCACGCTTATCGTCCGGGACGCCCGTGTCTGGACCGGGCAGGCCGGGCAATCCGGGCAGGCCGGGCAATCCTACCGGGCGTGGACCGAGGCCCTGGCCGTATCGGGAAACCACATCCTGGCGGTGGGATCGAACGACGAGATAGACGCCCTGACCGGCGTCGGGACGTGGGTCATCGAGGGCGGCGGGCGTTTCGTAACGCCCGGGTTCATCGACACACACGTGCACTTCGTTTCGGGCGGGTTCAACCTCTCGTCCGTCCAGTTGCGTGACGCGCCTACGCCGCAGGTGTTCATCGACCGCATTGCCGAATTCGCCCGGGGTCTGGAACCCGGGGTCTGGATCCTCGGCGGCGACTGGGACCACGAGCAGTGGGGCGGCGAGCTTCCCAGGCGGGACTGGATCGATTCGGTGACGACGGACAACCCGGTGTGGGTCAACCGGCTCGACGGGCACATGGCCCTGGCGAACACGGCCGCGCTGACCGCCGCCGGCGTGACGAAGGATACGGAGGAGGTCGAAGGCGGCACCATCGAACGGTATGAAGACGGCGAACCCGCGGGCATCCTGAAGGACAACGCCATGTACCTCGTCGACCGGGTCATTCCCGAAGCGCCCGACGCCTTGAAGGACCGCGCCCTGGATTCGGCGATGGACTACGTGGCGGCCCAGGGGGTCACTTCGGTCCACGATATGGGCTCGTGGAGCAACGTGGCGGTCTTCGAACGGGCCCGGACCGAGGGCCGGATAAAGACGCGGATATACGCCGCCATACCGCTTTGGGACTGGCAGAC
Source organism: bacterium (assembly GCA_965207085.1). Taxonomy (GTDB): domain Bacteria; phylum JAAXHH01; class JAAXHH01; order JAAXHH01; family JAAXHH01; genus JAAXHH01. The sequence continues at coordinate 1,922,800 of CBDBLQ010000002.1, read as the reverse complement.
GCTCGAGGCGCGGGTCGACTCGGCCGGCCGGGGTGACGAATGGGTCCGCCTCGGCGGCCTGAAGGGCTTCGTGGACGGTTCGCTGGGATCGCACACGGCCGCTTTCATGGATCCCTTCTCAGACGCGCCGGACGACCGGGGCCTGTTCATCAGCACCAAAGAAGAGCTGTACGCGTGGACCTCCGGGGCCGACCGGGCCGGCCTGCACGTGATGGTCCACGCCATCGGCGACCGGGCCATCCGGGTTCAGCTGGACATCTTCGAGCGTGTCGCGGCCGAGAACGGTCCCCGGGACCGCCGCTTCCGGATCGAGCACGCTCAGCACATCGACCCGGACGATATCGCACGGTTCGCCGCCCAGGACGTGATCCCCAGCATGCAGCCCTACCACGCCATCGACGACGGCAGATGGGCAACAAAGGTTATCGGTCCGGAGCGGATCAAGACGACCTACGCCTTCCGGTCGCTGCTGGACACCGGGGCGCGGCTCGCACTGGGCAGCGACTGGTCGGTGGCGCCCGCAACGCCCATCGAAGGGATCTACGCCGCGGTCACGCGCCGCACGCTGGACGATCTGAACCCCGGCGGATGGGTGCCCGAGCAGAAGATCACGGTGGAAGAAGCCCTCCGCGGCTACACCATCGACGCGGCCTACGCCTCCTACGAGGAGGACATCAAGGGATCGCTGGAAGCCGGCAAGCTCGCGGACTTCGTGATCCTGGACCGCGACCTGACGGCCATCCCGCCGGAGGAAATAGGGGACGCGAACGTAGACCTGACGGTCGTAGGCGGAAAAATCGTCTATGAACGGTGACGCCATCGGGTACACCAGGGCGTGGCTGGCGGCGCCCGCCGAACCGTTCGGGGAACGGCAGCCTGCGGAAGGCGAGATTCACGTCTGGCGGGCTGTCCTCGATCTGCCGCGGAACCGGGTCGGGGAGTTGGCGCGTTTCCTGGCGGCCGACGAACTCGGACGGGCGGATCGGTTCCTCGTGCGCAGCGCGGGAGATCGATTCACGGTTGCGCGGGCCGTACTTCGCAACCTACTTTCCGGCTACGTATCCGTCGCGCCTGCCGACCTGCGCTTCCGCTATACCGAATACGGCAAGCCGGAACTCGCCCATCCGGCGACTTCTATCCGGTTCAACGTGTCCCATTCCCACGGCCTGGCCGTATACGCGGTCACGGCGGGCGTGCCGGTGGGGATCGACGTGGAGTACCTGCGCCGCCGCGCGACCATGGACCGGCTGAAGATCGCCCACCGCGTTTTTTCCGACCGGGAATACAACGAGCTCGCAGCCATGCCGCGTTACCGGCGCGACGAGGCCTTCCTGGCCTGCTGGACGCGGAAAGAGGCCTTCGTCAAGGCCATCGGCCAGGGCTTGTCCTGCCCCCTCGACCAGTTCGACGTCTCCGTCGACCCAAACGATCCGCCCGAATTGCGGGCCACGCGCTGGGATCCTTTGGAGGCAGGCCGCTGGTCCATGGCGTCCGTCGATCCCGGACTGGACTACATCGGGGCGCTGGCCGTGCCGGACCGGGACCTTAAGATCACCCGGTGGCAGTGGGACCACGAACAGGTCGTCGGAAACTGATCGCGTCCGCGAAGGCCCGGACGGGACATGCAAAGGCTCGGACGGGACATCTCCACGAGGAGCACCCATTTCCGGTAGGTACGTCCCGCCGAACCTGACGTCCGAGGAGCACCCATGTCCGACAAATTCTGCCCGCTGAACCTGGGTCCGGAGGAACTCGTCGAGTACACGCCGGACTGGGACGGCGAACGCTTTCCGGACGGACGGCCCAGAGTACCGGACGGGATCATCGAGCGGATGAGGAACGTTTCCATCACCCAGGCCTGGGGCGTGATGCGCGGCGCAGGCTACGAGCACCAGTTCGAGGGCGGATGGGCGCAGACCCATCCTGGCAAGACGCTCGCGGGCCGGGCGGTGACGGCCATGTACATGCCCCGGCGGCCGGCCATGCGCGCGGTGATGGAAGCGAAAGGCGCCGCCGCCGGCTGTATCGGCGACCAGATCTCCTGGCCCATCGACATGCTGGTTCCCGGGGACGTCTACGTGGCGGACACCTACGGCAAGGTGGACGAGGGACCGATCATCGGCGACAACCTCGCCACGGCCATTTACGCCAATTCAGGCAACGGCGTGGTCTTCGACGGGTCGGTGCGGGACCTGGAAGGCATCGAGGAACTGGAAGATTTCGCCTGCTTCGTCCGGGGCTGGCACCCCTCCTACGCCTCGCCCACGATCATGCTCCTGGGCGTCAACACCGCGGTGCGCATCGGCCAGGCCACGGTCATGCCCGGCGATGTCGTCCTGGGCAAGCGCGAAGGGGTCGTCTTCATCCCGCCCCACCTCGCGGAGACCGTGGTGAAGACCTCCGAACTCGTCCAGCTCAGGGATATGTTCGGCAAGCAGCGGCTGCGGGAGGGAAAATACACGCCCGGCCAGATCGACGACCGGTGGACGGACGGTATGGAGGCGGATTTCTCGGAATGGCTGGAGGGCCGCATGGACGAACTGCCGGTCCCGAAAGCGGCCATCCAGGACCTGCTGAAGGAACGGACGTGGTGAGGGATGTTGCGTCAGGCACTCACTTTCGGCCTGCGTTCGAATCGGATTCATTACTGGCAATTCCAATGTAACGATCATAAAACACCGTCAACTTGTCCAGAATGCGCTCTCTGGTTTTTGCTCGTTCGCCACTGGGTGAGAAACGGCCCCCGGGGGGCAGGACAATGGAAAGGGCCGTGCCGGCCGTTGGCACGCCCCCGTCGCGAAACGCATTGCGCATAAAACGTATCGTATCGTCGCGTCTCGATCAACCTGCTCGCTCAATATGATCTGCTCGAGTTCCTCGGCCTTTCGTTCCTTGACGAAACGCTTCCAGTCCCTATCCACGTCGGAATGGTCACCAAGCGAAGCGATGAACTGATGGATAAGGTCTTTCTTGTTCCGCAGTTCAACGCTTGAATCTACGGCTTTCCGTATATCGATCAACACCTCGCTGTCCTTACGGTGACCCTCCTGGTACTTTCTAACGAGGGCCAGAATGTAATCGATATTGATCTCGATCTGCTTAATCAGCTCCATCTCGAAAACCAGATCATCGTTAATGTTCGCGCTTTCACCGTCCCCGCCCGACCGGAAATCATCGTACAGGTCGATATACATGCTGTGGTAGTCCTGTTGATCGCGCGGCGAGAGGATCTCATTGCCCTTGAACTCATCGAAGGCCGTCAGGATATTACGGATACGTAGAATGGCCCCGTAAAGCTTGATGAAATCCCGCTGGGACTGCTCGCCAACGATGTTAGCGCCGACAGGATACTTTTCCAGCAACTCCTCCACCAGGTCGGCGTACCCGCGCACCTGCCGGTCTCCGTCCTGATAGCCGCAGTAGTAGTCGCGGTAGGTCTTCAGCAGCACCAGACCGCCCGCCTCCCGGTCGCCGAAGAGCGCGATGGATTCGTTCGTAGCCTTCTCCAGGTTGCGAAAGCAGACGATATTGCCGAATGTCTTCACACTGTTGAGAATGCGATTGGTGCGCGAAAACGCCTGAAGCAATCCGTGCAGGCGCAGATTCCTGTCCACCCATAGCGTATTCACCGTCGTTGCGTCGAATCCCGTCAGGAACATGTTGACCACGAGGAGGATGTCGATTTCACGGTTTTTCACCCGTTCGCTGACATCCTTGCAGTAATTCTGAAACTTGTCGGACGACGTATCGAATGACGTCCCGAACAGGGCATTGTAGTCCTCGATCGCACCGTCGAGGAAATGCCTTGAACTCGCGTCAAGCCCGCTCGTATCATCCGGATTTTCATCCACCATCCCGTCCGGGTCTTCATCGTTCACGCCGAAGCTGTAGATCAGCGCCACCTTCAGTTTCTTGTCGCTTGAAACATCCGATAATCGCCGCTTAAATTCAGTGTAATACCGTCTGGCCATTTCGATAGAGGATACGGCGAAGATCGAATTGAATCCTGCGAGGCGTCGATCCTTCAGTTTGTAAAAACTATTCCGTTTGGTCTTCTGGTCAAAGTGCCCGCAAATGTAGCCCACGATATTCGCTACCCGTTCCGGTGAGGCCAGCGCCGCCCTGCGATCTATATCGGCCACCTGCTCGTCCTCGATATCCTCCGCCTCTTTGATCGTCGAAACGTAATCCACCTTGAACGGCAATACGTTTTTGTCCGCGATGGCGTCCGCGATCGTGTAGGTGTGCGCCTGCTCTCCGAATGCCTGTTCGGTGGTCTTCAGGTCGGGCCGCCCCCCGGAAGCAGCATTGGCCGCAAAGATCGGCGTGCCAGTGAATCCGAATAGATGGTATTTCGAGAATGACTTCGTTATCGCGGCGTGCATTTCCCCGAACTGCGAGCGATGGCACTCGTCGAATATGAGGACCGCGTGCCGTTTGAACACCCGGTGTTCGCGGTTCCGCTTCACAAAACGATCCAGCTTCTGAATCGTCGTGATGATGATACGCGCGTTCGGGTCTTCAAGCTGCTTTTGCAGGATCGCCGTGCTGGTGTTGCTGTTCGCGGCGCCCTTCTCGAATTTGTCGTACTCCTTCATAGTCTGATAGTCCAGTCCTTCCGGTCCACCACGAACAGAACCTTGTCGATATGCTCCAGTCTGCTCGCCAGTTGCGCCGTCTTGAAACTCGTCAGGGTCTTACCCGAGCCGGTGGTATGCCATATGAATCCGCCGGCCTCGACCGTGCCCAGTTTCCGGTGGTTGGCGCTGATGACGATTCGATTCAGTATGCGTTCCGTCGCAACGATCTGGTACGGTCTCATGACGAGCAACTGACGATCGGACGTGAATACGCAGTACCGGGTCAGCACGTTAAGCAGCGTGTGCTTTGCGAAGAAGGTCCTCGAGAAATTCACCAGATCGCTTATGGGCTTGTTGGCCGCATCGGCCCACCAACTGGTGAATTCGAAGCTGTTGCTCGATCGCTTGACGTACTTTGCCGAGTCCTGGCGGGTTTCCTTCACGTGCTGATCGCGGGTCGTATTGCTGTAGTACTTCGTGTTGGTCCCATTCGAAATGACGAAAAGCTGGATGTACTCGTACAGCCCCGCCGACGCCCAGAAACTCTCGCGCTGATAGCGAATGATCTGGTTGAATGCCTCCCTTATCGGTACGCCGCGGCGCTTGAGTTCAACATGGACCAGCGGCAACCCGTTGACCAGCACGGTAACGTCGTATCGGCTTGCATGTAGACCGCTGTCGGTTGCGTACTGGCTGATGACCTGCAGTTTGTTGTCGTGGATGTTGTCCTTTCTGAGCAGATAGATGTTCTTCTTCGATCCGTCGTCGCGGGTAAGGATCTTGACGTAGTCTTCCTGAATCGTCGTGGTCTTTTCTTCGATGCCGTCATTCTGATTTGCCAATTCGCCGTCGAAGAACCGCTCCCATTCACTGTCGCTGAAACCGTAGTCATTGAGTTCCTCCAGGCAGATTCGCAGATTCCCAATCAGGCTGTCTTCGTGCGTGACCTGGATATACTCGTACGCCTGCGATTCGAGCTGTTCGATGAAGGCGCTTTCAAGCTCCGCCTCGCTCTGGTAGCTGTCGGCGTGGTACTCCACAGGTGCGTATTCCGCCACCACGGTGCTTTGCGCCTGCTCGGCGACGACCTTATAGACAGAGGTTTCACTCATTATAAAGCTTCCGCAAGTTTCCGCGACACCGTATCCTTCGCTTCCTCGCACGACCGACTCCCGCACGGACCGACTCCCGCACGGACCGGATGCGATGACTATATTTTCGTCGTCGGCAGGATACGACAACGGAGGTTCCACAGGCGTACAAACTACCTTGCGCCCGGATCAGTGTCAAGACGGCGTACCTTACTTCCCGTCACTGAATCTGTCCCTTGGGAAGGGGTTCCTGACCGGCAGTCTCAGAGAACCGGTTTTCGCTTTGACTAACGCCATTTCAAGATTTAGAATGCCATACAGCGTCTTGTACCGGTCGGCGAAGCAATTTTGAACGCATAAGGAACATGGATTTTGTTGACCGAATTAACCGTGCGGAACTTCAAGCCTTTCGATGACGTCCGTATAGAACTCGCCAACCCCGTCGTGTTCATTGGTCCTAATAACTCCGGGAAGACGTCGGCCATGCAAGCGCTGGCGCTTTGGAACACCGGCCTGAAGCGATGGAACGAGCGCCGTTCCGGATTGCCCACACCTGAGCGCCGACCCGGGGTTACAGTCAACCGTCGTGACCTGATCGCCATGCCCGTTCCTTCTGCCAATCTGCTCTGGAGGGCGCTTCGCACGCGGAACGTCCGGCAAACAACCGGCGGGCCGAGGACATCCAATATCCGCATCGATGTAATCGTCGCCGGCGTTGGGAAGCAAGGCGAATGGAAGTGTGGGCTGGAGTTCGATTATGCCAACGAGGAATCGATCTACTGCCGACCCCTGCGAAACGATGGCGACGCCGACTCCCGCATGGCCGTTCCCTCCGAGGCCGGCGCCGTGGAGGTCGCCTTCCTTCCCCCCATGTCTGGGCTTTCAGCCACCGAAACGCGGCTGGATCCAGGCGCGGTCCACGTACGCATAGGGGAGGGCCGAACCGCGGAGGTACTGCGCAATCTGTGCTTTCAGGTCTCCGAAGGCAATCCCCATCGTTGGGAGGCCATCATATCGCGTATAGCACAGTTGTTCGGCGCTGAAATCGATCCTCCGAAATACGTCGTCGAACGGGGCGAGGTCACCATGACCTACCGGGAGGAAGGGGTACGGCTCGACCTGTCCTCCAGCGGCCGGGGCATGCAGCAGACGCTGCTTCTCCTCGCGTACATGCACGCCAATCCCGGCGCGGTCGTCCTGCTCGACGAGCCCGACGCCCATCTCGAAATCCTTCGGCAGCGCCAGATCTACCGGATGATCTCCGAAGAGGCGGAGGGAAATGGTTGTCAGATCATCGCGGCCAGCCACTCCGAGGTCTTGCTGAACGAAGCGGCGGGTAGGGATACGGTCGTAGCCTTCATCGGGAATCCACACCGGATCGACGACCGAGGCAGCCAGACGTTGAAGGCGTTGCGCGAAATCGGCTTTGAGCAGTACACCCAGGCTGATCAAACCGGCTGGGTGCTGTATCTGGAAGGGTCGACGGACCTCGCGATCCTGCAGGGCTTTGCGAAACGGCTGGAACATCGTGAGGCGATGCGTGCGCTCGAACGTCCCTTCGTCCACTATATCGGAAACCAGCTGGCGAAGGCGGAAAGCAATTTTCACGGACTCAGGGAAGCGTTGCCCGCGCTGCGAGGCATGGCCATCCTGGACGAGATCACGCGGGACCGACCCGCCGACGGGCTGGCGTGCATGGCGTGGGAACGACGGGAAATCGAAAACTATCTCTGCACGCAGGCGACGCTTGAAGCCTTCGCCGCCTCAAGCGGTAGGACGGCAGCAGCCGGACCACTCTTCGAATACGCCGAGGTCGAAAAACGGCTGGACGCAATGCGGGCCGCCATCCGGGAAGTATCCGCGGCAATGATCACCCTGGGTCGGGGATCTCCCTGGGACGCAGACGCCAAGGTGAGTGATGAATTCCTGAATCCGCTCTTCACTGACTACTTCAATCGGCTGGACCTCCCGAATCTGATGCACAAGAGCAATTACCACAAGCTGGTGGACTTCGTTCCCGAACAGGAGATCGACCCCGAGATCGGTCGCGTCCTGGACGCCATCGCGACAACGGACGAGGAATCCTGCGGAAGGTTCTGACAACCGTGTCCAAGCCCTGACGACCAAGCCACCGAACTCGGTCCGTCGGACCGACCAGTCCGATCCATCAACTCGCGCTTCGTAACGGTTCCCCCGAATCCGACCTGGGCTTGAACGTCAGAAGCCTGTCCCTGTAATACGCGTACTGTTTCCGACGCGCGGCCAGTTCGGCCGGCAACCCGATCGTAATATCGTTCACGAGCGTATCGAAACGATCCAGGATCGAGACGATGCGCTTCTGTTCGGTTAGGGGCGGGACGGGGATATTGATCTTTTTGGGAATTATATGACGCCTGGACTCATCCACAATGAATGACCGGTGGACGGACAAGATGGAGGGCGGATTTCTCGGAGTGGCTGGAGGGCTACATGGACAGTTTTCCGGCCCCGAAGACAGCAATCCCAGGAATTTCGGGACTGGAGGTTGCTCACCCCGCTGCCGCAACAGCCGTGTCCACCACCGCCGCCGTAGTCTGAGGCGTGGGTACGGGCTCACCGTCTTCGCGCATTCCCTCGATGTGGAACGCTATGGCTTCCCGGATTTCCTTCAACACTTCCTTGCGGGTGCCCCCGCTGGCCACGCACCCTGGCAGGTCCGGCACGTAGGCTGCGTAGTTGTTCGAGGTCCTTTCAATGACAACGGTGTACCTCATAGCGCTTATTTCTCCTGTAGCCCCGCCTGCTTCATGATACTTCTCCAAGTACCCTGTGGCAGGTCATCACGCAATTTGCCAGGGACGGTCACACGACCCGGTTTTTCTCGGTGTTTAAACTGACGGTGACTACCTTTGGTACGAACGAGTTCCCATCCATCCTCCTCTATCAGCCAGATGGCTTCTCTAACCTTGGGCATCGTTGGTCCGCTTGGTGTTATCTTCTTTGCTTACTATGCATGATGTCAAGACGTTTCTATTAGAACGTCTTAATGGAATAGTGTCCAATTTCGCCGGGTTCCCGTACCGAAAATGCACTGGTGTCCATATCTGGAATCACTTCACCCACTGAGCGCCCATCCCGCGGGTATCCCCATCACGCCATCCCCCAGGTCTCGGATGCGTGGGTCGTTGGACAGCACCAGCGCCTGCAGGACGGGTTTGTCCAGGATCTCCTGCAACCGGCGCAGGTGGCGCGCGTCCCTTTGCGAGACCTTTTCTTTGAATTTAATCTCGATAGGCACATAGCCGCTTTCGGTCTCGATCAGCAGATCGACTTCCCGTCCGTCGAATGTTCGCAGATGTTCAGCAAACCGCCAGCCAAACCGCCCAATGCCCGCAACATGCGTACATAGGGTACCAGGTCCCGAAGGTTGGCCAGATCTCGAAGATCTCTTTGCAGATATGTTCGCAAGTAGTCCTGTAGCCACCCGTACCGTTCCTCCCGGGACAGCGTGTTATCGGAAACTATCGGCATGCCCCCGAAGTTCAGGTAATGATCCAGGTGATCGACTGCGCTGGCGTACCTGTCGCTTTGCCGGGGTATTCCTGATACAAGAATACCAGGATCCCCGGATTCAAGGTACCGGACCAGGCGGGATTCCACGACCGGATCGTGCCAGGAATCGGTCATCATTTCCGGTATCGTGAGCGGATACAGTTCCATAATGGTGACGCGTCCAGCCAGGCTCTCCTGTCTCTGCTCCATCAACAGGATCTGGCTGGATCCAAGCAGTATGGTACGGGCGTCGGTATACCGGTCGTACACCGCTTTGATGGATTCGACTATCGATGGCGCTTTCTGTATTTCGTCCAGGATGACCCTGGGATAACGATGGTACCATTGCGATGCTGAAAGCGCAGTATAGTCCGGGCGCACGATCGGGTCTTCGAGCGAGACGAAGTCGTATTCAGGAAACCCGGCCTGTACCAGGGTGGTCTTGCCGGTCTGACGGGTGCCTGTCAATGCGATCAGTCGTCCCAGGCGGGTGCCCGCCTTCTGTTTCATCAAGGACAGCACAGTCCGGTTTTTCATGTCATTAACTCTTTATTACGTAATATTATGCTCTTTATGATAAATAATACGCCATTATTACGTTAAAGCGACCTGATTTGACGTTGAAATGACTCGTGTGGCGGTAGGAAGCCGCCGGTGGGAGGGGTATTCAAGCGTGGGAAACAGTTATCGGAACCGGGGATGCGTGCCTGGGCGTTCCGTTCCGTAGGGGAACGGCATCGCGTATTCCAGGAATCGACGAGATCGATTCCTGGCGGTGATCGGTTATCCATCGTCGTCAACGACGCGTCCGTCCACGTTTTCAGCCTGATCGTCGTCCGCGAGCTGACCGTCTTCCAGCTTCCCGTCCGTCAGTTTCTGGATCGCACGCGGAATCTCATCCACGGGGGTTACTTCAGGCAATTCACGTGCGACGGGGACGTTCAATTCGGTGAATCGTAGCGCGGACGTAGCAACCCGCGTATCCCAGGATCCTATGCTGCGATTGTACCGTTCTACCGCCTGCCGAAGCGAATTGCCCACGTTGACATAGTGGCCCGCGAACACGGCCAGCCGTTCGTACATCTCCTTGCCCAGGTCGCTGATCTGCCGGGCAGTCTCCGCCACCCGGATCTGCTGCCAGGACATCTCCACGGCCTTGAGCAGCGCCAGCAGGGCCGGCGGCGTGACGATCACCACGTTCTTCTCCAGGGCCCGTTCCGTCAGCCCGGGTTCCCGTTCGATAGCGGGGAGAAAGGCGAATTCGGGCAAGACCATCACCACCATGTCCGGCGTAGAGGCAAGGACGCTCCAGTACTCCTTTTTGGCCAGGGAGTCCACGTGGCTCTTTACCTGGCTGACATGACGGTCGATCGCGGCCGACCGGGTTTCGTCATCGTCCGTCTCGAAGGCTTCCATGAGCGCCGTCAGCGACACCTTGGAGTCGAGAATCACCGTCCGGTCCTGCGGCAGATGGACGATTACGTCGGTTCGAATCCGCTCCCCTTCGCTGTCGAAGCTGTCCTGCACCGTGAAATCGATGTCCTTCCGCAACCCGGAAAGCTCAAGGACCCGTTCGAGCTGCGTCTCTCCCCATCGGCCGCGCACATCGGGCCGCTTGAGCGCATTGGAAAGCGTCTGCGCCTCACCGGCGAGCTCCTTGTTGGCCTGCATGAGGTTCGATATCTGAGTTTGAAATTCGCCTGCATTCTTGGCCCGCGCCTTGTCCAGCGACTCGATCTTCTCCGACAGAGGCCTAACCAGTTTCTCGACGGCTTCCTGGCGCGCCTTCAACGATTCCTCGGCGTTCGCCTTGAACGATTCCTGCTGCGACTTCAGGACTTCCGAGGACAGGGCCTTGAAGGTGTCCTTGAACCGCTTTTCCACATCGTCGCGCTCGCCGAGGCGTTCCTCCGCATTGGAGAGTTTCTGAAGCAATCCAGCCCGTTCGACCTCCAGCTTGCGGACTTCCTCCAGTGACTTCCCCGCTTCGGCCAGTTGCTCGCGCACCACGCCCAGTTCGGTCTCCATGGCCGCCTTCTCGCCGCTGAGCGCGTTGATCCGGCTGCTGTTTCTGAAACTCCACACCAGCACGCCGGCCGCCAGCGCCAGGCAGGTCAGGAGCGCGATGAGCAATATGATCGTCAGTGTGTCCATGGGGGATAATAAGACATGAAGGAAGTGCCGTCGTCAAGCGGTCAGCATAGTCCGGCTACCGCTTTCCCGCCATCCATTCGGCCGAGACCCTGGCCAGTTCCTCCATGACGGGTTCGTCGGTATTCCGCCGTTTCAATACCTTGAATCCATGATCCGCCGTATCCACGACGTGCAGCGTCGCGTTTGCCAGGTCGTCCACGACCGGCTGCAGCAGATCCAGGTCCGCCATCGCGTCCCGCTGGCCGGACAGGAACAGCATGGGCAGCTCGACCGCCTTCAGGTGTTCGGCGCGCTCCGTGTTCTTCTTGCCCGCATGCAGGGGAAAGGCGAAGAACACGATGCCCCGCAGCCCTTCGATGGGTTCCCGGGCACACGCCGTCGAGACCATCCGGCCGCTCATGGAATGTCCGCCGGCGAACACCGGCATCCCGTCGGCGTTTTCCTTCGCCGTCTCGATGGCCGCCCGCACCGTGGCCAGGCGCACCTTCTCGCCGTCCATCCCCCCGCCGCCCTTTTCGGAATAGGGATAGTTGAATCGTAAGGTGGCGACGCCGGCATCGTTCAACGCGCCGCTCAGTTCCTCCATGAACCGATGGCGCATGTTCGTGCCCGATCCGTGTCCGAGCACGAGCAGGGCCATCGCGTCACCCGGTCCGCCCGGTCTCGACAGTATGGCCGAAACCTCGCCTTTCTCATCAGTCGCGATGAACTTCAATTCTCTCGTATCAACGGGCATTCAAACCTCCGGCATTCCTCGTTTATCTCCCTGCGGGCCGTCCTCGCCATCAGTCTTCTACTGCGCCGCATGCTTCGGATAGTCGTATAGCACTTCGTCGCCTGGTACAACTCCCACGGTGGACCAGGCGTCTGCCTGGAACCTGAGGTGCAGCACCGCGCAGGTGGGCATATTGAAGATCTCTCTCGGACCGAGGTGATTCGCAAGATCCGTCAAACCGGGATTGTGCCCGAACAGCATCAGGCTATCCACCGAATCCACCACGCCACGGATCACCCGGAGCAGTTCGGAAACGCCCGCGTGAAAGAGGCGCTCCTCCACCGCGATGCTTTCGCGGGGGTACCCGAGCTTCCCGGCGATAGACCGCGCCGTGTCCATCGCCCGGACCGCGGAACTCGAGACGATCAGGTCTGGATCGCACTCGCTCCGTGCCAGCCGCTTCCCCATCTCCGGCGCGTCCCGCTTCCCGCGCTTGTTCAGCGGCCGGTCATGATCGCTTAGGGTGGGGTCCTTCCAGCTCGACTTGGCGTGCCGTACCAGGATGAGTTCTTTCACCGGGAAGCGCTCCCATGGTCCCATGGAAGGACCGCGCGCAAGGCGTGCGATCCATCATTTATACGTGTGGTTGGATCACGCCGCCGTTTCAAGCCACCGATCGCCGGTCCGCCCTGGCCTTCGCGGACAGGCTGAACGGGCGGTCGTGGCGGAGACTCGGCACGCGGCCGCGCGCGCTGGCGACGCTGCCCAGGTCCACCGTTGCGACGATGACGCCCACGTCTTCGCCGCCGTCGGCCAGTACCTCGCCCCACGGGGAGATGATGAGCGAATGGCCATATACCTCGCCGCCGCCCGGAATCGAACCCGCGGCGCAGGGGGCCACCACCACGGCGCCGTTCTCGATGGCCCGGGCGCGGTTCAGCACGTGCCAGTGGGCCTGTCCCGTCGTCTTCGTGAACGCCGCCGGTACGGCGAGGATCTCGGCGCCGGCCTGCGCCAGCGTGCGATAGAGCTGGGGGAAGCGCAGGTCGTAACAGGTGGTCATGCCGAGGCGTCCCCAGGGCGTGTCCGCTACCACGGCCGTCTCGCCGGGGGATACGACGTCCGATTCGCGGTACTGCTCGTCCCGGGAGAGGTCCACGTCGAACAGGTGGATCTTGTCGTAGCGCGCGCGGATCTCTCCCTGGTCGTCCACCAGGAAACCCCGGTTGATGAGCCGGCCGTCGAGCCCGTCCACCGCCACGGAGCCGATGAGCGTCCACACGCCGGCGTTCCGCGTGAAATCCCGCAGGGCCTCGACCACGAGATGGTCCGCCTCCGGCGCCGAGGGCGGGCAGATCATGCCGTTGTCGGTTTTAAGGCCGCCGCAGAACTCGGGCAGGCACACCAGATCGGCGCCTTTCGCCACCGCGTCGCCCGCCAGGCGGCTGGCGACCTCGATGGCCTCGTCGAAGGTCGCCGTGGCCGGCGTCTGCACACAACCGATACGTACTTCGTTGCTTGAACGCATGGCTTGCTCTCCTGTGATTGCGTAATGCTGATCTACGAATCCTGACTTACTGATGCGGCCAGGGCACTCATGCAATTCAGAATGCCCAGACCGCTCATCACGATCTCCCTATGCGGCTAATGCGGTATCCCCAGTTGATGCATCCTGCGGTGAATCGCCTCCCTCGCCTCGACAAAGGGCCGCTCCAGGTAGGCGAGATGATCTTCCTCGCCGTGATGGTGCGTGGCCGTGCCGGGTTCGTGCCGCGCCGCGGTCCGGCGGATATACTGCAGGTCGCCGTCGATGAGGGTGAGCAGGTACTGCGCGGCGTCCCGGTCGAACATCCACCACGCGCCCCCGCAGGCGACGTAGACCGGTGAGGTGTGGGCGAAGATCCCCCGTCCCCAGCCGTCGTGATGGGGCACGCTGCTATAGTCCGGCCCCGCGCATCGCGCCGCCAGCCACGTGTGTCCATCCACCTTCACCTGCGTCTTCAGCTCCAGTCGGCGTGTGCCGTTGCGGTCCTCCGTGGAGGCCACGACGCGTCCGCCCTGGACGATTTCCAGCGTATGGATCGGGAAGATGCTCTCCGACCAAGCCTGGACCTCCACCGTTCCGGGTCCCGACACCTGATCGTGTCGCCCACCTGGTGTCCATCCACGGAGAGGTGGATGATGGGTCCGCCGCTGTGGAACGTGCGCCCCTGCGAGACGGCGCTGCGCCAGTTGTCGTAGGTGAAGTCCTGGTCGGGCATATAAGCATAGGTGCGGTACAGGCCGACGGGCACGTCGCTACTCATCTTGTCCGTGCCGCCCACCAACGGCAACTTGTATCCGCAGTTGAGATAGCGATAGTACTCAATGTGATTGAACGGCGCGTGGCGCAGCATTTCCACGCCGTCCACGCGGCCCGTGGCGATCAGCGCCGCGGGCTCGCCGTTCGGGTTCGGGAGATGGGGGATGATGACCGAGCCGCCCTGGGCGTGGCACTGGTCCGCCCAGTCGCTCATGGTGATTTCGAGGGTGCCGCCCAGCTCCGCCTCGCCCGGACCGTCGCTGCACCAGGGCATCACCGGCTCCTTCAGGCCCCAGAGGATGAGGTGGCCCAGGAAGTGCTGCCGGTTCTCCTGGCCGACATAGACGATGTTGTTCCCGTCCTGAGAGATGCTTGGCCGGCCCGTGAAATCCTCCGTGTTGGTGAAGAGATTGCCCCACTGCGAGGGCAGCAGGTTCACGATGTTCAGGTCCTCCCCCTGGGATTCCGTGTGGCTGCCCTGCGTGGAGAGGAAGTGGACGTGCGAATCTCCGCTGTACCAGCCTTGCGCGTTCATGTTCACCCAGCGCTTGAGGCGAAGGGTCAGCTCCTGCTGGCCCGGTTCGATCTTCACCCGGGTCCGCAACGGCTCGTACTCGAACCCCCGCGCCACGTCCACGATGACCTCGCCGCGGGGCAGCCACCCCTGGCACTTGCCGTCGATGTACGCATAGGTGATCTGTCCCAGCCTGAGGTCCCCGCCGATGTCGATATGCCAGGTGTCCAGGTTGGAATTGACCTGGTTGTGGTGGCCGTAAGGCTGGTAGGGAATGCCTTCGGGCGAGCGGAAGTGGACGCGGCACGGGACCGGCCTTCCCGTGTCGTCATCGAGGACGGTGACGTTTACCCAGTTCCGTCCGCGGTCCAGGAGCTCCACGCGCATGCGCGGCGTTTCGACCACCTTCTTCTGCTCGACGTCGCCCCATTTGACCTCGCCGACGGTATCCTCGCCCTGCGTCACCGACAGCGTCGCGGACGGGATGGCCGCCACTTCGACATAGGCCGGGCTCGACTTCGGGTTTTGCGTCTCGCCCCAGCCGGCGAAATCGTCGTCGACGAAGTCATCGGCCGAGGCCTCGGGCAGGGGATGGACGTAGGAGGCGACGCCCCGGTCCACGTCCACGCGCAGGTCGAAGGGCTTTTCGGCGTCCTCCGGATCGGTCAGGGTAAGGCGCGCCTCGCGTTTGCCCTGGCGGACGAAGGGATGCTCGTTGGCCTGCGAGACCGTCAGTCCGGCGATGATGAAGGGCGGACCGGCCGGGATGACCTCCAGCGATTCGATCTCGCGGTCGGGATGGGGGTTCCGCCAGGCCCAGAGGTAGTATCCCCTGGAATAGTCTCCCGTGACTTCCGTCTGGCGCTTGCCCGCGTCGCCCCAGTTGTCCCCCGCGTAACGCCGCATCTTCACCTGGCCCCGGTCCGGAAGGGCGATAAAAGGCTTGCCGCCCAGGGAGATATGGCCGATTTCAAAGCGTTCGCGGATGAGTACACGAATCTCCTCGCCGCTCTCCTTGCCGCCCTCCTTGCCGCCCGCCAAGCCGCCCTTCAGACGGAAAACGTATTCCGCGACGGGGATCCCCAGCGGACCGCCCTCCATCAGGTCGGATTTCAGCAGGCGATGGGCCAGGATCAGACCCGTGGCCCGGCTGTTGACGGGAATGGTCACGCCGCCGGAGGCCTTATCGAATGCGATGAAGCAGTTCGCGGGATCGTCGTTTACCCGGAAGGGCAGGCCGCGGCACAACTGATCGCCAATGGGCGTGTTGGGCTTCTCCTCCAGGATGTCGAGGCCGGCGTTACACAGGGCGGAAAGGTCGAGGGGCAGGTAGTCTGGCATGTGGGCGCCTCATTCCGTATGTGACTTATGGTGATGCAATCGGCGTTTTGAAGCGTGTTTTTGTACAAATTTCAAATTGAACTTGAAAATTGTACAGAAATCCGGTATTTTGATTTCGTGCGGGTGTATTCAACAAGAACCGGGACCGTTGCCATGATTTCAAGACAAATCGCCGGCGAGCTTACAGCAGCAGCGGCGGAATTCCCCGTAGTGACCATCATCGGGCCTCGGCAGGCGGGCAAAACCACGCTGGCAAGGATGCATTTCCCCGGGCACGCCTACGCGAACCTGGAAGCGCCCGACGCACGCCAGCTCGCCATGGGCGATCCGCACGCCTTCTTCTCCCAGTTTCCGCCGCCCGTCATCGTCGACGAGATCCAGCGCGTACCCGAACTGCTCTCCGTCATCCAGGTCCTCGCCGACAGCAGCCGGGAACGCGGGCAGTTCATTCTCACGGGCAGCCACCAGTTGCGACTGCAGGAAGCGGTCTCCCAATCTCTGGCCGGACGAACCGCCCTACTGCGCCTGCTGCCCCTGTCGATTTCGGAACTCGAAGCCGCCGGCATCCGCTGCACGCGGGACGAGTACATACACCAGGGATTCATGCCACGGTTGTACGACGAAAACGTCGATCCGACCCGACTCTATCGCAGCTACTGTCAAACTTACATCGAGCGCGACATCAGGCAAATGATAAACATCCGAAGTCTGACGGATTTCGAACACTTCATGCGCCTGTTGGCCGGCCGCGTCGGCCAGGTACTGAACCTCCATGCGCTGGCCGGCGACCTGGGCGTGTCGAGCACCACGCTGAAGGAATGGCTGTCGGTACTGGAAGCGTCGCAGGCCGTCTTCAGGTTGAATCCCTATTTCGAGAATTTCGGCAAGCGCATTATCAAATCGCCGAAGGTCTATTTCACCGACGTCGGACTCGCGTCCTACCTGCTCGGTATCGAATCGCCAGCGCAGGCGTCGAGGGACCCGCTGATCGGCAATCTCTTCGAGAATCTGGTCGTCATCGAAGCCTTGAAATCCAGACTCAACGCGGGGAAAGAACCCGAACTCTACTTCTACCGTGACAACCGGGGCGATGAAGTCGATCTGCTGTTCAGACGGAACCGGCAGTTGATCCCCATAGAGATCAAATCAGCCATGACCTTCAATACGGAGTTCATGAAGGGAATCATGCGATTCCGAAAAATCGCGTCCAACGCACGGAAGGGATACGTCGTCTACGCGGGCGACCTTACCCCGGACCTGCCCGATGCCCGCGTGGTTCGTTTTACGGAGGTGGACTCGATATTCAGATGAAGACCCTTATTCTGTTAGGGCCCCGCGAGGTGCTGACGGATCGATAGCGAAAACAACCAAGACGCATCGCGAACGAGATATCTTCAGTTGTGATTTAGAAAAGCAAAGCGGCACTTGATAAAGTTATAACGACCAAGAGCTAAATAAACAGGCTGTACAGATTCGGCAGGAAAAATGGAACCTTTGTTTCCGGTCTTACATCACCTACACGATTAAGATTGTAGGAGAAATACGTAACTATTCGAAAACTATTAACTAAACCATGGAGTCAGAAGATGGATAGAACCACAACGCTGGATACGTCCTGCCTGCCGGAGCCGTTGACACGCAAGAACAGGAATGGGGAGATCTACCAGCGCGATGCGGTTGTAGTCAGGCAGATTCAAGAGGCAGTTAAACTTGACCTTGTAGAGATACGAAGACGTTTAAAAATCACGGACAAAGAGTCTCCCGGCTTTCTTAAAGAAGAGTCCCTTGTCTATCTGATCCGACACTTCCATAAGCTAACGAACCGACCCGCTGTGGACGTGTTGACGGAGTCATTGTTAAGGCGTTGTGCCAACTTGATCAAAGGTAAACTGCATAGTTTGGGGGCCGAGGCAGCGAAAGACGGTTACTCAGAGATCGTGACAGAACTGTTCGGCCGGATATTTGACTTGGACAGCGATAAAGGCGATTTCCTCCAAAAACGATTTTGGATAGTCCTAGAAAAACTAACGGTAACGGCCTTTAAAAATCAACTAAAGCAAATCAAACTGGGACAGGATATTCTGTCGCTGTCTTCAATTGAAGGTAACGACGGCAACGATTCTGACATGTCGACGCTCAACGGTGGGAGAAGAGTATCTCCCGCATACGAAACTCGCACGCTTGAGTCAGAAGTGAACGATAGAATCCTCATTCATGCAGCTTTAAAACAGTTGAAAGAACCTCTACGAACTGCGTATCTACTCCGGTACTATGAGGATTGGCCAGTCGAAAATCAGGACGCAAGCGAGCCAACGATTAGCCGTTACTTCAACAGAACGCCGCGCACCATCAGGAATTGGCTTGCTAAAGCGGAAAAGGAGCTGGAGGCGTGGCGACAAGAGGAGAACAAAGATGAATACACCAGATAGGGTGGTGAAGTTGGAGGATGTGCTCGACGCCTTTGTGGCGTCCGATTGCGATCCAAATGAGACACTCCACGAATGGATTCTGCGCTATCCCGAATATGAGCAAGAACTAACCGACTTTGCAGTTAGTTGGAGCTTGATGAAGTCAATGCCGACTGCACCCGATGCTGAGGAAGTTGACGAGGATATTCTGGTGCTACGAGGAATGAGCATTGTCCAAAACCTACTACACAACCAGTCAAAAAGGTCTGTTTCTGGGTCCGATGTCCCGTTCGAAAGTCTGATAGATGAGGGAGGGGAACATGGTTTGGAGATTCGTCAGTTCGCACAGCTAGCCGAATTGGGCGTGATCTTGCTAAGAAAACTCGACCGTCGCTTGATCCACTACCCCTCAATTCCGCAAGACGCGATCAAGAACTTGGCAAATGCTATAAAGCGGGAGGCTTCGAGCGTCGCTGCTTACCTACAACGGAATCCGACATTCGCAACTGCGACGGAACATCGGTCTGAACAAGCACCGGTTCTCAATGCGCCGGAGGACTTTTTTGACGCTGTCCGCGATGATCCAACTATCCTCCGTGAACATGCTGCACGCTGGCTCGAACTTGAGCAATCTATGGACAAAACATGAGTCATTGGGACGTAATTAGACAGCGAGCAAGAACGCAACGCACTGCATTGCTTAGTGACGTCAGGTATGACACCTCCGCCGAGTCATTGCTTGCTGCTGCCGATCGTCTAACTGGCTTCGAACGGATTGGTCTACCAGATGGGGACTCGTTGCTCGACGGTGGTGATGCGGTCCTTGACCTAGTGACAAGGTATATTTTGTTCAACCGCGAAGTAGAACCTCGTTTAGCACTGTTTTATCAAGCTCACGAGTATGCGCACCTGTGGCTCCATCAAGAGCACGTCGGACACCTCGAATTCAAACAGGATCCTGAGGTTATTGAGGAACCTGTGGCAATAGGAGTAAATCGTGTAGAGGGCTACGGACCAGAGGAACTACGAGAACGCGAGGCGAATGTTTTTGCACGTGAGTTTCTGCTCCCGACTAATGAACTACGTGAATGGTACATAGCTGATCATATACGCTCATCTGACATTGCCGACCAATTGAGACTCCCAGAGGGGATGGTCCTACATCAGATGGCACGTGCATTACTCACTCCTGATATTCCTCAGATTCACGCGTCAAATGGTTACACGGAGGAACAACTGCTTGACCCTAGCCAGGAGGAAGCGGCTCATGTCTCGCGCGGCCCCTTACTCTTAGAGGCCGGTCCAGGTACGGGGAAAACACGCACCCTAGTCGGTCGAATCGTTTTTCTACTTAGTCAGAAGAACGTACCACCCTCGGGAATCCTCGCACTGACGTTTTCTAACCGTGCAGCTGAAGAAATGCGGTCGCGTGTCGCAGAGGCAGGTCCTGAAGCCGCTCCTCGAATCTGGATCGGTACTTTCCACGCTTTAGGCCTTGAGTTGCTGCGGAAGTACGGCACGAGACTGGAACTCCCACACCGGATTAACGTGTTAGACCAGTCTGACTCGATAAACCTTCTGGAGAGTCTATTACCCAAGCTGAAGTTGGATCATTACCAAAACTTATATGACCCCGCGCTTTACCTGCGAGACATTATGCGCGCAATATCGCGTGCGAAAGACGAGTTGCTGGGGCCGGAGGAATATGCCGTATTCGCTGATAGTATGCTAAATGTAGCGACCTCATCGGAGGAAATTGAGAAAGCGGAACGGGCTGTCGAAGTTGCACGGGTTTACACGGCATATCAGGAAGCGCTTGACCGCGAGCAACTTCTTGATTTCGGCGACCTTATCTTCAAAGCTGTGTCTTTACTTAGAACACACGCAGATGTGCGAACCACATTACGAAACACGTACCGTCATGTTCTCGTTGATGAATACCAGGATGTGAACCGTGCGAGCGGGCTTTTCCTGAAAGAAGTCGTAGGCGCCGGTGCGGGCCTTTGGGTGGTTGGGGACACACGTCAGTCAATCTACAGGTTTCGAGGTGCTGCCCCGTCGAACATGCAGCAGTTTGGTGAGGACTTCCCTGGAGCGAAATTAAAGACCCTTCGATACAACTACCGCTCTCAGCCGGTAATCTTGGATGTATTCGCCGGGCTAGCCCCGAAGATGCGTGCAGCACAAGATGAGCCGGATTTCATGCCCTGGAATCCAAAGTGTCCAGATTCCGGTGGAGAAGTATCAATGGAAATCGCTGACGATCTTTTTGCTGAGATAAAGGGAATGGCGAATGAGATTGAGCACCAGCATGCCGCCGGGATCCCATATAGCGAACAAGCGATTCTATGCCGCTCGCACACCTATCTTGGTAGAATAGGAACCGAGTTAGCGAGTAACGGCGTACCTGTTCTTTATCTGGGTAACCTTTTTGAGCGCGCTGAAATACGCGACATGCTTTCCCTCATATCCCTCACCTCTGAACCGGACGGACGGAGCTTAGTGCGCGTCGCGCGGTTTCCCGAATACAACATCCCATTGAATGATGTTCTCTCGCTGCTTAGACTGTCGCGCGACCAAAAAGTACTGTTTCCGGACGCATTGGGTTTAGCGGTGGACACTGAAGACATTTCAACTAAGGGCAAGGAGGGTCTTGCCCTGTTGGCAAGCCACTTAGATGGCCTTCGCCGCGTCAAACCCGGGACATTAGTCTCGCTGTATCTATTCGAACGAAGTCGCTATCTGGATCGCCTAATAGGTGACCAATCCGTAGTTGGGCAGCAGCGCTTGTTCGCACTCTATCAATTCCTACAGTTCGCTCACGAACAGCGACCTGGAGCACCGGGGCAGGTGGCTGACGCAAAGTACCGTTTCCTTCAATATATCCGCCAGCTTGAAACCTATGGGGACGAAAAGCAACTTAGACAGCTACCAAGTTGGGCGGACGGTATTGAGGCTGTCAGACTCTTGACAGTGCATGCAAGCAAAGGGCTAGAATTCCGAGTGGTTTATTTGCCTGCGATGGGCCAAGGTATCTTCCCAGCGCGACGCCAAGCGCAGCAGTGTCCGCCTCCCCATGGTATGGTCGTCTCCCATCAAGAAGACCATGCCGAAGAAGAGGAGTGCCTTTTCTTCGTCGCGCTATCTCGAGCCAGAGACGTATTGTGCCTTTCTCGCGCCCGTCGGTATGGTGACCAAAATAGCAATCCATCTGCTCTACTTGACGTAATCGGCAGCCTGTTGCCTAACGATCCAGGAGGTTCCGTTACATGGGCGTCTAGCACACCAAGTCCGGTCACAGCAGCTGAGCCGATGCCGTCAAACAAGTCCTATAGGGCGGAAGATCTCGACCTCTATATCCGCTGTCCCCGGCAATTCTATTACGAATCCGTACTGGGGCTGAGTCGCAGGCGCGAGGACTCTGGATACGTTCGGTTTCATCGCTGTGTCTATAGGGTTTTGAACTGGATGGCGGAAGAGCGTTCTTCTGGAAAACCCGCGGACGAAACCGCAGCACTCACTTTTTTGGCCGAGGTTTGGAAAGAACAAGGACCGAATGGGCATATGTTCGAGGAGTTGTATCACACTTCGGCCATTGTCCTGGTACAACTAGCAGTAAGGCGACCATACACGTCGCATGGCCCCGCAACACGACCAGAATGGGAGGTGCCGGTAGGACTCGGACGCGTTTCACTGGTTCCGGACCATGTCGAAGTACTCGATGACGGCTCTGAGGTTATTGAACGTCTCCGTACGGGGCGTCCGACGAAGAGCGAAGAAAAGAAGAACATTTACGGTGCATACGCGGCGGCTAGACATATCGATCCGCGAGTTCCACGGCGTGTACAGGTAAGGTATCTATCCACTGACGACGTGAAGCCGATCAACCTAACGCCGAAAGCTATCGGAACTAGACTGAACCATTACAACGAAGCTATAGGTGGAATCCTACGCGAGGAATACTCGCCAAAGCCCAACGACCGAAACTGCCCTCGTTGTCCTCACTATTTCATCTGCCCGATAGGCGAGGACACCTGAACCTCCAAACAACTGCCATACGTTTTTCCGGTCTGTCCTAGTTCTGGCGATTATCTCATTAGAGATTGCAGATCGTCCGAACGATCACGGGTTTTTATAGTCCCACGACCGTGGGAGAAAGGACAGACAAATGAAAACGCCCGATGTGAAGGACTACATAGAGATTTTCATCCAGGGTGAGGGGATTCCCAAGATCACGCTGGTGACCGTGGATCCCAAGGATGTGGTCACGTATCTCATCAAGTTGGCCCGCAAGCACGGCCTGACCACGCCCGATGAATCGGAGGTGTTTGTCTTCGTTGAAAACACTGCCACTCCGGTGGCGCTGGATATGACGATTGATGAGGTTGGCCTGTCTCCACGCAGCCGTGTGCATATCCATCGTTGTAAGCAGGTGGAGGTGACAGTCAACTTCAACGCAGATCAAATGAAGGGCTACTTCCCGCCATCGGCGACGATCGCTTGGATCAAGAAGTGGGCGGTCGGTAAAGAGGGCTACGACATGCCGGAAGTAGATGCCACCGAGCATCTGCTTCAGGTGTGCCACTCAACAGTACGGCCTGACGAGGACGTGCATATAGGCACACTGGTGAAGGCTTCCGACTCGGCGATTTGCTTTGATCTAGTCGCCAAGCAACGGGTGGAAGGGTAGACATGTCTGACCCCTCAGTTGGGATAGACGAGCAGGTATTCCGTGCACATCTCGCCGCCGGTCCGTTCCAAAGTGGCTTTGACCGTGGTCGGTGGCGCCTGCTCGCGCTAAACTGGCCGTACGCCTTGATCGCTATACAGGCAGCCGAGAGGATTAATGGACCAGCCGAGTACGCTCTACGATTTGAGTGCACCAACTACCCTCAGACACCGCCGACGGCTCAGCCCTGGGACACTGAGGCGGATGCTCCGCTTGATCCAGTTCGCTGGCCAAACGGAAAAAACCGGGTACCACTTGCTTTCAATCCCGGATGGAAGAATGGCAAATGTCTATATCTGCCCTGCGATCGCCTTTCGATTGATGGACACGAGGCCTGGCATAGCCAGCATCCTTCAATGATCTGGTCACCTGCAAGCGACATCACACAGTATTTAAGGATCGTTCATGACCTTCTCACTTCGAGCGACTATTCGGGCACTTGCAGCGCCTAGGCACAGGTTGAGTTGTAATATAAAACTCTGGCGCCAAGGACTCGCTGAAATCGCACACCGTGGAAAAGGACAACAAGAAAGTGGCGCATTCCTGCTCGGTCGCAGGCATGGATTGCGTGGACAGGTGTTACGATTCGCATACTATGACGACTTCGACCCATCTTGTCTCGACACCGGCATTGTCGTCTTCGATGGAGCAGGTTTCGGCCCGCTTTGGGAACTCTGTCGGCAGACCGGATTGAGTGTCCTTGCCGATCTGCATACGCACGGCGGCGCTGGTCCAGCGCGCCAGAGCGCGCTCGACAAGGACAATCCGATGATCGCACAGCCCGGTCATGTGGCACTCATCGTACCCAACTTTGGTCGCGGCTTTAAAATGTCGGACATAGGCGTTTATGAGTATCTGGGTAGTCACCAGTGGCTTAATCACAGTGGTGGACGAACGGGACGATTCTTCTACACAGGGATATGGGCATGACACCAACCAAAATCGTCGGACCAGACCAATTGCATCGGCTCGTGAAACTTGCCCTTGATACGGGTGAGGCAGCGAGCCTTGAGGTAGCCCATCGACTCTTTGACGACTATCGCCTTGGTATCGTGGTGGGGAACAGCGTCGCACACTCCGCGACGCTGCAGGCAGCTGTGCTCACGGCAGTCAACACGGCCCGACGCAGTTTTCTTGGTGGTGTATCAGTCGATGGCACACTTGATGTTCCATTGCTCGTCCCGTGGGGACATTGTCGCACATTGGGGGACGCCGTCGTGGACTTACAAGGGGTCAACAAGGCTGTCGCTCCTGGCATTCCCCAGATCCATTTCGGCGACGCTACGGAATCATCAGACGATTCGGAGTTTGCTGTACGCGTTACTTTCGATGGTTGGCGTGGAGGCGTTGTACCACTTGATCACGGTCTGAAATTGCCAGAGCGTCAAGAATGCGTTCCGGCAGGTGTTCTCGCCGGCGGACTTGCAGTTTCCGAGGCATTCCAGTACACGCGAGGTAGCAACGCTTTTGCGGGTCGTCGGGATGTCGGGATGTCACTGTGGCAACCAAAGTCCGAAACTAATTGGCTTGCTACAGAGGGGCAAGGTCCGGAGTTGCATAGGCTACCTTCGAGTGCCTGGATAATCGGACTCGGTCACTTGGGCCAAGCATTTCTTTGGACACTCGGCCTCCTTCCATACGCATCGCCTGAAGACGTTAACCTTGTGTTACAGGATTTCGATGCGCTTGTAGAGGCAAACGACAGTACGTCACTACTTACGACGCGCAGGAATCTCGGGATGAAGAAGACACGAGCGATGGCACTCTGGTGCGAGGCACGCGGCTTCCGTACTTCGATAGTAGAACGTCGATTCACTGACGATTTTCGAATCGCAGGCGACGAACCAGGCGTTGCCCTTTGTGGAGTTGACAACGCTCTTGCCCGAGCAAACCTTGAAGATGTCGGCTTCAGCCGCGTAATTGAGGCTGGGCTTGGTGCTGGTCCACAGGAGTACCTCGCATTTCAGATGCATACTTTTCCTGCGTGTCGAACCGCGAGGAGCCGATGGGAAGTAGACGTACATCATTCGAACGGGGATTCCACTTACGACAATCCGGCGTATCACGCATTAGCCCAAGATGGACTCGATGAATGCGGAATCATAACATTGGCTGGACGCACCGTCGGTGCTTCATTTGTCGGAGCAGTCACAGCGGCAGTGGTCGTCGCCGAACTTATGAGGATGGCAATGGGGGGAACTCGGTACGAGGTTGTAGACGGCAGTTTACGTTCGCTTGAACTACGCCAAGCGGTGGTTGGGACCGATCAGTCACCGTTCAACCCAGGCGTGACCTCTGCAACTTTGACGACCTCGGCCTTATCCAATCATGAAAGTCACGTGAATCGATGAATCGAGGGTTGTATAAGACTCACAAGCTGAGGAGTTAGTCAAAAACCGCTCAACATAGTCCTGCTCAGTCTGTCTTCAAAATAGACCAAGTGTATTCGCCATAGTATAGGGGATAACTGAGGTTCGTCCAACGTTCCTGTGGCTCCGTGACTCCAACCGCCTTAACTGATTCAGCAAGTTTCATATACTCACCGAAATTGCTTCAACAGACTTCCAATTGAGCTAGTCTCGTTGCCTCCGTGCTGGTGTTTACCTTAACTTTAAAAACCTGTTAGGCCAATATCCTTTGCGATTGGGCGTACAATAGTGGGAGAAAGATCTCTCCCTTGATAAATTAGCAGTTTCGTGGCTTTTCCATAATTACGCCTGTACTGTGTGTGTGATCCTCTTCGACGTACTTTTTTAAAATTCAACGATTCTAACAGTCGCGTCACTTCCCTCGGCTTGAGAACTGGTTTTTAGGCATTAAGACGTCAAGATCTGCTGTGTACAAACGAAATCAGATTCGAGATTGGGGGCGCCATCCTCCAACAGCATTGTAACTACCTCTGTCAGGTTTTCCTTCAGTTTGTCCAATGACTCGGCTTGAGAGTGGGCACCTGCAAAGCCAGGCGCATAGCCCACATACATGCCTGTGTTATTGCAGTATTCTACAACGGCCGCAAATCGCATGCGTTACCTCTCGATGTATTACTCATCGCTGTCGAATCAGGGTGTTTGGAGTATTGATTACCGTTGAAACTAACTTTTCAACGACATTAACCCACACGCTGAATTCTCTACATCGGCATAAAGTTTATCAAGCTCTTGCTGAATTTGATGCGTGACTCCAATAGCCGTAACCATTCGGCAATACGTACGAATGTCGTCTAATTCTAGTTGGTTGCCCTTCCGATCCTTCAACCATTTATCACAGACCTGATATCCCCCGATCCTGTGCTCGTAGATATCAACAGGAATTAGACCAAAGTACTGTGATTTGTTGATATACATCCGTTGTTTATCGCGTTCATAGCGGAAACCCAGAGCTTTCGTCTTGGCGATTCTTTGATTCCCTTCCCCATCGAATTGACACGCAGGAGTATCGAGTTCTGGTGACTTTAGAAGATGAAGGGCAACAAGTCGTTCACCGAAAGAGGCCAATTCGCTAAACAGTTCCCTGTCTGAGGTAAAGGGAATTCGAGGAAAGTCAATATTCAGAAACTCGGAGTATTTCTTACGATAACTTGGAACATGCAATATGGCATAAATATAGAAAAAAACCTCTTCAGGTGTTGAAGGATGTCCATGTGCCTGAGATAGAGCGGATACCAGTTTGGAATTGAGATTATCTAACCGTTCGGTTGACCCATCAAAAGCAAAGAGGGTACCGCCACCACCGTTTGTATAACAGTACAGAGGTAAATTTAAAGCGCCGCCACGATAAAATAAATTGAGATCCTCGATAGTCTCCGAACAGTATACGAGATTCCACTCAGCGTCACCGACAACATGGCCTTGTCGTCCAACGCATAATGCCATGTTGTCACCAGCCAACATTTGATGCATGACCTTCGGCCGTGGCATACATATGAAACCGCGCGACCGGCCAGTGTAATAAGTATATCGCACATCAAAAGGTCGATACAATATCGGTACAACTTTGTCTTGAACGGGGCCTGAATTCAAAAGATCTTCCTGTGCCATAGCAACCGTCCAATCACGAACATCTTTTCCTAGCCGATAGGTGTCCCGAGCCAGTTCCTGATCCATATTCGAAAACCGAAGGATAGTGTTCCACATCTCATGTCTCGAGCTTCGTATCGTAAGTCTGTCTCGCGCGGTAAACAAACCAACACTATTGACCGGAAAGATTTGTTGAATCGGCAAAAAACTCTGGTATTCTGCTTCAAGGACCTCATCGCGAGGTATGAATAGGTAGAACGGTTCAACGGGGTTTAACTCTTGCCACTCGGTGGCATTGAAGTCATGTGCATCCAGCCAGTTGTATTTGTCCTTACGCGTTCCAAAGAGATCTGCAGTATAAACCCTCGCGTCAATAGCTGCGTTGGTGTTTCTCTTAATAAAGAACGCGATAGCGACACCTTGACGTATATCAAAGACATTCTGGTCTAAACTTCCATCAGGACTTTTTTCTTTTTTCAATGAATTACCGTGTAAATTGAGCACATGAATCTCGTCAAACGAGTTTAGAAGGCTTTTACGCATCCCACGAAAGGTGGGATTGTCGAGGTAACTGTGTATAATTGTCCCCAAAAACTGGACCACATGCTAAGGTGGATATATCATGGTTTTACACCCCGGCATGTGGAGGGCCGATGTCATGCTGAAAAGACGCAGGCAGTACAGCGCCCGGTTCAAGTTTCAGGTGGCGCTAGAAGCGCTTATGGGACTCAAGACGCTGAGCCAGTTGGCCGCCGAGCATCAGGTTCATCCCAATCAGATCACGAAATGGAAACGCCGTTTGCTTGAGGAAGGCGCCCAGGTCTTCGACCACAGGACGCGTGGTCCCGATGGCGTGCAGGACGCCCTGACGACTCAGCTCTACGAGCAGATCGGACGCTTGAAGATGGAACTGGAGTGGCTGAAAAAAAAAGCTGCCCCCTTCAACGGATGACAAACGCAAGATGATCGATATCCGGCATTCCGAGCTTTCCATACGCCGCCAGTGCGAACTGCTCGGTCTTTCGAGATCCAGTTTCTACCAGCGAAAGGCCACGGAGTCCGCGCTGAACCTGGAACTGATGCGTCTGATGGACGAAGCCTATACCCGGCATCCGTTCATGGGCAGGCCGCGGCTGACCCATTACCTCAAGTCGCTGGGCTACCGGGTCAACGAAAAACGCGTCTTGCGGCTCATGCGTCTGATGGACCTGCGCGCGGTATACCCGGCGCCCAGGACGAGCCGGGCGTCGAAGGAACACCGGGTGTATCCCTATCTGCTCAGGGACATGGAGATCACACGGCCCAACCAGGTCTGGAGCGCGGACATCACCTACATCCCGATGCACAAGGGCTTCATGTACCTCATGGCCATCCTGGACTGGCACAGCCGCTACGTAATCGCCTATCGCCTGTCGAACAGCCTGGACAATCGCTTCTGTCTGGAGGCCCTCGATCAGGCCTTGGCCACGGCCGCGCCTTCGATCTTCAACACCGATCAGGGCAGGCAGTTCACCGCCCGCAATTTCACCGAAAGGCTCGAGGCGACCGGCGCGCGAATCAGCATGGACGGCCGGGGCCGCGTGTTCGACAACATCTTCATCGAACGGCTCTGGCGCACCGTCAAATACGAGGATATCTACCTCAACGTCTATGATACCGTGCCGGAACTGATCAAAGGGTTAAAGCGTTACTTCTCGTTCTACAACAACGAAAGGCAGCATCAGTCGCTGGGTTATCTCGCCCCGGCCAAGGTGCACTTCGAGCGGGAGTTACGCATCAAGGACCCACCTTAAATCATACAGTCTGTGGTCCATACTTTGGGTACAAGCTCAGTGGTTGGTAATCATTCCAACTACGCCTAGTCCGGCCTTCTCAATCTTCCACTGTGCAAATCGTAGGAACTTAACGTAGTCGTCCTGCAACCATTTTGTGTTTTTCTCGCCCAGTGGCTTTCCGTCGACCTGCTTGTATGTTTCTATCAAACTACTTATCCACTTGCCCTTGTTACTTGAATGACCAGAATAAGGCGGATTCCCGAATATCAACAGAATAGGCGCCTCTTTCTTAACCTTGCTGGCTAGCTGAGACTCCTCGGCTAATGAGGACAATCCCGGGAAATGGCTCTGTTCCAAGATCTCCATATCAAGTGTATTGGTGAGGTAAAAACGGACCCGTTCGCTAGCGGTCAGTTGATGGCCGAGTTCTTCAAGAAAGAATCCCATCTTGAGATGACCCACCGCATAAGGCGCCATCATAAGTTCCAGAGCATGGAAGTTTTTCAGAATGTGTTTCTGGATGAACTCTGTCCGCCCACCGCTACCCCACTTCTCTTCGAACTCCTTAACCGCAAGTTGTGCCGCTCGTGCGACAAAGGTCATGGTACCTGCTGCCGGGTCTAATAGAGTTACGCTTTCCGCCGCGAGTCCATCCTGTTTGTCAAATCCGTCCTTGAGCAGACTATGTAGGGATCGTACGATATACCCGACCACAGGCTCAGGCGTATAGTAAACGCCTCGCCGTTCCCGCTCATCAGGATCGTATTGCGCCAAGAAGGTTTCGTAGAAATGTACGATCGGATCGCTCCCTTTCCCATCGCGATAGTAACGATCAAGAATACCGGGAGCATCGGCTACGGCCAAGACTTCAGCAAGGTCGTCCACGCACCAAGCGAGTGCGTCGGGGAGTTCTTCGAGGGATATGAAACGGAACAGGTCGCGTAGGACTCCGACGGTCGACGGAATGTTGTCGAACGCAATGCGTCGGTTGAATTCACTTTCCGCCCGGGTTCGTGCGGCGAATAGCCCATACGTAATTGTCTGGGCGAACAAATCGGCAAACTCATCTGGCGTCAGAGAACCTATCAGGTAATTTTGAAATGCCTCGAAGAATCCTGTGAGTGTGCCAGGCGCATTCTTTTCTTGACGGAACTGATCTCCTATCACTTCACGGAGGATACGCGTACGTTTCGCCAGTTCAACCGCCAAGGTTTCGGCGGTAAAGGTCTGAGGCAGCGCAAAACCCAAAAATCGGTCGAGCAGAGCGTGGAGTTCGGCTTGGTTCTCTAACGGAGGTAAGGTTCCAAGTTTATTTAAAACAAAAGGACGACCGGTAAGTACTGTATCGACTAGTTCACCGTTTTTATAGAGTCGGAATTCGAGAAAATTGGTGAGTATCAGATTTGGAAAAGTAGATCTGTATCTGTCGAGTTGTTCAGTTTCCTCAATGAGATCAAGTCGTTCCTCGGTTGGCTTTTTAGCCTCTATGTATCCAATGACCTTGTCTTTCCCGTTCCAAATCCGAAAATCCGGGTTTCCGCCTTCAGTGGGTAGAGGCAGTGTAGTCACGTGAACATTCGCCATACCGGATACTTCTGCAACGCCTTCCAGCAAGTCTTTTAGTGCCGGATAGAAACTCTCCTCTCGTGCATCACCCTGGTTAGCTATACCTGAAAGATCTTGGAGGTATGAACTTAAAATAGGATTTAGGTCCATGGCAGTTTTGAGTAACTCATAAAATGAATGATCACTTGGGTAAGATAGATGTAATCGAATCCGTCCTTACTTCATCCTATAGTCCGAAACCATAACTCTAAGGTAGTTCATACGATGGAGATCAACCACAACAGTATACAGATCAAGTTACAAACTACAATACATTAACTGATAAGCCTTAACATACTAATGCTCCTTGATACAACGTTAAAGCGGTCTTATAATACACTTTTGTAAAGTCATACGAATTATGGCCGCGGTTTTCGACGGTCGGATTCCCGCGGCTTTTGAATTTCGCATTGCTGCGACTTTCGATGGTATTTCCGCTTAACGCATTCCCACGACAATCGGAAAGGAACCTCCGATGGCCCACCACAAGGCCCTGATGAAGAGCGGCTTCCTCCTGCCCACGTGCGAGAGGCACTTCCACGACCATGACGAGACCTGGCTGATCTTGAAAGGAAGCGGGACGGGATTCTGGATCGATCACGACGGCAACCGGGAGGATTTCGTCCTGGAAGCAGGGGATGTCTGGATGATCCCAGCGGGATTCGAACACGGTTGCGCCGGGACGAACAGCGAAGACTTCACGATCAGTGTCTTCGACGGGACGAAGCCGCCCGGGTGCCACGATCACGCTCATTACTACATCGAAAATGAAGGGTACATCCCTTCACTGG
Organism: bacterium; assembly: GCA_965207085.1. Classification (GTDB taxonomy): domain Bacteria; phylum JAAXHH01; class JAAXHH01; order JAAXHH01; family JAAXHH01; genus JAAXHH01. The sequence goes on along the minus strand of CBDBLQ010000002.1, from coordinate 1,891,248 downwards.
AACTGGTCAAGACGCCGACGGACCGGTACGCATCGTCCTAGGTGGGTGTGGCCCGGACCGGCGACGACTTGCGATCTGTCTACTTCAGCACACGTATTCAAGGAACATCTACATGGATTTCAGGGACGACTGGGAGCGCGCCGAACACGACTACGTGCAATGCCTGAAACGGCTCGAGGCCGCCAGGGCCGATCTCGATGCGGCGCGCAAAGCGCTGCTGGACCTCACGCCGGAGGAGGGACGCAGCGGCAGGCTGCTCAACGTCCTCTACCGGAAGAACCGGGGCGCCGTGGACTGGAGGGCGGCGCTGCACGCGGTCCTGGAATCGGACGAAGTGGCCCTCGACGAAATCGGCGACAAGTACCGCAAACCGGAATCGGGCGCCTGGTACATCCGGCTGAACAGACTGGCGGTTAACACGCAGCGCCCGGGCGGGTGACCATGGACCTCAGTTTTTTCACGAGCGCGGGAGGGGACGCCTGGTCCCTGGCAGAATGCGCCGGCTGGGCGAAGGAGAACGGGTTCGACGCGGTGCGGCTTTCGGCCGGAGGGGCCGTCGAACCGGACCGCATCCTCGAAGGCGGACCCGGCGAAGTCGACGACACCCTGAAGTCTCACGGCGTCTACCTGGCCGCGCTGTCGGCCCACAATAACCTGCTGGACGACGACTTGGCGCAGGCGGACGCTGCGGAGGACAGGCTCCGCAAGGCCATCCTGGCGGCCTCGGCCCTGGGCGTTCCCGTAGTCGTCACCCATGCGGGCAGTCCCGTGGGCTGGCATTTCTACGGACAGTTTTCCTCCCCGCCCGGGAACCCCGGCGACCGGTCACTGGAACTGGTGGAACGGTTTCGCGCGCGTTATGCGCCCATCGTAAAGCTGGCCGAAGACCACGGCGTCACCATCGCCCTGGACGGCGCGGTGCGCATGGGGAACATCGCCTGCAACCCGGAGATGTGGGAGCGGGTGCTCGACGCGGTGCCGTCCGATCGCCTGGGCCTCTCCTGCGATCCTTCCCACTGGCTGTGGATGATGATCCTGCCCGCCGAGGACGCCATCCGCATGTTCGCGGGCAAGTGGGTCTACGCGGACGTGAAGGACGCCGAGGTGAGCCCGCGCATGCTGTTCCGCCAGGGCATCATCGGCAACTGGTGGTGGCAGTACCGCGTGCCGGGCCGGGGCCAGCTGAACTGGGGCACCGTCGTCGGCGCGCTGGTCGAGTCGGGTTACGATTACGTGCTCTGCGTCGAAAACGAGGACCGCGGCATGCCGGGACTGGCCGGATTCGCCCTGGGCGGCCGCCATCTTCGCCAGTTCCTTCCGCCCGCCGGCGCGGAATACCAGCAGCCGGCCGGGCCCTGGAACGTATCCTGAGCGTTACTCGCGCGCACTGCCTGGTCTCACTCTTCGGAGCCCTCCATGTACAGCCATGATCCCCTGCCCCCCGTCGACCGCCGCAGGACCGAGATACGCCATCTGAACCTGCCCTGCACGTTCGTAGCGCCTGCCACGAAGGCAGCCTGGGAGAAGCGCGCCCGGTCGCTCCGGGAGCATATCCTGGTCAGCATGGGACTCTGGCCGCACCCCGCCCGGAGCCCGTTGAACGCGGAGATCACCCACCGGGTCGAACGCGAAGGGTACAGCATCGAGAACGTCCGGTTCCAGAGCCTTCCGGGATTCTACGTGACCGGGAACCTGTACCGCCCCGCCGGCAACGGCCAGTCCGGCGCCGATGGCCCTGTCGACGACAGCCGCGGCGCCGACGGCCCTGGCAGCGCAGACTTCAGTGGCGGAGTTCCCGGCGCCGACAACCCAGGCGGCGAACGCCTCCGCCCGGCCATCCTGAATCCCCACGGCCACTGGAAGGAGGGCAGATTGAACCACGAGCCCGCCGGGTCTGTACCGGCCCGGTGCATCAACTTCGCCCTCCAGGGTTACGTGGCTTTCGCGTGGTCCATGGCCGGCTACAACGACAGCACGCAGTTGGACCACCGGGCATTCGGCGATAACCGGAAGCTGCTCTGGGGACTCAGCCTCATGGGGCTGCAGCTCTGGAACAGCATGCGTTCCGTCGATTTCCTCCAGTCGCTGCCGGACGTGGACAACAGCCGCATCGCCTGCACCGGGGCCTCGGGCGGCGGTACGCAGACCTTCATGCTCACCGCCGTGGACGACCGCGTTCGCGCCGCCGCGCCCGTGAACATGGTGTCGGCGCACATGCAGGGCGGATGCATCTGCGAGAACGGCCCCAATCTCCGTATCGAAACGAACAACATGGAGATCGCCGCCCTGGCCGCGCCGCGACCGATGCTGCTGGTGTCCGCCACGGGGGACTGGACGGTCAATACGCCCGTGCTGGAGTACCCCGCCATCCGGGCGGTCTATGCGCTCTACGGCGCCGAGGAATGCCTGGCGCAGGTGCAGATCGACGCGGGACATAACTACAATGCCGCCAGCAGAGAAGCCGTGTACGCCTGGTTCGGCAGGTGGATGCTGGACAACGAAAGCGGCAATCGAATTTCGGAGCGGCCCGTCGAACCGGAATCACCGGATTCGATGCTGGCGGTTACGGCCGATGACCGGCCGGAAGACTGGGTCGACGAAGAAGGTTTGACGGAAGTATGGATCGATCGCGCCCGGAAGCAGCTCAATAAGATGAAGCCCTCCGACGCCAGGTCGCTGCGCAGGTTCCGGCAGGTCATGTCGGCCGGATTCCGATCGATCATCGGATCCCCCAATACGGCTAACGGCGACCTGGTCGCGACCCGCCTGGGTATGCACCGGTCCGGCACCTGTACCGTCCAGTCAGGGTTCATTGGACGACGGAACGTCGGCGACCGGGTTCCCTTCACCGAATTCCGCCTGCCGGGCCCTCCCCGCGGCGCCGTCCTGGTAGTCCATCCCGACGGCGTGTCGGCACTGACGCAGGATAACGGGCGGGATCCCGGTCCGCTTGTACAGCAATTGCTGGGCAAGGGCCTACTCGTTCTGTCGGCGGATGTCTTTCTCACGGGCCTGGCGGTCGGTGAGCCGATAGACCGAGAGCGGACGGACCGTGAGCCGGAGGACCGCAAACCGGCCTCCGGGGAGCACGCCTACTTCTCGACGTACAACCGCACCGCAACCGCGAACCGCGTGCAGGACATCCTTACGGCCATATCCTGGCTCCGGCGAACCGGCGGCGTTGCCTCGGTGACCCTGGCCGGCATCGGCGCGGCCGGTCCGTGGTGCCTGCTGGCCTGCGGTCTTTCGCCCCACGTCGGCCGCGCCGTGATCGACGCCGACCGATTCGAGACGGACAGCGACGAGGTATACGAAAGCAGGCTGTTTATTCCGGTGCTGCGGCGTCTGGGCGGGCTGTCCGCGGCCGCGGCCCTCGCGACCCCGGCCGAGTTGTATCTGCACCATACCGGCCACGCGTTTGAAATCGATGAAATAGAAGCCGCCTACCGCGCGGCGGACGCGCTGGACCGCCTCAGAACCCAGCGTACTCCCGCGGAAATGCCCCAGGTCGTCGCGTGGATCGACGAAGGTCCGTAGTCGAATGGTCTGCTGAAAAACGCATGCCAGAATGGCGAGCAAGCCTGGATACCGATTTGCGTTTTTTCTTCCATATTCGACAGAAAATCCATAACTCCCTCCGGCGCAACGGTCGATTGCGAGGGATTTTCGCAAACTTGCCGGACCCTGTCGGTACAAAAAAACCTGTTGACATATTCCGCCCTTAACTAAACATTAGTTGTGTATATATTTCATAACTTTCAACCGTGCAGGATCCAAAAATGGCAGGATCCAAAAATGCCTGCATGGTTTATGCCGTCCGGGAGGACGGAGAAAGGCTTTTCTCATGACCGTCTCCAACATTCCCCAGTGCTGCGGCCAGTCCATGTTTCTCGTGACCGGCGATCGTCCCTACTGGAGCTGCCCGTTGTGCGGAAACCGGCGGGAACGCGAAGGAACCGCTATTTCACCAGGCGGGAACGGGTGCGAGCACCCGGTTGAACCGGAAACCGGCGAGAATCCGGTCAACCCCCCCGAAGATGGGGACATAGTTCGTGTGCCCGTTACGGACTTCGAGCCGAGGTGCTGGAAGTGCGGCCGCATGCTGGGCAAGTACATCTCCCGCCCCTGGAGCATCCGGTGCCGCAGGTGCAAGGCAAACAACCAGGCACAATGAAAGGAGCTTAAGCGGTCACTGCAGTAAAGGCCTACTGCAGCAAAAAAGGAAACAAATCGCGTTTTTTTGAAAAACCCGCTTGACGGATATGCTATACACACGTATAGTATATTATGCTGCCCGTGCCAGGTGCGCGGGCGTCACTGAAAACCGCATCAGAATACCCTCGCGTCCCTTAAGCGGACCCGCACCCCGCGGACCTTCAAGCGTCCCCGTGCCACTTCAGATCCACCTACGGCACGGGGATTTTTTATGTCCTTTCCCGAAAATTCGACTCGCTCGAACACACGGCCGGCGGCGCGCCTGGAAGCATTACGCGACTGGACGCTCGCCCGCTGCATCGCGCTTTTCACCGCTCTACCGGGCTCGAGGCATGAGCCGGAGAAAGTCAAAATGCCTGAAAACATCTCCGTCTGGATCGTCGTCGTCGGCGTCCTGACCGCACTCTGGATTTTCATCTTCAAGTTCATCGCTCCCTTCGTCGACCGCATGACCATGCGCGAGGTCCGCCTGTCGAAGATCGAGCGGGACATCGAGAACCTGACCGCCAAGATCGATCTGATCTACGAGGTCGTGCTCGACCGGCACAGGGAGCAGGAATGATGGGGCATCGGCAATCGTATCGTTCACCGCAGTACACAAAGGTCTTCCCTCTCCGAAGTCTGCGCCCCACGACGCGAGGGAGGGAAGACGAGGAGGTTTGCAGATGAAATCATGGCCGTATTTCGCCAACCAGGTCCTTTCCTCGCCGGACACCGGCAGGCACGAGATGGACGAGCGCTTCATGCTCCGGCTCGTGGCGCTGCGCCAGGAATTCGGTTTCCCGCTCATCATCACCTCGGCGTACCGGTCGCCGGCGCACAACGCGAAGGTGGGGGGCCGTCCCCGTTCCGCGCACCTGGCCGGCCGGGCCGTGGACATCGCCATTTCGGGCGACAAGGCGCACCGGCTCGTCCGCATGGCGCTCATGTTCGGTTTCACCGGCGTCGGCATCAGGCAGCGGGGGGACTACCGAAGCCGTTACGTGCACCTCGACGATCTGGACAAGGCGCCGGGCATACCCCGTCCGGCAATATGGAGCTATTGACCACCCGGAACGGACGAGGGTCCGGCCGGTAAACACTCATCCACCAACGGATGCACACCATGAAAGGAAATGTCATGTTTCGCATTCTATTGACTCTTTTGCTGCTCGCGACCGGACCGGGACAGGCCGCGCGCGGGGCAGTGCCAGGATCTCCCTTTGGCCCGGCGCTTCCGCGGAATCAGGCGCCGCAAACGGTGGACTACATCGACGTCGGGACGCTGTACGTCGGAGGCTCCTCGGCGACGGTTAACGCCGCTTCGTACTTTTCAGATCCCAATGGCGACACACTCACCTATTCGGTGAACAACCCGAGCCCGTCGTATGCCACGGTGAGCATATCGGGAAGCACCGTCACGATCGCGCCCGTGGCCGCAGGCACGACGGGCAAGATCATCGTCACAGCGAGAGATCCGGGCGGCCTCACCGCCACACAGGACTTCAACGTCACCGTGGAGAACGCCCCACCGCCCCCGCCGCCAAACCGGGCGCCCACGACGGTCGGGTCCATCACCAATGTGACACTGCGGGTCGGCGGATCCTCGGCCACCCGAAGCGTGTCGGGCAAGTTCTCCGATCCGGACGGCGACACCCTGACCTATTCGGTAAACGACCCGGACACGTCGATCGTAACCGTTAGCATCTCGGGAAGCACCGTCACGATCGCGCCCGTGGCCGCAGGCACGACGGGCAAGATCATCGTCACGGCCAGAGATCCGGGCGGCCTCACCGCCACACAGGACTTCACCGCCACCGTGGAGAACCCTCCCCCACCGCCAGTGAACAGGGCACCCACGGCCGTGGGGTCTATTGGAGATCGGACGCTGACAGTTGGCGGGAATTCTGCTACAGTCAACGTTTCAAGCTATTTCTCCGATCCTGACGACGACACCCTCACTTACTCGGTGAATTCACCTACTCCAACGATAGCGACAGTGAGCATATCGGGAAGCACGATGACCCTGAATCCGGTATCTGCCGGAACTACTGCCAGAGTCATCGTTACTGCCGAGGATCCCGGTGGTTTGACCGCTACGCAGGACTTCAATATCAAGGTCAACGGACCCCCTGTAGCCTCAGGATCCATAGCACACCGGACGGTGGACGTAGGCGCCAGCGCCTTCACCGTCGACGTTTCCAGCAAGTTTTCCGATCCCAATAGCGACAACCTCACCTTCTCCGCGAGATCCTCCAGAACCTCCGTGGCAACGGTTAGCGAGTCGGACGGAACGATAACTGTCACGCCAAAGGCGGGAGGAACGACCACCATCACCGTCACTGCGTCGGACGGCAGGCTTTCCGCGTCACTTACCTTTACCGTCAAGGTCAACCGCGGGCCCACAACGAGTGGCTCCCTGTCGAACAGGACGGTGGACGAGGGCGACAGCGCCTTCGACGTCGCGGTATCGGGCAAGTTCACCGATCCCGACGGTGACGATCTCTCCTTCTCCGCGAGATCCTCCAGAACATCCGTGGCAACGGTCAGCGAGTCGAGCGGGACCGTTACCGTCACGCCAAAGGCGGGAGGTACGACTACCATCACCGTCTCCGCTTCGGACGGCAGGCTTTCCGCGTCACTTGCCTTTACCGTCAAGGTCAACCGCGGGCCCACTACGAGTGGCTCCCTGTCGAACCGGACGGTGAACGTGGGCGACAGCGCCTTCGACGTCGCGGTATCGGGTAAGTTCTCCGATCCCGACGGTGACGATCTCTCCTTCTCCGCGAGATCCTCCAGAAACTCCGTGGCAACGGTCAGCGAATCGGACGGAACGGTAACTGTCACGCCAAAGGCGGGAGGAACCACTACCATCACCGTCACTGCGACCGATCCCGGCGGACTCAAGGCATCGTTGTCCTTCACCGTCAAGGTCAACCGCGGGCCCATCACCACGGGCACGCTGACGAACCGGACCGTGAACTTGGGCGCCAGCGCCTTCGACGTCGCGGTATCGGGCAAGTTCACCGATCCGGACGGTGACGATCTCTCCTTCTCCGCGAGATCCTCCAGAACATCCGTGGCCACGGTCAGCGAGTCGAGCGGGACCGTTACCGTCACGCCGATAGCCGAGGGCACCACCACCATCACCGTCTCCGCTTCGGACGGCAGACTTTCCGCGTCGCTGACTTTCACCGTTACCGTCAAGGTCAACCGCGGGCCCACAACGAGTGGCTCCCTGTCGAACCGGACGGTGAACTTGGGCGACAGCGCCTTCGACGTCGCGGTATCGGGTAAGTTCACCGATCCGGACGGTGACGATCTCTCCTTCTCCGCGAGATCCTCCAGAACATCCGTGGCCACGGTCAGCGAGTCGAGCGGGACCGTTACCGTCACGCCGATAGCCGAGGGCACCACCACCATCACCGTCTCCGCTTCGGACGGCAGACTTTCCGCGTCGCTGACTTTCACCGTTACCGTCACCGTCTCCGGCACCGTAAATCAACCGCCGGTCGTTTCATGGACCATTCCGGATCAACCTCTGGAGCGGAATGGTTCGGCCAAATCGGTGATCCTCTCGAGCAAGTTCTCGGATCCCGACAACGATGTCTTGACTTATTCGGCTTCATCGTCGGACACCTCGGTAGCGAAAGTGAGCGTATCGGGCAGCACACTGAAGATCACCCCCGGTATGAACGGCACTTCGACCGTGACGGTCGTCGCGACGGACCCTGGAGGCCTGACAGCCTCTCAGACCCTGAAAGCCACAGTGAGCCGCGCGCCTGTAACGAACGGAACCATACCGAAGATGGTACTGGCGGAAAGTGATCAGTCCCGTTCGATCGACATGGCATCCTATTTCTCGGATCCGGACAACGAGGCACTCAGCTACGAGGCGGTCTCGTCGGATTCAGATATTGCTACGGCGAAAGCTACCGGAAGCACGGTAACGGTCACCCGGGTTGCGCCCGGGACCGGCGTGGTCTGGATTACCGCCACCGACCCTGGCGGACTGTCGGTTCTCCAATCCATGGCCCTACAGGTATCGAACCGGCCTCCTGTGACGGAAACGAGCATCAAGAATCAGACCCTCTACCTGACCGACGACTTTCGAAGAGTCGATCTGGCCGACAAGTTCTCAGATCCCGATAAACAGGCGCTCGCCTATACGGCCACCTCTTCGGATACGGATATAGCGACAGTAGCAGCCGGTGGTTCCACCCTTCGGATCCGCCCGGCGGCCCGCGGAGCTACGACAGTTACCGTGCGGGCCACAGATCCGGGCAGGCGGTACGCAGAACAGTCCTTTACCGCCACGGTGGCCAATCAATACCCCCAGACCGTTGAGCCGGCCATCGGAGACCAGACGCTGTACATGCTTGGCGGCAGCCGGACGATCGACGCAGCCCTTTACTTCTCCGATCCCGATGGAGACATACTTTCCTACACGATTACTTCTCCGAATCCCGAGACCGTTACGGTGAGTAAGGCAGGCGGAACGATCACGCTTGCGCCGGTTGCCCTGGGAACGACCGGAAAGATCGTGGTTACCGCCCGGGACGTGGGCGGACTGACCGCCGACCAGGACTTCACCGTCACCGTCGTAGCCGGGTCTCCGCCGACTCAGACGAATCGGGTTCCGGTCGCGTCTGGTACCATCACGGTCGATACCCTGTATGTGGAAGGTCCTTCGGCCACGATTGACGTGACGTCCTACTTCTCCGACCCCGATACTACCGACGTCCTCTCCTTTACGGTCGCGTCCCAGGACCCGGGGATCGCAATCGTCAGCATCTCCGGCAGTTCCGTCAAGATCACTCCGAAGGGGCCGGGTAAGACGGGCAAGATTGTCGTGACGGCCCGCGACCCCGGTGGACTGACCGCCGACCAGGACTTCACCGTCACGGTACTAGCCGGCGCGCCGCCGGTACCGCCAAACCGGGTTCCCCTCGCCCGGGGAACCATAACGGTCGACACCCTTTACGTGGACGGCCCCTCAATTAGGAAAGACGTGACTTCCTACTTCAGCGATCCCGATGCCGATGAACTTGCCTACTCGGTCAATTCTCCGAATCCGGAGTATGTCGAGGTTACCATGATAGGAAACGAGGTCAATCTCAGGCCGGTTGCCGCGGGAACGACAGGGAAGATCGTGGTTACGGCCCGGGATCCTGGTGGATTGACCGCCGACCAGGACTTCACCGCTACCGTAGTAGCCGGATCATCCCCGGTGCCATCGAACAATGCGCCTGAGATACAGGAAGAACTGACAGACCAGTTCATCACGCTCGGCGGCGGGACGGTGTCCCTGAACGTGGCGCCGTATTTCGAGGACCAGGACGGAGATTCTCTCACCTTCCAACTCGATGCCCAGGGCGCGGGCAAAGCTACGTTGACCATCGCGGACAGCACCCTGTCAATCGAACCCCTCGCGTTGGGTACAACGGGCAAGAACCTGCTCCGTGCGGTCGATCCCGCCGGGCTCTTCGTCCAGCAGGACTTCGTGGTTTTCGTGGTCACGAATCTAGGGCCCGATACTCTGAAGACCATTCCGAACGATACGCTCACGGTCGCAGAAGGATCGGTGAAGCTGTACCTTTCGACGTTCTTCTTCGACCCCGACCAGGACACACTGATGTACACGGCGGTATCGTCGAACAACGGCGCTGCTACGGTATCCGTCACCGGCGACACGCTTACCATCACGCCGGTGAAAAAGGACATGTCCTCGACTGTCACGGTCACTGCTTCCGATGGCGATCTGTCCGTGGCGCAGGAATTCGAAGTGACCGTGGCCAACTCGCCGCCTGAAGTGTCGGCGATTATTCCCGACCAGACGCTGACCGTCGGAGACGAAGACGCAACCGTGGATCTGTCGTCCCGTTTCTCAGACGCAGACAGGGACACGCTATCCTATGCGGCGGAATCGTCCGACACCAGCGCCGTAACGGTATCTGTCAGCGACGGCACGCTGGCCGTCAAACCACGTGCGGTCGGATCATCGACGGTCAGAGTCGAAGCTGCCGATGACGATGGCGCTGCCGTCGCCCAGTCCTTCACGGTCACGGTTGGTGATGAACCGCCACCGCCCCCAAAGCCGCCACCATCCATGGCCTCCTGTCCGGCCGCGATCGCGGACGCACCCATCCCGGACCAGACGCTGATCGTGGGCGCAGGCACGACGGTGATCGATCTGACGCAACACTTCAAATACATCGACCAGGACGATATCGAAATCACGGTAACGTCACCGAGTCCGGGTATCGCTACGGCGTCTATCGAGGGAACCAGCCTGAAAATCGATCCAGTGGCGGCCGGCCAGATCGACACCGTGACGGTCACTATTTCAGACACGGCCGAAAGTGATGCATGCGATCCCGTTTCACTGTCCTTCATGATCACGGTGGTGGAGGCCACGGTGGAGAATCCCGGTCTCTACCCCTGGTCGGTCTCCGGTGAACACGTCTACCGGCTTACCGGCAACGTGGGCATCGGCGTGGAAGTCCCGGACCAGAAGCTCGTCGTGGACGGAACGGTCAAGGCGGAGGGGTACCGGCTGAGGATGATCCCCGCAGACTACGTGTTCGAGGAGGGGTACGACCTCCTGTCTCTGGATGAAGTGGAGTCGTACATCCGGAAACACGGTCACCTGCCCGGCGTGGCCTCAGGCGCGGAGATGAAGGCCAACGGCATCGGCATCAGCCGGATGCAGACCACGCTCCTTGAGAAAATCGAGGAACTGTCGCTCTACATCATCGCGCAGCACGAACAGCTTCGCGTGCAGGGTGACCGCCTAGCCTCACAGCAGCAGAAGCTGGAGGTTCGTAAGACGCAGGCAAGTGAGCTGGAGGAACGGCTCAGGAGATTGGAAAGATGACTTTTTGGCAGGATCCACATCCCGGGATTCATAAAGCCCGGAAATCGCGAAGCACAAGGGTTACCATTAACCATAGAAAGGAGCAAGTCATGTTCAGGATGATTTTAACCGTTGCGATGCTGGTGGCACTCATCACACCAGGCACACAGGCCGCAGTCATGAATGAAGACGCGTTCGCCGAACATGCTCCCGACCAGACGACACCGACGCTGGGGACCATTCCGGCGCAGGCACTCGTGGTCGGCGACGAGCTCGAGCTGGACCTGTCCACCTACGTCACCGGCACGATCGGCACACTGGGTTTCCGCGCGACATCGTCGAACTCGAATCGGGCGACGGTGAGCGTTTCCGGCAACATGCTGACAATCACGGGGGCTGGTGAGGGCGAGACAGACATAACGGTTCGACTGGGAACCGAGTCGACGGCGAGAACGGTCTTCCGCGTCATCGTACTGGCAGGCAGTCCCTGGTCGGTGTCCGACGCCGGCAACGTCTACCGGCTTGAAGGCAACGTGGGCATCGGCGTGGACGACCCGGACGAGCGGCTCGTCGTGGACGGCCGGATCAAGGCCGAGGAGATCCACATGGATGAGGTTACGCCCGCCGACTACGTATTCGACGAGGACTACGACCTCATGTCCCTGGACGCGTTGAAAGCGTTTGTACAGCAACATGGCCATCTGCCGGGCATCGCCCCGGGTGCACAGATGGTAGCCGAAGGCGTCAGCGTCGGCCGGATGCAGACCCGCCTGCTGGAGAAGGTGGAGGAGCTGATGCTCTACACCATCGACCAGCACAGGACGCTTTCGTCCCAGCGCAAGGTGATTGACGCGCAGGAGCAGCGGCTTGCCCGGCAAGAACGGTACATCGAATCGCTGGAGCAGCGGCTGTCGAAACTGGAGAGGCGTCATTGAGCAATGCCGCTTGAGCGGCGTATCACAGCACGCGTGCGACTCGTACGGGCCCATCAGAATCGAATCACAACCGCATCAGAACACCCTCGCGTCCCCTTAGCGGACCCGCACCCCGAGGACCTTCAAGCGTCCCCGTGCTACTTCTGATCGAACGGAAAGGCAGGGGAACTCACATGTCCGCAACAAACCTCACCTCGCACGACAAACCACGATCACGCAGGCCCGGCCACAGCCGGCACCGGGCGGAATCAAACCAAAATACCTACCCGAAAAGAAAAGGTTTCGGCGTGACGCATGCTTTTGCCGTGCGGCTGTTTGCCGCCCTGGTACTCGCGATCGGCGCCTTGTCCGCTTCGGGGCAGTCGACCACCACGCAACTGTCCCACGGCGCCTACGATTTCGAGCACCTTCAGAGCGCCGTGGAAGCGGACCGGGTGGATTACTACAGCGGCGACTGGTCTTTCTCGCTGCCGCTCACGACGGTGGCCGGATCGGGGGACCTGTCCTGGCCGCTCGCCCTCGAGTACAGCAGCGGTATCATGGGACCGGACCGGCTGCTGCGCGGGAACATCCTGGACGGGAAAGGAACCTACACACTCAACCAGCCTTCCTGGGCGGGCCTGGGCTGGAACCTCACCGTGGGAGCGGTCAAGGTCATCGGCGGCTACAATACGACGGAGCCGGCCCAGGGCCAGTGGATCACCAACAACCCCAACGAGTACGACCTGGCCCTGGTGCTGCCCGGCGGCTACCATCCACTCATCCGGCAGAAGGAATCGGGCGCCCGCGACGCGTCGCTGACCAACCGGTTCATCGTCGAGCGCCGGCAGTTCTGGGACATCAGGTGGAACGACCAGAACGCACTGACCTCGACGTGGACCGCGACCGACCTTTCGGGAAACGTGTATACCTTCGGTCCATCGGGCAAGTACGGCGCCAACCTCACCACGGAGGCCATGGCGTACGGACCCGAAACGAACACGCGCGGGGATGTCGTCGTGGCCTCCGGGTGGCTGAACAAACGCTTCGTGTACCAGTGGAACCTGGCCTCCATCCGGGATCCGCAGGGGAATACCGTCTACTTCAGGTACGTGGCGGACAAGCCGGTGACCACCGTGCGTACCAACCAGGAAAGAAGCGAAGTATTCAACAGCTTCCAGAACCGGATCAGCGCAAGCGACATCGACCCGCGCATCGGAACGATCACGACTGAGTATACGGTAGTCAAGACGTCGAGGACATCGCATCTGGCGGAGATCCGTTTTCACAACCCGGATGGAAAGCTGGTGCGGCGGGTGACTTTCGGCACGACGGAGCGGTCGGGGGACCTGCCGCTGGCCGGCACGACGTTCAACAACGGGAACAAGTACTACAACTTCGCCACCAGTTCGGTCGTGCAGGACTCCACCATCGGACGGGTCCGGATCCCCACCGCGCAGGAGATGCTCGACGCCATGCCGACCGGGAACCTCTACCAGTCCCGGCAGGAAATCTACCATCCCTTCCTGTTCCGGTCGCTGGACGGCCTCGAGACCACCGGGCGGCTCCGTACCATCGCGGTCGAGGATGGAGCGGGCCGGACCGCATTGACCATCGACCTCGCATACGACCGTAGCAAGGCCAGGCCGGAGCCCTATGCCTCCTCCGTGCATTCCCATCGGCGGCTGAACCTGACGCTGCTGACCTCGGTGACGATCAATGGAAGGGGCAAGGCGCCTCTGCCTTCCTACGTCTTCGGTTACGGCCCGACCTCCAAATACCGGCTGACCAGCGTCAAGTACCCTACGGGCCGGACCATGGACATCGTTTACGAAAAGGCGACCACGTCGCGTCACGCGGGGCCTGATTCGTCCTACCTCGCGAAGAAGTACGCCGACTACGCATACCGCGTCGCCCGGCGCGATGTGGACGACGACGGAGACTCGTCCACGCAGAAGGTATCCACGCGCTACGTCTACCCGGCCGCCGCCGACCTCTGGCGTTTTGGCGGGTCGGTGGAAGCCGTGACCTATCCGTGGGTGGAGGAACGCATCGCGGACCGGGACGGGCCGTCCTTCGGCAAGATCCGGCGCGAATTCGTGAGCAAGGCGGACGTGGAGCGGTTGGGCCTGGCGGCGGCCTCGACGGACCTGGGCAAGACGCAGCGCCGCATGTGGCGCGGACTGCTCGAGCAGGAGATCCGTTTCGCCGCCACCGGCGGGGAGGTCGCCAGGCTGGAGAACACCTGGGCGGTGGACGCCTCCGGACACTTCAACGACATGATCTTTCACGCGGGCGCCAGGAAGCAGGCGTTCTGGGTGCGGCGGACCGCGATGGCCGAGACCACCGACGGCGTGACCGCCACGACGCGGTACCGCCATAACCCGGTCAACGGCCTGGTGGAGCGGGAGGAATTCCCGGGCTACCGCACCACCGAGACCTTCTATCCGATTCCGCTGGGCGGCGCGGAAGGCCAGAACCAGCCGTACGCGTGGTCGGAGGACACGCCGTCCCTGGGAGACGTCCAGGGCGACTACGACTACAACCGGTCCGCGGCAGGTAGAGATCGGGTGTGGACCTGGGCGAACGGGCAGAACAGCAACAAGGAAAACCTGGTCACCGCGGTTTACGAGACCGACAGGTTCCGGATCACCGGTCCGAGGCTCGAAGTCGCGGGCACGGTCGGACTCGACGAAGTGTCCGGCGCGGCGGCGGATCTTTATGGCACGGCCCGGGTGGAGATCATGTGGGACGCGCCCTCGTCGCCCGTCTCGATCATCGCCGACGAGACCTTCGCCACACCCACGGAGACCGTCCGGACCACCGTGGATACCACCCTCGTCGTGCCCGACCGCGTGCGTTCGGCCTACATGAGGGTGACGCTTCACAGTTCCGCCAACCGGAACGCTGCGCCGACGAGTGTAAGGACCTACGCCGAGATCACCCGGATCGAAAGCCCCACGGTGGACTATTCCTGGAACAGTGTAGTCGTTTCCGAGTCGGTAGGCGAGCGAAACTGGTCGAAGAACCCTTCCGGCAAAGAGGAACTCTGGGCCCTGGTGACCGGAACGCCGGATCTGGCGGGCATAGCGCCGGTCCGGGGGAAGGAGGGTGCGCTCAACCTGACTTTCCGCTCTACGGCTTTCGACGCTGCCGACCCCTACGTGCGGGTCCAGGGCAAGATCGGCCTTCGAGACTTTCTGGGACCCGCTATCCAATCGAGACGTCCGGCTGGATCGGTGGCGGTCCGGCTCATCTGGCCGGGATTGAACGACAGATCAACGCATGTCAGTGGCTTTAACTCACGCACCGCCAATGTTGTAATTGACTTCGAGGAGGAGATTGCCGTCCCGCAACACGCCGCCGGCGTGGCGCCGAAGGCCTTGATTGAAGTGGCGATCCGGGCACATGCCCCCAAACCGATCGGCCTCGCCGGCCGGTCGCGCGTGCGGGCTTTCGCCAGGGATATCGAGATCGTGAGCCTGCCATCGGTGGCTTCCGACCCGGAGTACGAGATCATGGTCGACGCCATGCACATCTGGGACAAGCCGGTCTCCGTCACGGTCAAGGACGGCGGCGGCACCATTCTGGATCATGCAGAGTATGACTACGGAGCGAATTTCAAGGTGCAGCGAACCTACGGAGGCGCCCCGTCCGCACGGCGCCTGGAGCTGGAAGTCCTGCGTTTCACGGCGGAGGGCCGGCCTATCGAAACAAGGGACGCGGCCGGGACCGTGGCAACCACCATATGGGGCTACGACGGGCGGGCGCCGGTGGCGACCTTCGCCAATGCGAGGGCGTCTGAGGCCAGAGCCTACGTCTTCGACGACTACCGGGACGCCGCGGCGCTCCTGGCTTCGCCGGACTGGTCCGCACCGAGTCCCGCGCGCGTAGTGATTGAAGACGGCGTTCTACAGGCGCTCGGTAGCACGAACGACCAGGTGGTACGGCTAACCGTCCCGGCGCTCAAGGCAGGCGTATTCGAATTCGACGTGATGTCGGACAACGTCGCGGACTATTCTGCCGTTACCCTGGCGGCGGGCGCCTCCTCGGTCGCGGGGTTCGATCTGAAAGCCGACGGCACCTTCGGCGTCCACGACAACGGCAGCCTGACGTCCAGGCCCGTACACACCGCCTGGCGCGCCAACCGCTGGCACCACGTCCGCCTGGAGTGGGACGCCACCGCCACCGCCCGGCGCTGGTTCGCCCGGGTGAACGGCGTGCGCTACCCGGAGACCGGATACTACGATCTCACCTCCGGCAACACGCCGAACCGGGTGCTCTTCCGCAACGGCGCGGCTACCGGCAGCCTGTTCATCGACAACGTGCGCGTGTATCCCGCGTCGGCGATGCCTACCTCGCTCGCCGCCTACGACCCGGCGACCCTGGCCGTCACGCAGGTCCAGGACGCCAACGGGGTCTCGACGCGCTACTTCCGGGACCCCCTCGGCACGGCCTTCCTCTCCGAGGACGCCGCGGGCCGGATCACCGCGCGGCGGATGACCGCCTGGTCCCGCCACGAGAACGCGGACGCCTATGCGAAGACCGACCCCAACCGGGTCGCGTCGGCGGCCTACGTGGATCCGCGGGGGTATCCGCTGCTCAGCCGACTCATTCCCCGGTTGAACTTCGACGCCCAGGTGACGGTGAAGGACGGGGAGCAGATGGACTACGAGGCGGGCGTCGTCCGCTTCGACGCCGGTCTGACGGCCGAACCCGGCGCCTCCGTGACGCTCCGCGCCAAAGAGCGCATCGTCCTGGGTCCGGGCACGGACCTGAAGCCCGGCGCAAGTTTCAGGGCCGGCGTATATCCCGACCTCGGCGTAGCCGCGGTCACCTCGGGAACGGTCGACGAAGACGTCCGGTTCAACGGACGGCAGGCCATGAAGATCGGCACGGACGGGACCTACGCCCTGCCCACCTCCGGCGCGCCCCTGACTATCCGCGCCGACGTGTACATCACCACGGAGACGGGCAGCACGCCGGTCGTCCTCGGGGTCCGCGATACGACCCGGAGCGCCAAGGCCTCCTTCGAGATACGCTACGACAGCGGCGCCGACCGCTTCAGGATCTACGAGGACGGCGTGCACCGGACGAGCGACCTGGACGATTTCGCCGCGCCGAGCCTGGCGTGGTACGTCTGCGAGATCGACGTCACCTCCGGCGGCGACATCTTCGCCGCGGTGATGCGCCATGACAACTTCGCGAGCGGCAGGAAGACGCAAGGCGCATGGGCCAGCCGCACCGGCTTCCCATCCGGCTGGCGCCCC
Source organism: bacterium (assembly GCA_965207085.1). GTDB lineage: Bacteria > JAAXHH01 > JAAXHH01 > JAAXHH01 > JAAXHH01 > JAAXHH01. The sequence continues at coordinate 1,874,014 of CBDBLQ010000002.1, read as the reverse complement.
GAACTCACCCTGCGCGGCAGCGGCGGCAACTTCCACGTCGCCGGACTCTACCTGGGCGCCTCGACCCAGACCCTGGCCTATTTCGACGCGAGCAGCCGGCCCACGCAGCAGCGCGTCGTCACCGGCGGCCGGGACCTGGTGTCGCACACCGCCTACAACGGCCTGGGAAGGCCCGTGTCGGCCACCCTGCCCGTGGGCGTGACCTCCACGCGCACCGGAGACTTCTCCGTCCCCGCGACGAACCGGACCACGCGGACCACCTATCTAGCCGATCCCCTGATGCGCACGAAGACCGTCACGGCGCCGGGACAGACCGATTCGTCCAGCCTCCGCTACGGCAAAGGCGATCTCACCCGCGTGAGCCATGATAACCGCTACGAGACCGTCACCGACGAGCTCGGAAAGCGCGTCGCCAGCCACTTCGACCGATGGGGGCAGCTTACCGCCGCCATCGCCGACTCGGGCGGGACCGAAGAGACCACGACGCGCTTCGCCTACGACGGCCTGGGACGCCTGGTCAAGTCCACCGCGCCCATGGGCGACGTGACGACCTATGCCTACGACGTCCACGGTGACATGACCTCGAGGACGCAGCCCGACGCCGGCACCACCCGGTACAAGTACGACCGGCGCCACAACGTGCGCTTCTCCCAGAACGCGCAGCAGGCCGCAGACGGCAAGGTCAGCTATTTTACCTACGACAAATTCAGCCGCATGATCCGCTCCGGCGAGGTGACGCGGGCCTTCTCCTCCCTCGACGCGAACCAGGCCTATGCCTTCGAGACCGACGCGGCCTCGTGGACGAGCAGGTACACCTACGATGCGAGCGACCTGGTCGGGTCACGCGGATCGGGCGCGGCAGGCAGACCGGGCGCGTCGCGCGGCTCGGACGCAAGAGCCACCTATCCCGTGGGCCGTCCCACGCGCATCGAGCAGAACACCGACGCGGACGCCGCGGCCGAGGTCACGGTGCGCATCGCCTACGACCACGAGGGCCGCGTCATCCACCGGCGGGTAGCCATCGACACGCTTCCCGCGAAGGACGTCTCCTACACCTACGACCTGGCCGGCAAGATGACCGCCATGGTCTATCCCGACGGCAGCGAGGCGCGCTACGCCTACGATGCGGCCGGCCGACTGGCCGGCGTCACGGACGCCGGGGGCAACGCCGTGGCGACCTACGCCTACGACCATGACGGGCGCATGACCTCCCGCGCGATGGGCGGGACCCTGGCCACCGGCGCCTACACCTACAACACGCGCGACTGGGTCACCGGCATCGACTATCCCGGACGGTTCACCCTGAGCCAGGCCTACGACGCCGTGGGCAACGTCACCAGCCAAAGCTACCGCCGCGCGGCGTCCGAGACCCGCAAGGCCGCGTCCTACACCTACGACGGCCTGCACCGCCTCAAGACCTTCCGCCTGGGCAGCACCCACGCCAGGACGTACGCCTACGACGACAACGGCAACATCACCCGCGTCGTGACCGGCAGCGACACGGCCACCTACGCCTACTCGCGCACCTCAACACCCAACCGGCTGGACTACATCACCGAGGGCACCACGACCGACACCTTCGCCTACGACGCCAACGGATCGGCCACCTCGGTGGCGGGCACCGCCATGACCTACGACCACCGCGGGCTGGTCACCGGATACGGCGCCTACGGCTATACCCTGGACGCCGAGGGATACCGCGTGAAGAAGACCGGCGGCGGCAGCACCGTGTACTACGTCCGGGGCGCCGGCGGCAGCGTGCTCGCCACCTACGACGGCGCCGGTAACCTGACCGCCAACTACCTGTACGCAGGCGGAGACCGGCTGGCCAGGGTTGCAGGCGGAGTGGTTTCCTACTACCTTAAGGATCACCTGGGCAGCACGAGAACGCTCCTGACATCAAGCGGCACCGCCGCGGCCACCTACGACTACTGGCCCTACGGCGAGGTCTTGGCCACCGGCGGCACGGACACCACGCCGTTCAAGTTCACCGGCCATGAAAGGGACAGCGAGTCCGGGCTGGATTTCATGCAGTACAGGACCTATGGGCCGGAGCGCTTGGGGTTCCTGCAGGTGGATCCGGCGGCGGAGAAGTATCCGGGTTTGAGTCCGTACGTGTATTCGGGCGGTAATCCTCTGAAATTCTGGGACCCCGATGGAAGGTTGTTTTACTTCGTGAACCAGAAGACGGGGAAGATCGTACAAATCAATGATAGGGGAGGGAGCAAAGTCGATCACTTCTATGTTGGCACAACGAGTGACGGCGTGGATTTCGACTCTGCTGATCCTTCGATTTCCGTCGAACGAGGTGGTGGTACGATCGTATCGTTCAGGTTTGGAGAAACCGAACGCGGAACGAAGAGTGCGTTCATCGTTCCGGAAACGAACCAGACGGGGTTCGTTTTAGAACCCCCGGGACCTGCAACGACGGTGCGGGATCAGAACAGACGCATACCCGAAGGGGCATACAACATTGCCAGGCATAGAGGATCAACGTTCAAAGATCATTTCAAACTTCACAATGACCGGGTACCTTTGGACAGGGATATCGTAATTCACATGGGAAACACTTGTGATGATACTAAGGGATGCCAGGTTATCGGTGGTGAATTGGATGGGTATGTTATTCCCGGCAAAAAGAGTGGTCCAGCCTACAGAGAACTGAAGAAATACCTGAATTCCGGTGACCATAAGGAGATGAAGTACTACATCTACAACATCATTCCTGAAGATGAAAAGGAGTAATCAAATGAGATGGGTCATCTCAATACCGGTTTTTTGTATGGGAGCTGTGCTTTTCGAGGCGCAAGCGTATCAGCAATCGGAAGAAACCAGGCCAGCACAGACCCAACAACCCGAGTTTTCCGAATCCTGGTCTGGTTCCACAGTAGACTCATTGTTTGTGTTTTCGAACGATAAGAGTATCTGCCTCAACGGATGGATGGTGATCCAAGACGGAAAGCAAGTGTTTAAAGAGTTTGATTTGCTCGACTGTGACATTGGAGTTAAGCTGGATGGCCGTGGGGCTCTAGAGCCGTGCCACGTCTTGTTCAGAAATGACACTCTGTGGGTGAATCAACTTGAACTGTTGGCGATGGGAGAAAACCACAAGATTGTGATGTTCCCTTGGAAAATCGGAGCTTTTTACCTAGCAGAGGAAGACGGTAGTTTCGGGTATACCGAGGGGTTAAATGAAAACCTCCGGTATGATCAGCAAACCATCGAATCGATACTGAAGGAGTACGAGAATGCGGAATGGCGTACCCAGCAGGAAGGTTGGGAGTATGTAGATTTTGTACTGATGCCCTTGGCAAACAAACTGTTGATTGCCGCGATTTCAGGCAGTGAAAAGAGTGAAATGTATTTCAAAGAGTTCGAGAAGAAAGTTAAGCCTGATGGTGCCATCGCCCTTTGGTACTCAATAATGGAAAGGATATTGAAGTATGCCAAGGAAAGGTGACGTTGTCCGTGAATGGTTAACGCGTGTCAGAACCTCCAAGGAGAACCAACTCAGTCACACTTTAAATCTGCGTCATCAAGTGTATAATGACATTGAGGGTCGTCCTCGGTCGTGATGGTGTTCCACCTGTTTCAGGTTTTTGAGATCGTGATCCAGCACCGGCCTTTCAGGCAGACCTGAAAGGCCGGTCCATTCTGCTGACGAGTTTTTGCCACTGCTTTTTATGTTGAAGCCTCTTACTCAGTAGCCAAATAGGTCAAGGTCTCCTTCGACTTCCTACAAAAACGATCCGCTTCGTAGGGTCTCCCGCATCTCCAAGACCACCTACGCCGCCGATCCCCTGATGCGCACGAAGACCGTCACGGCGCCGGGACAGTCCGCCTCGTCCAGCCTCCGCTACGGCAAGGGCGATCTCACCCGCGTGAGCCATGATAACCGCTACGAGACCGTCACCGACGAGCTCGGCAAGCGCGTCACCAGCCACTTCGACCGGTGGGGGCAGCTTGCCGCCGCCATCGCCGACTCGGGCGGGACCGACGAGACCACGACGCGCTTCGCCTACGACAGCCTGGGACGCCTGGTCAAGTCCACCGCGCCCATGGGCGACGTGACGACCTATGCCTACGACGTCCACGGCGACATGACCTCGAGGACGCAGCCCGACGCCGGCACCACCCGGTACAAGTACGACAGCCGCCACAACGTGCGCTTCTCCCAGAACGCGCAGCAGGCCGCTAGCGGCAAGGTCAGCTATTTTACCTACGACAAATTCAACCGCATGATCCGCTCCGGCGAGGTGACGCGGGCCTTCTCCTCCCTCGACGCGGACCAGGCCTACCCCTTCGAGACCGACGCCGCCTCGTGGACGAGCAGGTACACCTACGATGCGGACGACCTGGTCGGGTCACGTGGATCGGGCGCGGCGCGCGGATCGGGCGTGTCGCGCGGCTCGGACGCACGGGCCACCTTTCCCGTGGGCCGTCCCACGCGCATCGAGCAGAACACCGATGCCGACGCCGCGGCCGAGGTGACGGCGCGTATCGCCTACGACCACGAAGGCCGCGTCATCCACCGGCGCGTAAGCATCGACACGCTGCCCTCAAAGGACGTCTTCTACCGCTACGACCTGGCCGGCAAGGTGACCGCCATGGTCTATCCGGACGGCAGCGAGGCGCGTTACGCTTACGACGCGGCCGGCCGCCTGGCGGGCGTCTCGGATGCCGGGGGCAGCGCCCTGGCGACCTACGCCTACGATGACGACGGGCGCATGGCCACCCACACGGTGGGCGGAACCCTGGCCACCGGCGCCTACGCCTACAACACGCGCGACTGGGTCACCGGCATCGACTATCCCGGCCGGTTCACCCTTAGCCAGGCCTACGATGCCGTGGGCAACGTCGCCAGCCAGCGCTACCGCCGCGTAGCGACCGAGACCCCCAAGGCCGCGTCCTTCACCTACGACGGCCTGCACCGCCTCAAGACGTTCCGCCTGGGCAGCACCCACGCCAGGTCCTACGCCTACGACGACAACGGCAACATCACCCGCGTCGTGACCGGCAGCGATACGACGACCTACGCCTACTCGCGCGCCTCCACCCCCAACCGGCTGGACAGCCTGACCGTAGCCGGAAGTACCGACACCTTCGCCTACGACGCCAACGGATCGGCCACCTCGGTGGCGGGGACCGCCCTGACCTACGACCACCGCGGGCTGGTCACCGGATACGGAACCTACGGCTATACACTGGACGCCGAGGGCTTCCGCGTGAAGAAGACCAGCGGCGGCAGCACCGTGTACTACGTCCGGGGCGCGGGCGGCAGCGTGCTCGCCACCTATGACGGCTCACCGTTCAGGTTCACCGGCCACGAGCGGGACGCGGAGTCCGGCCTTGACGACATGCGCTACAGTTCGTACGCTTACGACAGATCATCATGACCAATCCCTGGTACGTCGTCTACTTCGGCGAAGACTATTACCATTTCGACCACCACGAGGACACGGACCTCGAAGTGGATGGCCTCGTGCGCCTGATCGGACGTCCGGACGGGATCGGGGTCCTGGACCTCGGATGTGGTTACGGGCGCGTATGCACGCCCCTGAGAAAACGCGGATACCGGGTCGTGGGATACGACCTGTCCCCTTCGCTGCTGAAACGCGCCCGCGAGCGGGACCCCGCGGGTACCTGGGTAAGGGGCGATATGCGCGACCTGCCTTTTACCGGGCAGTTCGACACGGTCATCAACCTGTTCAACACCCTGGGATATTTCGAAGAGGAAGACGAGAACTTCAGGGTGCTGAAGTCGGTCTCCGAGGCACTGCGGCCCGGCGGGCGGCTCGTGAGCCAACTCGTCAACCGGGACTACCTGGTCCGCCGGTTCACCGACCAGGAAGTCCATCGTCGGGACGGCCGCATCCTGCTCGAGGAGCGCGAGTTCGATCCCGTGGCCAACCGCGTCCATACGCAATCGACCGTGCTCAACGGCGCCGAAAAGCGGACGTACACGTCATCCATCCGGGTCTACACGGTGACCGAACTGGATCTGCTCCTGGCCGCTGCGGGCATGACGATCGTAGCGGTCCACGGCGGGCTCGATTTCAGGCCATACGACTGGGATACGAACCAATTGGTCATCGTCGCCGAACGGACCGGATAGCGCCGATCCCGGGCCGGATCGGACCCCCAATCTGCTTGACAAGAACCCGCTCCGCCCGTAGGATTCAGTGTCGTTTCATTGCATCCGGGCAAGGATAGAACGCAAAGGAAACTTACATGGCATCCGACCCGTTGCGCGTGGGGGTTATCGGACTTGGATTCGGCCAGTACCACGTCCGCGGCTACCAGGCCTGCCCCGGCGTGGTGGTCGAGACCATCTGCAGCCGGACGGCGGCGACCGCTCGGCGCGTGGCGAAGGACTACGGGATCGCCGAAACCCACACCGATTACCGCGCGGTGCTGGATCGCGGAGACATCGACGCGGTGAGCATCTGCACGCCCGTGAACCTGCACCGGCAGATGGTCATGGAGGCCCTGGAAGCCGGCAAGCACGTGCTTTGCGAGAAGCCGCTCGGACTGAACGCCGAAGAAGCCAGGGACATGCTCGATAGCGCCCGCCGGAGCGGTAAGGTCCACATGACCAACTTCGGCTGGCGGTTCAATGGTCCGGCCTTTCGCATGAAATCCCTGCTCGACGAGGGATACATCGGCAAGGTCTACCACCTGAATGCCCGCTACATGATGGGTTACCGGGCGAGTCCCCGGAAAGCCCACAGCTGGCGGGAGCGGCGCATGGAGGCGGGACTCGGCGCCATGGGCGACCTCGGCGTGCATCTGATCGACATGACGCGGTGGTGGGCCGGTGAGTTCGAACGGGTGTGCGCGCTGATGCACACGCTCATCCCCGAACGCCGCGCACCGGACTCCTCCGCCATGCGGGAATCCGAGCTCGAAGACGCCTGCGCCTTCATCGCCCAGATGCAGGGCGGGATCCAGGCCGTGTTCCACGTGAGCCGGTGCGCACTTTACACGGACTACATACACATCGACATTCACGGGAGCGACGGCGCGCTGCATTTCCAGTTCGTCCGGGACACCATGCAGGCCAGCCTGAAGGGCGGCCAGGGGCTGCGGGGCAGCCTCCAGCCGCTGTCCGTACCGTCCCGGCAAGGCACGCTTTCTCCGCAGAGACACTTCGTCGAAGCGATCCGGTCCGGCGCCGAAGCCGATCCGAGCTTCCACGAAGGATTCTGCGTGCAGCAGGTCGCCGACGCCATAACCACCTCGGAGGAGCAGCAGACATGGGTATCCCTTTCCTGACAACACGAAGGGTTCCGCGACGGGTTCCGAGGCGAGTTTCGCCCCGGATTTCGACCATACTGATGATCCCCCTGTGTCTCCTCTGGTTCGCCGGTTGCGCCGGTCAGGAATCAGAGCCGGTAACCGTGGACGCGGTCCCGGATCAGGCCCGGGTCATCGCGGATGAGGTGATGGAGGCCATGGGGGGCCAGGATAACTGGAACGCCACCCGGTACATCCGCTTTTCGTTCTTCGGGTTCCGTACCCACTACTGGGACAGGCACGACGGCCGGTACCGCGTTTCCTGGACCGACCGGGAGAGCGGGCAGTCCCACGTGATCCTGATGAATCTGAACACGGGGGAAGGGAGTGCGTTCGTTGACGGCTCGGAAGTCACGGACGCCGAGGAACGAGACCGGTCCCTGGAACGTACCCGTGGCGCGTGGATCAACGACACGTACTGGCTGCTGATGCCCTACAAGCTGCAGGATCCGGGCGTTGACCTGGCCTACGATGGCGAGGAGGTCGTAGACGGCATTGTCTACGACAAGCTGCATCTCAGTTTCAATGAAGTGGGGAATACACCGGGCGACGAGTACTGGGCCTATATCAACCGGGAGACCCGTCTTATGGACAAATGGGTCTATCTTCTGCAGTTGCGGGAGGGCCAGGACGAGCGAAGCCGGAGCGAATGGAAGTGGAACGACTGGCACAGGCATGGCGACATCCTGCTGTCCGCGGAACGTGAGCGGATGGACGGCCAGAAGCGGTCCCACGAAGACCTGGCCGTGCTCGAGTTCGTAGACGATCAGGTGTTTACGTCGCCCGACCCGGTATCTCCCGAGATGGTACGTGAGCGAACCGGGGAGCCTGATCCCGGCGCGTCCGAATCGTCCGGCGCGTCCGAGTCAACCGGAGTTCCGGGCGCCACCACACAGCCCGCCGACACACAGCCTGCCGAAGGGTCGGAGTGACGAAGCCCTCATGTCTACCGCACCGCCTTCGCCCGAACACGTGGCCCTCGATCACCCGGAAAAGGGCGAACTGACTGTATTCTGGAACGACGGCAGCGCAAGAAAGTACGCCCTGGCCGATCTTCGAAAAGCCTGTCCGTGCGCCACTTGCCGCGATCTGCGGGATCAGTTGTCCTCCGCTGGCGGGTTGACCCTGCTTGCCAATGAATCGCTGGATCCGAGCGTCGAGGTGATCGACATGAGTACCGTCGGTCGCTACGCGCTGCAGTTTACGTGGAAAGACGGCCACAACACCGGCATCTACACGTACGAGTATCTATACGGCTTCGGAACGGATCTGGACGAAGCAGATTAGCACGTTGGGCGCGGATATGGCAATTCCGAGCGGAATGGCCAATACAGGTTTGCGCGGGTTCATTTCGCGACGGGCGAGTATATGGCGAGACGGCGATGCGAGGGGTTTCGTTGCACGATGGTCGGGGCCGGCGATTTGACGGGAACGCGATGCGAGTGGTCCCCGGCGGTCCCCTGCAGTCCGTTACTGGAGGTCCGTGACCGCGGGTCCGTGAAAGGATTGGTCAGATGAAGGTCAAGGTCGGTTTCCTGGGGGTGAGCCATCCACACGCCCGACCCCATTTTCGCACCCTGGAGCTGCTGGACGAGGTGTCGGGCATCGTGGCCTGGGACGAGGACGAAAAAGCGATGGAACGGTTGCGGCGCGAGGATCATCCCAAGCTGGAAGCCGGACGGCCCACTTTCGACCAGATCATGGAGCGGGAGGACGTCCCCATCGTCGTTTCGCTGGCGACGAACGACCGGAATCCCGACTGGGTGATCCGGGCCGCGAAGGCGGGGAAGCACGTCCTGACGGAGAAGCCGGTCGCCGCCAGCAGCGCGGACATGGCGCCCCTGCTCGACGCGGTTCGCGGCGCCGGGGTCCGCCTCGGAGTCTATTACACCTGGCGGTCCCACCCCATCGTCAACGATCTCAGGGCGATGATCGACGCGGGCACAATCGGAAAGCTGTTGTCCGTGGAAGGCAGGATGGTGACGTCCCAGGTCCGTTTCCGCGATCCAACGCACTGGCTGTTTCGGAAGGGTATTGCCGGCGGAGGCATCTTAAGCTGGCTGGGCTGCCACTGGATCGACGCGATCCGGTACATCACGCGGGACGAGGTCGCGGCTGTTTCCGCCATGGTGGATACGTTGAACGGGCAGCCCATCGACGTGGAGGATACGGCCGGGGTAATCATGCGGATGGGCAGCGGCGCGATCGCCACCCTACACGCGGGATACCTCCTGCCCATCAGCCAGGCCGGGTACCTGTCGGGCAGCTACGACACCTACCTGGGTTTCCGCGGCCTGGAGGGCAACATCACCTGGTATCCCACCGACGAAGATCGGCCCGTCGTCGTCGAGAGCACATCGAAGGTTTGGAATGCCACGCCCCGCCGTGAATTGAAGTACGTCGTCGCGGAATCCGAAGCATACGGGGGCCTGTACGGTCAGGATTTCGTCGGCCGGTTCATCGCTTCGGCCATGGGGGACATTCAATCGGACGACCCGAGCGGCCCGAACGGCCCGGACGGTCCGAACGGCCTTCTAAGTCCGGATGGCTCGCAAGGCCCGTACGATGACGGGGAGAACGCCCTGCGCGTGCTGCGGATCATCGAAGCCGCGTACAGGTCCAGCGAGACGGGCCGCATGGTTTCCCTGGAACAGGACCGGGAGGGATAGGCGCTTATGGCTTCGATGCGTGACAAGGTGGTGGTGATTACCGGTGCATCGACCGGTATCGGGCAGGCGGCGGCCGAGGCCTTTGCCCGCGAAGGCGCCACGGTCGTCTTGGCGGCCCGTTCCGAGGGGAGATTGGAACGCATCGCCGCGGACATCGAGAAGACGGGTGGACGAGCGATCCCCTTGGCCGTGGACGTCACGGACCGGTCCGCCGTGTTCGAAAAGATGAACGAGGCCGCGACGTCCCAGGGAAGTATAGACGTGCTGGTCAACAACGCGGGAATCGGCCTGCTGAGCCCGGTGGACGGTATGGATCCGGAGGAATTGAAGCGGATCTTCGAGGTGAACTTCTTCGGCCTGATCTGGTGCACGCAGGCCGTGCTGCCCCACATGACCAGGCAGAAAAGCGGACGGATCGTCAATATCTCATCGGTCGCCGGCAAGCGGGCGCTGCCCCACATCTCGGCCTACTGCGCGAGCAAATTCGCCGTACAGGCCTTTTCGGACAGCCTGCGCATGGAAGTAGCCGAACACGGGATCACCGTTACGGCCCTGTGCCCGCCCCGGGTCGACACGACCTTCCACGACACGCCCCTGATGAGACAGAAGGGTCAGCGGATGAGCGCCCCTTCGATCTCCGCCGAATACGTGGCTGCGGCCACCGTCCGCGCCGCCCGACGGGGAAGCCGGGAAGTCGTGGTGTCCTTCTACGGCAAGTTCTTCGTCTTCTTCCACTGGCTGTCGCCCCGCCTCCTGGAATGGATCATGAAGCACCTCTGGATGCGGATTGACTGGAAGAAGACCGAAAGAGCGGGCGGGGAGGAAGGGCACTGAAGTCCCTCTCTGAAGTCCGCCCCGAATCCCGCCCTGACTGCTATCCGTTCACCGATTTTGAAATTTCCTCGACCGCGCCGAGGAGCTTGTCCACTTCGGCCGCCGTGACCATGATGTGCATCGAGGCGCGGTTGGCGTCCCAGCCGACCTGCAGGTGGGTCACGCTGCGGATGTAGATGTTGTAATCCTCCCAGAGCTTCGTATTCAGATCCCGCGTCGGCACGCCCTTGATCCTGAAGGGGACCAGCCCCGCGTGGAGCCTCGGGTCCTCGGAAGCGAATACTTCCACGCCGTCGATGTCATGTAGCCCCGTGGCCAGCTTGCCGGCCAGGTAGCGGATGCGGGCCTCGATGCCTTCAGGGGTCAGGTGGTTGTGGAAATCGAGCGCCGCGTTCACGGCCGTCCATTTCGCATAGCAACTGGAACCGCGGCTCGTATACTGCCTCGCCGAACCCATGCGGTCGAGCCATCGCTCGTTCGTGGAGAGATCCCCCCCGTACATGTTCTTGCCCGCGAAGGGCGTGGTCGAGATGACCGGCTGGATCCGGTCGAACATGTCCTCTTTCACATAGAAGAATCCGGACTGCATGGAGGCCAGCATCCACTTGTGCGACGGACCGGCGTACATGTCGCATCCCAGGTCGTGCATGTCGAGCTTGACCATGCCCGGCGGCTGGGCGCCGTCCACCAGCGTGATGACGCCCTTTGACCGCGCCATCTCGCAGATCTCCTTGACCGGCATGAACAGTCCGTCCGTGTAGTTCGTGTGGCAGAAGCTGAGCAGCTTGGTCCGTGGCGTGATCGCGGCTTCGAAGGCCTTCAGGAGGTCGTCCGGCGACTTGGGCGGGTGAAGCTTCGGGTCGGAAAGGTCGATGACGCCTACCTTCAGCTTGTCCCGGTGCGCCCGGTTCAGCACGGGATTCGTGCCGGCACCGTGGCAGTGGTTGGTATAGAGGATCTCGTCCCCGGGTTCGAGGACGGGACCGAAAGTGCCCGTGATCATCCCGTCGGTCGTATTGTTCGCCAGGGCGAGTTCGTCAGGTTTGCAGCCGACGTACGCGGCGAATTTGGCCATGAACGCGTCGGCATAGTCCGTGGTATAGTGATTCCGCCTGAAATCCACGTAATCGTTGTTGATGCGATTCAACGCGTCGATCTGCGCCATGTGGACACTGCGCGGCGAAGGCCCCCGGGTCCCGGTGTTCATGTAGGCGAGGTCCGGGCGGATCAGGAACTGTTTGGTGACCAGTTTCCAGAACTGCTCGTCATCGGGCGCGGCGGCCGGGCCCATATCGTTCATGTCCACCGACGCGCGGGCGGACTTCGTACCCAGCGACAGCAGGGCGGCGCCGGCCAGCGTGCCGCCGAGAAAGCGGCCAAGGAAACCCCTGCGGTTGAGCACCGCCAGTTCCCTGGGATCCTCGAATCTCGGATCGAAGTTCAGATCCGGTGAGAGGGTATTCATGGGAGTACCTCCGTATCAGCCGTCCGCAACCTGTGCCGCACCGGATGGTTCAGCACGAATATCAACCGGTTGTAGGCGATCTAGGTATAATGGGGAAGAGATACTATTATCTATGCGTCACGGCGCGGTTTTAGGCAACCTGTTTTTGATTCGATGGCCAAGAAATCACTTGACAAAACACCCCTCTTCCGTATATTTGCCCGAAGGTGCAATTCTCTTAATCCTCTCCCCAGACAACCCATGCGCGACCGCGACTAGGCATCCCACCGTCTTTGCCGGTGCCGCGTATTTATTGAGGTCCGTCAGGGAGACCATTTCTTCCTATGAAGGGCAGGAGTGTCAGTATGGAACGCGGCACGGTAAAGTGGTTTAACGAACGCAAGGGGTTCGGATTCATCGCGCGTGACGATGGGGACGATGTGTTCGTTCACTATTCGGCGATCGTCGCACAGGGATTCAAGACGCTGAATGAAGGCGATGAAGTCACCTTTGACATTACTGAAGGTCCCAAGGGACTCCAGGCCGCAAACGTAACCAAGGTGTCCGGCTAGAGACGCCTGCACAGCACAGTACGCAAGTGGAATAGCCCGTGGACTGATCCGCACAGTCCACGGGCTATTGTGCATTGATCACTTCTTCGGCATTCGCCCGTTTCCTACTACCGTCGAGCCAACGGACGCGCTGCCAATGGACCTGACCGTACGCCGTGCGCCGTGGAGACACCATATGCCCGGCAAAAACTCGCCGGTTCCTGTTACCGGTTTTGACAAGCCCTCGCTCGAGTTTGACTTCCCCCGCCTGAAAATCGGATTCGCCGAGTACGACGAAGGACCGACTGGATGTACGGTCTTCCTCTTCGACAAAGGCGCCGTCACGGCCGTCGACGTGCGCGGCGGCATGCCCGGCGTGGTCGAGTCCGAATACCAGTTCCACCACGCCATCTGTTTCGCGGGCGGTTCACTGCACGGACTTGAAGCTGTTTCAGGCGTGCGGGCCGTCCTGACCACTGCAGCGGCGCCGAGTCATCCCCCGCCATTGCCCCTGGTCGCCGGCGCGATCATCTTCGACTGGTTCAACCGGAAGGACTTCGTGTATGCGGACAAGGCGCTTGGAAAAGCGGCCGCGGAGGCGGCATCGCCGGGTCGGTTCTTCTACGGCCGGCGCGGCGCGGGACGCTGGGCGGGCGTCGGCCAGGGAGGCGCTTTTCGCGAGATCGGTGAGACGAAGATCGCCGTTTTCAGCGTGGTGAACGCACTGGGCGATATCGTAGACCGCGAAGGGCGGGTCCGTACGCGGAACCATCGCCATCCCGTAGAGAAACTGGAAGCGCGCCTCGCCAGGGGCTCGAAATCCAGATCCGACCCGGTGGGCCGGCACACCACGCTGACGCTGGTCGTGACCAACCAGAAATGGACCCAGGGCGATCTGAACCAGATCGGCAGGCAGGTCCACGCGTCCATGGCCCGGGCGATCCAGCCTTTTCACACGACGCAGGACGGGGACGTGTTGTTTACCGCGACGACGGGCGAGGTGGAGAACAGGCGTCTGAAGAGTACGACCGATTTTGGGTTGATCGCCTCGGAGCTGGCCTGGGACGCCGTACTGAACAGCCTGGGGGCGTGATCCTCTCTACGGTTTCGGCAGATTCAGGTTGGGCACAACGATACGCGGAGCGATGCGTATCAGCGAAGCCAGACCTGTTGGCGCGTCTTCGAAGACTTCGAACTGATGGACATCCTCATCGACGTCCCCAACGGGCGATGCCATCCCGGTCTCCGTGTCCACCGTGTACAGTTTCGATGTCCACCCGCCGGTCATGTACAACACGCCTCTGTGCGAAGTCAGTCCGGTCGGCAGATCTTCTCCTACGCCGAACTCGGAGGCCCCGCCGATCGGCGTTGCCGTCCCCGTGGAAGGATTCAATACGTACAGTCTCCCCGAACCGTATCCGACCATGTACAGGCTTCCTTCGTGGGAAGCCAAACCGAAGGGGTGACGTTCATCGACTCCGAACCGGTCGGCGTTACCCACCGGCGTCGCTTCTCCCGTCACGGTATTCAGCGCGTAAAGCCTGGCATTCGCCCTGCCGGCCATGTAGAGCGTTCCGTCGTGGGACGCCAGGCCCGTTGGCCGGGATTCGGCGACCCCGAATTCCACCGCGTCGCCGACCCGCGTGGCCGCTCCGGTTTCCGGATTCAGCGTGTACAGCGCCGCGTTCCAACCGCCGGTCATGTATATTTGGCCGTTATGGGCGGCCAGGCCGTGGGGCTCGTACTCGCCGGCGTCGAATCGTACGGCGTCTCCCACGGGTTTGGCTTCTCCCGTATTCGGATTCAATCTGTACAGCCGGTCGGTTCCGTCCCCAACCATGAACAGTCCCTCTGAAAATCCGGCTTCGTCGCAGCGTGGACCCGCGGGGTTGTCAAGCACGTCGAACCAGGCAAGCAGCGCCGGAGTACCAGGCAGGCACAGTCCGTCATTGTCATAGAAGAAAAACAACACAAGGTCTGTAAGGCCCGTAAAAGACTCGGGAATTTTCCCGGTAAACTTATTTCCATGGAGTAACAGACGCTCAAGGTCGTCAAGCTGTCCCAACTCGGAGGGAACGGGTCCGGACAGTTCGTTGTTGAACAGGTACAGCCCTTCGAGGTCTTCGAGCCGTCCATACTCGGATGGGACGGGTCCGGAAAACCGGTTGTTGTGCAGTAACAGGTATTCGAGATCGTCCAGTCTACCCAGTTCGGCCGGCAACGGTCCTGATAGTTTGTTTCCGTAAAGGCTCAGCAGACGCAACCGGGCAAGTTCGCCCAGGACGGCGGGGATTTCGCCGGAGAGACCATTACTGTTGAGGAACAGAATCTCGAGTTCCACCAGCTGTCCCAGTTCCACGGGTATCGGTCCCGACAACCTGTTCTCATCGAGATCCAGGCGTTCCAGGCCGGTCAGCCGACTCAATGCTATCGGAATGGTGCCGGATAATTCGTTCTTCCAGAGTATCAGACTCTTCAGGTTGGCCAGATCGCCCAGTTCCCCGGGGATTTCACCGCTCAGCCTGTTCCTGTAAAGGTGCAGTACTTCCAGGTTGTGCAGGCGTCCCAGTTCGGCGGGTATGGGTCCGAGAAGTTCATTACTGTCCAGGGAAAGCGACTCGAGATTGTCGAGTTGACCCAATTCCTCGGGCAGTGTGCCGGCCAGGTGGTTCCTGCCGAGGTCCATGCTCTTCAGGCCGGCGATCTGCCCCAACGCCGGCGGAACGGGTCCCGACAGCTCGTTGTTTTCGAGGTCCAGTACTTCCAGATTGGGCAGCAGGGCAAGTTCCGGCGGAACGGGACCTGAGAAAACGTTCCCGCCGAGATCGAGGATCCTCAGTTCCGCGAGCTGCGCGATACCGGCCGGGATGACGCCCGACAACTGATTGGAGGCCAGGTCCAGTTCCCTCAGCAAGGAGAGATTAACGAGGCTGGCGGGCAACCTGCCCGACAGTCCGTTCGATCTCAACTCCAACCGGATCACTCTTCCGTTCGCGTCGGTGGTTACGCCGCGCCATTCAGTCAGGGGCACTTCTTCAATCAGCCAGTTCTCATTGTCTTTCCATTCCGGACCACTCAACGCGTGGTAGAAATCAACCAGCGTGGTGCGATCGCTGATCACGATGTCCACGGTTACGGGCACGCTGGCCGAAGCCCCTCCAGAGCTGGCCATAACGGCCGTACTGCCGCTGCTCACGGCGGTAACCGTACCCGCGTCGCTTACCGTTGCCACCGTTTCATTGCCGGTCACCCATTTAACCGGTGCGTCTTCGACAACCTGACCGTTATCGTCCAGGACCGAGGCCTTCAACTCAGCGGTCTCGCCAGCCGCGGTCAGCGACACGGACACCGGTTCGACGGTTATCGTCCGCACCGACTGGGATACGGTAACCGAAGCCACCGCCTGCTTTTGTCCGACGGTGGCCGCGATATCCGCCGTACCGTTACTGTGGGCGGTAACGCGCCCTCCAGCGCTCACGGAGGCTACGGATGGATTCCTGCTCGACCAGACCACCTCGTGGCCCGTCAACGCGTTACCGGTCTCGTCCCGCGCCTGCGCCGTGAGCTGCACAGTCTGATTGATCGCCGTCAGGGTAATTGTGCTCGGATCGACTGCAACGCTAACCGGACCGGTCGGACGAGTGGGACCGTCCGTACCGCATGAAACCGCGGCGAATAGAGCGAGAAGGAAGAAGATGGGAGTTTGAACTTTCAGGGAAGCCGCCCGCGGAGTTCGCAATCTACCGGCCGATGAAACCGGTCTACGATGAGACCGGCGTTGAAAACGCATGTAACCTACCTCCTGATGAAGCTGTTCGTTGGAGAAGTCTCCTGCGGCCGGCAGGGCATCAGAATCGCATGCGGCCGATAAGACCTATGCGGTGATGGACAGAACCGCCCCGGCGATCGACGCGGGCGCCTGAAAGCTCCAGGGAACCGGAGTGCAGACTCCGGGCCGGGGCGCCGACGCGGGTTCCAATCCGTACCTGCCGCCGCGCATCACCGTAGAGCTGCATCTCGCCAAAAGAGGTGAGCAGCAGGTTGGAGGAAGAAACCAGGCCATACCCCACCTCGGCCCGAAAAGAACGGGCATCGCCACGGCCGCGCAGGGCAGATCCGGCGAGGGGCCGGTCGCGCCACATCAAGCCGGAGTCGCCGGCGTCGGCGCCCGTTCGTGGGGCCACGGACATCGAAAGGCCCCGCCCGTCCGCGTCGGGCTTCAGGTAGGCGACCAGGGAGAACCCGTTCTCGCGGTAACGCTCGTGGGAATGGACGGCAAGGAACCTGCCCCGCGCATCCACGCCGACCCGGGTTCCCGCCAGCCGCAGGCCGCCCGATACCTCGACGCCCTGTCCGGTTTGTCCATCGCCGCCGTCATAGCGCCCGGCTACCTGGGCATAGGGCGTTGCCGTGGTTCCGCCGCCCATGGATGCCGACAGTGAACCTTCCAATCCAATGCGTATACGCTGCACGCTGGCGGCAAGGTCGCCCAATGCAGCCGATCCACTGCCGGAGGTGGAAAGGCGCAGCAATCCCGCGTCGCCCACCACGTCCATCCCGATACTTCCGGAATCGGCCAGCCGGGTCCGCAGCCCCGCCATGCCCAGGCGCATGCCCAGATCACTGGAGCCTGTACCGTCTTCGACGTTACCGGTACCGAGCCCCAGGATCGACCACACCTGGGTGCGGTTCCCGTGCCCGGTCCAGCGCGCATAGGGTAGTATGCTGGCGAGGCTGGCCTCCAGGCTTCCGCTGGCCACGGTGATATCGTAATCGGACTGCCCCATGGCGTAGGAGAGGGCGATGCCGGCCATCCAGCGCTGTCCCGTGGCCAGGTCTGCGCCGAGATAGGCCGTGCTCGTGTGGCCGTCGTAACTGGCGCCGGCCGCGTGTTCGTCTTGGAAACGCTGCCAGTCGCCGGCTCCCCATAACCCCCATCGAAGCCCGTCTTCGGCCTGATCGTCAAATGTGTAGGAGAAGAGGCTGGTCCTGAGCTGGTGGTTTCCGCGAACACCGTTAGGACGCCGGCCGTCGTCCATCAAGGCCATGCCTCTCGACGATGCCTGTCTTCGATGTCCGGTCGCGCCGGCCACCGCCGCCACGGCGGCCGCGGGACCGTCAATCCTGCGTCCGCCCACGACCACGCCCTGATAGCCGCCGCCCGCGAACCGTCCGCCGATGGTGGCGGAAACGCTCGAGAGCATGCCGCGGCCCATGGCGGCGAAGATATCCTTGTAGGCCTCGCGTTCCGCCGCGACGGCCGTGACGGTTACACCGACGACGAGGCTGGCCTCTCCGGCCGCGTTCCTGGCGGAAACGGTCACCGCGGCCGATCCTTTGCGCCCGCCCGCAACGGTCAGCGCCGCGCCGGAAAGGACCGCTTCGACCACGCCGTTGTCCGACGAACTCGCCGAATAGGAGAGCGAGGTACCGCTGAAGAGTGCGCTCGCATCGATCGTCTCGGAGCGCCCCGCTTCCAACGTTACCGCAGGCGAGGCGCCGACAACCGCCGGAGCGTCGAAGGCATCGGTTACCTTGAGCGTTGCGGCACCGAGGTCCCTGCCATCGAAACGCGCGGTGAAGATGATCGTTTCGCCCCCGGGTTCGTATACATCGTCGCTGACAAGCGTGACGACAAGCCGTGTCGATCCCTCCGTCTCTCCGCCAGGAATCGAGATGCTCAGGTTCCCACTCACCTCGTAGTCGTCTCCGGCGGCCGTCCCGGAGAGCGAAAGCGGGATCATGGTCGCAACCGGTATGACCATGCCTGCCTGCGTCGCCGTCACGGTCACGAACTGTGCGCCGGCATCCTCCGAAACGGTCTCCGGAGTAACGGAAAGCGCAATTTCGGGGGGATGTTCGGTAAAGTCGACATACAACCCAGACCCGATGATGAACTCCCTGCCGTCGTAGGTCGCACTTTCCGCGTAACTCACCTTCGGAGAACCGGACGTTTCGTCTCCGACCACGTCCGGATTGTCGAAGTAATACTCGACGAAACCGCCCCCGTCCTGCGCGGCCTTGATGATTTCACGGGTGTAAAAGACCCCGTTGAGGTCCTGGTGATCGAAAAGGTTCATGGTTTCCAGCGATGGATTGGCGCCGTGAAATGACAACACGCCGTCGGGCTGAAAGATGAACAAGTACACCGCGCCGTGTTTCCAGGGGCCGTCTTCTTCTCTGAGTGCCCGTTCTATCTGCGCCGGAAGCGCTTCCGGACCGGAACTCGCCCGTTCTAAGGCCTCCTCCGACCAATCTGCCGCCCCCTGCACGAAAGCCTTCAGCGTTTCCCGGTTCACCACGTCCCGCGCCCATATGGCGGGCGGGTCCGGCAACGCCAGTTCCTCGCCGTTCGTCGGGCGCTGTGCATCCGTCAAAGCGATGGTGGCGAACGCCAGGCTGTTGCCTTCATAACCGGCCCGGATCACGATGGTCTCGTCACCTTCCGCTGTTCCGTCGTCGAACACCTTGAAGTTCAGTGTCGTGGAAGCCGATGCGGCGCCCCGGGGGATGATGATCTCAAGTGTGCCTTCCAGGTCGTAATCATCGGATGTGGCCGTACCTCCCAGGGAAAGGTCGATGATCGTCGCCACAGGCACCGGATCCTCATTCAGTGTGGCCGTCACCGTCAACTCCTGGCCGTCGCCGCCTTCGGATAGGACCGCGCGGTTCACCGTCAGGGTGATCTCCGGTACGTTCTCCACCGGCCGACGGTAAAAACCGGCGCCCACGACGAAATGCTGCCCAGGGTACCGCGCGACTTCCATCAGTTCGGCGTAACTCACCTTGAGCGAACCGAGTTCTTCATCTCCCATGATCGACGGATCATCGTAGTGGTACTCGACGAAACCGCCTCCCGCGGTCGCGGCCGCGATGAGTTCCTCGATGAATCGAACGCCGTTGAGGTCTTCGAGATCGATACGGATTTCGCCTTCCAGCGTCTTGTCCGCGCCGTGGAAGAACACGTATCCTTCCGTGGTGACGATGAAGAGGTAGATCGCGCCTTCTCTGAATGGTCCACCTTCTTCTCTCAAGGCGATCGTGATCGCCCCGGCGTCCGCGTCGTGTTTCTCCACGGCGTCGAGGTACCACTGGATCGCGCCTTTCACGAATCCCTTGAGCGTTTCCCGGTCCACTACGTCCGAGGCGCCCACCATGGGCGGTCCCGGAAGCGTGCGTTCTTCCGGATCGTTGATATCCATGTGGAAACCACCCACCAGTATGTAATCGCCCACGCCGAACCCGGAGGTGTACCGAATCGCGAAAGCCACGCGGTCGGGCACATCGTTCGGGTCCCTGAGATCATCCCAGGTATATTCTATGAACAAGCCATTGGCGTCTGCCGCGATGATTTCCTGTACGACCTTCTTGCCGGTGTCGTCTTCCAGTCCGCTGATATCGGTTTCGACGATATAGGGATCCCCCCCATGCTCGATCACCTGGCCTTCGAGGCTGAGTATCACCAGATACAGGTCGCCTTGTTTCCAGTCGCCTTCGTTTCTCAGGGCTCTTTGCATTCCGGGCACTTCGTTGAGGTCGTTGATTCGTTCCAGGGAATCCGCCACCGAGACGACGAATGCCCTCAACGTCTCACGGTCCGTTACCTGGCTGGCCGTAATCGTCGCACCCTGGGCCATGGTTGGCGCTGCGCGGACGAACAGGCTGGCCAGGCCGAAAAGCAGCCCGACGACCAGGACTGATTTCCTCAAAATGTGAGCTGTTAAGGAAGTCACTAATGCAATCCCTTCGTTAAAATGGTGACCCTGATACGGTGAGAAGGATGCTATGCCTCGATACGGCCGTACGCCAGCGCCTTCTTCACTTCGGATTCCCACGTGCCGTCCACGCGAACGCCGTACTCCTCCACCCCTCCCGTCGCCCGTGGTCCGGTGACATAGGGCCGGTAGTCGCGGTCGTCCGTAATGAACTGCTCCGGCGCGTAGTCCGCGCGGAGAAAGTGGAAGGCGATGCCGGCGCGTGACCGGTCCGTCCGGTTGTGGCCGGTGCAGTGCGCGGTGCCGTAGCAGAAGAACAGGGCGCCGCCCGCCTTCAGTTCGACGGTATCCGCCTGCTCCTCCGGGGGATAACAGCGGATGTGGTGATCGCTGTAGGGATCCCGGCTGTGTTCGTAGGGGGTCCGGTAGCTGCCGGGAATTACCTGCATGGCGCCGTTCTCGACGGTGGCGTCGTGCACGGCGATCCACATGGCCGTTCCCATGAGCGGATCACGGATTTTGAAATAGGCGTTGTCCTGGTGCCAGTGGGTGCCCATGCCGTCTCCGCCCGGCTTGAGAAAGACCTGATCCAGATGGAGTATAAAAGGATCACCGATCAACTGTGAGACGGCACCGACCACGTCGGGCTGGAACGGGAGGGCCCTGAACAGGTCGCTGTGCCGGTACATCGGGCACAGTTGCAGATTGCGCTGCGTGGTGGACGTCGTCTTCCCGTCGCCCTCCGTGGCGACGTTGCGCAGGGCCCCGTCCTCCATGAGACGATCGATCTCGGTCTGGAAAGCTCGGGTCTCCCGGTCTGAAAAGAATCCGGGTCTGGCCACGTAACCGTGGGTGTTGAAATGGGCGACTTCGTCGCTTGTCAATGTCATTTGTTCGACGGCCTTTACCTGGCCTGATGGGTTCTCTCCCGGTTCCCCTCCACCGGGATTGTTTCCGAAATCGCCTCGTTTCCGAAACGTACGATGGCTTCCAGGGTTTCGCGCACGTCGTCCAGCTCGTGGTGTAGTTGACGATGCAGAGTCTGAGTGTAAACCTGCCCCGCAACAGGGTCGACGACATGAGGGCGCGGTCCTCCCAGAAGACGCGGACGAGTACTTTCCGGTTGATCTTCTCGAGCGATTCCTCATCGAGGTCTGTAGCGTCGGGATTTACGCGGAAGCATACGATGCCGAGCGAAGAGGGCAACAACAATTCCAGGGTCCCGCTGTTCTGGATATACGCCTCGGCCCGGCCGGCCAGTTCCATGCCATTGGATACGGCGTTTCGGAATGCGGCCATGCCAAAGGTCTTCACGGACACCCAGATTTTCAGGGCCCTTGCCGACCGGCTCAGTTGCAGGCCCCGGTCCGAGAAATTGGGATGATTCGCGCCCCATACCGTGTCCTGGAGGATATCGTGTCGTACGGCGAATGCGCGCTCGAGGTTTCTTAAGTCCTTCACCATCAAGCAGCCCGCTTCGTAGGGTTGAAAAAACAACTTGTGCGCGTCCAGACCAATGGAGTCCGCGCGCTCTATGCCGCGCAGAAGGTCCTTCCCAAGTCCGGTGATTACCGCAAAACCGCCGTAGGCGGCATCGACGTGGAGCCAGATGCCGTCCGACTCGCAGAAGTCCGCAATCGCTTCGATCGGATCGATCGCGCCTGTACTGGCCGCCCCGGCGTTGGCGCAGACTGCTATCGGTTCGAATCCCGCAACCCGGTCCTTCGTCACCGTACGCTTCAGCGCTTCCGGATCCATTCGGAACAGCGCATCGGTAGGAATCAGACGCACGTTTTCGGATCGTATGCCCATGATTCTGGCCGCCCGGACCAGCGCGCTATGGCTCTGGTCGTTCATATAGACCGTGCCGCGTTCAGGCGCGCCCGCGGATTCCCGAGCCGCGACCAGTGCTTCCAGGCTGGCCGCGGACCCTCCGGAAGTCATCAGGCCTCCGGCCGTATCCGGATACCCCAGCCAGCGCCTGATCCAGTCCATGACGACCAGTTCCATCTGGCTCGCTCCGCTGGATGTGAGCCAGGTACACTGGTTGACCTGGTAGGCGGAGACCATGAAGTCAGCCAGTACGCCGGGCCAGGTCGGCGCCGAAGGGATGAACGCGAAAGACCTGGGGTGATCGAGACGGGCTCCCAGGGGGAGTATTTCCTTTGCCGCCCTTGAAAGGACCTCCAGCGCGGGACTGCGGTGTTCGGGCGGATCCTCCATGAGCTGGTCTTCCAGTTCCTTCTTGAACTCGCCGTCCCAGGCCTGTTCATCCGGAAGATTCCTGATCCGTTCCACAATGAGTTCCGCCGTCTTGTTGGCGAGCTCGAGCATGGCTTCCGGGGCCATCTGGAGGCCGTCGAGCGTTTCCGCACTTGGTTCTGCGCGCCGCTTTTCGAGATTCGCCCAAGCCATCTTTAATCTCTCCTGATTCCCGATACCGCTCAGTGCCACGAATCCAGGTACGCCCTCTGTTCCGGCGTCAACTCGTCAACGGCCAATCCCATGCTCGCGAGCTTCAGGCCGGCGATCTCGCGGTCGATTTCATCGGGCAGGGTGTATACTCCGGGTGTCATTCCCTCGCGCCGGGCCGCCAGGTGCTCCACCGCCAGGGCCTGGTTGGCGAAGGAGAGGTCCATGACCGCGGCGGGATGTCCCTCGCCGGCCACCAGGTTGACCAGCCGACCCTCGCCGAGGAGATACAGTCTCCGGCCGTTCGCCAGGACGTACTCCTCCACGCATGGGCGCAGGGACTGCCGCTCGACCGCGAGGGCGTCCAGGGCCTGCACGTCGATTTCCACGTCGAAGTGTCCGGCGTTGGCCAGCATGGCGCCGTCTTTCATGGCTTCCAGGTGATCACGGCCTATGATCCCGCGGTTTCCGGTCACGGTGATAAACAGGTCGCCCAGCGCGGCCGCCTCGGCCATGGGCAGTACCCGGAATCCTTCCATGGCGGCTTCCAGGGCCGCGACGGGGTCCACTTCCGTCACGATGACCTGGCCGCCCAGTCCCCTGGCCCGGGACGCTACGCCCCGTCCGCACCAGCCGTAGCCGCACACCACCACGGTTTTGCCCGCGATCAGCGTGTTAGTTGCCCGGAGGATGCCGTCGAGCGCGCTTTGCCCCGTGCCGAACCGGTTGTCGAAAAGGTGCTTGGTCTTTGAATCGTTGACCGCGATGACCGGAAAGGACAGGTCGCCGTTCCGGTCCATGCTTCGAAGCCGGTTTACGCCCGTGGTCGTCTCCTCTGTTCCGCCGATGATCTTGTCCAGCTGTTGGCGGTGGTCCCGATGCGCCGTGGTAACCAGGTCGGCCCCGTCGTCCAACAGGATATCCGGCTGCGCATCCAGCACGGTGTGCAGGTGCCGGCTGAATGTGCCGGAGTCTTCCCCTCTTTTCGCGAATACGGGCACCCCGTGATGCGCGACCAGGCTGGCCGCCACGTCGTCCTGCGTGCTCAAGGGATTGGACGCGCAAACGATGGGTTCCGCGCCGCCCGCTTTGATCGCCGTGACCAGGTTCGCCGTCTTGGTCGAAATGTGCAGGCACACGCCGACGCGCAGGTTACGAAGGGGCTGTTCCCGCACGAACCGGTCTTTTATCGCGCGCAAGACCGGCATCTGGCGGGCGTCCCACGCCATGCGCGCCGCGCCGGCCTCGGCGAGATCGGGATCACGGATGTCAGATTCCATGGCTACTGTCATTATGGCTTTCGGCGCATGGCACGTCAAGGTTATTACCGAAAGCGAATATTCGTATTGTTTACTTGATATAAAATAGACACCCTTCCGCGGTGCCCTCATATGCCCTTGACATCCGGGGTTTTCAACAACTAACATGGTGAGATTTCACTTCCGGGCAAGTGACTGATTTATAGCGTTTTACATGGACCGTTCTGCGTTTCCTCCGTTTGTTCGGACACCCCATGCTCGACCTCTCCAGAAAACGCCTCAACCGTACCATCCTTACCCTCGCATGGCCGGCCATTCTCGAGAACCTGATGCACACGACGGTGTACATCGTCGACAGCATCTTCATCGGTACCCTCGGAACGCTGGCTTTCGCCGCCGTCGGCCAGAGTTCCATGATCCTCTTTACCGTGGTATTCGTGTTCTACGGGATCGGGGTGGCGACGGGCGCCGTCGTGGCGAGGAACCTGGGCCGGGGCGACCAGAAGACGGCTTGCGAGGCCGCCGGCCAGGGGATCATACTCGGAACGTCCATCGGCCTGATGGTGGCTGCGCTGGGCCTGATGTTCGGCAAGGATCTCATGGTATTCCTGGGTACGGAGCCGGACGTCGTCGAGCGCGCCCAGGAGTATATGCCCATCGTCTTCGCTTTCAGCGTGCTTCGCCTGTTCATCTACACCTGCAGCGGGATCCTGCGGGCGGCCGGCGACACCAAGACGCCCATGTGGATCACCGGCGTCATGAACGTGTACAACATCTTCGCCGACTGGGTGCTGATCTTCGGCATCGGACCCTTCCCGGAACTGGGCATAACGGGCGCGGCCCTTGCCACGGGCACGGCTTACGTCCTGGGCGCCGTCCTGCTCCTGTACAGGCTGTTCCGCCGTCACGCGAGATTCAGGCTGTGCGGCAGCGACATCGGTAATATCAGATCCGAGCACCTGCGGACCATCATACGGATCGCCGTGCCGAATCTCGGAGAACAGTCCGTCATGCAATGCGCCTATTTCTCGTTCATGTGGATCGTGACCAGCCTGGGTACGACGGCGCTCACGGCGCATTTCATGACCATACGGGTGGAGATGGTATCCTTCATGCCCGTATTCGGACTTTCCATGGCCGTGGCCACCGTGGTCGGACAGAGCCTTGGGGCCGAGCGCCCCGAAATCGCCGAGCTCGCCGTGAAGAAGGCCGCTCGAATCGGCCTGATCGCCATGAGCGCGCTGGGTCTTATCTTCGTCGCCGTACCCGGCCTGCTCGTCGGCATCTACAGCCCGTCGCCGGAAGTGTATGACCTGGCCGTGCTCTGCGTGCGTATCGCCGCCCTCGAACTGCCGACGTCGGCCCTGCTGATGATCTATACCGGCGCCATGCGGGGCGCTGGAGACACGGTGAGTCCCATGCTGATCAGCATCTTCGGCGCGATCTTCCTGCGGATCGGCATGATGTACGTGCTGGTGATCGAACTGGGCTGGGGGTTGCCGGGGGTATGGTACGGTACGGCGCTGGACTGGGGCATCCGCCTGGTGATCGCCTGGTTCCTGTTCCGGAGGGGACGCTGGAAGAGGATAAAGATTTAGGATGCAGGATATCTGACTGTATCCGGTTTGACAGTGTGTAATCGGGCGGCTACCATGTACGGGGACTACCTTGAACAGTCCTGTTTGCATGACCAGGACGGAACAGACCGGGAGTATGAACCGATGCGGGTAGTATTGCAGCGCGTCTCCAGCGCTTCCGTTAAAATCGACGGCGCGGTAACCGGAGAAATCGGTCCCGGTCTCGTACTGCTCCTCGGTATTGCGAAGAACGATGCGCCGGAGGACGTGGAGTACGTCGTCAACAAGTGCGCCGGACTCCGGATCTTCGGCGACGATCAGGGGAAGATGAACCGGTCTCTGCTCGACGTGGGGGGCGAGGTGCTGGCCATTTCGCAGTTCACCCTGTTCGGAGATGCCCGCAAGGGCCGCAGGCCCAGTTTCGAAAGCGCCGCGCCGCCCGAACACGCCGAACCGCTGTACGAGCTGGCGGTCGAACGCCTCAGGGAACAGGGCATACGGGTCGCCACCGGCCGTTTCGGCGCCTACATGGAAGTGTCGCTGGTCAACGACGGGCCCGTGACCTTGACCGTCGAGTCCCGCCGATGAAGCAGATCGTCCTGGCCTCTTCCTCGCCCCGTCGGTCCAGCCTGCTCCGGCAGATCGGGATAACCTTCGAAATTGTGCTGCCGGACGTCGACGAATCCCGGTATTCCTTTGAAGGCGACCCTTCCGGTACCGCGGAACGGCTCGCATTGGCCAAGGCGAAGAGCGCCGCCGGCCGGGTCGACGCCCGCGGCCGCCTGGTGCTTGGCGCGGACACGGTGGTCCTGTTCGAGGACGAGGTCATCGGCAAGCCGAAAGATGCGGAGGACGCCTGCGCCATGTTGCAAAAGCTGGCCGGCCGTTCTCACAGGGTGCTCACGGGCTTTGCCCTGCTGGATCCGCGGACGAACCGGGCGGTGACGGCGCACGAGTGGACGGCGGTCTCCATGCGCGAACTGACCGACGCCGAAATCCGTGCGTACGTGGATACGGGCGAACCCCTGGACAAGGCGGGGTCCTATGGCGCCCATGCCCTGGGCGCCGGTCTCATCACCCGCGTGGAGGGCTGTTTCTACAACGTGATCGGCCTTCCCCTCGCCCGATTGCTGATGACGCTTGAAAACTTCGATGACCTGGCGACGTGACCAGGGTCGCATCGCCGTAACATGGGTCGCATCGTCGTGATTTGGGACGCCACCAAAGGCTCAGAACCGACCGGGTAACGCCATGGCCGATTTCAGAGGACACGTCTGGGGTGGTTTCTTCGCCACGCTCATCTCCATATCGCTCTGTGCCGCCGGACTTTGGTGGACGGAACTGCTCGATCCTTATTGGACCCTGGACGTCTGGCCCAGGGTGCTTCTGCTGTTCTCCATCGGGCTGTTGTCGGCCTGTTTTCCGGACGTGGACACCGAGAGTAAATCGCAGCGGCTGTTCTACCGCCTGTTGATTCTGCTGGACATCTGGTTTATCTTGATCGGGGATTACAGGACGGCGGCCCTTCTGGGACTCGGCGCCATGCTGCCGTTGCTCGGAAAGCACCGGGGATGGACCCATACCTGGCTGGCCATGTTGCTGGTGCCCGCGCTGTTCCTGCTCGTCCCCATGTACTTGAAAGGGTCCGTTGAGTCCTTTCCAATCGTCTGCTACATCGTATCGGTCTCGGCCTATGCCAGCCACTTGGTGCTCGACGGATATATAGAACAGACGGGCCGGCGTATCCGACGCCTGGTCGGAGCAGGATGAGCGGCGGAAACTGAGCCGCTGAAGCGATCGTAACTGGTCGCAAAATTGCGCCGCGGAAGCGATATCTGAATCGTGCGGCGTCCGCCATCAATACAGAGCGGCGTCCGCCATCATTCCGGAGGAATCATGAAAAGCGCACTGGAAATCGCCATGGAGAAGACCGCCGGCGCACAGCAGGGCGGCAAGCTGACGGACGAGCAGCGTACGGGGATCGCCGACCTGGAAAAGGAATACCAGGCCAAGATCGCGGAACAGGAGATCATGATCGAATCGAAAATCAAGGCGTTGGCGGTCCAGGCGCAGGGCCACGAGTTCCAGCAGCAGGTACACGCCCTTCGAGAACAACTGGTCCAGGAGCGGGAACGTCTTGAAGCGGAGAAGAATGCGAAAATACAGGCAGTCCGCGATCGGAGATCTTGACATGGCAAAGAAGCGTCTGCGCGTCGCCCTGATCGGCTGCGGAGGCAACATGCGGGGCGCCCACGTGCCGCGCATCCAGGCCGACGGCGCGGTCGAAATCGCGGCGGTTACGGATACCTCGGAAGAAGCCGCCCGGGCGTTGATGGACCGATGGGGCAGCCCGGTGCCCTGCTACGCCGACTACCGGGACATGATAGAGGGTCACCGGCTCGACGCGGTCATGGTGAGTTCACCCCATGCCCTGCACTACGAGCAGGTGGACTATGCCCTGGATCAAGGTCTGCATACGCTCGTCGAGAAGCCGCTCACCATTTCGTCCAGTCATACGCGCGCACTGATCGGAAAGGCGGAAGCAAAAAGCCGGATCCTGCTGGTGAGTTACCAGCGCAATTTCATGGCGCCCCATGTCTATGCCCGGGAGCTGATTCGGAAGGGCGCTATCGGCGAGCTGCGTGGCGTCGTGGCCTACGTCACGCAGAACTGGGGCGGCACGCGCGGGTGGCGGCTCGATCCGGTCCTTTCGGGCGGCGGCATGTTCCTCGATACGGGCAGCCACCTGGTGGCTTCCACGCTGTGGATTACGGATCTCAAGCCCCTCGAGGTGAGCGCATTCCTGGACAAGGCCGGGAGGGACGTGGATATCAACATGGTGGTGGCGGTGCGGTTCAGGGACGGCGCGTACGGCACGCTGAACACTTTCGGAAACGCTTCCCGCCATGACGAACGCATCGCGATACACGGCAGCGAAGGAAGCCTGGTCTTCCACCTGCACCAGTGGCAGGTCAAGTCGGTCCTGTTGAACGACGAGCCGCTGAAGATCCCGGCGAGGATCCGGGAGGACACGCCGGACGCCGCGTTCTTCCGCATGATCCGCAACGGCGGGAAGGGGTATGAGCCTCCCCATTTCGCCCTGGCCGTTTCCCAGGTCAGCGAGTCGGCCTACCGGTCGGTGGAAGCAGGGAAACCGGTTCAGGTCGCCGGGTAGTTCCGGGCGCGGCCGGGGGACCAGGCACGTCCCGGCACGGCCGGGGTACGGCCGGAACCAGAAGAGTCAGGAGAATCAGGAGACCGAACATGCGTGCGACAGGGCGTCTGGCGGGAAAGCGGGCGGTCGTCACCGGAGCGGGGCGCGGTATCGGCCAGGCCATCGCGCTGAGACTCGCGCAGGAAGGCGCGCACGTGGCGGCCGTGGACATCGATCGCGAAAGCGCGGAAGCTACGGCGGACCGGATCCGCGACGGCGGCGGCATCGCGGCGGCTTTGACCGTCGACCTGGTCCGCGTCGACCGCATCGAACCCATGATCGAAGAAGCCGTTTCCGCACTGGGCAGGCTGGATATCCTGGTCAACAACGCGGGACGGGTTGAAATCAAGCCCTTCCTCGATCTGACCGAGACGGAATGGGACCAGGTCATCGATCTCAATCTGAAAGGGACGTACTTCTGCATGCAGGCGGGGGCCCGGCAGATGATCCGGCAGGGCGGCGGCGGCCGCATCATCAACATGTCCTCCATCTCGGGCAGACACGGCCGGGCCGATTCGAGCGCATACGCCGCCAGCAAGATGGCCGTCATCAGCATCACGCAGTCCGCGGCCCTGGCGCTGGCGGATCACGGGATCCTGGTCAACGCGCTGTGCCCGGGCGTCGTGGCCACACCTATGTGGGACCACATCGACGAGGACCGCGCCCGCCTTTTCGGATACGAGCCGGGAACGGCCCGGGCCAGGCTCGTGGAGAAGATACCCCTCAAACGGGTCTCCGAGCCGGAGGAGATCGCCGCGGCGGCGGTCTTCATCGCATCCGACGAGAACACGTTGATCACCGGCCAGGCGATCAATGTCGACGGCGGCATGGAAATGAACTGAACCAGGGACGGCGTCCGCGGGACGGCGGCATGGGGCCCTTCGGGTTTGATCTTGACAGCGCGCAACGCCCGCCATATACTCCGTAGGTTCCAATAAACAGCCAGATCAGGTGCATCGCATCGGCCGCGGCCGGCATGGCCTGCACAGTCTGCATAGCCTGCACAGCCATCGTGGCCGCCATATTCCGCTCAGGCAAGACTCCATCAGAAAGACTCCATCAATGGATCCACGAAGACGCGAAAGACTCTCCAAGCTCCTCTCCCTGATTCTCCGTCATAAACCCGAAAGATTCGACATAACGCTTGACGAAAGGGGTTACGCGTCAATCGACGAGATCGTCGAGGCCATCCAGGAGAAGTTCGATCTGCTGGCGAGGGATGAAATCCTCGAGATCGCCGACGGCGCCGAGAAGAGAAGATTCGAGGTGGAGGAGGACCGCATCCGGGCGCGCTACGGACACAGCTTTCCCATCGACCTGGGGCTGCCTCCCGCGGATCCGCCCGAGTACCTCTATTACGCAACCGTACCCGCGCGGGCCTCGGTCATCACCAATGGCGGCCTGACGCCCAACGACCGCCAGTACGTCCACCTTTCTCTTTCCGAAGAAATCGCCGCGCAGGTAGCCAGGAACCAGACGGATACGCCGGTCGTTTTCCGTATCAACGCACGGCAGGCCACCGAGGCCGGCGTGCACTTTTACGACCGCTCGCCGGTCATCCTGACGACGGGCGTGCCCTCCGAGTTCATCGATGTGCTACAGGCGGCCCCGCCGCCTCCCGCCCTATTCGGCCGCAGGAAGCGGAAGGCCCCTCCGCGCAGATAACATGCGCCGCCTCGTCCTCCCCTTCCTCGGCCTGCTGCTCGCCATCTGCCTGTTGTTGTTCGACCTGACCATTCTCTGGTCGGGGCGCACCGCCATACGCCCCGTAATGCAAAAAGGCGTCGCCCTGGGGGTTTTCAAGGCCTCGGAGGGGATGTCCTATTACCGGTCCTCCCTGGAAGACATCGCGGCCCTGGGCGCTTCCCACCTTTCCGTCCCCGTTTTCATCCTGCAGGATTCCGTGGATTCCGTCACCCATTTCACCCGCCCTTCGGACGGCGCCACGCAGGAACAGCACGAACGCGTGATCCGGGAAGTCATCGACTACGCCCACCGGATGGGGTTGAAGGTCATGTTGACACCCATCGTCAACCTGGACCGGCCCGGCAAGAATGAATGGCGCGGCACCATATCCCCGAACGATTGGGAGGCGTGGTTTGAAAGCTATCGCGGCATGGTCCGCCATTACGCCCGGCTGGCCGCGGAAATGGACGTAGAGTATCTGAGCGTGGGTACCGAACTCGTATCGACCGAAAGGTTCACCGGGCAATGGAGGGAGACCATCGCCGAGGTGCGCGGGATCTTCCCGGGACAACTGACTTATTCCGCGAACTGGGACCGGTATGACCGGGTCGCCTTCTGGGACGATCTCGACTTCGCGGGGATATCGGCTTACTACGAACTGTCGGAATCCGAGGATCCCACCGTGGAACAACTGGTCTCCGCCTGGCGTCCGGTCAAGGCGGATTTGCTGCGCTGGCAGGCCCGGTGGGACAAACCCCTTCTGTTCACCGAGATCGGCTATATGAGCCAGTCCGGAGTCGCCGGCCATCCCTGGAACTACGTGTCGCCGGCGACCCTCGACCTGGAGGCCCAGCGGCGTTGTTACGAGGCCCTGCGGCTGACCTGGGAAGGAGAAGAGCGGTTTGCCGGCCTGTACCTTTGGATCTGGGAGCCGGACAAGCGGGATGGGCAAGACCGGGGATACAATTTCGCGGAAAAACCTGCGGAAGAGGTCGTGCGCGACTGGTACCACAGCGTCCCGGACAACGCCAACGTCCTCGATTACGCCGTCAACGGCATGGAGCGGTTTCTGCGGTCCCTGAGGCGGGGATTGTAAGGTAGCCGGTGTGCCGCCCCGGTGTACCGGCCGCCCTGGAGCGCCCGGGCCGCATGGATCGACTAGACGGACGCCGGCGCCGCGTGACCGGTGCAGCCGAGTGCAATCTCGCCGCCGTTCAACCGGACGCCGGCGCCGCGTGACTACCGTAGCCGAGGGTTTCCACGTCCCGGTGCAGGCGTTCCAGCACCCGGGACCTGACCTCTTCGAAGAGTTCCCGGGTCAGGAAATGCACGGAAGGCAGGTCGCCCTTGGCCTGACCGACGAAGACGTCGGCCGGCATGTCGTATTCGTCCGGGGTGATCCCCTGCTTCTGCTCGAGGGCGAAACCCAGGATGTGGCACCTGTAGGTGGCGTCCAGCACACGCTCCGCCGAGAAGGGCACCCCGAAAACGGCCTCTATGCCTTCGCTGACCTGGTCCGGCGGGGCCATGGTGAACAGGCATCCCCCGTGCAGGTCCTTGTTCACCATCTTCCAGCCTTCCTCGGTGATGTTGTGGACCCAGTAATCGGCGGAATCGGGCTTGCAGTCCGGGTCCATCACGTACAGCAGAAAGGTGCGCATGGACATGTGGCCGCCAGCCACGGCGAAAGGATAGCCCGGATTGGTCTGCCCCAGGTAGGCGGAGAACTCGACGCCCTTGGCGTGCATGGCGAAGGCCTCGCCGCCGATCTCTTCGGCGATCGCCCGGACGCCCTTGCCGAAGAGCGGTTCGCGTCCGTAGGCGATATCCTCCTTGAGCCGGCGGGCGCCTTCCGCGTCCCCGAAGGTGACGCCGCCCGCGACGGTGCCGTTGCCCCGGGCATTGTAATCCATCAGGTAGGAGATCACGACGTTGGCCGAGATGGTATCGAACCCCAGGTCATCGTCCAGCCGGGCGAGCTCCAGGTTGTCATGGGCGTCCAGGATGCCCAGGTTGGCGCCGGACAGTTCCATGGGCTCGAACTCGAACCGGCCGAGGTATTCTCCATGGTTCCTTCGGGCCTTGCGCCAGTCGGGATCCTTGCCGCCTTCCGGGACGTCGTAGAAGTCCTGGTGGCAGGTGATCTGGCAGCCGTAGCAGCTCTTGTCGATGACGATGAAATCGTCCGATTCCCGCATGGTCTCCAGGTGTACCGGGACCGCCACGTTTTCGCCGGGCGGCTCGAAGTTCCTGTAGGGCAGCACTCCGAATCCGTCGAGGATCTTGCTGTTCTTCCCCGTGCCGCCCAGTCCGTTCCGGTTGTGCGGATGGCGGTATCCCCGGCTCTGCTCGCCCCGTCCTATCTCGTGGTTGATGGCCTTGAGCCGGTCGTCGCCCTTGCGGTAATAGTCGGTCTCCGCCCTGGCCACGATGCCGATGATGTTCTTGGAACCGAGTACGGATCCCATGCCGAGCCGGCCCGCGAAACGCCATTTGTCTTCCCCGCTCATGAGCTGTTCCTGGGTCGACCCCACCACGGCCGCGTACCAGACCGTTTCCCAGTGCTCGCCGGCCGGCCCGATGACGGCGAAATGGGCGTGGTAGTTCTTGTCGCCATCGTTGTAGCGCTCGTCCAGGTAGACCATCTTGTCCCGGACCCGCGCGCCGACTAAATGCTCCGGAACTTCGACCAGGGAAAGATCTGGGCCGTCGTCGGTCTGCCTGATCACCAGGAAGCTGGGAACGGCGGCACGGCCGGTGAGGATCAGGTCGCCGATGCCGGAATAGGAGAACTTGCGGCCGAAACTGCCGCTCATGGCCGACCATACGGGCATGGGCATGCCGGCCCGGGTGCGCTTCAGGGGAGAATAGCCGGAGAAATACGCCCGCAGACCGGTCATGAACTGCGTGCCGGTGAAGCAGCCCGTATTGATGACCAGCGGGGCGTCAGGCGCAAAAGGGTCGCTCACGTCGTATCCCGAGAGGATCTTGAAGGACCGGCCGATGCCGCCCAGGAAATCCATGTCGTCCTGGACGCGGTGGTCCTCGACGCTCAACTTTCGGCCTTCGGCCAGGTCGTATTCGATGCGGGTATAGCAATAATGGGTCACGTCTCCCGGCGTGCCGTTTACGGGTTTCAGCACGATATCCCCCTCGCTGTTGGACTCGAATCGTACGCTATCAGAATCGGTTTGGATTTCAAACGGGACCGCTACGGATTACCCCACGGCTTCGTTCGAACGGGACCGCGCCGCATTTGCACGCGGGTACGTAAATAGGTTTGGGATAATATAAAGGAATGCGCGTACGAAAACAGCAATAATCCCTTAGAGGTGAAATGAGCGGTGAAATTACTCCTGCCGGGCAATGGACGGTTGACAAAACCCCGGCGTTTCATTAAGAATAACGCCGGGAACGACACCATTCCGCGCTCGAATTCACCACACTGAACCGAATGTCGCCGAGGCCAGCCATGACCATGACCGACCTTTCCCAGCAGACCGAACCCGCGATCGAAGTCCCCCGGATCGTGGACGATGAGCAGATCCAGTTCTACGTGGACAACGGCTATCTCGTGGTACCCGACCTGATGACCGGCGAGGAACTGCAGGAACTGAAGGACGACCTGGTGGACGTGGCGCGGGGCAAGTATCCCTGCCGGGGACTCGATCCCCCTGGACCGGACGACACGGACGAAGACGTGCTGCAGCGCATCCTGTGCATACACCAGCCCCACTTCGTCAGCCAGGTGATCGAGAAGTACGTGCGCCATCCGAAGATCTGCGGCGTGCTGAGCCAGATTACCGCGGCTCACCTGCCCTACTGGGACGGGAGCGTCAAGTGCATGCAGTCCATGTACTTCATCAAGCCGCCCCGGTTCCAGGGCCAGGCCTGGCACCAGGACGAGATCTTCATCCCCACGCGGGACCGGTCCCTGATCGGCGCGTGGATCGCCGTGGACGACGCCACGATCGAGAACGGGTGCCTCTACGTAATCCCCGGTTCCCACCGCAACGGCTACCTGTACCCCCAGCGGGCCCACGAGAACCCCGACGAGTTCGACTTCGCCCCCGAAAGCCACGGCTTCGACGAGTCCGTGGAAGTGCCCGTCGAAGTCCGTGCCGGGGCGCTGGTCTTCTTCAACGGCTATCTCCTGCACCGGTCCTACAAGAACCGTAGCGATCAGCCCCGCCGCGTGCTGGTGAACCACTACTGCAACGCGTGGAGCCTCCTGCCGTGGGGCATACAGGAAGGTGAACGCCCCGCCACGGCCGACCGGCGCGCCATTGTCCCGGTCTCCGGCACAGACCCCTATGCCTGGAAGGGCTTCGAACCTACGAAGGACGAGATCTGGATACGCAACTGCAAGGCGGCGGACGATATGAAGGAGGAGGCGCACTAGGCGGCCGTCTCTTGGGCTGCGTAGCAGTCACGCCCTGACCGCCGCGAACCCGATGATGGGCGGCGCGGCCATGAATTCGTCCCAGTGCTTGTTGTCCCGCTCGGACGGATGCAACTGCGGGTCAACCCAGTGAAAACCGGCGAACTCGGCTTCCTCGAAAACCCTGTGATAGGTATCTGGTGAGAGATAGTAGTTGTTGAACTCGAACCGCGTGCCGTCGTCGTTCGTGAACCGATAGACAATGGGGTCGCCTTCAGCCGGCGTGCCCGCGGAGGGCGTCGTCCCGTTCGGTGTTCCCTCGGACGGTGTTGCTCCGGCCGATGTCGCCCCGGACCGCGCTCCCTTTGACGGCGTGCCTTCGGCCAGCGTTTCGGCCCTCCTGGTGTATACCTTTTCGAATCCGTATCGGGCGTAGGAGACCGTGCCGCCGTGCACGTTCAGGACGTTGTCATTGAAACCCACGAAACGTCCGCCCGGTTTCAGCGCGCCATGGGCCGCCTGGACGAAGCGTAGAATTTCGTCCGCGTTGCGGGCGTAGTTCAGCAGGTACATGGCCAGGACGAGATCGACCGGATCGTCCAAGACCAGGGCCGCCGCGTCCCGGTTCAGGTACCGGCAACCCGTGGGCCGCGCGCGTTCCTCGGCCTCGGCCAGCCGGATCATTTCGGCCGAGACTTCGACGCCGAGTACCTCCCCGGCGCCGGCCTGTTTCAGCTTGCGCGTGTAGAACTCCTCGCCGCAGGCCAGGTCGAGCGCTTTCACCCCACTGATGTCCCAAGCATTTCGAAAAGCGTGTATTCTTCGATGTATTTGCGAAAGGACTGCTGCTTGGAGTCTTTGTAGGCCCCGGCGATGGCGTCATATTCGGATTTGGCTGGTTGCGTCATAAGGGTTTCCCGGACAGCTATGATTCACCTCGCAAATTCGGATCTTGTCTGGACGAATAACATGTAAATCGCTGATATCCAGCAGATTAAGCCCGTTTTGGAAGGATCGCAAATCAGGCACGATCGTTTGCTGGAACGCCAGAATGGACCGTATTTACGCTCCCGGTCAATGCCTTATCTTCGCGCCGCTTCAGGCCGTGTAAAACTGAGGTCTCTTCAGGTCTGACGTAACGCCAGGACTGCGGAACGACGAAATTCGGAAACCAGTTTCTCAATTTGCTCAGGCCCACAGGTTCTTCGTACTCCCAAACTGATGTGATTTCCAACGCATAAGCGATGGCCTTCCCCGCATAGTACGCGTCGAATTCCTGTTTCTCTACACTTGCCAGGTCTGATACCATACTCCAAACTTTCTCTGGAGAACCACACCAGATCTGCCCGATACGAAAACCTCCTCGTAAGGCGCAGACAGGACTGGACACGTATATGTACACTTCTCGATTCTCCAATTGAGAAGCAAGATTCCGTCGTAACTCAGCTGTTTTGAGACCCTCGAAAACAAGGTCAGCATAGCGGGGTTTCAGCGATAAGAGTAGAGAGGGCATACAACCTTGTTTCTCCCAGCGAATTCTGAAGCTTGTCTGGACGAATGTCATGTAAATCGCAGATTTCCTGTAAATCAAGTTCGATTTGGAAAGGTCACCGTATGGTTCCAACGGCTTCGTATGAGACCCGAATGAAGCCCAAAGCCTGAAACGTGTCCGATTGACGCCATGGTCTGATACCTGAAGCAGACCAGGACCGGAGGACGTTCGCGTTGGAACTGCTCGATGGAGGCAAGATCACCATCCCTATTCTCGACCAATATATATAGACACGATTATCGAGGCATTCAGCGGCTATCGAAGGAATGTTCGGGTGCTTCTTCGAGGAATGAGCAACAAAGAACGACAAGAACGTGTGAAAGGAGTGGAACCGGTGGAACAAGGCCGCAGGCAGGACCCCTTAAACATCCGTTGCCGTCTCGATGAGTTACGCCGTCTCGAAGACGGATGGCTCGAGGGAGATGGAACGGTGCTCGGTTCAGATGAACTGGAATGGTTGGCCACCTGTTTCGACCATCACTATCCGGACGATTTGCCTTTGCCATATCTATATCCGACGACCGAGGGCGGTGTGCGGGTGGAATGGTCTTTGTCGGATAGCGAAATTAGTCTTGACGTGAATCTCGTCACTCGTCGAGCGGATTGGCATCGTCTTGATCTGAAAACCGACTCTGACTACGTGCGGGAGTTGGATCTGGACAACGAAAATGACTGGGGCTGGATCGTTTCCAAAGTTCGTTTGATGGCGAAAGCCTGATCTCGTGGCTAGCAGTTCCGACGTAGGGTTAGTTTCGACGTTTTTGGTTGGTAAGACCCGCGGGTTGTACGGGCTGATCTCTTCAGGACTGTATCTTATCAATGGCTTCATAGAATCTATTCCACCAGTAGTGTAGTATCACATTCGAACAGTTGCGATAAATGAATATAGTAAGGATGTAATTGACAGAGAACTTGCGATAATATATATTACTCCCGAGTGGTGTATCGTTACCGGTTGGTGACTAGTGACCAGGTTACCAAAGGGAACTCAATCCCACCTAAAAGGAGCCGGATATGGCAATCACTCCAGAGCAGATCGGCCAGTGCCTGCGTTTAGCCAGAGAAAACCGAAAGATAACGCAGGAAGAAGCCGCGATTGTACTCGGAGTACAGACGTCGTCGATCAGTCGCATGGAAAACGGCCAGCGAAAGGTTTCTACGCTGGAACTGACCCGTCTGGCGGAATTGTATAATCGCCCCATTGAGTGGTTCGTTAGTCCGACATCCTTGGATGAATCGCACGACCCGATCGTCGCGCTATTCCGTGCTGAACCGGGACTTCAGGCGAAAGTCGTAAAAAAGGAAGCCGACCGTTGTTTACGGTTACTCCGAGAAGGTACGAAACTCAGGAGGTTAACAGGTGGCAGTACCGAAGTTTCCCTGCCACGTTACGATCTTCCGTTACCACGATCGACTGGCCACGCGATTGCACAAGGTCAGCAGGTGGCTGAACAGGAGCGAAGACGTCTTCAATTGGGACAGGCGCCTGTCAAGGTGCCCGAGACCTTCTCCCACCAGAACATCTGGACCGCAGCGATTAAATTACCCGACGATGTTTCCGGTCTTTATCTAAGTAGTCCAGAAATCGGAATGGCGATCCTCGCCAATCGTTCTCAGGCGCCCGTCCGCCGGCGTTTCTCATTTGCCCATGAACATGGCCATGCACTTATGGACCGGGATAAGCCAGTCTCCATAACCAATGTAGGAAACGCCCAAATGCGGACCGAGCAGCGGGCTAACGCATTTGCTGCTGCGTTTCTTATGCCGGAAGAAGGTGTCCGAGAGTTTATGCACAGCCAGGGAAAAGGCAGAATAGTACGAAGAGATGAAACTGCAGTAGATGCCGTAACCGACGAAGTTATTCACGGTCAACTACGTAGCCCAACGGGCTCTCAGAAAATCACCTATACCGATGTTACGTTGCTGGCCTGGCATTTTGGAGTTAGCTATGCGGCCGCTGTTTGGCGGCTGCGCGGGTTGAATCAAATCAATCAGGAACAAGCTCTGGAACTACTCGAACGAACGGAAGAAGCTTCACGATATCGACGTGCTGTCAAAGCGGCTTCTGACGGAAACAACTCCAATGGTGATAAGCAGTGGGACCTTGAATTGAAATGGCAGATCCTATCACTTGCTCTGGAAGCATGGTGGCGAGAAGAGATTTCAAAGGGCCGTCTGCTCGAAGTAGGTCGTCTGTTGGATATTGACGAAGAAACGATACAGGATTTGGCTGAATGAGGCTATTCCTATGGAGTTCAATGACAAGCCACCAGTAGTCATCGATACTTCAGTGTTACTGAATTTCGTGAACATCGGTCGAATCGGACTTCTCGCATGTCTTGGCACAAGCGTAGTCCTGCTTGACCAAGTCATGGCGGAAGTAATACGACCTGAACAGATAGCGGAGATCGAAGAAGCAGTTGTTACGGACACACTTGAACTGCACCAAGTCACCGATCCTGATGAGTTAGCGCTATTTGTACATCTAGCGGCTGCTGGAAGACTTGGGACTGGAGAATGTGCTGTCCTGGCGACTGCAATTACCCGGCATTGGATTGCCGGGCTTCAGGACAAGAGGGCGATCAAGGAGGGTAAACGGCTCAACAAGGACTTGGCACTATGGCAAACAGAAGACATCGTATTGGAACTTATTCGTAACGGGTACCTCACGGTCGAAGAAGCCGATGGGTTTCTTGTAGAGTGGAAGGAGAAGTACCGGTTCAAGTCGAATTACTCCAGTTTCCGACATTGATGTAATCGGATCGGATTTATGGAAAGTGTCCAATCCTGTCGTAAATACAATCTGAAGGAGTTAGCAATGCCACGAACTGTTGACGAAGGCTTTCGCGATTTTTTACACAAGCTTACACCTTCTAACACTGAGTCAGTAGCTGCAAAGAACCATCGTGCATCTATTAAACAATGCATTGAATCGAATTTTGGACTAAAGCGATTCTGGCGCACAGGATCCTTCGGAAACGGCACATCTATCTCAGGCTATAGTGATGTTGATTATATGGCCAGCATTCCTGGAAACAGCCTTAGACCAGACTCGTCCAAAACCCTTGGTGAGTTACGCTCTGCGCTTGCCGATCGATTTCCGAACACAGGAGTTCGAACGTCCTGTCCAGCTGTTGTCATTCCATTTGGTACCGATGCCAAGGAAACTACGGAAGTCACACCTGCTGATTGCCTCAGGACAGAAAACGATTTCCTCATATACGACATTCCAGATTGTTCGGGTAAATGGATGGAGGCAAGTCCTGACGCTCATATCAGCTACGTCAGGGGCATTGATCAGAAGTTGGCTAGAAAACTGAAACCTTTGATCCGGTTTATTAAGGCATGGAAGTACCTGCGGAATGTACCGATATCTTCCTTTTATCTGGAACTGAGAGTATCAAAATATGCATCTGACGAACCATCGATACTGTACTCGTTGGATGTCAAAAGAGTATTCGCACTGCTGGATAGGATAGAATTGGCGCGGATTCAGGATCCGATGGGGGTTTCAGGCTACGTTTCGCCTTGTAAGTCTACATCTGATTTGTCAAGTGCGAGGCTGAAGGTGTCCACGGCATTGTCTCGCGCAACTAAAGCCTACGATGCGGAGAAAAACGGTGACATAAAAGAAGCGTTTGAATGGTGGGATAAACTATTCGCGTACGAATTCCCAAGTTACTATAAATGAGCATTTTAGAAAAACAGAATCATCGCGAATCTCTAGCAAAGCTGGCTGCTCTACGTCTTCTTTACAGACACGCAAAAAGGATGCGTGGTTTTGGAACAGTGTCAGTATTAGTGGTCGCGCTTTTAGGAATTTTGGCTTCTGTAATTGACAGTCAATGGTATAACCAGACTGTTCCACTTGTGTCTTTGTTTTTATGGTTCCTTGATCAGGAAATACTGCGTAGAAGGGAGCAAGCGTTTAAAGTTGAAGCCGCTGTGATTCAGGAGGACTTCGACTGCTTTGTTCTTGATCTCCCATGGCCTGAATACAAAGGCTTTGCGCGCCCCACGTCAGACCGTATCAAGCAGCTTGAAGGCAAAGCTAGAAAACGCGAAGGAATACTTGAAGGTTTGGAAAACTGGTATGGAACGGACGAAATTCAAGATGATTCAATTCATTCCAAGTTACGATGTCAGAAAGCAAGTTGTTGGTGGGACGTAAATATACGTCGTAAGTGGGGTTTAATCTTAAAAGTAATTTTGGTAGTGGTCCTTTTTCTGGTAATCGGTCTAGCTATAATCATGAAGATCACGGTTCTACAATTTGTAGCAATAGTTGCATCCAACATCCGCATTCTAGCCTGGGTGCTTGCCGAGGTGAGGGAACAAAAAAACGCTATAAATCGTATTGAACGAATCCATGGAATCCTGTCGAGCTTCGGTAAAGAAAAACCAGTATCATCAAGTGGCATTCGGAGTATACAAAATGAGATATTCGAGCACCGTCGTACAAATCCACCAGTTCCCGAATGGTTGTATCGGTTGACACGAGTTGATCGGGAGCTGGAAATGACCCGATCCGAGGTTTAAAGACAAATACACGGTCACTAGCCGCAATTCCGATATAACTAAGGTCATTCTTGATGTTTCGAAGCTTTTCAGTGACAAGTGCAATGGGTCGTTTAAATCGTGTTTTCTCCACGATTTTAAAGTCAGCATACATCACCTCACTTATCTGCTTACTCATTGCCTTGTTGACCGTCTTCATAATTGTCATGTTTTCCGAACATCCTCAGTGGGCATACAACCTTCTAGGGATAGAAAACATAGAAGACCCGAAATACGAATCACTGAAGTTTCTGGGAATCAGTATGGGGGGTATCCTGATCGCACTACAGGCACTGATGTCCTATAGACGTGCCAAGGCGATGGAGGATACGGCACGCTCCCAGGCGGATGCCGTACAAAGAACCGAGGACGGGCAACGACAGGACCGATTGAAAAACGCAATTGAACACTTGGGGCACGAATCAGAATCGGTGCGTCTGGGAGGAGCTTACGAACTTTTCCATCTTGCGGAAGACACCAAGGAGTTACGGCAGACGGTGCTCGATATACTCTGTGCTCATATACGCCAGACGACGGCCGAACGCCAATACAGAAACACCTACGAGTTGAAACCCTCGGAACAAGTCCAAAGCCTGTTAACCTTGCTGTTTATGCACGAACACGGGGTATTTAGGGGGCTTCGCGTCAACTTGCAGGAATGCTGGTTGAACGGTGTCGATCTCAGGGAGGCGTATTTAGAGAGGGCGGTGTTTTCAAAGGCATATCTACGAGGTGCTATTCTTTCTAAAGCGCATCTTCAGGAAGCGGATTTCCGTGAGGGGCACTTACAAGGGGCTGTGCTGGAGTTGACCCGCCTTCAAGCGGTTGACTTCATTAAAGCACACATGCAAGGAACTCAGCTTTTCAAAGCGAATTTGCAAGGGGCTCAGCTTTTCAATTCGAATCTACAAGGGGCAAGACTTGACTACGCATGTCTGCAAGGCGCTAGGCTTGGCGGTGCACGTCTTCAAGGGGCTAGCCTCAGGTATACAGAACTTCAAGGTGTAGATAGTACTATAGCTCTCGACGGATTTGCTAATCGTATCCGGCAGTCAATTGGCAAATATACTGATTTACATGGAGTGATTCTCGCTGGAGGACTAAGTAAAGAAGAAATGGAATTTTCAATCGTAAAGGATTTGCCCGATGAAGCAGCAGACGAATTGCGAGTGAGGTTAATTCCACATATCGACAAACCGGAATGTCACGAATTGCCGGCAGAATTTGGACATATCTATATTGGTTCCTACACCATAGAAGACGCCGAAAAGTGGATAGCCGAATTCGAAGAAGCTATGCCGAAAGTCTCAGGGGGAGTATAGCATTGGTTGACATTGGGTCAGACTAAACGACGCTGGTGCGACAACCTCATTCGTAAACGTAGGTACCGGAAAGCTGGATATGTGTTTGGAGAATCCCTATTGTGAAGGCTGACACCGTATTCTTCAAAGGTCATCTCTGTTTTCAAGAGGACTGGGCTGGATTCGAAAGAATCAAGCCTATCAACGTTATCATCGGGCGGAACAACTCAGGAAAATCACACCTACTGGATTTGATCGAAGCATTAAGCGATAACAAACTTAGCAATCGTGGTTGGCAATTGCAGTGTCGAGGAGTGTTAGACGAGGATACATTAAAAAGTGCATTTCCGAAAGACGTTGAAACCAGCTCATTAGGCGGGGATTGCTGGCTAGATCACGGACGTCATTTAGTCGGAACTGAGATATCTTGGGAAATTGACCAGAACGGAATATGTACAGATCTGGTTTCTGCAAAAAATCGAGCATTTCAATCCCCGTACGGTCCGGGTTCAACCAAAGCCAGGATATCGGAAATCAAGGATGTTGTACGTAGTCCGACCCACCATCTCAACAACAAGCAGTTTCGAAGACTCCTTGCTGATCGCGACATTCAGCAAGAGTCGTCGACGAATAATCTTACGCTCGGTTCCGAAGGTACTGGAGCTTCGAACATAATTCGGCGCTTTATCACTTCTTCAATAAAAGAATTCCCACGAGATGTGATCCAAGTGGAGCTTTTGGATGCACTCAATGTGATTTTTGGAAACGACGGTAGTTTCTCTGAGATCCAAGTTCAAGAACACGATGATGAAGAGGCGGAAGGTCCTCAGGGTCATTGGGAGGTCTATCTTGGCGAGGAAAAGAAGGGCTTGATTTCTCTTAGTAAATCGGGAAGCGGCCTGAAGACCGTAATTCTGGTTCTATTGAACCTGTTGGTGGTTCCAAGAATCGAGAACAAAGAGAAGTCTGAATACATATTCGCTTTCGAAGAACTCGAGAACAACCTTCATCCAGCACTATTACGCCGACTGCTTCGGTATCTCGAAG
Organism: bacterium; assembly: GCA_965207085.1. Classification (GTDB taxonomy): domain Bacteria; phylum JAAXHH01; class JAAXHH01; order JAAXHH01; family JAAXHH01; genus JAAXHH01. The sequence goes on along the minus strand of CBDBLQ010000002.1, from coordinate 1,830,519 downwards.
ACTATGTTCTTAAAGAAAAAGCTACGATCTTCCTTACCACCCATTCGAGCACGGCATTGGACGTTTTCGGAGCATCAGAGAACGCTCAGGTAATGCATGTCATTCATGATGGTGAAACGGCACGCACAAGCACGGTTACTGCACAATTCGATCAGTTTGAGGTAATCTCAACGCTAGGCGCAAGGCCATCGGATTTGCTACAGGCAAACAGTATTATTTGGGTGGAGGGCCCATCAGACCGTGTGTATATAAACTGCTGGATTCAACTCTACAGCGGTGGCTTAATGCGTGAAGGACGTGACTACCAGTGTGCCTACTATGGTGGGTCACTACTTGCACAGATCCAATTTAGACCTCTCGAAAAGGAAACACCACTAGCTAATTTGTTCCGGATCAATCCAAACATCGTTGTTATTTGTGACGGAGACCGCGAGGCTGCGGATACTCATCTGAAGAGCAGAGTGGGGAGGATTTACGCGGAGGTCGGGGATATACCAAGTGCTCATATTTGGATTACAGAGGCCAGAGAAATCGAGAATTACATTCCAGGATCGGTCCTTGGTATTGCTCAAGGCTTACAGTCGATTCCCGATCCTGGTCAATATGAGCCATTCTTTCCTCGCCGTGGATCGTCGTCTTATCTCGAAGATCAGCTGAATAGGAAGCACATTGATAAGATGGAACTAGCAATGGCATGTACGCCACACATGACAAAGGAAAACATGGCGGATCGATTTGAATGGGATGATCAGATACGTACGATTACCGAACGAATATCGTCATGGAATACCTGATGGAATGGATTCTGTGGTATCCGTCGCAGGCAAGTTCGAGGTGCACGAAGCAACGGGTTATTCTACTTCGAACAAAACCCGAATTCACCTTGGTCAGTCAGCCAGGAAGCAATAAACTTTCTGAAGATTTCGGTTCTTCTGTCAGACCCACACTGATAAAGATGCCGGAAAGTGGATCGCCGAATTCGGTAAAGCTGTATCGGGATTCATGGGAGTGAGAAGGTAACTTATGCCCACTCTGAACTGGCTGACCCGTGAAGTCGATATTCAAGCCACAACCAGCGTCCCCTATCGTCTGCTGGAAGAAGATCACAGTCATTCAATCGGTGGCCCTGACACTGGCAATGTGGTAATTCACGGCGACAATTTGGAAGCACTTAAGGCGCTGCTTCCGTTCTATGCCGGCCAAGTGAAATGCATCTATATTGATCCTCCTTACAACACGCGTTCCGCGTTCGATCATTACGACGACAACATGGAACATAGCGAGTGGTTAGCAATGATGTGGCCCCGCCTTGAGATACTAAGAGAATTCCTAACTGAAGATGGCTCAATCTGGATCAACATCGACGACGACGAAGGACACTACCTAAAGGTGATCGGGGATGAGGTTTTTGGAAGAAAGTGTTTTATTGTCAATTGCCTTTGGCAAAAAAGAACATCGCCAGATGGACGGATCAACATGGGTGATGCCCATGACCACATCTTGGTATACGGTAGTCAAAAGACAAGAAAGGGATTTAACAATTTACCACTTACGGAAGCTCAAAGGAACTCATACAAGAATCCAGACAACGATCCAAGAGGCCCATGGGTTTCTACTGACTTCACAGCTCAAGGATTTCGACCGAACCAGATGTATGAAATCATAACTCCTTCTGGTATCCGATACTTACCACCACAGGGACGTTGTTGGGCTAATATCGAGGAGAACTTCCAACGACTGCGTAGTCAAGATATGATATGGTTTGGGCACGACGGAAATTCGAGACCGAGATTAAAAAACCATCTTTCCGAAGCGGAAGGTGTTAAATCATGGAGTTGGTGGTCCAACAGTGAAGTTGGTCACAATCAGGAAGCCAAGAAAGAAGTGATAGCTTTGTTTGGACCGTCCAATGTATTTGAAACCCCCAAACCAGAACGTTTAATTCAACGTATTCTTAGTATTGCTACCGATCCGGGCGATCTTGTCCTCGATTGTTTTCTAGGTTCGGGAACCACGGCCGCAGTGGCCCACAAGATGGGACGCAGCTATATCGGCATCGAAATGGGCGAGCACGCCGTGACCCACTGCGTTCCCCGGCTGAACAAGGTCATCGAAGGCGAGCAGGGCGGGATCTCGAAGAGTGTGGATTGGAAGGGCGGTGGCGGCTATCGCTTCTATCGCCTCGGACCGCCGGTGTTCGACGCGGAAGGGCAAATACGTTCGGATATCACCTTTCCGGTGCTTGCCGCCCACGTCTACTTCAGCGAGACTGGGCGTCCGTTGTCGGTCGTCGACACGTCTCCCTTGCTCGGGTTCCACGATGGCCGTGCTTATGCACTGCTGTACAACGGCTCCCTCGGCGACCGGCAGCCAAACAACGGCAATGTGCTGACGCGTCCGACGCTTGCCCGGATTCGGAGCGAGATCGCTTGCCGGGACGCGGATTTCGCCGGTCCGCTCACGGTCTACGGCGAACAGTCGCGCCTGTCCCAGGCAACCCTCGCCCAACAGGATATCGTCTTCAAGCAGACCCCTACGATATCATGGCGAGGGCCTGATCCATGGAACTGAAACGGTATCAAGTCGATACGCTTTCTGTTCTTCGCCGCTTCTTCGAAGAGGCGCGTGTGGCTGGTCCGAAGAACGCCTACGAGTCGATCACCGGTGACCCGGAGCAGGCCGCACGACTCCGGGGATACGCCGGGGCCTATGCGCCGCTGCAGGAACTGCCGGACGTTCCCTATGTCTGCCTTAGGCTGCCCACGGGCGGCGGCAAGACGATCCTCGCTGCTCACGCTGTATCTCTGGTCCGGGATGCCTGGATCGAGAAGGACCACCCTCTGGTCCTGTGGCTGGTGCCGACGAAAACCATCCGGCAGCAGACCGTCGAGGCCCTTAAGAACACCCGACACGCCTATCGGCAGGTGCTGGACGACGCCTTCGACGGACGGGTCCGCGTCTTCGATATCGCGGACTTCGTTCATATGCGGCCGCACGACCTGCGGGATTGCTGCTGCATCGTGGTCGGTACGATACAGACCCTGCGCGTAACGAATACCGAAGGACGCAAGGTCTATGCCCACAATGAGGACCTGGAACCGCACTTCGCCGCTCTGCCGCAAGACGTGCCGGGCCTGGAGACGCTGGAGAACGGCGGCGTAAAGTATTCCTTTGCCAACCTGTTGCACGTTCATCGTCCACTGATGCTGGTCGATGAGGCGCACAAGGCGGTGACCGGGCTGAGCAGGGAGATGCAGGCGCGGGTCAACCCGAGCGCGATCGTAGAATTCACCGCGACACCCCGGATCAAATCGAACATCCTGCACAGTGTCAGTGCGCAGGAACTCAAGAACGAAGAGATGCTCAAACTGCCCATCATGCTCCACGAACACGACAACTGGCAGAACGCAGTGAACGGCGCAGTAGCGGCGCGCGCGTCGCTAGCCGAGATCGCAGGGAAAGATCGGGACTATATCCGTCCGGTCGTGCTGTTTCAGGCGCAGCCGAGGAACCAGGAAGTGACGGTTGAAGCGCTGAAGAACCACCTGATTGAAAACGATCGGATCCCGGAAAGCAAGATCGCCGTCGCGACGGGTGCGCAGCGCGAACTCGACGGCATCGATCTGTTCGATCCCGCCTGTCCCGTCGAATTCGTCATTACGGTCGAAGCGCTCAAAGAAGGTTGGGACTGCTCGCTCGCCTACGTCTTCTGTTCCGTGCAGCGGATCCAAAGTGCGACGGACGTGGAACAGCTGCTCGGCCGGGTCATGCGCATGCCCTACGCGCGGCGGCGCCGCGCTGCCGATCTGAATAAGGCCTATGCTTTTCTTTCCGAACCGACTTTCGGTGATGCGGCGCGCGCGTTGGCGGACCGGCTGGTGCACATGGGATTTCAGGTAGACGAGGCCCGGGACAACATCGAACAAGTACCGTTACCGCTGGATGATCAGGAGAACCTGTTTGATCCGCAGGAAGAGGCGAGGCCTTTATTCACTTACGCATTCACGCCGACGCCGGAAGCCCTGTACGCGCTTCGGGAAACGACGGATGACCGATGGCAGCTGAAAGATTGCGGCGTTGAGGGCGGGGTCGAAATAGAAATCGCCGGTTGGGTCGATCAAGGATCCGAGCAGGCGATCAACGCTTTGCTGTCCGAACAGGAGCGCGCGAGTTTCGTTTCGGCCGTCGCCACGCACCGGGCCGAGATCAGGGACCGGTTCTCGCCCGCCGAGCGGGGAGAAGGCTTCACGGTTCCGCGGCTGATGTCGGTCATTCAGGGCACGATGGAATTCGCAGACGCGGATCTGTTCATGGAATACCACGACTGGTCCCTGCGCGACCATTCGGCGAAGCTGGATGAACACGAGTTCGCGGTCCATGAGACGGCGCGCCGTTTCGAGGTGGACATCGACGGCAACCGCGTCACGTACACGTTCGCCCGCGAAGAGGAGCAACTGGCCCTGGACGTCGCGGTCGAAGGCTGGACGCCGGAGGCGCTGGCCATCTGGCTAGACCGGCGGGTACGCCAGCCGGACGTCCACCAGATCGAGTTGCTCAGATGGCTGCGTGAAATGATCGATCACCTGGTCAATGCGCGCGGTATCAACACTTCCGCGTTGATGCGTTGCAAGTTCCTGCTTGCCACAAAAATCCAGCACAAGATCAGGGCGATCAGGCAGATGGAGCAGGAATGCGTATATCAGCGGTATCTCCTCGAACCCGAGTCCGACGTGCTGGTCTCTTTTGACCACGCCTTCACCTTCGAGGAGGGCATGTACCAGGGCCAGAAACGCTACTGTGGAATTTGGAAGCCGGGCAAGCATTTCCTGGGTCGGGACCACGTCCCTGCGTTTGACGGCGCCGATGACGGCGAAGAATTCCAGTGTGCGGAGGCTATCGACAGCCTTACGGAAGTCGAGTACTGGCTGCGCAACGTGGCGCGCCATCCCAAATCATTCTGGCTGCCTACCGCAACGGACAAATTCTACCCGGATTTCGTGGCCCTGTTGAAAGACGGCCGTCTCCTCGTCGTCGAATACAAGGGCGCCCACATCGCCGAAGGATCGGATACCGCGGAAAAGCGTACCATAGGCGCACTCTGGGAGCAGGAGAGCGAGGGCAGGTGCCTGTTCCTGGTCGTGGAGCGGGAGATCGATGGTCTTGACATGCGGGGGCAGTTGCTGGGGAAGATCGGGTCGGGATGACGGTGTTAGCCGGATTGAGCGTCTATAGCCCTTCCGAGCCGATTCCAGCGTGCCGGAGACTCCTTGACACAAACGATCCAAGCCCTTTCCTTCATAACGTAATCCGGCAAGGGCTTTAGATAGGGCAAGGGAAGTCCTGGAGAGCATCGCTTATGAGGTTGCTGCTCGATGAGTCAGTGCCTATGCAGTTGAGAAGCCTGTTGGGCGGGCATGACATTTGGACCGTAAGGCGATTGGGATGGGGCAGCAAAAGTAATGGTGAACTACTGGCTTTCATCGAAGACAGATTTGACGATTTCTCCTGGTTCGCCTAGAATGACATTCGATGCAAGATGGCTAAACGTATATACATCGAAACGACGATTCCCAGCTATCTGGCCGCACATCCGAGCCGCGACCTGCTTCAGGCAGCGAGACAGCAAGTAACTCATACCTGGTGGACCAGTGCGCGTCATATCTACGAACTCTGCATCTCCGGAATCGTCCTGGACGAGGTGGGTACGGGTGATTCCGATGCAGTACAGAGACGCCTGAATTTCCTCCATGATCTTCCTCTTCTTGATCTGACGGAGGCCGTCGATGAGGTCGCGAAAGCCATTATGGATTCAGGACTACTGCCGAAGGGGGCTGTGCGCGACGCTATTCATATTGCCGTCTCATCGGTTCACGGGATCGATATACTATTGACCTGGAATTGCCGGCATATTGCCAATGCGGCAATCATGAAAGAGTTACGCGCAGTTGCCGATGGATGTGGCTATGAGTTGCCGATTATCTGTACTCCTGAAGAACTGGCCGGAGAGTAATCATGATGAAGCAAGAGTACGACAGAGAAACAAAGGATGAAATCGTACTGGAGACAAGAAGGATCAAAGAAGCTCTGGCAAGGTCGATGGATTTCGATCTTGGTCGTATATTGAAAGATGCGAGGCAGAGGCAGGAAAAGAGCGGCAGGATCGTACTTTCTCCTCCGGTCCAGCCACTCGGATGAACAACGGATTCAAACCGGGTTTGTTCCAATCATGGCTAAGCAATAAAGCACGTTTGCGGAGCGATCTGGGTTGCCTCCAAACCCATCCGGACCGCCCCGCAAATCCGTTGACCTGACGGCCTTCCCTCCTTAAGTTTCCCTTTGCTTTTCGTTACCTGTTTTACAAATCAAAACACCCGTCCCGTTTCCTTGCGGAGCCCCCGTGAACGTCATCTGCGTCTGCCTGGACACCTTTCGCGCCGACATCATCGGCCCGGGCAGGAAGTACAGTCACGCGCACACGCCCAATCTCGACGCCTTCCACAGCGGAAGCATCCGGTTCAACCGCGCCTTCGGCGAAGGACAGCCCACGCTGCAGGTACGCCGCGCCCTGTTCACCGGGATGCGCAGCTTTCCGTGGCGCTACAACTTCGACCGGCGCGGCCACTGGCACCATGCGCCCGGCTGGCACAAGATTCCGCCGGAGCAGGACACGATCGCGGAAGTCCTGCTGGAACGGGGGTACCTGACGGCCCTCATCGCCGACACGTACCACATGTTCAAGCCCACCATGAACTTCTCCCGTGGGTTCGCCCACCTGGATTTCGTGCGGGGACAGGAATCGGACAACTGGAAAAGCGGCGATCCGAGACTGGTCGAGGCGCAACTCGCCCGGCACGTGAGGCAGCCCGTGGACTTGTCGAAGCACGCGGGCCTGGTGAATTACCTGCTGAACCAGCGCCACAGGAAGGGCAAGGACGACTACCAGTGCGCCCGGGTGTTCAACTCGGCCTGCACGTGGCTCGCGGACAACCATACGGCGGGGCCCTTCTTCCTGTGGGTCGACAGCTTCGATCCCCACGAGCCCTGGGACCCGCCGACGGAATACGCCGACCGGTATTTCGAGCACGACGGTCTCGATTTCATCGTGCCCGGTCCCGCATACGCGCGTGACGGCTCGGGAGGACCGGGTGAATCAGGCGGGTCAGGCGAGCCAGGCGGGTCAGGCGGGTCAGGCGGGTCAGGCGGGTCAGGCGAGCCAGGCGGGCCGTCGGAAGCGGAACTCCGGCGCATCGAGGCGCTGTACCTCGGGGAGGTCACCCTCGTGGACGAGTACGTGGGCCGGCTGTTGAATACGGTGGCGGATCGGAACCTCCTCGATGACACCATGATCGTGATCCTGTCGGACCACGGAACCCAGTTGCTGGACCAGGGTAGATTCGGCAAGGGGCCGGACGAATTGCATCCCTTCAATACCCGGCTCAATCTCATGATGCACGTGCCTGACGGACCGACGGACGTTGACGTGGACGCCTTTGTGCAGAACCACGACCTCATGCCGACTTTACTCGGTCGGCTCGGGGTCCGGGCGGACTGGACGGACGGGGAGGACCTGTGGCCGCTGGTCACGGGTGAGAAGGCCGCGATCCGTGACCGCATCGTGACCGGGTGGGCATCCTTCGTCACGGGCAACGCCGTGGGCCGGGCAAGCGTGCGGGACGACCGCTGGAACTTCTGCACGTCGGTGGGCTACGAGGACGAGGCCGGCGATGAACTCTTCGATCTGGAACGCGATCCGGAAGAGCGGCGGAACGTCGCCGAGTTGCATCCTGACGTTGTCTCGGAGCGTCGTGGCGACGTGGAGGCGATCCTGGGCCAGCCTCTCCCCGGCCGGATGGTGGAAGTATGCGATCCCGCCCCGGCGCCCATGACGCACTGGCTGGAGCAACGGTTGCGGAATCGGCGGGATTGAAAGGCAACGGTAGCGAAGGCGTTGAACTGAGTGAATGTAATTCGTGGGAATTTCCATGAACTTGTACAATTGTACAACTGGTATGCGCGTACTTGTGGTGCCGCCGGCGGATTGGCCATGCGACTAGCGGACAAAGCCGCGATCGTGACGGGCGCGGGGGACGGAATAGGACGGGGCATCGCGCTGGCGCTTGCCCGGGAAGGCGCCGCGGTGGCGGTGTGTGACATCAACGCCGAAACTGTCGCGGAGACCAGTCACTTGATCGCGGACGCCGGCCGGCCTGTGCTTGCAGAGGCGCTGGACATTGCCGATCACGGACTGGTTCGATCCTTCGTGGACGACGCGGCGTCCCGGTTCGGCAGGATCGACGTCCTGGTCAACAACGCCGCCATCATGCCCGTAAGTCCCATCGAGGAGCAGGACGAGGAGACCATGTCCCGCATCCTCTCCGTCAATCTCCTGGCGCCGGTCGTCTTCAGCAAGTACTGCATTCCGCATATGCGGGCGGCGGGCGGTGGATCAATCATCCACATGGCCAGCGTGACGGGCCACAACGGACATCCGGGCGTGGCCGTCTACGGGGCGACGAAAGGCGGACTGATCGCCCTGGCCCGGGGCCAGGCCATGGAACTGGCCGAGGACCGGATCAGGGTCAACACGGTTTCGCCCGGCACGGTTGATTCGCCCATGCTGCACAACTTCGTGAAGGAAAACGCCGGAGACCCGGAGGCGGCGCTCAGGGCTTTCGACCGCCTGCATCCCATCGGCCGGATTGCCACCATCGGGGAGGTCGCCAACGTCTTCGTGTTCCTGGCGAGCGACGAATCCAGCGACATCACGGCGACGGATATCCGGTGCGACGGCGGCTACGCAGTCCAGGGACGACAGCCGACGGAATAGCGACAGGCAATAGCGGCTAAGATAAAACCGGCAAGGAGAACCACCTGTAAGGAGAACCAGCGGCAAGGAGAATCTATGTCAGTAGGGGTTTGCGCATACTCGTTCAACACGGGATATGACGCCTTTGAGCTCATGGACATGGCCGTCGAACACGGCCTTGTGGGCGTGGAGTTTCCCCCCGACGATTGCCTGCCCGATCTGTCCCCGGCCTCGCTGGCGCGGGCCCGTGCCCGCGCCGAGGAGAACGGGCTCTTCGTCGTGGCGGACGGCGGCCAGGTCGAAGGTGAAATGTTGCGGCGCCTGATCCCCGCGGCCGCGGGCCTCGGCGCCTCGACGTTGCGCGTGGTCATGAGCGGCGTGCTCGGCGGCGACCGACGGCCGCTGTCGGGCCAGTGGAACGCCCATCTCGCCGGGTGCAGGGATATCCTGCGCGAGGTGCTGCCCCTCGCCGAGGAACACGGGGTGACCATCGCGGTGGAGAACCATTCGGACGCTACGTCCCACGACATGCGCTGGCTCTGCGAAGAACTGGACAGCGCGTACGTCGGCATCACGCTCGACGTGGGCAACGTGCTGGCGGTCTGCGAGGAACCCTTCGGATACACCGAGCGCCTCCTCCCGTATCTGCGGCATGTCCACCTCAAGGATTATACGATTCATCCGTCCGACGAGGGGTACCGCATCGCGCGGTGTTCGCTGGGCAACGGCGTGGTCGACTACCCCGGCCTGATTTCCCTGATCGACGGATACGGGGATCAGCGCGGCCAGACGAACGACCCCGGCCCGGCGGCCAAGCGCGGCCACACGGATCAAGCCGGCCCGGTGGATCAAGCCGGCCAGACTGACCAATCCAGCCAGGCGGGCCAGATCAAGAAAACCATCGAACTGGGCGCCATCTACGCCCGGCACGTGCGCATGCTTATGGATGACTACTGGGCGGAATACCCCGGCCGCGACATCCGGGACATGCTGCCGTTTCTGCGTCTGTACTTGTCTCACGTCCGCCCCGTCGGAGAAGACTGGCGGACGCCAAGGGAGAAGGACGAATCCACCGAGGCCCTGAAGGCGTACGAGACCCGCGAGTTCGAAGAAAGCGTCACTTACCTGAAAGAAATCGGAGCCGTTCGGACAGACTCCGGCACATCCAGAACAAGGCGGGCCGATTATTGAGCTTCTCCATTCATACCGGCGACAAAATTGAAAAGAAGGCGGTCGAAACGAAAATGGCGGGCCTGGACCAATCCGACATGCACGGGTCCATCGGATCGATACCCGACCAGATGGCGGCGGCCTGGGAGGCCATGGCGGGACGCACTTTTCCCGACACCTGCCGGAACGTCAACCACATGGTCGTGGCGGGCATGGGCGGATCGGCCCTGGGCGCCCACCTGATACAGGACGTCTTCCGCGACCGGCTGCGCGTTCCGGTTACCATCATTTCCGATTACGCGGCGCCTTCGTGGATCGACGAGCGGACCCTCATCGTGCTGTCCAGCTATTCCGGGGGCACGGAGGAAGTGATGGCCGTGGCGGAACACGGCCTGTCCAGGGGGATACCGATGATCGCCCTGACCACGGGAGGCGACCTGGAAGCGTTCGCCGGACACCATGGGCTGCCGGCCGTGGTGTTCGGCAGCGAGCTCAACACCTGCGGGCAGCCGCGGATCGGCCTGGGTTACGCGGTCACCTACCTTCTGGCCATATTCCGACAACTGGGGTTCGTGGAACTGCCCGAAACCAATGTGACGGGCGCCCTCATGCTGCTCCGGAAGACCAACCCGGTATACGCGGCGCCCGGTGAGGAAAACCCCGCCTATGAGCTTGCAAGGGCCGCGCGGGGCAAGTCGGTCCTGATCATGGCTTCCGAGCATCTCACGGGCAACGCCCACATCCTGGCCAACCAGTGGAACGAGAACGCCAAGAACCTGGCCGTCTGGTTCGCCATCCCGGAATTGAATCACCATCTGCTCGAAGGGATGACCCACCCCGCGGAGCATCGGGACGGGCTCGCCGCCGTGCTGATCCAGTCCGGCCTGTACGATCCGCGCAACCAGCGCCGTCATGAGATCACCCGCACGCTGCTCGACAAGCAGGGGATCGCGTGTTCCGTCGTAACGCCCCGGGGAGAGACGGAACTCGAGCAGGCCTGTGACCTGCTCCTGCTCGGCACCTACGCCAGTTTCTACCAGGCAATGATGAACGACGCCGATCCATCGCCTATACCCTGGGTCGATCAGTTCAAGCGACTGATGGCCACGTGAATAGCCACTCGCCGGGATGACGGCCCCGTCCCCGGGGCGGGCATCGAGAGACTGTATCGAAAACGGTATCGAAAGACGGTAAGTTATGAGTGAAATCGTCACCTGCCTGCGGGGAAAGACGCTGCTGATCACCGGCGCCACCGGTTTCCTTGCGAAAGCGGTCGTGGAAAAGATCCTGCGGTGCGCCCCGGAAGTCGGCCGCATCTACCTGGTCGTCCGGGCCCGGCGGAGGAAGGACGGCACCACGCTGCCGGCGCGGGAACGGGTGGAAGAAGAGATCCTCCAGTCCGCCGCCTTCGCCCGGCTTCGCGAGACCCATGGCGATCGTTTCGCAGGTTTCATGCGCGCAAAGGTCCACGCCGTCGAGGGTGATCTTACCCTGGACCACCTCGGACTGGAACCGGACCTGTACCGCCGGCTCGCGGCGGAAGTCGACGTCGTCCTCACCTGCGCGGCTTCCGTGACCTTCGACGAAGAAATCGACGCCGCGCTTCAGCTCAACACGCTCGGCGCGCGGCGCATGCTGGAATTCGCCAAATCGTGCGGCGACGCCACGCTAGTCCACGTCTCGACGGCCTACGTCAACGGCCAGACCAAGGGACGCATTCCCGAAGTTCCGCCCCGTCCGGACTGGTCCATGGCCCAGGAAATGGGGCGAAGCGACGCGCCTTTCGACCTGGAACGGGAAGTACGGGACATTCTCGCCAGGGCGGATGAGATCCACGACGACTCCCGGTCGCCTGCCCAGCAGGATCGTTTCAGGAAGATGGCGCTGCAGCAGAACCCGAGTCCCGCGCAGCGCTGGCTCGACGCCCAGATGGAGACCTTTCGCAAGCGCTGGCTCAAGGAACGGCTGATCGAAGAGGGCATGCACCGCGGGCAGCAGTGGGGGTGGCACGACAGCTATACCCTGACGAAGGCCATGGGCGAGCAGTTGATCGTCAAGCACCGGGGCGACTTGCCCACGGCCATCATACGGCCGTCCATCGTGGAAAGCGCGCTGGTCGAACCCGAACCGGGATGGATCGAAGGACTCAAGGTGGCCGACCCGCTCATCGACGCGGTGAGCAAGGGGCGCCTGCCGGACTTCCCCGGCCAAAAGGACATGATCGTAGACATCATCCCGGTGGACATCGTGGCCAATACGACCCTGGCGGCCATGGCGCGCACGGCCCGGGAAGGCGGAATCGGCGTGTACCACGTATCGACGGGCGACAGGAATCCCGTCCTATTCCACCAGGCCTTCGAGCACTCCTACGAGTACTTTAGGAAGAATCCCCGCCTGAACCGGAACAATGAACCCATCCCGATCCAGCGGTGGACCTACCCGACCCTTGCCCAGTTCCGGCGCCGTTACAACCTGCGCTACGTCTATCCCCTGAACGCCGCGTCGTGGACGCTCAACCGCTTCAACCGGATCACCCTGCTGAACAATTTGAAGCGCAGAATCACCGTGATGAAGTCGGCGATCTCGCGCATGCTGTACTACGCCGCGATCTACAGTCCCTACACGTCCCTCGAATGTACCTTCGAGACGGACCGCACGGTCGGGTTGCACGAGCGTCTGGATCCGGAGGACCGGCTGCTCTTCAACGGCGACGTCTCCAGGATCCACTGGAAGACGTATTTCCAGGAAATCCATATCCCCGGACTGAAACGCCACGTGCTGAAGACCGATGAGCCGAAGCCCGCAGTCACGGAAGAAGAGGAGGTGGCGGAGCAGTCCGGGTTCGCCCAGGCCGGGGAAGACGCCCTGCCCCATCTCGATACGCTGACGGACATCCTGGCCAAGAGCGCGGACATGTACGGAGACAAGACCGCGCTGCAGATGCCGCGGGATGATGGCTGGATCCGCTATTCCTTCAAGGACGTGTTCGCCCTGGCCGGGCATATCGGCTGGCAGTGGCGGTCCAGCGGCCTGCATAAAGGCGACCGGGTCCTGCTTTATTCAGAGAACCGGCCCGAATGGGGTATCGCCTGTTTCGCCGGGATGGTGGCCGGGGCCGTGCTCGTGCCCGTGGACCGCCGGTCGACGCCCCAGGAAGTATGGCGCATAGCCCGGTTTACCGAATCGAGAGCCATTCTCTGCACGGAAAGCGGTCACGCACTGCTCACGGCGGCGGCGGCCGGCGGCGAAGTCATGTTCTGGAATGTCGAAAACTACGGACTGCCGTTCGACGCGCCGCGAAGGTCCGCGTCGCCCGTCACCTTCAACGAGGAGCCGTCCCCATGGGCGCCGGTGGAACCCGATACGCCGGCCGCCATCATGTTTACCCGGGGCATGGCGGCCGAATACCACGGCGTGGTCCTGACCCATCGGAACTTCGTGTCGAACCTGCTGTCCCTCGCCGAGATCCTGCGCGCCTACCGGACCGACCATTTCCTGTCCCTGCTGCCCATGAGCCAGGCCCTCGAGTTCACGGGCGGCTTCCTCATGCCGTTCTACGCGGGGGCGACGATAACCTATACTACGTCGGTGCGGCCGCGGTCCCTGGTCGGCCTGATGGATGAGACCGGAATCAACTGCCTGATCGCGGCGCCCCGGATATTCGGGTTGTTGCACCGGTCACTGCGGCAAGAGGCCGAAAAAAACGGCGAAAGCGTCGTTTCCCGCATGCGGTTGCTGGTAAGCGGAGGCGGCACACTCGAATCGGATCTGTACCACGCCTACCGGGAGATCGGGCTGACGATCCACGAGGGATACGGGCTCACGGAAGCGGCCCCGGTCGTGACCGTCAATCCCATGGACCGCAGCAAGCCCTCTTCCGTCGGTGTGGCCCTTCCGGCGGTAGACGTTGAAATCCAGGCGCCCGACTCGGAAGGCAACGGCGAGATCATCGTGCGCGGAAACAACGTCATGCAGGGGTACTACCGAAACGCCGCGGCGACGGAGAACCGCCTCCGCGGCGGTTGGCTGCACACAGGAGACATCGGGCGCATCGATCGGGACGGCTATCTGTACATCGCGGACCGCATCGAGCGCCTGGGCCAGGCCGCCGGGTCCATCGGGTCCGCCGGGTCCATCGGGTCCGCCGGCGCCGCGAGGTCCGAGCCTGGCAGGCCGGAAGGAGCGCCCGGTCGACAGGCGGGACGCTTCGTGAACGGCCGGGAACACACCGCGACGGCCTTTTTCGACGTGGACGGCACCATCGTGGACGCGACGATCGTACACTACTACGCTTTTTACAGGACCTGGGGATATTCTTCCCTGCGGCGACTCCTCTGGACCATAGGATTCCTCCCGAAGGTCCTCTATTACATTGCGCTGGACAGGATCAGCAGAAGCCGTTTCATCCAGTCGTTCTACCGGCAGTACCGGGGCTTCAAACGCGGGGAATGCGTTTCCCGGAGCGAACAGCTATTCGAGGAGGTCATGCGACCGCGCATGTTCGTCGGCGCCGTCGATCGCATACGGGCCCACCAGCAACGGGGCGAGCGCGTGGTCCTGGTCACCGGGTCCCTCGATTTCGTCATGGAGCCGCTGGCGGAATACACCAAGGCGGACGACCTCATCGCCCTGTCCATGAAGGAAGAAGACGGCTGGCTGACCGGCGAGACGGAAGGTCCGCCCATCGGTGACGAGGCGAAGGCCCGTATCGTCCGGGATTACGCCGAGCGCCGCGGTATCGACCTGGCCCGATGCTATGCCTATGCCGACAGTAGTTCGGACGAGCCCATGTTGCGCGTGGCAGGGCACGCCGTCGCCGTGAACCCCGGCGGGAAGCTGAAGAAAGCCGCGGAAGCCGGCGGATGGGAAGTCGTGCACTGGACCCATGTATGAAAGCCGTACAATACATCAAGAGCGTACCCCGGTACCTGTTCGTCCGGACCCTCGGCCATCGGCGCCCCGGCCTGGCCACCGGCGCGCTGTCGTGCATCCGCATGGCGGACGTCGATCCTCCCGCGCTTCCGACGCCTGAATGGATGCGCGTCAGGCCGCTTCTGAGCGGTATCTGCGGATCGGACCTTTCCACCATACGGGCGAAGGGCAGCCCCTATTTTTCGCCTCTGATCTCCGCGCCATTCGTCCTGGGCCACGAAGTGGTGGGCGAGGTCGAGGAGACCGGTTCCGGTGCCGGGGATGTTTCCCGGGGAGACCGCGTGGTGATCGAACCCGGCCTCTGCTGCGCCGTCCGGGGTATCCACCCGCCGTGCCCGTCGTGCCGGGCAGGCGATTTCGGCCTGTGCGAGAGAGTCATGCACGGCGACGTTTCCCCGGGAATCCAGACCGGGTACTGCAGGGACACGGGCGGTGGATGGAGTACCTCCCTGGTGGCGCATCCCTTCCAGGTCCACCGGGTACCCGGCCGGCTTTCCGACGAAGAAGCGGTCCTGGTCGAACCCTTCAGCTGCTGCCTGCACGCCGTGCTGAAGTCCTTCCCCGGTGACGACGAGACCATCCTGGTGATCGGCTGCGGCGCCATCGGTCTACTCACCATCGCGGCCGTCCGGGCCCTGGGCGGGAAGTGCCGCATCCTCGCCGCCGCGCGGTATCCCCATCAGCAGACCCTTGCGGCCGCCCTCGGCGCCGACCGCGTCATCGGCCGGGGAGAAGACCTCTACGATACGGTCAGCGAAGCGACGGGGGCGGAGATACACCGTCCCGAGATCGGGAGGCCCGTATTCATTGGCGGTGTGCACCGGACCTTCGACTGCGTCGGTTCGTCGCGCACCATCGACGACGCGCTCCGGTTGACGGGCGGCGGCGGCGGCGTCTCCGTAGTGGGCATGCCGGGCATTCCTTCCGGGATCGACTGGACGGCGGTGTGGTACAAGGAATTGCAGGTGCAGGGGGCCTATGCCTACGGGACGGAGGAGTACCAGGGCCGATCCGTGCGGACCTTCGAGCTGGCTATGGATCTGCTCGTGTCGGGGAAAGTCGACCTGAAACCCCTCGTGACGGATCTCTTCCCCCTGAAGGAATACCGGAAGGCCATCGGCCGGGCCCTGGAAGCCGGCCGGCACGGCGCCGTCAAGGTGGCCTTCGACCTGAGAAACGAACCGGGGGCGTAGGTCCCGATGGTGGCCTCCTACGTTTGGGGTCGCCGAGGTATAAACTGAAACGGTGCGAATCGGAGCACACCCGTGCCCTACCTGAAGTTGTTGCACGCAGAAGACCCACAAGTCCATGTCCTGTCGCGGGATGTCACTACCCTGGGTCGTTCCGGCGAGGCCGACATCGCCATAGGCGGCGACCGGGGCGTTTCGAAGCTCCATGCGCGTATCGAAACGGAGGCGTCGGGCTACGTGATCACGGATCTGGGCAGCCGGAACGGAACCTACGTCAACGATCATCCGATCGGCGGCGAGCCCGCCCCGTTGCTTACCGGTGACCGCATCCGGCTCGGCCGATCGGTTCTCGTCTTCGAGGGGGGAGAACCCGAAGGAGCGGTACCCTCCGGGGAAGCGCCCGAAGGCAAGGAACCCGAAGGCACGAAACCCGGTGGCAAGGAACCCGAGGGAAGCGCGGGACCCGAAGTGAGCACGGATGATCTGCAGGCGCCGGATTCCCTCTTCCGGGCGGACCAGCTTCCGTTCACGATGGCGGGCGGCACACCCGCCGTGAGGCCTGAGGATACCGACGGACGGCTGCTGAAACTCACGGAGCTGAGCAAGGAAGTCATGACGTCCCGCAGCGAGACCGAGCTGGGCGCACTCGTGACGCGAAGCCTGCTGCAATGGCTGGAGGCGGACTGCTGCGCGATCGTCCATCCCGTTGAGACCGGGGATGGTTACGATTTCGAAATCCAGACGCTGGCCTCCCGGCCCGGTTTCGAAGACCGGTCGATTTCGATCAGCACGACGGCGGTGAAAGAGGCCCTGGAGAACCGGATGGCCTCGATCACTTCCAATGCCCTGGGGGACGAGCGGTTCAGGGACCGGCAAAGCGTGATCGTCCGCGGGCTTGTGTCCATATTATGCGTGCCCCTGTGGCATGCAGACCGGGTGTTCGGACTGCTTTACCTCGATTCCTCGGATCCGGCCGTTCAGTTTACCGTGGATCATCTCGGCCTGTCCAGCGCGGTGGCCAACCTGACCGCCATCAAGACCGACAACCTGCGCCTGTTCGACGCCGCCGTGGCCAGGAGCGCGCTGGACAAGGAACTGGCCCTGGCCGGCGAGATCCAGGCCGGGCTGCTGCCGGGAGAAAGCTATGCCTTCAACATGCTGGCATGCGCGGGCGCCCATGTGTCTTGCGAGGAGATCGGCGGGGATTACTACGACTTCATTCCTTATGGCGAGGACGTCCTGACGGCGACGATCGCCGACGTCACCGGGCACGGTCCGTCCAGCGCCCTGCTCATGGTCGCCTGCAAGACCATGCTGACCACTCTCATCGACATCGGCGTACCGCTGTTGGAACGGGTCGAAAGGTTGAACGAGTACATACTCCATCATTCCTCGGGGAGCCAGTTCATCACCTTCTTCCACGCCGAAATCGATACCCGGGCGAAAACCCTGCGTTACTGCAACGCCGGGCACAATCCGCCCATGCTCCTGGCGCGGGATGAACCGGTTCAGAAGCTGCATCCCGTTACGCCGCCGCTGGGAATCGCCGACGTTTCCTTTGAGACGGAATCGGTACGGTTCGGACCCGGGGCCAGGCTGGTCATGTATACCGACGGCGTCACCGAGTCGTCCAACGCCGCCGGCGAGCTGTACGAAGAAAAAAGACTCGAGTCCCTGCTGACGAGGCACAGGCGCCAGGATGCGGGCGCATTGAAGGACACCGTCATGGCGGCGGTGTTCGGGTATGCAGCGGGATCCCCGCAATGTGACGACGTCACCCTGGCCGTGGTGGAGCATACCGGCGCGCCATAGCCGTCGTGATCCCGTCAGATCCAGCCGTGATCGATGTCCACCGGCGTGCCGGACTGCTGGTGGGTCCACTGTCCCCCGCTAGCCAGTGGCACCTCCCGGCCGGATATGGAAGACTGCTCCGCGGCGAACAGGATCTCCATGACGTGGCGGCCCCATTCTCCGGGCGTGGGCGGTTCGATGTCCTTGCGGATCGCCTCGACGAACCCCTTCCACTCGTTGTACATGGGATGAGGCGGGTCGTTGAAGGGCACGTCCTCCCACCGGTTGTCCTTGCCCACCCTGACGTACTTCTCGCCGGACTCGCTGAAGCGCAGCGATCCGTTGGCGCAGATCACCTGGCACTCGTGGTTGGGGCCGCCATCGACATAGCCGACGGCCACCGCCACGCCCGACGTGCCGTTCTTGTAGCGGATGAAGGCCGTGGCGGAATCGTCCGCGGCCTGGTAGTGCGCCCGGTTGCCGATGGTGGCGGAGACCGAGACCGCCTGCGAGGCCATGACCCAGGAGAGCCGGTCCACCACGTGGACACCGTTGGTCATCCACATGCCGCCGCCGTGGAAACGGCTGCGGTACTGGGGCCTGCGGCTGCCGTACCCCCAGTTCTTGGACATGTAGCACACCCCCGTGATGGCCGGTCCCAGGACGCCGGAATCCAGGATTTCCTTGGCCTTGACGCTTGTTCCGTAGAAGTGCTGCGTCAAGCCCACCATGAGCTTGACGCCGTTGGCCGCCGCGGCGGCGATCATGTCGTCGCACTGGTCCAGGCTGATGGCCATGGGCTTCTCCACCAGGACGTGCTTGCCCGCGTTGCAGGCGTCCACGGTCAGCTGGTGATGCAGCTGGTGGCCGAGGACGATGGCCACTGCATCTACCTCGTCGTCTTCAAGCAGTGCCGTATGGGTGGCGTACCCCCTGGGGATGTCATACTTGTCCATGTGTTCGCGGCGCTTTTCCTCGAGCAGGTCGGCGACCGCCACGATCTCCACGCCGTCCTGGTTCGCGATGGCTTCGCAGTGGGATCGCGCGATCCCGCCCAGTCCGATGATGCCGACACGCAGGTTAGACACGGGCGATGCTCCTTTGACAGGTTTTCGGATTCTGCAACAGGGACGTATACGACGTAGGAACCAGTTTCGCCGAAGCGCGCCGGTGCAAGTCATCGAGGTTCAGAACGAGACGTATCCACCCATCTGGAAAAGCACCAGGCGCGTGTCGCCGGACGCCTCTCCGACGTGGAGGATCAAGCGGGCCCCGTAGCGCCGCCCAAACGTCAGGCTGGCGCCGGCGGTCGGAGAAACTGTACCGCCGTCGTACTCGAGCCCCGCGCGCAACGCGGGACGTACGAGCCACCGGCAATGTCCGAGCCGGACCGTGGCACCGATCCGGTTGGCCGATCCCGCCAGATCAGCGCAACGGTAGTTCTCCACCATGCCATACAGCGACACCGGCCCCGTGACCCTGCCCTTGATGCCGACGTAGTGGCCGGGACACGAGGGGCTGTTTCCTCCCACGAGCCCGGCTTCGAGCACAAAGCGGCTCACAGCCTCCTGCCCCTGAACCTGCCAGGGCAGAACGGCCAGAAAGGCCAGAGCTAAAACGCGCATAAAGGTTTTCCTTTCCGCGTGATGAAGACCATCAACGAGTTGGAATATCCTTCCGGCGGAACAACGACCGTTGATCTCATCAGCCGGAATCAATCGAGATGGCTGATGCCTCGCCACGGGACTTCATTTTCTCGTTCAACCGGCTCAGCGGTTCCGCGAACGCCTCCTCCAGCTTGACGATGTACCGGCAGAGCCAATCGATCATCTCTGGCCAGTTGTCGTCGTCAAAGCCATCAAACGGGTGCTGATAGTGGATTCGGCTTGCCTTCTTGTCGTCTAACCGCTGCCATTCAAGTTCTTCGCCGAAACGGTCTTCGATCTCGTGCTCTTCCTCTTTGAGCTGGTCAAAACCCATTTGTTCTCGTCCGCTCGAGCGCGCGACAGGTAGAGTTCCACGCGCGCCAGTTTTTTTCCAAAGATCAGGGAATACGCAAAGCCCGCCACTCCGGTTGCGCTCGACAGCCAGTGGTCTGTGGACGGACTGATATTCTCGTACCGGGAAACGCCACGAGCACGGAGTGCCTCCAACGTCTTCGCCCAGAACGCGTGCCGCAACTTCTGGGTTTGCGTTAATGTGCGCTGACTGGCTTTCTCCTCCGACTCCTTGCTGGCCATCCCAATCATGTAGTCCGCGGCCTCCGGAGTGGGGATTATTTGTTGCAGGTCGATGAGAAGCTCATCGCCGAAGCTGTAAGGCACTACCCGGAGACACTGCGCCTGGATCCCGTGTCCTGTCAGCCAGAGTACCGTCGCCGTAACCTCCTTGCGAAAATTCGACGCGACCAGTATCAGTCGCTGCTCATTGCCCGCGTTCAGCACCGTGTCGTCGAGATCTTCAACTCCGAGGAATTCGCACAGGTTCGGCACCGCACTCTCGCCGTTGAACCACAGGTTGAGATACTTCTGATAGATTTCGACGATCTCCGCTTTTTTAAGACTGGAGCAATAAGCAACGTACTTGAGAGCCTGCCATACGACATCGCGACCTGAATCGTCGAGTTTGTTTTCGATGACCACCACCCGGCCCTCCTTGTCGAGCGCCAGAAGATCGAGGCGCTCTCGGGTGTCCTCGAAGCCATCGAATTCCTTCTGGATGATCAGGAGATCCTCATCAAGCGCTTCCGGCGTATGCACCAACCATTCTTGGAGATGCTCGCGCTCATTCAGATTCAGATCGCCGAATTGCCGTTCGTCAAGCTGGACGAGGCGATTACCTGAAAGGTCTACCTTGAACATCTGCTTGTCTCCTGCAGGAGTGTGTTGGGTGGGTTGTTCCTGATTGCGGTTACTGTGGTAAGGTATGCCTCAAGCTGGTCGTATCGTGCCCTGGGTTTGTGGATGAATCGACGCAATCCGGAAATGGCATACGGCGCATCGGCTACGCGGTCGTAGAGGATATTCAGGCGGTCAGTTGTCATTCTTGACAGGCCCAATTCGGTTATCAGTGCCTGTACAATCCGCCTCAGTTCTGGCAGGTTGTTATTGGCGTAGGTCCATACTCGTTCCGGCCTCACCCTATCGTAACCATGGCTCAAGAGGTTGCGAAAATCAACGATGCGACGCAGTTGGGGAATCCGTTGCGACAGATCGGGATCAATGACATGTAATCGATTCAGCGCTTCCCCGATGATTTCGAACTTACGCTCGACTGCGGCCTGCTTTTCGTCGGCGCCAATGTAGGCAATTCGGTCAACCCCGTCAAGATAACGCTCGATATCAGCGGCCGCATTTTCGACGTCAGCAAGTAGAACGCGGGCGTCATAGTACATATATCAACTCTCGGGACTTATCGATTGCCTCCTGAAGATACGGATTGCGAATGGTCCCGTACTCTATCAGATCCACAGGACGTTCAAGCGAACGACACAGGGCATCTCTGAAGTCGAAATACTGATCCAGCGAGGCAGGATCGCCTCGACGGGTGAATTCCACCACGAAATCCGCGTCGCTGGTCTCCGGGTCAAAATCCGTACCCCTTGCCGCGGAACCGAAGACTTCAAGCCGCTCCACTTCGAATTGGCGGCATATTTCGGCGATTTCTTCGTATTTGTCAGCAATAGCAGCGTGCATGACCCATCTCCCGATCGCATAAATGTAATGACTGCGCCTAATTCGCCTGAACTGCCATCGGTTACCTGGAGTTTCATCGTTCTCCTCATGTCCCGTTTACGGCAACCACTTCCGCCCAAACTCAGGGGATTACAGTACAACGGTAATTTGTCGTCTCTCAGTTGACAACTGTAATTCGTGGACGACTGTATCACAGTCTTCAATATCGGACCGCAAATCAACGTGAATCTCTGACACTACACCAGGCATGTAGTCCATACTCGAAGACAAGTACAGGTCGATCCCATAGCGGTATTGTTTGAAGACCTGACATCCTGAGATGATCGAATGCGATTTCCCGTCGTTCTCTGCAGGCGTGCTATGACAGGTTGACAACCGGGAAAGAAAATGCCAAACTCCTTTCACTACAAGCAAACAGCCTGACATTCATTGGTTCTCATTATCCGGTCGCATTTATCCCCGTGACCTCAAGTTTCGGAGATTCCCGGGAGCACCCCATGTACCATCAACGGAAACACGGACGCATTCGCAGGCTGGCCCTTAGCCTGATCCTTGTGACCACGGCCCTCTGCCTGCTTGCCACCTCGAAAGCCTCCGCCCAGTATACACCGGTAGGCCCCGATGACGTCGTCGATCTTTCACCGGTCATTTCCGGTCGCCATTACCAGTACTGGCCGGGCGGACCAATCCACCACCAGCCCCTCGTCGTGCCCTACATCGTCCATGGAGACCGGCCCTGGGCATCGGACCTGATCATACTGGACGAAAACACGGCGACGCAGACGGACACGCCGGCCCACATGATGCCGCCCCAGCACAGCGGGCTGCCGAACGCCCATTACTGGGGTGACCTTACGGTGGAAAAAGTCCCGGCCTGGCAACTGGTGGGCGAGGTATACAAAATCGACGGCCGGTCCATGCTGGACCAGGCCCCGCCGGGTGTAAGCCCCCTGTTCACCGTGGAGGTGGTCAAGGCCGCCGAGGCGGCTCACCGGCCCATGGGACCGGGCGACGCCGTCCTGTACTGGAGCGGGTACGACGACCGCCACGACCGGCCCGCGCCGGACGACCGCCGCCTGATCGTGGAACCCGTCGCGGGGACGGCGCCCGGATGGCCCGCGCCGGACTACGACGCGGCGGAATACGTGGGCGGCCGAGGGGTCTGGCTTATGGGCATCGACAGTCCGAGCATGGGTGGACTGGGTCCGCCCCGCTACATCGCGTCGGGTCCCGAGGGCATGTTCGTAAACCCCCTCGCCCTGGAAAGCCATCTCGGCCATTTCAAGTACGGTGCCGTGCACACGGAGGGACTGATCAACCTGGACAGGACGCCCAACGGATCCCTGTACATCGCCCTGCCGGTCAAGCACGAGAACTCACCCACGGTGGAAACGCGGGCGGTGGCCATAATCAATCCGGACCTGGCTGCGCGTCTGCTTGATGCCGTTAAGTCGAAACGGGTGGTCGACCTTTCCGTGACGCTGTCCATGGACCGACCCGTCTGGTGGCCGGGCCGCGGCGTGGGCCGTCACGTCTTTCCCTATACCAGGGTTCAGCCGGTGAACTATTTCGATGGTCCCTTCGGCCCCTACTGGGTCAACACCCACTTCATGGATGCCCATACCGGGACGCACGTGGACCCGCCCGCGCACTACGGCCCTCCGCCCGGATTCGACACGGGCAGGTATGACGAAACGGTCCGCGCCGCGCTGAGGGAGTTCGAAGCCGAGCACGGTCCGCTGAAGCGCACGGAGATGACGACGGAAAAGGTCCCGTTGCACCACTTCATGGGGCCCGCCCGGGTCGTCAACGTGCAGCACCGCGTGGGGACGACCTCGTGGGATGACTGGCCGGCCTCACCGACCATCACGCTGGACGATGTCAGGAGACACGAGGATCTGTACGGGGAGATCGAGGACGGCGAGGTCGTGCTCTTTCATACGGGACATACGGACACCCACTTCCGCCGTTTCATCCGGGTCCTGGTGGAACAGAGTGTCAAAGCGCCCCTGGACGGACAGTCCGAGGGATGGCCGGCGCCGGGTGCGGAAGTTATCGCCTACCTGGCCGGTAAAGGCGTGAAGCACGTGGGCATCGATACGCCCGACATGGGATCGGTGGACCCGGTGGAATCCATGAAGACGCACTGGGCGGCGGTGAACCACGACATGATCTTCACGGAGTATCTGATTGGCGTGGGGCAGCTTCCGCCGAAAGGCGCTTTCTTCATCTTCCTGTGTCCCCGCCTCGAAAACAACCACGGCGGACCGGGCCGGGCCATCGCGATACTTCCGTAAGGTGGTGTCAGGGTCGCCATCCGCCCGCCCGGTACAGGTTCGCCCGCCCGGAATGACATCTTACGAGTCGTCCGCGTCCCGTCCCACCCCCAGGGCGTCCGCGACGCGGTTGATGTAGTTGAACCAGGACGCGATCAGGGTGATCTGCAGGATGGCGACGTCGTCGAACCCCACGGAACGCAGTCCTTCGAGATCGGCCTTCCGGATCTGCGTGGCATCCTCGGTGAGCCGGATGGCGAAATCCAGCATCGCCCGGTCCTGTGCGCTCAGCGGCGCCTTTTCGTAATCGTACTTGATCGCTTCGACCAGTTCGCCGTCCAACGTGACCCGCCGCAGAAACTCTGCGTGCGAATCAATTCAGTATACACACCGGTTTCTCGACGAGACGATGGTCGAGATCATCTCGTGCTGCCTGCGGCTCAACGGAAGATCCGGCGACATCAACACCCCGAAGGTGGCGAAGGCGTGACGTAGCGCCTCCGGGATCAGCGAATGTGACGCCACGATGCCGGAAGTGCCGTCGTCGGTGGGATGCACCGGCGTGTCGTACTCCGCGGGATAGAGCGCGCGCTGTGCCTCGAGGGCGGCGAGCAGCCGTTCGTCGCCATCCGACGCGGAGACGGTTTTAATCCATGCCATGGGATTCTCCTGACGGTCTTTGCTGCGTGGTTTGATTTCTGAACACGAGAAAGTACACCGGTATTCCCAGGACCGTCACACCGACGCCGAGCAGGGCCTGCACCGGACTGTTGCCGAAGAGCAGCACGAGCAGGACTGCGGCGAGGATCAGGAACAGCGCCGGGGTGACGGGATAGAAGGGGGTCCGGTAGGGAGGCGTCTCGGCCGACCTGCGACGTACCACGAACAGGCCCGCCACGGTGAGCGCGATGAACAGGACGGCCACGAAGATGAAGTAATCCAGAATCTGGCTGAAGGTCCCCAGCCACACCAGCAGCGAGGCCAGGCCGCCCTGGATGGCGATCGCGCGGTAGGGCGTGCCGAAGGCGGGATGGACCGCGCCGGCGAAGCGGAGGAAGACCCCGTCCCTGGCCATGGCGAAATACACCCTCGGCGCCATGAGCAGCAGTCCGGTCAGGCTGCCGACGATGGACAGGATGACCACGGAGGAAAACAGGATGCCGCCGCTGCGTCCGAAGAGCACCTCGCCGGCCTGCGCCGCGAAGGTCTCGTCGCTGGTGACCTGGGATACGGGAACAAGATACATGAAGACGGCGCTGGTGGTGATGTAGGTCAACGCCACGATGCCCACGGCCAGCAGCAGCGCCCGGGGCAGGGTGCGTGCCGGGTCCCTTATCTCGCCGGCCACCTTGTTCAAGTCCCACCATCCGGCGAAGGCGAAGAAGGCGCCCACGATGCCGCCGGCGAGGGCGCCGAACAGCGGACCGGAATCCGCCGGCCGCGCCACGAACGGCGTGAAGTTCGACCAGTCGCCGAGTCCCAGGCCGAACCCCAGGAGGGAGATGACGGCAAGCACCCCGACCTTGAACACGGTCAGCAGGACGATGATCCAGGCGCCGATGCGCACGCCGTAGATGTTGACGCCGGTGAGGACGGCCAGCACGGCGATGGCCAGCAACTTCATCGCGACCGGATCCATCGGGTAGATATGGCCCGCGTAGCTCGCCATTCCGGTCGCCAGGGTCGCCGTGATGCCCGAGTCCAGCACCATCAGGGACATCCAGCCGTACAGAAAGGCCGTCGGCGTGCCGTAGGCTTCACGGAGATAGACGTATCCTCCACCCGCCTGGGGGTATCTTGACGCCAGTTCTCCGAAACACAGCGATCCGCAGAGGGCCATTCCGGCCATCGTCAGCCAGATGACGAGCAGCAGCAGGGGCGATCCCAGCGACTTGGCCATCCCGGCGGGCACAAGGAAGATCCCCACGGCGATCATCCCGCTGATCACCATGGCCGTGGTCGGCCAGATACCCAGTTGTCGTCGCAGGTTACCCGTGGTCATGAATGTGTTTTCGTCGTGTTGTAAAACAGGACTGGCCGATCACACCAGTTCGGGTTCGTTTTCGATCCGGCTCAGCCAGTAGTGGTTGTCGAACTGGTCGTCACCGGTCAGGAACCGCCAGAAGTGGATCCGGTTGACATGTTCGATGCGCTCTTCGTTCCCGTGCCACGGCTGGTTCGTGCTCAGGATATGGCTGACTTCCGGATCGTCGATGTCGTCCGTATTCCAGAGCCTTAGCTGCCGGACCGTGGGGTTGAGGCGCAGCTTGAACATGTACCGCATCTCGTTGGTGCGATTCGGCTGGGCGCAATGCCACATGCCGTGATGGAGCACGATCACCGTCCCGGCCTTGCAGATCATCGGCACCTGGCCCACGAAGTTGTGGTACCGGGCGATGTCGGATTCGCTGATGCGGCGGTAGTGGCTGCCGGGAAGGATCAGGGTTCCCCCCATCTCCCTGGGCGTGTCGTGGGCGAAATACATGAACTGGATGTCGAAGTGCAGCCGCGTGTCGATGATCGCGTCCGCGTGCCAGTGCTGTCCGAAATGGTGGCCGGCCGCCACGGTGTGCACGGCGTGGTGATCGTACAGTGGACCCGGACCGACGAGGCTGTGGATGATGCCATCGATCTCCGGAAGCCGGAAAACGCGTCCCACGGCCGCGTTCGGCCAGATGGCGCTCAGCGGCGATCCCGCCTCTTCCCGGGGGATGGCCTGGTTGTCCATTTCCGTTTTCACGGCCTGGTTGAGGTCGCCGGGCACCAGTTCATCGAAACGGAGATACCCCTCCGCGACGAACCGGGCCATTTGCTTCGAATTCAACAGATGGGAGCTGTCAGCCATCGACCACCTCCATTTTTTCGAGTATGTATTCGTACTTGAGATAAGACACCTGGTATTCCGTGCCCGGATAGGCCGGATATTGCTGGGGAAACTGGACGACCCGCCAGCCGTCCCGCATGGCGTCCACTACCGACGCGTAGGGCGGATCCGTGGCGCCGCCCGAGTCCGCGGCGTCCCCCGAAGTATGGCGTTCGTCGGCGGCCGAGGTGCCGTCGAATTCGGACCAGGCCACGACGCCGGCATGCAGGTCGGGGGTCCGCAGGTAAAGCACCAGCAGTTTCTGGCGTGTATCTGGCATTAAGTTCCCTTTCCGGTGATGCGTTCTATCGTGCCCGACGTGGACATCCCGTCCAGCACGGGTACTCTTTCCACGCGGCCGCCGTAGGCTTCCACCACGTCCCAGCCCACCACTTCCTCGTGACCGTAATGACCTCCTTTGACCAGAACGCCCGGCTTGAGCAGGTTGAGCAGCGGAATGGGCGTCGGCTCGCTGAAAAGGACCACATGGTCCACGCAGGCCAGAGCGCTGAGTATGTAGGCCCGTTCCGTTTCGCGGTATATCGGCCGGCCCTCGTCCTTGATCGTCCGGACGGACGCGTCGGTGTTTATGGCCACGATGAGCAGGTCGCCGAACGATCGCGCGGTCTGCAGGAGATGGACATGGCCCGGATGGAGCAGATCGAAGCAACCGTTCGTGAATACGACGGTGGCGCCTCTCCGGTGCGCGCGCTCCACGACCGTTGCGAGTTCATCGCGTTCGAGGAGTTTACCGCGGGTCTGCTGATCGTGCATAACCGGCCACAGCGTACGTTTTGGCGATTCGAGCGAGTTGTCCTTGATGTAACATCGGGAGAGCGGGGCGTGTCAACCTAAATAACCAGAGGGAGAGCCGCCGGACGGACGGGTTCAGGCCGCCGGTAGGACGAGGTCAGGACCTCACGAACATCATGCCCGGCAACTGCCGCACCGCGCCTTTCAGTTCGAGCGCCAGCAGGACACCGAGCGCCTGGGAGGACGTAAGGGAAAGAGCGGACGCCAGGTGGTCGATGTGTATGGGATCCGAGGTTACCTGGTTGTACATGGATTCCTCCTCGGGCGGCAGTTCGAAAACCGGGCCGGCCGGTTCCTGTTCCGACCGGGTCGGTTCGAATCCCAGCCGGGGCGCCAGTTCGTCGATCACGTCCTCGACCCGCTGGATCAGCTTGGCCGTACCGTCCTTGATCAGCCGGTTCACCCCCTCGCTGCCGGCCGCGTCCAGTGGTCCGGGCACGGCAAAGACCTCGCGGCCCTGGTCCAGGGCGAAGCGCGCGGTGATCAGCGCTCCGCTGCGCTTGCCGGCCTCCACCACGATTGTTCCCAGCGTCGCACCGCTGATGATTCGGTTGCGCTGGGGGAAATGGACGGCGTCCGGGCCGGTTCCGAAGGGGTGCTCCGTCATCACGGCGCCATGTTCCCGGATGGAGGCCATCAGCTTGCGGTTCTCCGCGGGGTACGGCCGGTCAAGGCCCGAGCCCAGCACCGCTACCGTACGGCCGTTGCCGCGCAACGCGGTCCGGTGGGCGAGCGTGTCCACACCCCGCGCCAGGCCGCTCACGACCGTGAATCCGTATGCACTCAGTTCCGCGCTGAAGGACTCGGCCATCTTTCGGCCATAGGCGGAGGTAAACCGCGTACCCACGATGGCGATGGACTGTTCGTCCTCCGCTTTCCAGCCGCCGGAAACGAAGAGCAGGGGCGGCGGATCGTAAATCTCGCGAAGCCGCTCGGGATAGTCCCGGTCGCGGATGGTGACGATGCGCGCTTCGTGCCGATCGAGCAGGCGAAGCTGGCGGTCGACGAAGGCCTGGTCCCGGTGGCCGCGCACCGCCCGGGCGATCTGCGGTCCCACCCCTTCGGTCCGGGCTAGTTCATCCACGGACGCGGAAAGGGCCGCGGAGGGCGACCCGAACCGGCGCAACAGCGCGTGGAACCGGGACGCGCCTACGCCCGGCACGCGCGCGAGGGTCAGCCAGGATGCAAGGTCCGTCAAAGATCGGTCCATCATGGATAGGTCCGCCATAGACCGGTTCTCATGGGACGGCCATTCGGTGCAGTGGCAGGTTTCGGGACTAGCCGGAAACGCGTCGACGCGTAGCTCAGTCCGACGCGATTAAAAGAGATTAGTCGGGCGAGTCGGGTCCGATCTCGTGAAGAATCTGGCCGATTTCCCCGAGAAGTTCGGGGATGCCTTCTCCGGTAGCGGATGAGATCGCCAGCACGGGGTTGTTGCGCTGGCCCGCGTGCTTCGCGCGGTCGGGCTCCACGACGAAGCCGTCCAGTGCGGAACGGTCCACGATCAGGTCCAGCTTGGAGAAGACAACCAAGGCGGGGCGGGAGAGGAGAATTGGATTGAACTGGCGGAGTTCGTTGACGAGCACTTCGTAGTCCTGCACGGGATCAGGCTGGCTCGCGTCGAGCAGGAAGACGAGGATCCGGGTCCGCTCGATGTGGCGGAGGAACTGGTGGCCGAGTCCCTTGCCTTCGTGGGCGCCCTCGATCAGGCCGGGGATGTCCGCGAGGACGAAGCGGTCGTAGTCTCCCAGCTTGACGATGCCCAGGTTGGGTTCGAGAGTGGTGAAAGGATAGTCGGCGATCTTGGGTCTCATGGCGGAGAGACGCGACAGCAGGGTGGATTTGCCCGCGTTCGGATGACCGACCAGCCCCACGTCGGCAATCAGCTTCAGTTCGAGTTCCAGCAGGCGTTCCTCGCCCGGCTTTCCCTCCTCCCAGCGCCGGGGCGTCCGGTTGGTGGACGTGGCGAAGGCCGAGTTGCCGCGGCCACCATGGCCTCCCCGGGCGATGACCAGGGTCTGGTCCTCCCCGACCATGTCGGAAATCACCGAGCCGGACTCCCGGTCCTTGACGATAGTTCCGGGGGGGACGCCGATGACCAGGTCCGGGGCATTCCGGCCGTGCATATCCTTGCCCTGGCCGTGGGTGCCGTTACGGGCCCGGTACAGGTGCTGGTACTGGAAGTCGAGCAGCGTCCGCTTGCCCGGATCGACCTGCAGGACGACATGGCCCCCGTCGCCGCCGTGGCCGCCGTCTGGTCCGCCCCGCGGCACGTTCTTCTCACGGCGGAAGCTGCAGCAGCCATTGCCGCCGCGTCCGGCCTTTACGTGGATTCTCGCGAAATCGACGAACATGGGGGATTCCCGACGATCCGGTCGCCCGCGTCCGGCAATACGGCCGCGCCGTTCGAGGACTGCACAGTCACCCGCGCCGCACGGTGATGGCCGTGCTGCCCGAGGCCTAGGCCTACATCCGCTCGATGATGGCAGTGCCGAATTCCGAACACTTGACTTCCTGCGCGCCGTCCATCAGGCGGGCGAAATCGTACGTCACGATCCTGCCCCCGATGGCTGCTCCGATGCCCTGAATGATCAGGTCGGCCGCTTCGTCCCAGCCGAGATAGCGCAGCATCAGTTCGCCGGAAAGGATAACGGAACCCGGGTTGACCTTGTCCTGGTTGGCGTATTTGGGCGCCGTGCCGTGGGTCGCTTCGAACACGGCATGTCCGGTCTTGTAGTTGATATTGCCGCCCGGCGCGATACCGATACCGCCCACCTGGGCGGCCAGCGCATCGGAAATATAATCGCCGTTCAGGTTCATGGTGGCGATGACGTCGAACTCGTCGGGACGGGTCAGGATCTGCTGCAGGAAAATGTCGGCGATGGCGTCCTTGACCAGGATCTTGCCGTCGGGAACGTTGCCCCCGCATTCGTCCCAGCTGACCAACCGGTCCGGGTACTCCTCCTTCGCGAGTTCGTATCCCCATTTCTGGAACGCGCCTTCCGTGAACTTCTGGATGTTGCCCTTGTGCACCAGGGTGACGCTCCTGCGGTTCCGCGCGATGGCGTACTCGACCGCCGCGCGGATCAACCGCTTGCTGCCGGTCTCGCTCACCGGCTTGACGGCGATGCCCGAATCGGATCGTATTTCCCACCCGAACTGTTCCCTGCAGAAGACGATCAGCCTGGCGGCCTCGTCGCTGTAGGCCTCCTGTTCCTTGCCGGCGTACACGTCCTCCGTGTTTTCGCGGAATATGACCATGTCCACCTTCTCGGGATGACGCACCGGACTGGGCACCCCGGTGAACCATCGTACCGGCCGCAGGCATACGTACAGATCGAGGACCTGGCGCAGTGCCACGTTCAGGCTGCGGATGCCGCCCCCTACGGGCGTGGTCAGGGGCCCCTTGATACCCACCAGGTATTCCCGGAAACATGCTACCGTTTCATCCGGAAGCCAGGTGCCCGCAAGGTTAAAGGCCTTTTCTCCTGCCAGCACCTCGTGCCATGCGATGCGCCGGCCTCCGCCGTACGCCTTGTCGACGGCGGCGTCGAAAACGCGCTGTGCCGTCCTCCAGATATCCGGTCCCGTGCCGTCGCCTTCGATGAAAGGGATGACCGGCTGGTCCGGGACGTTGAGCACGCCCCGGACATCGATGGTTATGTGCTTTCCACCAGCGGGTGGTTTTGCGGCCATTTCGCTTTCTTCCTCCTCCGTCAGGTTTTCTTCATGAGATGTGGATGTGACATGCGCGGTTACTTGGATGCTAGATGCCCAGTTCGTCCAGGCTCTCCTGGTACACCGCGGCGGAAGCGCGCAGCGCCGCCCGTTCGTCGTCCGAAAGCGCCAGTTCGATCACTTCCTCGATGCCTTCGCTGCCCAGTTTCACAGGCACCCCCACGCAGATGTCCCGCAGTCCGTACTCGCCTTCCAGCATGACCGAGGCGGGCAGCACGCGATTCTTGCCCTTCAGAACGGATTCCACCATCTGGACGACGGAGGCCGCAGGGGCGTAGTAGGCGCTGCCGGTCTTGAGGTAGTTGACGATCTCCGCGCCGCCGTCTCGGGTCCGCTGCACGATGCGGTCGATGGCTTCCCGGGACAGCAGTTCGGTGATGGGTATGCCGGAGACCGTGGTGTACCGCGGTATGGGGACCATGGTGTCGCCGTGCCCGCCGAGAATGATCGCCTGCGTGTCTTCCATGGATACGTCGAGTTCCATGGCGACGAAGCACCGGTATCGGGCGCAGTCGAGCACGCCGGCCTGTCCGTAGACCCGCTTCCGTCCGTACCCCGATACCTTGAGGGCCACATAGGTCATGACGTCCAGCGGGTTGCTGACCATCAGGATCTGGGCATCCGGCGCATACTTCACGATGCTTTCGGTCACCGACGTGATGATCTCCGCGTTCTTCTTCAGCAGGTCGAGCCGGTCCATGCCCGGCTTGCGGGCCAGGCCGGCGGTGACCACCACGATGGCCGCGCCTTCCAGGGCCGCGAAGTCGTTGGAGCCTTCTATCGCCGAGTCATAGCCCAGCACGGGTCCGGCTTCCATCATGTCCAGTCCCTTGCCCTGCGGGATGCCGTCCACCACGTCGATCAGGGCGATATCGCCCAGTTCCTTCTGCGCGGCGTACAGGGCGGCGGTCGCCCCCACGTTGCCCGCACCGACAATGCCGATCTTTACCATTTGTTCCTCCATGTATGAACGATGTACCGGACTTCCTGCAACTTTAGCGGGCCGAAGCCATATCGATCAGCAGCGATGCGTCGATGGGATGGTAATGGTCCGCGGTTTCCATCAGGTCCCGCGCCGTGTTATGCGGGAAGGAAAACACCTCCACGCGAGGCCCCAGTTCCTTGAGCAGCTGGATCAGCGACACGAAGTCCCCGTCGCCGCTGGCCAGGATGACGACGTCGACCTTCTCGGCCATTCTGATCATGTCGATGGCCATCTCCATGTCCCAGTCGCCTTTCGCCGAGCCGTCGCTGCGCCTGCGGAGGTCCTTCCGCTTGACCTCGTAGCTGAACTGTTCCAGCATGGTAACAAATCCGCTCTGGTCCACCTCCGGGGTCTGGATCACGTAGGCATAGGCCCGTATCAGCCGGCGATCGCTCACGGCGGCCTGCATGAGCTTCTCGAAATCCACCCGCGCCGAAATCCCGTGCTGTTGCCGGGCGGCATACCACATGTTCTGCACGTCGATGAAGAGGGCGACCCTTTCCGATTCCGCGCCGGCTTCTTCGCTGAACCGTTCGATTCGCCGCTGCATCTCCCTGACGCGGTCTTCCAGGATCCGATTCCGTTTCTCCAGGTCCGCACCGTACCGGCGGGCTTCGATCAACGCCGGATCGGCATCCTCCATCCGGCCCTCGTCGTCCGGCCCGCCGTTCAGGACCGGGTCGTCCC
This sequence comes from bacterium, assembly GCA_965207085.1. GTDB lineage: Bacteria > JAAXHH01 > JAAXHH01 > JAAXHH01 > JAAXHH01 > JAAXHH01. The sequence continues at coordinate 1,797,573 of CBDBLQ010000002.1, read as the reverse complement.
GCAGGTAGGGGGACGCCGTCTCCTCCGATACACCGGACCGGGGTTTAAAGGCCGGTATCCGGTTCAGGCGTTCGATGGCCGGCGCGTAAACCGCCTCCCGTTCGTCCAGCAACATGGCTAATGTCATCCGTCCGCACTCCCGGGTATAGGCGTCGGTCCGGTCACTGAGCAGGGAATTGATGCCTTCGGGGGACGATTTCCCGATCTGTGCGATCTCCCGCGAACTGGTTTGAACCAGGGTCCGGATGACCTGCGCGGCGGCGGCTTCCCGCTCGAAGCAGTCACCGGCGAGCTGCGCGGCGAGTGTATGCATCGCCGTAGTCGACAGGTCCCGCCTGTCCTGGACCAGTCCGCAAATATGCAACAGCTTGACGATCAGTTGACGGTCGAGGGCGAGTTCCAAGACCCGGGCGAGCCCCTTTTCGTCGATCCTGCTGAAAAGATGCCGGTAATCCGGAAGCGCGTTTTTCGAGTTCTCCATGTATCCGCCGTGCGTTAAGGCAGGTTGCCGCGAAGCTATGCGGCCGGTCAACCCGCCAGGGACGACAATCCTTCCTCCACCCGATCCATGCCTTTTTCGATCACGTCCAGGGGGGTTGCGTAGGAAAACCTCAGGCATCCCTCCGACCCGAAGGCGGCGCCTGGCGCCGAGATCACTTGGTACGCCTCGAGCAGGTACATGGCGAGGTCCAGCGATCCTTCGATAATGCTGCCGTCGGGCCGGCTGCGGCCCATATACGCCGATAGGTCGGGGAACACGTAGAACGCGCCACCGGGCCGGGCGCACGCCACGCCCTCCATATTTTGCAGTCTTCCCATGATGTAGTTCCGCCGCCGGTCGAACGCCCTGATCATGGGGGGCAGGAAGTCTTCGGGACCGGTCAGCGCGGTAACGGCCGCATGCTGGGTGACGGGGCTCGGATGCAGGACGGTCTGCCCCTGAAATTTCACGACCAGGTCCATTACCTCGGCGGGACCGGCGGCGTAACCCAGGCGCCAGCCGGTCATGGCGTACGCCTTGGACAGTCCGTTGACCACCAGCGCCTGTTCCTTCATCTGTGGATGGAGGGCCGCAATGCTTACGTGGCGATGGCCGTCATAGAGGATCTTCTCGTACAGTTCGTCCGTTATGACGTATATCCCGGCCTCCAGGACCACTTCGGCGATAACGGCGAGTTCGTCCCGCGAGTACACCATGCCCGTGGGGTTGGAGGGGGTGTTAAGCATGAGCGCCTTGGTCTTCGGGGTAATCGCGGACCGCACCTGTTCGGCCGTCACTTTGAAGGAAGCGCCTGGTCCCGTGTCCAGCACCACCGGAACGGCGCCCGCGAGTTTGACCATCTCGGGATAACTGACCCAGTAGGGCGCCGGGATGAGGACCTCGTCGTCTTCGTCGCAGATCACGAAGAGCAGGTTGTACAGGGCGTGCTTGCCGCCGGAGGTCGTCGCGATCTTGTTCGGTGTGTATTCGAGCCCGTTGTCCCTGGCCAGCTTGCGGCAGATCGCTTCCTTGAGGTCCAGGATGCCGGTCGCTGGCGTGTACCGGGTGAGGTCGTCCCGGATCGCCGCCATGCCGGCTTCCTTGATATGGTCCGGCGTGGGGAAGTCCGGTTCGCCCACGGCGAAGTTGAAAACCTCGACGCCTTCGCGTTTCATTGCAATGGCCCGCTCGTTGAGCACGGCGGTCGCGGAAGGAGCGATGCGATCCAGTTTTCGGGAAAGGGGATGGATAGCGGGCATGAGAAGGGGGCGGAGGGTGGAGTCGGGCAGTCCTTGGATAACCGGGGGTCAGCCGATCGAGCCGCGCTTTTCCGACAGCGCCTTTAACACGGGAGGCGGGACCTGATGGCTTACGTCGCCACCGAACCGGAAGACCTCTTTCACGAGCGAAGAACTCACGTACACCGATGGTTCACCGGGAAAGAACGATACCGTGGTCACCGACGGGGCCAGGCGCCGGTTCATGAGCGCCATCTGGGACTCCGTTTCCAGGTCTCCGGCGGAACGAACGCCGCGGACGATAGCATGTGCGCCGAGTCTACCGGCCAGGTCGACCGTCAGGCCGTCCGACGACATCACCTCGACCCCTGTCCAGCCGTCCACGGCCTGCCGAAACAGGTCCACTCGATACTCCACCGGGAACATCGGGTGCTTTTCCATATTGGTCGCGACGGCCACCACCACCCGGTCGAACACGGTCAGTGCCTGGCTCAGCACATCCAGATGTCCGTTGGTCACCGGATCGAAGGTACCGGGATACACCGCAACTTTCATCGCCGGGTTCTCGATGAAGGAGGTGGAAGATCGATGGGCAGGACTTCTGTCCGGTTCACGGTTGTCGCTGGAACGGGCTGATCGGACCGGGCGGGGCAGGCGGGCCGAAAGAAAGACAGCGTCGTGTCACCGATAGATCGTCTGCGCACCAGGTCGAGACCTTCGCAGGATTCCGGTTGATCGTCTCCGCGATGCTCCAGGACGAGCAGGCCGCCCGGAGCCAACACGTTCCGTTCGCCGACGGTTCGGACGATTTCCCGCGAAACCGGATCGCCATAGGGCGGGTCGGCGAGTACGACGTCCACCACGCAGGCATGGTCGGCGAGGTGATCGAGACTCCGCACGGCGTCTGTCATCCAGATCCTGCAGCTTTCGCGAAACCCACAACGGTCGAGATTGTCTCTAATCGTCCGGGCGGCGCGCCGGTCGCGGTCGACGAACAGACAGCAGCGCGCGCCTCGGCTCAGCGCTTCAATACCCAGGCTTCCTGTGCCGGCGCACAGGTCCAGCACCGTATCGTCGGCTATTCGTGTCGACAGGATGTCGAACAATGATCCGCGTACACGGCTGCCGGTGGGTCGAACGGCGCCGGTCACGGACTTCAGCCGGCGGCCCTTGGCAATTCCTGTGCCGATTCGCAACATGATCCCCACCTCCGGCCATTACCGTTCAGACCACATCGAAAATAGATTTGCAGAGGGTGTATGTCAACAAAAAAGGCTGTCGTGGAAACCCGGTATAAAGGCTGTTTACGGGGTTCTCCGGCACGTTGCCGAACGGGTCCGAACGGAACTTTGGCACAAGGGTCCCACCCGGCGCGTTCAGGCGCGTCCGGCCGGTTATTCCAGCTTCACGAAAGGTCGAATACGGCCGAGTTTGGCGGGACCGATTCCCTTCACTTCGAGCAGCTGCTCGACCCGCACAAAATGTCCGGACCGTGTCCGGTAGGCGATGATCGCCTCTGCCAGTTTCGGACCGATACCCGGCAGCTTCTGAAGTTCGGACGCAGGGGCGGTGTTTACCGGCACAAGCAGGTTGCCGGCGGAAGAGGCGGGTTTTGCAGAGGTCCCGGCGACCGGACGTCCCGAGTCCGCCTTGGTGGACGGGGGGTGCGCATTCGATTCGTCCGCGTAAGCCGTGGCGGATTCCGTCTCGATACCTGCGTTCAGCCGTCCGTGTACCGGAGCCGGTCCCAGATCGGGCAGGAAATCCGAATCGTACTGTTTCACCAGCAGAATAACGGCGCCGGCCAGCATGCTGACCGCGACGAAGATGACGGCCTGTATTTCCCCTTTTGTCATAGTTCGACCGATGCCTTTTTTAGTTGAAGACGAACTCGGTCCACAGCCCACCGCCTCGACGAAGGCGCTTCTGCTGGGTGATCACGTTCAGCGTGTTCGTCAGTTCAAGCGTCACGCCACCGCGGACGTACCTGCTGAACCGGTAGTCCGTCGTGACCGAGAACCGGTTCTGATTCTGACCGTTGTTGGCCTGGAAATCACCCCCTATCCGCGAGATCAGCGTCCTGTTGGAATTCCTGGTGAATTGCAGCCGGGCGTTGATGTCCCCGCTCGTTCTCCTTCCGAAGACCCGGATACCGGGCCTGAGCCGGTAGTCTACGGCGACGGTTAGCGACCTGGTCTGTTGCTTCTGATCGGTCGCGTTCCGCCCGAATCGGGTCAGTCCGTCCGACGTCGTGAGATTGCCTCTCAGCACCAGGCCCGCATTCAGGTCGAAGACGAAGCCGAACAGAGGGGACAAGGTCGTCGTGGTCGTCCGGGTGATCCCGGATTCACCGGAGTCCGTAACCCCCGTCGTGCTGCCCTGTGCGACCGCCAGATCCTGTTGCTTCAGGTCGGTACTCTTGCCGTTGCGTCTAGAGAAACCGCTGGACAGCTCGATTCGACGAAACATCCGGCCGAATTCGCCCATGCTTCTGAGATTGGGACTCCAGCGCAAGTTCATTTCCGGCCACGTGGTGTTGCGCTGCTTCCGGTTAAGGTTCGTGGACCTGTTATGGGCCGATACCCATGTGGGCCGGATGGAAAAGGACGCTCCCAGGAATCTGATTCCCGTTCCGACGTTGAAGGTCGACCGGTTCGCTTCCGATTCCTGGTTGCGCTGGATGCCGGTAACCCCGTCGCCGTTCCCCAGGGTATCGAACGGCACGGAAAAATAGTCCGACAACCCCATGCGCTCCCTCAGGGTCGGGCGAGAGACCGCGTTGAAGAAGTTCTGATTGCGACTGACCGTCAAATTGAGGTTGACCGGCGTGAGATTGCTTAAGACGGTGACAAACCGGTCTGCCACGTTTCGCTTGAACCATCCGGCATCTCCCGGCTCCGATATCCTCGAAGATCCTCCGAAAACGTTCGATACCATCCTGGCCATATTGATGTTGGTACGCACGCCCTGTTGGTTGTTGAACGTGATGGTCCTCGCTTCCGGAGAAGCGCCGACAAGCTGAAGTTGTGGGTTCCGGTTTTCCGCGTATGACGCGGTAAAGTTGTAGGAAGGTCTGAACCAAGTTGTGATTTCAGGCCGGTAATCGATGCCCAGGTTCTGCCGGAAGCTGGTTTCCGGTCCGAATTCCAGGCTGGTAAAGGATACGGTGGAATCGGACTTCATGTCGTTGGAAACGGCGAGGTTGTAGTTCATTCTCAGGGACCTGAAAGGTTCCATGATCGTCCGGATATTCCGATTCAGATACCGGGTGAAACGTTCGCTCCGGTTCGGAATGACCGAAGCGCTCTCACTGGTATCTCCCGCCTCGACGGTCCGCCCCGGCCTGTTCAAATAGGTCCGCCTTTCGCGGTTTATCTCCGAGAACAACTCCAGTCGAACGGGGAGCGGGTTGAACGTCAGTCCTGAAATGAAATCCGGCAGTGGCATCCAGCCGAGAATCGGCCACTGGATCCTTGAACGCGGGATCAGGTTGTATTGCAGCCGGGCCCGATAGGCCCCGGAGGTATCGATCCTGGAAACGGAGTGACGGAAATAGTTGGTCGACGTGTAGTCGAACCGGATGCGTTCCAGGGTCCAGGCGACAAAGGGATTCGTGGAACCGATGCGCTTGGAGATGGAGGTCGAGAAGGACCGGTCGGTGTTCTCCGTGCGCTGTGCTTCGCGCTGTTCGCTGTTCAGCAGGACGACATCGGAGCCGACCTGCAACCGGGGCAGCCTGAGGTCGTTCTTCCAGCGGAGGCGCACCGGAATGGACAGCCCCCAGGCTGCAGGCAGCATGTTTCCCAGGTTCAACAGAGAGGAGAAGTTCATCACGGTGGTCCTGCTCCCCGCTTCTGCGCCGCCTATCCGGCGGAAGTGGCTTCCCACGCTTCTGACGGTCCCGAACAGCGAGAACACGTCGGCGAAATCGGCGTCGATTTTCAAACGGCCGGCCAGGCCCCGGTCGCGCCTCACGTCACCGGCCCTCAGTTCGTCCAGCCAGAGTTCGCCTCCCGCGAGCGCCCGGTCATAGGGGTTGTAGATCCCGATCGTGATATGGCGAACCCGGGCCAGGGCGGGCGCTCCGAGTACCCTGTACTGTTTGTTCCCTTCCAGTTCGGCAATGGCCAGCGTGTGCCCCGTGCCCGGCGGCCCTTCCTTGAAACGCACGGGACGTTCCTTCCCGTCGCTCAGCGTGACCGTATAGGCGGTATCCGCCGTCGTCGCCGTCGCCCGGGCAGTTTCAGTTTCACTTTTCAGAATCGTCAGGTCGTCGAAAACGACCCTGAGATGATTCGCATCGTCCCACCCCGGGACCACACGGGTCCTGTATTCGTAATAGTCAAATTCACCACTTCCGAATCGTATAAAAAAATCGGGCGACCGGCCGCCTTCGAAATGGTCCGAACCGTGAATGTACAGTCTCAGGGTGTTGTACAACGTATAGTCCTGGTAGGAAAACAGCGTACGGTAGGCCTGGGCGCTGTGGTGAGGCTGCAGGTTGGTATAGGTGAGGATCAGCGACTGCTCCTTGTTCTGCAGACCGGTTACCCGATCGTATTCGATGATCGCGCCGGGAGGCGAAGTATATTCGCCCGGGTTGTCGTAGGTATTCTTCACGGCGACATCGAATGTCTCCTCGTAACCCGCCAGCATTTCGGCCGGTACAGGGAAACCGCTGGAATCGGTAATGGCCCCTTGCAAGTCTTCCTGCCACTGGTTGCCCACGATATTGATGGAGGCGATGCGCATTTTCACCGGTTCGTTCACCATCGTGATCCAGAGCCGGACCGTTTCGATCCGGTCGAATCCCGGCATGCCCACCGAACCGTCATACGCCCGGTTTGACGTTGTGAAACCCCCCACCATCGATACCGTGTCCGCACTGCCCTGCCCACCCGCGACGTCCACCGTCTGATCCGAACCGGCCGGATCGGCGCCGAACGATCCGGTGTCCAGCGGAATGCGGTACAGGCGCCAACTGTCCGGGTTCTCCCAGTTGGATCGCTCCAGGTCGCCGCCGGCTACGAACGCCGTGTCTTCGTGGCCCGGACTCAGATTCACGACGTATTTGAAATAGTCGTTTTGTACATCGAGGAATCCGGAATAATCGAGGTCTTCGGTATCGGGACGCCGGTTCTGGTCCGGATCGCCGGCATTGACTTCCGTCCCATTGATCCTGCCGTAGTCGACCTGGTCGACCGGCACGCTGCCGCCCTGCGTGCCTTCGAAGGAGAAGTTGTCCCCGTGCGGGTCCGGGTTCGTCACCGGGTCGAAGCCGGCCTCGTCCTCGTCCCGCAGGCCGTCCATACCGATGTCTTCTTCCGGTTCCAGGAGATTGTTGCCGAAACCGTCGCTTCGGTCATCTTCCGTATCCAGCCGCCCGTCGTCATTGACGTCCTCGCTGATCACGCCGAGGTCGATGTGCAGTTCGCCCCGGTTTCCATTCACCCACAACTCGATGAACCGGCTGCGCGTCTGGTCGACGTAGCTTCCGGCCAGCGGATGCATCAACCCGGCCCAGCGGTCCAGTACGTCATCCGGTCCCATGGGCTGCCCCGGCGCGTTGAAGGTGGAATCCGCGTGTATACCGCCCCAGCGCAGGTCGGGTTCCGTAGGATCGAATGCCATGATCAGCACGTGCTGCAGCTGGTCGCGGCCCGTGACCTCCCGGGTCGGGTAAATCTGGCGGACGTCGACCTGCTCCAGGGGATTGTACCAGGTCAACCGGCCCCGCTGGCCGTGCGTGTACTGATCGGGCGGACTGGCCGGCCGCCAGCCGCTGCGGCGCACGCCCAAGTCGGTCTCCTCCTTGCTTCCTTCGAAGTCGTCGATGAACCCGTCGCCCAGGACATTGGGGTTGGGTACGCTCTGGGCCAGTTCGGCCTCGATGATCAACGAAGACCCTTCGTCCCCGAGGTCCGCGGGAGAGATGAAATCCATGAAGGAAGTCATAATGTCCGGTTCGAATTCCAGGCGCGTATCGATCCCCCACATCATGTAGCGCCCGGTTTCCCGGCCGATCCGGGATTTCTGTTCCAGGGACTTGTCGGACCGGTACAGCAGGGTGCCCTTTACCCAGGACCGTTCGCTGAACTGGTATTCGCCCTGCAAACCGAGCAGGGTGTTCGACACGGGCTTGAAGAACGGGGCGAACTGGAACTGGACGGTCACGTCGGCATCCGGGGTCAGAGCTTCCTCATTCGTGAACCGGATCTGGCCGACCTCGTACAGAATGATGTAGTCCGTTCCCCTCTGCAGTTGCTGGCCGTTCAACCGGACGATTTCGCTTCCCTCGATGATATTGGTCCGCCCGAGCGCGTACTGGGACAACTGGTCCCGGTATTCGACCTCCAGGAAGTACTTGTGCAGCCTGCCGTCCTGGGTGAAGATCTGTTCGTTCGACAGGTTGTATATCCCGGGCGTTTCGTCCGGAAGGCCTTCGCCCTGCGTTTCCGGATAGGCCAGCCGTCCGTCGGTGTTCCGTGTCAGCATCGGCGCGAAGGGATACTGGTCGGGGAAGATCAGTTCGCCCCGCTCGAAATTGATCAGCGAGTAGTCGATATCGACACGCCGGTCGGGCCCGGAGTCGGCGTCCACCCCCCTGCGGTCGAGCCCCAGCAACTGGATGTAGGGCGTTCCGTTCGGGTCGACTTCACTGTGTTCGCCTTCGGACCGCAACCGGTAGACCCTGAGGTCGAAGTTATTCGGATCGATATCCGTCTGGCCGAGATAGTACACGTTTCGCCACTCGTACTGCCAGGTACCCCACTGCGAGGGATCGTCCTGCACGTCGGGGGGGCGTTCCTGCTGCCGTTTGAGCAGACGCAACAGCGGGACGGCGCCGTCGAGGCGGCCGTACCTTCTGACTTCTCCGTCCAGGTTCACAGTCTCGTAGTACACCGCAAGCATGTCGTCTTCCTGGAGGGGTGTATTCAGCGCGATATAACCGAACCGTTCGTTTACGTAGAACTCGTCGGATTCCAGGTACCTGAACTTTCCTTCAATGAATTCATGCTGCTCGGAACCCTGGATGAGCACGCCCTCGGCGTCGTATACCGGGGGTTCCGGGAAAGCGCTGGCATTGACCAGCCTGGCCTGGTTGGTCAGGGTCACCTGTCCCGACACGTAAACCTGGATCGACCGGACCGAGTCCTCCGCCGCGATGTGGGAGCCGTTTACGTCCCTGCGTGAGAAATTCCGGCGGTAGCGTTCGTCGATGAAATAGTAGGTCCTGCGCCTGAAGTCGACGTCACGGATCGTCCGCTGGGACCCCATCGACCCGGCCTGGAACGTGGCGGATTCCCCTTCTCCCTTCTCCTGGCTGGCGATCGCGGTCAGGTGGAAGCCACCGAGCTGGCCGACCATTTTGATGCCGAACAGCCCGGTATGCTGTTGCGTGTAGCCCGTGAACTCCGTGTTCTTCAGTTCGAGGGAGACGTTACCTGCCTCGAAGCTCTTCAGAATGCCGTTTCCTTCCCGTCCGTCGTCGGAGACATCCTGGTACCGAATGGCGAGGTTGTTGTCGAGATCGGTGAACGCTTCGCTGTTCTGCTTGATGTTCACCTCGATCTTCTCGCCGATGTTCCCCGTCACCGTGAATTCCTGGTTTTGCTTCATGGACACGTTAGGCGCGCGGGAAAACCGGTTGGTCGCCGTGCTCGCGCTGCCTTCGGTCCATTCGCTGGCCATGTCCATCTCGATGCGCTGGTTTCCGAGAATCCGGATTACGGGCGAGCCGCCGCCCAGGAAAGTAGGCAGGTTCACCGGCACATCCAGGGTCAGCAGACCTTCCTGGCCGAGTCGCGTTTCGGTGTCGAAGACGTAGGACAGCACGGACGTCCGCCACAGTTTCCTGAACTGAGCCGCGCTGCGCAGCCGGTAATACTGGTCGAAGGAGAGGACCAGCGGCGCGCGCCGGCCGAGTCCGCGTTCCTCGTCGATGTATGCCAGGAGTTGAAGATTGGGATAGACGACGATCCGGCCGTCGAAAAGCCACGGCGTGTCGGAGAGCGTACGCAGCGGCGGTTTGTTTTGCCCGCGGGCGATTTCGTCAACCTCTTCGAAAGTTACGAAGTGCAGCCGTGCGCTTTCGAGCCGGATCGTCGGGCCTTCCCCCTGTGCCTGTATGGCGAAGGTCCACGCGGATACCAGCACGAGGCTGAGGATAATCGTGCAAATGCATTTCATAGATTAACGAAAATATACTTGGGAAGCGACGCTCGCAATACCTGTTGGCACGTCTGAAGAACGACTGAAGGATACCTTGCGTTCCATGCCGGGAAGCCCGCCGGCAAAAGGCTTGACACGGCCGGGAGTTGGGATTAGCGTAATCTTGCACACCGCGTTCGCGCGGATACCTCCGGATCCGATCCCGAAAACGAAACCTGGAGTATGCTTCCCATGGAACAACAAGCCTCCGAGTTGACCACGGGCGGATGGGTGTTTCTAATCATCGCGTGGACCGTAATCACGGGCTTGACCGCCATCTGTTTTTACCGGGTAAGAAAGTTGAAATAGGACCCACGGGTTTTCCGGTTTTTCCATCTACGGATGACGCCTGCTGAGGACCGCCATGCGGATCATCGTCAAATGTTTCGCAGGATGCAAGGACGCGGTAGGCGCGGCGTCGGTGCCGGTAGATCTCCCGGCGGGGACCACCGTGGGCGAGGCCTTTGCGGAGCTTGTCGATTCCTATCCCGCCCTGGCGAGCTACGACCGGAGCGTGATGCTGGCCGTGAACCGCGAATACGCCGACCGGCAGGCCGTGCTGGCAGACGGAGACGAACTGGCGTGCATTCCGCCCGTGAGCGGCGGCGCCGATGCGGATTTCCGCCTTTGTGCGGCGACCCGCATCGTTTGCGTGGGTGAGGCCCATCACCGGCGGCATTGAACGTCACCGGCCGCACTGTTCCTTCTTAAAGAGGCAGGTTCACGCGCGTGTACAAGATTACGAGCGATAGCATAAAGCCGGACGCCCTCTTCGAATGGTCCCTCAAGCCCCACCACGGCGCGGTAGTCACCTTCGCCGGTACCGTGCGGGACCACTCGGACGGCCGGCGGACGCTACGGCTGGAATACGAGGCCTACGCCGAGATGGCCGAAGCCAAGATGCGGGAAGTGGCCGAGGAAATCCGCGAGAAATGGGGCATCGAAGACATCGCCATGATCCATCGCGTCGGCACGCTCGAAATCGGGGAGATCAGCATCCTTATCTCCGTGGCGACCCCCCACCGAAAAAACGCATTCGAGGCCTGTTCCTACGCGATCGACCGCGTCAAGCAGATCGTGCCCGTCTGGAAGAAGGAGATCCGGGCAGACGGGGAGCGGGAATGGGTGGAACGCAATACCTGAAAACCGGTCCCTTTCATGATAAACCTGGACCACGACGCGGCGCCGCCGGTTGACCCTCGTGTCATCGAAGTGATGGTATCCAGCCTCCGCGAAAACGCCGGGAATCCGTCGAGCCTGCACCGGGCCGGGGTAGCGGCGCGTAACGCACTGGACCTGGCGCGCGCTCAGGTTTCGGGATTGATCGGCGCCGGTCCCGGCGAGATCATATTCACGTCGAGCGGTACCGAAGCGGACAACCTGGCCGTCAAGGGGATTGCGAAGGCGAGCACGAATCGCGGGCGGCATATCGTCGTTTCGAGTATCGAGCATCACGCCGTGCTGTATGCCGCGAGAGCCATGGAACGGCAGGGGTTCACCGTCACGGAGGTCCCTGCCGACGGGGACGGCGTCGTGCGGCCCGGACAGGTCGCGCGGGCCATGCGGGACGATACCGTCCTCGTTTCCGTCATGCGCGCCAACGATGAGACCGGCACGATCCAGCCCGTGCGCGAAATCGCCGAGATCGCCCATCGGAACGGCGCGGCCTTCCACACCGATGCCGTGGCTGCGATGGGTCGCCTGCCCGTTGACGTTCACGATCTGGACGTGGATGCCCTGTCCCTTTCCGCACGTCCTTTGCACGGCCCGCCAGGCGCCGGGGCCCTCTATGTGAAGGCCGGCACCCGGCTGCGTCCCCAGGTGGAAGGAGGCGTCCAGGAAGACGGCCGTCGAGGCGGACAGGAGAATATCCCGGCGATCGTGGGTTTCGGCAGGGCGGCGGAGTTGGCGGCGGATGAACTGCCCGGTCGGATCGACCGCTTGAAGCGGCTGGACGAATCGCTGTCGCGCGGCCTGAGGGACCGCCTGCCAGAGGCCTCCATCAATGGGCACCCCGATCTGCGTCTGCCGGGTCACTTCAACCTGTGGATAACGGAGGCCGACGGCGAATCCGCGGTCCTGATGCTCGACGCCCGGGGCATCGCGGTTTCCGTCGGTTCCTCGTGCGCCGCCCAGGCGGCCAAGCCCTCGCACGTGCTGCTGGCCCTGGGGCGGACGGCGGCCGAAGCCCGGTGCTCGCTGCTGATCACCGCCGGTCCGGACACCGCGGAATCCGAGGTCGACGAGGCATTGGAGGCGCTCGCCGAGGTCGTAGGAGAATTGCGCGCCATCGCCGGCGTGACGGCTTAGGATGGGAGGCGACAGCGCGGGCGATCAACGCGACAACGTGGACGACCGGCGCCACCGCGCGGACGATCGACACAATTCATCCTGGGAGGCCCTACGAACCGTGATCCAGCCGGCCATGACCCTCGACACCTTCGGTCTGCTCTGTCCCGTGCCGATCATGAAGACCGCGTCGGCCATCCGGGAAATCGCCGTGGGGGAAGTGCTGGAAGTGCTGGCCGACGATCCCCAGATCCTGGAGGACATGCCGGCCTGGTGCGCGAGTAACGGGCATGCGCTGCTCGACACCATCGAGGAAGATGAAGAATTCAAGCTGTACGTGAAAAAGGTAAAGTGATTGCAATGGCGAGCCCTGGAATGTATTTTGCGCAACGAGATTCGACCATCGGATGGTTGCCCGTTTGACTATCGGTTGGTTGACGTTTGACCTTCGGTTGGTTACCAGGTGTAAATGCGGTGGCCGCGAGGAACAGCGCCGCGGAGCAGGAGAAAAAGATGGCCCATGATGTGACCATGCGGGACGTGGTGGACCGGTTGAAGCTGATCATGTACCCGGGATTCGACCGCGACATCGTCTCCTTCGGTCTCGTGAAGAACGTGCAGGCCGCCAACGGACACGTGGCCTTCAGCCTGGCCTTTTCCACGCAGGACGAATCCACCCGGCGCCAGATCACCCTGAAGGCCAAGGAAGCCGTGGAGCGCATGCCCGGGGTGCAGGACGTACAGATCACCGGTCCGCCGCCGGGCCAGTCGGCCACGGCCCAGGGACCAGCGACGGGTCAGCACGGGCAACCCGGGCAGACAGGCAAGATCGAACTGCCGGGGGTGAAGACCATCGTGGCGGTGGCCAGCGGCAAGGGCGGCGTGGGCAAGTCCACGGTCTCGGTGAATCTTTCCGTGGCCCTGGCCGACGCCGGAGCGAGCGTGGGCCTGCTCGACGCAGACATTTACGGCCCCAGCATCCCGACTATGATGGGCGTCAAGGACCAGCCCGGCGTGGTGGGACAGAAGATCCTGCCCATGATCGCCCACGATATCAAGATGATGTCCTTCGGGTTCCTGATCCCGGAAGACCAGTCGGTCACCTGGCGCGGTCCGATGGTCCACCAGGCCGTCCAGCAACTCTTGCGCGACGTCCTGTGGGGAGAACTGGACTGCCTCGTCATCGACATGCCCCCGGGCACGGGGGACGCGCATCTGACGCTGACCCAGTCCGTGCCGCTGACCGGCGGTCTGGTGGTGACGACGCCGCAGGACGTGGCCCTGATTGACGCGCGACGCGGCGTAGCCATGTTCCAGCAGGTCAACGTGCCCATACTCGGCATCGTCGAAAACATGAGCTATTTCAACTGTCCCCATTGCGGCGAGCGCACGGATATCTTCACGACGGGCGGAGGCAAACGGGCCAGCGAAGCGCTGGGCGTGCCTTTCGTCGGCGCATTGCCCATCGATGCGGCGGTCTGCCTGGCGGGCGACCAGGGCACCCCCATCGTACGCCGGGATCCGGACTCGCGGCAGACGGACGCCTATCGCAAGGTGGCGGATTCGCTCCGGACGTCGATCGGGGTATGAGGGAGGCTCAAACCATGTCCAAACCCGTGAAAGCAGTCGGATTGCTGTCCGGCGGACTGGACAGCACGATCGCGGCCGCCATGCTGATGCGGCAGGGCATCGAAATACAGGGACTCACGTTCTACACCGGCTTCTGCGTGGTGGAGCACAACCGCAGGTCCAAGACGCGCAAGCGCAAGAAACCGGTGCGCAACGAGGCCCTGCAGGCCGGCGCCAAGCTGGACCTGCCCGTCGAGATGATCGACATCTCCGGTCCGGACTACCTCAAGGTGCTGACCGATCCGAAATATGGTTACGGAAAAACCGTGAATCCATGTATCGACTGCCGCATCTTCATGTTCCGGCGGGCCCGGCAGTACATGGACGAGATCGGCGCCCAGTTCATGTTCACCGGCGAGGTCCTCGGCCAGCGGCCCATGTCCCAGCGCCGCCAGCCCATGAACGTCATCGACCGTGACGCCGAATTGGACGGCCTGCTGCTCAGGCCCCTTTCCGCCAAGCGCCTCCCGCCCACCGTGCCGGAACAGGAGGGGTGGGTGGACCGCGAGAAACTGGGCGACATCCAGGGACGCTCCCGCCAGAAGCAGATGGAACTGGCCGAGGAGTACGGCATCGAGGACTATCCTTCGCCCGCGGGGGGTTGCTGCTACCTGACCGATGAGAATTTCGGCCGACGCATCCTCGACTTCTTCGAATACGAGGGCAAGGAACACCTCACCATGGACGACGTGATGCTCCTCAAGATCGGACGTCACTTCCGCGTCAAGCCCGACGTCAAGGTCGTAATGGGGCGGGAAGAAGGAGAGAACAAGTTCCTGGAGCGCTACACGCCGGGCCGGTGGAGACTGGAAACGAAGGACGTCACGGGTCCGACCACCCTGGTCGAAGGCCATCCCACCGACGACGACCTGCGTCAGATCGCGGGCATGACCGTGCGGTACGCGGGCTCGAAGGCCGATGCCGACACCCCGGTCACCTGCCGCTACGAAGATGCCGAACGCATCCTCGAACCGTCCCCGGTCGAGGAATCCGTGTTGGAGGCGTGGCGGATTTAGGGACGGTTGGAGAGCGGCCCTGAGCACTCATCAGCGCACGAATCGCCCCTTACGCTTAAATACACTGTCTGATTGAATACGATAATTGGCGCTTTGTGTGCTAGATCGTGAATATGGATCTTGACCATTGTATATAGCGCAACAGGCTAAATGTTTCGGTTTTCGGCGGCGTTTTTGATAATCGTGCGTGTGGTTTCATCTTGACTTTCGGGATTATGTAGCTACATTGAAGCTACAAGGAGATCGTTTTATGAATTCTGATACAGTTGTTCGAGCACGAATAGACAAAGACACCAAAGCTCGAGCTATGACAGCGCTTCAGGCTATGGGCTTGTCCATGTCCGATGCGATTCGATTGCTTTTGGTACGCGTAGCGAACGAGAAACGGTTGCCTTTTCCAATACAGGTACCACGTCCTGCAACCACCAAGGCAATGAAAGAACTGGAAGAGGGTAAGGGTCAGAGATTCGAAAATGCCGAAGGTTTGTACCAAGACCTCGATATCTGAAATGCTGATCCCGGTTCGTTCTTCGCGGTTTAAAAGAGATGTAAAAGTTGTAAAGAAACGCGGCAAGGATCTGGAAAAGCTAAAGATGTTGCTGTCAATGCTTATCCAGCAGGATCGATTACCTGCAAGCTATCGTGATCATCCGTTACGAGGGACCTGGAAGAACTACAGGGAAGCACATGTAGAACCAGATTGGCTTGTGATCTATCGCGTCGAAGGAGACGAATTGCACCTGGTCAGGACAGGTTCCCACGCTGATCTTTTTGAGGAATAACCTCTCAGGTTCTGCACAGCCCGGTAACAAACCACATTGACCGATCTCCCCGCTATAGAACGCACATCCAACAATTCCGCCGAGGTCAACGCGTCCATCATCTGGCTACATGGCCTGGGGGCGGACGGAAACGATTTTGCGCCGATTGTTTCGGAACTGGGGCTGCCGGCGGCCTACGCGGTACGCTTCGTGTTTCCTTCAGCGCCCTCCATCCCGGTGACGATCAACCGGGGGATGGTGATGCCCGCGTGGTACGATATCTTGGAACTGGGCGAAAACCGGCGTCTCGACGAAGACGGGTTGCGCGCTTCCGCCGGCAAGGTGCAGGCGTTGTTGCGACGGGAGATCGATCGGGGCGTGCCGAACGAACGGATCCTGCTGGCGGGCTTTTCCCAGGGCGGCGCGGTCTGTCTCGAGGCCGGGCTTACGTTCCAGGAACGGATCGGCGGCATCATTGCCCTGTCCACCTACTTTCCCACGGCCGCCAGCGTCGTCGTGCATCCGGTCCAATCCGGACTTCCCGTACTGGTCTGCCACGGATCGATGGATCCGATGCTGAATGAATCCCTGGGGCGCGACGCTGTGGAATCCCTCAGGCGACTGGGCATGGTTCCCGAATACCACGCGTATCCCATGGCCCACCAGGTGTGTCCGCAGGAAATCGTCCAGATCAGTCAATGGATCCGTACCGTACTGGGGAACTAAGAGAAAAGTTTTGGAGAGGCGCACCGAAAGCCTCTGAGTTCAGTTCGCCGGTTCAAAGCCCCATCAAGCCCTCAGAAGTCCCGTCGCGTTATCTTTCATAATCCCTACGGCTGCATCATCCGGAAGATCATTGAGCACACGCGCCATGGCCGCCGCCGGCATGAACACCGGAGCGTGCGATCCGAAAAGTAGCTTGCCTCCGATTCCCGCATCCACCAGCATTTCCAAGCTGTCCACGCCGTCTATCTGGGATGTATCTGCATAGAGACCGGGCAATCCGCGTAATTCCTCCACGAAGCCCTTCAAAGTAGCCGCGCTCGCTCCGCCCATGACCAGTTTCATATCGGAATGGCGCTTCACCGCTTCCACCACGTCCCCGGCCGGTACGTCGGGCACCATCGCCAAAGGATGATGTCGCCGCGGGTCGTTTATGCGGATCTGGACCATCACTACCAGGCTCGCCCGGCCCGCCTCTTCGAACAGCTCATCCGCCCCGGCCAGGTCATATCCTCCATAACCCGGCAGCAGCTTGATCATGCGGACGGCACGATGTTCGGCCGCTTTCGACAACGCCGCAGGCCATGTGGGCAGCGTCGGATCGATGGCCGGTACGGGGCTGATGTCGCCATACTTTTCTGCCGCTTCATAGACCACCGGGTTGCAGAGATGCGGGTTGGTACTCCATGCGGCTCCGAGTGGAGCCATGAAAACCCGCTCCACGCCGTACTCGCGTAACGAGGATCGCACGGAAGCGACGTCGTACGGCACGTTGACCAGGGCAGGCCACGGACCGGTCCAGGCGTTGACGTCGATGATCATGAATCGCTCCGTGTTATTCGCCCAACTTCAATATCCGCAATGCATTATCCCACAGGATCGCGCGTTTGTCGGCGTCCGGTATGTCCGCACCCAGGACCTTGTTCATCGTGACGCCGAAGTGCCGGATGGGCGCGTCCGAGCCGTAGACGACCCGGTGGGCGCCAAGCCTGATGACGGCCGCTTCGACCATGCCGCTTTCCGGATCGCCGCCCGAGGTATCCACCACGACGTTCGGCACGTCGGCGATCGCCTCGATGCCCCGGTAGCCCACTCCATTGAGATGGGCCATGATGATCCTCGCCCGGGGATGGCGGCGGGCGAGGTCGGTCACGTCGAAGGGCGTGGACTCGCCGGGCAGGTTGCCGGTGGTCTTCAACCAGGCGTGCTGCAGCACCGGTACGTCCAACGACACGGCCGCTTCCATGATCGGGTCGAGCCCGGGGTCCGTTGCCCGGCGCGCCACCCAGAGCTTGACCCCGGCCATTGCCTGGCCCCCTACGCACCGTTCGATCTCGGCGACGGCTTCGTCCGGGAAGGCGGGCGTGACATAGCAGAACGGCAGGATCGCGTCGGGTTGTGCGTCCCGCATCCGTAACACGTAGTCATTGGCCTGCCGGCACTGTTTGGGTGTGGGCTCATAGGGCGTGGTTTCATGCAGCGAAAACACACACATCCGGGTCACGCCGGAACGGCGGGCGGTCGCGATCAACCTTTCCGCGTCCTCGACAGGCGAGGAAACCCCATAGGTGCCGAAGCAGTTCATGGGATGTACGTGGATATCCAGCACCGGTCCACAGGGCAGAAGCTTCTGACGCAGGGAGGCGAGGGTCATGGCAATCGGGCAGTGAGGTGTATTGCGTGACGGGGCGCGATGCCCGGAACAGAGCCGGGCACGGACGGGTCGTTACTACAGCCCGTAGACCGTTACAGCCGGTAGAAGGAGAAGATGGCATTGTCGTGAAACAGCTTGCGTCTTTCGGCATCCGAGAGTCCGCTGGTCGCCCAGGACAGGGTCTCGACCCAGCGCGGATACTCCGTGGCCTGGAAGGCGACGGGCCAGTCTCCGCCGTACATGACCCGGTCGATGCCGAAACACGCGATCACGTGGTCGATGTAGGGCTTCAGGTCCTCTGGCGTCCACCGCTCCATGTCCGCTTCGGTGACGAGGCCCGACACCTTGCAGTAGACATTGGGCATTTCCGCCAGGGTCTTCAGCTCGTCCTTCCACGGGTCGAAAACCTGGTTTTTGATGTCGGGCTTGCCGATATGATCCAGGATGAAGCAGACTTCGGGACACTGCCGGACGAATTCGATCGCATTGGCCAGCTGCGGGTGGAAGATGCAGATATCAAAGGACAGCCCGTGGGACGGCAGCAGCCGGACCCCTTCGATGAACCCGGACTGCAGGCAAAAGTCGGCGTCCTCGGACTGCAGCAGGCGCCGGATGCCCTTGACCAGGGGAATCCGGGCCAACGCATCGAGGTCGGCGTAGACCGCCGCGCCCCGTTCGAGCGGCGCGTTGGCCACGATCCCGCGAATCCGGCCGTCTTGCCGGGCGAGACCGGATACCCATTCCGCTTCCTGGACGTGCAGGCCGGCGTCGCATTCGCATTGCACGAAGACCATCTGCTCCACCTGGACCGCTCCGCAGGCCTGCCGGTATTCCTCCAGCAGGTACTTTTGGTTCAGCAGGGGAATATCGTCCAGCCAGCTGTACCGAAGGTGATTCGGGTCCCAGAGATGCACGTGGGTGTCGACTATGGGGAAATCCAACATGGCGTGATCCTCAGAAACGGCGATTTAAGGCGAAGTTGAAGACCTGATGAACAAGAGGTCATACTACCCGGGGGAACAGTTTCCGTCAACGGTAATCGCGGCTTTTGTGCTTGAACTGCCGCCCTTCCGCGTGTACACTGTTGGATCGTTTCGAAGCTGTATCTGATGGCGAGTTCAGGAAGTCCCGTAAAGAGGCGATGCCGATCCTATCGGGCTTCGTTCAGCGCTAAATACTACCCTCAAGCCGATCCCATTTCATGTCCGACGAAACCGCCACCGAAAACACCCGTCCACTCGGCCGCCTGTCGCCCCTGAAGCTGGCTGCCGTGCCCACATTTGCCGGTATGCTGAAGTACGTCGGGCCCGGCATCGTCTGGGCCGGCCTGGCCCAGGGCAGCGGCGAGCTCATCTGGTGGCCCTACCTGACCGCCAAGTACGGCGCAGCCTTCATCGGCCTGCTCATCCCGGCCGCCCTGATGCAGTTCTGGGTCAACGTGGAGATCGCCCGGTATACGATCATGACGGGCGAGACGGCCCTGACCGGCTTCAGCCGCGTCGGAAAGTGGTACGTGTCGGCCATCTGGGTCGGGGTGTTCCTCGAAAACATCTGGTTCGGCGCCTACGCGTCGGCGGGCGGCGGCGCCCTGGCCGAACTTACCGGGTTCCCCTATGGATGGACGGTCCGCGGCCAGTCGCTCTTCTGGGCCTACCTGACCATCGGGATCTACCTGGTCGCCCTGTTCATGGGCCGGGTGGTCTACCTGATCGTGGAGCGGCTCACCATGGCCGTGGTCGTCATCACGATGGTGGGGATCGCCTTCGCCGTCTTCCAGCGCCCGGTACTGGACGTGGCGGGCGAATTCTTCGGCGTCCTGCTGACGCCCGGCTACCACAGGCCCGCCAACTGGGACCCGGCGGACCTGTCCACGGTCCTCACCGCAATCGTCTTCGCCGGCGCCGGCGGTTTCGGCCAGCTCTTCCTCTCCTACTGGATGCGAGACAAGGGCGTGGGCATGTCGGCCTATATCGGGCGCGTAACCAGCCCCCTGCGCACCGCGCCGGAGGCCATCTCGGCCACGGGGTTCGCCTTCGAGGACAACGAAGCCAACCGGACGAATTACGGGAAGTTCATGCGGTACCTTAAGCTCGAGTCGGGCCTCGGCGTCGCGCTGAACCTGGTGACGACCATCATCATGTGCTGGCTGGCGTGGGCCCTGCTGAAGCCGCAGGGCATCGTTCCCGAGGGCTGGGAAATCGCTGTGGTGCAGTCGGCCTTTTTCGAGGTGAGCTGGGGCGCCATCGGCAAGGTCGTGTTCCTGATCGTCGCCGCGGCGTTTCTGTGCGATGCCTGGCTGCAGTCCACCGACGGATTCGCCCGCATGCAGGCCGACTTCATCTACGCCAACGTGAAGCGGGCGCGGCGGTACCATTTCCGGACGCTGTATTATGGATTCGTCGTGGTGTTCACCGTGCTGACGACGATCACGCTGCCCCTGGCGCAGCCCGGGGATCTGCTCATCATTCGGGGCGTCATCGCCTTCATGGCCATGGGGCTTTTATGTCCCGGACTGATCTACCTGAACTACGTCCTCGTTCCCCGGGCCTTCCCCACGTGGGTCAAACCCCATCCCCTCACCCGGGTCATCATGGTCGCCATCACCGCGACCTACATCTCCATCGGGCTCTGGTACATCTTCGTGCGCCTGTCCTGATTAAGGTTACTGCGGGAAGACCGTTACGCAGACGTGGACCAGATCGACAACCAGTAGGGTGGTATATGGTCGTTGTTCACGTCTACGCCATACCAGTTCAGCATCATGCTGTGCCACTCCGGTTTTGCCAGCGCCAGGCCATACACGGTCGTTTCCGGGTTGCGTTCCCGGATCGCGGTGGCGGCCAGTGACAGCGTCTTCCCGGTCGCTATGAAGTCATCTACAATGATGACCGTCTCGGCATCCACAACGGCCGATTGGTAGGCTGCATCCTCCAACAGCAGTTTACGAAACTCGGGATCCAATCCCCCTCTCCCTGTAGACAGGTGGGGTTCTTTCCGCAGCAGGCCCGGCTGGTACCGGCAGGCGCCCGCGCAACGACCCGCTAGCAAAGCGATCACGCTATCGGTGTCCGCGACTTTCTCCGTAGAGCGAAGCGCCGGAGCAAAGACCGTTCTGCCGGGGTCCAGCCCAAGACCGCGAACAAGGATAGGGGCCACGTGAGCCATGAGCCTTACCGCGCCTTCAGTCGTGGCGTCGTCGGGATCGAATTTGAACCTGGTGAACCGGGCAGTCCATGGGTCATCGGGGCGGTCTTCGAGGCGGTAACCCACCGTGAACGCGGCCACCAGGCTGTCGTCGAAAGTCAGCGTGTCATATCGGAGGAGATTGTGAAAAACAACCGGAAGGACAGACATTACAACGCTCTGAAGGGCAGATCAGTCTTTCTGTTTTGAAGTTGATTCCAGGATCTGGAGGATATTCTCCAACGGTTCGAATCCGCCGATCTCGACGGCGAGAGAAGGATCGGGACAGGTACGCCGGTAGCGGTTCAGCCAGACCGCGGCCATCCCGCATCCGGTGGCGCCCAGGATATCATTCTCCCACGAATCCCCGATCATCGTGACCGTCCGCACGCCGAGCTGAGTAAGAGCGTTTTGAAATATCTGAGGATCCGGCTTGGCCGCGCTTACTTCCTCCGATATGGCCAGAGCATCGAGGGGCAGGAGGTCGAAGTATTCCAGCTTGTCCCGCTGGTGCCGCGAGCTGCCATTGGTGACGACGCCAATCTTCATCCGTCCCCGCAGGGACTCGAGCAGCGCCTCAACGCCCGGAACCAGACGCGAGTTCTCCTGTTGCGCGCGCAGGTAGGCATCCGCCGCATCGGTTGCCACGTATGTTTCCAATCCATAGTGGCGGCAGATCCCGCACATATGCTCGTGACCGGCTTCCTCTTCTGACAGACTACCATCCAGTATACGCCGGTAGTTGATCCTTAATTGCTCGTCATGGACGAGTTCCAGTTCCTCCAGCGGTACCGGCTTCAACGCCGTCAGCATCTCCTGCACCGCACGCAGCCCGTGACGGCGTGCGTACTGGAGATCCACCAAAGTGTCATCGAGATCGAAGAGAACGGCCTCACTCATGTCAGGCTTTCATGGCAACCGGTTGGCCGCCGGGGGAAGACCGCCAGGGAAGGCCTTCCCCAACCCCTACACCACCGCCGGGGCCACGCGCGCCGTTCTTTCTTCGGCGATACGTACGCCGGCTTCAATAATCTCAAGGGATTCGTCGATCTGGGCTTCGGTAATGGTGATCGGCGGCATGAACCGCAGTACCTGGGAACCCGACAGCTCCATGAAGCGCAGGCTCAGCGGGTCTTTATTGAGCATCCTGGGGACGATGGGCAGCCAGAGTCCATTCTCGTAGCAGTATTCCGTCACCATGGCGGCGCCTTCGAAATTGGGCTCCCGGCTCTGCTTGTCGGTCACCAGTTCGAGTCCCAGGCAAAGGCCCAGCCCCCGGGCTTCGCCTACGATTTCGTAGGTTTCCTCCATCACCTTGAGCCGGTCCATGAAATAGTTGCCCACGACCCGGGCGTTTTCCACCAGATTCTCGCGATCGACGATTTCGAGATTGGCCAGGCCGGTCTCGCAGAGCAGCGGGTCGCCCGCGTGGGACGAGAAGGGCATGAATCCCTTCGCCACCGCGGCGTCCGCGATCTCCGCGCTGGTCATGACCGCGCACAGGGGCACGGCGCCGCCGAGTCCCTTGGAGCAGGTCACGATGTCGGGCACGAAATCGAAGTGCTCGAAGGCGAACCACTTGCCCGTCCGTCCGAAGCACGTCAGGGCCTCGTCGGCCACGGTCAGGATGTCCCGTTCCCGGCAAATTTCCACGATCCGCTGGATCCACTCCTTGGAAGGCACGATCTGGCCCGCCGCGCTCATGAGCGGTTCGAAGAAGAAGGCCGCGGGCCGTCCGGAGGTGGACGAATCGATCACGTTCTCGGCCGCGTCCGCGCATCCCAGGTTGCAGCAGGCTTCGTCCCGGCAGAACTGGCAGCGGTACTCGTAGGGCGTAGGGATAAACGAAGCGCCCGTGGGCATGGGGCCGTAACCCTCCCTGAGCATGCCGCCCCGGCCGGTGATGGACGCGCTGCCGTAGGACTGGCCGTGGTAGCCGCGCATGAGGGCGATCACCTCGAAGCGGTCCGTGTACTTCCGCACGAGACGCAGGGCCATTTCGTTGGATTCGGATCCCGTGCACGCGAAGAAGGACTTCTGCAGCGGGTCCGGCGCGATCTCGGCCATCTTCTTGGCCAGCAGCACTTCCGACGGCGCGATGAAGGTCGTACCCACCTGGATGATCTTATGAGCCTGGTCGCAGAGGGCCTTCACGTAATCCGGGTGTGAATGTCCCAGCGTTACGCATAACTGCCCCGATTGAAAATCGATGAATCGCCGGCCTTCCACGTCCCACATGTACAGCCCGTCACCGCGTTCGGGTACCAGCGGCGCGGTGCGCATCGGATGTCTCAGAAGGTACTGGTTGCCGAGTTCGAGCCAGCCCTTGTTGGTGGTGGGTAGCGACGCCATGATCCGTCTCCTGAAGTTGCTGAACTTTGATGGTGACAAGCGTAGTTTTAAGGAGGAATGAGGTAAGGCCATGCTAAACCGACACATCCGGCGTGTCAATACAATTCACCGATGCCGTTCGGCGGTACCGTTCGCCGGGGCCGCTGCGAGGCGATCCAGATTGTTTTTGCCTTGTTGCGGGCCCGGTTCTATACTGTGAAAATATGAAAACCTATCGCGTAGGGATCATCGGACTGGGCCGCATGGGCGGCACGATCGACGACGAGGGCCATACGCCCCTGCCCTACTCTGTCGCGGCGGCCTGCAGGGCGAGCGAACGGCTGGAGATCGGCGCGGGCTGCGACCTGCGCTCCGAGCGCAGGGAGGACTTCGCCAGGCGCTGGGGCGTTCAAGCGCTGTACGAGGATTTCAGGGACATGGTCCGAGAGGAGCGCCCTGATCTCGTCGCCGTCTGCACCACCGCATCGGGTCTGCAGAAACCGGCCCGGGAAGCGCCCGACGCTTCGTTTCGCGGAGATTCCCACGCCGAGCTGGCCGTCGCGCTGGCGGAATTGGGCGTGCCCATGCTCTACGTGGAGAAGGCCATGGCCAGTTCCATGGCGGCGGCCGACGACATCCACGACGCCGTGCTGAAGAACGGGACGGTGCTCAATACGGGCGTGCTGCGCAGATTCGACAACCGCTACGGCGTGGTGCGCGACGCGGTACTGAGGGGCGACGTGGGCGAACCCAGGGCAGCCGTCCACTACGCGCGGTCATCACTGATGCACGGTCACATCCACTCCATCGACACGCTCTCCTGGCTGCTCGGCGATCCCGTCATCAGGTCCGTTCGGGGCGAGATCGACCCCCGGGACTACACCATAGAAGGCGATCACATCCCTTACGATCCGATCGCGACCTACGAACTGGACTTCGAGATCGGTGTCCGCGCATGGTCGATCCCGGCGGCGGGATGGGAATACGAGATCATCGGGACCGAGGGGACAATCCGGTCGCTGAACAACGGGGCCGGCGCATCGTTGCGGCGGGCGCCGCTCGATGGGCGGGATCATCGCAAAGGCCGAAGCGCCTGGGAGGAGATGCCTTTCGAATTCGTTACGCCGAAGAGCACGGTCGTTTCCTGCCTGGAAGATCTCGTCCGCGCGTACGAGACGGGCGATCAAAGCCTGGGGCACGTCGAGATCGCCCACCACATCACGGAAGCCTGCATTGCCGTCGCCGAAAGCCATCGCCGCGACGGCACCTGGGTGGATCTCCCGCTGGCCAACCGCGATTTGTATATATGGCACGTCTGAATGCCTGATCAGGAGCAGTACGCAATGCTTTCGCCCAGTGTGATCTGATGATCTGAGTTTACTCCTTTGGGAGTGGTTCGTCCTGTCGTGTGGAAGCGTTGAATCTCAAGTGTCCCCTGACCTCGTCTACCTTAGTCTCCACCCGGTCCAACGATGCCCGCAAATCCTTGATTTCCGCTCTGATTTCGGTCCTTAAGCTGCCCATTTCAGTGCTTAGTTCAGCTCTCAAGCTACCCGTTTCAGTCCTTCTAGCATCTGCCAGCCTATTACCCCGACGGGTTACCATACCTTGATCAAGAAAACGACCGTCAGGATGAGTTCGCGGTGTACACAATTGTGCGAACGGTTTGCCAGAATCTCGAAATCATTATTTTCTCCCCGAATTGGGTCCTTTATACATGTTAGACAGGGATCTTTCCCAGTATCTCGAAGGAAACGGATTTTTCGACGGCAAGATCGGTTCCGAGCATAAGCCACACACGAATCAAGACAGCGTTGATGGTCCTGAATTAGGTCTATCGCTACGCGGATGGCCGGATTCAACCTGCACCAACCGGTCTTCCTCCAGCACGTACCCGCTTAGCTGCCCGCCATAGATACATCCCGAGTCCAGGCCGATCACGTAGGGCGAGCCGTCGTCCCGGCGCTTGATCACGAGGCCACCGGGTGCATCGTGGCCGAATATGATCAGCTTGCCGGATAGATTGTACGCGTCGTGCCATCGGGGCCCCACGATGCCGTCCACGGGCGGCCAGGTACGGATGACGAGGAACTCTTCCGTGGTCGTGCCGTGAAACCCTTTTTCCGGGTTTATGCCCGCGTGGACCAGCAGGAATCCGGGCTCGTCGATCCAGAGGGGTAGCGATTCCAGCCAGGGGATCAGGGTGTCGGCGCATGGTGCGAGGGATTCCAGGGTCTGAAGGGAATCGCGAGTTCGCGTGGGGTCCGCGGCGCCGGCCAGGTGCCGGCGAAGCCGATACGCCAGCCGGTAGTCGTGGTTACCGAGGACCATCCTCGCGCCCGTATCCTGGATCAGCTTCCATACGTAGACGGGATCGGGTCCCCTGCTGAAAGCGTCGCCCGTCAGGTACAGGAGGTCCGTGTCCCGCTGGAATTCCAGTCTGTAAAGCAGTTGTTCGAATTCACGGGCACAGCCGTGTATGTCGCCGATGAACAGGGTGCGCAAGGGTATTCAGGACTCCGGCAGCTTCGAATCAGTAAGTAATTGTCAGGAAGTATCGACCATCGCGCTAAGTCATCCAAAACACCGTGAAGACCGATCTCCCCGGCATTCTGAATTATAGCCGTGCAGCTCGGAGAGGGTCAAGCGAATGATCGGCCAGGGTGATTTGACTTGAGTCTACCCCTCGCGCGGCGTATATTAACGGGGCTGTTAAGCCACGGCGGTTACGGTGGTTTCACCGTTTTCAGCGAGGCTCGACTTGCGCAGAATCGGCATATTCGGCTGGGGCATCGTGGCCCCCCGTTCGCCCAACATGGAAGCCTTTGCCCGCAATCTGGAACAGTCAGAAAGCTGGCTGGCGCCATTCGACGGGTTCGGTCCAAACAACTTCCTGGTCGGCGAACCCGATTTCGATTTCCGGGACTACCGGTCATGGATCGACGCCCGGTTTCCTTCTAACCGGTACACCCGCCTGGTCGACAAGATGGACCCCACCACGCTGCACGCGATCGGGGCCTTCATCCAGTCGCTGGAACAGAACCCGGGCCTGGAGGAGGAACTCCAGTCGCTGGGAACGTCCGCCCACGTTTACATCGGCACCGGCGTCGGC
Source organism: bacterium (assembly GCA_965207085.1). Classification (GTDB taxonomy): domain Bacteria; phylum JAAXHH01; class JAAXHH01; order JAAXHH01; family JAAXHH01; genus JAAXHH01. The sequence goes on along the minus strand of CBDBLQ010000002.1, from coordinate 1,770,945 downwards.
AATATCCCTACCATCAGCCGGATCAGCATGGAACTGTACCGGGCCCAGCGCGCCTGGGACCGGTTCTGGGGTTCTGCGGAACGAAACGCCCGGCTACGCGCATATCTCACCCGGCATGACGACGAAGGCGTGGACGAAGCCATGCCGGCCCACCCGGAGACCGCGCCTTCCGCGACGCGCGACCAGGCCGAAGAAGCCTGGAACGCCTACTGGACTTCCCAGTCGGAGGAATTGAGGTCGTATCTCGGGACCCTAGCCGAAATCGAGGGGATGAACGTCGAAGGGACGGTCGAGTCCGGCAAAATGAAGCTGATTCGTGATAAGCAGCGCCGGAAGCACCAGTTGCAGGAGGAATGGGGTGCTCCCGAGCCTCCATGGGAATGCGTGTCGGCCGACCTGATCTGGAATATCCACAACACGCCCGCGTCTCAGGTGACCATGATGGGGCAGATTCACGGTCTGTCCTGGCGCCCGTGGCCGCCTGCTCCACCTTCGGCGTTTGCCTGAAGCTCGGGATGGACGCCATCCGGCGCGGCGAAGCCAGGGCCGTGGTCGTCGGCGCTACGGACCCGCCCCCCACCTCCCTGCTGGTAGGCGCCTTCTACCGCGCTCGTGTCTCCGCCGCCGACGGCGCCGTGTCCAAACCCCTGACCGGGCTTCGCGGCACCCACGTCTCGGGCGGATCCGTGCTCTGGATCATCGGTGACTGGGAATACATGACCGGGAAGGGGTTCAATCCGGTCGGGATGGAGCCCCTGGCTGTGGGGGTCAGCTCCGACGCCGACCACATCATCACGCCGTCGAAGGAAGGCCCGCGGATGGCGGTCGGCCAGGCCATTGATGACGCCCGCGTTTCCGCCGGCGACATCGCCTCGTGGGATCTGCACGCCACGGCGACGCCTGGTGATTTTCTGGAAATGGAGAACTTGCTCGAGATGGTGCCCGGCTCCGTGACGGTCACCGCGCGGAAAGGCACCTTCGGTCACGGCATGAGCGCAGGTGGCGGATGGGAACTGACGGCGCAGTACCTCGGCTACGCGCGGGGCGCGCTATACCCCACCCCCCTCTCCCGCGACGAGGTAAATCCGGAGATCGAAAGCCTGCACACCCGGTTCGTCTACGATACCGCGTGCCCACCTCCCGACGGCATCGCCGGCAAGCTGTCCATGGGGATCGGGGGCATCAACGCCTGCGTCATTTCCAGGCCCCTACGGGACGAGTGACGGGCCCGGTTCCCGCCGAATCCTCCCGCGATCCAAACACGCCGACTGCGCATCAGTTTCTTCAGCTATGCGACGGCTATTCTACTTCTTCAACAGCGCCGCAAGCCCCTCCACCGTGGTCACGGGCTGCCGGCACACGAACTGCTCGCAGACGTAGGCGGTGGTCGCGCCGTCGATCTGCGGACGGTCGGCGAGGAGCGGGATAAGCTCTCCGGCACGGCCGTCGTCATCGGCCGGATCGTGCAGGGCAACGACCTTGTTGGGCAGGAACGTGCCGTCGATCAGGTCCAGCATCGCCCGCGTAGCGGCGTCTTCCCTTGCGCCGACCAGGGCGATCTCGACGGGCTTGTCGAGATACCAGGAGAGTCCGCACAGCAACTGGCCGAAGCCCCCGGGCGCCGCGCCCATGTAATCCGTGAAGAGCGACAGGGACTGCCCGGCCCGTTCCCGGTATTCATTCTTCCCGGTAAACGCGGCCAGCCGGAGCAGGTTCTGCACGCTCACCGCGTTGCCCGAGGGAATGGCGTTGTCGTAGGGGTTCTTGGACCGGACGATGAGCGTCTCGTGGTCGTCGCTCGTGAAGAAGAACCCGCCGTCCTCCGGATCCCAGAACCGCTCGATCGTCGTGTCCATGAGCGCCGCGGCCCGGGCGAACCAGGCCGGGTTGAAGGTCGCCTCGTAGAGGTCGAGGAGCGCGGAAACCGTGAAGGCGTAGTCGTCCAGGTAGCCGTTGAACCGCGCCCGGCCGTCCTTGAACGTATGCATGAGCCGGCCGTCCTCGTGCAGCGCGTCCAGGACGAACTCCATCGAATCCGCCGCCGCGTCGAGCCAGGCCGGTTCGCCGAAGACGCGGCTCGCCCGGGCCAGGCTGCCGGTCATCAGTCCGTTCCAGTCCGTCATGATCTTCTCGTCCCGTCCGGGGTGCACGCGTTTTTCGCGGTGATCGAAGAGGGTCAGGCGTCCCTCCGACACGATCGCCTGCAGTTCTTCCGACGCCACCCGCAGGTGGGCGGCCAGCGGTTCCAGGTCGACGTCCACGTGCAGGACGCTGGTCCCGTGTTCGAAGTTGCCCCCCTCTTCCACGCCGTAGTACCGCGAGAAAAGGCGGCCCTTCTCATCTCCCAGTACCGCCATGATCTCGTCCGGCGTCCACACGAAGAACCGGCCTTCCTCGCCTTCGCTGTCCGCGTCCTGGGTCGCGTAGAATCCACCGCCGGGCTGCAGCATCTCGCGTATCACGTACGACGCCGTCTCCGAAACGACCTTGCGGAACAGGGGTTCTCCGGTGGCCTGGAAGGCCTCGGTATAGGTCCGCATGAGCAGCGCGTTGTCGTAGAGCATCTTCTCGAAGTGGGGAATAAGCCATTTCGCGTCGACGGAATAGCGGTGAAACCCGCCGCCCAGGTGGTCGTAGATACCGCCGTTTCCCATTTTCTCCAGGGAATGGACGGCCATGTCGAGCGCCGACTGCCGACCGGACCTGCGGTGCTCGCGCAGCAGGAAGGAAAGTGTCATGGACGGGGGGAACTTGGGCTGGGTGCCGAAACCGCCGTTCGTGGCGTCATAGGACGCGGCGATCCCGGTGAAGGCCTTGTCAAGCAGCTCTGTTTTCAGGGTCTCGTCGCCCGAAGTGAACCCGGCCAGTTCAACGAGGCGCGCTTTGAGTTTCTCGCCCTGTTCCTCGGCGTCGGACCGGCGTTCCCGGTAGAACTGCGCCACGGCCTGCAGGATGCGGGGAAACCCGGGCCGGCCGTACCGGTCGTCCGGGGGGAAATAGGTGCCCCCGTAGAAGGGTTTCAGACCGGGCGTAAGAAAGACGGTCATGGGCCAGCCGCCGCTGCCCGTCATGGCGGTGACGGCGTTCATGTAGATCTCGTCCAGGTCGGGCCGTTCCTCCCGGTCCACCTTGACGTTGACGAAGTGCCGGTTCATGATCTCCGCCGTTTCATCGTTCTCGAAGGACTCGTGGGCCATGACGTGGCACCAGTGGCACGCGGAGTAGCCGATGGACAGCATCACGGGCTTGTCTTCCGACCGGGCTTTCTCCAGGGCCTCTTCGCCCCAGGGATACCAGTCCACTGGGTTGTGGGCGTGCTGCCTGAGGTAGGGGCTGGTTTCGTGGACCAGGCGGTTGGTCCGCTGTTCGTCCTGCTGTTCGTTGTCGTGCGCTACGTTCAATTTACACCATGCCTTCCTTGACCATGCGTTCCAGGACGAAATCGCCGGCGTCGATGGGAAACTCCAGGACGCGTCGCCGTGCGGAGGACTCGAAGATGCCCATGATGACTTCAAGCGCCGTCCGGGCGATCTTCGCCTCGGAATGGTGGGCGGCGCGGCCTTCCACGGCGGAGACCAGTTCCGCCAGTTCGCCGCAGACATTGGAATAATTCTCGTTCAATACCGGTACGTGCCAACCGTCCGAACGGTAGCTGGACAGCATCTTCAATGGCGGCCCGTCGGGACTGTTCACTTCGATGATGCCGTCGGAGCCGATGATCCGGAAGGAGAAGGACTGGCTCGCCCGTTCGCCCAGTTCGATGAAGCCAACGACGCCGTTGTCGTACCCGACCCGCCCGATCGCCATGTCTTCGGCCGGCATGTCCGGATGGTTGCGCCGGCCTTCGATCCGGTTGCGACGGTCGATCTGGCCCATGACCCACTGCGGCGGGCTGTCGCCGTTCAGGTAGTGGATCAGGTCGATGACGTGGGTGCCGTTGTTCATCAGGTCGAGGGTGCAGTGGCCCCAGATCATGGCGATTTCCCCGATTTCCCCGGCCTGAACCCATGCGCGCGCCTGAACGGCCTGGGGCGAAAACCGGTGGGCGTGGCCGATGGCGAGGACAGCGCCGGTTTTCTCGCAAGCCTCAATCATCCGGTCGGCCTCGTCCAGGGAGACGGCCATGGGCTTCTCGCACAGGATACCCTTCGCGCCGTTTTCCGCCGCAGCAATCGTGGCTTCGCAGTGTCCGCGGGGCCAGGTGCACACGCTCACCAGGTCGAGTTGCTCCCGCACCAGCATTTCGCGATGGTCCGCGTACAGCCGGATGCCGTGTTCCCGGGCGAGATGCTGTGCCTTCTCCCCTTCCGGGTTGAGGTCCGAACCGGCGATCAGTTCGATCTCGGCGTTTTCCATGTGGCGGTATCCGTCCGCGTGGGCGGTGGCGATGCCGCCGCAACCGATGAAGCCTGCCCGGTACTTGTTCATGGGTGGGTTCCAGTGTGGGCGACAGTGGTCACGCCCGGCGAACAGGACGCATCACGCCCGGAGCACGGGACGCATCATGACCGCAGAATCGGACGCGTCAGGCAGGTCGGCCCGCCGCTGCCCGCGTAGCAGATGTGATCGCCGTCGAATGCTTCGACCCGGCAGCCGGCCTTCCGCATGCGGTCTACCGTTAACGGATTGCCGTCTCGCACGATGACGTGGCGGGGTCCTACAGCCAGCACGTTGCAGCCGAGACTGTCATATTCCTCGTCCGGCACCGCCACCAGGGAGATGCCCAGGGCGGTCAGCATCTCCCGGAAAGGGATGGGCAGGAGCCGTTCGTAGACGACCGCAAGGTCCGTATCCAGCAGGCTGATGACGGACATCAGGTGCAGCACCGCGCCCGGACCGTCCCAGTGGACCATGGGGACGGCCACGACGTCGATGCCGCGCGACTGAAGCAGTTCCTGGAACTGGCGGATCCCCTCGCCGTTCGTGCGGTAGGTCAGCCCGATGACGGCCAGGTCGTCCCGGAGCCAGACCACGTCGCCGCCTTCGACACTGCCGGGAGACTCGATGCGTCCTGCCACGGGGATGCCCGCTCCGGCGAACCAGTCTTCCAGGGCGTCCGGTTCTTCCAGGCGGGCGTCCTTGCCCATGCGGCCCAGGATCACGCCCTGGTCGGTCACCGAGGCCACGGGATCGTGCGTGTAGAGGGCGTCCAGTCCCGTCCGGCCGTCGGCCGGCAGGCACACCACTTCGGCGCCCGCCGCTTCGAGCAGGGAGGTGAACCGCCGGTGTTCGTCCACCGCGCGGCCATAATCCGGCCGGGCCAGGTAGTCCAGGGCACGCCACTGCGCGTCGATCCGTTCCTGGCTTTCGAAGGCTTCTTCCGGGCGCTTGACCAGCACCCGCTTGAGTGGGCGCACCATGGACTGGCAGCCGTACGAATCGTGAGAGCTCATTGCGATCCCATGCAATCCTGCGTTGTGATCCTGCGCGATCCCATGTTACGAACCTGAATGGCGATCCTGGGATGAGAACAGGGCTTCGGTTTCTGCCTCGTTCAGGATACGGACACCGAGGGACTGTGCCTTCCTCAGCTTGGAACCGACGTTTTCACCGGCGACCAGGTAGTCCGTCTTCTTGCTCACGCTGGACGTCACCCGCCCGCCCGCGGCTTCGATCCGGCCGGCCATCTCCTCGCGGGAGTAGTTCGGCAATGTGCCTGTGATAACGAAGATCATGTCCGTCAGCGGCTGGGTATCCGTGCCGCTTCCCACGCCGTTTTCCGCTTCGTCGTCCGGCGCTTCCAGTTCCATGCGGAGGCCGGCTTCCCTAAATTTCGCGATGATCTCGAGGTTCCGTTCGTTCCGGAAGAAAGAGACGATGCTCCCGGCGATCTTCGGACCGATCTCCGATACGGCGACCAGTTCCTCTTCCGACGCCGCCCTGATGGCGTCGATGGAGCGGAAATGCGCGGCGGTCTGCCTGGCGGCCCGCTCACCCACGTGGGGGATGCCCAGGCTGAATAGCAGTCGGTCCAGGGGGCGGTTCTTGCTGGCCTCTATGCCCCCCAGCAGATTGCCGGCGGATTTCTCACCCATGCGCTCCAGCGTCCCGAGTTGCTCGCGGGTCAGACGATAGATGTCGCCCACGTCCCCGATCAGGCCATTCCCCAGGATCTGCTCGGTGACTGCCGGCCCGAACCCTTCGATGTCCATGGCGTTCCGGCCGGTGAAATGGGTGACCCGCGCCTGCGTCTGGGCCGGACAGGCCGCATTCCCGCAACGCCACGCTACCTCTTCGCCCACCCGTACGAGCGCGGATCCGCACACCGGACAGGCCGTCGGCATCTTGAAGGGCGTTGCCCCGTCCTCCCGCTCGTTCAGGTCGGCCGAAACCACCTTGGGGATGACGTCCCCGCCTTTTTCGATCCACACGGTGTCGCCGACGCGCAAATCCTTGCGGTGGATCTCTTCCTCGTTGTGGAGCGTGGCCCGGCCGATCGTCGACCCGGCCAGGAAGACCGGTTCGAGCTCGGCCACCGGAGTCACCACGCCGGTGCGGCCGACTTGCAGCCGGATGTCCACCAGCCGCGTCCTGGCCCGCTGCGCGGCGAACTTGCTGGCGATGGTCCATCGGGGACTCTTCATCGTGGCGCCGAGTTCGCCGTACAGCCCGATGGAATCCACCTTGATGACCATGCCGTCGATGTCGTAGTGCAGTGAGGCCCGCCGTTCCTCCCAGTCATGGCAGAAACCGATCACCTCGTCTATGGTCGCGAAACGCCCGGCTTCCTTGTTGGTCGGAAACCCCTGGCCGGCCAGCCAGCGCAACCGCTGGAAATGGCTGTCCAGGTCGGGCCGGGCCGCGAGCGCGCCGGTTTCGTCCTCGAATCGCAACGTGTAGAGGAACACCCTCAGGGGCCGTTCGGCGACGACGCGGGGATCCCGGAGTTTCAGTGAGCCCGCCGTGGCGTTGCGGGGGTTCGCGAAGAGCGGCTCCTCCCGTTCCGCGCGAAAGGCGTTCAGCGCTTCGAACTCGTCGTGGGGGAGATACACTTCGCCCCGCACCTCGATGTTGTTGAGCAGGGGCGCTTCTTCGGCAATGCGCAGGGGGATGGACCGGATGGTCCGCAGGTTCGCCGTGATGTCGTCGCCCTGCTCGCCGTCCCCCCGCGTGGCGCCCAGGATCAACGCGCCGTTCTCGTAGCGCAGGCTCACGGCCACGCCGTCGATCTTCAGCTCGACCGCGTAGGCATATTCCCGCTCCGGACCCAGCAGGTCGCTGATGCGGCGGTCGAAGTCCCGGATCTCTTCATCGTTGTACGTGTTGCCGATGGAGAGCATGGGCACGGGGTGCCGGACGACGGGAAAGGTCGAGGAGGGCGACCCCCCGACGCGCTGGGTTGGCGAGTCGGGGGTGATCAGGTCGGGGTGGGCCGATTCCAGGTCCTGAAGTTCCTTCACCAGCATATCGTAGTCGTAATCGCTGATGACCGGATCGTCGAGTACGAAGTACCGGTGATCGTGCGACCGGATTTCCCGGCGCAGGACTTCAATGCGTTCGGCAGGCGACATGGGTTACGCGGGCTTTAGCTAACCGGCGCTGGGTTACGCTAACCGGCGCGGACGACGCTCGGCCGCGATGACTTTCTGGCGCTGGGTCACGCTAACCGGTGCGGGCGACGCTCGACCGCGATGACTTTCTGGCGCGTCGGATCTCCTCGCGCTTCTTCGCTATCCAGTTCTGCCACCAGACCACGATGGGACTGGCGATGAAAATCGAGGAATAGGTACCGGTGATCACGCCGAACGTGAGCGCCAGGGCGAATCCCCAGTTGGTCGACGTGCTGCCGGCCAGCAGGAAGACCAGGACCAGCAGGACGGTGAGCGATGTCATCATAGTCCGGTTCAGGCATTCGTTGATGCTGCGGTCCACCACGCCGGAAAACCCTTCCGTTCGGGTTCGTCCCAAGCTTTCCCTGATGCGGTCGTAGACCACGATGGTGTCGTTCGTCGAATACCCCACGACAGTCAGCAGGGCCGCCACGACCGCCATGGTGAGTTCCTCGCCCACGAGGGTGAGCATGGCCAGCACGATGAGCACGTCGTGGATCAGTGCGACGATCGTCCCGATCCCGAACCGAAACCCGTTGACCTGCCGGAACCGGATGGTGATGTAGAGGACGATGCCGATGATGGAGGCCCCCACGGCGCCCATGGCGTCGACCGTGAGTTCTTTGCCGATCTTCGGGCTGACGTTGTATTCCTGCCGCAGCCAGTCGTCTTCATTGCCCTTGAGGTTCTCGGGGAACTGTTCCCGGAGCGTCGTTTTCACGGCCGATGCGATCTGCTGCTCGTTCCAGTCGCTGGCGGCCGCCCGGATCAGGATATTGTCTTCCTCGCCGATCACCTTGATCTCGCTCTGGCTCAGGTCGACGGCCTGGTCCTCGATGGTGACGTTACCCAGCGCGCCGCGAATGTCCTGTACCTGCACCGGGGGATCGAACCGCATCTCTATCAGCGACCCGCTTTGAAAGTCCACGCCCCAGTTCACCCCGCCGCGTATGACGATGGTCCCCAGGCCGACCACGATCACGCACCAGGTGATGACGAACGCCGCTTTGCCGAACCGCATGAATCCGAAGAACAGGCGCCCGAAGGGGTCGGTCCGGCCAATGCTGACCTGGACAAGCTGCCACCGGTCGATGAGCGCGTCGAAGAGGGACCGCGTGATGAAGATGGCCGTGAACATGCTTATCAGGATGCCGAACCCCAGCGTCACGGCGAATCCCTTGATGGGGCCGGTTCCGAACTCGTACAGGGCGAAAGCGGTGATCAGGGTGGTAATATTGGCGTCCACGATGGTGCGGAGCGCGTTCCCGTAACCGCTGTCCACGGACTGCCGGATCGTCTTTCCTCCGGCTCTGAGCTCTTCTTTGATCCGTTCGAAGATGAGGATGTTGGCATCCACCGACATGCCCATGGTCAGGATGATTCCCGCGATGCCGGGCAGCGTCAGCGTAGCCTGGAAGGCGCCGAGGACGGCCAGCAGGAAGAGGAGGTTCAGGATCAGGGCAAAATTGGCGATGAAGCCGGCCGTCCGGTAATACACCGCCATGAAGATCATGACGGCGATGAGGCCCAGGATCGAAGCCCACTTGCCGGAGTTGATGGCGTCCTCGCCCAGGGACGGCCCCACGACGTACTTGCTGATGATCTCCATGGGGGCAGGCAGGGCGCCGGCGCGTAACACGATAGAAAGGTCCCTGGCCTCCTCCAGCGAGTTGATGCCAGTGATCTCGCCCCTGCCGTTGGGTATGCGTCCCTGGATGACCGGTGCGGAGAACACCCGGCCGTCCAGCACGATCGCCAGCCGCCGGCCGATGTTGTTCCCGGTAACGCGGGAGAAGGTCCTGGCGCCGTCGTCCGTGGTCGTAAAGCCCACCGACGCCACGCCCATGCTGCCGATGTCGGAGCCCGAACCGGTCTGCGGGAAGGCGTCCGCCAGTACGGCGCCGGTCAGTTCCGGTTGGGCGTTCATGTAGTAATAGGACCGGACGCGCTGGCCGCTGGCCGTCGTCCTCATCACACCGGCCCGGATCTCCGCACCGGCGGGAATGAAACTCTGCACCTGGGGCTGGGCGAGGATTTCGTCAACCCGGGCGGTATTGCTCGCCGGTACGATGATCTCGTTGTCGGAGAGGTCGATCATCGACAGAAAGGGGTTGCGTTCCGCTGTGGCGTTCGCTTCGGGAATCAGGGCGCTCGTATCCGCCGGGACGCTCGTGGTATCACGGGCAGCCAGCAGGGCGTCGATGCGCTCGACGACCGAACGAAGCTCGCTGCCTTCGCGCAGCAGCCTGAACTCCAGCTGGGCGGTCTGGTTGATCAATGTCATCGCCCGATCGATATCCCTGAGTCCCGGCAGCTCGACGATGATGCGGTCCTCGCCTTCCTGCTGGATGATCGGTTCGGTGACGCCGAATTCATTGACGCGGTTCGAGATGACCTGCATTGCCCGTTCCACGACGTCAACGGCTTCCTCCTCCGGCAGGTTGGACTTGTCCACCTCGAGCTTGATGTGCACGCCGCCCTGGAGGTCCAGGCCCTGGCGGATGGACTGGTCCTGCAGCAGGTCTCGTTCGGCCTTGGTCAGGTTCAGGGCCTTGAGCTGCGCCCGGTCCGCCTCGGTCAGCAGCGGATCCGAATCGATCGTTTCGATCTGTTCCGGGGTAAGGGCGTTCTGAATGGGGGCATATTGCCAGTAGTCAGATGTTCTTACGGAAGGATAGACGTACCAAAGCGCGGTGAAAATTACAACGAGAATAAGAACGATACGTACCTGTTTCCACTGCATGCAACCCGGCTCCTAAGCAGACGAAGGCGGGTTGCCTGACTGCCTGCCACCCGCCTTCGTTTCTGCGTTGCGTATAGATGATTCAAGTGGTTCGATGGGAATCTGGTCGTTAGTCTCTCAGGGCGAAAAGCACGTTCTGGCCGGCGAAGTTATCCGGCACGAGCAGTTCGATGGATACCCGGTCGCCCGAGGGATGGAATGCGACGACGTAGTCCTGGCCGTCCCTGAAGGTGCGTGGGAATACGTCCACCTTCTTGATGCTGTCCAGCAACGGGAAGGCCGAGCGTTCGATCGTGAGTACCGTGCCTTCACGCAGGTCCTGGGACTGGGCGAAATCCACGCCGGAGAGTGATTCTACGCGGGGGCCGCCGAAGAACGGATCCTTGATGACCATCGCGTCTTTCCAGTGATCCATGGTGTTCACCGCGTAGAAAATGGAGTTCAGCTTCATCTCGGCCGCAAGCTTCGCCTGCTCCTCCATGTCCCGCTGTGCCAGCGCCTCGTCGCGGGCGTCGCTCAGCATCGCGATCTGGCCGTTGAGGCGCTCTTCTTCGCTGCGCAGGAACACGATCCGCTCTTCGAGCATGTCCTTGACCTGGCCCAGCGAATCGGCGATGAATGCCGCCCGGGCCTCGGCCGCGTCGCGCTCGTCGGTCAGCGTCTGGATGGTGCGGTTGATGCGCGCCCTGGCGATGCGTTGCGCACGGCCCGGCGACATGTCCGACGTGCCCTGCGTCACGTACGTGCCGAGGATGCCGTCCTTGTAAAGCAGCCAGATCTGGTTGCCGACGTTCAGGTCCTCAACCAGCGCAGTCTGCTCGACCATGTCGCGGGCTTCGGCGGTCGAAAGGCCGTGATTCTCCATGAGGTACTGCAGGGCGACCTGGATGTGGGAGTCGCCGCGCTGGACCGTATAGGGCGCCGGCAGATCGTCTCGAAGATCCTGCATCTGCTGCTGCAGCTCCGCGACCTCGCCCCGGGTATCAATGATCTCCTGCACGAGACCGCGGTACGAAACGTCCTCCTCGCCGGCCAGCATTTCGTTCAAGACGGCTTCGTGGTCCGGATTCAGCGCCATGTTGGTCAACGATTCCGCATCGACCTGCCTCTCGGGATTGGATGCGATGAACGTCGATATCGTCGTCTGGATCTCTTCCTGTTTGGCGCGGATTTCCTGCTCTGTCTCGTTCAACCGCTCCACGAGTTCCTCGAAGTTCGCAGGTTCGGTTGCGCATCCCATGACCAAGGTCATGGTCAGCAGTACGAATATAGCTCGCATTGGATTCCTCCGTTTAAGAGTTTCACCGTTGAATCACCTTGATTCACGGCATGTATAGATTTCAGATTATCCACAATTATACCCTAAAACCAAAATTTGTCAAGGATACTCGGTCATTGTATCGAACTTAATCGTGCCATCCCCACGCGGTAAGTTACCCGGCGGAACCCGCCCTGAAAGGGAGGCGCGCCGGGGATTCCGGATCGTCTCACAGGGGATTCCGATCCGCCTTTCCGGTCATTCCGGATACCTTCGTTTCATCGCCGCGACCGACGCGCGCACCAGGGTTTCCAGCACGTCCAGGTCCATGTCCGCCAGCTTGTTTACGTACAGGCAGGACTTGCCGGTCTTGTGCTTGCCCAGGCGGGAAAGCAACTCGTCAGACTCTTCGAACCCGGTCATGATGTAAATCGACAGGTTCTGTTTGCGCGGCGAGAACCCCACGACGGGCCAGTCGGCTTCCTGTCCGCTCGCGTACCGGTAGTGGTAGCTTCCGTACCCCACGATCGACGGTCCCCACATCACGGGCTCTTCGCCCGTCACCCGATGCATGAGTTCCAGTAACGTACGCGCGTCTTCGCGCCTGCGCGGATGGTCCACCGCGCCAATGAACGCTTCGACGCTTGCGTCGGTGGGCCGGGTCTTGAGATCGGACATGGTTTCTGGCTCCGCGAATTAAATGGTCGGTGGGAGATTCCACCGAAGCCCCTCGAAGCGCGCGAAGTCCCGGTCGAGTGTGATCCACTCGCAGCCGGACTCGATGGCGAGGGCGGCCAGGTAGGCGTCCGGCACGAGGTTCCCTCGCGCTCCCACTTCCAGGTACAACCTGCTGAATATCTCCCAGTGTCTCTGACCGGGGCTGACCGGTACGCAGTGAGGTTGATCCCGCATCTCATCTATGAATTCCAGCGCGTCATCGGCCGGGCTCGGTAGAATGAAAATGCCGGGATGGGTGACTATGCGGAGGAAACCGCTGAGCACAATGTCGGAAACACCGAAAGGCTCCTCGCCTTCGAACACGTTCCTGAGCCATTTGTAGCAGGATGCATGCGCCACCGCATCGTCGCGGTATGCAGAGACCAGGACGTTCACGTCAGGAAGAACCATCATGCTTTTCCATGATTTCGAGCAGGGAGGCCGAATCGCTCAGATCAACCCCGGGCATGACCCCTGTCCCGTGGAACACCCGCAGTTTGACCGGGGGCCGTTTCGCGTTGCGGCGGCGTGAAAGGGAGTCTCGTAGCGCGTCGTGGATTACGGCGGTCAGCGTCCTTCCGGTACGTGCCGCGATGCCCTTCAGTTCCGCAAACAGGCTGTCGTCGATATGAATCGTAGTACGCATTCATAAAAACATATCAATTTATCATATTTATGTCAATCTAAATCTACGATCCACTGTGCACCGTCTTCAGGACGGCTTTCAGGTAATGTGTTGAACGACGCAGAAGCGTCAAGTCTCAAGAATCCCTGGTCCTCGTCTACCTTCGAGGATCCGGCGGACCGGTCCAAATTCTTCATATGTTATAGTCATAAACAGAGAGCAGAACCTCGTAAGATGGATTTTGATTGAGTTAAAGTTAATCCGCGACATCCATCGATTTATCGTAGTTCCGATGTGCGCTACGACACGCAAGCCCCTTAAGCCCGGCCGGTCTTATGAAGTCACATTACGGCTTGACAGTACCCCGCATTCCCCTACATTCCCCTGTACCCCTCATAAAGCGGCCTCTGGCGCTTTGTGTCGCGGCAGTAACCTCGATGCTAATCGTACGCATTCCGGAACCGAAGCGACCAACCAACGTCCATTGGTAAAGATCGTCGCGTCTCTCCCAGCGTGCCAGTGTTGCCGATAGCGGAATTCCCGCCCATGTCTCAGATTACCTCGAAACAGGATGCGGAACGACCAGCGGATGAGGCGGCACCGGAAGTCAACTCGGCAACGCGGAAGACGGAGGTCCCCGCGGCTGAGCCAGAGACGGAGACCGAATCGCGTCCGTTGACCTACCTGTTTACCGGGGGCGGTACGGGCGGCCACGTCTATCCCGGGCTGGCCATCGCCGACGAGGTGCGGGCACGGGACCCCGAAGCCCGCATCGTTTACGTCGGCGCGCGGGGCAGAATGGAAGCTTCCCTCGTGCCGAAGCGGGGCTATCCCATCCACCTGGTCCATGCCCGCGGACTGCCGTCGGGCAGGCAGCCCCTCGCGCTCCTGCGCTTCGCGATCAGCACCGGATTCGGCGTCCTCCAGAGCCTGTTCCACCTTTCGAGACACCGGCCCCGCATGATCGTTGCCACGGGCGGCTATGCCAGCAGTCCGGTCCTCCTGGCCCACTGGATCCTCAAATCGCTCCGTCTCTCGGGTGCTCGTCGATGTTTCGTCCACGAGCAGAACGTCGTGCCCGGAAAGGTCAACCGGCTCGCGGGCCGCATCGCGGACCGCATCGGGGTTTCCTTCGAAGCGTCGCTTCGGTATTTCCCTCCGGAGAAGACGACGTGGGCGGGCTACCCGGTGCGGCGGGAGATCGGCGCCGTGTCCCGGGACGCCGCGCGGGCCTCGCGCGGCCTGCCGGCCGATGCGAAGGTCGTATTCGCCTTTGGCGCTTCGTCGGGCGCCCGGTCCATCAACCGGGCCGTGGTCGACGCGCTGCCCAGGCTGCTGTCCCGGTCGGACATCCACGTCATCCACGTCATCGGCCAGACTCGAAGCCCGGAATACGATGCCGAAACGGACACCCGGAACCGCCTGGAACGGCTCGACATCGCCGGTGAATACCTGTCGAGATACCACCAGTCGGATTACTCCCACGAAATCGAGAAGCTCTACGCCGCCAGCGACCTGGTCATCGGAAGGGCCAGCGCCGGCGTCGTCACCGAGATCGGCGTCTGCGGAGTCCCCTCCATCCTCGTGCCCCTGCCCTATGCGCCCGGCGACCACCAGGCCGTGAACGCCAGGACGCTCGAATCGAGGGGCGCGGCCCGCGTCGTGTACGAATCGATTACCGCGGAGGACGGCCAGACCATCGGCGTGGTCGACGGGGAGCGCCTGGCCCGTCTGGTCCTCGAAATCCTGGACGACCCGGCCGGTCATGCCGCCATGAGCCGCCGGGCCCGCGAGACCTTCGACCGAAGCGGACTGGACCGAATCGTCGACCATTTGGACCAGATGCTTACGGCCAGCCTGGACTGCCTGGACCACCCGGACCAGCCTGCGGACCGCCCGGACCGGCCTGCGGACCGCCCGGACCGGCCTGCGGACCACGTAAGTTCCAACGGAAGACCCGACGAACAAGGCGCCGCCGGACATGCCGAACCGGGCGGGACGGCCGAGCCGGGCGACCAGGGCGGCCAGGACGGACCAGTTGGACCGTCGGCATCCGCCCTCTCCCCCTTTGCACTGGTCCGGCGTTTCGCGGAAGGGCGCGACGAGGGGTTCATCGAATCCGTAGGTGAAGACTACCTGAAGTACCGGGTCGACGGATTCCTCAAGGACGGGCGGTGGCCCATCCGGAACGAGGGCGTGAAGCTGGCCGGCCTGCTCGGTTACCGGGACCGCCTGCCCTTCCTCCTCGCGCTGCTCCGCGACCGGACGCCGGCGCCCCTCTTCCAGCGCCTCCTCGGCGGCGACTACCGGCAGGTCGGCTTCATCCGCCGCAACGCCGTGACGGCGATCGGCCGACTCGGCGTGTTCGATGCACCGGTGCGCGCCGTGCTGCTGGACCTGTTGTCGGATCCCTATTACGAAGTGCGGTCCGCCGCGGCCCTGGCCTTTGCCGACCTCGCCCACGGCCCGGAGACGGCGGACGCTGATGGGGAAAGGGACGAAGAGGTACTGAGCGGACTAAACGGCCTTTTGCGGGAATCGTCCTTCGAGATCCGGTCCGCCGCCATACGCGCCCTGGGCAGGATGGGCGACGGCGCCGTCACGGAATGGCTCAGGCCGTTCTACCAGGACCCAAACGGCAAGGTGCGCCAGGCCGTCATCGACGCCCTGGCCGACCTGGTCAGGCGGAAGATGATCGTCGACCTGGACGGACTGTGCGAAGAACTCGACGATATCCTGGTCACGTCGAACCACTTCGAACCGGATTTTCCGATCAAGCGTACGCTGAACCGGCTGATCGGCATGATTCGCAACCAGCAGGGCACCCCGTGAGCGCCCCATGATCTATCACCTCGTCACCTATCTCTTCGATACCGTCGATGCGCTCTCGTTTCTGCGCCTCTTCCAGTACCTGAGCTTCCGTGCGATCTGCGCGGCGCTGACGGGGTTCGGCGTCACGCTGCTCTTCGGCCAGCGCATCATCCGCCTGCTCTACGTGAACCACGTGCGGGACAATCCCCGGACGCACGGTGCGATATCCTCCGCCTCGAAGGCCGGCACGCCGCTCATGGGCGGCCTGCTGATTGTCGCTGCCATCTTCGCCAGCGTGCTGCTCTGGAGCGACCTTTTCAACCGCTTCACCCTGGTTTTCCTGTGCGCTCTGATCTGGTTCTCCCTGTTCGGATTCATCGACGACTACCGGAAGATCAGGCACCGGGACAGCGACCGCGGCCTGTCCCAGGCCACCAAGCTCTTCTTCCAGGCGGTCTTCGGCATCGGATTCGGCCTGGTCTTCCTGCTGCCCGGCCTGTCGCCCGTATCGGCCGAAATCGCTTCCGAACTCTATCTTCCCTTCGTGCAGGACCCCGTCCTCGACCTGGGCTGGTGGTACCTGCCCTTCATCGCCTTCGTCATCGTGGCCATCGCCAACGCGGTGAATTTCGCCGACGGCCTGGACGGACTGTCCATCGTGCCGGTCTCGTTCACGGTGGTCGTGTACGGAGTGTTCGCCTACGTCATCGGAAACGCCATCTACTCGGGCTACCTGCAGTTCACCTTCCTGCCGGGCAGCGGTGAGCTGACGGTGATCTGCGCCGGGGTCTTCGGCGCCTGCATGGGGTTTCTCTGGTACAACGCCTATCCCGCCCAGGTCTTCATGGGCGACGTGGGCGCCCTGCCGCTGGGCGGTATCGTCGGCACGCTCGCCGTGCTGCTCAAGCAGGAGTTCCTCTTCGTCATTACCGGGGGGATTTTCGTGGCCATGGCCTTCTCGGTCCTGGTCCAGGAGAAGATCGGGATCAAGTGGCTCGGCCGGCGCATCTTCTACATGGCGCCGCTCCATCACGCCTTCCAGTACCGTGGCCTGGCCGAGACAAAGGTCGTGATCCGGTTCTGGATCATCGCGGGCATCCTGGCGATCATCGGCCTGTCGACCCTGAAGATCCGGTAGGCGTTGGTCCCCTAAATCATCCGGGCGCTCACCCTCAAGATCCGGTAGGACGCGGCGGAGCAGCTTTGAACGAAACCGCCATAGAGGGTGCGAGGATCGAGCGCGACGAAGGGGCGGTGAAGCGACGGAAAGGTAGTTGACCTCAAGTGATCGGCATACAATACACCCAATGGATACCGCGGGTCGATGACGCCGAGGACCGGATCGAGCAACTCCTGGGCCTGCTGAGCCAGATCCTCATCCATACCAGCGGCGACGTGGAAGAAGCCCTGAAGTGGATGCGCTATATCGACCAGCGGCAGGGCCTCTTCGACGAAACGTTCAGTTACGAAGCCTTCGTCAAGGAGCTCGAGAAGCGGGGCTACGTGAAGCAGGACGACAACGCGTTCACCCTCACCGAAAAGGGCGGTCGGCGCATCCGGGAAGACTCGCTCCGGTTCGTCTACAGTAGCCTGAAGAAGGGGCTGAGCGGCGGCCACGAGACGCCCTTCGAGGGGGAAGGCGCCGAAAGGCTGAGCGAGACGCGGCCCTACCGGTACGGTGACCTGGCGTCGAACGTCGATTTCACCTCCACCATCGGCAACGCGATCCGCCGGTCCGGATTCGACCTGGACCTGCACGAGGACGACTTCGAAGTCTACGAGGTCGAGCACACCACGTCCTGCGCCACGGTCATGCTCCTGGACATCAGCCACAGCATGATCCTGTACGGCGAAGACCGGATTTCCCCGGCCAAGCGCGTGGCCATGGCCCTGGCGGAACTCATCATCCGAAAGTATCCCAGGGACGAGCTCCACCTCGTCCTCTTCGGCGACGACGCGAAACAGGTGAAGATCGAAGACCTGCCCTACGTTTCGGTCGGCCCCTACCACACGAACACCAGGGCCGGCCTGCTCATGGCCCGGAACATCCTGCGGCGGACCCGCAACGTCAACAAGCAAATTTTCATGATCACCGACGGCAAGCCCTCGGCCATCTACGACCGGAACGGACGCCTCTACCTGAATTCCTTCGGGCTGGACCCCCGGATCGTGAACCGGACCCTCGACGAGGCCATGACCTGCCGCCGCGAGAAGATCACCATCAGCACCTTCATGGTCACCCAGGACCCCTATCTCGTCGGTTTCGTCGAGAAACTCACGGAGATGAACCACGGTCGGGCCTACTACTCCTCCCTCGACAGCCTGGGCGAATACATCCTCGTGGACTACGTGAAGAACCGCCGCCGCCGGGTGAACTGAGGGCGGAGATGCTGCCGGTTTCATGGCTTGAGTGTGCCGTACCAGGTTCGACAGCCATGGCGACTTCCATTTTGCCGTGGCCCTTATTCCAAATAACGACCTAAAATGCAATAACAACTTTCGTTATTCTTTAAAAAGGAATAGCAGGCATCAGCCCGCTGTCACCATGACCCCCTCATCGTTCGTCGAAGACCTCAAGCAACTCGAATTCGACCATGTGTTCAACCCGTACACGGATCGGTGCCCCGTTTACGACCGGGAAGATGCCCCCGAACGCCGGTCCGTGAACCTTCTGTCTGTGATTGAAACCGCGGCCGGCCGACCCTTGGACGCGCTGTGGATCGGCCGGGACTACAGTTACCGGGGCGGCCGGCGAACCGGCCTGGCGTTCACCGACGACGAGCATCTGGACGAACACGCCCTCAGGTGGGGGCTGACGTTGCGGCGTCCGACGCGGGGCGCCGTGGTCAGGGAACGCTCCGCCCGTGTCGTGTGGAACGTATTGTCCCGCATCAGGGCGACGACGGTCTTCCTCTGGAACGTCTTTCCCTTCCATCCCCACCAGCCGGACATTCCCTTCAGCAATCGATCGCATGTCGCGGTGGAACGCCGACCCGGTCAACACCTGCTCAAGCAACTGGTCCGGCTTCTGGACCCAGCCGCTATCATCGCCATCGGTAACGACGCGGAAAAGGCGGCGCGAGGGCTCGCGGGACCGGCAAAGGTCGTGAAGGTGCGCCACCCCAGTTACGGGGGGCAGACCGAGTTCATGGCCGGCATGGAAGCGTACTACGGTCTCAGATGATCGCGTTTTATCGGTCTTGACGAAACAGTTTGATCCTTGTAGTATATCTCGACATTCTACGAGACCAATCCACATCGCTGTTCATCATCTTTTCACCCGCCATCATCGGTGTCAGCCGGGAGATCACACCATGAGTGCATTCTTCGAATTCCTCGTTACACGCAGGTCTCGCGGTATGCTGCCTCTGAAACTGCTGGCTGTGCTGGCCGCCGTGGTCTGCGGCGCCGGGACCGCGTACGCCCTGGCCGAGCACGAAAGCATTGCCGTCGAGGCGCCGGACCAGTTCGTGTTCAACACCATTTCTTTCATGCTCTGGGGCGCCCTGGTGATGTGGATGTGCGCGGGATTCACCATGCTGGAATCGGGTTCCGTGCGGACCAAGAACGCCTCCATGATCTGCCTGAAGAACATCGGCCTCTACTCCATCGCCGGAATCGCCTACTACTTGATCGGCTACAATCTTATGTACGTCGACGTGGGAAGCTACATCGGGTCCTTCTCGATCGGCTACGGCTCGACGACGGACGAGATCGCCCTGGTCAACGGAACGGAGAGCGCCGCCGCCGAAGTGATCGCGCTGGGCTATTCCACCATGTCGGACTGGTTCTTCCAGATGGTCTTCGTAGCCACGGCCGCGTCCATCGTTTCGGGCGCGCTGGCTGAAAGGGTCAAGCTCTGGTCGTTCTTTATCTTCGTCCTCGTGCTCACCGGGGTCATCTACCCTATCGTCGGTGCGTGGACCTGGGGCGAAGGATGGCTCAGCCAGCTGGGATTCAAGGACTTCGCGGGCTCCACCATCGTCCACAGTACGGGCGGCTGGGCGGCCCTGGCCGGCCTGATCGTCGTCGGGCCCAGGCTCGGCAAATACCGTAAGGACGGTTCGGTCAAGTCCACCCCGCCTTCCAACGTGCTGGTGGTGACCCTGGGCGTCTTCATCCTCTGGCTCGGGTGGTTCGGATTCAACGGCGGCTCGCAGCTGGCCCTGGGCAGCCCCCTGGACGCCGTGGCCATGAGCCACGTACTGGTCAATACCAACCTGGCCGCAGCAGCCGGCGCGCTCATGGCGCTCTTCTGCGCGCGGCCCGTCTTCGGCCGCACCGATCTCTTCGCCTGCCTGAACGGCGCCATCGCGGGCCTGGTCTCGATCACCGCGGGGCCCGACATGGTCGAGCACTACTGGGCCGTCATCATCGGGGCGATCGGCGGCGGCGTCTGCACGGTCGGCATGAAACTGCTGGAATCGGTGAAGATCGACGACGTGGTCGGCGCCGTGCCGGCCCACCTCTTCGCGGGCATCTGGGGTACGTTGGCGGTGTGTATCGTGAGCGGCGGCAACGTCGGTGTTCAACTGATCGGCATCCTCGCGATCGGCGCCTTCGTCTTCCTGGTCTCCTGGGTGATCTGGAAGCTGATCGACGTGGTCATGACCGTCCGGGTGACGAGCCAGGTCGAACGGCTCGGGCAGGACGTGGCGGAACTCGGCATCGAGGCTTACCCCGAATTCGTGCTCATGCCTGAGGAACAGGACGAAGACTGATTTCCGAGGCTGCGGCGCACTGTACCGCAGGCTGTCGCGTCGTGACGCCTGCCCCGTGCATGACGCCTGCCCCGTGCCACGCGGCCCGTACTTCACGTCCGAAAACGAAAAGGCGGCAACCGCACCGGGTTGCCGCCTTTTCCTGTTTCATAAAGATTTCAGATGTGCTTCGCCGCGGAGTGGCGACCCGTGCCGGCCGACCGCCCTTCCGGGCCAGATCATGGCCGCGTTTTGTTCAGCCGGTCTCTTCCTCCTCCTCCGTGTCTTCCTTCTTTTCTTCCGCCGTCTCATCGGCCTGGTCGTCCGTCGTTCCCTCCCGGTCGATCAACTCGAGTATCGACATTTCGGCGGCGTCGCCCTGCCGGTGCCCGATGCGTAAGAGGCGCGTGTATCCACCGGGCCGGTCGGCGTACCGGTCGGCCAGCGGACCGAACAGCTTCGCGATCACGGATTCGTTGCGGATGACCCGGAGCACCTGACGCCGGGCGTGCAGGTCTCTGCGTTTGCCGAAGGTAATGAGCCGTTCCACGAGGCGGCGCACTTCCTTGGCCTTCGCCGTGGTGGTCTGCACGCGTTCCGTGTCCAGCACCGATGTGGCCAGGTTGCTCAGCATCGCCTTGCGGTGGCTGGGTGAGCGGCTGAGACCGCGCCCCTGCTTTCGATGTCGCATTACCGTTCTCCTGTCCAGACTGCCGGAATGACCTGCGGGCAGGTCATTCGATTACGTGTTTTCCGCTTCGACTTCGACGTACTCTTCGATATCCATGCCGAATGCAAGTTCCATCTCCTGGAGGATCTGGCTCAGTTCGGTCAACGACTTGCGGCCGAAGTTCCGGTATTTCAGCATCTCGGTCTCGCTCTTCTGCACCAGGTCCGCCAGCGTCTTGATGTCCGCGGCCCGCAGGCAATTGCTGGAGCGGACGGACAGTTCCAGCTCCTCCACGTTCATCTGCAGCAGCTTCTTGATCTCTTCGGCCTTCTCGTCCACTTCCTCTTCGGGCTCGGAGATGAACTGATCGTCTATGGAGATGAACAGCTGGAGGTGGTTCCGCAGGATCTGGGACGCGGTGGAAAGGGCGTCCCGGGGACCCACGCTGGCGTCGGTCCAGACTTCCAGCACGAGCCGGTCGTAGTCCGTGCGCTGACCGATCCGCGTGTTCTCCACCTGGAAATTCACGCGCGTTACCGGGGAGAACATGGCATCCATGGGGATTACGCCGATGGGCTGGTCCGGCATCTTGTTCTGCTCGGCGATCACGTATCCCCGTCCGCTGTCGACATGGATCTCCATGCGCAACTGTCCGCCCTCGTCCAAGGACGCGATATGAAGATCCGGATTGAGAATCTCCACATCGACGTCCGTCTGTATGTCTTCGGCGGTAACGTCGCCCTTGCCTTCCGCTTCGAGCATCAGCGTCTTGGGCTCGTCGCTGTGCAGGATGAGCCGCAATTCCTTGAGGTTCAGGATGATCTCGGCCACGTCTTCCATCACGTTAGGCATCGTGGAAAACTCGTGGGCGACGCCGTCGATCCGGACGCCGACCACGGCGGCACCGGGCAGGGAGGAAAGCAGGACCCTCCGGATAGAATTACCGATCGTCGTCCCGAATCCTCGTTCCAGCGGCTCGATCACGAACCTGGTGTAGCCATCGGTTACCGTATCGTCTTCGACTAAGACGCCTCTCGGCATCTGGAAGTTCTTTAATTTCATAGCGTATGTTGCCCCTCGTCGCGCGCTTCGAGTGAACACGTGGATGGCAGTGTGACGGCCCTACTTCGAATACAACTCGATGATCAACTGTTCCTGTACGGGTGTCGGTATGTTTTCCCGAACGGGGGCTTCCAGCAACCGTCCGGCCAGCGTAGCCTTGTCCAGGTCCAGCCAGTTTACCGCCGGCCGCTGGTTCGCGGCGCTCAAGGACGCGTGAATACAGTCGAGCTGGCGGCTCTTCTCCTTGACCTGGATGGTTTCACCCGTACGGACGATGTACGAGGGGATATTGACGATGCGGTCGTTCACCACGATATGGCGATGGCGGACCAGCTGGCGGGCGGCTTTGCGCGAGGGCGCGAAGCCGAGGCGGTACACGATGTTGTCCAGCCGGGTTTCGAGCAGCTGCAGGAGGCGTTCGCCCGTGTTGCCCTTGGTCCGGGCCGCCTTCACGAAGTACGAGCGGAACTGACCTTCGCCGATTCCGTACGTCTTGCGCGTCTTCTGCTTTTCACGCAGGCGAAGCCCGTATTCCGTGGGTTTCCTGCGACCGACGGAACCATGCTGGCCCGGCGGGAAAGCGCGGCGGTCCACCGCGCATTTCTCCGAAAAGCACCGATCGCCTTTCAGGAACAACTTCACGCCTTCCCGCCGGCAGATGCGACAGTTGGCGTCCGTATAACGAGACATGTTTTCTCCTATCACGCTCGACCCGGGCGGCCTGCGCCAGGCGGGCCATTAAAGGTCCCGGCGTCCGCCCGGCGATTCACGATCAGACACGACGTCTTTTCGGAGGCCGACATCCGTTGTGGGGAATGGGTGTTACGTCCTTGATAGCGGAAATCTCGAGGCCCGCGGCCTGCAGGGCCCGAATGGCCGATTCGCGGCCGGCGCCGGGCCCCTTCACCCAGACCTCGACGCGCTTCAGTCCCAGTTCAATGGCTTCCTTGGCCGCGGCTTCCGCGGCGATCTGCGCGGCAAACGGCGTACTCTTCCGGGAGTTGCGGAACGTACCCCCCTTGCCGCCGCTCGACCAGCTGATCGTGTGTCCCCGCAGGTCGGCGAGGGTTACGATCGTATTGTTGAATGTCGCTTTTATATGGGCCACGCCTATGGAGTCCACGTGCCGGTCTCGTCTCCGGGCGCGGCTTCGCCTTGCATTAGCCAACCTTCTACCTCCACGGAATAATGTGAGTCGCTACGTCTTCTTGCGCCTTGCGCCGATAGTGCGCCGCGGTCCCTTGCGTATCCGGGAATTCGTACGAGTCCGCTGTCCCCGCGCCGGCAGCCCGCGGCGGTGACGCAGGCCCCGGTAACAGCCGATGTCCATCAATCGGCGGATGTTGAACGTAATGTCGCCGCGTAGCGCGCCCTCGACCTGGTAGTCGTTCTCGATGCTCTGGCGGAGCTTCGTGATCTCCCGGTCGGTCAGGTCCCGGACGCGGGTTTCCGGATCGATGCCGGTCGCGTCGAGCACCTTCCGGGCGGTTGTCAGTCCGATTCCGAAAATGTAGGTGATGCCGATCTCCACGCGCTTGTCGCGGGGCAGATCGATCCCGGCGATACGTGCCACCTTGCCCTCCTTGGCAACGGGTCGTTGCTATCCCTGCCGCTGCTTGTGGCGCGGGTTGCGACAGAGCACTCGCACGACGCCCCTGCGGCGGATGACCTTGCAGTATTCACAGATTTTCTTTACCGAAGCGCGTACTTTCATCTTCCGGTCCTCGCGTTACAGTTCGTTTTGCGCTTGCGCCGGGTTCCCCGTCGTTACCGTGCCCCGGATGCAGCCTTGCCCGGGCTTACTTGTAACGATAGGTAATCCGCCCGCGCGTCAGATCGTAAGGCGACAGTTCCACCATGACCTTGTCGCCCGGCAGGATCTTTATGAAGTTCATGCGTACTTTGCCGGATATATGGGCCAGGACCCTGTGGCCGTTTTCCAGTTCAACGCGAAACGACGCATTGGGCAAAGGCTCCACCACCGTACCTTCCACCTGTACCGGGGGTTCTTTCGGCATGGGTTTCACCTCTCACCGTTCGGCCGCGCCCTGCAACGGCCATGGTCGTTATCCGGCCTGGCTTAAGCCCTGCGGGCTTCAGTCCTCGCGGGCCAGGCACTTCAGTATGCGTTGCGTTACTTCCTCTGGCGAACCATCGCCGTCGATCCGCTTCAGAATGCCCGCCCTGTCGTAGTAATCGACGAGCGGCGCCGTAACCTTCCTGTAGATTTTCAGCCGGTGGCGTATGGTCTCCGGCGCGTCGTCCAATCGATTCCTCATGACCAGGCGGTCGATCACCGTACCGTCGCGTACCTCGATGTTGAGCACCACGTCCACGGGCGCTTTCATGCGCTTCAGCGCCGCTTGCAGGAAATCGGCCTGGTTCAGGTTCCGCGGGAAGCCGTCCAGGATGAACCCGGCCGCGCAATCTGCTTCACGCAGTCGGTTTTCCAATAGGGCTTGCGTGACGGCATCGGAAACCAGCTCGCCCCGGTTCACGAATTCCGATATCCTGCGCCCGACCTCGGTCCCTTCCTCCATCTCACGCCGCAACAGGTCGCCTGTCGAAACGTGCGTAATGCTGAATTTCCCCGACAACCTCGTTGCCTGCTCGCCTTTTCCCGCCCCCGGCGTTCCGAGTAGTATCAGTCGCATATCCTGCTCACCTGGCGCCCTTAAAGCCGGACCGACCGCCAGGCGCTTGGCACAAAGGTTCCGAAGTCTAGCCCGACCGACCGCGTACGCGACCGCGTTTCATGAATCCCTCGTAGTGGCGGGACACGAGATGCGACTCGATTTGCTGGAGCGTGTCCAGGGCGACGCCCACCACGATCAGCAACGCGGTGCCGCCGAAGAACGAGGACGCGCTTAGCGAGACGTTCATGCTTCGGATGATGAGAAACGGCACGATAGCGATGATCGCCAGAAACACCGAGCCGGGCAACGTAATGCGTGTCAGAATGTGATCGAGATAGTCCGCCGTTCTTTTTCCGGGCCGAATCCCCGGGATGAATCCGCCGACGCGCTTCATGTTGTCCGCCACGTCCACGGGGTTGAATATGATGGATGTATAGAAATACGTGAAAAAGACGATCAGCAGTCCGTACATCGCGTTGTAGATGAAGGCGCCGGGCTGAAACCACTCGACCATGGTCTGGAACACGGCCATGTTCGGAAAGAAGCTAGAAAACGTGCCCGGCACGAACATGATCGACTGTGCGAAGATGATGGGCATCACGCCGGCGGCGTTGACGCGCAGCGGCAGGTGCGTGCTCTGCCCGCCGTACACCTTGCGGCCGACCACGCGCCGCGGGTATTGTACCGTGATCCTGCGCTGCCCCTGCGTGATCAGCACCACCGAAGCGATAATCAGGACCCACACGGCTACGATGAAGATCTCGACGAGGCCGCTGCGCAGTCCGTTCAGCACCGCGTCGATCTCGCTCGTGACCGCGATGGGAAACTGGGCGATGATGCCGACGAAGATGATCAGCGAGATGCCGTTCCCGATGCCCCGCTCCTGGATCTGCTCGCCCAGCCACATCAGGAATATGGTGCCGGTCGTCATCGTTACGACCGTCACGAAGATGAAACCCGCCCCGGGATCGATGACGGCGGAGCGCCCGACCTCATCGCGGATGTCCTGGAGCCAGTAACTGATGCCGAGGGCCTGTACCAGCGACAGCAACACGGTGCCGTAGCGCGTGTACTGGTTGATCTTCTTCTGTCCCTCCTGTCCCTCCTTCTGGAGCTTCTGCAGGTACGGCCACATGGACCCCAGCAGCTGCAGGATAATAGACGAACTGATATAGGGCATCACGCCGAGGGCGAAGATGGTCGCGCGCTCGAACGCGCCGCCCACGAACATGTTGTACAGCCCGAATATGGTCCCGCCCATCTGGCTGAAGAAAGCGCTCAACACCTCGTGGTCGATGCCCGGCGTCGGGATCTGGCCGCCGATCCGGTACACCGCCAGCAGACTGAGGGTGAAGATGATGCGCCGCCGCAGTTCCGGGATCCGGAATACGTTCTGGAAAGCCTCGATCATCCGGAGATCACCTCGACCGATCCGCCCGCCGCCTCGATTTTCTGCCGCGCCGTCTCACTGACCTTGTGGACGCTCACCTTCATGGCCCGGTCGACCTCGCCTTCGCCGAGCAGCTTGACGGGTTCCGTGGATTTCCGGACCAGGCGCCGGTCCGCCAGCGATTCGGGGTTCACGACCGTCTCTTCGTCCCATCCCTCGAGGTCGCGGAGGTTGACGATCTGATAGGTCTTGCGGAACAGATTGGTGAACCCGCGCTTCGGCAGCCGCCGCACAAGGCGCATCTGCCCGCCTTCGAACGAAGGGTGGATCTTCTTGCCCGACCTGGAACGCTGGCCCTTGTGCCCCCTGCCGGCGGTCTTGCCCGTGCCGGAGCCCGGACCGCGGCCGAGGCGCTTTACCTTGCGCACCGCGCCGGAAGCGTGTTTCAAACTGTCGACTTTCATAACAGCCGTCTTCCTTTCTTCACGAAACCCGCCAGCTATTTGTCGTCCGTCGTGATGGTTTCCACTTCCACCAGATGGCCGACGCGTGCGATCATGCCCTGTATCTGGGGCGTGTCGTCATGCACGGCGCTGTGGTGCATGCGCCGTATGCCCAGCGCTTCCAGGGTCCGCTTCTGCCGCCGGTGCCTGCCGATGGCGCTTTTCCGCTGTGTAATGCGCAGTCGCGTCGCCATAGACTACCCTTTCAGTTCCTCGATATCCACGTCGCGCGCGTCGGCGATCTCGGAGGCCACTTTCAAATCGAGCAGTCCCTGCAGCGTCGCCTTGGCCACGTTGTACGGGTTGGAGGAACCGATCGATTTCGTGAGGATATTGTGTATGCCCGCCGACTCGAGCACCGCCCGGGCCGCATCCCCGGCGATAACCCCCGTACCGGGAGATGCCGGTTTCAGGATCACTTCCGCCGCGCTGAACCTCCCGATGACGTCGTGGGGGATCGTGCCTTTGACTATCGGCACCCTGTGCAGGTGCTTCCGGGCCGTTTCCGCGGCCTTGCGGATCGCCTCGGAAAGTTCCAGGGCTTTGCCCATGCCCAGGCCCACATGGCCGTTGCCGTCGCCCACGGCGATCAGCGCGTTGAAGCTGAACGTGCGGCCGCCCTTGACGACTTTGGCAACCCGATTGATATCGACCAGGCGTTCCGACGACAGATCGAACTCATCGGGATTGATTCTCGGCAATTTACGCTCCCTTCATCAGTGATATATTACGCCGGGCAATATTACACGCCGGACGTTCCGGCCTTAAGCGGCGCGGACTTTCAGAACTCCAGACCGCATTCGCGCACGCCTTCCGCGAGGGCCTTCACCCGGCCGTGATACTGATATCCACCGCGGTCGAAGGTCACGCGGGACACGCCCTGCGCCTTCATCTTCTCTCCCAGCGCCCTGCCCACGAGCCTGCTCTGCGCCTTCCGGTCCATCCCCGATTCCAGCTGCGACCTGATCTCGGGCGTGTTGGTGGAAAGGGACAGCAACGTGGCTCCCGCCGTATCGTCGATGACTTGGGCGTAGATGTGCTTTAGACTCCTGAAGACATTCAGGCGCGGACGGGCCGCGTCGCCCCGGATGGACTTCCTTACCCGGCGATGGCGGACCTTCCGCATCCTGGCTCTCTGCTGCGTTTTCCTGGACATGGTCCCTGCCTATCTCCCGTCAGGCCGCCCCGGTCTTGCCGGCCTTCCTGCGTACCTGTTCGTCGTCGTAGCGTATGCCCTTGCCCTTGTAGGGTTCCGGTTTCTTGAACGACCGGATCACCGCGGCCACCTGGCCTACGAGTTGTTTGTCGATGCCCCGGACCGTTATCCGGTTGCCATCGGTCACCTCGAGGTCCACGTCCGGCGGCGCCTGGAAGATTACGGGGTGGGAATACCCCAGACTGAGCGTCAGGTTGCTGCCCTTGAGCTCCGCCCGGTAGCCCACGCCGACGATTTCGAGCGTCCGGTCGTACCCGTTGACGACGCCTTCCACCATGTTGGCGATCAATGAACGGTTCAGCCCGTGCAGGGCGCGCGCCTGCCTGGACTCGTTCTGGCGGGCCACCACCAGGTGCCCGTCTTCCAGTACGGCGCCGATCTGGGTGGGTATCCGGTGGGAAAGCTCGCCCTTCGGACCCTTCACCCTGACGGTCCGGCCGTCTATCGAAACCTGGACCCCGTCCGGGATCGCTATCGGCAGTTTACCTATTCGTGACACCCCGACTCCTTCCGGTGTTCCTGGCTACCAGATGTAACACAACACCTCGCCGCCCGTATTCAGCTGGCGCGCTTCGCGGTCCGTGACGATGCCTTTGGGCGTGCTCAAAATGGCCACGCCGAGGCCGTTCAGGACCCGGGGCAGGCCGTCCGCCTTCACGTATACCCGCCGGCCGGGCTTGCTGATGCGCTTGAGCGTGGAAATGATCGATTCGCCCACTGGCCCGTACCTGAGGTAGATCCGGATGATGCCCTGTTTCCCGTCCTCCACCTGGGTATAGTGACTGATGAACTTGTGGTTCAACAGGATACGGGCGATTTCCGCCTTTACCTTCGAGGCCGGCACTTCGACCCGGTGGTGCTTCGCCTGGCACGCGTTGCGTATCCGGGTCAGCATGTCCGCGATCGGATCCGTCATTGACATCTTGCGGTTCTCCCTGTGAAACTGCGTCGTGCTTCTACCAACTGGCCTTTGTCACACCTGGAATCTCGCCCTGCAGGGCCAGTGTCCGGAAACAGATGCGACAGATGCCGAAGCGGCGCATGTAGGCGCGGGAGCGTCCGCACTGCCTGCAGCGGTTGTACGCGCGCACCTTGTATTTCGGCTTCCTATTCGCCTTTGCGATCAACGACTTCTTGGCCACTCGTCCCCCTCTCGGTATTTCCGCTTCCCTGCTGATACGGCCCGCAACGTGCGGACCATCCGGCCCACCGGACTACCCGGACCCTACACCGGCTGATCCCTGAAGGGCATGCCGAGATGCCTGAGCAACTCCGCACTCTCTTCATCGGTATCCGCCGAAGTTACGATCGTGATATCCATGCCCCGGAACAGGTCGACCTGGTCGTAGTCGATTTCGGGGAAGATCGTCTGCTCGGTCAACCCGAGGGTATAGTTTCCCCGCCCGTCGAACGACCTCGTCGACACGCCGCGGAAGTCGCGGATACGGGGAATCGCCACGTTGATCAGGCGGTCGAGAAATTCATACATGCGGGCGCCCCGGAGGGTCACCCGGCAGCCGACGGCCATGCCTTCCCGTATCTTGAAATTCGAAATGGACTTCCTGGCCCGGGTCACCACGGCCTTCTGCCCGGTAATCGCCGTCAGTTCCGAAACCGCGCTGTCCAACAGGCTGGCGTTCTGCGATCCCTCGCCCACGCCCATATTCAGGACCACTTTCTCGATCCGCGGCACCTGCATGGTGTTGCCGTAACCGAAGTGCTGCAGCAGCGCGGGCCTGATCTCGTTGTTGTACTGTTCTTTCAATCGTGCCATGCTTTTATTCCCGTTATCCCTCGGCGATCACTTTCACGTTGGACGCGTGCATGGGGGCCTCTTTTTCGAGCCGGCCGCCCTGCGGATTGGTCTGGGTGGGCCGCGTGTGGCGCGTTACGAAGTTCAGCCCTTCCACGATGACCTTGTTCTTGTCCGGCAACACCTTCAGCACCCGTCCGGTCTCACCGCGGGCTTCGCCGGCGAGCACTACGACGGTATCGCCCTTCTTGACATGCATTCCATCCGCTCCTTCCCGCCGGAATTTCATCCGCCGGCCTTCCGTTCGCCGGCCCTTCGTTCGCCGGGCGTCCGAACTCTAGAGGACCTCGGGGGCGAGCGAAACGATGCGGGTGTATTCGCGCTCGCGCAGTTCCCGGGCGACGGGGCCGAATATGCGCGTTCCTCTCGGTTCGCCCTGGTCGTCGATCAGCACGGCCGCGTTCTCGTCGAACCGGATGTAGGTCCCGTCTCTGCGCCGCACTTCCTTGCGGACCCGCACGACCACGGCCTTTACCACCTCGCCCTTCTTCACCGAACCGCCGGGAGCGGCTTCCTTCACCGATCCCACGAACCGGTCGCCCACGCTGGCGTACCGCCGACCGGTGCCGCCCAGGACCTTGATGCAACGGACCTGCCGGGCACCCGTGTTGTCCGCGACGTTCAGCCAGGTATACTCTTGAATCATCTTGTCTCTGTCCCGTTCGCCGTCTTCCTTAAGGCTGCCGCCATGCCTTAAGGAAGACTAGACCTGTTCCGCGCGCTGGATAACTTCCGTCAGCCGCCAGCGCTTGTTCTTGCTCAGCGGACGCGTCTCCGTGACCCGGACGATGTCGCCGATCCGGCACGTCTGTTCCTCGTCGTGGACCGTCAGCTTGGTGGTGCGCCGCACGTACCTGCCGTAGAACGGATGCTTCATCATCCGTTCTACGGCGACGGTGATGGTCTTTTCCATTTTGTTGCTGAGCACGCGTCCCACGCGGTTCTTCCTGTGTCCCCGTTCCTTCATGCGTCTTCTCCCGGATCACCCTGTCCGTCTTCCCGGTTCTCATCGCCCGTCGCCTGGATGGATCGGATCTGGAGTTCATCCTCGTGCAGGAGCGTGAGAATCCGGGCGATTTCCCGGCGCGACGACGAGATGCGTTTCGCATCCGCCATCTGCCGCGTCGCCTTCTGAAAGTTCAGGTTGAAGATCTCTTCCCTCAATTCGGCCACCCGGTCGCGGAGCTCTGTCTCGGACAGTTGACGAAGTTCGTACAGTTTCATGCCTTCCCTTCCTCGAGAACAGGCCCGTTAGAGGTCTTCGCGGACCACCAGGCGGGTCTTGACCGACAACTTCTGCTGGGCCAGCGCAATGGATTCCCGGGCCATATCGGAGGCCACGCCCCGCAGTTCGAAAAGGATGCGTCCGGGCTTCACCACGGCCACCCAGTGCTCGGGGTTCCCCTTCCCCTTGCCCATGCGCGTTTCGGCGGGCTTTTCGGTGAGGACCTTGTCCGGAAAGACGCGGATCCACACCTTGCCGCCACGCCGCATGTGATGGACCATAGCGATACGGGCCGCTTCGATCTGGCGGTTGGTGATCCAGCCCGGTTCCAGCGCCTGAATACCGTAATCGCCGAATTCCAGCGTGGCGCCGCGCGTCGCGGTGCCCGTCATGCGGCCGCGCTGTTTCTTGCGGTATTTCAGTCGCTTCGGCATTAACATCTCGATGTCTCCTCGAATGGTCCGCCTGTCCGGTCGGAGGGCGCGGCGGTCAACCGGTCCTGAATGGCTGCGTCCCGCCCGGTAACCCGTCCTACATCGTCGCCTGTCCTGCCCCGGCTTCCCCTTCTTCGCCCTTGATGATCTCGCCCTTGCAGATCCACACCTTGATGCCGATGCACCCGTAGGTGGTGTGGGCGGTGGACCGCGCGTAGTCGATGTCCGCCCGGAGCGTGTGAAGCGGTACGCGTCCGTCGTTGAAGGACTCGGACCGGGCCATCTCCGCGCCGCCGAGCCGGCCGCCGCAGGTGATCTTGATGCCCTCGGCGCCCATGCGCATGGCCGCGGTGATGGATTTCTTCATAGCCCTGCGGAAACTGATCCGCTGTTCGATCTGCCGGGCGATGCTGTCGCCGATCAACTGGGCGTCCAGTTCCGGCCGGCGTATTTCCTGTATGTTGATGTAGATCTCTTTTCCGGTCAGATGCTGAAGTTCATCCCTGAGTTTGTCCACTTCGGCGCCCTTGCGTCCGATCACGATGCCGGGACGGGCAGTGTGAATGGTAATGGTGGCCTTCTGCGGCGCCCGCTCGATTTCGACCTTGGAGATGCCGGCCCGCGAGAGGCGGCTCTTAACATAGCGGCGGATCATGAGGTCTTCCTGGAGCAGTTCCGCCATGTTCCTGTCGGAATACCAGTTGGACTGCCAGGTCTTGATCACGCCAAGACGGAAACCGATCGGATGTGTTTTCTGGCCCACTTCGTCAACTCCTGTCGTCTGAACCTACCGGTTGGATGGCCGTCCGCGCCTAGCCGATCCGGTCCGGACTAGTCCAGGCTAGTCCGCGACCACCACGGTGATATGGCTGGTGCGCTTCCGGATCGTGGACGCGCTGCCGCGGGGGCCGTAATGGATGCGTTTCATGACCGGCCCGCCGTCGACGTAAACGGTCTTGATCTTCAGGTCCTCGATATCCAGCGTGTGTTCGTCGTCCACGTTCATGGCGTTCGCCGTCGCGGAACGCACGGTCTTCTCGATCGGCCGGGCGCACGCCTTGGGCACGAACTGCAAAATGTTCAGGGCTTCCTGCACGGACCGGCCGCGGATCATATCCGCCACCTGGCGAATCTTGCGTGCGGAGCCGCGTACCTGCCGCGCCGTTGCACGGGCTTCCATCGCTTTTTTCTCCCCTGTTCCTCACGTCCGGTTACTTAAGCTGCGTGGACCGTTCCGTGACCCGTCCGCTGTGTCCCCGGTAGGTGCGCGTCGGCGCGAATTCACCGAGTTTGTGGCCCACCATGTTCTCCGAGATGTAGACCGGTATGAACTTGTTGCCGTTGTGAATGGCCAGTGTATGCCCGACGAAGTCCGGCGTGATCGTGCACGCGCGGGCCCAGGTGCGGACCACCCGCTTCTCGCCGGTCCGGTTCAGTTCGTCGATCTTCTTCTTGACGCTGGCGTCAATGTACGGTCCCTTCTTGACCGAACGGCCCATCATCGCCTCCCGCGATCTACGCTCGACTATTTACGCCGCTTGATGATCAGCGTATCCGATTTCTTGTTCTTCCTGCGCGTCCGCAAGCCTTTGGTCTTCTTTCCCCACGGGGACACGGGGTGCCGCCCGCCCGAACTCTTGCCCTCTCCGCCGCCCATGGGGTGATCCACGGGGTTCTTCGCCACGCCGCGGGAATAGCCGCGCCGCCCCAGCCACCGGGCGCGCCCGGCCTTGCCGAGGGATATGTTCTCGTGGTCCGTGTTGCCCACCTGTCCAATCGTGGCGGAACACGCCTCGGGTACCCGCCGGATTTCCCCGGAGGGCAGGCGCAACTGGGCAAAGCCGCCGTCTCGCGACATCAACTGGGCGGCCCCGCCGGCGGAACGTACGAGTTGTCCGCCGCGCCCGGGCGAGAGCTCGATGTTGTGCAACATCGTACCCAGGGGGATGTGGTCCAGGGGCATATGGTTGCCGCTCCGGATCTCCGACTGACTTCCGGACATGACTGTATGACCCACCGAAAGGCCGAGCGGCGCAAGGATGTAGCGCTTCTCGCCGTCCGCGTAGTGCAGCAACGCGATCCGCGCCGAACGATTCGGATCGTACTCGATGGCATGGACCCTGGCCGGCACGCCGGTCTTGTCGCGCCGGAAATCGATGACGCGGTAGCGCCGCTTGTGTCCGCCGCCGCGGTGGCGGGCCGTCGTGCGTCCCAGGTTGTTCCGCCCGCCCGATTTCTTCAGGGGACGGACGAGGGAGGGCTCCGGCGTTTCCTGCGTGATCTCCTTGAAGGAGGACACAGTCTTGAACCG
Organism: bacterium; assembly: GCA_965207085.1. Taxonomy (GTDB): domain Bacteria; phylum JAAXHH01; class JAAXHH01; order JAAXHH01; family JAAXHH01; genus JAAXHH01. The sequence continues at coordinate 1,737,281 of CBDBLQ010000002.1, read as the reverse complement.
CTGGCCGGGGGTCTTGGGTCTGAATGTGCGTACCGCCATAACTTGTGTTCCTCTTCAGGTCGCGCTCGGTCACGACCCCGCGATCAGGTCCCCGTGTACAGGTCGATGATATCGCCGTCGGCGAGTTTCACGATGGCCTTCTTCCAGTCGGGCCGGCGGCCCTCGAACCGTCCGAGACGCTTCACCTTGCCCTTCATGCGTAGCGTGCGCACCGACTCGACCTGCACGTCGAAGATATCTTCGATGGCCCGCTTGATTTCCAGTTTGTTTACGTCCCTGGCCACTTCGAACACGTACTTGTTCTGCTCCTCCTGAAGCACGTGGTTCTTCTCCGTCACCAGGGGACGCGACACGATAGACCGTGGATCCTTCGTCATGATTTCAACGCCTCCTCGACCTGCTTCAGCCCCTCCCGGGTAAAGATGAGGCAGTCGCTGCGCAGAATCTCGTGCACGTGGGTGTCCGTGGCCACGTTGATGTCCACGTCGACGATGTTGCGGCAGGACTTGTACACGGCGGCGTCGCTTCGGTCCATGAGCACCAGGCACTTCCTGCCGCGCACGTTCATGTTGGACAGCACGGAAACCATCTGCCGGGTCTTCGGCGCATTGAACTCGAGCGACTCGATCACGAGCACGGACCCGCTCTGCGCGCGGGTCGATAACACGGACTTGAGCGCGAGGCGCCTCACTTTCTTGGGAATTTCGTACCGGTAGCTGCGGGGCTTCGGCCCGTGGGCCCTGCCGCCCCCGATGCGAACCGGGGATCGCCTGGAGCCCATGCGCGCCCTGCCCAGGCCCTTCTGCCTGAACATCTTCTTGCCGGTATAGGACACCTCCGAACGGGTCTGCGCGCTGGCCGTGCCCTGCCGTTGGTTGGCGCGGTACATCTTCTCCGCCTCGTACATGGCGTGCGCATTGGCGGAAATGCCGAAGATCGATTCTTCGAGATCGATCTGGCCCTGTTCCGTCCCGTCGCTGTTGAACAGCTTGGCTACTACCGGCATGATTTCTCCCAACGTGCCTTCCCGGTCCGCGCCGTCCGCCTACCCGGCCCGGTTGATCAGTACGTATCCGTTCCGGTGTCCCGGCACCGCGCCTTTCACCAGGAGGATGTTCTTCTCGGCGTCCACGCCGACCACCTGCAGGTTCCTGACGGTCACGCGCTTGTTGCCCATCCGTCCGCCCATGCGGGTGCCCTTGAAGACCTTGGACGGCGTCGCGCTCTGCCCTATCGATCCGGGATGGCGCCAGCGGTCGCTCTGTCCGCGGGTCTTGTCGCCGCCCCGGAAACCGTGCCGCTTGACGACGCCCTGGAATCCCCGGCCCTTGAAGTAACCCGTCACGTCCACGCGTTCGCCGGTCTCGAAAATGTCCGCGCCGACGACCTGGCCGGGTTCGCAGGCCCCGATATCCTCCACCGCGACCTCGCGGACGATGCGATGCGGTTCGACCTTCGCCTTCTTGAAGTGGCCCTGCAGCGGCCGGGTCGTCTGCTTCTCCTTCTTCGCTTCGAATCCGATCTGCGCCGCTTCGTAGCCGTCGCGTTCCAGCGTCTTCACCTGGGTGACGTAACAGGGACCCGCCTCGATCACCGTGACCGGCACCGCGTCGCCGTTCTCGGCAAAAACCTGGCTCATCCCGATTTTCCTGCCGATCAGTCCGTGCATCTCCTTAGACTCCTACACCCTGATTTCCACGTCCACGCCGGCGGGCAGGTCCAGCTTCAGGAGCGCGTCCACCGTCTGCTGCGACGTGTCATAGATATCGATCAGGCGCTTGTGCACGCGCGTTTCGAACTGTTCCCGCGACTTCTTGTCGATAAAGGGAGAGCGCAGGACGGTATACACGGTCCGTTTCGTCGGCAGCGGTATGGGTCCCATGACCCGCGCGCCGGCCCGCTGCGCCGCCTGGGTGATCTCTCTGGCCGACTTGTCCAGCATGGCGTGGTCGCAGGCCTTCAGCCTGATCCTGATCTTCTGGTCCGCCTGGTTGGCCATGACGGCCTCCTTCTCCCGTACTACTCGATGACTTCGGTGACGACGCCCGCGCCGACGGTCCTGCCGCCTTCCCGGATGGCGAAGCGCAGTTCCCGGTCCATGGCGATGGGCTGCATGAGATTGACTTCCATGTCGACGTTGTCTCCGGGCATGACCATCTCCACGCCCGAGGGCAGTGCGACCGACCCGGTGACGTCGGTGGTGCGGAAGTAGAACTGGGGCCGGTAGTTGTTGAAGAAGGGGGTATGCCTTCCGCCTTCCTCCTGCTTGAGGACGTAGACCTGGGCCTTGAACCTGGTATGGGGCGTGATGGACCCGGGCTTGGCCACCACCTGCCCGCGCTCTAAGGATTCCTTGTCCACGCCGCGCAGGAGCAGGCCCACGTTGTCGCCGGCCCGCGCGTCGTCCAGGAACTTGCGGAACATCTCGATGTCGGTGACGACCGTCTTGCGGGTATCCTTGATGCCGATGATCTCCACCTCGTCGTTCTTGTTGATGACGCCGCTCTCCACGCGCCCGGTGCCGACGGTGCCTCTTCCCGTAATGGAGAAGACGTCCTCCACGGGCATGAGGAAGGGCCGGTCCTCGTCACGTACCGGGGTGGGGATGTAGTCGTCGACGGTGTCCATGAGCTCGGTGATGGCCGTGGTGGCGTCCGATCCGGCCTCGCCTTCCATGGCCTGCAGGGCGCTGCCCCGGATCACGGGGATGTCGTCGCCCGGGAAGTCGTAGGAGGAGAGCAGCTCTCTCACCTCGAGTTCGACGAGCTCGAGCAACTCCTCGTCGTCCACCTGGTCGCACTTGTTGAGGAAAACGACGATGGCGGGCACGTTGACCTGCCTGGCAAGGAGGATGTGCTCACGGGTCTGGGGCATGGGCCCGTCGGCGGCGGAGACCACCAGGATGGCGCCGTCCATCTGGGCCGCCCCGGTGATCATGTTCTTGATGTAGTCGGCGTGGCCGGGACAGTCCACGTGGGCGTAGTGCCGGTTGGCGGTCTCGTACTCGGCGTGGTGCACGTTGATGGTGACGCCACGCTCCTTCTCTTCGGGCGCGTTGTCGATCTGGTCGTAATCCTGGAACTCGGCCAGGCCCTGCTCGGCCAGGACCTTGGTGATCGCCGCCGTGAGGGTCGTCTTGCCGTGGTCCACGTGACCGATCGTGCCGATGTTCACGTGGGGCTTGGTGCGCTCGAATCTTTCCTTCGACATGCTGCATATCCTCCAGATGGTAAAACCGTTATGCGCCGCCGCGAATCTTTTCCAGAATTTCCTGTTTGATACTCTCGGGCACTTCCGCGTAATGCGAGAACTGCATGGTGGACACGGCCCGTCCCTGCGTGGCCGAACGAAGTGAAGTCGCATAGCCGAACATCTCGCTCAAGGGAACGGTGGCCGCCACGACCTGCGCGTCCGTCCGGGGAATGATCCCGCCGATGCGCCCCCGGCGCGCGTTCAGATCGCCGACCACGGTGCCCACGTATTCGCTGGGCACCGCCACTTCCACGTCCATGACCGGTTCCAGCAACGCGGGTTCGGCCTTGCGCATACCGTCCTGGAAGGCCATGGAGGCCGCCACCTTGAAGGCAACCTCGGACGAATCGACTTCGTGGTAGGATCCGTCGTACAGGGTGACCTTCACGCCCTGCACCGTGTATCCGGCGAGCACCCCGTTGTGGGCGGCTTCCCGGACGCCGGCCTCGACCGATGGAATGAACTCCCGCGGGATGACTCCCCCAACGATGCCGTTCACGAATTCCACGCCGTCCCCGTCCCGCACCGGCTCCATTTCGAGCCACACGTGCCCGAACTGCCCGCGTCCGCCCGACTGCCGCACGAATCGGCCTTCGCTCTTCACGGCGGCGCCGATGGTTTCCCGGTAGGCGACCTGGGGCCGCCCCACGTTCGCTTCCACGCGGAACTCTCTCAGCATGCGGTCCACCAGGATCTCAAGATGCAGTTCACCCATGCCGGATATGATCAACTGGCTGGTTTCTTCATCGGTATAAACGCGGAAAGTGGGATCTTCTTCGGAGAGCTTCTGGAGGGACTGGCTGAGTTTTTCTTCGTCCGCCCGGGTCCTGGGTTCGACCGCGACGGACATGACGGGCTTGGGAAACTCCATCGCTTCGAGGGCGATGGGCCACTCCGGATCGCAAAGCGTATCGCCCGTCGCCACGTCTTTCACGCCCACGAGCGCGACGATATCACCCGCTTCGGCCGCCTTGAGCTGCTCCCGCTTGTTGGCGTGCATCTGCAGGATCCGGCTGATCCGTTCCCGTCGGCCGGTACGGGTATTGAGCACGTAACAGCCGGCGGGCAGCGTGCCGGAATAGATTCGGTAGAAGGCCAGCTTGCCGACGTGGGGATCGGTCATGATCTTGAAGGCTACGCCGGACAGCGGCGCGTCGGGCACGCTCTCCCGCGTTTCCTGTTCGCCGGTCAGCGTGTTCTTGCCCGAGACCGGTGGTACGTCCTGGGGCGACGGCAGATAGTCGACGATCGCGTCGAGCAGCGCCTGGACGCCCTTGTTGCGGAAGGAAGATCCCACCAGGACGGGGATCAGGCTGACCGACAGCGTGGCCCGGCGAATGGCGCCCTGCAATTCGGAAGCCGTCGGTTCCTCGCCGGCCAGGTAGGTTTCCATCAGTTCCTCGTCCACTTCGGCGAGGCTCTCGATCAATCTGGCCCGGTGCTCCGCGGCATAGTCGGCCAGGTCCTTCGGTATGTCGTGCTCATCGTACGTGGCGCCCATGTTGTCTTCGTGGTAGCTGCGGGCTTTCATGGTAATCAGGTCGATGGACCCGGTAAACAGGTCGCCGGTGCCGATGGGCAACTGGATCGGGATGGCGTTGGCCCCGAGCCTGTCGTGTATCATGGAGACGACCTGGTGGAAGTCCGCCCCCACGCGGTCGATCTTGTTCACGTAGGCGATGCGGGGCACGCCGTACTTGTCGGCCTGCCGCCACACGGTCTCGGACTGCGGCTCGACGCCGCCCACGGCGCAAAAAATCGCCACGGAGCCGTCAAGCACACGCAGCGATCGTTCCACCTCGACCGTGAAATCGACGTGGCCGGGCGTATCGATGATATTGACCCGGTGGTCGCGCCAGAAGGACGTCGTGGCCGCGGACGTGATCGTGATGCCTCGCTCGCGCTCCTGCTCCATCCAGTCCATGGTCGCGGCGCCGTCGTGGACCTCGCCCATTCTCCGCACGCGCCCCGTATAATAGAGGATGCGTTCGGTGGTGGTCGTCTTGCCCGCGTCGATATGGGCCATGATCCCGATGTTCCTGGTCTTTTCCAGGTTCGATTCGGAAGCGTGCTTGCGGTGTGCTGCGGACATTTTCTCTTTCGGTTTGATCGTTGTTTCAGTCACTTCGTCATCTACCTCATAAAGTACGGATCATCGCGAGGGATGATCCGTTTTTACTGTTTCGACGTGGTATCGATACGCCGCTACCACCTGTAATGGGCGAAGGCCCGGTTCGCTTCCGCCATCCGGTACGTCTCTTCCTTGCGGCGGACGGCGGCGCCCTCCCCCCTGGCGGCGGCGGTAAACTCTCCCGCCAGGCACTCGAACATATTCTTCTCGGAACGGGCCCGCGCGGCTTCGATGATCCAGCGAATCGCCATGGCCCGCTGCTGGTCTTCCCGCACTTCTATGGGAACCTGGTAGGTCGAACCGCCCACCCGGCGGGATTTGACATGCACGACGGGGCCGACGATCTTAATCGCCTTCTCGAAAACGGGCAGCGGTTCCTGGCCCGTGCGTTCTTCGATCAGATCGAGGGCCTGGTAGAATACGCGTTCCGCGACGCTCTTCTTCCCTTTGCGCATCAATCCGTTGATGAACTTGGATACCAGTACGCTGTTGTACTTCCAGTCCGGCTCCGGTTCCCGTTTTACGACTTCTTTCCTTCTTGCCATCTCACGCTCCCAAACCTGCGCCCAGGTATGCTTTGAGCCTACTTGGGCTTCTTGGTCCCGTATTTCGAACGTCCGTTGCGCCGGTCAGGCACTCCGCTGGCGTCCAGCGCACCGCGGATGATGTGGTACCGCACACCGGGCAGGTCCTTCACCCGACCGCCGCGGACCAGGACGATATTGTGCTCCTGCAGGTTATGGCTCTCGCCCGGGATGTAACAGGTGGCCTCGATCCCGTTCATCAGGCGTACACGGGCTATTTTCCGCAACGCCGAATTCGGCTTCTTGGGCGTCTGCGTCTTCACCTGCAGGCAATTGCCCCGTTTCTGGGGGCTACCGCGCAGCGCGGGTGATTTCGTCTTGCGCTGCGCCTTCTTCCGGCCGTGGCGTATGAGCTGGTTTATCGTAGGCATTTCCGCCCAACCTTCCCTGTTGTATCGATCCGGACAAGCCTGTGAAACACGGGTTTTCGGGGTCCGGTCAAAACGCATTCCCCCCAAAAAACCACAGGTCGAAGAATCTAATCAGTTCCGTTTTCTGTGTCAAGCGCTTTTTGCCAAAAAACGAGCGCCGCCGGGATGACGGCGGCGCCCGGCCATGGACTGCGTCTACATGCGTCAGACGGTTTCCACGGGCGGCGGTTCGGCCTCGGCCACGTTCTGCACGGTTTCGGCGGCCTCGGCCTCCGCGCTCACCGATTCTGCGTCGAAGAGCGGCTCCACCTCGATGGCCGGCGGCTCGATCTCGTTGCCCTCTTCGTCCACGAGCCGCATCTGGCTGTACCGGTCCAGCCCCGTGCCCGCGGGAATCAGATGCCCCATGATCACGTTCTCCTTCAACCCGAAGAGCGAGTCCCGTTTGCCCTCTATGGCCGCCTGGGTCAGTACGCGGGTCGTTTCCTGGAAGGCCGCCGCGGAGACGAAGCTCTCGGTACTCAGCGCGGCCTTGGCGATACCCTGCAGCAGCGGTTGATTCGTCGCCGGGTCGCCGCCTTCGCGCAACACGCGGTCGTTTTCCGACTGGAACCGGCCGCGGTCTACGTCTTCGCCCTTCAGGAAATCCGTGTCGCCCGGGTCGTCCACCTTGACCTTCTGGAGCATCTGGCGCACGATGACTTCCACGTGCTTGTCGTTGATGCTCACGCCCTGCATGCGGTAAACTTCCTGGATATGGTTGACCAGGTATTCCTGCACAGCGTTTACGCCCTGGATCTCGAGAATGTCGTGGGGGTCGATCGACCCTTCGGACAGGGGTTCGCCCGCCTTCACCCGGTCGCCGTCCCGCACGCTGAGATGTCGGCCCTGGGGAATCTGATACTCCCGCTCGGAACCATCGTCGGCCCGCACGAAAAGGCGACGGGCGCGCCGGACGATGCCGGCGACCTTTACGACGCCGTCCACCTCCGCAACCGTGGCGCGCTCCTCGGGTTTGGGTCTTCGCGCCTCGAAGAGTTCGGTGACGCGCGGCAGACCGCCGGTGATGTCCCGGGTCCTGCCGATGGATCTCGGCAGGCGCGCGAGGACCGTACCGGGCTGCACGTAGGTCCGCTCGGTATTGCTCTGGTCCGTGAACTCGGTAACGAGCAGGTGGGCGCCGGTGGGAAGGTAGTATTCGTCCTTCTTCTTGCCCTTGGCGTCCGCGATGTAGATGCGCGGATGGAGGGCCTGCTGTCCCCGGTTTTCCGTGATTACCTTCTGCCGCATGCCCGTGGTGTCGTCCAGTTGCTCGCGCAACGTCTCACCCGCCACGACGTCTTCGAGCTGCACGTGGCCGGCCTGGACGGCGATGATCGGGATGTTGTAGGGGTCCCACTCGAACAGGGCCTGGTTCTCCTCAACGTCGTCGCCGTCCTCCGTGAGCATGACCGCGCCGTAGGGGATGTAGAAGTGGGCCCGCCTGTTTTCGTCGGCGTCCAGGATGGTGATCTCGCCGGCCCGGCCGGTGACGACGGGGAGACCGTTCTCCTGGGTGACGGTTTCGACCGTGGTGAAGACGGCCTTGCCCGCCTGCTTCGTGGTAATCTTGTTCTGCGTGGCGTCGCGGCTCGCGATCCCGCCGATGTGGAAGGTGCGGAGCGTGAGCTGAGTACCCGGTTCGCCGATGCTCTGCGCCGCCATGACGCCCACGGCCTCGCCCATTTCCACCATGGCGCCCGTGGCAAGGTTCCGGCCGTAGCACCGGGCGCACACGCCGCGTTTGGTCTCGCAGGTCAGCACGGACCGGATGTGCACGGTTTCGCTCATCTCCGCGTCGGGATCGGCCGAATACTGCACGCCGCCGCGCTGTTCGATGAGGTCGGCGACTTCCTCGTTGATCTCCTCGCCGCCGGCCGTCAGCAACTCCCGCGTGATAGGGTCGTAGATGTCGTCCAGCACGACCCGGCCCAGCACCCGGTCGCCCAGCGGTTCCATGACGTTCTCGCCCTCTTTCAGAGCGCCGATCTCGATGCCGCGGATCGTGCCGCAGTCCGCCTCGGTGATGATCACGTTCTGCGCCACGTCCACCAGCCGCCTGGTCAGGTAGCCGGCTTCGGCGGTCTTGAGCGCCGTGTCGGCCAATCCCTTGCGCCCGCCGTGGCTGGAGGTGAAGTACTCGAGTACCGTAAGCCCTTCCTTGAGGTTGGACAGGATGGGCGTCTCGATGTACTCGCCGACCTGTCCGACGACCTTCCGCTGGGGCTTGGCCATGAGGCCGCGCATGCCGCACAGCTGTCCCACCTGGTCCAGCTTGCTCCGCGCGCCGGAGGCCATCATCATGTAGAAGGGATTGAAGCCGTCGTCCGATTTCTCCAGCGTGGTCTCGACGACTTCGTTCAGCTTGGTCCGGGTGTGCTGCCACACGTCGATCACCTTGTTGTAGCGCTCGCCCTCGGTGATGGCGTGGCCTTCGTACTGTTCCTGGATGGACAGCACCTCGGCTTCCGCGTCGCGGATCATCTGCGCCTTCTCTTCGGGGATGACCACGTCGTCGATGCCCGAGGTCAGGCCCGAAAGGGTCGCGTAGTGGAAACCCAGCCGCTTGACTTCGTCGAGGAGCACGCACGTGCGGTAGTTCCCCAACTGGCGGTATACGGTAGCCACCATGTCCCGGATGGCCTTGCTGTCGAACACCTCGTTCTGGAAGCCGATCTCCGGCGGAAGGATCTGGTTGAAGATGACCCGCCCGACGGTCGTTTCGATCATCTTCGCCTCGTGACGCAGCTTGATGACGGCATGGAGATCCACGAGGTCGTTGTCGAAGGCGAGCATCACCTCGGACACGCTTGAAAAGATCTTTCCTTCGCCCCGGCAGCCCGTGAGCTCCTTGGTCAGGTAGTAGCATCCCAGGACGATGTCCTTGCTGGGTGCGCAGATCGGCTGCCCGTTCTTCGGATCAAGGATGTTGTTCGAGGACAGCATCAGCACCCGGGCCTCGATCTGGGCCTCGAAGGACATGGGGACGTGCACCGGCATCTGGTCGCCGTCGAAGTCGGCGTTGAAGGCTTCGCAGACGAGCGGGTGGATGCGGATGGCCTTGCCTTCCACGAGCACCGGCATGAAAGCCTGGATACCCAGCCGGTGCAGGGTGGGCGCCCGGTTCAGCAGGACCGGGTGGTCCTTGATGATCTCTTCGAGGATGTCCCAGACTTCGGGCTCCTCGCGTTCCACGATCTTCTTCGCGCTCTTGACCGTCTGCACGAAGCCCCTGTCTTCCAGCCGCTGGATGATGAAAGGCTTGAAGAGCTCCAGGGCGATGTTCTTGGGCAGCCCGCACTGGTGGATCTTGAGCTCGGGTTCCACCACGATCACGGAACGGCCCGAGTAGTCCACCCGCTTGCCGAGCAGGTTCTGGCGGAAACGCCCCTGCTTGCCCTTGAGCAGGTCCGAGAGGGACTTGAGCGACCGGTTCCCGTCGCCTCGCACGGCCCGCGAACGGCGGCCGTTGTCGAACAGCGCGTCCACCGCTTCCTGCAGCATCCGTTTTTCGTTGCGCAGGATGACGTCCGGCGCGCGGATCTCGAGCAGTTTCTTGAGCCGGTTGTTCCGGTTGATGACGCGCCGGTACAGGTCGTTCAGATCGGAGGTGGCGAACCTTCCGCCTTCCAGGGGCACCAGCGGCCGCAGGTCGGGAGGGATGACCGGCAGCACTTCCATGATCATCCATTCGGGCCGGTTGCCGTCGGAGTCCGGTCCGTTGGAGTTCCGGAACGCCTCGACCACCTTCAGCCGCTTCAGCGCGTCGTTCTTCCGCTGTACCGACGTTTCCATCCTTACCCGGGTCCGCAGTTCGACGGAAAGCTCTTCGATGTCGATCTCGGACAGCAGGCGGCGCAGGGCGCCCGCGCCCATGTCCGCCTCGAATTCATGGCCCGCCTCCTCGAGATCCATGAAGGTGTCCTGGTCGATGATCTCGCCCTTCTGGTACTCGGTGTCTCCCGGGTCCAGCATGACGTAGGACTCGTAGTATATCACCCGTTCCAGGTTCCTGATGGAGAGGTTCAGCAGGTTGCCGATGCGGCTGGGAGGCGACTTGAAATACCAGATATGGCAGACCGGCACGGCCAGTTCGATGTGCCCGAGCCGTTCCCGCCGCACCTTCGCCTGCGTGACTTCCACGCCGCAACGGTCGCAGATGACGCCGCGGTAACGGATCCGCTTGTACTTGCCGCAGTTGCACTCCCAGTCCTTAACGGGACCGAAGGTGCGTTCGCAGAAGAGGCCGTCGCGTTCCGGCTTGAACGTCCGGTAGTTGATGGTTTCCGGTTTCGTCACTTCCCCGTAGGACCACCTGCGGATCGTTTCAGGGGAGGCCAACTGTATACGGATCGTGCTGCGGTTCTTGGGCTGCTTGTGCATTAGATCGACCACTGGTGACACCTCCTGATCATTATCATCGCTGCAAGCCTCGGTCGGCATATCGTCGGCCGGAGTACCCTCCGTGACCGCCGTGGTGAGGTGTTAACCGTTTCATTCTTCGAGCTGGACGTCCAGGGCCAGGCTCTGGAGTTCCTTGACGAGGACGTTGAAGGATTCCGGTATCCCGGGTTCCGGAGGATTGTCGCCCTTGACGATGGCCTCGTACAGCCGGGAACGGCCGTTGACGTCGTCCGACTTCACGGTCAACATCTCCTGCAGCGTATACGAAGCGCCGTAGGCCTGCAGGGCCCAGACCTCCATTTCGCCGAAACGCTGACCGCCGAACTGGGCCTTTCCGCCGAGCGGCTGCTGCGTAACCAGGGAGTAGGGACCGATCGACCGGGCATGGATCTTGTCTTCGACCAGGTGGTTCAGCTTCATGACGTACATGTAGCCGACCGTAACTTCCTTGTCGAAGGGCAGGCCCGTCTTGCCGTCGTAGAGCGTACTCTTGCCGGATTCGGGCAGACCGGCGCCGTCCAGCGCCTTCTTGATTTCGTCAATGGACGCCCCGTCGAACACCGGCGTCGCGATATACCTTCCCTCTTCCCTGGCGACCCATCCGATGTGGATCTCCATGATCTGGCCGAGATTCATCCGGCCCGGTACGCCGAGGGGATTCAGGATGATGTCGATGTGGCGCCCGTCCGGCAGGTAGGGCATGTCCTCTTCCGGGACGATTTTCGCCACGACGCCCTTGTTCCCGTGCCGGCCGGCCATCTTGTCGCCCACAGAGAGCTTTCTCTTCTTGGCCACGTACACTTTGACCAGTTGGATCACGCCGGGGGCCAGTTCGTCTCCGCGCCGGATCTTCTCCTGTTCGCGTTCCAGCTGGTTCTCGATTTCCCGGATGTTCTTGGACGAAGCCTGGACCACCTTCCGAACCTGTTCGTTCAGGGCCGCGTTGACCACCCAACGCTCACTCTGGATGACCCGGTCGAATTCGAGTTCCGCCAGCCGGCCGTCCGTGTATTTCCGCTTGGCCGGGACCACGACTTCGTCGGTCTCGCCGTCCCGCAGTTCGACGCACACTTTGCCCCTAAGCAGTTCCTTGAGCTTGTCGTTGCGCGTCTCCTTGACCTGGTCGATGCGCTGCTGGTAGTCGCGCTCGAGCTCGCGCAGGGTCTCCCGTTCCTTCTCGCGGGCGACGCTGTCGCTGTCCTTGCGGCTGTAGAGGCGGGTGTCGATGACGATGCCCTGCATGCCCGGAGGCGCCTTCAGGGAGGCGTCCCGCACGTCGCCCGCCTTCTCACCGAAGATGGCGCGCAACAGGCGTTCCTCCGGAGACAGCTCCCGTTCGCCCTTCGGAGTCACTTTGCCCACGAGGATGTCGCCGGGCCCCACCTCGGCGCCGATCCGAATGATACCGGATTCATCCAGGTTGCGGACGGCGTCCTCGCTCACGTTGGGGATCTCTCGGGTGAATTCCTCGGTGCCCACTTTCGTCTCGCGGGCGGGAAGCTCGAATTCGGTGATGTGGATGGATGAGAAGACATCCTGCTTGACCAGTCTTTCGCTGACGACGATGGCGTCTTCGAAATTGTACCCTTCCCAGGACATGAAAGCGGTCAGCACGTTGCGGCCAAGGGCGAGTTCACCCTGGTCCGTGGCGGGTCCGTCCGCGAGCATCTGCCCCGCTTCCACGCGGGCGCCGGTCTGCACGATCGGCTTCTGGTTGATGCAGGTCTCCTGGTTGGATTTCTTGAACTTGGTCAGCGGGTACACGTCGGGCGGCGTGTCGAAGAGATCGGAATCATCGGCGTCGTCCGGCGTGACCGTGATCATGTCGGCTGAGACCTGCGTGACCGTCCCGCTCTGCCTGGCGACCACCACCGCGCCGGAATCCACGGCGACCTTCCGCTCCATGCCGGTGCCCACGAGGGGCGCCTCGGTGCGCAGGAGGGGTACGGCCTGCCGCTGCATGTTGGATCCCATGAGGGCCCGGTTGGCGTCGTCGTGTTCCAGGAAGGGGATCAGGGCCGCGGACACGCCGAGGATCTGCTTGGGCGAAACATCCATGTAGTCGACCTCACCGGGGTCGACGAGCTTGATGTCTCCCTTGTTGCGCGTGGGGATACGGCCGACGAGGCGTCCTTCGTCGTCCAGCGAAATCGCGGCCTGGGCGATCATGTAGTCCTCTTCCTGATCGGCCGACAGGTAGTCGATCTTCTCGGTGATCCGGCCGTCTTCGACCCGGCGGTACGGCGTCTCGATGAAGCCGAACCGGTTGATCCTTCCGTAGGTGCCCATGTAGGCGATCAGGCCGATGTTCGGACCTTCCGGCGTCTCGATGGGACAGATGCGCCCGTAGTGGGTATGGTGCACGTCGCGGACTTCGAAGCTGGCGTGCGACCGGTCCAGGCCTCCCGGACCGAGCGAACTGAGCCTGCGCTTGTGCGTCAGTTCGGCCAGGGGGTTGGTCTGCTCCATGAACTGCGACAGTTGGCTGCTGCCGAAGAACGCGGCGATTACGGAAGAGACCGTCCGGGCATTCACCAGGTCCTGAGGCGTGATCGAGTCGGCGTCGTGGAGGCTGATCCGGTCCCGGATGGTCCGGGACATGCGGGTCAGTCCGGTGTTGAACTGCTGGGCGAGGAGTTCGCCCACGGACCGCGTCCGCCGGTTGCCCAGGTGGTCGATGTCGTCCGTGACGCCTTCGCCCCGGCGCAGTTTCAGCAGGTAGTCGATGATGGCGATGAAGTCGTTCGAAGTCAGGATGGTCGTATCGATCGGCACGTCCAGGTTCAGGCGCTTGTTGATCCGGTGGCGCCCGACGGCCGCCAGGTTGTACCGTTTCTGGTTGAAGAACATGCGGTCCATCAGGGCCTGGGCCGTTTCCAGGTTGGGCGGATCGCCCGGCCGTAGCAGGCTGTACATCTTGGAAAGCGCTTCTTCCGACGTCACGGTCGTGTCCTTTTTGAAGGTATTGGCCAGGACATCCGGCTCCCGGGTCGGGTCCATCCGGACGATCTTGACCTTGCCCGGGTGGCCGTTCCCTTCGGCCAGACGCTCCGCCAGCGCTTCCGTCAGCGGTTCACCGCTCTCGGCAACGATCTCGCCGGTCTTTTTGTCGACCACCGGCGCGCCGATGCTCCGGCCGACCAGTTCGCCGGCCTTGTTGGACCTGACATCGTCGAACGCATAGAACAACTGGTAGATTTCTTCGTTGCTTTCGAAACCCAGGGCCCGCAGCAGCAGCGTTACGGGAAATTTCCGCTTCCGGTCGATATGGACGAAGAGCACGTCGTTCACGTCCAGGCTGAATTCCAGCCAGGTGCCGTGTTCGGGAATGATGCGGGCGGAATACAGCTGCTTGCCGTTTGGGTGGGTCTCTTCTGAAAAGAACACGCCGTAGGAACGCTGCAACTGGGACACGATGACCCGTTCAGCGCCGTTGATGATGAACGTGCCCTTCTCCGTGATCAGGGGGAGTTCGCCGAGGAAAACGGTCTGCTCGATGATGTCCTTGACCTTCTTGCCGTCGGCCTTCGCGTTTTTCCTGTCGGCCGTTGTTTTTTTACTGTCCCCCTCCTCGCGGATCACCAGGCGCAGCCGCGCCTTCAGGGGGATCGCGTAGGTCATGCCCCGTTCCTGGCACTCGAGAACGGTGTACTTGGGCTCGCCGAGCATGTACTCGATGAACTCGAGCGAGAAGTGCTCGTGGATGTCCGTGATGGGGAATATGTCGAGGAAAACGGCCTGCAGACCCTGGTTCCGGCGCTCGGAAACGGGCACCTCGGCCTGCAGGAACGCGTTGAAGGAATCTATCTGGACCGCCAGAAGATTCGGCATTTCGATGATGGAGGGCAGTTTGGAATAATCGTGGCGTGTGATCTGGGTATTATCCATCGGCTGACCACTTCCTTTCGGCAGGTAGGTGAATAGTACCCGCGGACGAAAGGCAACGACCCTGAGCGCGTGACGGGATCGCCGCATTTGCCGCGCGGACCCGGTCCTGACTTACCTTCCCGCCTATTTGAGTTCGACTGTTCCGCCCGCTTCTTCGATCTGCTTCTGAATGTCGTCGGCTTCTTCTTTCGGGACCCCCTCCTTAAGTGCGCCGGGAACGCCGTCAACCAGTGCCTTGGCCTCTTTCAGTCCCAGACCCGTAATCGCCCGCACGACTTTGATGACCTGGATCTTTTTGTCGCCGAAACCGGTCAGCACCACGTCGAAGGCGTCTTTTTCCTCTTCCTCCGGCGCGGCCGCGTCTGCGGCGCCGGGTGCGGCGACAGCCACCGTCGCCGCGGCTGAAACACCGAATTTGTCTTCGAGCGTCTTCACGAGATCATTCAATTCCAGCACCGTCAGCTGTTCGATCTGATCTACGATATCGGACACGGCCATAATGCTACCTCCATTGGATTTAAAGGATACTGCCGTTAATGTTCTTGATGTTCTTCCTCAACTCTCCTGCGACGCCTGCTGCTGCGAAACGGCCGACAGGGTGCGGACCAGGCCGCCCAGTACGCCGGACAACGTGAACACCAGGCCGGTGATCGGCGCGGCGATACCGCTGACCGTCTTCGCCAGCAGCTCGTCTCTGCCGGGCAGCTTTGAAAGCGTCGCGGCCTGCGCGGCGTCGATGATCTCGCCGGTCAGGAATCCGCCCTTGACGCGGGGGCGTTCTTCGTGGTCCTTGCCGAAATCGATGAGGACCTTCGCCGGGGCCACGGGATCGGCCGACAGGACGAGCGCCGTCGGTCCGTCCAGGGTCTCGCCCAGGTCGGGCAGGCCAGCGTCCGCGACGGCGAGGCGCGTCAGCGTGTTCTTGATGACGCGGCACTCCACGGACTCCGCCCGCAACCGCCTTCGAAGTTCGGTTACCTCGCCCACGTCCAGGCCGGTGAGGTCCGCCAGGTACACGCTTTCGGTTTCCTTCAATCGCGTCGTCAGATCCTGGACGATCTGCTCTTTAACGGCACGCGGCTGGGGCATGGTGTCGAGACTCCTTTGATTTCAACGGCTTTCGGGGCCGTGGATGCGCCTACGCCTCTCGGGCCGCCGCCTGGCGGTCGACCTGTACGCCGGGTCCCATGGTAGACGAGACGGTAAGACGCCTGATGTATTGCCCTTTGGCGGATGCAGGCTTCGCCCGCACGACCGCGTCGATGAACGTGGAGGCGTTCTCCAACAACTGCTGCACGGAGAAGGACACCTTGCCCACGGGACCGTGCAGGTTGCCGTTGCGGTCCACGCGGTATTCGATCCGGCCCGACTTGACTTCCCGAACCGCGGGCCCGACGTCGAAGGTCACGGTGCCGCTCTTCGGGTTGGGCATGAGGCCCCTCGGTCCCAGTACACGGCCCAGTTTCCCGACGTCACGCATGATATCGGGCGTGGCGATCACAACGTCGAAATCGGTCCAGCCCTTCTCGATCTGCTCGATGTACTCGTCGGCGCCGACGTAGTCCGCGCCGGCTTCCTGGGCGTCCTTCTGCGCTTCGCCCCGGGTCAGCACGAGTGCCCTGGTTTCCTTCCCCGTTCCGTGGGGCAGCGCGATGGCGCCCCGTACCATCTGGTCCGCGTGGCGGGGATCCACGTTCAGCCGCATGACCACGTCGACGGTCTCGTCGAATTTCGTCTTCGAGGATTCCTTGACGATCGTCAACGCGTCCTCGAGGGGATAGTCTTTCCCCGCTTCCACTTTCTCCCTGGCGGCCAGGTAGCGCCTGCCTCTTTTCATGGCCCGTCTCCTTGCGGCTTCTCTCGTTTAGCCTTCCACCTCGATGCCCATGCTGCGGGCCGTGCCTTCGATCATGCGCATGGCCGCTTCCGTATCCGCGGCGTTCAGGTCCGGCTTCTTGAGTTCGGCGATCTGCCTTACCTGGTCCCGAGTCACCTTGCCGACCTTTTCCCGGTTGGGTTCGCCCGACGCCTTCGCCAGACCGGCCTCGCGCTTGAGCAGCACCGCGGCCGGGGGCGTCTTCGTGATGAAGGAAAAACTGCGATCGGCGTACACCGTGATCACGACCGGTATGATCAGCCCCATCTGGTCATTGGTCTTCGCGTTGAAGACCTTGCAGAACTCCATGGGATTGACGCCGTGCTGGCCGAGGGCCGATCCCACCGGCGGCGCCGGATTCGCCTGTCCGGCCGGTACCTGGAGCTTGATCACCGTTGTTATCTTCTTTGCCACAGCACCCTCCTACGTGACGTGGGAGACCTGGAGGAAATCGAGTTCCACCGGGGTCGCGCGTCCGAAAATGCTCACCATGACCTTCAGCTTCTGCCGGTCCGGATGTATCGCCTCCACCACGCCGGTAAAATCGGTGAACGGTCCGTCCGTCACCTTGACCTGGTCGCCGGTCCGGTAGGGGATCTCCACGCCTTCTCCCTTTTCCTTGTGCGGCTCGTCCCGGTGCAGTATGCGGTTCAGCTCGCTCTCCCGCAGGGGCTGCGGCCGGGGGCCGCTCCCGACGAAACGGGTAACGCCCGGCGCGTTGGTCACCAGGTGCCAGGAGTCACGGTCCATCTCCATTTCCACGAGGACGTAGCTCGGGAAAAGCTTGCGTATGGTAGACGTCTTCTTCCCCTGCTTCATCTCTACGATTTCTTCGGTAGGGATGAGGATCTCGCCGATCTTATCTTCCAACCCTTCCCGGACCTTCAGTTTCTCCAGGTGGGTCTTCACCTTGTTCTCATGACCCGAGTAGGTATGAATCACATACCAGCGCTTGTCCATTACTCACCTCATCAAAGGTCGCTACGCGTCAGGCCCCGAGCAGACGGCTCAGAATGATGGACAGGATGAAGTCGATCACGCCGGTGAAGGCGGCCAGGATGAGCGTGATGATAATGACCACGGTCGTCGAACCGATCAGTTCGTTTCGGCTCGGCCAGCTCACCTTGGAGAGCTCCGTCCTCACTTCCCTCAGAAAGTCCACCGTTCGTTCGTACATGATCCCTGCTTCGTGCGGTTGCGCCGGCCTGGGCCGTATTCTCCCGCGTGCCCGCGCGCATGTGCGCACCGCATAAAAAGGCAGGCCGGAACCGTGTTTTCCGCTCAGTTCGCGTCGCCGGCCTGCGGTTATGCGCGTCTTCTATGTCAAGTTCGTCCGGACCAGTGGGGGCGGGTTTACGGCCGCGCCGTCCCGGGTCCTGTCTATACCTGCCGTACTACTCGATGACTTCGGTGACGACGCCCGCGCCGACGGTCCTGCCGCCTTCCCGGATGGCGAAGCGCAGTTCCCGGTCCATGGCGATGGGCTGCATGAGATTGACTTCCATGTCGACGTTGTCTCCGGGCATGACCATCTCCACGCCCGAGGGCAGTGCGACCGACCCGGTGACGTCGGTGGTGCGGAAGTAGAACTGGGGCCGGTAGTTGTTGAAGAAGGGGGTATGCCTTCCGCCTTCCTCCTGCTTGAGGACGTAGACCTGGGCCTTGAACCTGGTATGGGGCGTGATGGACCCGGGCTTGGCCACCACCTGCCCGCGCTCTAAGGATTCCTTGTCCACGCCGCGCAGGAGCAGGCCCACGTTGTCGCCGGCCCGCGCGTCGTCCAGGAACTTGCGGAACATCTCGATGTCGGTGACGACCGTCTTGCGGGTATCCTTGATGCCGATGATCTCCACCTCGTCGTTCTTGTTGATGACGCCGCTCTCCACGCGCCCGGTGCCGACGGTGCCTCTTCCCGTAATGGAGAAGACGTCCTCCACGGGCATGAGGAAGGGCCGGTCCTCGTCTCTGACCGGAGTGGGGATGTAGTCGTCGACGGTGTCCATGAGCTCGGTGATGGCCGTGGTGGCGTCCGATCCGGCCTCGCCTTCCATGGCCTGCAGGGCGCTGCCCCGGATCACGGGGATGTCGTCGCCCGGGAAGTCGTAGGAAGAAAGCAGTTCCCTGACCTCGAGCTCCACGAGTTCGAGCAGCTCCTCGTCGTCGACCTGGTCGCACTTGTTCAGAAAGACGACGATGGCGGGCACGTTGACCTGCCTGGCAAGGAGGATGTGCTCACGGGTCTGGGGCATGGGCCCGTCGGCGGCGGAGACCACCAGGATGGCGCCGTCCATCTGGGCCGCCCCGGTGATCATGTTCTTGATGTAGTCGGCGTGGCCGGGACAGTCCACGTGGGCGTAGTGCCGGTTGGCGGTCTCGTACTCGGCGTGGTGCACGTTGATGGTGACGCCACGCTCCTTCTCTTCGGGCGCGTTGTCGATCTGGTCGTAATCCTGGAACTCGGCCAGGCCCTGCTCGGCCAGGACCTTGGTGATCGCCGCCGTGAGGGTCGTCTTGCCGTGGTCCACGTGACCGATCGTGCCGATGTTCACGTGGGGCTTGGTGCGCTCGAATCTTTCCTTCGACATGGAGTCTTTCTCCTGAACCGGCTAGGTTAACGAAACGAAAACGTCTTCAAAGTCAGCTTAACTCAGTGCCAAGCCCTCGGCCGGACTTGAACCGGCGACCTACACCTTACCATGGTGTTGCTCTACCAACTGAGCTACAAGGGCGCTTTCGTTCAAGGTTCAGAATAAGCTTTTACAGTCCTGCGGCAAAAACCTTCAGTTATTCCGAACCTCGGACACGGGACCTTATAGAGCGGGAAACGGGACTCGAACCCGCGACCCTCAGCTTGGAAGGCTGATGCTCTAGCCAACTGAGCTATTCCCGCCGGTCTTCGTTCTGAAGCTGCTGGTCAGCCGGGCCCCTTTGCGAAACATGGGGAGGGCAGGATTCGAACCTGCGAAGGCTGAGCCAACGGATTTACAGTCCGTCCCATTTGACCGCTCTGGAACCTCCCCTGGCTGACTGAAAGCCACCACTCGGATTCGAACCGAGAACCTACTGATTACAAATCAGCCGCTCTGCCATTGGAGCTATGGTGGCCCATTATAATCAGTACGGATACGCATCTTGAGCAGCTCAAGAACACAGACAGGTAAATATAATCAACATCCCTGCCATTGTCAAGGGTGTATGTAAAATAAAATGGAGGCGGGATCGGGCTACCGCCGAAGGCGGATGTGGAGTTCCCGGAGCTGTTTTTCGCTGACCTCCCCCGGCGCGCCCATGAGCAGGTCCTGGGCGTTCTGGTTGAGGGGAAAAGCGATGACTTCCCGGAGATTGGTCTCGTCGGTGAGGAGCATGACGATGCGGTCGATGCCCGGTGCGATGCCGCCGTGGGGCGGCGCGCCGTACTTCAGCGCGCTGATCATGCCGCCGAACTCCGCGTCGACCTCGCCGGCCGAGTAACCGGCGATCTCGAAGGCCCGGTACATGATGTCGGGCCGGTGGTTCCGGATGGCGCCGCTGGACAGCTCCGTACCGTTGCAGACGATGTCGTACTGGTAGGCCAGGACCTCGAGGGGAGGCGTGGTCTCCAGGGCTTCGAGGCCGCCCTGGGGCATGGAGAAGGGATTGTGCGAGAAGATCACCTTGCCCGATTCGGCGTCGTATTCGTACATGGGGAAATCGACGATCCAGCAGAAGCGGTAGGCGCCCGGTTCCCGCAGGTCGAGCAGGTCGGCGAAATGCAGCCTGAGGCGGCCCGCCACGTCGCCGGCCCGTTCCTCCGTGTCGGCCACGAAGAACCACGAGGCCCCCGTTTCGGGTTCGATGACGGTTTTCAGCCGTTCGAGGGTCGGCTCGTCCAGCACGCGGGCGATGGAACCCTTGACCCCGTCCTCGGCAAAGGAGATGTACGCCGCGCCCCGTCCCCCGAAATCCTCCTTCACGGTCCGGTCCAGGTTGTCGAAGAAACTTCGGGGCCGCGCGGCCACGCCCGGGACGGCCAGGACCCGGACGACGCCGCCTTTCTCGACGATCTGGCGGAAGGCGTTGAATTCCGACGACCGGAAGGCTTCGGTGACGTCCTCGATCTCCAGGCCGAACCGGAGGTCGGGCTTGTCGGTCCCGTAGCGGAGCATCGCGTCGCGGTAGGGGATGCGCGGGAAGGGCGGGGCGGTGACGTCCCAGTCGCTGAACTCGGTGAACATGCCGTAAAACAGGGTCTCCAGCGCTTCGAAGACGTCGTCCTGCTCGACGAAGGACATCTCCACGTCCAGCTGGTAGAACTCGCCCGGCGACCGGTCGGCCCGTGCGTCTTCATCCCGGAAGCACGGGGCGATCTGGAAGTACCGGTCGAACCCCGAGATCATCAGGAGCTGCTTGAACTGCTGCGGCGCCTGGGGCAGGGCGTAGAACTTGCCGGGATGCACGCGGCTCGGGACCAGGTAGTCCCGGGCGCCCTCGGGCGAACTGCTGGTGAGGATGGGCGTGTTGAATTCGTTGAAACCCTGTTCCGTCATGCGGCGCCGTATGCTCGCGATGATGCGCGACCGCATGATGATGTTGTGGTGCAGCCGCTGCCTGCGCAGGTCCAGCATGCGGTAGGTCAGCCGGGTGGCCTCCGGGTATTCCCGCTCGTCCGCGACGGACAGGGGCAGGGGATCCGCGGCGCTGAGCACCGTCATGGAATCGGCCTTCACCTCGATGTGCCCGGTGGGCAAGTTGGGGTTGATCGCATCCTTCGCCCGCAGGATCACTTCGCCGGTAAAGGTGGCGACGCTCTCCGAACGCAGGTCCCCCGCCTCCTCGTGGAACCCGCTCTCCGGGGTGATGACGACCTGCGTGATCCCGTAGTGGTCTCTCAGGTCGATGAAAAGCAGACCGCCGTGGTCCCGCATGCGGTGCACCCAACCGGCGATCCGCACCCGCGTTCCATCGTCGGTCTGCCGCAGTTCACCGCAGGTGTGCGTCCTGTACGGGTGGTCTTTCATCTTAAGTCCCTTTCTTCCCTTTCCAGTTGAACCGCGACTCCGGTCGATGTTTTACGCGGACCGGCCGCCAGTCTGGCCTCACGCCCGGGAAACGCCCAGTTCGGCCAGGAGGTCCAGCGTGTTCCGCATGCAGATCCTGGAGGCCGCCTCTCCCGCCTCCGAAAACTGTTTTCCACCGGGCAGTTCAAGCAGAGCGTGTTCGATCTGCTCCGGTCCGATGCGCCAATGGGTCTCGAGTGACACGCAACCTTCGTAGCCCTGCTCGACCAGTTCGGCAAACTGACCACGGTAGTCGATCTCGCCTTCGCACATGGGAACATTGACATACTCCCTGTCCGTACCCCTGGCCCCATCCTTGATGTGCATGTGATACATGTCCGACCGGATGTGGTCGTAACCATCGGGATAGGGTGCGCGACCGTCGTCGTCGAACAGTTCGTTGCAGGGATCCCAGAGGGGCTTGACGACCGGTGTATCCAGGACGTCGATCAAACGCCGGGTTTCCGCGCCGGTGCCGATCATGGTGGACATTTCGTTTTCCAGTCCCAACACGACGCCTTCGCCCTCGGCGATACGGACAGGTTCAAGGTACCGGTCGACAATCCGGTCCCAGTATTTATCGAGGGGATCCTGTTTCCAGAAGGCGAAAACGCGGACCAGCAGCGTGTCCAAACCCCTGGCGACCCGTATGCTCCTGCGGAGGATTTCGAGATGTTCCCTGCACGAGGCGTCGTCATCTATGTCGCACTTGAAGAAGGGTGGCGCCACGCCGACGACCGCCAGTCCGGCTTCACCGGTCCGATCCCTTATCCGGGCGATCTCGTCGTCGTCAAGATCCTGGGGCGGTTTGTCCCAGATCGATCGAATCTCGATCCCGTCCAGGTTGAAGTCACGGGCGAATGCGATGACCCTGTCCAGGTCCTGGGACACCTCGTCGGTAATTACGGCGATCGTGAACATGGGGCTGGATGCCTCCCTTGCGATTTTTTGCTATGCGCGTCTCGTCCTACGCCTTGTGCCCGGCCATGGATTCGGCGAACCGGAAGATCGACGACTCCTGGTCGAAGGTCTCCACCGAACCGGGCCGGCTATTCCTGATTTCCGCTATGGCGGCTTCGGGCGTGGATCCCCGCCAGACGAGATACCCGGCCAGCACGGTTCCGGTGCGGCCTATGCCCGCCATGCAGTGCACGACCACGCCGCCCTGTTCCAAATGCTCATCGATAAACTCAACAGCCCGGAGGATCTGTTCCGGAGAGGGCGCCGTCATGTCCTCCACGGGAATGTGCAGGCTTTGGATCTCGCAGTGGTCCAGCGTCCCCCTGAGGAGCGGTTCGCGGGTCAGGGACACCACGGTGCGCACGCCCAGTTCCTTCAGGCGCATCAGGTCCTGCACCAGTGCGGGGTCCGCCGCAGCGCCCGCGCGACCTCGAAGAGCGCCCGTCGGCAGGGCCATGCCGGCCAGCCGCCAGGGTATGACCCAGGTGAAGTTTCTCAGCATGCTCTGCTCACGGTTACATTCTGCTCACGGTGTCACTTCCCGGGGATGTCCTCGAACTTGCCTTCCTCGATGTTCCTCGGATCGATGGTCGTTTTCGGCTTCTTCGGCGTCCGGGACCGGGGTTCGGGCTCCGGCCGGGCCGGCCGGGGGGGACGCATGACCATGGCGGCCAGGAAACGAAGGGCCTGCTGGATCAGGATCCCCGCCAGGAATCTCATTACGAACCGGAGTATGTAGGTCAGCATGGCACTATCCGCTGCAGGAAGGCTGCATCACTTCTTCCACCCGCGCACGCGCTTCCTCCTGCACTTCGTCGGGCGTGCGCGCGCCGTCGATAATCCTAATGTGGTCCAGGACGCTTCTCCGCCGCGCCAGTTCCAGGTAATTTCCGCGGATGGCGCGGAGCGTTTCGAGATCCTCGAACAGTTCGGTATCCGGCCGCGCCCGGCGTATACGGTCCATGCAGACTTCGGCGGGCGCGTCGATCAAAAGGGTCAGGTGAGGGTGGATCGCCCGGGCGTTGATCGACTCGATCCAGTCCAACTCGCCGGGCATCTCCCGCCACTGGTAGGCGAAGGACGAGAGGAAATACCGGTCGCACAATACGGGGATGTCGCGGTGTATGTGGGATTCGATTTCCGTTTTAACGTGGTCGATCCGATCGGCCGCGAAGAGCAGCGCGTGGCAAATGCCGTCGAGTTCCACCCGGCGCTGAAGGGCGTCTTTCAACAGTTTTCCGATGGGGCGGTTGGTGGGTTCCCCCGTGGTATGGACCGGACCTCCGTAACGGGTTTCCATCCACCGCCTGAGCCGTTTCAACTGGGTCGTCTTGCCCGCCCCGTCGATCCCTTCGATCACGATGAACGGCGCGGTGGCCTCCCCGGCGTCGCCGCGGACCTCCTTCCCCTTCATGAATACCCCCATGGGCGGAGCAGGTCCCGCCAACCGCGCGCTTCTTCCAGGACGCCGACTTCTTTATGTTCATATCGTTTCAGGATTTCCCTCAGCCCGGTGCTGAACAGGACGCCGATGGCGCCGAGACCCAGAAAGAGCAGCCCGATACCGCTGGCCAGGCTGAAGGCCATGACGAGGGAACCGGCCGCCAGCAGCGCGAAGGAACGCCGCGGGTTGTCCACGACCAGGTATACGCCCGTCCGGACGATCTGCCTGACCGGTACTTGCTCGCGCAGCATGAGGGGCAGCGCGTAAACGGCCGTCATGCAGACGAAGACGATCAGCCACATCATCACGCCGCTCAGTATCGCCCCCGTCCATGGCCAGGTTTCCATGAGCCGCACGTAGAAGAGCACGTTGGCCGCGAGGAGGACCAGAACGCCCGCGTACAGGCCGCAGAGCAGAAAGCTCCGGCCCAGGTCCCCGCGGGTATGGGCGAAGAAGTCCCTGATACCCGTTTCTTCGTAGGCCGCTATGCGTCCGGTGACACGGAACAGTCCGGCGAAGGCGAAGGGAAGGGTTACCAGCGGAAGGGCAAGCAGCAGCCAGAGGATGTTGATCACGATCAGCGTTCCCAGGTAATCATAGGTATTCCAGAACCACTTCCTGAACAGACCGGGTTCCCTGTCCTGCATATTCGGCGCACCCCGTATCCAAAGGCCGACTCGGACTGCTCCACAACGCCAGCATGGTACAGGCTGCCCCCCAAATTCGCAACTGTTTTCTTGGTGAGAAAAAACCTTGACTTTACCGCCGTACCGCGCTATAATGGCGCATGCGACCTACGGCAGCCGAACGGTTTAAACATTGAGCATTGGACTGAAATGACAGCCGCAAGTTCGTCCCGGTCATCCCGATTCTACGCTTGGCGGAAGCAGAGCGATCTGTTTACCTGGTGGCCTTTTTACGGGACGAGGCGGCATGTCATGCGAAGCGGCGCCTGATTGAAGTAGATTCATCCTTCGTTGATTTGACCGGCCTCTACCCTCACAAGGTAGCGGCCTTTTTTGTTTTATGGGGTGAATCGAAGACGGGCCGCTAGAGGGTTGGGGATACTACAGGATCGGTTCACCGGGAACGGGACAGGACGATGCGAGTTACCCACATACACCTGGAAGCCATCGAATATCAGACCGGGGGCGGTCTGGCCGTCAAGCGATACGCCGAGCATCTTTCTCCGGACGCAGCCATTGAACCCGTAATCGACGCGCTCGATGCCCGCCTGGGCGCCCTGTTCGCGTCCGGTTACGAGTATCCCGGCAGGTATACCCGGTGGGACATGGGATTCGTCGATCCGCCGATCCGGATCGAAAGCCGGGAAAACGCCTTTCGTATCGAGGCCCTGAACGCCCGGGGCGGGGTGTTGCTGCCCGCGATCCTCGCGCAGGTCGAAGGCTTGCAGGCCACGCGTGCCGTTGCCCGTCACGAAGACCGCATCACCGGCGAGGTGCATCCGCCCGGCGGACATTTCCCCGAAGAGCAGCGCAGCCGGCAACCCTCCGTTTTCTCGATCCTGCGGGGGATTATCGATCTTTTCTCCTGCCCGGATGAGCATCATCTCGGTCTCTACGGCGCCTTCGGCTACGACCTCGCCTTTCAGTTCGAACCCATGGACTACCGGCTTCCCCGCCCTGCGGACCAGCGCGACCTGGTGCTCTACCTGCCCGACCGGTTGGTGACGGTCGATCACAATCGCGAGGTGGCCGTCCGGTACGACTACGAATTCAATACGGGCGGCGGGTCCACACAGGGCCTGCCCAGGGAGGGCGCCGTCCAGCCCTACCAAGCGGGACGGGCCACGGCCGCCAGGGAATTCGAGAAAGGCGCTTATGCCGACGTCGTCCGCAAGGCGCAGGAGTATTTCAGGCGAGGCGACCTGTTCGAGGTCGTGCCCAGCCAGACGTTCTACGAGTCCTGCCCGGACCCGCCTTCCGAGATCTTCCGCCGCCTGAGGGAACGGAATCCTGCGCCGTACGCCACGCTCATCAACCTGGGACATCGCGAATACCTGGTCGGCGCGTCGCCCGAGATGTTCGTCCGGGGTGAAGGGATCCGTATCGAGACCTGTCCCATTTCCGGCACGGTCAGCCGGGGGAACGACGCGCTTAGCGACGCCGACCAGATCCTCAAGCTGCTGAGCTCGGAGAAAGAGGAATCCGAGTTGACCATGTGCACGGACGTGGACCGGAACGACAAGTCGCGGATATGCGTGCCCGGCAGCGTCCGGATCATCGGACGGCGTCAGATCGAGATGTACTCGCTGGTGATCCACACGGTCGACCACGTGGAAGGCATCCTGCGGCCGGAGTATGACGCGCTGGACGCCTTTCTCGCGCACACCTGGGCGGTGACCGTGACCGGCGCGCCTAAAATCTGGGCCATGCGGTTCATCGAAAGCAACGAACGGTCGTGCCGCGCCTGGTACGGCGGCGCGATCGGATTCCTCGGATTCGACGGGAACATGAACACGGGGCTCACCCTCCGGACCATACGCATCCAGGACGGGATCGCCGAGGTGAGGGCCGGGAGCACGCTGCTGATCGACTCCATTCCCGAAGACGAGGAGCGCGAGACGGAACTCAAGGCCATGGCGTTCATCGATGCGATCGGGCGTCCCCGGGAATCCCAGGGGGGAAGCGCCCGTCCCGGATTCGCGGAAGACGCCGGATCGGGAAAGCGCGTGCTGCTGATGGACTACGAGGATTCTTTCGTGCATACGCTGGCCAACTACCTGCGCCAGACCGGCGCCGATGTCATGACGGTCAGGACGGGCATCTCGCGGTCCCGCCTCACGGAGCTCATGGACACGTACGATCCGGACTTGGTCTTTCTGTCGCCCGGTCCCGGCCAGCCGTCGGATTTCGACGTGGCCCTGGCCATCGACACGGCGCTGGAACGGTCGCTGCCCATCTTCGGCGTCTGCCTCGGGCTGCAGGGCATCGTCCAGTATTTCGGCGGCACCCTGGGCGTGCTGCCCTATCCTATGCACGGGAAGGAGTCGCGCGTGATCGTCCGGGACGGACAAGCCGAGCGGACCGGGGCCCTGTTCGAAGGGTTCCCCCGGTCCTTCACCGTAGGCCGCTATCACTCGCTGCACGCCGAACGCGATCGGCTGCCGCCGGAACTTACCGTCACGGCGGAAACGGAAGACGGCGTCGTCATGGCCGTCGAACACCGCACGATGCCCGTGGCGGCGGTGCAGTTCCATCCCGAGTCCATCATGACACTCAAGGACGGGATCGGCATCCGGCTCATCGAAAACGTCTTCAGGAAACTGGTCAAAGCGGCCGATGCGGTGGACGCGCGCCGGGAGGGTGGCCCATGAGCCAACTCATGAATCGTCCCATGAACCGGCCCGCTGTCATCTTGACGGGGATCAAGCCCACGGGCAGTCCGCACCTCGGCAACTACATCGGCGCCATCCGGCCCGCGCTGGAGTTCGCGCGGCGGTCTCCCGAAGCACGTGCCATGTATTTCCTGCCGGACTACCACGCACTGACGCTCGTCAAGGACCCCGCGCGATTCAGGGACCTGTGCCACGAACTCGCCGCGACGTGGATCGCCTGCGGGCTGGATCCCGACCGCCAGGTCTTCTACCGGCAGTCGGACGTGCCGGAGGTGTTCGAGCTGTCCTGGATCCTGTCCTGTTCGACGCCGAAGGGCCTGATGAACCGCGCCCACGCGTACAAGGCGCAAGTGGATCGTCACAAGCGAGGCGGCCGGGACGCGGACGCCGGGGACGGCAGGCACGCGAACGCCGGGGACGCGGACGCCGGGGTGAATATGGGCTTGTATTCCTATCCCATACTCATGGCGGCGGACATCCTGCTGTTCCAGGCGAAGTACGTACCGGTGGGGCGGGACCAGGAACAACACATCGAGATCGCAAGGGACATCGCCGCGCGTTTCAACCGGTCCTTCGGCGCCGTGCTCACCCTTCCGCTGTACCTGTCCGATCCTTCAACGGCCGAGATTCCCGGCACGGACGGTAGAAAGATGAGCAAGGCCTATAACAACACCATACCGCTTTTCGGGTCGCGCGAACAGCTGCGCGGGGCCATATTCGGGATCAAGACGGATTCGAGTCCGCCCGGTGCGCCCAAGGACCCCGGGACGTCGCTCGTATTCGAGATCTACAGGCAGTTCGCGGACGGAGACCGGACCGAGACGATGCGAAGCCGGCTGGCGCAGGGACGGATCGCCTGGAAAGCGGCCAAGGAAGAGTTGTTCGACCTCGTCGACGGTCTACTGGAACGCCCCAGGGCGGTTTACGAGGAGTTGATGGCCGACCGGTCCCGTATCGACCGCTTGCTGGAAGCGGGCGCCTGCAGCGCGCGGGAACTGGCCCGGCCGACCATGGAGATCGTGCGGCAGGCGGTAGGGCGATCACGGCGTACGTCGCCGTGATCGGGAAGCGCGCAATCTGCGGCCTGCATGCCGAGGTCGGGCGATAGTGGTCTTCATGCCGGCGTCCCGGGTTTCAAGCAACGGGAAGGAGACGGGGTTCCATGATACAGCAGGCCATTGCGAAGGCGATCGACGGGATCTCGCTGACCGAAGCGGAAGCTGTGGAGGTCATGAACGGGATCATGTCGGGGGACGCCACGCCGTCACAGATCGGCGCGTTCCTGGTTGCCTTCCGTCTGAAAGGCGAGACGATCGAGGAGGTCACCGGGTTCGCCAGGGTCATGCGCGCCCGGGCCACGCGGATCGAATGCCGGGCCTATCCCATCGTGGATACCTGCGGCACGGGCGGCGACGGCAAGCATACGTTCAACATTTCGACGGCAGCGGCTTTCGTGGCCGCGGCAGCGGGCGCGTTCATCGCCAAGCACGGCGGCAGGGCGGCGTCCAGCAAGGCGGGCAGCGCCGACGTGCTGACGGCCCTGGGCGTCAATATCGAAACGCCGCCGGAAAAGGTGTCCGCCTGCATCGACGGGATCGGCATCGGGTTCATGTTCGCCCCCGCCCTCCACTCGGCCATGCGGTTCGCGAGCGGTCCGCGCCGGGAACTCGGCGTGCGGACGGTGCTCAACCTGCTTGGACCGTTGACCAATCCGGCCGGGACCACGGCCCAGGTCATGGGCGTGTACGACGCGAGCGTCATCCAGACCGCCGCCCACGTGCTGAACAACCTGGGAGCGGAGCGCGCTTTCGTGGTGCACAGTGCGGACGGCCTGGACGAGTTGACCACAACCGCGCCGACCCACGTGGCGGAGGCCCGGGACGGCGTCGTGAGGACCTATAACGTCGCGCCGGAAGATTTCGGCCTGCCGCGGGCGTCCATCGAGGACCTCAAAGGGGGCGAGGTGGAAGAGAACGCGGAGATCATTCGGTCCGTGCTGGGCGGGGAGTACGGTCCCCGGCGGGACATCGTCCTGCTTAACGCGGCGGCGGCGATCGTGGCCGGCGGAGCCGCGGAGGACTTTGACGAAGGCATCGAAAAGGCGGCCCGGGCCATCGACTCAGGCGGGGCGCGGGAGAAACTCGACGCGCTGATCCGCATGACCGCCGAATGAACCTCCGGACCCCGATCAACGGGATGGGAAAGACACGGAAGCCATGAATATCCTTGATCGTATCGTAGCGCATAAGATCGAAGAGGTGGAAGACCGGAAGCGGCGCGCGCCCCTGCCCGAAACCGGGCCCGTTCGCCGCCGTGACATCCGGCCCTTCGACCGCGCGCTGCAACAGGGAGACGGCATCGGGGTCATCGCCGAATTCAAGAAGGCATCCCCGTCGAAGGGCGCGATCCGTCCCGACGCGGCGCCCGAGGAGATCGGGCCGGTCTACGCAGCCCACGGGGCATCGGCCATATCGGTGTTGACGGACCGGCGGTTCTTCCAGGGCTGCGACGAGGACCTGGTGGCCCTTCGCCAGTCTGTCCCCGTGCCCGTGCTGCGCAAGGAGTTCGTCGTGGACGAGTACCAGGTCCACGAGACCGCGGCGCTGGGCGCGGACGCCATGCTGCTCATCGCGGCCATCCTGGACGACGCCCGCCTGGCGGCCCTGCAGCGGACCGCGGCGGCCTGCGGCCTGCACTGCCTGGTGGAAGTGCACGACGAGCGGGAACTGGACCGGGCACTGGCGGCGGGCAGCCGCATAATCGGCATCAACAACCGGGACCTGACGGATTTCACCGTTTCACTGGAGACGTCGCTACGTCTCAGGCCGCGCATTCCCAGGGGCATCGTGACCGTCAGCGAGAGCGGGATCCATGGGCGCGAGGACGTCTTGCGGCTGCAAGAGGCGGGATTCGACGCCGTACTCGTGGGCGAGTCCCTGATGGGGGCGGAGGAGATCGGCGGACAACTGGACGTTCTGCTGGGCCGGTCCGCCGCGAAGGCGCAACAGGGGATCCGAAGGCGAACGGCTTCCCGGGGACAGGGCCATGAATGACAGGGCCATGAATACGGTCAGGATCAAGATCTGCGGCATCACGAACGAGGCGGACGCCGCGGCGGCGGTTCACGCGGGCGCGGACGCGCTCGGGTTCATTTTCTATGCGGACAGTCCCCGCCGCGTGGCGCCGGGACGGGCCGCGGAAATCGTGGCCGAACTGCCGCCCTTCGTCGTTCCGGTGGGCGTATTCGTGAACGCGGCGGCCAGCGAAGTAGACGGAATCTGCGAAACCGCGGGCATCCAGGTCGTGCAGCTTCACGGCGACGAACCGCCCGGTTTCTGCGAAGCGCTGAAGCGCCCGGTCATCAAGGCCTTCCGCGTCAGGGACGCATCGTGGAAGTCCGATGCCGCGGACTATCCCGTCGGCGCGGTACTGCTCGATACGTATGCCGAAGACCGGTACGGCGGCACGGGGGCCACCTTCGACTGGCGCGTCGTGGAAGGCAGTCCCCACCGCGTCATCCTGAGCGGCGGGCTGAATCCGGACAACGTGGCCGAGGCCGTAAGCAGCGTGCGGCCCTACGGCGTGGATACGGGCAGCGGCGTGGAGCGGGAACCGGGTCGCAAGGACCATGGCAAGATACGGGCTTTCGTGAAGGCGGCGAGACGGACGATATGATCTCTTCACGCGAAAACGGGCCCAACGGCCCTGGCATATCGGGTTCGACCCGCGTAGTCGGCGTATGCGGGCAGGGCATAGGGTATACGCTTTCGCCGGCCATGCATAACGCGGCCTTTCGCCATTGCGGACTGGATTACGTGTATGTAACCTTCGAAATCGCGACGTCCGAAGTGCGGCAGGCCGTCGACGGCATCCGGGGACTGGGGCTGGCGGGGGTGAACGTGACCAAGCCGCTCAAGACGGACGTGCTGCCCTATCTGGACGAGGTGTCCGAAGAAGCCCGCAGGATCGGATCGGTCAACACCATCGTGAACCATGCGGGCCGGCTCGCAGGCATGTCGACGGACGGCGCCGGACTGTTGCGGGCGCTCGAGGAGAAAGGCGTTGCCGTCGCCGGTTCGAGGATGTTGATCCTGGGCGCGGGCGGCGCGGCCCGGGCGGCCTGTGCCATGGCCCGCGGGCAGGGGGCCGTATCGATTACCATTGCCGCGCGCAACGCGGACCGGGCCCGGGACACGGCGTCGGTGGGTGGCGCTGGGACGATCACGCTTTCGCCATCGGATCTCGGCGCCGCGGTCCGTACGGCCGACCTGGTGATCAACGCGATCCCGGGGGACTTGTCGCTGGAAGGCGACTGGTTCTCCGGAGGGCAGTTCGTCTACGACACGCGTTACGACCAGGCGGAGACCGGACTGATGCGATGCGCCCGGTCGCGGGGCGCGGCAACCTCGAACGGCATCGGCATGCTGCTGTTCCAGGGCGCGGCGTCTTTTGAAATCTGGACCGGCCGCGCGGCACCGGTCGAAGTGATGAGGAGCGCGTTGGAAGAACAGCTAAGGCACAGGAAGGCCCGGGAGGAGAAGGCATGTTGCGATACCTGACCGCAGGCGAATCACATGGACCGGCCATATCGGCAATCCTCGAAGGACTGCCCGCGGGGCTGCCGGTGGCCGCGGAAGACATCAACCGGGACCTGAAACGGCGCCAGGGCGGATACGGACGGGGCCGGAGAATGCAGATCGAGACCGACACGATCGAGATCCGGGGCGGCGTGCGCCACTGCAGGACCATGGGCGGACCGGTTTCGCTCGTCGTGCAGAACCGGGACTGGCAGAACTGGACAGACGTGATGGCGATCGAGGAGGCCGAAGGCCCGGTCAGGCGGCGGGTGACCCGGCCCCGCCCCGGCCACGCCGATCTCGCGGGTGGACTGAAGTACGACCGCCGCGATCTGCGGGACATCCTGGAACGGGCGAGTGCGCGGGAGACGACCATGCGGGTCGCGGTCGGTGCGGTTGCCCGGTCCCTCCTCGCTGCCTTCAATATACGCGTGCTCAGCCACGTGGTGCGGATCGGGCAGGTGGACGCGGACGTGAGCGGCCTGTCGAACGATGAGATCATCGACCGGGCCGAAGCCTCTCCCGTGCGCTGCGCCGACGAAGACGCCGCACAGAAGATGATCGCGGAGATCGACCGGGCGAAATCCCTCAAGGACACGATCGGCGGGGTCTTCGAGGTCAAGGTGCTGAACGCGCCGCCCGGCCTCGGCAGTCACGTGCAGTGGGACCGCAAGCTCGACGGCCGCCTGGCCCAGGCGGTCATGAGCATACAGGCCGTGAAGGGCGTGGAGATCGGGCTGGGCTTCGGCGTGACCCGGGTCCTCGGTTCCGAGGTGCACGACGAGATCTTCTACGAAGGAGGACGGTTCTACCGCGAAACGAACCGGGCCGGCGGCGTGGAGGGCGGCATGACCGAAGGCGAGGAAATCGTCGTCCGCGGCGCGCTCAAGCCCATCGCGACGCTCATGCGCACGATCATGTCGGTGGATATCGAGACCAAGGAGGCCTTCGATTCCGCCAAGGAGCGTTCGGACGTGTGCACCGTGCCCGCCGCCGGCGTGATCGGCGAGGCGGTGGTGGCCTTCGTCGTTGCCGACGCCATGCAGGAGAAATTCGGGGGCGACAGCCTGGAGGAAATGCAGCGCAACTACCAGGGCTACATGGACCAGCTGGCGCGCTACTAGTCATGGAAACGGCACGGGCAACAGGCGGACGGGAAATGGCTGAACCTGGAAAACGGCAAACGGGCGGCATCGTCCTGATCGGCTTCATGGGCACGGGCAAAACGGCGGTGGGCTGGCGCCTCGCACGGGCCCTGGGCGTGCCCTTCGTGGACACCGACACGCTGATCGAGAAGCGGTCCGCGGCACGTATCCCCGAGATCTTCGAGCAGCAGGGGGAAACCGGTTTCCGGACGATCGAGAAGGCGGTTATCCGGGGCCTCGCCGACGGGGTGCGCAGGGTGGTCGCCACGGGCGGCGGCGCGGTGCTCGATCCGGACAATTTCGCCGTGCTGCGGTCGCTCGGACCGGTCATTCACCTGAACGCGCCGGCAGAGACGGTCCTGGCGCGCACGCGGGGCGATTCAGGGACCCGGCCGCTCCTGGCCGGGGAAGACCCGCTGGAACGGATCCGGTCGCTCCAGCGCGAGCGCGCGCCGGTCTACGGCGGGGCGGACCACGAAATCGACACGTCACGGCATACGATCGAGGAAACGGTGGAGATGGTGAAGGCCTGGGTGGAAAGCGAAGAACGGGTGATCCGGGTGGACCTTGGACCCGACAGCTATGACATCGTGATTGGGCCCGATGTGCTCGACCGGCTGGGACACCGTATGACTTCCTTCGATCTGACCGGTCGCACGCTGGTCGTGACCCATCCCGGCATCGCGGAACGCTATGGTGGCCGGACGACGGACTCCCTGCGGTCGGCCGGGTTCGAACCGGACCTGGTCGAAGTACCGGACGGCGAGGCGCAGAAGTCGCTGCAGTGGACGGAGAAGCTCTATGACGCCATGCTGGCTCACCGGATGGACCGCCGTTCCCCCGTCATCGCGCTGGGCGGCGGGGTCATTGGAGACCTGGCCGGTTTCGCCGCGGCCACCTTCCTGCGCGGCGTTCCGTTCATCCAGGTCCCCACCTCGCTGCTGGCCCAGGTGGACGCCAGCGTGGGGGGCAAGGTGGCCGTGGACCACCGCCGCGGGAAGAACCTGATCGGGGCGTTCTACCAGCCCCTGCTCGTGCTGGCCAGCCTGGATACGCTCGACAGCCTGCCGGACCGGGAACTGCGCGCGGGCATGGCGGAAGTGATCAAGTATGGCGTCATTGCAGACCCCGGCCTGTTCGCCTATATTGAGGGGCGCCTGGACGATATACTGAAATGCGACCGCGGCGTGCTGGCGCACCTCGTGGCGCGGTCCTGCGAGATCAAGGCGGAAGTGGTCGCCGGCGACGAACGTGAACAGGGACGGCGGGCCATACTCAACTTCGGCCATACCATGGGCCACGCTATCGAGACGCAGACGGGCATGCTGCACGGCGAGGCCGTGGCCATCGGCATGGCCTACGCCGCCCGGGTCGCGGAGCGCATGGATATGCTGGACGGCGAAAGCGTCCGGCGGCTGATCGAACTGGTGCGGCGCGCGGGACTGCCCCACCGGTGCGACGGACTGGACGTCCCGGCTACGATCGAGACCATGAAGTTCGACAAGAAGTCAGTGGGCGGCCGACCGCGTTTCATCCTGCCGATCCGTATCGGCGAGGTGGCCGTCCGCGACGACGTGCCCGCCGAATACATCCGGTCCGTCCTCGCGACGGGGAACTAGAAGGGCGGCGCCCCGGCGCCGGATCGGCGAAACCATGATGAAAATACTCGTGTTGCACGGTCCTAACCTGAACATGCTGGGCGTCCGGGAGCCGGAAGTCTACGGTACGGACACGCTGGAGGATATCAACCGGTCCCTCGAGACGGCCGCGGCGGGACGGGGGATCGAGACACGCATCCGCCAGTCCAACCACGAAGGGGTGCTGGTGGACGAGATCCAGCAGGCCCTCGGCTGGGCCGACGGTATCCTGATCAATCCCGGCGCGTACACCCACACGAGCATCGCCCTGCGGGACGCGATCGTCGCCGTGGGCCTGCCCGTCGTGGAGGTCCATCTATCGGACATACACGCCCGGGAGAAGTTCCGGCATCATTCCTATATCGAGCCCGTGGCCCTCAGGCAGATCTGCGGGCACGGCAGCGACAGCTATCGGCTGGGCCTGGAGGCCCTGATCGACCACATCAGCAGCAGGAGCGAAGGATGACGACGATCACGCTGCCCGACCAGCGCGGACATTTCGGGATATTCGGCGGCCGCTACGTTCCGGAGACACTGATGACGGCCCTGGACGAGTTGCTTGAAGTGTACGAGGCGGCGAAAAGGGACCCGGAATTCGAGGAGGAGTTCCGTTACTATCTCCGGGACTACGTGGGCCGTCCGTCCCCCCTCTACTACGCGGAGCGGCTGACGAAGACCCTCGGCGGCGCGCGGATCTATCTCAAGCGGGAGGACCTGAACCACACGGGCGCCCACAAGATCAACAACACGATCGGCCAGATCCTGCTCACCCGACGCATGAAGAAACCACGGGTCATCGCGGAGACCGGCGCGGGCCAGCACGGCGTGGCCACGGCCACCGTGGCCGCCCGCTTCGGCCTGGAATGCGACGTCTACATGGGTTCCGAGGATATGGCCCGCCAGGCGCTGAACGTCTTCCGCATGCGCCTGATGGGCAGCCGGGTCATCGCCGTCGACGCGGGCAGCCGTACGCTGAAGGACGCGCTGAACGAGGCCCTGCGCGACTGGGCGACCAACGTCCGCCATACCCATTACATCATCGGATCGGTGGCAGGCCCCCATCCCTTTCCCATGATGGTGCGTGATTTCCAGTCGGTCATCGGCCGGGAAGCGCGGGAGCAGGTCCTGGAGAAAGAAGGACGGCTCCCCGACGTGCTCGTCGCCTGTGTGGGGGGCGGCAGCAACGCCATCGGGCTCTTCCATCCCTTCCTCGACGACGGCGTCCGCCTGGTCGGCGTGGAAGGCGCGGGACACGGGCTGGATACGGGAATGCACGCGGCAACGCTGGGCCTGGGCACGCCGGGCGTACTGCACGGCGCCATGAGTTACACGGGACAGGACGCGAACGGCCAGATCCAGGTCGCCCATTCCATCTCCGCGGGACTCGACTATCCCGGCGTGGGACCCGAGCACAGCTACCTGAAGGACTCCGGCCGCGCGGAGTACGTGAGCGTGACCGACGACGAGGCGCTGGAAGCCTTCGAACTGCTCTCCAGGGTCGAAGGCATCATACCCGCGCTCGAAAGCGCCCATGCCATCGCTCATATCGCCCGGATCGCCCCGGAAATGGACCGGGAGGAGGTCATCGTCGCCGGCCTGTCGGGCCGTGGGGACAAGGACGTCGAGCAGGTGGACGGGTTACTGGCCGGGAACGAAACGGCCGGTCCGGCCGGATAGGCCGGGCAGGCCGGGAGCGGCGCGCGCGGAGGGCAGGAAGGAACTGGAGGAAGCGGAGGAAGCGCTGAATGAACCGGATCGAAGAGACCTTCGCATCGCTGAAGTCCGTGGGCCGCAAGGCGATGATCCCCTATATCATGGCGGGGGATCCGGACCTGGATACCACGGCCGCGCTGGTCGTTGAACTGGATCGCCGCGGGGCCGATCTGGTGGAACTGGGCGTGCCCTTCTCCGATCCCATCGCTGACGGCCCCACGATCCAGCGCGCCGCGCTTCGGGCGCTTAACCGGGGCACGACCCTACGGGCCATCGTCGACAAGGTCGCTTCCATCCGGGAGCATACCGACATTCCGGTGGTATTGATGACCTACTACAACCCGGTGCTCGCGTACGGAATCGGGGACCTCTGCCGGGATGCCGTCCGCGCACGGGTGGACGGACTGATCGTGCCCGATCTCCCGCCGGAGGAAGGGGCCGAGTTGGCCGCCGCCTGCCGGCGTCATGGTCTCACCGTTGTCTTCCTGGTGGCGCCCACGAGCACTTCGGCGCGGATGGAACTGGTGAACCGTCACACCACGGGATTCGTCTACTGCGTCTCCCTCACGGGCGTCACGGGCGCGCGGGGAGAGCTGGCGGACGGGGTGGACGCGTTCATGGCGCAGGTGCGGTCCCACACGGACCGTCCCCTCGGTCTGGGTTTCGGCATCTCGTCGCCGGAGCAGGCCGGAGAGGCCGCGCGCCTGGCCGACGGGGTCATCGTGGGCAGCGCAATCATCAACGTGATGGAGGCCCACGCCGGCGAGCCGGACATGCTCCGGTCCGTGGGCGAATACGTGGCTTCACTGAGAACGGGCATTGACCGGGAAACACCGGTGCCCGCACAGGATTAGTTTTGCGAATGGGACCGGGCAGGTGCCCGTTCGCATGGAGCATTGCGATGGTACAGGCTTCACGTCAAAAGGGAGATGCGCGTGGGCGCCCAGGAGACCGGCCCGGTCTTCGCGGCGCCCACCTGTTTTACCCCGTTCCCGGTTTTCGCCGGGAGAAATCGGGTACGCACCAACCCGGGAGGAACTATGGTCCGAGGCGTTCGTGGCGCTATAACCGTTGAATCGAATACAGCGGAAGCCATTCGAAGCGCGGCCCATCGGCTGCTTACGACGATTATGGACCGAAACGGCATCGAACTGGAACAGATCGCCAGCGTGGTTTTCTCCGTGACGAAGGATATCGACGCGGAATCGCCCGCATATGGCGTGCGGCAGATGGGATTAGTCGCCGTTCCACTGTTCAGTCTACAGGAAATGGAGGTCCCGGGTTCGCTTGCCCGTTGTGTACGGGTACTGGTTCATATTAACACGGACAAATCACAGGACGAAATACGGCATGTATACCTGGACGGCGCCGTCGTGCTCCGGCCGGACATCGCCGGGAGGGAATGAAATGGTCGTCGTAATGAAACCGCAGGCCACAGAAGCACAGAAGGAACACGTCCGCGAGACGATCCGGGCCTTCGGGTGCAAGCCACGGGATATCCAGGGAGACGTGATCACCATCATCTGTCTTATCGGCAATACGCTCAGCCTCGTTCCCGAACAGTTCGAGATCCTGGACGGGGTGGACCGCGTTCAGCGCATCCAGCGGCCCTACAAGCTGGTGAGCCGGGAGGTGCAGCCGCACAAGACCCGTTTCAAGGTGGGCGACGTAACGATCGGCGGCGACGGCATCGCCATCATCGCCGGTCCCTGTTCCGTCGAATCCTACGACCAGTTCCTGGAGGCGGCGCAACACGCCCGGGCCGCGGGGGCCCACATCATACGAGGCGGGGCGTTCAAGCCCAGGACCTCGCCCTACAGCTTCCAGGGGCTCGGTGAGGAGGGCCTGAAGATCATGGCCCGGGTAAGCGAGGAAACAGGCCTGCCGACCATCTCGGAAGTGATGGAGCCCGAGATGGAACCCATGGTCTCGGAATACGTGGACATGCTGCAGATCGGCGCCCGGAACATGCAGAACTATCCGTTGCTGAACGTTGCGGGACGGAGCAGCAAGCCCGTCATGCTCAAGCGGGGCATGTCCGCCACGCTCGAGGAAATGCTTCTGGCGGCCGAGTACATTCTGGCGGCAGGGAACCACAACGTCGTCCTGTGCGAAAGGGGTATCCGGACCTTCGAGACCTGGACCCGGAACACGCTCGACATCTCCGCCGTACCGGTGCTGCAGAAATACACCCATCTGCCCGTGTTCATCGACCCGAGCCACGGGACCGGCAACGCCGATTTCGTGGGACCGGCCGCCCGGGCGGCCGTGGCGGTGGGCGCCGACGGCCTCATGATCGAGATGCATCCAACCCCGGAACGCGCGCTGTCCGACGGGGATCAGTCCCTGACTCCGGAAGCGCTGACCTCCCTGATCCCGGAACTGCAGGCGGTCGCGACGGCCGTCAACCGGACCATCGGCTGAGCTGGCCTATGCGCATCACCATAATCGGCGTGGGACTGCTGGGCGGGTCCTTCGGCATGGCAGCCCGGAAGGCGGGGGCGGCGGAACGCGTCGCGGGCGTCGACCTGGACCGGACCATTCTGGACCGGGCACTGGAACGCGGCGCCATCGACGCGGGATACCTGGATATGGCCGAGGGGGTGGAAGGGGCCGACCTGGTCGTCCTCGCCACGCCCGTGCGGTCCATCCTGGATATGGTGCCCCGCCTCGCGCCGTTACTGGACGAGAACGCCATCCTCCTGGACCTGGGCAGCACCAAGGAGGCCATCGTTTCCGCCGTAGCCGGCCAGGCCGGCATCAAGCGGTACGTCGGCGGGCACCCCATGGCGGGTACCGAGCACACCGGCATCGAGCACGCCGATGACGGACTGTTTCAGGACGCGACCTTCGCACTGGTTCCGCCGCCCGCGGTGGATGAAGGCGCACTCGACCTGCTCAAAAACCTGGTCCGCCGGATCGGGGCGCGCCCCGCCGTCATACCCGCCGAACGCCACGACCGGATCGTCTCCGTTACCAGCCACCTGCCCTACCTGCTGTCCGTGGTGCTGGCGCTTGCCGCGGAGCAAACGGCGCGCGAGGAAAACCGCCTGGGTGAGTTCGCCGCATCGGGATTCCGGGACACGACCCGCCTTGCCGCGTCCACCGTGCGGGTGATGGCCGACATCTGCCTGACCAACGGACGGCCCTTGTTGCGCGGCATCGAGAACGCCAGGCGGTTGCTGGACGACCTGGCGGTGCTGATCGGGGAGGGGCGCGAATCGGATCTGGTGAAAACGCTGACGAAGGCGAAGGAAAGCAGGGCCGCGTTGCTGGGTGAAAGGAGGACCGATTGAAGAAGTACAGGACCGGCTTCCAGGGCGAGTTGGGAGCCTTCAGCGAGATGGCCGTGCTCGCCTATTTCGGAGACGGGGCCGAACCGGTTCCCCACAGATGGTTCGACGACGTGTTCCGCGCCGTGGACGAGGGCAACTGCGACTACGGCATGCTGCCGATCGAGAACACCCTGGCGGGCAGCATCCACGTCAATTACGACCTGATGCAGGAGCACGACCTGCAGATCGTGGGTGAAATCGTGCTCCGCATCGTCCACAACCTGATGGCGAAACCGGGCGTCCGGCCGGAGGAACTTCGCCGGGTCCAGTCCCATTCCAAGGCGCTCGAACAGTGCGTCCGGTTCTTCCGGGAGCATCCGTCGATGAAACCCGAAACCGTTTACGATACCGGCGGCGCGGCCAAGATGCTTGGTGAAGGAGATAGCCGGGACATCGGCGTGATCGCGAGCACACGGGCCGCGGAGCGTTACGGGCTAGAGATCCTGGAAAGCGGAATCGAGGACAACGTCCAGAACTATACGCGGTTTCTGGTCCTGGGCAGAGCGCCCGAACCACCGGAGGGCGAACGCCTGAAGACCTCCATCGTGTTCTCGGTGCCCCACGAACCCGGCATGCTTTTCAAGGCCATGAGCGTCTTCGCCCTGCGGGATATCTCCATCAACAAGATCGAATCGCGGCCCCTGGTCGGATCCCCCTGGGAGTACCTGTTCTACCTGGATTTCGAGGGTCACGCGGAGAGCCTGCTCTGCAGCCGGGCGCTCAACCATCTCCGGGAGATCGCGGCAAACTACAAGCTGCTGGGCTCCTACGCCGAGGGCCGCATCGTGGACCGGGTCTGAATAGAGCGTGTCAATATCGGCCGGAACCCCCTGGCGGGTTCTGTCAGCCTCGGCCGGACGTCCTGGCGGAGCGTGTAAACCCCGTCAGGACGTTTCCGGCGCGTCGGCCTGCCGGAGTGCCAGCCCGGGTTCGACGAAGAGCGTTTTTTCGCGGGTGAACACGACCTGTCCGGGGCTGCCGTTTTTCATTTTCCGGACGTAACGGCGCTCCGTGTAGTCCACCGGGACCGTGGTGGAACCGCGGCCCTTGCTGTACCAGGCCGCCAGGCAGGCCGCTTCGTAGAGGGTCTTCCTGCTCGGCATCTGGGTCTTGTCCTCCCGCCGCAGGATCACGTGGGATCCGCTCAGGTTCCGCGCGTGCAGCCAGATGTCGTCCGGCGCCGCCGATTTCGTCAGCGCTTCGTTCTCCCGGCTGTTGCGGCCCACGAGCAGCAGGTGCCCATTGGAGGTCAGGTACCTCCTTGGATAGATGTCCTGCGCGGCCTTTTTGCGCGGCCGTTTCGAAGCGCCGGTTTTCGAAGCGCCGGTTTCGCGGGGCGCTTCGACCAGGTTCAGCCTGATGCAGACCCGGTGGGCTTCCTCCAGCCTTTCTTCGTCGTCGCCGCTTCCCAGCTTCGCCTGGATGCCCGTGACCATTTCCAGGCGTTTCCGTGCGCGGGCGATGCGTTGGGCTACCGCCTTCCGGCCGTCCCGGGCCTTGCGGGCCTGCCGGAAGTACCACCGGGCGTTCTCCGCCGGCGACAGGCCGGGCTTCATGGGTATAGCGACTTCCTCCCGGCCACTGCTGAAGTAGTCTTCGACCACGGCTTCCGTCGCCCCCGATTTGAGCCGGGCCAGGTGAGAGGTGATCAGCTCGCCGTACCGGCGGTATTCCGCTTCCTGCTCCACGTCAATCAGGTCCTGATCCAGGTTCTCCGCCA
This sequence comes from bacterium, assembly GCA_965207085.1. GTDB lineage: Bacteria > JAAXHH01 > JAAXHH01 > JAAXHH01 > JAAXHH01 > JAAXHH01. Next base: position 1,695,811 of record CBDBLQ010000002.1, on the reverse strand, counting down.
AGCGTTCCAGGCGCCGGGTCTCATCGCGCAGGGCTCGCTGCACCTTTTGCAGCCGTTGCCTAAACGCTTCTTCGGCCATCCGTTCTTCGTAGAAACGTTCCACGGCGACGCTGACGGATTCGTGGCGTTCTACCTGCGCCGCGGGCAGGGAATGGACCGGGACCGCGGAAAGGACGCGGACCCGCCCGTCCTCCGATCTTCCGATGCAGGGCGTCCAGTCCCGTGCCCTGACGCGATGGACAAGCTCCTCCAGGCTCTGCCAGGTCCGTGCGATGCGGTCCTCCGCGTCCGTGCCCTCAAAACCCGCCGCGTCCGACAGGCCCGCCCGGGCCAGGACCTCCCGGGCCATATCCCGGGACAGGCCCGCGAACGTGGCGGTCAAATACCGCACCAGTTCCTCCGGCGTCGCCAGTGATTCCAGGCGGTCCGTCCCGGCCAGCCGTTCGCCCGTGGCTTCGTCGAGTGGCGTCTTCGTCATCGGCGGAGGGAACGCGTAGGGCTCGCCGGGAACCAGCGTCCTTTCCGTGCCCCGGATGCGTCGGAGGGTCTCCAGGATAACCTGTTCCGGGTCGGAGAGGAAGACTATGACGCCCCGGTTCCCGATGAGCTCGGCGATCAGGCGGTACCGGCCGGGTCCCGGCGAAGGCCGGCCCCGGCAATGGAGTTGCACCACCCGTTCGAAGGGGTCTGCGTCGACTTGTTCCAGCATGCCGGGGATGAGATGGTCCCGCAGCACGGCGAGCAGCGCGGACGACGACGCGCCCTTCTTCTCGGCATCCGACAGATGGACCCGGGAGAAACCCGGTTGCACGGAAAGCGACAGCACGCGCCTGCCCGCGCTCGTCTTCAGGACAAGGCCGATTTCCATGGGTGCGTACTGCTCGATGGCCACAATACGCGCCCCCTCGAATTCCCCGCATTCGTCTTTCACGGCCTGTAGCACCAGGGCGTCCATGACTGCTCCATCCCGTATACAGTTTCGGTACGATCTCGATACGATGGCGTTCCGCAACGTCTGGACTGCCGCGTTCCGCCTTTTTCGTAATATAACGAGACCAGTTGCGTCAAGGGTCATGAAACTTCAATTCGGCGTGCCCGGGGCGTGCCCGGAAAGGGAAGGAATGCCACCGGGCGGCCGCCAATATGTTATTGACATATCGCCGTTTAGCGTGTATTTTCATGTTTTTTGGAAACAGGCCGTAACCGGGGATTCAGGGGCTTTGAATGATATGCAGCATGACTGGATACGGCGCCGGGGAATCCGACCTCTCCGACGTCCGAACCGTCGTCGAACTGCGTTCGGTTAACGGCCGGTTCTGCGACATCGCGGTACGGTTGCCGAAGTCTCTGGGGTCGCTGGAGGGTCGCGTGCGCGCGTACTTGCAGGATCACGTGACGCGGGGCAACGTTTCCGTGTCCGTCCGGTGCGACGACGGCGATGCCGGCGCCCACGGGATACGGATCGACGCGGAGGCGGGAAGGAAGTACTGTGCCGCGCTGAGGCATCTCAAGGACCAACTCGGCGTATCGGGCGAGGTCACCCTCGAAATGGTCGCCGCCTTTCCGGGTCTGATGACGCCGGAAGCCGACGAAGTCGACCCGGCCGAGCGCTGGACGGGTATCGAAGCCGCCCTGGAGCGGGCGCTCGTCGCCTTCAAGGCCATGAAGCGAAACGAGGGGAAGGCGCTCGAAACAGATCTGCGCGGCAGGATCCAGACCATCCAGGCCTTGCTGCGGTCGGTCGAGGACCGGGCGCCGGACCGGTTGGCCGAGTTCCGGGAACGCCTGCGCCATCGGATCGACGGGCTGCTCGATGACGGACAGGTCGACCCGCAGCGCGTGGCCATGGAAATCACCCTCTTTGCGGAGCGCAGCGACGTGACCGAAGAGTGCGTCCGCATGAACGCCCATTGCGGCGCCTTCCTGGAAGCGCTGGGGGACGATGGGAGTCCGGGTAGGCGCCTCAACTTCCTCATCCAGGAAATGAACCGGGAGATCAATACCATCGGGTCCAAGGGCAACGATACGGAAATCAGCCATTCCGTCATCCAGGCCAAGGAAGAACTGGAGAAGGTCCGCGAACAGGTGCAGAACATTGAGTGATTCCGCCGCGTCCGGCCGCACATTGAGTGATTCCGTCGCGTCCGGCCGCACGGAGGCAAAGGGGTTCTGCCTGGTCCTCTCCGCGCCGTCGGGTACGGGTAAGACCACGATCGCCGAGTTGCTGACGACCGATGACCCGACCATCGTCCGGTCCGTATCCATGACGACCCGGAATAAGCGGCCGGACGAGCGGGACGGAATCGATTACCAGTTTGTCAGGGCGGACGAATTCAAGGAGAAGATACGCCAGGGCGCCTTTCTCGAATGGGCGGAAGTTTACGACGGCGTGCTCTACGGCACCCCACGGGACGCCGTCGAGCATATCATCCGGTCCGGGGGCGTGGCCCTGCTGGTCATCGACGTCCAGGGCGGTGGGGCCGTCAAGGCCATTTTCCCGGAGGCTGTTCTCGTCTTCCTGATCCCGCCTTCCCTGGACAGCCTGTCGCGGCGGTTGAAACAGCGCGGCCTGGAAACGGACGATCAGATCCGCAAGCGATTGGAAAAGGCGCGCACCGAGATGAAGTACCTGCCCGCGTATGACTACGGGGTCGACAATGAAGATGGCAAGCAGCAGTCAACCGTTGACGCCATTCGGGGGATCATAGCCGCCGAACGGCGCCGCATCAGCCGATGGGAGCAGCCATGAACGCCTTGAAAACCACACAGTACATTTCCCAGGAGCGCATGAGGGAAGTCGCCGACAACATCTACGAGGCCGTCATGGTGACGGCCATGGAGGCACGGAGAATCAACCTCCACAACAAGATGCTGGGCACGCAGGACGACCGCGCCGAGAAAGTGACGACCATGGCGCTGGATCGGTTGCTCGGCGACGAGTTGAACTTCGACTACCAGCCGGCAGTGGAAGACGAGGCCGTGGAGTAAGGCGGGGGTTCCCGATGTCCAGGTTGAAAGGACGCCGGATCGTCCTCGGCGTGACGGGCAGCATTTCGGCCTATAAGGCGGCGGAAGTGGTCCGCGGTCTCGTCCGGGAACAGGCGGATGTCCGGGTGGTGATGACCCGTGAAGCCGGCGCGTTTGTCGGTGCCGTAACCTTCAGCGCGCTGACCGGGCATCCCGTGGCCGTCGAGCAGTTTCTCGATACCGGGATGGCCGGTGAAGAACATGTCGATCTCGCGGTCTGGGCCGATACGGTGGCCATCGCGCCCGCTACGGCCAATATCATCGGCAAGATGGCGAACGGACTGGGCGACGACCTGCTTTCCACCCTGATGCTGGCCTGCGAAGTGCCCTGCTGCCTGGCGCCGGCCATGAATTTCCGCATGTGGAGAAACGGGGCCGTCCAGTCGAATCTCGACCGCCTCAGGAGCCGGGGCGTTCACGTCATCGAACCGGAATTCGGCCTTCTGGCCAACGGCGAAGAGGGAGACGGGAGGCTGGCGGCGCCGGAGCAGATCGTGGAAGCGGTCGCCATTCTTGCCGATCCCGGCCATGACCTGGCTGGATGCAACGTGCTGGTGAGCGCCGGCCCCACGGCGGAGGACATCGATCCCGTCCGGTGTGTTACGAACCGCTCCAGCGGCAAGATGGGTTACGCCCTCGCAAGGGCCGCGGTCCGGCGCGGCGCGTCGGTCACGCTCGTAGCGGGACCGACGGACCTTCAGGATCCCTACGGGGTCGCCGTGGAACACGTCCGGACCGCCGGTGAGATGCGTGAAGCCGTCCTGGCCAAACGCGAAGGCCAGCATGCCGTGATCATGGCGGCGGCCGTGGCGGATTATCGGCCGGACGTCCAGGCCTCCCGGAAAATGAAGAAGACGGAGGAACGTCTTACGCTGGAAATGACGCGGACCACCGATATCCTCGCGGAAGTGGCCGCCGACCGGCCGCCCGTGCTGATCGGCTTTGCCGCGGAGACCCATGACGGCCTGGACTACGCGCGCCGGAAACGGGCGGACAAGGGCCTGGACCTGGTGGTCTACAACGACCTCACCGCCGAGGGCGCCGGGTTCGAAACGGATACGAACATCGTCACCTTGATACGCCGCAACGGCCGCGAGGAATCCCTGCCCCTGCAATCCAAGTCCGACGTGGCGGACCGCGTCATGGACGAAGTCGCCGCCCTGCTGAGAAACCGGGAAGTCGTTCCCGTATGAAAACGCAAGCGTCGCTGTCCGACCTGATATGCCAGACCGTCGAGGCCGTGAAGCAGGAAGAAGAGCAGGGTCTCGAATCGCTCTACCTGCCGGAAGGCCTGGACGGGGCGCTTCCGTTGCCGGAACAGGTACGGTCAGCCTGGACCGAACGGCCCGGCCAACCTGCCCGGGCCGGCGTGGCGGACCATGCGGGCCATGCGACCCAGGCGGACCATGCGGGCCATGCGACCCAGGCGGACCATGCGGGCCATGCGACCCAGGCGGATCAAGCGGGCCATGCGACCCAGGCGGGCCATGCGACCCCGGTAACGTCCCTCGAGGCCCTGTATGCGAAATACCATCGCTGCACGGCCTGCGCGCTGGGATTCAAGCGAAAGCACTTCGTATTCGGTTCCGGGAACGAGCACGCCGACGTTATGTTCGTGGGCGAAGCGCCCGGCGCCCAGGAAGACGAGCAGGGACAGCCCTTCGTGGGGCAGGCGGGAAAGCTGCTGACCCGCATCCTGAACGCCATCGATTTTACCCGGGACGAAGTGTACATCACCAACATCCTGAAATGCCGGCCGCCGAACAACCGCGACCCGATGCCCGAAGAGATCGACGCGTGCGACGCCATCCTGAAGGAGCAGATCCGGCTTGTCCAACCCCGGCTGATCTGCGCCCTCGGCCGCGTCGCGGCCCAGGCCCTGCTCAAGAAGAACAGTTCGATTCGAGCGCTGCGGGGCAGGTTCCACGACTGCCACGGCGTCAAACTGCTGGTGACATACCACCCCTCCGGCCTGCTGCGCAACCCGGCCTACAAGCGGCCGACCTGGGAAGACGTCCAGCTGTTGCGGAAGGAATACGACCGCATCGTGTCATCCGATGTGCCGGCGCCCTCGGGAACTGAAGTCTCATGAACAATCAGAGCGACGGGGCGGAACGACTTCCGCCGCAGGCCGTGGAAGCGGAGGCGGCGGTCCTGGGCGCCATGCTGCTGGAGCAGGACGCTATCTCGATCGCCCTCGAGATCCTCGACGATACCGCGTTCTACCGTGAAGCGCACCGCAAGATCTTCAGCGCCATCATTGCCCTGTACGACCGGAACGAACCCACCGATGTGATCACCCTGCGCGAAGAACTGGAAAAGCGGCATGAACTGCCCGCCGTGGGGGGATCCTTCTACCTGGTCGGCCTGACGGAAGGCGTTTCGACTGCGGCCAACGTGGAGTACCACGCCCGGATCGTGCTCGAAAAGTCCCAGGGGCGCAAGCTGATCAACGTGGCGACCCAGATCGCCTCCCGGGCGTATGAATCGTCGGAAGACACCGCGGAACTGCTCGACGACGCCGAGCGGATGGTGTTCTCCCTGTCCCAGCGCGACGCCCGCCGCGGTTTCACCCAGCTCAATCCCATTCTGCACGACACCTTCGAGAACATCGAAAAGCTGCACGAACAGGACACCACCGTGACCGGCGTGCCCACGGGTTTTACCCGGCTGGACGAGATGACCGCCGGCTTCCAGCGCGGCGACCTGGTCATCATCGCGGCCCGGCCGGCCATGGGGAAGACGGCCCTTTGCCTGAACATCATCCGCCACGTCGCGGTGGAGGCCGGGGTCGGCGTCGGCCTGTTCAGCCTCGAGATGACCAGCCACCAACTGGCCCAGCGGATGCTGTGCAGCGAGGCGCGGGTGGATTCCCACCTGATGCGCACCGGCCGGCTGCCGGGAGACGCGTGGTCGAACCTGAGCATCGCGGTGGGGGCGCTCGCCACCGCGCCGGTATACATCGACGAGACCCCGGCGTTGTCGGTCACCGAAATGCGTTCCCGGGCACGCAGACTGATGTCCGAGCATGACGACGTCGGATTGCTGGCCGTCGACTACATGCAGCTCATGCGGGGCCCGAGCGACGCGGAGAACAGGCAACAGGAGATTTCCGCCATCTCCCGGAACCTGAAGGCCCTGGCCAAGGAGCTGGACGTTCCGATCGTCGCGCTGTCGCAGCTTTCCAGGGCGGTGGAGATCCGCGGCGGGGACGGCCGGCCGCAGCTGTCGGACTTAAGGGAATCGGGTGCGATCGAACAGGACGCCGACGTGGTGCTGTTCATCTACCGGCCCGCCCGTTACGCAGAAGGCGAGGAACAGGAGCAGAACCAGGCGGAAATCATCATCGGCAAGCAGCGCAACGGCCCCGTCGGAACGGTGGACCTGGTCTTCGTGGACCGCTTCGCCCGTTTCGAGAACCCGGATCTCTATCACGAAGACCCGGGCTGACCGTTCTTCCCGCGTCACGTATTCTACCCGCTCATGATCGAAATCGTACACCTTCGAAAAGCCTTCGGGAAACCGGTGCTGAAGGACGTCAACCTGACTATCGAGTCCGGGGAAACCATGGTCATCATCGGGCGGAGCGGATGCGGAAAGAGCGTGCTGCTCAAGCACATCACGGGGCTGCTGCATCCGGACGGCGGCACGCTGCTGGTGGACGGCAGGGACGTGACGAGGCTGTACGGAACGGAACTGGACGAAATCCGGAAGCGGTTCGGCTTCCTGTTCCAGGGCGGCGCCCTCTTCGATTCCATGACCGTGGGCGAGAACGTGGGGATCGGACTGAAGGTACACACCGACCGGACCGAGGCGGAGATCGGCGAACGGGTCCGGACCTGCCTCCAGATGGTCGGCCTGTCCGGCGTGGAGGAACAGAAACCGGCGGAGCTGTCGGGCGGCATGCGCAAGAGGGTGGGACTCGCCAGGGCGATCGCCATGAATCCGGAATACATTCTCTACGACGAACCCACCACGGGCCTGGATCCCATCATGGCGGACATCATCAACGACCTGATCCTGGACATGAACCAGCGGCTGTCGGTGACGGCGATCGCGGTGACCCACGACATGATCAGCGCGTACAAGATCGCGGACCGCATCGCCATGCTCCACGACGGGGTGATTCACATGGTGGGGACCCCGGACGAGATCCGGAACTGCGACGACGCACTCGTGCAACAGTTCATCCTGGGCCGCGGCGAAGGCCCCATCAAATCGCTGGAATAGCCATGGATCATTCAACAGGAGGATCGCGGGTCTCGCGGTATGGCTTCGCTGGCCTTTAACCTGCTCGTCCGGGATCCGGGTTCCAACGCGCGGGCTGGCCGCATGAAGACCCCCCACGGCGAAATCCGCACCCCGGTGTTCATGCCCGTGGGGACCCAGGCGACGGTGAAGACGCTGACGCCGGAGGAACTCGAAGCCGCCGGCGCGCAGATCATACTCGGCAACACCTACCACCTGTTTCTCCGGCCCGGCCATGCATTGATCAAGGGGATGGGCGGGCTGCACGGCTTCATGAACTGGCGGCGGCCCCTGTTGACGGACAGCGGGGGTTACCAGGTGTTCAGCCTTTCGGACCTCAAGTCCATCCAGGAAGAGGGGGTGACTTTCCAATCGCACATCGACGGCTCGCGGCACCTGTTCACGCCGGAGTCCGTCATGGAAATCGAGACCGCCCTCGGCGCCGATATCATCGCGCCCCTCGACGAGTGTCCGCCCTATCCCTGCGACTACGGTTACGCGAAGGATTCCGCCGCGCTGACGCTGCGATGGGCCGAGCGGTCCCGGAAGCGCTTCGACGAACTGGAGGGAGAAAGGGCGCATCCGCAGGCGCTGTTCGGCATCGTGCAGGGCAGCGTGTACGAAGACCTCCGGGTCGACTGCGCGCGGTCGCTGGTCGACCGGGATTTCGACGCCTACGCCATCGGGGGGATGTCGATCGGGGAGCCGAAAGCGGCCATGGCGGACCTGATCGACGCCACCGTCGAACACCTGCCGGAAGACCGGCCCCGTTACCTGATGGGCGCCGGGACGCCGGAAGACCTGGTTGGCGCCGTGGGGCGGGGCATCGACATGTTCGACTGTGTCATTCCCACACGCGAGGGCCGGAACGGCGCACTGTACACGCGCACCGGACGCATCAACATCTACAACGCCCGCTTCAGGGCCGACGCCGGACCGATCGATGCATCCTGTTCCTGTTATGCCTGCCGGACCTTCAGCCGGTCGTACGTCCGGCATCTATACCGCGCGGGAGAAATACTGGGTCCGAGAATGGGGACCCTGCACAACATCCACTTCTACGTCAGCCTGGTCTCCGAGATGAGAGAAGCCATCCTGGAAGGCCGTTTCGACGCGTGGAGCAGGTCGTTTCTGACCGCGTATCGGAGTGAGACCGCAAGAAAGGAGCAACCCCAGTGATTCAAGATGCCTTTGCCATGGGTCCCGGTGGCGGCGGAGACGCTTCCGGACCGGGTTTCCTGATCTCCATGATCCCCATCCTGTTGATGTTCGCGATCATCTACCTGTTGCTGATCCGTCCCCAGCAGAAGCGCCAGCGGGAACACCAGGCCATGCTGGACGCCCTGCAGAACGGGGACAAGGTGGTGACGCAAGGCGGGATCATCTGCGTCGTTACCGGACTGAAGGCGGACACGGTCACAGTGCGCATCGCCGACGACGTCCGGATCGATCTGCAGCGCAGCGCCATTTCCCGCCTGATCAGCAGCAAGAAGGGCGGCAAGGAAGAATAGAAAAGGAAGAGCAGGAAGCAGCCATGGCGGTCAGACCCATACGCATATACGGCGACCCGGTACTCCGGGAGAAGGCGCGCCCGGTGGGGGAGGTATCTTCGGCGCTGCGTCTCCTCGCCGAGGACCTGGTCGACACCATGTACGACGCGGAAGGCATCGGGCTCGCGGCGCCCCAGGTCGGCGAACCCGTCCGCATGTACGCGGTGAACCTCGGGGCGATCGGTCCCGAACTCTTCCTGGACCGCCGTGGGCCGTCCCTGGACGGAGCACCGGAACACCTGGTGCTGGTGAACCCGCGCGTCGTCAAGCGGGAAGGCGCGCAGACGGGCGACGAGGGGTGCCTGAGTTTTCCCGATCTGTTCGACAAGGTGACCCGGCCCGAGGTCGTGCGCGTCGAGGCGACGGACCTGGACGGGCGCCCTATCGAAATCGAGGGCAGCGGCCTGCTTGCGCGGGTCCTGGTCCACGAGTACGACCACCTGGAGGGTGTCCTGTTCATCGATCACCTCAGCAGGCTCCGCCAGCAGTTCCTCCGCGGCAAACTGAGGAAGCTCAAAGAGAGCGGTCAGGCGGTCTGATATGCGCGTGGTCTACATGGGTACGCCCGCCTTCGCGGTACCGAGCCTCGAGGCGCTGATCGACCGGCCGGAACACGAGGTGGCCGGAGTCGTCACCGGGCCCGACCGGCCGAAGGGACGGGGATTGAAGACCGCGCCTTCACCGGTGAAGGAAACCGCCCTGCGGCACGGCATACCCATCTGGCAGCCGGAGAAGCTGTGCGACCCGGGTTTCCTTGACACCCTCAGGTCCCTGGACGCCGGCCTATTCGTGGTCGTGGCCTTCCGCATCCTGCCGGACGAACTGCTGGCCATCCCCCCGCGCGGCACGATCAACCTGCATCCTTCCCTCCTGCCCCGGTACCGCGGCGCGACGCCCATCCAGTGGGCGGTGATAAACGGCGACGAGGTTACGGGCGTCACCACGTTCCTGGTCGAAAGACGGGTGGACTCGGGCGACATCCTCTGCCAGGAGACCGTGCCGATCGGACCGGAAGAAACCGCCGGCGGACTGCACGACCGCCTGTCCCGCACCGGCGCGGACCTGCTCCTGCGCACGATGGATCGGGTGGCGGACGGCCGCATAACGCCGCGGCCGCAGCGGGGCGAAGCGTCGCCCGCGCCGAAGATCTCCCGGGAGGACGGCCGCATAGACTGGCGGCTGCCGGCCCGTGCCATACACAACAGGGTGCGCGGACTGAACCCGGTTCCCATGGCGTTCACCACCTGGCGCGGCCAGCGCCTCCGGGTTATTTCGAGTCGGCCCGTCAGCCTGGAAGGGGAAGGGGACAAGGCGCCTGGAGAGATCGTCTCCGCCGACGAACGCCGGGGCGTTACCGTACAGACCGGAGAAGGCGGATTGAGCCTGACCATGGTGCAGCCCGAGGGCCGGAGCAGGATCGAAGGCGCGGAATTCGTGAGAGGATACCGCCCCGCGGCGGGCGACCTACTCGGCGGGTGACCTTCTCGGCGGGCGACCTTTTCGGCGGGTGACTTTCTCGGCGGGTCATAACGCTCGTCGTCCGCGGTCGAACACGGCCCGAAGTCACTGTCCTGACGCACGCCGACCACAGGCGCGCACGGCCGGCATCTCCGGCACGGAACCCCGACCATGGTTCGATCTCACCACGACACACCCGCCGAACCCGAAGGGAACGCGCCTTCGGGGCGCGAGACTGCCCCTCCGGTGCGCGAGATCGCGTTGAAAGCGCTGCATCGCGCGGAAGAGCGGGACATGCTGCCGCGGGACGCCCTCCATGCCCTATTCCGGCGGTACGGCCGCCCGGACCGGGACCGGGCCTTCGCGACTGAACTGGTATACGGCACCATCCGCTGGCGCCGCCGCCTGGACTGGATGCTTGGCCGGCTATTGCGCGGGAAACCGGAGTCGCTGACGCCGTGGATCCGCCTGATCCTCCACATGGGCCTGTACCAGTTGATGATGATGGACCAGGTCCCCGACGCCGCCGCCACCCATGAATCCGTACAGCTCGCCAAGCGCTACGGGCACAAAGGCACCGTCCGCCTGACCAATGCGGTCCTGAGGACAGCCATCCGGCAGCGGGACCAGCTATCGCGGCCGACGCACGGGGGAGACCCCGTCTCGGATCTCGGTATTACCCATTCCTATCCTGATTGGCTGGCGAAGCGATGGATCGAGCGGTATGGCGTGGCGTCCGCCGCCGCCCTCATGGAGGCCGGGAATCGGCCGCCGCCCCTGTCGGTTCGGGTCAACACGGAGAGGTCAACGCCGCAAGACCTCACCGCATTGCTGGCGTCGCAGGATATCCAGGTGGAACCCGGGCGGTGGCTCGATGATTTCCTGATCATCCGGCACGCAGGCGACCTGCACGCGCTGGCCTCCCACGAGGCGGGCCTGTTCCAGGTTCAGGACGAAAGCGCGGGCCTCGCGGTGAGGCTCCTCGGCCCGGAGGCGGGCGAGACCGTCGTCGATTTATGTTGCGCTCCGGGCGGAAAAACAACATATATTGCGCAAATTGTGGGCGCGGGCGGACGGGTGATCGCCTGCGATTCGTCACCGCATCGACTCTGCCGCATGAAGGAACACCGGCGGCGAATGGGGTTGGGGCAGGTGCGTCTTGTCGTCATGGACGGCCGGTCGCCCGGTCTGGATTTCAAAGCCGACCGGGTTCTGGTGGATGTCCCCTGTTCCGGTCTCGGCACCATCGCGCGCCGGCCCGATCTGCGGTGGCGGCGAACGGCGGAGCACATCGGCCGGCTCCGTGGCGAGCAACTGGCGTTGCTGGAGAAAGGCGCCGGCATGGTGAAGCCGGGCGGCGTCCTGGTGTACAGCACGTGCACCATCGAGCCTGAAGAGAACGAGGACGTCGTGGCCGCGTTCCGCGACAGGCATCCCGGTTTTCGGCCGGACACCCCCGGCGGCTGGCCGGAGGAACTGGCCGGAGTCATGGGCGGCGCGGGCCGGATCGCCACGCTACCGCCGGTACACGGGGTGGACGGGAGTTTCGCGGCGCGGCTGAGATATGCCGGCTGACGGCATGGGCCGGCCAGCCCGATATATGCCGGCTGACCGCACTGGAGCGTATCGTGTTTGAAGAACTGACCGGTCGCATGGAAGGTATCGTCCGGAATCTCCGCGGCCAGGGCAAGCTGACGGAGAAGAACATCGACGACAGCCTTCGGCAGGTGCGCCGCGCCCTGCTGGAAGCCGATGTGAATTTCAAGGTAGCCCGGACCTTTATCGACTCGGTCAAGGTGAAGGCCCTGGGGCAGGGCGTGCTCAGGAACCTCTCCCCGGGGCAGCAGATGGTGGGGATCGTCCACCAAGAACTGATCTCCCTGATGGGCGAGGAAGCCGTCGGGGTCGCCATCGCGGAATCGTCCCCGACCATCGTCATGCTGGCCGGCCTGCAGGGTTCCGGCAAGACGACGGCCACGGGGAAGCTGGCCCATCACTTCCTCGGTGCGGGCCACCGGCCCATACTGGCCGCGGCGGACGTCTACCGACCCGCGGCGGTGAAGCAACTGCAGGTGCTCGGTGAACAGCTGGACGTGCCGGTCGTGGCCCTCGGGGACGGCCGGTCTCCCCTGGCCATCTGCAGGGTCGCCGTGGACCGCGCAGGCCGGGAAGACCGCGATGTCGTCATCCTGGACACGGCGGGACGCCTGCATGTCGATGAAGAGATGGTGGAAGAACTTCGCGGGATCCGCGGGGCGGTCCATCCCCACGAGATCCTGCTCGTGGTGGACGGGATGACGGGACAGGACGCGGTCAACGTGGCCGAGGCCTTCGACCAGCACCTCGACATCGACGGCTGTATCCTGACGAAGATGGACGGGGACGCCCGCGGCGGTGCGGCGCTGTCCATTCGGCAGATTACCCGGAAGCCCATCAAGTTCGTGGGCGTCGGGGAGAGACTGGACGCCCTGGAGGTGTTCCATCCCGAACGGATGGCGTCCCGGATCCTGGGGATGGGCGACGTGGTCTCCCTGGTCGAGCGCGCACAGGCCGCCATCGACGTGGAGGAAGCGCGCAAGCTCGAAACGAAACTACGCAAGCAGACCTTCGATCTCGAGGATTTCCGTTCGCAGCTCCAGCAACTGGGCAAAATGGGTTCCATGCAGGAACTGGTCGAGATGATGCCGGGTTTTAACAAGAAGGCGTTGAAGGATATGGACATGGATGAGAAAGCGCTCGTTCGCATGGACGCCATTCTGAGTTCCATGACCAGACACGAAAGGGCGCGCCCCGTGGTCATCAACGGCAGCAGGCGCCGCCGGATCGCGCGGGGAAGCGGCACGAGCGTACAGGAGGTGAACCAGTTACTGAAACAATACAACATGATGCAGAAGATGATGAAGCAGTTGAACCGGCCGGGCGCCCTCGAGCGGCTCGGTCAGAAGATGCTGCCTTTCAGGTAGCCTAAGGAGCGAAACATGGCAGTGGCCATACGGCTTCGCCGCACGGGAGCCAAAAAGAGACCCTTTTACCGGATCGTCGTTACGGACAACCGCACCCGCCAGGGCGGCAAATACATCGAGAGCCTGGGCTACTACAACCCCATTTCTCCGGAACAGCTGGAGATGGACGTGGACAAGGCCGTCGACTGGCTCAACCGCGGCGCCAGACCGAGCGAAACGGTGCGGTCGCTTCTGGTGAAGAGCGGCGCGATTCAGAAGTGGCGCGGCATCAACGAAGAGGCGGCCGGAGCGGCCGAATAAACTGAAGCGGATCGGCCGGCGGTGCGCCGGGGCCGGCGAGAGCGGTAAAGCGGATCGGCCGGCGGTGCGCCGGGGTGGGGTGTAAGTGAGCGCAGACTGGATCAATATCGGATTCATCCGCAAACCCCACGGCCTCAAGGGCTTCGTCCGCGTAGAAGGACTGTCGGACGCACCGGACCGGTTCGCGGACCTGGACCGGATCGGCGTGGAACTGAAGGACGGACGGCGGCAGTCGTTGGAGATCGAACGATGCAGCCGGGACGGGAACGGCTGGCGGATGAAGTTCCACGGGATCGATAAGGCGGAGCATGCGGAACGGCTCCGCGGCGCGTACATCCAGGTACCCGAAGAAGCCGTCGCCCCGTTGCCCCGTGACGCGTATTATGTCTTTGAACTCGAAGGATGCGCGGTCGTTTCCGATGAAGGAGAAGAGATCGGAATCCTTCGCGAGGTGATGTCCATGCCCGCGAACGACGTGTTTGTGGTGGACACGCCAACCGGTGAAGCAATGATCCCGGCGGTCCGGGACATCGTGGTGGAACTCGATCCCGGGAAGGACAGGGTCGTCATACGGAAGATCCCGGGGTTGATCTCGTAGCGGAACAGACTATGCGTATAGACATTCTTACGGCTTTCCCGGGTGTATTCGCGGGACCCTTCGGGGAGAGTATCGTGGGCCGGGCGTGCCGGCGGGACCTGGTGGATGTCTTCGTCCACGACCTGCGGGCGTTTACGACGGACCGCCACAAGACCGTCGATGACTACGCCTACGGCGGAAGCCCGGGCATGGTGCTCAAGGCGGAGCCCATATTCAGAGGCGTAAGGCATATCCGGCGGCAGGTTGACGCGGCGTCCAGGGCGTCCGAGGCTGACCGGGTTGACGCGGCGTCGCGGGCTGACCGCTCCCATACCGTGCTGTTGTCGGCCGGGGGCAGGCCCTTTGTGCAGGATACGGCCAGGTCCTTCGCGGAACTGGACCAACTGGTCCTTATCTGCGGGCATTACAAGGGCGTCGACGAACGGGTGGCCACGGGCCTGGGCGCCGAGGAGTACTCCGTGGGCGATTTCGTCGTCACCGGCGGCGAGATGCCGGCCATGATGATCGCGGATGCCGTAATCCGTCTCCTTCCCGGGGTCTTGGGCGAAATGGCTTCCGCGGTGACGGATTCGCACTACGAAGGACTATTGGGCAACGCCGTGTACACGCGGCCGGAGAACTACCAGGAGTGGCGTGTGCCCGAGGTGCTGCTTTCCGGGCACCATGGGCGCATTGAAAAGTGGGAGAGGCAGGACGCCCTGAAGAAGACGTACCAGCACCGTCCCGAGTTGCTGGAATCCGTGGAATTGACCGGAGAAGATTTGACGTATCTGAGAACCCTTCAACAGAACGAAAACGGGTAGCGCACCCGCGGTCGTTCGAAAGGACGGAAGTTTCAACCATGAACGCACTAGACACCATCACCCAGGACCAGTTACGGACCGACCTGCCGGAATTCCGTGCCGGAGACACCCTTCGGATGGAGGTCAAGGTCCGCGAAGGCGACAAGGAACGCGTACAGCTCTTCCAGGGTGTCGTCATCCAGCGGTCCGGCCACGGCCTCGGCGAGACCGTCACGGTCCGCAAAATCTCGCAGGGGATCGGCGTCGAGCGCATCTTCCCGCTGCATTCGCCGTCGGTTGGTAAAATCCAGGTGTTACGCCGGGGCAAGGTACGGCAATCACGAATCTACTACCTGAGGAAGCTCAAGGGCAAGGCCGCCCGGATCGCCGAGCGGCGCAACTGAGCATGGCGAAGGGAGACGCGGAGCGGGAAAGACTCCGGGCCATGGCCTGCTTTGAACGGTCCCTTCTCGGTCATGGCGTGCGGCGCGCGGCCGGTGTCGACGAAGCCGGGCGTGGCGCTCTGGCCGGCCCCGTAATCGCGGCCGCAGTGATACTGCCTGACGATGCCGTGGTACCGGGCCTGGACGATTCGAAACGCCTCACGCCCGCCAGGCGGGAGGCCCTCTACGAGAGGATCACGGCCATTGCCACGGCCATCGGCGTCGGCCGGTCCGACCCGGCCGCGATCGACACCGTAAACATCCGTCGGGCAAATCTCCTCGCCATGAAAGAAGCCGTGGAGGCCCTCTCGCCGCCTCCCGGCCATCTGCTCGTCGACGGGATAGACCCCATCGACTGGCGGGGGCCCCAGACCACCGTGGTGGGAGGCGACGCGCGCAGCCTCTCTATCGCGGCCGCGTCCGTCATCGCGAAGGTGACGCGGGACAGGATCATGATCGCGTGCGATCCGGACTTTCCAGAATACGGCTTCGCCCGTCACAAGGGTTACGGCACGGCGGCGCACCTGGCCGCGCTCGAGGACCATGGCCCGTCGGCGGTGCATCGCCGCTCCTTCCTGCGGAAAAGATTCGATTTCTCTTCGGCCTGACCACCGGCCAGCATGGTATGTACGCCATGTCGTCCCGCGTTGATCCCGGGCATTCAACTCGAAAGCATCATGACCGCATCGACGCAAATCCTGGGTTCACGCGGCGAGTCCATCGCGGAAGCACTCTTGCGCGGGAAGGGCCATGCCGTGCTGGCCAGGAATTACCGGGACCCCGTCTCCCGGTGCGAAATCGACCTCATCACCCGGGACGGCGACGAACTCGTCTTCGTGGAGGTCAAGGCCGGCACCGGCCACAGGTTCGGAGACCCGCAGTCCCGGGTTGACGGGAGGAAACAGCGCCACATCGCCCGGGCCGCCCGCCGGTTCCTGCAGGAACGTAGCTGGCACGAAACGCCGTGCCGTTTCGATGTCATCGGGATCGACCTCTCGCGGAATCCGCCCGGGGTAACGCACCTGGAGCACGCTTTCTGGAGTGCAGTGTGATGGGTTGCGGCCATCTCGCGGCGAACCTGAGGCAACAGTCTTCTCCTGGTGGGCAGCCGGGTCTCGAAAAGCCAGGTGGTATGTCATGTCGAGTCTGCGCAAATCGCTGAAAATCCTCGTCGCGGCCGGTATCCTGCTCTGGATCGCCGATGGGTACCTGATCATGCGGTCCGAATACCCCCGTTCCGCGCCAGACCCGGATCCCGGGCTTACGCCGCGCTATTCCGGCGCCATCCACATCCATTCCACCTACTCCGACGGCGGGGGCGCGGTCGAGGATATCGTCCGGGCGGGGCAGAACGCGGGACCGGATTTCCTCGTCCTGACCGACCACGACACCATGCAGCCCCTGTTCGACGGTCACCAGGGGTATCATGACGGCCTGCTGCTGCTGGTGGGCGAAGAGGTCAACACCAGCGCGGGCCACCTGCTCTCCCTCGGCGTGGGCAGGGATGTGAGTCAGGACGGCCCCCTGGGACTCCCGGCACTCGTCGAGGAAATCTCCGAATCGGGTGGCGTGTCCATCGCGGCCCATCCCACGGGCCGGCGGCCCTGGACCGACTGGACCCTGGAAGAGATGGACGGCCTGGAAGTGCTCAACGGGAACAGCGAATGGCGCGACGACGGCGTGCTGGAACTGTTGCGGGCCTTTGTTTTCCTGCCGTTCATGCCCGACGGGGTCTTCAACAGCCTCATCGACCGTCCCGACGAGGCCATCCGCCTCTGGATGCATCGCGTACGGCGTCAGCCCGTTACCGTGATCGGCAGTCTGGACGCCCACGAGCGCATTAAGCTCTGGGGCGAACGCCACCTATCCTTCCCCAGCTATGAACGCATGTTCGGATTGATCCGGACCTACGTGATCACCGGTACGGAACTGACCGGCGACGCCGGGGTCGACGAGGAGATCCTGCTGAACGCGATCCACCGCGGCAGTTGTTACGTGGTGTTGGAAGGATACGAGCCGGCCCCCGGTTTTTCCTTCGAGCTTACCCTGGGGGCGGAGACTGAGCCCATGGGGGCCAGTGTCGAGTACCAGGACGGCGGACGGCTGCATGTGACCGCGCCGTCATCGGGCCCGGTGCGCATACAGTTGTACCGAGACGGGGGGCCCCTGATCGAGACCGAAGGACATGAACTGTTCGTGGAGGTTCCCGGTCCCGGGGTCTATCACATCGAGGTCTACCAGCTTCGCAACACCCTGTTGCGCGGCGAGCGACAGAGGCTCTGGATCATCTCCAACGCGATCCGGGTGGAGTAAGCTTCAGCACCCATCGAGCGGCGTCCCGGCCCGCGGTCGGGCTTCGCTTTGCCGGATTACTGTTTTCAGTCTCACGCGTCCCGTCCACGTTTACTGCCCGCTTAACCGCACTTCCGCCACCGCCCATTCCAGTTTCCGGCCGGGAAACATGGGGATGACTTCGCCGTACCGCTCGGGGATGACGGCCCCGGTCTTCTCGAACACCACGGTTTTCGCAGGCGGCGTGATCCCGTAGATCCGTCTCGCGTTGTCCGAGACGAAGGCCTGCAACCGGTCCAATGCGCCGTGTTCTTCGAAGAGCCCGACGAGCATCTGCAGGGCGATGGGGGCGGTGAAGACCCCCGCTGCGCAGCCAGCACTCTCCTTTCTGTCGACCGGGTGGGGTGCGGAATCGCTGCCGAAAGCAAGCCTGGGATGGGCTTCGAGGGCTAGCGAGAGGAGCGCGTCGCGGTCTTCCGGCCGTTTGGCGATGGGCTTGCAGAAGAGGTGGGGGTTGAGCAGGCCGCCCGCCACGTCGTCCAGGGTGATTATCAGGTGCTGCAGGGTGACGGTGGCGGACAGGTTCTCGTGGCGGTCCAGCAACGCTGCGGTCTCCCGGGTCGTGATGTGTTCCATGACGATGTGCAGCCGGGGAAAGCGCGTGGCCAGGTCTTCGTAGACGGGGAGAAACGCGCGCTCCCGGTCCATGACGAAATCCGTCGTTTCGCCGTGTACCATCAGCCGGATGCCCAGGTCCTGCATCAGGGCCAGGGTCTCCTCCACATCGCGAAGTTCGCCGACCCCTTCATCGCTGTGGGTGGTGACGCCCTCCGGGTACAGCTTGACGCCGATGATACGGTCCTTCATCGAAACCAGTTCGCTTTCGGTGTAGGGCCTCATGAACAGCGTCATGTAGGGTTCGAAGGCGTGGCGGTCCACAACCACCCCGATTTCCCGCTCGTACCGTTCAAGCCGTTCGGGGTTGTCCACGGGGGGCACCAGGTTGGGCATGATCACGCCCCCCGCGAAGGTCTCCGCGCTTAGCGGCGCCACGCACCTCAGCATGGCGCCTTCGCGGAAGTGGATGTGCATGTCCAGGGGGGAATGCAGGGAGAATGTGGTATTCGACATGGGATACGCCGGGATTCCTGTATTACGCCTTCCGCAATTTAGGGCCGGGGTCGTGCATCGAGATCCGGGTCGTGCAGCAAGATCCGGGGTTGTAGAAAGGCAGGTCCGCGGTTTCGGCGCGGACCGGGACGCCGTCGACTTCGACTTCCAACGGTCCGCCCGACGCCATGGATCTCCGCCGGACGAATCCCAGCGCGATGATCCCGTCGACCGCCCGTCCGTGGACCGCCGTGGTGATCCACCCGGCTTCCTTCCCGTCCTTCCGGATCATGACGTTTGGCTCGGGCAGCGTTTCTCCTTCAATGACCAGTCCCGACAGCAGGCGGTTGGGACGGCCCCGGTGTTCCATCATCACGACAGGCTCCTGCCCGATGTAGCAACCCTTGGTGAAACTGACGGCCCGGTCCTTCACCGCCTCGTTGGGAATGATCCGCTCGTCCAGTTCCGCCGTGCAGCGGGGGATGCCCGCTTCCACCCGCAGGACCTCCAGGGTCTCGTATCCGATGGGCACGCAGGGGACGCCACCTCCCTCGCCATCTCCCGCGCCAACGAGTAACGCCTTCCAGATTACATCCGCACTTTCGGCGGGGACGTAGATATCGTAATCCTGTTCGCCCGTACGGTGCGTCCGCGCCACCGTCACAGGCACGCCGCTTAATTCGATCTCCGCGTGTCCGCCGGTCGGAAGCGGCGGCAGGGGACCGGCCAGGTCCAGGATGCAGTCGTCCGCCCGTCTGCCCGACACGCCGATCAGACCATACCGGGCGGAGACGTCCGAGATCTCGACGTCGTCCATGAGAGCGTACCTGTCGAGCGTACTCCGAAGCACGTCCGCCATGCCCGGTTCCACATCGATGAGCAGGTCCTCTTCGCGGACATGGACCGTCATGTCCGAGATGATTTTCCCCTGGGGCGTCAGCATGCAGGCATAGACGCCCTCGCCGGCGCCGAGCTGCTCCACGTCGTTGGTCACCACGCGGTGCAGGAAGCGCTGCCTGTCCGCGCCGGTCATGCGTAGTTTGCCGCGGTCGGACAGGTCACTCAGGCCTGAGGCAGTCCGGACCGCGCGGTATTCGGCGGCGGCGTCCCCGTAGTGCAGTACGGCCGGCCGGCCCTGGAAGTCGCCGGCGACCGCACCGAGATCGTCGTGGCTTATGGCTGTCTCATGCATCGATAGCACCGGGTGTCCGATCGAGGATTTCGAAGCAGGGAGAACATTGCAAAAATGCTATGTATCAATGCGCGGGCACCTGGCTTCTGTCAATCTATATTTTGGGTGCGGCTGGGGGCTTTGGGGTTGACACCGCGCGGGGTTTTCGTTATGGTGAACCCGTTGTTCGCGGCGCGCCGAAAGCGCCGCGCTGCCTGCCATCTCCCCTCAGTTCAAACCGGAAAGGACCGCGGTGGCCGCTGTCTCGCTGGAACAACTCGTCTCCCTCTGCAAGCGCCGCGGAATCATCTACCCGGGCTCGGAAATCTACGGCGGCCTGCAGGGCCTGTACGATTACGGTCCGGTGGGCGTCGAGTTGAAGAACAACATCGTGGACTCCTGGTGGCGGCGAAACGTCTACGAGCGGGATGACATGGAGGGGCTCGACAGCGCCATCCTGATGAATCCGCTGACCTGGAAGTACTCGGGTCACGAAGAGACCTTCGTCGACCCCCTGGTGGACTGCCGCAAGTGCCAGGGACGGTGGCGCGCCGACCAGATCGGTGGGGTGTGTCCGGCCTGCGGATCCACGGACCTGACCGAGCCGAGGCCCTTCAACCTGATGTTCAAGACCCAGGTGGGTCCGGTATCGGAAGAAGGTGCTTTTGCCTACCTGCGACCTGAGACGGCCCAGGGCATCTTCGTCAATTTCAACAACGTACTGACCACCACGGCGCGCAAGCTGCCCTTCGGCATCGCCCAGGTGGGCAAGGGGTTCCGCAACGAGATCAATCCCCGCAACTTCCTGTTCCGCGTCCGGGAATTCGACATGCTGGAGATCGAGTTCTTCGTCCATCCCGGTACCGAGGACGAATGGCAGGACCGGTGGCTGGAGGACCGCCTCGTCTGGTGGGAACACATCGGCGTCAGCCGGGACAACATCCGGATCCTCGACGTGCCGCGGGAAGATCTCGCCCACTACTCGAAAAAAACCTACGACCTCATGTACCGGTATCCCACTCTCGGCTTCGAGGAACTGGAGGGCATCGCGAGCCGGACGGACTTCGACCTGGGCTCCCACACGCGATACCAGGAACAGTACGAACTCACGGCGCAGGTCGCTGAGAACCCGTCCAGCACGACCCGGCTTTCCTATTTCGATCCGCAGGCGAACCGCCACGTGATCCCCTTCGTGGTCGAGCCGGCGGCAGGGGTCGGCCGCTGCCTGCTGGCCGTGCTCAGCGAAGCCTACGACGAATCCATGGTCAAGGCACCGCCGGAGGACAAGCTGGCCGGCGTCAAGGGCGGGCTGGACGCTTTCAACGCGTCGGTCGCGAAGAACAGTAAAATGCCGGACGAAACGCGGGAATCCCTGCTGGCCTTCGGGGAGGCGATCGCCGGCGATCTGCCCGAAAACATGCCGCGCATCGACGCGCTCCTGGCCATGACGGGCGCGGACCGGATCAAGGAGGGCAAGACGCTGCGAAACCTGTCGCAGAAGGTGATCGGCGACCACTACCGGACGGTATTACGGCTCAGGCCCCATCTGGCCCCGGTCAAGGTGGCGGTCTTCCCGCTGAAACGGACCGACGACCGGCTCGCTTCGACGGCCCGGGATATCCGCAGGTCGCTGCAGTCCGGGGGCCGGATTCGCACGGTGTACGACGACACGGGCGCCATCGGCAAGCTCTACAGGCGCCAGGACGAAATCGGCACGCCGCTCTGCGTCACGGTCGACTTCAAGACCCTCGACGACCAAGCGGTTACGGTCCGCGACCGGGATACCATGGCGCAGGACCGGGTGGCCATCGGTGAACTTACAGATTACGTAGCAGAAAAGCTGGCATCCTGAGCCGGGTAACCCCGGCGGAGCCAGGGTCGCCCCAGCGAAGTTAAGGTAGCCCCGGCGGAGCCAGGGTCGCCCCGGCGGCGCGAGAAGCGAAAGGAGCAATACATGGCACGCAACGTAAACGTGGGCCTGGTGGGTTATTCGTTCATGGGCAAGGCGCACAGCCACGCCTTCAAGGACATGTCCTTCTTCTTCCCGGACGCGGCCGGCGTGCCGGTCATGAAGGCCATTTGCGGGCGCAACGAGGAGAATGTGAAAGGCGCGGCCGCCGAGTTCGGCTGGGAAGGATACGAGACCGACTGGAAAACGCTGATCGCCCGGGACGACATCGATCTCATCGACGTTTCGACACCGGGCGACAGCCACGCGGAGATCGCCATCGCCGCCGCCGAAGCGGGCAAGCACGTATTCTGCGAAAAACCGCTGGCCAACAGCCTGGCGGAGGCCCGCGCCATGGCCGAAGCCGTCAACCGGGCGGGCGTGAAGAGCATGGTGGCCTACAACTACCGTCGGGTGCCCGCCGTCGCGCTGGCGAAGCGGCTCATCGAAGAGGGCCGTATCGGCCAGGTGTATCACTGGCGCGCCGTCTACCTGCAGGACTGGATCATGGACCCCGACTTTCCCCTGGTGTGGCGGCTTCAGAAGGAGAAGGCCGGTTCGGGCCCCCACGGCGACCTGAACGCCCACATCATCGACCTGGCCCGGTATCTCATCGGCGAGATCACCGAGGTGACCGGCATGCAGGAAACCTTCATCAAGGAGCGTCCCATCGTGGAGGAGATCGATTCGGCCCTGGGCGCGAGCGCCGGCGGTTCCACGCGGACGGGACCGGTGACCGTGGACGACACGACCCTGGCGCTGGCCCGGTTCGAGAACGGCGCCGTGGGCTCCTTCGAAGCCACGCGCTTCGCCGGCGGTCGGCGGAACGGAAACCGATTCGAGATCAACGGCAGCAAGGGTTCCATCGCCTTCAACCTGGAAAAGATGAACGAGCTTCAGTATTACAACCGGGAAGACGAGGACCACGTTCAGGGCTTCCGCGAGATCATCGTGACCGAAGGCGCCCACCCCTACATGGACCGGTGGTGGCCGCCTGGACACATCATCGGGTGGGAACACACCTTCATCCACGAGGTATATGATCTCATGCAGGCCATCGCCGGCGCCGACGACAATCTCCATCCGGATTTCGATGAAGGGGTCCGAGACCAGGCCGTGCTGGAAGCCGTTTCGCTGTCGGCGGAGAACGGCAATTGGGTCCGGATCGCCGACCTCTAGGCCGCGAAAAGAAAGGAGCAGTCAATCATGTCTCGTCCCGTAACGCTTTTTACCGGCCAGTGGGCGGACCTCACCCTCGACACGCTCGCCGGGAAGGCGGCGAGTTGGGGATTCGACGGTCTCGAGCTGGCCTGCTGGGGTGACCATTTCGACGTGAATCAGGGCGCCGAAAGCAAGGCGTACTGCGAGGACCGCAGGGCACTGCTGGACAAGTACGGCCTGCAGGTGTTTTCCATCAGCAACCATCTCGCCGGCCAGGCGGTCTGCGACCTGATCGATGCCCGCCACGAGGCGATCCTGCCGCCCCATGTCTGGGGGGACGGGGACCCGGAAGGCGTGCGCCGGCGCGCGGCCGAGGAGATGAAACAGACCGCCCGGGCCGCTGCGAACATGGGCCTCGACGTGGTCAACGGGTTCACCGGCTCGTCGATCTGGCACCTGCTCTACTCCTTCCCGCCCGTGGACCCTTCGTCCATCGATGCGGGCTACGATGACTTCGCGGCGCGCTGGAACCCGATCCTGGACGTCTTCGACGAGGTGGGCGTGAAGTTCGGCCTGGAGGTGCATCCCACGGAGATCGCCTTCGATATCTCCTCGGCACGGCGGGCGCTGGACGCCCTGGGCAACCGCGAGGCCTTCGGATTCAACTACGACCCCAGCCACTTCGGCTACCAGGGGGTGGACTACGTCGCGTTCATCCGGAATTTCAGGGACCGCATCTACCACGTGCACATGAAGGACGTCTGGTGGTCGGAACGTCCGACCAGGGCGGGCGTCTTCGGCGGGCACGTCAACTTCGGCCATTCCGACCGGTACTGGGATTTCCGATCCCTCGGCCGCGGCAGCATCGATTTCGAGGAGATCATCCGTGCGCTGAACGAGATCGGGTACCAGGGTCCCCTGTCCATCGAGTGGGAGGACAGCGGCATGGACCGCGAGCACGGCGCCGAGGAAGCCTGCGCCTTCACGAAGGGCGTCGATTTTCCGCCGTCCGACGTGGCCTTCGATGCCGCCTTCGCCGAAGAGTGATCAACCGACCCGCGGCATCCTGTAATGCCGTCCTCGTGGCCGGCGGGCGTTTTCCTGGCTAAGCGGCGGGTGTTCCGAGGCTTGGCGACGGGCGCTCCATGGCATAGCGGCCCGCGGCGACGGGGAGGGCACGATGGGAGGACGGATATACGTCTTGATCTGCGCCGCCGCGCTGGTCGCAACGGCCTGCGGGTCACCGGGTGACGAGCCCGGCGACGGGACGCAGACCTCGCGCGTCAATTCGGTGGGGCGGGAACTGCCGGCCGACGCCGCCCCGCTCAGCGACCAGTACATCCGGCTGAGCATGCTGGAACCGTCCACCCTGGATGTGGGCATCTCCCTCTTCGACGCCCAGTTCAACGCCTTCCTCTTCGAGTCCCTGCTGGTCTTCGACGAAGACATGGAGATCAGGGGCGCGGCGGCCGAGTCCTGGTCCGTGGCGGACGACCACGTGACCTGGACTTTCAGGATCCGCGCGGGCGCGAAGTGGAGCGACGGCCGGACGGTGACCGCCCACGATTTCGAATGGTCCTTCCGCCGGCTGCTCGATCCTGCGCACGCCAACATCTTCGCCTACTTCTACTACCCGATCAAGGGCGCCCGGGCGTTCAACACGGGACGGACGAACGACCCGTCGACCGTGGGCGTCCGGGCTGTGGACGACCGCACGCTGGTGATCGAGACCGAAGAACCCTGCTCGCACTTTCCCTACATCCTCACCTTCTTTACCTCCGTACCGGCGCCCCGGTGGCAGGTGGAGAAATACGGGATAAGGTGGTCCGAGCCGGAGTACTGCGTGTCCAATTCCACCTGGCGCCTCGCGTCGTGGGACAAGAACGCCAGCATGACCTACACGCTGAATCCCCATTACAACGGACCCTGGAAGGGATACCTCGAACGCATCGAGTTCACCTTCATCCTGCCGGGCTGGCGGGGACTGCCGGCCTATGAGAACGGCGAGTTCGACCGGATCGGCGTCATGGGGCCCGATTACCATCACGCGCGCATGGATCCCGCCCTGAGCCGCGAACTGATCACCTATCCGAACTTCGGGACGTACTATACGATTTTCAGGACGCGCGAGCCGCCCTTCGACAACATCCGGCTGCGCCAGGCCCTGGCCCACGCCATCGACCGTGAATCCATCTGCAACGTCGTACTCGGCGGCGCCGCCACACCGGCCTACGGCATGCTGCCGAAGGGCTTCCCCGGTTACCAGGCGGACCGGATCCGTGTGTATCAGGCCTTCGATCCGGAACGGGCCCGGCAACGACTGGCGCAGGCCGGCTACCCCGGAGGCAAGGGGCTTCCCCCGCTCGAACTCTGGGTGCGGGGTCAGCCGCCGACGCCCGATGAATGGAACGTGGTCGTCGCCATGCAGCAGATGTTCGAGGACCACCTGGACATCGAGGTAAACCTGCGGCAGCAGTCCACCAACGCCTTCAACGCCTTTATGCGCAACCACGAGATCCCGTGGGGTTTCCTGTGGTTCAACATGGACTACCCCGACCCCAGCGACATGATCGCGGTGCCCTGGCGCTCCCAGCCCTCGGGATCGGGCCGGCAGGACTGGATACACGACAGGTTCGACCGCCTGGTGGATGCGGCCGCGCGGGAATTCGACGAGGAGAAGCGCGTCGCCATGTACCAGGACGCCGAGGTGATCCTGGCCGAGCAGGCCGCGGGCGTGTTCCTGCACAACATGGTCAACGCGACCCTGAGCAAGTCGTGGGTCCTGGGCATCGAGGAAAACCGGTACGGAGACCGGCGGTGGAGCGGTTTCGCGCCGGCCTTCTCCACCCTGTACATCGGAGAACTCGGGCGGGAATCCGGCCGGCGGTAGGTTTCGGTGCTGCAGGCAGCGATCAGGCAAAGGGATCCAGGTCGAATCCCGTTTCCGGCCGGATCCGTTCTGTGCCTTCGGGCCAGTCCGAGGGCCAGTCCCAGCCCGGGATCTGCAGGTTTTCCGCGCGGACCCGGTGCGCGACGGCCCGCCGGTGCACGCCGTGCGGCGCCGTACTGACCACCGAACTATGGAGCATGGTGGGATAGTAGAAGGTGACGCTTCCCTCGCCCGCCGTGCAGTCGATGGTTTCGTGCTCGTGCGCGGCGACATAGGCCTCGGGTCCGCCCTTCAGTTCAAGAGGCCCTTCGAGATAGGAGCCGGGAAGGACCTTCATGGCACCGTTCTCGATGGTCTGCGGGTCTACGTTGATCCGTACGATGAGGGTCTGCTGGAAATAGTCTTCCTTCCAATCGATGTCGGCCGGCCTGATGTGTATGTGGCCGAACTGGTTCCAGTAGCCGGTAAGATCGAGGTCATGGTCCCGGGGCGGGTCCACGATGAAGAAAGTGTCCTGGTGCCAGCCGATCTCCGCGTCGCCGCCGGCCACCTTGTCGAACATGGTGCCGATGCTCGCGTGTTTGACCGGTTCGCCCAGTGCGCGTTCGAGCACGCTGACGATGGCGGGATGCCGGGAGAATCGAAGTCCGCCTTCGCACACGGCGTAGAGTTCCCACAGCAGCCAGACCGTGTCCTTCGATTTCCCGAGAAGCTTTTCGGTCGACCGCCCCTTGTAATCATCTACGCGGCTTGCTTCCGCGATGGTCCGGTCCAGCAGTCCGCGGAACGTATTCATCTCTTCCGCAGAGAATACGCCTTCCACGGTCACGATGCCCTGCGTCTTCAGCGCATCCACCGCATCCTGCATACCGAGGGTGTTTTTCGCTTTGTTCATGACGTCGTTCCCCTAACGAAGCGAGGCGATGACTCGCGCAGGGCCGCTATCGGTTCAGTTTGAGCGTGATGTCTTCCGTCTCCCATCCCAATCGTACTTCCAAGGTGTCCGAATGGACCATGGACCGTTCGGCGGGAACGAAAGGCAAGGCGTTGCCATAATCGTATTCTCCATTTCCGTTCGCGTCGCGGTAGGCTTGCAGGATATACCGGCCAGGCAGCACGTCGTCAAACCGAAAATCCCCCGGTCCGGCCAGTTCGATCTCCGACGAGGGCTCCGCGTCCCGCAATTTGTAAAGGGAGATCCCCACGGGCCCCGCCCCCGCGGGGTCTTCGTCCTCGAATCGTCCCGACAGCGAACCGTAACTCTCGGGATCAATGGTCGAGAAGGCGTACGCGAGCGTATCGGGTCGGTCGCCCGTGGCCTGCAGCGGCTGGTCGAACAGGTTTTTGACCAGACCGGCCATTACGAGGATTTCGTAATCTGCACTCGGCTGCAGAAGGGTATCGGGCTGCATCGCGGCGACCGTGGAGGCTATCCATCGAAGGTCCCCCCCGACCTCCAAGCCCGTGGAGTCCAGCAGCACCACGGCCCCATCCTCCAGGGTAACGGGTTCGCTGAACGAGAACCGGAGCTCGACGGACTGCGCGACGTCCCTCGAACGGTTGCCGGGGTGAACTTCCAGGAGCCTCGGCGCCGGTGGGTTCTCAATGGACGACCCGGTGAACTCGGCGGTGTTCTCCGTCGTGTCGATCGGCTCCGACCAGGTGTTCTCCAGTCCGGTAACGGTCAGGCGATAGACCCGGTCGCGGACCTGGGCCGCGGTAGTGAGCACGATGGTCGCCGGATCCGCCGGATCCAGGTACGCCGACGTGACCTCGAGGCGCTCGCCTGTCTCCACGCCGACGATGGCATAGGCGCCCGTGTCTCGGACCATGCCCGCGCGAGGCGCCTCGCTCAGGAAGACACTCACTTCACGCCGGTGGGACACCCGGGCGGACATCACGTGCATGGCGGCGGTATCGTTCACGGCCATCCGAAACCACATGGGACCGTCCGACATGCCCTCTTCCGACAAGACGACGTCCCGGGTGGGCACCCCGATGGGGTCCACGCCCGCGTCGTAGAGCCGGTCTCTGCCCTGGTCCAGGAAGGCGAAGAGGCGGTAACGGCCGGCCGAGAGATGGGTGAAGGTAAAGGTGCCGTCCCGGCCGGTCTGGACCAGGTAGTCCGGGGTTGTGCCGGACGGGTCGGGACCGGGCTTCCCGGCGAGGTTGTAGGCCCAGATGTAAGTATTCCTGGCGGGTTGGCCCTCGTGAACCGTGAGGCCGTTGACCTCACCCTCCTCGATGCTGGGGCCGGTGGACAGTGCGTATACGTAGGTGGAATCCATGCGGTTACTCCGCATGTCCCTGAAGCCGGTGCCCACCGTGATGATATAGGTTCTGTCGGCCAGCAGAGGCTCTTCGAACCGGACCGTGATCTCGTTGCCCCGCCAGCTCGCTTCGATTTCGAATTCTACAATCGGGGCGATGAATAGGTTGCCTTCGATGGAACGGGGCTGGATGCGTTCGCTGAAGGTCAGCTTCGGGGAAACGTCCAGCGGCACGTGGGTCGAACCGGAGGGCGGATCGGTTTCTACCACCCAGGGCGGAATGCGGTCGCGCGGGCCGCCGGGCGGCATGCCTTCGCGGGCGCAGGCCGCGGCGACGATGCCGACCAGGCAGGCCATGCCGACCAGGCAGGCCGGGCCGACATTGCGGGCCACGGCGACCAGGCAGGCCTTGTCTACCGAATTCTTCAGCGCGGAGTGGTCCGGCGTCCCGTTCATAGATCAGGCGCGGGGATGCGCCTCTTCGTACGTTTTCTTGAGGCGGTCGAGGGCGACGTGGGTATAGACCTGCGTTGTTGAAAGCCGTTCGTGGCCGAGCAGTTCCTTGACCGCCAGCAGGTCCGCTCCGGCGTCGAGCAGGTGCGTGGCGGTCGTATGGCGGAGCATGTGGGGCGTCAATCCCTGCTGGCTGATCCGGAGACCGTATCTCCCCAGGATGTACTGAACCCCGCGTCCCGTCAACCTGCGGCCGTGTTGATTCAGCAGGAGCGCGGCATTGTCTTCCCGTTCCGTTTTGATCAGCATGGGGCGGACGTCCATATAGGCAGCCAGCGCGGACAATGCCGGTCCGCCCAGCGGCACGATGCGTTCCCGGTCTCCCTTCCCGATCACGCGGATCCGCTCCTCCGTCATTTCGATCGCACCGACGTCGAGTCCGACGAGCTCCGACAAACGCATGCCCGCTCCGTAAAGCAGTTCCAGGATGACCACGTCCCGCAGCCCGAGCACACGGCCGCGGTCGGGCTGGCCGAGCAGGGCTTCCACCTGGCTCTTGTCCAGGAACCGTGGCAGGTGGCGGTCCCACTTCGGCGTGGTCAGGTAAACGCACGGGTTGGAGGAAACGACCCCTTCCCGGCAGAGATAGTGGAAGAAGGAACGCACCGCCGCGAAACGACGCGCGATGGTCCGCCTGCTGAAGCCTTCCCGGTGCAGGTGGTGAAGGAACGCCCGCACCACGGACTTGTCGACGGAGTCAGCGTCCGGCGGATCGGCGCCGCCATCTTCGGAGAGGAAAGACAGGAATTGGCCCAGGTCGCCGGCATAGGCCGATCGGGTATGCTTGGAGTAATTCCGTTCGATCTCGAGATGGTCGAGGAATTCGCTGACCAGTTTCTCCATGATCGGTCAAGCCTCCTGGAGGGTCTGGCCGGCCTGGTCCAACGGGTCCGCATGGACGTCCCGGCCCGCCTGGCCGGAACCGGCGGGCTGCGACTCGGCGGCGTGATCGCGATGCTTACATGACGGGCACTGCAGCGACGTACGGCCGGACCGTTCCTGTTTCTCGACCATGAGGGGATAGTCGCACCGGGGGCAGCGGCGGTCGACCGGCTTGTCCCACACCACGAAACGGCATTGGGGGTAGTTGCTGCAACCGTAGAAGTTCCGGCCCTTCTGCGACCGGCGCGCCGTGAGGAACCCGCCGCATCCTTCTTCAGGACAGTCGACCCCGAGGTTGACCGGTCGTGTCTCCCGACAACGAGGATATCCGCTGCACGCCAGGAACGGGCCGTACCGGCCGGTCTTCACGACCATTTTCTCGCCGCACTTCCTGCATACTTCGTCGGTGTTCAAGTCGGCGTTCTCTTCGTCGTTCATCGGCCGGGTGTTTCGGCATGCGGGAAATCCCCCGCAGGCCATGAACCGGCCGTTTCGGCCCCACCTGATGACCATGGGCTTACCGCATTTCTCGCATTTCTCGTCCGTCTCCTCCGTCAGCGAGCTTTTCAGCTCCGATCGCTGGGCGTTTACGGTCTGCAGCCGCTCATTGAAAGGCTGGTAGAAGTCCACCAGGGTGCCGGTCCAGTCCAGTTCCCCGGTTTCGATACGGTCCAGCGCGTCTTCCATCCTGGCCGTGAACGCGACGTCGAACAGGTCCGGGAAGGCCATGACCAGGATCCGGTTTACGGCTATGCCGAGGTCCGTCGGCGTGAACCGGCCCGCTTTCATGGCCGCGTACTTGCGCATGCGCAGCGTGCTGATGATCTGCGCATAGGTACTCGGCCGGCCGATCTGCCGGACCTCGAGCTCCTTGACGAGACTCGCCTCGGTGTACCTGGGCGGGGGCTGGGTGAAATGCTGCCTGGGTTCCAGCTTCTCCAGGGCGAGTTTCTCGTCCTTCCGCAGCTCGGGCAGGGATTTCTCGTCGTCCTTGCCTTCCGCGTCCTCGTCGACCGGTTCTTCATAGGCCTTCAGGTATCCCGCGAAGGTCGGCACGGTGCCCGTGGCGCGGAACTGGTACTTCCCGCACCGGATGTCCACGGTAGTCACGTCGAACCGGGCCGGTCGCATCTGGGAAGCCACGAAACGCAGCCAGATCAGTTCATACAGCCTGTGCTGGTCCTTTGTCAGGAAGGGCTTCATCTTCTCCGGGGTGCGGTCCGCCGCCGTGGGCCGGATCGCCTCGTGGGCGTCCTGGGCGCCCGGCTTGGTCTTGAACCTCCGCGGCTTGGGGGGGACGTACTCGTCGCCGTAGACCCGGCCGATCAGGTCCCGGACGGCTGCTACGGCCTCGTCCACGGTCCGGGTCGAGTCGGTCCTCATGTAGGTGATCAGCCCGATGGCCCCCTCGTCGCCCAGTTCGATGCCTTCGTAGAGTTGCTGGGCGATCATCATGGTCTTCTGGGTGGTGAACCGGAGGCGCCGGGCCGCGTCCTGCTGCAGGGTGCTGGTGATGAAGGGCGGATAGGGGTTGCGCTGCGTGCGCTTCCGCGTGATGCCCTCGATTTCGAAGGTCCTCCCGCGCAGGTCCTCGAGCAGCGCCCGGGCCGACTTCTCGTCGGGCAGGTTGATCTTCTCTCCGCCCACGCGGATCAGCTTGACCGGGAATACGACGTCTCCCTCCGACCGAAGGTGGGCCGTAATAGACCAGTACTCTTCGACCTTGAATTTCTCGATTTCCACTTCCCGTTCACATATCAGCCGCAGTGCCACCGATTGTACCCGGCCTGCGCTCAATCCGCCGGCGATCGTCTTCCAGAGGAAAGGACTGACCTGGTATCCGACGAGTCGGTCCATGACGCGGCGCGCCTGCTGGGCGTTGACTTTCTGCATGTCGATCGACACGGGCTTGTCTATCGCCGTCCGCACCGCCCCGGGGGTTATCTCGTGGAACAGCACCCGCCCCACTTCTTTCTTGCTGTTGCCCAGCTGGCTGGCCACGTGCCAGGCGATGGCCTCGCCCTCCCGGTCGGGGTCCGTCGCGAGGAAGATCTGATCGGCGGTCCGCGCCGCGCTGCGGAGGTCTTTCACGACCTTTTCCTTGCCCGGGATCGTTACGTATTCGGGCTGGAAGCCGTTCTGGACGTCGACGCCCAGGCTCTTCGGCGGCAGGTCCCTGACATGGCCCACGGACGCCATGATTTCGAAATCCTTGCCCAGGTACTTCTTGATCGTACGGGCCTTGGCCGGGGACTCCACGATTACGAGTGATTTGGACATGTTCGAGCGTAGTCGCGCTGGAGATGAAGGAGAGTCGGCCGTCAGTTCCCGACGATGCCCTCTTCGAGGTCGTCGGGCAGCCAGATCATGACCTGGCCGGATTCCGACTCGAGCAGGATCGGAGCGGCGATGGTTTTAATATCATCCCGGGTGACGGAACGGGCGCCCGTCAGCATGGCCCGTTCGATGATCAGTTCGGTCTGCGTATCGGTGATCAGGCCGAGTTCGCGAAGCTCCAGCAGGTAACCGTATGCGTCCGGCTGGATCATGAGCTGTTCCACGGCGTGCAGAATCCGGTTGGGTTTAGGCTGGAGCGGCTTGGTCGGATCGACCACGACTTCCGCCTGCGCCTGGAGGCGGTCGAACAACCAGGCGAAAGCCGTGTTGACCTCCTGCTGGGTATAGCCGTGGCCGACCAGGGTCTGGGATACGTCGGCGATGTCGTTGAAGCGGCCTTTTTCATCCTGCATGTGCTTCATGAGGAAAACGATGATTTCCATCACTTTTTCCATGATGCGCTCCTGAAGGAATGCGAAGATGTTATCAGGACAGGGCCGAAGAACGGCCCCTGGCCGTACACCGTATTTCCGGTTTTCAATGTCCAAATCTAAGCTTCCGGGGGGCCGCATGCAAGTGTTTTTGCCGGTCCCGGACCGCGCTACCCCGCTTCGAACACCTTGCCGATTTCATCCCGGTCGAAGGCCGGGAGATCGGCGATTTTACCCTTGCTCCTGATCCGGATTCCGAACCCGGGAGGCTGTACGGACCCGATCTCGGCGACCGGAATACCGGCTTCGTCAAGGCGGGCCGCCAGGGGTTTCGCACGGTCCGCCTCCACTACGATGAGCAGGGCGCCCGACGCGATGACGCCCAGGGGATCCAGGTTGTAAAACGCGCAGAGGGCCTCCGATTCGGGCAGCAACGGAATCCGGTCCTCCTCGATGAGCATGCCGACCGCGGAAGCGACCGCGATCTCCCGCAGTCCCGATGCGAGTCCGCCCTCCGTGGGATCATGCATGGCGTGGACTCCACCGGTTTCCATGGCGAGGCGGGCTTCCCTGACCACGCTGAGACCCGGTCGCCTAAGGTACCGCCGGCAGGTCTCAAGAAATTCGTCGGAAAACCGTGTCCGGACCTCGTCGCTTTTCTCCATGGCGATCAGCGCCGTCGCTTCGATGGCGATCCCCTTGGTCAGCAGGACCCGGTCGCCCACCCGGGCCCCGTCGCCGGAGACATAGCCCTCGGGCGTCGTTTCCCCCAGCATCTGCCCGATCAGCAACGGCCGGTCCAGACCGTAGGTGATTTCGGTGTGTCCGCCGCAGAGGGTGATGCCGAGTTCCCGGCAGGCGTCAGCCAGGCCGGAAAATATGCGGTCCACCAGGTCGGCGTCGGTTTTCGCTTCGGGAAGCAGTATGGTCGTGAGGAACCACCGGGGCGCCGCGCCCATGGCGGCGACGTCGTTGGCGTTGATATTGACGGCGTACCAGCCGATTTCCTCGGTGGCGAAGGTGATGGGGTCGGTTTTAGAAACGAGTGCGCTGGAACCGAATGAGATGACGGCCGCGTCCCGGCCGATGCCCGGGCCCACGAGCAGTCTCGGGTCGGCGCCGGAGGCATAGCGGCGCAGGATGCGGTCCAGGTCTTCCGCGGGCAGCTTGCCGACCGGGTAATAGGGAGGCATGTCTCGCTGATTGGCGTGGGTGCGTCGATTTCCGCCCGTCGGCCGTTTATTCCCGCCGCTTCCGCTGGGCGCGCAATGCTTCTTTCAGGATCTTGCCGGGTTTGAACTTGGCTTTTCGGCGGGCCGGAACCTCGATGGTGTAGCCGGTCCGCGGATTGCGGGCCGCCGGCTTGGGGCGGGTGTTCCTGATCTCCAGCGCGCCGAATCCCCTGATCTCGATCCGGTTGCCCTCGACCAGGTTCTCCCGCATGATCTCGAAGAGCGCGTCGATTACGGGATAGATCTGCGTCTTTTTCAGTCCCAGCGTCTCGCTGATTTCGTTGACCAGTTCTCTGCGCGTTGTCGTCATGTAGGTTCCTCGGTCCGGTATCCTTCGTTCCCGCCGGATGTATAGGGCCGGCCGTACAGGCAATGCAACTTGTCCACGTTCTCCTGGTCGATGGAGTTGACCTGGCCGAGCATGCGCGCAACGAGAGCGATCTGCGCGCAGTGCTCCATGGTTTCCATCTTGTGATAGGCCGAAACGATGTCCGGACCCAGGGTCAGCGCGCCGTGGTTTTCCAGCAGGACCGCGTCGTGGTTCCGCACGAATCCCCTGAGCGATTCGACCAGTTCCATGGTCCCCGGCGTCCCATACGGCGCGATGGGGACGAAACCCAGGGAGACGATCACCTCGGGCAGCAGGGCGTCGGGCAGATGCAGGCCGGCCACCGAGAAACCGGTCGCGGCCGGGGGATGGGCGTGGGCCACGGCGTGCACGTCCGGACGCTCCCGGTACACCATCAGGTGCATCTTCATCTCTGACGACGGCTCGTGCATCCCCGAGATCACTGCGCCGTCATAGTCGACGATCACGAATTTGTCCGGATCCAGGAAACCCTTGCTCACCCCGGTCATCGTGATCAGCAATCGGTCTTCGGACAGTCGAACGCTTAAGTTTCCGTCGTTCGAGGCTACGTATCCCCGGTCATACATCCGCTTGCCGACGTGGATTACGTCGGATACGACTTGCTCAAGTTGCAAAATCACGTTGTTCCGGTTGAAAGATTGCGGATTGCGGTGGTATGGTTTGAATATATCCGGCCCGCCGTTCCCTTACAAGTATTATTATTTCCATAAGTTAAAGCCGGAAAGTTACAGGCCGGACCGCACGATCCGCGCCACGTCGGCGATGCGGTGCGGTGCCACGCCCCGCAGATCGATCCGGACCCGATCCCGACCGCATCCGGCCAGCAGCGGCGGGGTTCCCTTCAACCACCGGACCGTCTGGCCGCGGGGGTCACCGTCCGCCCGGCCGATGGAGACGGCGTAACCGGGCAAGCCGTCGGCAGGAAGGCGGTACGCCGTGAGATACGCACGGCTTTCGATCACGGCACACGCCCCCCGAAGCCGGTCGTCCTCCGAAAGGTGTTCGAACAGCAGGCGGGCGCGGGCGCCTACCTCCTCCCCGGAAGCGATCAGCATGTGGGCCGCCGGATGACAAGCGAGGTCGCAGGCACCTTCGGCCAGTTCCGCCAGCCGCGCGTCGAATCCCGCCCTCACGTGCCGGGAGGCCTGTACCGCCGGCCAGGTGCCGTGCGCGCTCAATCGCGCGATGGCCCGTCGCGTACCGATCAGCAGTCCGCAGGACGGGCCGCCGATCAGGCCGCCGCCGGCCGCGATGATCAGCGGCGTACCGGACCGCACGACATCGGTTACCGAGCTCCTGGCCGCGAGCGGCGCGGAAGAGACCGGGCGCAACGTCGTATCGCCGGCCAGGTGAAGGACCGTGGCGCCGGATTCCGCGCCGGTCCGGACGATCTCCTCCGGGGCCGCTTCTTCGGTGAAACCTCGCAGGGCGCAGGTGGACGGACGCGCCGTGACGATCAGCGCGGTCCGGTCTCCCACCGCGCGCCGGTAGTCGGACAGGCGGGTCTTGTTGGTTGCGCCGGCCTCGACCATCCTGGCGCCGGCAAGGGCGCAGAGCGACACCGGGTTCACGGGCCGGCCTTCGTAAGGTGCGTCGATCAACCCCACCTGGCTGCGGCCGATGACCACTTCCGCCCCTTCCGCGAGCGCCTGGACCGCCAGGAGGAAGGCGGCGGAGACGGAACGGCAGACCAGTACGTCTTCGGCGCCGGTCAATTCTCGCACGAGGCCGACGGTACGGCCGTCCTCCTCGTAAGCCGCGAGGGTGAGGGCCAGCCTCGAAGCGCTCCCGGTGGCCGTTCCGGCGTATGGTTCCGGCGCAAACGGATGGAAGAGGATGCCGGAGGCGTTGATCAACCCCCCGCTCGCTGAATGGGCTTCACCTTCCAGACGCGCGGCGGCCCGTTCTGCGAAGTGCTCCGGTGCGAATCCGTCTGCTTCCGCGAATCCGTCTGCTTCCTTCTCCGGGGGACGAAGCCGGACCCGCTCCCGCGCGTCGCGCAGTACTTTTCGGATCGCGGCGTCGATCTGCCCGTCCTCGAACCGGCCGCGCAGCGCCTCGATGCGGGATTCGCCTTGCACCAGGCGCACGGACGGCAGGCGGGCGTAAAGTCGCTGCAGTGCTTCCCGGCCGGCTTTCACGGGTCTCTCCCTTCCCGGTTCACCGCGTAGAGCGCGGTTTCCGTGCATCGGCCGGTCAGTTGGTCGCCGCCTGCCCGCAGCGTCCGAATTTCCCGGGCAAGCCGGTCCAGGTCGGCGGGACGGTCCACATCGTGCCAGGCCGGAAGCTCGTGGCATGTAAGTCCGCACGCCCGGATGGCTGTCCGGGTCTGTTGCAGCACGCGGCCGGTGCCCCAGTCAATGGATTCGAACAGTCGGTCGTACCGGCCGTCGGCCTTCCTCCGGCGTCCCGGTTCGTCCGGGCTGCCGGGACCGTCAGGT
The DNA here is from genome assembly GCA_965207085.1 of bacterium. GTDB lineage: Bacteria > JAAXHH01 > JAAXHH01 > JAAXHH01 > JAAXHH01 > JAAXHH01. The sequence goes on along the minus strand of CBDBLQ010000002.1, from coordinate 1,659,394 downwards.
TTGTCCGGTTCGTCCGGTATACCCGGACCGCCCAGGTTGTCTGGACGGCCCGGACGGCTCAGTCCGATGAGGTAGTAACCTCCATCATCGGCGGGTCCTAACACGACATCGTGCCGGTCCAGCGCCTCGAAAGCCTTTTCGACGAAAGTCCGGGGGAGGAGAGGGCTGTCACCGCCCAGTGCGACGGTCTTTTCCCATCCGTCTTGCCAGAAGGACGCGAAGGCGTGCGACAACCGTTCCCCGAGATGGCTGCCCCGCTGACGGAGCCAGTTCACGTCGGGATCGTCCAGGGCGGATCCGAGTTCCGCCCGTCCGTCGTCGGGCGTCCAGGCCACGAAGAGGGCCGCGCCGGCGATCCGCCGGGCCAGGTGTAGCGTGTCCAGGATGAAGGCGCGGTAGAGTTCCGCGGCCTCGTGCATCGTTACGCGCGGCGTCAACCGGGTTTTCACGGTCCCGGGTCTCGGGGCTTTCATGAACAGGACGAGGGCGTTCGACATGGGCCTGTGCCGATCGGGAGGCTGTGGGGAAGGCCTGGTCCGCCCGGAAGGCGGCAAGACGTTGAAGCCGGGCGTTTCCCCTGGATCCCATGCATACTACCGGCCGGTCGGCGGCGTGTCAAATAATACACTTATTTATCAACTATTTAACCCGTGTCCGATCCGCTCCGGATCAACAATAAGCCTTGACATGAAGGGCGGCTGAACTTTATTATCGGCGTTTCTTACCGGCACACCGGATCAACCGATTTGGCGGACCCAGGCGGAATCAGGGCGCGCCGTGCGGACCGCAGCCCGGGGAAGGGCGCCACGCGACACCGCCGGGTCCGATCCATGGAAGCTGGCCATGTGGGATGAAGTCAAGGCAGTCATCGCATCGAACCAGTCCTTCGTGATCTCCAGCCACGTCAATCCCGACGGGGATTCGATCGGCTCGGCCCTGGGAGTCTACGAGTGTCTGAAGACGCTGGGGAAGGACGCCGTCGTTGCCATGAACGACGCCATCCCCGCCGCCTATACCTGGCTGGACCCCGACGGTGAAATCCTCGCGCCTGCGTCGGAGGATGAGATAGGGCGCTTCGCCGACGCGGACGTGGTCGTCATCGTGGACGCCAACGGCTGGGACAGGCTGGGGCGGTTGCGGAAACCGCTGGAGGAATCGGCGGCGGTCAAGCTCGTGATCGATCACCATCCATACAGTGAACTGATCACGCCGCTGTCGGTGATCGATACGAAGGCGTCCTCAACAGCCGAACTGATTTTCGACCTGATCGACTCGGTCGGCGCGCCGCTCACGTCGAGGGCGGCGGACGCGCTGTACACGGGCATCCTGACCGATACCGTGTCGTTCCGTTTCGCCAGGAGCGCGCCGTGCGCCCATATCGTCGCGGCCAAGCTCCTCTCCACGGGCGTCGACCCGTCCCGGGTCTACGACCAGATCTACAACCGGAACACGGGCGCCCGTACCCGGCTCATGGGCCGCGCGCTCTCCGATATACAGTTTAGCGGATGCGGCCGCGTGGCCTGGCTGACCGTTACGCGGTCCATGATAGCGGAAACCGGCGCACGGTCGTCGGATACGAGCGGGTTCGTGGACGTGACCATGACCATCGCCGGCGTCGAGATCGGAACCATATTCGTGGAAGGCAAAGAAGGTACCGTCCAGATCAGCTTGCGGTCCCGGCCGGATATCGACGTCAACCAGGTCGCCGTAGCCCTGGGCGGCGGCGGCCACAAGAACGCCGCGGGCGTCACGTTCAGCGGTAAGATTGAAGAAGCCGTCCGGACCGTGACGGAGGCGGCAGTCAAAGCGTTGTAATTCTTCAGCCGTCGTACGCCGGCCATACGATTCTTCCTGCGGCTCCACCGCCCGTCCGAACCACCCGACCGCATGATGCTCATTACGCGAAAAGCCCGGTTCTCGGCGGCGCACCTGTGCCGCAACCCGGGGTGGACGGCGGCGAGGAACCGGTGGGTGTACGGTTCCTGCGCCGCCGGTACCGTCCACGGTCACGACTACGAGGCCGAGTTTACCTTCGAGGGACCGGTCGATCCCCGGATCGGCGTGGTCCTGAACCTGACCGAGGTCAAGCGGCTGCTGCGCACTGTGATAGAACCGCTGAACCTGAGCCACCTGAACCACGACCACGGCGCCCTGAAAGGTCCGGCGCCGACCAGCGAAAGGCTCGTCCGGTACCTCTGGCACACGGTGGAAGGCGGTACCGGATCGAGCGTACTCAAGCGTGTCTTGCTGCGCGAGAGTCGCACACGAAACATCGTATACACCGGAGACGATACCATGGTCCACGTTACGAGAAGCGTCGAGTTCAACGCCGCCCACCGCCTGCACAGTATAAGGTTGAGCGACGAAGAAAACGCGCGTATATTCGGTAAGTGCAACAATCCCCACGGCCACGGACACAACTATGAGCTGGAGGTGACAGTCCGAGGCCCGGTGGACGAGAAGACCGGGATGGTCATCGAAATGGGACGTTTCGATGACGTCCTGCAAAAGGAAGTCGTGGCTCGCTACGACCATCGCCACCTGAACCGGGACCTGGAGGAATTCAGGACGGTCAACCCGACTTCTGAGGAACTGCTCAGGGTGATCTGGAAGCGGCTGCTTCCGTTTTTTGATACCCCTTCGCTCTACCGGATTCGCCTGGTGGAGACGTCCAAGAACGCTTTCGAATATTATGGCGAGGAGGACCCGTAACCACGATGGACCCGATCGAGGGATTGACGAGGACTCTGCTCACGGAGATCGGCGAGGATCCGGACCGGGACGGTCTCCGGCGCACGCCCCTTCGCGTGGCGCAGTCCCTGCGGTTTCTGACCCAGGGTTATGAAAAAAGCATTGATACCGTCTTAAACGGCGCTATCTATGAAGAGGACTACGACGAGATGGTGCTGGTGAAGGACATCGAGTTCTTTTCGCTGTGCGAGCACCATCTGCTGCCCTTCTTTGGCCAGTGCCATATCGCATACATTCCCAACGGCAAAATCATCGGTCTGGGCAAGATCCCCCGCCTCGTGGACGTCTTCGCGCGGCGGCTTCAGCTGCAGGAACGACTGACCTCCCAGATCGCCCAGACCCTGCAGACCTGTCTCGATCCCCTGGGGGTAGCCGTCGTCATGGAAGCGAACCATCTCTGCATGATGATGCGCGGCGTGGAGAAACAGCACTCCAAGGCGACGACGAGTGCCATGCTCGGCGTGTTCAGGGACGATCGCAGTACCCGGATGGAGTTCCTCGATCTGACCCGGTCGTAGTGTTGAGGTCAATGGCGCGCGGAGGCAACCGATGAACAAAGACCAGCTCGTCGAACGGCTTGCGGACATACTGGGCCGGGAGAACGTCATCGACGCGCCGGACCAATTGATCGTCTACGAATGCGACGGGCTGACCATCGACCGGAACGCCCCGCACGCCGTCGTCTACCCTACCACCACGGAGGCCGTCGCGGCCGTGGTCCGGATTCTCCATGAAGCGCGGATTCCCTTCGTGGCGCGCGGCGCGGGCACCGGCCTGAGCGGCGGGAGCCTGCCGCCCGACGGCGGGGTCATGATCGCGCTGACCAAGATGAACCGCATCGTGGATGTCGACTTCCGCAACCAGCGGGCGCTGGTGGAAGCCGGCGTGGTCAACCTGCACCTGTCGAAGGAGACCGGCAAGCAGGGCTATCACTTCGTGCCGGACCCCTCGAGCCAGTACGCCTGTACCATCGGAGGAAACATCGCCGAGAACTCGGGCGGTCCCCACACCCTGAAGTACGGGGTCACGACCAACCATACCCTGGGCGTAGAAGTGGTCCTGCCGGACGGCCAGGTCACGTGGTTCGGCGGCAAGGCGGAAGACGCCGTGGGTTACGACCTGCGAGGGCTCATGATCGGATCCGAGGGCATGCTGGGCATCGTAACACGGGCGTGGGTCAAGCTGACCCGCCTGCCCCAGGCCTGGCGGACGTTCCTGGTGGTGTTCGACCAAGTGGAAGACGCCTCGCGCGCCGTCGCCGGCGTCGTCGGCCGCGGGATCGTTCCGTCGGCCCTCGAGATGATCGACAAGGTCGCCATCGGCGCCATCGAGGCGGCCTACCATTTCGGGTTTCCCATGGACGCCGAAGCCGTGCTGATCATCGAACTCGAGGGTCACGAGGCGGGCCTGGACACCCAGGCCGAAGCGGTGGCCGAGGTCTGCCGGGAAAACCGGGCCAGCGATATCCGCACCGCGGAGGACGACAAGGAACGCGCCCTGCTGTGGATGAGCCGCAAGCGGGCTTTCGGCGCCATGGGGCGCTTGAGTCCCAGCTACTACGTGCAGGACGGCGTTGTTCCGCGGACGAAGATCCCGGACATCATGCGGGTCATCCAGGAGACGGCCGGGAAATACGATCTGCTGATCGGCAATGTTTTCCACGCGGGGGACGGCAACATCCATCCCTGTATCGCGTACGACGACCGGGACGAAGAGCAAGCGCGGAAGACCGTGGAGGCCAGTAACGAGATCCTGCGGGCCTGCGTCGACCTAGGCGGGTCCATCACCGGGGAACACGGCATCGGATACGAGAAGGTCGACCTGATGCCCCTGATCTTCAATGAAGCGGATATCGAGGCCATGGAGACGGTCAAAGCGGTGTTCGACGAGGAGAACCTCAGCAATCCCGGCAAGATGTTTCCCACGAACCGCACCTGCATCGGATGCGGAACGGCGGAGCTGAAGTACACCAACCGCCAGGCGGCGCTGCTATAGACAAAAAGGCACTCAGGTTCACCCATGTCCGATGAAGTGCTGCACAGCAGGCTCGGATCCCTCGTGGAGGGCTATGCCCCGGCGAGTCGGGAAGCCCTGGCCGCCCACGCCGTGGAAGGGGTCGTTCCCTCGGCCGTCGTGGCCCCGGGGAGCCTGGAATCACTCGCGGCCATCGTGCAGATGTCCTCGGAACTGGGTTACGCCGTCATCCCGCGGGGCGGCGGCACCAGGATGGACTTCGGCCATCCGCCCTCCCGCGCGGATGTCGTGGTGTCCCTGGAACGCCTGAATCGGATCGTCGCGCACGAGCCCGCGGACCAGACGGCCACGGTGGAGGCCGGCATTACCATGGCCGGACTGCAGGCCGGGTTGGGGAAGCGAGGCCAGTTTCTGCCGCTGGACCCGCCCCACGACGACGCGGGGACCCTGGGCGGGGTGCTCGCCACCAATGCCTCGGGCGTGCTCCGGACTTCTTTCGGCACGGCCAGGGACCTGGTCATCGGCGCCCGGGTGGTCCAGGCGGACGGCACCATCGTCCGGTCCGGGGGGCAGGTCGTCAAGAACGTGGCGGGTTACGACCTGAACAAGATGTACATCGGTTCGCTCGGCACGCTCGGCATCCTGGCGGAAGTGAACCTGAAGCTGCAGCCCCTGCCGGCGGTGGGCAGGCTCCTCATCGGGACCATGGCGGGGATCGGGGAGGCGGCCAAATGCGCCTTCCGGGTCATGGACTCGGAGATCATGCCCTCCTTCCTGGAAGTGGCCGGACCCGCAACCCGCAACCTCCTCGTCGGGGAGGCCGCCGAGCCTGAGACCGGGTCGCAGGCGGATGCCGGCGGGGCCGGTTCCCGATCGGACGGCGGCGGGGTTGGCAACCTCCCGGACGATCAGGACGTCGCGGTCGTCGCGGGCATGTTCGGCACGAATGAGACAGTGGACTGGCAGGCGGGGGAATGCGAGCGGCTCTTCCGGGATTCGGGGGCGGCCGATGTCATCCATGTGGACGGGGAAGCATACGTCCGGGTGCTGGACGCGATGCGGGCTTTTCCAGGAGGTAGTCTCCTGCCCCCGGGCATGGGGCCGGGTGTGACCTGCCGGGCCGGCGTCACGCCGGACGGGGTGGAAGCGCTTTTCCGCCTGGCGGACGAAGGTTGCCGGCGCCTGTCCATCGGCTGCGGCCTGCTCTCCCATTTCGCGAGCGGCCACGTGGCCTTCGTCTTCTACCGGGACGGGACGTTCCGGGAATCGGATTTCGATGGGCTTGCGAGCCTGATCGAGACCCTGCGGAACGCTTCGGAAGAACAGGGCGTCTTCGTGGTAGAACACGCCCCCGCCGCCCTGAAGGATCGGGTGGGCATATGGGGTTCGACCCGCGGGAACCGGCTCATCATGGAAATGCTCAAAAAAAGGTTCGACCCGAAGGGCACGTTGAATCCCGGACGGTTCGTCGACGGAATCTGACGGAGCCGGTATACGCCGCCCCGGTAGCGGCCCCGGGACACGACACCTATCGGCTGACATAACGGAGGTCCCATCATGAAACTGCCCGCATTCAGGGAGATACGCCAGCGTTTCGACGCGCCCTTCGTCGAGGACATCGCCGGGACGGCCGAAGGGGAGGTCTCCCGCATGATCGAGGAGACGGGCCTGTGCGCCGGAGCCACCGTGGCCGTCGCCACCGGCAGCCGGGGGATCGGCAACATCGCGGCCATCGTGAAGAGTGTCGTCGACGCCCTGGGAAAAGCCGGCCTGAAACCCTTCGTCGTGCCGGCCATGGGCAGCCACGGCGGGGCGACGTCGGAAGGCCAGCGGAGGGTCCTGGAAAACTACGGCATCCACGAGGCGGCGACGGGATGTCCCATCCGTTCGGACATCGAGCCGGCGAGTCTCGGCGAGACCGCGGACGGGCTTCCGGTCTACCTGGACCGGAACGCCCTCGGCGCCGACCACATCGTGGTGGTCAACCGCGTGAAACCCCACACGGATTTCAAGGGCTCGGTCGGCAGCGGTCTCATGAAGATGCTGGCCATCGGGCTGGGCAAGCAGAAAGGCGCCAGCTACTATCACGGCGCGGTCTTCGAATACGGGTTCGAACACATGATCACGACCGTGTCGCAGCACGTGCTCGAACACGCGCCCGTGGCCTTCGGGCTGGCCATCATCGAGAACGCCTACGACCAGACCGGGCACCTCATCGGCGTCCCCGCGAGTGTCCTGCAGCAGGAAGAACGGCGGCTGTTCCAGAAGGCGCAACGCCTCATGCCCCGCCTTCCGTCCGACGACATCGACATCCTGATCGTCGACGAGATGGGCAAGAACATCAGCGGGACCGGTATGGACACGAACATCATCGGCCGGCGCATGCAGAATTTCGAGACCGAACCCGCGAACCCGCGGATCCTGCGGATCGTCGTCCGCGACCTGACGCCCGAGAGCGAGGGCAACGCCGTGGGCATCGGGCTGGCCGATTTCACCACCCGGCGCCTGGTGGACAAGATCAACCACCGGTATACCTACGTCAATTCCATCACGGGCATGAGTCCGCAGAAATCCCGCATCCCCGTGTTCCTCGACACGGACCGCGAAGTCATCGAGGCCGCCTTCTCCACCATCGGCATGAAACCGCCCGGCGAGGGACGGGCCGTCCGTATCCGGAACACGCTTTCCCTCGGGCGCGTCGCGGTTTCCGAGGCCCTGTCCGACGAACTGGCCGGCCGGGAGGACATCGAAATTACGGACCGCCGCGGTCCGCTGGAATTCGACGATCAAGGTACCCTGGCGGCCCTGCCCGGTTGACGAGGTCCTTGCAGGCTGACGCTGTTCATCCCGGCCGAAGCAGGCCTGCCCGCCAGCTGCGGCGTCCATGCCCGTCTGTTTTTGTTGACAAGTTTCCAATTTTGTGTATGTTAGTAAACTTGCCGGTTTTACGGCAGCGTGTGCCGGACGGCCCGGAACGTTCGATCGGGCGGAAGATTCCGGTTAAGTGGGGACGAAAACGGCCCCGAAGTCAAACGGTTAAACAGGAGTTGTCACAGCACGTGAGTACAATAACTAAAACCCATTCGGCGGCGACGGAAGACCGGTCTCTCGACCTCTACTTGCAGGAGATCGGCAACGTGCCGCTGCTGATGGCCGAAGAAGAAACCGAACTGGCCCGGTCGGTCCGGGCCGGCGACCAGAAGGCGCTGGAGAAGCTTACGTCGTCCAATCTCCGGTTCGTGGTCAGCGTGGCCAAGCAGTACCAGAACCAAGGCCTTTCCCTGTCCGACCTGATCAACGAAGGGAATATCGGGCTGATCAAGGCGGCCAAGCGGTTCGACGAGACCAAGGGCTTCAAGTTCATTTCCTACGCGGTCTGGTGGATCCGGCAGTCCATTCTCCAAGCGCTTGCCGAGCAGTCCCGCATCGTGCGCCTTCCTCTGAGCCGGGTCGGCACGCTCCACAAGATCGGCCGGCTTTCCAGTGAATTCGAGCAGGAGTTCGGGCGAGAACCCAGCACCGAGGAGATCGCCGAAGAACTGGACATGAATCCCGGCGACGTGAAAGACACCATGCGCATAGCGAGCCGCCACGTGTCGCTGGACGCGCCGCTCAAGGCGGGTGAAGACAACCGGTTGCTGGACCTCATCGAGGACGACGACCAGGATGCGCCGGACGAGGCGCTCATGGTGGATGCGCTCAAAGATGAGATCTTCAGGGCGCTCGGGTCCCTGACCAAGCGGGAAGCGGCCGTGGTCGCGTTGTATTACGGCATCAACATGGAAAGGTCCTACACCCTCGAGGAGATCGGGACGCGGTTCAGTCTCACGAGGGAGCGCGTGCGCCAGATCAAGGAAAAGGCGCTGCGCAGGCTTCGCCACGTATCCAGGAGCCAGAAGCTCCGGGCCTACCTGAACTGATTGATCCCCATCCCCAGCGCGGCGGGATCCACCCCGGACACCCCGCCGTATATCCGCCCGCGGCAGCGCCGTACCGGCCGTCGGGGCGCCGAGAACGGTATGCTGCGACGCAAGTTCGTTTCATTCGTGCAATTGCCGGCCAATGCCCGGGACGAAGCCCGGGAGTACGGCCTCCTGTCGGTCCTGGGCGGTCTCGTCGTCCTGGTACTTCTGATGCTGGCCGGATGGCATATCGGCGTGTCCTACGTGACGAACCTGCTGGACGACGGCGCCCTGACGGAACGGGAGCGGGAGAACAACCGGCTGCGGGAGCAGTTGAGCGCCCTGCATGAGCTGGACGGAACGATCGATTCACGGATTGAGAACCTGTCGGAACGCGCGTCGGACATCAGCAAGATCGTCCACGGCACCCATGCGCCCGGTCCGCTTGGTCCGGCTGCCGGCGACGAAGAATCCCCACCGGCCCAGGCCATCGCGTGGTCCGAATCCCCCGAAAAGGCCATAGACCGGGTCGGAGGGCGGATCGACCGGTTGCTGGACGAAACCCGCGCGGAACTGGCCAGCCTGCGGTCCGTCGAAGCGGCATCCAGAGTTGACGAGGCCTACTGGCGCGGCATCCCGATCGTCACGCCGGTTCAGGGCCCCGTTTCCAGAGCGTTCGGCACGTCGCGGAACCTGCTGAGCGACGAGGTGCGCGTGCACGGCGGACTGGACATCGCCGCGAACAGGAACGAACCGGTGCGGGCCACGGCATACGGCGTGGTTTCACGGACCGGCGTGAACGCGAACCTCGGCAGGTACATGGACATCAACCACCAGAACGGGTACGTCACGCGCTACGGCCACCTTTCCGAAGTGCTGGTCGAAAGTCGGAAACGGGTGAGTCGCGGGGAAATCATCGGGCTGGTCGGAATGACCGGCAAGACCAGCGGATACCACATACATTACGAGGTCCACCACGAGGGCCGCATCCTCGATCCGTCGCACTGGTTCTTCCCGGAAAGAGGCCTCTGAGCCGGTGCCGGGTTGAAGGAGAAACCGAAAAAAGTTTGACACGCTGCGCGATACGCTTCATTTTAGGTGACATATAATCGCGATAAGTGGTTTAATCGTATAGACTAAGAGCCGTCCGGCAACTATTTTGCCAGGCAATTGTTTCAGGAATCGAAGTTTTGATAAAGCGCCGTATGCCGATCGGGCTTCTGGTCTTGCATTTCGGGGACAGTACGGTTCGTATACCCGGACTGCCGATCGCCGTATTACTGGGCGGACTGGTCATGGTAACGGGCGTCGTGTACGCCGGTGCGCGGTCATGGCTTGCCGAATACCAACACGGCAGCATGCACGAAGAAATCAGGACCCTGGAGCAGTCCAGCCAGTCGTACAAGGCCAGGCTGGAATCCCTCATCGCATCGGAAGAGACCGCCCGGCTCATCGCGGGACTTCCCAGCATCCATCCGGATATCCGCCAGGTGGGCGTGGGGGGGGCTGTCCCGTCGCCGGATCCGGGATTCGCGCCCGATTCGCCCTTTTACCGGGCCACCATGCTGCACTCCGAGATGGAAACCTCCCGGCGCAGGTCGAGCCTTTCGCTCAAGAGCATGGAGGACATCGAGCGTCAGATCCGTGAGGTCGACGACCGCTGGCAATTCGTTCCATCGATCACTCCGGTGACCGGCGTGATTACCAGCCGGTATGGACTGCGGAACGACCCCTTCACCGGTCTCTATACCATGCATCACGGGATCGATATCGCCGCGGCCCCCGGTACCCCGGTCAAGTCCCCGGCCGGCGGCGTCGTGGCCAGGACCGGCGTGGACCCCCGGTACGGCCTGTACCTCGACGTGGACCACCTGAACGGATACAAGACCCGCTTCGGTCATCTTTCCGCCATCCTGGTAAAGAAGGGCACGGAACTGAAGCGCGGCGATATCATCGGACGTGTGGGCATGACAGGGAGAACCACCGGAAACCACCTGCATTACGAGGTCCATAAGGACCGCAGGCGCGTCAATCCCATGCAGTACATCCGGTCGGGAAACGGCTGCTGATCCATTACGACCGCCAAGCATTATCAGAGGCAGGGGGTTCGTTCATTCCCTGCCTTTTCTTTCCTGTCTGTGCCAACGCCGTCCTCCGGGCGTCTCCCCTGATTCGTCGATCATTTCATCCATACACCGAATACGGCTTGCTTACGGCCCGGACTTCCATCCACTGGATTCCCGCCGTCGGTACGACGACACGTATCGACAGGTAAGGGACTAAGCGACGGTACCATAGCGCGAGGGCCCGTTCGATGTTCAGACAGGATTACATCATGAGGACGATCCGCGTTTTCATTGATGCGCTGATCCTGTTGATCCGGGCGCGCCGAGACCAGGACTATCACCGCGCCCGTTCGATTATCGCCCAGACCTGGGAGGACATCTTCGGCCTGTCGACGGCGTCCGTCATGGCGCTGTCGGAACGCACCCTGCTCTCCATGCTGATGAAACGGAGCGGAGGGGCCGTGGACACCGCCCTCATGGCCGCGCGCCTGTTCAAGGAGGACGGTACGCTGGCCGTGGCGGACGGGCAGGAGGAGGACGGCCGCCGCCTGTACCTGAAGGCCCTCAACTGCTACCTGGTAATCGCCGTGGAACCGTCCATCGGCACGGAAGACTTTCGCTGGATCAGCGATGATATCAGTACCACCGGTCTCGTAACGGATCCCCACGAAGCGATTGGCGAGCTGCTCGGTCTCCTCGGGAACGCGGAACTTCCCGTGTCGACTTCGATGCTGCTGTTCGCCTACTACGAACGGTACGGCCGGTACGCCAGCGCCGAGGACATCCTGTTTCTCGTCATGGACGATCACCCGGCCGAGTCCGAATTCGCCCGGCTCGGAATGGCGTTCTACGAACGGCTCGAATCTGCGGAGGACGACCGCCTGGAACAGGGCGGACTGCCCCGCGACGAAGTCCGCGAAGGACAGGAACAACTGAGGCGCCGGATACGCCGCGCAGGGCATGTTTTTGATTGACGCTACCTCGCCGGACTTTTAGATTAGCGGAATCCAAAAATCGCGAAAGCACACGGGGATTCATGGTGGCGGTCAGCTTGGACAGCAGGAAAAGCACGGTCAGTACAGTTATCGAGCCGCACGCGGCGACTGCCGCGGCACAGGCGCGGTCCCTGTACGTGGAGACCTACGGCTGCCAGATGAACAAGGCGGATTCCGAGCTGATCGTGGGGCTGCTCGCCCGCGAGGGCTACCGGGTCACCGACCGGGTCGACCGGGCCGACGTGATCCTGGTGAATACCTGCGCCATCCGCGAGAACGCGGAGCAGCGGGTACTCGGGCGCATGTCCGAACTGAACCGGTTCAAGACGGCCAAACCCGACCTGATCCTGGGGCTTTGCGGGTGCATGTCCCAGCACCTCGGCGACTGGATCATCGAACGCGCGCCGTACATCGACCTGGTCGCCGGTCCCGACAGCTACCGGCGCCTGCCGGCCATGCTACGCGCGCTGGACGCGGGAAGCGAACCGGCGCTGAGCCTGAGCTGGGACCGGGCGGAACACTATCTCGACATCGACCCCGTCAGGGAAGCCGGCGTAAACGGCTGGGTCACGATCATGCGCGGCTGCGACAAAATGTGCTCCTTCTGCATCGTGCCCTTCGTGCGCGGCCGGGAGCGCAGCACGCCCCACGGCGAGGTGATCCGCCAGGTCGAGCGCCTCGCGGCGGAAGGCTACCGGGAAGTGACCCTGCTCGGGCAGACGGTAAACAAGTACCGGGACGGCGAGGTGGATTTCGCGGACCTGCTTTCCCGGACGTCGGAAGTCGACGGCATCGAGCGCATCCGGTTCACTTCGCCTCATCCTGCGCATTTCCCGGACCGGTTGATCGAGGCCATGGCGGCTTCGCCGAAGATCTGTCCCCACACGCACCTGCCGCTGCAGTCCGGCGCGTCGGCCACCCTGTCCCGCATGCGCAGGGACTATACCCCGGAGGTGTTTCTCGACGTCGTCCGGCGGCTCCGGGAGCGCATTCCCCGGATCGTCCTGACGACGGATATCATCGTGGGCTTCTGCGGGGAGACGGAAGCGGAATTCGAGGCGACCTGCGAGATGATGCGGACCGTGCGGTTCGACAGCGCCTTCATGTTCAAGTATTCGCCCAGGCCCGGGACCGCTTCCCACAAACGCCTGGCCGACGACGTGCCGGAAGAAGTGAAGAGCCGGCGCCTGACGGCCGTCATCGAGATGCAGAAGTCGATCTCCGAGACCCGGAACCGCGCGTACCGGGGAAGGACCGTGAACGTGCTGGTCGAGGGTCGGTCCAGGCGGGACGCCGACAAGCTTTTCGGCAAGACGGACGCCTTCAAGACCGTCGTGTTCCCGGTGCGGGAAGGCGTCGAATCCAACATGATCGTGCCCGTGCGCGTGAGCGGTTCAACACCCTTCACGCTGTTCGGAGACGCCTTAGCGCCGGCATAGCCCGGCCCGGGTTCGGTGACGCCTTGGTGCCGGCCGGCAGTATACAAACGGAGAGGTCTTGCAATGAAACCAATCGATCCGGAAGGGCATTCGTTCCCCAAAGCGGATGCGAACCCGGCAGCGGATTCCAGCCCGGAAGCGGGAAGCGCCGGCTCCGGCCTTTCCCGCCGGAATTTCATCGGAAAAATAGCAGGCGGCGCCTTGGCCGGACTGGCCGGCACCGCGATTCTCAACAGTTGTGCGGATCCATCCCCAAAGGAGAGTACCATGTCATACACGCTGCCCGATCTGCCCTATGCCCATGACGCGCTCGAGCCCCACATCGACGCGCGCACCATGGAAATCCATCACGGCAAGCACCACAACACCTACATCACCAATCTGAACAACGCCCTGACGGACCACGGCGACCTGGCCGGCAAGAGCCTGGACGAACTGCTGGCGGACCACTGCGCCATCGTGCCGGACGCCATAAAGACCGCCGTACGCAACAACGGCGGCGGCCACGCCAACCACACGCAGTTCTGGACGATCATGAGCGGAAGCGGCGGCGGAAACCCCACGGGCAACCTGGCCGCGGCCATCGACAGTACCTTCGGCGGTCTCGATGCGATGAAGGAGCAGTTCGCGGCTTCGGGCGCGACGCGCTTCGGATCCGGCTGGGCCTGGCTCGCCAAGGATGGCGCGGGCAACCTCGAGGTCTATTCCACGGCCAACCAGGACAGCCCGATCATGGAAGGCAAGACGGCCATTCTGGGTCTAGACGTCTGGGAGCACGCCTACTACCTGAAGTACCAGAACCTGCGTCCCGCCTACATCGAGGCCTGGTGGAACGTGGTGGACTGGGCGGAAGCGGAACGACGCTTCAACGGCTGAGCGAGGATCGGTCGATGCGGCCGTCGAGATCGGCATCGGCCGGCGAGATCGGCATCGGCCGGCGGTCTCGGCATCGGCCGCCCGGTAAAACGCGCGGTCGCCGGCTGAGCGACCGTCAACCTGCAAAGACGGCAAGCATCCTCCTGGAGGATGAATGGCGCGAACGGGAAGAGCGGCGATCCTGAGCGGAGAAAAGGGCACGTTCACCGTCGGCGAGGCGGTGGTCCCCGACCCCGGTCCCGGAGAAGTGCTCGTCAGGCAGTCCATGTGCGGCGTCTGCGGCACGGACGTGCACGTATATCAAGGTCATGCGCGGCGCAAGGCCTTCCCGCTCGTGCTGGGCCATGAGATCGTGGGCGTCATCGAGAAGCTGGGGTCGGGCGTCGACTCGGACGCCATGGAAAAGCCGATCAGGGAGGGTGATCTCATCGCTATCATCCCGGGACAGCAGTGCGGGACGTGCTACTTCTGCGCGGTGGTCCGGGAGCCCGGGCTCTGTCCCAACGTGCTGGCCTACGGATTCCGGCCCTACGCCGACATCAAGCCCCACTTCCAGGGCGGATACGCCGAGTACGTGCTGCTGAACATCCCCCGCAGCAAGTTCCTCAAGGTCCAGAGTCCGCCCGAGGTCGCGGTACTGCTCGAACCCTTCACCGTCGGCCTTCACTTCGCCGAAAAGGCCCAGATGAAACTCGGGTCCACCGCGGTCATCCAGGGTGCCGGCGCCATCGGACTGTTCAGCCTGGCCGCGGCCATCGAGGCCGGCGCGCACCGCACCATCGTGGTCGGGGCGCCCGCGTCGCGCCTGGAACTGGCGAAGTCCTTCGGTGCCGACGCGACCATCAACATCGAGGAAGTGCCGGACGCGCAGGAACGCATCGAAGCGGTCAAAGCGGAGACGCCGGGCGGTTACGGCGCCGACGTGGTCTTCGAGTGCACGGGTGTGCCGCCGGCCATCCCGGAGGGCGTGGAAATGCTGCGGCGGGGCGGGACCTACGTGGAAGGCGGTCATTTCACCGATGCGGGCGACGTTTCCATGAACCCCTTCAACCACTTCGTGTTCCGCCACATCACCCTCGTCGGCGTCTGGGCCAGCACCATCACGCATTTCGTCCGCGGCCTGCCCATCCTCGAATCGGGCCGCTATCCCTTCGAGGAAATGGTCTCCCACACCCTGCCGCTGAGCCGGGTCGGCGAGGCCATCGACGCGCTGTCGACCAACTACCGGCTCGATGGCGAAGAGGTCCGCAAGATCACCATTTCGGGAGAAGTGGCCGGATAAAGGCGTAGCGTAGATAAAGGCGTAGCGCAGATAAAGGCGCAGCGAAAAGGAGCCCGCTTTGAAATTCAAACTGGGATTCAGCGGACTGCGGTGGCAGACCCCGGACCTGGACGAGATTCTCGGGCAGCTTAAGGAAACCGGCTGGGACGGCTGGGAGATCCGACAGTCGCTGGACTGGCTGGGTTCGGCAAAGCGGGTGAGGTCCATTTCGGACCGTGCGGGCGTCCAGGTCGCCGTGGTCACCGGGGGCGGCATCTCCCTCGACGGGGACCACGAGATGAAGGAGCGGAACAAGCGCCGCATCGACTTCGCCGCCGACGTGGAAGCGGACACCTTCATGTTCATGGGCGCGGGCCGTCCCTACGGCCGCTCATCGACGCCGGACGACATCCGGGCCCTGGCGGACCTCTCCGATGAATTCGCCGACTACGCTTCGCAGTACGACCTGGATGTGTGCTACCACATCCATACGAGCACCACGGTCGATTCCCGCGAGGAATGGGAACTGCTCATGCGCCTGATGAAGCGGGCGCAGCTCTGCATCGACGTCTCCCATTCGGCCTTCTGGCACTACGATCCCGCCCAGTCCATCCGGGACTTCAGGGACCGGTTGGTGTACGTGCACCTGCAGGATTACAAGGATTACCGCTTCGTCGAGCTCGGAGACGGCGGGCTGCTCGACTTCGGCACCGCCATGAAGGCGCTGGAGGAGATCGGTTACGACCGGTGGGTGACCGTGTGCCCCAGCCAGTCGGACCTGCCCGACCTCGAGAAGATGAAGCGGGAACGCGCCTACTTGCGCAAACTAGGGTATTGACCGACCCGGCGACCGGCGTACTGCGTGCGGCCGTTCTACCTGCCGTGACCGGGTCCTGCCGCGCCTCAACCGGCCTGGCGGTCGGAAAACCTACTTGCCCCGGGACTTTTCCAGCACGGCCAGCGCGATATCCCCGACCCGTTCCGGGGTCTCGGCGATGACCCGGATCATAGGTTCCTTCCCCTCGTCCCCCAGGTCGTAGACGATATCCGGCACGAACCCCTGCTCCTCGATGACCCGGGCCGTTCCCCACTCGAGCGACGAACCTTCCCGTCTTTTCGATTCGAGCGGCTCCTCGTGCCGGTCGAAAGAGGCGACCGAGAGTCCCAGTCTCCGGCAGGCGCCGAGGATCGATTCATCGTACCGGATGTTCATCACGGAGCGCTTGGACGGGTCCTTCCGCATGGCGGTGAGGATGATCCGGGCCACGTGGGAGGACGCGCCGAACTCGGGCGGCGCCACGGAGCGGATATCGCAGCGCACGCGGATGAGCCGGCCGGGGAAGGCGGCCACGTCGTCCGCCGACTGTGCGCCGGCCAGTCCCATGCCCAGGTTGCACTGCACTTCGGGGACGAGATCCCCGGCGTGGGCGTTTTCCAGTCGCCGCGCCGCGGCCGACAACTGGTCCAGGACTGAGAGGCGATCGGCGTCGCGATAGAGTTCGTGGAAGTGATGGACCGGACCGTGCCCCCCGCCCCGGGGCACCGCGTGGCGCAGGGCTCCAGTCAGGTAGGTCTTCGCGGCCCCCACGGCTTCCGCCACCCCGGCCCCCCTGGCCAGTCCGGCGGCAATGGCGGACGCGAAGGTGCACCCCGTCCCGTGGGTGTTCCGGGTGTCGATGCGTTCGGCCTCGAAGGGCCGGAACTCCGTGCCGTCGTACGATACATCGACCGCCGGCCCCTCGAGGTGGCCCCCCTTGACGACCACGTGGCGCGGCCCCGTCTCGTGGAGCTTCCGGGCAACGGCCTTCATTCCATCCACATCCGACGCTTCGATGCCCGTCAGCGCCTTCGCCTCGTCCAGGTTCGGCGTGACGACGGCGGCGAGGGGGAAGAGCCGTTCGATCAGCGTGGAAACCGCTACGGGTTCCAGCAGCGCGTCGCCGCTCTTGGCGATCATCACCGGGTCCACGACGAGGGGGATGTCGGGATACGCCCGCAACGCGTCGGCCACGGCGGCGATGATCTCCGCGTTGGCCAGCATGCCCGTCTTGATGGCCCGGGCGCCGATATCGGAAAGGACGGAATCGATCTGCGCCGCCACCGCCTCGGGCGGCAGGTTGTAGACGGCCTGCACGCCGAGGGTGTTCTGGGCGGTCACGGACGTTACGGCCGACATGCCGTACACGCCGTTGGCCGAGAACGTCTTGAGGTCCGCCTGGATGCCGGCGCCGCCTCCGGAGTCGGAACCCGCGATGGTGAGTGCTACCGGGATCATGGGCGGTGATTCGGGTGGATGATCGTCAGGTTGATTTGGGTTGGCTTTCGTAGAACTTCTTGATCAGGCGGTCCAGGTACGCTCCGGGGTTCTCGATTGCTTCCCTGGTGATCTTCAGTTCCCTGGCCTGGATCAGCTTCAGGCCGTGGACGTAGTCCGCGAACAGTTCCAACCCCATTTCTTCGGGGGGCCGGCCCTGTTGCTCCGCCACTTTTTCCAATGCCGCGGCCGCGCCCTCGTCCAGCGTGAGCGTGATGTCGTGTTCCGCATAGTACACCTGCACCAGCTCGGCCGGTTCGGGCGGCGCTTCCGCGAGTATCCGCTCGAGCTCGCTTTCCGGGCTTTCCACCACCTCGGCCGTCACGCCGAACTGCTTCACCGTGCTGGACGGCAGTTTCTTCTCGAACCGGATCAGGATCCGCTCCATCGCGCCGATGAGGCCGCGGGCGCCCGTGCCCGACCGGTGGGCCTGTTCGGCGATCAGGCGCAGCGACTTCTCGTCGAAGTCCACGTCGATGCCGTAGGCCTTGAAGTCCAGTTTCTTGGCGATGATGACCGGGCTGTTCGGGTTCCGGAGGATCTGGAACAGGTCGTCGACGCTGAGCTTGTGCAGCACGGCGGTTACCGGAAGCCGTCCGATGAATTCCGACTCGAAGCCGTACTCGATCAGGTCCTCCGCGGTCACGTGCGGCAGCCATTCGCCGTCCTCGGGCTTTTCCGCGCCGTCGCCCTGCTCGAAGCCCATCGTCTGTACGCTCATGCGCTTCTTGATGATCTCTTCCAGGTTGGCGAAGGCCCCGCTGACGATGAAGAGGATGTTCCGCGTGTTGATGCGTTTTCGTTCCACCTTGCCCGTCTTCTGGAACTGGAGGGCGTTCTCCATCTGGGACGTCAGGTCGTGGGGCGCCTGCAAGTCCACGTCCGTCTCCTCCATCAGCTTGAGGAGCGTGCGCTGCACCCCGGTCCGCGACACGTCGGGTCCCACGATGTTGCCCGACGAAGCGATCTTGTCGATCTCGTCGATGTAGATGATGCCGTATTCCGCCAGCTTGATGTTGCCGTCGGCCTCGTGGACCAGCGAGCGGACCAGTTCGTCTACGTCCCCGCCCACGTAGCCCGTCTCGCTGAACCGGGTGGCGTCGCCCTTGACGAAGGGCACACCGATCCTGCTGGCGATGAGCTTGATGAGGTAGGTCTTCCCCACCCCGGTCGGGCCGATCAGGATGATGTTGTTCTTGATGTTGCCGACCGGTTCCTTCTCCTCCTGCAGCCGGATGCGGTTGAAGTGGGTGCAGATCTTCGTGGCCAGAATCTCCTTGGCCTCGTCCTGGCGGATGACGTATTCGTTCAGGTAGGCTTCCAGCTCCTCCGGCTTCATGTCGAACCGGATCTCCGGCAGCGGGGTTTCTTCCGCGGGCGGATCCGACGGGACGCCTTCCTTCTCAGGCTGGGCGAACTGGACCTGCGCGCCGTACTTGGTCGAGAAGAACTCCTTGAGGTCTTTCTGTATGTCACCCATGTCTGGGGTCTTGGCCATAGGGGATCGGTCCTTTCGGCTGCCTGATCCGTTCCGGGTACAGACTAATTGCCGGCCATTGGTGCCGGGCGCTCGACGCTACGATAGCACCCCCGTAATATAGGTCAAGCGGCGTAATCGGGCAAACGCAATTGACATGGCGCGTCCGCGGAGTGGCCGGTTTCCCCGACGTAAACCGCTTTAAACGCTACGGTTTCGCGGCGCGGCCACCGAAGGCGCGCAGGGCCCAGTATCTGGCGCGGCTCCACACCCGCCCCATTCCCTCGGACCGGAGCAGTTCCCGGAAGTCGCTGTCGGCGGCTTTCCGGTAATCCCGGCTCATTCGCCCCATCCGGATCGATTGGTAGGCGCAGTCATGCATCAGGCTCGGGGCCATCGACGACCGGGTGTCGACCGCCGGACCTGATGCACCGTCCCAGGAGTACCCCGGATATACGATGAGCCTGTTCCCGTCGAACCGGAACATGGGCAGCGGGCTCGCCTCCTGCTGCAGGCGGCTTTGCCTGTACACGATGACGGGCGGGTACGCATGCGCCAGCAGGAAGACGTACTCCCCCATCACCAGGTACTTGTACTCCCTTCTGAACATTCTGCGCCGGGCGTCGCTCTTCCTGAGTTCGACCCAGCGTCCCCGCTTCGTGATTGAACAACCCATGATTCGCTCCTCCCGCGTCCGCGCGCTCTGTATGTGTCGGGTTAAGGCATGAAAAATCCCCGTGCCGTGGGTGGATCAGAAGTAGCACGGGGACGCTTGAAGGTCCGCGGGGTGCGGGTCCGCTTGAGGGACGCGAGGATATCCTGATGCGGTTGTCGTTACGCCCTTTAAATGGGCATGATGGCTGTACTATACACGTGTTTTGTAGATATGTCAAGCGGGTTATTTAAATCTCGGACTTGGAAACGTCTTTTTCTTTAGTCTGTCTCAATCCCCATTGTCGTGAAAATACCTTGATTTCTAAACACCCGTGTAGCAACTTCCGGATGCTGTACCGGCTCGAAACGACCCAATCTTCAGACCCCCGGAACCCGACCTTCATCCCATGGGCGGAACGACCATACAGATCAAAGGGGCCCGCGTTCACAACCTCAAGAACGTGAACCTGGACCTGCCAAAAGACGCGCTGATCTGCTTTACCGGCGTATCCGGTTCCGGCAAGTCCTCGCTGGCCTTCGACACCCTATACGCCGAGGGCCAGCGGCGGTACGTCGAATCGCTCTCCGCCTACGCGAGGCAGTTCCTCGGCCAGATGCAGAAACCCGACGTCGACCGGATAACGGGACTGGCGCCCGCCATCTCTATCGAACAGAAAGCCGCCGGGCTCAATCCCCGGTCCACCGTCGGGACGATCACGGAGATCTACGACTTCCTGCGCGTGCTCTATGCCCGGGTGGGGGTGCCGCACTGCACGAAGTGCGGGGAACGGATCGGGGCGCAGACCCTCGAACAGATCGTCGTCCGGATCCTGGCGCTGCCGGAAGGAACGCGGATACTCGTCATGGCGCCGGTGGTCCAGAGACGCCGCGGGGAGTACCGGGATCTGTTCGAAGACCTGCGCCGCCAAGGCTATCTGCGCGCACGGGTGAACGGCGAGGTCGTCAACCTCTCCGAAGATCCGGACCTCGACCGCAACATGCGGCACACGATCGAAGTGGTGACGGACCGCCTCGTCATACGGGACGACATCCGTACCCGGCTGGTCGAAGCCGTCGAAGGCGCATTGCACCTGGGACAGGGTACCGTCATGGTCCAGCTGGAGGAAGACGACCGGACTGCCGATCTGCTCTTTAGCACCCGATACGCCTGCACCAAGTGCGATCTGAGTTACGAAGAACCGACACCGCAACTGTTCTCCTTCAACAGTCCGCAGGGCATGTGCCCGAACTGCCACGGCCTGGGTACCATGATGCGGATCGAACCCAGGCTCATCGTGCCCGATCCGTCGAAGTCCATCAACGAAGGCGCGATCGAACCCCTCGGAACGATCGCCAATCTTTGGAAACGGCACTTCTTCGAAGGGATCGCGCGGCACGTGGGATTCAGCCTGGACACGCCGTGGGAGCATCTGACCGAAGAGGCGCGGCGGGTGGTGCTGTACGGTCTGGGCTACAAGCGCATCACCTTTACGTTCCGCAACGGGAAGGGCGGCGAATGGTCGCACAAGGACCGGTTCAACGGGGTCGTGAACGACCTGGAAAAGCGCTACCATACGCTCAAGTCGCAGCGGCACAAGGCCGAACTCGAACGGTACATGGCTATCGGGGAGTGCGACCACTGCCAAGGCGAACGTCTGAAGCCCGAGGCGCTGTCCGTCACCCTGGGCGGACTCTCCATCGCAGCGCTGTGCCGGCTGCCGATCCTGGATATCCGCGCATTCTTCGAGAAACTGTCCCTGTCGGACGCCGAACGCCAGATCGGCGACGAAGCGCTCAAGGAAATCGTCGCCCGGCTCGACTTCCTGCTCAACGTGGGACTCGAATACCTGACGCTGGAACGTACGGCCCCGACGCTTTCGGGCGGGGAGGCGCAGCGCATACGGCTCGCAAGCCAGATCGGCCGCGGACTCGTTGGCGTGATGTACGTGCTCGACGAACCGAGCATCGGCTTGCATCCCAGGGACAACCGGCGGCTGCTGGATACCCTGGGCCAGTTGCGGGACCAGGGCAATACGGTCATCATCGTCGAACACGATGAAGAGACCATGTGGGCGTCCGATCACATCGTGGACTTCGGCCCGGGTGCCGGTGTCAACGGCGGCGAGATCGTCGCCGAGGGCAGTCCCGGTGTCGTGGCCGACAGCACGACATCGCTGACCGGGCAGTACCTGTGCGGGAAGAAGATCATCCCCGTCCCGGCCTCCCGCCGCGGTGTTGACGACAGTTGGCTGACGATCCTGGGCGCCCGTCAGAACAACCTCAAGAACCTGGACATCCGGCTGCCCGTGGGCCGGTTCACCTGCGTCACGGGCGTATCCGGTTCGGGCAAGAGCTCGCTGATCAACGATATCCTGTACGCGGCCCTGGCCCGGTCGCTGAACAAGGCCGCCACCCAGCCGGGCGAATTCGAGGGCCTCAAGGGCGTGGACCACCTGGACAAGGTCATCAACATTGACCAGGCACCCATCGGCCGCACGCCGAGATCGAACCCGGCGACCTATACGAAGGTCTTCGACGCGATACGCGCCCTCTTCGCCGAAACGCCGGAGGCCAGGGTGCGCGGTTACAAGCCTGGTCGGTTCAGTTTCAACGTGCGGGGCGGCCGATGCGAGGCCTGCGAAGGCAACGGCGCGACGCGGGTGGAGATGGATTTCCTGGCGGACATGTGGGTTTCCTGTCCCGTCTGCGAGGGCAAGCGGTTCGACCGGGAGACCCTGGAGGTGAAGTACAAAGGGCATTCCATCGCCGACGTGCTCGACCTGGACGTGCAGGAAGCCCTGGAACTCTTCGAACACGTTCCTTCCATCGCCCGGGTGCTCCGGACCCTCTACGACGTGGGCCTGGGGTATATCAAGCTGGGCCAGCCCGCGCCCACGCTGTCGGGCGGCGAGGCGCAGCGCATCAAGCTGGGACGCGAGCTGTGCAAGCGCAGCACGGGGCGGACCATGTACGTGCTGGACGAACCCACGACCGGCCTGCACTTCGAAGACATCACCCACCTGCTTGCCGTGCTGAATGCCTTCGTGGACAAGGGCAACACCGTAGTCGTCATCGAGCACAACATCGACGTGATCAAGACCGCCGACTGGATCATCGACCTGGGGCCGGAGGGCGGAGAAGCGGGCGGGCGCGTCATCGCCGAGGGAACGCCGGAGACCATCGCGGGCGTCGCCGGATCGTCCACCGGACAGATCCTGGCCAAGGCGCTGCGGCCTCTCAGGTCGCCAGGGCCTCCATCGGCATTGCCGGCGATTCCGGAATCATTGCCGGCCGGCGGCCAAACCGCGGACGGGACCACTGGTGGAGACGACCGGGCCACTAGCACGATTGGGACCGCCGGCACAGAAGGCCAAACCGCGGACGCGGACGGCCACATCCGGGAGATCACCGTGCGCGGCGCGCGGGAACACAATCTGAACGATCTCTCCGTGACGATCCCCCGGGATCGGATGACGGTGTTTACGGGCGTATCGGGTTCGGGGAAGACCTCCCTGGCCCTCGATACGATCTACGCCGAAGGCCAGCGGCGGTACGTGGAGTCCCTGTCCGCCTATGCGCGGCAGTTCCTCCAGCAGATGCAGAAGCCGAAGGTGGACCACATCGTCGGCCTGTCCCCCGCCATTTCCATCGAACAAAAGTCCCCGGGCCGGAACCCTCGCTCCACGGTAGGCACCATCACGGAGATCTACGAGTACCTGCGCGGGCTCTACGCCCTCGTGGGCGTCCCCCACTGTCCGGCGTGCCGGGTGCCCATCGGCGCACAGACACCCAGCCAGATCGTGGACCGCGTCATGACCCTGCCGGAAGGGACCCGGGCCACGCTCCACGCCCCGCTGGAACCCGAAGGCGGCGAGGGGTATGACGTTCTCCTGGACCGGGCCCGCCGGAACGGGTTCATCCGGGTGCGCATCGACGGCGAATTGCGGCGGCTCGAAGAGGACATACAGATCGACCGCCGCCGGCGTCACGAGTTGTGCGTGGTGGTGGACCGGATCGTCATGCAGGGCGACGTGCGCCAGCGCCTGGCCGACTCGGTGGAGACGGCCCTGGAACTGTCGGGAGGAATGCTGATCGCCGAGGTGGAGGAGCCGGATGCCGCCGGGCCCCGCGACATCCGTTTCAGCCGGTTCTATTCATGCCCGTCCTGCGGCAACAGCTACGATGAGCCCACGCCCCAGTGCTTCTCCTTCAACCACCGGTCGGGCATGTGCCCCGAATGCGAGGGACTCGGCACCCAGCCCGGGATCGATCTCGACCTCTTGATACCCCATCGCGCGAAACCGGTGCGTGAAGTGGTGGCGGCGGTCTGGGGTGAAGGCGCGGCGGGTGAAAGCGCCATGGGCGATCGGTCCGTGTTCGACCTGTTGGAACAGGTGGCGTCCTCGAATGGATTTGCCCTCGAGACGCCGGTCGACGCCTTGTCGCCGGAACAGCTGCAGGTGTTACTCTATGGAAGCGACCGGTGGGTGGACGACCAGCGGGTACCTGGCCTGTCCTTCCAGTTCCGGGGCATCTTCCCGACGGTGGAACTGGTCGCCCGATACGCGAACCGCTTCCCTGAACTGGCCCGTATGTTGCAACCGACGCCTTGTCCGGCCTGCGAAGGGGGACGGCTCCGACCCGAGAGTCTCTCCGCGCTGATCGACGGCGTGTCTATTGCCGGGCTCTGCGCCCTCCCCGTCGACCGTGCCATGGACTTCATCGAGAAGCTGGAACTCTCCGTGTCCCAACGAGAAGTCGCGGGCGAGGTGTTGACGGAAATCCGAAACCGCATGCGCTTCCTGCTGGACGTAGGGTTGGAATACCTGACGCTCGACCGACGAGCGCCCACGCTTTCGGGCGGCGAGGCGCAGCGGATCCGCCTGGCCAGCCAGATCGGATCGGGACTGACCGGCGTGCTCTACGTGCTGGACGAGCCCACGATTGGACTCCACCCGAGGGATAATCTCAGGTTGATCGAGGCCCTGGAGAACCTGCGCGATCTCGGTAATACCCTCATCATGGTGGAACACGACCGCGACACGCTGGAGCATGCCGACAACCTGGTGGATTTCGGTCCGGGGGCAGGCGTGTACGGGGGCCGGATCGTGGGCCAGGGCACGCCCAAGACCCTCAAGGAACTCGACGCTTCGCTCACCGGACGCTACCTCGCCGACCGGGTACGCATCGAAGTGCCCACGGACCGCCGCAAGCCGGGCCGCAACAGGCTGCGCATCCTCGGGGCCCGCCAGAACAATCTGAAGAACATCGACGTAACGCTGCCCCTCGGACTCTTCATCTGCGTTACGGGGGTGTCCGGATCGGGGAAGAGCTCACTCATCAAAGATATCCTGTATCCCGTGCTGGCATCCACCCTGCACCGCGCCCAGGTCAATCCCGGTCCCCACGACGATATCAAGGGGCTGCGCTTCGTGGACAAGGTCATCAACATCGACCAGACGCCCATCGGCCATTCCCCGCGGTCGGACCCGTGCACCTACGTCGGACTCTTCGCGCCGATCCGCTCCCTCTTCGCCCGGACCGTGGAGGCCAGGATGCGGGGCTACGAACCCCGACGGTTCAGCTTCAACGTGCCCGCGGGCCGCTGCGAGGCTTGCCAGGGACTCGGCGTGCGCAAGATCGAAATGCACTTTTTGGCGGACGTGTGGATGACCTGCGAGGTCTGCGACGGGAAGCGCTTCATGAAGGAAACGCTGGAGGTGACCTACAAAGGGAAGACCATCGCCGATGTCCTGGACATGACCGTGGCCGAGGCCCTCGAGCACTTCGAGAACGTGCCCCGTATCCGGCGCATGCTCCAGACGTTGTACGACGTGGGACTCGACTACATCAAGTTGGGTCAGTCGGCCGTCACGCTTTCGGGCGGCGAGGCGCAGCGTGTCAAGCTCGCGAAGGAACTCTCCCGGCCGGGCACCGGCAAGACCATCTACCTGCTGGACGAGCCGACCACGGGGCTCCACTTCGACGACATCCGCAAGCTGTTGACGGTCCTGAACCGGCTGGTGGACAAGGGGAATACGGTGCTGGTGATCGAGCACAACCTGGACATCATCAAGACTGCCGACTGGATCGTCGATCTCGGACCCGAAGGCGGCGACCGGGGCGGTCACGTGGTTGCCGCGGGAACGCCCGAGGAAATCGCCGGTTCGCTGTCCCATACCGGGCGGATACTGTCGAGGGAGCTGGCGGTGGTCGATACTAGATAATCACCCTTTGAACTGCACCCTTGACCGGGACACAGAGTTAAGCTTTCTTCTGATTGAGGAGGTATCCCTACGACGAATGGTATGCACTAAACACGGATGAAATGGATGCATACTCAAGAGACTACCCGGACGCAGAGCCCTATGAGTGGCAGCGTATCCCTAGTGAGTCAATCGAGGAATAACGTAAGGCACATAAGCACTGTTGTCTCAATTCTCCTATAAAAGCATGTGTTAGGTCCGTACACTGAATCGTCGATTTCTGACTAAATGGCGGCGGGGATCAGGACAGAGTCACGTTGTTGCCGCGGGAACGCCTGAGTAAATCACCGGTGTCATGTCCCAAATAGAGCGGATTCTGTAAAGTGAACTCGCGGTGGGATAGTTGTCTTCGCTTCCAATCCTTATTGATTTGCCAGGAAAGTATACTTAAACTATCATCTTGTACTTAAATCGACGTCTTCATAATACCGTCACCCGCATGTTTCGGGATTGCAGGAATCTGGCCGAGGCTGTTTTGCTCTTTGAAGCAAATCGCACCGAGGAGGATTTAACCGATGTCAGAAGGTGTAAACCCAGAATTGTTGGAAAAACTTGAAACCCACGCCGTGCTCGTCCGTTCGCGGCGGGAATACTGTAATAACGAAGAACAGACGAAGGTCTCTCTGATCAACCCTTACCTTGAACATCTGGGATTCGATGTGCGTGATCCGCGCTATGTTCAGCTTGAGTATCGGTCAGATATCGGATCGGGTACAGAACGTGTAGATTATGCACTGTTGAAAAACGGTATACCTGCACTACTAATCGAAGCTAAGCCCGCCACAACAGTACTTCCTTCTGAGGCCCCTGTCCAGCTGAGACGCTACGCTATGGCTTTGCCGGATCTTCGTTACTGTGCAGTAACCAATGGCGTTCATTGGCATTGGTACGCTAAGTCCCATAATTCGGGCGATTTAAACCCCAGCCCATTTCTGGTTCACGATACGACTGACCCCAATGTCGTTGAGGTTGGATGGCTCGCGTCCCTCCGCAAAGATCCTCAAAACTGGGACAGTATCGCGACAGAACAAAACCTCCAAACAAAAATAGGTGAGTGGTTTACACGGCAGCGATCCGACCCCGACGAGCACTTCATCGTTTCGATCATACGTGGGGTGGACGAACGCAACAATCAGAAAACTAGAGATGTGGTATCGCGCATCTGGGTGAAAACTATAGCGATGCACATGCAGAAGGAAATCGACAAAGCACTACGCCGCGCCAGTAAACCTGAGCAGTCAGAGATACAGGCAGTCGATCCAGTTGAATCCGAGAATCAAGGTTTCCATCCAAACACGACAGAAGGTGTGCAGGATCCACGAGAAGCGGCGGAGTTTAAAACTGCAGATGGAGTGGTCCGGATTCGTGGCGGATTAAGGCGCGCCTGGCGAGTCTTAGGGGAGGAGAATTGGAGGATCGAAGCTAACATGACCGCGTTGTGCGGGAAGATTTACCTTGCTCTCGCTAATATGCATGATCAGGGTATAGACGATTTCTTTGCTCGTGTAACTCAAGCCTTGTCAATCGATCCACGGAAGTCATTGTGGATTCAAAGAAGGGGTGATCTGGATGCTCAACAGGTCAAGCGCTATACAGATCTAACCACAGAATGGTGTTTTCATCATAACGCTAACAATGAGACGAAAGTCAACCGCTTGTCAGAAATAGCGCAGTTCTGTGTTTCCCAGGGAAAATCGGTCGTTCTGACCCATCATTTTGAGATTTGGGATCCTCGCATTGATGAGAGATAATGGAACTGAATTTGATTCTGAGTCGAAAACTCTATTTCAACGAGGTTGAAACGGCAAAATGACTTCAAAAGCGGTTTTATCGACGATGGCCGATCGCATTGTTGGCCGATTCTACCCGTCTCGCGTGGTCCTCTTCGGTTCGCACGACCGGGGAACGGCCGATGGATCGAGCGATGTGGATCTGCTGGTCGTGATGCGCGAAGTGCCGGACAAGCGTCTTGCCGCAGTGGAGATCAGGCGGTCTCTGGGCGATCTTCCGTTCAGCAAGGATATCGTGGTAACAACTCCCGATGAGATCAGGCGACGAGGCACCGTAATTGGAACCGTGCTCCACGCCGCACTTCGTGAAAGGGTAACCGTGTATGAAGGACCCCGATCTCGCGGCTCGTGCGGAGGCGAGATCAATCCACGAGTCAATAGCGGCGGGATTTCGATTTCGCGGTGTGCTTGAAGCTTAGTTTCCTGGAATGTCAAGTAAGCACAGAGTGCTCAGACGCCCGCTTTCCAGACCCTTTCCAGACCTTCCAGCAACCTTCCGATCTTCAACGAAGATTCCGTCTCGCCCCGGCAACTGTACCAGCACCGGTTGCAGTCGATCTTCTTCGAGACCTTATTGAAGTCGGCATATCCGGACTGTACGGGCAGTTCCGCGCAGGGCTTTATGTCACCGTCGGGGGTCAGTTGCACCAGCCACTTGCCGGCCGCCGTGCAGGACCGGGGGAGGGCATCCTGGAAATAGGCGGGGATGCGGCGCAGGTACCAGTCTGAATTAACGATATTGCCCAGTCGGGACTTCTGGTAGATCAGATCCTCGATCACGGATTCCAGGCGTTCGCCGTGACCCGGATCCACCAGGTGGGTCTCGTTCCCGTTCTTGAAGTCGCTGTAGCAACTGTAGGAGACCTTCGCGCCCATGGTCCGTGCCAGGTGCGCTATGGGCACGACGTGGTCCAGGTTCTCCCGCATGATCACCGTGTTGAAGATCACGTTGACCCCCCGGGCGGTCAACTGGGGCACGAGGATGGCGATGTGCTCGTACAGACCCTCGATGCCCCGTTCCTCGTCGTGTTCGCGTCCGATGTAGTTCAGTGAAATCGAGATGTGGCCCAGGCCGGCATCCCACAGGGCCATGGCCTTTTCGACGGTCAGTAGTGATCCGTGGGTGACCATGCCGATATAGACGAACCCCAGGGATTCCTTGATACGCCTGACCGCCTCGGGCAACTGCTTGTTGATCGTAGGTTCCCCGCCGGTCAGCGTGACCGTCAGGGGGTTCAGTTTACGAAGTGCAGCCACGTAATCGTAGTCGCCCAGTTTGCCCGAACGTTTCGTCTTCCAGTAATCACAGAAATCGCAGGTGGCGTTGCAGAGGTAGGTCACCTCCATGTTCACCGCCATCGGCCCGCCCTTCAGCCGCACCCAGAGGTATTTGAGCAAGGCTCGAAGCTTCATGCCGAAGGACATGGGACGCAACAACGTCCGGTCGTACCCGAGATAACCCGCGTCCGGTTGCAGTACGGGCGGCGCGGGCGGCGGCGGATAGCTTTCCACCGTCGGAGCGACCTGGATTTGTTCGGACATGACCTGCTGCTCCTTCATCGCCGCGCCTCAGGCGGCGGCGACAAAACCGGTGCCGTCTATCTCACCTTCAACCGAATGTCCCGTCAGATGCAACATGGAGGGGAACAGGTCCACGGTACGCACGTAGTCCGCGCGAATCTCCGCATTCATGAACAGAGGGACGTGCATATGGTCCCGATGAAGGGATCCATGGGAAGCGTAGTGTTCCGGACGCTCGTGCCGGATTCGCAGATCGTATCCCTTCCGGGCGCTGACGATCACATCGCCCGACCGAGGTGATCGGATGACCTTCAGCAGCTGGTATGGCGCGTCGGGATAGTCGGTATCGAAGGTGGCGGCAAGCGCCTGCTCCTGTGTCATCTCGGCCGGCAACGCTCCGTAGCCGAAAGGATCCCCACCCTCGAGCACCCGGTACGCGAGGCCGCCGGGCAACTCCCTGATTTCACTGGTTCCCCGGCGTCCGCAGACGATGACCGAGTCTTCCCGGGTCGCCGCCACCAGGTCTACCGCTTCCTGTTTAACCAGGGCCTCGATAGGATCGGTTTCCCCCATTGCGCGTATCTCGTCGTAAGAAGGCCTTTCTTCCCATCTCTCGCCCTTTTTCAGGTAGATATGCGCCATGCTGTTGCCCGAGACCATCGTTGCCGCGTCGCAACCGCCGCGCAGAATCCGCGGATAGTAAAGTGTGTTGAATCCGATTTCGTCGAGAAAGGACCATAGCTCGAAATGCGTGTGGGTGGCGGTCAGGCCATGATCGCTGGAGACCACGAAAAGCGTGTCGTCCAGCCTGTTCAGCCGCTGAAGCCGCTCCGCCAGCCTGCCGAACCCCCGGTCGAATGCCCGGTAAGCCTCCAACGTGGCGTCCGAAAAAGGATCGGTGTAATGGGAGTATTCGTCCACCGCGGGAAACACGACCGACAGGAAATCCACGTCCAGGTCGACGGTCCGGTCGATGTACCTCCAGGCCGCGTCGTCCACGGTCTGCCACCGGCCGGATAAATGGGCATAAAGCAAGTACCAGTTCTTGGTCAGCAACGTCCGGTTTTCGAATATGCCCAACCCCTTGTTTACCAGGCTGAACACGCCCGCCGGACGCTCGAAGTATTCGAAGATGGTGTGGATACCGTCCCGAAGATCACTGTCGATGTACATTCCGCCCGGTCCCACGTAACTGCGCGCCTGCCGGAAATGGGTGAATCCGTGAGGTCGGGAACGGTCGAACCAGCGTATACCGGGGAGATTGGATGAACCGGGCGTACAACCCGTCAGAAAGGGGACATGGGCCGGGCCGGTCGTGGACGGGAACGAGGTTACCGCTTTCCGGTAATCCCCCCGGTCGAGGACGTACCGCCGCAGGGACGGAAGCTCGCCGGCCTCGATCATTTCACGCATGACGTCTTCGCGGGCGCCGTCGACGAGGAAAAAGATACATCGCTTGTACACCTTCGTCGCCATTCCGTCTCCTAAAAACATAGGACATCTTTACGTTACTAAATACGAGCATACATTACAACAGACAGGCTTGAAAATATACCCGTTCCGCTATTCAATTTCAAGGGTTTTCGCACGCAGGGTGTTGAGCAGTTCGTCGTAGGAGGTTTTGCTGATCTTCTTGTAGAAAGCGTCCCGGTTGGCCAGCGCGACGCTCGCACCGTCGATTACCATGTCATAAGTAAGCCATTCCCCCGCCTTCAGCTCCATCTTGTAGTCTACGAGTGTTTTGGTGCCTTTGTACCATACCGTCGTTCGGACCACCGACCGGCCGCCCCGGGTCTCCTCCCCGTCGTACGTCGTCCTGTCCGACCGCTTGCGCAGCTGGTCCAGGGCCCGGCTTTCGGTCCACCTGCGAAGGACCGAAACAAACTCCCCCCGCTCGGCGTCCGTCCGCTCCCGCCAGTGCCTTCCGAGTGAAATGCGGCTGTGCCGTTCGAAATCGAACCCGGAGATGACGGCATGGCGCACCAGGCTGTCCATTGCCGCTTCGGTGGCGGTTCCGTCCAGGGCGCGTAGCGCGGCGTCCCGCTGCTTCAGCGTCTCGATGGGCGAGTGTTCCTGCGCGTAACTCCCGAAGGCCAGCAGCGACACCGCAGCCCAGGCGGCAAAGCGTCCCAGGCGGCGAGCCGCACGGCGATTCTCATGCATTTCCCACCTCCATCCTTTCATGTTTCAGGTCGGATCGTCCGATCGCCTGGACCAACCGGATCGCCCGGATCGCCCGATCGCCCGATCGCCTGGATCCAGTCGGGTCAGGACCCGGCATTCCTGCGATGAACCACGAAGTCGTCGTAATCTCCCTTCGAATCCGATCCGGTCGCGTTGCCATCCGTCAGAATGCCGATCCCTACGGCTTTCCGGGGCGGTTTCTTCCCGAAGACCCGCATATAGTCCGCATACACGTCGACCGACTCCTCGACCCACTGTCCCAGCTTCTCCTTCCCGCTCTCGAGCACGATCACGTGGGGGCGGCCGATGCCTTCGCGGCGGTACTGGGTGCCGACTGGCACGGTGGTGCTCCAGACGTATTTCAGGGTCTTGGGCACGCCGATGAAGTTCTGGTCCAGGACCACGTACACGGCCACGGAACTGTCGTTCCTGGAACGGATGCGTTCATCGCCGCCTTCCGGCAGGACCGTCGCCCTCCAGCGCCAGGACAGCACCGGATACTCGTTCGCATCCCATTCGCTGACTTGCTTGCGAATGATGATGGAGGAACCGTCGTCTGCCGCATGGAGATACCGGTTGCCGTTTTCCTCACGGATCGTGTACAATTTGCGGGCCAGGTCATCGCCACCCCGCCAGGCTTCCCAGGTCAGGGGAAAGCCGTCCAGGTCCGAACTGGCGAAGTCATCGATCATGATGGACTGTCGATGATCATCGCCCCGCTGGGGAGGGTCTGTATGGTCTGCATGGTCTGCCCGCGCGACGCCCGGAACGAACGGTCCGATCCGCGACCAGGCCGTCCAGTTCGTCCTGGACGCCCGGGGCGACAACGCCTGTGTCTCCGTGTCCGTGCGAAGGACGGAAGGCGGATCGATGAACGCGGCGCAGGTCAGCAGGACGGCGCCCGCCAGCAAACCGAACGTTCTGCCGGCCGGCCAACCCAGCGTCCTGCCCGCCGGCGCGCGCCGCGACGAGAATGCCTTTAAACCACGCCTCATGCCCGCCCCCGTGCGCCTATGGTTCATGCCCGTCCTCCGTTCCATACTTCAACGCCGTCCATTATTAACCCCGTTGCCGGTCACGTGATCGAGTTCGGCCAGCGAAACCCGGTACTGGTAAAGGGATTGCCGGTGCGCATGTTGCATCTTCGCATGCGCGGTAAAGGCGTCCAGCAGTTCCGAACTGTCTCCGGTAACGTCGAAACCCAGTTGTGCCGATGTCAGCCATCCCCTGGCGGAGCGAAGCGCCCGGTCGCTGTTGTCCACGTTGGTACGGGCCTCGATCACGTCCCGGTAGGTCTGCTCCACCTGCAGCGCGACTGCGCTCATCGCCTGGGATTCCTTGCTCACCAACGCTTCCAGTTCCACCTTCCGGGCAAGATACTTGGCGCGGGTCAGGCCGAAATTGAAGTTCTGGCGCAAGGTGATCACCGCGCCGCCGCGAAGGAAATTGAACTCGTCCCTGAGAAAAGGATTGTCGAGCTCCGGCCTGTGCGGCGCGATGCCCCACTGGAGGGACCCCGCCAGGGCGATCTGGGGGTAGAAGTCGCTCCTGGCTACTTTGAGCAGCGCCCGGCGGGCCAGCACTCCGGCCCTCAGCTGCCGGATGTCGTACCGTCGGTCCTTTGCCCGTTCGATATAAACGTCCAGTTCTTCTAGGTCCGCCGTTTCGGTTCCCGCAGCCGTATGGACGATATCGAAATCGATGGAGCGATTGATTTCGAGCATGGCCTTCAGCGCCGCCCTCCCCATTTCGATCGACTTGTCGGCCCGCGCCCGGCTTTGCTGCACTTCGAATTCAAAGACATCGATTTTCAACAGGTCGTTCTGGCCAACGTCTTCCGAATCCTCCTCGATCATCTCGTTTACGCGGTCCCGGGCCTCCCGTACCTTATCGACGCTATCCAGAATGATGTCCCTGAGTTCCTCGGCCAGCACGAGTCCGTAGAACAGCTTCTTCACCTGGAGCGCCACGTCGGTCTTCCGGGATTCCACGGCCGCCTCGCCCGCTTCGAGACCGTACCCCGCCGCCTTCTTCGCGTTACTGAGCTTCCCGAAGGTGTACAGCGGTTGGACCAGTTCGATCTGCGTGCGTGAGAAAACGCCCAGATCGGACAGGTCGCTCCGGATGGTCTCGACCTTTTCCGTATCGCCTTCTATGCCCGGCGCGGGACCGAAGATATTGGTCCACTGCAACCGGGGCGTGATGCCCGCGAATCTCGCCTCGCTCAACCTGGCTACCAGGCCTTCGACGGTGAGGACCGCCTGTTCGATGTCCGGACTGACCCGCAACGCCCGGTCCACGCACTGTTCCAGCGTCATCCGGACGGCCTGGACAGCTTGGTCGGGCTGGACGGACCCGCCCGGGCCCTGCGCGAATACCGGCCCCAAGATCAGCGATGCCGCCAGGATGTGGACCAGCATGCGAAACACGATATCTCCGCTTCTCGAGGGCGTCGTCTCACCGTACAGGTCGACTCGCCGTCGTCGCCGGCTCGCGGTAGGGGCCGGCTCACTGTAATCGCTGCGGCCGTAAACTCGCCGTAGTCGCCGACTCACTTTGCGCGTCGACTCACCGTAATAGAAAATGCACGCGTTCTCAAGTATATTTGACGCCTCCGACCACCTATCGATCCAATAAACAGCGATAGCCGGCCCATGCACGGCAACGGCACGTCCTGCGCGCTCACCCGGTCCCCGTCGTTCTTTCGACTGGCGGAATCACGCCCTGTCGGCAGACGATCGTTGCGACAGAAGCAAGATGGCCCGCGTCCAATGGAACGCCGCCGTGATCACCGTCCAGATGGCCACGCAGGTGAACGCTTCCTCCAGCATGCCGAACGCCATACCCGCGAGCAGCAGCAGGACATTTGTATTGCGCCGGGCGCCGATACGGCGGAAAAAGCGGTCCACGGGCGCGTAATCAAACAGTTCTATTCCCTGCCTGGACTTGAACATCCCCGTGGCCGCCTTGTCAAGCAGATAAAAGAACGTGATCACCGTGGCGAGCACGAAGGGACCGACCACCTCGCCGCCGGCACTGAGCATCCACCCCAGTGCCCAGTACCAGGTCAGTTCCCAGATCACGTCCAGGATGTGTTCGAAACGGTCCCCGAACCGGGTGCATCGTACCGTCACGCGGGCCAACTTGCCGTCGACACCGTCCAGCACCCCGATGACGAATGCGATCACCAATCCGGCGGCCAGGTATCCCGTTCCCATCTGCCCCATGGCCAGAAGCCCGGTGGTCAGAAAGGCGAGCAGTACAGTGAGCGTGGTTACCTGGTTCGGCGTCACGGTACTGGCCGAAATCCATTTCGTAAGCAGGTTTTCCAGGGGCGGATGGATGAACTCCGCGGGAAAATCCAGCGTGCCCTTCTGCGCGGCGTCGGTCAGCTGGGCCTCCGCCCGGCGGATCCTCAGGTCCGAATCGACGACCAGCCACCAGGGGGGCAGGCTTCGGCGTAGATCCATGATATAAGGATCCAATTGGCGTAGGTCGAAGACCGGACAGATCGATTCCTGCGCGGAGTCCAGCGCGGACCACAGCGATTCGGAGTTCGTCCACGACTTCGTGAGCCCTGCAAGAAAGTCCGGCTCCGCCACCAGCAGCCTGCAGGATTCCCTGACCGCCGAGTCCACGGCTTGCCGGTTCGAGTCGCCGTCGATCATGGCCCGCAAAACCCGCGGGTCGTACAGGTGGCCGGCATCCATGACCAGTGCCGTTTCGTTTTGCCCGAGCAGCCAGCGGACAGGTCCTTCGTCCGACCGAACACAGTCGACGGCTTCGAGTTCACGGTACCAGTGTTCGTCGAATCCGGCTAACCAGACGTTCGGTTCCCACCCTGGCGGAGGTCCCACAATCGTGACCCGTCGGGCCCCCAGGGAAGCGAAGACCCGGAGGTGCCGCTCCAGCAGCGAAATGCCGTAGACCGGCCGACCGGCGCCGGCCGCCGAGGCTTCCGTATCCGCGAACAGGACCACGCTGAATTTCATTGCCGCTGATCCTCTCTGTCGACGGAAGCCCGGGGTGCGCGCTCCTCATCTCTTCTCGGGCCTGGGTCCAGCCGCTTCAGGAGGAAAGACAGCGGTCCGCTCAGACCGCCTGGGCCGCTCGGCGCGCACAGGCGCCGGAGTACGATCCGGTCATCCTCTTCGAGTCCCAGCAGGCTGAGAACACCCAGGTATGCGGCCAGGAAGACCGAGGGCAGCACGGTCAAACGCAGCCACAGCACATCGGGCAAGTATACGCCCGCCAGGTACGCGCATGCGAAGGCGGGGACCGCGGCGGCGCATGGCTTCAAAATGCGCCAGCCCAGGGGATGGATCCGGAACAGATGGTATACTTCGACCAGGCGGATCAGTGTCAGCAATCCGAAGGACACCAGTGTTCCCAGAGCGGCGCCCAGGATACCCAGGCTCGGTATCAGCCACAGGTTCAGGACGAAATTGACGGTTGCGACCGCGACCGTGTTCATGAGATTCAGCCAGGGCCGGCCCGACATGATAAGCACGGTATCGCC
Source organism: bacterium (assembly GCA_965207085.1). Classification (GTDB taxonomy): domain Bacteria; phylum JAAXHH01; class JAAXHH01; order JAAXHH01; family JAAXHH01; genus JAAXHH01. The sequence goes on along the minus strand of CBDBLQ010000002.1, from coordinate 1,623,405 downwards.
TGATCCCATGGCGGCGTAGACGACCTGGCTGATGGCCAGGACGACCATCGTCATGAATCCCGCGACGAATTCCGGTCCGAAAAGTCCAAGCAGTTCATTTCCGGCCAGCGAAACTCCGCAGAGGAACGCCAGGCCGATGGTCAGCACCCACCGGGTGACCAGCCGCAGGTTGTGTTCCAGCCGCCGCAGGTCGTTGCGGTGGTTCAGTTCGGCCACGATGGGACTGAAAATGGGGTCGAACCATTGGCGGACCTTTTTGGTCAGCAAAGCGATTTCGACTGCGATCACGTAAATGCCCACCTGCGCCGCCGGCAGAAAGTAGCCGACCATGAGCACGTCCAGGCGGATCATGAACATGTAGACCAGTTCATAACCCATGACCGGCAGCGAGAAGCGGGTAAGCGGGGTAACGGCGCGCAGTGCTCGCAGGTGGACGAGACAGGCCCGCCAGGAATAGAATCGGGTGAACACGTAAGCGGCGTATGCCAGGCCGCAGGCCAGCGCGGCCAGGTGGGCGGCGGCGATGCCGTAAGTGCGCCAGCCCGCATAGAACAGGACACAGGCCGCCCCGAACAACACCAGCGGCTCGACGGCGCCCCGGACCATGGCGTCATGCTTCATGACCTTGTGGGCCCGGGTGACGCCCAGGATGATGTGGGTCAGGGCGATGAGCGGCAGTCCGGCCGCCAGCACCCGCAGCATGCCGGTTAACCGGGGTTTGTCGAGCAGGCCGTCCGCCAGTGCGGCCGCAACGACATAGAGCGCGGCGCCGACCCCTGCACTCAACAGCAGGCCCACACCCAGCGCCTGCGCGATGGTCCGGTGGATGGCCTCCGTTTCCCCGTCCTCGCGCATGCGCGGTATAAAATTGATCAACCCCTTGTCCAGCGAGAACTGGCCGACCTTCGCCACGAGGTCCGTGATGGTCCACCCCAGCATGTACAGACCGAAGACCTCGGCCCCAAACAACCGCGTAAGGACAATGATCGACACGGATTTGATCAGCCGCGCCACCGTTCCGATAAAATTGACGGCCGCGCCCCGGGCGATCGTCGAAGCGTCAGATCGGGACCGGACCGAAGCCATTTGCTCCCGGGTACGCGTCATGATGGGGGCTTCGCCGGTCCGGAGGTCATCCTCTCGGCTTCGATCAACAAGGTCCATCCCCGGTGGTTTCGGGTGAACAGGTTGAAGGCCGCGGATACCGTCCTTCCGGCCGATACCAGTCCCAGCCGAATCACCGCCGCCGGGACCGCGCGCATGCCCTCCGTGGCGTAACTCAGCCGGATGAGCACAAGGTCCAGCCGGGAACGAAGCAGGTACCGGTGCCTGATCAGTCTGAATCCACAGTGCTCAAGCAACGAACCGACCGACGGGTGCGTATAGAACTGCAGGACGCTGTGGCGCTCCCGGTGTCCGTCACGCCACGCTTCGCCGATCTCCTCGAGGCTCAGGCTGTCCAGCGTCAACAGGATGCGACCTCCGGGCCTCAACACGCGCCACATTTCACGCAGCGTCTGCCTGTCGTCAGGCAGGTGCTCGAAGACACACAGGCTCATGACCGTGTCGAACTGCCCCGAGCGAAGGGGGAACGCGTCCGCATGAGCGCAGACGAAACCCGTCGAGGGCGTCTTATGGAATGCCTGGGCACGGCGCAACTGGTTTCCGTCCAGGTCGAAACCGAACACCCTCGCGCCCCGCAAGGCGATCCGGTAGTCATAGGTTCCTTCTCCGCAGCCGATGTCGAGTATACGCTCGCCTTTGCGCGGCTTCAGCCAGCGTAACGCGGGGACCGTTTCCTGGACCCTGCGGAAGTTGAAGTCCTTCCTGATCCGGAGGGCGAAGAGTCCCCTTGCACGGTACAGCAACCCGTTCATGAGCTCATATCCCCGACCACCGTCCGGTCCCGCGCCAGCAGCCTCCCCGTCGAAATGAATATGGCCAGGCCCATGGCCAGGCCACCGGCCGTCACGGTCCAGAACATCCAGTTCAGCAGGTCGAGCGCGGCGAAACACAGCAGCAGCATGGTAAAGAAATCTCTTTTTGCCATCATCCTGAACAGGTTGAGCAGTCTGGCGGCGAGGTGGCGCCGCCGTCCGACGGCGTGCTTCTCGAAGGCCCGGTTGAACCGGACCAGACTGCCGCTGCCGCCGGTCTGCAGCAGATAGTAGTACATCACGAGCATCGACGCGGCCACCACGGCGACGGATCCCAGGCCGAGGGACCGGATCACCGCTTCCCCGGAGTCACCCGCGTAAGCCCATACCACGGCCGAGAAGAAGGCCAGGTAGGTCAGGTTGTCCGTGATCGTGTCGAGCCACGAACCGTACTTCGACTCTCGGAAGGTCAGCACCGCCACCTCCCCGTCGCATCCGTCGAGGACGGACGAAACCTGGAACAGGAAGGCGCCCAGCAGCACCATCCAGTAGTCGCCGTCCAGCACGAACCACGCCCCGGTCAGGCCCGTGAGGAACGTGACCAGGGTCACCATGTTCGGGGTGGCCGGCGTCCGGACCAGAAATCGGCTGATGCGGGTCGAAACCGGCCGGTTGATATACCGGGAAACCCAGCCGTCGGTAGGTTTTGCGAGGCGTCCCAACAAGGTCTTTTCGCCATGTGCCAGCATTTCGGGCGTATCCACGTCCTGCCAGTAACCATCGCCCACGTCGAAGGCGCGAATCCGCCCTTCCGCGGCAAGGGCCCGGATGCCGTCGCTCAACGCGCAACCTTCCGGTCCGTCCACGGCATCGAGGGTGTCGAACAGGGCCGGTGTACAGAGGAACATGCCGGTGTCGACCGCACTGAACGTCTGAAGTTCCTTGCCGATGCGTACCACTTTTTCCCCGCGCACCTCGACCTTGGTCGCGTCGTCCACGTCGTACACGCGGTCGATTTTCCGGTCGACGGCGAGCAGGCACTCCCCATCGGCCAGCGGTTCCTCAAGCAGTCGCTCCAGCGTCCGTTGCTCGAAGAGGTGATCGGCCATGAGCAGCACGAACGGTTCCGCCAGGTGGGAGCGGGCGGCCAGGGCGGAAACCCCGTTGGGCAAACGCCACCGTTGGTTGTGCACCCATTCGATCCGGCAGGCGTCCAGACCGGGGTCGTTTGAAAGGGCCTCGTGAAAGCGGTCCGCCTCGTACCCCGTTACAATCACGAAACGCGATACACCGGCACGCGCCGCCGTCAATATGATCCGCTTGATCAAAGGCACGCCGCAAAGTTTCAACAGGGGTTTGGGCACCGGGCCGGTGACGGCCTGAAGGCGCACGCCCGCGCCGCCGGCGATGATGAGCGCCGGGGCCGTTCTTCGGGTATGATGATCCATTTGCTAAAGATTCAGATTTCCATGTGGACGAAGGATGAAGCTAGAAGATCGCGGAAAAGCCCAGCGTCATCTCCGGGTAAGGACGAGAGATGACATCCAGTTCCTTCCGGTAGGATGCCTGTACGACAACGGCGACGTGTCGTACCCAGTAGTATCGCAACCCGATCCCGGCGTCGACCATGGTCATGTTCCGGACCTGTGGCCTGATCTCCAGGCCGGCGCCCCATCCGAAGAAGGGCGTGAAGGATCCCCCCGGGACGGGAAGATTGTAGCGATAGAAAGCCCCGATTCGGGTAACCCGGTCCACCTGCTCTTCGTCCTGGACCTCAAGCACATCCCTGCGCAAGGTCGTGTTGTCGAAACCGGCCAGTCTCCTGGCCCGAAGCAGGTTGCCGCCGTATGAAGCTGAAGCGCCGGTAGACTGACCAGCGCCGTGTAACTCCTCTGTCTCGTCCGAACGCCGGATCGAAAACACGCCGCCGAACTGGTGGGTGGGCGTGAGGAAATATCCGGCGCTCAGGGAGATCGTGCCCGGATCGAACAGGGCGTTACCCGTCTGGCCCATCCCCTGCACCTCGATACGCCCCGGCCTGAGTCTGTTCCCCGATGCCTGCGGCCGATCCTGCATGAGCACGGCAACTGTGGATCCAAGCGCGGCGGGGTTTATGCTCTGGCGCCCCGCGGCTTCAATAACTTCGCCGGAAGAACGGACATTCGGGCCAGTCATCATGGCGGCCATGGATCGGCGCGGCACGGGCCGGCCGTCGACCATGGTCTTGTAGAAGTCTTCACGGACAACCGATTCCATCCCGCGTCCGATCAAGCCGACCGTGGAATCCGACCCGTCGGATTCCACGGCTTCGTGGTACGGCCGGGACGATTCCGGATCGATCCGACCGGAATCCTGCCGGGTGGAAGAATCACTCGTCTCCGCCGCAACGGCCATGCCGGCCAGACCGGTACGGCCGTTCGGGTCGACTGATCCACCCGGGCTGACCGGGCCGGCCATGACGACCGGGCTGGCCAGGTCGACCGGGGCATTCAAACCGGAATGGAAGAGCGGCATGACCGCGATCAGCGTACAGAAACCAACGGCCAGCAGGGAGAAGAGCGCGTTTTGCTTCTGGTTCACCGCTGAGTCGAGCAGGTCTCTGATACGCAGGGCTGCCACAGAGGCCGACCTCGCCAGTTCGAGGACCGCCTGCCAGTGCGTCCGGACCTTGCTCCCGGCAACCTTAAGCAGGACGGAAGCGTAGCGCTCCGGATGTTTGGAAACGCGGACGACGGCCGCGTCGCAGGCCCGTTCCGCCTCAATACCGATTCGGCGCGTAGCGTACCAGACCGCCGGATGGAAGAAGAAGATGATCCTGGTGAACTGTACCAGGAAGACGGTGAGATGGTCCCGACGGGCATAGTGCGCGAGTTCATGGAGCAGGACCTGCTTGAGTTCCGCGTCGGAAAGCTCCAGGATGCACCATGAAGGGATCACGACTACCGGCCGACCCACGGCGATCAGCGCGGGTCCTTCAAACTCGTCCGAGGCCCGCAGAACCACCTCGCGCTTCAATCCCAATTCGGCCCGGCAATTGTCGAACAACGCGCGTATCCGGGGGACGGTGACCGGAACGGCCCGCCGCATTCTCCGCGTCAGCGTGACGACCGCGGAAGCGACACGGATCAGTCCGAGACCGGCAAAGGCGATCCAAGCCAGGCCCGCGCCGGCATATATAAAGGTTTCCAGGATGTAATGACCATCCGGGGCGGGCCCTGCGGTGTGAATCACGGGCGCCCACGGGATCTCGAAAGGACCCGGCCAGGGCAGGACGACGGAGAATACCAGTTTAGCCAGTACCAGCAACCAGAGGTAATGCCTGATCCTGGGCGGACAGCTCCGGTTCCATTGAAGCAGCGCCCAGACCAGAACGCCTAGGAGCAACGCTTCCAGACTCGGCAGCCACAACGATTCCACGATCTGCCGGCCCAACCGGTCGAAAAGCGCAATTGCGTACCCCGGGTCAGTCATCCGATACCTCCGATGCCTTCAATGCCAACCGGTCCAGCAGATTGCGCAGCTTTTCGGCTTCCTGCGCGGTCAACGTGTCCGATTCAATCAGGTGCAGCACCAGGGACTGGGGCGATCCGGCGAAAAGCTTGTCCACGACGGCCTTTATGACTTCCTGGCGCACGCCTTCCGGTTTGACGATAGCGGTATATACGAAGGCCCGACCTTCGCGGGTATACCGCACCACGCCCTTCTGGGTGAGAATGGACAGGACCGTCTGCACCGTCGTGTACGCCAAGGGACGCTGGTCTCGAAGCGAATCGACGATCTGGCGCACCGTCGCCCTTCTCAGGCGCCAGACCACATTCATGATGTCGATTTCCAGAACCGTCAGAGAAGACAGCTTCTTTCCGGCCATTCGGTCCCTTCACCGTTTCACCACACCCATACGCCGAATCCGCGGGTGGCACGACGGTTTTTTTTAGTAGTTAAATATATGACTCCATGTATCTTAATAAACGTGCTGGACGTAAATAGTCAATGCAAACGTTGCCCATTGGATGTCGGGAAAACCACCCGGTTTCCGGCAAAATTCGGGTCCGATACCGACCATGATGGAAGATCCCGTCTACTTCATTTCCGATGCCCACCTGGGGCTCGAAGGATTTGCGGCGGAGGAAGGAAGAAGGGGGCGTCTGCTTACCTTCCTGCGAAGCCTCAGGGGCAAGACCCGGCATCTGTACATCGTGGGCGATCTGTTCGATTTCTGGTTCGAGTACCGCACCGTGGTGCCGCGCCAGCACTACACGGTGTTGCATGCGCTGAGCTCACTGGTCGAGAGCGGCGTCCGGGTCACCTACCTTGCCGGCAATCACGACTTCTGGCAAGGTACGTTCCTGGATGAGCAGGTCGGCGTGGAAACGGCCGATGGTCCGCTGAGCGTTACCCACCACGACCGGAAGATCTATATGGCTCACGGCCATGGACTCATATCCGGGGACCTGGGATATCGCCTGCTTTCGAAGATCATGCACAACCCCTTCAGCATCCGCCTGTTTCAACTGATTCACCCGGACTGTGGTTTCAGGATCGGCCGCCTGGCATCGCGGTTGAGCAGGCGCCATGGCGCGCCCACGGCGTGGGACCCGCAGGAAGCCTACCGGGACCTGGCCTTCTCACTGCTCGACCAGGGCTACGACGTGGTGGTATTCGGACACAGCCACTTCCCTTCGCTGCAACATAAAGGCGAGAAAGTGTATATCAACCTTGGGGACTGGCTCCGTCACGACACCTATGGCGTGTTGCGTGGCGGAGAGATGGCCCTGGAGCGTCACAGCGCCGCGGAGGGGTAGTACGGGACGGGATCATCGGTATGCGAGCGGCGCCCAAGGTACCATCGCTGTTGATCCAGTCATTCCAGGCTACCTGCGAGCATACCGGACAAAGATGCCCCGGCCCGTTCCCGCACCGGGACCTTGTCTGTACCCCGATTGCCGACCGGGGTAATACCGAACCTCGTGAACGGCTAGGGCGATGGCTTGTTGATAAAGATCGGCGCCAGAGGCAGATCCTTTGCGCCAGGGATCGAAACCACCAGGTACGCCGTGCCATGACCTACGATCCAGGTGGCGCCGGTCTCGATGGTAATCGTCCCTTCAGCGCCGTCGATCACAACTGGAGCAGCGCCCTCTGGTATGGCGACGACGTTCGGGTTCTGGCTCCGGACGGTCGCCGTCAAAGAATCGTTATTGTTGGTAAGCCTGCCGGTAGCTCCGACTTCCCGCACCTGAATTCGGAACACGATGTTCCGATCGGGTTCGACCTCCCGGCTCACGGGAGGATCTGCATCGGAATCCGCAAGCGTCAGGGTCCTGGTTCGGTCGGATGGTATGGAGGGAAAAGGGTTCATCACGTGAGTGATGACTCCGGTACCGTCGGAAACGGTGACCCTGATCCTGGATCTGGATGCGACACCCTGACCCTGGGCCGTGATCTCGGCCTCTCCTTCACGTTCCGCAGTAATCGTGTTGCCGTCCACACTGACTATATCGGGCGCGGAACTCACCCAGGCCATGAGCGCTTCTGCGCCTTCAATGGCTTCCCCGCCCCTTTCCTTATTGAAGGCGACCGGCGTCATCAGTTCGATCTTGCCACCGGCCGGCAGCACGTAAGATACGGCCTGTCCCGGAGCAAACTCGATCCGTCTTATCACCTCAAGCACCCTGACCGCCAACTCAATCTCCACGCCTCTGCCCACGACGCCGATGGTAATCCCGGCGCCAGCGGTCGGCATGAGGGCTTCGATCATACCACCATCGACCTGTACAGCGTCAGCATTGGACGCCCAGTCAAAACTGACCGTTTTCAGCAACGTACCGTTCTGGGCAACGGCCTTCGCTACGATCGTGGTCATTCCGCCCACAGCCATGGTCAGATCCAGCGAATTCACCTCATTTCCCTTCTCATCAACCTTGAGACCGTAATCAGGGGCTTCATACACGGCGACCATCATGTCATCGCCATCCTGGGTCAGCTTGATGTGATGAATGCCAATCAACGCTTCGCTTTCGATGATATGATCCAAATCGATCTCCTCGCCGGGAGGGCCCTGCGGACCGACTGGACCCCTGGGTCCTTCGGGACCCTGCGGACCGGCTGGACCGGGTGCGCCCCGGTCGCCCCGGGGGCCCTGTGGACCGACTGGACCGGCCGGACCGGGTGCGCCCTGCGGACCGGCTGGACCCCTGGGTCCTTCGGGACCCTGCGGACCGGCTGGACCGGGTGCGCCCCGGTCGCCCCGGGGGCCCTGTGGACCGACTGGACCGACCGGACCGGGTGCGCCCTGCGGACCGACTGGACCCCTGGGTCCTTCGGGACCCTGCGGACCGGCTGGACCGGGTGCGCCCCGGTCGCCCCGGGGGCCCTGTGGACCGACTGGACCGGCCGGACCGGGTGCGCCCTGCGGACCGGCTGGACCCCTGGGTCCTTCGGGACCCTGCGGACCGGCTGGACCCTGCGGTCCGGGATCGCCTTGAGGACCGGCAGGGCCCGTCTTGCCTTCGCATCCTGTCATGGAAAACGCGAGCGCAACCACCGCTATGATGAGGAATTGCATTTTCGACCCCCTTTATCGATCGTTACTATGGTGTAAATGTCACTACGTAAAGGCACAGATGACCTGTACGACCTCCCTTCCCACCCTGTGCACTGTGAACATGGACTCTTGTCTGCCGACGAGATCGCGTGAGTACCGGGAACTACCGGATCGAATCATTCAGACACCCACATTTGTAATAGTTTGATTACCCACGGATTTCTCTTATTTAAGTTTCCGTTATTCGATTTTCGCTTACGCAATAATGGGACTTAGCCTGGCTGACCGGTTCAGATGCGACGACCTTGCCGGGATGCATGCCGATCACGGTAAGCAGCTGCCCGCCAACAGGTTTGAACGAAGAACATGATTTCAGGATGCTTGAAGAAAACCAGACGAAGCTGCGGTACTCGCCGTCTGGTTAGCGCACGAGGAAAAAGAATCGCGTATCCGTGTGTGGGAGATACCGCACGCCATGTGGAAAGTTGAAAACCAGGATACGAGAAGGGGTGGAGGTACAACGGGCGGAGGTACAACGGGCGGGGTGGAGGGCCGCCACGCGGATGCGACCCGGTCCGCAGACGCGTCGGGTCTGTGGGGGATGTCCGATACTTATGGCCTGGGTGCTATTCCTATTCCCGGTTCTTCCGGCAGGACCAGGCGTCCGCTCCGCACGGTTGCCCCGCCGTAGGGATCGTTAGAAATCAGCAGGTTGCCGTCCAGGTCGGCATAGTCGGCTAACGGGGAGAGGTGGGCCGCGGCGGTGATGGCGACGGAGGTTTCGATCATGCAGCCGATCATGACGCCCATACCGTGGGCCCGGGCGGTGTGGATAAGCCGAAGCGCTTCGCGGACTCCGCCGCACTTCATGAGTTTTACGTTCACGCCGTCCACCAGACCGGCCATGGCGGGCACGTCCCGGGAGACCAGCACGCTTTCGTCGGCGAAGATCGGCATGGCCGCCGCCTCGCGCACCCGGCGCCAGGCTGAAGGCGAACCGGGGGGAAGAGGCTGCTCCACGAGTTCCACGCCGTACTCGGACAGGCGTCCGACCATTTCTACGGCCTGGTCCACCGTCCACCCCGCGTTGGCGTCGATCCGGATGCGTGCATCCGTTTCACCCCGGATCGTACGCATGATCTCGAGATCCTTCGCCGATCCGAGCTTGATCTTCAGGACCGGGTACCCGGCGGCCTCCCGCACTTTGCGGCGGACGGTTGCCGGTTCGTCGATGCCGATGGTGTAGGAGGTGACAGGCGTTTTTGCCGGATCGAGGCCCAGCCACCGGTAAAGCGGCACGCCGAGCCGCTGCGCGGCCAGGTCGTGAAGCGCGATATCCACGGCCGCGCGCGCCGAGGGATCGCCCGGAAGCCCGCGCGCAAGGCGATCGGTCGTTTCCTCGAGTTCGAAAGGGTCGCCGCCGAGGAGGGGCGGCACTTTCTCCAGCGCCCGGATGACCGAACCGGCGTCTTCCCCGTAGTAGCGGGAAGGTGCGGCTTCGCCCGTGCCGGTCAACTCGCCGTCGGAGACGTACACGAGCGCGTTCTGCTTGTGATCGCTGACCTCACGGGCGATACGGAAGGGATGGATGAGGTCCAGGCGGACCGTCTCGGTGTTCAGCCGCATGAAGTCCTCGCTTAGAAGCTGCTGAAGATCTCGCTCATCAGTCGCAGGCTGATCTGGGCAGGCACGGCGATCCAGGTCCGGATGATGCCCAATCTGAGCATCTGATCCGCGATGATCAGGCCGATCAGCAACATGGGACCGTACATCTCCAGCTGGCCATACCGCTGCGCCTGCGCCGGGGGCAGCAGTCCCTTCAGGACCCGCGACCCGTCCAGCGGAGGGATCGGCAGCATGTTGAAGAAGGCCAGCGCCAGGTTGATGATGATCCCGTACCGGATCATCTGTCGCAACGTGTCGGTCAGGGCGCCGCCCGAGGGCATGTGGGTGAAGATACCCACCAGGATGAAAGCCAAGATGATATTGGACACCGGGCCGGCCAGGGCGATCCAGAGCATGTCCTTCCGGGGATTGCGCAGGTAGCGGGGATCCACCGGCACGGGTTTCGCCCATCCGATGCCGAATCCGCTCATGACGGTGATGATCAGCATGATGGTCCCGGCCGGGTCGAGATGCACCAGGGGGTTAAGCGAAAGCCGTCCCATGCTGCGCGCCGTGGGGTCGCCCAGCTTCCACGCCGCCCAGGCATGGGCGTACTCGTGAAAGGTCAGGGCGAAGAGGATCGCCGGCATGGCAACGAACAGGATCGTAAAGTCGGGCATGGATACTCCTTTACTGTGACAGCGGATCCATTCAGGGCTCGGGACGGTGAAGGCACGACCAGAGATCCCGCGCGGCGCGGCGTTCCTCTCCCTCGGTCCCGATTTCGCCGTTTATCTTCATCGAAAGCACTTCGTCCAGTATCCGGCCGTAAACCGGACCCTCCGCGACGCCCAGGTCCTTGAGCGTGCCTCCGTCGATGGACAGACGCATGTGCCTGTGTTGGTGGTAATAGGATTCGCAACGCTTCCGCATGCCTTCGTCCGGATGGGTCAGGGTGACGAAAAGCATGGTGTCCTCCGAGATCGTCCGCACTGCGCGGAAGAAATCCGCCGGCGTGTCGATTTCTCCCGACTCGACGGCCCGCTCCACGCCGGACCACCGGGACAGGTCCTCGATGGCCTTCCGGAGACGCCGGTTGGGCTTCAGCCGGTCCACAATGCCCTGCAAAGTGTCCGCCCGGTGCGGCCCGAACAGCGCCACCAGGTACAGGATCCACCAGCCGTCGCGGACCGAAGACGCCGGGCCGCCGGACGGGCTGATCTCCCGGACCAGCGTTTTCAGTCCTTCGTCGGATCCGAAAGCGGGGTGGATGGCTCTGAGGACCTCGAGTCCTTCCAGACGGTTGAAGACCGGCCAGGGATCCGGTTCGAAGCAGACCAGTTTCAACTGCTCGAGCAACCGGGGGCCGGAAAGGTTGCCGATCATGCCCCCGGCGACCGCTTCCCGGAACCTTCTCTCCGTCCCGCGCTCGAGCCTGAACCGAAGGCGCTGTTCGAACCGGACGGCCCGGAAGAGGCGGGTCGGATCGTCGATGAAGCTCCGGTCGTGGAGGATGCGGACCCGTTTCTCCTGCAGATCGGCCCCGCCCTCGAACGGATCGACCAGCTCGCCGAAGCTTCGCCCGTTCAGCGAGATCGCCATGGCATTGATCGTGAAATCCCGCCGCGCCAAGTCCACGTCCATCGACGAGGACGCCACCCTGGGCAGCGCGCCCGGACGCTCGTAGGTCTCGCTGCGGGCCGTGGCCACGTCCAGACTGCGGCCATCGGGCATTTCCACGGTGGCCGTCAGGAACCGGGGATTCGGAGCGCAACGGCTTCCGGACGCCCGGGCCAAGCGGGTGGCGAACCCCATGCCGTCTCCTTCCACCGCCAGGTCGATGTCCGTTCTGGGACGGCCCAGCAGCAGGTCCCGCACCGTCCCGCCGACCAGGTACAGCGACAGTCGCGATTCATCGGCCAGGCGGCCGGCCCGGCGCAGTTGCTCGCGGATTCCCTCCGGAAGTTGGTCGATGGCTTCTTTCATGTCCTTTCCGATCAGAGCAGCGGGCTCGGGACACCAGGCTCAAAGCTCAGGACACCGGGCTCAGGGCAACGTGCTCAGGCTTCCTTCATAAACCGGTGGACAATGACGCGGTTGTCCTTCTTTTCGTATTTTACCTTCCGGGGCTGCGCGCTGTGGCGGTATCCCCGGGCGATCATGGATTCGACAAAGGGGACGACCGCCCGGCGCTCGGGATCGCTCGCGAGGAACATGCCGCCCGGTTCCAGCGATTCGTGGAGCAGGCGCTGGATCGGGTCGTGATTCGGCCTTTCATACAGGATGTCCGAACCGATTACAACGGCGTACTGGCGGTCGAGATCCGGATTTCTCCAGTCCAGGAAGCGGAAGGATACGCGCCCATCCAGGGCGTTCAGCCGGGCATTGTACCGTGCGAAGGCCAGGGCGTCTTCTTCATAGTCGCACGCGGTGACCACCAGACCGGCCGCGGCCGCGGCGATACCGGCCAGACCGATGCCGCAGCCCAATTCCAGGATCGGGGAACCGGCGGGCGCGGGGTACTCGAACAGGTGGCGGCCGAGACCGATCGCCGAAGGCCAGATCTCCGCCCAGTAGGGCAGGCGTTCGTCCTCATCGTAGTATTCCGGGTCGATTTCATCGATCAGTGCATCGGGATCGCGTACCGCCAGCATGTCCAGGTTCACCCACTTGCCAATGGCGATTGACTTGAAACAGACGTCGTAACGGCGGGCCAGCTCGGCGGGTACGGCGAACGGTGGCATGGCCTTTGAACTTAAGGGAGAACCGGCCCGCGGTCAAACGAATTCAGGCTTGACAGGCCATGGCGCGCCGGCTATTATACTACGGTATTTTGGTGGCGGAACCGTTGCCGGGATTGTTGGTTCTCGATGGTACCGGGTTCGACGCATCCTCAAAGCCGGTTTGTTTCAAGACAGCGTGTTTAGCGAGGAGACTCGTATGACCTATATTATCGCAGAGCCATGCATTGACGTAATGGACAAGGGCTGTGTCGATGTATGCCCGGTGGACTGCATTCACACCAAGGACGGCGAACGGATGCTATACATCGATCCAGAAGAGTGCATAGACTGCGGCGCCTGCGAGCCCGAATGTCCGGTTGAGGCCATTTTCGCCGAAGAAGACACTCCAGACGAATGGCAGGACTACATCCAGATCAACGCGGATTTCTTCAAAGACGACTGACGGCCCTGCGCCGGTCGAATCTGGGCGGAGTGCCCGCAGCGCCCACCCGCGCCCGGGACCGCCAGCCCGTATCCGGCCGGTTCTGGCCGGTCTCGCCCGCCGCTCCACGGCAACCGGGCCCTGCGGCAGGGTCCGCCTTCATGCCCTCTTCAACATCGATCCTGCCCACCGAAGAGGACAGGCGTTACGCAGCCATTCCACAAACCCACGGTAACGGTCTCCATTCATGAAGGCACGCACCGTAAAGAACTTCCTGCTGGCCCTGTCCTGTCCCAAGCGTACCGGACTGATCTACACCGTGACCCGCTGGCTGTCGGAACAGGGTTGTCATGTCATCGAAAGCGACACCTACATCGATCCGTACAGCGAGCGGTTCTTCATGCGGGTGCATTTCGGCGGCAAGGTCACCCTGGGTTCGCTGTGGCGGACCTTCGCGCCTCTGGCGGATGAGCTCGAGATGCAGTGGGACCTGTCCGCCGACGACACCCGGCCCCGGGCGCTCATCATGGTGTCGCGGGAATTGCACTGCCTGCTGGACCTGCTGAACCGCACCCGCATGGACAAGCTCCGGCTGGATATCCCGCTGATCATCTCCAATCACCTGGACGCCGGGCAACTGGCGCAGGAATCGGGTATCGACTTCCTGCACCTGCCCATCACGCCGGAGAACAATGAGGAGCAGGAGGAGCGGCTGATCGATGAGATCGAGGAAAACAACATCGATTTCGTCGTGCTGGCCCGTTACATGCGGATCATCGGCCCCGAGGTCTGCGAGCGGATGGAGGGCCGCATCATCAACATCCATCACTCCTTCCTGCCGGGATTCAAGGGCGCCCGGCCCTACCACCAGGCCCATCGACGCGGGGTGAAACTGATCGGAGCCACCGCCCATTACGTGACGGCCGACCTCGATGAAGGTCCGATCATCGAGCAGGACGTGGAGACCGTGACTCATCGCATGTCTCCGGCGGAACTGACGGCCGTGGGACACGACATCGAACGCATCGTACTGGCGCGAGCCGTACTCTACCACGTACAGCGGCGCGTGTTGATCAACGGACGCCGTACCGTGGTGTTCCGGTGATGTTCAGGGATTGAGGGCGGACCGGGACAGGCGACGCCGACGGCAGGGCCGGATCGTACCAGGCGGGCCGGACAAACCGGGATTGCAGACTCAGGCGTACTGGTCCATCAGGGCGTCGATGGTCGCCTGCTCGTCGCCGTAGGCCTTGGCGTACACGTCCTGCAGCTTGTCGGTATAGGTGCGGTACATGTCCTGGAAGAACACGCCGCTGTGGAAGACGCCGTCGCCCACCTCTTCCATGGCCATGTCGATCGCCTTGATCCGGTCGCCGGTGTCCCAGTCGTCCGGCAAGGGCATGAAAGACTCTTTCCAGGGGTCGTAGGTGTTGTAGAAGGTGGGACAGGGACTCATCGCGTGGACGAAGGCGAACCCGGGGTGATCGAGCCCCCGGCCGATGGTTTTCGCCATTTCCGTCGCCTGGCTGGAGAACGTGCGCGCGACGAAACTGCAACCATAGACGATCACCATGGCCAGGATGTTCAACTGGCCTTCCAGCACCCCTTCGTAGGGCGCCATCTTGGGCATGGAAACGCTACGGCGCAACGCCTGCATCCCCGTGGGCGTGCTCGGTGACGGCTGGCCCTTGGTCAGACCGTACACCTGGTTGTCCATCACGATGTAGGTGATGTCCTGGTTGCGGCGCACGGCGTGGGGCACATGGCCGCCGCCGATGGCGAATCCGTCGCCGTCGCCGCCGACTGCGATGACCGTCAGGTCGGGATTGGCCGCCTTGACGCCCTGGGCCGCGGGCAGCGCCCGCCCGTGCACCACGTGCAGGCCGTAGGCGTTGACGAATTCAGGCAGGCGGCCTGAACAGCCGATGCCCGAGACGATGACCACGTCCTTGGGATCCAGGTTCCGTTCGGCAAGCGCGCGCTGCAACGCGGCAAGCACGCCGAAATCCCCGCAGCCGGGACACCAGGTGGGCTTGACTTCGCTCCGGTAGTCCTTGAGCGTTCGTTTTGCGGCCGGCTTGGCCGACGTGGCCGAACTGGACTGCCCGGCCTCACCGGACTGCTCGGTTTTCCCGGATCGCCTGGGCCGCTCGGGCGCCGTGGTCCTGGCAGTGTCGGCCGCGCTTACTTCAGCCATACTGCAGCACTCCTTCGATGTATTCCTCGATGTCGCCCGCCTTGAAAGGCAGTCCCGTTATGATGTTGAACCGCTGCAGGGAAACGGCCAGGCGGCCCTGCAGGTAGTTCGCGAACTGACCGCTGGCGTTCAATTCCACCACCGAAACCACCGGGATGGATTCGATGAAGGCGCGGGCCTCCTTCTCCGGCAGGGGATAAAGCATCTTGAAAATCAGGGCAGCCACTTTGTACCCTTTCGCCAAGGCCCGGTCCAGCGCTTCCAGAATAGGTCCTTCCGACGATCCCCAGCCGATCAGCCCGAGCTGGGCGTCCTCCGCGCCGTACCGCTGGACGAATCCGGGCTCGTTCACCGCGGATTCGATTTTCTGATGCCGCTTTTCGGTCATGCGGATATGGGCTTCGGGCGAATAGTCGATGTGGGCGTGCTCGTCGTGTTCCAGGCCCGTGGCCACGTAGTGCTGGTCATGGCGGCCCGGGAGGGGCATGGGGGAGATGTAGTCGCCCGTCATCTCGTACCGGTCGAATTCCTGGGGAGAAACGCTGCCGTTCGATTCGGGCTGCTTTCGTTCGACGATCTCGACTTGGCTCAGATCGGGGCGGGACATGACCTGCGCGCGCTGGGAGAGATGCTGGTCGCTGAGCAGGATGACCGGGGTCTGGTACTTCTCCGCGAGATTAAAGGCCTTGACCGCCGTGTAGAAACAGTCTTCGGTATTGGTGGCCGCGATCACGATGCGGGGCGCCTCGCCGTGGGCGCCGTGGATGGCCAGGTTCAGGTCCGACTGCTCCGTCTTGGTGGGCATGCCGGTACTCGGACCGCCGCGCTGGACGTCGACGACCACGAGCGGGATCTCCTCCATGGTCGCCAGGCCGAGGGCCTCGACCATGAGGGACAGGCCCGGCCCCGCCGTGGCGGTCATCACCTTCGCGCCCGTGAAGGAGGCGCCGATGGAAGCGGTGATGGCGGCGATCTCGTCTTCGGTCTGCATCAGGACGCCGCCCACCCGGGGCATCGCTTTCGCCAGCGTCTCCATGACGTCGCTGGCCGGTGTGATGGGATACCCGGCATAGTACCGGCAGCCGGCGGCCAGGGCACCCATGCAGAGCGCGTCGTTCCCCGTCATGATCAACTGGGCGTGTCCGTTCTTGCGTTCGACGGCGACCCGGAGGCCCAGGTCGATGCCGTTCTCGTCCACGTATACGTAGGCCTGCTTCAACGCGTTTATATTGGATTCGAGAAACTCCTTGCGGCGTCCCCACCGGCTCTCGGCGACCATCTGTTTCGCCGAATCGAAGGGAACGCCCAGGCAGACGGTCAGGATCCCGAAGGCCAGCACGTTCTTGGATTTCATCGTCTTGATGACGGTCTTCGTGATCGTCTGGAGCGGCACGCCGATCTGCGTCAGCGCCAGGCTTTCGTCCGCGTCGCACTCGTCCGGATCGTAGATCACGACGCCGGTAGGCTTGACCTCGCCCACGTGAATGTCGTAGTTCTCCTGGTTCCAGACCATCAGGATGTCCAGGGCGTCGCCCGGCGAGCGCACGGGCGTATCCTGCACTCTGACCTGGGTCATGGACGCGCCGCCCTTGATTTCGGCGGGAAGGTTCTTGAAGGTATAGATGTGCAGACCGGACCGGGCCAGCGCTTCGGCCAGCACGTCGCCGACGGTAAGCACGCCTTCGCCGTTCTCGCCGGCGATGCGTATAGTCAGGTCAAGCTGATCCATCAAACGGCCCTCGGCGATCTCCAGGCGGGTTCAAATCCACAAAACCATTTGATTATATGGGGTTAGGTACCCGAATGTCAATTCTAATCGTCAAGGAATCACAACATTTCCCGCACCCTCGCGCGCCGGATGTACCGGCGGACCGGAAGGCCTGCCGGCCGTGTATCCGGCTGCCCGGAACGCCTACCAGCCGTGTATCCGGTGGCCCTGTCCCGGGAACCATATAATGTCTACGATGTTGGACAGAACGAGCCCCGTGCAGAATCCGACCAGCATTCCCATGATCAGTGGCTGGGTGCGGCGGAACAGGCTGAAGCCGCCGGACCGGAGCAGCAGGACCTTGACCACCCACGCGACGAAGAGGGTGAAGGCCCCGTTGTCGATCGCCACCCCCCGGGCAATGGTGAGCCCCACGGGATGGAGCGGCCAGCCCGGGAACTTGTACCGGAGGAAGATCAGCACCATCATGACAAAACCTCCCAGGAAGAACCAGGCGGTCTCCATGACCGACATCCGGGTAGGGTTCTGGATCCAAATCTTGACGCTGTCGAAGAAGTGGATGTTCCCGGTGGTGAACGCCCACTGGTCGAACTGCGACGCGCCGACGGTTTCGTACCCGGAATGAATGGTGTACGCCGCGCCGATCAGGAAGGCCAGGGCGAAGGCCGCGCAGATCACGGCGAACATCAGCTTCTTGTCGGTCCAGACCCGGTCCCCGATCCGGGTGATGTGGGAAACGGAGACCATGGTAAAGGTCTTCCAGTTCCGCGCGAAGGCGTTGGTCAGGCCGAAGACCGTGAGGGACGATGGATCTATGCCGGAGGAACCCACCCCGCGAATGAGGAACTCGTGGGAGTTCATGGGCAGATCGAGGGCGACCAGGCCGGTTTCCGCCACGATCCGGGCCACGCCGACGTAGAAGATGAACAGCAGAAACAGGAAGGGCGCCATGATGGCGATCTCCATGCCGGCCATATGCAGGAAGGCCGCCATGTAGGCGACACCCAGCAACACGCCAAGGACAGCCGACCGGTAGGAGAAGAACTCCTCGGAATCGTCCACCTCCGGCGCCCGGCCCAGGGCCTTCCGCGCCACGTCCCACAGGTGGCGCCGGGCAATCCAGAACCCCCACAACACGAATACGATCAGGGCGCCGATCTCCTGCAGCCGCACCGCGGCGTCCGGCGAAGCCCCGGTTTCGAGCAGGCCCACGGCGTTCATGCCGCCGGACTCGAGGATGGCCAGCAGGTGGAAGACCCAGATGCTGAACAGGATGTCCACCGGGGAGAAGAGGGCGAAGCAGAGGAGATAGATGTTGATCTTGATCTTGATGGCGGGGAACAGGTGGCCGATGACGAGGTCCGTCGCGTAGGGCTGTCCGATGGGGATCACCCCGACCGGCGTAAAGTAGTCGACGATGTTCCAGCCGATCACGGCCAGCGGCAGCGAGAACCCGATCCAGAAGAGCCGTCCCCGCATGAAGGGCGGCAGGAACGAACGGCCGCCGGGTTCGTCTATAATCTGGGTGAGGACCTGGGCCAGCGGGAAACTGAGCTTCTCGTGGACGATCCACTGTTTCCGCAGGATCACCACCAGGCAGGACCCCGCGAAGAACAGGGCGATGAAGAACGTGCCCCACCAGAAGAGCGGGACGATCCAGGGGCGCCACGGCAGCCGGGCGTAGGCGGGCAGCCCTTCGTAGAACCAGCGGATGGTGTGGTCCTCGGGGTCGACCAGCAGCCAGGCCGGAAGGTATTGGAAGAAAACCTCTACCCACTGGTTTTCGGGCGATGCAAAATAGTACGGGGTGGTGATCACGCCGATGAAATAGCTCATGAAGGCGTGGGACGGCACGGTGGACGCGATCAGGCCGAAGGCGAGGATGACAAGGAGTTCCGACATGGTGAACGTGGCCGCGGGGCGGTACTTGCGCAGCAGTCCGTTCACGACGATGACGAAGAACAGGAAGGGCGCCATCAGGGACGCCGAGACGTGCTCGAAGTCCATGAACGTCCCGCGCACGACCCAGACGTTGAAGGGGATCCACAGGCTGATGAAAACGGCCAGGACGATCCCGATCAGGATCGAGCGGAGGGTCACGCGACGATGGTCTTTTGTTTGCATGATCGGTCAAGCGCGGTACGGGTTTTACGCCCCGGATCGGACGCGCAGCCCGGACCGGACGTGCAGGAGGTCGCCAGGTGCCCGGAAACGTATACGAACCCGATGCATTGAACCGCCTGTACCGGAAGGGCGGCGATCCCGTCGACGACGGATGCTTCCGGCTGCGCCGCCCGCGTTTCGAATCCCGCTGGACCGGCCTGCTGCTGCCGGAGGACAGGGACATCGAAGAGAACCGCGGGTTCCATTATCTCGTGGTGGAACCGGTCGATCTCCCCGCGACGGGCGCCGGCGAGGTCCTGGTCATCTTCCACGGGCTGAACGAGGGCAGCTACGCCAGGATGCTGCCCTGGGCCGGCAGCTTTGCCCTCAGGCTCGGCATCCCCGTCATCCTCTTCCCCCTGTCCTTCCACGTGGGTAGGCGCTCGGATCTGTGGAGCGTGCGGGAACAGACCCGGATCGCCGCCCGACGCGCCGCCATGACCGGCAACGGGCGGACCAGCCCCTTCAACGGCCGGATCAGCGAAAGGCTGGACCTGGCGCCCGAGCGATACTGCCTGGGCGGGCTGCAGTCCTGCTTCGACGCCGCGGACCTGGTCGCGCGCATCGAAAGGGGCGAGCATGCATCCTGCAGGGCCGGCGCGCGGGTGCGCTACCTGGGTTACTCGGCGGGCGGCTACCTGGCCCTGGTCCTGTTGCTGACCGATCCCTTCGGACGGTTTTCCGATGCGCGGGCCGCCCTCTTCGCGTCCGGCGCTCCCCTCGGCGGCATCCGGCCCGAAAGCCTGTTCATCATGGATGATTCAGCCGCCAGGGGCCTATCGGCGTATCTTCGTAGCGGGTCCTTTCCGGACGGGCTACCGGTGCGCGCCGCGGTCGATGGCCGCCGCGGCAACCTGGTCGACGGCCACCACCGCCGACTGGTCGATCCTCCATTGCGCTGGCTGAAGGAAGTGCTGCTTCACGGCGACGCCCTGGCAGCGCGCATGAAGAACCTGCAGGACCGGTTGC
Organism: bacterium; assembly: GCA_965207085.1. GTDB lineage: Bacteria > JAAXHH01 > JAAXHH01 > JAAXHH01 > JAAXHH01 > JAAXHH01. Next base: position 1,603,156 of record CBDBLQ010000002.1, on the reverse strand, counting down.
TGGTGGTCGTCAATCCCGCCGACCGGGTCATATCCGCCGACCAGGCGGAATGGAACCTGCATCCGGCGCCCGTCCTGCGCCTCGACCTGGGCGTGCACGAGTTCCCCTTCACCACGGGAGAACCATTGCCGGACCGTTACGACCGGCGGGGAAAGGAGACCCGGTCCATGATCAGGAATGTCCGGAACGCCCACCGCATCGGGCCGGAATACCGATCCGCCTTCGATCGATTCGTCCACGATGTATCGGCTTTCCTGTTCCCCGGCCCGCCAAAACCGGCTTGACAACGGTCCGTTTCGCCCGTTATCTAAAGGATATAAGTTAACCTATTGTAAATAAGAAACGTTACACACGCATTCCGCGTCGGTTGACCAAAGGGGTAAGCATTAGTTTAAATCGCCCCTTGGCCCTGTCAAGCGCGTTCAGGCCCCCAGTCGGGCCGGCGAGGCGAATGTCCCGATGACTGCGACAGTTGAAAACACCCTTACCCACTCCTCGATCGTTCCGGTCCAGGTACTGCTGGAGCAGTACGCCATTTCCCATCCGGAAATCGACTCCGACGAGGCGCTGGAAGCCCAGCTGGACCTCATCGAAAGAGCCTATCATTTCAGCACCCTGCACCACGCCGGTCAGGTCCGGAAGTCCGGCGAACCCTTCATGGTGCACTGCACGCAGGTGGTGCTTACGCTGATCGGCCTGCAGCTGGACGCCGTGACGATCGCGGCGGGGCTCCTGCACGACGTGGTGGAAGACGTGGAAGAGGTGACCATCGAACAGCTGGCCGCGGAATTCGGCGAGGAAGTGGCCGTCCTGGTGAACGGCGTCACCAAGATCACCGGGCTGTCCTTCAGAAGCCAGGAGGAACTCCAGGCCGAGTATTTCCGCAAGATGCTCGTTTCCATGGCGAAGGACGTGCGCATCATCCTCATCAAGCTCGCGGACCGGCTCCACAACATGCGGACGCTGTCCTACCTGGAAGAGGAGAAGCAGCAGCGGATCTCCCTCGAAACGCGGGAGATCTACGCACCCCTCGCCCACCGGTTCGGCATGGCCAAGATCAAGTCCGAACTGGAAGACCTCAGCCTGAAATACCTGTCCCCCGACGTTTACCGGGATCTCGCGAGCAAGCTGGACCAGAAGCGGGCGGAGCGGGAGAAGCTGATCGACGAGATCCGCCAGCCCATCGTCAAAGCCCTCAAGGAGGCGGGCATCGACGCCACGGTGAACGGCCGGGCTAAGCACTTCTACAGCATCTACACGAAGATGCAGCGCCGCAACCGGCCTTTCGAGGAGATCTACGACCTGCTGGCGCTGCGCGTCGTGACCGACACGGTGCCCAACTGCTACCACGCGCTCGGGATCATCCATACCCTCTACACCCCCATCTTCGACCGCTTCAAAGACTATGTTTCCCGGCCCAAGATGAACATGTATCAGTCCCTGCACACCACCATCATCGCGTCCAACGGGGAAACGGCCGAGATCCAGATCCGCACGCGGGAAATGGACCGGATCGCGGAAGTGGGGATCGCCGCCCACTGGCTCTACAAGGAAGGACGGGAGGAGGTCCAGGACGGCGAGAACCGCGAAGACTGGCTCAGCCAGGCGCTGGACTGGCAGACCGACATGACCGATCCGAAGGAATTCATGAGTTACCTCCGCATGGACCTGTACGACGACGCCATCTTCGTCTTCACCCCCCGCGGGGATCTCAAGGAACTGCCCCAGGGCGCCAGCGTGCTGGACTTCGCCTTCGCCATTCACACCGATATCGGACTCCACTGCAGCGGGGCGAAGGTGAACGGCAATATCGCGCCGCTGGCCGGCAAGTTGCAAAACGGCGACACGGTTACCATTTTCACTTCCCCGCACCAGACGCCGAGTTCGTACTGGCTGGATATCGTCAAGACGACCAAGGCGTCCTCCAAGATCCGGTCGTGGTTCAGAAAGGCCACGCTGGAACAGAGCATCAGCCTGGGTGAAAACCTGCTGGACCGGGAACTGAAACGGCTCAAGGTAAAGCGCAAGGTGTCCGACGAACTGGAAGGCCTCGCGAAGGAGTACGGGCTGCCCGACGCGAATCGCCTCTATGCCGCGATCGGACGGGGAGAGTATTCCGCGGCCCAGGTCGCCCAGCGGCTGCTTCCCGAGGAGCCTTCCGAGGAAGAACCGCCCAGGGAGTCGGTGCTGACGCGGTTCGTGGACCGGGTGCGCCGGTCCCGGGGCGGGGTCAAGGTCACGGGCATCGACAACCTGATGATCCGCTTCGCGCAGTGCTGCCAGCCGGTCCCGGGCGATCCGATCATCGGCTTCATCACCCGCGGTCGGGGCGTGACGGTGCACAACAAGGAATGCGCCAACATCGTGGACGACCTGGAGCGGCGCCTCGAGGTGCACTGGGACGTGGAGAAGGACCAGTTCTTCGTCGTCGGACTGCGCATCTTCGGTACCGACCGGCCCGGCCTGCTCAACGAGATCTCCCGGACGATTACCGACGCCGGCATCAACATCACCCACGCCGCGATGGACACCACGGACGGGATGGCGGACGGGAATTTCGGCATCGAGGTGGAACATCTCAGCCAGCTGGACCGGCTGATCGTCCGTATCAAGAAGATCAAAGGCGTGGACCGGGTGGAACGGGAAACGGGCGTGAAATACGGCAACGTGTCGGAGGACGTCTTCGACCACCTCGAGCAGGACCCCGGCAATTGACCTCTGACGAATACATCGGGGACGATCCCGTATCGCGCAGGGACTTCCTCCGCGGCGGCCTGGCGGGCGCGGCCGGATTGGCGGCGGGACTGGCGGGATTGCCGGGACCGGCGGGAGCGGACGCGTTGGCGGCGGGACTGGCGGGACCGGACGCGGTTGCGGCCCAGCTTGCGGGTAGACGGCCCGCGGACGTAAAGAGCGTGGGACTCGAACCGGGACGGGTGCGGCTGGCCTTCAACGAGAATCCCCTGGGCGCCTCCCCGGCGGCCATAGAAGCCGTGCTGAGGCACCAGGACTGGATGAACCGGTACGACTACACGACGACCCTTCAGCAGGCCATCATCCGGCACCACGACCTGGACATCCCCCGACCTTCGGGTTTCGATTTCAAGGCCACCGGCGACCGCCACGGCCTGATGCTGGGCGTGGGCACGACCGAGCTGCTCCAGATCCTGGCACTGCAGGCCCTGATGAAACACGGCGAAGTCGTGGAAGCCCTCCCCTCCTACGGCCAGATCACGCGCGTCGGCGACGAACTCCGCGACGCGGGCCACGCCGTGCAGGCGCGCAAGTCGCCCGTCCTTCCCGACGGAAACCACGATCTCGACGACATGGGCAGGCAGATCGGCGACCGCACCGGCCTGGTCATCATCTGCAACCCCCACAACCCCACCGGGGCGCTGTTGCCCCATGAACGGATCCTGGATTTCATCGACCGGGTGCCGGCCCACGTCCTCGTGGCCATCGACGAGGTCTATGTTGATTTCGTCCGCGACCCGGCATACCGGGATTTCATCGAAGTCGCGAAGGAACGGGAAAACGTGATCGTGCTCCGGACCTTCTCCAAGGTGTACGGTCTCGGGGGCATCCGCGTGGGCTACGCCGTCGCCCACCGGGACGTGATCTACCGGCTGGCGCCTTTCTCCATGGGCCTCCTGGGCCGGAACGTCCTGTCCGTCCACGCCGCCGCCGCGGCCCTGGGCGACGAGGAGCACGTCCGGCGGTCCCGGCAGGCCGTATGGGACGGGAACGACTACCTGACCGCCGAACTGGAGCGGCTCGGCGCCCGAGTCATACCCAGCCACGCGTGTTTTCTCTGGGCCGACTTCGGCCGGGAGACGCAGTCCATCGTCCGCCGGCTCTGGTCCAGGCGGGTCATGGTCCGCGCGGGCGCCGGCCAGTGGGCCTCACCGAACCACATCCGCATTTCGACGGGTTCGAGGGAAGAAAATGAAGCCTTCATCTGGACATTGGAACGGACCCTCGGATAAGCCAGCCTCATCGACCCCGGCATCTCTGCTCGACCATAACACGTCCGGGCACGGGAATGCGTATCACGCCGGGGGGCCCCGGATCAGCGTCATCATCCCCACACTCAACGAGGCATCGACGGTCGAGGACTGCCTCGGACAGTTTGAAGGCGGATCGGTGCGTCCGGACGAGCCGGCCGGTCTGCCTGGGACGACGGGTCCAACCGAGCTGCATACTCCTGACGAGTCGACTGGTCCGACTGGTCCGACCGGTCCGACCGGTCCGACCGGTCCGCCAGGTTCGGCCGCTCCGACCAGTCCGGCCAGCCTGGAAATCATCGTCGTGGACGGCGGAAGTGACGATGGCACGCCGGAGATCGTCCGGTCGAGGCCGGGGGCGAGACTCATTGAGTCCAGCATGCGGGGGCGGGCGATCCAGATGAACGCGGGCGCCGCGGCCTCGTCCGGGGACGTGCTGCTGTTTCTACACGCCGATACGCGGCTTCCGGACCGATGGCGGGAACTCGTAGCCGAATCGATCTGCGAGCGCGGCAAGGCCGGAGGACGATTCCGTTTCGACATCGCCCATGCGAAGCGGATATACCGGTGGATCGCGCGGGGCACCAATTTTCGGTCGCGCTTCCTGGGCATTACCTACGGCGACCAGGCGATCTATACCACGCGGGAGGCCTTCGAGGCGGTGGGGGGATTTCCCGGGATTCCGGTGTTCGAAGACGCCCGGTTCGCCAACCGGCTGAAGAAGGCCGGCGGACTGGACTGGATCGACGAAGCCGTGCTGACCTCCGCGCGGCGCTGGGAACGCCGCGGGCCGGTACGAACGTTACTGCTGACCTGGATGCTGCGCCTGCTCTATACCCTTTTCGTCCCGCCCAGTTTCCTGGCGCGGTTCTACGGGGTGGTGCGGTGACGGCTTTACCCAGATTGCCTGAACGGTACTAACGGAAATCAGCGAACGTGACTACGAGCAGCGCCGCAAGAACTACCGCTACCGAACACGTGGCCACGACCAGGACGCACATGCGGCGCAGGTCGCCGGCCTGTCCGCCTTCCGGATCGCCTTCGTCGCCAATCCAGATCTCCGTAACCAGCTTCCCGTCCTGTCGGACCGGTCCGACCAGTCGCCGCTGCACGGCGCCGGCCGCCGCCGCTTCGCTCCAGCCGGAGTTCGGACCCGGAATGAGCCCATGTTGCCGCCAGCCTACCGACAGCGTCTTGCGGCCCGAATATCCGGGCAGTAGCAACGCGACCACCGCCAACAGCAGCCAGGTGAGCCGGGCGGGCAGGAGATTGAACAGGTCGTCCAGCCGCGCCCCGCACCAGCCGAAGCGCGCGTACCGGGACGTCCGATACCCCACCATGGAATCCATCGTGCTGATCACCTTGCAGAGCACGATGCCCGGCAACCCCAGCAGGGCATACCAGCACAGCGGCGCGATGAAACCGTCCACCGCGTTCTCGCTCAGGCTTTCCATGCCCGCCCGCCGGCAGGCCGCGGCGGCCATGTCGGACGTATCCCGCCCGACCAGCATGGACACGGCCCGGCGCGCGCCATCCAGATCCACGGCGCGATCGATGGCCATGCCGTGGCGGCACAGGTCCCGGAGCGCCAACATGCTGTAGATCGTGAAAACCTGGTAGATCCCGTTCAGCGCCGGATGCAGGTTGTAAAACCACAGGGCCAACGCCGCGCTGACGCCTACCCAAAACGCAGAGAGCACCAGGAACAGCATGCACCCGCCCGCGTACCCGTCCAGCCCGATCCGGCGGAGCACGCGTTCGACGCCCGTGAGCGTATGGCCCATCAGTCGCACCGGGTGCCACCGGTAGACCGGATCCCCCAGGATGCCGTCCAGTACCACCGCGCACAGGAGCAGAACGGGGTGCGGCGCGAGTGCCGTCAGGTCCATTTCAGGCGCCATCCCAGGGCTATCGCGTCGTAGACGGCATCCAGCAACGCGTCTTCATGGACGGCAAGCTGATCGTAACAGGCCGGCCAGGCCTCCGGTTTCGCCGCGACAGCGGAGGCCAGGATCGCCGCCTGCTGTCTCAGCAGCGGGGCGGCCAGCACCTGAGCAAGCGTCCCGTGCCTCACGCGGTCCCATACCGCCGCATAGGCGTAGGCGGCGGCCGATACGCGCGGATCGTGGAGGACCGACCGGATGTTCTTGTCCAGGAGCGCGTATTCGTCCGCGCCCAAGCGGCGTTCCATGGCGGGCAGAAACCGGTCGGCTTTGAACCCGTAACGTTTGAGCGCGTGATAAAGGCTGCGCGTGCTGGACGCTTCCAGTCCATTCTGCCACCTCAGCGCCTCCAGGGTTGCCCTGCGGACGGCCGTGCCGATCAGTTCGCCCAGTTTCGCGTGGTTACCCGCCCTGGCCTTGGGCCGTTTCGCCTCGTCCAGGGGAGCGGCAATACAGTACTGATCCGTGCCCGTTCCGGTCGCCAGGTCCTGGGAGTACCGGCTCGAAACGGCCAGATCCTGGAGGGCCGCCGACTTGCCCTCCGTCATGGTGACGACCGCGCGGGCCATGGCGCCGGCCGTAAGCGGCCAGTTGACGAGCAGCATCGTATTGATCGTACCGTCGTGGGAATGTCTCTCGTGGGGATGTCTCTCCATCTGCCCGGATTCCGCTTCATGCCAGTCCGCGGGATCGCCCGCGCAGCCGGCGTTTCCCTCGACCCCGGCGGTCACGACGGCGCATACGCGCAGTTCCGCGAAGGTCTCCATGATCCGGGCGGCGTAGTTCATGTTCGCGGCCGTGCCCATCATCGCGACGGCTTCCGGTTCGAGCCCAAGCTCCTTGCACACGTGATGATGGTATCCCGTCTCGCCGAGTCCCAACATCCATTCGAAACGATCCAGGTGGCCCTGGCCCTCGACGCTCTGGTGGTTGACGAGAAAACGGACGCGGTCGGTCATTCCGCCGCTGCAGGCCGAGGTACTCAGCACCTGGTGGGGGGTGCGCAATGCGGTTACGAGGAAACGTCCGTCTTTCTTGAGCAGGTAATGCTCGTGGCGGTCGAGAATTCCTTCCATCCTACAACCTGCTGTCCCAAAGCGGTTCCTCGACGCCCCGTTCCTTGTTTTCATATCGTGACATGACGAAAAGCAGGTCGGAGAGGCGGTTCAGGTAGGCCATCACGTAGTCCCCGATCGCCTCATCGCGGGACAGGGCCGCCACTTCCCGTTCCGCGCGCCGGCAGACCGTCCGCGCCAGGTGGAGGTACGCCGCCCCCGGACACCCGCCGGGAAGGATGAAGTTCTCGAGCCGTCCGACGATGGGATTCAACTCGTCGATGATCGCTTCGAGTTTCTCGACGTGCCGGGCTTCGATCAGCGGGATCTGGTACTTCACCTTGTCCTCTTCGGTGAAGCACAGGTCCGATCCCAGGTGGAAAAGTTCGTTCTGTATGACCGGCAGCGTTTCGGTCAGACGCGGCGCCAGTCCGTGCGCCAGCGCGATACCGATGACGGAATCGAGTTCGTCCACGGTGCCGTAGCTCGCCACCCTGGGCGACTCCTTGGGTACGCGCTGACGGCTTCCGAGGGCAGTGGTCCCGTCGTCGCCTTTGCGGGTATAGATCTTTGTAAGCCTGGGCATGCGATCTCCTTGATTCGGATGCGGCGTGGTTGTTGAAGAAGGTATTGCCGTTTCAGACCCGCCGTTGCCGGTGCAGCAGGTACAGAAAGAACGGGGCGCCGAGTAACGTGGTCAGGATGCCGATGGGCATTTCGGCGGGTGCCATGGCCGTCCGGGCGACCAGGTCGGCCAGCACCAGCAGCAGGGCGCCGGCCAGGGCGGCCATGGGCGTCAGGATGCGGTAATCGGGTCCTACGATCAACCGGACCATGTGCGGCGCCAGCAGACCCACGAAACCGATGATGCCACTCACCGATACCGCGGCCGCGGCGAGGCAGGCGGCCGCCGCCAGCAGGGCCATTTTGACCCGCTCGACGTGCACGCCCAGCTGGGAGGCCTGTTCATCCCCCAGCAGCAGGACGTTCAGTTCCCGCGCGTATACGAGGACGACGGTCAGACCGACCGCCGCGTAGGGCACCAGCATCCAGACGTGATCCCATCGCCGGGCGGACAGGCTGCCCATGAGCCAGAAGAGCAGTTGCCGCTGGTTCTCGCCGCCCATCACGAGCATGTAGGACGTGAAGGACGTCGCCATGGCCCCGATGGCGATGCCCGTCAGGAGCAGGGTGGTGGACGCCACGCGGCCTCCCCGGCGGGAAAAGGCGTACACCACCATGGTCACGGTCAGGGCGCAGAGGAACGCCGCGATGGATACCGCGTTCAGCCCGAGCATCCAGAACTGCAGGTCCAGGGTGACCGCGACCGTGGCCCCCAGCGCGGCGCCGGCCGATATGCCCATGATATAGGGATCGGCCATGGGATTCTGGAAGAAACCCTGCATCACCCCGCCGGAACTGGCCAGCGCGGCCCCGACGAGTACGGCGAGGAGGGTTCTCGGCAGGCGGATCTCCCAGACGATCGTGTCGGTCGCCGTCTTCGCCGTCTCGAGCGTGCCGCCCGGCCACAGGTGATCCGCCAGCACCTGCAGCACGGTGCCGGCGGGGATGTACACCGCGCCTACGCCCATGGAGAATACGCAGGCGGCGAAGAGGATCACGGCCGTCACGGCCAGTATGATGGGTCGCTTCATCGTCATGCCGGTCCGTCAGGCCCCCGGTTTCAGGATGATCTGCGGCGAGCCGGAATAGGGGCTCGGGATGACGGTCACATCGGTTTCGAAGACCGCCTTGATGTAACCCTGGGTCAGGATATCTTCGGGCGTGCCGTCGGCAAAGGTACGCCCATCTTTCAACATCATCAGCCGCGTGCAGTATTCCGATGCGAGATTGAGGTCGTGGGACACGCACAGCACGGCGAGTCCGTCGCTGGCGCACACGTGGCGAAGCAGATCGAATATCTCGACCTGGTGGTTCAGGTCCAGGAAGGAGGTCGGCTCGTCCAGCAACAGGATCGAAGGCTGCTGCGCCAGCGACCGGGCGATGATGACCCGCTGTCTCTCGCCGCCGGAAAGTTCGTGTATGGGGCGGTCCCTGAAAGCGAGGCAGTCGGTCCGCCGCATGGCTTCAAGGGCAATTTCCCGGTCTACCGGACCTTCTCTCTGGAAGCGCCGGAGGTGGGGCGTACGGCCCATCATGACCACGTCGAGCGAGGAGAAGGCGAAAGTAACGGGCGTCAACTGGGGAATGACGGCGATCTGGCGCGCGATCTCCCGGATCGTGTAGTCCTGAAGCGGTGTGCCGTAGAGTGCGATGTGTCCCCGGCTCAGCGGCAGGATGCGCGTGAGCGCCCGGATCAGCGTGCTCTTGCCTGACCCGTTCGGCCCGATCACACCCAGCATTTCCCCCTGGTGCAGGTCGAAGGTCAGGTCCTCCAGCACCGGGCGCCGGTCGTAACCGCAGGACAGATCCTCCACCCCTATGGCGGTTTCCACGCTCACGCTGACTCATCCCCTTTCCGCACAAAAAAACCAGCCGCTCCGCAAGGAAAGGGCTGGGTCGGGACGGCAGGCATGCGCATCCGGGCTTTAGCCTCTCTGCTCACGGAGAAGCGTTCGCACAGCCTGCAGGCAGGTCTCCTGACTGACGGATCGTCCTACTCCTCAAGTCTTCCCGCCGGCCACTGGGCTGAGCCTGACCGGCAGTGACGAGTTTGAGTTTCGTCCCCGAACACAGTGGCGGGACCGTGATGGATTCGCACCATCTTCCCTTTTCAGCGTATGAGCTTACCGCCACCTGCGGCTGTATTCGATTGTCCTGTTAATTTACGATTTGAGTTCATTTATGCAATGCAATTTGTAACCAATGTTGAGTCGTGTCCGAAAAGGGTCTTTCACCGTGTCAGGACGATGCGCCAGCGCCCTGATGCGGTGTAAGCGATCGTTCAGGATGTGCTTCGCATACTTCGGCTGGGGGTTCGTAGTGGGGCTTTCCGCTTCGTTCCAGGCCCTTTTCCGGGTCCGCGCCGTCTTCGCAAGGCCGGTTTTCGGGCTTCTATGCCCCTCAGGCGGGAACCGGCGAGGATTGGACGAGATGATGCCTGATGCGCATCAGGTTGATCCACAGGCCGCGACAGGTTGCCCATCTCTGGTGGGCAACCTGTCCCCGGTAGCGCGTCTTGCCGTTTCTGGTGTGGATGACCAGTTGGAAGATGCTGGCCTCCACGTTGTTGCGCCGCCGCCTTATGGCTTCGGGCAGGTCTTCGACCCGCCTGCGCCGTTGGAAGGCCTCGACGGTCTGGTCGGTGAAGTACCGTTTCCTGCCGTCCACTTCGATCGTGTAGTGTCCCGGCTTGTATGCCGTGGCGCGCTGCCGCTGGCCGGTTTGGACGTCTTCCACCCATACCTCCTCGCCCCTTCGGCCGTAGGAAAAACGCCCCTTTCTGCCCTGGATACCGCTGTAGTGGAAGATCTTGTCCCCGTCCCGGGCCCAGACGGCGTTGCCTGCGTCCTGATACGCCCCGTCCATGGATACTTCGCCGACCGTTCCGACCACCTCCTGCGCGCGTTCCACCGCCGGGACACAGAAGGCGCTGTCCGGCGTCGAGGCCGGCGCAACGTCCAGGTCGGCGATCAGGTTCGGCCCCTGATCGTTGCAGGTCTCGGTCAGGTTCACGCGGTAGCCCTTGACCTGTTGCGCGCCCTTCTTCCGGTAGGCGGCGTCCGCGTCTTCCGGGGACTGCAACGAGGAGGCCGACACCTCCCGGGCCGGCTTCGGACGCAGATCGTCAGGGGACGGCCCCGAGGCGTACTGCTCCGACAGGATCCGTTCGATCAGGCCGTGCCGGTCGCTGTCCCGACTGCTGTACGCGCACGCAAGCCGCCGCCGCAGACGGCCCGCGTCTTCCAGCATGGCTTCCTTCTCCGAACGCGAAAGACGGTACACCGTCTGATGAGGCTTGCGCTCGAGCAGGTCGTCCAGCGCCTCCCGGTCGGACGACGACACGCGGGAACGGTCCGTCTCCGCCAGGGACGACCAGAACGACCGAAGGCTGCCCAGGACCAACTGCAAGCGGCAGCACGCGGCGATGTTCGAACCGATCAGCTTGCTGTCCATGCGGATCTGCTGGCCCAAAACCCCGAAGGCCGCAGCCTGCGACCTGGTCAACTGCGCGAAGGTCGCCCCGATCAGATCTTCGCCCGTCGCCCGCTCATGGAGGTACAGGGACTGTTTGAACAGATTATACGGCGACTCCACCGGCACCTCGTCCGAAAGGCTCGAAAGACCCAACGCCCGCATGACCAGAAGGTTGAACCGGCAGTGCTCGTAAAGCGCAGCGTCGCTCCAGCCGTGACCCTCCTTCAGGACCATCATCGCCAAAAGCACGCGCACCGGCGCGTTCGGACGACCGGCAGTCTCGTCGAAGAGCGCGACGTAGGGCGTCTCGTCGATCTGCGCGGTGACATGGAGAAAGAACAGGTTGTGCCAGGCCCGCGGGTCGTTGAGCTGCTTCTGACGAGACGACTTCATGGGCACCTCGAATTCGCCGAACAGGTCCGTCTGACGAGAAGGATCGCTCTTCCTGAACATCCGGGGCCCCTTTCTGCGGTCCGGTCCATTGCGGCATAGGCTTGACACAGGAAATCTATACCTCATCCTTCATCATGTAAACACAGGACTTTTCGGAGGAGACTCAATGTTAGAATTTGCTCCCTGGTGAATGCGGGACGGTTGCGGTTTTACCTATTGACCTCGTACGGCAATGCCGTATATTATTTCTATGTACAGCTTTATCGAGACCAGTCTCTTTACCCGTCTCGTTCGGGAATATCTGGCCGATCATGAGTACTCGGAGTTACAGAATACTCTGATAGCAAATCCTGAGGCAGGTGATGTCATACCTGGCTCCGGAGGCATTCGTAAACTCCGCTGGCGATCTCCTGGTCGAGGAAAACGCGGTGGATATCGAGTAGTCTATTTTGTAAAGAAAACATCCCAGACCTTCTGGATGCTGACGATGTATCCTAAAAATGTGAGGGACAACATCGCCACTGATGTCTTGCGCCAGATCCGCAAGGAGGTGGAAGATGAATGAAGTTAATCGAGACGTTGGCAAGGAGATTTTGGAAGGTCTTCAGGAAATCAAACGCGGTGAACACGGCCGCGTGATCAATGTACCCGATATTACCGGGATTCGAAAGAAGTCGGGATTATCGCAGGTCGAGTTCGCCCGATTGTTAGGTGTATCGGTACGAACGCTGCAGGATTGGGAGCAAGGCCGCCGTCGTCCTTCGGGTGCCGCTCGAACATTGATGATGATCGCGTCGAAGAATCTCCAGGCGGTACTGGACGTGGCGTGAGGAACCCGATGGGTCGTAGTGCGATTCCAAGTCATGGGTGTGGTTAACTCAGGATTGTTGTTATGGTCGACATAATGACAACCGAGCAACGAAGCGCTTTAATGAGTCGCATACGGTCGGTTGACACCAAACCAGAGCTTTATGTCCGGCGTGCACTGCATGCTTTAGGCTATAGGTTTCGTACTCACGTCCGTAGTCTACCGGGCCGACCCGATCTGGTATTCACAAAACGACGGGCTGTGATTTTCGTACATGGATGCTTTTGGCACAGACACGGTTGTAAGAAAACCTACGTGCCAAAAGTCCGAGAGGAGTTCTGGAGTGGTAAATTCTTGGCCAACACTAGCAGAGACCAACGAAACCAATCTCTACTTGTTCAATCAGGTTGGAGAGTTCTGATTGTCTGGGAGTGTGAGATAGAGAGTGACGGAACGCTACTAGATCGGATAATGGATTTTTTGGGACCTACCGCTTATAGCCAAAAGTAGTTATACAGACCACATACGAATACGAACAAGTCGCTCAAATTTACGGCCGGACTGCCTTAAATTGCATTACCAGACACTATGTGCTTTGATCCTTGAACAAAGCCCTTGTCAACCATGATTTGACTATATAGTGAGCGCAAGAACGCGTAAGACAAAAGTGGTGGTGTCGGTATAGGCTGGTTCATTTCTTCAAAAGTAACCATTTCTGGCCAACGATCTATACGTAAAAGAAGTTCTCGTAGTTTCAACACGGCAGATTTCTCACCAGTATTCGTTCTGAGATACCTACCGAACATCTCAAAGTACAAACATAACAAATAGGTGCCGTAAATCTGGCTCAAAGCTAGATAGTAACGCCCCATGTTTTCAGGACTGAATGTCATCTCTTTTAAATTACTACCCCATCCGGAACGAAGAAGAAGCTGAGGATTGAAGTGAACTGTGATTGAAGTTAAGCGGAATATGTAATCATAGACGACCGTTAAAATCCCCAGATCAGTCTTCTCTGCTATCTGTCTTGTTGGTGGAGTAGCAAGTTTAAGGTTTAATCTCGGCCAACCATTATCTCGCCAGAACCGGTTTAATCGTTCAGTAGATTCCCGTTTCGTAGTATTTGAAAACGAACCGGACATAACCATTTGAAAAGGTCGAAATGTCTTGAAAAACTTGCTTTGCTTATCTATACCCTCTATCGCAGATAGGTGTAACATATCCGATACTACCTGTTCTCTTCTTACACGCTTGTGCAATGATAGATACCGAAGGTATATAAGATCTTCTGCGATTCCCCTAAGTGTGGACGTGAGGAATAGGGCAATCTCGGGTTGTTGTCTCCAAGCAAAGTCCGCGAACTCGAAGGTTTTGACAAACGAGGCACGTAGGCAGGACAAATACAAGTTTTTAGTAGGATTTCGAAGAACTGCCGTTTTCGTCATGAAAGGTCGTAACAAAGTGAGTTTCTGGCCGAACAATTCTGCAATTTCAGTTTGATTCATTGTAATGAGACCTTGGATAAACATGTGTTTAGAAAGTTCAAGGTGGTGGCACAGTTGCCGGCTCCAACGTACCTTCTCTACGAAAACATACATAGACTTACTATTCTACTGGCAACGATCCTTGAAATCCTTCAGTCTGAAGTCTGACCAAGGCCTCCGAAACGATTTTACATTGATTCTCTGTGGGGATCTTGTTAGGTAGTTGCGAACAAATCCGCATGGCGCTGATCTCCTTGGGTTTCAAGTACCTTTGAGCAATCCCCCACTTTAGTGCGTCATCCCAGAATCCCGCACCGGCTTTAACCACCGCTGTCTGCAACTCCACCCCGTTCAGTAGTTTCTGATCTTTTCGTGCCCCGCGTTCCAGCGCTTGTTGTTCCTCGACCATAATCAAATCGGACCAGAGGCCTTCGGGCCAGTTAACGTTGAGCTCCTTTACGCGTGCCCAACATCCGGGCTTCTTGGCATACTCCGTTACATTGCTGATGCCTTTCGGGGGATCAGTCAGCACCTCGTTTACTTCTCGCGCGACCTCCGCCAAGGCATTCTCTAGTGCAGAGCTTGGAGCTTGATTTCGCCAGATCGCTCCAAAGTCAACCGCCCTGCCGGACTCTTGCACGTCATTAGCCAGCTTAGATATCGAGTACGCAACGATATTTGCACGATATCCCCCAGAATACCATGTTTGGCTTGAAACGATCTTCTCAGTAGCCTTGAAGATGACGGCTTTTGCTACAGCATCTCTGTACCAGTTCTCGTTAAAATCGTCCTGGGATTTTTCCCATGCCTTCCCTGTTTCTGCGGCGAATGTAGCAAAGTTCTTTTGAGCTCCAAGGCTCACCCGGTGAGGTTGCCCTTCCCACACACTCAGGTATTTGGCCAGATCGGTTTTGGTAAACATCTGCGAACGTGGGTTCTCAAGATCGAACTTCTTACGTTCGGCGGGTGTCAGTTTGGCCCGAGCATCCGCATACTGGCCACGTGCCCGTTCGTAGAACCACCTCGACTGTCGAAAAGAACCATCGGGTGACGGAGCATGAATACGGCGCGAAAACCCTTCAATCCGTACATGGAACGGATGATTGGCGAAGAAGTCAGCAGCGGTTACGCGATTTTGACTATTGGCAAACTCGGATATCTTCGGAACAATGTCCTCCGAACGCTCCGGATTTATGACCGACAGTTTCATCTGAACGTAAAGTTGCGAAAGATCAGCATTTTCGCGACTGGCGCGGTGAATGGATGCGGTGGTTTGACCGCCGTTGACAATTTGAAAGTTCTTCAGTCTATGAAGATACATGCCTCCGTCTGTGGTTTTGATAGTCACCTCTTCGGCAGTAGCCGTAATCCCGTTGTTGTAAGCGAAGAACATGGTGGGTTCATGGATAATAGTGTTTCTGATCCCCCGGTTCACGTTGCCACGGGCTTGTAAAAAGACCCGGACATTCTGTTCCAGGAGTCGCGTCCCCCACCGATCATAGATATCCGCCAGCATTCTCCCAGGGATGACTGCTAACCATGATTCATGTTCGGCATCGGTCTGTCGTGCGGAGAGAACCGGGAGCGCACCGCCAAAGTCTTCCTCGATATCGATATTAACACTATCCTGTCCACGTCCGATTGTTGCGAATCGATAGAGTCGTTGTATATCCCAGACATTGTACGCCACCGTCCTGCAGTCCAGTTCCTCTTCCTCACGCCGGTCTACCCGTGTGCTAAGCACGCGATTGCTTATAAGAAAAAGACGAACTCTGTCTATTTGATCCCAACGCTCCGCAATCAATTCTGCCAAACCGAACCCAGGGCTCGTTTCTTCAAGGGCGTTTCGCCACATTGGATTCAGTGCACTGCGCAGAAACTTCGACAAGCGCCGAAAGATAACATTCATCCGGCTTTCGATCAGCCGTCCAGCATCATCCTCCAGATGAAAATCGCATATGATGATGCTCAGTTGGCCATCGTCATTCTCTACAGGGTCGCCACCATATCCATCCACCCTGATGCCACTTCCAGATGGCCCCTGATAGTATGCTCGGTCTGCGGAGTAGATTTCACCTGCGGAGGTTAGATAGTCACAGTACTTCTCGAAGAATACATCCTCGGTTAAAGCGCCCGCAGCCTCTGACTCCGATAGAATATCCTGTTTAAATTGTAGGGCGAACTCCTCAAGATCGTTCATCGCGGTCACCTATGGAAATCGCACTGTCCAATACGTTTGTTTCAACGCGCCAGGTTTCACAATCCAACAACGACAGTGAATAGCGTAAGTGACTGATCCCAGAAGGCATTTGTAACGACGTAATCCTGGGAAAATCTTCACGTACGTCATACATCGAATATTGACCCATTAACCACTGACAATCTGAATAATCATCTTCCCAGTCAAATCCTGCAGCATTGAGCCGGTCTTCAAGAATTCCCACCGCGGCAATATCGGTGCTTGCTACTCTCTCATGTATGCGTCTTGCCATCGTCGTAACCGTAAACGCATTCCTATCTTCAGAGGGTGCCTGCGTAATCTCTGTAACGTAGAGGAACAGAGCCTCGATTCCGTTCGACGAAAGCTGGTGTTCTGAAGTAATGATGACCTCCGGTTTGGCGACTGCTCGTCGGGTCTTGGCTTCGATACATATACTTCCAACTTCGAAATCCTTGGGGGAACCAAGCGGTCCAGTCCAGCATTGCACTGCCTCGGCAGCGCCAAGAATCGGTATCAGGTGTCTTTCGAGAATCCCCAGTTCACCAATCAATCCTTTTTGTTCTTCCAAGCCAAGCCTGCCGTCTGAACCCGATTTTAGGAGTCTGTGCCATCGCCAGGTCCTAGCCAAAAACCGTCCAACCGCATCTTCCTCGGTCTTGGCCATATCAGTAGCCGCAATTACGTCAAGACAGAAACGGTAGAAAATGTCCCGTTGTTCCTGCTCGACAAGTCTTATGGCAATTCGGTCCTGTGTTCCTTGCTCAGCAGTATGTCCCTCAATCCGTAAACCTCGAATCATGGGCAATCGTCGAGGTAGATCGATCCCTTTGCCGTATTGTAGAACCAGCATGCAATTGGAATTGTAATCCACAGCCCAGAATACACCCCATCTCAACGAGGTATCCGCCCTACGTGCGCTGAGTAGGGACGCGTGGTCCGGTGGGTTAATATCCTTCCAAGGATCTTGAAACTCAGTAGTATTCATCGCCTTCGACTTCGTCTTCTACCCCCGAAATGCCATAGTTTTCTTCAAACCAGCGTGAATTCACAACGTATTCGGTTTTCTCTTCTTCACGATTCGTCATTGGAAAGCTCATGCTCCACGCCGTCACGGGTTCTCGAGGTTCTGGAGTGCAATCATCGGTTTCGATTGCCAGAAGATGTACGATAAGAAGAGGATATGTGCGTTGCCGACGATAGATGTGGTCCGAATAATTCTTAACGCTCCCTCCTGAACGATCTCTTTCTCTGTACTCTTTCTCCGCCTGGTTTATTTGCTCATCACTTAGCCCTACTTTCTCTACACCACGTGATGCAACACGTTGCTTGTTGGTTATATCTAAGGTGTCAGAGGTGCTTTTTAAACCAACACTTCGCCTTTGGCATACAAGTTCAAATCCGAAGCAGTTCGTTTTGATCGAACCGTGCCTTGCTTGTGACTCACTAATGCCCGGGAAATAGACATCCCAGTTCTTCAACTCATCCAAACTGCGATCTTCAATGTACTTCCTGACTGGCTCGGGTTCGGTGTAAATGGACTTAGGGTGGTTCTTGTACATCGTAAGAAAATCGAGAACATGCGAGACTGGAACTCCGCATATCAAGCGGCCGCCTGTAATCTTCTCACCGTCCTTCGGTGCTTTTCCCTGGGAGGACATTTCCCTGGCGAGTCCGATCGCAGCTTTCAGGTTATCTTTTTGTATGGACTTGTCCGAATGCAGACGAGCGGTTTCTATGAAACGATTTGCGAGGCCAATCGATACTCTGTGATCACGTCCAGTACCCATCTTGTTACGAGCGGTTACGACAAGCGTATCGGGATGGCTTCGCACCTTCAGACCAAAATCGTTGGGGGTCGCGTTTGCAGCCTCCATCATCCTTATTTCTTCTCTCAGTTCCTCTATGGACTCTGAAATATGACAATACCAACCTTCAGCTTCACGTGGCATCCAGACTCGACATAGATCCTCGTATCCAGGACGATAACCAAACCATCTTCCCATCTGCATGAGCGTGTCATACATTATTGAGTTTCTGAGGAAATAACTGATAACCAAACCTTCCAGCGTAAGTCCTCTAGAAAGAGACAGTCCTCCTACCGCAATTACATTCAGACCGTGTTTACTATGACTACCATAGTCCAGCGGTCTGGATGAACCTCTGTTTACCTGCACCACAGATATCGGACTGACACTCTCCCAAAGGCAACTTCGCACGGTGGACCACGATACTTCGCAACTATCGGCGTATTCTACTGTAAACACTTTGTATAGAGCCGTGATCTCATTATCCGAGAGCGCTTCCGATTCAGAAAGCGCTCCGTTCACTCGTACACTACTGCTGATCTGGTATAGCAAATCATGAATCTTGGCATAAAGTTGTTGCTGTACGTTTACGAATCGTGAAGTGTTTACGAGCATCGAATTGTGCTGGTTAACATCACCTCGCGCCAGTCTAATGGCCCTAGCGACCACGAATGTACGTACTGCAGTCGCAAGACTGTTCGGTAATTCGACAAGAGGATGATCTATCTTGTGGCGCAAGGGTAGAACATCCTCATTATCCACTATGTATCGCACACAGTTTCCATCGTCATCCAAGAAAACACGGAATGCCCCGAAATAGTTACTGGGAGGATCAAGGCTGATGATGAAATCGCGCGGGAACAGGTCTTCGCCCAGCATTTCATCTTCCGAATCAGGATCGACAAAGATATTGGCGAAAGGTGTAGCGGTATAGCCGATATAACAGCTTCTATCGAATAATTGGAGTAGTTCGCGTATCTGACCGTTTATCTTGGATATCTCGTCGTTCCTGCGTTTTGTATTGATTGAGGCGTTGTCAGCTTCGTCATCGATAAGAAGTAGCGGTTCTATGACGGAAGTTGTGTTTAGCTGTGTATTGTGCCCTTTTAGCCAGTTTATCAGGTTTTTAAGAGTACTAGCGTTTTTCTTTATAACGAACACAGCAGGTTGGTTAAGGTTTTCCAATGGTGTTCCGACACTCGTCGCAGTTGCCGTATTGAAGTCTCGTTTCGATGTGGTGAACCACACTGGACGACGGCTCGAATCGAATCGGCCGGCACCTATGACATTCGTATTCCCCTCACCAATAGACGCTTCCTGTATCCGTGAACTATCAAATCCTATGAAACCTTCGTCGATGCGCGTCTGTGTCTGATTGCGCAAGTTGTTGTGTATTCCGGCAATAACGATTATGACCTTGTATCCCGAATCAGCCGCTTTGCAGATCAGGCCAGTGTAATTAGACGTCTTTCCGGATTGAACATGTCCGACCACCATGCCACGACGGTCCCACTTACCGTCTTTCCGCGGATTCTCGAGCAGTCCAAGTATCCTGTCCGTAACTTCATCTACCGACGTTATCACCGGCCCTGAGAGTTTTTGTGCACCTAAGAACTTTCTGTATCTTTCCCAATAATAGCTATCAATCTCACTTTTCGCGTTTTCCAGCCACGGTTCGTAATCATCTTCGCCCGTAAGGACCGACCCGATATTCATCGTAACACCATGTCTGGCCTCGAATTTCCGTGCCAGTGCTTCAGCCGATGCATCCGAGACGCACGGACAGATTGGGCGCACCTGATCTATCAGTTCCCGGATACGGTCTGTCGTGGGCAGTTCATTAGCCAGTTGAGCCCCGACCATGGTCTCAAGTTTTTTCAGTTCTTCCGCTTCATTGGGCATTGTTTATCGTCTCGTGATTGATCGCTTCAATTACAGACCTTGCCTCCTGCCACCTCGACTTATAGGGCTCGGAGGCTTCCATCATGGTCTCGATGGTCTCGAAGGGTACACCCAGTTTACTAAGCGCCATGAATGTAGTCCTCACCGACGCTACGAATGAATCTCCGTCGAGTTCAGTCGCCTCAACTGATTCCTGATGGTCATTCAGGTCCGCATACAGTGTATTCAGAGGCAGAGTGGAACAGATCAGACTGATCAGATGCCTGAATTCCCTCCTTATGTCCACACTCAATTTGTCGGAAAGGCTTGAAATGGATGGGTGATCGGAATTCACTCCATATATGATACGATTCTTGTCTTGATGGCGTGTCCACACTGGAAGATGTTCTTCCAGTAAACGCCTGACGCCACGTCTCGTATATGTTCGCCTGGATGAAGCCCCCAAGGTATCGATAATACCCCGTAACCGATTTCTGACCACCTTCGGCGGTTCTGCCGACGCCTTTTTGATATCGATTTTCCATTCTGAATCCAAGCTGTTGGGAATGTCAATACGAACCCTGGCCAGTTTCGTCAGTTCCGTTTGTCTGGCGAGACCAAACCACGTACCATGGACTATCAGCCGTCTGTTTCTATACAGGTAGAACCCCTGATTCCTAAGGTATCCCTCAGGTCCTGCGTACCGTTCCCAATCCTGCTTCGATACCTTGCCATGATGGGGAAGAGTGAAAGCCTGTATACGACTGATCTGGCCGTTCATTCGTATTGTTTCTTCCGGTTCTCTCTGTGTGGCCGGGTGATCCGAGTGGAAAGGATCGAAGGGTTCAAGAGCCCTTCCATTTAGCGAAATGCTAACGGGTTTCGACCAGCCGTCCCTTGTCATAAATCGGTGAAATACGAATTCGAGATGATCAGCCGTCTTGTCCATCCCCCTGACCAGATCGTCTTTACTATTGCGATCTAATTTCTGCCAGACGATCAAGGTTCCGTTTTCTTCCATACAACCAGTCCATGGGACCGATGCATAGTCATCAGGCATTTCAACTACCCATTCATCTCTCTCCATTACAGTGTCTAAATCCCAGATTGCACAGGACGTCTTACTGTTCTTGCGTGTCACCACGGTCAACCGGCGACATTTAGAAAAAGAAGCGGTCTTGAGACCTAGACCAAATCGTCCAAGGTCATCCTCATCACGAATATCCAGCGGACTCAATGTACCAGACCGCATAGCCTCCATGAGTTCCACCTCAGACATCCCCTGGCCATCGTCCAACACACCAATTTTCAGGTCTTCAGAATGAGTGTCTGCGAATACCTGTATGTTTGCAGCACCCGCGGCTATCGAGTTATCTGTGATATCAGCCAATGCAGTCTCCAAGGTATAACCGATGTCCCTCATGCCCTCAATCAGGACCGATGCTCTTGGAGCGACTGTTTTGAATCGCGAATTGTTATTGGCCACTATGCGCGCACCTGTGCAATATCATGTTGGTGTGAAACGTTAATTGAATCGGTTTCAGGTTTGAACTCCCGATCGTAGCTTTCGAAGACCGACAAGAGGCTTTGGGCAATCTGCAATGCGAGATAGGGTGGTACAGCATTTCCAACCTGAACATACTGCTCCGTACGGTTCCCTTCGAAGTAGTAATTATCGGGGAACGTCTGCAAACGAGCGGCTTCCCTAACCGTCAAACTCCTGCACTGAACTGGATCTGGATGGATAAAATAGTGGCCATCCTTTGATATGTGGCTTGTGATCGTAGAGGAGGGCTTGTGTGAGACCTGGACTCGATAACGGTCCGCGAACTTACCGGAAAACCAGTTTTTGTGATTGGGAGCGAGGAATGGGGGAAACTCCCTAGCTTTGGGAGATCTGCGGTTTTTGATGCCAAATAAGGCTGCAAACAGATATCGGGCCAGATCTCCACTCATGTGACTCCGGGTTTCGTTGTTCGGCAGTTTCTTCAATTCGTTGTCATTGATCCAGCTCCGCAATTCTGCTGGGCATGAGTCTGGCAACTTTACTCCCTCGAATGAAGTGCCATCAGGCACCTCCTTGATCGCAGTACATCCCTGAGCCAGTTGCTCTATGAACGACTGGTCACCAGGTACGTCCAAGCCAGGGGAATTTCGTTTTAGTACATTGTAGCCATCTCGAAC
Organism: bacterium; assembly: GCA_965207085.1. Classification (GTDB taxonomy): domain Bacteria; phylum JAAXHH01; class JAAXHH01; order JAAXHH01; family JAAXHH01; genus JAAXHH01. The sequence goes on along the minus strand of CBDBLQ010000002.1, from coordinate 1,581,280 downwards.
TGCTTGGTGTCATCTTTCACGACTATCTCCTCGGCTAAGACGACTGCGCATGGCGGGCAGGTTACCTATGACGTCATTTACGGATACACGTGAATCATTTTTCAAAAGTTGCGGGATCGAATCTGGATCCAAATTCTTTGCGATATCCGCTCTGAGACAGACAACAAACACCCTATGACGGGCTTGAGGAATTCCGTGTTCTTCGGCACGTACAACATAGTCATTTGTTTTCGGATACAGTCCTGCAAGGAGGGGATCTCGGTGCACCAACCCATGAAGTTCGTATTCCCGCCTACCTCCACCAGTACGGAGATCTTCCTCTATAACTGAAAAGATGCGGGTTCCTTCAATCTTCGATGATAATATTCCTTTGACGTTCTCTAGTATAGCAACCGCGGGCTGAAGTTCATTTAGTACTTTAACATATTCTTCGTACAGCTTGAATTTAGGGTTGTTTACCGGGGTATGCTTCTGAATACCGGTAACTCTCGCTCGTCCTGCCAGAGAATATGCTTGGCACGGTGGCCCTCCCACCAAGACCATCCTGTCGCCATATTGTGCTCGCAGGTCTTGTATTCTTCGGCGAAACGTATCTTCGGTTTCTCGGTTGCCCAGTGCGCAATGCATGACTTCGTCACAAGCCTGTGCCCAGTTGTCTCTATATAACTCACTCCAGTCGGGCTGTTCTCCCAATGACCCATTGAGAAAATCGTAGTACTCTACAGGTAGATTCTTGGGAAAGTCGGGAAACGAACGTAAGAACGCACGAAGCCGGAGTGTGCGCACGGCGGCTTTATCACTCTCGACGGACAGGACAACGCGATAACGTGACCTCTGGTATTTGTCACGACAACCTGCGAATCCTTCGGCAAGCCCGCCGGGTCCAGAGAAAATGTCGATGACAGGTATCGGCTTGGTAATCAATCCGTTGTAATCTTTCTTAGATGGTAGTTGTACAATTGTACAACTGATCCGCCACAAACCGACCGTTAACGTACCACTAACGCATCACGACCAGACGTAAACTTCCGGGTCGTCGGGGGAATAACCGATGAAGGTGGCCAAGACGATGCGCGGCTGGTCGCCCTCCACGGCGGGGACCTCGTGGATGAGGCGGGTGTTGAAGAAGTAGAGATCGCCCTGCTCAAGGTCGACGGTGTAGCTGCTTACGCCGTTGCGGCGGGCGTATTCGGGGAAGGTGTCGGTCGCGATGGATTCCTGCACCTCGGGTGTCCACATGCACCGGTGCAGGATGGCCTGGGTGCTGCGTCCCTCGTGCAGGGCGTTCTGGAAGCAGAGGACCCCGGCGAACTGGTGGCCGAAACGGGTCACGTCGTAGTCGAACCGCTTCTCCCGGAGCGTGACGTGGTCGATGTGCGGCTTGTAGGTGTGGCCCCCGTAGTGGATGCGGAATATGGCCGGGCCGTACTTGCGGCCATCCGGCTCCCGGGCGGTCATGACCCGCTTCTCTCTCGCGAGCGTATCCAGCACCCCGTACAGTAGCTTCACGGGATCCTCATACCCGTTGAACAGGGTCTCGTACAGGACGCGCGTTCCCACAGCGTGCATCAGGAAAGCTTCCTTGTCCGAGCCCTTGTTCGCCAGGCTCGTGCCGATATCGATACGCAGGCGGCTGTCCGTTAACGCGGCCTCCGGATCGTCGGGATCCCGCATCAGCCCACGTTCGATGAACCGTTCGATCAGCCTTTGGCAGTCGGCGGGCGAATAGGCCTGCCGGCATATGATGGCGGGGACCCGGCCCTCCGAAAGGGCCAGGAGCGGATCGCTTTCGTCGGCCAGGATGGATTCCACGTCCGGCCCGAGGGGCTCCCACCGGTGATTCTCCGTCATTTAAATCTCCTTAACAATGCGCACACCTGACGGGCGACCTCGGCCTGCCTGCGTGCTCTTTAGCGACCTGGCGCGACGCGATTCCCTACACCCGCATCCGCAACATGGGGTGGGCGAAGGAGACATCGATGTATGCCCCGTCCCGCATGCGCTTCGTGCCGGGTGTCATGTAGTGAATGGCGAAGGCCCTGCGCGGCCGGTCGGTGACGTTGGCCGGGGTGTGGTGCATGGTCTGGCAGTGGTGGAACATGGCGCCTCCCGCGGGCAGGTCGACCACCGTCGCCCTTTCCGATGCGGCCTTTTCGCCCAGGTCGAGGAGGGAACTGGTCGTAGCCGACCGTTCATGGGAAACCAGAAGCCGGTGCGACCCGGGAATCAGGTGCATGGCCCCGTTCGACACGTCCACGTCGTCCAGGGTGAGCCAGCAGCTCACCAGGTTGGCGGGGGTGCACTGCCAGTATCCGTTGTCCTGGTGCCAGAAGACGGGGCCGCCCTGTCTCGGCGGCTTGTACAGGGCCTGGTCGTGGAACAGCTGGATGTTGGGCCCGAGCAGGGACTCGACGATGTCCAGGATCGGCGCGTGGTAGAGCAGTTTCCTGAACTCGATGCTGCGTTCGCACATCTGCATGATCTGCAGCATCTGAGACCGGGCCTTACGCTTGCGCGACTTGTCTTCCGTATCATCGATGGAGAGGTTGCGGTAACGGCCGCTTTCGCGGGCCGTTTCGAATACACGGTCGTACTCCGCCCGAAGCATTTCCACGTGGTCGTCGTCCAGCAACTTGCCGGCCACCAGGAACCCCTGGTCGTGGAACGCGCCGACCTCTTCGACGGTCAGTCCGCGATGGGTCTCGGACTGCTCCACAGCCATGTCGATCTCCCTTCAGGATGAAGCCGGACGACGACCCGCCGGGATGGAAAATCTACCTTGCCCCGCGGGAAGATCTACTTGTATTTTTGAAGGACATTCGACAATGTAAAGGGCCGCGTGCAACAGGCAAGTTTTTTAGCCGGAGATCGTTATGTCCGTCGAACGCGAAAACCCGTTCGAACTGTATCGTTGGCTGTACCGGACCATGTTCACGATCCGGACGGTGGAAGAACGGCTGGCGAGGTCCTTCATGGCCGGACTGATCCACGGGGCCTGCCACACCTACGTCGGCGAGGAGGCTGTAGCCGTCGGAGTCTGTGCTGCATTAACCGATGACGACGCGGTCTTCAGTACGCACCGGGGCCACGGCCACGCGCTGGCCAAGGGGGTGTCGCCGGCCGCACTCATCGCCGAACTGTACGGCCGGGAGGCCGGCATCTCCCACGGCCGGGGCGGCAGCATGCACCTCTTCGCTCCGGAGATCGGTCTCATGGGTACGAGCGGGATTGTGGGCCCCTGTATCCTGCAGGCCGCGGGGGCCGGCTACAGCGCAAGGCTGCTGGGCAACGGCAGCGTCGGCGTGGCCTTCTTCGGCGACGGCGCCGTGGGGAACGGCGCCTTTCACGAGGGCCTGAACCTCGCCGCCATCTACGATCTGCCCGTTCTGTTCGTCTGTGAGAACAACATGTACGCGACCGAGGTGCCTTTCTCCCATGCCTCCAGGAACCCGGACGTGGCATCGCGCGCGAACAATTACGGCATGCCGGGCGTGGGCGTGGACGGCAACGACGTGCTGGCCGTGCACGAGGCGGCCATCAAGGCACTGCGAAGAGCACGGGCGGGAGAGGGGCCGACCCTCATCGAAGCGAAGACGTACCGCACCCGTCCCCATGCCGAGGGGATGGGCCTCACCGGCGTGTACCGCACCGATGAAGAAGTCGCCGAGTGGCGGGAGAAGGACCCCATCTCGAGGTTCCGGCGCCGTATCCTGTCCGAGGGAACGATGACGGCGTCCGATCTGGACCGGATCGAAGCCGATGTCCGGGCGGAAGTGGAAGAAGCGGAAAGGGAAGCGGCTGCCAGTCCCTGGCCCGACGGCGGCACGGCGGACCGCCACGTGTACCGGGAGACGGTATGACCGAGAAGACCTTCACGGAAGCCGCACGGGAAGCCCTGTCCGACGCCATGGACGCGGACCCCGCCATATTCGTGGTCGGCGAAGGCGCGGGCGAGCGCGGCGGAAACTTCGAGACCACGGCCGGTCTCTACGAGAAGCACGGTCCCTTAAGGCTCTGCGACACGCCCATCTGCGAACGGGGGTTCATCGGGATGTGCACGGGCGCGGCCATGACCGGCGCACGGCCCGTCGTGGATTTCATGTTCACGGATTTCATCCTCGACGGCCTGGGCGAGCTGATCAACCAGACCTCCAAGATGCAGTACATGAGCAACGGACGGCTGAAGATGCCCATGGTGCTTCGGGGCTGCATCGGCATCGGCCACTCCGCGGCGACCCACCATTCCGGCAGCTATTATCCGTTCTTCGTTCATATCCCGGGGTTCCGCGTGGCGCTGCCGTCCAATCCCGCGGACGCGAAGGGCCTGTTCGCCACGGCGCTGCGCAGCGAGGACCCCGTTTTCTTCATGGAGCACCGGCATCTGCTGAACCTGAAGGGGCCTGTGCCCGACGGCGAGCACCGGGTGCCCTTCGGACAGGCCGCGGTCGTTCGCGAGGGGAACGACGCCACGGTCGTGGCGCTTACCGTCATGGTCCATCATGCCCTTCAGGTCGCGGAGGAACTGTCCGGCGAGGGGATTTCCCTGGAGATCGTCGATCCGCGCACCGTGGCGCCCCTGGACGTGGATACCATCCTCGCGTCTGTACGGAAGACGGGCAGACTGCTCATCGTGGACGAGACCTTCATGCCGTGCGGGATCGGCGCGGAGATCTCCGCCCGCGTGACCGAACACGGCTTCGACGAGCTCGACGCGCCGATCAAGCGGCTGAACGGCGCCCACGTGCCCACGCCCTACAGCCCTTCCCTCGAGCAGGCCGTCGTCCCGGACCGGGCATCGATCGAACAGGCCGTCCGCGATCTGCTCGCGGAATAGGATCGGTTCATGCCCTACGAAATCGTCATGCCGCGGCTGGGGTGGAACATGGAGGAAGGCACGCTGGTCGAATGGCTTAAAAAGGACGGCGAGACCGTTCGCCAGGGCGAAATGGTATGCACCATCGAGGGTGACAAGGCCGCGGCGGAAGTCGAGTCCTTTGAGGCCGGCATTCTGAAGATCCCGGATGCATCGCCTTCGCCCGGCCAGACCGTGCCCGTGGGGACGCTCCTGGGTTTCGTCGTTGCCGAAGCAGAACTCGAGACCTTTGATCCGAATGCGGACCGGGCGGACGATACGGAGAGCGAAGTCGTCAAGGCCGGAACGGGCGGAAGCGTAGCGGCCGCACCAACCCTACCGACCGCCGGAACCGCCGAGGGCGCCCCTCGAGCGCAGGACGCCCCCGCCATCAGTCCCCGGGCTCGCCGCGCGGCACATACCGCGGGTATCGACTGGCGTTCGTTGAAAGGAACCGGACGATCGGGCCGGATCGTGGAAAGGGACGTGCTCGAAGCCGCCCGTCGGCACGAACCCTTCCGGCAGCACGAAGCCGCGATGGAAGTTGCGGACGGAAGGGCCGGCGCCGGCCAGGGCGACATGCGGCAAGCCATCGCCCGCCGGATGGCCGAGGCCCATCAGACCACGGCACCGGTCACCCTGAACACCGAGGCAGACGTAACCGCGCTTTCGTCGTTGTTCGAAGAGGCGCACCGCCCGTCCTGGTACGATCTCATGGCCAGGATCACCGCCGTCGCCCTGGCCGAGCATCCCGTCATGAACGCATCCTGGCGCAACGGGGTGGCGCTGAACGAAGGCGTCCACATCGGCGTCGCGGTGGATACTCCCGGCGGGGTGATCGCGCCCGTGATCAGGGATGTTCCGGGCAAATCGCTCCAGGAGATTGCTGCAGCAACGAAGCGCCTGGTCCAGGCCGCACAGGACGGCAGCCTGACGCTCGACCAGATCGAGGGCGGGACCTTCACCCTGACCAACCTGGGCATGTATGATGTCGACGCCTTCACCCCGATCATACATCATCCCCAGTGCGCCATTCTCGGGCTCGGCCGGGCAGTGCCGAGGGTGGTCGTTGTCGACGAAACGAGCGGGGAGACCGGCGTCCGCCGCATGATGGCGCTCAGCCTGACCTTCGACCACCGGATCGTGGACGGCGCGCCGGCCGCCCGGTTCCTGCAGCGGATCAAGCAATTGGCGGAAGAGCCGGAATCGGTATTCGGCACGGCGGATGGCATCCAGACCAGACCCAGTTGACACAAGAGATTCTGTTGACGAAAGGGACGATCATGTCGATCGAAACACCATCACGAGCGCAGGAGAAAGCGGCCGGTCGATCCGGGGACCGGACTGAAGGGGAACGCCGTGTACGAACCGTCGATTGCGATCATCGGCATGGCCTGCCGGTTTCCCGGCGCACCGGACCTGGATTCGTTCTGGCGCCTGCTTGAAGCGGGCGGGAACGCGGTGACCGAGGGGGTCCCCGGATCGGGTACCGGACGCATCGGCACGCTCTTCCCGGAAGGTGCGGTCATCAGCGATGGATGCAGGTACGGCGCCTTCGTGGACGACATCGACCAGTTCGACGAGTCCTTCTTCCGGATCTCGCCGGTCGAAGCGCAGTTGCTGGACCCGCAGCAGAGGATGACACTGGAAACGAGCTGGCAGGCGCTGGAAGACGCGGGGATCGACCCGGACAGCCTGAAAGGCAGTCGTACCGGGGTCTACACCGGGATCAGCAACGACGAGTACCGCATGCTGGTCCTGGAATCCACCCGGCCCTCCGACGCGGCTTCCTGTCTCTACGCGCTGAGCGGCACGAACCTCAACGGCACCTGCGGCAGGGTCGCCTTCGTACTGGGCCTGATGGGTCCCGTAAAGGCGGTGGACGCCGCCTGCGCGTCGTCACTGGTATCGATCCATGACGCGGTGTCGGACCTGCACGGCAAGGCGGAACTGGCCCTTGCGGGCGGCGTGCAGGCGCTCCTGAATCCCCGGATTTACGAATTGCGCGCCGATTCCATGATGCTGTCTCCGGATGGCCAGTGCAAGACGTCCGACGCGTCGGCGAACGGCTACGTGCGGGGCGAGGGATGCGGCGTGGTCTTCGACTCGTTGTATACAGGGAAGAAGGCGGGGCGGTACTCGAGTTCGTCGTTGCTCCGAGGGGCCAGAACATCCAGGACAAACTCGCCATGTTACCAGACGAGTCTGACGAAACTTCCATCGAACGGGAAGTATCACTACGGCTCCTGCGGCATCTCGCGTCTTCCGTGCACCACCAGCAGTACCACGACACGGATTTCGTCACCGTACGCGTTAAAGCCGTGTCGTCGGCAGATCCGGCGGGTTAACGCTTAACAGCTTTCTCGGACCGAACGCACCAGGCTGTTGCTTTCGAGGAAATCCTGGAGCAGCGATACACATTCCTCCGGCTGTTCCAGGGGAAAGAAATGGGTCGTTTCGGGCAGGAAGTCGTAGTCGACCGTCACCATGTCGCGCAGGTCCAGGGTCGGCAGGTAGGAATAGGGCAGAGTGGGGTCCGCCCCGATGACCTTGGTCGGGCATTCGAGTTCATCGAAATCAACCAGTACCGAATAACTTCGCGAATAGTCGATGATCTGGGCCTCGTATTCACGCGGACATCGCAGTTCAAAACCGTCCCCCTTATCGGTCTGCCGCAATGTCGTCTTCGCCATGAGTTCACGGACCCCCGGTACGACATGGACGAAACTGGGCGAGTAACTGAGGAGTTCCACGAAATCCTCCTCCGTCTGAAACAGATGCCCGCGGCGTCTCGTGGCGGCGGCGACCTGTTCCGCGGCCGCGTCGAATTCAACCTGGCTTACTCCCGGCTTGCAGAGGGGTGGATCGAAGAGGACCAGTCCGGCGAAATCAATGGCCGGGCCCGATGAAATCAAATCCTTGAAGGTCGATATGGACAGCAGCGTTATCAATGCCGAGACGGAATGGTAGACGCCAACCTTCGGCCTTTGACCGAATTGACGGTCGATGACCTCAAGGATCAGGCGCAGATCGTGTATCAACGTCGGCACATCGTGTTTCTGCTGATCGCCAACTGTATTCCAACCGTGATTCCGCTGGTCGTAAACAATCAGGTCGTAGTCGTCGGCGAGGAGCGACCAGAAAGGATAGTAAAGGTCTATGGCGAGTCCGTTGCCGTGGCTCAGGACCAGGCGCGGCCCCTGCGGATTCCCGTGCCTTCGCAGCACGGTCACGGTCTCATCGTCGAGGCGGACTTCACAAGATGAATGGGGATCGGGTACGATCCAGGTCTTATCTGAAGTCATGTAGTATAAAGTTGCCCTTCCCCAAGTCGTCGATTTCTAACGAATATAAAGAATAGGCGATTCTTGATCCGGATGCTGATCGTCTCTAATACTAATACACACGGCCAAGCGCTGTTTCGTTGATGCCTTGGGGTCGTCTGTGGGATCGTCGAAGTAATACTCCACGAAGCCGCCTTCAGGGTTGCCCTTCGCCGCCTCGATGACCTGCGGCAGAATGTACTTTCCCGTCACGGCGTCCCGGACGGTCGGTATCAGAGGACGGTACTCGAATTCATCCGGGAACGCCGCGTGAAACAGGATCGTGTTGCTGTTGAGGTCCAGGACGTAGAGGTACACGGAACCGTGTCGCCAGGGCCCGTTCGGATCCCGCAAGGCAACCCTGAATTTCGAGCTGGCGGCTGCATCGCCGGACTTCATGAATTCAAGCAGGTGCTCTCCCGCTTGCGTGACGAACGCCTTCAGGGTTTCCCGGTCCACCACCTCACCGGCGGTAATGGCCGGGTCGCCGTAATCGATGACTTCTTCGACCACGTGCGACGCATTGATGTCGAATCCGACCAGCAGCAAAACCGGACCCCCTAAGTTGGGGTCCACATAGACGGCGGAATGGCCCGAGGCGCCGGGTATCCCTGGTGACAGACCCGGAATAGGAACGGTCGCGTCGAATGCGCCGTCCGGTTCCTGCGACAATATGCCAAGGAGGGCGTTTAAGGCTTGCCCGGCGGTAGCGGGATCGGGAGACGCCAGGTTAAGCAGAACGGTTTGGGGGACGCCCAGGGCCAGAAGGATCGATCCGTAAATCAAGGGATTGAGTTGCCGGCCGGACAAGGCCATGTCTTTCGCGTGAATGTATACTCTTCCGTCGAGCGTCAGGCTCACGATGCAGGTGGAACCGGAACGCCAAATCCCATCCGCCTGCCTGACGATACATCCAATATATACCCCTTCCTCATGGGACGCGGCCCCCTGGGCATATTCTCTGGACCGCTCCCTCGCGGCGAGCGCGAAGTCCTTAAGGGTGGCGCTGCCGTCCTCCACTTGTTGGGCCGTCACAGCCGGGTCCGCAGGAGGCGTTGCCCCGGCAGGGAGTGGACAGGGTATCTGCGTTTGCGCGAGCGCCGGGCGCACATCGGTAAAGACGCCGGCGAGCAGGCCAAACACAACAACGAGGAAATTCAGGGTCTTCCAAATGACATGCCGTGTCATTGGAGGCCTACTTCGGGAGGTGGAAGTGTGTGGCAAGTCATATACCGCAGTCAGTGTAGCTTATCTGATCAACCCGGTTGTCCGGTCAAGGGGTATGATTCGAGCCTTTTCAAAGGACGATCATGTCGAAACAGTATCAAGTTGAAAATAGTATTGTTTCGAAAGCTTGCAAGATTTTTCCCGACCGTGGGCGGGTCCTGGACAAGCCTCTTTTGCCCGGTTCGGCCCGTGTTTGGGCGCACGGGGTCCTGACCAGGCCGCTACCCGCCCGCAAGCACAGCCCGGCACCGTTCCGCCACGATCCGTTCCTGGCCGTCCCGCAGGTTGTGCGGATTGATGGAAAATCCCTCCTTGCCCCTGTCCTGCACGATAATCCTGGGACTGCCGTCGAGCAGGGCCTGCACCGCGTCTTCTCCCGTCAGGCCGGCCGCCGAATCAATAGCGACCTTGAGCTGGGGCACGGCGTAGGTTTCTTCCGGATCGATCCGACCGAGAGTGACGTGAGGTATGTCGGCCAGTTCCCTTTCGATGTAGCGCACTTTTTCTTCCCAACCCGCCGCGTCCGTCTCGTGATCGCGGTTCAGGTAGATTTCGAGGGCCTTGATGAAGGCGAAGATCTCCTCCCGGCTGACCTTCATCGGCCGTCCGACCGTGGCGAAGGGCGTCCCGTTCACCGCGCAGGCGCTGATCAGGTCCTTCCGCCCGATAATGAGGCCGGTCGATTGCGGACCCTGGAGGCTCTTGCCGCCGCTGAATATGACCAGGTCGGCACCGGCCTCGGTGAACCGGGTCAATGTGGAGACCGGCGGACATTCCGAGGCGGCGTCGACGATGACGGGCACGTCCGCGGCATGGGCCATGGCCACGGCCTCCTCCAACGGGACGGCGTTGGCGTTGTTGAAGTTCTTGCCCAGGTAGAAGACCGCAGCCGCGCGCGCACCGTCGCCAATGGCCGCACGCATGGCATCTACGGGCGGACCGTCCGAGTCGTCCAGCTCGATCAGCTTCGCGCCGGTCAGCCGGATGGCCTGGTCGTAGGCGATCCGGTGCATCTTCTGGACGACCACTTCGTCGCGCATCCCGGTCGTGTCCGGAAGCTGGCGGATCCGCTCCGGGTCGGTCCCGGTCATGCAGGCCGCCGTGGTGATGACCAGGCCGCACGCGGCGCTGGCGGTGACGTAGGCCGCTTCCACACCGAGCATTCGGGCGACCTTCTCCCCGGCTTTCTCGTGCAGTTCGTCCAGGATACAGAACTCCCGGGAAGCCACCCGCATGGTTTCCATGATTTCCGGGTCCAGCAGGGCGCCCCCGTAACGCGTAGCCGTGCCGATGGCGTTGATGACCGGACGCACGCCGATGTCTTCATAGATGCCCATGGCCTCGAACCCTTTCGCGATGGCCGCAGTGCATGTGCCCGGTCGGAAAACCCTTGTCCCGCCGGCAGATCGCACTGCATATTTTACTGTTGTCTCAAGGCAGGTTTGTACTGGAAATTGACGCCCCGCAGACCCATAATCAAGGAATAAAACATGCAGTACGATGCATCCCGGCGGACTTTCGACTGTGAGCCCACGCTCACGGACTCGGAGGTACTGCGCTTCTGCAGGGACGGATACCTGCATTTCGAGGGCGTCGTCCCCGACGAGATCAACCGGAGGACGCGCGATTACCTGAACGGCAAGATCCTCGCCAATCCGTGCTACATGCCCGACGGCATAACCGAAGACGACCTGGTCCGGATCCGGAGTTCCCATGAACCGAGTTCGATCATGCTCGAAGACTGGTTCATCGAGCACGTCCTGCTCAACCCCGTGCTGGCGGGTGCGCTTCGCTCGCTCCTCGGCCGCCACGTGGGATTGCCCGTGCTGGTCAGCGACCACCGGGTCGCATGCCCGGAAGGTCCCCAGGGGTGGCATCACGACGCCGACCACCTGTTCGGACCGGAGGTCCATTTCGTCGAGGTGTTCTATTTCCCCCAGGACACCCCCGATGAAATGGGACCTACCGAAGTCACGCCAGGCTCCCACATCCGCACGACCCGGCGAGCCCAGGAGGAGAACGGCGTCTTGTGTTCGGGGCCAGCCGGCACCATCGGACTGCATTCGCAGAGCATCCTTCATCGCCGCGGCGCGTCCACGGCAACTGGCCTGCGGCACATGCTGAAGTACAGCTACTGGCGCACGGTGCTTCCTGCGCGGGACTGGATCGTCGAACCGGATTTCGACTTCAGGCACGCCGATTACGGGGGACACGGATCCGCCCGTTACGTGGCCCACATGTTCTACTGGCTCTGCGGCAAAGGCGATGAATTCCGCCTCATCGGCGGCCAGGCGTGGCCCTAGAAATCCGCCAACCAGATCGGGCCCTCGTATGGTTTCGGACGTACGGAGGGGTATCTCCCCGACTGGCGCGGGAACAACGACGACGATTATGCCCGATAGCAAGTCCCATTTGTCCGCCATCTCCGAAAACCGGCCCCGTTTCAGTCCTGAAGAGGCCGGCGAACTCGCCCATTCCCTGTATGGCGTTTCCGGCGCGTTGCGCCCGTTGCCGAGCGAGCGCGATCAGAACTTCCGGGTGACGGCCGGCAACGGCGAGACGTTCGTCCTCAAGATCTCCGGTGCGGGCGAGCGGCACGGCATACTCGACCTTCAGCATGCCGCCCTGGAACACCTGGCCGCGCACTATGAAGAAGCCGCCTGGCCGCGGGTATGCCGCACAAGGGACGGCAAGGCCATCACCCTGGTCGATGGACAACGCGGATGCCGTCACCTGGTCCGGATGCTGACCTATGTCGACGGCCGGCCCCTTTGCGACGTCAAGCCGCACGGTCCCGGTCTGCTGAACCATCTCGGCGCCTTCCTCGGTCGGCTGACCCGCGCTTTCGCCGATTTCTCCCACGAAGAAAAACAGCCGGACCTCATCTGGAATATGGACAATGGGCCGGACGTCGTGCACCGGTACGCCGGCCTGATCCCCGACACCGGCCGGCGTGAGTTGGTCATGGGTTGCTGCGAAGCGTATGAACAGGCCGTCGGACCCTGGTTAGATACCCTTCCGCGCCGGTTCATCCACAACGACGCCAACGACCAGAATGTCCTGGTCCGCCTGATTCGCCGGGCCCACCCCGAAGATCCGGCTTCGAGCGAACTGGAAGTGTCCGGCCTGATCGACTTCGGCGACATGGTGCATTCCTGCGCGCTCTTCGAGCCGGCCGTCGCCGCGGCTTATGCCATGCTCGGCAAGGCTTCGCCCCTGTCGGCGGCCGCCCACGTCGTCGCCGGGTACCACACCGCGCACCCGTTGACGGATCTGGACCTGAAACTGCTCTACCACTGCGCCGTGATGCGGCTGTGCATGAGTGTGGCCATCTCGGCTCATCAGCAGGTTGCCGAACCGGAGAACACCTACCTCTCGGTCAGCGAAAAGAACGCCTGGGACCTCCTCGAAAAACTCGAAGACGTCCCCCCATCCTTCGCGGAATACCTGTTTCGGGACGCCTGCGGACGGCCGCCGTGCCCGCAGACCCCGGTTATCGAAGCGTACCTTTCATCGAAGTGCGGCGCCTTCGCGCCGGTCATGGGCCCCGGCGTAGACCTTTCCACCGCCCTGGTTTTCGATCTCAGCGTGAGCAGCCCGGACCGGGCTCTGCTGGGGGGTTCCATCGGCGCGAACGACCTTGCCCGGGAGGTTTTCCGGCGCATGGAGGAAGCCGGGGCCGATGCGGGGATCGGCCGGTACGACGAAGCCCGCCAGGTCTACACCGCCGGGCAGTTCGCCCTGGACTCCGATGAAATGCCGGAACGCCGGACCATCCACCTGGGCATGGATGTCTTCCTGCCCGCCGGATCCCCGGTCTTCGCGCCGATGGCGGGAGAGATCCACAGCTTCCGGAACAACACGCAACCGCTGAACTACGGTCCCTGTATCATACTGGAACATGCCGCGGAAGAACGGGAAGGCACGGAGGAACCGGAAGGCACGACCGGCACGGCCGGTTCGGCCCCGACGTTCTATACGCTGTACGGGCATCTGAGCATCGAATCGCTCGCCGGACTATTCGAGGGCAAGCGGATCGAAAAAGGGGAACGATTCGCCACGCTCGGAGACCCGGCGGTTAACGGCGGCTGGCCGCCACACCTGCATTTCCAGATTGTCAGCGACATGCTCGGCAAGCAGGGCGATTTCCCCGGTGTCGGCGGACCGAGCCAGCGAAACGTCTGGCGCAGCCTTTCCCCGGACCCGAATGGCATACTCGGCGTGCCCCCCGGAGCGTTCCCGCCGGACCAGCGGACGCCGCGGGAGGTCCTGTCGTCCCGCCGCGAGCACATCGGCAGGTCCTTGAGCGTCTCCTACCGGCGTCCCCTGAAGATCGTCCGGGGACACATGCAGTACCTGTACGACGAGGAAGGCCGCGCCTTCCTCGACGCCGTGAACAACGTGCCTCACGTGGGACACAGCCATCCCCGGGTGGTCGCAGCGAGCCACCGCCAGATGGCGGTGCTTAACACCAATACCCGCTACCTGCACGACAACCTCGTGGACTACGCCGAACGCCTCTGCGCAAAGCTGCCCGACCCCTTAAGCGTGTGTTTTTTCGTGAACTCCGGGAGCGAGGCCAACGACCTCGCTCTTCGCCTGGCGCGGGCCTATTCCGGACGAAGGGACCTGCTCATCCTCGATGGGGCCTACCACGGCAACCTGACGTCCCTGATCGAAATCAGTCCGTACAAGTTCGACGGGCCCGGGGGCGACGGCGCACCGCCCCATGTCCACAAAGTGCCCCTGCCCGATCCCTATCGCGGACCCTACAAGGGTTACTCGACGGAGACTGGATGCAGGTACGCCGCACATGTGGGCGAAGTGATCCAGACGCTCTCAGAACAGGATCTCGGGGTCGGCGCGTTCATCGCCGAGTCCCTGCCCGGTTGCGGCGGGCAAATCGTACTGCCGGACGGGTATTTCACCGAAGCCTTCGGCCATGTGCGCGAAGCGGGGGGCGTCTGCATCGCCGACGAGGTGCAGGTGGGATTCGGACGCGTGGGTTCGCACTTCTGGGGATTCGAGACCCAGGACGCGGTTCCGGACATCGTCACCCTGGGAAAACCGATCGGGAACGGCCACCCGCTGGGCGCGGTGGTAACCACCCCCGAGATCGCGGGCGCTTTCGACAACGGCATGGAGTATTTCAACACCTTTGGCGGGAACCCGGTCTCATGCGCCATCGGCCTGGCGGTACTGGACATCATCGAGGAAGAAGGACTGCAGGCCAACGCCCTGGAGGTGGGCGGCTACCTGCTCAAGGGTCTGCGCGCCCTGGCGCCGGACCACCCGATCATCGGCGACGTACGCGGCATGGGGCTCTACGTGGGCGTGGAACTCGTGCTGGACCGCGACACGCTGGAGCCGGGCGGCCCCCAGGCGTCGTATGTGGCCAACCGGATGCGGGATCACGGCGTCCTGATCAGCACCGACGGCCCCTTTCACAACGTCCTGAAGATCAAGCCTCCACTGGTCTTCACCAAAGAAAACGCCGACTATCTCCTGCGCTGTCTCGGCAAGGTACTGGAGGAGGACTACCTGCGGTACCCGGGCTGACCGGCGTAATCGGCATAAACGGCGTAGCCCGCGGAACCCGATTCCATCATCTAAATCGACATCCCGGGATCGTCTGAGCCGGCCGGATACCGGTCACGGCCGCCGGTCCTAGAGCATCACGCCCCCCACCAGATTGTTCCCCACGTAGACGCCGCGGTAGAGCGTCTGGCGCAGGGGCGGCATGGAGGCGAGCAGCTCCGGATGGGGATCCCAGTTGTGCCACCTGGAGTTGACGGAGTTGTAGCAGCTGAAAATGGCGACGCGCGGATACTTCTCGCTGACCCACGGCCTTCCGCTGTGCGTCAGGGCCTCGGTGAAGAACATCAGCGATCCAGCCGGACAGGTATATGTATCCCAGATCGGCGAGTCCGGCGACTGGATGGAGGACGGCGTGGGAAAGACGGACTTGTGGCTGCCGGTTACCAGGAGCGTGCCGTTCCCCTCCTCCACCGGGTTCAACTCCCAGACCACCCGGGTCAGCGCGGAGTTGGCCTTCCCGGGAATGCAGCGGTAGAGATGGGAGTCGCCGGGGAGCCGCAGCATGCCGTTCCCGTTGTGGGGCCCGAACTCGCCGTCGCCGGCTTCCCGGTAGAACAGAGTGGCCGATTCCTGCCTGAAACCGTAGCAGATCTGGTTGGACAGGCCGGGATAGGCCAGGAATTCGTTCATGAACCCCACCACCCGCGGATGATCCGTCAGGCTTTGCAGCGGACCGCCGAGCGCCGACCGCTCCCGTTCGGGTATGGATTCCGGATCATGGTGCAGCTGCAGGCAGAACGCCCGCATCTCCGCACATTCGGCTTCGGAAAGCACCCCGGGGATCAAGAGCCAGCCGTCCTTGTCGAACAGGTACTTCTGTTCGTCTGTCGGCGGGACCACGTCCCGGCCGTCGGCGTTCACCCTGGTCAGATCGGCCTGGGTCTCATCCAGGCGCGCGCCCAGGTTCTTGTCGATGATAAACGCTCCGTTAGATGACATGGATGTACCTCCCTGTGGTCGGCTTCCGTTCCTGTGGTCGTTCGCCGGGCCGGTGTTCGTTCGACGGGCCCATGGCATTCGCCGGTCCCGTGGTCGATTTCAGGCGCTCGGTCAGCCGCCCTCCGAACCGACGGTGTCGAATTCGATTCCCTGGGCCAGCGGGAGATCGGTGGACCAGTTGACGGTATTGGTCTGGCGGCGCATGTAGGCTTTCCAGGCGTCCGAGCCCGATTCGCGGCCGCCGCCCGTCTCCTTCTCGCCCCCGAAGGCCCCGCCGATCTCGGCGCCGGACGTGCCGATGTTCACGTTCGCGATGCCGCAGTCCGAGCCCGTGGCGGAAAGAAACCGCTCCGCCTCGCGCAGGCTGTCGGTAAAGATGGCGCTGGAAAGACCCTGGGGCACGTCGTTGTGGAGGTTTATGGCCTCGTCCAGGGTTTCGTACTCCAGGATATACAGAATAGGCGCGAAGGTCTCCTGTCTCACGATCTCCGACTGGCCGGGCATGCATATGATCGTGGGTTCGACGAAGTTCGGTCCCAGGTCGGGACGTCGATTTCCCCCGGAAATCACCTCGCCGCCCTCGGCTTTCGCCCGCTCGATGGCCTGCATCATGTCGTCCACCGCGTCGGTCGTGACCAGCGGTCCCATGAGGGTGCCGTCATCGATGGGATCTCCCATGGGCACCTGCGCATAGGCGCGGGCCAGTTGATCGATCAGCGTAGACGTAAGGCTCTTGTGTCCGATGATGCGGCGTGTTGACGTGCACCGCTGACCCGCCGTGCCCACGGCGCCGAAGACGATGCTGGGAACGGCCATTTCCAAGTCGGCGTTCTCGGTGAGGATGATCGCGTTGTTGCCGCCCAGCTCTAGTATGCTCCGGCCGAACCGGGACGCGACCCGCGAGGCCACGGTCTTTCCGGTCCTGGTCGACCCTGTGAAGGAAACGAGAGGAATCCGTCCATCGTCGAGCATGAGGTTGCCCACATCGCTTCCACGGCCGATAGCCAGGTTGAACACGCCGTCCACGCCGTGGTCGGCCATGACCCGATTGCATAGATGTTGCACGGCAACGGCCGTCAGGGGCGTCTGACCGCTCGGCTTCCACACGGTGACGTCTCCACAGACCGAGGCGAGGGAAGCGTTCCACGACCAGACCGCGACGGGAAAGTTGAAGGCGGTGATGATGCCGATCACGCCCAGGGGATGCCACTGTTCGCTCATGCGGTGATTCGGACGCTCGCTCGCAATCGTCAGCCCATACAACTGGCGTGAAAGGCCAACGGCGAAATCGCAGATGTCAATCATCTCCTGGACTTCCCCCATACCCTCCACGCGAATCTTGCCCATCTCCAGGGAAACGAGTTCGCCCAGTGGTTCCTTGTACTCCCGCAGGATGTTCCCCAGGCCTCTTACCATGTCGCCCCGCTTCGGCGCGGGAATCGTTCGCCAGGTCTCGAAGGTGCCGCGGGCATGTTCGATCACCTGATCGTAGACTTCGGGCGTCGCCTGGCGCACACCCGCGATCGGTTCACCGGTCGTCGGGTTGTACGAGGTCAGGATCGGACCCTCGCCGTGAATCCAGCCGTCCATCCCCGTACAGGCTCCGGCGTTCAAAGCCTCGATGTTCAGTTTTTCAAGCAGTGTCTTCATCTTCGATGCTCCAGTGTTTGGGTTCACACGAAATCCTCGGCGTCCCGGTCCAGCCGCCTGATCTTCCCCATGTACGCCGTGACGCGCCGGTCGGTTTCATGAGGATAGTCGAAATCCAACCCGCCGGCGACGGTGACGGCAAGACGTCGGAAAAGCCGGGTCGCATTGAACAGGGCGTCCCAGTTCTGATCCAGGTCCGCTCCAGAATACGTGGATTCGATTTCCGCCCATGTCCCGGGGTCCAGGTAACGCTTGAACCAGCGGCCGTGTTTGTTGGTCGTAACCGACCAGCCGTTTTTCATGCCGATATACCATTCGATGACTTTTTCAAGAAAGGGGGAATGGACCTTTCTGTTCATATGCTTTGCCCAGTAGAGCTCATCGCGCCACAGGGCCTTGGCCACGTAGATGATGTCCCACCAGAAATCGGCCACCAGTTCGTCATATTCAGCCTTCGAGGGTCTTTGAACGTGGTAGGCGCTGTGATAGGGCAATATGGGGTTCTTTACAATTCGGTCCTTGTCCAGCAGCACCCTGTAAGGTTCGGGCTCGCCGTTGAGGTCGTGCATGGATTCGGCGTCCGCGACGCTCCAGTCGATCCGGATGCCATCGTCATAGATCACCATGCGGCCAATCCTGCCATCATCAAACAAGGTTGGCAAGGGCGGCGATCGCGTCATCACGGTTCCGAACGCTTCCAGCCAGCCGTCGTCCCGTTTGTAGGGCTCCGGATCCCTGACGTATACGATCACGTCGTAGTCCGACAACAGATCGACCTTCTCGTTTCCATCGACCCGGCCACTCGAAAGGACCAGTCCTCTGATCTGATCGTCCGCTTCCGCCCAGCGTTGTATCTCATCGAAGACTTCCGACGCCTTGCGCATGCCTGTGCTCCAGTGATCCATCCGCCGACCCGCGGCCCTCCTTGCCGAAGGACGAGGCGGCCGGGCCGTTACCCAGTTTCCAGCCGGACTTCCGTGACCCTCGGGGTGCTACCCCCGTTTTTCGCGCCCAGCGCGAGCCGGAACTGGACCCATGGCCCCGCGTCCGCGACCCGCACCGGCCGGGGCTTTTCGTACCAGGTGCCCGGTCCCCCGGCGCCATGCCAGGCCGATCGTGCCAGCGCCTCCTCCGAATCCGCCCACCGGACCTGGGCGTGCACCCAGGTGCCCGGTCCGCATTCCGCTTCCCAGCCGATGCCGGTCACGGCCTGTCCTTCGGGTATCTCGTGGGGTGCCGAGACATAGTATTCTTCCGGACCCGCGTCCAGCATGTTGCCCGTCTGCACGGCGGTCATGCCGTGGGGGCCCGTCGTGGGCAGCCGCGTGACCTTCCTGGCGTCGAACCCGCCGGGACCGTTCCACCAGACGGCGGAATGGCCGACGTGGTCGCCCTCGACCTTGTGATAGGCGATGGCGAGGTCGACGCGGCCGTCTCCGTCGAAGTCCGCGGCCACGCAGCCCGACGCGGAATGGGTGAAAAGCCGGGTGCGGTCGTCAGCCGAGAATCCCCGGCCGGCACGGTTCCAGTAGACGTAGGAATCGATGTCCCGCACGCGGTTGTCGTGGTAGGAGCAGACGAAGAGGTCGAGCAGGCCGTCCCCGTTGAAGTCCATGATGGACATGGCGTTCACCGCGTTGGAAGGCAGGAGGGTGCGGCGGTCCTCGCGGAGCCCGTCGGGACCGTTCCAGTAGATGTGCACGAAGGAGTCGTGGGGCAGTCCGATCGACGGTTCGTGTCCGCCGATGACCAGGTCGGGATACCCGTTCCCGCTGAGGTCCGCCGCTCGTGCGCAGGCGCCGTGCCACACGGAAAGTGCCTGGCACCGGTCCATGCTGAAGCCTTCCGGTCCGCCCCGGAGGATGAAGCTGTAATCGTCGGCGATCTGCGGAACGACCAGGTCGAGCCAGCCGTCGCCGTCCAGGTCGACGAGGAAGATCCAGCGCGGGTCCTTGTACACGACGCCCTCGTATTCTAGCCGGATGCGCTCCGTTCTGCCGAAGTCGAAGCCGTCTTGTCCGCCGTAGAAGATGACGATATCCGGTTGGTCGAACCCGCAGAAGACGAGGTCCAGGAATCCGTCCCGGTCCAGGTCCGCACAGCAGACCCCGTGAGCCCGCACGGTCGGCAGGCACACGTCCGGTTCGGTCCCGAAACGCCCTTTCTCGTTGTAGTACACGTAGGACCCCGGATCCTGGCGGACCGAGTTCTCGGAGGCGTTGGCCAGGATCAGATCGGGCAGCCCGTTGTCGGTCAGGTCGCACCGGAGCGCTTCCACCGCGCCCCACCCCGGCACTTCCTGGCGGCGTTCCGGGTTAAACCCGTCGGGACCGCCGTGATAGACGAAGACGGGGATGTCGCCCCTTAAGTTCCGGCTGAACTGGTTGATGAAAACGGCTTGCGGAAGGGGTTCGTCCGAGGTCTGGGCCAGCAGCACCCGCCGGGCGTCATGGGTCTCGAGGACGCGCGGCGGCGACAGCCCGTCACGGCCCCAGCGGTACGCCAGTGATTCCGACGTATAGCTTTCCGGCGTATGAGTCTGACAGATCACGATTTCGGACCGGCCGTCCCCGTCCAGGTCTCCGACGGCCGCATCGCAGGCGTAACGGCTGGGGATCGCCGTGCGGTTCTGATCGCTGTACCCGTCCTCCTCCCCGCCGTGGTACAGCCACGAACACTCCTCCCCGTCGTGCCGGTCCCGGCAGGCCACGACCAGTCCGCATCGTCCGTCGCCGGCCAGGTCGCCCGCGGCGGCGTAGGCGTTTCGGCAGGACAGCCGGACCGGCGTCCCGGCTGTCCGCCCCCCTTCGAAGGGCACGAGAAAGACCGCATCGGTCCGTGCGACGAATACGTGGGGCGCACCCCGGATCCGGAGCACGGAGACCAGCGGTACGGCGGGATCGACTTCCTCTGGGTAGCCATCGAGGTCCTGGTCCGCCTGGTCCGGTCTTTCGGGCGGATCGGCATCGACGGGGACGCTGGATGATCGTTCCGGCACGATTCCGTCCGGACCGCCCCAGTATACCCGGACGCTCCCCCGGGCGGTCCGGACGACGAGGTCGGCGTACCCGTCGCCGTCCACATCGCAGGACGCGGCCTGGTCCGCCTCGATTTCCAGGTCCCGGTAGCCTTTCGGTTCGAAGCCCAGCGCCGTCTGGTAGAACAGCCGCAGCCTTCCAGCGGAAACGAAGGCCAGGTCCGGACTTCCGTCGCCGTCGAAATCCCCCGCGGCCACCGACGTGCAGCAGGGCGCGGGCAGGTACTGCATGCGCTGTTCGCCGAGTCCGTCCGGGCCCCCGTAGTACAGGAACGCGTTGAGATCCCGCCGGATGCCGTTGTAGAACATGCCGACGACCAGGTCGTCGTATCCATCCCCGTTCAGATCGGCAACGACACCCGTTCTTGCCCCGTCGGACGGCAGAAACAGGGAAGTGGTCCGTCCGAATACGTCTTGGTACAAGGTGACCGGAGGTTTTTCACCGTGATTCTGGCTGTTGCAGAAGACGAGGTCGACGTGGCCGTCCCGGTCCAGGTCGAACTGGTGGATGCGTTGCAGCACCCCCGCCCGCGACACGTAGAGATTCTGGCCGCCATTGCCGAAGACGCCCAGGCGAAAGGCCTCGAAACCCCGGGTAATCCATGGCGATGAGACGGAAGTGGTAGAAGGGGAGGACATGGCCATAACCTATGGCACGGCGGACGGTCAAATCAACCCTTTTATGCCGCTCCTCAGTGATCGAACAGGTCCAGTTTCGCCGGAGGTCCTCCGGGGGTCTCCGCCGCCATGGCGTCGAGGATTCCGAGGATGTCGCGGGCCACGGGCGTCCGCCGGAATCTGTAAATCTCGCCGGGCAGCCCCGAAGAGGATTCGTCGTCCACGGCGAGATCGTCGGAAATCGCCAGGATCAGGTTGGAAGGTCCGTGGCGCGTGAGCAGGTCGAGACGCGTCCGGACCGCCGCGGAACGCCAGTAACCGAGAAAATCCAGGTACACTTTCGTCCCCACGGCCGGATGGGTGAAAACGTAGTCCGGGACCAGCACGCCCCGGCCTCCGAGGTCGATGATTTCCGATCCGGCCGCCATGCGCCAGACCGTTTTCAGCCGGCCGAACCGTTCTTCGAGCCAGGCCACCTCCTCGGGCATCCACTGGCCCGTGGAGGGACCGATGGGTTTGAGTCCCGTTTCTGGCGTCAGCCTGAACACGCCCTCCCGGCGCCTGGCGCCCCAGGTCACGGAAGCGGTGATACGCCAGTTCCCGCAGTGCAGGACCGCGGGCAGAAACTGGGCGATCTGCAGTCCGTAGCGCTGGGAGGACTTGAAGAGCGCCATGGGGCCGTCGATATGAATGTGGTATGCCCCCGGACCGGTCTGCCGGATCTCGTGAAGCAGCCGAAAGAACTTCAGCTTCCGGAAGAGGTCGCGGTAACGGGCCGGAGTCTCGCCCTCGACGTGCAGGTCGAGCCCCGTAGCACGAAACAGGACGGCCTGGGCCAGGGCGACATTGTACCTGCCCAGAAGCCACTCCGGAGTGCAGGGCTTGAAAGTCTCCAGCCGCTCGGCCGCCTTGAGATCGGCATAGAAGGCCCGGTCGACCTCCTGTGCTTCTATGCCGGCCGATTTCGCCGCCTCGGCCAGAACGGTCTCCCGGTCGATGCGGACCTGGTCCGTGTTCCGGTATGCCGCCGCTGCCGATTCGAAGATCCTGATTCGCAGTTCCACCGGGTCGACGGGGGAAGCGGACGCGAACGTACAACGATCCTTCAACAGCTTGCTCAGGCCGCGGTGAAACAGGAAATCCGTGCCCGCGCCCGTGATATCTACGAGTTCCTCGTCGAGTTCCTGCCGGGATCCGCCTTCATGGCTTTCGAAGGCGCGGATCAGCGTTTCGGCCACGCCCAGGTGTTCCCCGCTCGCTTCGTCGATGTAGGGGAGCTGGATCTGTCCCTTCCGGAACCGGACGCGGAGCAGGTCGCCGGTCAGCATGTCACCCCTCCTTAAGGCGGCGGCTTCCGGTAGGCGCTGTGCTGCCTCCTCCGGGAACTCGCGTATTCCTCGCCCGTCTGCTCGGCCACCAGTTCGTAGAGCAATGCGTGCTTCCCCTCGACTCGGCGCAGGATCCGGCCGAGACGCTGTACGTGCTCCCTCACGCTGCCGGTGCCGGAAAGTACCACGGCGACATTGGCTTCGGGGACGTCGACCCCTTCGTTCAGCACGCGGGACGTGACCAGGAAGGGGTACCTGCCCGCGTTGAACGCCGCCAGGATGTCCTGGCGTTCCTTGACCTTCGTCTGGTGCGTAATGGCGGGGACGAGGAACCGGCGCGAAATCCGGTATACCGTTTCGTTGTCGCTGGTGAATATGAGCATGCGGTCGCGGCGGTGCTGGCGGATCAGCCGTTCCAGGACGCGTAGCTTGGCCTGCGAACCCTGGGCGATGGCCTTCTGGGTCCGGTAGGCCGTGAACGCCCTCCGTCCCTCCTCGCTCCGCGACGTCGCCGCCAGGAAACGCACCCATCCGCCGGGGCCGGACAGGGATAACCGCTGGCCGTCCAGAAACGCCCGGTAGGTGTTTCTCGCCTCCTGGTACTCCGTCCGCTCTTCCGGCGAAAGTCGCACGCTTATCTTTATGGTCTCGTATCCGGAAAGGTATTCCCCGCTCAGCGAACGGATCTCCTGGCGGTAGACCGTATCGCCGATCGCGTCCCACAGGAGGTGTTCCGCCCCGTCCTCCCGTTCGAGCGTGGCGGTCAATCCCAGCCGGTAGGGCGCCAGCGACAGGTCCGCGGTCGTCAGGTAGGAGGGGCCGGGCAGGTGGTGGCATTCGTCGAAGACCACGAGTCCGAACTGATGGCCGAACCGCTCCATGTGCAGGTACGCGGAATCGTAGGTGGACACGGAGACGGGCTCGATTTCGTAGTATCCCCCGCCGATCAGCCCGACTTCGGTGTCGAACTGGCTGGAAATCACACCGTACCACTGCTGCATCAGGTCGATGGTCGGAACGACGACCAGCGTGCCGCGCTGGACGCGGGCCATGCACATGAGCGCGACGAAGGTCTTGCCCGCGCCGGTCGGCAGTACGACGATGCCCCGTCCGCCCGCCTTCCACCAGGCGTCCACGGCCTCCTGCTGGTAGGGAAAGGGGGACCGGTCCGACTGGAAGGACAAGTCCAGCTTCCCGTAGGACCGGGCGTCGTCCTGGTGGGGGATGCCCCGGTCGTTGAGCCGGGTGATGATCTCGCGGTAATGACGCGCCGGAGCGCGGTGCAGCGCCACCCGCCGGTCGAACGCGCAGCCGGGCAGGGACAACGCGTCCACCTGGTCCCGGTCGCCGTGCACCAGGATGGTCCCGCGGTCGAATTCGAGTCTGAGCATGGGTTCCGGGTCAATCCCGTTCTTCAAACAACTCGTCCCGCCGGGTGGCGAGCACCTGCTTCAACGCATCGACGAACCGGTCGATATCTTCGTAACTGTCGTAAAAGTGCGTGGATATGCGGAAGACGGGCAGATGGCCGGCCCGCGTGCCGGCGATCTGTATACGATACTCCTTCCACATGAGCTCTACGACTTTGCTGAGATCGCAGCCGTCTATGGTGAAGGAAGTCAGGAATCCGGACATATCGGGTCCGGCGGGCACGGTCATGCGGGCGCCTTCGATCTCCGTCGTGATCAGTTCCCGCAGGTACCGGGCCAGGCCGAGGCAATAGGGCCTGATCCGGTCTTCCCATCCAATGTCCCGTTGAAAATCGATGGCGGCGCCCAGTCCGGCAAAGTGCGTCGTATCATGGGTCCCCGTCACGTCGAATCGTCGTGCGTGGGTCACAGGAAAGGTATTGTATCCCAGAATAGGCGCCGGCAGCGCACTCAGATAGGGATCTGCGACATAGCAGATGCCCGTCCCCTTGGGCGCCAGCAGCCACTTGTGCGTACTGCTGGCATAGAAATCGCAACCCCAGGCTTCGATATCGACCGGCACCATGCCGACCGCGTGCGCGCCGTCCACCACGGCCACGGCGCCGTGACCGTGGGCCAGGGCGGTCAGTTCGCCGACCGGCGCCACAAGGCCGGTAGTGCAATAGACGTGGGAGAAGACCATGACCTGGGTCCGCGGCGTGATATGGGCGGCGAAGGCGTCGACAATCTCACCCGGTGAATCGGGCGGCGTCGGCAGGGGAACCTTCCGGATCAGCACATGCTGCGTCCTGGCCATGTGTTCCCACATGCGCTGGACGGAAGGATACTCCTGATCGCTCATCAACACATCGCCGCCGGGCTGCAGGGGCAATCCGCGGGCGGGGACGTTCATGCCCATCGTGGTGTTGAGTACCAGGGCCACGTTTTTCGCGGAAGCCCCGGTGAAATCGGCGACTTTCTCGCGGGCCGACTCGACCAGTGACCGCATGAGCCCGCCACCCTGGTTGCGCAGCGGGTTCTCCTCCACCTGCCGCAGCCAATCGATCACCTGCTCGATGACGGGTCTCGCCGACGGACCGACCGAGCCGCCCTGGAGAAAAGTAACACCGTCCTCGAGGTAGAACTGGCGCCGAACGTCCGCCCAGAATGCCCGCTCTTCACCGGTGATGGGTTTGTCGCGTGCGGCCATGGTGCGCATGCCTCCTCTGACGGGATCTCGGGGTCTCGAACATCGACGGTCCTGCCCTGCATGAAATGTGGAGGAGATCGCCCCAATGTCAAGGGGATTAAAGGCTTAACGGAGGTCATATACCTTGAGGCGAGGTGAGCATCCGATCTTGACAGTGGACCGGGGAAGCGTAAGTTATGAAGCCATGTCCCGTCCCAATGTCATATTCATCATGGCGGACCAGATGCGCGGCGACTGCCTGGGCTGCGACGGCCATCCGGTGGTGGAAACGCCCAACCTGGATCACCTGGCCGCCCGGGGCGCGCGGTTTCGCCACGCGTACACGGCGGTCCCTTCCTGCATTCCCGCCCGTTCGACCGTGATGACCGGCATGGGCCAGTGGCACACGGGCGTCCTCGGCATGGGCCGGGGACAGGGACCGATACCCAACGACTTCCCCCATACCCTGGCCGGCACGCTGGCCGACGCGGGATATGCCACCCACCTGGTCGGAAAGGACCATTTCACGCCGCAGCGCGCGGACATGGGCTTTCAGTCGGCGGAACTGGACGAATCCGGCCGCCTGATCGCCCAGGGCCTGCGGGACGAGTACCGCCGGTGGTTCGACCGGGAGAAGCGGCGCGACATCTCGCCGGACGACCACGGGGTCAACTGGAACTCGTGGATCGGACGTCCCTGGCACACGGAGGAATACCTCCATCCGACGGCCTGGACCATGAGCCGGGCGATCCATTTCATCGAACGGCGGGACCGCGCAAAACCCTTCTTCCTCAACATCAGTTTCGCCCGGCCCCATTCGCCGTACGTGCCGCCCGCCTGGTACTTCAACCTGTACCACGACCGCGAAACGCCGCCGCCGTACATCGGCGACTGGGCGGACATGCACGATGTGCCCTTCGACGCCACGGACTTGAATGCATGGCCCGGGAAGCTCTCGGCCGCGCGCATACACCGCGGCCGATCCGGGTACTTCGGGGAGATTTCCTTCATCGACACCCAGATCGGCCGGCTCAAGAACTGGATGGAACGGCACGATCCGGCGGCCTGGTCCAACACCTGGGTCATCTTCACGTCCGACCACGGCGACATGGTGGGCGACCACCATCTCTGGCGCAAGACCTATGCCTACGAGGGCAGCGCGAGGATTCCGCTGATCGTCTGCCCGCCGGCTGCCTGGGACGAAAAGGTCAAGTCACCCGTTCCGGACGGCGTGGCCGAACTCCGCGACATCATGCCCACGATCCTGGACGCGGCCGGCGTGGACCTACCGCCCACGGTGACGGGGCGAAGCCTGCTTCCGCTGGTCCGGGGTAACACAGAAGGCTGGCGAGACTACATACACGGCGAACACTGCTGGTGCTATGCACCTGAACAGGAGATGCAGTACGTGACGGACGGCCACCGGAAGTTCATCTGGCTGCCGCGAATAGACGAGAAGCAGTTCTTCGACCTCGACGAGGATTCCGGCGAATGCCGCAACCTGGTGAGCGACCCGGCCTATGAAAAAGAAACAGGAAAGTGGGAAGGGTATCTCGTGTCGGAGCTCGAGGCGCGAGACTGCGGATGGGTCGTGAACGGCCGGCTGCACTGTCCGGACGGACCGTTGGTTTCTCCGTTCAAAGACGTCCGGTACCAGGGTTGAATCATGGCGGAAGGAAGCATCAAAGCGAAAGGAACGTCAGGAACGTCGGCCATCCTTCCGCTCGGACTTGCCTTCGAGAAGCCCCTCGACGCGTGAAACCCGGGTGCCGAGATCGAACACTTTATCGCGCAGGTCGCGAATATCCGTCTTCAGATCTCGAAAGAAGTAGATGAAAACACCAATGGTGATGACCTGGGGTATCCAATCCGTCCAACCTGGCATCTTGTCACCTCTTTACAGTTACTTTGTTTATGAAGTCTGATTCCGCTGCAACATTATTTCCCCAATCCGGGCGATCCGGTGCTCCAACTTTCCGATATCTTCCCGGATACGGGTTTCCATATTCTGCATCTCGGCCTTCAGTTCGGCCCTCGGTTCCTGACGGCCCGCCTTGGCTTCCCGCCAGAAGAAGACGAAGGCCGCCAGCAAAACGGCCGGTTGAATCAATAGTCCAGCTATTTCCATGATGTCCTCCTGCGATTTGGCACCGATACACTAATCGTTCTTGACTGAGCGTTGCCGAGGTGATACACAATAGTCAGTCAGCACGGTATTGCGTATTCTCGAACCATTTTTAAAGGCTTCGTGCCCATATCTTCAGGAAGCCGTAGTCGACCTTAGGATCGAAACGGCGCATCGGTCGAGTTTCAACACGTGAGGGATCACACTTTGGACGAGATCGGAACACGCAAGGAAGATCTGGACACCCCGGTCCTCTGGGTCGACCTGGATCGTCTTGAAAACAACATCCGCACCGTGGGGCAACGGCTGAAGGAAGCCGGCGTGGACTGGCGCCCGCACATCAAGGGGGTCAAGATTCCGGCGATTGCCCACAAGTTGCTGAAGGCCGGCGCTATTGGCGTCACCTGCGCCAAGCTCGGTGAGGCGGAGGTCATGGCCGCGGGCGGCGTCGAGGACATCCTCATCGCCAACCAGGTGGTCGGACCGCCGAAATACATCCGCCTGGTCCATCTCTGCAGGCAGGCGGACGTGAAGGTCGCCGTCGACAGCGACGCCACGCTGGAGGACCTGGGCCGCACCGCGATGGAAGCCGGCGTCGAAGTAGGCGTGCTCGTCGAACTGAATACGGGCATGGAACGAGCCGGCGTCCGGCCCGGTGAACCGGTCGTCGAACTCGCCCGGAAGGTCCACCAGACCCCCGGCCTGCGGTTCCGGGGGGTCATGGCCTGGGAGGGACACGCCTGCGTGGATGAAGGCTCCGACTGGAAACACGGGGAGATCAGGCGGGCCGTAGGAGATCTCGTGGACTCCGCACAGCGCTGCCGGGCCGCGGGACTGCCCTGCGATATCGTGAGCGGCGGAGGAAGCGGCACCCTGTCGGTCACGCCGGACCTGGAAGGGATCACCGAGATCCAGGCCGGCGGCGCGATCTTCAACGACGTGATGTACACCCTGTGGGGGGTTCGGACCGACCCCGCCCTCTTCGTGCACGTGACGGTCACCAGCCGCCCCGAACCGGACCGGCTGATCGTGGACGCCGGGTTCAAGACGGTGCCCGCGTGGTTCGGCATGCCCATGCCGGTGGGCGTCGATGACGTGGAGAGCGTGCGCATGTCCGCGGAACACGGGACCGTGACCTTCACCGGCCCGAATCACGAGATCGCCGTCGGGGACAAACTCGATCTCATGGTGGCCTACACCGACGTCACCCTGTTCCTCCACGACCACCTCTACGGGATCCGCAACGGGGTTGTCGAGACGGTCTGGCCCATCGTCGGCCGCGGAAAACTGCGCTGATCCAGAAAACGCTCCCGTCATGACCGAAACGTCCAGATACACTAGATACACTGCGCTGACCCGGTCCGGTTTCGGAGCCGAACTCGGGGACGTGGACCTCGCACGGCCCGATGAAGCCATGGTCAACGAGGCCGTGGACGCCTTTCACGAGGCGGGCGGACTGGTGGTCATCCGTAACCAGGGACATATCGACCCCGCCCACCTCCGCCGTTTCGTGACCCGGTTCGGAACTCCCGAGGGCAACGAGAAGTATGATCCGGCCTTCCTGGTTCCGGGGTTCCCCGACATCCTGCGCATCGGGAACGCGAAGGAGAACGGAAAGTACACCGCGCTCTTCATCCAGGCGGACCCGCCGCCGCTGCTGTGGCACATGGACGATTCCTTCCGCCATCCACAGCCGATCGGGTCCTGCCTGTTCTGCGTCCGCACGCCCCCCGAGGGCGGGGAAACGGGCTTCGCGGGCATGACCGCGGCCTATGAGGACCTGCCGGACGAAGTCAAAGCACGCACCGATTCCATCCAGACCGTCCATTCCTACAACCATCTCAACGAACTGCTCAGGAAGAAGAATCCGCACCGGCCGCCGCTCAGCAAAGCGCTGCTGGAGCAGTTCCCGCCGATCGTCCGGCCCCTGGTCGCGCGGCACCCGGAGACCGGACGTAAATCGCTCTATCTGCCGCTCTGCCACATCGAATCCGTCGAAGGGATGTCGTCCGCCGAGGGATCGGCGCTGTTGAACGACCTGCAGTCCCACGCGACTGGAGAGGACTTCACCTACATGCACCGGTGGCGTCCGGGTGACCTGGTGGTCTGGGACAATCGGTGCACGCTGCACGCTCCGACGCCCTTTGACGACACGCGTTACGAACGGCTCATGTTCCGGCTCACCTTCAGTGGACGCCAGATCGCCGGCTTCTGACACGCCGGCCAGGACCGGGACCGGGGCCCTCTGTGAACGGGCCCGTACGAACGCGAATCGAACGCCAGGAAGAGGACTTGGCCGCTTTGGGAAATCGCATACCCTACCGGCAGTGGGGAGGGGACCTGGATGCTCAGTCGATCCAGCAGATGGAACGGGCCTGCGCGCTTCCCGTTGCCGTGGCCGCCGCGCTGATGCCGGACGCCCACGTGGGTTACGGCCTGCCCATCGGCGGCGTGCTGGCCACGGACAACGCGGTCATACCCTACGCCGTGGGCGTCGACATCGCCTGCCGGATGAAACTGACCGTCCTGGACCTGCCGCTGGACACGCTACGGCAGGCCCGGGGAACGGACCGTCTGAAGAAGGCCATCTCGGCGGAGACGCGCTTCGGCGTGGGGGCCCGTTTCAAGAAGCGTCGGAACCACCCGGTCCTCGACCGGAACTGGTCCGTCTCTCCCGTGACCCGGAAGGCCAGGGACAAGGCCTGGAGCCAGTTGGGCACCAGCGGGAGCGGCAACCACTTCGTCGAATTCGGCGAACTCATGCTGCACGAACCGTTGAAGGGGCTGGACACCGGGGCCTACCTCGCACTTCTTTCCCACAGCGGAAGCCGGGGGACCGGCGCCATGGTCGCCTCCCACTACAGCAGGCTGGCCATGAACCTGCACACCGAACTGCCCAGGGACCAGCGGCACCTGGCCTGGCTCGACCTGGACACCGAGCCGGGGCAGGAGTACTGGGCGGCCATGGAGCTCATGGGCCACTACGCGGCGGCGAACCACGCCTGCATACACCGCCACGTGGCCGGCCATCTCGGGGCGGAAGTGTTGATGGACCTGGAGAATCACCATAACTTCGCATGGAAGGAAAGGATCTTCGTACCCGACCGGCCCGGTCGGCCTGGTCAGCCCGGTCAGCAAGGTCAGCAAGGTCAGAAAGGTCAGCACGGCCAGTCCGGCCGGAGATCGGAACGGAAAGCGATCGTGCACCGTAAGGGCGCCACGCCGGCTGGCCCGGGCGTACTGGGCATCATACCCGGTTCTATGGCGAGTCCGGCCTTCGTTGTGCGCGGGAAGGGGAGCCGGGACGCGATGAACTCCGCCGCCCACGGCGCCGGCCGCGTGATGAGCCGGAAACGGGCGATCCGGAGCCTGAACTGGCAGGACGCCAACCGGTTGCTCCGGGAGAAAGGGGTCACACTCATGTCCGCCGGTCTCGACGAAGTCCCCTTCGTGTACAAGAACATCGAAACAGTGATGGCGGCGCAGACCGACCTGGTGGAGGTGGTAGCCCGCTTCGAACCCAGGCTGGTGAAGATGGCGCCGGCCGGCGAGCGACCGGAGGATTGAGATCATGAGAGTATCGAACGTCGAAGCATTCGCGGTACGCGTTCCGAGAGAAGCCGGCCAGGAATTGCGTGAAAGCCAGGGGGCACGTGGAGGTCAGGGAGCGGCCGCCGGCCCGGGAGCGACCGGCGAATCAACCGCAGCCGGTGCTACCTCCCCATATTTCATCCCGGAGGCCAGGCATGCCTTCAAGTCCGACATGCACGAGACCCTGGTAGTGCGCGTAACGACCGAAGAAGGTCTGGTCGGGTACGGCGAAGGGCAGAGTCCCATATTGCCCGATACGACGCGGACCATCGTGGAAAACCTGTGCCGTCCCGTACTGATCGGTGTGGACCCCTTCGACGTGGAGTTCCTCTGGCAGCGCCTCTTCGACGGCATGCGGGAGAGGGGACACCCGACCGGCTTCTACGTCGACGCCCTCGCCGCTTGCGACATCGCCCTGTGGGACCTGAAAGGCAAGGCGCTGGATCTGCCGGTCCATAAACTGCTCGGTGGACGATTTCGGGACAGGGTCGAAATTTACTCGGGATGCGCCGGCCGCGACCCCGCCTCCGCGGCGGATCGGGCCAAAAGACTCGTGGCCGCGGGCTACCGCGGACTGAAACTGTCCCCGTCGAGGGACCGCGCCGGAACCGTCGCCATCGCCAGGGCCGTCCGCGCGCGCGTCGGTCCCGACATCGCCGTCATGGTGGACGTGCATACCGAATTCGACGTGGCCGAGGCGATCAGGCTGGGCCGGGAACTGGAAGCACTGGACGTCTACTGGCTGGAGGCGCCGACCCTGCCCGAGGACCTGGCGGGTCACGCGGCCGTGACCCGAGCGCTGGACATGCACGTCGCCAACGGTGAGTGGTACCGCACCCGGTTCGAGATGAAGGAAGCCTTCGACAGAAGGACCTGCGACGTGGTGATGCCGGATATTGGGCGAACGGGGCTGACCGAGGGGAAACGCATCGCCGTGCTCGCGGAGACCTACAACATCCCCGTGTCACCCCACATCGGGGGCGGCGGAGTGCTGGCCACCGCCGCGACCATCCAGCTGTCCGCGGCCATCCCCAACTTCCTGATCATGGAACACGGCCACGAATCCTATCCCACGAGGTGCCGCTACGCGCTTGAAGCCCCGCAACCCACAGACGGTTCGTTTCCCGTGACCGATGA
The DNA here is from genome assembly GCA_965207085.1 of bacterium. GTDB lineage: Bacteria > JAAXHH01 > JAAXHH01 > JAAXHH01 > JAAXHH01 > JAAXHH01. The sequence continues at coordinate 1,549,257 of CBDBLQ010000002.1, read as the reverse complement.
TCCTGGTCTGGGTGTCAGGATCGACGATGAAGCACTGGAACGGTTCTCGAATACGCTATAGTAGTAAACTATCGTCGCTAGAAAGCTTGTGGTCGGCCTGACCCACCTGACCGACCTGGTCCGGCCTGCCCCGCGTGCCCCCCGGTCATATCAGTCCAGGGCGGACTATCAGTCCAGGGCGGACTTGAGCCAGTCCCAGAGGCCGCGGCTGCGCGGCTGATCCGCCGTGTCACGATCCGTATCCCTGAAATACCCGTTCATCCAGGTCAGGTTGGACCAGACCTCCATGCCGAGGCGGTTGGGCAGGAGGGTAGGGCTGTAGAAATCGGGTTTCCACAGGCGGTGCTCCACGGGAAACCAGAGGAAGATGCCGCCCACGTCTTCCACCAGCCTGCGTTCGGCGGCGTGGTAAATAGCGTACCTTTCGTTGGGCGGCCCCATGAACTCGTTGCCCTCGTGAATCAGCCTTTCGAAGGTGTCGTCGTGCCAGGCGTGGCGCCCCCTGGACCGCCAGAGCCCGAGTAGGTTGGCCGGATCCGGGAAGTCCTGGCTGTAGGCCACCAGGGCCAGCGTCACCTCGTGGTTGTTGAGGCCGTCGGTGAACACCTTGCGTTCGATGACCCTGACCCCGACCCGTACGTTCAGCGCTTCGGCAATCATCGCCTGGATGGCCTCCGCGGGCAGCCGGGTGGACTGGTAGTCGTGGGCGCGGATCCAGATATCGACCTGGGGAAACCCCTTGCCGTCGGGATAGCCGGCCTCCGCCATCAACTGCCTGGCCCGTTCGGGATCATAGGGCAGCATATCGCGGAAGACCTCCGGTTTCGAGCCGGGGAATCCGGGGGCCAGCATGCTGTAGGCCGCCACGCCCACGTCCTTCAGAGCGGAATCCGTCAGGGCCGTGCGGTCGATGGAGTGGGCGAAGGCCTTCCGGACACGCAGGTCGTCGAAAGGCGGATTGTACGTATCCATGGTCATGTAGAACGTGACGAAGTTGACCATGGAATGCAGTTCATGGCGGAGCACAGGGTCGCTCTTGACCCTGCCCAGGGCCGCCTGGCCGTTCAGGAGGATCATGTCCACCTCGCCGGCCGTATAAGCCGAGAGCATGAGCGGTACGGCCGACTGGGAGAACACCCTGATGATCACCTGGTCGAGAAGGGGCGGCATCGATCCCCGGTACATCGGGTTGGCGTCCAGGATGATAATCTCGTTCTTGCGCCATTCGGTGAGCTTGAAGGGGCCGGACGAAATATGGGTTTCCGCCCGGGTCGCCCATTCGTCACCGTATTTGGCCACCGCGTGCTCGGGCGAAGCCCAGCTCATGATGAGGTTGAAGGGCAGGTAGGGCACGGGCTGCTCGGTATGCACGGCCAGGGTCGTATCGTCTATCGCCTCCACGCCCAGCGAATCGACCGGCAACTGCCGGCCGACCACGGCGCTCCAGTTCTTGATGATGCGGTAGTGCCATTCGAAGTCGTAGGCATTGTCCGGATCCGCCCCCCGGCGGAAGGTAAAGACGTAGTCATGGGCGTTGAAGGGCCGGCCGTCGTCCCACTGCATCCCGGACCGCAGGTGGAAGAGCCACGTATTGCCGTCCGGCGTGGCATCCCAGGACTTTGCGGCGGCCGGAACCAGGTCGTAGTTATGGTCCTGGCGGATCAACGGCTCGGAGATGAGGTTGGTGGCCGGACTGCGCCTGTAAATGGTCTTGAACCACTCCATGTACGTCCCGTCCATCTCGAAAAACCGCAGCCGCTGACGCTCCGGCGGCGCCGCGTCTTCGGGCAGCTCGATGCCGATGGAGTTGACCCGCTGGGCGGGGAGCTCCGGGGCCGGGAGTATGAAGAAAAGCAATAAGTACGGGGTGATTCGGCGCATGTCAGTTTACGTAAAGCGCATCGGGATACGTTCGATTCCAGTCGATTTGTCCCTTGTGTCATGTCCTAATTTAAACGACATAGACGGTGTATGCCATATTCGTTTTACCAAAACCCGATAACCGTCCACTGAAACCGCGAAGGCGACCGCCGCCGGAGTGCTAGCCGCATGTCCGAATTCACGTTCCCCTATTTGAAGGGAATCCGGGAAGACTACGACCGGGATGGATTCGTTATCGTGCGGGATGTTCTTCCGGTCGATCTTCTACAGGAAATCGACCGTCACATTGACTGGCTCATGAAACGTCATCCCGACCTGCCCCCGGAGTCGCTGGGACACTGGCTCATCGCCGACGACCCCTTCTGGATCCGTTTCCTCAGCGATCGCCGCCTCCTGGACGTGGCGGAAGCTCTGGTCGGTCCCGACGTGGCCTTCTTCGCCGCGGATTACATCTGCAAGCCGCCCCGCAGTGGCAAAGGGGTCCTGTGGCACCAGGACGGACACTACTGGCCCCTGGAGCCCATGGACGTCATCACCATCTGGTTCGCCGTCACTGATTCGATGCCCTCCAACGGCTGTGTCCGCGTAATCCCCGGATCGCACCGGTCCGGCCTGCACAGTCATTCCCCGGAAAGAACAGCGCACTATATCCTCAACCAGGCCGACCCGAACGCTTTCGATGAAAGCCATGCCATAGACCTGGAACTTGCTCCCGGTGACGTCTCGGTTCATCACCCACTGCTGCTGCATGGATCCGAACCGAACAAGAGCACCACGTGGCGGCGGGGCGGCTCGATCCAGTACATGCCCGCGACAACGCGCGTCACGAGGGAATGGCCGTGCCTGTTCCTGTTCCGCGGCCATCCCATAGAAGGGATAAACACCTATCGGAAGTTTCCTGTTTACGAGGCCGGAAAGCACATGGCGTTCAGCGGTTGCGAGGCCTGGCCGTGAGCTCCGGCACCGGCACCGGCACCATCACCCCAGGACGGCCGCCAGCATCCCCGCCGCGGCAAAGAACGCGACCAGCGCCAGGATCGGCAGACGTAACACCCTGAGCAGGAAAAACCCGATGATGGCGAGCGCGAGATCCAGGGGCGAAAAGACGGCGTTGACGAACACAGGCTGGTAGAGCGCGGCCAGCAGGAGTCCGACCACCGCCGCGTTGACCCCCGCCACCGCGCCCGCGGCGCCCGGCTTTCGCGCCAGGGTCTCCCAGGTATCGTGGAACGACAGGATCAACAGGAATCCCGGAAGGAAGATCCCGAGGACCGCGATCAGCGCGCCGGCCAGTGCGTGATCCGGGTTCATGCCGGCGCCCAAAAACGCCGACATGGCGAACATGGGGCCCGGAATGGCCTGGGCGGCGGCGTAACCGAACAGGAAACGATCGATGGGAAGCGCGTCGCCCACGGTCTGCTGGAGCAGCGGCAGTACCACGTGCCCACCGCCGAATACCAGGCTGCCGGCCTGGTAGAACCGGGAAAGCAGATCGAGGTCCGGCGACAGGCTTGCCAGCAGCGGAAGACCGATGAGGAGCAGGAAGAAGAGCGTCAGCGGCAGCCAGGAGAAATTGAGCCGGCCTCCGGGCGATGCCTCCGGCGCGCGCAGAAAGCGCCAGCCGACCAGTGCACCTGCCGCCAGGACCGCGAACTGGGTCGCCATCGAAGGGGCGACCAGCAGGGCCGACGCGGTCAGTATGCATAATGCCCCGGTGAGGCGGCGCCTGCAGAAGGTGGCGTACATGCCCAGCACGGCGTCGGCGACCACGACCACGGCCAGCAGTTTCAGTCCCTTGACGAACCCGCCGAAGTATACCGTGTCCGTCACCGAGCTCCCGGCGATGGCAAGCAGGTACAGGAGCACGAAGGACGGCAGCGTGAACCCCAGGAACACGGCGACGCCGCCGGCGACACCCGCCCGCTGGTATCCGATGGCAAAGCCGACCTGGCTGGAAGATGGTCCGGGAAGGAACTGGCTCAGGGCGACGAGCCGGCCGTAGGCGGCTTCGTCAAGCCACTTCAACCGATCCACGAAAGCGGTCCGGAAATACCCCAGGTGGGCGACGGGACCGCCGAAGCTGATGCATCCCAGGGCCAGGAATCGCCAGAAGAGTTCCCACATGATTCAGGGTGTCCCGCGGCATGCCGCCGGTACGCCTATGCGCGGACGCTGTAGGTTCTGAAGAGGACCCGCGAACCAGGCGCCTTAGTCGGCCAGTGCCGCCCGGGCCGCGGCCAGGCAGGCGATGGGCACGCGGTACGGAGAGCAGCTGACGTAGTCCAGGTCCACGCCGTGGCAGAATTCGACCGAGGCGGGATCGCCGCCGTGCTCGCCGCAGATGCCCACCTTCATGCCGTCCCGCGTGGCGCGGCCGCGCTCGACGCCGATTTTCACGAGTTCTCCAACGCCGCTGCCGTCAATGCTCACGAAGGGGTCTTCCGGCCATATATCGGCATGCAGGTAGTCGGGGATGAACCTCGCATCGTCGCGGGAGAGCCCAAAGGTCGTCTGCGTCAGGTCGTTCGTCCCGAAGGAGAAGAACTCCGCTTCCTCCGCGATCTCGTGGGCGGTCAGCGCCGCCCGCGGCAGCTCGATCATCGTGCCGATCTGGTAGCCCACCTCCACGCCGGTCTCAGACTGCACTTCCCGGGCCGTCCGGCGGACGACCTCGGCCTGCAGGCGCAGTTCGTTGATATGGCCGACCAGGGGGATCATGATCTCCGGTATGGCCTTGATGCCGCGTTTCACGCAGTCGCTCGCGGCTTCGAAAATCGCCCGGGCCTGCATCTCGGTGATCTCGGGGTAGGCGATGCCGAGCCTGCACCCACGGTGTCCGAGCATGGGATTGGCCTCCCGCAGATCCTCCAGCTTGCGCTGGTAACGCTCCACCGGCACGCCGGTCTGTGCGGCGAGTTGCCCGATGGCCTCGTCCTCGTGGGGCAGGAATTCGTGCAGGGGAGGGTCGAGCGTACGGATCGTGACGGGGTAGCCGTCCATAACCTCGAATATCCCGATGAAATCGCTTCTTTGGATCGGCAGCAGCCTGGCCAGTGCCTTCCGGCGGCCCGCTTCATCATCGGCCAGGATCATCTCCCGGACCGAATCGATCCGGTCCTCCTCGAAGAACATGTGCTCCGTCCGGCAAAGGCCGATGCCCTCGGCGCCGAAGGCGCGCGCGGTGGCCGACTGATCGGGCTGGTCCGCGTTGGTCCGCACCCTCAGCCGGCGGTTCCGGTCAGCCCAGGCCATCAGGCTTTCGTATCGTTGATAGACCTCCGAGTTCTCGGACGAAATGGACTTCTGCAACAGGACCTGCAGCACTTCGGAGGGAATAGTCGGAATGGCGCCGGCCATGACCTCCCCGGTGGATCCGTCGATGGAGATGTATTCCCCTTCGGCGATGACCTGTTCGCCGACGCGCATCTGCCGGGCGGCGTAGTCGATATCCAGTTCTCCGCAGCCGGCGACGCAGACCTTGCCCATCTGGCGGGCGACCAGGGCCGCGTGGCTCGTCATGCCGCCCCGGGCGGTCAGGATGCCCGATGCGGCGTTCATTCCGCGTATGTCTTCGGGTGAAGTCTCGATACGGACCAGGATGACCTGGTCGCCCCGGTCCGCCCAGGACTCGGCATCGGTGGCATTGAACACCACTTTGCCGGCCGCCGCGCCCGGGCCGGCGTTGAGGCCCCGAGCCAGCACCCGCCCCTCGTGCTCCGCACGGCGCTTTTCCTCCACGTCGAATACCGGGCGCAGCAACTGGTCGAGCTGATCGGGCTCCACACGCCGCAGGGCTTCTTTCTCGTCGATCAGCCCTTCCCGGACCATGTCCACCGCGATCGTGATGGCCGAGAAACCGGTACGCTTCCCGACACGGCACTGCAGCATCCACAGGATGCCGCGCTGGATGGTGAATTCGATATCCTGCATGTCCTTGTAATGTGATTCCAGCGTGTCGCAAATGCTTACCAGTTGATGATAGGCGTCCGGCATCTCGCCCTCGAGCTGCTCGATGGGCCTGGGGGTGCGCGTCCCCGCCACGACGTCCTCGCCCTGGGCATTGATGAGGTATTCGCCGTAGAACCGCTTCTCGCCGGTCGCGGGATCGCGGCTGAAGGCGACTCCCGTGGCGCAGTCGTCGCCCATGTTGCCGTAGACCATGGCCTGCACGTTGACGGCGGTGCCCCATTCGTCCGGGATGTTGTTTAGTTTCCGGTAGACCGCAGCGCGTTCGTTGTGCCACGACCCGAACACGGCCCCTATGGCGCCCCAGAGTTGCTCGCGGGGGTCGTCGGGAAATTCGGCGCCCGTGCGCGCCTTGATCTCGGCCTTGAAATCGGTCACCAGCGCCTTGAGGTCGCCGGCCCCCAGTTCCACGTCCTCCGTGACACCCAGGCTGGCCTTCTTCCGGTCCAGCAGCGCCTCGAAGGGATCGTGGTCGTCGTCGTCCTCCGGACGCACGCCCATGACGACGTCGCCGTACATCTGGACGAAACGACGGTAGCTGTCATAGGCGAAACGCTCATCGCCCGACTGTGCGATCAAGCCCTGTACAGTGACGTCGTTCAGGCCGAGATTCAGAATCGTGTCCATCATGCCGGGCATGGAAGAACGCGCGCCGGACCGGACGGATACCAACAACGGGTTGTCCGGGCTGCCGAAACCGGCGTTCATGACGGCCTCTACCCGGATCATCGCCTGCCAGACCTGTTCGTCCAGGTCGGCCGGATACCCGTGGTCGTGATCGTAGTACCAGGTGCAGATCTCGGTGGAAATGGTAAAGCCCGCTGGCACGGGAATCCCGAGGTGGCTCATTTCTGCCAGGTTGGCCCCTTTGCCACCCAGCAGATCCTTGGAGGCCGCGGTTCCGTCCGCTTCACCGCCGCCGAAGTAGTATACGTGTTTCGCCATGACGATTCCGTGCTCCTTTACTCCGTTCAGTTACTTTATTCACTCCCGCCCGCGGGTCTTTTCGCCAAAAAACACAGGGCGTTAGCATAACTCGGCGAAGCAACCGTGTCAACCGATTTACCCGTCCTCTGTTTCCTGGCGCTGGCGAAAGACCTCGTACAGTACGAGGGCCGCCGCCACGGAGGCGTTGAGCGAATCCACGTGCCCTGCGACCGGGAGCCGCACTACCTCGTCGCAGTTGCGCCGGACCAGGGGCCTCAGTCCCTTGCCCTCGCCGCCTATGACGAGCGCCACGGGGACGGTATAGTCCATTCTGCTGAAAAGCGAAGGACCGTCCGCCGCGAGGCCCACGAGCCAGACGCCCGCTTCACGAAGCGCCTGCATGGCGTGGTTCATGTTTGCCGTCCGCGCGACCGGAACGTGCGCGCTGGCCCCGGCGGAAGCCTTGACCGCGGCGGCGGTCAATCCCGCCGCGTTTCGACGGGGTATCACGACGCCGTCGGCGCGGACCGCGTCCGCGGTGCGAATGATCGCGCCCAGGTTGTGGGGATCCTGTATACCGTCCAGCAAGACGAGGAAGGGGGGAGATTCGGACCGCCGGACCGAGGCCAGGATATCCGCCATTTCGGCGTACGGGTGGCCGGCCACCGTTGCGACGACCCCCTGGTGCCTGCCATCGGTCAGACGGTCCAGCCGGCGGCGTTCGGTGAACTGGAACACGACGCCCCGCTTCCGGGCGAGGTCCAGGATATCGGCCACGTCCCGGCGCGCAACCCCGTCGGCGATGTAGATCCGGTTGAGGCTACGGCCCGCCTCCAGGGCCGCCCTGACCGGGTTCCGTCCGTAGATGATTTCCGACATGGCCTCACCTGCCCGTAACGCGTATTGGACCATCCCGGGGACGGCAGCGCTGCGACGCGCAGCCACGAACATGGATTACCGTGGCGATCTGTCCCCCGGCACCCGGTCAAGATAAAGCGCCGGCGCCGCCGCAATGAACCTTTTTCGCCCGACGGCGTTCAATACCGAAGTCCGGCTGTGCCGACGCGACGCGGTCCCAAGGTCGCCCGAGACGCGGGGACCGGCCGATCCCACCCGTAAATGCTTGACGTCCCCGGCGGCCGCCGGTACCATACCGGTGCTCAGCGCCTGGATTCCGTCCCCTCCCAAAGCGGTGAGAACCCTGACCGCCCTTAACTCAGGATCCATGTTCCAAGGCCTCAAAAGACTCACCACCCATTCTGCGATCTACGGGCTCAGCGACGTACTGGGCAGGTCTATGGCCTATCTGCTGGTGCCGGTGTATACCCACGTCATGCCCGTGGAAGAATTCGGCTACTACGGTCTCGTGTATACCTTCATCGCACTGGCGAACGTCCTTTTCCTCTACGGTATGGACTCGGCCTTTCTCAGGTATTACGTGCTTGAGAAGGACCGCAAGCGGGATACGCTGAGCACCGGGTACCTCACCATGCTGTGCACTTCGGTCGGGCTCGGTGTGATCATCGTCCTGTTCGCCGCCCGGATCGGGCCCCTTATCGCCGTCTCCGCTTCCCTGACCACCTACGTCCAGCTGGCCGCCGCCGTCCTGGCGCTGGATGCCCTGAACGCCATTCCCTTCGCGCGGCTCCGGGGAGAGGGCAAGGCCGCGACGTTCGCCTCCCTCAAGCTGATGAAGGTCATGATCGAACTCGGGGGTAACTGCTACCTCGTCGTCGTGCTCGACATGGGGCTGCAGGGCATTCTCATCAGCAATATCGCGGGGTCCGGCATCGTTTTCCTCATCCTGGCGGGCATTACCCTGCGGCACATGTCCTTCTCCTGGTCTCGCGGAACGTTGGGCCGGCTTCTGAGATTCGGACTGCCCTACGTGCCCGCCGGCGCCTGTATCATCATCATCGAAACCATCGACCGCCTGATGCTGGAACGGATGGCCGGCACGGAAACCCTCGGCATCTATCATGCGGCCCGCAAGCTGGGCGTCGGCATGCTCATCTTCGTCACCATGTTCAGGCAGGCCTGGCAGCCCTTCTTCCTGGAGACCTCCAGGGAGGAGAACCCCAGGCCGCTGTTCGCCCGCGTGCTGACCTACTTCCTTGCTCTTGCGGGCGGCGTCTTCCTGGCCCTTTCCTTTCTCATCGACGACTTGGTCCGCATCTCCATCGGCGGCTATACCCTGATCGAGGCGTCGTACTGGGAAGGGATCGCCGTGGTGCCGATCCTGCTCGCGGCTTACGTGCTGTACGGGATCTACGTCAACCTCACCGTGGGCGTCTACCTGAAGAAGAAGACCATCCTGCTCCCCTTCATCACGGCCGCGGCGGCCCTGGTCTGCATCCTGACGAACCTCTGGCTCATCCCGGAATACGGCATGTACGGGGCGGCTACGGCCTCGGCGGCCGCCTACGCGGTGATGGTGGCCGGGCTGTTTCTCGTGGGCCGAAGGTACTACCCCATACCCTACGAATACAAGCGGCTGATCAAGGTGATCCTGGCGTGCGGAGTGCTGTACGCGGTGCGTGTACTCACCGAAAGCGCATGGCCCGGGGAGATCGCCTGGCCCGGGGAGATCGCCCTGGTCGCGGCCTATCCGGTGGCGTTGTGGGCGATGAGATTCTTCAACGCCGGGGAAATGGCGTTTGCGAGACGATGCCTGCGCCTTCGCGGATCGTGATGAGCTGGCCGCCTTCTACGCCGGTCGCGACGTCTCTCGCGCCGCCGGGCCAGTCCACGATGACCGAGTCCGCCCCGGCGTATGCGCCGAGTCCGAAGTGGGCCCTGAGATCGTTGGCCGCCAGGTAGCTGTAGGCGCTTCGGATTTCCCGAGACTGTCGCACGGCGTCCGTGACCACGGTGACCCGTGCGCCGATGCCGTTGCGATTGCTTCGGACGCCCTCGGTGGCGACGAACAGGCTGAGCGCACCGGTCCCGTCGTTCCGCAGCAGCAGCGGGACGTCGCTCACCGTGGTGACCAGCACGTCGACGTCACCGTCGTTGTCCACGTCCCCGAAGGCCGCGCCGCGGTGCACGCGCTCCACCTGGAAGGGTGGGCCCGCCGCGGAGCTGACGTCGGTGAAAACCCCATCGCCCTCGTTCCGGAACAGTTGATTGGTCTGCGCGTAGGAGATCGTCGGATCGAAGAGGGAGATGTTGTCGATCACGTGGCCGTTCGCCGCGAAGATATCCAGCCACCCGTCGTGATCGAAATCCTTGAAGGCCGTACCGAAGCCCAGGAAGAGCAGCGTGGGGTTGCCCACGCCCGCGCCGAAAGTCGTTTCGGTGAAGGTTCCGTTCCCGTTGTTCCGGTGCAGCGAGTTGGGTTCCAGGGAGAAATTGGTCACGTAGATATCCGGCGACCCGTTCCGGTCGTAGTCTCCGAAATCCACCCCCATGCCCGCCCGGGCGACGCCGTCCTCGCCATAGGCCACGCCCGCCAGCAGGGCCATGTCGGTAAACGTGCCGTCGCCGTTATTCCGGTACAGGAAATCCGGCGTCAGGTCGTTGGCCACGAAGATATCCGCCCATCCGTCGCCGTCGTAGTCACCTCCCACGACCCCGAGGCCCTTGCCGTCCGGATTGGCGATGCCCGCCTCCGCGGAGACGTCCGTGAACGTGCCGTCGCCGTTGTTCCGGTACAGCAGGTCGGCCGCACCCTCGTAGATGTCGGGTCCGCAGTAGGACTGGATGCCGTCCCGGGAGCAGCGCTTGTTGGTCTCGAAGTCGAATTCGACGTATGCGCACACGTAGAGGTCCAGGTACCCGTCCCGGTCGTAGTCCAGGAACGCCGCGCTGGTCGAGAACATGGGGTTCGTCGGTACCGTCAGACTCGCCCGGGCGGTCACGTCCCGGAATGTCCCGTCCCCTTCGTTCCGGTAGAGGATGTTCGCTCCGTAGTTCGTGACGAACAGGTCGTCGTCGCCGTCGTTGTCGTAATCCGAGACGGCCAGGCCCATCCCGTAACCCCCCGCATTGCCCACGCCGGCCTGGCCGGTCACGTCCGTGAAGGATCCGTCGCCGTCGTTGCGATAGAGGACGCTGGACAGGGGCCGGTCGGGCACGAAACCCGGGATGGCCGCGCCGTTGAGCAGATATATGTCGAGGTCCCCGTCCCCGTCGTAATCGATGAACCCGCCGCCGGACGCCACCGTTTCGAGGAAGTAGTACCGGCCCGATTTGCCGTTGGTGTGCCGGAACGTGATCCCGGCGGTCGGCGCGATGTCCGTGAATTGCACGACCGGCCGGGCCGCGTCAGGACGAGGATCCGGCTGGCCGGGCTGGCCGCAGGAAGGGGAAAGGAAAAGGAAGGCGAGAAGTACCGGCGCCCATTTCAACGGCGTTTTCTCATAAGTACGACGGTCATGGCCACGAGGGCAAGCACACCCAGGCTGACCCCGGCGACGAGAAAGCCCGACACCGGTTCCCTGACCAGCGGAACCTCGAAGGCGACACTTGCCTTCTGTTCACCGCGGACCGAAAACTCCACCTCGACGTGATGCACGCCCGGAATGCGCCGGGTCCACATGATGGGACGGTCTATGGCCTCGGCTTCGGCGCTGTGGTAATGCGTGTATACGTTGCCCTGTGGATCCGTGATACCGATCCGGAGGACGCCCGCGTAGTATTCGCCCGACGACCTGCGCTGGACGTAGGTCACGAATCGCGCGTCGCCGCCGAGATCGTAGGCCTTGAAGGTCAGCGTGTACCCGGCGTCCATGTCCCGTGCTTCGTCGACGACGGCCTGCTCGGAAAACGTATATCCGACGAAAGTGCCGCCCGCCACCTGATCGTCGCTGGGCGCCCCGTTGCAGCCTGGGGCCGTAACCACCAGCGTGACCGCCGCCGTGAACGCCAGCATGTAGCCTGTCTTGATACCGCGCACTAGTTGTACTCCTCGGGAAAAACGAAGTGGTACCGGACGACTCGGTCCTCCTCCAGTTCCGCGAAATAGATCCGGCCCTGTCGGTCCACGTGCATGGGAACGCCGACCACGTCGAACTGCGCCGTCATTTCCCACTTTCCATCCGGCCGGAAGAAGTCGAACCATCGATCCAGTTTAGTCATCTGCAGTCTGGGCATGCCCATCACGTTGAGACCGATCTGTTCGAACTCCTGGTACTGGATGGAATTGACGATCCGTCCGTCGGGCAGAACGGCCAGTCCGCCAGACAAGCCCACGGGCGGCGGCCGCCGCGTGGTCGTCAAGCGGGCCATTGGTTTCATATCGAAGGAAGTGGTCCGGTAGAACTCCAGTTCCAGTCCGTTGACCCGGTCGAATTTACGAATCCAGTAGGGGTGTCTGGCGGATACGACCACGTAGCCGTCCTCCGTCGTTTCCATGGCCGCGTCGGAATATGCGATGAACTCCTTGAGCGTTCCCGTGCGTCGCAGGGTTTCCATCGGATTGTAGAACTTGGTGATCGGATCTCCTTCCGGACTGTATTTGTAGATGAGATCGTGCTGCGTAATGACGAAAACGAGCACATTGCCCTCGGCATCGATGCGTATGCGACGAGGCTTCGTAACCTGCGTGGACCAGATGTCCGCGAAGGTGAGGTCCGGATTGAATACCGTGACCCGATCAAGTTCGTTGTCCAGCACGAACAATCTTCCTTCGCCATCCACCGCCATGTCTACCGGTGACCTGAACTGCAGCGGTCCCACGCCTAACGACCCTACGGCCGTCTGAAAGGCACCGGTTTCGTCGAACTTGGAAATCTGGTTTCGGTCCGAATCGGCAATATAGATGTTGCCGCTTCGATCCGTGGTGATCCCGAATACCGAAGCAAAGGACCGGCCCTCGCCGCCTTCGATCACCAGGTCTTCTTCGAGCGTGACGTCAGCCGTTTGATCGAGTGCGTGCCGGATCGGGGCGTCGCTGATGACCCTTGAAGCGCCCGCGACCACTTCCGTTCTCCCACGCCACAACCCGTCATCGTCCGCTTCCGTGCAACCCATCAGAAGTGTCGCGGCCAGGAGCGGCATCGCTCCGGACTTGAACCGCTTCATCCGCTTCTCCTTCCGGTAAGTCCATTCATGATCCATTCCTTTCCTGCCTGATCTGCTCCCATCGCTGCTGCAATACCCCATTCTCCGGTTCGATGCGGACGGCATTCCGCATCGCCTCATCGGCCCCGTCGTAGTCCCCACTCGCGTTCCGCACGATAGCGAGCGTTTCGTAGGCGACGGCGGTAGGCGCGATCTCAACCGCCTTGCCGGCCAGTTCGAGGGCACGGTCCAGGTCCTCCCCGTGCCGGGTGATGAGCCAGGCCAGGTTCGTATAGGCCTCCACATAGTTCGAATCCAGCAGGATCGCCTGCTGATATGCGATGCGGGCCTCATCGAACATGCCCAGTTCCACGTAGGCCACGCCCAGGTTGTTAAAGGCGTGAACGAAACGGGGCGACAGCTCCGTCGCTATCCTGAATTCCCGCACGGCGTCCTCGTACCGGCCCAGGCGGGTCAGGGCCGTCGCCATGTTGTAATGCACCTCCGCCACCCGGGGGTTCAGTCGTACCAGGGATTCCGCCTGCGACAACGCTTCCCTGAACCCGTTGAGCTGCTGAAACGTATCGAGAAAACGCCCGGCATCGTCCTGTCTGCCCATGGCGTTCAGGGTGTTTCCGATCGCAAGATAGGGTTCGGGGTACGCTCGGTTGAGTTCGATCGCCCGCGAGAACGCTTCCAGGGCTTCTTCTTGCCGTTGATCGGCCGCATAGGCCGTACCCGCATGGTGATGCAGGGTAGGCGACTCGGGATCCAACTCCAGGGCTTCCTCGTACAGCGTGATCGCCCGTTCAGCCTGGCCCGCCCGCAACGAGGCCTGGGCAAGACCCGCGACGGCCTCCACCGATGCCTCATCGATGCGTAGCGCGTTCTCGTAAGACCGGACCGCATCGTCGACACGGCCTTCACTCAGCGCGATCACGCCGAGCTGGCAGTAGGCCGATGCCATGCCGGAATCCGCTTGCAAGGCCGCGCGAAAAGCCACCCGCGCCTCCTGGAATTTCCGCTGATCCAACAGCACGCGTCCCAACGCGTACCGGGCGTCTACGAAGTTCGGATCGATGGAAAGGGCATTGGAATAGGAAATGGCGGCCTCTCCCAGGGCGCCCAGTTTCTCTTCCGTGGTCCCCCGGCCGTAATGAAACCGGCTGTTGTCAGGGTCGCGTTCCGTCGCCTCGACGAACGACTTGATCGATTCGACCAACCGGCCGGTGTACTGATAGGCTTGGCCCAGGTTGTAGTACAGTTCGACCCGATCGGGATCCATTTCCACGACGTGGTGGAAGGCCTCGATCGCTTCGTCGTACCGTTCCTGCCGGGCGTATACCATACCCAGGTTGAAATGGGCATCGGCGTCCTGTGGCCAGAAATCAACGACCACCAAAAACGCCGCTTCCGCCGTGTCCAGCTTATCCAGCGCGACGGCGGCCAGACCCAGGTTGAAGAAGTTGGCGGGTTCGCTCCTGTTCTCCTCGATCTGCTGCCGGAAATACATCACGTCTGCGAGCAGGCGAGACTCGTCCTCGGGCGACAGTTGCCTGGGCACTTCATCCTGACGGACGGTGGAAATATGCGTGAGGGATGGACCGGTGTCCGTAAGCAGAGGCGTGTAAAGCAGAAAGGCTGCGAGAAGGATATTGCGCATGCCGTACCCGTCAGTCGAAGTAGGATCTGATTCGATCGCGGAGGCTCAGTCCTTTGGAAGGCGTGGAAACTTCCAGTTGCCCAACAGGCCTTACCGAGGTGACGTCCGAAGCCACGGTCATGTCCTTCTGTGTCCACTTCTTGAGATCCGCCAGCGGCTTGAACGCTCTTCTGTAAATCAGATCGGTATGGATATTCACGTGATCGACGTCCGACGGGACTTCAAAGGAATACACGGAGCGATCCGCCTCGCGCGCCTTGATCCGCGTGTCTTCAACGATGCGGGTCGCCTGCCAGTCCATGACGTGGGTATTGCCCTCATCGTCGCCGAAGACCAGGGCGAATCCCTTGCCCGGGTAGCCTGCGTAGTTCCCTTCGGCCAGGTCGCCTTCGCCGCCGTAGGACGGTACACGCTGGTCCCCCAGGTAACGCAGGGTATCGCCATTGGCCAGCACGGGCGTGACGAGCAACAGCATGTTCCGGATGGTGATTCCCGACGGGATATGGTGGCCGGTATTTACGTTGCGCACGTCCACGGTCACCGTCAGCAAGCCATTGGATACAACGGCGTCGATGGCCAGGGTGGCGGCATTCGGCAGGAGTTCTTCCGTGGCCCCGGGGAACGCATGGGTCTTGACCGTGGTCGGATCCCGGTATCCGATGGGTGTCCAGAACTTCTCCGCGTCGCCATTTACGAAAGAACCAAAGGTGAAACCGCTGGATTCGGGCTCCATGTGACAGTCCTGGCACTCGATGCCCATGGCGGAATAGGGACTCTCCTTCCATTCCCGGTACGTATCCATGAACGGAAGGCCGTGCTTGTTCTTGTGCTGGTGGCATGCGGAGCAGTAGTCGCTACTCGTGTATTGCGGATTGTAACTCGCCACCATCGGAGAGGTGTTGGATGAACCCGGCAACGGGGTAAAGTTGATGACGTCGTCATAGGGTCCGTAGACGAAGATCGGCGGGAACTTCCCCTTGATGAGCCGGGTATGTCTTTCCTCCTCCATGGCCACCAAATTCACGGTGATCGATCCGTTCACGCCCGCGTGATCATTGACCTCCACGTGCTGGATCTTGTGGCAGAAATCGCAATGTATCCCCGCACCGTCGACCGAACCGGCCATTTTCTCGTACTCCATGCGTTCAAGCGTCTTGTAGTCCTGGACGGTCGGATAGGCCTGCGAGCGGTTGTACACGACCTTCAGGTCGGTATGGCCCGGCGCGCGCACGGCGGCCGAGGGAGCGTGGCAATCGGCGCATTCTCCGGCTTCGTCGGGGAAATCCAGCCGGAAACCCGGCCCCACGTTCTCATTCCCGTCCGCATCCGTACCGTCGTACAGATTCAACGTCCACGGATTGGTCACGCCTTTCGCGTGTTGGGAGGTATTCCACTGATCGTAGAGGTCTCTGTGGCAGAGATAACAGGTCGGTTCGAAATGGCAGAGGTTGCACCCCTCTTCGAAGCCCGTGTGGGATTGGTTGCGCAGTCGTTCCAACTCTTCCGGATCTTCGCGAAGATCGACCAGCGATTTGTGGGGGGTGATGAAATCGTAGGAGTCGTCTTTTTCTTCAGGTACTTTTTGCAGTACAATCGTCGTATATGAGGTTTTGGGATCGACCATGACCCCGCCATTCAACCAGCCTTCCTTGCCTGCCGTTACCGCGTATTGCTGCACGGGTTCTTCAATGATGTTCAGTGTAAACCTTCCCTCGGAATCGGTAAGCACGAAATCCGGCTTCCCGTGTTCCCGCACGCGGACTTCCGGTATGGGATCTTTCCCATCAATGACGATGCCGCTCAACTGCAGGGCCTGGGACCTGGCTTCCAGACCGATCATCGCTCCGGCGGCCACGATGCATCCGATCACGAAAATCCTCACCACCTGCCTATATGCGGTTAGGCGTTTCGCGGCCAGTCCGGTCAGTCTATACAACACCATCAGAATTCCCCAATTCTCTTCACTACATAAGAGAATCCCTCATCAAACGGACTGAGGGATTCGCCTGGTGCATCTACTAACGATATTGCTTACATCCATCGATACGCTCTGGCTTGTTGTTTTTAGAAGCCCACGCCGACGGACACGCGATGCAGATCGTCCAGTAGCTCGTACTGCGTATACGCGTAATCAACGTTGAGACTCAATTCACCCTGGCTGAAACGGAGACCGGCGCCAGCTGACACGCCTTCATCCTGGCCGCCGCTGTATCCGGCTTTCCAGCCAACCCGGCCCGCGATGTAGTCGTTCACCCACCACTCTATACCGAGATTGAGTACGGAATCGAACTCGCGGAGCTTCCAGAGTTCGGCGCTGGTCATTATGCTGCCCACCGGCAGTTCGGTCGGTTCAATGGCGAAACCGATACGGAACGTCGTGGGCAACTGGTCGCGAGCGCTCGACTCGTCTATGAACTGCATGTCCGGACCGAAGTTCTGGAACGAGGCGCCAATACGGAAATTACGGAAGTCCGTAGTATAGATGGTGCCCACGTCGACCGCAACCGCCGTGCTGGTCCGGTCATCATCACCCGCGCCGCTCGTGCCTTCCGACACGTACTTCAGCGATCCGCCGACCGCGAAGGAATCCGTCAGACGGCGCGCATAGCTCGGGCCGATGGCCAGGTCAGTCACGGAAAAGTTCTGGCCCTGGTTGGCGAATTGACCCGTCGGATCTCCGGAGGTGGTATAGGGTATGTCGCCCGAAAGCAGCGAATGTACACTTACACCCACCGCGCCGTTGTCGCCGAGATTCCACACGAGACCTGCGCTGAATACGGTCATTTCCGCGAAATATGGTAAATAGGAAACGCCGACCGCACCCCTGCCCTCTACGAACACCATGGTAGCCTGGTTCGTCAGGGCCGAGAACGCGCCAAGGTCCGTATAGGACGTGGCGGAGGATCCAACACCCGCGACACGGGCGCTAGAATCCAACGTCAGAAACTTCGTCGCGGCGGTTCCACCCTTGGAAACCTGAGCATGTACCGGCGCTGACAGTGCCAGCAGCAGTCCGGTGACCACGCCCCAGCGAAACAATACTTTCATTAGAAAACCTCCCTGAATCGGACCGCCCCGCACCATGGCCCGTCATGGCCCATGGCGCAGGACGTAACCGCAGTTTACCGCCGGACGTAGAGTTTCAACGTTTTCGCGTAGTTCACGTCACCGATTTCGGCTTCAACCACGCAGATGTACAGACCGCTCGAAACAGGTACGTTGGAATCGTTCTTCAGATCCCAGTCCGTCACGCCGCCGATCGTCGTGGTCTGGTCGCCCGGCACGGAGAACTGCTTTACCTGCAGGCCCGCCGCATCGAAGATCGTGATGCGGGACGGTACCGGAGCGTTGAAGAACTTGACGGTTTGCGACTTCGTTGCCAAATCCCACTGGGCCTGGAAGACGAAGGGGTTGGGCGCGACGGTAATCAGATTCTCGAATTCCGCTACACCGCCGACCACCTCGTTCCGTGTCACGGTCGTCGGAATGACGTCCTGTCCCGGAACCTGCGGACCTACCGTCAGACCCCGGTAGGGATACTGACCGTGCCAGCGTCCGTCCGTCCCGTTCGCGTTCATCGTGTAGAAACTCTCGAGACCGTTAATAGTACGCGTGATCACCCGTTGTGAGGAGCCTTGGTCGGCCACGTAGTTATCGAAATCGTGCTGTTGCGCGCTTTCGTTATCCACCGAGGCTACGTAGTACCAGTAGCTGAACCCGATCAGCACGGAGCGATCCTCGAACATATAACCGCTCTTGCCCACCAGTCGGGGATCGGTGGCAATACCACCAACACTGGTAATC
Source organism: bacterium (assembly GCA_965207085.1). GTDB lineage: Bacteria > JAAXHH01 > JAAXHH01 > JAAXHH01 > JAAXHH01 > JAAXHH01. The sequence goes on along the minus strand of CBDBLQ010000002.1, from coordinate 1,531,013 downwards.
TGCGCATCACCGGATCCGATGGCATCCGGATAGCGATCCGAGAAGCTGGTGGCGATGGCCGTCGTAGCGCCCAGTGCATTGTTCGATTCGACGATTTGTGCCGAACTGGGCTTGGTTTCGATGAAATCATCCTCGAAACCCGGCAGCCTGTTGCCAGCCGGATACGGGTTCGGATAGGAAACCGACTCCGGCGGATTCAGACTGTTGGTCTGATTTCCGCCACCGCCGCCGAATTCAGCGATCTGGACGTAAGGACCGGAGAAGTTCGGCGCTGCGAAGCGCTTCACCAGATCGTCGGCCACGAAGTCGTATACCCGGCCGATGTTGTAATCGGCACCGAGGGTCAGCCCTTCGTGGATGAATCGGGCGTAGGGATGGCCCTGCTTCACCGCGGCACTCGTAGGATCGGTTACGTCCGTGACCGGTGCAGCGCCTTCGCTCAGACCGAGGTTCGGCGGGATCACCGTACTGTTGTAACCGACTTCATGGGCCACCGTAGCGGTCGGGAACTGATCGATGAAACCGGAAGCGCGATACACGCGGTACTTCGCAAAGTCCACGGTGCCGCGGCCCGGATCGATGGCCGTTTCCGCATTGTTAGCCCACGCCAGCGCGATCGTACCGTTGGCGGTCGGGAAGACCGACAGGGTAGGAGGCGGAGGCGGGTGGAACAGCGCGCCGCTGGCTGCGCCGCGACCGAAGTTGTGCGTTACGGTCATGACATTACCGCTGCCGTCACGCTGTACTGAACCATCGGCGTTGTACATGGGGATGATCCGATCATTGGAACCGTCCCAGTAGTACGTGTTGTTGGCCATGTTGTACTTCCGCTGCATCCAGACGTCCTGGGCGCGGAGGTAAACGTCGTATGCACCATCCTTGCCGGCGCCGATCAGGTCAACATGCCAGATGGTCAGGTCTTCGCCAGGCGCCTTGGTGTAGGGGCCCCAGCCCAGGGCGTTCCGGATGCAACCGGCGCCCGAGGTCTCTTCCTTCGTATCGCTTCCGTCGTACGGATCGGGCACGATACCGGCGAAAACGCCGTCGAGATCGAAGAGGGTGAAGCTGTCGTACTGACCGGGCTGCGCGCCTACGGCGGACATTCCCGGATTGCCGGGCTGGGTCAGGTTACGCGGGTCACCCCACATCAGGCCCATGCCCTCAGCCGATCCACCCGGCTGCGTCTTGGCTACCCAGGTGCTGATATCCGTGCTTCTCGAAAGCGGACTGCCACTGGTGAAGAGATCCGGATGCGGGTTACTTTTTCCGCCCGGAATATTGACTTTCTTGTTCTCGAGGTACTTGGTAAGCGAACCTTCGTACCATCCGTACACAGTTCTCAGGTCAGCGATCCACCATTCGTGCGTATTGAACAGGCCGACGGAAGGCGCGTCGTAGATATCCAGCGCTGCGACGTTATTCAAGTCCCCGAGTGCATCATCATCACCGGAGCCTTCGAGGATCATCAGGGAGGCTTCGCCCACGTGCAACGGATTGAAGTTACCGTTGGTCGTATTCCACACGTAGGAATCGATACCCGGATGTCCCGGAGCGTCCTCGTCGAACATGGTGACCAGACCCGAATAAACGCGGTCGCTGAACGGCGCCTGGTTGTAACGACCCGAGTTGATCAGCCCTTCCGGTACAGCGAGAGGCATCACGCGGCTGAACATGGCAGGCGGCTGCTTGTCGTCGCCGCCGGTGCCACCGCCGATCGCCCCACCGGTCAGGAGTGGGTTGTTCGTCCAGGGAATATCGAAGTCATAGTTGAAGATGATTAGGAAATTCCTGACGGGAAGTCCGGACGACTCCAGCGTGCCGTCATGATTCACGTCCACGTCGCCATGTACGTGCAATACGTGACGCAGCAGGATGAAGTCATTCGTATGGCCGTAGCCGTAACTGAAACTATACGACTGACGTTGGACACGAATTCCTGCGTTCGTATTGAAGGTCGTTTCCGTTATGAACGGCTCACGGTAACCACCCGGTCCCACAGAGCCAGCGCCGAAACCGGGGCTGGTCGATCCACCCTGGTCCGACCAGAAACCCTGGGGCGCCTGCTCGCGCTGATGAGGCGGCGCGCGATAGACGTTGGTGGTACCGATGAAGGCACCTTCAGCGCGGTCAAGGGCTATACCCGAAAGATTTTCGGGATGATAGGCCGTAATCCCGAAAGCCGACGCCCAGAGGGGCGCGTCAAGTCCGCCTGCCGGGAAGGTGTACGAGGGAAAGCCCATCGTGGGGCTCATGGAACGTCCCGAACCTCTCCAGCCCACGCCGGTGTAAGTATCGGTAAGTTCCGAATTCATGACGGCCATGTAGGTCTGACCGCCGATATAGGCATCTTGCCTTTCATCCAGGGCCAGCTCATGAGGGATCGGTGATCCCTGGGCCGCCCCGGATCTTGCCGGTGCGTCCGGCAACGCCGTGAGGTATTGAGCGACCCCCAGGGCTATCGCCGTAGTAAACACGACCGCTCCGGCTGTTACATATCGACGCCATTTCTTCAAAATGAACCTCCTTTGCCGGCAACGTTCTTAAAAACGTCGCCAACCTTGCGAGAAGACGCGCAGAAAATGCGCGCCTCCCCGCTTTGGATTTACCATGCCAAGTTGAGACCTACCCAGATATCACGCGGACCATTGGCCTGCGTTCCGATTCCACCCACCGGACCGCCCACGAGACCCACGGGATCTCCACGGCGTTGCCAGCGGTCGCCGCCCGCGTTGTCAGAGCCGCCGGTGATGCTGTAGATGTTCGTCCGGTCGAAGAGGTTGTTGACCTGGGTGAAGACGCCCAACCGTACGGCACCGAGATCGAAAGACTTCTGGGCGTACAGATCGGTCGTCCACGTCCATGGTGAGCGCTGCGAAGCAGCAAGCAATCCGAGTGGATCAATTGCCTGCTCGGTGGATGTGCGGTACTGGTTGCCGCTCTGCGCCTTGGTCAGGAAAGAAGCGCTGATGCCATAGGGCAGCTCGACCAGGAGGTTCGCAACAATACGATGACGACGATCGAAACTGGTGAACTCGCGGATGTACGTATCCGGCGTCGGCGTTCCATCCACGAAGTCGGAGAATACGAGCACCGTCTCGCCGCCACGCTCGCGGACCGTCTGCGGCGTGGTCAGATCCGACGTGAAGGCCAGGGTGTAGTTGGCCCGTACCGAGAAACGGTTGGCCATCTGGCGCCGCACCGACACCTCGAGTCCCCGTGTATCCTGGGCAAAGGTCGGAAGCAGGATGGAAATCTCACGCTGCGAACCGCCGATGAAGGCTACGTCCGGCGCGAAAAGCCATACCAGCGGCAGGTTGTTCACGTCCCGGAAATAACCCGTGACGTCCAGGTAGTAGCCCGGATAGATCTCGGCCTGCAGACCCATCTCGTAGTTCGTGGACTTCTGGAACGGCAGATCCGGGTTTCCGTGGTTCCGCTCGAATGAAGAGGTCTGAACCAGACCGGTGAACAGTCTTTCCAGCGACGGACGCTGGTTGAAGATCCCGTAGGAATAATGCAGCGCGGCGCGATCCGTGATCGGGTGGGAGATACCCAGACGCGGCGCGATACCCGTCTTCATCGACGGCTCTAACGTACGGTATTCCGGATCGTCGTGCCCGGGATCGGGACCCGGACGCGGACGGTACGGGTTGATCGCGTTTGCGTTGGCGTCGAAGATGTCCAGCCGCAGTCCCGCGTTCACCACGAGGCTTCCGTACTCGATTCTGTCCTGCATGTACGCGAAGTACTCTACCGGGTAAACGTGCGCCTGCCGTCCAGCGAGGGGCAGGATGCTGGCCGTCGGATCCAGGTTGAGTTCGTTGAAGAGCGCCACGGCATTGCCACGAGCAGGACCGCGCGTGCTCTCTTCATAATCGTTCATCGTAATACCGACACCGCCCTTGAACTGGTGGTTCGAGGTGACCTGGCTGGTAATGGCGAAGTTGATGTCGGTCTTGAACGGGCGACGACTCGTGTAGTTGCCGAAGTCGATCGACGCATAAGCCTCATCGCCGTGCAGGATATAAGGCACCTGCGTACCGGCGCCCTGCTCAAGCGGCGCATAACCTAGGGAGTGGATGAACGCGTCAGTAAGGGCCGGGAGGGGCTCCTTGCCGTACTTGGGATTGTAGCGTTCATTGTACTCCCGCAGGTGGCTTAAACGGAGTTCGTAGAAGGTACGGGGGCTGAGCGTGTGGGTAAACGCCATGTTAAAGTGCATTCGGCCGCCGTAATCCTGGTTGAGACCTTCTTTGTTGTACTTCCATTGGTAGTTCGAGGAGCCCGGATCGAAAATTCCTCCGACGCTGCCCGAACCCCGATTGCCCTTCTTGCTGAAGAATCCCTGGTCTTCGATAAGTCCGGACATGGCCAGCTTCATGCTGGTCCGCGGCCGGTAGGTCATCTTGATAAAGGAGTTCATCACACGGGCGTAATCGTGGGGATTGCGGCCCCAACTCTCCGCGAACCGGCCCGATGCGAACCAGTTCAGCTTGCTGCCCAGCGGACCGCCCATGCCGAAATCGATCTGTACCGGACGCTTCTCGGTCCGGTTGTTCCGGGCGAACTGGTTGTATTTGTCCAGATGGAACGACCGGTCCACCGCGAAACTATTCGTCTGGGCTTCCGGCTGGCCGTCCGTCAGGTAGGACCAGAGGATGGCTTCGGGTTCGGGAATGACCCGGTCGTAATCCCAGTAATAGGTATCGCGCTTGTAGATGGCCGACCAGCTGTCCGGCGCGCCGGTCATATCCAGCACGTCAAAGGGATCCTGCATCCTGAGACCGTCGTCCGCGCGGGCGGGATCGCTGTTGAAGGCGTTCGTCTTGTCGATCGCACCCTGGATGATATTGCGCAGATCCTGCTCCGACCAGGTACCGGCCCGGTAGGCGTCGACGATATCGAGATCCGGTGGCTTGACCCAGTTGAGGCCCTTCTGGCCCAGCGTGCGGTATTCGAAGTTACCGGTGTAGCTGGCTCCGCCTTCGCGGGTCACAACCGAGGTAATGCCGGCCAGTGCGTTCACGTACTCGGCGTTGAACGTACCCGTCTTGACCTCGAGTTCCTGGATCATGTAGGGGTTGACCGCAAACGCCTGTCTCGTGTTGTTCTGCTGCCCGGTAATCGTGGACCCGTCGAGCGTGGTCTGCTGATCCTCCGCGCGGCCGCCTCGGAGGTTACCGGCGAAACTGCCCGCAGTGGTCAGGACCACTTCGGAAATGCTGATCACCGGCATCGACTGGATTTCCTCGGCCTGCACGATGGTCCGGGTGGAGGTAAGGCTCTTCTCGACCAGGTCCCGCGTCGCCACGACCTCGACCGCTTCCGCGGATTCGAGAATCGTAGATTCCAGCTCGAAGTTGATCGTCGTGGTCAAGTCGGCGTGCACCTCGGAACCCAGGACACGCACCGGGACGTAGCCGATGACGTTCACCACCAAGTTGTAGTTGCCAGGCGGTACGTTCAGGATAAAGTACTCGCCCATGTCATTCGCCATCGCACCCAGAACCGTGCCCTCGATGCGGACACTGGCTGCCGGCAGCGGTTCCCGCGTCGCGCTGTCGACCACGACACCGGAAATCTTACCCAGCGACAACTGCGCCTGTGCATCCGTCGAGATGCTGAGCACTAACGCGAAAGCGAATGCGAAGCGCAAAGCTCGTGAAATTGTTATAGACATCTAATTCACTCCTCGTTTAACAGAGCCCTTCTAATTATTGTCAGCTTGCCCCGGCCTGCTGACGGCATCGTAATGTTGCAGAATCGAATTCAAATTCCAACTGCACTTCTTTCGACACTCACCTCCCTCCAGCGATGGTATTGGGGCAATCGTATATAAATAATCTGAATACCTTAAAATACTAGTTACGACATACATAACGGCCGCGTGCAAGGGCGTGAACACGCGACGAAACATCGATTTTGGATGTCAGGGTTCCGAGTTCCTATCAAATGCAAACAACGTGCCAGATTTCGCATCGCCCACCGGCGCACACGGCCCCCTGTCCGAAACCCTTTGGGACTCTAGGCGATACAAGTCCACGGGCCGTATTCTGCCACCTGTATGGGGTCGTTCCGTACGATACGAAACACGAAATAAATTTCATCCTTCGATACGGGCTGAAACGAATTGCACAACACGGTCCGAATCCATTACGCTATCGTACTCATCGCAACCCCGCGACCGCCGCCATATCTTCCTTGACAATATGTACGGACGCGCATAAGGTGTTGCGCTGGTAATGGTTCGGCTATGTTTGGTTATTCGCTTGCAACGAGTAGTAAGTATATATCCGGTCCCATTCATAGTCAACATTATTATTTCATTTTGTTCAAAAAACAGGCGATGGCGGGCTCAAAAAGCAGGTCCCCCATGGAATACAGGGCCAGGTTTCACTGTATCGAAGGCTGCGGCGAGACCTATCCGCTGAACGAAATCATCTACCGGTGCCGGGTCTGTGGGGGCCTCCTCGACGTCGCCCATGACATGGACAGCCTGAGGGCCCGGGGCGCCGCGGGCTGGATGAGACTGTTCGACGAGCGGTACCGGCGGACGGAGTATCCATTCGGGAGTTCGGTCTGGGGTAAGAAGGAATGGGTCTGTCCCGCGGTGGACGACCAGCACGTCGTCTCCATTTACGAGGGCGGCAGCAACCTGTTCTGGGCCGAACGGCTCGGCGAGGAACTCGGCCTGGTCGACCTCTGGGTGAAGCAGTGCGGCAACAACCACACCGGTTCGTTCAAGGACCTGGGCATGACCGTGCTGGTCTCCATGGTCAACCAGATGATCGAGGAAGGCCAGGGTATCCGGGGGATCGCGTGCGCGTCGACGGGAGACACCTCGGCTTCGCTGGCGGCCTATTGCGCCTCGGCGGGCATCCCGGCCATCGTGTTCCTGCCCCGGGACAAGGTCTCCGTGACCCAGCTCATTCAGCCCATCTCCCACGGCGCGCTGACCCTGTCGCTGGATACGGATTTCGACGGGTGCATGGAGATCGTCCAGCAGGTGGCCGAAAGCGAAGGCATCTACCTCGCGAATTCCATGAACTCCCTTCGCCTGGAAGGCCAGAAGACGATCGGGATCGAGATCTGCCAGCAGTTCGACTGGGAGGTGCCCGACCTGATCATCATACCCGGCGGCAACCTGGGCAACGTCTCCGCGCTGGGCAAGGGGTTCCTGATGATGGAGGAACTCGGGCTGATCGACAAGCGGCCGCGTATCGTCTGCGCACAGGCCGCGCGGGCCAATCCGCTCTACCAGAGCTACCTGACGGGATTTGATGAATACGAACCCATCCACGCCGGGTCGACGGTGGCCAGCGCCATCCAGATCGGCAACCCCGTCAGCTACAAACGCGCCGTCCGCGTGCTGAAGGCCTTCGACGGTATGGTCGAACAGGCCACCGAGGACGAGATCGCGAACGCCTCCGCCCGCGGCGACCTGACCGGACTCTACAACTGTCCGCACACGGGCGTCGCGCTGGCCGCGCTCTTCAAGATGGTCGAACGGGGCGAGATCCGGTCCACGGACCGCGTCATCATCATCTCCACGGCGAACGGACTGAAGTTCACCGACTTCAAGGTCGGATACCATGAAGACCGGCTGGACGGCGTCGACGTGAGACATGGACATGCCCCCCTGGAACTGCCTGCCCGATACGACGACGTGGTCCGGGCGATCGACCGGACGCTGACATGAGCGCGAAACCGACGCTCGGCGCGGGCATCTTTCCCACCGCGGACGTCTTTCACACCGCCGCCATGAAAGCGCCGTCCGCTCCCGCGGCCGGCGTCCTGTTGCTCGTCCTGGCCCTGCTCGTGCTCGCCTGCGGCGTCCCACTGCAGTTCCGCGGGGGGCCTTCCGGGCCGGAACGCCGCCTGGCGGAGGACATAAGCCGCGTCCTGGACCACCCGGACCTGGCGCCCATGACCGTGGGCGTGAAGGTCGTGTCGCCGGTCACGGGCCGGGTACTCTTCGCACGGCACTCCGACGGACTGTTCCATCCCGCGTCCAATACGAAGCTGTTCACCGCCATGGGCGTCCTGCGGACCATGGGTCCCGGCTACCGCTACCTGACGAGCGTCTTCGCCGACGGTGACGCCTATGCCGGAAGCGACACGCTGCACACGTCGCTGTACCTCCTCGGGCGCGGGGACCCCATGCTGGAATCGGCGCACCTGGACAGCCTCGCCGGCCTCGTCGCCGGGTCGTACGGCGCGCGGGTCATCGCAGGCGACATCGTCGTCGACGACGCCTACCTGGACCAGGTACCCTACGGAGAAGGATGGATGTGGGACGACGTGCAGTACAGCTACTCCGCCTCCCTGAACGCGCTCTCGGTAAACGGAAACAGCGTGAAGATCGGCATTTCGCCCGGTGCCGCCGTCGGCGCGCCCGTAACGGTCCGGGTCGATCCGCCGACGACGTCCGTCACCTTTGTAGTGGAGGCCCTGACGACGACGGCGGGGGATACCTCGTCCGCCGAACCGCTCAGGATCGAGCGGGACTGGCCGGCGCGGTCCAACCGGATCACGATTACCGGCCGGGTCGCCATGGACGCGGGCGAGCGGGAGTTCTTCCGGTCCGTCGAAACGCCCGGTCTGTACGCGGGGAAGCTGTTCCGGGACAGGCTGCAGGCCCGCGGCGTCCGCGTGACGGGACCGGTCCGAAGGGGCGTCACGCCGACCCGCGCCCGGACGGTGGCGACCTACCGTTCACCGCCGGTGACCGGGGCCCTGGCCCGCCTGCTCAAGTACAGCCACAACCTGACGGCGGAACTGCTCATTAAGACCATGGGACGCCACGCGACGGGCCAGCCGGGCTCTTCCGCCGACGGGCTGGCCGCCCTGCGACAAGTCCTGGCGGACTACATCGGCCTGGATCCCGAGGCCTACCGATTCGCGGACGGATCCGGGCTCTCGTGGTACAACTACGTATCGCCCGACCAGGTCGCGGCGCTGCTCACGGCGGCGTACCACGATCCCGAAATCGGCGACGAATTCCGGGATGCGCTGCCCGTCGCCGGCGTGGACGGGACCCTGGCAAACCGGATGAAGGACACAGCGGCCATGGGCAATCTCAGGGCGAAGACCGGCACGCTGACCGGAGTGAGCTGCCTGAGCGGCTACGTCCATACCCGGGACGGCGAGCCCCTGGTTTTCTCGGTCATGGTGAACAACTTCGTCGGCCCGGCGTCTACGGCGCGCAGCGCGCAGGATGCGATCGGCGTCGTGCTGGCGGAGTTCAGTCGCAAGTGACCTGCGTGTAACGCCGCGCGGTTCACTATTGGGGAAGGGACCTAAGGTGTCGAAATCCAGGGATCCTCACGTGGAAGGCAAGGTCAACCGGGCGCACTACTCGAGCAAGACAGAACTGTCGGCGCGCCTTTTCGCCGTGCTGGACCTGACCGCGGAGGACCGGGGTCTGAACCTGATCCCCCAGCTTTCCCGGGCGGTACGGCGGGGGGATGTCTTGGAACTGGTCTGCACCGACGAAGAAGACGCCGGACCGGGTACGAAGGTGGACCGGGCCGCCTACATCGGCTTCGCGGAAGTTTCGGAAGCGGGGCTGCTGCTGTGCGGGGACGCGGTCACCGTCCGGCAGGAAGAGATCGGGACGATAACGGGATTCGACGAGACGCACCTGCCCAACCACCTGAACGTCGTCATCCGATCGAAGCGTCTCGTCTCGGGCCGGGAAATGGAACTGCCCCTGGACGAGTTGATCACCTTCTCCGGGATTAGCGCGGACCCGGACCGGGGCATCGGATTCTGATTGCCACCCAACCGTCCACCGTCCGGTCGGACGACCTGCCTGCACGACGCCCCGCCGCTGTCCCGCACGACGCCCCGCCTACCGCCCGTCAGGTCTCCCCTCGTCCAGTTCTTTACGCAACGCGACGTAGCTGTCGTATCGCTCACGTGACACTTCGCCCGCTGCCACGGCGGCCCGCAGGGTACAGTCCGGTTCGTGGACGTGCGTGCAGTCGTGGAACCTGCAACCCCCCAGGTGGCCGCGCATTTCGGGGAACAACTCCGGAAGCTCGCGCGGCGATACGTCCCACAGGCTGAACTCCCGGATCCCCGGAGAGTCGATCACCAGTCCCCCCGCGTCGAGCCGGTGCGCGGCGAGATAGGTGGTGGTGTGCCGGCCGCGGCCCGTCGTTCGGTTCACTTCGCGGACCCGCAGCCCGAGGCCGGGCTGCAAGGCGTTCAGCAGGGAGGTCTTCCCTGCGCCGGACGGGCCCGCGATCGCGGATACCCGGTTCCGCAGCGTGGCCTTCAGCACGTCGACCCCCTCCCCCGTCACGGCGCTGGCCGGGATGACGCGAAATCCGCACCGTTCGTAGATCGCCGCGATGTCCGGGTCCCTGTCCTTCGACAGATCGATCTTGTTCAGGCAGATGACCGGGGCGAGGTTGCCGGCTTCCGCGGCCACGAGCAGGCGGTCCAGCAGCTGCAGGTTCGGACGCGGGGCCCGCACCGAGAAGACGGCGACGAGATGGTCGGCGTTGGCGATCATGATCTGTTCGACGCGCCGCTTGCCGGGGGCGAGACGGGAGAGTTTGGAGCGGCGCGGGAGCACTTCCTCTATGGCGCCGGTCTCGCCCTGGTCCTCCACGACGCGCACGCGATCGCCGATGGCCACGGGATTCACGGCGTCGATACGGCCGACCTGCTCGACGGAGTGATGCTGGTTGTCTCGTTCCGGATAGATCAGCGCCTTCTTCATCCTGCTGCGCAACGCGCAGGCCAAGGTCCCGTGCCGGGTCTCCACGTCGAACATGCCCCGGTGTTCCCTGATTACGATGCCTTCCGTCAGTTTCACAATCGCGGCGCCCATGGCGCCTGTTCGGCCCTCCGTGTCGATTCCTGTTCTGCCAGTCCACCCGGTCCGCCCGGCCTCTTCATTCGCCCGGCCCTCCGTGTCTATGCCGCGTGCCCGGTGCACAAGGTATACAACAGCCGCCGCATGACGAGTTCGGGCGGCAACGCGCTGGACTTCAGGGCCGTATCGGCTTCGTAGAGCGCTTCGAACCCGCTGAGCAGGTCTCTTCCCGCCAGCAGCCTGGACTGCGCGGCATAACGGTTGTAGAACCGATTGAACCCCCATCCCAGCTGCAGCTTCTTCTTGATGTCGTCGTCCGTCCGGCGGTCCCGTTTCAGGAACCTGATCTTCCAGAGGATCACCAGGTGGCGGACGAAGAGCGCCACGATGGCCTGGGGCGCGTCGCCGCCGTCTATCGCACGCTCGTAGGCCACCAGCGCCCGTGCCAGGTCCTTCTCGCCGACGGCTTCGGCGATGTCGAATACCGTCCCCGCGCGAACGGGGCCGAGTGTACTCTCCACGTCGACGGCCGCTATCGTATCCCGGCCTCCGACGAACACGGCCAGTTTCTCCACCTCTCCGGCCAGCTCCCCCAGGTCCGTCCCCACGATGGCCTGCAACTGGTGCGCGGCCTCCGGGGTCAGCCGCTTTCCGTAGCGCTTCGCCTGCTGCTGAAGCCAGGCAGGGATCCTCTCCGGAAACAGCGGATAGAACACCACCGAGACCGCCGAAGCCGCCAGCCGTTCGTACAGTCTGGTCTTCAGGTTCACCCTGGGCGCCTCGAGCACCAGGACCGTGCTCGGCGCGGGCCGCTCCGCGTAGTCCGCCACGGCTTCCCGGTCCTTTTGCGGCAACTTGTGGAAATCCCTGACGACGACCACCCTGCGGTCGGCCATCATGGGCACGAGGGAGGCAGAGGTCAATATCGCCGCTGCGTCGCTTTCGTCGCCGCGAAGCACATCCACGCAGAACGCCTCCGTCCCCGGCTCGACGACACGGGCGACCAGCGTATCCACGGCCTCTTCCTTCCGGTACGCCTCGTCGCCGGAGAAGAAGTATACCGCTTCGATCCGGCCTCGGTCTATTTGCTGAATCAACTGCTCGGGGTTCATGCGAGCGCCTCGCCGACGGACCGCGGCCGGCCTTTGCAGGTCCGGTGCGGATCCGGTACAGGCCCGGTGCGGAACTGGTAAAGATCCGGTGCAGGTCCGGTGCGGATCCGGCACGAATCAGGTTACGGGATTCGCAAAATACGAATATATTCAAGTCCAGCCGCATACGCCATCCCTTAACCGGACCCGGGCTTTAAATCCTGGTCCGCAACACGGACGTTTCGCCATGACGCCTATCGACTGGACCGCGATCGGAAACCGGCTGGAAGTCCTGTACCGTTCCTTCGATCCTTCCATGATCTCGCCCGACCCGCTTGAAGTGGTAAGACGCTTCGAACGTCCGGAAGACCAGGAGATCTCCGGTCTGGTCGCGGCTTCGCTGGCTTACGGCCGGGCGGAAACGATCATGGCCGCGGCCGGCGAGGCGTTGCGGAGGATGGGAGACGCGCCCCGGGACTTCGTCATGAGTTACGATCCCGGGCGGGACGGCGGACGATTCGACGGATTCGTATACCGGTGGACGCGGGGACGTGACCTGGCGACGCTGGTCGCGGTCGTGGGGAAGGCCCTGCGGCGGCACGGCTCCCTCGGCGCGCTGTTCGCCGCGGGTCATTGCCCGTCGGATACCCACACGGGTCCCGCACTTGCCCATTTCACCGATAAGCTGCTCGGATTCACGCAGGAGGTCCATCCCGGGGAGCGGCACGACCTGCACGGGACGAAAACGGGGATCCGCTACCTGTTGCCCTCCCCGGTTTCGGGAAGCGCCTGCAAGCGGATGAACCTCTACGTCCGGTGGATGGTCCGGCGGGAAGCCCCGGACCTGGGCCTCTGGCCGCGTATTCTGCCCGCCCGCCTGGTGATGCCGATCGACACCCACGTGGCGCGGATTTCCAGGCGGCTGGGCCTGACGTCCCGGAAACAGGCGGACTGGAAGATGGCCGAGGAGGTCACACGGGCGCTGAGGAGATTCGATCCGGAAGACCCGGTCAAATACGACTTCGCCCTTTGCCACTGGGGCATGCTGGAGTACAGGAATCGATAAACTGCCCGGCCGGCACGACCGCCGGTTCGTCCGGCGGCGCGACCGGCGGCGCGACCGTGATGATCTGACGGGAGCGGATCGGCGCCGCCGCTTCGTTTCTGCTTGCCGGGCGCGGAGGCCTCTTCCTATTTTACCGTGGTTTATCGCGGCAAGACAACAATGAATACCCGGGCAGCGGCCCATCCGACAGGCGCTTGGGCAGTGGCCTTTCCAACAGGCGCCCGGTAGCGGAGGGATCATGCTAGACCAGCGATTCGTCAGGAACAACCCCGACGTGGTGAAACAGGCGGCGGCGAACAAGAACGAGCGGGTCGACGTCGACGGGTTCCTCGACCTGGATGCCCGACGGCGGGAACTGCTGCAGACGAGCGAGTCGCTCAAGCAGCGGCGGAACACCGTGTCCGACGAAATCGCCCGGATGAAACGCGATGGCGAAGACGCTTCCGCCCGGATCGAGGAGATGCGGGAGGTGTCCGCGCGCATCAAGGGTATCGACGCCGACCTGGCCGGCCTCCAGGACAGCCTGCAGTCCCTGCTCGAACGCCTGCCCAATATCCCCCATCCCTCGGTGCCGGTCGGCGCCGACGAAAGCGCCAACGTGGAGGTGCGCCGATGGGGATCCACGCCCGAGGTGGAATTCGAGCGCAAAGCCCATTGGGATCTGGGCGAAGCACTGGACATCATCGACTTTCAAAGAGCGGGCAAGATATCGGGCAGCCACTTCGTCCTCTTCAAGGGCGAGGGCGCGCGGCTGCAGCGCGCATTGATCCAGTTCATGCTCGACCTACACATCCAGAAGCACGGTTACACGGAAGTCATTCCGCCCTACATCGTAAACCGCCAGAGCATGTTCGGCACGGGCCAGCTGCCGAAGATGGAAGAGGATATGTACCGGACCGACCTGGACGACCTGTTCCTCATCCCCACGGCGGAGGTCCCGGTGACCAACATGCACCGCGACGAAATCCTCTCCGAGGACGACCTGCCCATCTACTACACGGCCTATAGTCCCTGCTTCCGCCGAGAGGCCGGTTCCTACGGGCGGGAGACCCGGGGCCTGATCCGCGTGCACCAGTTCGACAAGGTGGAGATGGTCAAGTTCGTCCGTCCCGAGACCTCCTACGATGAACTGGAGACGCTGGTGAACGACGCGGAGGAAGTGCTGCAACTGCTGAACATCCCGTACCGCGTGGTCTCGCTGAGCACGGGCGACCTGAGTTTCGCGGCGGCCAAGTGCTATGACCTGGAAGTCTGGGCCCCCGGGGTAGACCGATGGCTGGAAGTCTCTTCCTGCAGCAATTTCGAGGATTTCCAGGCGCGGAGAAGCGGGATCCGGTACCGGAACAAGGCCGGGAAAAGCCAATTCGTGCATACCCTGAACGGATCGGGCATGGGCATGGCGCGGACCTTGATCGCGGTGCTCGAGCACTACCAGACCGGGCGCGGCAGCATCCGCATACCGGAGGTGCTGATCCCCTACATGGGCGGATTGAAGGAAATCGGGTGAACGCTTCGATACATGGGGACGCGCAGGCCCGGCCCGTACGGCGCAGTTTCCACACGGACGGCCCCGGGCAGACCGCGCGGGTCGGGGGACGGCTGGCGGCGTGGCTGGCGCCGGGGGACACGGTGCGGGTGTCCGGCGACCTGGGCGCGGGGAAGACCTGCTTCATCCAGGGGATCTGCGCGGGCCTCGGCGTCGCGGAACCGGTCACGAGTCCCACCTTCACCCTCGTGAACGAATACTACGGCCAGCTTGGTCAGCCTGGTCAGCCTGGCCGGGTCCCCGTGGCCCATTTCGACCTCTACCGCCTGGACGACCCGGAATCGGTGCTGGACCTCGGCTTCGACGAATACCTGGACGCATGCGTCTGCCTGGTCGAATGGGGAGACAAGTTCCCGGGGATCATGCCGTCCGACGCGGTAACGGTCCACATCGAAATCGGTGCGGGAACGCGGAGAACGCTGGAGATCGAAGGCGGTAGCGAACTGGTGTCTGATCTGGAGGCAGCGGCGCAGGCCGACCAGGCAAGCCCAAGCCGACCAGGCGGACCAGGCGGCCCGTTGACCGCTAGACCGGTTTGATGGACGGCTGAGCGACGGACTGGGCGGGGAGCAGGGCGGGCACGCGGGACTCCACGACCGTCATGCCCATGGTCCGCTTGAGGACTTCGTCCATGGTCGATACCGGGATGATTTCGATCCCGTCCTTCACCTCCGGCGGCACGTCCACCAGGTCCTTCCGGTTGCGGAGCGGTATCGCCACTTCCTTGATGCCGGCCCGGAGCGCGGCGATCAGTTTCTCGTTCAGTCCGCCGATGGGCAGGACGTTCCCCCGGAGCGTGATCTCGCCCGTCATGGCGATGTCGCACCGGACCGGCACGCCGGTCAGCGCCGAGCAAAGCGCCGTCGCGATCGTGATGCCGGCGGAAGGCCCGTCCTTGGGGATCGCGCCTTCGGGCATGTGCACGTGGATCTCGACGTTCTTGTAGAAATCCGGCTCGAGTTCCAGCGAGGCCGCCCTGGACCGGGCGTAGGTGAGCGCCGCGTGGGCCGACTCCTGCATCACTTCTCCCAACTGGCCGGTCAGCGTCAGCCTCCCGGCGCCGCGGCGGTTCAGGACACTGACCTCGATGGTGAGGATGTCGCCGCCCGACTGCGTCCACGCAAGTCCCGTGGCGATTCCCACCGAGTCCTGTTTCACCACTTCGGAGTCCAGGTAGCGCGGAACGCCGAGGTAGCCTGAAAGCTGGTTGCGCGTAACCTGCATCCGCTTGCCGGACCTTCCTTCCACTACCTTGCGGGCCAGCTTGCGGCAGACCGCGGCGATGTGGCGTTCCAGTCCCCGGACGCCGGCCTCGCGGGTATATTCCCGGATGACGGCCAGCAGGGCGTCCTTCCTGAAGGTGACGCGTTTCTTTTTCAGTCCGTGGGCCTCGATCTGCTTCGGCACGAGGAACTCCTTCGCGATGGCCAGTTTCTGCGTTTCGAGATAACCGGGCAGCTCGAGGATTTCCATGCGGTCGTTCAGTGCCGGGGGGATGGTTTCGGTGGTGTTGGCCGTCGTGAGGAACAGTACCCGGGACAGGTCGTAATCCACCTCCAGGTAGTGATCGTTGAAGGCATTGTTCTGTTCGGGATCCAGCACCTCGAGCAGGGCCGACGCGGGGTCGCCGCGCACGTCCCGGCCGAGTTTGTCCACCTCGTCGAGCAGGATGACGGGATTGACGGCCTTGGCGCGGCGCATCGCCTGGATGATGCGTCCGGGCATGGAACCGATGTAGGTCCGGCGATGCCCCCTGATCTCGGCCTCGTCGTGCACGCCGCCGAGGGACATGCGGACGAACTTTCGACCCATGGCGCGGGCGACCGAACGGCCGAGGGACGTCTTGCCCACGCCGGGCGGACCGACCAGGCACAGGATCGGCCCTTTCAGGTGCCGCGTCAACTGGATGACCGACAGGTACTCGAGGATGTGTTCCTTGGGTTTTTCTAGCCCGTAGTGATCGGCGTCGAGCACGGACGCCACCCGACCGATGTCCCGGCTGTCCCGCGTGCGCTTTTTCCACGGGACCTCGACGAGCCATTCCAGGTAGTTCCGTATCACGGTCGCTTCGGGTGAAGTCGGGTGCATCTGCTGCAGCTTTTCCAGCTCGTTCATAGCCTTTTCGTGGGCCTCTTTGGGCATCTTCGCGTCCGCGATCTGCTGGGCCAGGCCGTCCGGGTTCTCCGGCAGGTCCTCCAGCTCGCCCAGTTCCTGTTTGATCACGCGCATCTGTTCCTGGAGAAAGAACTCCCGCTGCGACTTGGTGATGCGGTCCCGCACCTCCCCGTCGAGCTGGTTCTTGATCTCCAGGATCTCCAGTTCCGTGGCCAGGAGGGCCGCCAATTCGTCGAGTTGCTCGATGATCGACGGCGCCTCGATGAGCCGCTGCTTGACCTGGGGCCCCTGCTGGATGAAGGCCGACATCGTATCCACCAGGCGCTGGGCGTCGTCCATGTTCTGCAGGGACAGCAGGATCTCGTCGGGCGCCTGCTGGTTCAGCTTGATGTACTCCGTGAACTGGTCCACGACGGTCCGCAGCCTCGCCTGCACCTCCGCCTCGGTGTCACCGGCCTCCTCGACCAGGGTGATCTTCACCCGCATGTAGGGGTCCGTGGACAGGAACCGTACGATCCGCGCGCGGACGATCCCCTCGACGAGCACGCGGATCAGGCCGTTGGGCAGTTTCACCACCTGCAGGATGCGGGCCACGATGCCGGTCCGGTGCACGTCCCCCTTCGCGGGTTGCTCGATATCCGGGTTCCGCTGGGCGGTCAGGAAGAGCAGCCGGTCGTTGTTGACCCCGTGCTCCAGGGCTTTGATGGA
Source organism: bacterium (assembly GCA_965207085.1). Lineage (GTDB taxonomy): Bacteria > JAAXHH01 > JAAXHH01 > JAAXHH01 > JAAXHH01 > JAAXHH01. The sequence continues at coordinate 1,513,659 of CBDBLQ010000002.1, read as the reverse complement.
AGCGTCCCTGGCAATGATGAGGGGGTATTCCATGTAGGGGAACACGACCACTTCACGGAGGGGAATGAGCGGCAGCTTGTCGTCGAATGTGATGGGTTCGTTACGATTGAGGGTAATCATGGGAAACCGTTGATGCCGCCTCTGGGTGGGGGATCAGGCGCTTTGCTTGCTTTCCTTGCCCTGAACGTAAACGGGCGGCGATTTCTCCGTGACGGTCTCCCCGGTGACGATCACTTCATTCAGGTCTTCCTGCGTCGGCGCGTTGAACATCACGTCCAGCATCACTTCCTCGAGGATGGACCGCAGCGAACGCGCGCCCGTCTTCTTGTCCATCGCCTCGTTCACCACCGCCTGGAGCGACTCGTCCGTGAAGGTCAGCTTGACGTCTTCCATTTCGAGCAGCCGCTGGTATTGCTTCACGAGGGCGTTCCTGGGCTTGAGGAGGATTTCCATGAGCGCGTCGGCGTCCAGTTCACCCAGCGTGGCAATCACCGGCAGCCGGCCGATGATCTCCGGGATGAGGCCGTACTGCAGCAGGTCGTCCGGTTCGACCCGGGCGAGGAGTTCGCTCGTATTGCGGCTCACGGAGCGCTTCGATACGCCGCCGAATCCGATAGTCCCTTCCGCGGTCCGCCGCTCGATGATCTGGTCGAGGTCGTCGAACGCGCCGCCGCAGATGAAGAGGATGTTCCGCGTGTTGATCTGGACGAAGTTCTGTTCGGGGTGTTTCCGGCCGCCCTTCGGGGGCACGTTGGCGATGGTGCCCTCCAGCATCTTGAGCAGGGACTGCTGTACCCCTTCTCCCGATACGTCGCGGGTGATGGAGGGGTTGGCCGACTTCCGCGCCACCTTGTCGACCTCGTCGATATAGACGATGCCGCTTTCGGCCTTAGGCACGTCGTAATCTGCGGCCTGGAGCAGCCGGACCAGGACGCTCTCCACGTCTTCGCCCACGTATCCGGCTTCCGTGAGCACCGTGGCGTCCGCGATGCAGAAAGGCACGTGAAGCATCTTCGCCAGGGTCTGGGCCAGGAGCGTCTTGCCGGTGCCGGTGGGACCGATCAGCAGGATGTTGCTTTTCTCGAGCTCCACGTCGTCAAGACCGGCCTGGGCGGTCTGGCCGGCCTGGGCGGTCTGGCCGGCCTGGGCGGTCTGGCCGGCCTGGGCGGCGCCGTGCTGTATCCGCTTGTAGTGGTTGTACACGGCCACGGAAAGCACCTTCTTGGCCTGTTCCTGGCCGATGACGTATTCGTCGAGCGCCTCTTTGATTTCCGTGGGCAGCGGCAGATGCTCGACCGTCGACAGGGTGCTGCGGCTCATCTCCTCCTCGAGGATTCCGTTGCACATCAGGATGCACTCGTTGCAGATGTATACGTTCGGGCCCGTGATGAGGCGTTCCACCTCGTCGGCGTTCCGATTGCAGAAGGAGCAGCGCAGGTCCCGCGGTGTCGATCGCTTCTTCATGATCCGATCCTAGGCGGTTTTGCCGTTCAGCGACTCGGCGATGGCCCTGGAAGCGGTGGTTTCGACCACATGGTCCACCAGTCCGTATTCCACGGCCTGTTCCGGCGACATCCAGAAGTCCCGGTCCGTATCCGTTTCGATCTTGTCCACCGACTGTCCGGTGTGGTGGGCCATGATCTCGTTCATGGTACGCTTCATGCGCAGCATTTCCTCGGCCTGGATCTCGATGTCCTTGGCCGTGCCGGCCATGTGGGGGATGGAAGGCTGATGGATCAGAATGCGCGAATAGGGCAGGGCATACCGTTTGCCGGTCCCGCCCGCCGTGAGGAGGAAGGCCCCCATGCTGGCGGCCATGCCCAGGCAGTAGGTCTCCACGTCGGGCTGGATGAACTGCATGGTGTCGTAGATGGCGAGACCCGCGGTGATGCTGCCGCCGGGACTGTTGATGTACAGCTTGATGTCCTTTTCGGCGTCTTCGTACTGGAGATAGAGCAGTTGGGCGATCACCAGGTTCGCGATGGTGTCGTCGATCGGCATGCCGATGAAGACGATGCGGTTCTTCAGCAGCAGAGAGTAGATGTCGTAGGCCCGTTCCCCGCGGCCCGTCTGTTCAATCACCATCGGCACTAACATGATGCGCTCCTTCTACTCCGTTTGTATGTCGGCGTGCTCCACGAGGAATTCAACGACTTTCTCTTCCCTTAGATCCGCTTCGATGCGGTCCAGCCTTCCGTTCTCCCGGAAGAGCCGGCGGACCTGGTCGACCGAGGCCTGCCCCCTTGCCGCGACGGTCCCCAGCCGCTCGTCCAGCTCCACCTGTTCCACCTCCAGCCCTTCCTTCTCCGCGATGGCGTCCAGGATGAGGTGACGCATGATCTGGCTGTTTGCCACCGGCCGGTACTCCTGGCGAAGGGCGTTCTCGTCGACCTGGTCCTGGTCCCGCGTCGACCTGCGCGCGTCGGCTACGACCTGGTCGAGAAAGGTCGTCATCATGGATTCGGGCACTTCGAAGTCGTGGGCGTCCACGATCTGCGTGACCAGGTTCCTGCGCAGCTCCAGGTCCGGTTCCCGCTCGATCTCCTCGCGGATAGTCTGCTTCAGGGCATCCAGGCTTTCCATGCCGATGTCCACGGCGAAATCGTCGTCCGCTTCCGGCAACTGCCTTTCCAGCACTTCGTGTACGTGCACGATGAAACAGGCGTCCTGACCCGCCAGGTTTTCATCGGGGTAATCGGACGGTAGCGCGGTCTTCACGGTCCGTTCCTCGTCGGCCCGGACGCCGGCCAGCTGGGTATCGAACCCCTCGCCCAGCCGTCCCGAACCGACCTGGAAGAACTGGTTCTCCTCCTTGCGTCCAATGATCGGCACCCCACTGGCATCGGCGTGCTGAATATCGGCACGAATGAAGTGATCCTTCTCCGCTTCCCCGTCGATCCGTACCACGCTGGCGTAGCGTTCCCGCAACCGCTCGAGCCGCTCGTCCACGTCCTCGTCCGTCGCGTCCACGTTCCGCCGGGTCACACGCAGGTCCCTGTACTGTTTCAGTTCGATGGCGGGCTTGATTTCCACGCTGGCCCGAAGTTTCAGGTCCTGTCCCTCGTCGAAGTCGATCTCTTCGATCACGGGCTGGCTGATGGGTTTGATCTCCGCGCGCTCATGGGCGCTGTTCAGATACTCCGGGATCTTCTTCTCCAGCACTTCCGCCCGGATTTCATTACCGAGCCGCGCCTTGAGCACGCTCAAAGGAACCTTGCCCCGGCGGAACCCGGGAAGGCGCACCTCTCTACTGTAACGCGCGTAGGCCTCGTTCAGTTCGGATTGAATCGCGTCGGAGGGCACTTCGATCTCGAGGACGCGTTTCCAGGGTTTGGGTTCGGAAACCGTGTAGTTCAAGCCAATCGCTCCCTGTGCATCGCCTGCCTGTCGTCCGGGCTGGAACGGACCGATCGGGCCGGGCTGGACCAGGCTAGACCGGCTGGCGCTGGCACCGCGTAGACCGGCCGCACTATGTAGACCTGCCCGTGTCGTATATACCGTATATACCGGCCGCGGACCCGAAGTGCCGCAGCCGCCGTTCTTCAAGCCGTCGTAATTAACCGTGGAGGGGGTGGTGTGTCAACGGAAAAGCGCCCGGGATCCTGGGCCTGCGACAAAACCCGAGGCAAGATGCGAGGGGGGGGAGTCGAACCCCCATGGGTTGCCCCACTGGATCCTAAATCCAGCACGTATACCAGTTCCGCCACCCTCGCGCAGCCCGCGTAATTCGTGGCCCGGGTCTCTGCCTGCGGTCTGCCGCCACCGCTATTCCGCGGGATCGTCACCGAGCAGCTTCCGGTATTCCCGTTCGTCATTCAGGATCTCCAGGGACGCCCTGATCTGGGGGTCGTGCCTGGCGGCGAAGGCGTACCGGCCCGCCGTACCCCAGAGCTTCGCGCTGATCTCCGTACCGATGCGGGCCACGAGCAGGTCCCGGTGCCTGGAGTACTCCAGTTCGTGCTGGCGGTTCAGTTTGTCCCGCAGGTCGGCGAGCGATTCCATCATGTCGACGGTCGGCGCGCGGTCCCGTACGATCTCTTCAAGTTCATCGAGCGACTGTTCCGCAACGGAAGTGTAGGTGAAGGACCGCGTCTGGACGAACCGGCGAAAGGCGTCGAGCATCTCGTCCGTGACGTCGAAAGTCGCCTGGTCCGCATCGGGGTTGTTCGACACGTAGTGGATGGCGAACTTGATGAACATGCTCTGGTTGTTCAGGGCGCGGATCAGGTTGGGGTATGCCGGGACTGCGATCTCCACGTCGGGCGCGATACCGCCGCCGCCGTAGACGGTCCGCCCGATTCTCGTCTCGTACGATGGCCTGCCGGACCCGTCCGTCTCACCCGGTACGGAATCCGACGCGCCGCTTTCGTCCGGACGCTCCCCGGTCTTCTGGATGAGCCTGCCGCTCGGCGTGTAGTACCTCGCCGTCGTGATCTTCAGGGCCTTCCCCTGGTTCATGGGGAATATCTGTTGCACCGAAGCCTTGCCGAAGGTCGGCTGGCCGGCCACGACGCCGCGGTCCCAGTCCTGGATCGCTCCGGCGACGATCTCGGACGCGCTGGCGCTGTACCGGTCGACAAGCACCACCAGCGGCGCGTCCTCCAGCGTGAAGGATTCCGGCGCGTGGTACGACCGCTGATCCGAACCGGGTCTGCCCATCGTGTACACGATGAGACGGTCCTCCGGCAGGAACTTCCCGGCTATGTCCACGGCCTGCTCCAGCAAGCCCCCCGGGTTGCCCCGCAGGTCCAGCAGATACCCGGCGGCGCCCTGCGCCTGAAGCTGCTTCAACGCCTGTTCCACCTGCATGGAGGCGTCTTCCGTAAACTGGTTCAGTTTGATATAACCGGTACCGCCTTCCAGCATGCCCACGTAAGGAACCACGGGTATAGTGATGATGGCCCGCGTCACCGTGAAGTCGATGAACGCGGCCTCGCCTTCCCTGCTGACCGAGATCTTCACGGAAGTCCCGGGACTTCCCCGGAGGAGGTCCGCCGCCTGCGACACGTCGATGTCGGCCGTGGATGATTCCTCTATTCGCACGATGCGGTCGCCGGTCTGCAGGCCGACGTCGAAGGCCGGCGTGTCGTCGAACAGCGCGACGACCACCAGGGCGTTTTCCTGCTTCTGGATCCTGATGCCCAATCCACCGTACTTTCCCTGGATCTGCATCATTTTCATCTCGTCGTTCTGCTTTTTCTCCAGGAACTCCGTATAGGGATCGAGCGTACCGAGCATGCCGCGGATGGCCGCGTCGATCGCTTCTCCTTCGTTCAGGTCGTCCACGTACTTGGTGCGGATGCGTTCCACGACCTGCTGCAGCAGTTTCAAGTCGTGCTGTTGATCGCCGACCGCCTGCGCCCGGTCGTGATTGATGACCCATACGGCGCCCAGCAGACCGATGAACACCAGTAAGGCCAGGGTGATTTTCCTGTGTTTAGCCCACATGAGCCCAACTCCTGTGCCGTATATCCGTCACGCTTCGCATTCGGGACCGTGTCAACGAACGACGGTCCGACTTCCCGTTCTACCGCGCACCGGGGATTTCCCGGATCCTGGAAACTTTCTCACCCCTTCGATGTCCTGCGAATGTGGAACAGGCGGGTGATGGCCGTGAAGTTCGACACCGCTGCGATCAGGACCAGTGCGACGGGCAGGTACGTTTCCCCGAGCAGCGCGCCCAGCCCGAGACAGACGATCCGTTCCGGCCGCTGCATGAGTCCCACGGTGCATTCCTGGCCGAGTCCTTCCGCACGGGCGCGGACGTAACTGACCATCAGGGAACCGCTGATCGCCATCACGGACGCCAGCACCCAGTAGGCGTTCAACGCGCTGTCTCCTGCGTTGAAGAGATAGAAGGCGATGATGCCGATGAATACGGCGATTTCGGCGTAGCGGTCCAGCGTGGAATCAAGGAGCGCCCCGAAGGTGCTTCGGGTGCCCGTCTCCCGGGCCAGATGCCCGTCCAGCACGTCGCAACTGCCGCCGATGAACATGACCAGGCCCGCCCACCTGAAAGTGCCGAGTCCGAAGAGACAGGCCGAGACCAGGGTGATCCCGAAGCCGATCATGGTCAGCGCGTTGGGATGTATCCCGAATCGCACGGACGTACGTACGAAGGGGCCCAGCATGTTCACGTACCATGTCTTTACTTTCGAACTCAGCATGGCAAACTCCCGCATCGGGCCGCGGCGCGTTCCCGCCTGCTACCGGCTCCGTCTTTCCCCGCCTTGCGGCACCCCGGGCAACCAGGCCGACGGACGGAACCCGGCGAAGGTTTCCATGGCCGGAAACATGTTGCGGGAATATAGCCGAGGCGCCCATCGCAGTCAAGTAAAAGTCATTGCGTGCCCGGGGGAAAGGTGTCTCTTCCACCCAGCTTTTCGCTTGACATAGATCAGTGCGATTCGTAAATAGAGAATCAGTTTTTGCGCTCGGCCGCCCGCCCCGGGCCGGCGCTGAGCAGCGCAGTTCCGCCAGGGGTCCGAACGCGGGCTTCGCCGCTTTCGAGCCCGGTCCTTGAGAAGTCCTCCTTTCAGACCGCAGGATCGAAATGGCATACACCCTTCAGACCGACCGGGACAAGGACATACTGCGGAACCTGGTGGAACACCACGTGTCCACGGGTCAGCCCGTCGGCTCCCGTTCGATCGCCAGTCAGGGTCCGCTCGACGTCAGTCCGGCGACAGTGCGCAATATCATGGTGAATCTCGAAGACGCGGGCTACATCACACGGCCCCATCCCTCCGCCGGCGGTGTACCGACGGACAAGGGTTACCGGTATTACGTGGATGCCCTTCTCCGCATGCGACCCATCAACAAGCGGGACCGGGAGCGGATCCGCCTCGAACTGGAGAACGACTGGCTCAGCGTGCAGGAACTGCTCAGCCATACCGCGCATATTCTCGGACTCGTGTGCAGGGAAGTCGGCGTGGCGCTGGCGCCGAAGCTGTACGACGGCAGGCTCGAACGGGTGGAGTTGATCCCGGTCGCCCGCCGCAAGGTGCTGCTGGTGCTGACCCTCGCTTCCGGACTGGTCAGGAGCATCGTCGCCGAACTCGATGCCGATATTCCCAAAGACCGGCTCGACAGCGCGAGTTGGTTCCTGAACGAGCGGCTCTCCGGCTGTTCCCTCAGGGAGATCCGGGGCCAACTCGACGAACGCCTGGAAGACGCGCCGCAGTCCAGGCGGAAGATCGTGCAGTTGTTCATCCAGTACAGCGAATATCTCTTCGACTTCGAGGAGAACGAGAAAACCCATATCGGCGGCACGACCTATATCGTGTCGCAGCCGGAGTTCGTGACGGACTACACGAAGCTTTCATCCCTGCTGCAGTTTCTCGAACACAAGCGGACGGTGGCGCACTGGCTGAGCGAGCGCGATCACGACAACCGGATCGCCGTCACCATCGGGCGCGAAAACGGACAGCGCGAAGTAACCTCGTGCAGCGTGGTGACCTCGACCTACAGAATCGGCGACATGACGGGCGTTATCGGTGTGATCGGCCCGACGCGCATGCCCTACGCGCGGTTGATGTCCGTCGTCGGGTACACGGCGAGATACCTGAATACGAAATTCGCGTGAGCACATGGATAAAGTACAAGGGCAATTGGATATTGACGAAGTGATGGCGGACGCGAGGCGCACCGGGTCCTTCGGGAACGCGGCGTATTGATCGTCAAGTGCCAGGATGAGGTATGTTCCAACCGTCAGCGGTTTACGCATGCGAAGATCATTCAATCATTCGAGGAAATCGGGTTTGTCTCCGAAGACCTTTTCTATTGTAATGCGCAACAATCGACCAGGAGTGAGCCGAACCGCTCGGCAGGTACATGCACGCAAGAACCACGCCTATTTTCTTGTGTTTTGGAAACATGATGGAAAGAACCGCCGTTGGGACTCTCCTGCATGAATCCCGTTGAATTTTTGGTGGAAGTCATAAGGGAAAACGGTCCAATCAGCTATACAGGTACATGGAGGAACCCATTTGACAATGGCCAGTGAGCGGCATGGCGAAATTGAATCGGCGGATGCGCAGGGCGTTGCATCGGAAGCGAGCGAAGTTGCTTCGGATGAAGAGGGCCAGAACGACAATGCGCCGGAGTCCAGCGCGGATCCGGAGACTGATCGGGGAAACGGGCAGACACGGGCCGTGAACGATACGGTCGACGCTCCGACGGAATACGACTCGTCAGGCCGTGAAGAAACCGCTGCGGACGCAGGATCGGACGACCCGCCGGACGAGACTCCGGAAGACGAAAAGGCGAAACTGACCGAGGAGGTACTGCGTTACAAGGACCGCCTGGTACGTCTGGCCGCCGAGTTCGACAACTACAAGAAACGGACCGGCCGAGAGTTCACCGCGCTGGTAAAGAACGCGGGTGAATCGTTGATCACCGAGTTGCTGCCCATCCTCGACAACATCGAAAGGGCGCTCCAGGCTCCGCAGACCTCCGACGAGACCCGGTCCTTCGCCCAGGGTTTCGAGATGATCCGCCAGCAGTTCCTTGAGAAACTGGAGAAGGCAGGGATGAAGGAGGTCGCCGCGGAGGGAACGCCCTTCGATCCAACCCGGCACGAAGCCGTCATGGCCGTAGAAAACGAAGATCACCCGGCCGACACGGTGATCAACGTGGTCGAAAAGGGGTATACGTTAAATGAAAAGGTCCTGCGTGCGGCCAAGGTCATCGTGACGCGCACGCCTGCGAAGTCACCGGAGCAGGTGGATCAGACGGATCAGACGAACCAGGCGGAAACCGAGAACCAGGAGGACACGGCGCATCAGGACGGCAACTAGACGCCGGGATCCAGTGAAGATGAATAAACAGGACTACTACGATACCCTGGGCGTGGCGCGCTCGGCTTCCGAAGACGAGATCAAGAAAGCATACCGCAAGCTGGCCATGCGCTATCATCCGGACCGGAACCCGGATGACAAGGCGGCGGAAGAGAAGTTCAAGACGGCCGCGGAAGCCTACGAGGTCCTCAGCGATCCGGACAAGCGCACGCGATACGACCGGTTCGGCCACCAGGGCGTGGCGAGCGACTTCGGCTCGGGCGGCTTCCAATGGGCGGACTTCACCCACGCCGGCGACTTCGAGGACATCCTGGGGAACCTGTTCGGGGGCGGCATATTCGGCGATCTCTTCGGCGGCCGGGCCCGTGGAAGGGCAAACAACCGCGGCGAGGATCTGCGGGTGAACCTCAAGCTGACCCTGGAAGAACTGGCCCAGGGCGTCAGCAAGACGATCCGCATCAAACGCTACGTGACCTGCGAAAGCTGCGACGGCATCGGTGCCGCCGACCGGAACAGCGTGCGAACCTGTCCCACCTGCCACGGGCAGGGCCAGGTGCAGCAGCGCGCGTCCTCCCTGTTCGGCGTCGTGATGAACGTGGCGACCTGCCCGAACTGCCAGGGGCAGGGGAAGATCATCGACCGGCCCTGCAACGCGTGCCAGGGGCAGGGCCGGCAGATGAAGAAGGTGACGGTCAAGGTGGATATCCCGGCCGGCGCCGGCGACGGGAATTACATGCGCCTCCAGGGACAGGGCCACACGGGGAGCCGCGGCGGACCGGCGGGCGACGTGCTCGTCGTCATCGAACAGGAGCCCCACGAGTCCTTCGAACGGCAGGACGACGACGTCATCTACGTCATGCCGCTTAGTTTCAGCCAGGCGGCCCTGGGCGACCAGGTCGAAGTCCCGACCCTCACGGGCAAAGTCCGTCTCACCATCCCGCCGGGTACCCAGTTCGGCAAGGTGTTCCGGCTGCGGGGCAAGGGCATGCCCCACCTCAACGGGTACGGCCAGGGCGACCAGCTTGTAAAGGTCATCGTGTGGACGCCCACAGAACTCACCGGCCGGGAAAAGGAACTGTACCAGGAGCTGTCCCGCCTGCAAAACGGAAGAACGCCGGAGAACAACCGGGGATTCTACAACCGGATCCGCGAAGAACTGTTCGGCGACTGAAGCCGCCGCGGACAGTCGAGCGCTGGACCGGTTTCTGTCCGATCCTCGCCTATGCGCTACTGGGTTGAAGTCACCATAGCGGTATCGCCCGAAACCGAAGAAGCGATCGTCAACGCGTTCTGGGAACTGGGTTCCGGCGGGGTCATGCAATCCGGGGACGGACGCACCGGCGCATCCGATCGCGTGACAGGCTTCTGGCCCGACCGGCCCGGTTTGGACGAGAAGCTCCACCGGATCGCCCGCCTGTGGGAAGAATTACGCAAATTGGGGATGGCGAAAGGTCCGTGCAGGGTCTCCACGCGGAAGGTTTCCGAAGACGACTGGTCCGGGAAATGGAAAACACTGGTGGGGTCCGTCCGGGTCTCGGAAAGGCTCATGGTCGCTCCGCCCTGGTCCGAGGCGTCCCGGCCCGACCGACAGATCGTGGTGCGGATCAACCCGGGCGCCGGGTTCGGCACAGGCGGCCACGAGACCACGCAACTGTGCCTGCGGCAACTGGAAAAACGGATCAGGCCGGGCGACCAGGTGCTTGACGTGGGATCGGGATCCGGCGTGCTCGCCATCGCCGCGGTCCTCCTGGGTGCCTCCCGGGCGACGGGTATCGATATCGATCCCGAGACCATCGGAAACGCACTGGAGAACGCCCGGCTGAACGGGTTGGAGGGCCGGGTCGACGTACATGCCGGCCGCATGGATCATCCCGCGGCGGACAGCCGCTACCGGGTCGTGGTCTCCAATATAAGCGCGGCCAGCCTGACCGCCCTGCTTCCCGGTTTCGCAGCCCACCTTCACCCCAGCGGCGAACTGATCCTGTCCGGTCTGCTCATCGAGGAAGCCGGGGCATTCGAGGCTGCGCTGGAAGACCAGGGGTATTCGCTGCTCGAGCGGGAGACCCTGGGCGTCTGGTGGGCCGGCGCGGCCGTTCAGGCGACCGACCGTTCCGGCTACGGGCCGGACGGCAAGCCATGATCGGCGGAATTGATGGAATTCAGCTACGTGCCCCCGGAACGGATCACGGGGAACTCGGCCTTCGTTTCCGACGAGGACGAACAGAAGCACCTGGCGCGCGCGTTGCGGAAGAAACCCGGAGACGCCATGCAATTCGTGGACGGCGAAGGCTGGATCTACGACGGCGTGCTCGTCCGCATGAATCCGGAGATTGAAATCGAGATCCGGAACCGCCGGAGAGACCGCGAGACGGAACCGCCCGAAGTCACGCTCGCACCGTCGCTGCTCAAGGGGTCGCGGCTGGACACGGTCGTCGAGAAGGCGACGGAACTGGGTGTCGCCGCCATCCTTCCCATGCGCAGCGCCCGGACGGTGGCGGGAGGCGGCGGACTGTCCGGTCAACGGCTGGACCGGTGGAGGCGCATCGCCCTGAGCGCGATGAAGCAGTCGCTCCGCGCCCGGTTGCCCCGGATCGAACCGGTCACGAGCATGGAGGCCGTCATGGGCTCCGCGTCATCCTACGACCAGGCCCTCATCGCCTGGGAAGGGGAAGTAGAGAGGCACCGGGGCCTCGCATCCGGCCTCGACGCCAAGGCCAGGCGCGTCCTGCTGATGATCGGTCCCGAGGGCGGTTTCGCCGGAGAGGAGATCGCCATGGCCCGTGAGGCGGGCATAGTGACGGTTTCCCTGGGACGCTCGCGTCTTCGGTCCGACACGGCGGCCATCGCGGGGCTGGCCCGGCTCATGGCGGCGCTGGACGCCCCGTAATTGCGGCCGCCGGGAGTCACCGCCCGTGTCGTGTACGAGGCGCAATGGAGGACGATAACATGCCCGAGTGCCTGTTCTGCCGGATCGTCACCGGATCGCTGCCCACCGAATTCGTCTACGAAGACGAGCACGTCGTGGCTTTCCGGGACATAAACCCCGCCGCTCCGGTACATATCCTCGTCGTACCCCGGACGCATATCGAAACGGTCGCCGACCTAGGTAGCGATACGACCGGAATCATGAGCCGGCTCACGGCGGCGGCGAACCAGATCGCCCGGGACGCCGGCGTCGACGCGGGCGGGTACCGGTTGATCGTCAACTGCGGCCGAGACGGGGGCCAGACTGTTTTCCACCTCCACATGCACCTGCTCGCAGGACGCAAAATGCCCGAACTGGCCGCTTGAGCGGCGATGGGCGGGGCGATGGGCGCCTATCGGGACTGTACGAATTAATCTCCTTGCTTTCTTAACCATTCCATGGCATATTAGGTAGGCTTGAATAGAGACGGAGAGTAAGACTTGGTTCACCCGATTCGAGTGGCATGAGAGGGGGTGTGAGGATGCCAGGTATTCGTGTCAGAGAAGGAGAACCGTTCGAAAAGGCCCTGCGGCGTTTTACCAAGACTTGCGAGAAAGTCGGCATCATGTCTGAAATACGCAAGCATCAGCATTTCGAAAAACCAAGCGCGAAACGCAAGCGCAAGCTGAACGCGGCGAAGCGGAAGAATCAGAAGCGGCTCCAGCAGGAAAGATACTGATCGACCGGAGCGGATCATGGCGCTAAAAGAGCGTTTGACGGATGACATGAAGTCGGCACTAAGGAACCGGGAGACCTCACGCCTCGGCCTGGTCCGCATGATACGCGCGCAGATCAAGAACCGGGAAATCGCCAAGGGAAGCGAACTGGTGGACGAGGAAGCGGTGGAGGTGGTCTCTTCCCTGATCAAGTCCCGGAGAGAAGCGCTGGAATTCGCCGTCAAGGGAGATCGAAAGGACCTGATCGCTCAGGCCGAAGAAGAGTTGGAGATCCTTGCGTCCTATCTTCCGGAACAGCTGTCCGAAGAAGATATCAGATCCGTGGTACAGGAAGCCATCGAACGGTCCGGCGCCGCGGGACCTGGAGACCTGGGCAGGGTCATGGGCGCGGTTATGCCCCGGGTAAAGGGCCGGGCGGACGGCAGGCTCGTCAACACCATCGTGCGGGAATGCCTGGCCACGCTGGATGTGCAGTCCATGCAGACCGGATGATTCCCTCCAAATCGCGGTCAGCGGCGGTGCTGATTTCGAAGCCTCTCCGAATCCCCGGGGAGGCTTTCCGTGTTTTGATGCCATGAGCTGGATCGATATCGCCATCGGAATCCTCGTATTCTACCAGGCGGCAACCGGCTTCGGCAAGGGATTCGCCCGAAGCCTGCTCGACCTTGCGGGCATCGTCGCGGCGGTAATCATATCCCTGACCCAGTTCGGCCTGGTGTCCGACCTCCTCGGTCGCTTGACCGGCATTTCCACCGGCTGGCTGCACTGGGTCAGTCTGTTCGCCTGCCTGGTCCTGTCGCTCGCGCTGGTCAACGCCGTGACCGGCGTGGCCGGCCGGTCGTTTCGGGAAGCTTCAAGGTCCCTTCTCGACCGCGTGGCCGGCTTTCTGCTCGGCGGCGCGCGCGGATGCGTCATCGCGAGCCTGCTGTTGATTCTCTATGCATTCATGCCGTTCACCGGTACGGCGAAGACCCAGCTTGAACGGTCGTCCATGGCGCCGGAGGCCATGTCCATCATACCGGCGATCATCGATACCGTCATGGACCGCGTGGCGCCCGGTTCCCCGCCTGTCATGGAGAAACTGGAACGGGACCTGCTTATCAGGTAGCCGGCCCGAGATGAGCGGCCGGTTCTACGCGGGTAGCCGGTCCGATGTGAGTGGCCGGCCGTAGACGATTCGAGAACGACCGAACATGAAACCCGGCATACCTTCCCACACGCTGAACGTACTGGAATTCGACGCCGTCAGGACCATGTGTTCGGAGAGAACAGTCTCCGCGCCGGGCCACCGCCGGGCCATGTACCTGGAACCGGGCAAAGACGTCGGCGTGATCCGGAACAACCTGCAGACCGTCACCGAGATGCGCGGGTTCCTGGACCAGGCCGAAACGGTTCCCCTGCGGGGTATCAAGGACATCGGTACGGCCCTGGAACAGGCCGGCGTGGCCGGTGCCAGACTGGAACCCCAGGTCCTGCTCGACGTGGCCGACACCCTCCGCGTAAGCCGGCGCATGCGGGCATTCGGCCAGAGGTTGCGCATTCGTTCCACGGCCCCCCACGTCGGGTCCCTCACGGCCGGACTGGGAGACTTCCAGGAGATCGAAACCTCGATCGGGCAGGCCATCGACGGCGACGGCAACATACGCGACCATGCCAGTCCCGGGTTGCGGCGAATCCGCACGGACCAGCAGACCATGCGGGAGCGCGCGCGAAACTGGCTGCAACGGTTCATACAGTCGGAAGCCGGGGCCAGGGCGCTGCAGGAGCCGGTCATCACCATGCGGGACGGGCGGTACGTGGTCCCGGTACGCATGGACCACCGCGGCCAGGTGCAGGGCGTGGTCCACGACCAGTCGGCCAGCGGCGCCACGGTATTCATAGAACCCATCGGCGTCGTCGAATTCAACAACCGGCTGCGCGAACTGATCGTGGCGGAAGGCCGCGAGATCGAGCGCATCCTGCTGTCCCTGACCGACCAGGTACACCAGCAGGTGGAAGCCATATCCGTTTCCTACGGCCTGCTGGGCCAGCTCGACTTCTTTAGCGCGGCCGCCGTGCTTTCCATCGACCTCCGGGCCGCGCCGCCGCGGTTGAATACCGACGGGCGCATCGTCCTGCGCAACGCCCGGCACCCCATCCTCGAGCTGTCGAACCAGGGCGAAACCGTCGTCCCGCTGAACCTGCAGGTCGGGGAAAGCGCACAGACGCTCGTGATCACCGGTCCCAACATGGGCGGCAAGACGGTCGCCCTGAAGTCGATCGGCATCCTGACCATGATGGCCCAGGCCGGATTGCATATACCGGCGGACGACGACACCGAAATCGCCGTGTTCGAAACCATCTTCGCGGACATCGGGGACGAGCAGTCGATCGAGGCGAACCTGAGTACCTTCTCGGCCCACCTGGTGCATATCCGGACCATACTGGACGAGGCCGGCGATCGCACCCTGGTGCTCCTCGACGAGCTGGGCGCCGGGACGGATCCATCGGCGGGATCGGCCATGGGCATGGCCATCCTGGAATCGCTGACCCTGCGGGGGACCGTCACCGCGGCCACGACCCACTTCGATACGCTCAAGGCTTTCGCCACCCGGACCGAGGGGGTGGAAAACGGATCGATGATCTTCGACGTGGAAACCCTGATGCCCTCCTACCAGTTCAGGCAGGGCATCCCAGGCGCCAGCTACGCGCTGGAAATCGGCAGTCGGCTCGGCATGCCCGGTGACGTGCTCGAGCGTGCCTCCCGGTTCATGGGCACCTCCGAAAAGCGCCTGGACGAAGTCATCGTGGAAGTGGACCGGAAGCATGAATTGCTCGTTGCCGCGCAGGAGCAGGCGGACCGGCTTCGCGCTGAACTGGCTGGATTGAAACGGACCTACGAAGACCAAATCGCTTCATACCGGCAAAAAGAGCGCGACACGGTCGCTGCCGGCCGGGAGAAGATGGACCGGCTGCTGAAAGACGCCCGGGCCGCCATCGACCAGGCGGTGGACACGGTCCGCAGGGAACAGGCCTCGGCAGGGGCCGTCGAGGCTTCGCGCAAGACGGTCGGCGACCAGCGCGCGCAGCTTCAGCGCATGCTCGATACCATCGATTCCGGAACCTCTTCCGCTGCAGGAGACGCCGGGGATTCCGCCTCGGACACGAAGGACGCCGTTCAGGGTTCCGCCGGGGATCTCACTGCGGAACGCACCGGGGAGGCCGTCTCGGCGGGTGACGAGGTGTGGGTGGCGTCTCTGGGACAGGCGGGGCGCGTGATCCAGGACCAGGGAGACCGGCTGCGCATCCGGACCGGCAGGATGGAGATCACGGCCCGGCGGTCCGAGGTCAGTCGCCACGAGCCCGGCTCCGCGCCGTCACGCGTAAAACCCGCAAGCCGCGTGGAAGTCCGGACGGACCGTCCCCGCGCTGCCCTGACGGAACTGGACGTGAGGGGCTTCCGCGCCAGGGAAGCCATCGACGCCGTGGACCGCTACATCGACCAGACCGCCCTTGATGACCTCAACGAAATCCGTATACTTCATGGTAAGGGTACTGGAGCCCTGAGCAGCGCGATCCAGGAGTTTCTGCAAAACCACCCCTTGGTCAAATCCTCCCGTTTCGCCGAACAGCGCGACGGGGGAACCGGGGTGACCATCGTGGAGATGAAGGATTGAGCGCATTCCATTAATATCGTTACGACAGGGGGGACGAACATGGCCTTTACGCTTCAACCGGGCGAATCCGCGCCGGGGTTCTCGCTACCGGCGACGGACGGCAGGACCTACAGCCTGGACGATTTCTCAACTGCCGAGACGCTGGTGGTGTTCTTCACGTGCAACCACTGTCCCTACGTAACCGGTTCCGACGAAGTGACGCGCGTTTCCGCGGAGAAATTCGCATCCCGCGGCGTCCGTTTCATCGGGATCAATTCCAACAGCGAGGCCACCCATCCCGACGACGACTTCGATCACATGGTCGCCCGGATGAACGTCCATCGCTTCCCGTGGGTCTACCTGCGCGACCTGTCCCAGGACATCGCGCGGGCGTACGGCGCTCTCCGGACGCCCCACTTCTACGTCTTCGACCGGGACCGGAGCTTGGTCTACACCGGACGCGGCGTCGACAGTCCCCGGGACGCGGACGGCATCACGGTGAACGACCTGGAAGCGGCCCTCGACGACGTGACGGCCGGACATTCTGTGCGGACGCCGCTCACCAATCCCATCGGGTGCAACGTCAAGTGGGAGAACCAGGACGCACACTGGATGCCGCCCGAGGCGTGCGACCTGGTGTGAGATCCTTGAACCAGCCCGCCCGTAGCCGGCGGCATACCCCGGGGGAGCGCCTTGGCGCGGATACCGGAAGAGCTCATCGATTCGATCCGGTCGCAGGCGGACATCGTGGATGTCGTGTCCGACTACGTCACGCTGCGCCGATCGGGTAAGAACTACATGGGGCTCTGTCCGTTTCACGACGAGAAGACCCCTTCCTTCAGCGTCAATCCGGAACGTCAGATTTTCCACTGCTTCGGTTGCGGGAAGGGCGGCAACGTGTTCTCCTTCCTCATGGAACACGAGAACGTCACGTTCGTCGAAGCGGTCCACCATATCGCCCGCCGCCTCCATATCACCATACCCGATACGCATGGGGAACTCGAGGCTGGAAGCGAGGCGGAAAACCTGGCGCGCGTGACCCGGTTCGCCGCCCGGTTCTTCCACGACCGGTTGCTGAACAGCGATCGGGATTCCATCGTCCGACGGTACGCCGAACGGCGCGGGCTGTCCGAAGAGACGATGAAGTCTTTCGGGCTCGGATACGCGCCCGATTCCTGGAACGACTTGCTGAACGCCGCCCGGGGAAAGGGTATCGGCGCGGACTGGCTCGTCAAGGCCGGATTGGCCAAAACAGGTAAGCGGCGTACCTACGATGCCTTCCGGAAACGGCTCATCTTTCCCATTCAGGCGCCGAGCGGCCGCGTAGTCGGATTCGGCGGGAGAGCGCTTTCCGACGAAGACCAGCCCAAGTACCTCAATTCACCCGAATCCTCCATCTACCGGAAGAGCCAGGTGCTCTACGGGCTGTACCAGGCCCGGGACGCGTTGCGGCGGCAGGGACGGGCGTTGGTCGTGGAAGGATACATGGACCTGCTCGGCCTGCATGAACAGGGGATTCAAGGGGTGGTCGCCTTGTGCGGAACGGCGTTGACGCGGGAACAAGCCCGGCTCCTGGCGCGGTACGGACAGCAGGCATACCTCGTCTATGATTCGGACCAAGCCGGGGTGAGGGCGACCTGGCGTGCCATCGAGCCCCTGGTGGAAAGCGGGCTCTGGACCCGCGTCGTGCGGCTGCCGGAGGATTACGACCCCGACTCCTACGTGCGGGAACACGGTTCGGAGGGGTTCATGAAACGCGTCGAACAAGCCGATTCCATGGCAGATTTCATGGGCTACCATGCCAATCTCCAGGCATCGGGCGATCGGGACGAGGTATTCCGTACGCTGGCCGGCCTGATCCGAAAGACGACGAACCTGGTCCACAGGGAAATGTACCGGGAAGAAGCCGAACGCCGGTTCCCGGCGCTGCAGGGGTTGCTGGCCTCTGAACTGCGGCGACCAGGCGGAACGGGCGGAACGGGCATCGTGCGGCGTGATCGCCAGGAGTTCCCTGCCGCGCCGGCGCGGGACGGCGACGAGCGGGTGGAACGCGATCTGGTCCAGTTGATGCTCAGCGACCGGACCATCGCCGAACTCGTCGAAGGCCAGTTGGAGCCACGGGATTTCAAGTATCCGCTGTACCGCCGGATCGTCGAACTATGTCTTGCCGGACTGGGCGACGGGGGATCCTACGACCTTTCCGGCCTGATCGATACTATCGACGACGACGAGACCGCGCGGGTAATCACGGAACTGATCAATGCGTCGGACTCCGGCGTTCACCTGGAGCAAAGAGCCCGGGACCATATCGTCCGGATAAAGCAGAAACGGCTCAAGGAGAGCATGGCCCGCCTGATGGAACAGATCAAGCAGATGGAAACAGGGGGGAGAAGCAGTGAACTAAACGACGCCATGACCACTTACATGGAACTGAAACAACAGGAAAAAGTCCTGCTGCAAACGGCCCGCGGCGATTGAAAAGCCCCTATCTTTTGCTTGACGACGACCCGCCGTCCGCCTATATTGGTCTCGCTTGTCGGGCATGCTGACTGGGCGTCAACCATGGGCCTGTAGCTCAGTTGGTTAGAGCATCCGACTCATAATCGGACGGTCCCAGGTTCGAGTCCTGGCGGGCCCATTTGCCGGGCGCTTAGCTCAGCCGGTTAGAGTGCCACGCTCACATCGTGGAGGTCAGTGGTTCGAGTCCACTAGCGCCCATCGAGTGTAAGATCTACGACGAAAAGCGGAGGCTTTCCGGAAGTCTCCGTTTTTTTATTTCCGGTCTGTCATGTATCGTCTTCTCGCCCTGGACATCGACGGCACGCTGCTCGACGGCAAGAGGGAAATGTCCGATGCCACGGTCGACGCCGTTCACCATGCGGTCGGTCGCGGTGTCCGCGTCACGGTTTGCACCGGGCGAAGCCTGCCGTCCGCTGAAGAGGCCGTGCGGAATCTGCCGTTGAACGCCCCGTACGTACTCAACAACGGCGCCATGATTTACGACGCCCCCGTTCGTCGCGCCAGGTATCTGCGAAACCTTCCGAATCATCTTGCGATGGATGCCGTCAGGGTATTTCGCAGTATCGGGTTTCATCCCATCGTGTACGGCCCCCTGCCCGATGTGCAGTACTTCTACTATGACTCCTTCGATCCGGATAACCGTGCGTTTGTCGACTACGCCGCGCAGAACGCCGACCGCGTTCACCGGGTAGACGATGTCTTCGCGTTCCTCCGGCAGGACATTTCCTGCATTACCGTGGCCGAACGCAACGAACGGGTCAAGTCCCGGGAATCACACCTTCGGGCCCAACTTCGTGACACGGAGGTGGTCTTCGAAATCAGTCCATGGGACCCCTGCTACCATGTCATCACGGTCATGCCATCCGGCGTGTCCAAGGGCGACGGACTGCGCAGGCTGGCCCGGCTCCTCGGGATCGATCCTGCCGAGGTCATGGCCGTGGGGGACAACCTGAACGACCTCGAAATGCTCGACGTCGCGGGCCTGGGCGTGGCCATGGGCAATGGACCGCCCGAAGTCCGCGACCGGGCGGATTATGTCACGGCTTCGGTAGACGACGAGGGCGTCGCCCGGGCTGTCGAGCGCTTCATACCCTGACCTGAAAGAACCGGAGGCATGACCTACGACCTGATCGCCATCGACATCGACGGCACATTGCTGACGTCGCGCCGCGAGGTTTCCCCGGGGACGCGCCAGGCGCTTCAAAGGGCCGTCTCGGCCGGCAAGCGCGTAGCACTTTGTACCGGGCGGAGCCTGAACTCAGGCCGGGCGGCGGCGGAGCAGGCGCCGCCCTCCACGACACTGATCTTCCACAGCGGCGCGCTCATACTCGAATCCTTGGACGGCCCGCTGCTCAGGGCGGTAAACCTGCCTGGAGGGCTGGCGGCCGACCTGGTCGATTTCTGCAGGCTGCGCGGTCACGACCCACTCGTTTACGAACCGGTCCCGGAAAGCCGGTATATCTGGTTTGAACCCCCCCGCTCGCCGAACGGCTGGCGGGAACGCTACCTGGAGGCCAACGCGGACAAGGCCTTTCAGGTGGACGGTCTGGAACAGGTGCTGGAACGCGACCCGGCGCAGATCGCGGTGGCCGGAAGGGGATCGTCCATGCATGAACTGGAGGCGGAACTGGCGGAGTACGGCGACCGGATCGGTGTCATACTCTCGCGCAGCACCCTGGTGGGCGATTACTGGTGTATGGAAATCGTACCGGCCGGCGTGTCCAAGGCGAACGCGCTCGCTTTCGTCGGCGAACGCTACGGAATCAGCGCGGAGCGGATGATCAGTATCGGCGACAATTTCAATGACCTGGACATGATCGAATACGCCGGTCTCGGCGTGGCCATGGGGAACGCGCCCGACGCCGTGCGGCGTGCCGCGAATCTGGTCGCGCCGACCAACGACGCCGACGGCGTCGCCCACGTCATCGACACCTGTCTGTTGTGATCGCTTCGCAGGTCCGGTCTTCCCGGGGAGAATCCTTTGATTTTTTACTGGATTTCCCTATCTTCCTGTATAACCCTGAACACCGTACCCCCGACACGGGACAAGGAGACTTTCAAATGACTCGAATGGCTACGACTTCCGCGGCGCTTTCCGTGCTGTTGCTGGTGATCGGAACCGCCGCACCGCTGCATGCCCAGCATGACGACCCGAATATGGAATGGGTCATGGACGGCCCCCTGTATGACCGGCTGGGCGGCGAAGAAATGATCATGGGCGTGATCGACGACTTCGTTGCCGCGGCCGTGGACGAGGAACCGTTGAAGGGCCATCTAGAGGGGGTCGACCAGGCTGCGTGGAAGGAGACCCTGCTGGCCCAGTTCACTTCCGTCTCCGGAGGTGAAATCGAATACGAAGGCAAGAGTTTCAAGGAAAGCCTCGGAGAAATGGGCATCACGGAAGAATCCATGGAAACCGTCGCCGATCAACTGACGATCGCATTGGAGTTGAACGAGGCCTGGCCGGAAGACGTGGATGAACTGCTGGTCGCCCTGGAACTGAAAGAAGCCGAGTTGACCGAAGAAGAGATGGCGGAAGAGGAGATGACCGAAGGGGAGATGGAGGAAGGGAACGGCCACGACAGTGAAGCCGGGGATGCCGGCGGGGAAGCGAGCGCGGACGGCGAATCCACAGACGCGGACACTGAAGCCGCGGACGCGAGCGGGGAAGCGAACGCGGACGCCAGCTCGGACGGCGGCTCGGACGGCGGCCCCCGTAATTAGGCGGACCCGTCTTTTTTGCCGTTTCTCATGACCGGACGATGAACGGTAATCGTCCGGTCATTTATATATGGGACGGAAGAATGGCCATAGCGTACTTCGACTGCTTCTCCGGCATCAGTGGCGATATGATCCTTGGCGCGCTGGTGGATGCCGGCCTGGATTTCGATACGCTGAACGGCGAACTGGGGAAGCTTCCCCTGGACGGTTACCGGCTCACCAGGAAGAGGGTGACCCGGCAGCATATCGCGGGGACCAAGATCGATGTCCTCGTCCGAACCGCGGAGGGCCGTGAAGTTGTCGAAGGACCCGGCGAAGCCGGACCCTTTCACGACCACGGGGAAGCGAGGCACCTGGATGATTTGACGTCCATCATCGAAGGCAGCACGCTCGATGGATCCGTCAGACACCGGGCCATCCGGGTCTTCGATCATCTGGCGACGGCAGAAAGCAAGGTGCACGGCATTTCGAAAAAGGAGGTCCACCTGCACGAAGTCAGCGGGGTGGACGCGATCGTCGATGTCGTGGGCGCCTGCATAGGCCTGGCCCTGCTCGACATAGACAAGGTGTACGCATCGGCGCTGCCCGTGGGACGCGGCTTTATCCACTGTGCGCACGGCCGGATGCCGGTCCCCGCACCAGGTGCGCTTGAACTGATGCGCGACATGCCGGTCTACCACACCGGAATCGAAGGTGAACTGGTCACCCCGACCGGCGCCGCGTTTCTGAAAGCCGCGGCCGACGGGCACGGGGTCCTGCCAAGGATGGTGTTGAAGAAGATTGGTTACGGCGCCGGTACGAAGGATTTCCCGGAACACCCGAACCTGCTCCGGGTTTGTATCGGCGACGGTGTGGACTAACCGGGTCGCATCGGTCCCGCTGTCCACCTTCGCCCCCCGGACATGCCCATCATGCTGCTCCAACTCGCCCTGGACACGCCGAACGCGGATACGGTTTGCCGCTTGCTGGACCAGACTGCTGACGACGTGGACATCATCGAGCTCGGAACGCCCCTGCTGATCCGATACGGGATCGACATTGCCGTCGAGATCAGGCGGGAACACCCCAACAAGAAGATCCTGGCGGATCTCAAGATCGCGGATGCCGGCGCCGTGGAAGCGGGCCTGGCCTTCGATGCGGGGGTGGACATCGTAACCGTGCTCGGGACGGCCCACCCGGCTACGCTTCAGGAGGCGGGCGAGCGGGCGAAACGGTCCGGCGGCCGGGTCATGGCCGACCTGATCACCGCGCGCGAAGTGGACGAGGCGGTCGCTCTGGCCCGCAGACTGGATCTGTACGGACTGGACTACATCTGTCTGCACACGGCTTTCGACGCCCGGGGGCAAGCCGATTCAGGGCAGACGCTGGAAGGGATCGACCGGGTCGGCGCGGTGGTCGAACGGGCAGGGCTGGCCGTGGCGGGCGGACTGAATCCCCCGATGATCGAGCGGCTGATACCCCACAGTCCGGACATCGTGGTCGTTGGGGGTTACGTTACCGGAAACGTCGATCCCGGTCGCGCCGTCCAGGCCATCCGGCAAATCATGGAGATCGTGCATCGAACCGATGGATGACCAGAAAGGCTCCTCCCAATTCGACGTGATTCGCCGGAACATACTGGACGAGCTTCGGCGGACGCTGAATCAGATCTCATGCGAGGAAGTCGCGGTGCTGGTACGGGAAGTCACTGGGGCTCGGCGGCTTTTCGTTGCCGGCGCGGGACGTTCCGGTCTGGTCATGCGAAGCTTCGCCATGCGGCTTGCGCAACTCGGCCGCCATGCCCACGTGGTGGGCGAAACAACCACGCCTTCCGTCGAATCGGGCGATTTGCTGCTGATCGGATCGGGATCCGGCGTAACGGACCGCCTGGTCCTCTACGCCGGTAAAGCCGCCGAGGTCGGTGCGCGCGTAGCGGCAGTGACCGCAGAACCGGCCTCTCCCACCGCCCGGCTGGCGGACGTAGTCGTCGTCATACCCGCGCCCACGCCGAAATCACCGCAAAAGACCGGCGGCCATGGAAACCGTTCGCACCAGCCGATGGGTACGCTGTTCGAACAGAGCCTCGGCGTGATGCTTGATGCCTGCGTCATGCTGCTCATGGCGCGGCTCGAGGAAACCGAGCGCGGCATGGAAGGCCGACACGCCAATCTGGAATGAACGCCCGTAATTCCCGCGCGCGCCGCGGGCCGGGCCGCGGTTGCTATACACTCGACAAGCGCTTGAGCACTTCGCGGTTCAGAACGGCTCTCAGGAATTCGCGCCAGTGTCCGTCGCGGTCTCTAGCCGCCGACAGGTACGGCTCGGTCCCAAGGTACAATGCACCGCCGTTTTTGTGCGGCTTCAACAACACCGCGGCCGAACCATCGCCCCACCGTCCGATGACGCGCACGTCTTCGTCGATTTCCGCCGGGCGGACCCGCCACTGGTGCGCTTCGAGCGCAGCACCCTCGGGCAGGTCGGGCCATCCGTCGGTAAGCAGGATCCGATCCGGATCATTGAGGACGGATTCACTCCGGATGCCGAACACGCGTTCCCGCGCGTCGCATTGACGCATCCCCTCGTCCAGGCTGAAATCGTCGGCCGAACCCACAACCCATCCGCCTGCCCGCATAAAACGTATCAACCGATCGACGACCGTGTCTTTGACCGCCGGACAGGGAGTGCAGAAAAGCAATTCACACCCGGAGAGTCTGTCGCCGTCTGATATCTGGTGATCGGACGCATAACCCACCTCCCGCTCCGTACTTTCTTCGAGGATGCTATGGGGCGTCATCACGTCCAGCCCGGGCACACGGCTCGCGAAGGCATCGTACGAGAACAGGCACCTGTATCCCGGAGTCGGTGCATTCGTATGTTCCATCTCCGTTACCGATCGACTCAGTGTGGAAATCGTCGCCCATTGCTCCGGGTTCGATTCCGACAGGGGCCGGCCTCGTATGGCGCGGCCTTCCCACCACGCTGTATCGTCCCAGCTATGCCAGCCAACGGCCGATACGCCCGGCACGCAAGCCGCACCCGTCCATTCCCGCAGTTCCCGACGCGTGGCCTGATACCTGCCCCGTACCACCTGAGAACCGACGACCATCCAGACGTCCCTGTCCGCCAACGACCCGGCCACGCGCGCCGCCCAGCGGATCAGGCGGTCTGTATCCGACCCAGACTGAAACGGCAGGGATCCCGGATCAATGATGACGAAGTCCAGTGCCTGGGCCGTGCGTTGAAAGTGGACCAGGGTATCGGTGGGCAGAAGGGCATCAAGATGGAAGCCCATCGTCGTTTTCAGGGTCGATCTCACCTTCTTCACGGTCTTGACCAACTCCTCTGTGAACGATGCATACTGTTCCATCTGCCAGATCCTGCGACCATGCCGATATCCGTCTTCGGTCAGTTCCATCGTCAACAGACGGCCTTCGACGGACGCCATCACCTGTTGCCAGCGATCCTCGGGGTGTTCGTTGCCTCCCGTAGGCGCGTCCTCAAGTTGCAGCGCGTACAGTCCCTTGCAGGACCCGAATACCTCCGTTACGCGCCGTACATAGTCAATGCGCCACGCCCGGGCGTCGGGCAGCAGGTACAGGGCCTTCGGATTGCCGATGTGCAGGATCGACCGAATGCCCGCTTCTTCCGCGGCGCTGATCATTTCTTTCAACCGGTTCGTCTGGTCCTCCGAGGCCAGTTGGTTTCTCAGATCGAATCCGCCTCTAAAGACAACGTATTGAAATCCGCCGGCTTTGAGCGCTGCAAAGTCGTCGTGCCATCGGTCCGCGTGGGCAAACTCGTTATAGTACGTGAAGGCCTGCAGCCTTGATTTGGCGAACATGTCTCCCTGCCCGGAATGAATCCGCGATTGACGCCGCGACCGATGTCGCGGCGGTTAATGAAAATCAGGAGGAAGGCGCCGTCCGGTCGAAATCAGAACGCCTGTCCGAGACCGAAATAGAAGAAGGTCCGGTCGTATTTTCTCGAATTGGGCGGGTCGATATTGCTTTGATTGTGAAAGCCCACGTCCACCCGTATCAGCCCGATCGGCGAGTCCACCCGTACCCCCCCCCCGTAGCCCAGGAGCAGGTCTCCGAAGCTGAAAGACTCCACCGTCTTTCCGATCCCGCCCCAGTCCGCGAACACCGCCAGGGTAAACCGGGAAAGTGGAAACCGGATCTCGTTTTGTGAACTGATGGCAATCAGCCCGCCGTCGGGCTGGCCGATTTGGTTTATTCTGAAACCACGCACCGACCCGTCGCCGCCGATAAAAAGTTTCCGGTCGAGGGGCACGGGGTTCTCACCCAGCTCCTGCACGTAGCTGAACACCAGGGAAGTCGAAAAATCAGGCGCCTTGGGAATGGGCAGGTAGGTGCGGGCGATGGCCATGAACGTCAGTATCGAGTTCCTGTTCTGCGTCGAACTGCCGAGCAGCGGACTGGCCAGGCCGGTCTGGAGCTGACCGTAGAATCCCCTCGTCGGGTTCAGGATATCGTCCCGCGTGTCGTACGTAACGACCCCGGTCAGACTGCCCTCGCGCCTGGACCGGAGGCTGTCCGGTTCCGTTCCGCTTCGCAGCAGTTCGGCCAGTTCCTCGCTGAGCGAAGACACCTCGATGTTCTTCAGGGTATAGATCAACTGACTCTGGTACGTAAGGGAGAGTTCGCGGTTTGCCGCCAGGGACATGCCTACCTCGCGCTCGGTATGGCTGGTACGGTCCTCGCGGCGGAAGAACGCCCGCAGGATGCCCGTCGTCCGGGTCCGGAACAACCACGGCTGCGTGATCCCGGTGTCCAACTGCTGGAAGAGCGAGCTGACCTGGCCGTTGGACCCAATGATGATCCCCTGCCCCAGCAGGTTTCGATAGGCGACGCTGAAGTTGCCCCTGAAGTGTTCGGCCGAGGCGAATCCGGCGCCGAAGCTCACCTCTCCCCCGGGCAGTTCGGTGACCTCCACCTCCAGGTCCCGCACGTTGGCGGAGGGGTCGCTCCGTACGGGTGACAGACGCACGCTTCTGAACAACCCCGTCTGAAAGAGCCGGGTCTGGCTCAGGGAGATCTTTGCGTTGTCGTACAGCTCTCCCGGCTCGATCTCCAGTTCGCGGATCACCACGTTCGGCCGTGTCTTCTGCAGTCCCCGGATCCGAATGTCGCCCACCCGGATCGGATGGCCCTCGGCAACCAGGAAGTTAACGGTTACCGTTTGGTCCTCCGGATGCTGCACGACCTGGTAGTCAACCGTCATGTCGAGCAGCGCCCTGCGGTCGGCGAGACCCTGGATGTTGCGCCGGTCGTTCGCGGTAAGCAGACGGTAGAATACCTGGCCTTCCTGTGTTGACAGGCTTTTCCTGACCTCGTCCTCGGCCAGGTATCCGAAGCCGGCCAGATGGACTGCGCGCACGGTGTATCGCCGACCCTCGTCGATCACGATCCTGAGCCCGATCCGGTTCCCGTCGACCCGCTCGCGAATGGCCCGGACCCGGGCGTCCAGAAAGCCGCTGTTGACGTAGAAACTCTCGACCGCGTCCAGGTCGGCCCGCAAGACGGCGTCGTTCAACCGGCCGTTGCGCAGGATCCCGTCCGTTCTGGTCTCGATCAGACCCAGAATACTTTCATCCGCGATGGACGTATTGCCTTCGATTACGATGCGGTCGACAACGAAGAACTGTTGGGGATAGACCGGCGCGGCGCTGAAACCCGGAAGGAACAGGAAGATCCAGACCGCAACGAGAAACCGTTTCCGGTACGGCGTGATCCCGCACCGGGCGGAAGCGGATGACTGCGAGGAAAACCGCATACCCTCTACCATTAGAATCGCCCGCCCGTTGGTGCCCTGTCGTGTCTTCAAGCAGGGTACGGGGTTAACGAAATCGGAATTTAACCCGGAGGTCTATGCCATTCTGAGGATGTTCGCCCAGTTGTTCGGAAAAGGTTTCGATAAACAGAAAATCCGTCAACTGGTATCCGACCCGCAACGTGTATTCCGAAGTTTCGAACAGACGGGTGTAGCTGACACGTGCGCGACGGTTGATGCGCTTGCTCAGGGTAATCTGCGCGGGTGATCCGGCTTGACCGCCGGTGCCCGAGAAAAGGTCGCCCTTGATCTGTACTTCGTCAAGTCTCAAAAACCGCTCCGCCGATGCGCCGGTGGCCATCAGGATGGCCCTTCTTCCCATTCCGGTCATCGCGTCGGGCGTGCCCAGGGAAGTGAGTCCGGCCATGCCGAAGGTCAGCAGAGAGATAACCTCGGGACCGGCCAGCGGCCCGGAAGCCCAGTGAGTCGGACTGGCGTCGTCGTGCGGCACCGCCCGCAACTGGGGCGTCACCGTCGACACCGGACCGGACGCGAGCAGTTCCACTTCGTATTCGGCGCCGTAGATGTCGCGCACGCGGGAGGCCCTGGCCTGAATGTTGAGAACCGGGTCGAGTTGCGCCACCGGGTACTCGATCAACGCGGTGAAATTCTCCAGCGGCACGCGCCTGGTCAGGTCGATCCGACCGGCATCCAGTTCGAAGATGGTGCCAAGGTACCTGATGAAGCCCTCTTCCCTGGCAATGGCGTTTCCGGTCACCAGGGGATTCTGCGCCGTATTGCCGAAGGCCACTCCGCCTTCGACCTCCAGTTGGGCGATGTTGTTCTCGACGGCCAGATCGGTCACGTCCACGGCGACGTCCAGCGCGATGCTTTCCAGAAACGGGTCCGGCGCGTCCTGCGGGCGTATGATCGCGTTGTCGAGCAGCAGTTCTCCCAGATTCAGCGGATGCGTGACCACGCCGCGGACGACAAGCGGGTCGGCTACGTTGTAGATCCGTGAGAGTTCCCGGTCGCCGGTCCAGGCCAGCGATCCGTCTATGATGAGCATGGCCGAACCGAGGCGCTCCACGTCCGCCTGACTGAAGTCGGCATAGGCCTCGACTTCGGCGAAGGACAGGTGGTCCGTCAAGAGGTCGCCGGACACACGGATGGTTCCGTCTCCGGCGCGGAAGGCTGCAGGCTTCAGCGTGAAGGCGTTTCCATCGACCTCGAACTGGAGTTCGTCGGCCCGGAACATCGGTTCGATCTCGCGGATCCGCAGCGCCGCGTCCCGCACGGAGACTTGGCCGACCGTTCGGGGTGAGGCGGGCGTTCCACCGATGGACAGGCGGATGTCCGCCATCCCCTCGATACGTTCCAGATCGTATGATATGCCGCTCAGGAAGGACAGGTCGATATCGTCCCCTTCCACGATCAGCGCGATGTCCTCCGAACCGGCCGCATTGCCGTTCCGCACCGTACGGCCCGGTTCGAAGGGTATGATTCCTCGAGCGGTGATGGTATCGTCGCCTTCTCGAACACGCAGATCCCGGATGTCGACCTTCCCGCCGCTGTGGACGATGTGGGCGGCCAGGTTGTCCAGGATGGCCTCGTTGTATCGTAATTGATCCATGGAAACGCGGGCGTCTATGACCTGGTCGGATGCCGGGCCGGAGATGTCGATCCGGGTATTCACGGTTCCGTCCAGGGGGAGGTCGAGATTCGCCAGTGCCATTACGGCGTCCATCCTGATCTGCTCTCCCAAGATGGTGAATTCGGACGCGCCCGCACCCGTTCCGCCATTGACGTACGCCAGGCGGCCGCGCATCGTGAGCCGGCCCCGGTTGTCACCAGGTTGGGCTATGCGGCGGATCGTGGCGGATACGGAATCCATATGGATGTGGACCCCGTCGAAATGCAGCCTGACGGGATTCGTGTTCACCAACTCGTTCTGCAGGCCGAAGAGTTTCAGCGAATCCAGCTCCATGCCCCCCGCAACGTCACTCCGGTCACGGACCGAACCGTTCACGTCGATCCTGCCCTTGATGTAACCGTCGAGGTCGGCGGGAACCAGCTCGAAGAACTCCCGCAGCGGGGCCACGGTCAGGTTGTCCACGACCAGGGACGCCGTGTATCTTTCACCGGACGGATCCGCTTCCGGCTGGTCCGCCGGCGCCCAGCGCAGGTCTATGGGATAGGTCAGATTGATCTCCGACAGCCCCAGCGGCGTCTGCACGGATAACTCGGGAACCGTGAGTACCCGGTCCCTGTATTGCACCGAGCCGGTCACGGTGCCCAGTTGGTTGGATCTGCCTTCGATCGCGTAATTCACGTCCGAGACGGTCAGCAGGCTGTTGATCCTGGGATCCTCCGGGGTGCCCCCCAGGGAGATCACGCCGTCCATGGCGCCGCTGAATATGCCGTCCGACACCAGGAAAGGAGAGAAGAGTTCCAGCTGTACGCTTTCCAGGACGGTTTCGAGGTCGACCGGACCTTCCGCGCCGAGACTCGCCGTACCATTGACGGTTAATTGGCCGTAGTCGCCCGTCAGCCTGAAATCGTCCACTGTAATGACCTGGTTCTCCAGTTTCACGGTGGAGGGGGCTTCGGAATGCAGCAACCGGTCGTTCATCAATACATCCAGTGAATCGAGGGAGACCGTTATCGTGGAAAGGTCGGGATATCCGGCCAGTCCCACGGCATGGATGTTCCCGCTGAACCGGCCGGCGCGGCCTACAATCGGTCTCTTGGAGAGTATGGAGAGGAGGGGAGACAGCGAAGTCTGCCGCAGATCAACCCGCAGATCGTAGGGGTACTGCCCGGCCAATTCTACGGATCCTTCCGCGTATACGGTGGGGCCCGGCGACCGGGTCAGGGTGAACGCCAAGCGGTCCGTGTCGATCGTCATTTCCAGGTCGGTGTCGCCCAGGTCTTCGTTTTGAATCGCCAGGTTCTGGACGGTGCCCTTCCCCGTTACGGAGGGCTGTTGAATGGTGCCGAAAATATCGCCCCGCATGCGAAGGATGGCATCCAGCCCCCACAAGGACTCGCGATCGAGGTAATCTCGGAGCCTGAGGTCATGCACGTTGAAGTACCCCGATACAGCCCGGTCGCCGGCCAGGTTCGTGCTGGCACGAAACTCCAGCCTGTCCAGCACGGCATTGATCGTCAGGTTGCTTCGTTCGTCCAGAAACCCCTCGACTTTCGTTTCGCCGAGGAGGACATCGCCATAGGCCAGACCGCTGACCCAGCCACCGAGCCGCACGGTCGGTCGACGAAGCGTGCCCAGCAGGTAGAGATCCAGTTCGGCCGAACCGCGAAGCCTTGCGAAATCCAGCGGGGGGGGCAGCCTGCCGACGTCACGCACCTCGACCGAACCGGTCTGCTGAATCTTCCCGTCCGTGCCGAAGTAGCCTTCGGTGACGGCCCGGAATGACGCTTCCCGAAGGTCTGCCCGCAACTGACCGCGCCGGTACGCGACCGTTGCCGTTACCTCCCGCAGCGGTAGTCCGCTTATGCTCACCAGAGCGGAAGAAGCGCTCAGATCGGCCCTGCGGGGCGCATCGTCGAAGCCGACGCCTTCCATTTCGAAGGCCAATCCCACCTCGCCCTCCAGCTCGCTCCCGTTGCTGACGAGGACCGTCGGCAGCGCGGGAAGCACGATGCCGGGTGACTCCAGCTGCAGGCGGTATCCGGTGGATTCACCGCTGAAATCGAGCAGGCCCCGTCCCGATATCCATCCGGCCTCATGCATGCCCCGGAAGCGGTTGACCGTGAGCACGTTCCGCGCATAGGCCATATCCACCGCGGCCAAGTTGAACGCTCCGTACTCCGATCGCACCCCCGGCGAAGCGAACCTGGCCTCGATGGCCGGATCGGACAGGCTGTTGCGCAGCGACCCGGTTATGCTGAAGATCCCCGGCATGGTGTTTTCGAAGCCGATGATCCGCAGTATAGCGCCAACCTGTCCGTTCGCCGCGAAATCCAGCGTGGCGGGATTACCGTCCGCAGTCGAAATTTCGCCGGTCACGTGATACCTTATCGGGGGCCCGTGGGCGGATTCCATGGTCAGGTCGTGAACCGTAAGGTCGTCCCCTTCGAAATACACGTCCGCGCGCATATTCGTTGCCGCGTCTTCATAACCTCCGATACGGTAAGCCATGTGCCCAGCGTCGATCTCGCCTTCCACCGTGAACGGCCGGAGCAGGGAGCCGCTGAAACCGACTTCCCCGGCGCTCACCGCCGTGGAATCCCCGGGATCGAAATAGCGGAACGTGCCGTTCCGGATCCGCAAGTCGCGCAGATCGAAGGGCAGGCCGGACGTTCCCTCATCCGATGTCCCGGCCGCTTCCCCGTCAAGCGTCGCTTCTCCGCTCCCGGCTACTTCCCCGACCTGCGCCGGATCCTTCAGCAGGAGATCCAGCGCATTCAGTCCGCTTCCGGCTGCGTCTTCAATATACGCCATGCGAAATCCGTCGATCCCGACGCTGTAGAGCGGCGCATCGCCCACCGCGGCGTCCCAGAAGTTGAAGCCTATCCTGATTTCGTCCGCGCCCGCGACCTCCCCGCCGCCATGGCCGTCCGCCAGGCGCAAGGACACCCCCTGCATCGCCAGGTGCGTCCGCAGGCCGGTTTCGACGCGTTCGATCGTTACCTGTCCGTTGAGCCGGTCCTGGACAGTCCGCACCACGGCGCGTCGGACCAAGTCATTGCCCCAGCCGGTACCCAGCAGGACGAGGACGGCCAGGCTCGCGGCCAGCGTCAACGCGGCGAGCAGGCCCAGTCCCATGGTCCATATGTTCAGCCGTAGTTTCATCGTGCCATACCGAGAAGTCCTGCCCGGGGCCGTCGGACCGAAGCCGCCGGACCGTAACCGTCAATCGAACAGCTTGTGGACGAAACGGGTCCTCAGCGCCCTGGCCGCCCATTCCATGTTTCGTTCTATGTCCCACCGCAGTTGCTCGTCCGGTCCCGCGCCGTCTCCCTCCTCGTATCCCAGGCGTCGGGCAAGGAACAGAAACTCCTGGGAAGACCGGTCCGGAAGGACGAGGTCCCGGGCGTTGCCGCGCACCATGCGAAGGGCGTTGATCAGCCTGACGAGGAACCGGTATGCCCGGTCCAGCATGCCGCGCTCTTCGTCTGAAAGGTATCCGGCCCGGTTGAGGGCTTCCATGGCCTCCAGCGTGTTCGGTCCCCGGATGGCGTCGTTCCGGGCGCCGTAGAAGATCTGCAGATCCTGCACGAAGTACTCGATGTCGATCAGGCCGCCGTAACTGTATTTGACGTTAATGGCGCCGGCTTCGACCAGTTCGTCGTTCTGCCGCTCGCGAAGATGGGTCCACGACCTGCCGTCGACCGGGGCTTCATGGTACACGAAAGCGTCGCGAGCGTCCTCGACGTCCCCGCCCAGGACCGGATCGCCCCCGATGGCGCGCAGCTTGATCAGCGCATGGCGCTCGTAGGGCAGGGCGCCGCCCTTTTCGTTGAAATACGCGTAGAACTTCTCCAGAGACGAGGCCAGGGCGCCTTTTTCGCCGTAGGGCCGGAGCCGCAGGTCGATCTCGAACAGGCCTTCTCTCCGGGATTCGATGGTGCTGCAGATCATGCGAACGAGCCGCTCGTAGTACTCCGAATTCAGCACGACGTGGGGTCCGCTCGTACTGCCCTGTCCGGCGTAGACGAACATCAGTTCGATGTCCGAGGCCCAACCCAACTCCCGCCCGCCGCACTTTCCCAACGCGCAGATGCTGAAGACGCAGGGCGCGCCGGAAGGCAGCGTGGGCGCGCCGTACTGCCGGCGCTGTTCCTGGTCGCAGATGTCGTACGCGGATTCGAGGACCACCTCCGCCAGGGTGGTGAGTTCGCGGGAAAAGGCCTGGATGTCCTGCTTCTTCTCCAGTATCTGGCGCATGCTTATCCGGAGCATCTCCTTGTCCTTGTACCGGTTCAGCAACTCCTTGCGGCGGGCGTAACTTCCGACCTTCGACAACCGCGCGGCCAGTTCGCCTTCCATCTGCTCCCGCGATCTTACGATACCGACCACCCTGATGTCCTGCAGCACGGGGAACAGGTTCTTGTACTGCATCCTGAGAAAGTCCTTCCACAGGAAATCGCTCGTGCCGAAGAGGGTTGCCATCGCACTGATCACTTCCTGCTTCTCCAGCTGGTCGAACATCTCCTCCATCGCCCGGCCCGGCGGTACGTTGGACAGGACCTGGTCGATCAGCTGGTTGAAGTGTTCCAGGGCCTGGGCGGGATTCGGCGCCCGGGTCAGCAGATGGGTAAACTGCTTGATGAGGGTGATCACGAAACGCAGTTCATGGAGTTTCCTCGGATTCGTAATCTTGCATCCGCGCCGGTCGGTGACCTCGAGCGTGTCCTGCACCTCGACCCCGGCGGCCGCAATATCGATCCTGCGTATGTTGATGTCGCGCAGCGCCAGGGCGGTCGAAAGGGCGTACAGGAACGCGGGGGTGTCCTGGCCCGTGATGTCGAGGCGGGTCACCCAGGTCCCGGTGTCGTTGTCGATCGCCACGCGCACCGGTAACATGGAGGAGCGCTCCGCGTCCTCCTCGTGTCGGAGGTAGTCCACGACGCGCTCATTGATCCTTCGCTGCAGCGCCCACGCGCTGTTCATCCGCAGGCCGCGCATGGCATCCTTGATTTCCCGCGCAATGGCGGACCAGTCCGGAAGCGCCTCCGAAGACGCACCCACGCGGAAGACATCCACGATTTTCCGCTGCGTCCTCAACGGCGTCGAGGTGATGCCCGGCGGCGCGGCTGGTGTGCCCGGACGCAGGCGGCGGCGCCGTCTCGGCCGCAGGGCCCGTTTGCGCCCATCTACCGCCGGCGCCGCGTCGGTGTAGGTGAACACGTCGCCCCGCCATATGCTCAATCCATTAGACGCCAGGAGGCCCGACAGGATCGAAATTACCGACAGGTTGTCGAAAGCCACGACGGTAAGCCGCCACGTGGAATCGTCCAGGGGCTCGACGTCGATCTCCGCGGCGTTGTCCGGCCCCAGCCTGTTGATCATCTCGATGTGTCGCCGAATCACTCCGGGCTCATAGCGCTCGAAGTAGAGCGGCTCCATCCTGTCGAGATGGTCCCGGATCAGCATATCGGGCAGATCGTTGCCTTTGAGCTTCTCCGAAAGTTCCGCGAAAGGAATCGTATTCGTCATGCCGAGGGTTCCGGAGGTTTATGGTCAAGAGTACAGAACGCCTATCGTACATAATACATCCAACCTTCCGTCAACACAACCACGGAACACATTTTCAGGTACCCGCGCCCGGGCGTGCATGAGAGACCAGGCGGGACAGGGCGTGGGCGATAAGGCGCGACCAAGGGAACCAGGCGGGACCACAGTAAATTTGCGGATTATCTACTTTTTTCTTGACAGTCCCACGAAAGGTTTTATTATTTGACGACATATTTGATAAGCCAATATTTTTATTGTGTCGGCAACACGATGGTTGCCATAACGAATCGGACAGTGAGATGGATGTCTGGAAAGAATTCGAGCACAACGAGATCACGCACAGCGGCGCACACTACCTGATGACGGTCCAGCAGTTGATCGGAGAACAGGGATACGCCCGGGTTTCGGACGTGGCCCGGGAAATGCACATCACGCCGGGAAGCGCGTCGATCATGATCAAGTCGCTCCGGGAAAAGGGATACCTCGAAGAGGACAGGAACCGGTTCCTCAAACTTTCGGAGGAGGGAAACCGGCTGGCGCAGTCCGTCTGGTCCCACCGTCAGATCATCATCGCCTTTCTAAAGGGCGTCCTGCATATCGACGCGGAACAGGCGGAGATCGACGCGTGCAAGATCGAACACCTGATCAGCGCCAAGACGGGGGAACGGTTGCTGCTCTTCTTGCAGTTCCTCCTGTCGGAAGATCCCCACGGAAAGGCGTTCCTCAAGTCCTACTGGAACGCCAACGTGCTGACGATCTGCGATTTCGAGTCCTGCGCGGTGTGCGAGGAAGTGGGCGAATGCCTTGTCATCCGATCGGAGTCGGCGTAAGGGACGTGGAAGCATTCGGTGTATTGGCAGCGGAACGCGCGCTGCCGGCAAACGAAAAGGGACTATCGCAACATGGCCCGGCAAGCCCGGCGATAGTCCCTGGCAGGACAGGTGTTAATGTCCCTGAGGGCGGTACGGACGTACGCGACCCTCTTATTCTTTAATATATGTTGGCCACATGCCAGGGTCAATATAATCGTTGAAAGAACGCTGTTTGATGTACCGTCTTCTACTGATTGTCACGATAAGCCTGCTGATCTGCCCGCAGGTCCTATTCGCCCAGGATGACGCAACAGACGCAAAGGATGAATCCGAGGAAATCAAGCGGCGCATAGACGCGCTGGCCCAGGAGATCGAACAGTTGAAACTGGGCGAAGCCCTGGTCGAGGCTGATCAAATGCGCTTCGGCTTCGGTCCCGCGGCCTCCAAAATCTACCGGACCGAACGCGGCGTCTCCATCGGCGGTTACGGCGAAGCGGTTTATTTCAACTATGCAGCTGAAAAAGACGACGGCTCGGACGGAGGCAAGACGGACGTGACCGACCTGCTGCGCGCCATCGTGTACGTCGGGTACAAGTTCAACAGCAAATGGCTGCTCAATACCGAGTTCGAGTTCGAACACGGCTCGACGGGTGCGGGTGGCAGCGTTTCGGCCGAGTTTATCCACTTGGAGTATACCCACAGCCCCGCCTTCAACATGCGCTTCGGCCTGTTGCTCGTCCCCATGGGACTGGTCAATGAGTTGCACGAACCGACGGTCTATATGGGCGCGAACCGGCCGGACGTCGAGAAAGCCATCATGCCAAGTACGTGGCGGGAAAACGGGATGGGCATCTACGGCGACACGGGCACGATTTCCTACAGGGCGTACATCGTCAACGGACTTAGAGGCTCCAAGTTCTCTTCCGGCGGCCTGCGCGGCGGCCGGCAGAAAGGCGGCAGAGCGGTTAGCGACCATTTCGCGCTGGTCGGCCGGGCCGACGTCACGCCGCGGCCCGGCTTCCTCTTCGGAGGGTCTTTCTACTATGGCAACTCGGGGCAGGAGCTGGCCCGCGAGAACGCCAACGTCAAGGTCCCGACGGGAATCTACGAAGGCCATGTCGACATTCGCCATTCGGGACTGTGGCTGAGCGCCCTCGCCGCCTACGCGTCACTGGGCGACGTGGCGGCATTGAACGAGGCGCTCGGCAAAACCGGAAGCGGTTCCGTGGGTGAAACGTTGAATGGATTCTACGTACAGGCTGGATACGACCTGCTGCACCGCACGAGTTACATCGGACAGTCCTTTATGCCTTATCTGCGGTACGAGCGCGTGAACACGCAGGTCTCCGTGCCTTCGGGTTACGTATCGAACCCGGCGAACGACAAGGGAAGCCTGACGATCGGCTTCGCCTATCAGCCCGAACCCCGGATCGTTTTCAAGGTGGATTACAAGAACAACACCAACGAGACCGACTCGGGACTTGACCAGTTCAACTTCCAGGTAGGATACGTCTTCTAGTTCATGATTATCAGCCTGTTGCTTATTATACACGGGTTGGTTCTTCCGGTCGAAGAACGACCCGCTCTCGTGCGCATCGAGCGTCATCTGGCCGTGATGGGCACGACGGTGACGATCTCGGTCGAAGCCCGGGACCGGCGCACGGCCCTTGACGCGAGCGAGAAGGCGCTTGAGGCGCTGCAGCGGACCGAGCGGAGGCTGTCGACCTGGAGGAAAGACACCGAGTTGTCCCGTTTGAATGAAGCCGCAGTGAACGAGCCCGTGAGACTTTCCTCCGAGTTCGCCTTGGAACTGTCGCATGCCAAGCGGTGGTGGAAGGCTACCGGCGGCGCCTTTGATCCCGGTATAGGAAAACTCTCGGAGATATGGGGACTGCGAAGCGGTGGGACGAAGCCTGACCGCGACCTGCTCGACTGGGCTGTCGGCCTGCCGGGACTGGAAGCACTTGGGATAGACGGTCACACCGCCGTGCGGCGGCATCCCGATCTGAACATCGACGAGGGGGGATTCGGTAAAGGCGCCGGCCTGGACGACGCGATACGAGTCCTGAAAGATTCGGATGCGACAGCCGCCACGATCAACCTGGGCGGGCAGGTCGCGCTTTTCGGCGCCGGCAGACCCGTTCGATTCGACGTGGCAGATCCATCGGACCGGCAACGAACTGCGCTGACGCTTACCATCGACCGGGGAGCGCTGGCCACTTCGGGGAACAGCGAGAGAAGCCTCGTAATCGGCGAAAGGGCATACAGCCATATACTGGACCCGCACAGCGGAATGCCCGTGCGGGATTTCGGCTCGCTCACCGTGTGGGCGGACGACGCACTTGCGGCGGACTGCCTTTCGACCGGACTGTACGTGCTCGGACCGGAACGCGCCCTTGAATGGGCGGCGAAACACGAAGGGATCGAAATTCTCGTACTGGAATCTACCGGCAAAGGTCTCGTTGCCCGTGCGACAAGCGGACTAAAGGACCGATTGGAATCTGGAGGACCGGGTGGCGTCCTGTCCTTCCATTGATTCCACTTCGTCGGATCCGGTACTGCGGTTGGGCCGATGGTTCCTTGCGGCTGTCGCGCTGATAGCGATGCCGGCCGCTTCCTCGGCCAGCGTTTACCTGTCGGTGGGCGAAGCTCTCGAGATGGCGTTTCCGAAATGCGAAATCGTTCGGCAGACGATTTACCTTACGGAGAAGCAGAAAACCGATGCCGGCGGTCTGGCCCGCGTACCCATAAGAAGCTTGATCGTCTATCCCTACGTGGCCGTGAAGGAAGGCCGTATCGCGGGAGTCGCTTATTTCGACAGTCATATCGTGCGGACGCTGGACGAAACGATCATGGTGGCCATTGACCCGGACGACAGGGTACAACGCGTGGAACTGCTGGTTTTCAACGAACCGCCCGAGTACATCCCGCCGGATGCGTGGTATGGGCTGTTCCCGGGTCAGCGCCTGGACGCCCAACTCGCCGTAAACCGGGGAATACGCGGCATTCTCGGCGCCACCTTAACGACGCGCAGTACCACCGACGCGGTACGGCGCATGCTGGCGATACATCATGTCATCAAGGATCAACTGGAACATTGAGCAGGATCGAAGTCTGGTTCATGCATGTCTCGACGATCCTCGTCGGGGTCACCGGCGTGGTTTACGCCGTCATGAGATACCTGATGGAACCCGCGGATGTCTTCTCCGTGGTCGGCCACTCGTGGCAACCCGCCGTGCAATATCTCCATATTGTGGTCGCACCGTTCGCGGTATTCGCGTTCGGACTCATATGGAAGGGCCATATCTATGACCACTATCGCCGAGGATTTACCTCCGGACGGCGGAGCGGGATCGGCATGATGCTGACCATGGCGCCCATGGTCGTATCCGGGTACCTGATTCAGGTGTCGGTCGGCGAAATCTGGCGCGTCACCTGGATCGTCGTCCACTGCATCGCTTCATTTCTATGGATAACCGGTTACCTCGTACACCAGGTAACCCATCTACGCAAAAAGGGGACACTGCCTATACGAAAAACACCTTTCAGTTCCGTAGCAAATACCGGCACAGGACCATCTGACACGAGATAACCCATGCATTCCGAACTCTTTACCACCACGCAAGCACAGACGATTAGTCTGGATGAATTGAAACCGGGCGAGAAAGCGACGATCAGGCAGATCAAGGGCACGGCGGGAGAAGAAGTACACCTGATGGAACTTGGGCTGCTCCCCGGAACAACCGTCGAATTGATCAAACGCGCACCCATGGGCGACCCGATCGAAATACGCGTTCGGCGCTACCACCTGTCCATACGATGCGCGGAGGCCCGTTCGGTCATGGTGGAAAGAATCTGAACTGAAGGGTTTAAAAAAGGACTATCGGTTCAGCTGGCCGGCTCTCCCCGATAGTCCCTGGACCAGGGGGATACGTACACTTGGCGAGTACAATCCGGTCCCGGCCTGTTTTCAAATATACGCCCCCTGGTTTTCGGTGTCAATTCCATCGGATTACCGTGGGGCTTTCATGATTCGAAAAACCATCTTCTGGATCCATCTCACGTCGGGCGTCGTAGCCGGTGTGGTCATTCTGATCATGTCCGTCACCGGCGTACTGCTTACCTTCCAGAGCCAGATCGTCGATTACGCCAACCGGGATTACGCCACGGTTCATCCGCCCCATCCCGGAGCGGAACGATTGGATCTCGACGCGGTACTCACGGCTGTTAGGGACGTCGAGTCCGAAGCGGCGCCCACCTCTGTTACCATCCGTCCCGATCCGGCCGAGGCGTACGTCGTGCGATTCGGCCGTGCAAAAACCGTCTTCGTCGACCCCTATACCGGGGACGTCCGGGGCGAAGGCAATATCGCCGTCCGCGATTTTCTCCGGGAGATCGTGTACTGGCACCGCTGGTTCGGCGCGGAAGGCGAGAACAGAGCGGTCGCCCGCGCGGTTACCGGCGCCTGCAACCTGGCATTCTTCCTGCTGACCATCACGGGGTTGTACATCTGGTGGCCCCGCAGGTGGACCTTCGCGGCTTTTAAAGCGGTCTTCGTGCCGAACTTCAAAATCAAGGGAAAGGCCAGGGATTTCAACTGGCACAATGCTTTTGGCATCTGGTGCCTTCCCGCCCTTTTCCTGATCTCGTTGAGCGGCGTGGTCATTTCCTATCGTTGGGCCGGCGACCTGGTCTACACGCTCACGGGTACGGAACCCCCGCGACAGGCTACGCAGGCCGAAGCGGAACCGGCAAACCCGGAAGACGAATCTGCACCGTTGCCTGTCGCACCATCCGAATCGTTTCTGGACGCGGCGCGGAAGCAGGTTCCGGAATGGGCGTACATCACGCTGAACCTGCCGGAGGAAGGCGCGGAGACCACCACATTGACCGTATCTGAAATGGACAACCGCATTCCGCTGACCCGCTCGACCCTTACCGTATCTACGAGCGATGCGGAACTAGTCAAATGGGTACCCTTCACCAGCCTGAACATAGGACGACAGATCCGCATATGGCTGCGTTGGATTCATACGGGCGAAGCGGCCGGTTGGTTCGGCCAGCTCATCGCGGGCGTGGCGTCGGCCGGCGCCGTGGTCCTGGTCTGGACGGGGCTTTCACTGGCATGGCGGCGATTCCGAAGGTTCAACAGAACCCGGCAAGACAGGGCATTCACTACGAAGGATACACCAGGAGAATCCGATGAAGAACCACACCTTGCTCGCACAGGATGAAGAGAACCTGACCCGGGTGTATTCGTGTCGTTCCAGGCACATCCACGTCATCTACCGGCGCACCAACATCGCCCTGTCGACGGGCGAGTTCCGCGAACTCCTGGACTGCGTCGTACAGACTTTCGAATACATCGAGCAACAAAGTCCGGAGAGCATGGCATCGAAACACATCGACGTGACATTTGACGACACGGTCGTCAAAATGCCTCTGCCCGGCTTCAGAATGTTCG
Organism: bacterium; assembly: GCA_965207085.1. Taxonomy (GTDB): domain Bacteria; phylum JAAXHH01; class JAAXHH01; order JAAXHH01; family JAAXHH01; genus JAAXHH01. The sequence goes on along the minus strand of CBDBLQ010000002.1, from coordinate 1,473,094 downwards.
TGCAGGTCCTCAGACGGGCCATGACCAGTTTCCAGAGACTATCGGGTATGTACAACAAGCCCTCCGAAGCGGAATACGGTAACGGCAACGGCAAGCTCATTCCCTTTACGCCCTGCAGGTACAACCATCTGAATTGACTGGCCGGCCTGGACAGCCCGGTCGGGCCAGTCTGCCCGGCCGGTCCAGTCTGCCCGGCCGGTCCAGACGCTCCGCTTTTTGTTCCCTTTTCGAACGTTCCGGTTTATATTGATCCGATCCGGACGTGGCGGGTTTCCAGACCCGGTCGCGAAACCGTTCCGTTTTGACCCATCTTTGGACATGGCCGAAACAACCGATACATACACGGCACGGGAATCCATGTACGACGTGCTCCTCGTCGGCAACCCTAACACCGGCAAGACGTCCGTATTCAATTCGTTGACCGGGCTCCGCCAGAAAACGGGCAACTATCCCGGCGTGACCGTGGAGAAAAAGACGGGCCTCGTAACGGGCCCGGACGGCGGCACGCTTCGCCTGCACGACATGCCGGGGATGTACAGCCTTACCCCGAAGTCCCTCGACGATTCCATCGCCCGGGAGGTGTTGATCGGGGAGGCGGACGAGGACCTGGACATCCGCCTCATCTTGGTCGTGGCGGATGCCTCGAACCTCAACCGGAACCTCTACCTGGTCACCCAGCTCATCGACCTCGGCATCCCGGTTGCCGTGGCCATGAACATGATGGACAACGCCGTAAGCAGCGGTGTTCACATCGACCTGGACGCGCTATCCGATCGGCTCAAGGTCCCAATCGTGCCCGTAGTCGCCTCCCGTCAGCAGGGCATAGACGGACTGCGGCGGATGATGTTCGACCAGATCGGTCCGGTGGGCCGGGATGCCCGGACGGCCGGTTCGACGGAAGAAGCCGGGACCGGCGTTTCCTTTGCCGAACGGTTTCCGCGGAGGCGGCTGCTGGGCGGCCTCCTCGACGAGGCGCTCTCCACGGCGGCGGCCTGGTTCCGGGAACATACGAACCTGAACGAGGTGGCGCAGTCTTCGGAAGCACTGCGTGTGACTTCCAGCGACCACGCGCTGCAGACTTGGATGGATGGACGCCAGGACCCCTCTTGCAAGGAAGACCTGAAACACATCGTGGAGCAGACGCGGGGCAGGCTGGACGAGATGCAGGTTCCGTGGCGGATGCTGGAGACCATCCTGCGGTATGACCAGATCGACGATCTCTATTCAAGGGTGGTGCGGGAGGACCGGGATGCCCAGGCCAGCCTGAGCGTCCGGCTGGACCGCGCGTTCACCCACCGGGTTGCCGGTCCGGTCATCGTCCTGGCCGTGTTCGCGCTGGTCTTCCAGTCCATCTTCTCCTGGGCCGAAGCGCCCATGACGCTCATCGAGGACGGGATCGGCGCCCTGGGGGCCTTCGTCTACCAGTTCCTGCCCGCCGGCATGCTGCGGGACCTGCTCGTGGACGGCGTCATCGCCGGCGTAGGCGCCGTGCTGGTCTTCCTCCCGCAGATCCTATTCCTCTTCTTCTTCCTGGCCCTGCTCGAGGACACGGGCTACATGGCCCGCGTCGCCTTCATCATGGACCGGTTCATGAAGAGCATGGGACTGTCCGGCCATTCGATCATGCCGCTGCTGTCGTCCTTTGCCTGTGCGATTCCCGGCATCATGGCGACCCGGACGATCAAGAACTGGAAGGACCGCCTCATCACCATCATGATCGCGCCCCTGATGAGTTGCAGCGCCCGCCTGCCCGTGTACATCCTGCTGATCGGCGCTTTCTTTCCGTCCATGACGATTCTTGGTGTGTTCACGCTGCAGGGGCTCATGCTGTTCGCCATGTACATATTCGGGATCGTAGTCGCCATCGGCGCCGCGCTGGTGTTCAAGCGGTTATTCATGAGAGACGCCGTTCCCACGAGTTTCGTCATGGAACTGCCGCCCTACCGGCGGCCCTCCCTGAAGTGGGTGCTCCTGCAGATGTACGAACGGGCCAAGGTTTTTGTGACGGAGGCGGGCCAGATCATCCTCGCCATATCGGTCGTCCTCTGGTTCCTGGCGTCCTATCCGCAGCCCGACGACTATGATTCCATGTCGCCCCGGTCGCGCATACAGCAAAGCTACGCCGGCCAGCTCGGTCAACTGATCGAACCGGCCATCGAGCCGCTCGGGTTCGACTGGAAAGTGGGCATCGGACTGATTACCTCCTTTGTCGCCCGGGAAGTGCTGGTCAGCACCATGGCCACGATCTACAACGTGGAAGAGGCCGACGAGACCTCGGTCGACCTGAGGTCCTCGCTTCGAAGCGAGGTGGACCCGGAAACAGGCGAGCAAGTCTATACGCCGCTGGTGGCGGTCGCACTCATGGTCTTCTTCGCACTGGCCTGCCAGTGCATGGCCACGGTCGCCATCGTGAAGCGGGAGACCAACGGCTGGCAGTGGCCCATTGTCATGGTCCTGTACATGACGGCTCTGGCCTACGTGGGGTCCTTCGTTGTCTACCAGGGGGGACGGCTCCTGGGATTTGGATAACCGCCCTCGGACCGCTTGGCATTTTATCCGTCCGCCATTATCTTGGTATCATGGACCTTCAAACCCTGATCGTCGCCATCATCGTGGGGGTCGCGGCCGCATTCGTTGTCCGCACTTTCACGCGGCAGTTCACCTCCCGGGACCATCAGGGATGCGGAAGCTGCAGTCACGGCGGCGCCATGCAGTCCGGACAGTCCAGGCTGGACGGGCAGACCACGCCGGCCAGACAGACCGGAGCGCACGAGAACGGCGATCTGATCCAGGTAGAGCCGATCCGGGTGGTGGAGTCCGTCCGGGAATAGCCGGCGTCGAGAGGAATCGGTCGACATCTAATCACATGTCCGTATTCGATACAATCCGGAACAGACGATCGATTTACGAATTCAAACCGGAACCGGTGCCCGGGGAAGTGATCGCCCGCGTGCTTGAAACCGCCGTGTGGGCGCCGAACCACAAGCTGACGGAACCCTGGCGCTTCCTGGTCGTCACCGGGAAGACCAAGGAGTCCATGGCGACCATCTATTGCAAGATCCAGCAGGAAAAGACGAAGTCGGACGATTCCGACATTCTGCGGAAGGCCGCGGAGAAGGGCTTCGCCAAGATCATGTCCAAGCCCGTGATCATCGGCGTGGTCTGCAGGAAGGACGCCGACGCCTTTCGCGCGCGGGAGGATTACGCGGCAACCTGCTGCGCCATACACAATATCACGCTGGCCGCCTGGGAAGAGGGGCTCGGCATGCAGTGGAGCACGGGCGGGCTGATCCGGGATCCCGAAACGCTGGAACTGCTGAAGATCGACGCCCGGGAAGAAGAAATCGTCGGACTCCTCTACACCGGCTTTCCCGCGCAGGTCCCCACCCAGAAAAGAGTGCCGGCCGCCGAGCGGACCGAGTGGTTCGTCTGACCTTCCCGTCAACCCGTCCGGTCTGCCGATCCAAATCAACCTCGAAACAGCCTGGAGACGCCATGTCCGTAGTTTCCGAAGGACGATTCGCCACGGGATTCCTGTGGGACGACTACATGGGGAACAGCGAGAAAAATCTCGAGCGGTTCAATGATAATTACAACAAGTTCAACCTGGAAGGGGAGGTCGCCGGATTCTTCGCCGCCATCGAAACGCCCCTGAAGGTGCTGATCCTCGCGGAGGACTGGTGCGGCGACGTCGTGCAGAGCCTCCCGCCCATCGTCCGCATGCTGGAGGCCAGCCCATCCATCTCGTACCGCATCTTCCGCCGGGACGAGAACCCGGACATCATGGACCGGTACCTCACCGACGGTTCGAAAGCCATTCCCTACCTGGTCTTCATGGACGCCGGCCGGAACGAGCTGGCCCGGTGGGGACCGCGGCCCGAGGCGTGCCAGGCGATCATGCGGGACAACAAGGGCAGGATACCCATGGAGGACATCTACCCGCGCATCCGGTCCTGGTACCGGCAGAACGGAAACGGTCCCCTCGTCACGGAGATCCGGGACGTCCTCGAACAGATCGCGTAGCCCTTCCCGGATCCCATAGCCCTTCCCGGATCCCATAGCCCTTCCCGGATCGCGTAGTCCTTCCATGGCCGCCAACATCACGGAAATCAAGCACAACCCGGGCAAGCCCGACCAGTCCTTCCAGTGCGGCCTGCTGCACCACGGCGGCAGGTGCATGGTCATCTCCTACCGGTCCGACCGGCCGTACAGCCAGGGCGACATCCGGATCCCTGCCGGCACGCTGACCCTGGCGTATTACGAGGAGGGACTTCCGTACGTCCTCTGGAAGATGATCGGACCCGGCGGGCACCTCGTCGGGCATTACGTGCACCTGTGCGACCGGGTGCGGATCGGTCCGGACCGCGTGGAATATGACGACCAGTTGCTGGACCTGTGGTTCTTCCCGGACGGCGGCTGCCGCGTGCTGGACGAGGACGAGCTTCAGCAGGCCCGTGACGACGGGTTGATCGACGGGCAGACGGCGAATCGCATCAGGACGTCCGCCGCGGAGGTCCAGCGCGGAATACACCGGATCACGGAGGATTTCGACGCATTGCTTGGCAACATCGGCAACGTAGCGCATTCCCGCTGACCCCGGCGCATGCGACCGCGCAGACAGCATTCGGAATACGCTTGACACGGGCTGGATTTGGCCTTAGATTTTACTTACGGGAAACGTGGCGATAGCGTTGCCTGTCTGGAACAAATCGAACAGACCGGCGCATCGCACCGTACATGCATTGACCTTCCAATATATGCCATCATTGAAAAACACGGTTACGCAACGCTTATCGGCCAAGGGCATCGATCCCCTCGCGCTCTACGGCCAGTATGACTCAAGGCTGCGTGCCATCGAAAGCGAATTCGACGCCAAAATCACCGCCCGGGGCGAAGAGGTCGTCATCACGGGCAAGGCGGAAGAGGTCAGGCAGATCACCAGCGTGCTGCGCGAAATGATAAAGTCCGTCCAGCAGGGCCGGACGAAGGAAGTGGACGACATCATCCGGGCAACGCGGACCGGGACGAAAAGCGTCGAAGACCCGGGATCGGGTTACGGCGAATCCATCGACGTGCTTTCCCGGCGGGAACGGATCCGGGCACGGAGTCCCAATCAGCAGAGGTACGTCGACCAGGTCCGTAAGTGCGATATCGTCTTCTCCATCGGCCCCGCGGGCACGGGGAAGACCTATCTGGCCGTGGCGATGGCCATCTCGGCGCTCCGCCACGGGGAAGTCGACCGGATCGTGCTGGCGCGGCCGGCCGTTGAAGCGGGAGAGAGTCTCGGCTTTCTTCCCGGAGACCCGCGGGAAAAAGTGGACCCTTACCTGAAACCGCTCTACGACGCGCTGCACGACATGATCCCGAACCACAAGGCCGGGCGGCTCATCGAAGACGGGACCATTGAAATCATCGCCATGGCGTACATGCGCGGCCGTACGCTGAACAACGCCTTCGTCATTCTCGACGAGGCCCAGAACACGACGACAGCGCAGATGAAGATGTTCCTGACCCGCCTGGGCGCGAACTCCAAGGCGATCATCACCGGGGACATCACCCAGATCGACTTGCCCGAGGACAAGGTCTCCGGACTGGTACACGTGCAGGAAGTGCTTGCGGACATCCGCGGGATCTCCTTCGTATACCTTACGGAGACGGACGTGGTCAGGCACCGGCTCGTCCAGGACATCATCAAGGCCTATGAACGCCATGAAAACCCGTAATTCCACCCGCGACGACACTTGAATATCGAGATCGAGACCGTCCTGCCCGCGCTGGACATCCCGCGCGAGGTGCTATGGACCGCAGTCTGCCGGATACTCCGGGGCGAAGGCCGTGACCGTGCGGCCGTGACCGTGGTACTGGTCGATGACCCCTATATCCGGAAGTTGAATCACAAGTACCGCCATCTGGATCGCGCGACGGACGTGCTGTCGTTCGGAATGGACGACGATCCCGGAACCGAAGGGGAAATCCTGGGCGACGTATACGTATCCGTCGACCGGGCCCGGGACCAGGCCGCCCGTCATCACGTGTCCCTGGACGAGGAGCTGCACCGGCTCGTAGTCCATGGGTGCCTGCACCTGCTGGGATATGACCACCACACCGCTTCGCAGCGCAAAGTGATGCGGGAGAAGGAACGGGGCTATTCGGCGGATGCAGCGGCCCCTTTCGCCCGGACCGACCTGGCCACCCAGATCGACGAGGCCACCCCAAGTCGACGAGGCTGACCTGGCTGGCCGCGGGATTCCGGAAGGTCAAGTGGGAGAAAAGTGTTTTGGATGACGACATTCCCCTATTGGTCGAATGGCTTGTCCTCATTGGATGCACCCTCTACGCCATGCTCCTGACCGGAGCGGAATCCGCGTTTTCCAGTCTGCCCAAAAAAACGCTCCAGGAACTCAAGGCCGCCCACGAGGGGGGACAGTCCAACCGCGTTACACGGTGGCTGGACAACCAGGAGCGCCTTTTCACCACCCTGCTGATCGGGAAGATCATCACCACGGCCGGCGTCGTGATCTCCGTGGCGGCGCTGTTCCTGACCCCGCCGCTCACCGACTGGTTCGGCTCGACACTGACCCTGACTCTTTCCGGACTGTTCGCCATCGGGCTCCTGCTGGTGCTCATCGAATGGTTGCCGAGACTGCTCGTGTCGCACTACTCCGACCTGACTGTCCGCGTCTCCGCCGTACTCGTGCTCATCAGTTACTGGCTGTTCTGGCCGCTGATCACCCCGCTGCTGCTCATCAACCGGCGCATGGCGCGCGCAGGGCTCTTCAGCAGCGGACGCAATCCGTACTGGCTCGACGACGAACTGCACCGGGTGCTCGAACTGGAAGAAACCCACGAACTGAAACCCGACGACAAGGAGATGATCAGCAGCATCATCGAAATGCACGACACCAACGTGCGCGAAGTGATGGTCCCGAGAGTGGACATGATATGCGCCGAGCGATCCAGGCCCATTCCCGAACTGCTGGAGCTCATCCGCGAGATGGGACATTCCCGGATCCCGATTTACGGCGATTCCGTCGACGACATCGTGGGCGTCGTCTACGCCAAGGACCTGCTCCAGCTGAGCGAAGACCCGGAGGGGGAGAAGGACCTGGACGCGCTGCTTCGCCCGCCCTATGTCGTGCCGGAGACCAAGAAAGCCGCCGAACTGCTGAAAGAGTTCCAGCAGGAGAAGATCCACCTGGCCATCGTCGTGGACGAACACGGGACCACAGCGGGCCTGGTGACCCTGGAGGACCTGCTCGAAGAGATCGTCGGCGAGATACAGGACGAGTACGACGACGAGGACCCCATGTACGAGGCAACGCCCGAGGGCTCTTACATCGTCCACGCCCGGCTCAATATCGATACGCTGAACGATATCCTGGACCTCGATATCACGCCCGACGGGTTCGAGACCGTCGGCGGGCTGATCTTCAATGAACTCGGCCGGGTACCCGAACCCGGAGAGGAAGTGCCGTTTCCGAACGCCCGGATCGTGGTGCGCGAAGTCGAAGGGCAGCGCATCATCAAGGCGGAGGTGACCCGGCTGCATCCCCGGTCCGAAGAGGACGGCGACGGTGCGATGGAGGACCGCGTTGCCTAGCCCGCCTGGTCCGCCTGGTCCGCCTGGTCCGCCTGGCTCGTCTAGCCCGCCTGGCCCGGACCGCCCCAACATCATCCTCATCATGACGGACCAGCAGCGCATCGATACGATCCGCGGCTGGGACCAGCCACACATGGTCACCCCGGCCCACGACCGGCTGGTCGCCGAAGGGGTCTCCTTCCGGCAGGCCTACTGTCCGGGCGCCACCTGCGTGGCCTCGCGGGCCGCCGTCTTCACCGGCATGTACCCCCACAACACGGGCGTCTACAGTTTCCAGCCCTGGGGTCGCCACCGCAACTGGGTGCAGGACCTGGCGGAAAGCGGCTACTGGTGCGCCAGCATCGGCAAGATGCACTTCATGCCCCGGGACATCCCAGGCGGGTTCCACGAACGGGTCGTCGTCGAGAACCCGACCGGCATGAGCCTGGCCGGCGGCGGCGCGGACGACGACTGGGGTCGGTACATGACCTTCCACGGCGTGGAACGGCCCAACGACCGCCACCTGACGGACCCCGACTGGTGGACCAGGCTGCAGGGCGTGCCGTGGCACGAGGAGGAGCGCTTCCACAGCGACGTCTTCATCGGAAACTCGGCGCTCAACTGGATCCGTAGCCACCGCGGCGACAAGCCCTTCTTCCTCCAAATCGGATTTACGGGTCCCCATGAACCCTGGGATCCGCTCCCCCGTCACCTCAGCCTGTACGACGATATCGAGATACCCATGCCGGTCACCCGGGAGGACGAACTGGCGGACAAACCGCCCCAGCACGAAGCGTTGAAGAAGATGTTCTCCACGGCCGGCCACGAGTCCGGCATCAACATGTACCTGGCCAACGACGAACGCATCGACCGCATGCGCCGCCACTACTACGCCAAGGTGACCACGGTGGACGAGAAGATGGGAGAGATCCTGGACGCCCTGGAGGAAAGGGGCTACCTGGACAACGCCCTGGTCATCATCTGCTCGGACCACGGCGAGAACCTGGGCGACCACGCCCTGGCCTACAAGTGGCTGATGTACGACACCATCACCCACATCCCGCTCATCATCCGCTACCCGGACCGCCGGCGCCGGGGCGACCACCTAAGCGACCTGGTCTCCCTCATGGACCTGGGTCCCACCATCCTCGAGGCGGCCGGCGTGCCGGTCCCCACCTACCTGGAAGGGCGGTCCCTGCTGCCCTACGCCGACCCGGACGCATCCGTCACGCCGCGTGACTATGTCTTCTGCGAGGACAACTACCAGATCATGATGCGCAGTCCGGTCCACAAGATGGTTTACTACATCGGCCAGCAAGAGGGCGAACTATACGATTTGGAAGCCGATCCCGGAGAGCTGTGGAACCGGTGGGACGACGATGCATATGCAGGGATCAAGGCGAAAATGAAGGAAGACCTGCTTGAGTGGCTGGCGGCCAGCAACTACTGGCATGCAGGCTACAAGCGGGACCGCTCCGCGCAATACAACGTGCGCTGGCCGACCGGGGACAACGTCAACCTGCAGGGGCCGGCCGCGGAGGATGCGGAGAAGCCGGGGTTGTAACCGGCTTCAGCCCTGTACCACGATGAAATCGACCGTCTTCGTGTCCTGCTGTCCGGAATGGAGATCCGTGACGGTCAGCGTCATGGTATAGGTCCCGGGATCCAGGTCCGCCGTTTCGATCGAGGTGTATTTGTAATCGTCCGGTGTCGTGCCGCTGTCTTCGAAGGTCACGTAGGCCGTCTGATCGTCGGACCGTTGGCTGACCATGCGCCCCAGGGCGGTGAGGAATCTGAGGACGACATTGCGCCTGGGTTCCCTGGCGGCAATCTCCAGCTCCGTACGGAAGCCCGTCCGGCCTTCGGCATCCTGCTCCAGGTTGTAGATCTCGTAATAGATGAACACCGGCGTCGCACTGGAATAGAGGCGTGCGGGGTGGGGCGTGATAAACAGGCCGTTGCGGACGAGCAGTCCCGCCGCATCGGTGGGCACGATGGATGCGGCGAGCTTTACATCGCTCAGCAGTATCCTGTCCGCGCTGTAATCCGAAATCTGGAGTGGCGCGATAAAGATCCCGTACTTCTGCGATAGCGAATCCCGCAGGGAAACCGCGGACCGGTACGCCCCCGGCTGCGCGCTGAACCGGAATGCGCCCGTCGAAAGCTGCAGATTGTCCTGTGCCGACGCGGGACGGCGAAGCGGGCCCATCCTGAAGGGCATAGCCTGCACATAGTTGAAGTCCATGTCCTGAAGGGCGATTCGGCCGGACAGCCAGGTCCGTTCGCCGCGGCCGTCTTCAACGTTGCCCAGCTGCGCCGCGGGAAGGCTGTAGGCCACTTCCACGTCGGCCCGGTCGCCGGCGCCTTTGAAGGAAGCCAACTGGTATACGAACGTGAGCGGATCGCCACCGTAATCGTGCCGATGGGATTCGGGTACTTTTCGGATGAGTTCTTCGGCCTGTTTACGTGGCGTGTTCAGGAAGCTGTACGCGAGCCGGTCCGTCCTGCCGAAGTTGGTCGACTGGCCGGGCAGATCGATCACCTCAAGCGGGTAGTCGAACACCTTCGAGTTCCGCTGATCCGTAAAGAAAACCTCCAGTCCGAAGGGGACGTAGACCCAGCTTTCCGTCGGGAATGCGACCGATTTGGTTACGCGTCCGGCCCGTGCGCTGAATTCGCCGAAACCCTGGATCGGCGCTCCGGTGCTGACTTGCATATCGAATCGCTGCCGGCTGGTCTCGCGGATCATGTCCACGGCCCGAAGCCCCGTCGGGAAAATCGCGTTGACCACGTCCTCCCCGGATTTCAGGATGAACTGCTGACGGTCGTCCGGATGACCGTACCGGACATAGATCTCGCCGCGGCGGTCCCACGGGTCCTTACCCGTTGAAAAATGCAGCCTGGAGAAGATCAAACGCCGGTAATGTTCCACCAGCCGTTCGTTGATCCGCGTCGTGGGATCGGGGTCGCGGGCCGCCCAGTAAGTTCGCCACAACGCCATCCTTTCCTCTTCCGTTGCTTCGAGAAACACATCGGCTTCCTTCGAGGAGGCTACGATGGAGAGATCCTTGTACAGAGCGACTCTATCCGGGTCGATTTCCGACAGGTCCGCGACGTATCGCCTCATGGCCCGGTATGCGCGTTCATGCTGGTCCAGGGAATGGTAATGGTACGCTTCGAGTTGTGCCGCAAGTCCGTCGATCAGGGGAATGACCGCCGAATCCTGTGCCGCGGCGATCTGCTGCAGCTGTGCGTATCCCTTCTGATACTCCCCTGATTCAATGGAGCACGAGGCCAGGCGATTAATCGCATCGGCGTGCGCCGGATTAACGGATGCCTGCTTGAAATACCAGTCCATCGCGGATTCCGGGTCATCTTTGATCTCCTCGATGGCGTATCCCAGTTGAAAGAAGGCATCTGGATGTCTCGGGTCCAACGCGATGGCGCGCCTGTAGGACGCGTCCTGGATCTTGTATTCCCTTTCGGCCGCACGGGGCCTGAACAGCGCCATCCGGATCTTTCCGTATGTGCGGCCACGGTAGTAGTATATGTCCGCGGTGTCCGGCGACAGTTTCTCGGCCTCGTCCAAAACCTCCCGCGCGTCCTTCTTCTTGTCCTTGAGGATATAGACCCGTGCCAGTTGAATGAGGGTTGCCGGGGATGCGCTGTTAGTCTTCAGCGCTTCCTTTGCGGCGCGCTCGGCCTCGTCATACCTTCCCTGCCGGTCCAGCGCGCGACTCAGCCACAGCTGGACCGCAGGCGAACCGGGTTGCCGTTCGAGCAGGTTTCTCAGCGCGGATTCCGCCCCCTGGTATTCGCCCTGGTCGTACAACGCCCTGGCCTGGTCCAGGAGGGACTCCGCTTCCTGGGCGGCGGCTGGTTCCGCTTCCTGGGCGGCGGCTGGTTCCGCTTCCTGGGCGGCGGCTGGCGGCGGCCAGGGGAAGTCCATCAGCAGGACTGCAAGTGCGGGTAGTATGCTCAGGTTCGACATGTTGCGCCGTCCTACAGCGTGGGCGTAAGCGGGAAGTTATTCCGTGTCCGCCCTGAATTCCGCGACCCGGTCATTGGTCACGACGAAGACTTTCTGCCGCGTGGCGGTTAGTCCGGAATGCAGGTCGGTGACGCGAACCGTCATCTCATAGGCGCCGTTGGGTGTGTCCCCGGTATCGATGGAAGTGTAACTGTACTCGTCTGAACGGTTTCCTTCGTTTTCGAAAACCATGAGCACGGACTGTTCGTTGTCTGTACGCCGCACCAGCCGGTCAATGCCCTTCAGCACACGCCAGAAGAGGTTCCGCGGCCGGTCCTTGTTCTTCACTTCCAGTTCCACCTGGTACGAGGATCGTCCAGATTCGTCCAGGGCAAGATTGTATATCTCGTAGTAGAAATGAACGGGATCGGTGCGCTGGTAGAGACGGGCCGGATTGGGCACGATTTCAAGCCCGTTGCGCATGAAGGGGCCGTCCAGGCCGTCCAGGCTGCCCAGGCTGTCTGCAGAATTGGCCGGCGCAATGGATACCGCCAGCCTGATATCGCTCATCATCAGCGCGTCGCCGAAATACTCGGGAACGGCATAGACCTGCTCGAATATGCCGATGCGCCGAGTGGCTTCGTCCCGTACTTCTATGGCGGCGCGATAGCTGCCGGGCGGCGCGTCCATCTCCATCATGCCCGTGTGAAGTTCGATTCCCGCATCCTTCCCGGATACCGGTACAAGCGGCCGATTGATGGGGCCGATGCGCCTGGAGGTCTGGGCTACGCGGTTGTACTGGCCATCATGGAACACCACATGTCCGTCGAACCAGGTGTGCAGTCCCCGCCCGTCCGTTACCGTTTCCAGCTGTTCAGCCGGGACCATGAAGGCGATTTCCACTTCAGCCGGGCCGTCCCTTCCCTTGTAGGACACGATGTCGTAAATTAACCGCAGCGGTCCGCCGCCGTAGTCGAACGCATAGGACTCCGGTGTCTCCTTGATCAGCGCTGCCGCGATGCGCCTGGGATGATACTTGTCCTGGACGACGGCTTCGGCGATGTTCGTCTCGTGCACCTGCAGCGGATAGTCATACTTGCCGACCCCTACCTGGTCGACGAAGAACAACTCGAGGTCGTGCTCAAGGTATACCCAGCTTTCGGCAAGGAATCCCAACGCCTGGGTCTTCGCGGATTTGGGCGGAAAGTAGTTGAAATTTGAAACGCGCTGATCTTCCAGTTCGGGCAGGTAGTCCCCTGCATCCGGATCACGGGTGCGGCGTGTTGACGGGTTACTCCACTCAGTACCGGCGTTGTCGATCTTCAGACGATACCGCCAAATGAAGTTGCGCTCCCTGATCGCATCGATCCGGGCGTCGCCGGTCGGCTGGTAGTTCTTCATGGCATTTTCGCCAGTCTGCATGATGAAGTGCTGCAGATCGTCCGGTTCACCGTACCGGATATATATCCCGCCGCGGCGATCCCATGGCTGCTGTCCCCTGGAGAAATGTTCCCGCGCGTACATGACCCGCCGGTAGTGTTCCACGAGCCGTTCGTTCACGGCGGTGGCCGGCTTGGGATCGCGGGCTGCCCAGAATCTGCGCCTGTAATCCGCTTTTTCTTCTTCCGTTGCCATCGTCCGGTACTGGCGATACTCCTCCTCCGAGGCCACATGGGCCAGATCCATGTAGTGTACGCGTTCCTCCGGAGACGCCTGGGCCAGGAAGTCTTCGTAGGCTTGGTCCGCTTCGGTGAATCGGCTCTGGGACTGCAGCAGCGTGGCCTTGAGTTTGTTGATCAGTGTGTGCACGTAGTCCGGCACGGCATTCCCGTGAACATCGATCACCTGTGTCAGGAGATCGATTCCATGCTGGAACTGCTTGAGCATGTAGCTGCATCTCTCAAGGTGTTGCAACGCATCCCGGTGGTCCGGTTTGATCATCAACTGCCGGTAGAAGAGGGCCAGCGCCTTCTTGAAATCCCGGGAAGGATATTCGTAGGACAGCCCCATCCGGTAGTACGCGTCCGGGTGCAGGGGATTTGCCGCCGCCGCCCGGGTGAATGACCTCCGGGCCTGCATCACGTAGAGGGGCGCCGCGGGATCTCTCTCGCTCTGCGCCATGTACGAAATGCCGAGGTAGTAGTGCACTTCGGAGTGTTCCGGATCGTACCGGAGGGCCTGCTTGAAGCTCTTTCGCGCGTCGACCATGCGGTTCTTCATGCGCATGTATGTACGGCCCAGGGCGAGGTGCGCATCCGGGTTCTTCCGGTCGTGCCGTACGGCGATTCGCAGTTGTTTCGCTGCTTCCCGGTATTCCCCGAGTTCATAATGGCTGACGCCCAGCCAGTACCGGGCTTCCCCGGACCTGGACTTGAGGCGAACCGCCTTCTCGAAGACCGTTTTCGCTTCCTCGAATTCCTGCTGATCGAAGAGGGATATGCCTTCCGCCAGCAGGGCATCCAGCGATGCGGTCTGCTTGGCCGGCAGGGCCGGACCGGCAGGGCCGGCAGGACCGGCAGGGCCGGGTTCGGGCCGCGAGTTCGATGCCGCCGCGTCCGCGATGGAACTCACCAGGCAGCAGGACAGCAGGAACCCGACCAGGGTACGACATGGGAGCGGTCGAGGAGACAGGGCGGACATAAGATCAGTGGGGGGATCGAATGGGTTGGATGACAGGCCATTCCCGGTCGCACGGCATTCGGAAGGCCTGTCCAGACCTGCTTGAATATCCCGGCCAAGGGGCCTGGTGTCAAGTTAAATCCGGGGATGAGGCGCGGGGCGGGCGACGGCCTGGACGACCCGCAACATGCGCGCATACGGCGAGTCATGGCTTTCAGCCAGCAGGACCCGCACGTTGAACACACGCCCCCGTTGCGGATCGTCCAGACACAGGCGAATCCTCGCACCGATTCTCTGGCAAAGTACGGCGGGCAGCAGTTCCGCCCATGGATTCAGATCGACGGCCAGGTTGAGACCCGCTTCCGACAACCGGTCGACGATCCCGAAGGAAGGAAGGCCGAACCACCATCGGGCGCTCCGGTCCAGCGGCACCACGGTGATGCGTGCGTCCGACGGGTCGCAGAACTCGACGGACCGCGGATCTCCTACCACGAAAATGACTTCCGCGTCCAGACACGTGACCAGTTCGGGGATGATCTCGGCCGCTTTACGGGCCTCTTCAGGGCTCGACGGGAGGCAGATCAGCAGGCGGACCGGCCGGTTGCGGATGTCGGACAGGTTGAACGCCGAGTTGCGATATCGGCCCCACCAGGTATATAAGGCGTAAATCCAGCGGTCTCTGCGGGACATCCCTGCCATAGGTGGTTACCCGGGTTGACGTGCGTTCTGCCGACACGATTCCAACCTGCGCTGCCGCAGCCTGGTTCCGGCGCTATTCCTGCTCCTCGCCCTTCTTGCGGATGTCGTAATTGCCGTGCATCTGACGGACCATGTCGTTGCTCAGGTTTACAATGGCACTTTCGACCGATGCGGCAAATTCCCTCTGGCCTCTGCTGAAGAACCCGATTCTCTCGGATGCGATTCCGATGCCGGAAGCCATGACGGATGCGTACTGGATCATCTCCGTGTCATAGAACATCAGTTCGACCGTGATCGCCGTGTTTCCCCGTGCGTCGTCCTGAAACGGACCTTCTTCCTTGTTCAGCGTTACCATGGCCGCGGTCACCCTGGGAATCATGACGAGGTCGAGTGCGCTTTCCTCGATCATTTTGCCTGTGGGTTGCGCATCCAGTATCGTTACCCGCGAGAAAACGCGATTCGCTGATTTCGTGATGACGGATTCGAGGGACTCACCGATTTCAAAGATGTATTTGTCGAGATCTGATCTGTCATCAATGACGAACTGGCTGACGTCCGGAGGAATATACACTCCGACGCGCAAGTCCACGGGTCTGGCGATATTGGCCGAAGGGCCGATGTTGGGATTCAACTGGATGCTATGGGTACATCCCGCCAAAAGGACGATCGCCACCAGTCCAGCCGCTGTTTTCAGTACATGCATGTGCCGCTCCTTCCTGGTACGTCCATCCGCTCCGGTTAAGTCTGCATCCCTGGCAAACGCCTTGAAAACGTGTTTGCGCATACCATTTCAGGTTACATGAAAACTACGGATTTCGGAACGAAAAGTCAAGCGGCTACGGAGAATGTCCACCGGCTGCGCAAGCGCCGCGAAACCCCGATAACACTTGACATTTCAATGGATTATCTCTAATTTCAAAGACCGTTGACGCGACGGAAGAGGCCGTTTTCAGAAGGTCTTGGTTTTTTGATGAACGGGGCAGGATTCCACCCTTTTCCCGGAGACCGCGCTCCTCATGGCGAGCATCTACCTGGATCATAACGCGACCACTCCGGTCCGGTCCGAAGTCGTCGATGCCATGGAACCCTTCTTCAGAGACCGGTTCGGCAACGCATCGAGCATCCACCGGTACGGACAGGAAGCCCGTGCGGCCGTAGAAGAGGCACGGGCCCGGGTGGCCGGACTGGTGAACGCACGGCCCGGTGAGATCTATTTCACCAGCGGCGGCACCGAGTCCGACAACCTGGCAATCAAGGGCACCGCCTACGCACGCAGGGCATACGGACGTCACATCATCACGACGAATATCGAACATTCGGCCGTGCTGAACAGTTGCGCTTTTCTCGAGCGGGAAGGTTTTGACGTAACCTACCTTCCCGTGGACGAACACGGCCGGGTCGATCCCGGCCAGGTGGAGGACGCTTTGACCGGCCAGACGATCCTGGTCAGCATCATGCACGCGAACAATGAGATCGGCACGGTCCAGCCCGTAGGCGAAATAGGCAGGATCGTCCGGGCTCGCGACGTGTACTTCCATACGGACGCGGTGCAGTCCGCGGGCAAGCTGCCGGTCGACGTGGAAGCGATGCGCGCCGACCTCCTTTCGCTTTCGGGCCACAAGATCTACGGCCCCAAGGGCGTAGGGGCCATCTATATCCGGAAGGGCGTCGAGATCGAACCCACGGCCCACGGCGGCCATCATGAAAATGACGTGAGGTCCGGCACGGAGAACACCGTGGGCATCGTGGGCCTGGGCAAGGCCGCCGAACTGGCCGCCGAAGAGCGGGAAAGCGAGTATCGTCACCTGTCCGAAATGCGCGATGCCCTGGAAGCGCGCATCCGGGTCGAGATCGAGGGCGTGCGCATGAACGGCCATCCGGAACGGCGCCTGCCCGGCACGTTGAACGTTTCCTTCCCCGGCGCGGAAGGCGAATCGCTGATCATGAACCTTGATCTCGCGGGCATCGCCGTGTCCACCGGCTCGGCCTGCACATCGGGCGCCATCGAACCGTCCCACGTGCTGCTGGCGCTGGGCAGAGACCCGCGCACCGCCCTCGGTTCGATCCGGTTCAGCTTCGGGCGGGACAATGCCATGGGGGACGTGGACTGCGTCATGGACAGGCTGCCCGGCATTGTAGCCCGCCTCCGCGATGTTTCCGCCGCGCAGGTACCCGGTTGAGGCGCGTTTCATGTACTCTTCCACCGTAATGGACCACTTTCACGCGCCCCGCAACGTGGGGGATCTTCCCGACGCGGACGGCGTGGGCAACGCCGGTAACCCCATCAGCGGGAATACCATTGCATTGTATTTGAGGATCGCGGACGGGACCGTCACAGACGCAAAGTTTCGGACCTTCGGCTGTGCGGCGTCCATCGCGGCGAGCAGCATGGTCACCGAATGGGTGATCGGCAGGACGACCGAAGAGGCCGCGTCCATAGAAAACCATACGATCGCAGATGCCCTGGGCGGCCTTCCACCGACCAAGATGCACTGCTCAACCATGGCCGCGGACGGCGTGCGGACGGCGATCGAGGATTACCGGTCCCGTCACGGCACGGGCCGGAATGCCGGTCACGGAACAGACCCGAAAAACTGAACTGATGACGACAATTACCCATTCTTCTGGCCGTGACGGCGACACCACGGCTTTCGCTTTAGATCCCTCCGTCAACCGGCTGCCGCCGGCAGGGGCGAAGGTCGTCGTGGCCATGAGCGGCGGCGTGGACAGCTCGGTGGCGGCCGCAATGCTCAAGGAAGCGGGCTGCGAGGTCATCGGCGTCACGATGCACCTGTGGGACTACGACCGCGTGGGCGGCAATGCGCAGTTCGAACACGGCTGCTGCACGGTCGAGGACCGCAACGACGCGCGGGTCGTGGCCGGCAGGCTCGGCATCCCCTACTACGTGGTGGATTTCCGCGAGGAGTTCGAGCGGGGCGTCATCTCCAATTTCGTCTCCGAGTACATGCAGGGGCGTACGCCTAACCCTTGCGTGGCCTGCAACAGCCGGGTCAAGTTCGGCGTGCTGCTCGACCGGGCCCGCGAACTCGGCGCCGATTACGTGGCGACTGGACACTACGCCCGCGTGGCGCTGGACGAAACGGCGGACGAGGCGGGACAGGTGGGCGATGCGGACCGGGCCGGTCGGGGCGGTCCGTCCGATCAGGCCGGCCAGGCCGGCCGCTTGGTATTGAAGCGGGGCATCGACCGAAACAAGGACCAGTCCTACGCCCTGTGGGAAATGACCCAGGAAGAGCTGGCGCGGACCGTCTTCCCCGTGGGCATGCTCACGAAGGCGCAGACGCGGGAGATCGCCGAACGACTCGCGCCGCGGGTGGCCGGCAAAAAGGACAGCTACGAGATCTGCTTCATCCAGGACCGGGGCCATGAAAGGTTCCTCAGGGAGTGGACGGCGAATCACCCCGTGAACACGGACGAAGGGCTGCTGTCCATCGAGGACCCCATACGGCCGGGACCGATCGTGGACACGGACGGCCATGTCCTGGGTGAGCACCGGGGGCATCCCCTCTACACGATCGGGCAGCGTAAGGGGCTTGGCCTGGCCGCCGGACGTCCGGTGTACGTGGTCGACATCCTGCCCGATACGAATACGATCGTGGTGGGCGACGACGAGGATCTTCTCAGCGACCGGCTCATCGCGGACGGGGTCAACTGGCATACCGCGGAGGCCCCGGCGGGAGAGGTCCGCGGACAGACCAAGATCCGGTACCGGCAGGAAGCGACGCCCGCGGTCATCACGCCCTGCGAACCCGGCGTCGTAAGGGTCGACTTCGAGTATCCCCAGCGGGCGGTCACGCCGGGACAGTCCGTCGTATTTTATGACGGCGAGACGGTCCTGGGAGGCGGCATCATACGCGAATGAGGTCGTTATGCGCTTCGGCAGGGCGCCTGCGCGAGTTTTCAGCTTTCTTCGTTCCTGGTGCTTCGGATTGTCCTGCAGCGTGCTCGTGCTGCTGCCGGGTCCCGGGGCAGGCGCAGAAGAATCCGTGAGAATCGCCGACGGCGTTCGATTCACCTTCGAACCCGCCGACGCGCCCTTCGTGGATCACGTGCTGGACATCGTGCGCGAGGCGTCGCCTGAACTGCGCGCCACGCTGGGCCTGCCTTCCGCCGATACCATCCACATTCATATCGCCCCCACGCAGGAAGCCTTTCTGACCTATACGCCCGGCGCCATACCCGAATGGGGCGCGGGCTACGCCGTGCCGCACCGAAGGCTCGTGGTACTCAGGTCGCCCCGGATTACCGGTACGTATGACGGTTCCGACGAACTCGTGGTGCACGAACTCGCCCACGTGATGCTGCACAGCGCACTTCGCGGCGCGGATATCCCCCGCTGGCTGGACGAGGGGTTCGCGATGCACATGGCGCGGGATTGGGGTTTCTGGGACCGGGCGTCCCTGATGGTCGCCGTCGTTTCGGGAAACCTGGTCCCCCTGGGCGCCATCCAGGGCGTGAACAGGTTCCCCGAACACCGGGCCCATCTGGCCTACCAGCAAAGCGCCCTCGCCGTGCAGTACATACTCAGGAGGTACGGTGAAGCGGGACTGCACGCCCTGTTCGACAGCCTGAGGCGGACCGGCTCCATCGACCGGGCCAGTTTCGAGACTTTCGGCATGAGTGTCGTGGAGTTCGAACGGGACTGGCTGGCTTTCATGGAACGCAACTACGGCTGGCGGATGTTACTCGGCGAAAGCCTGGCCCTCGTGGTCGCGCCCCTGTTCGGCGTGCTTTGCCTGCTCGCGTTCCTGCAGATCCGAAGGCGGAGACGGGCCACGCTGCGCCGCTGGGCGCGCGAAGAAGTCGACGACTGGCGCACGGACGATGACGACTGGCGGAGGAAGAACGAAGAGTGGGTCATGTCCAGGGAGCGGGATGAATGAGCGTGCGCGCAGGGACCGGGATGAATGACCGGGTGCGAATGAAAGCCCGATTCGAATGAAGTTGTCGCACCGGCTCGAATACGCGGGACTTCGGGTGTTGATGTCGCTGACCTGGCGGCTTGCCCCGGCCCGCGCTTCGCAGGTGGGTGATGTACTGGGCGCACTGGTCTTTCACCTCACCGGCATGAGGAAGAAGCTGGTCATGGAGCACATGGCCCGAGTCTTCGGGATGACCGAGGGTTCTGAGGAGCTTCGAGCCATGTCCCGGTCCGTCTACCGCCAGTTGGGCCGGACCGCCGTGGAGCACGCCCGCCTGCTCGCGGGGAGGACGGCGGATCTGCGGGACCGGCTTGCCGTCTCGGGAGATGAACATATCGCCCGTGCCCGCAAGGGGGGCCGCGGGGTCATTCTGATCACCGGCCATTTCGGTTACTGGGAGCTGCTTGGCGCGACGGTCGCAATGCTTGGCTATCCCATTACCGTCGTCGCGAAGAAACTGCACAATCCCGCCGTCGACCGCCTGGTGCACGCGGGACGCGAGCGGTTGGGCATGGCGGTGGCCACCATGGACAAAGCGCCGGCCGCCGTCTTCAGGGCGCTTCGGCGCAACGAATGTGTCGGTCTGCTCGCGGACCAGGACGCGGGAGCCGGCGGGGTGTTCGTCGATTTTCTGGGATCGAGGGCGTCCACCTACCAGGGACCGGCGCTTTTTGCGTTGCGCACGGGCGCACCCATCGTGCCGTGTTTCATTATTCGAACCGGACCGGAACGTCACCGAGTCTGTTTCGAAACTCCGATCGAAGCGATTCCTACCGGTGACGAACCGGCCGATATCGCACGGATTACCCAGGCCTACACCGACGTGCTGGCCCGGTACATCAAGGATTTTCCCGATCACTGGTTCTGGGTACACCGGCGGTGGAAGACCCCGGCGCCTGACGATTCAAACCACGTACAGTAAAGGAGACTTCTTCCATGCCACGCTACCCCGTCATCGCCATTTGCGCCGTAACGCTGTTCGGTATCGCCGCAGCCTGCGGAAACGGTGGAGAACCGTCCGAAACACGGTCGCCGGAACCGCCGGCCGATCCTCCGCCGCTGGTGGCGGCGCCTTCCGTAGCGGGAAGCCCGGATGCCCCTGGTCCGCCTGACCCGGCTCCGGTGAACGCCCAGGAGCAAACGACAACGGGCGCTGCCGCGGGAGTCGCCTGGACCGTACCGCCACGTTGGGAGGTGCAGCCACCCCGCACGATGCGCATGGCGACCTATCTGATCCCGAAGTCCGCCGAGGACGATGAACCGGGCGAGTGCGCCGTGTTCTATTTCGGCCGCGGGCAGGGAGGCAGCGTCGACCTGAACCTGCAGCGGTGGCGGGACCAGTTCGAGTCGGATACGGGCGGCCAGCCGTCACTTGCCCAGCGGCAGTCGACCATCAACGGCCTGGCCGTGACCACGGTGTCCCTGGCGGGGACGTACCTCGCCTCCATGGGCCCCATGTTCCAGTCCGGCGCCGTGAAAAAACCGGGCTACAGGATGCTCGGGGCCATAATCGAGGCACCGGAAGGCAACGTGTTCGTCAAGCTCACAGGACCGGAAAAGACGGTCCTCAGCGCGGACGGCGAGTTTCAGGCGTTTTTGAATTCGCTTAAGTAAAATGACCGCGCGGACCCCTTGAGTCCGCGTTCCGACGAGGCATCTTAAGCGGGTTGAACATACTTGTCATACAAACCGCATTCGTGGGCGACCTCGTATTGTCCACTCCTTTGTTCGAAGCGGCCAGGACGCGGCTGGACGCCGGCCGAGTCGGCGCCGTCGTGCGGCCCGAGACGGCGAACCTGCTTCGGAACAATCCCCATGTCGACGATATCTTCGTATACGACAAGCATGGCGCGCAAAAAGGCGCCCTGGAACTGCTTCGCCTCGCCCGCAGGCTGCGCGGCGCAGACTACGATGCGGCGTTGATCCCCCACCGATCCTTGAGAAGCGCACTGCTGGGTTTCCTGTCGGGCATACCCGTCCGGGTGGGTTTCGATCGAAGCGCGGGCAGGCTGCTCCTGACAGACCGGGTCCCCTACCGGTCCGTCCACGAAGTAGATCGCAACCTCTCTCTCCTGGCTTCATGGGAGGGGGATACGGATGGGATTCGCCCGGCCCTGTACCCGGATGAAGCGGACCGGATGCGGGTGGATGCCCTGATGCGGCAATCGGATGTCGCACCGTCTGAACCACTGTGCGGCATCAGTCCCGGTTCGGTCTGGGCGACCAAGCGATGGCTACCCGGCCGATACGCCGCGCTGATCCGCCGGCTCGCCCGAGAGCACGGATATCGTTCCGTGCTCTTCGGCAGTTCCGGGGACCGGCCGCTTTGCGCCGAAATCGCCGCAGAATCCGGTGTCGACCCATTGAACGCGGCCGGAGCGTTGACCCTGCTGCAGTCGGCGGAACTCGCCGCCCGTTGCGCCGCCGTGGTTTCAAACGACACGGGGATGGGTCACGTGGCCGCCGCCATGGATACGCCCGTCGTGGCCCTTTTCGGGCCCACGGTACCCGCCTTCGGGTTTGTCCCTCACGGACCGGGGCACCAGGTCGTCGAGACCCCCCTGGACTGCCGGCCGTGCAGTGCCCATGGCGGGAACCGGTGTCCCATCGGAACGCACGACTGCATGCGCGGCATCACCGTGGAGCGGGTGATCGAAGCCGTGGCCGTCCATCTCGGCAAACCCAAGCGGCCCGTAACAGACTGAGCTGGAGTCAACATGCGCGTTGGCATCATCGGCCTCATCAACCACGACACCATCTTCATGACCGGCGGCCGCCGGATCCAGGATCTCGGCGGCATTTTGTACAACACCACCGTAATGGCCGACCTCGTGGGCGATGGCGACGCACTGTATCCCATCAGCCGCATCGGAGCGGACTGTTACGACGCCATGCGCGCCATGCTGGACCCGCGCCCCGCCGTGAACACCCGGGGAGTCGCCCTTTCCCGGAAAGGTACCAGCCGAAACCGGATCCGGTACGACGAGACCACGGAAAAAGTCGAGCAACTGACGAACCACATCGACCCCATTCCCCTGGAACAGATCGAACCCTTCCTGGACCTTGACGCCCTGCTGGTGAATTTCATCGTGGGCGACGATATCAGCCTGGAAACCATGGCGGCCGTGCGGGAAAAGGCCACTGGGTTGCTGTACCTGGACGTGCACAACCTGTGCCTGGGTATCGACGCGGAGGGCTATCGGCGTAGACGGGCGCCCGAGGGCTGGCAACGATGGATCGAGATGTTCGACGTCGTTCAGATGAACGAAGTGGAGGCCCGTCTTCTGGCCGGTGTGGCCGGCGTAGGTAGCCAGGCGGCGGTGGCGACGGACAGTTCTGGCGGGCCAGGCGGGCCAGGCGGGCCAGGCGAACCAGGCCGGCCGCTGGAAGCGGAGGATGATTTCATCGCCTTCGGACGGTCCGTGACAACGCTCGGTCCCTCGGTATGCGTCATCACCCGGGGGCCGCTCGGTCCCGTCACGGTGTACCGTACGGACCGCGAAATAAAGGCCATCGCCCTCCCTTCGGAGCGGGTCCGGGAGGTGGTCGACACCACCGGTTGCGGAGACGCCTTTGCTGCGGGTTTCGTCGTCGAATATGCGGCTTCGAAAGACCCGGTCGGTGCGACCCGCCTCGCGAATCGTGTCGCAAGCGTGAACTGTACCGTGGCGGGATTGCCGGAGGCCGGCACGTTCTCCGATATCCGTTCGTGACAGGACAACGTATGTGTGGGTGCGTATTGCGTGACAGGTGAGCACCGGTGCCCTTGCCCGTGGGCGCCGGTGAACCGGCTCGTGGGCGCGGGTGACCGGACCGGTTCCGTGACCCCGGGCGTCCTACTCGCCAGAGATGATGAAGCTGGCTGATTCAGACACGCTTTCGCCGGAATGGCGGTCCACGAACGTCACCGTGAGGACATAGACGCCCGGCGTCAGGTTGGTGGTATCCATCGCCGTGAATTCGGCCTCTTCCGTCGAGGATCCTTCGCCTTCGAAAGTCAGCAGGACCGTCTGCATGTCCTCCAGCTGTCGGGATGGCCGGAAGGGCCGGGCGGGCGTACCCTCGGGTACGATCTCGTATTGCGTCTCGTAGGAGGTCCTGCCCTTTTCTTCTCCGCGACTCAGGTTGTATATCTCGTAGTACACGTACACGAGTTGGCCGCGCCCGTATACGCGCAGAGGATGGGGCACGATATTCAGACCGTTGCGCACGAAGGGACCGGTCCGGTCGGTCCGGGTGATCCCGGTGGACAGCTTCAGATCGCTGATCATCAGTGCGCCCCCCGGTAATCGCGGATATTCACCTCTTTACTGTAGACGCCGACCCGCTGGGATGCTTCGTCCCGCATGTCCACCCACGCCGTAAACACGCCCTGGGGCGCCCGTACGTCGATGGCTAGTACTTAATTGACCAATAAAGGGTAATATATTATGTTCGTGCTCATCGGTGCCCATCCTTATACTTTATACCGCAGGGAGACGCCCATGAGCCGCATGGCATCGCCGATCAATCTGAGCGACGAAGATCACCAGACGCTTTTGCACTGGACGCGTTCGGGCACGACCGAACACCGCATGGCCTTCCGCGCCCGGATCATCCTGGCCGCCTATAACGGACAGAGCGGCCGGGACATCGCCCGCGCACTGAACACCCGCGAAGCCACGGTGAGCAAATGGCGAAGGCGATTCCACCGATCCGGTCTTGACGGTCTTGACGACCGGCCTCGATCCGGCAAGCCTGCCCGCTACACCGAAGAGACCGTGCGGAGCATTCTCTCCTGCCTGGACCAGGCCCCGCCTTCAGGCTACGCCGCCTGGACCGGCCCGCTTATCGCGAAGAAGCTTTCCATCGGCGTCGACTACGTCTGGCAGGTTCTGCGCAAGCAGGGCATCAGCCTGAGCAGACGCCACAGTTGGTGTGTGAGCACGGATCCTTCCTTCGCCGCCAAGGCCGCCGACATCGTAGGCCTGTACCTGGGTACCTGGACCCCCCTGCCAACGCCCTGGTGCTGTGCGTGGATGAAAAGCCCGCGATACAGGCCCTGGAACGTGCGCAAGGCTGGATCAAACTGCCCAACGGAAAGGCCCTTACCGGCTTCAACCACGAATACAAGCGCAACGGAACCACTACGTTGTTCGCGGCCCTGGACGTGGCTACGGGCCTGGTCAAAGCCGGACACTACAAGCGCCGCAAGAGAAGGCAATTCCTGGACTTCATGAACAGCATCGTCGCGGCCTGGCCCGACAAGGAGATCCACGTCATCCTGGACAACCTCAGGACCCACAAGCCCAAAGTCGACCGATGGCTGCCCAGACATCCCAACGTCCATTTCCACTTCACGCCCACGCACGCCTCCTGGTTGAACCAGGTCGAAATCTGGTTCAGCATCTTGTGGAAAGGGGCCCTGAAAGGCGGGACCTTCAAATCGGTACGCGCTTTGCGAGAGGCCATGGACCGCTTCATAGAAGCCTACAACGAGAACGCCCATCCCTTCCAATGGCAAGCCACTAAAGTCAAACAGAGAAACCTTGAAGATTAATACGCCAATTTAAACAAGTAGGTACTAGTACCGGCCTGACAAACAAAGCGTTACGTAACATCGTGTTGGATAACCCGTAAAATCGGGTATGTAAGGCTCAAAAATAAGCACGGTGATTTACGCAGGATGGTACTAGTACTCCCATCCGCCCAGACCCGGCACGGGCAGGCGCAAGGTCCGGTCCAGCGCGGACAGCAGTTCGGGGGAACCGTCGAGGTCGTCGGTAGCGGCCAGGCCGGTGGCGGGACGGACCCCGAGCCACATGCGGGTGAAGGCGCCCACCGAGGCGGTCAGCGTGGGCAGGGCGGGGTCGGCGCCGGGTCCGGCGCTGGATTCCGGACCGAGTGTGATCACGTACTCACCGCTGTGTCCGCGCCAGGGCGCGTCCGCGTCCAGGTACTTCTCGATCGGGTCTTTCAGCAGCAGGTTGAACCGCGCCGTCGGTCCGTCGAGGCGAGTCCTGGCCATGCAGGCTTCCAGGTTGCAGATCCGGGCCTGCCAGTAGCCATCGCCCCGGATCAGGGTGTTGAAGGATCCCTTTTCGGACACCATCCTGGCCCGGAAGGGCTGTTTGATCAGGTCCTGGAGTTGCACGTCGGGGGGTTCGACGATCTGGAAAAGCCGAATCTGGTCTCCGAGCGATTTCATGAGCGCGAGCAGTTCCAGGAACTGGTCCTGGTCCTGGTAGGCGATCATGTAGATATTGCACGGACCATGTTCTTCGTGGTCGCTGGCCCAGAAGAAATGGGTCAATTCGCCGCCGGGACCGTCGCAATACCCCAGGAGGAAGGATTTCTCCGCATGATTCAGCTCGACCTGCAACAATTCGGCCGGATATAACCTGCAGCCGCCGTGGGTCAGTCTTCGGTTTACCATGGCGGCATGAATCATCTCCCAGTCATCGGCCTTCAGGCGCCTGGGTACCCGGAAAGGTCGGTCTACCGTGAGGTCGGCGGGATCGAATCGCACCCTGTGGCCGTAGGGACCCGTGCCGAACCCCATCAGGTCGTAGAATCCCTGTTCGAACATGGTCAGCGTGCAGATCTCCACGCCATTCGCCGCGTCCTGGGCAATGCGGTGCGCGGTGACCCGCTGAGCGAGGCGCTGTTTCCGGGCGACCCGGCTGGTCGTCACCCCCACGATGGCCGACATCGTGAGGTCTTCTTCCAAGTACCGGAACGTGCCGTCGGTCGAAGAGGCCTGGCACTCCGCTTCGCCGTTCACTTCGGCCACGTCGGTTCGGGTCTTCTCGAAGAACTGGGGCGCCCACCTGGCCTGCTCGTCGCTGGTGACCCAGTGTACCTCGCGCCAGACCCGGATCATCGCTTCGCGGTCCCGCTCGGCGTCATACGGCCGGATGATCGCCATTTCCGTTCCTTATACTCCTCGCCCCGAGCTACTCTTCGCCCCGCAGCATCCGGTGGAGGGTCTCATTGTCCGGCGCGTCCTTGAAGACGTTCCACTCGAGGAAGTAGCCCTCCGGGTCATAGGCGACGAAGGCGCGGTAGCGGTCCGTTTCTTCGACCTTCTCCGAACGCATCTCGAATGAACCATGGCCGCTGACGTAGGCGTACCAGTCGTCGATGCGGTCCGTCCAGAAGGACATGGTGACGGCCTTCTTCTCCGTGAAGTTGTGCATGCCGCGTGTTTCGTCCACGAGGCCCATGTAGCCCGAGGGCGATATGCGGTAGATCTTGGTCCACCCCTGGTCCACGATCAGGTCGAAGCCCATGACCTCTTCGTAGAAGGCCTGGATCGCGGGCATGTCCTTGTAGTAGAACCACACCACGGTCGCCTTGAAACCCAGTCCCGGAGGCACGTCGGACGCCCCTTCGGTAGGATAGATGGTCTCGGTCTCGTTCAGCACCGGGATCAGCATCTCGTTCTCGGCGTGTTCGTTGAACCGCTCGAACTCCAGGAGATAACCCTCCGGGTCGATGGCCACGAAGCCGTGGTGGGGACGTCCCTCGACCGGGTTGTACGGGAAGCGCATCTCCACGTCCTGATCCTTCATGTAGTCCCACCATTCGTCGAGCTGGTCCGTGATGAGGGCGATGGCGACGGTCTTGGGATCGCTGGCGCTGTGCATGCCCTGCTCTTCGTCGACGAGCGTGATGAATGAACTCGGCCCCACGCGGAGGATCTTGGCGAACCCGTAATCGGCCGCCACGGCGAAGCCCAGGGTTCGGGTGTAGAATTCCGTCGCCGCTTCCACGTCGGCGTAGTACAGGAAAACGTTGCTGGCCGTCATGCCGTATTCGTTCATCGGATTCACGGTTGCAGGCTCCTCTTCGGACGGCGAGGGTGCATCGGACGGTTCGGGCTCTGCGGACTGTCCGCACGCCGCGGTTACGAGCGCCGCACAGGCCAGCGCGGCCGTGATCTGGCGTATCATGATTCCTCCTTGCCGGGGTTTCCGGATCGGTCGGAAACTTGCCGGGATTTTCGGATCAGCCGAGGGTTACGGATCGGCCGGATACTGGCAGTTGTAATGGCAAACGCCGCAGGTGATGTTCAGGTCCTGCAGTGCCGAGTCGGCCTCAATGGCGGAACCGGTCTCGGCGGCGGCAATGAGCGTCTCGGCGCGTATCTGGAAGTCGGAGGCGTAAAATCCGTACCTCGAGGAGTCGTACCGCGGCGGCATCGTCGACACGCCCTCCATGATCTCCTTTAATTGGGTCGCGTCGGCCGTGATCGTCCCCAGCGAACCTTCCTCTACCGCTCTTGCAATGCCTTCGCAGAGCCGCGCGATCTCCCTCATGTGCTCCTGGCGGGCCTCCGTATTGAGATCAGGCGCTTCGATTTCGACCGGTTCCGCGCCGTGGTCCTGGCTTTCTCCGCCGTCATCGCCGCCGCAACCCGCCACGGCCCATCCTGCGATCAGGAAGCAGGCCAGCGCGGACGTCATGATCCGATTCAAAGGACGTTTCATGGGTGTTCCTCTTGTGGGGTCTCGAATGGAGACAGGGGGGTGTTGCCCGGACGTTCCCACCGAAACGTTCACCGAAACGGTGACAGAGCATATCCGGAAACATAGGCGCGTTCAATCCGGAACCGGCTGAACGGGCCGCTCGTTTCGCCTGCTGACATACAGGCCGATCTTTTTTCGACATGGTAACCCGAGTCGATGAATTGTCAACCTGTTTCGATGGATGAAGGAAGCGGCGTGACGCGGCACGGATGGGTGCCCGGCATAGCGTGGTCCGGCCAGGTTCGCGAAGGCGGTGGAACACGCGCCGAAGACTGAAGATCCGCGTATGAACCAATTCCAGCGAGGTTCCATTATGCGCATATGCCAAATTGGCAGCTCATGGCACCGCATATGCCAAAATGGCATGCCGCGGTAAGGGTTTGTCGTGCCGCCGGCCGGAAACTCTCCGGAATCGTCGTGCCGGCGCCCCGAAGACATCCCACACAGACCCGAAATCGCCGTGGCATGATGTTTGCACCTTCCATCTATAGCATTACGGCACGAACTTTCGGTCCAAATGAAGCGTACAGGCCGGTTCGTGCGTATAAGGAGGGTAAGCAGCCTCGAGGGCGGCCGGTCGTCCGCCGACTTGGCGCACCACAGGGTGGTACGTGCAACCGGCCGACCGTCTCCCGTGCGGCCGGTCGTCTCTCGAGGCAGCTGTAAAGCAAAGGCAAAGAAAGCGAGGCACAAGCATGGCCGAGGTCAAGGCACTCCAGGAAATCCAGACGAACCTGCAGGAAGACGCGGTGATCGAGTCCATCGCCGTGCTGCCCGTGCGCAACCTGGTCGTGTATCCCCACATGGCCGCCGCGCTGGTGGCCGACCGGCCGGGTTCCGTCAAGGCGCTGGACGAGGCGCTGCAGCAGGACAAGATGGTGCTGATCCTGGCGCAGCGGGACCCCGAGACGGACCGGACGACGCCGGACGATCTCTACACATACGGCACGCTGGTTCGCATCTACAAGATGATGAAGCTGCCGGAAGACAGTCTCCACGCCGTCGTCCACGGCGTATCCCGCGCCCGCGTGCTGGAAGTGCTCGAAACCGAGCCCGTCATGCGTGCCCGGGTGGAGCTTCAGGCTGAGCGGAAGAACGAGTCCATGGAAGGCAAAGCCCTGGCCCACAACCTGGCGGAACAGTTCCAGCGGCTGATCGAACTGGTCCCGACCATGTCCGAGGAGTTGCGGATACCCCTGCTCAACCTGGAGGACCAGCCCTCCAAGATGGCCGATTTCATCGCCTTCAACCTGAGGATCTCCCTCGAAGACCAGCAGGCCATGCTCGAATTGAGCGACGTCAAGGACCGGCTGAAGGCGTTGACGTTCCTGATCGCACAGGAAGTCGAAGTGGCGGAGACGGGCAGCCGAATCCAGTCCCAGGTCGAGGACAAGATGGGCAAGGCCCAGCGCGAGTACTATCTCCGCGAGCAGATGAAGGCCATCCGGCGGGAACTCGGCGAAGACGGCGATGGTCAGGGCGAGGACCTGTCCGATCTGCGCGAGAAGATCGATGAAGCGGGCCTGCCGGAACTGGCCCGGGTGGAGGCGAAGCGCGAGCTTCAGCGCCTGGAACGCATCCCGTCCATCTCTCCCGAGTATTCGACGCTGCGGACCTACCTCGAATGGCTGTCGGAACTGCCCTGGTCGGTCTCGTCGGAGGACCAGCTGGACATGGAGCGCGCCCGGGAGATCCTGGACGAAGACCACTACGGCCTGGCGAAGATCAAGGACCGCATCCTGGAACACCTGGCCGTGCGCAGCCTGAAGCCGGACCTGAAGGGTTCCATCCTGTGCTTCGTCGGACCGCCGGGAGTGGGCAAGACCTCGCTGGGCAAGTCCATCGCCCGCGCCCTGGACCGCCGGTTCGTGCGCATTTCGCTGGGCGGCGTGCATGACGAGGCGGAGATCAGGGGACACCGCAGGACCTACATCGGCGCACTGCCCGGCCGCATCATCCAGAGCATCCGCAAGGCGGGCGCCAACAACCCGGTCTTCATGCTGGACGAAATCGACAAGCTCGGTCGGGATTTCCGGGGAGATCCCTCCTCGGCGCTGCTCGAAGTGCTCGACCCGGAGCAGAACGACACCTTCACCGATCACTACATCGATCTGCCCTTCGACCTGTCCAACGTCATGTTCGTGACCACGGCCAACATGCTGGCCGGTATTCCGGAACCGCTGCGCGACCGCATGGAGGTCATCGAGCTCTCGGGATACACGGAAGAGGAGAAGATCGAGATCGCCCGGCGCTACCTCGTCCCCCGGGAACTGGAGACGCACGGGCTTTCCACCGAGGACGTGGTCTTCGACGACCGGGCGATCGGACGGATCATTGCCGACTACACCCGGGAGGCGGGCCTGCGCAACCTGGAACGCAAGATCCGTACGGTGGCCCGCAAGTCGGCCCGTTCGGTCGCCGAAGGAAAGACGCCCCCGTTCCCGGTTTCCGAAGACGACCTTCACCGGTACCTGGGGCCGCAGGAGTACTTCTCCGAGACCGCGGAGCGCACCGGCGAACCCGGCGTGGCCATCGGCCTGGCCTGGACCCCGGCCGGCGGCGAGATCATGTTCGTGGAGGCCAGCAAGATGTCCGGCGGCAAGGGCCTGACGCTCACGGGCCAGCTGGGCGACGTAATGAAGGAATCCGCCCGGGCCGCGCTCACGTACGTGCGGTCGCACGCCGCGGATTGGCAGATCGACCCGGCGTTCTTCGCCGGGCACGACATCCACATCCATCTGCCCGTGGGCGCCATTCCCAAGGACGGACCCTCCGCGGGCGTGGCGCTCGTGACGGTGCTCACCTCCCTCTTCACGGCCCGCCCCGTACGGAACGACCTGGCCATGACCGGCGAGGTCACCCTCCGCGGCAAGGTCATGCCCGTCGGCGGCATCAAGGAGAAGGTCCTCGGGGCGATGCGGGCCGGCATCACCACCATCATCCTGCCCCGCCGGAACGAGAAAGACCTGGACGACGTGCCCGCGGCCGTCAAGGAGAAGCTCGGCTTCTGCCTGGTCGACCACATCGACCAGGTCCTGGAACTGGCGCTCATGGACAAACCGGTCGACGATGATCCCGTCGACGCTGAGCCCGTCGACACTGAGCCCGTCGACGCACCGGAAAGCGACGAGGCGTGGGCGGATTCCATACAGGGCGGCGTGACGGTTGCGCCTCGGGACGCGAATCTGAACTGAGCGGCGCCCCGGGACGCGAATCTGAACTGAGGTAAACGATTGACGCCAGGTCGCGCGCCCGGTATTTTGCATAGTTGTATAAAGTTGGGTTCAGCCGTTATAAAAGGGAGATCGAGCATGAAGAAGAAAAGGAAGTTCGGGGGCCTGGCCGCCGCGGCGCTGCTCGGCACGGGCATGGTGCTTGGAGCACTGTTCATTTCCAACTGGGACGCATCCGTCGCCGAACGGGATGAATACAGATCGATCACGCCGGTCGTGGCCGCGGACCAGCGGTCGCTCCAGGATTTCAGCGAGACCTTCGCGACGATCGCGGAAAGAGTCAAGCCTTCGGTCGTGCTGATCGAGAGTAAGCGGACGGTCAGGCAAGCGCAGGCGCGTCGGTTCTGGAGCCCCTTCGAAGAGTTCTTCGGCGGACGGCAGCAGCCCGATGCTCAACCCAGACCGTTTTCGGGGGTGGGATCCGGGGTCATCGTGTCGGAAGACGGCTACATCCTGACGAACAACCACGTGGTGGAAGACGCGGAAAAACTGACCGTCCAACTGATCGACGAGCGCGAGGTGGAAGCGGAGATCGTCGGCCTGGATCCTCGAACCGATCTGGCTGTCATCAAAGTGGATCTCGATGAACTGTCCGTGCTGCCCTTCGGCGATTCAGACAAGCTGCGCGTGGGCGAATGGGTCATGGCCGTGGGCAATCCCCTGGGTCGGAACCACACCGTCACGGCCGGAATCGTCAGCGCAAAAGGCAGGAACAGAGTGCTGCCGGTTGCTGGCTCTTACGAAAATTTCATCCAGACGGATGCGGCCATCAATCCCGGGAACAGCGGCGGCGCGCTGGTCGACCTGGAAGGAAACCTCATGGGCATCAACACGGCCATCGCCACCCGGACGGGCGGGTACCAGGGCATCGGTTTCGCGGTACCGACCAACATGGCCCGTGACATTATGACCCGGCTGGTCGAGGATGGACGCATAAGCCGAGGGTACCTGGGCGTGGGAATCGAAGACCTGGATGATATCGTGGCCGAATCCATGGGGCTCGATGGTTCCGACGGAGCGGTTATCAGCACGATCACCGACGACGGGCCGGCGAGAGATTCCGACCTTCAGGTAGAGGACGTAATCGTCGGGGTTGATGGCGTAGACGTGGAGAACACGGACGACCTTCGCAAACGGATCGCGAGTATCGCACCGGGAACGGAAGTGGAACTCGAGGTGATCCGCGACGGCGAACCCGTGACCGTCGTGATTGAACTGGGCGAATTGCCCGATGGAGATCCCACGCGTACCGCGTCGAGGGAAGATTCGCGGGAAAGAAGTCCCGCGAGCAAACTTGGCATCGATGTCATGGACATTGCCCGGGAATGGAACCGTTTCTATGAATCCGGGTCGGGCGTGGTGATCGCACAGGTGCGATCGGGCAGCGTGGCCGAAGACAAGAACCTCCAGCGGGGTGACTTGATCCGCGAGGTGAACGGCGAACCCGTGTCCAGTGTACAGGAATTCCTCGGAATCGTCCGTCAGTTCGATGTCGGGCAGGCCATCCGATTCAGGATACAGCGTGGCAACGCGCAATTCCTGGTGGGACTGCGGATCCCCGAAGAATAACATTTGGTACGAACGCGAGACGCTGAAGCCGCGTCCGGCACACCGCCGCGCGTCCTGCGCCGTGGCGTGCATCCTGGGCAGCGTCACGCTTACAGGCGTTACCGAGTATCCCTGATCGACCTTACATCGTTTAACTCATCAGAAAACGCGGAGCGTCTTCCGCGTTTTCTTCATAATGGGCCTTTCGGCTGAAGGGTATCGGGCACCGCATCGATACGGCCGGGGTACGTACTTCAAGATGAATGCTCCCGTCGCGCTGGTCATCCTGGACGGCTGGGGCATCGCCCCTCGCGGCGATGCCAACGCCGTTCTGCTGGCGGAGACGCCGAATTTCGACAGGCTGTGGCGGCAGTATCCCCATACCATGCTGAGCGCATCGGGCGAGGATGTGGGACTTCCCCCCGGGATCATGGGCAACTCGGAAGTCGGCCACCTCAACCTGGGCGCCGGACGGGTGGTGCGCCAGGAAGTAAGCCGGATCAACGAGGCCATAGACGACGGCAGGTTCTTCGAGAACGCTGCGTTCGGCAAAATCCTGGAACGGCTACGGGAAACCGGAGGCCGGTTGCACCTGCTGGGACTTACGTCGGATGGACTGGTCCACAGTGCGGAAAAACACTATCTGGCACTACTCGAATGGGCCAGGCGCCGGGGTCTGGCGGACGATCGCTTCCTGGTACACGCCATCCTGGACGGCCGAGATACGGCGCCCCGGAGTGCGCCGGCCTATCTCGAGACGTTGCGGTCAGCTATGATGCGACTCGGTGTGGGCCGCATCGCCACGGTGACCGGGCGGTACTACGCCATGGACCGGGACAACCGGTGGGAGCGGGTGCGCAGGGCCTACGAGCTTTTTACCGAGGGGAAGGGGTACCGGGCCGGCACCGCGGCGGAAGCCGTACAGGCGGCTTACGATCGGGGAGAAACCGACGAGTTCGTATCGCCCACCGTTATCGGCACAGGGCCGGCCGGCTCCGACGGGATCATCTCGGCCGGCGACGCGGTGATCGTCTTCAATTTCCGGGCGGACCGGGGGCGCCAGATCGTCCGTGCCTTCATCGAACGGGATTTCGACGGATTCGACCGAGGGGTTGTGCCGGACGCGCACATCGCCACCATGACGCCCTACGATCCGCGTTTCGATGTGCCCTGCGCCTTTCGTCCCCCGGAACGCATGCGCGAAATCCTGGGTGAAACGATCAGCCTGGCCGGCCGGCGTCAGTTGCGCGTGGCGGAAACGGAGAAGTACCCACACGTCACCTATTTCTTCAATGGCGGCGATGAGCGGCCCTTCGATGGCGAGGACCGGATCCTGGTTCCCTCGCCGAGGGACGTGGCCACCTACGATGAGAAGCCCGAAATGAGCGCGCACGAGGTCGCGGCCCGGGTGGCCGATGCCCTGCGCGGCGGGGAATACGATTTCGTGCTGGTTAATTTCGCTAATCCGGACATGGTGGGCCACACAGGTTCGCTCTCGGCGGCGGTCGCGGCCGTGGAGACGGTCGACCGGTGCCTGGGTGAGGTGATGGACGCGGTCCGGTCGGCTGGTGGCGGGGCGATCGTGACGGCGGACCACGGCAACGCGGAGATGATGGTCGACTCCGCCACCTCCGCGCCCCATACGGCACATACGACGAATCCCGTGCCGCTCATCCTCGTGGACGATAAGCGGGACTCTGGACCCATGCGCACCGGTGGGCGGCTGGCAGACGTGGCGCCGACCGTGCTGTCCATGATGGGCATTCCCCGTCCGGAATCGATGAAGGGCACGGACCTGGCGGCTTTGGACTGTCCGGCCGAACCTGTCGATCAAGCCAATCCAGATGATCGAGCCAATCCGGCCGGAAGCACGGATCGGGCATGAAACGAGATCTGGTCATAGGCGTCGACCTGGGCGGGACCAACGTCAACAGCGCCGTCGTGGATGACGGCGGCCGCATATCCCACCGAGCCTGGCAGTCCATTGCGGGCAGCCGTACCGCCGGAGAAGTGATCGACCGCCTGGTGGCCTGTGTCGAGACGACCATGGATTCCTGCGGACGGGAACGCGTGGCGGGCGTGGGCGTGGGTACGCCCGGATTGATCCCCGAAGGTTCAGGTACCGTCGTCTACGCGCCAAACGTGCCGGAATGGGTGGATCTCCCGCTCCAGTCGCTGCTCCGGGAACGCCTGGGACTTCCTGTGGCGATCGAGAACGACGCCAACGCGGCGGCCATCGGAGAGCACTGGGTCGGAGGCGCCGCGGGTTACGCCAATATCGTATGCATCACCCTTGGTACGGGCGTCGGTGGCGCGATCATCATGAACCACGAAGTCTGGCGCGGTTCCAACGGCGCGGGCGGCGAGATCGGCCATATGACCGTCGTGGAGAACGGCAGAAAGTGCGGCTGCGGCGCGTTGGGTTGCCTGGAAGCCTATGCCTCGGCGACGGCCATCGCCGAACAGGCGCGAGAACTGCTACGGGCTGGGGGAACGAGCGTATTGATGGAACTGGCCGCCGGCGACCCCGGCCGCATCGATGCCGCGATGATCGCCGAGGCGGCCAACCGGGGCGATGGGACGGCACGCGAGGTGATGCGCCGGTCCGCCACGCTCCTGGGCACGGCCGTATCCAGTCTCACCAACCTGCTGAATCCCGAACTGATCGTCATTGGCGGGGGCGTCATCAAGGCGGGCGATCTGATCTTTGGCCCCGTTCGCGCCGAGGTGGCGCGTCGCGCCTACAAGTGGTCCGCCGGCATCCTCGAAATCGTGCCTGCCAAACTCGGCGACGCCGCCGGCGTAATCGGTGCCGCGCGGCACTTCATGTCGACCTGTACCACGTAGATTTGATTTTGTTCGTTTAAGGTAAAAAGAGGCAGGCCGAGACTACTTGTTGGCCCTGGACGAAACGCTGGACCGAACGATCTCCTGGTGGGTCTGCAAGATCAGCTCCAGCGCCTTGACCACGGATTCCAACTGCTCCAGGTCCCACTTTCCGGACACCCTCAATGCCGCCTCCCTGGCGACCCGCCAGAACCGCTCGGTGGCTTTCTGTCCCTGATCCGTCAATTCGCAGATGACCACTCTTCGGTCGTGGGGATCCTTGGCCCGAACCACCAACTCCTTCTTCTCCAGGCGGTCTACGATCGATGTCGTGGCGGCCAGCGTGTTCTTCAGATAGTAGGAGATCATCCCCATCCGCATGGAGCCCATCTGCTTCAGCATGACCAGGGTATTGAACTGGGAAATCGAGAGTTCCATCCCCTGCCACTCATGCAAACGTCCGCTGTACATGATCCGGTTGATTGCTTCCACGGAATTCAGGTAGCGGTCTGAGATATCCTGTCTGTGTTCGTTATCCAAATCGGTCACCTGAGATCAAGCAAACGGTTCGTAAGGTAACTTTTCTGGGCTATCGAATGGTTCCGTTTCTTAAACAACGTCCCGGGAACGGTCGAATCTGTCCGGAAGGGCACGGTGTTGTTCCCTTCGTATCTTATGGGTCGTACCGTCTATTTAGGTCGTTTGCTCCGGGGCGGGGAATGCCCGGAGAAAATCATACATTTCAACAAAACTGGTAAGAAACTATCCAGCAAATTAACATTTGTCAAATCAAACTTTACTTCCGCCAAGTTGTTTTCCACGTCCTTTGGCGGGTTTTCCATCCGGACCGGCGCGGTTTCCGAGAGATTAAGCAGATCACGTTGAATCCGTCCGGTCTTGGACGGTTCACTTCAGGGGGTGGTCCGGATATGGACCGAAGGGTACACGACCGCGGCTGGAGGCGACGGTCACCGGGAAAAAGCGCCGATCACCCGGTGGTAACAAAGCGCCGATCACAGGGTAATCCGACGCCGATCACCTTGGAGCAATCAAGGCCTGTCGATTGAGGGGTGTTAGTGTGGCGGCGACCGTCTTTGGGGAAGCAAGCACTAGACGACCGCCGGGTGGAAATATGGGGTTGGCGTCCCGTTGCGGGTTGGCGTCCCGCAGAACCGGCTTTACATCTTGTTGAACAACCTGTCTTTAGTTTTGATCCGAAACGAGGCGGACCGACCTTTCCTCGTCGGTGTTCCATAGCGATTCAAGCGACTCGACCACAGACTCGAATTGCTTGAAATCCCATTTTTCGGCCACCTTTTTCGCACGGATCCTCGTTAGGTTTATGATCCGTTGCGTAGCCTTCCTGCCATCATCGGTAAACTCGCAGATAACCACTCTACGATCGCTCGGATCCGAACTTCGTCGCAGGTAACCCTTGCCAACCAGGTGGTCTACGATGATGGACATATGCGGCAGCTTGCTGCCCAGGTAATTCGCCAGAGCGCCCATCCGGGTGGGGCCGTGGTGGTATAACAGCATCAGCGTATTTGCCTGGTGCGCGTTCAAGCCGAGTTTCTTCAGCTCGCCGAGACTTTCATTGTGCATCAATCGACTCAGATGCTGTATCGCACAGACAAACCGGTCCGTCAACTCTCCTCTGACACCTTCGCTTACTGCACCGTTCATAAGCGCCTTCCCCGAATACGTGATTTACGTGCTGTATTTACGGCCGGTGGTCCAACTTGTATAAGGTGACGATGACTCAGGCTCTGGAAGTGCGTCGGTCCAAAACCGCCCATTCTATCTGAGTATAACGAAAAAAGTGTGACCAGTGTGTGAACAATTTGTGCAGAAAAAGGATAATTGTGCGAAAATCACGAAATGGCCGGGTGTCATCCCTTGACAACATTATGTACAATTGTACAATAATAAAAAGGAGGTTTCTGTTATGAATATGGTCATCGATACATCGGCGGTTATCGCATCCGTCATGCGAGGTCCTGAACGGGATGCCCTTGTTGAAGTGGCATCGGGCCAGCTCCTCATCGCGCCGGGATTCATCCGGTGGGAAATCTGCCAGGCCTTATCCGTTATGGTTCGGCAGAAAGGTATAGACGTCGTGGAAGCCCGAAGGGGGATGGAGATCCTGGATAACATACCCTTGCGTTACGTGGACGTGGATATGGCGCAGGTGTTTTCGATCGCGTCTCGAATGAAGGGTGTGGCGGCAGACGCGTTTTTTTTGGAGACCGCCATCCGATATAACGCGCCGCTGCTGACCCTGGACCGGTCGTTGGGCCGCGCCGCGGAGTCGCTCGGTATTGACGTGGTGCGTTTGGAAGGTCAGGGGGGCTGACTACGCCATGGATGTATATACTTACTCCGAAGCAAGGCAGCATCTGTCGAGTTTGCTCGATGAAGCGGAATCGACCGGCAAGGTCATCATTCGCAGGAAGGATGGCCGGAGATATGCCGTCGTCCCGGAGCTGTCTCCCGTATCGCCGCTGGAAATGCCGACGGTCGAAACGAGCATCACGGTGAAGGAAGTGGTCAAACTCGTCAGACGCCAGCGCGTCAGGGGAAAAAAGAGGGGATCCGATTGAGAAAAGAAGGCCGGGGTTTAGACCAGGCCGGCTCCGCACGCCGCCCGATGGTCTGGTTTTCGATTGACTTTCCGCCGGGATGTGCGTAGACTTTACGTATTGATCGCCGTTGATTCCCCGGAGTATCCGTTCATGATCACGCTGACCAGGCTGACCAGGCGATTTACCGTCCTCATGCTTGCCCTCTCGATGTCGTCGCTGTCCCTGGCGGCCACGGTTGCGGTCGGCACGTGCATCATGGCGAAGTCACCGGCTTCCGGCGCGACTCCGACCGGCGACGCGCACGCTTGTTGCGCGACGGCCCCGGCACCGGAATCATGCGCGACGGTCCATACGCCGGAAACATGCGCCGCGGGGATGCTGTCCAT
Source organism: bacterium (assembly GCA_965207085.1). Taxonomy (GTDB): domain Bacteria; phylum JAAXHH01; class JAAXHH01; order JAAXHH01; family JAAXHH01; genus JAAXHH01. The sequence goes on along the minus strand of CBDBLQ010000002.1, from coordinate 1,434,196 downwards.
GTCCTGCTGCAGCGTCGAGGCGGTGCCTTACCGGCAAGCCGGGACGGGCGCACTGCCCGTATCCGCTCCCATTCAACCCGATCAATTGGACCTGAACACACCGCTGCGGGGATTCCAGGTGGTTGAACCGGTGATCTATGTTACGCGCTTTTCATCCGACATGGAAACCAACCGGCTTCCGCCCCCTTTGCGCACTCTCTTCTGCACCTACCTCATTTAAACCCCCTTACTCCAAAGCGTACCAACAGACCGTGAGCGTAACCCGCGACGCGTAACCGGCATCGTGTACCTGGACTGTCGCTTATGCTTCTGTCCGGCTGCCGTCGGGTCCCGGCCGCACGTACCTCCTGCTGCCGTCGCGTCCGGTCCGGAGTGCGGGACTTATCGGCCGAAATGCGTCGTGTCCAGTCCGGAATGTGGCGCGGTTTTCCTCCGGGAATCGCCCCATCCGCTCACCCGGCCGTAATCACTGGCAACCATTCATTTGTATTTAACCGAGGAAGAAGCCCATGTCCGTATTCCCGCGATACGCGGGCGTTTTGATCGTGATACTCGCCGTGTCATTCGCCCTGGCTTCCGCCGTCCAGCCGGCCCGGGCGCAGACGCCGCGTCTCCAGGCGCTGGTGACCCAGGCCCTGGACCGCAGCCCGGCCCTGCAGGCGGCGCGTCAGCGCAGAGCCGCGGCGGAATACCGGCGGCCGCAGGTAGCATCCTACCCGGATCCGACACTCTCGTACACGCGGTGGCTGTCCTCGCCGGAAACACGTGTCGGACCGCAGCGGAACGTGCTGGCCTTCGGTCAGACGATCCCCTATCCGGGCAAACTGAGCCTGCGCGGCGACATGTCCGGGGAGACAACGGCGATCGAAACGGCCGGCATCCAGTCCATCGCCCGCGATATCGCCTACGAAGTAAAGTCCGTCTACTACGATCTGTACCGGGTCGACCGGTCCCTGCGCATCCTCAAGGACTACCTGGTTCTGCTGGAAACCTTCACCGCCGCCGCGGAGGAGAAGTACGCTACCGGGAGCGGCTCGCAGGCCGACGTGCTCAAGTCCCGCGTGGAAGCGTCGGAGATCCTGAAGCAGCGCATTACGCTGGAAGGCGAGCGCAGCGCCCTCGCGGCCCGTCTCAACGGCGTGCTGAGCCGCCCGCCCGATTCGCCGGTCGATCCGGTGGCTGTCATTGACACCACGAGATACGCGCAGACCGAGTCCGTGGTGGTCGAGCGGGCGCTGACCGTCCGGCAGGAGCTGGATGCGGCCGACGCCCGGGTCCGGCGAAACGAACTTGGCGTCCGCCTCGCCCGCCTCGCCAGCCGGCCGGACTTCATGGTGCAGAGTTCCTATATCACCGTTCCGAAAGTCACGGATCATCCGGCTTCGGACGCGGGGAAAGACGCGTTCGGCGTCATGCTGAGCGTGAATCTGCCCGTGTTCAGAAGCCGCACACGGGCCGAAGTGCAGGAGGCCATGGCGCGGGTGGAAGAGAGCCGGCATGCCAGGCAGCGCATCCTGGATACCGTCGCGGCGGAGATCGCGGGGGCCTACGGGCGGCTCAGCCATTCCGGGCGGGCCCTCGACGTCTATGAGCAGGGCATGATCGTCCAGGCGGAAAGCAGCGTGCTGGCGACGTTGGCCGCCTACCAGACGGGGCAGATGGACTTTCTCGACCTGCTCGACGCGGAGCGCATGGTGCTGCGTACCCGGCTCGGTTACGTGGCGGAAACGGCAAACTACCGCAAGTACCTCAGCCAGCTGGAACGGGCTGCCGGAGGATCGCTCCCGTAGCCACAGGAGGACCATCATGGGATACGTCAAAAAAATACGCCGCGGGGCGTCTCGGGTACTGATCTTGTTGTTGCTGGCCGCCATACCGGCCGTCGCGCCGGTCGCGTTTCTCGCCGGTTGCGGCGACCCCGATTCGACGGGCACTACCGAGGACGGAGAATTAGCGCAAGTCCAGTTATGGACGTGCGGCATGCATCCGAACGTGATCGCGGAGGAACCCGGCCAGTGCCCGATCTGCGGGATGAACCTGACGCCGTTGAAGCGTACGGCTGAAGCGGATGAGCTGGCCACGCGCGACCAGGCCGCCGGGGACCAGGCCACGGGTACGGTTCACGAGACCGGGGGCCGACACGCGCCCGGCATGCACGTCGAAGCAACCGGGGAGGAGACGTCCAATCAGACCGCAGCCCTGTCGATGAATGCTGCAAGCGTCGCCTCCATCGTAATCGACCCGGTCACGATACAGAACATCGGCGTGCAGACCGCCGCTGTCCAGGAACGGCCGCTGACCCGTTCCATACGGACCGTCGGCCACTTGGACTACAACGAGGAGACGTTTTCCCGGATCAACGTCAAGTATGCCGGGTGGATCGAGCAACTGTACGTGAACGAAACGGGCCAGCAGGTCGCCGCGGGTGATCCGATGCTGGACATCTACTCGCCGGAGCTCGTCGCGGCGCAGGAAGAATACCTGCTGGCATTCCAGAACGTGAAAAACCTGGAAAACAGCACGTTCGAAAACATAACGCGCGGCGCGAAAACGCTGCTGGACGCATCGAAGCGCCGCCTGCTCTACTGGGACGTGACCGAGGCGCAGATCCGGGAGCTTGAAGAACGGGGCGCGATCGCCAGGACGATGACCATCTATGCGCCTTCGAAAGGCATCGTCGTGGAGCGGATGGCCGAACTGGGGATGCGGGTCACGCCCGGCATGGACATGTACCGCATGGCCGACCTGTCCACCATCTGGGCCTTCGCCCACGTGTACGACGCGGACGCCCCGTGGCTGAATCCGGGGTTGGCGGCCGAAATGGAACTGCCCTACAACCCGGGGAAGGTCTATCGCGGCACGATCGATTACATCTATCCATACCTGGACCGCGTGTCGCGGGACATCAGGATCCGGCTGGTCTTCCCCAACCGGGATCTCGAACTGAAACCCCAGATGTACGCCAATATCCGTCTGTCCACCCGTAGCGTACGGCCCGTACTCGTGATCCCGGGCAGCGCGGTCATTCACAGCGGGGAGCGCAACGTGGTCTTCGTGGCCCTCGAAGGCGGCAGGTTCGAACCGCGCGAGGTGACCCTCGGCATGGAAGGGGAGGGCGGCTACGTGCAGACCACGGATGGCGTCCGCGCCGGCGAACGGGTTGTGACTTCGGCCCAGTTCCTGATCGATTCCGAAAGCCGGCTCCAGGAGGCGATCCAGAAGATGCTCGACCACCGGATGATGCATTGACCGGGGTGTCCGGCCTGCCCGGAACCATCGGCCTGCCCGGAACTTAAAGGGGTTCAACATGTTGCAACGCATAATCGAATACTCCGTTCGAAACCGGTTCCTGGTGATCCTGGTCACGTTGCTGCTGATCGCGGCCGGGACCGTGGCCCTGGTGGAGATCCCGCTCGACGCCATCCCTGACCTATCGGACGTGCAGGTGATCGTCCTGACCGAGTATCCCGGCCAGGCGCCCCAGGTGGTGGAGGACCAGGTGACCTACCCCCTGACGACGGCCATGCTCGCGGTGCCCTACGCGGAGACGGTCCGCGGCTACAGTTTCTTCGGGCTCAGCTTCGTGTACATCATTTTCGAGGACGGCACGGACCTCTACTGGGCCCGCAGCCGCGTGCTGGAGTACCTGAGCTACGTGACCGACCGCCTGCCGCCGGGCGTGAACCCCGCGCTTGGACCCGACGCCACGGGCGTTGGCTGGGTCTATCAGTACGTGCTCCGGAGCGACCGGCACAACCTGGCGGAACTGCGGAGCATCCAGGACTGGTTTCTCCGGTACGAACTCACCTCGGTCGACGGGGTGTCCGAGGTCGCCAGCATCGGCGGGTTCGTCAAGCAGTACCAGGTGGAGGTCGACCCCAACAAGCTGCTGATCTACGACATACCCCTCAACCGGATCAAGACGGCGATCCAGCGGAGCAACAACGACGTGGGCGGCCGGGTCGTGGAAATGGCGGAGACCGAGTATATGGTCCGCGGGCTGGGTTACATCGAGTCCGTGGAGGACCTGGAGAACGTGCCCCTCGGCGTCGACGGATTCGGGACGCCCGTCTTCCTGTACCAGGTCGCCCGGGTCACGACGGGACCGGAAATTCGGCGGGGACTGGCGGAATGGGACGGCGAGGGCGAGATCGTCGGCGGCATTATCGTCATGCGGTACGGCGAGAACGCCATGGAGGTCATCCAGAACGTCGAGGAGAAACTGGCATCACTCAAGTCGGGCCTGCCGGATGGCGTGGAGATCATTACGGCCTACGACCGGTCGAGCCTCATCGAACGGGCCATCGACAACCTGAGCGACAAGCTGCTGGTGGAAAGCCTCATCGTCGCCCTGGTCTGCATCATCTTCCTGATCCACTTCCGTTCGGCCCTGGTGGTCATCCTCACCCTGCCGATCAGCGTGCTCGCCGCCTTCCTCGTCATGTCCTGGCAGGGGATCAACGCCAACATCATGTCCCTGGGCGGGATCGCCATCGCCATCGGCACGCTGGTGGACGCCGCCATCGTCATGATCGAGAACACCCACAAGCACATGGAGCGGGACCGCGGGAAGGAGGACCACTGGCGGATCGTGCTCGACGCCACGAAGGAAGTAGGGCCGTCCCTCTTCTACTCGCTGCTGATCATCACGCTCTCCTTCGCGCCGATCTTCGCTCTGCAGGCCCAGGAAGGCCGGCTCTTCAAGCCGCTGGCCTTTACCAAGACGTACACGATGGCCGCGGCCGCCCTGCTGGCCATCACCTTCGTGCCGGTCGTGACGGGATACCTGGTCCGGGGCCGCCTGCTGCCCGAGCGCAGGAACCCCTTGAGCCGGCTGCTCGTCTTCCTCTACCGGCCCGTGATCCGCGCGGCGATCCGCGTGAGGTGGCTGACCGTCGCGGTCGCGATCGTCGCCCTTTCGGCCACGTGGTACCCCTTGCAGCGGATCGGTTCCGAGTTCATGCCGCCCCTCTACGAAGGCGACCTGCTTTACATGCCCACCACGGACCCGGGCATATCGATCACCAAGGCGCGCCAACTCCTTCAGCAGACCGACAAAATCATCAGCGCCTTCCCGGAAGTGGACCGGGTCTTCGGCAAGGTAGGACGGGCGGACACGGCGACCGATCCCGCGCCGTTGTCCATGATCGAGACCACCATCATGCTCCGGCCCGAGGAGGACTGGAGGCCTGGCATGACGCGCGACGGGCTCGTGGAGGCGCTCAACGACGCCATCCAGTTCCCGGGCCTGACCAACGCGTGGACCATGCCCATACGCACGCGGATCGACATGCTGTCCACGGGGATCCGCACCCCGGTCGGCATCAAGATCATGGGAGACGACCTGGCCGTGCTGTCGGACCTGGCCCAGCAGGTCGCCGTCGAGCTGCAGGAACTGCCCGGCACGCTCAGCGCCTTCCCCGAGAAGACCATGGGCGGCAACTATCTCGACTTCGAGATCGACCGCGTCGAGGCGGCGCGCTACGGGATGACCGTGGGCGACGTGCAGGACATCATCATGTCGGCGGTGGGCGGCGTGGACGTGACCCATACGGTGGAGGGACTGGCGCGCTACCCGGTGAACGTCCGTTACGCCCGGGAGTTGCGGGACGAAGTGTCGGACTTGAGGCGCGTCCTGATCCCCACGCCCTCGGGGGCGCAGATCCCCATCAGCCAGGTGGCCGACATACGGATCCGCAAGGGGCCGTCCGGCATCAAGTCGGAGAACGCCCGGCCCACGGCCTGGGTGTACGTAGACCTCCGGGACACGGACATCGGCGCCTACGTCGAATCCGCCCGCCGGCTTATCGCGGAGCGGGTCTCGCTGCCCGTGGGGTACAGCATGGTCTGGAGTGGGCAGTACGAGTACCTGGAACGGGCGCAGCAGCGCCTGCAGATCGTCGTTCCGGTCACCCTGACCATCATCCTCCTGCTCCTCTACATGAACTTCCGGAACGTCGTGGACAGCCTGATCGTCATGTTGTCGCTGCCCTTCGCGCTGGTTGGGGGCGTATGGCTGATGTACCTGCTGGACTACGACTTCAGCATCGCGGTGGGGGTCGGCTTCATCGCCCTGGCCGGCGTGGCGGCGGAAACGGGGGTCGTCATGCTGCTCTATCTCAAGCAGGCCTACCGGGACCGCGTCAGCCGCGACGCGCTCAACACCCGGCAGGAACTCTACGAGGTCGTCATGCACGGGGCCGTGGAGCGCGTGCGGCCAAAGATGATGACGGTGGCGGCCACCATAGCCGCCCTGATGCCCATCATGTGGGGGACCGGCACGGGTTCGGAGGTCATGCAGCGCATCGCCGCGCCCATGGTCGGCGGCATGGTGACGTCCACGGTGCTGACCCTCGTGGTCATCCCGGTCATCTACTACATGGTCAGGTCATGGGGATTGCGGAAGGCGTAAAGGAAGGCACTCGGGAGGTCGGCGCCTGTCTGACTGGTCGACGCGCCAGGCCGTCACAATCTGAACAAGGAAATCCTGCTCAGCCCCGCCTGCGGACGTAGTCCTGGAACTCGAGGTGGCGCAAATAGACCTCGATGCACCGCCGGCCGGTGACACAGAGATCCAGTTCGGCCAGCGCCCGCGCGGGGTCCATGTACCGGATGGCCTGCCCTTCGCCCAGTACCAGGTCGCCTAAGGGGACGTCGATCGGGACGAGAAAGAGGTGCCGCACGTCCGCGCCGTCGAAGAAGGTCGCCAGGGGATGGAATTCGGACAACTGGTGGCCGATCTCCTCTTCCACTTCCCGGACCAGGCCTTCTTCCGGGCTTTCGCCCTCCTCCACGTGGCCGCCTATCAGGCTCCACTGGTTCGGAAAGATGATGCGAGGATCGTCGTCGCGCAGGTTGACGAGGATATCGCCGTCGGGATTGACGAGCATGGCGGAAGAGATGATGGACACGGTCACATCCTTCTGAACGGCGCTACTCATCGAGGGGGTCGGTGTCGACCGGCATGAAGCCGAAATCGGCACGCACGGACGCTTCCTTTTAAACGGCGCTACTCCCTGTCCGGATCGGGGTCGGCAGCTTTCTGCTGAAGCCGGTACAGGGCGTTCATGGCCTCGACCGGCGTCATCAGGTCGAGGTCGAGTTCCTTGATGTCCTCGACGACCGGATGGTCCGCCGGCAGGAACAGGCTGAGCTGGTATTCGGGGCTCTCCGCCGTCGGTTTTCCGTGGCGGGGCGTACTCGTTCCACGCAGACCATGCGGACCGCCGGACGCGCCAGCCAGCCTGCCGGATCCTGCTGGTCCGACTGCTCCGCTCGTCACGCCCGCACCGTCCACACCACCTGCTCCCTCCACGCCGTCTGCGCTCCCCGCGCCATCCACACCTTCCGAATACAGGTCCTCGTCCTCCAGGTCGGCCAGGATGACCCGCGCCCGTTCGACCACGCTGCGCGGCAATCCGGCCATGCGCGCCACCTGGATCCCGTAACTGCGGTCGCTCCCGCCGGGCATCACCTTGCGCAGGAACACGATCTGGTCGTCCTGCTCCCTGATGGCCACGTTGTAATTGGCGATGCGATCGAGGCTGGATGCCAGCTCAATCAGCTCGTGGTAGTGCGTGGCAAAGAGCGTCTTGGCCGCCCGTTCCGGCGTGTTGTGTAGAAACTCCGTGACCGCCCAGGCGATGCTCAGGCCGTCGAAGGTGCTCGTGCCCCGGCCGATCTCGTCGAGGAGGACGAGGCTGTTCGGCGTCGCGTTGTTGAGGATGTTCGCGGTCTCGTTCATCTCGACGAGGAAGGTGCTCTCGCCCCGGGCCAGGTTGTCGGAGGCGCCCACGCGCGTGAAGATGCGGTCCACGATACCGATCTTCGCGGAGCGCGCCGGGACGAAGGAACCGATCTGGGCCATGAGGACGATGAGGCCCACCTGGCGGAGGTAGGTGCTCTTGCCGGCCATGTTCGGCCCTGTGATCAGGGCGATCTGTTTCGTCCGGTTGTCGAGTTGCGTATCGTTGGGCACGAAGGCCTCGCCCTGCAGCAGTTGTTCCACCACCGGGTGACGGCCGTCGTCGATTTCCAGGACCGGCCCGTCCACGATTTCAGGGGCCACGTAATCGTTCCGGACGGCCAGTTCCGCCAGCGCGGTCAGGAAGTCCAGCTGCGCGATGGCCCGCGCGTTGCCCTGGATCTCGCCCAGGTTCGCGGCCACTTCCTCCCGCAGTTCGAGGAAGAGCGCGTATTCCAGTTCGCCGATCTTCTCCTCGGCGCCCAGGATCTTCTCCTCGTACTCTTTCAGTTCCGGCGTGATGAACCGCTCCGCGTTGCGCATGGTCTGCTTGCGGATGTACTCGCCTTCCAGCCGGTGCAGGTTCGGTTTCGTGACCTCGATGTAATAGCCGAAGACGCGGTTGTAGTCCACCTTGAGGGACTGGATCCCGGTGCGTTCGCGTTCCTTCTGCTGCAGTTCGGCGATCCAGCGTTTTCCGCCCGAACTGATTACGCGCAGGTCGTCGAGCTCCTCGTTGTATCCCGCGCGGATGAGCCCGCCTTCCGTCAGCGAGAGGGGCGGATCGTCCACCAGGGCCCGCTCGAGTTCCTCCGCCAGGGGCCCGAGCCCCTGCAGCCCGTCCCGGAGGCCGGCGGACAACCCGGCCTTCAGGCCAGAGAGTTTCTCCTTGATGACCGGGATCACGTGCAGGGCGGCCTTGAGCGCGATTAGGTCGCGGGCGTTGGCGCGTTCCGACCCGACGCGGGCGGCCAGCCGTTCCATGTCCCCCATCGTCTTGAGCAGGCCGGCGAATTCGTCCCGTGCCCCGTGTTCTGCGAGGAGTTCGCCCACCGCCTCCTGCCGGGACAGGACGGCTTCTACGGAAACCAGCGGCCGGGTGATGGCCTGGCGCATGAAGCGGGCGCCCATGGGCGTGTAGGTCCGGTCCATCACGGATAGGAGCGTCCCCTCACGGCCGCCGTCCCGCAGCGACGTGATCAGTTCCAGGTTGCGCTGCGTCGCCGAATCCATGAGCATCGCGTCGGCGACGTCATGTCGCGCCATCGTCTTCAGGTGGGCCAGGCGGTTCTTCTGGGTCTCCCGCAAGTAGACCAGCATGCCGCCCGCCGCGCAGACGCCGGCGGTCATTTCATCGCAACCGAAGCCCTTGAGGGTAAGCACCTCGAAATGATCGAGCAGGGCCTGGTGCGCCTGGTCGTAGTCGAAGGCCCACTCCTCGAGCCGGCTGATGGCGATGTCGGGGAAACGCGGTTGAAGCAGCGCCTCGGCCTGCTTCGCCCGGTCGTAGGACACGATCGCCTCGGCGGGGTCGAGGCGGCTCAACTCGCTATGCAGGTCGTCCTCGCTTAGTTCCGCCGCCCGGAACTCGCCCGTGGAGAGATCCAGAAAGGCCAGGCCATAGGCGTCCTCGTCGAAGGCGAGGGCGACCATGTAGTTGTTCTCGCCGGGATCGAGGGTCTGCGCCAGCATCGTCGTCCCCGGCGTGACGACCTCCACCACGTCCCGCTTGACCACGCCGCGGGCCTTCTTCGGGTCTTCGACCTGTTCGCAGACGGCCACCTTGTAACCCGATCCCACGAGTTCGGCGATGTACTTCTCCACCGCGTGGTAGGGCACGCCGGCCAGCGGCGTCTTCTCCGCGCCGCCGGTGCCGGAATTGCGGGCGGTCAGCGTGATGCCCAGGACGCGGGAGACCAGCTTAGCGTCGTCGTCGAAGGTCTCGTAGAAATCCCCCATGCGGAAGAAGAGAATCGCATCCTTGTGCCGATCCTTCATCCTGGCGTATTGCGCCATGGCGGGGGTCAGCGTTCCTTTAGATCGGGGCATGGGCGGGATGGGGTTTTCTGGCAAGCGGCCGTTGCTTTTACGATGTTGAAACGATAGCCATGCCGGGCCCTTGCGTCAAGGTGTTTCTCCCTCGCGCAACCGGCTGGAAAGGCCTTGCGGGAAGGGGTGAAACGGCCGGCTGAAGCGGCGCCGGCGGGCATTCAATCCGCCCTTGACTTTCGGGGCCTGAATCGCGACTATGCATAGGGTCCGGGACATGCCGACGGACGTTTCAAATGAGAGCCCCGGACCATGCCGACGGACGGTATCAACCAGGGTCAGCGGGTCGCAGGTAGACACGCCAGTAAACACAAAAGGGATTGCAAAACTACATGAGCTATGTGCCCAGGATACTCGCGTTTTCCGGCAGTGCGCGGACCGGGTCTTTCAACCGGAAACTGGTGGGTATCGCGGTGCGCGGCGCGGAGGAAGCCGGGGCCGAGGTCGATTTGGTCGACCTGCGCGACTATCCCATGCCGCTGTATGACGGCGACCTGGAAGAACGGGATGGGCTACCGGAGAATGCGGTCCGCTTCAAGGCGCTGATGATGGCGAGCCAGGGCCTGCTGATCGCCGCGCCGGAATACAACAGTTCCATCACGCCCCTCCTCAAGAACACGATCGACTGGGCATCGAGACCCGCGCCGGGCGAGGAGAGGCTGGCGGTCTTCCGGAACAAGACGGCCGCGCTGATGAGCACGTCGCCGGGGTCGTTGGGCGGTCTGCGCGGACTCGTGCACGTGCGATCGATCCTGAGCAACATCCACGTCATGGTACTGCCGGACCAACTGGCGGTACCGGGCGCGCACGGCGCGTTCACGGAAGACGGTCGGTTGAAAGACGAGAAGCGCCACGCGGCGGTGGAGGGATTGGGACGTAACCTGGCGGCGACGCTCGGTAGACTGCACGGCGCCACCGCATTAAACAGGAATGCGTAGGAGGATTGGTCCGAATTGCGTCAGCAAAACGGCCTGACGCAATTCGCTCTTATGCGACCTAGTTCGCCAGCAGGGGCAGCACGGCGGATTCCAGGTTCTCGTAGGACATGTAGCCTACGTGCTTCTTCCGGACCATCCCTTCCCGGTCGATGATGAAGGTGGTCGGAATGCCGTAGATCCCGCCGAACTCGGTGGCGGCTTTCTGCGTGGTGTCGATGAGGGACAGGTAGGTCATGTTCATTTCCTCGACGAAGGGCTGCACGATTTCCGCGCCTTGTTCGTCGAGGGCGATGCCGATGATCTTGACGCCCTGATCTTCGTATTTCTCATGGAACGCCTGGAAGTCGGGTATCTCGTCGAGGCACGGTGGGCACCAGGTGGCCCAGAAATTGACGACCCGGACCTGGCCCTCGAACTGGGCGATGGTGTATTCGTTCTCGTCGGCGTCCATCAAGGCGAATTCCAGATCGACCGAATAGGGATTCGCGGACATGGGCTTGTCCGCATCGTAAATGACGGCCACTTCAGGCGATCTCATTTCGCCCACGATGGCCGAGATCAGTCCGGCCAGGATCAGGATCGCGGCGAGGACGTAGATGATGCTGCCACGGGATTTCGTTTCCATGGTTTCTTACCGCCTGGGAAGGGTGAATCCGGTGCGCGAATCGTCAGCGGAAGTCAATAAAATATAGCGGAAATCCCATGCAGGGCAAGGGAAATAGGGGATACGAGCGATGCGTACAAGACAGATGCGTGCACGAGCGATGCGAACAGGGAAATGGAGTGTCCTGATGACTGTTTTACTGACGGCTGTTGTTTATACGGGGACGGCCGAAGCGCAGGCAGGCGGAATGGTGGATCACACCGTGTACGACGGTCTGCTGAAGAAGTACGTCGACGACCGGGGCATGATCGACTACCGGACCTGGAAGACCCGCGACGTGGGCACGCTGGACGGCTACCTGGAGATGATAAAGGGCGTGGACCCCAATGGACTGAAGGACCGGAACGAGGTCATCGCCTACTGGATCAACACCTACAACGCGCTCACGATCCGCGGGATGCTGCACTTCTATCCCACCAGCAGCATCAAGGATCACGTCAGCCTGCTCGGGTACAGCATCTGGAAGGATTACAAGATCGATATCCAGGGCAGGGAATACTCGCTGGACGACATCGAGCACAACATCCTGCGCAAGATGGACGAGCCCCTGGTCCATTTCGCCCTCGTGTGCGCCTCCATAGGATGTCCGCCGCTGATGACCGAAGCCTTTACCGCGGGCGACCTGGAACGGCAGATGAAGGCGAATACCCTTGTATTTTTCGCCGATCCCAGTAAGTTCCGAGCCGGTCCGGAGGACAATACCGTCTGGCTTTCGCCGATCATGGACTGGTACAAGGACGACTTCGGGAAGAACCAGCGGGAAGCCCTGGATTACATCGCCCCCTACGTGCCGGATGACGCGGCCCGCACGCTGCTGAAGCGGGAAGACGTGGAGGTGGACTACCTGCACTACGACTGGGGCATCAACGAACAGCCTGCGGATTAAGCGCACGGATTAATGAATCCATGAAAAAACCAAACGCGCCGTGTCGCAGTTAGACCCCGGCGACGGAACAGTCGAGGGAACCGGCGAAGCCGCTGCCGAGAACGCAGGTGAGGGTGCAGTCGAGGCCACTGGCCCGAAGCGACAGTTCGTCAAGCCGGTCATCCTGCTCGCGATCGCCTTGTCCGGCTTCCTGGCCTACAGCTTCACGCCCCTGGGCAACTATCTCCAGCCCGTGGTGATGGAGGGGTTCTTCGAGTCGATCGAGGGATTCTGGTGGGCGCCCCTGGTGTTTATCGGCGTTTATGTCCTGCTCACCGTGCTGGGCTTGCCGATGGTGATCCTGACCTTCTTCGCGGGTTTCACCTTCGGCGCCCTGGAAGGTGCGCTGTACGTCATGATCGGCGCGAACATCGGCGCCAACCTCGCCTTCGACCTGGCCCGGTACCTGGGCCGCGATTTCGTATCCCGCTACATCAAGGGGCCCATTGACCGGATCGACCGTCGACTCCGGGAAAGGGGGTTTCTGCGCATGCTCCAGCTCCGGCTGATCCCGGTCATCCCCTTTAACGTGCTGAACTTCGCCGCCGGACTCTCCGGTATACGCAAGCTCCATTTCGCGCTGGCGACGATGATCGGGATCACACCGAGCACGTTCATCTACGCCTATACCGCGGCGTCGCTGATGCAGGTCTACCTGGCCGGCACCGCACTCGACGAGGTGACGCGCGCCGCCCTGCGCTCCTCGGCCCTGACCAACCTGGCCATCGCCCTCGTCCTGCTCATTACCATCTCCATGGCCCCGGCCATCTACCGGAAGCTTCGCAGAAAACCGATTCAGGCGGGTTAGGGGGTCGGCAGTCGCCGGGTCCGGTCTGCAGTAGTGTCGCTGACGAGACTCGGCTGTCGACGACGGGCTGTCATTGGTGCGGCCCGGTCAGGAAGCCCGGTCAGGAATCCCCGAACCGGATGGAAAACAGGTCTGCGTCTTTCAGCACGAAGCGCAGGCGGACCGGCGTGCCGTTCAGGCGGGACAGGTCGGACAGGCGGCTGCCCGGGCCATTCAGGCCATCGCCGCCCTTCCACGCGACCGGGACGTCGAGGTCGTCACCGAACAGCGGTTCCATGTCCCCCGCGGCGAATCCATCCAGGGGACGGCCCTCCGCGTCCTGAATCTCCACGGACACGCAGCCGACCGCAGACGTCGAGTAGTTGATAAACAACGTCGATCCGGTGAAGGTCAAAGGCTTCGTATGCAGTTCACCTCCGTGGTATCCCGCCCGTACCGAGGCGAAGCCGTGGGGGCGGACGGTCACCCGCCGCACGGCGTTGGTGTTCCATCCGTAATGCTCGGCGACGTACATGGACCATTCGTCCGGCGCGGTTGGAATGATCCCCGCGGCCGGCGTCTGGTTGCGATGGGTCCAGTTTCGCTGGTCCAGGCCGGCCCTCAGCCACGCGTCCATGAACGTGCGATCCCAGTGGACGCCGTCCCGGCTCGACATGAACACCGCGTCGGAGATCCCGCCGCCGGGATAGTCCATGCCCTCCGTATCCTTCGTCCGTTCCGGCACGAACCGCATGGGGAAGGACAGCAGGATGTGTTCCGCCCCGGGGCAGGGCGTGGTGGCGTTGGTGTAGAAATGCTCGAAGGGAACGCCTTCGTCGTACACGTGATGCTCGGGCGGCGTCCAGTGGATGAAATCGTCCGAGGTGCAGCTCTGTATGGCGCGGACCCCGACGCCATCGTCCCCGGTCTCTTCGAAGTAACGGCTGAAGATGCGGTAGCAACCCACGTAGTCGTCCCACATGGGCACGTTCACCGAATCGAAGGCGCCCTCGATCTTGAGGGGACCGTCCACGATGGATTTCCAGACGAGCCCGTCGGGAGAAGTAAACCCGAACAGCATGTTCCTGCCCTCTCCGCCGATGGCCTTGAAACGCTGTTCGGGCGGCGCGGACGGATTGCCGTCCAGAAAGACGCAGAAGTTGTGCGCCTGGGCGCCCCGGATGAGGATGTTGTTGTCCGTCGATCCCTCCGCCTCTACCAGGTCCAGACCGGGCCGCTCGAAATGGATGCCGTCTTCGCTGACCAGCAGGTTCGTCGTCTGCGTCTGCGCCCAACCCTCCGGCAGATCCTCGTGCTTGCCCGTGGGGTGGTAGCCGCGGTAGTATACCAGGATCTTTCCGTCCACCTGCACCAGGTTGTAGCATCCCGTACAGGCGTTCTCCAGGGGTTCCACTACGCGGAACACGGTCTCCTTCCGAACGGGTTCGTGGAGATGCAGACGAGCGCCATTAAGGGTGTCGATCAGGTAGGGATCTACAAAAAGTTCACGTTGCGATCCCAGGGCAATGGGAGTCATGGGGTGTCCTTTGAGGGTGGGGGGTGCGGTGCGGAAGAATCGGTTTCAAACTGAACATGTCTCTGTAGAAGCCAAACAGTTAGTATTACTCAAAGTCAGGCGGCTCGCGCATGGGATCACGTTGTGGGATTTCCAGTTCTACGTCACCCAATGGTGCAAAACGAGTACGTATCGCCTCTGCCAGGTTGGCTGGGGGATTGTTTTTCTCAACCGAGTTCCCACAATTGGCGGTCTGAATATGCGGACGCCGTCTGTCTTCAAATTTAGTTTTTTTGATTATCACACCACCCTCCTGCAATTCCTATCGAGGATTATCAAAAATGTTGCATTTGGAAAACAATATAAACACGTTAACTTTGAACAGCGGATATCACGCTGATGACTTTCGAAATCTTCTTTTTTAATCTACACATATAGAAACTGAATTAATTCAAGTCTCACATACATGGTGCTGTGCTTTTAGGATTACTGTTCTATTCGATCTTGAACGACTTAATGGATCATCATTTTACGAGGTGGTTTATGATCAAGTTCATCGCGAAGTTACTGGGTAAGGGAAATCCAGAATTGTCGTCAGAATCGGTACAAAACAGGAATTCCGTCTCAAATTCCAGCAGAAATACCGGACGCAGAACTCCACCGATTGAACTTGATTGGTCAAACGCTGTGTATGTTCCGCTACCGCCATCTCCACCTACTTGGGAGGTTGATGGTCGTGACGAATACAACCAATTGTACAACGATCCTTGCGTTGGTCCAGTATTGCAAGCTGACTTAAAACGCCAACATACAAAAGTGGTGAAATTAGCGTCAAACCTCGATAGTAAACAATTTCAAGGTATAGTGGGCGAAGCGATTGCAAAGGCGTATCGTAAGCTAATAATCCAGAGGATGAAGGGGAAACAGTTTGCTGCAGCGGCCAAGCAGTGTTTGGAGATGTTTGATCTCGTTCCCGATGAAGTTGAGGATGTGGACAGGCGTCGGTTTAACCGTATTATAAATCAACTGAACAAAATGGGAAAGAAACACGGTTTTTCACCGGTTGATGTTGCTCCAGCAGGCACAGAGCCACCGTTTACAGTATCCGAATCTAGCGGATGGAACCTAATTGGTGTGCAGAAACTACAGAATGAGGAACGTCCGGAGCCTGGATTTGAAATCGTAGCTGTAAATGGATTTGGCAGTTGGCTATATGACCAGACTGGCAAGAGTTCGGGACAATCAAACGTGAAAAGCGTTCTGCGTCGTCAGGATCGGCCAGGTCGCCTAATTGCTGAAAAACACCTTAAGCATGACGCGTACCGAATTAGTAGCGTGGCATCCGGTGTCAATATTGCCATTATGGACTCAGATGGAATCTTATATGTATATGACGCGAATCTCAACACTTTGCTGGAGACAGACCTGCGTAAAGATCCCCGAGTAGTAGACCACTTTCGCACCATAGAAACAGACTATTGGGGAGAATTCAGGACGCAAATTCGAGCTGTAGACATAGACCCAGAAGGCAATCGCTTTATATTTACGCTCGCTGACGAAATTTGGTGTTGTTCAGTAGATGGAAGTACTATCTGGGGTTTGATGATGCCGCTAGAGGAAGGATGGAAACGTGCGGTACGAAGGTCGGGTAAATTCGGTATTGGTCAAGAGGTTCAGGAGGCACTAAATACACTTGGTCTCGTCCTGCCGGTTGATCCGACCGAAATCAAACGTAAGTATAGGATACTTGCGTACGAATACCATCCAGACCGAAATCCTGACGATCCAGAGGCAACTGACAAGATGAAGTTACTGAACCATGCATTTGAGGTGCTGACTGGAGTCGATCCAACCACACTTGAATTCGAAGAATCCGACACTACTTATTTTGCTCGTACCGAACCCGACAGTGTGATGGAGATTCAAGGTATACGGATCGAGTTAACCATTTCTAGCGGATCACCCCAGGATTGGGTGTATGCTGCGAGTTTTAGTGCGGGCGATGGTTCAGTGTATATTGGGACCTATTCTGGAAAAGTGATTCTTGTTTCGCGTGAAGGCTCTGCGGTTGCGGTATACGATATTGGTACATGTCCGATCGAGATCGTCGTCTTAGGTCGTTATACCTACTTTCTCACTCCCACCAGACTCTATATTGTTGAAGATCAGACTAAGCTAGCCGCTTTTCTCGATGTATTCCAACAAGGACGGCTGATAGTTTCTGAGGTAGGGTTCGGACTACTCACCAGTAAAACACTTCAGTGGTTTACTTCAGACGGGTCGAAACTTGGTGAGTTGGAATCCAGGGATCCTATTCGAGGAATCTATGCTGGAGAGAACGGTGCGATTGTGCAGACACGACAGCATCAAGTCGAAGTGGTTGGGCTAAATATATGATAACGTGTAACCAGCTTCTGCATCACAGTTGATATAACTTAAATCAGGGAGAAACAATGTCGGAATACAAACTGTCAGATCGCATGGAACGTATCTTAAAAGCTATGTACGACAGCGAGAAAGGTATTACCCATGTGCTCTATGTAGATAATGGCAATATCTATACAGTTAGAGAACACATTATCACTGGTGCAAGAGAAGAAACCGCAAATGCATGGCAGATTGAAATAGACGAACTTGCCAACATGGGACTATTGTACGGTAGTCCTGAGCAAAACTACATTTTGACCAGGGTCTGTCACGGTTTTTGTGTAACTGACTTTCTCATGGCATGGGCACTCTGTCTTCGTACATGATGATGAACTGATTGATGGCGGCCGTCCAGTTGGCAAGCGGCCGTGTCCACCTGCGGGACAGATTCAGCAGGGCCAGGTAGAGCAGTTTCCTGGCCGCCTCGTCGGTGGGGAAGGCGCCCCTGGTCTTGATGATTTTGCGCAGTCCCCGGTTCATGGATTCGATGGCGTTCGTAGTGTAGATGACCTTCCTGATCTCCTGGGGGAAGGCAAAGAACGGACTCACGTGGTCCCAGTTCCTGCGCCATGTTTTGCTGATCAAGGGATACCGTTCATCCCAGCGCTCGGCGAAGCGATCCAGCGCGGCCTCGGCCTGCTCGCCGGTCGACGCCTGGTAGATCGCCCGGAGGTCCTGTGCCACCTGCTTGCGGTCCTTCCATGAGACGTAGGTCAGGCTGTTTCTCACCATGTGGACGATGCAGAGTTGCACCTGGGTCCTGGGATACACCGTCTCTATGGCCTGCGGAAAGCCGGACAGGCCGTCGCAGCAGGCGATGAAGATGTCGGCAACGCCGCGGTTCTTCAGTTCGGTCAGGACGTTGAGCCAGAACTTTGCGCCCTCGTTCTGCTCGATCCAGAGGCCCAACAACTCCTTGTCGCCGGCCAGGTTGACGCCCAGCGCCAGGTAGACCGCCTTGTTCCGGATGCTGCCGCTGTCACGGATCTTGATGAACAGGGCGTCCAGGAACAGGATCGGGTAGACTTCATCCAGGGGACGCGACTGCCAGGCCGTCACCTCGTCGGTTACGGTGTCGGTGATCCGGGAGACCAGTTCGGGCGAGATGGCCACCCCGTAGAGGTCTTCGACGTGGCCCTGGATATCGCGGGTGCTCATGCCCCGCGCGTACATGGAGATGATCTTGTCGTCGAAGTCCGGCCAGCGCGTCTGGTACTTGCGGATCAGCTTCGGATCGAAGGAGCCCTCGCGGTCCCGGGGGATGTCGACCGGCAGATCGCCCGTCTGGTCCTTGAGCGTCTTGGTGGTCTTGCCGTTGCGACTGTTGCCATGGTTCCTGCCGTCGGGGGCATGCTTCTCGTAACCGAGATGATCGGTGAGCTCGGTTTCCAGGATCCGCTCGGCCATGCGCTTCTTCATGCGCTTGAGCAGGCCGTCTTCGCCGAACAGGTCCTCGGCGTCCACCCCGTCTTCCATCAGTTCGTCGAGAAGACGGTCGATCTTACCTGGGGACTTCTTGTCTCTGGCCATAGCACTATAATTGTCCCCAAAAACTGGACCACATGCTAAGGTGGATATATCATGGTTTTACACCCCGGCATGTGGAGGGCCGATGTCATGCTGAAAAGACGCAGGCAGTACAGCGCCCGGTTCAAGTTTCAGGTGGCGCTAGAAGCGCTTATGGGACTCAAGACGCTGAGCCAGTTGGCCGCCGAGCATCAGGTTCATCCCAATCAGATCACGAAATGGAAACGCCGTTTGCTTGAGGAAGGCGCCCAGGTCTTCGACCACAGGACGCGTGGTCCCGATGGCGTGCAGGACGCCCTGACGACTCAGCTCTACGAGCAGATCGGACGCTTGAAGATGGAACTGGAGTGGCTGAAAAAAAAAGCTGCCCCCTTCAACGGATGACAAACGCAAGATGATCGATATCCGGCATTCCGAGCTTTCCATACGCCGCCAGTGCGAACTGCTCGGTCTTTCGAGATCCAGTTTCTACCAGCGAAAGGCCACGGAGTCCGCGCTGAACCTGGAACTGATGCGTCTGATGGACGAAGCCTATACCCGGCATCCGTTCATGGGCAGGCCGCGGCTGACCCATTACCTCAAGTCGCTGGGCTACCGGGTCAACGAAAAACGCGTCTTGCGGCTCATGCGTCTGATGGACCTGCGCGCGGTATACCCGGCGCCCAGGACGAGCCGGGCGTCGAAGGAACACCGGGTGTATCCCTATCTGCTCAGGGACGTGGAG
The DNA here is from genome assembly GCA_965207085.1 of bacterium. Classification (GTDB taxonomy): domain Bacteria; phylum JAAXHH01; class JAAXHH01; order JAAXHH01; family JAAXHH01; genus JAAXHH01. Next base: position 1,414,895 of record CBDBLQ010000002.1, on the reverse strand, counting down.
ATCACACGGCCCAACCAGGTCTGGAGCGCGGACATCACCTACATCCCGATGCACAAGGGCTTCATGTACCTCATGGCCATCCTGGACTGGCACAGCCGCTACGTAATCGCCTATCGCCTGTCGAACAGCCTGGACAATCGCTTCTGTCTGGAGGCCCTCGATCAGGCCTTGGCCACGGCCGCGCCTTCGATCTTCAACACCGATCAGGGCAGGCAGTTCACCGCCCGCAATTTCACCGAAAGGCTCGAGGCGACCGGCGCGCGAATCAGCATGGACGGCCGGGGCCGCGTGTTCGAAAACATCTTCATCGAACGGCTCTGGCGCACCGTCAAATACGAGGATATCTACCTCAACGTCTATGATACCGTGCCGGAACTGATCAAAGGGTTAAAGCGTTACTTCTCGTTCTACAACAACGAAAGGCAGCATCAGTCGCTGGGTTATCTCGCCCCGGCCAAGGTGCACTTCGAGCGGGAGTTACGCATCAAGGACCCACCTTAAATCATACAGTCTGTGGTCCATACTTTGGGTACAAGCTCAGCACTTCCTCCTTGTGAGCAAGATATACGCTATTGCCAGTTACACAAAACATGTTACAGACTCCACGCCTATGATGATGGCACCAGATTTCGTGTTGTATGGATGTCCTAATTCCTCCCTGTACTTGCTTTAAAGCGGCTAAAGCACTTTTGTTAACCCAGTTTGCTAATCTATCACCCGTTCTTTTTTGGGGTTCCTGTTGACACTTCAAAGAAACAAAGATCCCACGATCTTTTAAGATGATAAGAAGATCGACAACCTCTTTGTCCAGTTTTACTGTGAACTGGGGACTTCGAAAAACTGTCTCCCAGGTTAATGGCACACTTGCAAGACGTTCAAGTAGTACTTCTAACTGATCTGTTCTTTGCATTACGACTTTTCTCTAATCTGTGAGACCATGTCCATGTTAATCTGCTGTAATGCAGCCTGAATCCAACTATGATGTACCTGTCTTAGAACCGAGCGTTTATGAATGAAGCGTAGTTACTCACCTAACGATTTGTACAAAGCGCCGGCAAAACAACGGATTACCTATTCACTTTGGCTTCGAAGATCGGTGGGCAAACACCAACAACCAAAATGGAATAACTTATACCGTAGTAATCTCGTGCAGATAGTGCTTGATTCTCTCACGGTTTGCAGTCAGGCTGGAGTATTGTTTCTCGCAGACGTCGCTGAAGCGTGCCAACACCTTACGATTAATGGACTCCTGATCTTCGAATATCGCCAAGGAACGAAATGGAATGTGCCATTTTTCGAACTGTAGTAACGTGATAGTTGCGTCTCTTGTTCGACCGTCACCTCCCAGCGCATGGACAAAAACTGGAATCGGCATACTGTTAATCCGGCAGTCCACTGTATAGATTCCCTGGGGATCGCGTTCCAAGTCATTCCATTCAAAGCTTCTTCGTTCTTCTGGTACCACGTCACTCATTAGATTCTTGAAATCCTCCATAAAGGTAGATCTAATCCTTTCTCTGGTAAGGTATGTCACATCGGATATTTTAAGAATACCCTGCACGAAGGAATATAATGCGTCACCATATCGTTCGTCGGTCACTTGGAGTGTTAGTTCTCCGTTACGGTCCTCGATCTGAAACGTAGAGAGTGCGTTGGTAATGATCTTCTGGCGGTTACCTTTATGTAGGTCTTTTTCGTCTATATCATAGGTCAGGTGCATGTACGTATGGGCTTCATCTGATAGCAGCCACTTCGAACCTTCTTTTTTCAGGACAATAGCCAGATGATCACCATCATCGAACAGGAAAGGAGTATATACGCGATAGCGACCCATTCCTTCGGCTTCTAAATGAACCTTACTCGAAACCTTGTCTTGAAAGTCTTTCACAATGGTCTCGGCGGCCATCACTTACACCCCCTCAAAAAGACTGCGCTGTTGCTCTAATGGCATCTTGAGATTCGCATCGGCCATCATACAGCGGAATGCCCCGATAAAATCTCCATAACGGTCAGTAGGTTCAGCGTATGCATCCTCCCGAGTTCCAAACTCTTGATACCGCTCTGTTGCAGAATGAATATGGAAGGCCAGAAAAGTTTCTTCTTCTATGTGATTAGTATGTTGGTGGCTTCGTCCATTGTAACGTAACAGCCGGAAAACCTGGTTCGAATCAGGTAATTGAACTGCCAAAATAACTGAGAAATCGATCGGATTGATCTGGCTTTTACGTAGAATAAGGAGGAATTCGTTTCCATCCTCACCTGTCAGATTCAACGACCGTTCATCATGTCCACGTTTGGTTCTGAGTTTGATCCTATCACGCCAGTCGGTTGGTAAAGGCTTGCATTCCTTTACTAAGTTACCGATTTCTTGATCTGTATACACTATTGCCATGTGTTATTTCGAATATACTGTGATCTTTAAATTGTTGAAATAGTGGATGTTACCTTCATTCAACGCCAGCTTAATTACATTTATTACACAACCACCCCACGCTTAAACCGTTGCCCGTACCTGGCATTCGGCGCTTCTAGGATCTGCTGCTGCCGTTCCGTCAGGCCCTCGTACTTATCGGCTTCGTAGTACTCCGCGTACCAGGATACCGAGTTAGGCGAGTACTTGTAGAACAGCGTGCGGCGTTCGTCGCCGTGCCAGGGCATGGTGCCGTGGGTCAGCGCCTCGGTGAAGATCACGGCGGTGCCGGCCTTGCCGGTCACGGCGCGGATGAAGGGCTGGTCGGTCTTGAGGTTGCGCCACTCGTCGGGGAACCGGAAGTTGCTCTTGTGGCTTCCGGGCACGCAGCCGAAGCCGCCGTCGCCGGGGTTCACGTCCTTCAGGTTGTACGCGACTACGGACAGGCCGCACCGGATCTCCTGGTTGACGCAGGTGTAGGAATACAGTGGGTCGAAGGGGATCGCCCCGCCGTGGAGGGTCGTGCCGATGGGGCCGTCGCCCTTCCGGATGATGTCGGCGTAGTCGTGGTCCAGCCGGAAACGCGGTCCGACGATGTGCTCCAGGTAGGGGACGATACGCGGGTTATCGATCAGGTCGCGGTAGGCGGGTCCCCAGTCGAGCAGCGTGAAGCCGAACCGGTGCGTGGTCGCGCCTGGTTCCATGTCCCCTTCGATCTTTTCGTCGAGGATGCAGTTCAACTTGGCGAGCTGTCCGGCGTCGAGGGCGTCCGGGACCGCGATGAAGCCCTGCAGGTCGAAGAGGTACTGCTCGTGGGGAGTCATGGGCTTTCCTTTCCCGGATCAGGGCTTCGATCGTCGACCATGCCGATCGTACAAATAGGATCTGCTGCCGCCCGATCTGTTCAGTCGTCATCCACCGCGTAGTCGTCACCGTAGTACTTGCTCGTGGTCCGGGTGTGGAACTGGACGGCCGAGATGGGTTCGTACTTGGGCTCGCCCGTGTTGGGCAGCACCTCGAGCAGCTCCTCCTCCCGGACGTAGACGGCCATGGGGATGCTGACGCGGGCGGAGCCGAAGAGGCTGGCGTCCTGCGGCTTGCTGACCCGGTGCGTGGTGGAGGGCAGGCGGTCGTTGGTGATCCGCTGCATGTAGTCGCCCGTGTTGATGATGATGCTGCCTTCCGGGGGATTGAGGCGGATCCACTTCATGTTCTCGCGGTTGAGCACCTGCAGGCCGTCCACCCCGTGGGAGGGCAGGATGGTGAACAGGTCCACGTCCTCGTGGCCCAGCATGCGGCCGGCCCCGGACTCGTCGTCCTCTTTGGTGATGGGCGGGTAGTAGTTGAGCCTGAAGCCGAAGTTCGTCCGCGTGAGCTTCTCGTCGTAGAGGGACGGATCGCAGCCCAGGTAGGCGAGGATGCTCTGCATGAGGGGCAGGATCAGCTTCTCGTGCTGCTGGATGACCTGCCGGAAGAACGGTTCGTACCCTGCCGCGGGCCAATAGTCCGTCTCGCGATAGTCCGGGTTCTCGTCCAGGTTGAAGGCCCGCCGGCAGAAGACCCAGCCCTCGACGAGGTCGGGATGCATCCGGCTGGTCTGCTTGATGGGGAAATAGCCCTGGTTGACCGAACCGTGGCGCTCGGCCTCGTACTTCATCTTGTCCGCCATGGGCATGTCCGTGAAGAACTCGGCCACCTTGCGCTCGGCCTCCTCGTACAGGCCGGGAGGGATTTCATGGTTCTCGAGGATCACGAAGCCGATGCCCTCCATGGCCTCGCCGATGTCCCGGGCGAACTGCGCCCTGCCCTCCGGGCCGCCGTGGAGGAAGAGGCTCATGTCGCAGGTCCGGATCCGCGTTTCCTCGTCGAATTCCTCCTCCTCCGCGCCTTCGGCCAGGTTGTAGGTCTGTTCCTTTTTAACCTGGTCGTACTGCGTGTATTCCTGGTTTACCGCCTTGATGCCGTGTTCCTGGTCAGTCTGTTCGGTGCTCATGACCGTACCTCCGGTCCGGGCGACTGCTGTTCCGGGCTGCCGCGAACCTAGATCTTCCTGCCCTCATGATTCGCCTGTCTGACTCGGTTTATACCGCCAATATCTCATAACACAGCGGGATCTGGCAAGGTTAAAATGGCCGCGGATCAGAGCTGCGGGACGCCGGCAGACGGCCTACAAAACAGTTGACACGTCGGCCGCGCGCCGGATACATATGGAGCATGGCCAACGTACGCTTCAACCCGCCCCAGCCCTTCAACGAACCCGTCCTGGAATACGCGCCGGGTTCCGCTGAAAGAGCGGCCGTCAAGGCGAAGCTCGCCGAGCTGAAATGCACCCCCATAGAGGTTCCGCTGATCATCGGCGGCCGGGAGGTGAGGACGGGCAACACGGCGCCGCTGCGGGCTCCTCATGACCACGGGCTCGACCTCGGCGTCTATCACAAGGCCGGCGAGGCCGAGGTCCACATGGCGATCGAAGCGGCCCTGGAAGCCCGGGCGGCGTGGTCGGACATGCCCTGGGAGCACCGGGCATCGGTCATCATGAAGGCGGCCGACCTGCTGGCCGGACCATGGCGACAGACGGTCAACGCCGCGACCATGCTGGGCCAGTCCAAGACGATCTTCCAGGCGGAGATCGACTCGGCCTGCGAACTGATCGACTTCTGGCGGTTCAACGTCGGCTACCTGGCGCAGCTCATGAGCGATCAGCCCGCCTCCTCGCCGGGCGTGTGGAACCGCCTGGAGTACCGCGCCCTCGAGGGATTCGTATTCGCGGTCACGCCCTTCAATTTCACGGCCATCGGCGGCAACCTGCCCACGGCGCCGGCCCTCACCGGCTGCGCGGTGCTCTGGAAACCGGCGTCCTCGGCCGTCTACTCGGCCTGGCACGTCATGGGGCTGCTGCAGGAAGCCGGCCTGCCGCCCGGCGTGATCAACTTCATCCCGGGATCCGGCGCCGACGTGGGCGACCCGGTGCTCGACAGCCCCGACCTGTCCGGTATTCACTTCACGGGATCGACGGCGACGTTCCAGCGGATGTACCGCACCGTGGCCGGCAACCTGGCGCGCATGAAGCACTATCCCCGCATCGTCGGCGAGACGGGCGGAAAGGACTTCATCTTCGTCCACGCCTCGGCGGACTTGGGCGCCCTGGTCGCGGCGGCGGTGCGCGGCGCCTTCGAATACCAGGGGCAGAAGTGTTCCGCGGCCTCCCGGATGTACGTGCCCCGCTCCCTGTGGCCGGCCTTCAGGGACCGGTTCACGGCGGAGGTTTCGCAGATCCGGATGGGGGATCCGGAAGACTTCACGAACTTCATGGCGGCGGTGATCGACGAGGCGTCCTTCGACACCATCGCCGGTTACATCGAATACGCCCGGTCGGCGGACGAGGCCGAAATCATCACCGGCGGCGGCTGCGACCGTGCGCGGGGCTGGTTCATTGAGCCGACGACCATCGTCACGACGAACCCGCGGTTCAGGACCATGGAAGAGGAGATCTTCGGTCCCGTACTGACGATATACGTTTACGAGGACGACAGGCTGGACGAGACCCTCGCGCTCTGCGACACCACGTCGCCCTACGCCCTGACCGGGTCCGTCTTCGCGCGGGACCGCGCGGCGATCGTGCGCATATCGGACGCGCTCCGCAACGCGGCCGGCAATTTCTACGTCAACGACAAACCCACCGGGGCCGTCGTCGGGCAGCAGCCCTTCGGGGGCGCGCGGGCGTCCGGCACGAACGACAAGGCGGGCAGCCCGATGAACCTGCTCCGCTGGATGAGCGCCCGGACGATCAAGGAAACCATGGTCCCGCCGACGGATTGGCGCTATCCTTTCATGGACGAGGCCTGAGTAGAACAATCGATTCACCGAAGTTCAACCGGAGGAACCAATGAGCGAGGGAAGACCCTTGAAGGTGCACGTGACCGGTGCGTATGGATTGATCGGCAACCTGACCTACCGGCACCTGAGCGGAAAGGATGATTACGAAGTCTACGGCAGCGGCCGGCGGACGGCTTCTTCAGACCGGATCGACGACGAGGATCTTCTGCGGATCCCCGAAGACCGTTTCTTTCTCGCCGACCTGACCGACCGGGACGCCGTGTCCCGGGCGCTTTCCGGCATGGACGCGGTGGTCCACCTCGGCGCGGTTCCCGATCCCGGCGCTTCCTTCGAGACGATACTGGAAAGCAATATTCGGGGCACCTACAACGTGCTGGAAGTCTGCCGGGAGGAGGGTATCCGGCGGCTGATCTACGCGAGTTCGGTGATGGCGAGTTGGGGGTACGGCCAGTTCTCCGAACCCTACAAGTCGCTCAACGAAGGCCGCCTCGAGGGGCTGCCCGATCCCATGCCCATCGTGAAAGTCACCGACCCACCACGGCCCACGGAACCGTATTCGGCCAGCAAGGTCTGGGGTGAAGGCATCTGCCGCACCTACCACGACGCCCACGGATTCTCGGTCGTCTGCCTGCGCATCGGCTGGGTCAACAAGCAGAACGAGGCCACCGAACCCTTTCTGAGATCGGTCTGGTGCAGCCAGGCGGACATCACGAACATCATCGAACTGGCCCTGAAAGCCACGGAAAACCCGGTGTACGAGGTATGCTTCGCCGTGACCGACGGCCCGCACCGCTGGGTGGACCTGGAGCATACCCGGGACCGGCTGGGTCACGATATTTCAGTATGATCGCGCCGGCCACGTGCCGGCTGCGCTCCAGCTACATCCTGATCGCGCCGGCTGCAGGTGGTTGTTTTAACGATGTTTAATACATTGTCAACATTGACAATGCTCGAAAGGAGCATGGATCATGGTAAAGATTACCGTGAACGGCGTGGAGAACGAGGTCGAATCGGGTCAGCGTCTCGTGCTGGCGATCGAGGGAACCGGGGTAAACATCGGCCACCGCTGCGGCGGGAACGCCAAGTGCACGACCTGCCGCGTGACCATATCCGATGGTGAGCCGGACAGGATGACTCAGGCCGAGTACGAGGTGCTCTCGGAAAAGGGGCTCGTCGGCGAGGTACGTCTGTCCTGCCAGATCATCTGCGATCACGACATGTCGGTCGAGCCTGGTTTCCTGCTGGAGAACGAGGACGAGTGGACCGATACGGGTCCCGCGCCGGAAACGAGCATCACGCCCGACCCGGTCTGGATCGCAAAACCGTAGTTTCGCGTGTCACCCCTCGGGCGCGTCACCTCTCGGGTGCCCCACCAGTAGTTACACCAGGTCACCCCTTCAGCGCCCCCACCGTAATCCCCTTCGTCACCTGCCGCTGGAGCAGGGCGTAGACCGTCATGGTGGGCAGCATCATGAGCACCAGGCCGGCGAAGGCCATGCCCCAGTCGCTGCGGTACTGGCTCACGATGGTGATGTTGGCCAGGCCGAGGGGTAGGGTGCGCAGATTTTCTGCGTTTTCGCCCGACAGGAACATGAAGGCCATGAAGAACTCGTTCCAGGTGCCCAGGAAGGCGAAGATGCCCACGGTGACCAGGGCGGGTTTGGCCAGCGGCAGCATGATGTGCCAGAAGGCCCGCAGTTCGCCGGCGCCGTCCATCAGGGCCGACTCATGCAGCCCTGACGGCAGCGACTTGAAGAAACCCGCCAGGATGAAGATGGCGAAGGGCATGCCGAAGGCGATGTAAACGAGCAGCAGTCCCAGCCGGGAATTGAGCAGCATCAGGTCCTTCATCTGGAAGAAGAGGGGCACGATGGCCAGTTGCAGCGGTACCATCAGGCCCGCCAGGAAGAAGAAGAACAGGGGCCGCGCCCCGAAGAAGCGGAACCGCGAAAGGGCATAGGCCGCCATGGCCGCGAAGAGCAGCGACAGGATCACCGTCAGGACCGTCAGCATCGCGCTGTTCAGGAAGTAGTCCCCGAACTGCCCCACCGTCCACGCCCGCGAGAAATTGATCCACTGCAGATCCATCCAGTCCGGCAGCGTGAAGGGCGCCAGGAAGATCTCCCGGTCCGTCTTGAGCGACGTGTACAACAGCCAGGCCATCGGGTAGACGACGATGACCAGGTACCCGAGCAGGACCGGATAGATCACGAGATTCCAGGCCGACGTCCGACTCTTCTGGTCCGGCGGTCTCGTTTGGTCCGTCCGCTCGCTTGCCTCCGCCAGGTTCATTTCCTCCGTCCGCGTCATCAGAATTCCACCGTTTCCCTTCGCATAAGCCTGAGCGTCGCCGCCGTGCCGAAGAAGACCATGATGAACAGCAGCACCGCGATGGCCGTGGCCTCGCCGATCTTGAACTCGGTGAACATGTCCTGCACCATGAGCGTGCCGATGACGTGCACCTGCGTGGTGGGCGTCTGGTTGGTCAGGAGCCAGATGGTCTCGAAGGCCTTCATCCCGCCGATGACCATGAAGACGATGGAGATGGACAGCACCTCCCAGATCAGCGGCAGGGTGATGGTCCAGAACTGCCGCCACGACGAGGCCCCGTCGATGTCCGCCGCTTCGTAGAGGCTCTGGGGTATGCTCTCCATGGCGGCGAGGAAGAGGATCATGTTGAAGCCGCAGGCGCCCCAGATGGACATGGGGATGAGCGCCCAGTACAGGTTGGACTGCGACAGCCAGGCGAATCCTTCCATGGCCTGCAGCCAGCTTCCCGCGCTCTCGAAGCCCACCGCGGACAGGATCAGGCCGAGGCCCACCAGCGCGGCGTTGATCGGTCCGCCCTGGGGATTGTAGAGGTGCATCCAGAGGAGTGTCGCGGCCACGGCCCCGAGAATGTTCGGGAAGAAGAAGGCGATGCGGAAGAACTTCGATCCCCGGATCTGCCGGCTGATGCACACGGCCAGGAAGAGGGAGAGGGGGATGACGAACAGCGGGATGACGAACATGATGAACAGGTTGTTGTTCAGCGCGATCCAGAACCCGTCGCTTTCGAAGAGCAGCCGGCCGAAGTTGAGCAGGCCCGTGAAGCGCATGTCGGTCAGCCCGTCCCATTCGTTCAGGCTCCAGAGGAACGATTTCGCGCTCGGGATGATCACGAAGACCGCGTAGAGCAGCAGGGCGGGCGCAATGAAGATGATCCGGTCGGCCCGCCCGAGGAGTGGGAGGCCGGCGACGTGCGATTTCCCCGCGCGGCGCCGGTCCCGGTAGCGTTTGTAAGTCGTGGCCGACCAATAGCCGATGGCCAGGGCCATGAGGCCGATCAGCAGACCGGGTTTCCAGACGTGCCGGATGTTGATCTCGTCCGGCGCGACGGTCTGCCGTCGAACGACGGCCGCGGCGGCTTCCAGTTCCGCGGCGGCCTCGGCGGGCGTGGTCTGGCCGGTGATCACCCTGAACCGGGCGTCGGTCCAGTACTGCGTCATGGCCGGATAGCCCTCGCCGGGCGGCGTGCCGTAGGTGACGGCCGCGTTCTTCAGCATGTCCGCCAGGTCCGCCATGTCCTCGGTCAGGTTCGCTTCGGATACGCCCGCCACGGACACGGGGATGTCGCGCATCCGGGCGAACAGGCCGGCCATGCGCCGCGAAGTCATGAAGCGCAGGAACTCGATCCCGGCCAGCGGGTTTTCGCTGTCCTTCAGGACGAAATAGTACCCGGAACCGCCATAGACGGCCGAAGGATCCGCCCTGCCGGTCGGCGCCACCGGGATGTTGAAAGATCCCAGGCGGAAACCCTCCGGTATCTTCCCCAGCATCTCGCTCTTGAGCCACGAACCGCAGAAGATCATGGCCGTGTGCCCGAGGAAGAACTCGAGCTGGGATTCGGTGTGGCTCATGCCCATGGCGCCTGGCTGGAAGTAATCGAGGGCGATCCGTTGCGCGAGGGAAAGGGCCTCGGCGAACTCGGGATTGTCGAAGCTTCCGGGCACCAGGTTCTTCTGGTCGAAGTACCGGTCAGGCCCGGCGAGGTGATAATACCCGTGGTCGATCACGGCCTGCACGTAGCCCGGGTACCGGCCCTGGAAGGCGAGGGGCCACATCCCGGCGGCCTTGATCTCCTCGCACAGTTCGAGGAACTCCTCCCAGGTCGTCGCCGGCTCCCAGCCGTTTTCCTCGAACATGTTCTTGTTGTACCACACGGCGTAGGCCGACGCCATCAGGGGGATGCCGTAGGTCTTTCCCTCGTGGGTGTACTGGGCCAGGGTCCCGGGCAGGAACGACTCGCGCCAGGTGCGGTCGCCCTCCCAGTTGGGCCGGTCGAGGAACTCGTCCAGGGGCAGCAGGTCGCCGTTCCGGATGAGCGCCCAGTAGTTGAGCCGGGCGTTGGTGACCTCGGGGAAGGACCGTTCCAGGATGCGCACCCGCACCTTGTCGTGGATGCGGGGATCGCCGTAGAGGTCGATCACGACGCCTTCGTGCTCCTGTTCGTAGGTCCGGGCGCACTCGAGAAAGAACTCCAGTCCCTGGCCGCCCTCGAAGAGAGGTATCTCGACGCGGATCGGGGGTTGTGCCTGGTTCGGGGGTTGTGCCTGGTTCGGGAACTGTGCCTGATTCGGGGGCTGTGCCTGGTTCGGGGGCTGTGCCTGCTGCGCGTGGGCGACTGCCGGGACGACCGCGATGTCCACGCAGATCACCAGAACAGCGAGCAGGGAGATGATTCGAACAGGAACCATAGGAAGACTGATGGAGGAATTCGTGATTCGTTTGAGTACAGGTAGGATCAATGTAGAATGCGCGGTATATCCTGTCAACGCCACCCACATTGTCCCGCTGCACGCCCGATCCGTTGTCGATCCGTTGTCGATCCACTCCGGTCCGCGCCTTGCTAAGCCCCCGTTGCGCCTCTGCTGTGCTCCTGATCCACGCATAACCGGTTGACAGGCGCGGGACGGCCGTTCTACATTCCGTGGTCGACTAACCTGTGCATCAAATGACGGAAATACCGGCATCGACGTAACCGCCACCTTACAGGAGCAGGTCCATGCTGAGATCAATTTCGGCGCGGGAAGGCCCGATCCGCTGTCCTTTCCTTCGGACGCGCTGGCCGAGGCCGCCGCGAAAGTCATTAGGGCCCGGGGCCCGGAACTGGTGAATTACCCGGACGGCCGCGGTTACGAACCCTTACGGGCCATCGCGTCGGAGCGCTTCGAGCGCGGCGCGGGCCGGGCGGTGCCTTTGGAGGAGATCGTGCTGACGTCCGGTTCCATGCAGGCGCTGCAGCTGATCACGGAAGCCTTTGCGTCGCGGGGCGATACGATCGTCACGGAAGCCTTCACCTATGGCGGGTCGCTGAGCGTGTTCCGGAGCCGGCCGGTGCGCATCGCACCGGCGCCGATCGACGACCAGGGCCTGGTGCCTGGGGAACTGGAGACCGTGCTCAAAGGGCTCGTCGACGGGGGCACGCCGCCGAAGTTCATCTACACCATCCCCACTCATCACAATCCCACGGGTTCCATCCTGTCCCTGGAGCGTCGCAAGCGCCTCCTTGAACTGGCCCGGGCGTTCGACACGCTGGTCGTGGAAGACCACTGTTACGCCGATCTCGCGTTCCAGACCGATCCGGTGCCGCCGAACCTGTACCACCTGGACGAAGGCGGCCGGGTCGTGTACGTCGGTTCTTTTTCCAAGATCCTCGGACCGGGCGTCCGGCAGGGCTACTTCATGGCGCCGGAGACGCTGCAGCAGCGGATCATGGCGAACAAGATGGACGGCGGGACCAACGCGCTGGCGAGCATGATCGTGGCCGAGTACCTGGGCGATCATCTCTGGGACCACATCCGCGAAGTGAACGAGGTCATGAAGGCGCGCAAGGAAGCCCTGGTCGAATCGCTGGCGACCCACTTCGGCGACCTGGGCGAGGAGGTATGGTGGACGGATCCGCCCGGCGGCATGTTCGTATGGGTGCGCATCCCCTCGGCGACGGACACGCGGAAAGCGCTGCAACTGGCGGCTGGGCGCGGGGTTTACTACAGTCTCGGGCAGTCCTTCAGCGCCGTAAACGAGGACATTCCCTACCTTCGCATCGCATTCGGTTTCCCCACAATAGAGGATATCCGCGAAGGCGTGCCCATCCTCGCCGAATGCATCAAGGAAGCCCAGGGCAAGGGCCTGGCGGCGTAGATATAGCTGAGTTACTCTTCGCCGGATACCCTCAGATACCCCTCGACCCTTCCGAGTCGGGTGTTCATGTTGTCGAGACGACTATTCATATCTCTCATCGCGTTACGGATTTCCGTAAAGTCGGTTTGCATCTCAGTTCGGATCGCGGTCAGTTCGGACCGAATCTCATTTCTGAATCCCTGATCTTCCCGATCCAGGTAAGTAAGCGTAGCGATGAACAAGATGCCCAGGGTCACAATGAACATTCCTATGGCAGTTACGATCTGTGCACCAAAGGTCCAGTTATCTCGGGACATCTCGGTCATCGTACGGTTCCTTCCATCGACTTTCCCACAGTAGAAAACCTTCGCGAAGGCTTCCCATTCTCGTCAAATGCATCAAGGATGCTTAGGGTAAGGACCTGGCGGCGCAGGCGTCATTCGCTGACGTATTTACGTTTGTATACTACTTCAGTTTCTTTCTACCATTTTCAAGTCATGAATACTGACTTTGCCCTCTACGTTACCTAATCGAGTATTCATATCGTGAATTGTTTTGTTTATGCCATTTATATCGTTCTTTGTGGCCATATTCCCGCGAACGAAAAACAGCCAACCAGCAACCAGCCCGGCGAATCCAACAATAGCAGCACCAACCACCGCTATTAGAGGAGGCAATCAAACGCTCTCAATCATGCTGGCTCCTTGACTGTGTAGGGACTATCCTCCATGTAAATACTCCCATTTCCCTTCCAACAAAGCCAAACAGTATTGTCCATTGCATCATAGAGTAAACTGAGTTCACCTTCTATCGAATCATGCATCACGACACCGGCATCGCGTATCAGCTTCGCCCTAAGGTGTTCATTCAGCGTGGTTTTGTTCGGATCAGTTTTCATAAGTTACGGAATTATGCGCTTTTGGACTTTGTTTATCTGAAAGTGCCCGGTGGTGCACAGACACCTACGAACACTCTGGCGTTGTCAAAAAACTTGTTGGATTGTGTCTTGCTGTATAGAACGTATCCAGCCCGTTTTCCATCCAATTGGAACAGGAAAGTTTCGACTGTTCCTGTCCCAGGATACAAGACAGCAACCACATTCAAGGACAGAAAGATCGCGAAAGAACCTTCATCTTCGGAAGTTACGCTTTGAGTCCCTGATTCGAACCTTATTATGGGTTCCCGTCTTTTACAAGCAGAATGAACTTGCCGTCTTTGATACCGTCATCTCGCCAACCCATTTCGGACTCTGAAATTACGAAACTTGGCAATTGAAAAGTTTTCCCAACCAATTAAGTTTTCCCAACCAATGCGGTGCATTCCGTCACTGCTTCCTGTGCAACACCCTCGCTTGCAAGAAAAAACAGTGCAATCGCGATCAACCTCTTCATGTCCGACCATATCGCCGTCATCAAGGTCGTAATACAACACACCGTCCACGCCCTTATCGCCCGTCTTCTTCGTCGGGAAACCGACTACACGTTCAACGATCCGGTGTTCAATCTGAAACGGATCCTGCCGGAACAGACGTTCGGCGGATTCAACGCTATTCGGAACGCCAAAAAACGGTGTTGCCCCCCTACACCATCTTCCTTGCCCCGTTCTCGTATCTGACCTCGTAATCCCCCTCGGATACCGGCATGGCCCGCATGGCAAGTTCGCCGTCGGTCACCAGCGGATCGGTCTTCAACAGCAGTTCGTCCAGCGACTCCTTCGGTGACTTTTCGGTCGTATCCAGCGTGATCAGGTGGCCGTTGCGCATCAGGAGCGATCGGTCGACCTCGTCCTCGAAGCGTTTCTTGAGATCGGGTATGTCCTTCTCGTCGATGATCTGGTACTCGTGGGGGTCCGTGCGCATGCGCTCGCGGATCGCGTCGTCGTCGGCGGTGAGGTGGATCAGCACGACGTCGGGCAGCCGGGCTTCCAGGACCAGCACCTCGTAATGCCGCTGGTTGTGGTGGACGTAGTTGGGGTAGTAGGGATTTCCCTCCACGCTGCCGTACACGTCGCAGTAGACCTTTTCCTCGATGTGCCAGCCGGCGATCAGCGTGTGGGGGTAGTTGCGGATGACCTCCACGTGGTAGTGCAGCTGCATCCGCTGCATGCGTTCTTTCACGTCGTCGGGATAGTGGACGTACTGGGCCCGGGAAACGGGACTCAGGGAAGCGTCCGGGATGGTGAAGTGATCGTCGAGATGGGTCCGGCGCCGCCGTTTCTGGTAGTAGGCGTCCAGGTGATCGATCAGGGTAGACTTGCCGGCGTACTCGATACCGACGAAAATGGACCGCATGTGTTGCTCCTTTCTACGGTTGAAATTCTGATCTGCCGGTGCATGGCCGCTTCATCGCGTGTCCGCGATGTCGTGCGCCCGCGTGGCAGTCGGGCCACTCGCTATCGTGTTCTCGGCGGCGATCCTGAAAGTCGGTCAGGTGCCGGGTTCCGCTATCCCTTCAACAGTTCGACCCACGCATCGACGACCGCCGCGACCATGGCCTCCCCATGGGCCGCGTTGGCCGTCCAGCTGTTCCGGTCTTCGTCCTGCCGGCAGTACCACGGCGCGTTTTCGTCGAGGCGGCCCTGGTCCACCAGTTCCGGGCGCGTGGCCAGGAGGAAGGAGGTCTCGTTGTACCCGGCGTGGTCGCCGCCGGCGGGCGGTGACGCGGCGGGCAGGATCATGGGGTGGACCTGTATCCTGCCGAACCGGCGGGCCTCCCTGGACATTTTGGCGTCAGCCCACCATCCCCGCGGCTTACCTTCGGCCAGGACCGTTTCAAAGGACAGTTCCGCTGCGGCCTTTTTGAAAGCCAGCGCCAGCGGAGCTTCCATGCCCTGGTGCATGATCATCACGTAGACACGCACGAAGCCCATTTCCAGGAAATTCCGCAGGATCGACTTCACGTACGACCCGAAGGCATCGTAATCGGGGTCGATGGTGCCGTCCTCGGGACCGCCCAGCGCGTAACCGGTGGGGCCGAAATCGAAGGGCGGCGAGATGACCACGTCCAGGCGCTTCGCCACGCGTGCGCAGATCTCTTCCGTGATGATCGTGTCGTGCCCGAAGGCCATGTGGGGGCCGTGGGTCTCGATGCAGCCGGCGGGCACGAGCAGCGGGTCGCCCCGTTCCACGGCCTCGCGCAGTTGATGGGGAAGCATGTGCTTCAGGTACATGGATTCCTGCCGGGCAACGGTTGGGTGGGGCTTCTGATCAGGCTTCTATGGTATGCGTGTACTGCGCCACGTCGAGTCCGTGCCGATCGGCCCATTCCCGGATGGGCCAGTCGATGCCGTCGGGCCCCTCGCGTCCCTCCGAGTCCACGGTGGCGCCCAGCAACTGGCGTCCGACGTCGTCGGTGGCAGCGAGCAGTCCGTCATCGGGCTGCGGCACGCCGTTGTAGAACCGCATGTAGTGGTCCGGTTTGATCCAGCGGTAGTGGTAACCGTAGATCACCACCTTGACGACCTGGCTCGTGAAGTTCAGCCCGGCGGCGTGATAGGTCCGGTTTTCGAAGAGGAAGGCGTCGCCGGCCCGAAGAGTCGGCTGCACGTATTCGTCGGGATGGATATGGCCCTTACGTATCGGCAGCGCGGATTTCATGTTGTTGCTGCCCCGGACGAACATGGTCGCCCCCGTGTCCGGCGCCTGGAAATCCGTCAGGCAGTAGCCGATCTTCAGGCCGACGAAGGGAAGCACCACGTGGCCCACGTCCAGCGAAACGCCCACGTCGCGGTGCCAGTTGACCTGGCCGGTATCGCCGGGCGCCTCAGGGTGCTTGTAGATGAGCGCGGTATTCGTGATATGGATGTTGAAACCGAGCAGCGCCACGATCAGCGGGACCGTGCGCTCGTTCGTAACGAGGTCGAGGAAGGGCTGCTCCTGCACGAGACCGGGACGGCGGTGGGCGTAGAAGTCGGGATACTCGAACCCGTCCATGAGCCGGTCGCCCGTCTGCGTCAGCGAGTCGATCTGCGCGGGATCCAGCGCGCCCGGGACGACGAGGTAGCCGTCCGCCTCGAAGGAACGGCGCTGGGATGCGGTCAGGGGCGTGGGATGCATGGCGAAGTCCGGGGTGGTTTATTTCTTCAATTGGCAAGCATAATATTGTACAATTGTACAATACACTGCCAGAAACTCCAGCTTACCTGATGGTCCTGTATGACGTTACGTCCGGTATTAATGGATATTCATCATTATAAACCGGCGCATTCGAGGCGCAAGGCGGAAATGCCCGTCACAGCGGCAGCCGCCAGATCAACTGGAGCTCATCGGGGAACTCCGCGTAGGCGTTGGAAATGATGGCACCCAGGCGGCACCCCTGGCGGGCATAGAACCGGCACGCGGACACATTGGTATTCTGGGTTTCGATCTTCATCTCGACGCAGCCGTGGCGCCGTCCCCAGTCCACTGCGGCCTCGAAGAGTTTCCGTCCCACGCCGGCCCCGCGACGGTCGGGGTGGACGCGCAGGTCCCACAGCACCAGGAGGTCGTCCCGGCCCTCCAGCATGTTCACGTTCGGCGTGCGGCGGGCCAGCAACGCGCCGCCCACGCGCCGGGAACCGTCGTAGGCCGCGAGCAGTCCCCACGACGAAGTGTCCCACCGGTCGAGCCACCGGCTGGGCCACCGGGCGGGCCCTTCTTCGGAGGTCTGATCGTAGTCCTTGACGTAGGGGGGATCCACCGGTTCTTCCACCAGCGCGATACCCCCCAGGCCGCCGTCCGCCGGTTCGGCCCGGAAACGGGATCTCACCTCGTAGGCGATGGGTACATGGCCGTGTTCGGCCAGCCTGGCTACGGGTTCTTCGATAACTTTCAAGTCGCTATGTCCTGCGTTTCGCCCTGGCGGTGGCCGCAACGGACCACGCCCATCGCTTTTGATGTTTCGACCGGCGTGTCGCCCGGTTGCCGCAAGCGCTCACCCCGAAGACAGCACACTACGCAAATATCTAGAGTTTCGCCACCAGCAGCGTCACGTCGTCCATATACGGCACGCCCTGGCTGAACGCCTCGACCGCATCGATGATATGCTGCTTCAGGTCCGACGGCGGCCGGTGTCCGTGGGTTTCCACGACGTCCCGGAGGCGGTTTTCGCCGAAGACCTCTTCGGTGGCGTTCTCCGCTTCGACGATTCCGTCCGAAAAGAGGACCAGGGCGTCACCTGGGCTCCACGGCCGTTCCACGGCATCGAAGGTCGTGTCGGCGTCGATCCCCAGCAGGGGGCCGGTTGACTCCAGGGGTTCGGCCGTGCGCGTGTCCGCGCGGTAGTGAAGCGGAAAATGATGGCCGGCGTTGGCGTAGGTGTATCGCCGCGCGTCCGGATCGATCACCAGGTAGCAGGCCGTCATGAACAGCCAGTCGGGACCGGTCGTCTGCACGATCCGGTTGAGGGCGTCCATGACCGGGGCGACGTCAGGGTCGATCCGGGTCTGGGTGGCCCGGCAACTGCGGGCCATGGCCATGATCAGGCTCGCGTTGAAACCGTGGCCGGTGACGTCGCCGATCAGCAGGCCGACCCGCCCGTCGGGCAGCGCGAAGTAGTCGTAGTAGTCGCCCCCCACGTTCTCGGCCGGACGGCAGTAGCCGGTGAACCGCATGCCGGCGTGCCACAGGTCCTCCTGGGGCAGCATGGAACGCTGGATCTCGAAGGCGCGCTGGATGTCCTGCTTGAGGCGCTCGTCCGCCTTGATCTGTTCCTGGGCCGCCTCGAGTTGTTTCAGATGGCGCGTCTCCAGGGCCCGGTTGATGGCCGTGACCAGGAGACCGGTGGTGTCGTCGGCGGCGCGGCCCGATTTCTCCACGTAGCTGAAAGCGCCCGCTTCCATGCACTTGACGATATTGGGCTGGGTCCCGTACGCGGTCAGCACGACGCATTCCGGCGGAGACTCGAGGGCCCGGATGCGCCGGATCGCTTCGAGTCCGCCTTCCCGGTCCGTTTCGATCCACATGTCGATCACCGCCACGTCCACGGCGCCGCGTGCGTTGCCGATCCGGTCCACGCCTTCGTCCACGCCGCCGGCGCAGATCACGTCGAAATCCGGTTCCAGGTCGAGGGATACGGCGTCGGTGATGGCGGGGTCGTCATCGAGGAGGAGTACGAGGGGTTTGGCCATAACACACTCAGACCGTCAAAGCGTTTTGCCCGTTCGGCGGTCGGCACCGACTTAACTCGTCAAAGAGTGTCGCCCGTTCGGCGGTCGGAACCGACTCAGTACGCCAGGGGCAGAGCGAAGGTAAAGGTGGCGCCGTGCGGACCGGTATCCTCGAGCCAGACTTCGCCCTGGTGCTCCTCGGCGATGGTCCGTATGGCATACAGCCCGAGTCCGGATCCGCCGGTAGTCGACACGCCGGCACTGAAAAGCTCCTTGCGCACGGATTCCGGGATTCCGGGCCCCGTGTCGCGGATGTTGATCAGTACATACTGGCCGCTTCCCCGGCGGATCAGCCGGGGGTATTGCGAAGCGAGGCCGAGCCGCGTGGAAACGTGAATGCGTCCGCTGTACTCCATGACCTTCCAGGCATTGCCGGTCAGTTCGGTTATCACCTGGTCGATCTCCTCCACGTTGACTTCGACAAAGGGCGGCGGATCCGCGAAATCGAATTCCGCCTGGCACGCCTCGCCGATCAGGCCGTCCATGATCGTGCGCCGCACGACGGCGTTGATGTCCACCCTTCGCTTCGGCGTGAGGGTCAGCTTGGTCAGGCGCTGCATATCCTCGGCGATCGCGGCGATACGGTCTATCTGGCCCCGGATCTTGCTCATGAGTTCCCCCGCCTGGCCGTTATCGGGCGTCTCGTCGCGTATCGCCTGGTTGAGGTGCCTCAGGAAGATCTGCGTGGCCATCGCCGGAGTTTTCAGCGCGTGCAGCGTCCGCTGGGCAAGTTCGCTACGCGCCTCGGCACGGGTACGGTCGCGCAGGAGTTCCACGGTCTGGGAGTTTGCGATGACCTGCGCCGCCAGTGCGCCGATGACGGTCATGAATTCCAGGTGGTCCGGGGTGATATCGTGCCGGGTCCGCATATTGTCCGCGCCGATCAGACCGTAGAACTGTCCCGCGATGACCAGCGGCACGGCCAGCCAGGGCAGGTCGTCGTCCTTGCCCAGCGCCGCGGCGTCTGGAGAGCGGCCAGGAGACGCGGAATCGGCGGGGTCGAACCAGCAGGCCGAGGGCCTGGTCCTGGATTGCCTGGCCACGGATTCCGTGTAAGGATTGTCCTTGATGATGATCGTATAGCCCGCGAAATCGTCCGGGTCGTCCATGCCGACCGAATCGATGCCGACGAGTTTTTCCCCCGTTTCGTCGACTGCGAATATGCGCACCCGGTCGAAGCCGGCCATCTGCACGCCGTGGAGAATGAGGCGCAAGTTCTTCTCCCTGGACAACTCGGTCTGCATCAGGGTCAGGATCTCCTGGATGGATTCCAAAACCGTGCTGCGGTGCCGTTCGGTTTCCGACAGCGCGATGTTCGCGGCGGCCAGCCGCGCAAAGGGCTCCATTTCGGCCAGATGGCGCTCGCCGGGGGCGACCTGCCCGCTCTGGCTCCACAAGGTGAATACGCCCACGACTTTCTGATCGTAGAGCAGCGGCATGACGACGATGGGCACGTCGAATTTCAGTATGCGCAGGGCGCGGGGACTGATCTGGGGATCCGACTGCGGATCCATGCAGAGATAGCCTTTTCGTTCCCGGAACGCCCTGGTCGCCAGCGCCTGTTCGTCGAAACGGAAGCTCAGGCGGGAAAGGTCGCCGTCGAAACCCTCGCAACCGATATAGGACAGGCAGTGGAGCATCCGGTCCGTGTAGTCGACGATGTAGATGATGCCGTCCGTAAACCCATAGATCGACCGAACGCTGACGAGAATCCGGTTCAGGATCTCGTCGCGGGGCGGAGAGTGTTCGACCAGGCGCTGCACGATCCCCCTGAACTGGGCTTCCCGCCCGACGACCTGGTAGGCGATTGCCGCGTAATGGGCGAGCCAGTGCAGCATCTCAAGGTCGTGGTCGTCAAAGGCGTCCACCTCGTAGGATTCCACGCTCAGGATGCCGATACGCCGGCCCTCGAACTGGAGCTTGACCGCGATCTGGCACTTCGTCCGGCCGTCCATGGCGCGATAGTCCGGGTCGGCCGACACGTCGGGGATGCGAATCTCGGTCAAGGATGGATCGTCCCAGAGACGGCGCACGATGCTGGGTGTGGGGACGGGACTGCCCTCCGGGAAAGTGGCCTCTCCCAGCTGGGCGGCGATGACCAGGTCGCCCAGCGTCTCGTTCCAGGAGATGAAGTCGCCCCGGTCGCACCGAACCAGCGCCCGGCTGCGATAGAGGATCTCCTCGAGCATGGACGAGCGGTCGCGGGTCGTGTGGATGGCGTGCACGAGGTCGCGATTGACGGAGACCGTTCTCAGATGCTCCAGGACGATGACGATCTTGTTGGCCAGGATCCGGGCGATGCATTCGTCCGCTTCATCGAAGCCGTCTCCCGAGAGCGGACCGCCCGAACCGTCCGGGCCGACCGGGCCGACCGGCGACTTTTTGTTCTCCACCTTGACGAGTCCCAGGACGACGTTCTTATGGTCCTTGAGGGGAATGGCGAGGAGGGACTGCAGCTGCTTGCTGGCCAGGTACTCGCGAACGTTCCCGGTGTAGAAAGGACTTCCGGTGATCTGCGTCCCCCGCAGGCGGACGATGTCGCCCTGGTCGGCGATATGGCCGGTCATGCCGCCTTTCGGCGCGCTGTGAATCTGCAGCCGGACGGGCGGCGGGTCGTCGTGGCCGGTCAGGTCCGAGTACTGCGCCGTCAACTCCAGTTCGTGCGGCGCGTCGTCCGGCACCAGGAAGATGCCGCAGTATTCGGCGTCGAGCAGGTCGTGGACGCACCGGGTCACCGTGCGCAGCGTGGCGTGACGGTCCCGGTGAAACACGCTGCGCGACATTTCGTCGCTGGCCTGGGAAAGCGCGAGCAGTTGGTCAACCGGTACACTGGGTACGTTCATACGCCGCTATGTCGTCCTCGAATTGCAGGGTCCAGCCGATTTCGTCCAGACCCTCCAGGATGAAGTGCTTGAGGAAGGGGTCGACCTCGAAGGGGTGGGACGCGCCGCCGGGCTCGGTGACGATCTGCCGTTCGAGATCCACCGAGACGGAATAGGGGTGCTGTTCGACCGCGTTCCGGAGCATGCGGCGCACGGTATCTCCGGGCAGCGCGACGGGAAGCAGTCCGTTCTTGAAGCAGTTGTTGTAGAAGATGTCCGCGAAGGACGGCGCGATGATCACGCGAAAGCCGTAGTCCTGCAGGGCCCAGGGCGCGTGCTCGCGGGAACTACCGCAGCCGAAGTTGTCCCCGGTCACCAGGATCGTGGCGTCCCGGTATCGGTCTTCGTTGAGCACGAAACCGGGATCGGGTGAGCCGTCGCCCGTGAACCGCCAGTCATAGAAAAGGAACTGGCCGAACCCCGTGCGCTCGATCCGTTTCAGGAACTGCTTGGGGATGATCTGGTCCGTGTCCACGTTGATCCGGTCGAGCGGGACGGCCAGGCCGGTGTGGGTGGTAAAGGGTTCCGCCATGCCAAAGCTCCGTTTCCGGTTTGCGCCGTTCTCGGTGTGCCTACCAGTCTCTCACGTCGACGAAATGGCCGGCGACGGCGGCCGCCGCGGCCATGGCCGGGCTGACCAGGTGCGTGCGTCCGTTCCGGCCCTGCCGGCCTTCGAAGTTGCGGTTCGAGGTGCTGGCGCACCGCTCGCCGGGCTGCAGGATGTCCGGGTTCATGCCCAGGCACATGCTGCAACCGGCCTCGCGCCATTCGAAGCCGGCTTCCAGGAACACCCGGTCCAGTCCCTCGGCCTCGGCCTGCCGCTTGACCGCGTGGGACCCGGGCACCACCAGGGCGGTCACCCTCGGCGATACGCGGCGGCCCTTGATGACGTCCGCGGCCGCCCGCAGGTCGCTCAGCCGGGAATTCGTGCAGCTGCCGATGAAGACGCGGTCGATCTCGATATCGATGATCGACGTGTTGGGTTCAAGCGCCATATAGGAGAGGGCCTTTTCGGCCGCGCGCCGGTCGTTTTCGCTGTCCATCCAGGCGGGATCGGGCACGACGCCGGTCACGTCCGTCACCATGCCGGGGTTGGTTCCCCACGACACCTGGGGCACGATCTCTTCCGCCTTGAGCGCGAGCCGCTCGTCGAATTCGGCCCCGTCGTCGGTGGCCAGCGTCCGCCACTCCGCCACGGCCTGGTCGAACGCGGCGCCGTCCGGGGCGAACTCCCGCCCCGCCAGGTACTCGAATGTCGTGTCGTCCGGCGCGATGAGGCCGGCTCGCGCACCCAGTTCGATGGACATGTTGCAGATCGTCATCCGTTCGTCCATCGAAAGGCCGAGGATCGTGCCGCCCGCGTACTCGATGACCATGCCCGTGCCCCCGGCCGTACCGGTGCGGCGGATGATGTTCAGGATGA
Source organism: bacterium (assembly GCA_965207085.1). Lineage (GTDB taxonomy): Bacteria > JAAXHH01 > JAAXHH01 > JAAXHH01 > JAAXHH01 > JAAXHH01. Next base: position 1,392,037 of record CBDBLQ010000002.1, on the reverse strand, counting down.
TGTCCTTGGCGGTCACCCCTTCGCTCAGTACGCCGTCCACGCGGATCTCGAAGGTCCGGGAGCGCTTCTGGAGCAGGCACTGCGTGGCCATGACGTGCTCGACCTCGCTCGTGCCGATGCCGAAGGCCAGCGCGCCGAAGGCGCCGTGGGTGGACGTGTGGCTGTCGCCGCAGACCATGGTCCTGCCCGGCTGCGTGATGCCCAGTTCCGGACCGATCACGTGGACGATCCCGTTGCGGGGCGAGTCGAGATCGTACAGGGGCACGCCGAACTCCGCGCAGTTCCGGGACAGCATGTCCACCTGCAGGCGCGCGATCTCGTCGGTCATGGGCAGGGACCGGTCGGTGGTGGGCACGTTGTGGTCCATCGTGGCGTAGGTCAGGTCGGGCCGCCTCAGCTTCCGGCCCGCGGCTCGCAGCCCCTCGAAAGCCTGAGGAGAGGTCACCTCGTGGATCAGGTGGGCGTCGATGTACAGGACGGTGAGCCCGTCGGGCATCTCCTTGACGACGTGCTGGTCCCAGACCTTCTCGTACATTGTTTTGGGAGGCATCGCTCTTTCCCCGGGATTCTCCGATTCATAAACAGGCGCGGCGCCGGCAGCAGACGCGGCGCCGGCAGCAGGCACGGCATGATAACAGGCGTGGCGGCGGTTCGCCGGTCGTTAAGTACCGCGCAACAGCCGGTAAAGACCGTAAATTCACACGCTTACACCCGCAGTTCCACCTGGCGGATCAACTTATCCAAGATAGCCCGATATCGGCGCCGCGGGCAAGCAAAAAGTCCGCTTCCCGGCGGCTTCGTTTTCCGGTTGTCGGCACCCATCTCATGCAGGCTTCCAGGTGCGTCACCCACGGGTACCCAGGCGCGCCGTCCACGGGTTCCGGAACGCGCCAATCCCCTTGACAGAAAGGGTCCGATTCTCTATATTTCCAAGAGTCGCAAATCGTTAAATGGAGATACCTAAACAATTGCTTTTGATGACGCTATGTTGTCACTGATATTTCAAAGTGTTAGGTGATATGCGAATAGAACAGGTACGTCCGGACAGCATCGCGGAACAGGTCGGCCTGGTTCCTGGTGACCGGTTGATCCGGATCAACCAGGCCCGGGTCAGGGATTCCCTGGACTACCGATTCTGGTCCAGTGAAGACGTGCTGGAACTCGACATCCTTCAGGCCAATGGAAACCGGGTGCTGATCGACGTGGAGAAGGATCCGGATGAGGACCTCGGCCTGTCTCTGCACGAACCGCCCTACCAGGCCTGCGCGAACAAATGCGTGTTCTGCTTCATCCACCAGAATCCGAAGGGCATGCGCAAGGCCGTGTACTTCCAGGACGAGGACGTGCGCCTCACGTTCCTCTACGGCAACTACGTGACGCTGGCCTTCGCCTCCGACGCGTACCTCGACCGGATTATCCTGCAGCGCCTGAGTCCGATCTACGTATCGGTCCACGCCACCGACCCGGAACTGCGCCGGATGCTGCTGGGCGCGCCCAAGGCGAAGGACGTCATGCCCATCCTCCGGCGGCTGGCGGAGGGCGGCATCCTGATCGAGACGCAGATCGTACTCTGTCCCGGACTCAACGACGGCCCCGCGCTGCGGAAGACCGTGGACGATCTGGCCGAACTGTATCCGGCGGTGGAGTCGATCTCCATCGTGCCCGTGGGACTCACCGCGCACCGTCAGGGACTGTATCACCTCGAGCCGGTCACCGTGGACTACGTCCGCCGCATGATCGATATGGTCGGCACATGGCAGGAGGAGCTCCGCGAACGGCTTGGGCATCCGCTGGTGTATCTGTCCGACGAATGGTACCTGATGTCTTCCACGCCCCTGCCTCCGCCTTCCTTCTACGAGGACTGCCCCGTCGTGGAGAACGGCGTCGGCATGGTCACGCAGTTCGAAACCGAAATGAGCGAACAGACGCGTTCGCTCCCCGAACGGGCGGCCGATCCGCTCCGGACGACGCTGGTCACGGCCGAACTGGCGCAGGACGTGGTCCGGACGTCGCTCGTGAAACCGTTGAACCGGGTGGAGCACGTGGAAGCGAAGCTGGTCGTGGCGGAGAACACGTTCTTCGGCCCGGGGATCACGGTGTCGGGACTGCTGACCGGCCGGGACATCCTCCACGCGCTGAAGGACGAGGAAGTGGGCGACCGCGTGTACCTTCCGCCGAATGTGCTGAACGACGACGGCCTGCTGCTGGACGACATGAACCTGCCCGGCCTGAGCAAGCGGATCGGGGTGCCGGTGGAACTCTTCCCCGGCCACGTGCGGGATCTTCCGGGACTTGGAGAAGCGAAAGGGGACCGCAGACCAGAAGGGTACGGAGCATACGAACGGTTAGACTAACATGTCTCCTGTCATCGCCATCATAGGACGCCCCAACGTGGGCAAGTCGGTGCTGTTCAACCGGATGATCGGCCGCCGCGACGCCATCGTGCACGACGCCCCGGGCATCACGCGGGACCGGCACTACGCCGACGCCGACTGGTTCGGGAAGAAGTTCACCGTGGTGGACACGGGGGGCCTGGTCCCGGAATCCGACGAACCCATGGAGGCGGCCATCGAGCAGCAGGCCCGGCTGGCCGTCAGCGAAGCCGACGTGATCCTATTGGTCACGGACGTCCGCACGGGCATCACGCCCCTGGACCAGAAGGCGGCCGAAGTCGTCCGCCGGGCCGGCAAGCAGGTCATCGTCGTCGCCAACAAGGTGGACAGCGGCGCCCAGGAGAACCACGCCTACGAGTTCGGCGCCCTGGGATTGGGCGAACCCGTGATGATCTCCGCTCTGAAGGGACGCAACACGGGCGACCTGATGGATCTGCTGGCGGAGCGGATGCCCGAACCCGAGCCTGTCGAAGAAGAGGACGACGACGCGATCAAGGTGGCGATCGTGGGCAGGCCCAACGTGGGGAAATCGTCTCTGGTCAACGCCATCGTGGGCAGGGACACGGTAATCGTCTCCGACGTCCCCGGCACCACGCGGGACTCGGTAGACACGAAGATCACAAGGCAGGGCGTGAAGTACAGCCTGATCGATACGGCCGGCCTCCGGCGCCGGTCCCGGATTAAGAGCGACATCGAGTTCTACAGTATCACGCGGACGATGCGGAGCATAGCGCGCTGCGACGTGGCGGTACTCCTGGTGGACGCCGTGGACGGCCTGGCCACGCAGGAGCAGCGGATCGTATCGCAGGTGGACGAGGCCGGGAAGGGGCTGGTCGTCGCCTTCAACAAGTGGGACCTGGTGGACCGGACCGAGCATCCGACCGAGGCCTACGCCCAGACGGCCAGGGAGTACCTCCGGTTCGCCGACTACGCGCCGATCCTGTTCGTTTCGGCCGAGACCCGCCGCGGGGTGACCCAGATCATGCAGAAGACGCGCCACGTCCACGAAATGCGTTCGCTCCGGGTATCCACCGGCGAGCTGAACCGCGTCGTGGAAAGCATCACGGCTTATTATCCGCCCCCGGCCGTGCCGGACGGGAGGGCGACCAGCATCCTCTACTGCACACAGGTACAGAACGCGCCGCCCACCTTCGTGTTTTTCGTGAACCATCCGGACGCGATCCCGGATTCGTACAGGCGGTACCTGTCGAACCGGCTCCGTGAGACCTTCGTATTCGAGGGTTCGCCCATACGCGTGCTGATCCGCGGGCGGGAAGGGAAACGATGAGCAAGCTGTATTACTCCAGCAGCGAAGTCTCGACCATGCTCGAACTGGAGCCGTCCGTACTCCGCTTCTGGGAAGACCAGTTCGGCCAGCTTCGCATCAAGCGGAACCGCGCCGGCAAGCGGATGTACCGGGAGAAGGACATCGAGCTCATCCGCACGATCAAGCGGCTCACCCGGGACGAAGGTTACACGATCGCAGGCGCCAAGAAGAAGCTCCAGGAATCCGCGGCGAACCGAGGCGCGGTGAAGGCGGTCCGAACCGCGGAAAGGGTGGACCGCGCCGCGGAACAGGCAGCGCCCAGTCCGGTGAAAGCGGATCCTGGCGCGGTGCCGGCGGATACTGGCGAGCAGCCGGACCCTGGCGCGGCGCAAGCGGACCCTGACAAGCAGATGGCCCCCGGCGAGCGAAAGGCCCCCCCGACCGATACCTCCTCCCAATCCGAACTCATCCAGTGGTTGCGGTCCCGCCTGATCGAGATACGGGATTCGATGGACTAGGGTCATGCATTCCGCGTTCAGGAAACGGTCATGATCGCCTTCCCGCCCCGTCCGTCGTCCCGGCTGTTGCCCACTCTCTTGTCGGGCCTGCTGCTCAACCTCTTTTCCCTCGCATCCGATACCACGGCCGCCCGAGCGGCACCGCATCTTCAGTCCATCGACGGTCCGGCGGCCGTCGACCGTTCCGCCGAAAATCCGCGTCCAGCAGACGCCGCGATCGACGACCCTGAGATCGACGACCCTGAGATCGAAGACCGCGCCATCGGCCGTTCCGGCATCCCGGGTCCATTCATCGAAGTGGCCTTGGCAGAGTTGTACCGGTTGCTGAATGACCGGCGGATTGGCGAAAACCCTCTCGAAGAGATCCTCGACGACGGCGATCCTTCCCTGGCCGAACGGTACGGCGACGCCAGGATCAGGCTGAGGGAACGGCACGCGTTGGACAGCCTCCTCGCCCGCCCCGAAGTACGGCTTAACGTCTTTTTTGAAGAGGAAGAGCGGCTTTCGGCCGAACTGTGGGACGTCGATTTCGAGCGGCATGGGGATGGCTGGAGGGCCGAACGGTTCGAGCCGCTGCTAGCGGCCCACCTCGGCTTCCGGTTCTCTTTGCGCGAGGATGAGGTCTACGCTTTCGACCACCTGACGATCGAGCAGCCCGCCGGAGTATTCGAGATCGAAGACGGCCTGCTTATGCCCGGGTTCTCCGGAGACCGGATCGGGCGTGCGGTCCTCGTGGGCGCGGGGCGATTCACCTTTACGCCTCTGGACCGCGTCGAGCGCCATCAGATGAACAAGTACGCCCGTACGACTGACGATACCTACACGACGCGGTTCGACCGGATGGTGCTGATCCTGTCGCCCGAGGGATATGAGCACCTGGTGGACGGCGTGGCGCTTTCGCCCGTCAGGGGCGGGCGGGCATTCGACCGGGCGAAGGTCCTGCTGAACCGCGTCGACCGGGACTACCTGCTGGACATGAGGCCCGCACGGGAACGCTTCTCCCTCGCTCACACGCATCCGGATTTCCTGCAGGCGGAGATCGATCTCGCGGAATCGGACCGGTGGCTCGTCTATACGAACAGCCCCTATGAATCGGAATCGGTCAGCCTGGTTCAGAAGAGTGGGTTTCCCAGGAACCCGGAGATCAGTCCGCCCGTGGTCTGGTGCCGTTTCTCGCCGGGTCCGGAGGGACCGTCCGGCCGCGCCGACCGCGCCGGCCGCGCCGCGGAGGACGAGACGGTCCGGGGTCCGCTGCTGTCCCTGGACCACTACGATCTCACGGGATCCCTGGAGCAGGACGGCCGCCGCATGCGCATGAAGACGACACTGGAAATCACGGCCCGGGCGGCCCCGCTCACCGCGGCGACTTTCACGCTGAACCCGGATCTGGATGTCTACCGCGTGGACTACGCCGGCGGCGACGGCGCGCTGTTCACGCGTCAGGGCACCTGGCTCACGGTCCCGTTCCGGCGGCCGGTGCCGGGGGACAGCACCTCCACGCTGACTCTCTGGTACGAGGGCGACGTCTTCCAGCACCGCGGTGGCAGCGTCTTCGGCCTGTTGACCAACCAGCAGTGGCTCCCCGTTCATTCAAACGAGGATCTGTACACTTTCGATTTGGAACTACGCTATCCGGACGAGCTGACCGTGGCGACGGTCGGCGCCCACGTGGCCAGTCATGGGGAGGAAGATGCGCGCGTCACACGCTGGCGGCGGACGCGGCCCGTGTCCTCGCTGGGCATGACGATCTCCGAAAACCGTACCCGCACGGTCTCCGCGGGTGGCATCGACGTGATCCTCAGCGTGGACGAAGACCGGCGCGAGACCGAATCGAACACGGCGCGGATCCTTACGCACATCGGTCCCGCGCTGGACTTCTTCGGCGGCGTCTTCGGTCCCTACCCCTACGAGAAGCTCGACGTCGTGCAAATGCCGGACAACTACGCCTTCGGTAGGGCCCTGCCGTCGATGCTGATGCTGTGGGGACTGTACTTCCAGGATGCCTTCCGCCTGGACGCGAACCTGCACGCCCATATGTACACGGAAGTGCAGCACCTCTTCCGCGGATTCCTGGCCCACGAACTCGCCCACCAGTGGTGGGGCGGCGCCGTGGTCCCGAAGACCTATCGCGACGCCTGGCTTTCGGAGGCGATGGCGACGTACGCGGCGGACCTTTACATCGAAAGCGAGACCGGTCCCGAAGCGTTCCGCGAGATGCTGAAACGGCACACGGACCAGGCGCTTTTCGCCGACCGGCACGGTGCGATCGACTTGGGCATGCGGCTCGGGGAGCACTACCAGACCGTCGTCTACGAGAAGGGCGCCCTGGTACTTCACATGCTGCGGCGCACCATCGGCGACGAGCACTTCATGAACGTGCTCTCACGGTTCTGCCGGCAATTCGCGGGCAAGCTGATTACGACGGCGGACTTCGAGGCCGCGGTGGTAACGGAAACGGGCCGGGAGATGGGCTGGTTCTTCGACCAGTGGATCCGGGACACGGGCTATCCGGTCTACCGGGTGTATTTCACCAGCAGTGAAGGGGCCGGCAGCGCGGAGGTCAACACCGCGGGGTCTGCTGGCGCCGGACAGGGCGGATTAGATTCGGGCGGTGAGAGGACCGCCAAGGGGTTCACGGTGCGCGGACAACTAATGCAGGAACAGGAAGGCCGCGTATTTCATGCGATCGTGCCCCTGGTCATCGAACTGGTAAACGGCGACCGGATCGTCCGGGAGATCTGGAATACCCAGAAGCGTCAGACCTTCGAGTACACATTGCCGGACAGGGCGAAGCGCATCGACGTCGCACCGGATTACTCCGTGTACTTCAAGGCGGCCCGGTAGTGCCGATTGCTATGCACCGGTGTCGATCGTTCCGGCCCGGTAGTGCCGGTCCGATGCTATTCGAGCAGGGGTCTTTCCATCCGGGCGCGGTTCGCCTCGGGTGAATCGGGATACCGCTTGATCAGCCGCTGGTACACGAAACCGGCCTCGACGGTGCGACCCGCGGCTACGAGGCATTGCCCCGCCTCCCACAGGATCGTCTCCAGCCCTTCCACACCCTGAAAATCGATCTCGAACCTGAGGTACTGGCGGGCGGCTTCGATGAAATCCTCCTGCGCACGGTAGCTTTCCGCTATGGCGAGACGCGCCGGCCGTACGAGCGTCGAATCGGGCTCGGAAGCAAGCAGTTGCTGGAAGACCATGCGCGACAGTTCAGGCCGCCTTCCGGCCAGGAGCGCCCGCCCCAGAAGGAAGCGCGCTTCATCCTCCAGATCCGAGTCGGGATAGGCCGACAGGAGCCGGTTGCAGGCGTTCACCGCGTCGTCGTGTCGTTCCAGGGCGAACTGGATGCGGGAACCCTCCAGCAGCGCGTCGTCCGCGAGGGCGTGTTCCGGGCCGTGCAGCAGGACCTTCAGGAAGTACTGCTCGGCCGCTTCCCGGTCCGGGTCCAGGCGTCCCAAGTGGTACAGGACCACCGGGTCTTCGGGCCGGTCGTCCAGTATGCGCAGGAAGGCCTCGCGCGACCGGTCGTTCTGGCCCGATTCGTAAAGGGCAATGGCTTGTACCAGCGTAAAGGAGGGGGTTCGGGGCGTTACTGCGCCGTCGGTCGTGTCCTGTGGTGCGGCCTGGAGCGGACACATGCACAGCAGACATCGGAACAGGTACGGGCGGGCGTATTTACAAACGGTCGACAGGATGGCGGGAGTGCTGTGGTCCGCCTTTTTTTCAGTCATCTAAGGGGACCCGCAGGGCTTCTTTCAATAGTTTTCCGGGCTTGAAACGGGTCTTTTTACCGGCCGGGACGTACACGATATCGCTCGTGCGGGGATTGCGCGCGGAGGTGCGGGCTTTCGTGTCCTTGACCTCGAAGACCCCGAATCCCCTGATTTCGATCCGGTCTCCCTCGATAAGCGAGTCCCGCATGGCCACGAACGTCTGGTCTACCACAGGAAACACCTGTTCTTTCTTAAGCCCCAGACGCTTGCTGATCAGTTCCACCAATTCTTTCTTGGTGGTGGTCATGAAGGCCTCCTCCCGGCAATCGGCACACCGGTTCGCAACGGACGCTATCCCTTTGCATTAATTCAACTTAACAACGCCGCACGTATTTTAAGGGGCGGTATTCGCCCTGTCAACGGATTTTATCGCGAAGCTCAGTTCATCCCCGCCGGCGCCGTCTCGTGAAAGGGGAAGGACCCCTTGAAGGGACGGGGACTGGAGACGTACCACACGCCCTCGTACATCGGGCAGGTCTGGTAGTGGCAGACCACGTTGCACCGTTCCATGTCGTCATCTTCCTTGGCGCCCTGGTGGGGGATGTGGCTGAGGAAGACGACCGCGTCGCCGGCCATGGGGTGCAGCACGACGTGTTCCTGCGCGTAGCACCACGCTTCGAATGCAACGTGGTCGATCCGGGGATAGAGGTGGGGCGGCTCGGAGAGATGGCCGTTCTTGACGAAGCGGAGATTGCCCTGGCCGGGGACGTTGTCCTGGAAGTAGAAGGTCGTGTTCACGCTGCTGGGCTGCACGGCCAGCCTGCGTTTTTCCGTCTCCCGCTTCTCGTTCCAATAACCATAGAAGTCCATGTGCCATTCCTGGGTGTAGGCGCCGGGGTTGATGTGGGCCCGGAAACTGCGGAGCTGGCACTGCTTGCCCATCATGGCGTAGAGCAGCGGCGCCACGCTCGGATGGCCCACGAGCGGGGCGAAGACGTCGGGCTCCCGGTCCAGCAGGCTGTCGAACCACATGTTCCCGACGGCGTTCAGGCCTTCCTCCCATCCCTGCTCCTTAGCGTGGAATATGCGGGACCGCACCTGCTCGGTTTCCTCCGGGGACAGGGCGCCCTTGAGGAGCACGAAACCGTCCCGTTCCAGTTGATCCAGTTTTCCGTCGAGATCTTTCACCTGGTCTCTCCTTGTACGTCGCTGTCAAAGTACGCCGTTGCTAAAGTACGCCGTTGCCTGATCGGGAAATCGGTGGTCCGACCGGTCGCGCACCGGTCCCGTATCGGTCGCGCACCGGCCGCTTAGGGTTCACCCCGCGGATTTCGACAAGACCATAAACACGGGAACATTTGCTGTCAAGGCATACGGGTCGCCTCGCGAGACGCCGTGACGGTCGCGCGAGGCCCGGTTCGGCGAGGCCCAGCGGGATCATTCCTCGAACGGATAGAGCGGACGACGCCGGTACCGGAAGTCGAATCGCCGCATGTCCGCGGTCGTGGCGCCGGGCGTGTCCACCCGGATCAGCCGCTTGCTCACGGGCGCGTATGCGGCTGTTGGCGCATGGACGCCCTTGGCGATGAGCACGTGGAAGTCGGCCGGGTCCAGGCCGATGCCGGTCATCATGCCCAGGCTGACCGGCACCGTCCGCAGCGACGTCAGGCTCACCGTCAGCCCGCTGTCCGTGGTCACCACCGCGGTCCGGCCCATGAAGAAGGCCGTCCGGCCGCCGTGGCGCACGGCCGATTCGGTGAAACGTCCCTCGTGGATCCCCAGTACCCGCACTTCGGTCCGGATGGGCGGTCCGTGCCGATCGTCCGTCTTGCCGCCTAGGTCCAGCGTGAGTCTCGCGCCCACGCCCGCGGCAACGGCCCGTTCGACGGACCCGGGGTCGTACAGGCAGAGGAAGGTCTTCACTTTCCCGCGCCTCAACACCTCGTGGGCGATGAGTGTGCCGTCCGCCGCCGAACCGCCGCCCACGTTGTCGCCCATATCGAGCAGGCACACGGGTCCCTCGCCGGCCAGGGCGGCATCGACGGCTTCGGGGATGGAAGTGAACTCGCCGACGAACTCGTCCCGGTGCGCCACCAGGTGACCGGCGAGATCATCCGCGATGCGTCGGGCCAGACCGGCGTCGCCGTCGGTCACGGCAATGAAGGCCGAACCCATCTCCGGCACGTCCGCGTAGGGAAACCCGAGGACGACGCTGTTGGAAAGGACGCCGGCCGCCTCCAGCCACGCGTCCGCTTTTTCGTATAGGGGACGGCAGGGCGGCGAGGACGTGTCCTGGCGCTCGATGCCGATGGCCACCGGCGGAAATGCCGCGGCCTGCACGAGCCGGACTTCTCCACGAAGGGTCCGGGCCATGAGCGCCGCGGCCTCCAGGCCCCGCTGCTTCTGGTCCAGGTGCGGGTTGGTGCGGTAGGCGATGGTGGCGTCGCAGGCCGCGACCATGCGCCGGGAGAGATTGGCGTGGGGATCGATGGTGCAGATGACCGGAAGGTCCGGCCCGACCTTCCCTCGCAGCCGGGTCAGCCAGCACCCGTCCAGGTCGTGGTAATCCGCCCCCTCGCCGGCATTGGCGCCGTGGGGAGCGACCAGCATGCCGTCGAGCTGTCCCGCGCCCGCGAGCTGCGCGAACATCATTTCGATCAGCGCGTCGCAGGTGTCTTGCGTGATCCGGCCGGACGGCGCGGTGGACGCGTAGAACAGCGGCACGGCGTCGATGCCGGCCTCTTCCAGTCCCTCCAGGAAGCCGCTGATCTCGTGGAATCCGCCCCTGAAATGATCGGCGACGGCTACGCCCGTCAGGATCCCGTCCCGCCGGAACAGGTCGAGGGTCGTCGGCGTGTGGCTGAACGTATTGGATTCGTGGATCAGCGAGAGGATGCCCACGCGCACGGATCGGTGCTCCTTCGGCTGCGGAACCTGCTGCGGCCCGAGCGACAACGTATCATGACAGCATGTGCTGGAAGGACTTTCTGAACTTGTCCACCTTCGGGTCGATGACCATGAAACAGTAGGGTTGCCGTGGATTGTTGAGATAGTAGTCGTTATGGTACGCTTCGGCCTCGTAAAAAACCTCGAGGGGTTCGATCTCCGTAACGATCGCCGCGCTCCACAGGTCCGACGCGTCGGCTTCCGTCCTCGAATACTCGGCCGCGCGCTTCTGTTCTTCGTCATGGTAGAGGATGATCGAACGGTACTGTGTGCCGACGTCCCCGCCCTGGCGGTTGAGCGTAGTCGGGTCGTGTATGCGCCAGAAAATGTGCAGGAGGTCTGTGTAGCCGATCACGGCCGGATCGAAGGTGATCCGCACGACCTCGGCATGGCCCGTGGCGCCGGTGCATACTGACTTGTAATCCGGGTTGTCGACGCTGCCGCCGGCATATCCCGATACTACGCTCGTTACACCCCTGACCTGCTGGTAGATCGCTTCCAGGCACCAGAAGCACCCACCGCCCAGCGTCGCCGCCTGCGTCTCTTGCGTCATGTAGCCGTCCTCCATGGAGTGAGGGGCCGAACATTTAAGTTCATCCGCCCGGGTTTCTCGTAACGCGCATGTAGGCAATAACGAAAATGGGTATGGCGAGGGCCAGGAAAATCCAGATCAGCGCCCGGTCGTCCTCGATGATCCCGGTCATCGCCAGCAGCGTGCTTACACCGGCCGCGGGAATGGCCGCGGTGGTGGCGGATACAGCCAGGCAGAACAGGAGATTCTTGATCATGCGTTTCATGAGGCCGGCCGATTCACCAGTTTGCCGTCGACGTAGTCCAGTAGATCCCGGGTGACCGCGCCGTCGGGCTCCCGGTCGAAGGTCGCCTTGAATTCCCGCATCAGGGCGGGCGGCTCGAAACGCCGTCCTTCCCGCACCGTGCAAAGTACGTTTTCAATATCCTCGATCCGTTCGAGGGGGTTTCCCTGGACTGCCACCAGGTCGGCCCGCTGACCCGGCCGGATCGAACCCGTCCGGTCGTCGATGCCCAGTACCCGGGCGTTGATCGAGGTGGCCGATCGCAACGCATCCACGGTAGAGATTCCGGCATCCGTATACATGGCGAGTTCGTCATGCACGCTCATCCCAGGCACGAGGTGGGGAAAGGGCGTATCCGTGCCCACCGCGACGGTCACGCCCCGTTGATGGGCCCGTCGCAGGAACCGCTTAAGGTGCACCATGGCGCCCTGGTACCTCCAACGGTATTCAGGTGGTCCGAAACGACCGAGATATCTTTGCCAGATATACAGGTGACGGGGGTGGACCCAGGCCCTCCGGGCGTCGTGGTGGAAGGGCCGGTCCAGGATGCGGCCGAGCCGGTCCCAGACTACCAGGGTCGGGTCGATGATCACGTCCCGTTCCAGGAGCAGGTCGATCATGAGATCGTCCTCCGCCTCGGATGCCGCCCGCCAGGCCACGCCGCACCCGGCCAGGTGCTCGAATTCATCCAGTCCGAGCCGCGCGGCATCGTCCGCGGTGGTCGCCTGCAGATGGGCCACCACGAATTTGCCCGATGCATGGGCGGCGTCGACCGCCGCCTTCAGCAGCGGAGGTTCCACGCCCGCGTACAGCTTGATCTGGTCCACCCCGGCTTCCACGTGCCGCCGGACCGAATCGGCGATCTCGCCGGGTGCGCCGTGGGCGCGTCCCAATTGGGGCCAGTAGACCCTGGGGCCGTCGAGCAGGTGTCCGCAGCACAGGATGGCGGGACCGGCGGAAAGGTCTTCTGCGTGACGCTCGCGCTCCTCCAGGATCCATGCCAGGTCGTTGCCCACGTCGCGGACCGTGGTCACCCCGGCGGCCAGGAAAGCCGGTCCCATGACGGAACTGTAGTGGACGTGGGCGTCCATTAGCCCCGGCAGAAGCGTACATTCCGGCAGGGCCGCGGTCTCCATGCCGGCGGGAACTTCGGAGACGGGCAGGACCGCGTCGATGAGGCGGTCCTTCACTACGACGGCCACGCCGCTTCGCGTCTCGTCGGAAACGCCGTCCCAAAGGCGGTCCGGAGCCAGTGCGTACATGACGTTCCTCCTGTCTGCCTTCATGAAGGTATCCCGCGTGCCGGTTGCCGGCTGCCGCTCGCCGCCCGGTGTCCCGGACGGGTGCCTTTTCCGCCTCGTTCGATCCGGTATAAATCCCTTGCCCGCAGCGTGCTCCGTCCATTACTTGGACCCATCGGTAATATCTAACGTCACCGTGGATTCTGTCAAAGGGCTAATGTCCAATCCCCTGCAAACCGGATGGCAACGAATCCTGGAAGGCCAGGGTCTCGAAGTCGCCTTCACGGGCATGTTCATCGTGTTCCTGGCCCTCGCCGCCATCAGCTTCTGCATTGCCATGCTTCCCAGGGTCGTGGCGGCGCTGGGGGGCATGCTCCCTGAACATCCGCACAACCCCACCGGTACGGATTCCCCGCTGGACGAAGAAGCCGTGGCCGCGGCCGTCGGGTTCGCGCTCGACGAGAAGAACAACCACCGGTAACCAGGCCATGCGGACGGACTAAATGACGATACTGTACGATTTTCTGTCGGCTTCCGGTCTGGCCGCGGCGACGTGGGGACATGCCGTGATGATCCTGATCGGCATGGTCATGGTTTTCCTCGCGATCGCACGCCGGTACGAACCACTGCTCCTGGTGCCCATCGGTTTCGGCATCATGCTGGGCAACATCCCCATGATGGAAGGGAACGGGCATGGGGTCTACGATGAAGGAAGCGTCCTCTACTACATCTATTTCGGCGTCAGGGAAGGCGTCTTCCCGCCCCTGATCTTCCTGGGCATCGGGGCCATGACCGATTTCTCGGCCATGCTGTCCAACCCGCGGCTCGTCCTCCTGGGCGCCGCCGCGCAGATCGGCATCTTCCTGACCCTCCTCGGCGCCATGGCCATCGGTTTTACGCCTTCCGAGTCCGGCGCCATCGCCATCATCGGCGGCGCGGACGGTCCCACGGCCATCTTCCTGTCATCGAAACTGGCGCCTCACCTGCTCTCCATGATCGCCATCGCTTCCTATTCCTACATGGCCCTGGTACCCATCATCCAGCCGCCCATCATGCGGCTTTTCACGACACGGCAGGAACGGCTGGTCCGCATGGCGCCGCCCCGGGCGGTTTCGCAGCGGGAGAAGATCCTCTTCCCCATCGTCGCCTTTATCATCGCCGCGATGATCGCGCCGGATTCGATCGTGCTCGTGGGCATGCTCTTCTTCGGCAATCTGCTCAAGGAATGCGGCGTCACCGACCGGCTGGCCAATACGGCGCGGACCTCGATGATAGACATCGTCACCATCCTCCTGGGGTTCTCGGTCGGCGCCAGCACGCAGGCGTCCGCGTTCCTGTCGCTGGAATCGCTCTTCATTTTCACCCTGGGCGTGGTCTCCTTCTGCATCGCGACGACCGGCGGCGTGCTCTTCGCCAAGTTCCTGAACTTTTTCGTCAAAGACAAGATCAACCCGCTGATCGGTGCGGCGGGCGTCTCCGCCGTGCCCATGGCGGCACGGGTGGCCCAGGTGGAAGCCCATCGCGAAGACCCGCGGAATTTCCTGCTGTTTCACGCCATGGCGCCCAACGTGGCGGGCGTCCTCGGTTCCGCCATCGCCGCAGGCATACTCTGGTCCGTCCTGGTGGGCGGTTAAGTGCGTTGAATACATCGAACCCTTAAAACGAGGCAACCAACGTGAAGAAAAAAGTCCATTTCATGTGCACCACGTTCCGCGACGGATTCCAATCCGTTTACGGCGCGCGCGTCTTCACCCGGGACTTCATGCCCGCCGTGGAAGCGGCGCGGGACGCGGGGATCGACTACTTCGAGGCCGGGGGCGGGGCCCTGTTCCAGTCGCCTTATTTCTACTGCAACGAGGACGCCTTCGAGCGGATGGACGCCATCCGTGAGGCGGTGGGTCTGGACGCCAACCTGCAGACCCTGTCCCGGGGCGTGAACGTGGTCGGGCTGGATTCGCAGCCCAGCGACATCATCCGGCTGCACGCCAAGTTGTTCAAAAAGCACGGCATGACGACCATCCGGAACTTCGACGCCCTGAACGACGTGGAGAACCTCGTGCACAGCGGCCGGTGCATCACGGAGGCCGGTCTGAAGCACCAGGTGTGCGTCACCGTCATGGAACTGCCCCCGGGCTGCGCGGGCGCCCACGACGCGGCGTTCTACACGGACACGTTCAGGAAGATCCTCGACGCGGACATCCCCTTCGACTCGGTGTGTTTCAAGGACGCGTCGGGCACGGCCGTGCCCTCCAAGGTGTTTGAATCCGTCAAGGCCGCCCGGAAGCTGCTGCCCGAGGGCACCTGGATCCACTACCACACCCACGACACGGCCGGCATCTCCGTCGCGGCGTACCAGGCGGCGCTCGAAGCCGGCGCCGACGCCATCGACCTGGCCTTCGCGCCCGTGTCGGGCGGCACTTCCCAGCCCGATATCCTCGTCATGTGGCACGCGCTCCGGGGAACGGACTACGACCTGGACATCGACCCGGACGGCGTGCGCGAAGCGGCGGAGATCCTGAAGGAATGCATGGAGGACTATTTCCTGCCGCCCGAGGCTGTGGCCGTCGAACCCCTGCTCCCATGGAGCCCCATGCCGGGCGGCGCCCTGACCGCCAACACGCAGATGCTCCGGGACAACGGGATCATGGACCGCTATCCCGACATCATCAAGGCCATGAGCGAGGTCGTGGAGAAAGGCGGGTACGGCACGTCCGTCACGCCCGTTTCCCAGTTCTACTTCCAGCAGGCTTTCAACAACGTGATGATGGGGCCCTGGAAGAAGATCGCGGAGGATTACGGCCGGATGGTGCTGGGCTATTTCGGCCGGACGCCCGTGCCCCCGGACCCGGTGGTCGTGAACATCGCCTCGGAGCAGCTCGGCTTGCCGCCCAACCGGCGGCCGGTGCTGGAACTCAACGACAACGATCCGAAAAAGGGTGTCGAAGCGGCGCGCAGCGTGCTGAAAGAAGCCGGGATAGAGGATACGGACGAGAACATCTTCATCGTCGCGGCATGCGGCGAGCGGGGGCTGGCCTTCCTCAAGGGCGAAGGGTTCATCGGCGTCCGCAAGAAGTCCCCGGCCGACCAGGAAGTGCTGGAGGAGGACGCGATGGCCACGACGAACGGCCCCCGTGGATACCAGGTGACCGTCAACGGCCGGAGTTACGCGCTGCGGATCGAAGGGAAGACGGCGATCGTGAACGGCAAGGCCTATGACGTCGACCTCCAGCCCGATATGTCCGAGGCCGCGACGGAGGCCGCGGAACGCGCCGGGACCACGCCGGTCATCGCCCCGATCCCCGGGAAAGTGCTCAAGGTGGCGGTCACGCCCGGACAGGCCGTCGAGGAAGGAGACGTCATCGTGGTCCTGGAAGCCATGAAGATGGAAATGCAGGTCACCGCCGACGTGGCCGGAACCGTGACCCATGTCTCCATAAACCCCGGCGTCCAGGTGATCGCGGGCCAGACGCTGGCCTACCTTGGTTGATGGCCTCCGAGGTGGGTTCATGGCTGGAGCGTCGAATGGCCGGATTCACCTTACACCGCATCCGGATTGAAAAACGCTGTCTTCACGATGTTGACCTGCGTCTGGAGCAGCGTTGCGAGCCGGTCCGTGGTGTGATCCGCTTCCTGAACGCGGCCCGTATGCTGAAAGCGGCTCGTAATCTGAACGCGGTTCGCATGCTGCGCCGGGCGGTTTTCTGCAGCCTGTTGATACTCAGCTTCCCCGCTTATCCCGCCTTTTCCCAGTCGCCGGCCACCGGTCCCTTCATGCAGTGCGACCAGTTTCCCGTAAGAATGTTGTTCCTCGGACTGCGTCCCGGAGCCGGAGACCTTCTACCGCGGAGATCAATCCAGTGGGCGGTGCGGTTCGACTACGCCAATACCTATGCGAGCACCTTTCCCGTGGGCGATACCCTGATCGCCGACGACTACTACCAGGCCGCGCCGGCAGACGAGTACCGGCTCTTCGTGGATACGGAATCCCTTCGCCTGTCTGTGGACCTGGACTGGCGGATCGCGTCTCGGCTGCAGGCCGGAATGACGCTTCCTTTCCTGAAGCACGGCGGGGGCTTCCTGGACGGCGTGATAGAGGGGTTCCACGGCGCGTTCAACCTGTCCAACGGGGGGAGGGAGTGGGCCTCCCAAAACGACTTCGGCGTATTTGTCGTACGCGACCGCCGATTCTGGATCCGAAGTGTGGAGGCCGCCGGTTTCCGTCCGGGCGACCTCGTGTTACGGATGAAAACGCCGTTGAACTTCGGCGGAGAGCAGGTCGTCATGGCCCTTGCCGGCGCCTTGAAGCTGCCCACGGGCAATCTGGAAACGCTGACCGGCAGCGGAGGATGGGATTACCAGGCGGTGATGTTGGCAACCTGGCGGCCGGAGCGGCCCAAGCGGGACATGATCTTCCATGCGAACCTTGCCCACAGCCGGCTGGGCAGACCGACCCATGGCGAGGGATTTCCTCTGCGGTCCATCACGACGCTCGTGCTGGCCTTCGAATACCGGACCACGGGCCGGCTCGCAGCGCTGCTCCAGACGCAGGTCAACATCGGTCCCTTTCCGAGCAGCAGGCTGGGACCCTTGAATCGAACGGCCATCGAGGCGACCGCCGGCGTGCGGTACGCCCTGTCCGAGGCGCTGTCGTTCGATGCCGGCCTGACCGAGAACCTCAGCCAGTACCAGAACACCCCCGACGTGGGCATTCATGTAGGAATCGTGTGGAGGACGCCCTGGCGGCCGGCACTGCGGGCGACGCGCTAACCATGGCACAACGGGCGCCTTGGCGGCCGGCACAGTGGGAATCAGCGGGAATCGTCATGCCAGACAAGCCATCCCGTATACTTTTCAACTCACACGGTCGGCTGGGTGTGATCGATCTGGATGTCGCCGTGGGGTCGACGGGCGTGGAAACCGACCGGGGCCCTGCCGACGTGGATGCCGCTGCGGCCAAGGCGAGCGCGGAAGTTGTCCAGGATGTGGCTAATTCGGGCGTGCGGGTCTGGTATCCGGATCCCGACGTTCCAGGAATGGACAGTTGGAGCTGGGGGCCAGTCTTCGAAGACCGGCGCAGGGTGATCCTGTCCAGTTATGAACCCGGCAAGGTCTGGGAAGGCAACGTGCGGGTCCATCTCTGGATTTACGACCTGCAAGAAAACCGCCTGCTGGAGGAGATCGCCCTGAAGAACCGGCCCGCGCCGTTCATGGGGTGCACCCATATCCTGCCGGGAGAGGATCGTCTCGTGACGAACCCGGTCATCGACGGGAAACAGCGCATCTGGACCATGGACCTGGACGGGTCCGATCCGCGGGAGATCACGGGCGCGGACGACGGGTTCGTCTACGGCGTGCAGATCAGCCCGGACGGCCGCAGGTTCGCCTACCATTCCACCTTTCTGGAAGGCCGGGACAGCTACTGCATATTCGTATCGGACCTGGACGGAGGAAACCGGATGGAAGTCGCGGCGGCGCAGGGCCACCTGTACTTCGGTCCCATGTGGTCGCCGGACGGGAAGTGGCTGATCTACCAGGACTGCCACTATCCAGAGGATCCGGGGCACGACTGGGCTGATCTGCGTCTGAGTAGTCCGGAGGGTTCCGATGGTGCGACGCACCGGAAGGTCACGACGGGACAGCGCCAGTGGTTCGCCACGTCCTACGGTAACCCGGAAACCCGGGGCAGCGGTTCCAACATGGCCCAGTGGACGCCGGACGGTAAAAAGGTCACCTACACCCGCGCGGGTCCCGGTTCCCGGACGGCCTGGCCGTACCAGGCGCAACGGCCGGACACCGACCACTTCAACCGGGACTACTACCCGGAAGACGCCCGCGGCGGCACCGCAATCTGCCTGCTCGACCCCTTTACCGAAGAGGAATCGGAGTTCATACCCTACGAAACCATGGTCTGGAACTTCCGGTCGGCCTGGTCGCGGGATGGTTCTCAGTTCGCCTTCTGCCGCGCCGAGGTGGGATCACCGAGTGCCATCTGGCTGGTCGATGCCGACGGCGGTAATCCACGCAAACTGACGGACGGCTACGAACACCAAGGTGCGGATCACCCGGTGTGGGTGGGGTGATCGCAGCACCGCGCCGTGGAAATCGCAGGGAGTCGATTAATTTGACAGGGCACTAAGGATGAATGTGACAGCAGCAGCAATTAACCGGCATTCAGTCGGCATTTTCATATCGGGCTTCCTTTCTGTGGGTTATCAAGAAAAACCATCAGGATTTAAGCGTCACACTAGCAATCGGATGACTCGTAATCAGTTACCAGGACGCCGGATCGGGAACGCCGCCGCTGACGGTGATCTCCATCCCGGGTTCGGGCGGGATACGCCGGCCCGCAATCGAGGGGTTCGACGGATCAGACCAGTCTCTGAAGATTCCTCTGACCTCGCCGGTTACCTCGTCCCGCATGAGCGCCATGAATTGATCCCCGTCACCGTCGATCTCGGCAAAACTCGCGGGACCGGAGAGGGTTATGCGGTACAGGCTACCGGGCCAGGTCTCCCGCACGGGGAGAATGAAGGCGAAGGAACCGCCCTCGGCATCTGCGTATTCCGACATGGCGAAGGAAAGAGAGAACAGATTGCCGCCGTCTTCGGTCTCTGCCGTAATGGTATACGGACCGTCCGCATCAGGCAGTTTTGGCGGCGCGTCGACCACAAATGCAGGCTCGAGCGTGAGTTCACCGGCTTCGTCCAGCCCGCCCCACAGCAACAGTCCTTTCTCGGCGGCGGCGAAAGCCGGCGGGATCGCGGTACCCAACGCAATGCGGTGGGTCATCGCCCTGGAGAAGGAATAGTCGCTGATCCACATCGGCTCGCAGTAACTCATCAGGTCCCAGGTCTGGGAACTCACCAGGGATTCGCTCATCATATCGTATCCGGCAACCCCGATGGATCCATCGTCATAGGGATAGTACGGATCGGGACCGCCCGCGCCGCCGCACGGAGCATGGAAGAGATTCAGGTTGTGCCCCAGTTCGTGGGCAATAACGAAAGGATCCAGGATGGACCAACTCGTGTAGCTGGGAATGCCATCTGCGATTCCCAGTAGTCCGCCTTGGGGTCCGGCCAGTCTGAAGATGCCCAGGTAATAACCGCTCTCTCCCTCAACGGTATATATGGCTTTCAATTCGGGATTGATGACAGCATAGTTATCGGACACGGGATCCACCGAAGTCCATACGGGCGGATGAACTGTCAGATGAAAGTCGCTCACGGGCAGCAGGTCTCGGGTCGGCCGCATCAGATCGGATTCCGGCGTGAGTCCTTCGATTGCAGACAATACCGAATGATCGGGACCATCGGCCCACAAAAACGGGACCACCGTCAGATCGAGGGCCGGAAGCTCTCGCACGTCCAGCGCGACCCTGCCTGTCTCGGGTATGCGGCCGGCGATCCCGAGATCGGAATCCAACGTCTTATCGGGATCGATCTTGACCACAACCTCAACGCCCGGCATCACTACGGAACCCGGAACGCGTATATTCGCCGTGGCGGTCAGTGTTTCTTCCTCGAAAGAAACCGGTATGTCGGAAGTCTCTCCTGGCGTATCGGCCATGTAGACCACACCCCCGCCTGAATAGAACGAAGCCCGGACCGGAGGCATGGGGACGGCGGTTTCTCCGTCGGCCTTAAGGAAAACCCGCAACAGGGCTTCTTTCCCGGCCACCAGGGGCACGGGATGATCCAGGGACTGGCTCGCCTGGGTCAGGTATGCGGTGGCCTCGAGCGGGACCGCACACGAGGCGACCCGGGTGTTCTGGACGGAAAGAAGCCAGCTTTGAAATTCGGCGTCCTGCGGCGCGCAAAGCCGGGTATCGCCCAGCATGAGCGTTTCGAGGTTTAATTGCGTGAGTTCAATGGGCAACGACCCGACCAGTTCTGAGTTTCCGGCTAAAGCGAGTACTTTTAATGCAGGCATTTTTCCGAGTTCGGGCGGCAAAGAACCCGATAGCTGATTGTTAGAAAGATCCAACGATTCCAGCGAAGTCATTTGACTCAATTCGCCGGGGATCGAGCCGGTCAACTCGTTATTGCTCAACCACAAATCTGTTAGTCCGCTCATTTGGCCGATCTGAGCGGGTATGGAGCCGGTCAACCTGTTATTGTCTAACCACAGGGTTTCCAAGTTGGTTAATTGGCCCAGTTCCACAGGTAGCGGACCAGATAGTGGGGTGTAGGAGATCTCCACCAATCTCAGTTCTGCTAACAGGCCTATCTCTTTGGGGATGGAACCGGTAAAATCGTTTCCCCAGAGAAACAGCTCTCTAAGTTTGGTCAACCCGCCTATCGAACGGGGAATGGAACCTGTAAAACCGTTACCCCCAAGAGCCAGTATCTCGAGATTGGTCAGTCGT
Source organism: bacterium (assembly GCA_965207085.1). Classification (GTDB taxonomy): domain Bacteria; phylum JAAXHH01; class JAAXHH01; order JAAXHH01; family JAAXHH01; genus JAAXHH01. The sequence continues at coordinate 1,370,770 of CBDBLQ010000002.1, read as the reverse complement.
TTCAGTTCCGGCGGCAGCGTACCCGTTAACGAAGAGCCATTTCGAGTAAGCTGCAGTGTTTTGAGTTTGGCCAACTGTCCGAGTTCAGGAGGAATCGTTCCTGAAATCCCGTTAACGTTCAGATCAAGTACTAGAAGGTTTCCAGCTTCCCCTAGTTCGGGTGGTATGGGGCCGGACAGTTCGTTTCCTGCCAGACCCAAGTGCTCAAGCTTGTCCAGACGACCCAGGGCGGCAGGCAGCGGCCCCAACAGGTTGTTCCTGGCAAGATTCAGGACCGTTACGCGTCCGCCGGCGTCTGTGGACACGCCGAACCATTCATCGAGCGGTTCGGCACTCAGCCAATTGGTATTGTCCTTCCAGTTCGGTCCATTTGTTTCATGGTAGAGTGTGACCAATGCCTCCCAATCAGGATGAACATCCGAGCAGGCCTCGACACCGGATGTGTCATCAATGTCATTCAGCCACCTCCGGTAACCGGAACTTGAAGGCGCGCACAGTCGGGTGCCCGCAAGGTTGAGCGATTCAATGGAAAGACCGGTAAGCGATTTCGGCATGGGTCCGACGAGCCGGGCATTGCGTCCCAGATTGATTTTCTTCAGGTTCGCCAGTTTGCTCAAGCTCGAGGGCAGCGAACCGCTCAGATTGTTGTCGGAGAGGTCGAGTTCAGTCACCCGGCCGTTGGCGTCAGCGGTCACCCCGTACCAATGGTTCAAAGGCGCCTGGCTCAGCCAGTTCTCGTTGTTCGTCCAGTTCTTGCCGTCCGTCGAGGTGTACAACCCGACCAGGCCGATCAGGTCCTCTGTATTCAGTTCGACACAGTCGGCGACGAGTCGATTGGAAATACTGTTCAACCAAAGCTGGAAACGGACATCCCTGGGTGCGCAAAGTTGCGTCCCTTCGAGATTCAGAGATTCCAGACTCAGTGCAGTGAGTCTCAAAGGCAGTGGTCCAATAAGTCCGTCATTCAGGGACAAGTTAAGGTACGTCAGGTTGGCCAGATCCGCAGTCTCCGGAGGCAACACCCCGCGCAGGTTGTTATTCGAGAGGTCAAGCCCCGCGACTCGCCCGTCTTCATCCGTCGTTACGCCGTACCAGTCGTTCAAAGGCGCATCGCTTAGCCAGTTCTCTTTGTTCATCCAGTTCGGCCCGGCAGTCGAGTTAAAAAACACCGTCAGCGCTTCGGTATCCAGGTCGGAGCAGGGGGTGGTGAGGTCATGTTCTTTAATAGTGTTCAACCACGCCGCAATCTCAGGATTCGTTGGTACGCAGATTCCCGTGTCGGTAAAATACAGAAATTCCATGGAAGTAAGATTTATGAAAGTCAGCGGCAGCGTGCCGGACAGGCCGGAGTTTCTTGCAAAACTCATCTGCCAGAGTTTCGTCAAACTGCCCAACTCATCGGGGATTGTTCCTGAGAGAGAATTAGCACCCAGCCACAGCGTACCGAGGTTGCTTAATTTGCCCAGTTCAGAAGGTATGGGGCCGCTTAACTTGTTTTCCCAGAAACTCAAAGACACGAGTTCGTCCAAACTCCCCAACTCGGCTGGAATAGGTCCATCGAGGTTGTTGAAGTCCAGTCGCAGTTCCTTTACCCGTCCGCTCCCGTCGGTCCCTATGCCATGCCACTGACCCAAAGGCATCTCGCTAAGCCAGTTCTCGTTGTTCGTCCAGTTCGGGCCGTTCGTGGCGTTGTACAGCGCGATCAGCGCCGCTCTGTCCGAGTCGGAAGTCTTTACGGATACTTCCACGGTCGCGGATCCGCTGCTCTGCGTGGCCGTGACCCTTGCCGGCGCCGGTTCCTGCTTCGGCTTCGTTGGACTGTCCCTGCCGCACCTGACCAGGACAGGCAGCGCCAGCAACACGATGATGGTCGTCGATATGAGTCTTGCATGCCGAATCATAGAGCACCGTCCTGAAGTGGCTCTAACAAGATGAACCCAACATCCTCGCCGAATAACCCTACCAGGAATCCGGATCGGGAACCCCGGGGCTTACGACGATCTCCAGTCCCGGCTCCGGAAGCGTGGTCCGCACGCTTGGTGATACGACTGTAGGATCCAGCCAATCGCGCAATATCCCACGGACCGATCCCGTATCTCGATCCAAAAGCAGCGCGGCGCTGAAATCCCCGTCCCTGTCCATGGATACGATGCCTTCGGGACCGGAAAGCGTGATACTGTACAGCCTTTCGGACCAGCCGGGTTGTACTGGAAGAACGAAAGCAAAGGCATTGCCCGGACCGTCTCCCAGTTCCGCCATCCCGAAGTCTACGGAGAATACAGTGATTCCATTTACAGACTGTCCGGTGAGTCGGTAAGGTCCGGACCGCGTGGAAACAGAAGGGCTTGAATCGACCACAAAACTCGGTTCGAGTTCCAGTTCGCCGTCCTCGTTTACACCTCCCCAGACCAGCAGTCCCTTAGTACTGAATCGGGTGGAGGCGGCCGCCATCAACCGCGGCTCGGTTTCCCTATAGTTCATGGCTCGCGTAAATCCATATTCACTGATCCATTGCGGATGACAGTAACTCATCAGATCCGGTGAACCTGGATCGACAAGGTTTCCGTCCCGGAAATCGTAACCCCAGGAACCAATGGACCCGTCTTCAAACGGGAAGTGGGGATCAGATCCACCGGCTCCGCCGCACGGCGCATGAAAGAGATTGAGATTGTGCCCGATTTCGTGCGCGATAACCTCCGCATCGAGGACGGACACGCTTGAAGTTCCGGGCAGTTCGGCCTGTCCGCCTCCCGCCCGGAGGATGCCCATGTAGTAATGGTCTGAGCCGTCCAGGGCCCGTATCGCCTTGGTTTCCTGCAGTATATCATGTGAATAGTTTATAAAGGGATCTGTCGCAGTCCAGACGGGCGCCCTGACTTCCACCTCGAAATCCGCGATAGGAAGCAGGTTGCGTGTCTGCCAGAAAAGGTCATCGTCGGCGGTCAGGCCATCGGTGTCGTTCAAAACGGCAAGATGGGGACTTTCCATCCACAGAAAGGGTACCAGCGTCAGTCTGAAGGGAGGAACCGTCCGCACGTCCAGTGGTTGCCGACCAGATTCCGGAATCCGCATAACCGCTGCCGATTCAGCATCCGGTGACCCCATCGGTTCGATGTTTATAACCATCTCCAGACCAGGCATCACGGCCGTACCGGGCACTAGCGCATTTGCCGAGTACATCAGCGAGCCTTCTTCAATCTGGGCCGGAACAGCGGTATCCTGTGCCGGGATATTCACCGAGTGGACGATCCGGTCGCCAATGAAGAAATCCGCTTGAACGGACGGCAGACTCGCTCCGAGGTCCGGATCAGCTGTGATGAATACGCGCAGTAACGCTGCCTCGCCGGCTACAAGAGGGACGGGATGAGAGATCGACTGCGTGGCCTGCGTCATGTACGCGGTTGCGCCAGTGAATACGAAACACGGGGCCACCCGGCGGATTTGAATACGCTGAAGCCAGGTCTGGAATGCGGGGGTCATTGGCGCGCAGACCGCAGTATTGCCCAATTGAAGCGTTGTTAGCCGCAGTGCCGTAATGGCGTGCGACAACGGGCCGGACAAAAGAGGATTCGAGCCAATCTCCAGTTCTGTGAGCCTTGTCAACTGCCCCAATTCGGACGGGATCGTGCCGGACAGGTTATTTCCTGAAAGGTTCAGCTGTTCCAGGTCGGTCAACAGACCTATTTCGGACGGGATCGTGCCGGACAGGTTATTTCCTGAAAGGTTCAGCTGTTCCAGGTCGGTCAACAGACCTATTTCGGACGGGATCGTGCCGGACAGGTTATTTCCTGAAAGGTTCAGCTGTTCCAGGTCGGTCAACAGACCTATTTCGGACGGGATCGTGCCGGACAGGTTATTCTCAGGCAGCCAAAGTTCCTGAAGGCCGGTCAACTGCCCCAATTCGGACGGGATCGTGCCGGACAGGTTATTTCCTGAAAGGTTCAGCTGTTCCAGGTCGGTCAACAGACCTATTTCGGACGGGATCGTGCCGGACAGGTTATTCCATGAAAGGTTCAGCTGTTCCAGGTCGGTCAACAGACCTATTTCGGACGGGATCGTGCCGGACAGGTTATTCCATGAAAGGTTCAGCTGTTCCAGGTCGGTCAACAGACCTATTTCGGGCGGGATCGTGCCGGACAGGTTATTCTCAGGCAGCCAAAGTTCCTGAAGGCCGGTCAACTGCCCCAATTCGGGCGGGATCGTGCCGGACAGGTTATTTCCTGAAAGGTCCAGCGCAGTCACCCTCCCTTCCGCGTCCGCCGTTATGCCGTACCACTGATTCAGAGGCGCCTCGCTCAGCCAATTGTCGCTGTTCGTCCAGTCCTTTCCATTCGTAATGTTGTACAAGTGTTCGAGAACATCCCAGTCTGGAATAGCACGGGTATCGGCACAGTCCGGTATGCTGCTGTACTCGGGTATTTCGTCCAACCAGGCCTGAAATCCGGCATCCGATGGCGCGCACACTGCGGTTCTTTCCATCCACAGATATTCGAGTTCAAGTTCCGACCATTTGCGCGGCAGCGGGCCCGACAACCCTTCGTTGTCGCTGAAATCGAGCCTTTCCAGTTCCGACAGTTCAGCCAGATCAGCCGGTAGAAAACCGCTGAGATTGTTGCCGGCGAGATTCAGTTCGGTTATCCTGCCTTCCTCGTCTGTCGTGATGCCGTACCATTCCTCCAGCGGCGCGTCGCTGTTCCAGTTTGTCCGGGCATGCCAGTTCGGGCCGTTCGTGCTGTTGAAGAGCGCGAACAGGGCCTTATGCGTATTGAGATCGAATGCTTCGCACGCGGGTGCGTCTCCTTCTGGAATGTTCTGAAGCCAGTCCTGGAACTCGGCGTCCGGCGGCGCGCACAACCGGGTGTCGTCCAACAACAGTTCCCGAAGCTTGAGATTGATGAGCGCCCGGGGCAGCGACCCGCGCAAAAAGCCATTTGTACTGAGATCCAGCGATCTGAGCTTCGAAAGGCCGGCCAGTTCCGCCGGCACGGCCCCGCTCAGGTTATTGTTCGCAAGATCGATACGCGTCACGTGACCATTCGCGTCCGTGGTCACGCCGTACCAGTCATCCAAAGGCCGCTCGCTCAACCAATTCGTATTGACCGTCCAGTCCTGTCCGTTCGCTGCGCTGTACAGCGAAGCCAACACGCTGGACTCCAGGTCGGAGCAGGCCGCTACCGCCTTTACCGGTATCTGCGCCAACCATGCCTCGTACTCGTCATCCGGCGGTACGCAAAGCTGCGTGCCTTCAAGCCGCAGTTCTTTCAGCTGAAGACCGGTCCATGAACGGGGCACGATACCTGTTAGGCCGGGATTCGAGAACAGATGCAGATGAGAAAGGCCGGTGAGTCTGCCCAGTATCCGCGATACGCCGCCGGACAACCGATTGCCGGCGAGTCCAAGCCGTTTCAGATTGGCAAGCAGGTACAACTGCGAGGGTATGCTCCCTTCCAACCTGTTGTGATCCAGCGCCAGTTCCTCGAGATTGTCCAGCAAAGACAGGTGGGCCGGTATGACGCCTGTCAACTGATTGTCGGCGAGCACCAACGACCGTAAACCCGTCATCCCGCCAAGGTGCCGCGGGATGGGCCCGGAAAGTCGGTTCTGGTCCAGACGCAACGCCGTCAACTGTTTGAGCCGTCCCAATACTGCCGGTATCGGTCCGTCCAGTTCATTGACAGAAAGCGACAGCCTCGTGAGTTCCTTCAGATCGCCCAGTTCTCCCGGTATGGGTCCCGACAGATGATTGAAAGACAGCACTAATTCTTCCAATCCGGCCAGTTTTCCGAGTTCAGCGGGAATCACACCGGTCAACTGGTTACTGGAAAACACCAGATGCCGAAGTTTCGTCAGTCGTCCGAGTTCCGGGGGGATATGACCCGTCAACCGGTTGTGGTTCAGGCGGAGCGTTGCGAGTTCTTCCAGGCTGCCCAGGTCAGACGCGATGGTCCCGCGCAGGTTGTTGTCCGGCAAATTGATTTCCGTTACCCGGCCATCCGCGTCGACCTCCACGCCGTACCAGCTTTCAAGACGGTGTACGCTGTTCCAGTTCGTCCTGAACGTCCAGTGCTCGCCTCCGGCGCTTTCGAAGAAGGCAACCAGGATCTCCCGATCCTTCATGCGGGCGAGAACCGTAACCACGGCGGTCGCCGAAACGCTCCCCGCCCTCGCGGTAATGGTAGCCGTACCGTTGCCGACTGCGGTTACCAGCCCGTCGCCGATGGTGGCGACATTTTCGTTGCTGCTGTTCCACGCTATAGTCGCGCCGGACACGGGCTGTCCATTCTGGTCGTGGGCCGAGGCGGTGAGTTGCGCCGTCTGACCGACCTGCGTGAGATCTACCGGTGATGGCGTGATGAGGATACGGGCGATTTGGGAAGTGGCGGGAGGCTGCGCCGGCCGCTGAGCAGGCGGCCGGGGTTGGGTCGGGTTGTCCTTTCCGCAGGAAGTCGTTAAGAGGAACGACAGCGCCGCGACGACGCTGTAAAACAAGTGAAATTTCAACACTGTGCCCAATCTGAACAGAATCAGCATAATCGTCAGTTACACAAATGCCGGGACAGACCCCGCAATACTGCCATATCACTTGTCCGTCACACCGACTTACGCCGGGTGGGACGGACGAATAAAGGCTGAGCACGCTGGACCGCCATTACACATGACGGCCTCTCTTGACAGACCGGGCCAAACAGATCGGCCCAAGGTCTACGGCAATCCGGATGGATCTACTGGTCGACTACGACACCATCTAAACTGATTACAGCAGATTGCGCACCATCGAACGAAGCATGAGCACAAGAGCAACCCGCAGAATTGCATGCCTGAATGTTCGCGTATATCGTAAAAGACCTCAAGACTGTATATACAAACCTGTATGTTGTGGAAGTCGTCGTACCTTCTTCGTCGTGACTACTAACGACTGTACACGACCCGTTGGAATTGGGACGGTAGCGAAACAATGGACTGTCATCATCGGCGAACACCTTATAGCTCGTTGCGCCGGGAACGCTATTCCAAGAAATAATAACCGTAATACGCTGACCGGCTGAATAAGGACCAGTTGGAGAAAACCTGATTCGGCCGCCCGATGGATGTGAAGGAACACTGTCGCTACCACCGCTGACCGTGACCCGCACGCCTGCGGAGCAGTTGTTGCCCGTATCGGACTCGTCGCTTACGCTGTTCACGCACGCGCCGTAGTAGTACGTCCCCGCGCTCGAAGGCGCGTTCAGGCGGATCGACTCGGCGCTCGTGCCCGAAGCGGCGAGTCCACCCACGGCGTCCGTGCCGACTTCCGTGTCGAACGATGAGATGCTCGAATTCGACGATCGGTAGTAGCGCAGGGTCGTCGCCGCGGATCGTCCCGCGCCCACGTTGCGCACCGTCACGCGCAACGTGAACGACTGCCCCGTCGTCAGTGTATTGTCGCTCACCGATGGGGATCCGACGGTCAGATCCGATTCCAAAGAACCGCCGCCGCCACCTGGTCCTGCCGGCCCCTGCGGTCCTTCCGGTCCCGGTTCGCCCTGCGGTCCTTCCGGTCCCGGTTCGCCCTGCGGTCCTTCCGGTCCCGGTTCGCCCTGCGGTCCTTCCGGCCCTGTGTTTCCAGTGTCCCCCTTCACGCCCTGCGGTCCTTCCGGTCCCGGTTCGCCCTGCGGTCCTTCCGGCCCTGTGTTTCCAGTGTCCCCCTTCACGCCCTGCGGTCCTTCCGGTCCCGGTTCGCCCTGCGGTCCTTCCGGCCCTGTGTTTCCAGTGTCCCCCTTCACGCCCTGCGGTCCTTCCGGCCCTGTGTTTCCAGTGTCCCCCTTCACGCCCTGCGGTCCTGCCGGTCCAGCGGGTCCCGCCGGTCCAGCGGGTCCTACTTTACCCTCGCATGCAGCTAAAGTCAGCATGACTAATACCAGTAGTATGCTTCGCATTTTAAACCTCCCTAAATTTTAGATATATGAAGAACAAGAATTTACGATCACACACCACGTTGTATCCGACAGCTCCACGGTGTTGTTTTCGTCGCCACAGTCCAAGGCCGATAGCATCAAGGTCAAACAGACTTAATCGGTAATTCGTATGCGCGTTATTCGCGTCCTCTCGGAGATCTACGGCGAATGTGTCTCGCCGTTCCAGTCAAGTGGATACGGCTGGTAAGGGCCGTCCGGAATCGCTACGCGGGCAAAGACGCTCGGTGCTTCGCCCACCTGGTCAATCATTTGCCATAAAGCCTCCACGTGGATGCCGAATTGGTGTGAGGTTCCAACAGTGATGATCTCTCCGGTCCGGTCCTCTATCACTTTTACTTTGCTGGCATAGTTGATACCAATGATATAGCCGTTGTGATCGAAAACGGGACTTCCGCTCGTCCCCCCTTCGGTTACAAAATTGTAGTGCAGCAACATGCCCGTATTGATACCGTCGAAATCCTCGTTTATGAAGGGGCGCAGTGCAGACAGCGTACCGTCTTTGAAGGTCGGCAGTACGAGATCGAAGGTTGCGTCGCTAAGCCCGCCTGGATATCCCAGTGTGCCCAGTGGCTGGCCGACGCGCAGGTCCCCGCCGAACTGGCGCGGCAGGAGGGCCGGCAGCGGTCCGGAAACCTCCTCTTCCAAAAGGAGCAGGGCGACATCAGGACTTTGGGATGCTGCGTTTGTTCCCGTGCCCTCATAATCTTCGTGGATGATCGCGCCATCCCAGTATAGCGTCCCAGGACCTGGCCCTTCCCTGATACGCTCGCCTGCTCTAGCTACGAAGGGGCGTATTCCCTCCCCTCCCCGTTGCTCTATTTCCATGATTACCTCTGCGACATGGGCGTTGGTCCAAATCTTGTCGGTGTAGTAAGCGGCAAAGGCCGTGCCAAATGTGGTAACAATGTTATCACCTTTGGTATTCACATAATAGGCGCCAACCACGTAGACCGCGTCGTAGAGGTTCCCTTCCTCAATCACGTCCGCCCAGTTCAGCGGCTCTCCCTGCGGACCTTGAGGCCCCTGGGGTCCCTCCGCGCCTTGAATGCCCTGCGGACCTTGAGGCCCCTGGGGTCCCTCCGCGCCTTGAATGCCCTGCGGACCTTGAGGCCCCTGGGGTCCCTCCGCGCCTTGAATGCCCTGCGGACCTTGAGGCCCCTGGGGTCCCTCCGCGCCTTGAATGCCCTGCGGACCTTGAGGCCCCTGGGGTCCCTCCGCGCCTTGAATGCCCTGCGGACCTTGAGGCCCCTGGGGTCCGACCGGTCCCGGATTGCTTGTGCAGGCGATCAACGTCGCCGATATGAGCACTGGCAGAATGCGACAAGTCCGATTTATGGTCTATTCCCTTTGCTCTAGTGTATTATAAAGTTATAGATTAGTGGTTATATTAGACATGACACGCCACCCTGTATCCAGGAGGTCATCATGTCTAAGAAGATTCATCACGTGTCCTTAACCGATCGTGACCGTGAGCAACTGACGGGCTATCTGCGCAAGGGTGTGCATGCTGCCCGCATGCTCAATCGCGTTCGCGTCCTGTTATTGGCCGACACCGGCCATTCCGACGAGGCCATCGCCGCTCAGGTGGGTATCAGCAGAGCGACGGTGTACAACATAAGACGCAGGTTTGCCGCCAGCGGACTGGTCTCATCGCTTCATGAGAAGCCCCGACCCGGCAAAAAGCCCAAGGTAACCGCCCGGGTCGAAGCGAAGCTGTGTTCCATCGTCTGCAGCGATCCGCCCCGGGGCCACAGCCGCTGGACCCTGCGCCTCCTGGCCGATCGGCTGGTGGAACTGGAACTGGTCGACCGCATCAGCCATACGGCCGTGGCGGACGCGTTAAAAAAAATGAACTTAAGCCTTGGCTGAAGAAACAGTGGTGCATCGGCGTCATGGACAGCGAGTACCTCATGCGCATGGAAGACCTGCTGGACCTCTACGAGCAACCTTACGACCCTTTGCGTCCCGTGGTCTGCTACGATGAAATGCCCTTTCAACTCCTGGGCGAGGTGCTGGTGCCTATCCCCATGAAGCCGGGCAAGACCTGGCGTTACGATCATCACTACAAACGCGAGGGTACCTGCTGCATACTGCTGGCGGTCGAACCTTTGGCTGGCTGGCGGTTTGCCCAGGTACGCAAGCGGCGCACCAAAGTAGACTATGCCGAGTTCATGCAGGACATGATCGCCGCCCGCTATGAAAAGGTTCATCGGGTCCGTCTGGTGGAAGACAATCTGAACACTCATAGCGCCGGGTCTTTCTATCAAGCCTTCGAGCCGGAGGTCGCCCGCGGTCTCAAGGGTCGTTGCGAACCGCATCATACGCCGAAGAAGGCCAGTTGGCTCAACATGGCCGAATTGGAGTTGTCCGTCCTGGGCAGACAGTGTTGTAACCGCCGTATTGCCGATCAGAACATCCTGGACCGGGAAGTCGCCGCCTGGGTGAAGGCGCGCAACGAGAAAGCCGTCAAGCTGAAATGGGGCTTTACGACGAACAATGCCAAGACGCACCCGGCGGTCCGTGGAAATCAACATCGGAAGTTTCCGGTACGAATTGTGCTTGCTTGCGAGTTGGGGTATTCCGAACTATAATGAGAAACTAGGGGGGGGGGGGGGGGGGGGGGGGGGGGGGTAAGTATCTGTATCTATTACACTTACGAAGTTCATTTTGTTTTCTTTGACAGAAGCGCAATGACGAATCGTAAGGCCAGTATCTACGGTATATAATCCAACTGACATCGTGCCCATCCCATCAAGAAGTCATGAGATATGTACGGCAGCATGTAAATTGTATGTCGTATTATTATATACGAACAACAATTTTTTAAAGCAACAAAAAAATACTGAAAATAAAAAAGTGACCGCGTGTGTTGGTGGCATACCGTCAAACGTAGGTCAGCCAGCCGTGGGTGTCCTCGCCCTCGCCGGTGGTAACCGAGAAGAACCGGTCCTGGATCTCCTTCGTGACCGGACCGCGGGACCCGCCGCCCACGGCGATGCGGTCGATGGACCGGACCGGCGTCACCTCCACGGCGCTGCCTGCGAAGAATACCTCGTCGGCGATGTAGAGCATCTCCCGGGGGATGTCCTGTTCGACGACCTCGAACCCGGCGTCCCGGGCGAGCGTCATGACGGAGTTGCGCGTGATGCCGCCGAGGACCGAGGCGGCCAGGCTGTTCGTGATGACCCGGCCCTCCTTCACGACGAAGATGTTCTCGCCGCTCCCTTCGCTGATCAGGCCGTCGGTGTTCAGCGCGATGCCTTCGCTGTACCCGTTCTCGATGGCCTCCATGCGGATCAGCTGGGAATTGAGGTAGTTTCCGCCGGCCTTGGAGAGGGCGGGGTGGGTGTTCGGCGCGGGACGGGTCCAGGACGAGATGCACACGTCCACGCCGTTTTCCATTACGTCGTCCCCGAGATAGGCGCCCCAGTCCCATGTGCCGATGGCGACTTCCACGGGGCATCCCAGGGGGTCGACGCTCAGCAGGCCGTACCCGCGGTATACGACCGGTCGGACGTAGCAGGAAGCGTGCTTGTTGGACCGGATGGTCTCCAGGACGGCCTCGCTGATTTCCGCGCCGGAGTAGGGGATTTCCACCCGGTAGATCTTGCAGGAGTCGAAGAGCCTGTCCACGTGTTCGCCCAGCCGGAATACCGCGGGTCCCTGTTGCGTCTCGTAGCAGCGCATACCCTCGAAGAAACTCGAACCGTAGTGCACCACGTGAGAAAGCACGTGGATCTTCGCGTCTTGCCAGGGTACCAGTTTCCCATTGAACCAGATGTATTCGGCCTCCGGCAGGGTGGCCATCGAGGTCTCCTTTCTACGGTTTGGTTCCCGCCGACAATCTGGCGCAAACTAGGGGTCGAACCCCCCGTTGTCAAGGGCAAAAGGCCTTGACAACCTCTTCGCGAATCCCCTAGCTTACGCCATGACGAAATCGGACCATGACGCGGTATTCATGCGCCAGGCGCTGGACCTTGCGGCGCGGGGAATCGGGCGTACCAGTCCCAATCCCATGGTGGGTTCCGTGGTCGTACGCGACGGCGTCGTCCTGGGCGAGGGGTACTATCGGGAATACGGCGGGCGGCACGCCGAACCGCAGGCGCTTGAGGAGGCGGGTAGCCGCGCGCGGGGGGCCGTATTGTACGTAACCCTGGAGCCCTGCTGCCACCAGGGCAGTACACCGCCGTGCACGGACGCGATCATCGCATCGGGCATCGCGCGTGTCCACGTCGCTATGGCCGACCCGGACCGGCGCGTGTCGGGCAAAGGGATCGAGCGGCTGCGCGCGGCCGGCATGACCGTGGAGACGGGCCTGCTGGAAGCGGAAGCGCGGGAACTGAACGCGGCCTACGTGCGTCACCGGGAAACCGGCCAACCTTTCGTGCTGCTCAAGCTTGCCCAGACGCTGGACGGACGCATCGCCACGCGGAACGGTCATTCGAAATGGATCACCGGGGAGGCCGCGCGGAAACGGGTTCACCTGATGCGCAGCCGGGCGGACGCCGTGCTCGTGGGCATCGACACCGTGATGGCGGACGGCCCGCGGCTCACCGTCCGGCACGTGGACGGCCGCCAGCCTCGTCGCATCGTGCTCGACAGCCGGGCCCGCACCCCGCTGGACGCCCGGGTATTGAACGGAGAAGCGCCGGCGACCGTGTGCGTTACGGACGCGGCGCCGGCAGACCGGATAGAAGCACTGAAAGGAACGGGTGCCGAAGTGCTGGTATTGCCTGGCGGGGACGGATCCATTCCATTGGCGCCACTCAAGTCCGCGCTTGGCCGGGCCGGTATCGTGACCCTCATGGTGGAGGGCGGCAGCCGCGTCGCCGCTTCCTTCCTGCGGGAGCGCGCCGTCGACCGGATCGCCTGCTTCATCGCGCCGCGCATCCTGGGCGCGGGGATCCCGTCGATCGCCGACCTGGCGCTGGACGACCTTTCGAAGGCGATCCAGCTGAACGATACGCGGGTGGAGCAACTGGGCGGCGATCTACTCGTCTCGGGCACGCCGGAGTACGCCTGAAGAGGTCGTGGGCAGTCGGCAGCAGCGCCTGTGGAGATCATCGGCGCCGGTAGGCACATGACATGAACCTGGCACGGAGTATGGACCATGTTCACGGGTATCGTTGAAACCACCGGCGTTATCCGGTCGCTGGACCGGAACGCCGGCGAGAACGCCTCGGGCGGCAACACGGGCGGTGACGCCGGCGAGAACGCCTCGGGCGGCAACTCGAGTGTGGACGCCGGCGAGGCCGCAGGCGCAAGCGAAGACTCGAACGCACACGGCCTCAGGCTGACCGTGGAAGCGCCGTCCATGGCGCCGGACTTCGAGCAGGGCGCCAGCGTCGCCGTCAACGGCGTCTGCCTGACCGTCGTGGACACCGCCGGCGAGGCGTTTTCCGTGGAAACCGTACCCGAAACGGTTTCCCGGACGACCTTCGGAAGCCTGAAGCCCGGGCACCAGGTCAACCTGGAGCGGCCGCTGCGTCTTTCGGACCGGATAGACGGCCACCTGGTCCAGGGGCACGTGGACGGCGTGGGACGCGTCGCAGCGCGGGAAGAACGGGGCAACAGTCTGTGGTACGAGGTGGAAATCCCGGACGATCTGGCGCCCTTCGTCATCGAGAAAGGGTCCATCGCACTGGATGGAATAAGCTTGACAATCGCCGGTCTGACGGGTAGTTTGGCCGCCGTATCGATCATACCGCATACCGCGTCGATTACAACGTTCGGCGGCAGGCGGATCGGTGACGAAGTGAACATAGAAGTGGACATGATCGGCCGGTACGTCGCGTCTCTTTTGCATGCCGGCGGCGATACGAACCAGGGAGCGCTCCCGGCTCCGTCACCCATCACCGAATCCTGGTTAAAGGAGCGCATGTAGCGTCGGCAAGACCCGGCGGTGGTTCGAATACAGACCAGGGTCCGCCGAGACCGGTCGACCGAACTAAACGGTTATAAGCATGTCGTCCCCCTATTGTACCATCCCGGAAGCGGTCGAGGAGATCAAGTCCGGGCACATACTGATTGTCATCGACGACGAAGACCGCGAAAACGAAGGCGATTTCATCATGGCCGCCGAAAGAACGACTCCGGCGGCCATCAATTTCATGGCCCGCTACGGCCGTGGACTGATCTGCCTTCCGACCACGCGCGAACGCCTGGAAGAACTGAAGGTGCCCGCCATGGTCGGCGAAGAGGTCAATACGGCGTTGCACAGCACGCGCTTCACCGTATCCGTCGATGCCGTGAATGGCACGACGTCGGGCATTTCGGCGGCGGATCGCGCCGAGACGGTCCAGGTGTTCGTCCGCCAGGAAAGCAGGCCCGAGGACCTGGCGCGCCCGGGCCATATCTTTCCGCTGCAGGCCTTCGACGGCGGCGTGTTGCGCCGGGCCGGACACACCGAGGCCACGGTCGACCTGGTGAAGCTGGCCGGTCTCTATCCCGCCGGCGTGCTCTGCGAGATCATGGACGACGACGGGTCCATGGCCCGCCTGCCCCGGCTGGTCGAGATCGCGAACGAACACGACCTGAAGATCATTACAATCAAGGACCTGATCGAGTATCGCCGGGGAAGCGAGAAACTCGTCAAGCGGGTGGTCACGACGACCATCCCCAGCCGGCACGGGGAGTTCGAGTCCCACCTGTACGAGGACCAGCTGACTGGCGACCACCACGTTGCCCTGGTCAAGGGCAACGTGGACGGCGAACCGAACGTACTCGTCCGTGTGCACTCCCAGTGTCTCACAGGGGACGTTTTCGGGTCCATGCGATGCGATTGCGGCGACCAGTTGCAGCAGGCGCTCAAGCGCATCAGCGACGAAGGCAGCGGCGTACTCCTTTACATGCGCCAGGAGGGACGGGGCATCGGACTGGCCAACAAGCTCAGGGCCTACGCCCTCCAGGACCAGGGTCATGATACGGTGGAAGCGAACCTGGCGCTGGGCCTGCCCGTGGACGCACGGGACTACGGGATCGGTTCCCAGATCCTGGCGGACCTTGGACTGACCACGATCCGGATCATGACCAACAACCCGTCGAAGCGGTTCGGGATCGAGGGGTACGGGCTCGAGGTGACCGAACGCGTCCCGTTGCAGACTTTTCCGAACTGTTACAACGTGGGATATCTCAAGACCAAGCGCGGGAAGCTGGGCCACCTGCTCGACCTCGAAGAGCCGCCGGACGACGTCGGATTCGACAGCCTGCTTTGACGCGCGCGTCCGTGCATGCCGCGCCGGCCGGTTCGCCGCCGTGCCGAACGGCCGGACCTTCCGGAAAAAACGGTTGCCCCGTGACCGGGAACGCAATCCGGGTACCAGGAGTGCCCGAACGGCCGGAAGCGATCTGCAAGGAGTACTTGCGTGACGACGACTATTGAAGGCAGCCTGGTGAGCGGGGGAAACGACCGGTATGGCATCGTGGCCGGCCGTTTCAACGGGTTCATCACCGAGTCCCTGCTGAAGGGCGCGCTGGACGGTCTTCGCCGCCACGGGGTGGATGAAGACCGGATCGACGTGGTCTGGGTGCCGGGCGCTTTCGAGATTCCGCTGGTGGCCCGGAAGATGGCGGCGAGCGGGCGTTATGACGCCGTGATTTGCCTGGGATGCGTCATTCGCGGCGCCACCCCCCATTTCGACTACGTGGCCGGGGAAGCGGCCAGCGGGATAGCCGCAGCGGCCCGGGACACCGGGGTGCCGGTAATCTTCGGCGTGCTGACCACGGAGAACCTCGAACAGGCCATCGAACGGGCGGGTACGAAGGCGGGCAACCGGGGCTGGGACGCCGCGCTGGCGGCCCTGGAAATGGCGGACGTGATGCGCAGGCTTGGCGGACCAGGCGGACCGGACGGGACAGGCGTATCAGGCGGACCGGGCGGAACAGGGGATCCGGAGTGAACGCACGCGCGGGGGAGCGTCGCCTGGGCCGTGAACTGGCACTGCAGTCGCTCTATCTTTCCGAACAGACCGGAGGGGATCCCGGCAAGGCCCTTCCCGGGCTGCCCGGGTGGCCCCTGGCGTCCGAGCACGCCCGGCGTTTCGCCGCGGCATTGATAGATCGGCTTCTGCAGCACGAAGAGATCGTGAACCGTCACATCACCGCGGTGGTGCGGCACTGGGACCGGGACCGCGTGGCCCGCATCGACGACTGCATCCTCCGGCTGGGCGCCTGCGAACTCATCGCTTTTCTCGATATTCCGACGGCGGTATCCATCAACGAAGCGATCGAACTGGCCAAGAAGTACAGCACGGAACAGTCCGGCGGGTTCGTCAATGGCGTCCTGGACGCCGTGGCCGCGAGACATCTCACGGCGGCGGACCAGGCCTGATCCTGCCCGATCGGCTTACCAGCGCATACACAGGGAATGAAACTTCGACGTGCGTTACGGCATGCTGTCCGATATACATGGGAACCTGGAAGCGCTGGATGCCGTACTCGAAGCGATGGCCAGTGAGCGTATCGGCCATTACCTCTGTCTGGGCGACATCGTTGGATACGGCGCCAGTCCCAATGCGTGCCTCGACCGTGTTTCCGGACTGACGACGGACGTGATCGCGGGCAATCACGACCATGCCGCGATCGGGAAGCTGGATATCTCCACGTTCAACCCTTATGCGGCGGAAGCGGCGCTGTGGACGCGGCGGCAGCTTACGCCCGACGGCCGGCGGTACCTGGGAGGGTTGCCCTATGTCTGGCGGAACGATGATCTCTTCGTCGTCCATGCGAGTCCTGCCCAGCCGGAGGAATGGATCTACCTGACTTCGCCCTGGCAGGCGGACGAAGCCTTCGATGCGATGCCCACTGGTGTTGCGCTTTGCGCACTGGGCCACACGCACACGCCGATGATATACGAAAAGGGGAACGCGGAGGAGCGCAGCAGACCGATCCCGTCTTCCGCGCTTGAACTGGTCTCAGAGCGTAGATACATCGTGAACGTGGGCAGTGTGGGCCAGCCGAGGGACGGGGATCCCCGGGCGGCGTACTGCGTATACGATACGGAGATGAAGCAGATCGAGATCAAGCGGGTTCCCTACGACCTGGAAACCGCGCAGCGGAAGATCCGCAAGGCCGGCCTGCCGGACCTGCTCGCCGAGCGGCTTGAATTCGGCCGGTGACCTTCGGCCGGTGACTGAGGATTTCGAGTAAATGGTTGCCTTTCGCGTTGTTTCCATGACCGGCATGGCGTTGGCGTTCATCGTATCGCTGGCCGTGTACACCAAGACCATCGCGCCTACGGTGCCCTTCTGGGACGGCGGCGAATTCATCGCCGCATCCTATATCCTGGGCATACCCCATCCGCCGGGATCCCCGCTTTACATCCTGATCGGCCGGCTCTTCACCGTTCTGCCCGACCTGGGCATGGGCATCGCCTGGCTGGTGAATTTCTCCTCGTGCCTCTTCAGCGCGCTCACGGTGACGGCCGTTTACCTGGTCATCGTGAAGGCGGTTACGCTCAACCGGGACCGGGACGGGTTTTCCCTCTACGAAAGCCTGGCCGTCTGCTGCAGCGCGTTGACGGGCGGGCTTCTGCTGGCCTTCTCCGATACGTTCTGGTTCAACGCGGTGGAAGCCGAGGTCTACGCGCTCTCCATACTGTGCATGATGGCCTGTACCTGGCTGATGCTGCACTGGATCGAACGGCACGAGCAAAGCGGCAGCGAGCGTTTTCTCTTCCTGGTCGGCTACCTGGCCTTTCTCGGCATCGCCGTGCACATGTTCACCATGCTGATCCTGCCGGCCGCGTTCCTCTGCGTGGTCTTCACGGACCGGGTCATCCGTTCGAACCGGAAGCTGGTGCTGCTTTGCGCGGCCATGGGCCTGATCCTGTTCAGCGTCGTGGCTTCCATCGACGTGTTTTTCGTCGCGGTGCCCCTGGCCATCGCCGGACTGGTCCTCACCCGGGGGCGGCTGCCGTGGGGTTACCTGGTGCTGCTGTGCATCGCCGCCGTCGCCGTGATGTTCTTCGGCATGGACGGCGTGGGCGCATACAACGGACTTCCGCTCATCGTGATCGGCGGATTCGAGGCCACGTTCGGCACGGTGATGTTCAGCCTGGCGCTGGTGAGCGCGGCCCTGGCCCTGGTCTCGGCCACAACCGACGATCCCGGACGTTACAAGTGGCCGTTCTGGACAGTGGTGCTCTTTCTCGCCGTACTGGGTTATTCCGTGAACTTCTACGTGCCGGTCCGCGCGGCCCAGCAGCCCATCATCAACGAGAACGATCCGTCGACCTGGAAGAACTTCGAGGGGTTCCTGGAACGCAAACAGTACGGCCAGGAAAGCATGCTCGAATCGATGTTCAACAGAAAAGGCAGCTGGTCCTCCCAGTTCGGAAACGGAGAAAACATGGGGTTCTGGCGGTTCTTCTCCCGCCAGTTCAGCGCCCCGTCCTTTCCCTTCTGGCTTTTTCCCGTCCTGCTGGTCGCCCTGGGTATCATTTCCCAGGCGGAACGGGACCGCCGAAGTACAGTCTTCCTGGGCGCCATGCTGCTGATCTGCAGCATCGGACTCATCCTCTACATGAACTTTTCGGACGGTTCGCGCGGCATACAGCGGGAGGTCCGCATCCGGGACTACTTCTACACCCCCGCCTTCGTATTCGCCGCGGCGCTGATGGGCATCGGCGTCCGGTCGCTGCTGAACCAGATCGGCGTCTGGCTGGGCCGTCTTCGGCTGCCGGTGGAAAAGGGAACGGCCGGCATCGCCGTGCTGATGACCGCGCTGCCCCTGGTCCCCTTCGCCTATCACTACGAGTCCCACTCCCGGGAAGGCAACTACATACCCTACGACTACGCCTACAACATGCTGGAATCCTGCGACGAGAACGGTCTCATCTTCACGAACGGCGACAACGACACCTTCACGCTCTGGTTCCTCCAGGAAGTGGAAGGGATCCGCAAGGATGTGCGGGTGATCAATCTCAGCCTCCTCAACACGAACTGGTACATCAAGCAACTGAAGCACATGGAGCCCAGGGTGCCCATCACCCTAGGCGACGAGACCATCGACATGCTGAACATCCAGGGCTGGGAGGAAGGGGAAGTGCATCGCGCGGGCATTACGTGGACCGTGCCCCCGGCCGGTATACTGGGCGAGGACATCGGATATCTCAGGGTCCAGGACCTGATGATCCTGCACATCCTGGAGCAGAACAACTGGGAAAAACCCGTATACTTCGCCGTGACCGTCTCGCCGGAGAACGACGTGGGCCTGGACGACTACATGCAACTGGAAGGCATGGTCTGGCGGGTGCTGCCGGATCCCGACCCGGACCTGATGGACGTGGAGCGGACCCGGCACAACCTGTGGAACGTCTACCAGTACCGCGGCATTGCGGATCCGGAAGTCTACAAGGACCCGCAGATCCGCACCCTCCTGCGGAACTACACCGTGTCCTTCCATCAACTCGCGCTGAACCAGTGGAGACGCGGCCGGCCGGATCAGGCCATCGAGACCATCGAGAAGTACCTGGAGTACGACATCACGAACGGCGCGCTTGAACGGGTGATGCTCATCCAGTTCAACGCCGACCAGGGCGAGTTCGCCGGCGTCGAGGGCCTTGCGTCGGAACTGGCCGGGGATTTCAGTATCTTCGACGGATATACCATCCTGAGCCAGTCCCTGCGGAGACTGGGCCGAGAGACGGAAGCCGCCGAACTGCTGGAACGGGGTATTTCCGCCCATCCCCAGTACGCCACGGGATACGATCAACTGGTGAATCTTTATTTCCAGATGGATGATTCGGACCGCATGCTTGAAACGCTCGAAAGATGGCAGCGGATCGCTCCGGGGGATTCGGTCGTACAGGACATGATCGAGGATCTGAAGGAAGCCGGCGACGCGAGCGAACCCTGAGGCCGGGCCGCGGCCGGGGATCCCTGAGGCCGGGCCGCCAGCCGGTTCAGTCCAATGCGCATTCTGGTCATAAACTGGAGGGACATCCGCAACCCGGAAGCGGGCGGCGCCGAAGTACACCTGCACGAGACGTTCTCGCGGATCGCCGCATGGGGAAACGAGGTCACCCTGCTCTGCAGCCGGTTCCCCGGCGCGGAGGAATCCGAGCAGATCGACGGTATCGACGTCATCCGCCAAGGCGGTAAATGGACGTTCAACCTGACCGCGCCCTGGCATTATCGCAGACGCCTGGCTCACCGGTCCTTCGACGTCGTCATCGAAGACATCAACAAGATCCCGGCACTGATGCCCTGGTTTCTGGACGGCCCTCCGCTGTTGGTCCTGCTGCACCATCTTTTCGGGACCACGTTCTACCGGGAAATCAATCCGGTGCTTGCGACCTACCTGTACTTCATGGAACGGTTGATTCCCCGGGTGTACCGCCGTTGCCACTTCGAAGCGGTCTCCGAAAGCACCCGGGACGAACTCGTCAGGATGGGGGTCGCCTCGGACCGGATCAGCGTCGTGCACAACGGGTTGCCCCCCCGGTTTCTGGACGCTGGGAACATCGGCGCGCCGGCCGCACCGGAGCGGAAGGAAGCCGACCTGATCATCTACCTCGGCCGCCTCAAGAAGTACAAGAACGTAGACCACCTGATCCGGGCCATGGAGATCGTCCGCGAGGAGGTATCCGATGCGCGCCTGGTGATCGTGGGCACGGGCGACCGGCGGCGCGCGCTCGAGGCACTGACACGGTCCATGGGCCTGGACGACGCGGTGCGTTTCACGGGTTTCGTTTCCGAGGAAGAAAAACTGCGCCTGCTGACCCGCGCCGAGGTGGCGGCCTATCCCTCGAGCAAGGAAGGATGGGGCATCACCGTGATCGAGGCCAATGCCTGCGGCGTGCCGGTCGTGGCTGCCCGGGTGCCCGGGCTCCGGGACGCCGTGGTCGATGGGGAAACGGGCGTGCTGGTCCCGCCCGGGGACCGGGAGGCCATGGCGCGCGCGTTAATCGATCTGCTGCGTGACCGGGAGAAGCGTGAACGGCTCGCAGGGAATGCCGTGGCGAGGAGCAGGCTCTTCACCTGGGAGAACACGGCCCGGCAGACGCTGCGGGTGATCCGGCGTTCCATGGGGGAAAGCACCGATGCCGCTTGATGATCAGGCGCTAGCGGATGACAGAGAGGAGAAGATGGACATCACCGTCGTGGTTCCCCTGTTCAACGAGGCGGAGAGCCTGCGGGAACTCCACGCGCGCATCGTGGCGGCCCTCGAGGCGTCGGGCAGGTCCTTCGAGGTGCTTTTTATTGACGACGGAAGCCGGGATGGGTCCTTCGACGAACTGCGCCGGCTTCGGGAGAACGACGACCGGGTGAGGGCCATCCGGTTCCGGCGCAACTACGGGAAGTCCGCGGCGCTGGCCGTCGGCTTCGAAGCAAGCCGCGGCGAGGTCGTCGTGACCATGGACAGCGACCTGCAGGACGATCCCGCGGAAGTGCCCGCCATGGTCGACCTCCTGGACGAGGGCTTCGACCTGGTGTCCGGCTGGAAGAAAATGCGGAAGGACCCGCTGTCCAAGCGCATCCCGTCGAAGCTGTTCAACCGGGTCACGGGGATCGTCAGCGGCTTGCGGCTGCACGATTTCAACTGCGGACTGAAAGCCTATCGCCGTGCCGTCGTGGAGACTATCCCCGTCTACGGCGAACTCCACCGTTATCTGCCGGTGCTGGCGCACTGGGCCGGTTTCCGCGTGACGGAAACGCCGGTGCTGCATCATCCCAGGAAGCACGGCCGCAGCAAGTTCGGCCTGGGACGGTTCACCCACGGGTTCTTCGACCTGCTGACCGTGTACTTCGTGTCGAACTTTACCCGGCGGCCGCTCCACCTGTTCGGTTCCTTCGGCCTGTTGTCCTTCGTCATCGGCGTGGGCGTCGCGCTCTACCTGACCTGGCTCTGGCTGACCGGCATCGGGATCGGGACCCGTCCCCTGTTGCTGTTCTCCGTCTTCCTCATGGTCCTCGGCATCCAGCTGGTTTCCATGGGGCTGATCGCCGAAATGATCGCCCACCAGGCCCGGCGCACGGAAGACTACGCCGTCCGGGAGCGGCTGGGATGAGGCCATGACTCCCACCCCGCGCGGCCGGATCTGCTTCTTCGGCACCTACGAACGCGATTATCCGCGGAACCGGACGCTCGTCGAAGGCCTGAAGCGGGCCGGCTGGCAGGTGCTGGAGTGCCATGTGCCCCTCTGGGAGAAGGAACGCGACAAGACCGGCCGGTACCTGGGACCGATCTCGCTTGTCCTGCGCGCGGTCGAGCTGAAGCTGGCCTGCCTTCGGCTGTTGCTCAAGTATGTCTTCACGGTCGGCCGCTACGAGGTCATGCTGGTCGGATACATCGGCCATTTCGATATGCCGCTGGCCTGGCTGCTCACCCGGTTTCCGCGCCGGCCCCTCGTCTTCAGTCCGCTGATCTCCCTTTACGATACCCTCGTCGATGACCGCCGGTCCATTGCGGAAGGCACGCTCATGAGCCGTTTTCTGCGCTGGCTGGACCGGCAAACCTGCGCGAAGGCGGACCTCGTGCTGCTCGACACGGAAGCCCACATAGACTACTTCGTACAGGCATTCAATCTGCCGCGGAAGCGGTTTGCCCGGGTATTCGTCGGCGCCGTGGAACCGGACGCGTTGGAGTATGTGAATGGAGAGGGTGTGAGCGGACCGGACGCATACGGTTTCACGCCTTCGGAGGACACGCCCTTCAGGGTCTTGTTCGTCGGCAAGTTCATTCCGCTGCACGGCTTGCCGTTCATGCTGGAAGCGGCGAACCGCCTGAAGGACGTTCCGGGTATCGAATTTCACTTCGTGGGGTCGGGTCAACTGACTGATGAAATACACGAAACCGCGCGGAGACTGAACCTGGAGAACGTACGCTTTACGGACTGGATCCCCTACGAGCAGTTGCACCGGTTCCTGCAGGGATGGGGCGTATGTCTCGGGATT
Source organism: bacterium (assembly GCA_965207085.1). GTDB lineage: Bacteria > JAAXHH01 > JAAXHH01 > JAAXHH01 > JAAXHH01 > JAAXHH01. Next base: position 1,347,918 of record CBDBLQ010000002.1, on the reverse strand, counting down.
TTCGGTACGTCGGACAAAGCGGTCCGCGTGATCCCGGGCAAAGTGTTCGTGGCCCTCTCGGCGGGCAAGGCGGTCATCACGGTGGACTCCCCGGCCGTAAGGGAACTGCTTGTCGACGGTGAAAGCGCCGTGCTGTGCAGGCGCGGAGACCCGGAAGCGCTCGCCGGCGCCATCCGCCGGCTGTACGGGGACCGCGAACTGCTGCAAAGGATCGTCGAGGGCGGAAGCCGCGTCTTCCGCGACCACGCTTCCACGGTAAAGATCGGACGATCCGCGTCTGAAGTGATTGAGAAGCTGGTGACGGACGGGGTTAGTGTCTTTCGATAGCGCCGAAGTTGCGCCTTATCCTTCCAGGTCCTTCACCATGACCACAGCGTCTTCGGCAGGATTCGAATAGTAGGACTTTCTCAGAGCTACCGCGTGGAATCCCATCCGGCTGTACATCGACCGGGCCGCCAGGTTCGACTCGCGCACTTCCAGGCTGGAGGAAGTGCACCCCCGTCGGTCCGCCTCCTCGAGAAGCCGCAGCATCATCCCGGTTCCGACACCTCGGCGCCGATACCCGGCCGCTACGGCAATGTTGGCGACGTGCACCTGGTCGGCGGCGAACCACCCCACCAGGAAACCCGCGACTGACTCTCCGTCCATCGCGACCAGGGCGACGGACAACTCCGACGTCATTTCATGGTTAAAGGCGGATTCGGACCATGGCGCAGGATAGCACGCCCGTTCGATTTTCAGGACCTGGGGGACGTGTAAACGGTCCATATCCTGTATGACGAAGGGTTTCGCCTCTGTCATGGGTCATTCAGACGAGGTTTTAGCCCGGCCAGTCGGGTCAGGCGGGGTGGCCGCGTCAGGCGGACCGGCCGGATCGGTTTGACCAGGAGGGGCAGGAGCAGTTTCGGAAGGCGGCGTCTGTTCGAGCCGGGACGGCGGCTGCCTGGCGAAGTCAGTTTTTCGTAGATACAGGGGTTCGAGCGTATTCAGGTCGGACTGCTCGCCCCGCTTGAGGCGTTCCAGGCCGAGGAACGCGGTCGAGGAGGCCATCAGCCGTCCCGCGCCCTGGGGCGGGAAGCAGGCCCGCTCACCGAGAACGGCGACGATGTCGGGACCATACGCGTCGACGCCGCTGCCGATGAGCAACACCTTGTCCTCGATGGATGCCAACACGTCTTCGAGCGGCCCCACCCTGAATTCAGTTTGCTGTTCAGGCCAGCCTCCGGACGTACCGTAGCGGGCTTCGTAGACCTGGCCCCTGCGGGCATCGGTCAGCACGTGGACGGGATGCCTGCAGCAGGGCACCTGGAAGGCGATGGCGTCGAGCGTGGGCACGGCGGCGACCGGCCGCTTCGTCACGTAGGCAAGACCCTTGACCAGGCTCAATCCCACGCGCAGCCCGGTATAGGATCCGGGCCCGATCGAGATCGCGAATCCTTCCACCACCGACCACTGCACGTCCAGATCGCCCATAATACGTTCCAGCATTCCGGGCAGCTTTTCGGCGTGCACGCCGCCCAACTCCTGCGAGGCTTCGGCCATCACCTGGCGGTCCCGGATCACGGCGATCCCGGCGATCGTGGAAGATGTCTCGAGTCCCACGACGATCATGGGCGATTTCCTCTAATAACGCAGTTTGGTCAACAGCCAGCCGCCGATCAACAGCACGAAGACCGGGGCCAGGTCGATCCGAACGTTCGTCTTCGGCACGGGGATGGGTGGAATGATCCGCCTGAAGGGCAGCAGTACCGGCTCCGTGAGCCACGTCAGCAGCCGTACGAGCGGCGAGGCCGGGTCCGGGTTGAACCAGGACATGACCGCGCGGACGATGATGAGGATCAGGTATATCCGTAGAATCTGGATCAAGATCATGGCTTAGGCGTATCTGACGAATACCGCTACGTTCCGAATGCATGGGAACTGTACCGCCCTTCGTGGGCTTTGTCAACGACGAAGATAGTGATTAGCACGCCCCGGTTGCCCGCGTCCCGATTCGATGCCGTTCCGGATTGTATTCAACCGGATATACAGCCAGCAAGTAACCACTGGCGCGGTGCAATCCGCCCTTCTATCTTACGGCAGTCTGTTGATACTCAGATTGTTGCGGCGACAAGGTCTCGCGGTGCTTCAGGACGCGGATGCAGATGTCCGGCACCGTGATCCGGGGGTTCGGAAAGCGTTGCCGGGACACCGATCGGAAAGGAGTCTCATGGCGGACATCCGCGTGGATGGGGAGAATCTGCGGGCTTTCACGGCGGCGGTCTTCGAGCAGGTCGGCCTGACGCCTTCAGACGCGGCCATCGAAGCCGATGTGCTGGTATGGGCGAACCTGCGAGGGGTGGACTCCCACGGTGTCCAGCGGGTCAACGGATATGTCCGCTCGGTGGAGGCCGGACACTACAATCCCCGGCCGGACATCCGGATCGAACGGGAGACGCCCGCCACGATGCTCATCGAGGCCGACCGCGCCTTCGGACCGGTGGTGACGACCTACGCCATGAAGCAGGCCGTCAAGAAGGCCCGCGGGGCGGGTATCGGATGGGTGCTGATCCGCAACACGACCCATCAGGGCGCCATGGCCTACTACGCGCAGATGGCCGCCCGGGAGAACATGGCCGGCATCGCTTCCGTCTGTAATCCCCCGAACATGGCGCCTCCGGGCGCGCGGGCGCCGGGGGTGCACAACAGGCCGATCGCCATCGCCGTACCTGGAAACGACGGCCGTACCATTCCCCTGGATATGGCCACGAGCGTGGCCGCCTTCGGCAAGCTGGACGTGGCCGTGGACCGTGGCGAGTCCATTCCCGACACTTGGGCGCTGAACGGAGACGGACATCCGACGACGGATCCCCGCGAGGCCCGGTTCCTGCAGCCCGCGGCCGGCTACAAAGGCTATGGACTGGCCCTCATCTTCGAGTGCCTGTCGAGCCTGATGGTCGGCAACCCCCTGTTGACGGCCGCCATCACGGGACCCGGCGCTCGGCCCGGCGTGCAGAACAGCTTCATCGGCGCCATCGATATCGCGTCTTTCACCGATCCGGACGCATACCGCACGCAGATCGATGAGCTCGTCTCGGCCATGAAGGGTCTGCCGCGCGTCGAAGGGGTCGACGAACTCTTTGTACCGGGCGAACCGGAGGAACTCGTCCATGCGGAGCGCATCGAGCACGGGATTCCCCTGCCTGCCGGCACCCGGGCCAAGCTCATCGAGGTCGCGGAGAAATTCGGGCTGGAAGTGCCGTGGGACGAGTAGGCAGACGGAAGTGTACGGGGAATAGGGTTTAGAATCACTCTGGAGATCAAGCGCATGACCAGTGAATGGGGTTATTCGGAAGAAGGGCTGAAGCACTACACCGCGTGCCGGACCATCGGTCCCATCGTGGTGGACGGGCGGCTCGACGAGCCTTCGTGGCAGCACGCGGTCCGTTCGCCGCGCTTCGAGGACCTGGAGGAGCCGGGCCGGCCGGGGCTGTTCGACACACGGGCCGCGGTGCTTTGGGACGACGACTACCTGTACGTGGGCTTCTGGGTGGAGGACCCCGATGTGCGGGCGACGTACACGGAGCGCGACTCCATGATCTGCGAGGAAAACGACGTGGAGGTCTTCATCGCCGGGAAAGACAGTTACTATGAATTCGAACTGAACCCTCTGGGCACGATCATGGAACGGTTCTACGTGTGGCAGAACGCCTACGTGGAGGCCGGATTCGGCGCGCATCCCGAGTTCGATCTGCAGGGCACCGACCTGGTGGATACGCTTGGGGGAATCAAGACCGGCCACGCCCATCCGCGCGGACGCCGCTGGGCGTTCCGTGAATGGGACCTGCCGGGCTTGAAGTGGGCGGTACACGTGGACGGAACCATCAACGACCCGACCGACCGGGACCGGGGATGGACGGCCGAGATCGCCTTCCCCTGGCAGGGCCTGAAGCATCTTGCGGACGGGCGTTCGCTGCCGGCACGGGAAGGGGATATCTGGCGCATGGATTTCTCGCGGTTCCAGTGGATCGACGAAGGCGGTTTCAGGACGTGTCCGGGATGGGCCTGGAATAGCCACGGGATCTACGATTCGCACATCCCCGATCGTTTCAGCGTGATCCATTTCTCCGAGAATACGGTGGGTGAAGGCGAGCCGCGAGCGACAAGCGGGGAACCACAGGCGAAGAGCGGCGATCCACAGGCGACAAGCAGCGATCCGAGCAATCTCGAGGTGCCGGACGGCGCGATCGGTAGCGCGCATCCCTTGGCGGCAACCCGGACCGGGTTGGCCGAACAGAGCGGGCGGATCGAACTGGCCGATCAGACCGAACAGTCCGGGCGGGTTACACGATACCGGTGCCGGAGGACGCGAGGCGACCTGCTCGTGGACGGTGACCTGGCCGAGGAAACGTGGGCGCTGGCGGAGCGATCTTCGTTGTTCAGCGATCACACCGGCGCACGAGCCCTGTTCGATACCACGGCGGCCATGGCCTGGGACGACAAGGGCCTCTACTTCGGGTTCTGGCTGGAGGATCGCGACATTCAGGCCACCCAGGAAGAATCTGCTCACGAGGTACGCGAAGACAGCCACGTGGGCGTACTCGTCACCGGTTCCGACGCGTACTACGACCTGGCCGTGAATCCGCTGGGCGCCACCTCGGAGATGTGCTACATCTGGAAGGAAGCCTACCGGGATGAAGACCGGTTCCACGTGCCGGAATTCGACCTGGCGGTACACCGGCCCGAGGTACTGGGCGGCCACACGCGGACCGACATCCGTGCCATGCGCTGGGCCTTCTCGGACTGGCGCATGCCCGGGTTGCGGGCCGGGGTGAACGTGGACGGCGAACCGGGCAGAAGGGACCGGGTCGACCGAGGCTGGACCGCGGAGTTGGCCCTGCCGTGGGCAGGCTTGAAGTGGCTGGTCGAGAGGCAGTCCGATAGACAGACCGCTGATCAGGCCGCCGAGTTGGCCATTGGTCAGGCCGCGAAGTTGGCCAATGGCCCTTCTGCTGGTCAGGCCGCCGCCCCCGCGCCGGGAGACGTATGGCAAATCGGCCTGCTGCGCCGGCAGGTGATCGACCAGCGCGGCCATCGTTGGCAAGCCACGTGGACGTGGCAACCCCTCGTCCTGGTGGATGGCCGGATGCCCGAAACCCACCTGGAACTGGAACTGGCCGAATAAACGCCTGAGATTTCGCCGAGGGTGTCCGTGGCGACTGGCCGCACCGGAGGTCAGTTCCGGCGCATGAATCCCGAGAAGAAGTCGTTGCCCTTGTCGTCCACCACGATGAAGGCCGGGAATTTCTCCACCTGGATGCGCCAGATCGCCTCCATGCCGAGTTCGGGGTACTCCACCAGCGATACCTCCCGGATGGAGTCTTTGGCCAGCCGTGCGGCCGGTCCTCCGATGGACCCGAGATAGAATCCCCCGTGCTTCTTGCAGGCGTTGGTGACCTGGACGGACCGGTTGCCCTTGGCGAGCATGACCATGCTGCCGCCGGCCGACTGGAACTGGTCCACGTAGGTGTCCATGCGGCCCGCCGTCGTCGGCCCGAAGGACCCCGAAGCGTAACCTTCCGGCGTCTTGGCCGGCCCTGCGTAGTAGACGCACAGGTCCTTGAAGTACTGCGGCAGGTCCTCGCCGCCGTCGAGCCGCTCCTTGAGCCGGGCGTGGGCAATGTCCCGGGCGACGATCATGGGCCCTGTCAGGGAAAGGCGCGTGGCGACCGGGTAGTTGCTTAGCCTGTCGCGGATCTCGGACATGGGCCGGTTCAGGTCGATTTCTACTACATCACCTCCCAGGGTCTCGTCCGCGATCTCCGGCAGGTATTTGGACGGTTCGGTCTCCAGCTGTTCCAGGAAGATCCCGTCCCGCGTGATCTTCGACAGGATCTGACGGTCGGCGGCGCAGGAAACGGCGATGCCCACCGGACACGAAGCGCCGTGCCGGGGCATGCGGACGACTCGCACGTCGTGGCAGAAGTACTTCCCGCCGAACTGCGCGCCGATGCCGATTTCCTGGCTCATCTTCAGCACCTTCGCTTCCATGTCGAGGTCGCGGAAGGCCTGTCCGTACTCGTTGCCCTCCGTCGGCAGGGTGTCCAGGAAGCGCGCGCTCGCGAGCTTAGCCGTTTTCAGCGTGTATTCCGCGGAGGTGCCGCCCACCACGATGGCCAGGTGGTACGGCGGACAAGCCGCCGTACCGAGGATGCGCAGTTTCTCGTCGACGAATTCGAGGAACCGGTCCTCGTTCAGCAGCGCCCGGGTCTCCTGGAAGAGCAGGCTCTTGTTCGCCGATCCCCCGCCCTTGGTCATGAACATCAGCTTGTACTCGTCGCCCCGGTCCGCGTAGATCTCGATCTGGGCGGGCAGGTTGGTCCGCGTGTTCGACTCCGTGAACATATCGAGGGGGGCCTGCTGGCTGTACCGCAGGTTGGTGCTGAGGAAGGCGTTCATGGTGCCCTGCGAGATGGCGGACTCATCGTCGCCTTCCGTCCAGACGCGGTTGCCCTTCTTGCCCGTGACGATGATCGTCCCCGTGTCCTGACACATGGGCAGGATGCCGCCGGCGGAGATGTTGGCGTTCTTCAGCATCTCCATGGCGACGAAACGGTCGTTGTCGGACGCTTCCGGATCGTCGAGGATCTTGCGCAACTGGGCGAGGTGTTCGGGACGCAGCAGGTGGGCACTGTCGCGGATGGCCTGGTCCGCGAGCAGGATCAGGCCATCCGTGTCGACCTTGAGGATGTCCCTGCTTTCGAAAGTACCCGATGAGACGTGATCGCTGGTGAGCAGACGGTACGGCGTCGAGTCCTCCCCAAGGGGCAGGAGCTCGCGATGGACATAGTCGTTCAAGCCGGACGTCTCCTTATACGAAACGCACGTCGACGGTTTCGAAGCAGGTGCGGTGGGCGTCGCATTCCGTGGGACCCACGACCTTGTCATCGGGACCGATGCCCGACACGGAGCGGACGCACCAGAAAGAACGGCCGGGTTTTTCTTCGGTAAGGGTCGTGTCGTTCTTCTCCGCCGTGTAGAACGATTTCGTCCTCAGGTACCGGCATACGGGTTGTGCCATGATAGACTCCTTGCTTGCGGCGCTGCGCAGCCCTGCCTACGCCGCCAGGGCCTGAACGGCCTGTTTCACGAGGTTCTTCGCGATCTCCACCTTGTAACCGTTGTGCGGCATGGGCGCGGCGTCTTCCACCGCGGCCTCCGCGGCGCTTTCCGCACGGGCTTCCGTGATCCTGCGGCCCCGGAGGTAGTCTTCCGCCTCGAAGGCGCGCCACGGAATGGGCGCCACGCCGCCCAGCACGAGGCTGGCCCGCTCGCAGGTCCCGTTCACCACGGACATCTGCGCGGCCAGGCTTACGAGGGCGAAATCGATGGAATCCCGCTCCCGCACCTTGAGGAACATGCCCCGGCTGTTCGCCTCCGGTTTCGGAATCGTGATTTCCGTCACGATCTCGTTGGGCCGAAGGATGTTCTCCCGCCGGATGTTCATTTCAGGCATGGTGAAGAAATCATCCAGGACGACTTCTTTCCCTCCACGGGGACCATGGATACTCAACGTGGCGTCCAGGGCCATCAGCGCCGGGGCCGCGTCGGAGGGATGGACGATGTAGCTCGGTCCGGACCCGAAGATCGCGTGGTAGGTATTGACCCCGCCCACCGCGTAGCACCTCGCCCCGCCCTTCTTGAGACAGGGGAAGTCCTCGCTGCGGTAGTACCAGCACCGCGGCCGCTGCAGAATGTTCCCCGCAAGCGTGGCCATGTTACGGATCTGCGGCGAGGCGATGACGGAAATCGCCTGGTGAAGCACCGGCAAGTCCTGCGACACGGCGCCGTTTTTCAACACGTCCGTCAGCGTGGTCAGGGCGCCGATGCGCAGCCCGGCGTCATCCCGCCGGATGTAGTCCAGCCCCTTGATGGACTTGAGGTTGACCACGCGTTTCGGTACGACGGCGTAGTCCTTCATTTCTCCGACCAGGTCCGTCCCGCCTGCCATGACCACCGCGTCGTCCCAGCTACGGCCCAGAAGGGAAGGCACTTGCTCTATCGACGTCGCATTGACGTAGGAAAAGTTCTGCATGGGTCAGCCCTCCTGCACTGCGGCCAGCGCGCTGAGCACTTTGTCGGGAGTGAACGGCATCTCCCGTATCCGGGCGCCGCAGGCGTTGTAGATGGCGTTGGCGATGGCGCCTGGAGTCGGGATCGTCGCGGGTTCGCCGATGCCGATGACGCCCCGTTCCGGTTCATCGTACCTGAGGATTTCGATTTCGGGGATGTCCGTGGAGCCCATGACCTTGTAGTCTTCCAGGTTCGCGTTGACCATGTAGCCCGTCGCGGGGTCCATGATGCGGTTTTCGTACATGCCGTATCCGATGCCCATCAGTACGCCGCCGTTGACCTGGCTCGCCCAGGTGAGCGGGTTCAGGATCATGCCGCTGTTGTGGACGGCCACGACCCGGTCGACCTTCACCAGGCCGGTCTCGGTGTCGACGCTGACCTCGACGAAGTGAACGCCGGGCACGCCGCTGTCCGAGTAGCCGGGCAGCCACTGGCCGTGGAAGAAGATGGGCTCGTCCCCGAGCTGGGCCGTCGCCTGTTGCCAGGTCATGCTCTTGGAAGGATCGCTCCCGACGAACACATTCCCGTCCGAGGCCACGAGTTCACCGGGTTCCACGCCGAACCTGGGCGCGATCTTCTTGAACAGTTCGAGTTTCGCCAGCATCGTCGTACCCTTGATGGCGGGCGATACCGACGCGGCCGTGGTGCTTCCACCGCTTCCGCCCGAATAGGGGTAGTTCGTGTCGCCGATACCGACGTCGATATCCTCCATCTTCAACCCGAACTCTTCCGCAGCGACCATGTGCACCAGGGTGAGCGTCCCTGTACCGATGTCCTGCGTGCCGCACTTCACCTGCACGCTCCCATCGGGATTGATGGTGCACTCGGCCTGCGTCCTTCCGCCGCCGCCGCCCCACCGGGCCGATCCCACGCCCATGCCGGTCTTGATCCGGCCGGTCCCTGAATTTGGGGTGGCGCTCCGGCGGGTCTTCCATCCGATGTGCTCCGCGCCCATGGCCACCATGTTGCGCCGCGCTTCGTTCGGATCGTTCATCTGGCGGATGTCGATGGGGTCCATGCCCAGCGCCTCGGCCATCTCGTCCATCATGGATTCCATGGCGAAGGCCGCCTGGGGGTGTCCCGGCGCGCGCTGGGCGGCCATCGGCCCGGCGTTGGTGAACACGCTCGTCTGTTCGATGCGGTAGTTGGGGATCTCGTACAGGTACGGCGCCCCGGGTATGTTGGCGCTGCCGGCGACGCCCGGCGTGCCGTAGTTGCTCCGCTCGTAGGCGACCAGCTTGCCGTCGCTCGTCGCGCCCAGCTTCACGTGCTGCACGGCGGAGGGCCGGTTTCCGGTGGCCAGGTGCTCTTCCTTGCGCGTCAGCATCAGCTTCACGGGCGCTCCGGCCTTCCGGGCGAGCAGGGCGCAGATCACGCCCTCTTTGCGGGCGCCGAACTTTGCGCCGAAACCGCCGCCCATGAATTCCGTGATCACGCGCACGTTCGTTTCGGGAATCCCGAAATGCCCGGCCAGTTCGCCCCGCACGCTGAATACGCCCTGGGTGGAGGCCCAGACCGTCAGCTTGTCGCCCTCCCACTGGCACACGTTGCCGTGGGTCTCCAGCGCGATGTGGGACTGCACCTGGCATCGGAAGGTAGCCTCGAGGGTCACGTCGGCCTGGGCGAATCCTGCGGCGATGTCGCCTTGTTCGCCGACCCTGGGCTCGCCCTCGTTACCGCGGTCGCTGTGCACCTGGGCCGCGTCCGGGTCGCGCGCCGCGTCTTCGTCCACGACGAAGGGCAGCACCTCGTAATCCACGTCGATGGCGTGGAGCGCGTCTTCGGCGACCTCCGTCGTCGTCGCCGCCACGGCCGCGATTTCCTGTCCGGCGAAACGGCACTCCCGTGAGAAGACCTCGGGGTCGTCGTTGGGGAGCACCACCACGCTCACGCCGGGCAGCGCCATCGCGCGGGTGGCGTCGATGCGGTTGATCCGGGCGCGGGGATGGGCCGAACGCAGGATGCGTCCGTAGAGCAGGCCGGGCAACTTGATGTCGGCGGTGTACTTGGCGCGGCCGGTGACCTTGTCCACCGCGTCCAAGCGTGTATGGGGCTTGTTGATGTACTTGTTCTTCGAAAGGTCTCCCCAGCCGCCCTCGCCGGTATCGGGGACCTCTATTTCAATTTCTCTGGGTTCACCGTCTTCCTGGATGGTGATCGTGACCTTCTTCATCTTCTGCTGCATCGGCTCACCCTCCCTTCCGCATCTTTTCGGCGGCGCTCATCACGGCCTCGAACACGTGGGGATAGGTGCCGCAGCGGCAGATGTTGCCGGACAGACCCTCCCGGACCTCTTCCGGCGTCGGGTTGTCGTTGGCGTCCAGCAACGACTTGGAGGACATCAGGAACCCCGGCGTGCAGAATCCGCACATCAGGGCGTCCTTCTCGACAAAGGCTTCCTGGATGGGATGCAGACTGTCGCCATCCGCCATGCCTTCCACGGTCTCGATCTTCCGGCCCTGGGCGTCCATGGCCAGCGTCATGCAGCTGAAGACGAGCTTTCCGTCCATCTCCACGGTGCAGGCTCCGCATTCGCCCTTGTCGCAGACCACCTTGGGACCGGTAATCTCCAGCCTGTCCCTCAGCGCGTCGGCCAGGGTCGTGCGCGCTTCCACTACTACATTGTGCGACTGGCCGTTAACGTCGAGCGATATGGTCGCCGACATTACACCCTCGGCTTCCTGGGCGGCCGCCGTCCCGGCTTCAGAAACCAGGATGGACGGCGCCACGGCAGCCGTCACCGCACCCGCGCCCGCGCCCTTGAGAAAACCACGACGCGTGAACCGGGTCCCCGATTCCGTTTCGGAATGGGACGATTCATCGGGTCTGGCTTCATCGTGTCGATCAGCCATAGGACCTCCTCATCTACGTATTAATGCCATCCGAACTGACGAAGTGCGTGCGACAGAACAAGGCTGGCGAGTAATAACGAGAACCGGAGCCGGAAAGACCGGTGTTCTGTGGTCAACAGGTTGGGAACCACCCTATGAATATGGAAGTCGCTCCGGTCGTCGTCAAGACCTTTCACTAATGGTTATACAGGGGAAGAAGGCGTTGTCGTCAAACAAAACCGGGTACGCGTTTTCACTTGCGATTTCGGCCTGTGTGCCCTTAAATTCACGGGGAGTGCGACGGCAACGTGGATTGGGAAGATGTTTGCGAGCCGTCCGGTCCGATCGGCCGTAACAGGGTGCATGACAGCCGGAGAACGGGAATGAAGCGTTACGCATTTGCCGCCATGGCCGGCGCCGCGGTGGGCGCCCTCGTGGGTGCGGAGTTCTACCTTCGACGGCAGGATCACGCGTACAACAGGGACCGCTGGTTCCACGAGGAATACGACGGCGCCCATCCCTACATCGTGTTTCACAACCGGAGCGGTTGGGAACTGATGCCGGGGTACAGTGTGGCCGGCATCCGGATCAACGACTACGGGTTCCGGGGAACGGACTTTCCGAGGCGGAAGGATCTCGAAGCCGTCCGTATCATGTGTCTCGGCGACTCCTGCACTTTCGGCGCGCCCGGGGATGATTCACCCTATCCCTACCAGCTGGAACGGCAGTTGGCCGATATGGACCTGGGGCGCGATCACCAGGTGATCAACGCCGGCGTGGACGACCACGCGTCCATCAACGCCCAGTTGCGCCTTCCCAGGCTTATGGCTTTCGAGCCGGACATCCTGATCGTCTATATCGGCTGGAACGACATGTGGCTGGGGAACCCGAAGCACTATCCCGACATGCGCAGGAAGACCCAGTCCTACTGGCATTACGGCAACGGCGGCAACACGGGCCTGAGACTGCTGGACGAAGCCAAGGAGATCCTGGAACTGAACACGCCGCCGCCCATCGGTTCCTTCGACCTCGAGGACTTCCTGCCCGAAAATTACGAGTACAATATGCGCCGCCTCATACAGACGGCGAAGAACGACCGGATCCGCGTCGTCCTGACGACCCTGCCGACGCTCATATCCCGCAACGGCGCGGAGATGCCCATGCAAAGCCTCGACAAGATGCGGTATCCTTCCTTTCTGGCCCGGGGAGACCTCGACCGTCTCAGGCAACTCTACGATATCTACGATGCCTCGATCCGCCGGCTGGCCATGGAAGAGGATACGGACCTCATCGATCTCAACGCCGCTTTTTCCGGGGTGGACGGTGAACGCGAACGGTACTTCGCCGACACCTGGCACCCCACCATCGAAGGCAGCGAGGTCATCGCGCGGGCGCTCGCCCAGGGCCTGCGGGACCGCGCCATCGTAGGATAGTCCGGACCCGTTGAAGCACGTATTGAAATACACGGTCTTCCCCACTCCGCTCGGCCCCATGTACGCGGCGGCCAGTGACACGGGCGTATGCCGCGTTACCTCCGGTGTCACGGACGAGGCGTTCGCTACGGACATGCTGAACCGCTTCGACGCGGAACTCGCCTTCGTCCCGGACGACGGATTGCTTGCCTCGGTCGTAGACCAGATTACGCGGTACTTCGAGGGCAAGCTGAAGGTTTTCGACCTCCCGGTGGATTTCCTGCGGGGCACGTCCTTTACCCGGCAGGTCTGGACCGCGCAACAGGCCATACCATATGGGCAGTGGCGTTCCTACAAGTGGGTGGCCGAGCAGGTACGAAGGCCCCGGGCCGCCCGGGCGGTGGGCCAGGCCAACAGTAGTAACGACATCGGCCTCCTGATTCCCTGTCACCGCGTGATCACCAGCGACGGACGCCTGGGAGGCTACGGTGGCCGGCCGGAGGTCAAGGCGTTTCTCCTCGACCTGGAAGGTACGGACTACAACCACTGACCGCTGCGGGCGTTGCGGGTGCTGCCGGCGCGTTCTCTGCTGAGCGTTTCCGATCTGATTACCACCTATGCCGCTGGACATTCCCAACCGAGTCTACTTCGCCTACGCCTTCCAGTGCAAATACCGCGGGCAGGCGCCGAGAATCAACGGGGTACTGGACGACTGGGATACCGAATACCTGGTACCCGACCTGGGTTTCCTGGAGAACCGGCCGAAAGCCGCGGACGTCTACATGGCCTGGAACGACGAGGGCCTGTATTTCGCCGTGGACGTGCGCAAGCGTAAGCCGGTCCAGTCCCACTACGGACGGCACTGGACCGGGGACAGCTTCCAGATCTGGCTGGACACGCGCGACGTGAAGACGGCCAGGCGGGCGGGAAGGTACTGCCACCAGTTCAACTGCCTGCCCACCGGGGGCGGCGACCGCGGGGACCGGCCCGTGGTCAAGCCCTCGCAGGTAGACCGCGCCCGCGAGAAGTGGAACATGCCGGAACCGGAAGCGCTGCCCATCGCTTCCCTGATCACGGACCGCGGTTACACCCTGGAGGTGTGCCTCCCGACCGAAACCCTCAGCGGATACGACCCGGAAGAGTTCCCCCGGCTGGGTTTCACCTATTACCTGAACAATTCGGAGTACCCCGCCCAGTGGTGGAGCGCCGGGCGGGACCTGCGCGTCCACGTGGACCCCAGCACGTGGGGCACGGCGGTGTTAAGCAGGTAGTTGGGCAGCGCCATCCGCCGACTCGTAATCCAGGTTGGGCGCCAGCCACCGTTCGATGGATTCGACGGTCATCCGCTTGCGCCGGGCGTAGTCTTCCACCTGGTCGCGTCCGATTTTCCCCACGTTGAAATACCGCGCCTCGGGATGGCCGAAGTAGAAGCCGGCCACGGACGGCGGCGGGTCCATGGCGTAGCTTTCGGTCAGCGTGACGCCGGTCCTTTCCTCGGCCTGCAGCAGGTCGAAGAGCCGGCGTTTTTCGGTGTGGTCGGGGCAGGCCGGATACCCCGGCGCAGGCCGGATCCCGCGGTATTTCTCCCGTATCAGGTCTTCTCCGGAGAGGTCCTCGCTGCGCCCGTAACCCCAGGCGCGGCGCGCCCGCTGATGGGTGTGTTCCGCAAACGCTTCGGCCAGCCGGTCGGCGAGCGCCTTGACCATGATGGCGCGGTAGTCGTCATGATCGGCCTCGTACCGCCTGACCAATTCGTCGAGACCGATGCCGGCGGTGACCGCGAAGGCGCCGATGTAGTCCTCTGTTCCATCGTGACCCACGAAATCGGAGAGCGCGAGGCAGGGCCCGTCCGCCGACCGGGGCCGCTGCTGGCGCAGCATGGGAAAGGTCACGAGCGCCTCCGATCGCGCGGCGTCGTCGAAAAGCACGATGTCGTTTCCGGTGGAATGGGCGGGGAAGAATCCCCACGCGGCCCGGGCCCGCAACAATCCTCCATCCACGATCTCATCAAGCAGGTTCCTTGCGTCTTCGAAGAGCTTTCTCGCCTCCTCGCCAACCTTCTTGTCCTCCAGGAGGGCGGGATAACGCCCCCGTAACTCCCACGCACCGAAGAAGGGCGTCCAGTCGATAAAGGGGACGAGTTCATCCAGCGGATAGTCGTCGTCGACGCGGACCCCGGTGAACTCGGGTACCGCGATGGTCGCTGCAGACCATTCGAGGACGGGCCGCCGCGCACTTGCTTCGGCGAAGGGTACGAGAGGCGAGCGCGGCGTGCGGTTTTCGTAAGTATCCCGGATCTTCTTATAGTCCTTCCGGACGCCCCGGGCGTAATCTGGTCTCAAATCGTTGCTGAGGAGGCTGCCGACGACTTCCACGGCCCGGGACGCGTCCGTCACGTGCACGGTCGGCCCGTGATAGGCCGGCTCGATCTTGATCGCCGTGTGTCTGCGGCTCGTCGTGGCGCCGCCGATGAGCAGGGGCAGTTCGAAGCCGTTGCGCTCGATCTCGCGGGCCACGTGGATCATCTCGTGGAGCGAAGGGGTGATCAACCCGCTCAATCCGATGAGGTCGACGCCTTCGTCTACGGCCGTACCGATGATCTTCTCTGCCGGGACCATGACGCCCAAATCGATGATGCGGTAATTGTTGCACCCGAGCACCACACCCACGATGTTCTTCCCGATGTCGTGCACGTCCCCCTTCACCGTGGCCAGGAGGATGGTCCCCTGGTACTGTCTCTCCCCGCCGTCGCCGTGCTCGGCCTCCATATGCGGCACCAGGTGGGCCACGGCCTTTTTCATGACCCGGGCGCTCTTGACCACCTGGGGCAGGAACATCTTCCCCTCCTGGAAGAGATCGCCGACGATGGACATCCCGGCCATCAGGGGCCCCTCGATGATGTGCAGCGGGCGGTCGTAGCGCTTCAGCGCCTCGTCCATGTCTTCTTCCACGTAGTCGGAGATGCCGCTGACCAGGGCGTGGGAGATGCGATCTTCCAGCCTGTCGTCGCGCCACTCCTCGTCCCTGCGTACTCGTTCGGCCCCCTCGCCTTTACGCGATGCCGCGAATTCCAGCAGCCGCTCGGTGGCGTCGGGCCGGCGGTTCAGCAGGACGTCTTCCACCATGGCCAGCGTCTCGGGTTCGATGTCCTCGTAGATCGCCAGTTGCCCCGCGTTGACGATGCCCATGTCCAGGCCCGCCTGGATGGCGTGGTACAGGAAGGCGGCGTGCATCGCCTCCCGGATATGGTCGTTGCCGCGAAAGGAGAAGGAGATGTTGCTCACGCCGCCACTGACCCGGGCCAGGGGGTGCCGCGCCTTCAGCCGGCGGACGGCCTCGATGAAGTTTACGGCGTAGTCGTCGTGTTCCTCGATGCCCGTGGCCACGGTGAGGATGTTGGGGTCGAAGATGATATCCGTGGGGTCCATGCCGATCTCTTCGGTGAGGATCCGGTAGGAACGGCTCAGGATCTCCACCTTGCGGTCCGTGTCCGTGGCCTGCCCGTCCTCGTCGAAGGCCATCACCACCACGGCGGCCCCGTACCGTTTCGCCATGCGGGCCTGGGTCTTGAAGACCTCCTCGCCCTCCTTCAGGCTGATGGAATTGGCGATGCTCTTGCCCTGCGCGCATTTCAGGCCCGCTTCGATCACCGGCCAGCTCGAACTGTCGATCATGACGGGCGTGGCGGCGATGTCGGGTTCGGACGCGATCAGGTTCAGGAAGGTGGTCATGGCCCGCTCGCTGTCGAGCAGGCCCTCGTCCATGTTCACGTCGATGATGTTCGCCCCGCCCTCGATCTGCTGCCGGGCCACGCCCAGGGCTTCCTCGTATTTCTCCTGGCGGACCAGCCGGGCGAACTTGCGCGAGCCCGTCACGTTCGTCCGCTCGCCGATCATGGTGAAGTTGCCGTCGGGCCGCATGGTGAAGGTCTCGAGTCCGCTGTACCGGGACAGGGGTTCGCCGGGGCGGGGAACCCGCAGTTTACCCCGCTGCTTGACGGCCTCCGAGATCGCGGCGATGTGCGCGGGAGTCGTGCCGCAGCATCCGCCGACCATGTTCATCCATCCTTCTTCGGCGAAGTCCCCCAGCACCTTGGCCATGTAGTCCGGGGTGTCGTCGTAGCCGCCCAGTTCGTTCGGGAGCCCCGCGTTCGGATAGCAGGTCACCGGGAGGTTCGCGATGGCCGACAGCTCTTCGATGTAGGGCCGCAGCTCGGTGGCGCCCAGGGCGCAGTTGATCCCCACGCTGTACAGGTCCCCGTGGCGTATGGACGTCCAGCACGCCTCCACGGTCTGGCCCGACAGCGTTCGGCCGCTGGCGTCGACGATGCAGAACGAGGCCATGAGCGGCACCCGGCGCGTCCCTTCGTCGAAGAGGCTGTTGATGGCGAAGAGCGCGGCCTTCAGGTTGAGGGTATCGATCTGGGTCTCGACCAGCAGCAGGTCCACGCCGCCGTCGAGGAGACCCCGGGCCTGCTCGCCGTAGGCCGCGGCCAGTTCGTCGAAGGTAACGGACCGGAAGGCCGGGTCGCTCACGTCGGAGGCGACGGAAGCCGACCGGGTGGTGGGCCCCAGGGCGCCGGCCACGAAGCGCGGCCTGACCGGATCGGCGGCCATGGCGGCCGATCCGGCCCGTTTCGCTATTTTTGCCGCCGCCACGTTGATGTCGTAAACCCGGTCCCGCAGGCCATAGTCGGCCTGCGAAATGGCCGTGGCATTGAAGGTGTTGGTCTCGATGATGTCGGCGCCGGCGTCCAGATACGCCCGGTGGACCTGTTCAATGAGTTCGGGCCGCGTAATCGACAGCACGTCGAGGTCGCCGCGCAACGGAACGGGGTGGTCTTTAAACGTATCGCCGCGGAAATCGGCCTCGTCGAGCGCATGGCCCTGGAGGATCGACCCCATGGCGCCGTCGAAAATGAGGATGCGTTCGGAGAGCAACCGGTCCAGCAGGAGGTGGGTTTCAGTTGATTCGGGATGGGACTGGCTGAAGATCGTGGTCTCCTTCTCGAGGATGTACTGCGCGGGTGGCCGCCCCGTGCATCTCTGCGGTAAATCTACGGGAGGTCCGGGGGAGCGTCAAGGTCGGAGCGTGCGTTCAGGTGCGGGGAGCGTCAGGGTCGGAACGCGTCAGGGTCCACGTGGAGCGTCTAGGCCGACGTAATTGGTCTTCCCCTCCATGATGCGAGGTTATATCATGACGTTATGGCCTGAAATAAACAGGGGGGTGCTGCGGGTCGACATCCGAGCATTCGACAATCCGATAAGGAGATCTCCAATGTCCGACAGAAAAGAAGAAAGTGCCACGATCAAACCGGGGCTTTCGCGACCCAGGCCGGGGCTTTCGCGCCGGGGATTCCTGAAAGGGGCCCTGGCGGGTGCCGGTGCGATTTCGTTTGGCAGTTATGAAGCCGCAGCACAGATGGTGGGCGGCCCTTCTGTGCGTGGTTGGGGCGTGCCCCCGGGCCTGGTGCGCATCGACGCCAACGAGAACGCCCTGGGGCCGTCTCCCCGGGCGGTCGAGGCGGTGTTGTCCCTGGTGACCAGCATCAACCGGTATGGCCAGAACCCGGACCTTCTGGGCAAGCTTGCCCGACGGCACGGCGTACCCGTGGTGGAGTGGACGGACAGTCCCTTTGCCCCGGTACCTGATGCGTGGATCGCGGTGGGCGCCGGGTCGTCGGACCTGCTCTTCGCCATCGGCCACGCTTACATACGCGAGGGCACGGAGGTCGTGGAAAGCCTGCCAGGCTTTGGCTTCATCACCCGATTTGCCGGCGTGGCCAACGCGGATCCGATACGGGTTCCCTTGCTGGAAGGTATGAAACCTGATCTGGACGGTCTCAGCGCAGCCGTGACCGACCGGACCGCCATGGTCGTCGTGACCACGCCTGGCAATCCCACGGGCCAGTTGACCCCCATGTCGCAGTTAAGGCCCTTTGTCGAGTCGATCCCCGGGCGTGTGCTTGTACTCGTCGACGAGGCTTATATCGAATTCGCCGAGAACGAGGTAGACCGCGAAGGCGCGGCATCGCTGATCGCGGATCATCCAAACGTGATCGTGACGCGCACGTTTTCCAAGGTCTTCGGCATGGCCGGCATGCGGGTGGGATACGCGGTCGCCCGGCCGGAGGTGATCGCTCGGATCGGTCGCCACCGGGCCAACACGCTCACCCTGCTGTCCACCCACGCCGCGTCGGCGGCCCTCGACGACACGGACCACCTGCGACGTTCGCAGGAACTGGTGAGCCGGGGGAAACGCTATTTCTACGAGCAGCTGGACGCCATGGGCATCGAATACGCCCCTAGCGAGTCGAGTTTCGTGATGATGAACATGAAGACGGACGTGGATGAACTCGTGCGTCGTCTAAGGGACGATCACAATGTCCTGGTGGGCAACGCGAGGGCGCGATGGAATATCGAGGGCTGGATCCGCGTCACCGCCGGCCTGCCCGAGGAGAACGAGGCCTTCATCGCGGCGCTGAAGAAGGCGCTGGTGAGCAGTTAGACGGAAGATCGGGTCAAAAGGGCGGACCGAAGGGAAAAGCTAGCAAGGTATGCGGTCCTAGTGAAGGGAATCCCGCACGTACAGGCGCCGGCCGATAGCGCCCATGGCCGCGTCCATCTGGTCCAAGGGGAATTTGTGCTGCACGTCCAGAACACGATCCACCTGCGGAAGGTGCCAACCGAAGCGCCGAGCGAGTTCCGCCTTGCCAACACCCTGTTCTCTCATTCCCCGGTACAGCATCACCTTGACGGCGGTGAGTGTCGGTAACTTGGCGGTGTCACATCCCCTAGACGGCAATGGGATGTCCAGGCCATCATGTACGCGGGCTGCGATTGCCTCCTCCAGCGCGTCGACTGCACGGGCGATTGCCTCCTCCCGATCCATACCGAACGTCGTAAGTTCCGGAAAGTCCGGTGACGTAACCAATACGGAATCATCGTCTGCTTCGAGTACTACCGGGATATTTAAGCATCAGTTCAACCCAGGTCTTTCTTGATCTTTGCCACCAGTTTCCGCCCAAGTTCCTTGTGATCCTGTAAAAACGTGCGTCAATCGATGAGGTCCGGCAATACGTGCGTCGATCGGAGGCGTCCGGCGATTGCGTACGTTTATTGGCTGACCGCACTCGGGACGATCTGCTCCTGGGAGGGCAACCTGAATTCAGCGCGTGAAGCACAAAGACGCCTGGCTGACCGGCGGCGGATGTACGATGCGCTTGGCGAAGCCGCCCGCCCCGTCGTCCTGCCACTGGATCTGTATGCCCTTCAGGTCGCGCTGGGCGCCGGCCTGGGGGTCACCCAGCGGATAGACGCCGAACGGTCCCAGGACGGTCTGCTTGGAGGTTGCGAACAGAAAATCGCGTATTGACGCGCGGTCGATTTCCCCGGTGGGCGTGGCGGCCCGGTTGATGCCCTCCGCGAGCAGTTCCACGGCACCGAAACCTGCGGCGGCCTGGTAGACCGGCATCGTGCCGTAGCCCGCTTCGTAGCGTCGCACGAACGTCTCGCTCGTGGCGATGTACCCCTCGGTGCGGATCGTTGGATCCCAGGCCGAGTTGCTGATGACGCAGCGCCCGGCCGCGCCCACCTCGTTGATGAAGGTTTCTCCGCTTGCCAGGAGGAGGGACGTCAGGAGCGGTCTGTACTCCACCGCGGCCACGGCCCTCGCGAACGCGATCGCGTCGTCCGAGTATCCTCCGCCGATGAACAGATCGGCGCCCGCATCCCGCGCCATGGCCGCCAGTGACTCGTGGTCCGCGCTGCCCGCCGCATAGGCTTGCTCCATAACGAGATCAAACCCCCGAGTCTCTGCCGCGTCGCGTATGCCCTGGGCCACCGCCGTGGGAAAGGCCGTATCCTCCCACATCAGGGCGATCGTGCGAGCACCGGACTGCGCGGCCAGTTCCACGGAACCCTCCAGATAGGTCGGAGCCGGATTCGACATCTGCACGCTCCACTGCCGCCCCCTATTCAACCAGATCGCGGGCGCCGCCGCCGCCGAGGCGACGAGCGGAACGCCGGCCGCTTCCGTCACGCTGATCACGGGTTCGGTGATCCCGCTGCTGTAGGGGCCCAGAAAGGCGGTGATCGAATCCGAGGCGATCATCTCCTGGTAGAGGCGAACGCTCGCATCCGCGTCGCTCTCATCGTCGTGAATCACCAACTGTACCTTCCGCCCACCGATACCGCCCTGCTCGTTCAGTATTTCGACCGCGATCCGGTACCCGCGAGCGATCTCTTTCCCGGGCGTGCTGAGGCGACCGGTCTCTGCCACGGCCGCACCGAGCACGATGGGTTTGGGTTCCGGCATCGGTGTCGGCTTCGGCCCCACGGGGTCTTCGTTTCCGCATGCGACCAACGCCGGTGCCATCGCCACTGCCAGCCATGGCGCCATCGCCAGAACCTGCATCGGCGCCATGGCCATCGCCATCGTCCGTACACCAGGCCATCGATACCTCATGATCACACCTCTCAAGTCAAATTGTGCGGGGTTAAATTCCTACCTCACCCTTTCCGCCCGGTGCGTCACTCCGTCCTGCAGGAACAGGAAGTGACGCACCTCCCCCGATTCGTCCCTGACGAAGGTGATCCGGGCGTCCTCTTCTTCCAGGTAGAAATCACCGGACGATTCGAGGACGAGTTCGCTCCTGGGCTGGCCGGGCGGCTGGCCGTAGAGCTTGCCGTCGCTGTAGGTGATTTCCACGGTGAATTCGGGGGAGAAGGCGTAGATGCCCGTACAGGCCACGTAGGCGGGCTCGGTCAGGTGCACGCCCTTCCTCGGGGGCGGCGCCACGGGGTTCCGGGCACTCAGCAGGTGGAACCCGATGTCCTCGACGCTGGCCGAGCTGTTGGACAGGACCACGACACCCTTGCGCCATTCCTTCAGGAAGGCGGCGAAGGCGTAGAACCCGTTGGTTCGGCCGGTCAGCCAGTGGATGTCGCGGCCTCGCTCGTCCTGGCGCACCATCCATCCCAGCGCGGTCCGGACGCCTTCCTCGTCCGCTGGATTCCGGGCCACGATGAGGCTGTCGAAGGAGGCGTGGTAGCGGGTCGAATCGTCTTCGGTGAAGTCCTCCGGCAGGGCGTAGATGATCCCCATGCTGGCCGACACCAGGGTCATCATGTCCAGGAGATTGGACCGCAGCCCCGTGCCGCCCACGAGGGTCGTATCGGACCAGGTGGACACGGGCCGGTGGGCGTCGTCGTGTCCGGTCGACAGGTACGTCCGCATGGACGGCGTAGGTTTGTTGGCCGTGTTGGCCAGCTTGAGGGGATCACCGAGCAACTCCCGGAGCAAGGCGTCATAGTTTTCGCCGGCGGCCTGTTCGAGCACGTGTCCCAGGAGTCCCATGCCGAGATCGGAATAGGCGTAGCGGTCTTCCGTCCCCAAGGCGCCCTCCGTCCTGTACCGGTCTTCCGTCCCCAAGGCGCCCTCCATATCGTTGCGGTCCGGTTCATAACGGCCGGGTGAATCTGAACGGTCTTCGCCTTCCTGACCCAGGGAACCTTCGCCATCCGGATCTTTGCCATCCGGATCTTCGATATCGAACAGGAGCTCGTGCCCGCCGCGCTGCACTTCCGCGTACCGGTCGAGAAATGCGTACATCAGTTCCACCGAATACCCCTTCAGCGGATCGTCCGGCGTTGAAGAAACCAGGTTGTCCGGCAGGTGGGGCAGTCCCGAGGTGTGGGTGGCCAGGTGCTTGATCAGGATGGGGTGTCCTGCGGGTGTGGCCGGAACGGTCACCGACACCGGGAGATAGGCGGACACCTCGTCGGTCAGGTTCACGTCGTCCCGCTGGACCATGAGGGACAGCATCGCCGTCGTGTACAGGCTGCTGAGCTGGCCGATCTCGAAGACCGTCATGCCGCTCACGCGCCGGATCGTGCCGCGGTTGAGCGTGCCGTGGGCATAGACGTACCGGTTGATGCCGCGGATGATCCCGGCGACGACGCCCACCGTCTGGCCGTGTTCATCGACACGCTCCCGCAGCACGCGCTGCACGGGATCCTCTTCCTCGGCCTCTTCCGCGCCGGGGCTTCCCGCGCTGCCAGACATATGGCCCCGCGTGCCCTGTGCGTAGGCGGTGTCTTGCGCGTGCGCCGTGCCCTGAGAGAACACCACTGTCGATGCGGCGAGCGAAAACAGGATGCCGAAACAACACAGCCAGGTGATAGAAAAATTCGAGGAAAACCGCATTACGCCGACATTCTCCCTGTATGCTTAGTGCGCCGAACGCGCTCCGTGCGTTCGGCGCGCACAATACACTCAATACACTCCGGACGCTCAGTGCACTCAGCGCCGCGGTACCAGCACTTCATTGACGCAGTCCATCCGGACGGGTTCCGCGTAGTGGTACACGTTGACGCCTTCTGCGACCGGCGTGGGAACCCGGACGATGAACTCCACCCAGTCCGGTGTATTGAACGCCGCGAAGGCCAGTTCGATCCCTTCCATCATTTCTTCCGGGTCTCGGGACAGATCCGGCAGCAGCACCGGGCCCGTATCCGGCTGGTAGATCCAGTCCCGCTCATTGGCATTGATCGTCTTGACCGGGTATTCGAGCACCGCGGCGTACCGGTCGTTCCCGATGGTCGTCCGGGCGTTCAGGGGGACATTGCCGAGGACGGTTTCCACGATGGCCCGCGGCGTCTCCAGGACGCGGCCGTCGACGCGGGACAGGTCGACCCGGACGTCCTCGAAGGTTTCCTTGATGGCGACGATCTGCCGTTCAGGCTGCTCGCCGAGGGAGGGCGGGTAGAGCGTGGCGCCCCGGTCGGCCACTTCGTAGGTCTTGATGGCCATGAAGGTGTCCGACGAGAAGATCGGCTTGAAGTCCGCGTTGGGGATGTGCCAGATATCCCGCTCCACCCCGACCTGTTCGGTCTTGCAACTCACGCCCAGGGCGTACTCTTCCCGGAATCCGCCGTCCTTCGCGGATACGGTCAGGGTGGCCTCGATGGGAATGCGGGCGTTGTTCAGGGAATAGGGCACCTTCCGGGTCACGGTCTTCGGTGGCTTCTTTTCGGAATCCACCCGGAAAGTAAAGGTTGAGCGTGCGAAGTCAACGGTCTGCATGGGACCCCCGAAATTGAATGGAACACGGTGTGTCCGGGTTCCGCATAATATAGTGTTCCCCGCGGGATTCCGGTATAGATTATGCAAGGCGAAATCACCGATGATCGGAGCCGTCTTGTCGAAACAGCCGTCTTGTCGAAAGGCGGTCTTGTCAAAAGGGCAACCATGTCGAACGAACTGACCAGGACCTACCGGCCCTTTTCGGACGCTCGTCCCTACACACGCTGGTGGTGGTTTTACGACGACATCCGGGAAGAAGACGTCCGCACGCAGCTTAAATGGGTGCGGGACCAGGGGTTCGGCGGGGTGGAGATCGCCTTCATGTACCCGCAGCCCGGGGCGGGCGAAGGACCCTGCTGGCTGAGCGAGGCATGGACCGGCCTGGTCGCCGGCGCCAAGGAGGAGGCGGACCGGCTGGGTATCGGGTGCGACTTCACCTTCAGCACCTCCTGGCCCTTCGGCGGGTCGATCGTACCGGAGGAGGACGCGGGACAGGTCTTCGGCGGGCCTTCGGACCAGCGGCTCGAGAAGTCGTGGGAGCTGTCCTACTACGGCCAGGGCCGGATCCTGAACCACCTGGACCCGGACGCGCTGGAGCGGTACGCCGGCCACGTCGGCGGCGCGCTGAAACCGGCCCTGCGGGGCACCACTTCGGCACTGTTCTCCGATTCGTGGGAGGTTTTCCCGGAAGGGCTCTGGAGCGCCCACCTGGATCCGGTCTTCCGGGACCGTTTCGGGTACGAACTGGAACCGTTCAAGGCATCGATTGACGAACATCCCGACGTGCGGTACGACTACCGGAAGATCCTGTCGGAAGCGGCGATCGAAGGCTTCTTCAGGCCCTACGCCGATATCTGCCGCCGCCTCGGCGCCGTGAGCCGCGTGCAATGCCACGGGGCGCCAGCGGACCTGCTGGAAGCCTACGCGCTCGTGGACGTCCCGGAATCCGAGGCGCTGCTGTTCGAGACCTTTTTCTCCGCCATCCCCGGGTCGGCGGCCGCCCTGGGCGCGCGGCCCGTCGTGACCTGCGAGACCTTCACCTGCATCTACGGCTACGAGCCGTGGCCCGCGCCGTCGCCCTATCACGGCGAGGAGAAGGTGGAGGACCTGAAGCTCATGGCGGACGCGGTGTTCGCCAACGGCGTCAACCACATCGTCTGACACGGCATGCCCTACAATGCGCCGGGCGGGACCAACACCTTCTACGCGACCACGCACGTCGGTGCGGACAGCGGGTTCGCCGGCCGGCTTCCGGCCTTCAACGCCTACCTGGCGGAGGCGGCCGATTTCGTCAAGCAGGGCAGGACCTACACGGACGTGACCGTGTACCTCCCGCTGGAGGACCACTGGATGCGCCACCTGCTGCCCGAGGACCGGCGCGGACCGGCCGCCAACTACTACTGGGAGCTGCAGACCGTTGAACGGCCCGGCAGCCTGCTCGGCTACCATCCTCTGTGGATCTCGAAACCTTTCCTGGCGGAGGCGGTGGTGGAGGACGGCCGCGTCCGGTACGGCGAGGCCGCGTTTTCCATGATCTACGTGGATGTGGCGTGGCTGGACGGCGAAGGCCTTTCCGCCCTGCTTCGCCTCGCCCGGGAAGGCGTCCGGATCTGCGTCCCGCGCCGGCCCACCGCGCCAGGACACCGCCCGCCACCGGATTACGAAGATCGCCTGAAGGAACTGATGAGCCAGCCCACGGTCTCCGCGGATCCGGGCGCCGCGCATGGCCATCCCCCGCTCGTAAGCGGCCGGGACGCGCCTGAGTTCTGGTGCCGGGAGGTCGATGGTGACTGTCACGTATTCTTCGCCCATCCCGATACGAAGCGGATCCGGTACCCCATGGCCTACGAGGGCTGGCGTTCCACCAGCTTGGTCGAGCGGATGGTGGTCCTGCACGTCAACGGCCGGGAACGGACGGTTCGCCTGGCCTTCGAACCCGAAGACGCCCTGCTGGTCAGGATATCGACGTCCGGCGCGGTGGATGTGACGCCGGGGCGGATCAAAGAGTGACGCGCGCGCACGGACCGGACCACTTAGACAGCCGTAAATCCAATCCTGCGGAGAACAAACCCCATGCGCGACCCACGATACGGCGACCTGGCGAAAGTGCTCACCGGACATTCGACGAAGATTGAGGCCGGAGACCGGGTGCTCGTCGAGGCCTTCGATGTGCCCGACGACATGGTGATCTCGCTGATCCGCGCGATCCGGGCGGCGGGCGGCGTGCCGCTGGTCTCCATCAAGCACCAGCGCGTCATGCGGGAACTGGTCCGCGCAGGGGACGAGGACGCCATGGAAGCCGCCGGCGCCCATGAATCCCATCGCATGGAGCGGGTGCAGGCCTACATGGCCCTGCGCGGCAGCCGGAACGTGATGGAGATGTCGGACGTGCCGGGCGAGGCCATGCGGCTCTACGAGCAACGCTGGCTCAAGCCCGTACACTTCGATGTGCGGGTGCCGAAGACCCGATGGGTGGTGCTGCGCTGGCCGACCCCGTCCATGGCGCAGCAGGCCGGCATGAGCACCGAGGCCTTCGAGGACTTCTTCTTCGACGTGTGCACGCTGGATTACGGGAAGATGGAGCGGGCGCTCGCGCCGCTGAAGGAACGCATGGACCGCACCGACCGCGTCCGGCTCGCGGGTCCGGGCACCGACCTTACCTTCAGCATCCGCGACATCCCCACCGTGGGATGCTCGGGCGACCGCAACATCCCCGACGGCGAGTGCTTTACCGCGCCGGTGCGCGATTCGGTCAACGGCGTCGTCCGCTTCAACACGCCGACGCTGTACCACGGCGTGATCTTTGCGGACGTGCAATTGAGATTCGAAGACGGCAGAATCACCGGGGCCACAGGCAACCGGACGGAGAAGCTGAACGAGATCTTCGACACCGACGAGGGGGCGCGCTACATCGGCGAATTCGCCATCGGCTTCAACCCCCACATCACCGCGCCCATGCTGGACATCCTCTTCGACGAGAAGATCGCCGGGTCCTTCCACTTCACGCCCGGACAGGCTTACGAGGAGGCCGACAACGGCAACCGGTCCGCCGTCCACTGGGACATGGTCATGATCCAGACGCCGGAATTCGGCGGCGGGTCCATCGAATTCGACGGGGAAGTGATCCGTAGGGACGGCAGGTTCGTCGTTCCGGAACTCGAGGGCCTGAACCCGGAACGATTGAAGTGAACCCGAAGCGGCGGAAGTGACGGAACAGCGAATGTGACGGACCGGCGGAAGTGATGGAGCAGCGGAAGTGAACCGGGCTTTTTGCCGCGAGCCTTCGACTGCTACCGTTCCATCACCAGGAAGTTGGCCGACCGGGTGACGTTGCTTCCCGCGTTCAGATCGGTGAAGGTGACGGTGAGCACGTACTCGCCCGCCGGCAGACCGGAGGTGTCCAGCGACGTATACTCCCGGTCCTCGGTCGTAAATCCTTCTCCCGAGAAAGCCATCAACACCGTCTGCATGTCCCGTTGCCTGCGGGCCGACCAGCTGGGTCGAGCGCTACCTCCCCGGGGGCTGATCTCGTAGAGGATTTCGTATTCGGTCTTCCCGGCCGGATCCGTAGCCAGGTTGTAGATTTCGTAGTAGACGTAAACGGGGTTCTCGCGAATGTAAAGCCGTCCCGGATTGGGCGTGATGTTCAGTCCCTTGCGCACGAAGGGGCCCTGCACGCCGGAGGGCGTGATCAGGGTGGCCAGCTTGAGATCGCTAATGAGCAGTTCCTCGCCGCTGTAATCCGACAGCGTGACCGGCCTTAGATACACACCGGTTTTTTGCGACGTTTCGTCCCGCACCTGGACCGCCATCGTGAAGCTTCCCGGCGGCGCCACGACGCTCTCGGGCAAGGTATACACCGGCACTTTCACGTGGCTTTCGGCCATCTTCCGCTTCGGCCGGTCGAAGGGGCCGAATCCGAAGGCGTGGGTAAACCGCGGGCTCATGGCCGAATCTCGCAGAGTGACCTGATGTTCGAGCCGGGTACGGATACCCTGGCCGTCCGATACGTCACCGAACTGCCAGACGGGGATGCTGTAGGACAGGTCCAGTTCCGTCGCACCGTTGTCCGCCCTGAAGCTCACGGCGTCGAAGGCGTACTCGAGCTGTTCCCCGCCGAGGTCATGCAGGTATTCCTCGGGTGCTCCGGCGATCAGTTCCTCGGCGAGCCGCCGTGGGCAGAACTGTTCCTGCCGGACCATCTCCTCCGGGGAGGTAAGCAGGTTTCCCCAGGGGTAATCGAACCTGCCCCCGCCGAACTGGTCGACGAAGAACAATTCCAGGCCGTACCGGACGTATACCCAGCTTTCGGTGGCGTATCCATGCCCCATCAGCTTTCTCTCATGCTGCATGGTCAGTTGTCCGGATGATGCGACGATCCCGCCGGCCAGCAATCCGCCGGCATCATTGATTTCTTCTTCAGTCATTCCCTCGGGCGGGACGATCGTCAAACGGCCCCGGTCGACACGCAATCGATATCCGTAACGGTCATTCTGCTCCCGAACCGCGTCCACGACCGGATCATCGGAAAACGAAGCCGACCTGTAGGCGTTTCGATCCGCAATATGGACGTCGCCGCGGCGGTCTTCCGGTGCTCCGTAACGGACGTAAATCTCGCCGCGGCGGTCATAGGGGTGCTGCCCCTGCGAAAAGTGGTGCCGGGCGAACATAATCCGCCTGTAATGCTCCACAAGGCGTTCATTCACCACCGTGACGGGGTTCGAGTCCCTGGCGTTCCAAAAGGCGTGCCAGCGCGCATCGCGTTCGCTGCCGCCGGCTTCTTGCCAGGACGCCAACTCGTCCGGAGGGGCTACGTGCGCCAGGTCCCGGTAGACTTCTTTTTCGTCAGATTCGATAAGGGAAAAGTAGGTCTCAATCACCTCATGCAACACGTCGGGCCGTGGTTTTACGGCATCGGAAAGCGTACTGAATTGTTTCCGCAGGGTCTCGACGATCGCCGGATCCGATGCGCCTAGGTCGTCTGCGGCCCCTTCGAGCAGTTCCACGGCCAGACTATACTCTTCGGCTAGCAAGGCCAGGTAGACGAAACGGCTGAGCGCGTCGTAATGAGCGGGATTAACCCTGAACTGTGAGAAATAGGCCGCCATCGCCTTGTCGAATTCAGGCGACCCGGGTCGTTCGTAACAACGGCCGGCCTGGTAAAAAGCATCGGGATGAGCAGGATCCAATAACGCCGCCTTGAGGAAAAAGTTCCTTCCGTCCCTTTCGCCGCCGACAATCCGGTCGGTCAATCGCGTGTTCATATGGGCGATGCCCAGTTGGTACTGGATTTCCGGGTCGTCGGGTGACAGCCTGGCCGCCATACGCAGCGCATGACGCGCGTCCAGTTTTCGGTGTTTTAACCGCAAGTAGGACTTGCCCAGCCCCATGTAGCCCAACGCCCATTTTTTGTCCAATTTGACCGTACGCTTGAACGAGACGACCGCCTTCCGGTATTCTTCCAGTTCGTAGTGGGCCATGCCCCGCCAGTAATGCGCCGGAGCGGAACCCCCGTCCTCCTTCGCCGCCTGCTGAAACAGCACCAGCGCTTCCCGGAACCGTTCAGCCTCGTATAGCGCCTTGCCCGTTTCCAGGGTAGCGCCATGGAGTGTTTCAGGTAGGGGATACGCGGGCGAGGGCAGAGCCTGGATGGGACGCGGCAATGCACACATTAATACGGTCGCAATGAGCAGTATGCAAAATCTGGACATGATTAATCGGTGTAGTGAGCGAGCTCTGCCGCCAGAGGTTGGGAATTCCATCGCCGTTTTCCGGTATACTGGAAACGTACAGACCGGCGCGGCGGCGGTCAAACAAAACCTTCTATTCGCGCCGCAAGGCGTCCGCGGGATCGAGCATGGCGCTTCGGAAGGCATGCAAGCTGACGGTAAGCAGGGCGGTCGCCATGACCACCAGTCCGGCCGCGACGAAGGGGACGGCACCAATTTCGGTGCGGTAGGCGAAGTCCGCCAGCCACGCTTTCATGAGCCACCAGGCCGCCGGCCAGGCCAGGACGTTGCCGATCACCACGAGGACGACGAACTGTCTCGACAGCAGGGAGACGATATCGCCTGCCGCGGCGCCCATCACCTTGCGTATGCCGACCTCCCGCGTACGGCGGGCGGCATCCAGCGACACGAGTCCGTAGACCCCGAGGCAGGCGATCAGCAGGGCGAAGGCCGCCGAGTAGCTGAAGATACGCGCCAGGTTCTGCTCATCCTGGTAGAACCGGGCGATATCGTCTTCCAGAAAGGCGAATTCGAAAGGAGCTTCGGGCACGGTTTCTCTCCACGCGTCCCTGAGCAGCGAAAGCGTGGCGGGCACATCCCTGCCGCTGATTCGGACCAGGATGTAACCGAAATGGTTCGTGATCCCACCCATGGATACCGGAGCGAGGGTGAGAATGGCCGGTTCGATCTCCTGGTGCTTGGACTGGAAGTTGTAGTCCCTGACCACGCCGATCACCGTATAGCCATGGGGGAGTTTGCGGCCCACGGGATCTTCCCATTCCAACTCCCGTACCGCGGCCTCGTTGATGATGCACGATTCGGTCTCGTCGCCTCCAAACTCCCGGGAAAAGTCGCGTCCTGAGACGAGCTGCAGCCGGAGCGTGTTCACGTAGTCGTAATCCACGGTGAACATGTACGCCTCGAGCTGGTTCCCGTCCCTATCGGTGTAGGCTGATTGTCCAAGGTCCCGTCCTTCCCCTATGGTGTTGGACGTGCCGGAAACCTGGAGGACCTCTTCGTACGAAGCGATCCTGTTTCGATACACGTCGTAGATGACTGAACCGGGTTCGGGTTGAATTACGACGACGTTTCCGGGGTTGAATCCCACGTCCCCGGTCCGAACGAAGTCCAGTTGCCGGGTCATGACGAGGATGGAAATGACGAGCAGCGCGGACAGCCCGAACTGCACGACCATGAGACCCCGGACGAAAAGGTTGGGCCCGCCGATCTGAACCTGCCGCCTGAAGATGGCGACGGGACTGAAACGGGAGAGCACCAGGGAAGGATAGCTGCCGGACACCAGAGCGACCAGGGCGGTCAGGACCAGCAGCGCGGCGATCGTGGAACCGCTAGAGAGGTAATCGAGGACCAGCGTTCTCCCTGCCAGCATGTTGAATACAGGGAGGAACAGGTGGGCCAGCAAGACGCCCAGGACCAGGGCGAAGCCGCACTGGACCGTGGTCTCGCCCATGTAACGTCCCATGACCTGGGTCTGCTTCGCCCCGAAGACCTTTCGCAGGCCTACCTCCTTGGCCCGCGAGGACGAACGGCAGACGGCCAGGTTCATGAAGTTGACGCAGGCGATGAAGAGGACGAGCAGCGCCGTGCAGATCAGGATGTAGGACAGGTTGGGGTCGCTGGTGGGTCCCAGGCCGAAACGCACTTCCTGGTCCAGGTACATCGCGGTTATGGGTTGCGGAATCAACTGCGGCAACATGTACGCGGGGTAGTGTGTTTCTACGAAATCAGGCAGTTGATCTTCGAGCGTCGCGGCCTTTTCCGGACCCGATAGTTCAATGAAAGTGGACGTTGAAGAGTAGTTCCACCGCCCGATGGCATTGGAAATCCAGGGGTTTATTTCAGGTGCCTTGTCGAAGGGAATGAGCAGGTCGAACTGGATAGTGGAATTGCTTGGGGCGTTCTCCGTAACGCCGGTTACGGTCAATAGCGCACCTCCGGCGGTGAGTTGCCTTCCCAACGGGCTGCCCCCGCCAAAATACCTCTCCGCGGCGGCCCGGCTGAGCACCACGGAATTCACATTGTTCAGCGCCGTGGATCGATCGCCTTCGACCATCGAGAAGGAAAACATCTCGAGGAAGGACGCGTCACATAACAGGACGTTCTGCTTGCGGAAGTTGTCTCCATCTATGCGGATTTCGGATGGATAGTCCGTAATCCGAACGGTCCGTACCACGCCGGGATACTGCTGTTTCAGGGCGGAAGCGAGCGGAAGGGGTGTTCTCGCGGAGGTGTACGGGTTATCGGTGGCACCAAATCCGGCGGCGACGACTTGGTACAACCGGTCGGATTTCTCGTGAAAGGCATCGTACGTCCACTCGTGCCGGACGAACAGGAAGATGAGAAGGCAGCTCGCGATGCCGATAGACAACCCCATCGTGTTGATGAAGAAGTAGCCCTTGTTGGCAAACAGGTGCCGCAGCGCGATGACGAGGTTGTTTTTCAGCATAGCCGTTATGTTCCCTGCGACTTACGATTACATGACGTCAAGACTTCACGGAGGCAACAAGATCCTCGAGGTATAAAAGGGGATCTACGGTTTGGACCCGCCGATCCCCTTAAAGGTTGCAGGTGGAAACAATTGCTGTTCAGAACTATGTTTCAAGTTCCTGACGATCAAGGTATGACGAACGTGTTTTCGCTGGCGCGGAAACTTCGTTCATCGTCGATAGTAACATCACCAACCAGTCTATATTCACCGGATTCTGTGGGATTGTAAGGGCAAGCATCAAAGGTCTTCCGTGTTTCTTCGATGTCCATCCATGGACTGTCCAAATCGGCTCTTCGCTGCCATATGGAGTAATGGACGGTAATGGTGAAACCTAATGCCGGTCGGTCTTTCAACTCGCCACCTAGAAGTGTGCTGGCGCATGCGGTTATCGGAAGTCCAATGACTGTACCAGGTAACGTGAAAATCAACTGGCCGGGAGCAACCCTCACACCGGTCCACGGGACGTATTCAATCTCGAGAACCGGCACCATCACCGTAACGCTCACCTTATCCGAGACCTCACCGGATGCGGCTGTAACCTCGGCCATGCCGTCGCCCACCGCTTCGACCAATCCATCCTCGTCCACGGTAACCACGGCCTCGGCACTGCTCATCCACATGACGTCCGGTTCGGCAATGGGTTCGTCGTTCGCGTCGCTGACGGAAACCATGAGGGGCAGAGTCTGTCCAATCTCGGTCAGCGTGGTGGCTTCGGCGTCGACCTCGATACTAATGTTCGCCGGAACCTGGGAGACGGTAATCGCAGCGGTCCCCATGGCGTCTCCGGCCTGGGCCGTGACCTCCACCATGCCGTTGTCCATCGCGGTGACCAGGCCATTCGCGTCCACGGTCGCCACGGACTCGTCGCCGCTCGACCACTTCACGGTCACGTCCGACATCATCGCGTTTTCGCGCTGGTCCAGCACCGTGGCCGTCAACTGTACCGTCGCGCCGATCGCTTCGAGCGTATACTCCGCCGGCTCGATCGCGAGGCTTGTCGCCACCGGACTATCGACGGTTATGGCCGCACTGGCAGACAGACGGCCCGATTTGGCCGATATCTCCGCCATGCCGTTGCTCACCGCTGTCACCAGGCCCGTCCCGCTCACGGTCGCCACGGTTTCGGCCCCGCTCGACCAGGTAATCGTCTGGCCGGACATGACGTTGTTTCGCTGGTCCCGTACCGTTGCCCTGAGTTGCGCGGTCGCACCAATCGCCTCCAGCGTTTGCGAGGAGGGTGTAATCGTGATCCGGGTCGGCACCGGCTCGGCCACCGTGATGTTCGCGGTACCCGACGCGTTGCCGGCACGCGCCGTGATCTGGGTCGTACCGTTGCTGACCGCCGTCACCAGGCCATTGCCGCTGACCGTCGCAACGGCGGTGTTGCTGCTTGTCCAGGACACCGTCTGGCCGGTCATCGGGTTGTTGTTCTGGTCACGCACCGTAGCCGTCAGTTGCTCGGTCGCACCGATCTCGGCCAGAGTGATCGATGAAGGCGTGACGACGATGCTCGTTGCCACAGGCGTCGGTGGCGGCGTCGGTGGCGTCGGTGTGGACGGCGTGGGGTTCGTCGGGCCGCTGTCCCCGCCGCCGCATCCTGCCAGGATCATGAAGTACATGGAAGCCGTGATCATGGCGAACGCACGACTATATGGGCGAATCACTTTGAACTCCTCTCGGATATGGACTTAAAAGCGGTTCCTGTTCATCTTCCGCAAGTGATCTTAAAACACAGGAATATGTATATTTTATACCTTTTAAAGTCTATAACTTAACAACAATCTATAGCCTTTAAAAGATTCATGCTCTCCCGGGCCGCGTCGAGGGTCCGGTCGATGTCCTCTTCGGTGTGGGCCAGGGACACGAATCCCGTTTCAAGGCGCGAAGGCGCGAGATAAACGCCGTGATCCAGCATGTTCCAGAAGTACCGACCGTACATATCCGCGTCCGAAGTGGAGGCGGCATCGAAGTTATCAACGGCCTGGTCGGTGAAGAAGGTACACATCATGGACCCGACGCGCGTCAGGTACGCGGGAGTGCGGGCCTCTACCGCCGCGGCGCGGAGGCCGTCGCCGAGTCGGGAGGCCAGGTTTTCGAGCCGCTCGTAAACCCCTGGCTCCTGAAGCTGACGCACCGTTTCGTACCCCGCGGTCATGGCCAGCGGGTTGCCCGAAAGCGTGCCGGCCTGGTAAACCGCGCCGACGGGGGCCACGGTCTCCATGATTTCCCTGCGCCCGCCGTAGGCCCCGACGGGAAGGCCCCCGCCGATAATCTTGCCCAGGCAGGTCATGTCGGCCGTGATGTCGAACCGTTCCTGCGCCCCGCCGAAAGCGATCCTGAACCCGGTAATGATCTCATCGAAAATCAGGATGATGCCCCGTTTCTCCGTTTCTTCCCGGATGGTTTCGAGAAAGCCTTCGGCCGGCGGGATCATGCCCATGTTGCCGGCGACGGGCTCGACGATCACGCAGGCGATGTCGTCGCCCCGCTCCGACAGGGCGGTCCGGACGGCCCCGATGTCGTTGTACGGCAGGTTGAGGGTCATCTTCGCCAGGTCCGCGGGCACGCCGGGGCTGTCGGGGATGCCGAACGTGGCGGCGCCCGACCCGGCCTGGATGAGAAAGCTGTCCCCGTGACCGTGGTATCCCGCCTCGAACTTGACCGCCAGGTCCCGTCCCGTGTATCCCCGGGCCACGCGCAGGGCGCTCATGGTCGCTTCCGTGCCGGAGTTGACCATGCGAATCAGTTCGATGGACGGGAATGCGGTCTTGACCAGTTCCGCCAGCCTGATCTCGGCCTCCGTGGGCGTGCCGAAACTCGTGCCCCGCTCGCAGGCCTTCTTCAGGGCTTCGACCACGGCGGGATGGCCGTGGCCCAGGATCAGTGGTCCCCAGGATCCCAGGTAGTCGATGTACTCGTTGCCGTCCACGTCGTAGACCTTCGACCCCGCGCCCCGTTCCATGAAGACGGGACGGCCGCCGACCCGGCCGAAATTGCGCACGGGGCTGTTCACCCCGCCGGGCATGGAGCGCAGGGCCTGGTCGAAGAGCGTGCTGGATCGGGAACGGTTCATTCGGTCCTTTCGGTTCGTTCGGTTTATTCGGACCGGAATCCGCGCGCAACCTCCCGCGCGAAATAGGTGAGGATCATGTCGGCGCCAGCGCGCTTTATGGCGGTCAGCGACTCCAAAACGACCTGTTCTTCATCGATCCATCCCATCTGTCCCGCCGCCTTGATCATGGCGTATTCCCCGCTCACGTTGTAGGCGGCCACCGGCACTTCAAAGGTCGATTTCACCCGGTGTATCACGTCGAGATAGGCCAGGGCCGGCTTGACCATGACGATATCGGCGCCTTCCTCGAGGTCCAGCTCCACTTCCCGGAGCGCCTCGTTGGAGTTTGCCGGGTCCATCTGGTAGGAACGGCGGTCGCCGAACTGCGGGACCGAGTCCGCGGCGTCGCGAAAGGGCCCATAGTAGGCCGAAGCGTATTTGGCGGAATAGGCCATGATCGGGATGTGCGTGAGTTGCTCGCCGTCGAGGGCCTCCCGTATTGCACCCACGCGGCCGTCCATCATATCCGACGGCGCGACCAGATCGGCGCCGGCCTTCGCCTGCGAAAGCGCGGTCCGGACGAGCAGCCGAAGGGTGGGGTCGTTCGCCACGTCGTCTTCTTTGATGACGCCGCAGTGGCCGTGATCGGTGTACTCGCAGAGGCACACGTCGCCGATGACGGTGAGTTCCGGCGTCGCCTGCTTGATCGCGCGGATGGCCCTTTGGACGATGCCGTCGTCCGCGTAAGCGCCGCCACCGTAGGCGTCCTTGTGTTCCGGAATGCCGAAGAGCATGACGGCCGGGATGCCCAGGTCCGAGACTTCGCGGCAGACCTCCGCGCCCTGGTCCACCGACAGCCGCTCCACGCCGGGCATGGAATCCACCGGGGCACGGACGCCTTCTCCCGGGCAGATGAACAAGGGGTAGATCAGGTCGTCCACAGAAAGCCGGGTCTCGCCGACCATCCTGCGCAGACTTTCGGTGCGGCGCAGGCGCCGCAGTCTGTGTATGGGAAATGCCATCAGGTTTCTCGGTTAGCTGTCGAGGCCCGCTATCGGGGTGTCAGGACCCGCCGCAGTTGGCGCAACCGCCGGTGTTTGCGCATCAGGACCCGCCGCAGTTGGCGCAACCGCCGCCGTCGAATCCGTCCAGGGCGCTGCAGCGGTCACACTGGAACAGAACATGCCCGGTGGCGATGGACCGTGACGCCATCCACTCCTGCACCGGTGCCCGGTGTTTCGAAGGCACGATGATCCTGGCCTCGTCGACCGATCGCGTGTCCAGGAGGAGACCGGCGTGCTGTTCGGCCGAGAACACCCGACAATCCACCCCCTGCTGCGCAAGGTAGCGCCGGTAGTTCAGCGCTTCCCGGTCCTCCGCCCGGTAGAGGATCTCTTCCTCGACC
This sequence comes from bacterium, assembly GCA_965207085.1. Classification (GTDB taxonomy): domain Bacteria; phylum JAAXHH01; class JAAXHH01; order JAAXHH01; family JAAXHH01; genus JAAXHH01. Next base: position 1,311,783 of record CBDBLQ010000002.1, on the reverse strand, counting down.
GGCGATTCCTCTTCCAGCCCGTGTCTTTCACAGAAATACCGGCCCTGACGGCGGATCCCGCAGTCCCCGCACACGTGCTGTCCGCAGACGACGCACCGTCCGTGGGCGGGCTGGTCCGGTTGGGTCAGGCAGCGAAGGTCGTCGACGAAGGCCGTCCCGCAAACCGGGCAAAACCGCGCGTCTCCCGGGATCTCCTCTTTGCACTCATCGCAGACCCAGGTCGACGCCTCGTTCAACGTTTCGACCAGGGGTGACGCGCAGATTGGGCATTGCTCGACACCCTGGTCGTATTTGCATTCGCATTCCGGACAGAAAGGCATAGTAATTGCTTTATGTTAGCCGAACTTACGCCGGACAAATATATACCTGGGCGTCATTTCAGGGCAATCGTTATTACGCGGGCCGCTCCCCCGCGGCCAGCCGGTCGCGCGCGATGTTATTCGAGTCGCTCCCCCGCGGCCAGCCGGTCGCGCACGATCGCGTCCACGAGTGCGGGGATCGTCGCCTGGCCAGGCATGATATCCACGGACAGACCCGCCTCCGCGGCGGTTTCCGCCGTCGAAGGACCGATACACGCGATGCGTACGCCCCGGGTCAAACGTTGCGGGCCGTCCGTTCCCGCGGCCTTCGCGAACGCCGCCACGGCGGACGAACTGGCGAACACGGCCAGATGGATCTTCCCGTCCTCCAGCATGGACGCTATGTCGTCCGGCATGCCCTCTGCAAGGACTGTGCGGTAGACCGTCAGCCGGGTCACGGACGCGCCGGCGGCGGTCAGTCCCTCCTCCAAGGCGGACCCCGCGATGTCCGCCGCGGGGAAGAGGATCCGCGCATCCTGAAGGTCGCGGTCTCCTGCCAGGGCTTCCACGAGCTTATCGGCCCGGAAGACTTCCGGTTGATCATCCGCTTCGATCCCGCGCCTACGTAGCGCGCCGGCCGTGGCCAGGCCAACCGCGGCGACGCGGACCCCGCCCAGGGCCCGGGCATCCAGGCTTTTGTTTTTGAGCCGGGAGAAAAACGCCTCCACGGCGTTCCGACTGGTGAATACCACGTGATCGAAACCCGAGAGATCGGCCAGTGCGGCATCCGCTGCCGACCAGTCATCGGGCGCTTCGATCCGTATCAGCGGCGCTTCGACCGGTTCCGCGCCATGGTGGACAAGCGACTCCGACAGCTCGCCGGCCTGGTCCCGGGCGCGCGTGACCAGCACGCGGACCCCGAAAAGCGGTTTCGATTCGAACCAGTCGAGTTGTGGCCGCAGCGCCACCACCTCGCCCACGACGATCAGCACCGGCGGGGTGAAGGAAGCGGCCCGGGCCCTGGACACGATATCGTCCAACGTGCCGACGAGGGACCGCTGCTGCGGCGTGGTGCCCCACTGGATCAGCGCGACGGGCGTGTCCTTCGGCCGCCCGTTTTCGATCAGTTTTTCTGCGATGAAGGGCAGGTTCCTCGCGCCCATGTAGAAGATCAACGTGCCGATCCCTTTGGCCAGCGCCTCCCAGTCGAGATCCGTCCGGTCTTTTTCCGACGACATGTGGCCGGTGACGACCGTCATCGACGAAGTGATCTCCCGGTGAGTCACCGGTATGCCGGCGTAGGCCGGAACCGCGACCGCCGCCGTGATGCCGGGAACCACCTCAAAGGGGATCCCGGAGCGCTGGAGATGCAGCCCCTCTTCGCCGCCCCGGCCGAACACGAAGGGATCGCCGCCCTTCAACCGGACCACGGTCTTCCCGGCTCGGCTGTGTCGTACCAGCAGATCATTGATCTCCGCCTGCCGACCCGGCCGCCAGGGCACGCGAATGCACTCGGCGTGCTCCGGTGCCTCCGCCACCAGCCGGTCGTCGGCGAGGTAGTCGGCAACGACGACGTCGGCCTGCCGCACGCAGGAAAGGCCCTTCACGGTGATTAGTCCGGGATCGCCGGGGCCCGCGCCGACCAGGTATACCATGCCCGATGTCGGACCGGATGCGCACCAGTCAAGGGATTCATCGTTGCCCGGGGATGGGACGTTGCCTGATGATTCGGTATTCATTGGGATTCCGTGGTCGGACTGGACGGATCGATCTGGCCGGCGGGATCAGTCTGCGTGGCCTGCGCGGCCTGCCTGGTCTGGCCGGAGGAATCGGCCTGCCTGGTCTCCGCGGCCTGATCCAGCACCGCCTCGGCCAGTCGTCGACCCAGATCGGCGCTTTCTTCCGGCTGTCCGCGCAGGGATTGACGCACGAGCCATTCGCCGTTATCGGCGGCCAGGACGGCATCCAGCACCAGGCTGCCTTCCTGGATCCTCCCCCACGCGCCGACCGGGGTATGGCAGCCGCCTCCGATACGATGCAGAAAAGACCGTTCCGCCGTCACCGCCTGCCTGGCCGGAAGGTCTTCGATGCGCTGCGCCGCTTCCAGGACGGGATGATCGTCATTCCGGGTTTCGATCGCGAGCGCGGCCTGGCCCACGGCCGGCATGCAGACTTCCGGAGCTAATACTTCGGAGACGCGGTCCGTCCAACCGAGCCGTTGCAACCCCGCCACGGCCAGCACGATGGCATCCGGACCGTTCGGTTCTTCCAGTTTCTTCAGCCGGGTGTCGATGTTCCCGCGGATCCCCGTGAAGCACAGGTCCGGCCGGTAATGCTGCAGTTGGGCCCGCCGCCTCGGACTCCCCGTGGCGACGCGTGCGCCCGCCGGAAGGTCGTCCAGTCCGGCGCCGTCGCGGCTGATCAGGGCGTCGCGCGCGTCCACGCGCTCCGGCACCGAGGCGATCGCCAGGCCGCTGGGAAGAGACGTGGGCAGGTCCTTGAGACTGTGCACGGCCGCGTCGATCTCTCCCGAAACCAGGGCCCGTTCCAGCTCCTTGACGAAGACGCCCTCGCCGCCGAAAGTGTCCAGGGAGGCGTCCCGGTCCGCATCGCCCTTCGTCGTGAGGACGCGCACCTCCACGGCCAGGTCGTCGCGGCCCGCTTCCAGGTCCCTGGCCACCGAATGGGCCTGGACGAGGGCCAGCCTGCTGCCGCGGGTGCCTATGATGAGTGAAGAAGCCATGGAAGGGGTCGATGTCCCGGCCACCCGGGTGCACCGCGTTATACGTTCCCGGCCACCCGGACGCGCCGTGCTATTCGTGCCCGGCGCCGTTCTTGTCGTTCCCGTGCTCGTCGAGACCGAAGAGATGGCGCAGGCTGTAGAGGTGGTAGTCCCGGTGCTCCGGATCGGAAGTGTTCCTGAGCTGGACCGTCGGTTGATGGAGCAGCTTGTTCACGATGGCGCGGGTCATCTTCTCCACCGTCTCCCGGTCCTCATCGGAGAGATGGTCGAGCTGGGTGAAGGCGCGACCGATCTCCTGGTGCCGGACATCCTCCGCGAAGTGGCGGAGTTGGGCGATGGTAGGCGCGATGGAAAGGTTCTGGTACCACGCGAGCAACCGCTCTACCTCGGTCTCGACGATCGCCTCCACCTTCAGCGCTTCCGCCTTCCGCGCCTCCGCGTTGTCGTCCACCACCGACTGCAGGTCGTCCATGTCGTAGAGGATGACGTTGTAGAGATCGCGCACGCGGGGGTCGATGTCCCGGGGCGCGGCGATATCGATCAGGAATATGGGGCGGTTGCGACGATCGTGCATGATCTCCGTCATCCGGTCCCTTCCCAGCACCGGTTCGGTGGCGCCGGTGGAACTGATGACGATATCGACGTCGGAGATCATCTGCAGTCCGTCCTGCAGGGAAACGGCGATCCCGTCGTAGCGGTGGGCCAGGTCGGCGGCCCGGTCGTAGGTCCGGTTGGCGACGATCAGCCGCTTCACGCCCTGGTCGACGAGGTACTCCGCGGTCCGTTCGCCGGTCTCTCCCGCGCCGATCAGCATGGCCGTATGCTGCCGCAGGTCCTTGAAGATCTTCCGCGCGAGTTCGACTGCCACGGAACTGACGGAAACCGAGCCCGTCCCGATCTCCGTGGTCTCCCGCACCTGCTTGCCCACGGCCAGCGCTTTTTCGAACAACCGGTTGAGGACCAGTCCCGTGTTCTTCGTGTTCAGCGACTGCATATAGGCCTCTCTGACCTGGCCGAGAATCTGCTGCTCCCCGACGACCATCGAATCCAGGCTGGAGACCACCCGGAACAGGTGCCGGATAACCGCCTCGTCCCTCCGGTGATAGAGGTAGGGAGACAGAACGCCTTCGTCCACGCCGTGGATCTCGTGAAACCATGCCTCGATCGGGGCGGAATCGATATGTTCCTCGTCGGTTGTCGCGTACATCTCACTGCGGTTGCACGTGGACAGCAGCACCGCTTCCAGGATGCCGCTCGAGCCCTTCACGAAGGAGAGGGCCTGATCCTGGAGCGATTTCGTCAGCACCGCCTGGTCGCGCACGTCGATGGGCGCGGTATGGTGGCTCAGTCCGACGAGTGTAAGATGCATGACTCCACCCTGTCGCGCGCTTCTGCCGCGCGTCCGGCGCGCAGGAGATCGAGGAGGTCGGAATCGACCAGGGACGTCCACAACCTCGCGCGGGTTTCGATTTCATCGGGGTACGCGTCCTTCATCCGGGGTCGGTACGCGCCCAGCAGGTCGAGCAGTTCGGCGTATTCGGGCCCGTAGGCCCCTTCCAGCTGCCCGCGGATCTTCTTCGCCAGCGCGGGACTCTTGCCTCCCGTGGAAATGGCGATGCACAGGTCGCCCTGCCGGACGATGGAGGGTACGATGTACCGGCACAGCGCGGGCACGTCCACCACGTTGACCATGATGCCCTCCGCCTCGGCGTCCCGGTAGACCCGATCGTTGACCTCCGCGGAATCGGTCGCCGAGATGACCAGCCTGAAGCCGCGGACGTCGCCGGATTCATACGGCCTCGCGAACCAGTGCAATGCGCCGCGGTCCGCATGGTCACGCAGTGCGTCGGTCAGATCGGGGCTGATCACGGTAACGACCCCGCCGCATTCGAGCAGCGATCCCGCCTTCTCCTCCGCGATCGCACCGCCGCCCACCACCAGGCACGGCTGTTCTTCTATGTCGACGAAGACGGGATAGTATTTTTTCATTGCTTAATTACCGTCGGTTGTCGTCCTGTTGTCGTCGTCCAGTCGATGTCGTCCGGTAGCCGTCGTCAGTCGAATATGTGCAGATTGGTCCAGAGTCCGGCGCCGAGATAGGCCAGCAGCACGGAGGCGAACCCGGCCATGGAGATGATGGCCGCCCGTTCACCCTGCCAGCCCGCGGTATAGCGGGTAACCAGCTGGCAGGTGTAGATGACCCAGGTCAGCATCACGCACAGTACTTTCGGATCCAGCAGCCAGGGCGTGATCGAATCCCACGCGGCCGTCGCCCACCAGATACCCGTGGCAATGCCCGCGGACAGGAACACCCAGCCGATGAGCGTCGCCTTCAGGTTCATTTCGTCCAGCATGCCCAGCGCGGGCAGCCGGGAGAACACCAGGCCCACGCGCCGGTGGTGGATGTAGTACATCTGCATCACATACAGCAGCCCGGTGATGAAGGAGAAGGAAAAGGCCGCGTAGGCCAGGAAGCTCGCTGTTACGTGGAAATTGAACCACGGGCTCTGCAACAGGGGCGGCAGCGGGTCGACGGGGCTCATGAACGCCGTGGACGCCGCCTGGGCCGCCAGGACGAGGGGCAGGACGAACACACCCAGCGACCGGTCGTGGAATCGGCGCTCCAGGAACAGGTAGACCACGGCGATGAGCCAGGCGAAGAAGCTCATCGACTCGTGCAGACCCACGAAGGGAGCGTGGCTGGATTCGACAGCTCGGGCGATCAGAAAGGCGCTATGGCAGGCCAGGGCGAACACCAGGAAGAGGCTGGCATAGATCCCGGCCCCGGGATGCTTCGTCCAGAAATGGCGGAAATAGACCACGGTGGCGACGGCGTAACCCGCGAGAATCATCCCATGCAGAATGTAGATGCCCATGGATCCAGCCTCCACGTGAAACCGCTCCAGGAATTCAGGCCCGACAAGGTATCGTAAAATACCGTCTTATCAAGTATTTATCAAGTCGAAAGGGGCGGTTCAGCCCGTGTTTTCAATCTGCGCCAGGATGTCCATGCCCACCCGCCGGCTCCAGGCTTCCATGGCCCGGCCGAACAGCGGACCGGGCCGGCCGTCGCCGATGGGCGTGTCGTTGATGCGCGTGCAGGGCGCCAGGCAATAGGGCGTACTCGTCAACCAGGCCTCGTCGGCATTGACGGCGTCGTAGGGCTGCAGTTCCTTCTCGACCCAGCCCAGCCCCAGTTCCGGCGCCATCTCCCGCAGCGTCACCAGGCTGACCCCTTCCAGGATATTGCGGCTGGTGGGCGTAAAGATGGTGTCGTTCTCCACCACGACAAAGTTCGCGCCCGAACACTCCGTAATGTTGCCGTCCAGGTCGAGGAGCAGCGAGGTGGCGGCGGGGTCCACGGCCTGCGTCTGCCGGTCGGCGAGCCAGTAGTGCAGGCGCGAGCGGTTCTTGGTCTTGGGATCGACGCACTGGGGCGGCACGTGACGGATAGAGGGCGTGACCACGTGGGCGCCCTCCCGGAAGTAGGGGCGCCACACGGAGAAGGGCAGCGGAAAGGAGTGAATGCACAGCGTGGGCTTGAGACGCACCGGCCTGCCCGCGCTCCCCGCGTAGATCGGGTTCTCCCCCGGCGTCACGAAATGGACGACGCCCAGGTCCTGATCCGGGCCGATCAGCCCGCGGTTGGTCTCGATCAGGCTCCGCGTGCACTCGACCAACCCGTCGTGGTCCAGATCCAGTTCGAAGCCCGCGTATTTGCACGACCGCAGAAGCCGGCGCACGTGTTCGTCCAGGCGGAAGGGCTCATGCCTGAAGGTCCGGGTCATTTCGGTCACGGTGGCCCCCAGGACGATCCCCAGGTCGTAGATGTTCAGATGGGCTTGGGAGACGGGGACGAATCCATCGTTGAGATAGACGACCGGTTCATTCATGGCGCGCTATGCTCCTTTGGGTAAAAGACTTTTTCTTTTCCGGCCGGCGTGTTACGTATAATGAAACAAGGGTAAACGATGGGCACAATATAAGGAATACATCCCATGGAAAGCACCGGGCAGATATCTGGGCAGATGGCAGGCGACGCCGGCGACGGCTCCCATCGCGCGGGGTTCGTGGCACTGGTCGGGAAACCGAACGTGGGCAAATCCACCCTGATGAACGCGCTGCTCCAGCACCGGCTTTCCATCGTGACGCCGAGGCCCCAGACCACCCGCCAGCGGGTACTGGGCATTCTGACGAAAGACGACTGCCAGGTCCTTTTCCTCGATACGCCCGGGTTGCTCGAACCCGGCTACCGGCTCCAGGAATACATGCTGCAGTCCGCGGTTCACACGCTGAACGACTCGGACGCGGCCGTGGCCATCGTGGACGCCACCCGTTTCGACCGCGATCTCGACGACCGCGTCGCCGGATTCCTCGAGCAGAGCCGCGGACCGGTCATCCTGGCCATTAACAAGATCGACCGTATACCCCGAACTTCCCTGCTGCCCATGATCGACCGGGCCGCGGGCCGGTTCCCCTTCACCGAGATCGTGCCCGTTTCCGCCCTTAAGGGAGACGGCCTTCAACCGCTGTTGTCCGCCGTGATCCGCGTGCTTCCAGCGGGTCCGGCGCTCTACCCCGCCGACATGCTCACGGACCAGCCGGAGCGGTTCTTCGTGGGAGAAATCATCCGCGAGCACCTGTTTCTGGCCCTTCGCGAGGAACTGCCCTACGCGTCGGCCGTGATTGTGGAGGACTTCACGGACCGTTCCAACGGCACGGCGTTCATCCAGGCCGGCATCATCATAGAGCGGTCGTCCCAGAAGGGCATCATCATCGGCAAAAGCGGTCGCATGCTCAAACACATCGGATCGTCTGCGAGGAAGGCTATCGTCGAATTTCTGGACCGACCCGTCTACCTCGACCTGCGGGTCAAGGTCCGTCCCTCCTGGCGGAAGAAAGAACAGGAGTTGAGACGGCTGGGTTACACCAGGCGCTGAGCGTCGGGACGCGAAGTCACGCCGGCCCCCGCAGCGCAGCGCCGAGTCGTTCGCCGGCCAGTCCGATGTAGCGTTCCAGGTCCTCCCACAACGCCTCCAGCGAGCGGGGTTCGTTCCAGGGCTGGACCGCCTGCCGGCCGTACCCTTCGATCAGGGACAGGATCCGCACGCACCATTGCACGGGAAGTATGGCCTGGTACACTGTCATCTTCCCGCTCGCGTGGGGATCGCCGCTCCGTTCGCAGTAACCGGCGATGGCCTTCTCCCGCAACTCCGCCTCCAGGCCCGCACTCTCCGGATGCCAGAAGAAACCGGCGACCTCGTAGTACGGGTCCAGGATCCCCGCGTGTTCCCAGTCGACCAGCGCGACGCGGTCCGGCTCCTCTTTGATCAAGTTGGCCGGCCGGAAATCCCCGTGGCACAGCCGGGGCGATGCATCCGCCCATAACGCGGACCGCTGGTCCATCATGTCCAGGCCGCGTCTCAGGTCGTGCAGCCGGTCCACGGCCCGGCGAAACGACGGATCGTTCATGGCGGTAGACGCGGACAGGGTGCCCAGGGTCTCGTCCATGTACCGGAGGCAGTCTTCGGGGCGGGACGGACCCGCCGGGCGAGCCAGTGTCGGGTCGCCAGGATCCCCAATACCGTGTATACGGATAAGGATCGCGAGAAGCCGGTCGAGGTCTTCCCAGTCCATGCCGGCGGGTTCCACCGGCGATCCCGGGAGTTTCTCGTAGATCAGCACGGGCGCATTCAGTCCGGCGGCCCGGGCGTCCGCCGATACGGCGATCGGCACGCCTTCCAGGGTGGAAAGCCGCTTCATCGCGGCGTATTCCCGTTCAAGGCGCCGGACGCGGTCATGCGGATACACCTTGAGGAGGTAGGACCCGCCTCCTGTATCTATTTCGTATATACGGTTGTTGAATCCGCCCGCCATCGGACGGATACGGTGCTGTCCGGCGGCGAACGCGTGTCCGTCTGAAGCCAGCCGGACCAGGTAACGCGAAACGGCCTCAGGAACCGACAGTTGATTCATGCCTGGCGGTCTCCACCCGGTCTCCGCCAGGCCTTTTCCGATTGCCCGCGGGTCTTGAGGTCCGTATTTTCAGTGCTCAGAACCTTTTACCCTGCCTGTCCCGGATTCCGGGGTGATTCGAGATGAGAACCCTTTGCCTTTTCCGGCGAGCCGCAAATCGCCTGGTCCGCCTGGTCCGCTTGTCCCGGTCCCTGTCGCTCAGGACGGCCGCAAATCGCCTGGCCCGCCTGGCCTGCCTGGCCTGCCTGGTCCGTCCGGCCCGGTTCCTGACGCTCAGGACGGCTGTCGCCCCGCTCTCCATCATCCTGCTGGCGACATCGGGCTGCGGCAGCGTTTTTAAAGACGTCAACGTGCTTTCCGAGGCGGATGAAATCGCGCTCGGGCGCGAGTTTTCCAGAGAGATCGAAAGAGAGCTCAAGCTGTACCGGGACCCGGAGGTGGTCCGCTACGTCGACGAACTGTGCCAGGCCCTCGCCCTGCATTCCAAACGCTCGAATATACCTTACTACATAAAGGTCGTGGATACGGATGAAGTCAACGCCTTTGCCCTTCCCGGCGGCTATCTCTACGTCAACCGGGGGCTCATTTCCATCTCCGGAACCGAGGCGGAACTGGCCGGGGTGATCGCCCATGAAATCGCCCACGTGGTGGCGCGTCACGGGGCCAAGGCCCTGACCAGGCAGCTCGGGCTGGAGATCATGCTGGGCATGATATCGGGACGAAACCCCACGGGGGTCCGGCGCGTTGCGTCGCAACTGGCGGGAGTCGGCGGTATCCTCTCCATGCTGCACCATTCCCGGGAGGCGGAACGGGAGGCGGACGCCCTCGCGGTCGTGAACCTCCGGGAGGCCGGTTACGATCCCGAAGGCTTCTCGGCGTTCTTCGAGAAGCTGCTGGAGATCAACGACCGCGATCCCGGTGCGTTCGCTACCCTGTTCACAACCCATCCACCGAGCAGGGAACGTATCGAGAACACCCGTAAACAGGCCGCGGCGCTGCCGGTCCTGGAGGGACTGATTACGGATACGGAACGGTTCAGGCAGATCAAGGACATGCTGCCACCGCTTGAGAAAAACCCACTGGAAAACGAAAAAGCAGATTAACCGGCCGCATGCGCCGCACGATTCGCAAAGGCCGATAAGTACATGCCAACATTCATCGACAACCACCCCGGCCTTCTGCTTCGCGGCGGGACCGTCGTGGACCCGTCGCAGGCACTGAACCGGGTATGCGACGTCGCCATTCGCGACGGTGCGATTGCGGCCGTCGGCGACGGCCTGCCGGACGATGGCCACCGCGTCATTGACGTGTCCGAGCGATACGTCTTCCCAGGCCTGGTCGACCTGCACGCCCACATCTGCTGGGGGTTTACGGACATCGGCCTGGTGCCGGACGACATCTGTCCCTCCACCGGGGTGACGGCCATCGTGGACGCCGGAAGCTCGAGCTGGCCGAGCCAGGACGCCTTCCGCCGCATCGTGGCGGAACCCTCCAGGACGCGGGTCTTCGGTTTCTCCAATATCTCCAGCGTGGGCATACCGACGGCGGGCACGCCCGAGCTGGCCAGCCTGAGGTTCGTGGACGTGGACCGTTCCGTGGCCGCGGTGTCCGGGAACCGGGACCTCATGACCGGCATCAAGATCCGAATGGGCCGGCACCTCATCGGCGACAATGGAATCGAACCGATGCACCTGGCGGTGGAGGCGGCCGGGCAACTCGGCGTCCCCGTCATGGTCCACGTGGGCAACACGCCCTGTCCCCTGTCCGGCATCATGGACCTGCTCCGGCCGGGCGACATCATCACGCACGCCTATCACGGCCACCCCCACGGCATCCTCGACGATCATCGGGCCGTCTGGGAAGACGTCATCGAGGGGCGGTCCCGGGGCATCCTGATGGACGTGGGGCACGGCGCCGGCAGCTTCAGTTTCGATGTGGCCAGGTCGGCTTTCGAACAGGGGTTCTTCCCGGACGCCATCAGCACGGACCTGTACACCGCGAACGTCGACGGACCGGTTTTCGACCTGCCGACCACCATGTCCAAGATGCTGAACCTGGGCATGCCCCTCGAAGACATCGTGGAAAGCACAACCTCCATACCGGCCGCGGCGATCGGGAGAAACGAGCTGGGCACGCTTCGTCCGGGCGCGGCCGCCGACGTGGCGGTATTCGGACTGGAGGAAGGCGGCTTCGAATTCAGCGATTCGCACGGGAACCGCCGGAGGTGGCCGCGGCGCCTGACCTGTGAAATGACCCTGCTGGACGGGGAAATCGTATTCGACCGGAACCGCTCCGATCAACCGTCCATAGACCGTCCATCACCGGATCATCCACAGCCGGATCGTCCGTAGTCGGAACGTCTGTCATTGGATCATCCGTCCATGTATCGTCCGCCCATAGATCGTAAACCACGGAGATAACGCACCATGAAAGCCAGGTACTGGGTGGGCGGATGCCTGTCCGCGATTATCCTGCTCGCCGTTATCACCGGCGCAGCCTACTATTTCATCCTCCAGGCGAGTGATGAACTGGTGGACACCTACACCAGCCCGGAGCCCCGCGATTTCGCCGGCGCGGAGGAGAGACGGGATGAAGCGCTCTCCGTAATCGACCGGTTCAGGAATTTCATCATTGCCCTCGAGCGGGGTGAGGAAACCGAGCGCTTTTCGCTGTCGGCGGACGACATCAATGCCCTCCTGGAGTTTGAAGACCTGCTGCGGGCGTTCCACGGGATGGCGCGCGTGGACATCCGGCAAGACAGGTTGCTGGCCGAGATCAGCGTGCCCCTCGACCTGTTCAACGAACGATTCGAGGGCAGGTACCTCAACGGCACGGGCGAACTCTCCGTCGCGATGAAGGATGACCGGCTCGAGGTCACCATCGACCGGCTGGAGGTCGGCGGACGGAACCTTCCCGAAGAGTTCATGCATGAAATTCGGAAGAACAACCTGGTCGATGCCCTTTTCCAAGATCCCTCCCTGGAGCGATTCATGGGCCTGGTAAAGTCCGTGAAAGTCGAAGACGGCCGGGTCGTCATCGAGCCCAAACAGGATCGTGCCCAGGTAGGACCCGGGCTCAGGTAGGACCCGGGAATGCTCACCGCGGAGTCCTTTCATGCCCGTCCTCCTCACCATCGCCTTGCACGCGGAAGCACGTCCCGTGATCGAGCGTTTCCGCCTGAAGCAGGACGCTTCCTCAGGCCTGTCCGTCTTCCGGCGGGACGAATGCTGGCTCACCGTGACGGGCCCAGGAAGCATGAAGTCCGCCATCGCGACTACCAGTCTGCTTACCCGGGTCGAACGGGATGAAGACACGGTCCTGTTCAACCTTGGCGTCGCCGGCCATACGCAGAAGGCGGAGGAAGGTCCCGTGTCGGTGGGAGACCGGTTCCTCGCGAACAAGATCACGGAACGGAGCACGGGTCGTTGCTTCTTTCCCGACCTGCTGGCGAGGACGCCCCTGGCGGAATCCGTGGTCACCACCGTGGAACGGCCCCTGGACCGGGCAGATGCCGGGACCGTGGAACCGGGCCTGGCCGACATGGAGGCGGCCGGGTTCTACCAGGCGGCGGCGACCTTCCTCCCGCCCCACCGGATCGGGTGCGTGAAGGTCGTTTCCGACCACCTCGAAACGCGGCGGCTCGACAAGAACCGGGTAGGTGAACTGGTCGCGGGCGCCTTGGATGAATTCGAAGCGACGATCGCGGCCTACCGGTCGATCGACGACGGAGGGCCGGACGTGTTGACCGACGCGGACCTGCAGCTCGTCCAGGACCTCCGAGACCGGCTCCGTCTGACGGCCAGCCGGTACCGGATGCTGTCCGACCTGGCCCGTTCCTACAAGCTCCACACCGGGTCGGACCTGTCTGATCTGACGCGGTTTACCCACGTCTCCGTGAAGACGAGACAGGAAGGCGATGCGCAATTTGAACGACTTCGGGGCATCCTCTCGGTGGCGTAACTTCTCCCACCTCTACATTGAGCGCGGCGCGAAGGAATACCCGCTCACGCGGCGTATCCGGGAACGTTTCGCGAAGGCCCGTGTGGTGGAGATCGACGACTACAAGACGGTTTTCGCCCGGCCGCGGCAGCGGTTCCAAGCGCAAAAGGAGAGCATGAAGCTGATCCTGGCTGTGAAGAAAAGCCGGTTCCTTTACGACGGATCGGGAAACAGCCAGAACTTCAGCCTCGCGGACTTCCACTACAACACGCTCATGTTCAACTGCGTGTACAACTGCGACTACTGCTACCTGCAGGGCATGTACCCCTCGGCGAATATTGTGGTTTTCGTGAATCTGGAAGACTATTTTTCCGCGACGCGCGAGGGCATACGCGACAGGTCGAATCCTGCGCATCCGTTTTACCTGTGTATCTCGTACGACACCGACCTGCTCGCCTTCGAGTCGGTCGTGCCCTACAGCCGCGCCTGGATCGAATTCGCCCGCGAGGAGCCGGACCTGCTTATCGAGATCCGTACCAAGAGCGCCGCGTACCGCGCCATCCGGGATCTGCCGCCCACGGACCGCGTCATCCTGGCCTGGACCCTTTCCCCCGAACCGGTCGCCGGGCGCTACGAACACGGGACGGCGCCGCTCCGCCGGAGGCTGAAGGCCGTCCGGTCGGCCATAGACGACGGCTGGCCGGTCCGTCTCTGCTTCGACCCGGTCCTCGCCGTTCCGTCCTGGGCCTCCCTCTACGGGGGCCTGGTCGAGGAGGTCGTCCAACGGATTGGCCCGGCCGAGGTTCGCGACGTGACCGTGGGCGTCTTCCGCCTGTCGAAGCACCATTTCCAGCGCATGAGGCGCCAGCGGAAGGATACGCCGCTTCTGTACGGCGGATTCGTGCAGGAGGACGCGACCGTGACCTATCCCGCCGAACAACGGGAGGAGATGACCGCCTTCATGCTGAGGCGCCTGGGAGACCACTTCGGAGAGGAGCGGGTCTTCGCATGGACGTAGCTCTGGTCACCGGCGCTTCCTCCGGGATCGGTCTGGCCATCGCCGCGCGCCTGGTCGAAATGGGCTACGACGTATACGGGTATGCCCGGGACCACGGGAAGTCCGCTTTCCGCCGCGCCCGGTACACAGCGGTCGAATGCGACGTCACCGATACCCGGATCCTGCTGGACCGCACCGAGGAACTGCTCAGAACGACCGGGGGCCTGAAGATCCTGGTCAACAATGCCGGCGTCGGTTTCTTCGGCCCCCACGCCGCCATGGCGCCCGACCGGATAGAACGCATGGTCCGGACCAACCTGATCGCGCCCATGGTCCTGACCCGGGCGACCTTGCGGCACCTGGAGGAATCCCGTGGATATGTCGTCAACATCGCATCGACTGCGGCGTTGAATCCCGGTCCCTTCGGGGCCGCCTACGGCGCGACGAAGGCCGGTCTCCACCAGTTCGGGCAGGCGCTCTTCGGTGAAGTACGGAAGAGCGGCGTCCGGGTGGTGACCCTGTACCCGGACATGATCCGGACGCCGTTCTACGACCACGCGGACTTCGATCCCGGCGAGGAACCCGGCGCCCACATCACGCCCGAATGCGTGGCCGACGCCGTCGCGCAGGCCGTCGCCCAGCGGGAGGGGACGGTGATCACGCAGATCGTCCTCCGGCCGCAGCGGACGCATGTGGTCCGCAAAGCCCGCAAGGGGCCGCGGCGGAAGAAGGAATAGCGCGGCGCACGAAACAGGACGTGCCTTGCGCGAACGAATACCCGCGACCCGGTGTCTCAGTTAGAGAAAGCCCGGCGCAACCGGACGCCATCACACGAAAGGACGACCGATGCCTTACATTTCCTCCCTCCACGTCTATCCCGTCAAGTCCTGCGCCGGACACGAACTGACGCGGGCGGAGCTGGACGCCCGGGGTATCCGGGACGACCGGTCATGGATCGTCGCCGGTGGTGGCGGAGACCCGCCTGGGCAGATTGGCCCGCCCGGAAAGCCCGGCCCGTCCGGTGTCCCCGGATCGCCAGGACCGCTTTCGCCGCTCACCCAGCGTGAAGCGCCCGCCCTGGCGCTCGTTCAGCCAGCCCTTTCATCGGGCGGACTGGCGCTTTCGGCGCCGGGCATGGAGGACCTGAAGGTACCGCGTGTCGAGGAGGGTGACGCCCGTAGCGTGGACGTTTGGGGAGACCTCTGCGACGGGATCGACCAGGGCAACGATGCGGCGGACTGGTTCAGCACGTACCTGGAAACGTCCTGCCGCCTGCTTGGTTTCAGCCCTGAATTCGTGCGGCCCGTGGATCCCGACTACGCGCGGCAGGCCGGCGACCAGGTGGGTTTCGCGGACGGGTTCCCGCTGCTGATGATCTCCGAGGCCTCCCTGGCGGACCTGAATGCGCGGCTCGAGGCCCCGATCCGCATGAACCGCTTCAGACCCAATGTCGTCGTGGCTGACTGCCCGCCCTACGCGGAGGACACGTGGAGGCGCGTCCGCGCGGGGGAGGTGGAAATCGACCTGGTCAAACCCTGCGGCCGGTGCGCCACGACCCTGGTCGAGCAGGAGAGCGGTACTCCGGGCAAGGAACCGCTGCGCACGCTGGCGGCCTATCGCAAGTTCGACCGGCCGGCACCGTCTTTCGGCCAGAATTCCGTACACCGGTCGCCCGGTGTGCTCGAAGCCGGGATGGCCATTCAGATCCTGGAAGTGCGGGACACCGCCTGAAAACACCAGAGAGGAAGACCGCTTGAGTCAGCGCGTAATCGCCATGCCGGCCGGTCGGTGCGGCCTGGGCTTCGCACGGATCGACATCACCCCGCCCGCGGGGATCTATCATCGCAGCTGGGGTGCGGCGAAGCATGACGCCTCCACGGGCGTGCACCGGGAACTGACCGCCTCCGCGCTGGTGTTCGCGGACCCCGGGTCCGGGGAGGAACACGCCCTCGTCGTCCTCGAACTGGGTTGGTTGCAGACCGGCGACCTGCAGCGTCTCTCGGATACCGTTTCCGCCGGAACCGGCTTGCCGGCCGAACGCGTCGTCATCACCTTCTCTCATACCCACGCCGCGGGCAACTACGATCCGGACCGCCTGGAGCACGAGGGCGGCGCGCTGATCCCGGGATACCTGGACGATCTCGGCAAGAGGCTCGCCGGCCTCGTGGCAGCGGCCAGAGCCGCTGTGCAGCCCGTCGACCTGGCCTTCGGATACGGCAAGTGCGAACTGGCGTACAACCGGGACTACTGGGACGAAGAAAACCGTCTCTACGCCGTTGGGTCCAACCCGGACCGGACCGCCGACGACACGGTCGTGGTCACCCGGGCGAGTGACCGGGAAGGCCGGCTGGTCGCCACCCTCGTAAACTACGGCTGCCACCCGACGACCCTGGCCTGGGACAATACGCTGATCAGTCCCGACTACCCCGGGGCCATGCGGGAAGTCGTGGAGCGTGAAACCGGTGCGCCCTGCGTGTTCCTGCTGGGCGCGAGCGGCGATCTCGGGCCGCGGTACGGGTTCGTGGGCGAAACCGAGGCGGCGGACCGGAACGGCCTTCAACTGGGCTACGCCGCGCTTTCGACCCTGGAGGGACTGCTGCCCGACGGGACCGAGATGCGCTACGACGGCCCCGTGGTATCGGGCGCCACCATCGGGGTCTGGCGTCAAAGCCCCATGGATGCCGGGCGCGCGCAAGGACTCGTAGCCTTCGCCGCCGCCGCGATGACCCTGGACCTGCCCCTGCTGGACCTGCCCGGGCAGGAGGAACTGGACGCGCAACTCGCCGAATGGACGTCCCGGGAAGAGACCGCCAGGCTGGATGGGCTGGACCAGGAAGCCGCCGACTGCCGCGCGCACATCGAACGGGTCCGGCGGGCCATGCGGCGTATCGAAAGCATCCCGCCGGCCAGGCAGTCCGCCCCCTACGGCGTGACGCTCTGGCGCTTCGGCGAAGGCGTCCTCGTGCTGGTCGGCGGCGAACCGTATAGCGTGCTTCAGCGTGAACTCAGGGCACGCTTCCCGGCGACCGCTATCGTCGTGGTCGTCCTGTGCAACCGGGGTACGGGCGGCTACCTGCTCCCCGCGGACGACTTCGGCAAGGGACTCTACCAGGAAGAGGCGGCTGCTGTCGGTCCGGGCGGGCTCGAAGCGGTAATCGCCGCGATCGGGCGGCAGCTTGCGGCCTGGGGCCTGAAATAGCGAAGACCGGCACCGAAGAATCAGGACCGGGACGAGGTGAAAGCGGCACAGGCATTCGAACCGGGATCAGGTCGTAGACCAGACAGGAGTTTAAGACATGTCGGCAGGCAACATACGCATCGGACTCATCGGACTCGGATCGGTTTGCGAATTCGTGCATTACCCGGGGTTCTCCCGCATTCCGGGCGTGGAGATCGCCGGCCTGTGCGAGGTGGACGGAGACCTGCTCGCCCGCAGGCAGGCACAGTGGGGCGTCGCGGCCGGCTTCATGGACGTGGACCGGTTCCTCGCCGCCGTCGGGCCGGACGCCGTGGCCGTCGCCGTGCCGAACGTCTACCACCGCGATATCGTGCTCAAAGCCGTCGAGGCGGGCTGTCACGTGCTGTGTGAAAAACCCATCGGCATGACCGGCGCGGAGACCGTGGAGATGTACGAATCCGCCCGGGACGCCGGCGTACGGCATATGACCGCCTTTACCTACCGGTTCGTGCCCGGCATGCGCTACCTGAAGCACCTGGTCGACGAAGGTCGGCTCGGCGAGATTCGCCACGCGCGCTTCCAGCGTCTGCAGGACTGGGGCGAGCATTCCGTGGGATGGCGCCAGTACCGGCGCATGGCGGCGACGGGAGAACTCGGCGACATGGGCATCCACCGCATCGACTTCGCCGAGGACCTGCTCGGTCCGATCAGGTCGGTGTGCGCGTCGCTCAGGCAGGTCGTTCCCCGGGACCACACGGAGGACGGACGGCCCTGCGAGCCGCAGGACGTGGAGGACTGGGTCGCGTGGATCGCCGAGTTCGAATCGGGGACCACGGGCGTGTTCGAAATGGGTAAACTGACCAAGGGCCACGGGCCCGCCGGCGACCATGACCTCTGCGAGTTGAACGGGAGCAATGGTTCCGCCGCCTACCGGCTTCACACCCCCTTTTCCATCCAGACCGGACCGCGGCGGGGGAAATACCGGCGGCGCAGCGTACCGAAGCGCTTCCTCGCCCTGCCCGGTTCCCCCCGAGACCCGAAGGAGGGCGACCCCGCCCAGACCTTTCGTTTCGACCAGGCCTGGGAGTTCGTCTGCGCCATCCGCGAGGAACGGGACTGCGTGCCTTCCTTCTACCACGGCATGCGCGCCCAGGTCGTGGCCGAGGCCATCCTCGAGGCGGCGGCGAGCCGGAAGTGGGTGGACGTGCCGGCCTGGCTGAAATCCAGCCCCACCTCGTAACCATCCGCCCTGTACCGCGCACCACCGGATTTTCATTTCACCGTCATTGATTCGTCATACTCCGTCCTTATCTTACGTGCGATAAGAAATGGGACGCATAGTCCCGGTACAGGCCGGGTATGACGCCATTTGTTTATTGCAGGATGTCCGCGACCGACGCGACCGATAGGAATTCGGTTGTCCTGACGGGATAAAAAGTGGAGATTGGCATGAAGGAGAAAACGTGAGAAAGCTAAGCTACCTGCTCATCGCAACGCTGCTGGCGATTCCGGCCGGACCGTCCCGGGCCGGTGTCGGGCAGGCCGGCGGCCTGTTCCTGCAGATCGCGCCCGACGCGCGGTCCACGGCCATGGGGGAGACCGGTGTCGCCCACGCCCGGGGCGCCCAGGTCCCCGCGTGGAATCCGGGCGGACTGGGATTCCTCGAGTACAACGGTGTGTCGGGGACCTATTTCAAATGGTTGCCTTACCTGGCGGACGATCTCTACTACCTGCACTTCTCCTGCGTGCATCCGGTCGAAGGCATCGGGACCTTCGGCGTCAGTGTGCCTTATCTCTCGCTGGGTGAACAACAGAGGGTGAGCGCGACAGGGGACAGCCAGGGGACGTTCAATAGTTCGGACATGGCGGTGTCCTTTTCGTACGGCGCCCTGGTAAACGACCGCCTGGGGGTCGGTTCCAATCTGAAGATCATCCGGAGCGCCC
This sequence comes from bacterium, assembly GCA_965207085.1. Taxonomy (GTDB): domain Bacteria; phylum JAAXHH01; class JAAXHH01; order JAAXHH01; family JAAXHH01; genus JAAXHH01. Next base: position 1,292,707 of record CBDBLQ010000002.1, on the reverse strand, counting down.
TGTCCGACGAGGGCAACGGGGTGGGCACGAGCTTCGCCCTGGACGTCGGCGTGACCGCCCGCGTCATGCCCCGGTTCACCGTGGCCGGCGTCCTTCAGAACCTGGGGACGGAAATCAAGTACACGGATTCGAACCAGGGAGATCCGCTTTCCAGGAACCTCAAGGTGGGCGCCGCGCTCAAGGTGCTCGAAGACGAGTCGAACAGCCTGTTGCTTGCCGTCGACCTCAACCGCATGTTGCTGGAGGACAGCGGCAACATCCTGAACGTCGGGCTGGAGTACTGGTACCAGGATCTGATCGCGCTGCGGACGGGGTACGTGCACGACGCGGACGGCGATGTGAAAACACCCACGTTCGGCGGCGGCCTGCAGTGGAATATGTACCGCATCGACTTCAGCTACACCACGGGTTCGACGCTCCAGGACATCACCAAATTCACCATTTCGGCCAGATTCTAGCCTTGATTCGTCAAAAAACCGGCGGGAATTCGTCGTTCTTTAGTTACTTCCCCATCACAGCATACCTGGCCGACAGCGGCCATTTTCTCAGACTGGACAACCGACCCGGCAACGTCCGCGACGGCGCCGCGTCCGGCGACTTTCTCAAGACGGTCTTCGCACAGGTCAAAGACACGCTCGGGCGCGACAACAAGTTGCGCTTGCGCATGGACGGCGCCTTCTTAAACAAAGACGTGCTTGACGGGGACTGCGCTTCGAACTCTTTCATCGCGCCGGACGCTTGGTGCGGACCGGGGGACGGACCATCCTGTGGCTCAACACCGCGGCCGCCCGGGGCGGGATCCGTCTAGGCTTGAAGTATGCCGCGGCCTGTGCGCCGGGACGGTTTCGGCCGCTTCGGCGCCTATGCCGTCGCTGCCGGGTCCAGGCGGAGCGGTCTGAGCGCGGACAAGCTCTAATTCCTGGCCGAGGCGGGTGCGCCTTCCATGGTCTTTAGCCTGAGCCGCCCGACCCTGGGCAGGTATGTAGAGGTCCTTGAGAGAATCTTTCTGTGACAAGGACATGAACGAGGTAGACCTGGTCATCGAGCAAGGATTTTCCGCCGTGGCCGGTGTGGAAGTCAAGGCATCCAGCACGGTACGCGACGCCGACTTCCGCGGATTGCGCAAACTCAAGAACGCGACCGGTGACAGATTCGCCGGCGGGGTGGTACTTTATGAGGGCGAAAAGTGTTGGAGTTTTGGTGACGGATTGGCAGCAGTGCCCGTCAGATTGCTTTGGGAGAATCCGGAACAAGCGGACCGGAGTTAGGATCAGTCGCGTAACCGGCGGCGCGGGCCACCCAGGCTGACCAGATCATCCTCGCACGCGATGCCAGGTCGCTCTGTCACCCTTCCCCCACCATCCCCTTCAGCCGGTCCCACTCCTGGACGTATTCGGACAGGTGCCCGTTTTCCGGTGATTTCGCCTTCTCTTCGAGCATGGACCGCACCAGGTCCTGTTCTTTCCGGTACTGATCGTCGTTGAAGAACCCGGCGAAATGGGCGATGCGCAACCAGACGAGGTAGGTCGTCACGGCGTCGTGCTGGTTGTACTGGGCGATACGCCGGATACCACCGTCCAGCCAGGTCTCGGCTACGCTGTCGCCGTCGAAACCGCCCATCTTGCCCGGGATACCCGACAGCACCGCCATCTCCTTCAGGGAGGGGCGCGCCTTGCCCCACTCTCCAATGGCCGTCATCAGGTCCACGTTCCACTCGCTGGCCCGCGAGAAGTAATCGTAGCTCTCCCACGGCTTGTCCGGCCGCTTGCAGAACCCGGCGGCGGTGATGCCCTTGACGATCCCCCGCTGGATCATGACCGGCAGGTCCGATCCGGTGGAATTGAAGCCTACGAGCTGGGGCAGGCGACGGCCCACGCTTTCCAGGAACCGGGACAGGATCGTGGCTTCGTCGCAGTCGTCGGGGTTGTCCGGATCGCGGGGTTGGACGCGCAGATCGATCGCAACGTTTCCCTGAGGATCCTGGCTCCGGGTCACCATGGCGATGGAGACCAGGCGGGACATGGCGTACTTGAGAAAGGGCCGCGGCTTTTCCTCGGTGGCCCCGTTCAGGCGCCACATCTCCTGGACGACTTCGCGATCGGGCAGATCGGCCGGCAGGTCGTAGAGCAGGCGCCCCGCATCGGGGTCGGGCACCCATTCCGCGTCGAAGGCCCACACATCGTGTTTTACGCTTTTGAACATGATCAGTCTCGATTCCGGTGGAGTTTGTTTTCGGGGTCGGGTTGAATGTGCATTGCTTTACCAGGTTGGACCATATCGTTCGAACATCATTCCTTGCACGCGGCGTCTCCAACGGCGCTCTCCATCTCATCTATGGTGGCGGGCACCGAGGTGTATCTGAGCATGCCGAACAGACGATGTATCGGCCGCACAGGGAGGATATGGACCGTTCCGCCATCAACCAGGTAGCGAATCCTGTCGCCCGATTTCAACCCAAGCGCCTCTCGCACGGGTGCAGGTAGCGCCGTCCGGCCATCTGAGGAGATGATTGATTCAGTCATAGTCGTCCTTTCTGATAAGCTACTGAACAGGTGATTCTCCATCAATATGATCGGCAATGCGCTCATCCGTGGCAAGGAACAGCGCGTCCCGTTCGTCCTGCGGTACGTACGTTCCCGGACGGCCTGCCGAATCCATGGCCGCGCGCAGCGGAGCGAGATCCTGGTCGTGGAAGTGCGCCAGAAACCGGATGTTCCGCTGGACTTCCGACGCGCTGAGGCGGGCGACGGGTTTCTCCAGCAGGCCGTGGGTCAGGGGCACGAGGGCGTCGGGTCCGGCGCCGGAAAGGAAGCGTTCGAGGGAAGCAACGACTTCCGGCGGCACCTGTCGGAAGCCGGTCAGACGGGAACCCCGGATCCGTTCGTGGGGCGGGAGATGCCGGACCGGTTCGATATGTCCGATCAGCTTCAGCACGTAGACCAGCGCGTCGAAGGCGGCCAGGGCGCGCTGCCGCGACTTGAACACGCCATACCACTCGAGGTCCAGTTCCTTCCACGCATCCAAATGGGTCGTGAAGCAGAGCAGGACCTGCTTCTCCGTGCCGCCGAGGCCGAGGGCCGGGTACAGGAAGTCCCAGGTACCGTCCTCGTTGTACGGCGGACGCAGTTTGCGGATCAGTTCGTTCTCGAGCAGCAGGGCCTCGCGTTCCGATTCCCGCGGCATGATCTCGAGGGTGCTCGCCTCCCGGACCAGCGTCCGCATCTTTTGGTGCACCTTGCGGCGCGAGGCGTTTCGGTACTGCTGGAGGCGCCGCCTTATGTTCGCGGCCTTGCCGACATAGAGGACGGTGCCCTGCCCGTCCTTGAACAGGTAGACCGCCGGCGTCATGGGCGATTCGTCGATGAGGCGCTCGCCGAATTTCCGGTCGAATTGGCGCATGGTGGAGGTGTGCCCCCGGCCTGTATCTACAATGTATCCACGTGCATCTACGTTGCATGTAGGCCTGACGACCGTTATAATATACCTTTGTACTCCACATCGACATCCCAAATCCCGCATGCCCTTCAAATATCCCGCGCACCGACCGGAGAACCCGACCATGACTGCGGAAAAGCTGATCATCGACTACATAAGCGACCAGGACGACAACCTGTCCCGGATGGCCATGGACATCTGGGACCATCCACAGATCGCGATGCAGGAGACCTATGCGTCGAAACTGCAGGCCGAGGAGCTGGAAGCGGACGGCTTCTCCGTCGAGTGGGGCGCCGGGGGGATGGACACGGCCTTCATCGCCACCTGGGGCTCGGGTGATCCCATCATCGGGTTCCTGGGCGAGTACGATGCGCTGCCGGGCCTGTCGCAGACGGTTTCCGCGGAGCGGGAGGTCATCGAACCGGGCGGCCCCGGCCACGGCTGCGGACACAATCTCTTCGGCACGGCGTGCCTGGGTTCGGTAAAGGCCCTGAAGCGCGCGATGGAACGGGATGGCCTCGGCGGCACGATCCGGTACTACGGCTGTCCCGCGGAAGAACAGGTGGTGGGCAAGGTGCTCATGGCGCGAGACGGCGTGTTCGACGACCTGGACGCCGCCATCACCTGGCATCCGGGCGCAACGAACCTGGTCTGGAACGGTTCGTCGCTCGCGCTAAACTCCTTCAAGGTGAATTTCCACGGCGTGGCCGCCCACGCCTCGGCCATGCCGCACCAGGGACGCAGCGCGCTCGACGGCGTGATGCTGATGGACGTGGGCATGAATTATCTCAGGGAGCACGTGATCCCGGAGGCCCGCATCCACAGCGTGGTCACGAGCGGCGGAGAGGCGCCGAACGTGGTGCCGGCCTATGCCCAGGTGTGGTACTACATCCGGTCGCCGAAACGCGCCGAGGTGGACGAGATGTACGTACGGGTGCTCGACATCGCGAAGGGCGCCGCGCTGATGAGCGGCACCACCCACGATATCGAGTTCATCGGAGGCGCCTACGAGGTCCTGCCGAACGGCACGATCTCCGACCTGATGCTGAAGAACATGCAGGCCGTGAACGATCTCGCCTTCACCGCCGAAGAGCGGCGCTTCGCCCGGCAGCTTCAGGCGACTTTTCCCGAGAACGCGGTCCGGTCGGCCTATGAGCGGACGGAGAAATCGACGGTCAAGGGTTCCATTGCCGAGAGCATCGAGAATCCCCTCTGGACGCAGGTGCTTCCCCATTCCGATACGCCACCGGGGGTCGAGGGGTCGACCGACGTGGGCGACGTGAGCTGGATCGCGCCCACGGGACAGCTCACGACCTGCTGCTGGCCCCTGGGCACGCCCGCCCACAGCTGGCAGATGGTGGCCTCCTCCGGTTCGAGCATCGGCAGCAGGGGCATGCTCTTCGCGGCCAAGGCCCTGGCGCTGACGGGCCTGGACCTGCTGCGGGACCCGGAACTGCTCAAACGGGCCAACGAGGAATTCGACGAGGCGCGTGACGGCAAGACCTACAAGAGCGCGCTGCCTGAGTAGTGCGCTGCCTGAGAAGTGAGGGCCGGCCGGTTGAGGGGCTGATGGGGGCGCGGTCGGACTAGCGAGGGCCGGAAGATCGAGGACCGGATGACGAGTTCCATTCCGAAGGTCGCCATTCCCCCGGACGCCGGCGAACGGTATCGGCGAGACGGCTTCTTTCTCTCGCCGCCCGTCATCCCGACCGATCTGATCGAACGGGTGACTGCCCGCATGGACGCGGTCATGGCCGGCGAATACGAGACCGGGGAACCGCCGCGCCGTTCATGGAACCCGGGCGACGATCCGAAACGCATCCGCAAGATCGACCAGGCGCACCTGTCGGATCGGGCCATCTACGAACTGGCCTCGCACCCCGTCATCGGGCGCTGGGCGGCCGCCCTGCTGGGGGCGAAGCGCATCCAGTTGTGGGCTTCGCAGATGCTCTACAAACCTCCGGCCGGCTCAGACGGTGGGGTGACGGGCAACGTGGGATGGCATCAGGACAAGCAGTACTGGCGGTACATGGAAGGCGAGCTGTTCACGGCCTGGGTCGCCGTGAGCGACGTGACCGAGGAGTCCGGACCCATGCGGTTCCTGCGGGGCTCGCACCGGTGGGGGCTGCTGGACAGCGGCGACTTCTTCGGCCACGATCACGAAGCGCAGCAGAAGGACATCCCCGTACCCGAGGGAGAAAGCTGGGAGGAAGTCGAGGCGGTCCTGCCTCCCGGCGCGGTCAGTTTCCACGACCGCCACACCTACCACGCCAGCGGTCCGAACGTATCGGGCGCGCCGCGCCGCAGCTTCGCCTTTCATCTCCGGACCGAAAACGCCCGGCCGGTGGAGGGCCGCCCCGACTACTACGTGCAGCACCTGGACGATCCCGCGTATTGTCCGGTACTGTATGAGGCTTGATTCAACTAAGGCGGGTCGCATCTGAAAGCAGCCACTCCTGAAGGCAGTCGCTTTCATGTCGAAGACGGGTCGTCATTAAAACGGGGTCGTCATTTAACAAGGAGCCGCCCGATATGAGCGATGTACTGGATGCTGTCTTTATCTTCCCATTGATGTTCGTGGGCATGTCTCTCTTCATTACGGGCCTGCTCGCCATGGCCGGCGGCAACAACATGGAACGAATCGGCCTGTCCACCCCCAGGCGCGGCAAGATTGCCATGGCCGCGGGCGTGATTTTGAACACCATCGGGATTACCTTGCTGACCTGAAGTTTCCCCGGACCCCACAGAATCGGCATCGGGCAGCATCATGAGCGCATTATTGATCGCCGCAGGGATATACCTGTTCGTATCGGGCGTGCTCGTATGGGCCGGCGGCAGAACGGTGGAGCAGATCGGGCTCACCACCCGGAACCAGGGATTGATCGCGCTCATCCTGGGGACCGTCCTGCTGATCTACGCCATAGCCTACTAGTCAACAATACGCAGGCCACAGTTTTCGCCCCGTTCGATTATCGCCCAGCATATCTACTCTCGCATTCCGCGTACGACCAACATTGGGAACCAAGGATCACCTGTCCCGGAAATCCTTGCCGTCCAAACCTTTGAACGTACTTCTCGATACGTGTCGCACGGGTCTTAGCCTGCCAGACACCCGAGATGTACAGGTTGTATTCCCGCTGGCGACCAAGGGTCAGTACCTCAATTACTTCCTTCAAGGTCGGGCCTTGGTCAAGGTGGCTGCGGTCCATAATGTGAACAGGTGGGTTGACTAGACTCTTATGCTGACCACTAAGACAACTGGGTGATGAGCCTTTCTAACTCCGTCGTATCCAAGAAGTCAACCGCTACTCCAATGTCATCTTGGGTTAGATTCGGTACTTGCTCATCTAGAAGAGTGAGTGCTGGAGTTTCACTTTCACCGGTGGATAGTAAGGGGGCCTTGAGTAATTGTAATAGAGGAGAAGGCGGCGGTAACGGTGCTTCCTGAGGTTCAAACTCGTAAGCAAGATGGACCATTGGTTGCCCACCGGAACCACGGTACAGTATAGTACCCCGAGGAAATGCTGAGAGGTTCGCCTGGGACGCTGAACGGGCGATCAGTGACGCGGACACGCCATGTATGAGACGCGCGGCAACTGCTGCATCGTCTGAATTTACAGCCGGTCGGTTAAGGAACTCGATGATTGAAGCCGCCAGATGGGAACTGTCGTTTTGGACGCCGCGAAGATAAGCCATTAGTTGCGTGCTGAGTTCCGTGACGAGTTGGGCTTCAACTGTCACGAGCAACACCCATCTTCCCCTTGCGTCAAGACGCTCAGTATCGAAGAGCTTCCTGATCGCATCAGCTCTCTGCCGAGCGCGCTGATCTCCTTCGGGCAGAAACGACCCAAAATAATCCAGGTTCACGACGTCGAAGTACCAACCCAGGTGTTCAGATCCTGGCTGGAATATCCCTACCCGCGGCCGGTACCCCTCGCCTTCTCGCCGCCAAAGCTTGCCACGGTCACAGAGTATGACGAGATCGATTTCACCATAATGGGGTGTGAAACGAAGGTGGGGCATCTCCATGCTTACGGTCTCATCCATCATGCGGAGAGTGTTCTTACTTCGTTCTACTGCTGCCACTTGCCCGAGTAAGTGGTTCCATGACTTAACATCCTTCAGTTCAGCACCCGGCAAACCAAAGTAGTTCAGGGGACTATCTCGAATTGAATGCAGTCGTTCCAGGAGTCTGAAGTCGACCTTATCTCGAATAAGGTCTTTGTGCAAACTGGAATGATAGGTGTGTCGCGGTGTCGCCATATTGGATGGCATTTAGCCAAAATCAGGGTGGTTGCTGATAGCTTCCGCGACAGCACGAAGCAGGTTTTCATAAGCCTCCCCACGCCCTCCAAGGCCACGGCGAAGACCGTCATCAATTGCGTTTATCAACGCACTTTCTCTAGGCGATGCTGGAAGAAAACCCTCTTGAGCAAGAGCCTCTGAAAGGCTTACAGGAGCGTTTGGAGCCCAACCCAGATAAGAACGCAACTGTCGACGGGAAGATTCGACAGATGCGTTTAATGTAAATCCGGCGGCCTTAAGATCATCGAGGGCTGCGATGGCATTGGGAACCACTTGTAGACGAAGTGCCGATTCTAACGCGATCTGGGTCTCCTCGACCTTATCTTGAGGCAAATCACCTCCCATCTCCTTCAAACCTTCCAGCGCTTCTTTTAGGAGGGCTACCTGAGGTAAGACAGGTTGCTTAGATTCTGATTGCCTACCTCTGTTTCTGGATTTAGTTCGGTTTTCAGTTACTTGCACTACTCGGTTTGCTATTTCCTTCGGTTCCTTGACGCACTCGAGTAATTCAGTGATTTCTACCTTCTGAGCTATCGAAGGGGGAAGTGCCGTTCTGGCACGTCCAGACCGTCCGCGCCCCATCAGACGCATAAGTGACGTTTCGCTACGCTTTATGTCATCTATAAAGTTCATACTGAGACGATAGAGTTCAAATTGGTTCTCGTCTGGGCTGTCCCTTCTTGCGAGAAGTTTCCGTGCTTCATCTTTCGCCCCAGATAGGTCCTCCCTAATTTTCAGGAGTTGCCGAGCGATATCGGCGTCGCTGTTTAGAACTGCAAACTTGTCCTGCAAGTAGCGGTAAAGCACTTCGCGATGACGACCAGCTTCCAGGTCGTTACGTGCAGCATTTGGTATGGCACCAGCATCGTCCAGAACGTGGATCTCTCCGGTATAGTGGTGATACAAGGCGCGGGCACCTACTAATGGCCACAGGTGTTTGACATTGAAACGACTGCCTAATGTGAAACCTTTGATTTTGAGCAGGAACCCACTAATGTCTGAATCAGACGCCCCAATTGGGCCTGACGAAACCTGTTCCCTTGTGGCGGATGAGGCATACCACATAAACGCAAGTTCTCGACCATCAGAATCTTTAAGATAGCTGAATTGAGGTTCGTGAACGTTTTTGGCTATCTTTGGCTATAATTGTCCCCAAAAACTGGACCACATGCTAAGAGTGGATATATCATGGTTTTACACCCCGGCATGTGGAGGGCCGATGTCATGCTGAAAAGACGCAGGCAGTACAGCGCCCGGTTCAAGTTTCAGGTGGCGCTAGAAGCGCTTATGGGACTCAAGACGCTGAGCCAGTTGGCCGCCGAGCATCAGGTTCATCCCAATCAGATCACGAAATGGAAACGCCGTTTGCTTGAGGAAGGCGCCCAGGTCTTCGACCACAGGACGCGTGGTCCCGATGGCGTGCAGGACGCCCTGACGACTCAGCTCTACGAGCAGATCGGACGCTTGAAGATGGAACTGGAGTGGCTGAAAAAAAAAGCTGCCCCCTTCAACGGATGACAAACGCAAGATGATCGATATCCGGCATTCCGAGCTTTCCATACGCCGCCAGTGCGAACTGCTCGGTCTTTCGAGATCCAGTTTCTACCAGCGAAAGGCCACGGAGTCCGCGCTGAACCTGGAACTGATGCGTCTGATGGACGAAGCCTATACCCGGCATCCGTTCATGGGCAGGCCGCGGCTGACCCATTACCTCAAGTCGCTGGGCTACCGGGTCAACGAAAAACGCGTCTTGCGGCTCATGCGTCTGATGGACCTGCGCGCGGTATACCCGGCGCCCAGGACGAGCCGGGCGTCGAAGGAACACCGGGTGTATCCCTATCTGCTCAGGGACATGGAGATCACACGGCCCAACCAGGTCTGGAGCGCGGACATCACCTACATCCCGATGCACAAGGGCTTCATGTACCTCATGGCCATCCTGGACTGGCACAGCCGCTACGTAATCGCCTATCGCCTGTCGAACAGCCTGGACAATCGCTTCTGTCTGGAGGCCCTCGATCAGGCCTTGGCCACGGCCGCGCCTTCGATCTTCAACACCGATCAGGGCAGGCAGTTCACCGCCCGCAATTTCACCGAAAGGCTCGAGGCGACCGGCGCGCGAATCAGCATGGACGGCCGGGGCCGCGTGTTCGACAACATCTTCATCGAACGGCTCTGGCGCACCGTCAAATACGAGGATATCTACCTCAACGTCTATGATACCGTGCCGGAACTGATCGAAGGGTTAAAGCGTTACTTCTCGTTCTACAACAACGAAAGGCAGCATCAGTCGCTGGGTTATCTCGCCCCGGCCAAGGTGCACTTCGAGCGGGAGTTACGCATCAAGGACCCACCTTAAATCATACAGTCTGTGGTCCATACTTTGGGTACAAGCTCAGGCGCCACAACCAACTCAGAGTCTTTGCCTACTCTAAGTACCACCTTAACTGGATTCAGATTTAGCCTTTCCCGCATCCATTTATTTACGTCAGGACCGTATCCAGAATCAGGGAACAACACAGGCAACGTGTTCAGGAGATAGCCATGGACCTTTGGTAAATTCGATAGTTGTGAACGGTACTCTGGTTGAAGTCCTTCTAAGCGAACCATTGTGAACTGGTCGTTAAGATTCCCTGAGAAGTTGGCGCGTAGAAATGTGGTATGCTCAAAGAGTAGGTCGTTCAGTGCAATGCTTGAGCGTCTTGGAGCGTTTCTATCTCTTTCTAAAACCCGGTTCATTTCCCCGAAGTGCATCCTAAGACCTAAGAGCTCGGAAGAACCGGCCTGATGAGTGTGTATTGTAAGTGTCTCACACATTCCGAAAGCGGCGTAGATTCCTATGCCCCTGAACCCGACGTTGGAAAGTATGCCTTTATCCGAAGCACCTAGTCGCCTCGCCCGCCGCAAAGTTTCAAAGTCCATTCCGTGTCCGTCATCACGAACGGTAACGACAGGTCCATCAATCGTGATATGCACGTTGTCAGCTTTGGCATCTACTGAGTTCTGAATGTATTCTCTGAGGGCGTCCTTTGCATCCGTGTATAGCCCTCTCGACAGAATATCTAGTAGTTCGCCGCCGACCTCCCACGGCTCGGGAGGAATCCTTTGACTCGATTGTTGTTGATCTACCATCTCACTCATCCTTCTTGAATCGGGTTTCAAGATAAAACGAGTCCATCTTATTCACTGCCGTTTGTCTGGATGACAGAATCTGACTGCAACATGGTTGCCATCAATTCTCTTGCGGTTCGCGGTGATGGTGTAACCTCTGCTAGTGCTTGAAATAACCTAAGATATACACGAATATCAGTGGGGGGCATATCATCGAATGGACAATTGTTTGGTTCCCCATTGAAGTCCGTCAGTTTTGTTTCCACCATTTCGACTCGTGCGACACTTTCATTACCCACCTGCGACTCTTGTACCTTCTCGCGCACCGTTGATATCTGCTCCAAAGCTTTTTGTACTAGGATCGTAGCATACTCCGAGGAGAGGTAGCCCGATACAGCGAGATCATAGGTGTCCTCGACCTCGCTAATGAGGGTTTGGATTTTCCGGTCCTTATTTCGCGCCGTTGATGCTGTTCTACATCGAATGGCTATTTCGCGCAAGATCGGGTGTAAATGGTTTTCAAGGTTCCTGAGATGTGGCCCCGGTTCAAAGTAGTCGCGTCGAGCATTGGGAACGATGCGGTGATCTAGGATGTGGATCTCGCCCACGCACCATCGATTGAAACGCTCCTCGGTATGGAGATTGTCGAACACGGTTTCGTCACCGATTTGTATATTGCCAACTCTTGCTCGGATGCCTCGAATTTGGGTCCCTTTGGGGATCGCCCCAAGATAGGAGGAATGGGCAATCCATCCGACTGCCGCGTCTCCAGTACGGTCAATGTTTGGGATTTGAAATTGTTGAAACTCCTTAAAGTCATCTTCCCTATTCGAGGAAAACTGGATGGTTCGTCCATATGGCCGTTTGACCGGCTCAGTGTCCCCATCCAATGCGATGTGAAGCGATATCGGTGGCTCAATAGACGTGAACAAGCTCTCGATACTTTGAAGGTATGGAAAAGAAGTGGAAATAGGAGCCGGACAAACCTCGCTCAGATAGCTTCGAACGGCGTTTCGGTTCAGCAACGATCCTGCAGAATGCCTTGCAACGCCACCCACAACCACTTCAAAGAAATGATCGGGATATCCTGCTCCTGTGAGTGTCTCAATGTCGACACAATCCCGAATCACATCTTCGATCGCTTCTACTGCGATAGCGCTGTTAGGCAGACGACTGCTTTTCCATGTGACACGACTTACCAACTCATCTCGGCAACCGCGCGTCATAAATGTGACAGTCTCAGCAAAAGCAAGACCGGCCAAGCGACCAATTCCTCTGAATCCTCTATCAGTTCCTACCTGCTTTGTACTACGACCAATCGGTATCAGTTTCTGTAAAGCTTCGCTATGAGACAGGCCGGGGCCGTTGTCTCGTATGTTTATTCGCCGTTTAGCCGAGTCAATGGTTATTTCCACCTTCCCGTCTTCTGGAACTTTCGTACTAGCAATCGCATCAGTGGAATTTTGAATGTACTCTCGATAAATCGCTAATGGATTGTCGTACATGCCAGCGGTACGAGGCCAAAAACCCCGGTACCGATCACAGGAGATGGTCCCGACGATGGAGGTAGCTTTGTCATCCTGTCATTCTCTTCCTTGTCGCTCCTTTAGCCTGCAGTGCGTGCTCATGATCGAAAAGGCCGGCATCCTCGACAATCTCTTCGTCTTCAGGATATTGCTGCGTTTCATCGATTTTCGGTAGCATTGATAGAAGCTTCTGACCTGCTGCCTTCGATTCCTCATTTGTACTTAGTACATGGAAGCGAATCACATCTCGAATCGCTGGATCGATAGTACGATCATTCGCTATCCGTATAAAATGACTCGTACCGAGTTCCCCTGATTGTGGGTTTACTGAGAGCAGGTCCACCAGTTCTTCTTCCTGCCTTTTTAAAAGGGAATTATATCGATAACTTGACGGCGTGCTACAAACAACGGGGGTAAACGCACGCACATTTTGATTGTCCTTTATACCTTTATATACGGAGGTTAGACCAATGGGAAAGCACACCTTTAGATGTCAGACCTGCAGTGGCGAAATAACAAACCCCGAGATTCACGCATACCTCAAAGATGTAGTTGAGGATGATATGAAGAAACGCAGGGATTCTAAGTGGCCCATGCTTCCTAAGGCCATCAGGGACTTCATCCGGTCATTCCCGAAGGCCGACGTGCCTGATGATGTGTTGGTACATATCGCACGTCCTACGGAATACCGGGATCCTGCCGAATTGGTGCCTGGCATGGCCTACTGTTCTAGCGAGTGCAAGGCGTGGAACAGCGACCGGAAGTGGCGCGCCGCTAGGACAGTGGAGCACTACTTCCCGAACGCCAACCCACTTACAACCCTGCTTCACGACCGCGATGTCGCATAGCACAACCCTAACAACGGAGACTTCACATGGCATACGATACGCCTAACATCATTTGCAATTCGCAACTGGACGCATTGCTCGAAGATGTGTCGTTGCTTCAACACCAATTCGACAGTGAGGAAATGGCACTGAACCCCGATGAGTATTACAAAATGATCAAAGAGAACCTGGAACGTCTGTACGATTCCATTCGCGAACTCAAAGGCAAGCCGATTGTCAGCGTGGAAGTGAAATATGCAGACGGCACAGTGAGTGAGACCCCGAGAAAGGAGTAAGGCAATGCAGAGAGCACCAGGCAAGGCATTCAGGGAGGGAGTGTCCCTCATCGAACTTATGGATCTGTTCCCGGACGAGCAAACCGCTACAGCCTGGTTCGAACAGGTGCTGTGGGGAGACGACCGGGAGTGTCCCAGGTGCACGGGTGCGAAAACCAAGGCCGTTCCCGATGCAGACCCGATGCCTTACTGGTGCTCCGACTGCAGGAAGTATTTCAGTGTACGCACGGCAACCGCCATTGAACGTTCTAAAGTGCCGTTGCGTAAGTGGGCAATCGCCATATACCTGTGCCTCACTTCCCTTAAGAGCGTGTCGAGCATGAAACTGCACAGAGACCTGCACGTAACGCAGAAGACGGCCTGGTTCATGCTTCATAGATTAAGAGAGGCGTGGGGATACAACAACGGCGGGCCATTTGACGGCCCTGTCGAAGTCGATGAGACGTACTTCGGCGGGAAACGCAGGAATATGAGCAATGCCCGCAGAGAGGAGGTAAAAGACACCGGAAGGGGGCCTGTCGGGAAAGTCGCAGTAATCGGTGCAAAAGACAGACGCACGAATAAGGTAAGCGCCGAAGTTGTGCGCCATACCGACAAGCCCACGCTGCACGAATTTGTAAGCCGCAATACCGTGCCTGGAGCGAAGGTCTATACCGATGAGGCGCCCGGCTATGAGGGTTTGCCCTTCGACCATGAGACCGTGCGGCATTCAGTCGCCGAATACGTTAGAGACCAGGCACACACGAACGGGGTTGAATCCTTTTGGGCCACACTGAAAAGAGCGCAAAAGGGAACGTTTCACAAAATCAGCCCGAAGCATCTGAACCGATACGTCAAAGAGTTCGAAGGGAAACACAATATCCGGACTCATGACACGATAACACAAATGGCGCTTATGGCGGCACAGTTAGTCGGCCGCCGCCTGCTGTATCGCCAGTTAATCGCGGACAACGGCTTGCCAGCTGGTGCAAGATCGTAACCGCATGGAGATTGCCATGAAGACGACCGCCACAAAGACGCTGAAGATCAAATACGCCCCGCACATAAAGCCCGTTATCGAACCGTGCATATGCTGGCCGGAGGGCGTTGCTTTCGACCCGGACAACGGAACGCCACGATGCAAGTGCAACCCGAACACGAAGGGATAGGGCAATGGAAAAGGACACAACCCCTTGGCATTCCACTGCAGATGATCATATCAAATGGACGTACTGGGCCCGGTGCCCGTTTACCGGGGACATCATCGGGCACAAATCGCTCCAGGGCGTGCATCGGCATATGGGTTTTATACCTCGCGGCCGATGGGAGAGGTACCCGGAGGCGGCCAAGATATACCTGTACAGCAATGACGCCGGCCAGGTCACTTCTTTGCAATAACGATATCAATGCCGTAGTGCGTTTCAGGATATGGTCCACCGGTTACCTGGCACTCTATGATGTCAATTTCACCGCCTTGGATTAGGTGCGGGTTCAGACGCTTCGATATGTCGCGAGGCAGATAACCCACCTTTTCACCTCCGAAATGCACGGCTATTGCATTCGCGTCATTCGGGTTGTCCGGTTCCCAGAACAGGTCCACATCGACCAGACCGGAAGAGTTTCTATGATACCACGCTATGATCTCTTGCCTGTCCTGTCCGCCGTCTTCTAAGTCGTTGCGGAACGACACGCCAACAACGGAGGTATATATTTCACTCATGGCAAACACTCGTAAACCCGGCAAGCGGCCTTCGACACGGCAACGCAGCAAGAGGCACAGACCCCGAGACCGGCATTTTCAGGGCGCGACACCCGAGGCGCTGGCAAGGGCTTTGCTGCGTGGAGGTCGACAAAGACCAGTGGGAAATCCTGAAAAACTGGAAAAATCTGACGTAGACAAGAAAGGAGGGGAGGGTTAACTTGTCAAGTCATCTATATAATTCCCTTCATTTAGGCTGATGTTAAGTCGCATTCTCTCGTACAGGTCTACCGGAGTGTCCATAAAGTTGTACAGCATGTAGTTCGATAGGGATGTGATTTGGTTGTCGGCCGCCATGCGAACTGACCGCTCATAGACCTTTCGTACCCCGATGTGATCGAAGGCAATCCTCAACGGACTTATGCAGATTGTGGACATTTCACGTAAGAACATTTCTGACTTAGCAAGAATACGTGCGTCGACACCCTGGTTGAAGTCCACTCGACGCATGACTGGCCTATTTCTGTCACGGGTTAGTTTCGCCCCGG
Organism: bacterium; assembly: GCA_965207085.1. Classification (GTDB taxonomy): domain Bacteria; phylum JAAXHH01; class JAAXHH01; order JAAXHH01; family JAAXHH01; genus JAAXHH01. The sequence continues at coordinate 1,276,981 of CBDBLQ010000002.1, read as the reverse complement.
GTGTAAAGCCAAGGTCGCGGATCTCAGCTATCACTTCTTTGTATCGAGCGGAGGCCGTGATATTGTTGTCCATCAGTACAAGGTCTTTTTTGACACCGTGGGCCTTATCGACACCCTCCAAAAGTTTTGCCAAGGGCGGCATTTCGCGTTGGGCTCCTTCTAGAGCTGGCACACCACAGAACGAACATTTCCTGACACACCCTCTCGATGCGTAACCGAAATATGCATCATGGACAGGATACTTGTACTCGATTTGGTCCAGGATGTCATAGTCGGGTACTCGTTCTTCAATCGGCTCACCCCTTAGGTCTTCGGACCCGAATTCGTAGTCCTCCGGCGACAATTGAAGAGCCAACGACGGGGAGCCATCAAGCAGCCCTTTGATAAAACGAACCCCTGCCCAGCGAGGCTCATTCAGGAATGAACCGTGCATCAACGAAGCTGCTATACCACCAACGAACACTCGTTCCGGCTGATTACCCGCTGCCTGGATTGCGAAATCAATAGCCGTTACTGTGCGCTTCCATTCGAAGGTAAAAAGCGTGGTGACATAGACTCTATCCCATACGTGCCGAAGCACGTCACGATTCGCGCCCTTGATGAACTTGACATTGTCTCTCCTACCACGTGGACCGTGATAGGCAGCGAGCTTCATTAGACCAAGCGGGGGATACTTGTTTGGATAGCCAGGCTCGACTAGCAGTATGTTTCGGGGGTTCATTTTTTCACCCGATTCAGTAATTGGTTAGCAAACTTTACAATCTGATTCAATTCGTACTCGGTCCGACCCCTTGAACTGTCGCTCTGAAGTAACTTCGCGATTTGCCCTTTAGTCTGGCTAGTTGCAAGGTCGTTTCGAAATCTCTGTAGTCGTTTAAAGGCAGCGTCGGTATCTCCGCTGACGTCCGCAACTGCGAGTGCCTCCGTGAACGGTTCTGGTTCGTTCTCATCGAAGAATACCCGTCTAGCCCTCTTATTGCGCATGATGTCCGGGAGCTTATCCCTCATGTCCAGTGCGCGGGGAAACTTATCGGCTTTGATGAGCGAAACGACCCGCTCATGAAACTCCGGGACATTCTCTCTTTGATTCTTAAGCTTTTTGCTGGAGGCATATGCCTCGTAATAACTCCATCTCGACGTATTATCGTCTTCAGCATCTATCATCATCTGGAAGGCAGTGACCATCTGACGCACCTTTGTGGGCGACAGCGCTATTTCTTTTGCTATGTCTTCTACTTGCACCCGATGGTTCTTGAATCGCCTGAATATGTACGCTCCGTTCTCATAGCTCCGCCAGTTCGTCTTGCCAATGATGTGAAACTGACCTAGTAGAGAGAAAATCAAACTCTCGGTTTCCTGGTCGCTGTGGGCTGAAAAGTCAAATACGTTGCATGCAACGTGAGAAGGTGGCAATGAGTCCTTCTTGTTCATCCGCAAAGCAGCCAGTCGACTATTACCTTCCAGCACCTGGTAGTCGTACTGTCCATGCAGTTCGGACTCCCGCGGTATCAGTATGCAGAACAAAGGCTCGTTGACTTGGCCATCCCTGTCGATTTGAGAGCGGAGTTCTCTGACATGGTCCATTGCCTCAAGCTTCGCTTGGATATTCTCTTAGGTTCGATCCCCAGACCCAGCTAATTGGGAATATATCCTAGGATTCTCTGGATAGAAAGCCAGTCGTTCCACAGGAGCCTGAGTTTCCACGTATGGAACTTCCTTCTTACGAAGCTTGAATAGCTTGGCCATGTGCTACTCCTCTGATGGGTATAGGACCTTGCTTAACGCTTGGTTAAAGGCGTAAGTTGCTTGGTCCTGATACTCGCTTTGCGTAATGTCCCCCTGGACCAGTGCGGCAGCTAACTCCTTGGCCGATAGGAGCTCGCCGACCCACTCATCAATCGTGCCAACTGCCACAAGGTTTTCGACAAGGCATTCATTTGTCTGAGATATGCGATGGATGCGATCTTGAGCTTGGAGATAATCATCTAGGCTGAAGGTCCGATCGAAGAAGAGTGCGTGATTAGCCACCGTCAGTGTTAGTCCTTCTTTGGCCGCGCCAGGAGTTGCGACAAGGAGCCGGCAATTCGGATCTTCCATGAATCGGTCAAGGTCACGGGTTCTGTCCGCGATGGATAGACGACCGTGAACTCGGGCAGGACGCATACCAGAGTACCGTTGGGCGATCCTGCTAACGTTCTCTGTGAAGCCAGTCCAGATTATGCTCTTGGGGCCAACTCTGTCCATCTTGCTCACGATGGAGTCCAACACAACGAATTTTCCTGGAGTTCCGTCATAGCCGTGGTCAACTAAGTTGGGGTTGGAAGCCACCTGCACAAGGCGCAATAGGCGCTTTAGGATTTCCTCGGCTTCATCCACAGTATTCAGCCCGTCCACCATCACATCGGCAGCCAACTCCCGGCGATACTTTTCGTACAGAATGGACTGACTTGACTCGAGATACGCAGGCGTATTGCGGATTACTTTACCGGGCAAGTTGAGTTCCGCACTATCCTTTGTTTCTCGAATTGCGAAATGACACATCTTCCCGTAGATGCCGGCAAGCCGACTCTCAAATGCGGTGGTAGTATCCGAATCCTGGCCGAGTTCCTTTCTGAAATCAGCCTCGGATTTGAAAGTCTGAAATGACCCCCCTAGCGACTCCCCACCATCAAGAAAAAACACTTGTGACCAGATGTCGTACGCTCTATTGGCGACCGGGGTGCCAGTCATAATCACACGCCGGACTAGAAGTGGTCCTAAGGAATGCAGCGCCACCGCTGCTCTCGAATCTGGATTCTTGATCCGTTGGGATTCATCGAGAATCATACCCAGGCGGCGAGCTTTGGCGAAAAGTTTGAGCCTGCCACGCTCACTGTGCATCACTTCATAATGAGTTAGGTAGAGCCTGCCGGGACGATTGAAGGCAAAGAAGTTTGACTGACGGTCCTGAGTGAGTTCGATTGGACGGAGGTTGGTGTGGAATTTGGTTTCTCGGTTCCAGTTTGGAATCAGAGACTTCTTGGTAACGACCATCACCGAATCCACACTGCCGGACGTAAGCCAGTGAAGGGCCAAATCCAATGCCATTTTGGTCTTCCCTAGGCCCTGTTCATGGAAAAGCGCAGCGTAGGGGAGGTTCCGTGTCGCCAAAACAGCCTCCGCTTGGAAAGGAAGCGCTTGGTGATAGGCACTAAAAGATGCTTTTTCAGTTGGTTTTAGCATGAGATCTTTGGTGCACAGGAAGACTCAGGATGTACCGGCCATCAAGTATGTGCACCCGGCTGCGCACTGCTGACCAATCGAAGGCGAAACTCCTTAAAACCGATCTGGCCGTGGCGGAAGTAGTCCAATGGACCGCAAATACCATGTGCCGCCTGGGTTCTTGTTCAACGTAGCGCAGGAAGGCACGGAGTTGATATTCACTCCTTCTCGTCTCAACGTCCCAGGGAGGTTTGGCCTCTCCTACTACGACGATATGCTGAGTAGTCACATATAAATCGGGACGATACCCATCGATCGCCGGTGGCTGGCCGTCGGAGTCTGGAGATCCATCGATAAGGCAAGAAAAGTGACCATGCCCATGTAATGCTGTGCGCACCGCCCTTGATGCTCTTGAAACCAGTCCTTGATGCAGGGAGCTTTCAGCCATCGTAGTTTCAAGGTCAATTGCCAGACACTATCTGCATATCCAGAAGCTCACTGACAGAAACTAGAAGATCCATTAGATCAAGGTATTCCTCAGAGTCCGGATGACTAGTGATCCTTTCTGCATCATCATACGAGAGCTGGCCAATCTTTTCCTGTAACGCTTTGGCCAATTGGGAAATGTTGGATTCCCGTAATCTTGTGTCTAGGTCCGGAGCGTCGAGGGTATTTATGGCTGCGCGGGCTCCATCCCGCAGAAAGACCCGTCTAGCATCGGGATTGTCCAGAATCTCGGGCAACCTACGCACGGAAGACAATGGATACAGTTTTCTCTCATCAACCCATTTACTAAAGTCCCTTTCATTATATTCTGCTTCATAAAGGGCCTGTTTGATACCTGGCCTCTGGAGCTCTACGAAAGCACTAAATCGGGATGGGTCGAAAGGTTCATCAATGTCATCAGTCACAGGTCTGTAATGAGTCTCCATATCAATGTAGGCATTGATGGACTGCACAACGTCACTCCTGGAACCCCCGCAATAACTGACCAATTCACCGATGGGCATTTTGTATTGCTCTACCAATTCATGGAGATACTTGGCTTTGGAATAAGCGTCCCATGGGCGATTTCCAACGAGATGGACTTGTAGGCGGATTTTGTGGGCTTCCTCCTCGTCCATCTGGTCACTAATCAATGCAGGAATATGTTCCCATGTTTCGCCGCTTTGTCCCGAGGCCCTGTCCTCGTTCCTAAGTTGCCGGTAAATCGCAACCCTCGTGTTGCCCTCAATGCAGAGGTAGCGTCCATCATGGAGTGGTTTAACAATGATCGATTGAATGATGCCGCCAGACGCTCGTATCGAATGCTTCAGCCGTGCATATGAACCCAAAGCTGTAGTGCCGTCCTCCTCATCGGCGCCCGCACCGAGAGCCAGTAGCATGTGCTCTTCGTTCAGCTCGGTATATATCTCCAAGTAATGCTTAATCCTTGGATTGGAGTTATCGAACACGATCTCGTCAACAGGAATTCGCGTGGCTGTATTCATGATGGCCCTTGGAGGTTTTAACTAAGCCTCGTCAAACTTATTATCGAATATGCTATGAATGTATAATAGGATGACAGGATAGGCCCTCCCAAATGTCGAAGGGACTAATTCAACAATAGCATCTTAGAAGCATCGCATATCGAAAGCAAGAAGAGATGCTTCCGTTGACCGGAATTTCAACGAGCAGTGAAGTGGGAATGTAAGTGAGAAACCAAGTCTAAGTCGTCCCCTGTGCCGGTTATCGTCCCCTGTCCCGAAAGGCCTTGCCCCCCAAGATGTTCCGGGCGTATTTCTCGACGCGCGGATCGCGGCCTGTCTGGCTCCCGAGAAGTACAGGGTGTATTCCCGCAGGCGGCCGGGCGTGAGTTCGGAACCTGATCCTCGAGCGCGCCTTCCGGGATCAACCCGCACCCCGGCAGGATGGACCGCAGGAGGGATCGCACTCAACACTTGATTGCAACAAAGAAATCAACTTCCTTCATAAGTAGAGCACTTTCCTTTGGCGGACCGTGCGTCGCATGCGCGACGGTCCGCTGGAATTCGAGATGTCAAGATCAGAAAACCCATGACCAACGACCTCTTCCATCCCGCCGTGGCCGCGTGGTTCGAGGACCGGTTCGAGGAACCGTCCGACATCCAGAAACGCGCCTGGCCGGTCATCAAGGAGCGGCAGAACACGCTGATCGCGGCACCCACGGGTTCCGGCAAGACGCTGGCGGCCTTCCTGTCCTCCATCGACGACCTGGTCCGGCAGGGCCAGTACGGATCGCTGCCCGAAGGCACCCAGATCGTATACGTGTCCCCCCTGAAGGCCCTCAGCAACGATATCAACGCCAACCTGCAGGTCCCGCTCAAGGGCATCCGGGCGATCCTCAAGGAGCGCGGTCGGCCCGACGTCCCCATCCGCGTGGCGGTGCGCACGGGCGACACGCCCACGAGCGAGCGGGCGGCCATGGCGAAACACCCGCCCCACATCCTGGTGACGACACCCGAGAGTCTCTACCTGCTGCTGACCAGCGCGGGCGGCCGGCGCATCCTGCCGAACGTGCACACGCTCATCATCGACGAGATCCACGCGCTGGTGGGCAATAAGCGGGGATCGCACCTGGCGCTGTCGGTGGAGCGCCTGGAACGGCTTACCTCCGGTCCGCTCACGCGCATCGGCATATCGGCCACGCAGAAGCCCATCGACCGGATCGCCCAATTCCTCACCGGCGCGGGCTACGATAAGGGCAAGGGCTGCAAGATCCTCAACACCGGGCATCGGCGCAAACTCGAGCTGAAGATCGAAGTGCCCCGCTCCCCCCTCGGCGCCGTCATGTCGAACGAGGTATGGGAGGAGGTCTACGAACGTCTCGAGGAACTTATCCTGCGGCACCGGACGACCCTGGTCTTCGTCACCACGCGGAGTATGTCGGAGCGACTGGCCCGCCACCTGAGCGACCGGCTGGGCGCCGACAACGTCACCTCCCACCACGGCAGCATGTCGAAGGAGCACCGGCACGACGCCGAACAGCGGCTCAAGGCCGGCGCGCTCAAAGCTCTGGTGGCCACGGCTTCCCTGGAACTGGGCATCGACATCGGGGCCGTGGACCTCGTCTGCCAGATCGGTTCCCCCAAGGCGATCGCCACGCTCATCCAGCGGGTGGGACGTTCCGGCCACACGATCACGGGCACGCCGAAAGGCCGCCTGTTCCCCCTGACGCGGGACGAGCTCGTGGAGGCGGCCGCGATCATGGACTCGGTGCGGCGGGGCGAGCTGGACCGGATCATCATCCCCGAACAGCCGCTCGACGTGCTGGCCCAGCAGATCATCGCGGAAGTGGCCAACTGCGATTTCAGCGAGGACGAACTGTACCACCTGGTGCGAAAGGCCTATCCCTACCGCGGCCTGTCTCGGGAGGAGTTCGACGGTGTCGTGACCATGCTGGACGAGGGTTATACGCCGCGCCGGGGCCGCAAGCACGCCTACATCCAGCGGGACCTGATGAACGGTACGGTCAGGGGCCGAAAGGGGGCCCGGATCAACGCGCTGATGTCGGGCGGGACGATTCCCGACCAGTTCGACTACGACGTGATCATGGAGCCCACGGAGACCTTCATCGGCACGCTGAACGAGGACTTCGCCATCGAGAGCACGGCCGGGGATATCGTACAGCTGGGCAACAACTCGTGGCGCATCCTGCGCGTGGAGAAGGGCAAGATCCGCGTGGAGGACGCCCAGGGCCTGCCCCCAACCATGCCCTTCTGGTTCGGCGAGGCGCCGGGAAGGACGGTCGAGCTCTCCGCTTCGCTGTCGCGGCTGAGGGAAGAGGTGGCGAGCCGGATGGACGTGGGATCCGGTCCGCCGAAGGAGGACGGGGAAGGGGCCGGGTCGGCGGATGATGGCGTCGACAGTACCGTGCCGGCGCCCGGACGCGATAGCCCGGGCAAGCTCGACCCGGAATGGAAGCGGGAGGCCGAGGACTGGCTGATGGCGTCCGCGGGCATCTCCCACGTGGCGGCGACGCAGATCGCGGAGTACCTCGGCGCGACCAAGGCGGCCCTCGGCGTCATCCCCTCGCAGAAGGACCTGGTGGCGGAACGGTTCTTCGACGAGGCCGGCGACATGCACCTGGTGCTCCACAGCCCCTTCGGCAGCCGGGTCAACCGGGCCTGGGGGCTGGCCCTGCGCAAGCGTTTCTGCCGGACCTTCAACTTCGAGCTGCAGGCCGCGGCGAACGAGAATTCCATCATTCTGTCCCTGAGCGCCACCCACAGCTTCCCTCTGGACGACGTCTTCAGCTACCTCAACGCCAAGACGGTCCGGGAGATCCTGGTCCAGGCCCTCCTCGACGCGCCCATGTTCGAGGTGCGCTGGCGCTGGAACGCGTCGACCGCCCTGGCCGTTCTGCGGCGCAGGGGCGGGGACCGGGTGCCGCCGCAGATACAGCGGTCCGTGGCCGAGGACCTGATCGCCCAGGTGTTCCCCGACCAGATCGCGTGCCTGGAGAACATCGCGGGCGACCGGGAGGTACCGGACCATCCCCTGGTGAGCCAGACGATTGAGGACTGTCTGTACGAGGCCATGGACGTCGAGACCCTGGAGATTGTCCTGAAGACGATGAAGTCCGGAGACATGAACGTGCACGCCAAGGAACTACGCGAGCCCTCGCCCATGGCCGAGGAGATCCTCAACGCCCGGCCCTATGCCTTCCTGGACGACGCGCCCCTCGAGGAGCGGCGGACCAACGCCGTCCGGAACCGCCGCTGGCTCGATCCCGCGGTCGCCGGCGACCTGGGACGCCTGGAGCCCGAGGCCATCGATACCGTACGAAGCGACGCCTGGCCCGAGGTGCGCAGTCCGGACGAACTCCACGACGCCCTGGTGCTTGCGGGGTATGTCACGGAAGAAGAGGGGAGAAAGGGCGATCAGTTCGGGGATTGGACGGGGTACTACGCCGTTCTGATAGGCGATCGCCGGGCTGCCACGCTCGTGACGGAGGGCGGAAAGCGCCTGTGGACGCCCCTGGAACGGCGCCTCCATTTCGAGCGGGTGCATCCACAGGGGCGGTTCGAACCAGCGGAAGATTTCCCGGACGACGTGAGAGGCAACCTGGAGAAGGGTTTTCAGGCCGCAGCCAGGCAGGCCCGCCCGGCCGACGCATCCGAGCCGACCAGGCCGGCCGACGCATCCGCCACGGACGCATCCGCCACGGAAGAACACGCACTGGAAGCGTACGCGCTGGTGGAACTGATACGCGGGAGGCTGGAGACGCTGGGTCCGGTCACGGCGGCCGGCCTGGCCGGGTCCATCGACCTGCCCGTCGGCAAGGTCGATCAGGCGCTGATCGCCCTGGAGCAGGAAGGTTTTGTCTTCAGGGGGCAGTTCTCGCCGGACGCGGACGTGCTGGAATGGTGCGAGCGCCGGCTGCTGGCCCGGATCCACCGCTTCACGATCACCAGACTGCGCCGGGAGATCCAGCCCGTTTCACCCGCCGACTTCATGCAGTTCCTCTTCACCTGGCATCACCTGGCGCCCGACACCCGGCTCAAGGGGGCCGACGCCGTGACGGCCGTGCTGCGCATGCTGGAAGGCGTGGAAGCGCCGGCCGCGGCCTGGGAGAGCGAGATCTTGCCGTCCCGCGTCATCGACTACGATTACGCCTGGCTCGACAACCTGTGCCTTTCCGGCAAGTACGCCTGGGGACGGCTCCATCCCCACCGGTCGAACGGTGAGAACGGAAAGACGGTCGGTCCGATCCGGTCTACGCCCATCGCCATCGTGGACCGCATGAACCGTTCGCTGTGGATGTCCCTGAGCGGCGCGGCCGGCGACGAAGACCTTCCGCTTTCCACCTACGCGAAGACGGTGCTGGACCTGATGACCCGGCAGGGCGCGGTGTTTTTCGACGACATCACCTCGCAGTCGGGCCTCCTCCGGACCCACGCCGAGGAAGCCGTGGCGGAACTGGTATCGGCGGGGATGGCGACCTCCGACAGTTTCGCGGGCCTGAGGGCCCTGCTGGTGCCGTCGCGTCACCGGGAGTCGAGGCGGGGACGGGAACGCCGGAATCCCTTCGACCTGTCGACGGCGGGACGGTGGGGGCTGACGTCCCGCGTGCCGGCGGAAGGCAATCCGGAAGAGGATCTCGAGGCCTATGCCCGCGTCGCGCTCGCCCGGTACGGCGTGGTGTTCCGCCGCCTCACGGAGCGTGAGAACACCTCGCCGCCGTGGCGGGACCTGGTGCGTGTGCTGCGGCGGATGGAAGCCCGGGGAGAAATCCGCGGCGGCCGGTTCGTGAACGGCGTCTGGGGCGAGCAGTACGCCCTGGGCGAAGCCGTGACCCTGCTGCGCAGCATCCGGCGCAAGGAGAAACAGGGCACGCTCGTGGCCATCAGCGCCGCCGACCCATTGAACCTGGTCGGGATCATCACGCCCGGGCGGCGCGTGCCCGGCATCACGACCAACCGGATCCTCTACCGGGACGGCGAACCGATCCTGATCATGGAAGGCGGCGAAATCAGGGAGACCTCTCCGGTAGCGGCCGAAGAACAGTGGGCGCTGCGGCAGGAGCTGGTCAAGCGGGAATTCCCGCCGAAGCTCAAGGCCTATCTGAGCGGCCGCCGGACCCGTGAAAAGGCCGGTGCACAGAAGTCATAGCGCGTGTACGTTCAACCCAGCAACTTCAATGCTTCCACCAACTGCGCGGGCGAGGCCGTTCCCGTGACACCCAGTTGACGGACGGTGACCGAGGCCGCGAGGTTGCCGACCAGGCCGGCCTCCATGGGCGTTGCTCCGGCGGCCAGCGAGGCCACAATCCCGGCTGTGACGCTGTCCCCGGCCCCGACGGTATCCACGGGTCCCGGAACGCGTATGCCGGGCACATGCCGGCGGTCCTCGCCGTCGATCAGCAACAGGCCGTCCGCGCCGAGGGTGACGTAGACCGGCCGGGTTGTTCCGTCGCCGCCGTCCCTGCCGCCGCCGCCGCTCCCGCCCCCGCCCCCGGTATCGAAAAGGTCTCTTCCCCATCTTTCCACCGCCGCCAGACCGACCGTTTCCTTCCGGTCCTCGTCTGCATTCCCCGCGGCCCCTCGGACCTCGTCCCGGTTCCCCTTGCGGATGACGTGACGGAAATCGCCGATGCGTTCGCGCGAATCCGCCAGGACGACCTTCTCGGGCCAGTCCCTGCCCAGGCCGCAGATCGCTTCCCGGACCCGGTCCGTTACGACCCCGGTGTTGTGCCGTCCCACCTGGTCCAGGACGGCCACGCCGTCCACCCCGGGCGCCATGTCTCCCAGGAATTCGATCAACCGGTCTTCAAGGGCCCGCGTCGTGGGCGTCCGGTTCTGTATGTCGATGCGGTTTGATTCCCGTTCACCTCCCGGATCCCGGTTCATGGGCTTGATGTAGGTGGGCGTGAACCGGTCCGGCGATTCGAACAGTCCGTCGATGCGGACCCCCATCTCCGCCAGGCCCTGCCTGAGTTCGTACCCTTCCCCGTCTTCGCCCGTGATCCCAAGGGCGTGCAGGTGTCCGACACCCAGGGCGTGCAGGTTGGCCATGACCGTTCCCGCGGCGCCGGGCATGCAGCGTCTGGCCACGACCTGGCGGGCGGCCAGCCCCGTTTCCAGGGACGGTTCGTCCAGTGCCGGATCGAGGACCAGGTACTTGTCCAGGAAGAAGTCGCCCACGACCATGACGGAAAGGCCGGAGAAGCGGGACAGCAGGCTTTCGAGGCGGTGCGGTGTCATCTCACAGGCAATGTAAGATCCAGCGGACGTAAATCAAAGTATTTACAGTAAATAAACGTTCTCTGCAGGATGCTTTTCCTTGATTTTCGGGCTCAGAAAGTGTACTTTCGCGAACTGGAGCGAGCCGCGATTTCCTCACACTGTTCCAGGACTTCAAATCGCATTCGAAGCAGTGAAGCGCTACGGATGCATCCACTTTATTGATATATGACCGGTTCCGTTCAGTCCTCGAGGCGGCACGCCCCGCAGCAAGGTCCCAAAGGAAGTTACATGCGCCTGGCCGATCCCCTGCCGGATCAGATTCAAAAGAAACTCTACCCCGTACTGGAAACCGACGAAGAAATCCACATCACCCTGGAATCGGACCTGGACGCGAAAGGCCGGTTCCAGCCCTCCTGGCTCATCGTAACCGACCGACGCGTCATGGCCCTGGAACTCAACGGCACCGGCGACGACATCGCCGTACCGCTGGAGGACCTGACCAGGGTGGCGGTGGAACCCCTGGTAGGCGGCTCCTGCCTGGAGGTCTCCACGGCCGATGACACCATTTCGCTGATCCGCTATTCCCAGAGCCGCGTGGACGTCTTCAACGAGGCGCAGCGCGGCATCGAGCAGCACATCGAGGAAAAGCCGTTCCAGGTCAAGACGGAATTCCCACGGGTGGTCTGCGACACCTGTGGAAGGCGCCTGCCCACCCGGGACGGGCTGTGTCCCGCCTGCGTGAGCAAGTGGAGCATGCTCAAGCGGATCTGCGCCTACTTGGGCGCCCACCGTGCCAAGGCCATCGCCATGGTGGCGCTATTCGCCGTGCTCAGCGTGGCGGAGCTCCTCCCGCCCAAGATAACGCAGCTCATCATCGACGACGCCTTCGCGAACAAAGACACGGCGCTCCTGTTCTGGTTCGTCGCGGCCATGGCCGGCCTGCTCGTCCTCCGCTGGCTGGGCGAGATGGCGAACGGCTGGCTGACGGCCTGGGTGGGCGCCCGCGTGGTGGCGGATATCCGGGCCCAGGTGTATCACCACGTCGAATACCTTTCGCTGGGATTTCACGACAAGCAGAAAACGGGCGGCCTGCTTTCGCGCGTGACGCGGGACACGCGGAACGTGCGCAGCTTCCTGGTGGACGGCCTGCCCTTCCTCATCCTCCGCTGGATGACGACGCTCGGGATCATCGGCATGCTGTTCTACACCAACTGGGTGCTCACGCTCTACATCCTCATCCCCGTGCCGCTCATCGTCATATGGGGCCGGGTCCTGTACCGGAGGTTGCGGACCTACTACACCCGGATGTGGCGCCAGTGGGAAGGGTTCTTCACCCACATCCAGGAATCCCTTTCGGGCATTCGTATCGTCAAGGCCTTCGCCCAGGAGAACAGGGAAGTCGGCCGGTTCAAGCGAAACGCGAGGGACATGTTCGCCCTGGAGTACTGGACCGAGAAACAGTGGATCTACTACTTCTCCACCATGGGCCTGCTGAACTTCCTGGGCTTCGTCGTGGTGTGGCTGGTGGGGGGCGGGCAGGTGCTCGGACAGGAGCTCACCCTGGGCGAGCTGATCCTGTTCTACTTCTACCTGCACATGTTCTACGGGCCGCTTCGGTGGCTCGGCCGGGTCAACAGCTGGATGACGCGGGCCATGAGCGCCGCCGAACGGGTCTTCGAACTCATCGACATGGAACCGGAAAATTACGAGGACAAGAACGCGAAGCAGATGCTGCAAACGCGGGGCGAGATCAAGTTCCAGGACGTGACGTTCGGGTACGACGCCGCGCTGCCGGTGCTGCGGGACGTCAATCTCCACATCCGGCCCGGCGAGATGATCGGGTTGGTCGGCAAGTCGGGCGCCGGGAAGAGTACGACCATAAACCTCATCTGCCGGTTCTACGACGTGAACTACGGTTCGATCACGCTGGACGGCGTGGACCTCCGGGACATCCGGCTCGAGGATCTGCGGGGCCATATCGGGGTCGTCCTGCAGGAACCGATCCTCTTCAACGGGACGATCCGGGAGAACATCGCCTACGGAAAACCTGCCGCGAGTTTCGAGGACATCATGGCGGCGGCCCGGGCGGCCAACGCCCACAACTTCATTCTCGCAAAGCCCGACGGGTACGATACGATTCTCGGGGACAAGGGCACGGGGCTGTCCGGCGGCGAAAAGCAGCGCGTCTCCATCGCCCGGGCGATCCTCCACGACCCTCGCATCCTGATCCTGGACGAGGCGACGTCCTCGGTGGACGCCGAGACGGAGAAACAGCTCCAGGAAGCCATTGCGCGGTTGATCAAGGGGCGCACGACGATCGCCATTGCCCACCGCCTGTCCACGCTGCGGGACGCCGACCGGCTCGTGGTGCTGGAGCAGGGCAGGGTCGTCGAGGAAGGCACCCACGAAGAACTGATCGCGAACCGCGGCCATTTCCATCACCTGGTGCGGCTGCAGAAAGCCACCTCCGAGATCATGGAGGTGGCATGACCGACGCTGCGACCACCTACAAAGAGCGGATGCCCGACGCGCTGGCCGACCGTTGCCGGGAGGCGCTGCGGGAAGGAGAGTCCGTCCGCATCGCGGCGGCGACCGACCTGACGGAAGACCTGCGGTTCGAGGAACGCTGGCTCCTGGTGACGGACCAGCGCCTGTTGCGGTTCGATCCGAACGGGGCAGACACGGGAAACGGAGACGCGTCCATCGAGTTGTCCGACGCCCAAAGCGCCGCCGTGGAAGAACTGGTCGGCTCGGGCCGGATCAACGTGATGATCGGGAACGAAGAGGTCGAGGTCATCCGCTACACCCCGTCCCAGCGCGCCAAGTTCGCGCGGATCGCCCGGGGTATCGACCAACTCATCAAGGATGACCCGGTCGACATGCAGGGGGAGGTGGACAAGACTCGGTGCGACCGGTGCGGACGGCTCCTGCCCGAGCCGAACGGGATCTGTTCGGCATGCACCAACCGGCTCGCGATGATGCGGCGGATCGCCCGATACGCCCTGCCGTTCAAGGCCAAACTTGCGCTGATGGTCTTCCTGTCGCTCCTTTTCACCCTGGCCGAACTCGCCCCGCCCTACATCATGCGGCTCATCATCGACGTACTTGAGGACCCGGCCGCCGGCGCCTCCGGGGACCCGTTCTCGTTCCTCTATCTGCTCGTCGGCGCCTACGCGGTCATCCGCCTGGTATCCTTCGTCCTGGAGATCTTCAAGGACCGGCTTTCCGTCTGGCTCGGCGGCCGCGTGATCGTGTCCGTCCGCGAGGACCTGTACGAGAACCTCTCCCGCCTGAGCATGAAGTTCTACAACAAGCGGCAGGTGGGATCCCTGATCTCGAGGGTATCCAACGACACGGAAAGCATGATGTGGTTCCTGGTCGACGGCGTGCCCTATATCCTGACCAATCTCCTGCTCCTGATGGGCATCCTGGTCCTGCTTTTCGTGACCAGCTGGCAACTGACGCTCCTGGTGCTCATTCCCATACCGTTGCTCGTCACCGGAGGGTGGTACTTCTGGACCCGGCTGATCCGGGCTTTCCGGACGAAATACTACCGCTGGGGCAAGCTGGTGGGCATGGCGGGCGAGATGCTCTCCTCGGTACGCGTCGTAAAGACCTTCGTCCAGGAGAAGCGGGAGATGCGCCGGTTCAGGAGCAGCAACGAAGGGGTCTTCCGGGGCGATTACGAGAGCGAGAAGGAGGCGGCCGTCTTCTTCAGCACGGTCAGCATGCTTACGTCGTCCGGGATGATCCTGGTCTGGTATTACGGGGGAGCCGCGGTCATCGACGACACCTTCACCACCGGCGCCCTCATCATGTTCATCGCCTACCTCTGGATGCTGTACGAACCCCTTCGGTGGTTCGGCGAACTGAACACCTGGTCGAGCCGGGCCATGAGCGGCGCGGAGAAGGTCTTCGAAATCGTCGACACCCCGGCGGAAACCGAGGACCGCGACGACCCGGTCGAGATGAAGGACATGAAGGGCGAGGTGGAATTCGAAGGCGTGACCTTCGCCTACGAGGCGGGAAAGCCCGTGCTGCACGACATCAGCCTCCACGTGCAGCCCGGCGAGATGATCGGGCTGGTGGGCAAGTCCGGTTCGGGCAAGACGACGATGACCAACCTGCTCTGCCGGTTCTACGATATCGACGAAGGCGGCCTGATGATCGACGGCGTGCCGATCCGGGACATCGGCCTGGAGGACCTGCGAAGGCAGATCGGCGTCGTGCTGCAGGACTCCTATTTCTTCAGCGGCTCCATCGCGGAGAACATCCGGTACAGCAGTCCGGACGCCACGTTCGAGCAGATCATGCGCGCGGCCAGGACCGCGAACGCCCACGATTTCATCTGCGCGAAACCCGACGGATACGACACGCAGATCGGCGAGAACGGCAAGGAACTTTCGGGCGGAGAGAAGCAGCGGATCGCCATCGCCAGGGCCATCATCCACGATCCCCGCATCCTGGTCCTGGACGAGGCCACCTCATCGGTGGACACCCACACGGAGAAGCTCATCCAGGAGGCCATCGCCAACCTCGTGAAGGGCCGGACGACCTTCGCCATCGCCCACCGGCTGTCGACCCTGCGCCGGGCGGACCGGCTGGTGGTGCTGGACGCGGGACGGATCGTGGAGACGGGCACCCATGCGGAACTGCTGGACATGAAGGGCCACTTCTACCGCATGGTCGAAACGCAGCGGGCGAGCACCGCGGTCATGGCCGTGGGCGGGGGCATGGCCGACCCGAACCGCGGCGCCAACGGACACAGTTCTTAAGCGGGGAGATCGAGATGCCGGATGAACCTGGCGTAGACGCGCCGGACACTTTTGAATTCGAGACGGGGATCGAGAACGCCCCCGTCGAACCCTACCAGGCGAGCGAGATCCGGGTCTTCCGGGCGCCGAAGAACACGGTGCGCATGACGGTCCGCGAAGAGCGGTCCTACATCCGCGTCCGGCCGGTCAACGCCTCCCCCATGGCTCACTCGGACACCTACGTGTCGCTCCTGGACATCAAGAACGAGGAAGTGGCCTTCATCAAGGACCTGAACGACCTGGACGAAGACTCCCGCAAGGTCATCGAGGAGGAGCTGAACCACCGGTACCTGCGGGCGACGATCGAGCGGGTAAACTCCATACAGATGGAATACGGCGTCACCTACTGGGACGTCATGACCGACCGGGGCACGCGCGAGTTCGTCATCCGCGGCCACGAGAACACCCACTGGGCGTCCGATACGCGGCTCTTGCTCACCGACGTCGACGGCAACCGGTTCGAGGTCGTCGACTACACGCAACTGGACGCGCTAAGCGTGCGGCTGATCGAGACCAACGTGTGACGGAACGGCGAGCGCGGGAGGAAGGAAATGGCAGCGCGAGGGGCGCAGGACAAGTACGACCAGCTATTGAGAGACGGATTCTGCGTAATCGAGCGTGTACTGAAGCCCGAAATGCTGGAGAAGGTGCGGACCGTTTCCGACCGGCTCCTCGACGCCCAGCCCCCGTCCCATTTCGAGGAACAGAAGTCCACAGGCAGCATGATCAGCGTCTTCGACGATGTGTTCTTTGCCGAACTGGTCTCCTATCCGCCCGCTCTGGCGGCGCTGGCCGGCCTCGGATTCGACCGGCCCACCTGGTCCTCCGGATTCGTCATCAGCAAGCCGCCCCGCAGCCCGGCGCTATTCTGGCACCAGGACTGGTGGGGTTGGGACGATTCCTGCAGCTACGAGCCTCCGCCGCAGCAGGTCTTCCTGATGTACTACCTGGTCGATACCGACCGTCACAACGGGTGCCTGCGCGTCCTGGCCGGCTCGCACCTGAATCGGCATCCCATGCACGAGCACGTCGAGGAGGCGCACACGGACGAGCTGCGAGCCATGGCCGACCCCGAACATCCGGCCTACCAGCCCGCCCGGAACGAAATGGACGTACCGGTCAAGGCCGGCGACCTGGTCATCGGGGATTCCCGGCTGCTGCACGCGGCTCACGGAAACAAGAGCGACCAGCGGCGCACGGTGATCACCCTTTGGTATATCCCCCTGTATCACCAGTTACCCAGCCGGATCCAGGCCTGCCTGGCGCGCCATCCCCGGCCGGATACGTGGGCGGAGGCGACCCGCAGCGAGCTGAAGTTACTGACCGCGGTGTACGAGGGCGAGGCGGAACCCATCGCCTGGAACCGCGTGCCCGGGCAGGCGCTGCAGTAGCAGTCTGTTGTAATACTTGCCGGGCTGTTCGCCGCACGCCTGGCGTTCGGTAATCACGCGTTCAATCATTGCCCGGCCGATCAGAAAACCCTGGGAAACACTGCGATATGGCCACCGACATTCTCTACCGGGAATCCCTCCGTCCCCAATTCCACTTTACGGCGCAAAAACACTGGATCAACGACCCGAATGGACTGGTGTATTTCGACGGAGAATACCACCTCTACTTCCAGCATACGCCGGGCAGCATGGTGCACGGTCGCACGACCTGGGGGCATGCGGTCAGCACGGACCTGGTGCACTGGAAACAGCTACACACCGCCGCGCTGGACGTGGACGACACGGGCTGGATGTGGTCGGGGTCCGCGGCGGTGGATCACCATGACACCGGCGGGTTCCGGGACGGAGACGTGCCGCCACTGATCGCCTTCTATACGGCGGGCGGCGAAAAGGTGTTCCCCGATCGCCGGTGTATACAATGTATAGCTCATAGTAACGACCGCGGCCGGACGTGGACGAAGTACGCGGGCAATCCCGTCATCGGCCACATCCGGGCGGAGAACCGCGACCCGAAGGTGGTCTGGCACGAACCGACCGCGCACTGGATCATGACGCTGTTCATGGACGATAACGACTATGCCTTGTTCTCGTCACCGGACCTCAAGTCGTGGACGCACCTGCAGGACCTGACCCTGCCCGGCGTGTCAGAGTGCCCGGATTTCTTCGAATTGCCGGTGGACGGAAATCCCTCGAATACGCGTTGGGTCTTCTGGGGCGCGAGCGGTGGATACCTGCTGGGAAGGTTCGACGGTCGCGAGTTCACGCCCGAGACGGACGTCCTCCAGGCGGAGCAAGGCGCTAATGGATACGCCGCCCAGACGTGGAGCGACATCCCCGCGGAGGACGGCCGGCGGATCCAGATCTCGTGGATGCGGGGCGGCCGGTACCCGGCCATGCCCTTTAACCAGCAGATGACCTTCCCGGTCGAACTGACACTCAGAACATTTCCGGATGGTATACGATTGTGCAGGGAACCGGTGCGGGAAATCGAGTTGCTCCACGCCGGGACGCGAGCCTGGCCCGCCGGCGACCTGGCGGAAATGGCGGCCGAACGGTTTCAGCAGCGGTTCGAATCGGGAGAGATCAGCAGCTACGCGGTCACGAACCTGCACGAGTCCGAAAGCCGGCTCGTCCTGGCCGACGAGGGCGACCTGTTCGACGTGCGGATGGAGATCGAAGTGGAAGCCAAGGGATTCACCATCGAAGTCCAGGGTCATTCCGTGGAATACGACGCAGAGAGGCAGACGTTGTCTTGCCTGGGGAAAGCCGCGGCACTACGTACCATCGACGGCCGCGTCGGCCTCCATCTGCTGATCGACCGCACCTCGTTGGAAATCTTCGGCAACCAGGGCGAGGTGTCCATGTCCTTCTGCTTCCTGCCGGCCGCGGCCAATCACCGGCTGGCCTTAAAGGCGGACGACGGGAGCACGCACGGCGGTGTGCGCATCGAATCACTCGTTGTTCACGAACTTCGGTCCGCTTGGGAAACTGGTTGATCCCATCATGCCCAGCCCGCTAACCAATGCCATCGACAAGTTTCCGCGGGTCCGGCTGGGCCACGCGCCTACGCCGCTCGACGCCGCTCCGCGCCTCGGTGCGGCCCTCGGCGTCGAGTTGTGGATCAAACGCGATGACTGCACGGGGCTGGCCATGGGCGGCAACAAGGTCCGACAGCTCGAATTCCCCCTGGGCGAGGCGCAGTCCCGGGATGCTGACACCCTGTTGATCACGAGCGCGGTGCAGTCGAACTACGTCCGCGTGGCCGCCGCAGCCGGACGCCGGCTAGGCATGGAAACCCACATTCAACTGGAAGAGCGCGTACCGGACGTGGACGCCCTCTATCGGTCATCCGGCAACGTGCTGCTCGACCGGCTCTTCGGCGCGACGCTGCATTCCTTTCCGGTCGGAGAGGACGAACCCGCGGCGGACGCGTCGCTGGACCTGCTAGCCCAATCGCTCGCGGAGGAAGGCCGCAGGCCCTACGTGATCCATCTCGCCCCCACCCATCCGCCGCTCGGCGCGCTCGGATACGTGATCGCGGCCGAGGAAACCCTGGCGCAGGCCCGGTCCATCGACCTGGAGTTCGACGCCGTAGTCTGTCCCACGGGCAGCGCCCTTACACACGCTGGGCTTCTGGTAGGCTTCCGGGCCCTGGGCAGGAAGGTGCCTGTATTCGGCATTTGCGTCCGTCGCGACACCGGCAGCCAGGTAGCACGTGTAAGCAAAGTAGCGGAGCAACTGGCCTCGATGATCGAACGGCCGGAGGTGTTCGACGCGGACGACGTCATGACGTTCGACGGTGTTCTGGCACCCGGCTACGGCCGGCTCAATGACGCGGTGCGTGAGGCGACCGCCCTGGCAGCCCGCCAGGAGGGGCTGCTCCTCGACCCGGTCTACACCGGCAAGACGATGGCGGGGTTGATCGAACACGTGCGATCCGGCATCATCCCGGCAGGCAGCTGTGTGCTGTTCATCCATACGGGTGGACTGCCGGCCCTGTTTGCCTACGGAGAGAAAATGGGAGCGTGGCTGTCGGATGTGCCCTGGGCGCCTCAGGGGTAAGTATCAGTAAGATCTCCGCTACAGGTGAATCAGAACCTGAGCGACAGGCTCACGCCCGCGAGATCGTCTGTAACGACCGGGTTGATCTGCAACGATGCCTGCTGTAACTCCCGGTTGATCCTGTTGGCGGAAACAGGCGCGTCGATCATGGACCAGATTGCGCTTCCCACCAGGATCGCGGCTCCGATGTTCATGGCCGTTTCATTGGAAGTTTTTTTATAACGAAACGAAGACGTTGTCAAACCTGGTGACTCCGTAATAGTTCTGGAGGATTCCTCCTCTTTGTCATTGATGCCATAAACCAGGATACCGGCACCGGTAACGCCGCCCAGCAACATGAGACCGCCCTTGGTTTTTTCCCCGTTATAGAACTGCCCGCCACCCGGGATCAGCCAGGAAAAGAAGAAGGCCGCCCAGGGGTTTTTCTCATTCAACTCGGTCTCCTGGGGGATGGGCGGCGTCACCAGGTCGTTAAACGCCATCACGTCAGTTTCCGGACGATCTGCCAGCAGGAACGCTCCGGGTTGCTGTCCCGACGCTTGCGTAGAGACCAACAGTAAAACGGCCATGGACGCGGACAAGATGAGTCGATACATGATGATACCCCTCCTTTTATCCTGCACAGGTAAATCGGTTGGTAATTACATCGAAAGGTAAACACGCCTGAAAAACAGGGTATGAACAACCCGGTGGATAACCTGTTACTTCTTGCCTCTTTTCTTCATGTATTCCCACTCATCGGGGGGCGGAGTATTCGCAATCGCACGGGCCAGTTCTTCGGGTGTAGTGGGTATCCGATCCGGCATGGGATATTCTACGGGCCTACCACGTGAACGCGCAGGCGGTGGACTGCCGACTAATTCCTCTTTCTTTTTGCGTTTACGTTTCGCCACAATCTTCCCTCTTTGCAGTTTCGGTTGCTTCTACCTCAAATCCTGCCTTGAAAGTGCTAAATCGTAACTGTTGATTTGGTAGACATGATAATCTCCCGCTTCCTGCCACACAATCACGCGATAAAGCGGGAAGTTTCTGCCTATTCGCCATCCCTGCCGGAGCGACCGGAATGGTGGGTATATTGGCTATTGTATTCAGCAGACGCGACTTGCAGGATCGCATGGCTATGAGCAATAGCCAATCTATCAAGCGTGGCACAAATGTCAAGGTCAAGAGGTTTGACAATGGTATACGAAAAGGCGTTATTACCACTTGGATCGGCATGGGACCGATCCGCAAGACCAGTTCCAAGGGGGAACCACCTGTCATGCAATGGTTGAAAGAATGGGCGAAACCTGCCGTAGTCATTGTGGCAATCGGTATTTTGGCAAACTGTCAGAATCAACGCTTCGATAGCATTGAAAAACGTATTGATGGCGTAGATAGCGGGTTGGACAGGATGGATTTACGTTTAGAATATATGAACCAGAGAATGTTCAACATGAACACCCGCCTTTCCCGTATCGAAGGCGCGTTGGGTATTAAATCCGATGTGCCTGAAATCGGTGCCCCAAGTAAAAAGCCCAAGTAGTAATTCCCTTACGCATCCGTATTTTTCTGCATCCCACTTTTGAACTTCCCTGTCGTTTATCATTGTCATACTAAACCCCCTTACGCAACCAGGTCTTTGTATTTCAGTTCCTTGCCTTCAAGGCCCAACACGATTGACCGCATCTGATCCATCGTGCCTAATTCACGGTCGTTATGCCGTCCTGAAAACTCGTTCACATCACGGTGCGGATGTTTGTCGCTCATCTTGTGATACGTACCGTGAAACCCGCGCTTGAACATCGACCAATGCCCTTCAACCGCATTGGTGGTTGCCCCGGTTTCGCTTACATATTCGCCTTGCGAGTGTTTTACCGTATCGTGGTCATATCCGGTCATGCCGGAATGGGCTTTCGCTTCGTCCGTGTATACGGTAGCACCGGGTTTTGCGGTTTTGTGAATAAACCCCTGTAATTCGGAAGCGGTAGTATCTTCCACTGCTTCGGTGTGTATCTGTCCTGTGGCATGATCCACCGCACCAGCGACTACGGCCTTGCCGCTTCCACCCCCGCCTGGGTGCGTCTTCTTCGATGCGTGCTTGTTGCCTTCTTTCCCGCCGACATACATTTCGTCTACTGCCACTGGGCCATCAAATGGAAGACGGCTACGATCCCACGTTTCCCGTAATCTGTGTGCCAAATGCCAAGCCGTGCGTTGCGTGGTATTCAGATCACGATGCAACTTCATACTGGATGTTCCTTTGATCCCCGTGCTCATCAGGTACATCGAAAGGACAATGGTCCTGAATCCCAACTTGGCAGATCGTAGGGCCGTTCCGGTTCTCGGCGAAAAGAACTTGCGGCAGTCCTTGCAGTGATACGGCATTTTCGGATGGGAAGCCTTCGTGTTCACCCTGTCGCTGCCGCAGTGGGCGCAACGTATGCCGTCCGGCCAACGGGTTTTCACAAACCAGTCTTCCGCCGTCTTGTCATCGGGGAACATGTCAAAGAACTCCATCGGTGATATGCCGTCCCGCCAGTGTTTTCCCGGCGCCTTCTTCACTACTGCCATTTCAAGCCCCCTTGTACTCGGTGAACACCTTTTTCACGATGGTCTTTGCCATGTTTCACCGCCCGTGTTTACCTTTCGATATAGTTGCCAAATATTTTAAATAACATGCTTCATGGTGTAAAAGTGGAGTTGACCCGGTTTAGTGGACATGTAACTTCTTGTGTTTGAAAGGAGCGTGACATGCCCAGACCCCGTACCCCCTATCCGACGGCCTTTCGGCAGCAGATGGTTGAGCTCGTTCGCGCCGGCCGCAGTCCCGAGGCGCTGGCCAAAGAGTTCGAACCCACCGCCCAAGCCATCCGCAACTGGGTCAAGCAGGACGATCTGGACCAGGGCAGGCGCGAAGATGGCCTGACCACCGAAGCCCGGGCCGAACTGCGTCGGCTGCGCCGTGAGAACAAGCAGCTCAGGATGGATCGGGAGATCCTGGCAAAAGCCGCGGCCTGGTTCGCCCGGGAGACCGAGACCCCGCCCGGGTCTTCCCGTTCATAAAGGCGCATCAGGCCGTCTATCCCGTGCGTCGGATGTGCGCCCTGCTGGAGGTCTCCCCTGGCGGCTACTACGTCTGGCTCAAACGGTCCGTCTCCAGGAGGGCCGGTGAGGATGCCATGCTGCTTGGCCGGATCCGCTTGATCCATCAACGTTCCTACGGTACCTACGGCGCACCGCGCATCCATGCCGAACTGCGCGCGTCCGGGATCCGTGTGGGAAGAAAACGCGTGGCCCGCCTGATGCGCTTGGCCGCCATCAGCGGAGTATCCCGTCGCAGAGCCGTGCGCACTACCTGGCGGTCCGCAGAAGGCCGGAAGGCCCCCGATCTGGTCAACCGGGACTTCAGCGCGCCGGAAAGAGACCGGCTCTGGGTAGCCGATATCACCTACGTGCCGACCCATTCAGGCTTCCTCTATCTCTCGGTGGTCATAGATGCCTTCAGCCGCCGGGTCGTCGGCTGGTCCATGGCCAATCATCTGCGAAGCGAACTTGTCGAAGACGCCCTGGACATGGCCCTCGAAAAGCGCAGACCCGAAGGCGTGATCCACCACAGCGACCAGGGATTGCAGTACACCTCGGTGGCTTTCGGCAAACGCTGCAGACAGTTTGGCGTCAGACCCTCCATGGGATCGGTTGGAGACTGCTACGACAACGCCCTGTGCGAAAGCTTCTTCGCCAGCCTGGAATGCGAACTGATCGATCGCAGGCGCTTTGCCACAAAAGCTGAGGCCAGACTCGACCTGTTCCAGTACATCGAGGGCTTCTACAACACGCACAGACGCCACTCTTCCCTCGGATACCTCTCACCCTTAAACTACGAAAGGAGCTTCAAGAAGATAGCCTGAATCCCAAATGGTTAACCGTCCACAAAAACGGGGTAACATCAAAGACACATAAACCCACATCGGTTCATAGCGAAGTTTACCGGGAGAAGTCGAGCGTGTCTTACGGGGGGATATTACAATGTCGAGCGTTCGTTAGCCGAACGCCTCTGCGAACTGCTGAGACCGCGTGTTGAGCAGGCTGTAGAACCCGCGCACTTCAGGATCGGGATGGTCGCGCCAGAGGCATGTGGGAATGGTAGTGTACTGGCTGAGGACGGGTCCGTCGCGATGGCCGTAGTAGACCTGGACGGACTTGCGTTCGTGGGTGGTTTTCCGCACGGTGGCGGCGTGGACCACGGACAGATTGAAGAGGATGACCGTGCCGGTCGGTCCGTGCAGGTGGACCCCGCCCCGCTTTTCGACCTGATCTTCGATCTCGAGGATGGGTCCGTCGCAGGATTCCGGGGATATGGAAAAGCAGTGCGTTTCCTCGCTTACGTCGGACAGGTAGAGCATCATGTGGAGGTAGCCGCACCGGTAGGGCCGGTCGGTCATGTGCCTGCGGTCCCGATGCCAGACCTCCACCGGATCACCCTCGTGCGGCGCCATGTGGCGCAGGCAAGCCTCTGCGAGACAACTCGGCCCTTCGAAGATCGTCTCGATCGCGTCGATGAGCGCGGGGTGTCGGATCAGCCCGTCGAACTCCGGGGAAGAGATGAGCGGTTCGCAGTTCACGCTCTGGTGCCCATCGAAGGCGATGGGCCGCCAGAAGTACCCCGTCTCCGATCGGTCGCGGTCGTATAGTTCGATAAAGCGGCTAAGCTCTTCCGAGGAAAAGGGCTGTCCGAGATTTATGTAGCCGTTTTGCTTGAAGAATTCGAGATCGACCACAGTTTATGCGTCCTCCCTCGAACCGCCTTGTGATTGACCGGTACCTTTGGTATTGCGATTTCAGCGCACGACTCCATCAGCCCGCCTGCCCCGCCCTCGATTTACGTCCCTTGCATAACGTCCAAGAACAACTCCGAGAAGACGGCCCGGTCACCGGGCGTGCCCACTGTGACCCGGACCAGGCGGTCCAGTCCCGACGCGGCGGGTTTTCTCAGGAAAACGCCTTGTTCGATGAGGGTGTTCATCACGGTGCCGGCCCGTTCGCCCGTACCGAAATCGAAGGCGACGAAATTGGTCTGGGAAGGCAGCGAGGAAATCCCCGCGGCCGCGGCCAGTTCACGGTAGTCTTCCCTTCCCGCTTCCACGGCCTTTACCACGCTCGACACGAATTCCGGGTCGCGCAGGGAAGCCAGCGCGCCGGCCTGCGCCACCAGGCTCACGCCGAAATGCAGGCGGACTTTGTCGAAGGTCCGGATCACGTCCCGGTGGGCGATGGCGTAACCGACCCGGGCGCCGGCCATCCCGTGGGCCTTGGAGAAGGTGCGCACTCTGATCAGCCGGGGGTCGTCCACGTCGATGGGGAGCATGGTGTCCGGCGGCACGAAGTCGAGGTAGGCCTCGTCGAGAATGAAGAGGCAATCCGGCGGCACGCGGTCCAGGAGATCGGAGATGGCGTTGCTGCCGTAGTAAGAACCCGTCGGGTTGTCCGGATTGGACAGGTAGAGGATGGAGGCCTTCTGTTTCGCGGCCAGGTCCGTCAGCGCCATCAAATCGTTGCGGTCGTCGCGATAGGGAACCGTTTCCAGCCTGCCGCCAAAACCGTCGACGTGATAGACGAAGGTGGGATAGCAACCGCGGGACGCGGCGACCGCGTCACCCGGGTCCATGTACATGCGGACGATCAGCCCCAGCAGGTCGTCGATCCCCGCACCGAGCGTCACGTTCTCGATGTCCACGCCGTGCATCGCGGCCAGCTCGGCCCGCAGTTCATAGCCTTCCGGGTCGCAGTACCAGGCGACGCCTCGCGCGGCTTCACTCATGGCCGCCGCGGCCCGGGGCGATACGCCGAAAGCGCTTTCGTTGGCGCCGATGCGCACCCGGAACGGTTTTCCCTGCTGTCGTTCGATGGTCTCGGGACCCACGAAGGGGGTCACAGAAGGCAGGTTCGCTACGATTTCGGAGTAAGGGGGTCTGGACATCGGATCCGGCGCGTTCAGGCTGGCCAGGCTATGCCGCGCTTTCCATTTCGGCGCTGTACAGGCCGGTCCGCGCGGCGCTGTTGCACATGGCACGGTGATAGAACGCCTGCTGACCCGCCTTGAGACGGGCAGGATCCCCACCCCATGCCCGCAACGGGGCCGCCTGCAGGGCGCGACCGTAGGAGAAACTGAGTTCCCACGGGAGCTCGCCGAACATGCTGTTCATGGCGTTCAGGTGCGCCGTGGCGGTCTCGGAGGACTGCCCGCCCGACAGGAAAGCAATGCCGGGCACCTCCCTCGGGACGTTGCGCAGGAAATTGTTCACCGTGCGGCGCGCGACTTCCTCCACGGAAGCCGGTTCAGGACATTCCGAACCCGAGATGACCATACTGGGTTTCAGGACGATCCCATCCAGCTTAACCTCATGCACGGCCAGGGCCTCGAACACTTGCCGCAGTGTGACGCCGGTGACCTCGTCGCACCGGTAGATGTTGTGGTCGCCGTCCATCAGCACCTCGGGTTCGACGATCGGAACGATGCCGCATTCCTGGCACAGGGCGGCGTAGCGCGCGAGGGCATGGGCGTTGGCGTCGATGCACACGTCGGTGGGAATGCCTTTCCCCACGGTGATGACCGCCCGCCACTTGGCGAAAGCGGCGCCCAGTTTCTGATATCTGTTCAGGCGCGTGCGCAGGCCGTCGAGTCCTTCTGTGACTTTCTCTCCCGGAAAACCGGCCAAGTCATGGATGCCGGTATCCACCTTGATTCCCGGAATCACGCCTTTGTCGAACAACAGTTTGGGAAACGGCGTTTCGGTTTCGTCCAGCGCCCTCTGGTGCAGGGTCTCGTCGTAGAGGATGACGCCGCTTATGAATTGCTCCATGCCTTCGGTGGTGAAAAGCATGTGCCGATAGGCGCGGCGGTTCTCCTCCGTCGACGGCAGTCCGATAGTATTGAACCGTTTCTCGATGGTGCCGCTGCTTTCGTCCGCGGCCAGGATCCCCTTGTCCGGGGCGACCATGGCACGGGCGACCTCAATCAATTTGGAAGGCATCTTCTGCTTTAACTCCTCGACCGGTTTAATTCATTCCTGCCAAAAGCGTACACTGAAGCGTGGATCGGTAAAAAACGCACCCGAAGCCCGCCTGTCAATCCTTTCTTGGCCGGGCGCTTTTGGCTTGAAACGCGCTCCGCCCGTCCATATAATACCGCCTGCAGCCCTTTCCCGCTTCCTCAATCCGCGTCCGATGATCATGGCAGGTCCGCACGCCACCAGGACGCGTTTTCGTCTCCGATCCGGATGTCAGGCCTCGTCCATGCCCCGCGACCCGATCCAGCCGCCCCGCGACCCGATCCAGCCGCCCCGCGACTCGATTCAGCCGCCCCGCGTTCTGGCCATCGACATCGGAACGTCGTCCGTACGGGCGATTCTCTTCGACCAATCGGCGCGGGTCGCATCTCCCGCCTTTCAGAAAACCTACGACATGGATACCACGCCGGACGGCGGTGTCTACATCGACGCGGACCACCTGGCGGCGGAGGTGGCTTCGGTGCTCGACGACTTCTGCGCCTGGGACGGGCAGGCAACGGGTGGAAAGGCCACGGGCAGGCAGGCCGAGGGCGTACAGTCTGGTAGTGGACGGGCCGCGAGCGGAAGTAACGCGATCGACGGCGTGGCCATGACCACGTTCTGGCACAACGTCGTTGGCGTGGAGACAGACCGCGCCGCGACCCCGCTGATCAGCTGGGCCGACACGCGGCCGGGGACGGTCATCGCCGAACTGGGCGAGCGTCTCGACGCTGCCTCCACCCACGGGCGCACCGGGTGCGTGCTCCACGCATCCTATCTACCTGCCAAGATCCTCTGGTTCGCCCGTAACGATCCCGATACGTACACCAGGGCTCAACGCTGGATGTCCATCGGCGAATACCTCTTCCTCAGGTGGTTCGGCGCGCCGGCCTGCAGCGTATCCATGGCATCCGGCACCGGGTTGTTCAACGCCCACCGATGCGACTGGGACGACCAGACGCTGACCGCGCTGCCGTTGGAACGGGACCAGCTGACGCCCATCAGCGACGTGGACGAGCCGGTACGGGGGCTGAAGGACGAATTCGCTTCCCGGTGGCCCGTCCTGGCCGAAGCGGCCTGGTATCCGGCCGTCGGCGACGGCGCCTGCAACAACATCGGCAGCGGTTGCGTGGACGAGGACCGGATCGCCCTGATGGTGGGCACTTCCGGCGCCATGCGGATCATGAAACGTGCCGCGGAGTTCACGATCCCGGACGGACTGTGGTGTTACCGGTCGGACCGCCGCAGGATCCTCATGGGTGGCGCCCTGAGTAATGGCGGGAACGTCTACGGATGGATGCGCGACACGCTACGCCTCGCCGACGAACAGCGGGTCGAGCGGGACCTGGGCGGGATGGCGCCGGACAGCCACGGCCTCACGGTGCTTCCCTTCTGGGCGGGCGAGCGCAGCCCGGGCTGGCACGACGCCGCCAGGGCGGCCATTACCGGCATGACGCTGCACACCACGCCGCTGGACGTCATGCGGGCCGGCCTGGAGGCCACGGCCTACTGTTTCGCGAATATCCACGGCCGGTTGCGATCGATCTGGGGAGATGCCGGCGAAATCGTCGCTTCGGGCGCGGGCTTGCTGCAGTCGCCCGTCTGGATGCAGATGCTGGCCGACGTACTGGAGCGGCCCATCACCGCCTCGACCGTGACCGAGGCCTCGAGCCGCGGCGCCGCGCTGCTGGCGCTGGAGGCCTCCGGCGCGCTGGAAGACCTGGCCGCCGCGCCGGCCCCACTCGGAAAGACCTATGAACCGGATCCGGCGAACCGGGACCGCTACCGGGAAGCGATGAAACGGCAGCAGGATCTGTACGATATGATGATGGACAGTTGAGGGCCCGGGTTGTATCTTAGCGGGCGCTTGAACCTGGCGAAGCTTGAATAAAACGGACCGCACTGACAAACATCGCTAACGAACCGTATAAACGAACCGAACCGAAAAGGATGCAGACCGTGTCAGAACACGATCTCGAGCAACGATGCATCAACACCATCCGCCTGCTGGCCGTCGACGCCGTCCAGCAGGCCAACAGCGGCCACCCGGGCCTTCCCATGGAGGCCGCGCCCATCGCCTACGTACTGTGGACGCGTCTCATGCGGTACAACCCGAAGAATCCCGGCTGGCCGAACCGCGACCGCTTCGTGCTCTCCGGCGGGCACGGGTCCATGCTGCTCTACGCCATGCTCCATCTCACCGGCTACGACCTTCCCCTCGATGAGATCAGGAACTTCCGGCAGTGGGAAAGCCAGACGCCCGGCCATCCCGAATACGGCGATACGCCCGGCGTGGAGACCACCACGGGCCCGCTCGGTCAGGGCATCGCGAACGCCGTGGGCTTGGCCATGGCCGAGGCTCACCTGGCGGCCCGGTACAACCGCCCCGGCCACGAGATCGTCGACCACTACACTTATGTCATCGCCAGCGACGGCGACATGATGGAGGGCGTCGCCTCCGAGGCCTGCTCCCTCGCGGGGCACCTCGGCCTGGGCAAGCTGATCGTCCTCTACCTGGACAACAGCGTCACGATCGACGGCGGCACGGACCTGGCCTTCTCGGAGAACACGGGACTGCGGTTCGATGCCTACGGGTGGCACGTGCAGCGGGTCCTGGACGGCAACGACCTCGCCCGGGTCGAAGCCGCGGTCGAAATGGCACGAAACGAGACGGATCGTCCCTCGATCATCCTGTGCAGCACGGTTATCGGCTACGGCAGTCCCAACAAGGCCGGCACGCCCAAGGCCCACGGCGAGCCGCTCGGCGAAGAGGAAGTCGAACTGACCAAGCAGAACCTCGGATGGCCGTTGAAACCGAAGTTTCTCGTCCCGGAGGACGTGCGCGCCTTCTTCCAGCAGATGGTCCCGTACGGCAAGGGATGGGAACTGGCCTGGCGTCAGGCCTTTGATGCCTACGCGGAAGCCTTCCCGGAACTGGCGGAGACCTGGAAGAAGGCCATGGATGGGGAACTGCCGGCCGGCTGGGACGAAAACCTCCCGTCCTTCCCGCCCGGCCAGGGGGACATGGCCACGCGTCAAGCCTCCGGCGTCACCATCAACGCGCTGTCCCAGCGCATCCCGGGTCTGCTGGGCGGTTCGGCGGACCTGGCCGGGTCCAACAACACCATGGTGGAAGCCGAATCGAACTACGCCGCCGGAAACTTCGAAGGCCGCAACCTGCACTTCGGCGTGCGCGAACATGCCATGGCCTCCGCGCTGAACGGGATGGCGCTCCACGGGGGCCTTCGCCCGTACGCCGGCACGTTCCTCGTGTTCTCGGACTACATGCGTCCGGCCATTCGCCTGGCGGCCCTCATGGGCATCGCGCCGGTCTATGTTTTCACCCACGACAGCGTGGGACTGGGCGAGGACGGTCCGACCCACCAGCCTATCGAACACTACATGGCGCTGCGGGCCATCCCCAACCTGACCCTGATCCGCCCCGCCGACGCCGCCGAAACATCGGAAGCCTGGGTAGCCGCGCTAAGGCGCACGGACGGTCCCGTCGCCCTGGCCCTGACCCGGCAGAAACTGCCCGTGCTGGACCGGGAAGGGGATGGTGTGGCACCCACCTCGGGGCTGGCGTCGGCGTCGGGTATTGCGTCCGCCTCGGGGCTGGCGCCCGCCGACGGCCTGCACCGGGGCGCATACGTTCTCGCCGATGCCGACGGAACGCCGGACGTGATCCTCATCGCTTCCGGTTCGGAAGTTCACCTGGCGCTCGAGGCCCGCGACGCGCTGGTCGGTGAAGGGATGGCCGCGCGCGTGGTCAGCATGCCGAGTTGGGAACTGTTCGAAGCGCAGACCGCGGAATACCGGGAGTCCGTGCTCCCCGCGTCGGTCACCGCGCGCCTGGCCGTGGAACCCGGCGTCACGCTGGGCTGGGACCGGTACGTGGGCCCGCGGGGCGACGTCATCGGCCTGGAACGCTTCGGCGCATCGGCGCCTTACCAGGACGTGTTCGAGCACCTGGGTTTCACGGCGGAAAACATCACCGGCAGAGCGAAGGAACTGGTTTCAGCCGACGGGTGACCGGAAAGCGTCGCACGCGGCCACCACGTGAACCTTCGTGCCCGGCCTCGGTATGATCAGAACCCGACTTCCTTGAACACCTCCAGCGGTATCGCCCGCTCCAAATCCTTGAAATACTGGTAGTTGGTGTCTACAACCCGGTATCCCATATTCGTATAAAGGAGTATGGGCCGGGGGCTGCCCGTGTTCGCCTGGGTGGTCGCGTGGCGGTATCCGAGCTGGCGCATCTCCCTGAGCAGCACTTCCATCATGTACCGACCGAACCCCTTGCCCTGCTCCCCCTCGCTGACCCGTCCTCCCACCGGGCTGCCTTCGATGGAGAACCACGGTATATAGAAGGTATCCTGCGCCAGGGGCGACCGGCAGAAATCCCCCAGCGACTGGGCGAATCCCTGGCCGATGCACTGATCTCCCCGGAAGAGCTGGAACTCCATGTTGGGCAGTCTGCCGTGCCCGGGCCGGACGTCGAACCGCGTGGTCACGCCGGGGTCCGGCAGTACCGGATCGGGTACCGCGAAATCCGGGAGTTCGAGGAGGATGATCCCCCGCGTAATGCGGTAGTCGTTCATGCTGAGCAGGGCGCCGACATGGCCCATCCGGTCGGATTGGAACGCGTGGCAGAAGCGGTGGAACCTGTAGCCGAAATAGCTGAAGGCCCGTATCTGGCCGACACCGAAACCCCTCAAGCGCGCTTCCGCCGCTTCCAGCAGCGCCTGGCCCGCCGGTCTGGCCCCTGCCCGGTAGTGGAAGAACCGGATGAGGCCGATGCGGTCCTCCAGCAGGTCCTCGATCGGATGGAGTCCGACGCGGTCGTGCTCCTCGCCCCTGCGGCAAATGGCCACGTGGGCGAAACCCGCCACGGCGCCGCCGTCGACTTCCACCACCAGGATCGACTCTTCCGACAGGTCTTCGTAGGGCCTGTCCTCCTCTTCATGCCACCGAATTCCGGTCCCGAACTCATCCTCGGTGACCGGATAGCAGTACGGCATCCCGGAGAACTGTTCATTATAGAAGTCCGTCAGCACGGACGCCTGGTCGATTTCGAGGGCTCTGATTTTCATGGTGGATGGGTCTTGGGGAGATAACCGCGTTCCGAATGCCACGTTCCGAGTGCCGCGATAGCCGGGGCACTTAACTGATACGCCTTTGGATGCATGGATGCGGACCTGCTTGAGGGTTCCAGGTCGGTTTTCGATTCACGTTGTTTTTGTATAATAGCGTGAATGACGTGCATAAATACCAGTTAATTCACGCTGAATTGACAATAACGCGTGAATGAATTAACTTACTCCCATGACTACCAAACCCATGAGAAACCGCATCCATTCGTTGAAACATGAATACGATTCCTTACGTAAAGGCAAGGATGCGCTCTTGACCATGATTGACGAGGTGGAGATTGCCGAGAGCGTGTACAACTCGAACGCCATCGAGAATTCGACGCTGTCTCTCGAGGAGACGGAGCGGATCCTGATGGAACAAATCCTCTCCCGCAATGTATCCATTCGTGAAGTCTACGAGGCGAAAAACCTTGCACGGGTCATGGAATACAAGCGAATCAGGTCGAAGGATACCGAACTGAGCGAAACCTTGATTCTGCAGTTCCACCAGATGCTGATGGGCGGAATCGACGATACCATAGCCGGACGATTTCGACAGCGGGGAGAATACGTTCGAGTGGGGACGCATATTGCACCGGCGCCCGAGCACGTGGAACGCATGATGGAAAACCTCCTGATCGATTACCTCAGCGATCTGGAATCTTATTTTCTGGACAAGATCGCGGTTTTTCACTTGGGTTTCGAATACATCCATCCATTCTGTGATGGAAACGGCAGACTGGGACGGGTCATGATGAACTACCAGCTCCTGCAACTCGGTCTGCCTCGTATCATCATACGCAATTCGGAAAAGGAGAGGTACTACCAGGCGTTCAGGGAATATGAGGACGACGCCTCGACCAGGACCATGGAGAACATCGTATTTCTTGGGCTTATGGAGTCGTTACACAAACGTCTGAGTTACTTGAGAAGCGAGGAGATCATCCGGCTTTCGGATTACATCAGCCAGAACCGCCTGTCGGCGTCGGCATTGACAAACGCCGCCCGGCGGCAAACCATTCCCGCGTTCCGCGAAAAGGGAGTCTGGAAGATCGGAAGAGACTACGAACATCGGGAATAGACAGACCCCATCGAACCTTAACCCCCAAAAGGAACGGAAATCATGTTGTCAATATGGTCAATGTTAAATACCCGCGTTCTACTACCTCTGCTCGCGGCATCGCTCCTATGCGTGTACGCCGCGCCTCGGACTTTCGCCCAGGCCTTTGTCCCGGCCAATCCGGAAGTGGCCGGCGTGTCTTCCGAACGGCTCGCCCGGATCGATGCGGCCCTTGAAGCCTACGTCGAGGAAGAACGGCTGCCAGGCGCCGCGCTCGTGATCGGGCGACGCGGTCACGTGGTCTACGCCCGGGCCTTCGGCTACCGGGACCGCGAGGCGGGGGAACCGCTCGAGATCACGGACCTCTTCCGCATCGCTTCGCAGACCAAGGCGGTCGTCTCGGTGGGCGTGATGATCCTGCAGGAGCAGGGGCGCCTGCTGATCGACCAGGACCTGGGCGACTTCATCCCCGAATACGACAGCACGACCGTCGCTGTTGAAACCGAGGAAGGAGGCTTCGAGGTGGTCCCCGCCGATCGCAAGATCACCGTGCGCGACCTGCTTACCCACACGGCCGGTATCGGCTACGGATGGGGCCCCGGCGCCAGCGCCTGGGAGGAGGCCGGCGTCGTGGGGTGGTATTTCGCAGACCGCGACGAACCGATTGCCGATACGGTCGAGCGCATGGGAAATCTGCCCATGGATGCCCACCCGGGCGAGCGGTTCGTATACGGTTACGCCACGGATATCCTGGGCGTGGTGATCGAGCGGGCCTCCGGCCTGCCGCTGGACGAGTTCCTGCGTGTCGAGATCCTCGAGCCGCTGGGCATGGTGGACACGCATTTCTACGTGCCGCCGGAGAAAGTGGACCGGCTCACCGTCGTGTACTCGGTGACGGATGAAAGCGGGATGGAGCGCGCGCCCGATCCGGGCCACATGGTCGGACAGGGCATGTATCTCGAGGGTCCGCGCAAGAGCTTCTCGGGCGGCGCGGGGCTCGTCTCCACGGCGGGAGATTACGCCCGCTTCCTCGAGGCGCTCCGGCGCGGGGGCACGCTGGACGGGGCGCGTATTCTTTCGCCCAAGACCGTGCAGCTCATGACCGTCGATCATGTCCACGACGCGTGGCAGGGCAACGGAGGCGGGTTCGGCCTGGGGTTCGGCATTACGAAGGAAATCGGCTGGAGCGGCCTGCCCGGTTCTCCGGGCGCCTACGCCTGGGGAGGGGCCTATCACTCCACGTACTGGGTCGATCCGGTGGAGGAACTGGTGGTTTCCTACATGACGCAGGTCATCCCCGCCCAGGGTCTCGACGACCATCAGCGCATCCGGGCGCTCGTCTACCAGGCGCTGGTGGACTGAAGCGGCATCTCGAAATTCGGGACCTTCCTTGCCTAATTCAACTTCCAGTCGCTGAAAGTAGTTGGTGATGTTGGGTATTTGGTTCAGAGTATAGAAGTCTAGGAAAGATTTGGTTTTTCCATCTAATCCGGTACTTTGTATGTTACAAGAGATCCAATAAAGTAGTTCCAGTTTTCCCAATCGGATCGGGATATCTGATACGGATGGAGTAATCGTAATGATAGAAAGCTTGCGGATACATGGTTTCCGTTGCTTCAACAGACTGGAAATAAACCACCTGGGCGATATAAATCTCATTGCCGGCATGAACAATTCGGGGAAGACCAGTTTGCTCGAGGCTGTATTCCTGCTAGGAGGAGCTGGAAATGCTCGAATGGCTTCAGACCCACATGTCGTCCGTGGTCTGGAACAAGGCACTCTCAGCGAATCGGGATGGAATGTCTGGGATCAGCTTTTTAACAGGTTGGATACGGCAAGTACCATCGAGATAGCAGGAACACATTCAAAGTTTGGTGAAATGGAATTACATATCTCCTTGTCGTGGCAGCCCCAAACCGAAGTCACCCTAGATCGCTCGGAAATGAGTTATACTGATGATTGTACGTTGACCTTCACGTATTTCGATAATTCAGATATTGGTTCCGACAGTCACATACATATGAGGGAGGATAAGTTCGTAATAGAGCAACACACACATGGATCTCAGTTTCCCGAGATCATTCTCCTTCCGAGACTAAGAAGGAGCCTGCACGATGATGCGTCCAGACTTGCCAACCTGAAAAGGCAAAAGCGGGGAGAAATACTCTTAAGTGCGATGAAAGCCGTTGAACCTAGATTGGAGAGCATCGAAGTCATTTACTCAAACGGTTCGCCCATGATATGGGGCGACATTGGATTGAGCGAACTAATTCCTCTGCCATCCATGGGTGAAGGCTTGACGCAAATCGCTCGTCTCGTCCTTGCCATAGGCACCACGCCGAATGGTCTCGTACTGGTGGACGAGATCGAAAACGGTCTTCACCACTCCGTTCTCGCTGACGTCTGGCGAGCAGTAGATGAAGCGGCCAAACTTTTCCAAGTGCAGGTGTTTGCGACCACTTACAGCCTAGAATGCGTGGACGCGGCCCATGAAACATTAAGTGCTGAGAGGTTCAGTCTGCACAGGCTTGAATACGTTGAGGGATTGGTTCGCTGCGTTACCTATGAGAGCGAGTCGATCGACGCTGCCGTTCGACACGGCCTGGATGTTCGTTAATATGGCACGAGCAATACAAATCGAATCGGAAACCCAGCTTCTTGTGGAGGGCAGGGATGAGTGTAACTTTTTCGAAGCGTTTATTGAGCACCTGTCTCTAGAACAAGTGGATATCCAAATTCACGATTTTGGTGGTGTGAATGGACTCCGCGGGTTTCTTCGTGCCATAGTGACATCGTCAGGTTTCGAAAAGAACGTACGAAGTATCGGCATAGTTCGCGATGCGGAAACCTGCGCCGAAAGTGCGTTCCAGAGTGTTAGATCGTCTTTGGAAAACGCAGGTCTTCCGTTACCTGCGCAGCCAGGTTACCCTACCGATACTAGTCCAAAGGTGACAGTGTTGATTTTGCCTGGTGACAATCGTCCGGGTATGCTGGAGACACTACTATGCGAGAGTTTTAAGGACGAACCGGAGAATCGGTGTATCGATGACTTTCTAAATTGTGTCACAGCGATACCTGAAGTGTCCGTAGACAGGCCATATAAAGCTCGTGCGCACGCATTCTTGGCTACTAAGCCGGACCCTCACGTATCCGTTGGTGTGGCAGCGAAAAACGGCTACTGGGATTTGGATCATCCCGTTCTGGGTGATGTGCACAGTTTTCTTACGTCTATTGCCTAGCGTACCGTCAATTTGCTCTAAACCACGAACACCTTCTCAAGCCGCGTCAGGTTGTCGCATCCGCTTTCGGTCACGACCACATTGTCTTCGATCCGAACGCCTCCGCCGAGGTCGGGGTAGTACAGGCCCGGTTCCACGGTCACGACGTGGCCGGCAACGAGGCCTTGTGACACCTTCGATATGCGGGGCGGTTCGTGGATTTCCAGGCCGAAGCCGTGGCCCGTGCCGTGGAAGAAGCCCTGCATGCGGCCGTTCTTTGCACCCGTCTCGTATCCCCTGCTCTCGAACAGCCGTTCCACTTCTCCATGGATCTCCCGGCCGTCCACCCCGGCCCGGACCCTTGAAAGCGCGATTTCCTGTCCTTCCAGCACCGTATCGTACAGCCGCCGGAACGTGTCGGACGCCGGACCCTTCGCGACGGTGCGGGTGATGTCCGCGTAGTAGCCGGTCTTCGTAGACTTGGGAAACAGGTCGAAGATGATGGGCTCGCCGGCGCGCAGCGATCCGGAACCCCCATTGTGGGGGTCGCAGCCCTGGATACCGCCGGCGATGATCGTGTGCTGGGCGATGCAGTCCCGTTCCAGCAGGTAGACGTGGATACGCTTCCGGAGATATTCGGAAGTCAGCGGCCCCTCCGGTCCGCGGAGCAGGCCGTCCTTCACGGCAGCATCGGCCAGGATGTCGAATGCCATGCGCAGGGCGTCTTCCGTGTGGCGGGAGGCGTTCGAGATGGCCGCGATCTCGTCGTCGGTCTTCACCGGACGCTGGTCCCAGAAGGGATCCTCTTTCGACTCGACTGCGAATCCCCGATCCCGAAGCTTGTCGGCGTAGCCTAGGGGGAAACTGTTTGGTACGCTGCAGCGCTTCACTTCCCGTTCCCGGAGCAGTTCGACCACGGCGTCCACGAGTCCCGGATCCGCGTTGCCACTCTTCTTCGCGCGGTCCGAATAACTCGTGAGCGATACGACTTCATCGACCTTCGATTGTTCCCGCGCGCGGTCGATTTCCAGGTCGCTCATCATGATGGTCGACCGGCCGTTCACTTGCAGGAAGGTGAAGGGATCGGGGACGAACATCCCCGCGGCGTACAGCATGTCGGCGTCGCGCTCGCTGTCCGCAATGAGCAGGACTGCCTCGTTACCGGGTGAATCGCTCATTCAGCTGCCTCTCGTTTTCAATCTGTACTGTTGGATACACTACGGTCGGATACACTGTGTCATAGGGCTCGCAATGCTGACACTTGCGTTTACTGGACATTGTACAATTGTACAAGTAAAAATCTGCCTGGTCGGCGTGAAAGCCAACTCGGTCGGCATGACGCGCGCGTCAATCGTACGTGTAGAACCCCTGGCCGGTCTTGCGCCCGTTCATCCCGGCGGCGACCATCTGGCGCAGCAGGGGCGGGGCGGCATATTGGTCGGTGCGGAAGGCGTCGTGGAGCACTTCCGCGATGTACAGCGTGGTGTCCAGGCCAATGAAATCGAGCAGCTTGAGCGGACCGAGGGGATGGCTGCATCCCAGGACCATGCCCGCGTCGATGTCCTCCTTCGTGGCCACGCCCGATTCGACCAGGCGCACCGCGTCCAGCAGGTAGGGGATGAGGAGGTAGTTGACGATGAAGCCCGGCGTGTCCTTGACCTGGATCACCTGCTTGCCCAGCGATTCGCCGAACTGCCGGGCCGTATCCACGGTCTCCGCGCTGGTCTGCAGTCCGACGATCATTTCGATGAGTCCCATGACCGGCACTGGATTGAAGAAATGGAGGCCCAGTACCTTTTCCGGCCGGTCAGTCGCCGCGGCCAGTTCGGTGATGGAAATGGAGGAGGTGTTGCTCGCCAGGATGGCGCCGGGCGGTGCGATACAGTCGAGGGTGCGGAAGACCTCCTGCTTGGTTTCCAGGTTCTCGGTCACCGCCTCGATGACCAGGTCGCATTCGGCAAGGTCTGAGAATGCCGTCGTGCCCGTAATGCGCCCGAGCACGGCCGCCTTTTCCTCGTCCGTCATCCTCACCTTTGATACGTTGCGTGACAGGAGGCCGTCGATTCGCCCGATACCACCGCTCACCAACTCGTCGGATGCCTCGCGGACGATCGTCCGGTAACCCGCCTGGGCGCACACCTGCGTGATGCCCGATCCCATCAATCCACATCCGATGACGCCCACGGTTTCAATGGCCATGCCGGATCCTCCAGGTGCTGTACTTTCCGATTATACGGTGTTTCGCGTTCCCGTCCGCGTCCCTCGAGCGTGCGGCCATCGAGCGCGGCCACTTACTGATGTGCCGCGACTTACACACGCGGTGTCACTCACTTCAGCGCGACCACGGCTTCCTTGAACCGCCGTCCCCGTTCCTCGAAATTGGTGAACATGTCGTAACTGGCACAGCCGGGCGACAGCACCACCAAGTCCCCGGGCCGCGCCAGGTCGGCACTTTGCCGCACGGCGTCATCGAGCGTTTCGGCGCGGGCGATGACGGGCGGATTCGCAACGGATGGTTTCATGCCGGCCGATTTCACACCGGCCGAGTTTGCGACGGCCGAATCCACGCCGCCCGAATCCACGCCGCCCGAATCGGTCCCACCGACTTTCATGATTGCCGTCTCTATCGCGTCCGCGGTCGCGCCGATCAGGACGACTGCCCGAACACGTTGGACGATCTCCTCGGCCATTTCGTCGAAGGCCGTCCCTTTGTCGTATCCGCCGGCGATCAGGACGACCGGCGCGTCGAAAGCCCGGAGTGCCGTGATCGTCGACGCCGGCGTGGTGCAGGCCGAATCGTTGTAGTAACCCACGCCATCGATAACGCCTACCTCTTCCAGGCGGTGTTCCACGCCGCGGAATGTCTCGACCGTAGACCGGATGGCCGATGCCGGGATCCCGCCCAGGCATGCGGTCGTCACCGCGGCCAGCAGGTTGGCCAGGTTATGCGGACCCGGCAGCCTGAGGGCATCCACGGGACAAATGGTGCGTTCGGCCGCTGGATCGCGTTTGGTGGCAGCATTGCCTGCCTTCGATGCGCCGCGTGCGCCGGAGCCGTTCCTCTCGCCGGAACCGTCGCGGAAGACCACCTGTCCATTCCGCACGTAGCATCCGATCTCGACGGGGCCTTCCATGCTGAACCACGCGACCCGTCCCGGGCAGAAAGCCGCCCATTTGCGCAGCCGCCCGTCATCGGCGTTCAGGACGACCACGTCCTCCGGCGACTGGTAGTGCACGATGTGCCGCTTGGCCTGCTCATAGACGTCGAAGGTACCGTGCCAGTCCAGGTGATTGGGCGACAGGTTCGTTACCACGGCCAGTCCGGGGCTTCGCCGGATCCAGGCCAGCCGGTGCAACTGAAAGCTGGAAAGCTCGAGGATCACGGGACTGCCGGCGGGCGCCTCCCCGGATCCGGTCGGCAAGCCGCCGACCGCCCCGCCAGGCTCCGCGGCTCCGCCACTATCCTCAAGCTCGTTGAGCACGGCCCGGCCGATGTTCCCGCCCACCAGCGTATCCGGGTCGACCGCCTGGTGCAGCGCCCCGACAAGCCGGGTCGTGGTGGTCTTTCCGTTGCTGCCTGTGATGCCGATGACCGGCCGGCGGCAGGTCTCGAAGACCAGGTTC
This sequence comes from bacterium, assembly GCA_965207085.1. GTDB lineage: Bacteria > JAAXHH01 > JAAXHH01 > JAAXHH01 > JAAXHH01 > JAAXHH01. The sequence goes on along the minus strand of CBDBLQ010000002.1, from coordinate 1,237,185 downwards.
ATCTCGGTAGTCAGCGGAATGCCCCGGTCCCGCGCCAGCCGGAGAAAGGGGCTGTCGTCCCGGACGGCGGGCCCGACCACCACGAGGTCGGCGCCGGTGATGTCTTCCTCCCGGTGTTCCCCGAGCACGTAGCGGATCGGCCATGGCGAAAGCGCATCGATGGACTTCCGGAGCGCTTCCGCGGGCAGCAGGTCGGTGACGGTAACGTCCGCTCCCCGCGCGGCGAAATACCGTGCGGACGCGGCGCCGCCGGAGAGCACGCCGAGCCCAAGTACGGTGACCCGTTTGCCTTTGAAATCCCTTGACACCCGAAGCCCGCCCGGTTTAATATACGGCGTTGATTCGCGGGTTCAATCCGCGAAGTCCAGTCGTTCGTCGAGCGCCGTCAGAAAGGTATTGGTTTCCGGTGCGTCGACGGTTTCAGGACCGCGCATCAACTGCACCAGGTCTTCGATCGTATCGATGTCCAGCAGGCGGAACTCGTCGAGCACCTCGTGAGTGATCCGGCGCCGCCGAAGCAGGGCGACGGTCTCCTCGAGTTCCGATCCCGAACTCCAGCGCGAGATATCGAATATGCGGTGCGGCTTGCGCATGCCGATAAGATTGTACGCGCCGTCCTGGGCCGGGACAAGCACAATATCATGGAATGAGAGGGACTTGCGGGCTCGATCGATGACCGTTTCCTCCAGCCGGGGCATGTCGCTCCCGGAGATCAGCACGTACGGGTATCTACCGAGCAGATCCTCGAACAGGCCGAGCATCATCTCACCCAAATTCGCGCCGGACACAGCGTGGTACGGGACGTCCGGCCCGGTAATCGAGCGAAAGGCGTCCGAGTATTCGGGCTGGGACGTGGCCAGCAGGACATCGTAGTCCCGTCCCCGGTGCGCCGCGAACCGGTCCACCAGGAACGCGCGGTACATCCCGGCCGCCAGGCGATGGGCTTCGTCCGGACCGAGCCCCGCGCCCGACCGGTCGCGCATGTCCTTGAGGCCGGCATAACCGTTCTCCGCCGTGCCATGGACCAGACGGGTCTTGACGGTACCGGGATCGGGGTACTTGGCGAGCAGAACGAGTGCGGTGGGCGGATACGGAATCATTGGCCGGAAGGCATGGCTTGGCGCGATGGGAATCGCGCTCGCGATGAAGCCACTTTGGTCATGAACATCGACAAAGATAATGTAGCGGAGTACGTTCACACAAGACATCTATTGGCCCCGCCGCCGGAGGGTTCCTGCACGGTGGAAGAACTGGGCGGCGGGTTTCTGAATACCGTGCTGCGGGTCACCGCCGCCGACCGTTCGGTCGTGGTGAAACAGGCCCTGGACGCGTTGCGGCTCTTCCCGGACCTCAAAGTCACCACCGACCGGATCGTCTACGAGACGCGGGCCCTCCGGGTTTTGAACGGGCTGTCCCCCGAGGGGACCGTTCCGGCCGTCCTGCACTTCGACGACGCGGACCGCATCCTGGTCATGTCGGACCTCGGAAAGCGCCCGTCCCTGGAAACCGAGTTGGAGCGGGGACGCGTCGAGCCTGCCGTGGCGGAGCAACTCGGCGGGTTCCTTTCGACCCTGCACGGGCAGACCTGGGACGACCGGGAACTGCGCGAGCAATTCGACAACGAAGCCATGCAGGGCCTGCGGTACAAGTACTGTTTCTACTTCGTCGAAGACCCGGCGTTGAACCGAGTCGCCCGCCGGCTGGCCGAGACGTTCACGGAGACGAAGCTGGCATTGCTCCACGGCGACTTCTGGACGGCCAGCGTGATCGCCGCGGAGGAACGGATACACACCTTCGACCTGGAATTCGTCAACTACGGGCACCCGGCCCAGGACGCGGGCTTCATCATGGCCCACTACCTGCTGCACGCGTACAACAGGCCACGGGTCGCGGCCGGGATCTTCGACGCCGTCGAACGCCTTTGGAGCAACTACGCGGCGGGCATGGGCGACCTGTTGCCTGCAGCAACGGAAACGACGGCCCTTCAGCAGGCCGGTCTCGAGATGCTGTTCCGCATCGACGGGATCAACCAGGTTCGGTATATCACCGACGACGATGTAAAGGCCCGCATTCGCGAGGTCGCCCGTCCCATGATGCTGGATGACGGCATATCGGTGGCGGGGCTGCGGCACGTCTGACCAGTATGTACGGCACGTCTGGCCAGTATGTACGGCACGTTCAGTCTGCATGTTGGAGCACCGATTGAAGTAGATTCAGAAGGCAACACGCGGGTGTTGAAAGCGACACCATTTCGGGGGCGCTCCGATTACCCGGATCGTCCTCAACTCAACGGGCAAGGAGCGATATCTTGGGCAGATTCAGATCACTACTCTTCATAGCGGCCGCAGCCGTAATCGGACTGTGGATCCTCAGCGGATTCTGGGCTAACATCTTCGTCGAGGCGCTCTGGTTTGGTCAACTGGGCTTCGACGACGTGTTCTGGACGACGATCGGCGCCAAGTTCTTCACGGGGCTGGTCTTCGGACTGGTCGCGTTGGTGGGCCTCGGGGCGAATGTCTACCTGGCGCGGTACTTTTCCACGCGCCTCACCGAACTGCACCTGTTCAACGAGGAAATGTCGGAACTCGAACAGCTTTTCTCCAACTCCCGGCTGATCGAGGTCGTGACGATCATCGGCATCCTGGTCATTGCCGCCATCATGGGCCTGATCGGCCTGGCCAACTGGGACGGCATGCTCCGGTTCTTCAACCAGGAGGCCTTCGGCGCCACCGATCCCATATTCAATCTCGATATCGGGTTCTTCGTCTTCTCGCTGCCGATCTGGCATTTCGTCCGGTTCTGGCTGCTGCTCCTCGTCGTGGCCTCGGCCATCGCGGTCACCCTCTACTATCTCTATCGCGGCGCCGTCACCATCGAAGAGCGCGGCATACAGATCCGGTCGTACGCCCGCAACCACATCTGCGTCCTGGGCGCCATCGTCTTCCTGCTCATGGCCTGGGGCTACCGGCTCGACATGTACCGCCTGCTGTTTTCCGAATCGGGATTCGCCTTCGGCGCGGGGTACACCGATCTGCACGCCCGGATGTACGCGCTGTGGATCCTGCTCTTCGTGGCCATTGGCGGCGCCGGGCTGTTCCTGATGACGCTCCGCTCGCAGCGCCGCAACCTGCCGTTCTTCGCCATCGGCGGCATGATCGCCTCGTCCCTGATCGTGGGTTCGGTGTATCCCGGACTCGTTCAGTATTTCGTGGTGGCGCCCAACGAGTACGACCGGGAGGCGCCGTACATCCAGCACAGCATCGATTATACGCTGCAGGCATACGGCCTGGAAGGGGTCGACGAGGTGCCCTTCCAGATCCAGGAGAACCTCGGCGCGGGGGACATCCAGAACAACATCACGACCATCAACAACCTCAAGGTCCAGGACAAGCGTCCGCTCAGGCGCACGTACCAGCAACTCCAGGAGATCCGGACCTACTACGATTTCTCCAGCGTGGACGAGGACCGGTACATGATCGACGGGCAGTATCGCCAGGTCATGCTTGCGGCCCGGGAGTTGTCCTACGCCCAACTTCCTTCGCCCACCTGGCAGAACCGGCATCTCTTCTACACCCACGGTTACGGGTTGTGCCTGAGCCCGGTGAATACGGCCACGCCCGAAGGACTGCCGGACCTCTTCGTCAAGGACATCCCGCCCGTTTCCATCAGCGAAGACCTTACGGTGCGGCGCCCGGAACTGTACTTCGGCGAGAACATGGACGCCTACGCGGTCGTGAAGACCACGCAGGAGGAGTTCGACTACCCGGAGGGCGACGAGAACAAGTTCAGCCGGTACCAGGACGACGGCGGGGTGGAACTCAGCTCCTATTTCCGCCGCCTGGCCTTCGCCCGGTATTTCAGCGAGGTCAATTTCGCCATCAGTCCGCTGATCACCGACGAGAGCCAGGTGATGTTCTACCGTCAGCTGCAGAGCCGGGTGGAGAACGTCGCGCCCTTCCTGGACTATGATCACGATCCCTACCTGGTCGTCGCCGACGGCAAGCTTTACTGGATGATCGACGCCTACACGACCACGGGCTCCTATCCCTATTCGCAACGCTTCAGCGGCCTGTTGCAGATGCCGGACCAGGGCGACCTGGGCACCGGACCGCAATCGGACATTCCCGGTCTGAACCCGCCGCCGCAACGCAGGTTCGTCCAGAACCAGCCCACGCTGCAGAACATCAACTACATCCGCAACTCGGTGAAGGTGGTCATCGACGCCTATACCGGCGAGACCGACTTCTACCTCGTGGACGAGACGGATCCGATGGTGCTGACGTACCAGAAGATCTTCCCGACGCTGTTCCGGCCGCTGAGCGAGATGCCGCAGACGTTGCGCGACCACATCCGGTATCCCCGCGACCTCTTCGCCATCCAGGCGGCCATGTACCGCATCTATCACATGCGCAATCCCCAGGTATTCTACAACAAGGAAGACCTCTGGGCGGTGCCCCAGCAGGTGTACGCGGAGCAGGAACAGCAGGTGTACCCGTACTACGCCGTGATGAAGACGGCCCTGATGGAGAAGGAGGAAATGCTCCTCCTGCTGCCCTTCACGCCGGCCAACAAGGAGAACATGATCGGCTGGATGGCCGCCCATTGCGACGCGCCGCTCTACGGCCGCATCAAGGTCTACAACTTCCCGAAGCAGGAACTGGTCTACGGCCCCATGCAGATCGAGGCGAGGATCACTCAGGACGCCGATATCGCGAAGGAGCTCACCCTCTGGAACCAGGAGGGCTCCCAGGTGATCCGCGGCGACATCATCGTCGTGCCGATCCAGGAGTCGCTGCTCTACATCGAGCCCCTGTACCTGCGGCAGCGGTCCACCCGGGGCGGCCTGCCCGAGCTCAAGCGCGTGATCGTCGCCTACGGCAACCGCATCGCCATGCGGGAGACCCTCGACCAGGCGCTTTCGGCCATTTTCGCCTTCGACGGCGCGACCCTCGCCCTGGAGACGACACAGACGAGCGACGGGCAACTCGTTCCGCAACCGAGGCGGGTCACGCTGAACGACCTGGCCAGGCGGGCGGTGTCCCACTTCGACGAGGCCCAGGGCCACCTCCAGGCGGGCGACTGGTCCGAATACGGGGTTTCGCTGCAGCAGCTGGAGAACGTACTCCGGCGCCTGTCGGACGAGGCCGCCCAGCTGGAGTAGGAACGGGTCGAACGCGGACCGGGGACTGCCATGCCCGTTCAGACGCTCAGCTTTCCCAATGACCACGGCGACCTGCTTGCCGCGCGGCTCAGCCTGCCGCCCGACGGCAGGCCGGTCGCCTACGCCCTCTTCGCCCACTGTTTCACCTGCAACCGGAACCTGAACGCCGTACGGCGCATCAGCCAGGAGATGTCCGACCACGGCATGGCCGTGCTGCAGTTCGACTTCACCGGCCTCGGCGACAGCGAAGGGGACTTTTCCGATACCGGTTTCGCGTCCAACGTGGACGACCTGGTTGCCGCGGCGAGGTATCTCGCGTCCCGCCACGAAGCGCCCAAGGTGCTGATCGGGCACTCCCTCGGCGGCGCGGCCGTGCTCAAGGCGGCGGCGTCCATTCCTTCCTGCAAGGCGGTCGTGACCATTGGCTCGCCGGCCGATCCGAAGCACGTGGCCCATTTGATCGGGGACGCCCGGGAGACCATCGAACAGACCGGCCAGGCGACCGTCACGCTCGCCGGCCGTTCCTTCCTGATCAAGAAGCAGTTCCTCGAAGACCTGGAAGAGACGCGGATGGAAGAGACGATCCGTGGGTTGCGGCGCGCCCTGCTGGTGTGCCACTCGCCCATCGACCAGACGGTCGGGATCGAGAACGCCGCCCGCATCTTCCAGGCCGCCATGCATCCCAAGAGCTTCCTCTCTCTCGACAAGGCGGATCACCTGCTGTCCGACGAGGCCGACGCCTTCTACGTGGGCCGGGCCGCCGCGGCGTGGGCGACGCGGTACCTGGACGTGTCCGCCGCGGGGGACGGCGGTCCCGAAGCGGCGGGCAGCCAGGTGGTGGTGCGCACGGGACGGGAACACTACTATACCGAGGTCGTGGCCTCGGGCCACCGCCTGACCGTGGACGAACCCGAATCGGTGGGGGGCACGGACCGCGGCGGGACGCCCTACGACCTGCTGCTCGGGGCGCTGGGCTCCTGCACGTCCATCACGCTGCGGATGTACGCCGACCGGAAATCCTGGCCGCTGGAGGAGATCGTCGTCCGGCTCAGCCACGCTAAGATCCACGCCAGCCACTGCGAGACCTGCGAGACCGCCGAAGGGAAGGTGGACCGCATCGAGCGCGAGATTGAACTGATCGGCGACCTGTCCGGAGAGCAGCGGGCGCGCCTGCTCGAAATCGCCGACCGCTGTCCCGTGCACCGGACGCTCCATTCGGAGATCCTGGTGGAGACCCGGCTCTACGAGCCATAAGCGCGCGGTTGCCTGTCCCGTCGACGCGCGGTTGCCCGATCCATGAACTATCTCGCCCATCTGTATTTCGCCGAAGACACGCCCGAATCCTGCGTGGGGAACCTGATGACGGATTTCGTCCGGGGACCCGTGGACCGCCAGCCGTACAACGGCGCCGTCATGCGGGGCATGCGGAGCCACGTGGCCGTGGACCGCTTTACCGACAGCCACGACGTGGTACGCGAGAGCAAGGCGCTCATCAGTCCCTCCCGCCGCCGGTTCGCCGGGATCATCGTCGATATCTGCTACGACCATTTTCTCGCCCGTCACTGGACCGACTTCTCGAACGAGCCGCTCTCCGCGTTCATCGAGCGGACCTACGGGTCCCTCAGCGACTACCGAGGCGATATGCCGCCGGTCCTGTCGCGGGTGATCCGGCACATGGCGAGGCACGACTGGCTGCACGGCTACCGGGAAATCGCGGGGATCGGCCGGGCGCTGGACGGCCTGTCCATGCGCATCCGGCGGCCCAACACGCTGGCGGGTTCCGTGGAGGAACTCGAGGCCAACTACGACGAGATGGAAGGGCACTTCCTGCGGTTCTTCCCGGACCTGGTCCGGCACATGGAGACCGGACCTGGCCAGATTAGTGAGGAAGCGCGGCTGAAGCAGGCCGGCACCACGCAAAGGGAAGCGCGGCCAGAACCGACCGGCACCACGCACGAGAGGGCGGGGGGTCGATGAAGAACCATTACGACGTCATCGTGGTGGGCCTGGGCGCCATGGGCTCGGCCACCTGCTACCACCTGGCCTCCCGGGGCGCGAAGGTACTCGGGCTGGAACGCTTCGACCTGCCCCACGCCCAGGGCAGTTCCCACGGGTATTCCCGCCAAACGAAGACGGCGGTGTACGTGGACACGCCTTACGAACCCTTCATCGGGCGGTCCTTCGAGCTCTGGCGGCTGCTCGAGGGCGAAACCGGCCAGCAGATCCTGGTGACGACGGGTTACCTGCTCATGTCTGACTCCGGCTCGTGGGACCATTTGCGGGGCAAGGTCCGGCACGAAGTCCTGCCCGCCGACGAAGTGGCCTACCGGTATCCTCAGTTCACGCTCGAGTCCGGCTACCAAGGCATGTATGATCCGGTCGGCGGACTCCTGCGTCCGGAACTGGGCATCGCGAGCCACCTCATCCAGGCGCTGAGACGCGGCGCCGAGATCCACGGCCGGGAAGCCGTGACCGGGTGGAAGGAGGCGGCCCGGTGCGTGGAGGTCGAGACCGGGCACGCCCGTTACAGCGCGGACCAGGTCGTTTTCACCGGCGGATCCTGGACCCACCGGCTTATCGCGGACCTGGGCCTCACCCTGACCGTATCCCGGCAGCCCCTGGCCTGGGTGTGGCCGGCGCGGAACGCGGCGTCCTTCGACGTGGGCGCGCTGCCGATCTGGCAGATCCCCGCACCCGATTACGACGGCGAATACTATGGTTTCCCCATGATGCCGGACCATCCGGGGTTCAAGCTGGCGCTGCACACTTTCGGGGAGACGTCCGATCCCGAGCATCTGGACCGCGAAGCCCGTCCGGAAGACGAGGAGGAGGTACGGGCGTGCCTGCGGCGGTTCATTCCCGATGCGAACGGCCCGCTCACGGCCATGCGGATCTGCATGTACACCCGCACGGCGGATGAACTGCCCGTGCTGGACCGGCATCCGGCCCATGACCGCGTGACCGTGGGCTGCGGCTTCAGCGGGAGCGGGTTCAAGTTCTCCTGCGCCTTCGGCGAATGGCTGGCCGAAACGGCGCTGGGGCAGCCCAACACGATCGCCAATGAGACTTTCCGGTTTGAACGGTTGCTTGGGGCTGCAGATTCGGCGTAAATTGGAAAGCGACCAGGCCCGGAATCCCAACGTAACCTGGAACGGGCCGTGAATGGCCATGCGACCTGAATCACATCCAGGCCCCTATCCCGACCAACAGGAGCGACCACCATGAATACCCGGATCACCGAAGACCAGTGGGCGGTATTCGAACGACAGGGCTACCTTCGTCTCGGCAGCGTGATGGATCCGGGCGAGCTCGAGCAGCTCCAGGAGCGCATCGACGACATCATGCTGGGCCGGGCCGACATCGACTACGGCCGGGTCATGATGCAGCTCGACCGCGACCCGGAGCGCGGGGGCGACAGGCCCGGACCGCAAAGCAGGGGGCACAAGGGGGCCACGCTCTGTTACCGGAAGATCCAGGACCTGGAACTTGATCCGGCATACCTGTCCTTCATGCAGAAGCCGATCTTCGAGGCGATCTGCGAGCGGATCTACGGTGCCGATACGCCGGTAGCCTGCTTCCGCGCGATGTTCATGAACAAGCCCAGCGGCGAAGGGACGCCCCTCGTCTGGCACCAGGACCGGTGGACCGACCTGGACCGCGACCCGCTCGTCACGCTGTGGACGGCGCTCGATCCTGCCGTGGAAGCGAACGGCTGCGTGAAGATCATACCCGGATCGCACCGCCGGCTCATCAACCCGAGCCACGGCTCCGGTTTCCTGACGGAGGAGCAGGCGGAGACCGCGGTGGCCGAGAACGCGCCCATCAACATGGAAGTGGCCTGCGGCGAAACCATGCTGATGCACAACTGGATGTTGCACAGTTCCGGGACGAACCGCACCGATACGGCGCGGCGCGCCTTCAGCATATGCTTCATGGACGCGGCGACGCGGTCACGGGCCGGGCACACGTTCCCCGTCATCTTCGGCGAGGGGGCGCTGAGTCCCGCGCTTTGATCGGACATTCACCTCCGAGAGAGGATCCCTCTACATGACATTCAAAAGCAAGCGCGTCCTGGCCGCCGTCTGCTCGGCGCTCATCGCCGCGTTTATCGTATCAGCCTGCGGGTCTGCGTCGGAAACCGCGCGAACCAGCCTGCTCGACCAGATCAAGCAGCGGGGAACCATACGCGTCGGCGTATCGACCTTCGTCCCCTGGGCCATGCGCAACAAGCAGGGGGAACTGGTGGGCTTCGAGATCGACGTGGCCAGCCGCCTGGCGGCCGACGCCGGCCTGGAAATCGAGTTCATACCCACGGCCTGGGACGGGATCATCCCCGGACTACTGGCCGGCAAGTTCGACGTGATCATCGCCGGCATGTCCATCACCCCCGCGCGCAACCTGAGCGTGAACTTCACCCGGCCCTATTCCCATTCGGAACTATTGCTGGCCGCCAGCAGGGATGAGGCGGGACATCTCGTCGACAAGGCGGACTACGATCGCGCCGACGTGACCATCGCGGTGCGCCGCGGCTCGACTTCGGTCCAGGCGGCGCGGAAGAACTTTCCCAGCGCGACCATCCAGCAGTTCGACGACGACATCCTCGCCTTCCAGGAGGTGCTGAACGGCAACGCCGAAGCCGTCATCGCTTCCTCCCCCAAACCGGAACACGAGGTCCTGCGCAACAGCGACCGGCTGTTCATCCCCTTCGACGAACCCCTGGACCGCGGCGCCGAGGCCATCGCGATCCGCCAGGGAGAAACGGACGCCCTGAATTTCTTTGACAACTGGATCCTGCTGCGGACCGAGGACGGATGGCTGAAGGAACGGCGGGACTACTGGTTCAAGACCCTGGACTGGGAGGACGACGTGGCCGCGGACCAGTAGGTTGCGCTACGTCGGGACTGGCGCGTTGGAGGCATTCAAGCCTGGACGCTGAGTCGTCCCGGTCGGCCGGCGTCCGAGTCATGAATGATGATGGCAACGTCACGTCCAAGTGCGGTCAAAAGGCGCAGAAGCCGTTCCATCGAGTATTCCTTGAAGTCCCCTCGCATCAATCGCGACACGTCGGGTTGAGAAAGGCCGAGCAGTTTCGCCGCCTCGACCTGTTGAAGGCCACGTTGTCGGATAATCTTGTCGATCCGCGTCACCAATTCAGCCTTGAGCAGGTGCGCTTCGGCATCCGGTAAGTCCAGATCGGCAAATACGTTTCCGCTGCCGCGTTCGATTTTCACGCTTTGAGTTTTCATCGGTTCTGGTCTCCTACGTAATTTGCCCGATAATGTTGTGCTGCTGTCTGTAACCTGCTCCTGACCAAGTCGATCTCTGGTTTAGGTGTTGCTCTTCCTCGCTTGGATTTCTTCTGGAAAGCATGTAGCATGTAAACGACTCCTCTGAACCGTACCGTATAAATCGCTCTGAATGTATCGCCGTCATAACGAGAAACAATCTCTAGTATATCGCTACCAAGGCCTCTGAGCAGCTTGACGTCACGGTGCCTGAGTCCGACCTGGGCTTGATAGAGCGCAAAACCGAACACTTCACGAACGGCATCAGGAAAACCACTAAGATCCGACCTGCTGGAGCCCACCCATTCAATCGGTTTGAGTATCGGTGTGTTCATTGGGATTATAGTGAATCCACCATAAATACACAATCATTTTTCGGTTCTAAAGGACTCAGACTGACTTATGGCTAAATCCTCGTTAAAAGCGCGTTGACATGAAAATCGCACCCGATGATGATGACTATCTCACCCAATTCCCGCTTGACATCGACCGCCCTCCTGCGTATCTGGTACAAACTCGAATCGACCGTGTAGCGCGTTCCGCCGGAGCCCTGTTTCATGCCCCTCGTCCTGTACGACACCTACACCCGCAGCCTGCGTGAATTCGAACCGCTGTCCCCGGACGAGGTGGGGCTCTACGCATGCGGCCCCACGGTCTACGATTTCCCCCACATCGGAAACATGCGCACCTACGTGTTCGGCGACCTGTTGCGCCGCGCGCTGGTTTTCAATGGGTACAACAAGGTCCGGCACGTGATGAACATAACGGACGTGGGTCACCTGACCTCCGACGCGGACACCGGCGAGGACAAGATGGAAGAGGGCGCGCGCCGCGCCGGGAAGACGGCATGGGAGATCGCCGAGTTCTACACCGGGGTCTTCAAGGAGGACATGCGGCGGCTCAACATCCTCGAGCCGGACACCTGGTGCCGGGCGACCGACCATATCGAGGAGCAGATCCGGGAGATCCAGTGCATCGAAGCGCAGGGATTCACGTACCGCACTTCCGACGGGATCTATTTCGACACGTCGAAGCAGCCCGATTACGGATTTATCGCCCGGCTGGACGTGGAAGGACTGGAGGCCGGCGCACGGGTCGCCATGGCGGAGAAGCGCAACGTGACTGACTTCGCCCTCTGGAAGTTCAGCCCGCCGGATGAACAACGGCAGATGGAATGGGACAGCCCCTGGGGCGTCGGGTTCCCGGGGTGGCACATCGAGTGCTCGGCCATGTCCGCCAAGTTCCTCGGCCCCTATTTCGATATCCATCTGGGCGGCGAAGACCACATCTCGGTGCATCACGCCAACGAGATCGCCCAGACCGAGGCCTGTCACGGCACGCGCCTGGCCAACTTCTGGATGCACGGCTACTTCCTGCAGCTAGGAGACGCCAAGATGGCGAAATCCTCGGGCGGGTTCCTGCGAGTGCAGACGCTGATCGACCGGGGATACGATCCCCTCGTCTACCGGCTGTTCTGCCTGAGCGCGAGTTACCGGTCCAAGCTCAACTTCAAATGGGAGAGCATCGAAGGCGCCGCACGGCAACTGAACCGGCTGCGGCTGGCCGTCCATGGCTGGGGTGAGCCCGCCGCCGAAGCGGACGAGGCCTACATGCAGCGTTTTACCGAAGTCGTGAACAACGACCTGAACATGCCTCGCGCCATGTCCGTCACCTGGGATCTGGTCCGCAGCGATCTGCCGGACGGCCTGAAGAAGGCCACCATCATACGGTTCGACGAAATACTGGGACTGAGCCTGGCCGAATGGGAACCGGAAGAGACGGCGGTGCCGGACCACATCACGGACCTGGCCGAACAGCGGCGCCAGGCCCGCGCGGAAAAAAGGTACGCCGACGCAGACGGGCTGCGCGACCAGATCATCGCCGCCGGTTTCGATATCAAGGACACGCCGAAGGGACCTGAAATCACGCCCAGGGCCGTCGCGACCGAGGCGGCGAACTAACAAGACCCTCTGCCATGAACCTGCTGCTGGTCGGCGGTTCCGGTCTCGTCGGGACGGCCATCACGCCCTACCTCCAGCCACACCACAACCTGCGGGTGCTTGATCTCAATGCTCCACAGCACGACGATGTCGAGTACGTGGAAGGGTCCATCGCCGACCCCGAAGCGGTACGCCGCGCACTGGACGGCATGGACGTATTCATCACCATGGCGATGAAGGGCGGCCAGGGCGGCCACGACCGGCACCATTCCATGGAACAGGTGATTGACAACTACACCGTCAATTGCCTGGGCCATCACGTGCTGCTGCTGACCGCCTTCGAAATGGAGATCACGCGGGGGATCTACACCGGTACCATGAGCGTCCACAACCGGCACCGGACCTGGTATCCTTCCGAGAAGGAGGTACCCCTGGACGGCCCCAACGTGTACGGCCTGACCAAGGGCTTGACGGAGGAGATCTGCCGGTACTTCGCCCGCGAGTACGACATGAGCCTGCTCGTCTACCGCATCACCGGCCCCTGCAACCGGGCCATGTTCATCGACCGGATCAAGAACCCGCCCGGCGGGCCGAAACTCTACTACACCGACGAGGAGGACATGGCCGAGGCCTACCTTGCCGGGCTGCGTTTCCTCGATAAGGCACAGGCCGGCAAATGTCGCGGCGGCAAAGGCCGCTGCGAGGTGTTCTTCATTTCCGGTGACGAGGGGCGAGAGGAGATGAACATGGCGAAGGCCCGCGAACTTCTGGGCTGGGCGCCGTCCGCGCGGAAGAAGCTGGGGATTTGAAGGAACTCTGGATGTGGAGTTACATCGCCAAGTAAACAGGCTGTGTCAAAACATTGCCAGAGTGGGGTTAATCAGTGGACGGTATTGGGTCGGTAAGCTTTGGGGCGACGTACTATATGTAAAAGCAAACCTTGGTGCTGGCCATTCTTGTTCTTGATTAGTTTATAGAACAGGCGGTAGGCACTTATCGTTACAATGTAAACACCTTTTTCGGGTTTGTGCTTTCTGGGCTTGTGCTTTTCCTTGGCAGTCCTATTCACAATTCCCGCAACGGCTTCGGCCACTTCCTCTCGTACTTGCTCAGACATTTTTTCAGGTCACGCCTAAACCGCATCGTGGCCTTGAAGTACGCAGGCAATGCAAAAGGCACATTCATTCATCATCTTTCAGCATTGAAAATAGGTCTTGCCTGCTTTTTATTTTCCTGGCCATGACCGGGCTTGCCAGTCCATCATGTATACCTATTTTCTCCCTCAAATCCTGGTACTTTCTGGCATAACCTAAACAGAATGTTTCTACTTGGTTGTAAGCACTTTGTGGAAGTCGGTCTATATCTGGAAGGTTGTCCAAATTCTGCAATAGTGAAACAATACTCACTTCCATCTTTTCCAAGCTGCTTGTTATGATTTCATCCGGATCGAATTCTTCATCAGCGGGGCACTGTGAAAGTGACTGCTCAACCTTTGACACAGTACTGGCCAGGAACATGTCATAGTATTTCACCAATAGATTAACAGCTTCAGTTACATCCGCCTGCACTTCGTCGTCATGGTCATTTTCGGCAAGTGCTTTGCGTATAGATGAACCTGTTTCTTTTATCCTGTCCAGTTCAGCCACTGCAGGGACTACAAACATTGCGGCCTGTAACATGTACTGTGCTCCCACGTAGGGTATTAGATAACCGAGAATACTTAAATCAGTTACGCCATTATTGGCTGATTGTCAAGTACTTGGTGGTTCGCTACGCTTGACGGGCCGACATACACGCCATCTTCCCCCTTAGCAGTGCACACCTGAAATCGACAAATCCCAGGCTGGAGAGCAGGTTCTCGTGCGTCTCAACGGGCAATCTCCGTGGTCGCTCGGGGTCGTCTTTCTCGAAGGGCACGACGAAATCCGCGTTGACCAGGATGCCACCGGGTGCCAGGAGTCCGTGCGCCTGTTGGTAGACGGCTTCGAGGGCGTCGATGCCGCCGAGATCGTGGAGGGTCTGAAGGGTGAAGACCGCATCGAAGGGACCGAGCCCGCGGGTCCAGGCGTCGTCCCTGAGGTCAGCGCGTTTCAAGCTTGCGTCCTGATGGCCGGCCGCCGCGAGCGACTTCCGCCCATGTTGTACGAGGGCCGGCTCGACCTCGATCCCCGTGTATACGACGGTACTTGTCCTCCCCGACGCTGATCCATCGAAAAGTGCACTCAGCACGGCTTGGGCGAGTCCTCCTGCGCCGACACCAAGTTCCAGCAGTCGGATCGTTGCACCGTTTTCGTCCGCGACCGAACGCTCACCGCCCGATGCACCGTCGACGTGCCGTTCATCCCGCCATCCGACAAGTGTCAGCACGACGCAGTCCGCCATCGCCGCCCGTTCGGGCCACCTCCGGTCCAGGTCCTTCGTCCACGCGTCGATGTAGTTTGGCCCGGTAAAATCCGACAGCGCCATGGGAGTTCTTCCTTTACCGTTGCGCGGGGCCTGTTCGGTCCGCGTAAACCCAGTGCGTCCGAACACGCGGCTGCGGGTCGGTCTGCGTCCAGGGGCCTATGCCGCACCGCGTTGTGCTTAGTCCGTCCGCGTCGGCTTGCGCCCGTGGCTGAAGGAATCGAGCCTCGGCGTATCGGGCGGCCAGTACACCGCTTCATTGGACTCCTGCCAGGGGTTGCCGCACATGTTGGTGAGGATGTGCCACTCGGCCGCGCCGATATCGGGGTCGGGATGGAAGAGAAAGCGCTTGAGCCCGGCTTCCCTGGAGGCGTTCAGGATACCGGCCAGGTCTCGCGCCGGCATGGCGTCGCCCGCGTGCGGCGCGCGCCCCGTGGAGACCCAGCAGATGCACTTGTCCGTATCGCCGATGGCCTCCAGGGCGCGGCGGGTCTCCCCGTACACGATGGTGGAGAAGAACTCCTCGGGAAACCCCATTTCCATGTCCATCAGGGTGCGCACGCCCGGCAGGTCGATGCCGAAGAGCAGCTTCACCACGTCGAAGGCGTCTTCCTCGGTGAGCGTCGGGTTCCATTTCCGCAGCCGCTGCACCCAGCGGGAGACCGTCCCGTACATGCCGTCGAAGCCCCGGTGCCAGTAGTAGTGCTTGGGGAAGATGAAGTCGAACCAGGACGCCATGGCGTGGTAATCCTGGCAGGTCAGCGAGGAGAAGGCCGCCGTGCGCGGGATGCCGCCGAGTTCCACCTTGCGGTTGAGTTTGCCGACCTGTTCGGCTATGGCGGCCATGTGTCCGAGGGCCGTTTCCCGGCGGGCGCGGAGCCAGTAGAGGGCGTCCTCGTTGATGTCGAAGAGCTGCATGCCCGCCAGCATGCCGCCCGGCGCGCGGTACCGCACCTCGACCGGGGTGAGCTGGTGAAAGCGGTCCCAGAGATGTTCGATCCCCCGCTGAAGCCGATCCATCTCGTACCCCAGGGCGGCGAAGCGGGTGTCCTCGCCGGGGCGAATCTCGAAGAGTTCACCCCCGTGGTGGAAGGCGAGTTCATAGTGTTGCTCCCCCGGTCCGTCGATGAGGAACCCATGGGCCTGGGGCAGGGCGTTCATGGCGTCCTGGACCGTCGCGGCGTGGCCGATCACGCCGTATGGATCATCCTCCACAGGACGCTGGCCCCCGCCGAGACCTGCGCCGAAGGTGATGATGTGCCAGCCCCGCTCCCTGGCGTCGTCGAGCATGGCCGAGAAGAGGCGTTCCTTCTCGGGATCGCGGGGTATATCGCCAGGCGGATCGACGCCAAAGGAACGATACACGGCGGGATCGCTGCCAAAAACCGGCATCCTCGTGCCGTCGTCCCGTTCGAAGTGGAGATAGCCCACCACGATGCCGGTCACGCCCCCGTCCTGCCACGCGTCGAAGGTCCGCTTGTAGTCGGAGATGTATCGATCGAGGGGGTTGTGGACGAAGATCCAGGCTTCCATTTAAGTCTCCTTGACGTGGATTATGCTACGCCGCGTGCGTTCCGAATCGGGGTCCATCCGAGACTACCGTACCTGTCCCGAACCTGGTCTCAGCCGGTCAGTTGCCGGCACAGATGGGGGATGAACAGCCGGTTGTCGGCCGCGACGTAGAGCAGCTCGCCCCCCATGCGGCTGAAACTCTTGCCCATGCGGTTGTAGTAGGCCGGGTCGTCCATGGGCGGCTCCCCGGCGTTCCAGTCCCAGTCCTCCTCCGTGAGGTCGTTCACCGCGATGAAGGGCCGCACGGGACCGAGCCCGTCCTGCCGCCGCAGGTTGTTGGCGATCGAGACGGACTTCTCGAAGACCTGCGGCGCCATGATCGAGGAGCCGACGGACAGGAACACGCCGCCGTCGATGCGCGAGACGCCCTCGGCGAAGACCTGGAAATCGATCATCCCGCCCCTTCCGTACGCGGCGCCGCCAGCCAGGGGATGGGTATAGACGATGTCGTACCCGATACCGGGATGCACGGTGAGCGGCACGCCCAGACGGAAGGCGTTCCCGGTCAGTGAATGTTGCTTGTGGGGATGTTCGACGGCGTGGCGGCCCGGTGCGACTCCGTGGCGCACGATCGTCTGCAGGAGGTCGGCGCGGGCGGGCATGGCCTCGTCGTCCCCGGGATCGGCGGACCAGTCCGCGAGCGCCTTCTGAAGTGCGGCCGGATCGGGGATGCGGTACCCGTCCTCGACGATCATCCGGCCCACCGACTCCCCGTACCCGAGTCCGTCCACCGTGCCGGCCAGTACCGCCAGCGCCGAATGCCGGCCGGTCTCGTCCCACGTGCCGAAACGACCCCGGGCGACATGGCCGCGCACGTCCTCCTCCGAGCGCCCGTGGAACGCGTATTCCCAGTCGTGTATGACGCCGGCGCCATTGGTGGCCAGGTGGGTGATCCAGCCGCCTTCCATCATGCGCGTGACCACGGGGGCGAGCCCGTTCTTCACCAGGTGCGCGCCGTAGGCCAGCATGACGGAGGCTCCACTGGATCGAGCCGCGCGCATGCGGTCCGCAATCGTCCCGATCTGGCTGGCCTGGCGGGATGTAGCCGGAGGCAGCGGATCATCGGGATCGACGCGTATGTCGTCGATATGGTGCTTGCTTTCCCGGTCCGCCAGCGATTCAACCTGCACCCTGCGGCCATCGATGCGCGGGTAGCCCATGGGCGTCCGTTCCGGAGGAATAATGCATGGAGGAGAGGATCGATCGCCTGCCTGAAGGCTAATATACGGCCGGGGCGGGTCGCGCCAACGTTTTTCAGATACCGATCTCGACGTTCCTGACCGACACGCCCCGGCGGGTGATCTCGAGGTCGACCCGGCACGCTTCCGTGTCGATGAGGAGCCGGTAGGCGCCCGGCGTACCCGGGGCGAAGGAAACGGTGTCGAGGACCTGGCCTTTCAGGGCGACCAGGGCCTCGTTGGTCTCCGCGACGGCCTGCTTGACGGCCGCTCCCCGGGGCGTGCCGTTGAACAGTCGGAGAAGTCGCTTCTCGGCCACGGCGCTCTGGCGACGGCGTACGCGGCCGGACTGCAGGGTGAGTTCGAGAACGTTCTCGAGGCTGGGGACGTTTTCCGGGGAAACCTGTCCCGTTTCGATGTCCCGCCGCAGGGCGAGGTAGGGGGTCCTGGCATCCTCGTCCGGCAGGGACGCGGTGAATCCGTCCAGCTCTTCCAGCAGCAGTTCCCGATCCTGTTCGTCGAACCGCGGGCCGCCGCCGTCACGACCCGGCACGGTCGTCCCTTTCAACCGGTCCGCCGCACACCACGGGCGGCGTGCGCTGTTTGTCGTGTCCCACGGGCCGCGGTGACGCGGACGCGTCGTTTGCGGAAAACCCCGCGGCCAGGAAGGATTCCTCGGCCCCGCCGAGCCGGCAGGCGGATTCACGGACGATCCTGCGCAACAGACGCAGGTAGAGGATGGCCGCGTTGCTCATTTTTCCACCTCCTCCGCCACCAGCGCTTCCATCTCGTGCTCGAAACCGCCGGTCTCCACCGGGCAGTGCATGCCGCATTCCTTGGGCGCGTTCTTCTCCCACCACCAGCGTCCCGCACGGGCGTCTTCGCCGGGTTTCGTGACCCGCGTGCACGGCATGCAGCCGATGCTGGTATAGCCCTGTTCGTAGAGGGGATGCTTCGGGACGTCATAGAGCTCGATGTAGTCCCAGACCTCTTCCTGGGTCCAGTCCGCCAGGGGGCTGATCTTCGCCAGTCCGCCATGGTCGTGGTCGATCTCGATCTTGCGGATGTTCGCCCGGCTGGCCCACTGGTCGCGCCGCAGCCCGGTGAACCAGCCGTCCAGGCCCTCGAGCGCGCGCCGGATCGGCTCCACCTTGCGCACGTTGCAGCACCTGAAGCGCGATTCCACGGACTTGTAGAACAGGTTCACGCCGTGGGCGCCTACCATGTTCTCCACCTGGAGCAGGTCGGGGAAATACACCTGGATGTCAATGTCGTAGTGGTCCCGGACCTGGTCGATGAAGTCGTAGGTCTCCTGGTGCAGCCGGCCCGTGTCCACCGTGAACACGTGGATGTTCGGATCGATCTGCCAGGCCATGTCCAGCAGGACCATCCCCTCCGCCTGGAAGCTCGTACACAGTCCGGCGCGCCGGCCCCAGCGGTCCAGGGCCCATTCGATTACGGCTTCGGGCGATTCCCCGTCGAACTCGATGGCCAGTTGACCGGCTTCAAACTCGTCCAGGAAGTCGCGGTCGGGCTGGTCGATGTGTTCCGAGTGGTCCGGGCGGTCCGGGCGATGCAGTCGGCCGGGTTGGTCCCGGCGTTCCGAGTGGTCCAGGTGGTCCAGACGGTCCATGGTGCTCATTCCTCTCCTTTGGCAATCGCGGCGACTTCGTTTCCGGTGGCTATAGCGGTCAACTCGTCGTCGCTGTGGCGGTGAAAGAACCGTTGTATGGTTTCGTCGTCCGTTTTCTGATCCAGGTAGGCGCGGTACAATCGCTCGGTATAGACATGGACGGACTCCGCAGGCACGCGCCGGAGCACGGGCTGGCCGATGGCGGCCTGTCCGCTCAGTCCGCCGCGGAGGAACAGGTCGTATCCCCGCAGCCGCTCGCCGCCCTCGCCCCGCTCGCGGAGCGTCGTAGCCTGAAACCCGATATCGCCGATCCAGTGGTGGGCGCAGGCGTGGGGACAGCCGTCCAGGTTCAGCCGCAGGCCCCTCGCCTGGTCGCCAAAGACCCGCTCCATGTGTTCCACGATCTCCGCCATCTTGGTCTTGGTCTCCCCGACCGAATAGTTGCAGAAGGGCTCGCCCGTGCACGCGATGCTGGTCCCCCGCAGGTCGTTGACCTCCATGGGGAACCCGATTTCGGCCACCGCAGTGGTGACCGATTCGAGCTTGTCTCCGGGAATGTCCGTGAGGATGACGTTCTGGCGGCGGGTCAGCCGGAATTCGCCCCTGTATTGGTCGGCCAGGTCGGCCAGCTGGATCATCTGCGTGCCGGTGCACAGCCCCAGGAACACGGGGAAGCCGGCGTAGTACAGACCTTCCTGCACCTGTTCGTGTATCCCGGTGTGGTCGTGCTCCACCTCGGGCGGCGCGGGCGCCTCACCGTCGGCCAGCCGGTATCCCAGCCGGGTTTCCACCCGCTCGCGGTAGGCTTCGACGCCCAGGTCGGCGACCATGAACTTCAGCCGGGCCTTCACGCGGGACATACGGTACTTGAGATCTTCCTTCCACACGTCGATGATGGCGCGAAGGACCGGGATCACGTCGTCCACGGGGACGAAGACGCCCAGGTCGCTCGACAGCCGCGGCCAGGTGGACAGCCCGCCGCCGATGCGTACGGCGAATCCGGGGTTGCCCGCATGCTCGATCCCTATCAGGCTGATGCAGTTGATCTCGGGCGCGTTGCACTGGTGGGGGCAGCAGGAGATGGTGATCTTGTGCTTGCGCGGCAGGTCGCAGTAATCGGGGTTCCCGTAGAAGAAATCGGCGGCCGCCTCGAGGACCGGACGGGCGTTGAAGAGCTCATAGCCAGCCAGTCCTGCTACCGGGCAGCCCGTGATGTTGCGGACGGTGTCTCCGCAGCCGCCGCTCGTGGACAGCCCCGCGTCGTTCAGCGTTTCGAAGATCCGGGGCAGGTCGTTCAGTTTCATGCCGTGGAGCTGGATGTTCTGGCGCGTGGTCAATTCGCCGTAGTCGCCACCGAAGTCCTGGGACACCCGGCCGATGGTGCGCAGCTTGTGGGGCGTCAGCTGTCCGCCCGGCAGCTTGACCCGCATCATGAAGTGGCCCACCTTGGGCTTGTCGTGATACAGCCCGTACCACTGCAGGCGCACCACGTCCTCCTCCGATATCTCCTCGTAGCCCCGGTCGATCAGCTCCGGCAGGTCGTTGATGACCTCCATCGGCGCTTTCTCGTGCTTGAGCCGTTCCACGTAGTTGCGCTTCCGGACCAGGTCCCAGGTGGGTTCCGGTTGTTCGCGTCGAGGTCTTCGGACCGCTTTTGCCATTTTGTTCCCGTTCGAGGTGCGTCTGCCGGGTACGTCTTCCAGGTACGTCTGACCATGTTTAGTCGAAAACGAACTCCCAGTATACCGGGGTCGGAATGGGGCGTCAATAGAAAAAATTACAATCTTGATCATTTTAGTAAATATTAGCGATCTGATATGGCGCAAGTTTTTGGATTACAAGATCCGGGTTGCCAAATAACACTATTCGATATAGAGGGTCAAAACTACGCTATAGCGGGACGGGAACCGTCCAACGCTGGAGAATCTCAAACAGGGGCACACTAGGTGAAAGGAGGGATTATCGATGACCGATTATCTGAATCACGAACGAAGGATTAGCCGGCTCAAGGGGATTATCGAACAGATCGACAAGAGGTTGGGTACCATAGAAAGGGTGGGCTTTACGCTACTCGCGGTCCTGTTGGCCGGCGTTGCATCGATTCTGGTTAAACTGTGGTCACTGTGAGGTATGAACCGGAAGGTTGCCGGGACCAAAACCATCAGAATCAACGGTCGTTGCCGGATCCTTCACCCGGTTCTACCGCCGATCCTTCACCGGACTCTTCAGCCGATCCTTCGTTCCGCTTCTTCCGCATCCACAGCCAGTACGCCGGGATGCCCAACGAGGTGATGGTCAGGCCGATCAGGGTGTTTCCGGGGTCGCTGATGACGATGGACACGAAGAAGATCACGCCGATGAGCACGAAGATCGCGGGCGTGACGGGATACCCGAGGGTGCGATAGGGCCGGGGCACGTCGGGCCGGGTGCGCCGGAAGATGAACACGCTGAAGGTGGTCGTGATGTAGAAGAGCCAAAGGGAGCCGGTCCGCGCCGCGATGATGGCGCCCCAGTCCCCCAGGAAAATGATATTTAGGATGCCCACGGCGGCCAGGAAGACGACGGCGTTGGCCGGCGTTCGGTAGCGCGGGTGGACGCGCGCGACCCATGAGAAGAACATCTTCTCGCGGGCCATGGCGAAGAAGACGCGCGGTCCGGTCAGCATGCCGGCATTCACTGTGCCGAAGGTTGAGATCATGGCGGTCGCGGCGATGAAAGCCGCTCCGACCGGTCCGACGAGGGATTGCATGGTCTCGGATGCGACGCGTTCGCTCTGGGCGACGCCCTCGTTGGATAGCACCAGCAGGTAGGCGCTGTTCACGAGCAGGTAGACGACAGTGGTGATGGCGAGGCCCAGAATGATGGACAGGGGCACCCAGCGTCTCGGATTCTTGATCTCCTCCGCCACGTAGGTCGACCCGTCCCACCCGTCGTAGGCGCCGAAGGACGCCATCATGCCGAGGCTGACCATGCTGAGGAACCCGATGGTGAGGGTGGAATCGGAAGGCCAGACCGGTTGGAAATTACTCGTGTCCGGCGTGATCCCGAAGGCCAGGGCGACCATGAGGAGCAAACCGCCCACCTTGAGGAAGGAAGACAGGTTCTGGACGAGACCGCCGAACCGCACGCCCAGGTAATTGATGACGGCCAGGATGATCAGGGCGATAATCGCCACGCCCCGCATGGCCCAGTCCGGGTATGGACTGAACTGGCTGACGAAATAACCCAGATAGGTGGCGAATACGAGGGAAATGGCCGCCAGGTCGCAGGGACGTATGACCAGGAGCGAGGTCCACCCGAAGAGAAAACCCCACATCCTCCCGTAGGCTTCCTTCAGAAACACGTACAGGCCGCCCGAACGCGGCATGATGCCGCCCAGTTCGGCGAAAGTCACCGCGCCGCAGAAGGCCATGAAGGCGCAGATGACCCAGACCAGGAGGTTCCAGCCGGAAGTACCCACGTATCCGGCCACGATGGCGGGACCCGCGAAGATGCCGGAACCGATGATCCCGCCGATAATCACGGTCGTCGCCGTGACCGGTCCAAGGTCCCGCTTGAGTTCGGTCTCTTCCCCGAAGGAATCGGATCGGGCGTCTCTCTGAGCATCGCTCATGGCTGCCTCGAACGAGATATTCAGGAGGGATTGTTAAGCGGTGATGTACCTAATGTTGTTTTTATTTCGGTGCGTGTAAATGATTAATCGCACGAACCGATAATCCGGCCATTACGGCACACCGGCCCCAGGCACCCATCTCACCCTGGTGATCATACTGCCATAACGTCAGAGGTTCATCCCTCTTCCGCGATGCCCAGTCCGAGGATCCTGTCGGCGTTACGCCAAAGGATCTTCTCGCACACATCGGGGTCGATGTGCCCCTCGTCCCGTCGGGCGCGGAGCCACTCGATATGCTGGAAATCGAGCTCGGCGTCCGTGTGATCGAGCCCGAGCAACAGGCGGTCCTGGAACTCGTCCAGGAACTCGAAGGTGAAGGCCGGATCGCGTGTCAGGGCATTGAACCCGGAGCCCGCCGACAGGTCGCCGCAAAGGTTGGGATAGGTCCTGAACAGCCGGACCAAAGTACCGCCGGGCGCGACCGGCGTCCTGGAATAGCCTTCCTTTCCGTCGGCCGTCAGGTCGCCGCTGATCTCGCTCCAGAAGGAGGCGCTGTGGCCGAAGAAGCGCAGGTTCGGAAACCGCTGAAGGGCCTTCTCGAACCGGGGCAGGCCCAGTTCGTCGATCAGTCCGTACGTAATGACTTCCGGCGGCGAGGTGTGGAAGGTCACGGGCAGGCCCAGGGCCTCGCACGCGGCGAATAGATTCCAAAGCCGGGGATCGTCCCAGTACACCCGGCTGGTCAACTCTCCCACACCCTTTGCCCCGCGCGCGACGTATTGATCCAGCACGTCGCGGAACGCGTCCACGCTGTTCAGGTCGCAGCGGCGCACGTCGAAATCGCAGAAGGGGATGAACCGCCCGGGGTAAAGCCGGCAGATGTCGAAGACCTCGCCCATGCTCTGGGGTTCCCCGATCACCTCAGCGGACGTGAGCGGCAGGATCACCGCCTTGTCGACCCCTTTCTCGTCCATGCGCCGGACCTGCTCCTCGGCCGACATCATGGACAGGCCGCTGTTGCGTTTCTTCAGCACCGGCCAGCGGAAGACGTGGGCGTGAATGTCGATGATCATGATGATCCTGTTTCTTACGCTACGGTCTTCAGTCGGACGGACGGAAGCTTCTTCAAACGTTGATTGACCGGGTCCACTTCAATCCCCGCGGATAACAGCGCGGTAGCACCGAGTTGCGGTTCGGTGCCTGGTTCGCCAAAGATTACCGTTCCTCCGACTTTTTCGCCCATCACTTCGAGCGTAGCCACGGTGATGTCCACCGAAATCTCGCTGCCGTCTGCCAGGGTGTAAATACGTGTCGTCCTTGGCTTCAGACCGATACTTTCAAGATTCGGCCGAGGGACGATGGTATCGGTGGCGCCTGTATCCACCAGAAACAGTCCTTCCCAGTACTTCCGCGCATCCGCGGGGTTGGTGATCCTGACCCTGGCATGGATCGTACCCAATTTGTGACTCCTTCCGGGAAAGCCCGACGTGTTTCGTACAGCAGTTTCCGGGAACGGCGGGCACCTGATTCGACGATCCCGAACAGGCCAGCGATACCCGGTTTATTACCATGTTAATTGAAATAGTCGCGATAACGGGCTGCCGGTATCGTATTTTTGTTAGGAAATTGGCCTTGAGGTTTGCGATTCAGCCGCTTCTTCGGATACGAAATTGGATAAAAACCAGGTAATCAGAATGGCGGCGCGAAACCACCCTTGCCTTCGCCGAGGTTTGGAAGTCGATCCTGAAGGACATCCTTTACCGTTCGGTAATGTTCGAGATACGCTTCACTAAACTGTGTTCTGTCCGTATTGAGTTTTTCCGCCATGAGGTCGAACGCTTGATCTCTCGTAGCAGCAATGAACTTCCCTTTTTGAAAGTGAAAAGGTTGTATGATGAACCTATCGACACCTGTCTCCAGAAGTTGTTCCGCGAAGTTGTCTGCCTCTTTCACAAGCAAGAGCGGCGTCATTGTTATGCATGTATCAACTCCCGCATTCTGAACTTCAGAGACAGCTCGAAGTCGAACCGTGTTTGACGGACAGAACGGCTCAAATGTATGGCGTACATCCTCGTCATCGGTCGTAACCGTCATATTCACTCGTACCCGACCTCCGTTCTCTTCGATTGTCTGGAACAGGTCGCAGTCTCGAACTACGTCTGGACTTCGAGTCTGAATGACTAGTTTTGGTTGTGGATTAGGAAAATCTGTAATAAGTGATAACTGACCACCTACACTCCGGTAGGGTTCTCCGGCCATTATTTCTAGCAAACCACGAGTAAGTTTTACCTTACGTTCGATTGGTTGGTACGGGTCAGTTACACTACTCATGTAAATAGTCTTACCGTCAATGAAATCAGGCTTGCGCTTGAGCCTTTCCTTCAAAAGATCCACCGCATTGGACTTTACTCGAACCCATTCCCCCCAACTATCTCGTTCCTCCGGTTTCCTGCTGAAAAATGCGGCATAGCAGTACGTACAGCCGTAGGAACATCCACTGTATGGATTCAACGTAAAATCATATGCATCCATGAACCCAGTGGCCCGAGTCAAGATTTCTTTGGCTGGGACATCGGAAATTGATGCGTGTCCGAGTTTGTTGGATTTTGAATTGTGTAATGGTGTGGAAGTACTATTGGTATTCATCAAACAACCACCAATTTCGTTCTTGGTATCTGAGAAACTCACGGTACTCTAAATCGAGATCATCAATTCTATTGTCGATTCTCAGGTTTTTATCGGAAGAATACAAATGATATGCTACATTGTTATAGTTCCATTCGACCGCTTTCGTTAAGTAACTTTGAGTCGTGTCCGAAAAGGGTCTTTCACCGTGTCAGGACGATGCGCCAGCGCCCTGATGCGGTGTAAGCGATCGTTCAGGATGTGCTTCGCATACTTCGGCTGGGGGTTCGTAGTGGGGCTTTCCGCTTCGTTCCAGGCCCTTTTCCGAGTCCGCGCCGTCTTCGCAAGGCCGGTTTTCGGGCTTCTATGCCCCTCAGGCGGGAACCGGCGAGGATTGGACGAGATGATGCCTGATGCGCATCAGGTTGATCCACAGGCCGCGACAGGTTGCCCATCTCTGGTGGGCAACCTGTCCCCGGTAGCGCGTCTTGCCGTTTCTGGTGTGGATGACCAGTTGGAAGATGCTGGCCTCCACGTTGTTGCGCCGCCGCCTTATGGCTTCGGGCAGGTCTTCGACCCGCCTGCGCCGTTGGAAGGCCTCGACGGTCTGGTCGGTGAAGTACCGTTTCCTGCCGTCCACTTCGATCGTGTAGTGTCCCGGCTTGTATGCCGTGGCGCGTTGCCGCTGGCCGGTTTGGACGTCTTCCACCCATACCTCCTCGCCCCTTCGGCCGTAGGAAAAACGCCCCTTTCTGCCCTGGATACCGCTGTAGTGGAAGATCTTGTCCCCGTCCCGGGCCCAGACGGCGTTGCCTGCGTCCTGATACGCCCCGTCCATGGATACTTCGCCGACCGTTCCGACCACCTCCTGCGCGCGTTCCACCGCCGGGACACAGAAGGCGCTGTCCGGCGTCGAGGCCGGCGCAACGTCCAGGTCGGCGATCAGGTTCGGCCCCTGATCGTTGCAGGTCTCGGTCAGGTTCACGCGGTAGCCCTTGACCTGTTGCGCGCCCTTCTTCCGGTAGGCGGCGTCCGCGTCTTCCAGGGACTGCAACGAGGAGGCCGACACCTCCCGGGCCGGCTTCGGACGCAGATCGTCAGGGGACGGCCCCGAGGCGTACTGCTCCGACAGGATCCGTTCGATCAGGCCGTGCCGGTCGCTGTCCCGACTGCTGTACGCGCGCGCAAGCCGCCGCAGCAGACGGCCCGCGTCTTCCAGCATGGCTTCCTGCTCCGAACGCGAAAGACGGTACACCGTCTGATGAGGCTTGCGCTCGAGCAGGTCGTCCAGCGCCTCCCGGTCGGACGACGACACGCGGGAACGGTCCGTCTCCGCCAGGGACGACCAGAACGACCGAAGGCTGCCCAGGACCAACTGCAAGCGGCAGCACGCGGCGATGTTCGAACCGATCAGCTTGCTGTCCATGCGGATCTGCTGGCCCAAAACCCCGAAGGCCGCAGCCTGCGACCTGGTCAACTGCGCGAAGGTCGCCCCGATCAGATCTTCGCCCGTCGCCCGCTCATGGAGGTACAGGGACTGTTTGAACAGATTATACGGCGACTCCACCGGCACCTCGTCCGAAAGGCTCGAAAGACCCAACGCCCGCATGACCAGAAGGTTGAACCGGCAGTGCTCGTAAAGCGCAGCGTCGCTCCAGCCGTGACCCTCCTTCAGGACCATCATCGCCAAAAGCACGCGCACCGGCGCGTTCGGACGACCGGCAGTCTCGTCGAAGAGCGCGACGTAGGGCGTCTCGTCGATCTGCGCGGTGACATGGAGAAAGAACAGGTTGTGCCAGGCCCGCGGGTCGTTGAGCTGCTTCTGACGAGACGACTTCATGGGCACCTCGAATTCGCCGAACAGGTCCGTCTGACGAGAAGGATCGCTCTTCCTGAACATCCGGGGCCCCTTTCTGCGGTCCGGTCCATTGCGGCATAGGCTTGACACAGGAAATCTATACCTCATCCTTCATCATGTAAACACAGGACTTTTCGGAGGAGACTCAACTTTGTAATAAGCCGAAGTTGAACGAATAGGAATCTTCCTCCTTGCTTTGCGATAACATACCGAGGAGGTTTCTTCTCCACTCAGTAACTCGACCTAACGAACCTCCAAATTGGGGTTTTACGTGGTCGTGTATTGGTTTTTCTATATAGCCACTTAACGCGGTTGATGGGAGACAATCACTTAGAATTCTTGATTCATTTTTAAAGGCTTGGGTTGTAAGGACTACCCCGTCCGGATTGTACTGTTCTACAAGGCTACCAAGGTCTGATCTAATCTGATCTATGTTATCCTCATATGCACAATGAAAGGCAGTCAAGTAACAGGGAGTATTTTCTGAAAGTGATTCTAAATCGTATAAATCGACCTCGGTGTGAGTATTGTACCGTATTAGAAGACCATCGAATATCCTACATATTGGATGCTTAGGATACATTTCTTTCATGAAAGATACGAATCGTCCCCAGGTTTTCTCACCCAATTCTACCATCGCCGAACTATTGTCGATACATTCGATTACAATTCGGCTAACACGGTTTCCATAGGCAATCGAGTCTGCCGCAGCGACAGAAACTGCAAACATGGTAGCGAGGCAACCACACCCGAAATCAATAAAGTAGAACTTACCGTTCTCGATCGGAGATACATCTCGAATCCATAGTGGTTTGTTTTCAAATTCCAAATTGGTACTTATTCCAGTTAGAACACTGTAAACGAGGTTTATTTGTCTAGGCTGGTACCAAGTAAGATAAAAAAGAGCATCCCAATCGTCATATTCAGGGATGCTTTTTGATTGAAGCCTTGCTAAGGAATATAAAGAACTCTCAACTTTCTGCGCGGTTTCTGTCAGAAGATTCGGAGACTGCATGTCACCTGCAAGTTGCAAAAATCGTTCGCGTGCAACTGTCGTGATCGCTTCATCAATTGCGTTTAGAATGGCGCGTTTATCGTTATTATCCAACAATGTAGGAAACGGTCCTTTCGAAACGTAATTTAAGACAGAGTATTACGTTTTTTCGTTACTCACCCCAGTCCCCACACCTCCTCCGCCGTACCCCCCAGCATACGGTCTTTCTCCGCACTCGCAAGGAAGTCGTAACCCTCCCGGACCAGCCGCAGCTCGTCGGCCAGCGAAAGCCAGTTGTGCTTCTCCCGGTGATGACCCGGGTACCCGGTGCCCCACATGGCCCGTTCCACCCCGAAGGCACCCAGAAGCGCGCGGATGGAAGGGTGCATGTCGCGGAAGGGGAAGGGCTCCCGCGACCGCCCCTTCACGTCCGAGATCTTCACGAACATCCGCTCGTGCCGGGCGAGGTCCAGAATCGGTTGAAAGACCTCCATCCCGGTTTCCGGATCGGGATATCCCATGTGGTCGATGATCAGCGTCATGTCCGGATGGCGCCGGGCAATCTCGTCAACCTGTGGGGTGTCCCCGGGCTTCATGTGGAACTGGACCACCGCGTCCCGTGCGGCGAGTTCCTCCCACATGGGCCGGTTGCCCTCAGCCACGAGAATCTGCTCGTCCGGATAGTAGAAGGGGTGGAAACGGAAACCGACCAGCCCCCGGTCCTCCATCCAGTGCCGGACCTGCTCGGCGTTCCCTTCGGTATCCTGCGGGTCGATCAGGCCGTGCCCCACGAACCGGTCCGGAAACCGGGCCACGGAATCGGACATGTACCCGTTGTCCCAGGTCGACCACGACGTCTGCACCAGCACGCTTGCGTCCACCCCGTTGGCGTCCATGTCCTCGATCAACTCGTCGGCCGTGCCGGGCTCGTCCGGTTCCGCCGTCCACGTCGGCGCGGTGGGCCCCACCGGGTACCGGGGCGGGTCGATCTCCCAGACGTGTACGTGGGTATCGACGATCATGGAGCGCTTCCTTTTCTATGACTTTGATTAACGAACATGAGTGTAGATCAGCTTTTTATACGGGAATTTGCGAGTTTTTCCAGACAAATCGCGACCATTATCCATATGGCGGGAACAAAGCCAACTCACGTGAATGAATCATACATTCGAAAAGAGGTAATCAATATGACTGCCATGCCTGCTATGCTCGTATCAGAGCAGATTCTTTTCGAAAGGTCTGCGCTTAACATACCAACCGATCCTATGCAGGTACTCAAACTGGTATACCTGTCTCATGGTTGGGTGTTAGGGATACACAGCGAGCCGTTGATCGGTGAACCGGTGGAAGCATGGACTTACGGGCCGGTTGTGCCGAGTGTGTATTTCACGTATAAGCGCTTCGGCAGGAACCCCATAACAGACGAAACGCAGGATGTGAGTTTCGGTTTTTCGGATGAACAACTGGATATCATCCGGGCGGTACTGGACATATACAAGGATACTCCCGGAGCGACCTTGTCGGCCATTACTCACAAAAAAGGCAGTCCTTGGGATATTACATACCATAAGTACGGAACCGGCTCGATTATTTCCAATGACCTTATCAAGAACTACTACAAATCCCTGATCGAGAAAACCAACGATGAGCATTAGACCGAAGAAAGAGACGGTAGATTCGATACCCGCCGATCAGAATCAAGAATCGAGAACCCTTTTCGATGATGCGGAGATGCTTTCTTATCGGGAGAAACAGGAAGCCATCAACAGAGATTTTGAAAGTAGGATAAGCAGGTTAACGGGGTATTCGGATTTCTTTTTCAAGTTACTCGGACCAACTGTCGCAATTATAACAGCCATCATCAGTTTGGTTTTGCACTTCATTCCAACCAGGTAATTCAGTCCCGAGTTAACCAGAACGCCGTTCAGTCAGCACGCGTGCGAACCGAGCCCAACCGCGGCAACTGCTCACACACTACACGTATCATAGGCCGCCTGCATCGCCGCCAGCGGGTCGCCCAGGGGCACGAATTCGTGGCCGACGTATCCCGCGTAACCGGTCTCGCCGATGGCGCGCATGACGGGCGGGTAGTAGATCTCCTGGGTCTCGTCGAGGTCGTTCCGGCCGGGGTTGCCCGCCGTGTGGAAGTGGCCGATGTGCGCGATGTTGTCCCGGATGGTCCGGATCAGGTCGCCTTCCATGATCTGCATGTGGTAGATGTCGTAGAGCAGCTTGACCCGCGGCGAACCGACCCCCTCGCAGACGGACACGCCCCAGTCCGTGTAGTCGCACTGGTAGTCCGGGTGGTTCACCTTGCTGTTGAGCAGTTCCATGCACAGGGTGACGCCCTTCTCTTCGGCGGCCTTCGCGACGCGCAGCAGGCCCTCGATGCAGTTGTCGCGGCCTTCGTCGTCGGACTTGCCCTCCCGGTTGCCCGAGAAGCAGATCAGGCCGGGTATGCCGTAGGCGACAGCCTGGTCCATGTTGGCCAGCAGTTCGTCCTCGATACGGTCGTGGTTCTCCCGCTTGTTCAACCCGTCGGGCAGGGAAGCATGGCCCACGACTATGGCGATGTCCATGCCCGCGTCGCGCACCTGGTTCCAGTGCTCTTCCGGCAGCATCTCGACGGACGCGTAGCCCATACGCGCCGCTTCCCGGATGAGCGATTCCGGGGTCAGGCCGCCCCGGTTGAAACAGCCGAAACAGATGGACTGCCGGATGGTGCTCATTCAAGTCTCCTGTCAGATGTGGCGCGCCGTAGCCGCCCTGCCTGGCCAGTGCCGCGCGCCGTTACCCGTACGCACCGTGCTCCAGGAATCCGAACAGGCGTTTCTGGCGGGGATCGGCGTCACGGTACACGTGCTCGGGCATGGTGTAGTCGATGAATGGGAAGTACTTGTGGCCGATGACGCGCCGCGCGTAGGTGATCTGCGTGATGTACCGCGTCCGGTCGCTCCGGTTCGGCCCGCCCCGGTGCCAGACCTGGTTGTTGAACATGGCGACGCTGCCCGCCGGGCCGAGGTTGTAGTGGATCCGGTCCTCCCACTCGGTGCCCTCCAGCGTATCGGGACAGGGACGGCCGATGAGGTGGGATCCCGGAATGACTTCCGTGCCGCCGTGTTCGGGTTCGGTGACGTCGGTGAGATAGTAGTTGCAGGTGAAGAAGAGGACCGGGAGACGGATGTTCTCCGGAGGGTCGCCGTCCGTCACCAGGAAATGCGGCGCGTCGTCCTGGTGCCACCGGAAGGACCCGCCGGGGCGTGTCACGAAGGAGTTGTTGTGGATGACGTGGCAGTTCTCGGCCACCAGCGCCTCGGCGAAGCTGACGATGGGTTCGAGGTCGAAGAGGCGGCGGTTCGTCTCGCTGAACTCGAACATGCGGTGGCACAGCGCCATGTGCTCGCTGACCGAATTGAGCCCGTTCGGGTTCTCCCGCAGTCCGTATTCCAGGTCCCCGCGCAGGGCATCGCACCAGTCGGGCGGCAGCACGCTCTCCAAAAAGAGGAATCCCTGGCGGCTGAACGTATCGACCCAGTCCTGGATCTGCGCCGGTTCGGCGACTTTGCCACCCAGGGGAATAGTGCCGGTGGTCATGCCGTTTCCGATACTTCGATCGAATTTGAGAAATGTGTTTTTAAGAGATACGGTTCACGTGTACGGGAAACTACCCTTGCACTTGAAAATCGAATTAAACGACGCTGATGGGAATGTGCAAGGGATTAAGTCCCTGGGTGTTCGGGGCCAGCCAACGCACAGGAAGATGATTGACTGGGACAGTCAGGTAGCGTATTCTAAAGTAGTGCCCTGTTCCATGGACACTAGGGTTTCAGAAGGAGGAAAACTATGATTCGCCCAACCGGGGTGAAAGCCCTTGAAGGACACCGCCTCTGGCTCGAGTACTCCGACGGGTCCGCTGGAGAGGTCGATCTATCCCATCTAGTGTTATGTCCCTAAAATAACTTGCTTTTTATTGAAGGCGTCCTATATTCTCTCCATACCCTTCATACATCTTTGGCAAAGGAGAGCATCATGGGACGCGGTCGTCCTCGCAAGCCGATTGTGTTGTCTCCCCAGGTCCGAGAGGAACTGATGTCGCTGTCACGGTCTCGCACCTTGTCGCACGGCCTCGTGCGGCGCGCCAATATCATTCTGCTGAGCGCCGACGGGCTCAGCAACCGGGCGATTGCGCAGAAGGTGGGACTGAGTGCGCAGAGCGTCGCCACCTGGCGTAACCGTTTTCTCCGGCAGGGGTTGATGGGGCTCTACGACGAACGCCGACCGGGCAGGCCGCGCAGCGTTGCCGCCGAAGACATCACGGCGCTGATACGCAAGACGCTCACCACAAAACCAACCGACGGCAGCACCCATTGGACGTGCCGGTCCATCGCGGCCGAAACGAAGATATCCAAATCCGAGGTGCAGCGCATCTGGTCCGCCCTGGGCATTGCCCCCCACCGGCAGAAGCACTTCAAGCTGTCCAACGATCCCTTCTTCACCGAGAAAGTGCGCGACATTGTCGGACTGTATCTGGACCCGCCGGATTCGGCGATGGTGCTTTGCATTGACGAGAAGAGCCAGACGCAGGCCCTGGAACGCACCCAACCGCTTTTGCCCATGGGCCTGGGTTATGTGGAAGGCGTAACCCACGATTACGTCCGTCACGGCACCACGACGTTGTTCGCCGCCCTGGACATTGCCTCCGGCGAGATCCTGGCGCAGTGCAAGAAAAGGCACCGCCACCAGGAGTTCCTGCAGTTTCTAAACCACATCGATGAAAACGTCCCGGAAGCACTCGATGTGCACCTGATCGTCGACAACTATTGCACGCACAAACACATCAGGGTAAAACGATGGCTTTCGCAACGACCCCGATACCACGTCCACTTTACCCCGACTTACTCATCATGGCTCAACCAGGTCGAGAGCTGGTTCAACATCATCACCCAGAAAGCCATCAGGCGGGGGGCTTTCAGATCCGTGAAAGAACTCACAGAAAGAATCCAAACCTTCACCGACAACTACAACAAGACGTCAAAGCCTTTCGTCTGGAACGCTTCCAAAGAATCGATCCTCCACAAAATCGAACGATTATGTAACTCTATTTCTGGGACAGGACACTAGGCCTCGTTGAATAAACGGCACCATGTTTGGTCCAATGGAAACTACGCACGGGGAACATTAAGGTGATATTCTCGACCGAAGACGATCTGGCAACGATGGCCGCTGACGTGGCGGGCTGCCCGGACCGCCCGGAAGAAAAGGAGCTCATAGGTTCGCAACAGATTACCTTTTCTTTTACCGATCGCGTCGAACAGGTTGTCAAGGCGATTGCGAGCGGTGATGATCCGCTCGGTGACGCGTTCTGCCGGCTGCGACCTCCTAGAGCTCGACGACACCAGGGCGCGGTCTATACCCCCAAAACGATAGTCGAGTCCATGATCAATTGGGCCGCTTCGGAAGGCACGCCGCAGCGTGTTGTCGATCCTGGCGCCGGATCCGGTCGCTTCTTGTTCGCTGCCGGCCGGGTTTTTCCCCATGCCGAGTTGGTCGCGGTCGAGTCGGACTCACTGGCAGCGCTCTTACTGCGAGCAAACGCCGCTGCGCTCGGTATGGCAGATCGACTTACCCTGCACGTCAAGGACTATCGGACGACAGACCTTACGGCCATTGACGGACGCACCCTTTACGTCGGCAATCCGCCGTATGTCCGGCATCACGACATTCCACCCGCCGAAAAGGACTGGTTGGCAACCACCGCCGCCTCTTTCGGACTGAGAGCGAGTCGCCTTGCTGGCCTGCACATTCATTTCTTTCTGAAGACTTGTTGTCTTGCCAGAACCGGAGACTACGGCACGTTTATCACCTCGGCGGAATGGCTTGATGTCAACTACGGAGATGTCATTCGCAAGGCGTTTCTAGATGTACTTGGCGGGGAGTCGTTACACGTCATGACGCCCACCGCCAGGCCCTTCCCCGGTGCTGAAACGACCGGTGCGATCTCCTGTTTCAAAGTTGGAAACAGGGCAAAAAACATTAGACTCCGATCGGTTACCAAGCCAGCCGCGTTGGGGAAGCTTCAGGGGGGCCGGGCTGTCCCTAGATCCCGACTGTATGCTGCCCGACGGTGGTCTCCGTTACTGCGTCCGGTCAAGCGTACAACGCGCGGATACATTGAGCTTGGGGAGTTGTGCCGCGTGCACCGCGGGCAGGTTACGGGTTGTAACGCCGTATGGATCGCTGGGGGCTATCCTGGAAATTTGCCCAAGACCGTCCTCGTACCTTCTATCACCAAAGCGCGGGAGTTGTTCAATGCAGCCCCCATGCTTGCGACTACAAGTACGCTGCGGCGGGTAATTGACCTGCCGGTAGACCTGGACGATCTGGACGAGGTCGCGCAAGCCGAGGTTCGCCGCTTTCTACATTGGGCCAAGAGCATGCGCGCAGACAAGTCCTACATCGCCAAAAACCGGCGTGCCTGGTGGGCTGTTCAACTGCGAGATCCGGCCCCGCTACTTTGCACCTACATGGCGCGCCGGTCACCGGCTTTCGTGAGGAATCCATGCGGCGCGCGGCACCTGAACATTGCCCACGGCCTTTACCCACGCGAGCACCTGGCGACTGAGCTTCTCGATGCGTTGGCGAATTGGCTACAGCAAAACGTCTGTACCTCGGGTGGTCGCACGTATGCGGGCGGCCTGACTAAGTTCGAGCCGCGGGAGATCGAACGAATCCTCATTCCACCGCCGGAAAAACTACATGACAAATCCACAACGCTGGACTACGACGGAATTGGCGAGCGATCTTGAAAAAGCCAGGGCCGTTTTCCGGGATCAGCGTCTTCGTGAACCTCTCCAGGTCTACTCGAAATTCTTTGCGCAGTTCGCACCGGTTTTTTCCGAACTTATCGACCGCCTGCCATCCCTCGCTCAAGATCAGCATGATTCAGCGATCCTGGGCGATCTTTTTCGCGACGATGACGTGCGCACGGCGTTGCGCTACCTGACGGCGCCGCCCATTTCCGAGGACGACTTGAAGACGCTGGCGGAGACAACGCTGTCCCCAACCGTACTGAGAACTGATGAGGAACACGCTCGACGTGTCCGAGACATCATCTTTCAGATCCTGGATTCGCATCGCTTTCCGTGGGTCTCGGAGAACCGGAAGCCCACCCGGCATGAACGCATGCAAGCCATTGTCGCGTCGACCGTGCTGGTGGCGGCGCAGAAGGTCGCGACATCGCGCCGGTCAGACGCCAGAAAGGAGCAGGAAAACGCCGTCAAGACCCTCCTTAGGCACATCGGATTCACAGAAGTCAGGCCTCGTGACGTACCTGTTATTGATCTTGCACCAAATCCTCGAGAGTTCTGCAGCGAATCGAAGCTTGGTGGCACACGCGCAGACATCCTTGTCCGTCTTTACGACCGTCGACTGATGCCAATTGAATGCAAAGTCTCCAACAGCGCTGTCAATTCTTTCAAGCGTGTTAACCACGAGGCACTTGGGAAAGCACGAAGCTGGATTACGGATTTCGGTAATCGGCACGTGGTTCCTGTAGCAGTTATCGGTGGCGTATTCAATGGTTCGAATCTTGATGCGGCCCAGGACGAAGGGCTGGCGATAGTCTGGAGCCATCGCCTTGAAGATCTAGCTACATTTGTCAAATCGAGCAGGAGTTCTAGTGATATCGGCGACGGATCAGGGTGTTAGTGCATACAACGGACATACCCCCGCATTTGAAATCAGAATTAGACGCCGATGAGCTGCACTTGACGCTCACCGGCAACACCTCCTGTCGATAAGCAACACCCTCCATCATATCCAAATCGTCAAGCACGCAAGCTGTCTTCGAGACTGTTACAAATACGGCCCTGGCCTGTGACTTCAGGAATAGTCGCTTTGATAGTATTTTCTTGACATTCTCAAAATAACTAGTTATCTGACTAGTTAGATTATCGTTCTTCGATCCAAATGAGAACGTCGATCTTCGAACAGGCCACGGTATCATGGGCAGGGAATGGCAGGTCCAAGAAGCGAAGGCGAAGTTCAGCGAACTCCTCGAAACAAGCCGGGAGGAGGGTCCTCAGGTCGTGACCAAGCGGGGTGTGAAAACGGCCGTCCTGGTTTCCATCGAAACGTGGGACCGGATGAAGCGGTCGGCCCGGCTCGGCCTGAAGGACCTGTTGCTGTCGCCGGAAGCGCGCACCGAGTCCCTGACGCCACTGCGTGAACGGCGTCCATCGCGCGGGGTGGCAAACCCTGCAAACGCGGCGGACCCTGCAAACCCTGCAGACCCGGATTGACCCATGTATCTCCTGGACACCGACGTCGTATCGGAACTGCGAAGGAGCCAGCCGCACCAGGATGCGCTGGCGTGGTTTCTGGGTCTGGCCCCGGACCAGGTTTTCCTTTCAGCCGTGACCGTGGGCGAGATCCAGACGGGCATCGAGTTCGCCCGGGCACAGGATGCTTCGCGGGCGACGGAGCTGGAGTCCTGGATGGGCAAATTGATGGATTCCCAACGTGTCCTTCCCATGGACCCGGCGGCCTTTCGCGTGTGGGGAAGGCTCCTTTACCGCCGGTGGGACGTCCGCATGACCGACGCCATGATCGCCGCGACGGCCGTGGTACACCGGTTGACCGTGGTTACCGGAGATCCGGGTTCCTACGACCGGCTTGGTGTGGAAACGCTGAATCCATACGAGAAGGGCCCTGCCGACCAGCGGAGCGCCGGGCGTGTATGACGTGGACGCCATTCAGAGGAGCGCTCGCCATGTATGACGTGGACGCTATCGCCGCCTTCGACCGGGAGAACGTGGCGGACATCAAGGCCCGCCAGAACCGGATCAACGAGGACGGGCGCGCGGCCGGGCTGAAGATCACGGATGTGCGCACCTTCCGCGTGCTGATGCCGTGGCGGGGCACGAAGCGATGGGACGGGTCCGCGGAGGGGTTCTCATTCGCCGAATTCGAAACAGACCAGGGCCTGGTGGGCGTAGCCGAAGGTTTGTCCAGCGAGGCCGACGCGTTGCGTTCCCGGGTCCTGGGTAAAAACCCCTTCGAACCGGAGGTCCGCGGGTTGATGGGCCTGGCCTACTGGGACCTGGCAGGCAAGATCGCCGGCAAGCCCCTCTACCGGTATCTGCGCGAGGTCTTCGAACTCGATTCGCCCGTGGTCACGAAGATCCCCATCGCGGCCTACACCTGGTGCCGCTTCCCCGACGTGAACGGCGAGCACATGGTGACCTTCGACACCTATCCCCAGCACGTGAAGTCGCTCATGGAGGACGAGACCTTCCGGATCATCAAGCTGTCCATGTGCGATTTCGAGCCCCATCGTTACGTCGAGCTCGTCCACAACATCCGCGACGCGGCCGGCTTCGACGTGGACATCCGCGTCGATCCCCATGCATCCTGGAGCGAGAGCGAAGCCCTGCGGTTCATGCAGGAGGTGGAGGACTGCCGGATCGAATGGATCGAGGAACCCGTCGGTGGCCGGTTCGAGAACATCTTCCGCGCCGGCCACCGCCTGCGGCTCATGAGCAGCATCCCCATTTCCTCCCATGTCTGGCTGCCGCCCCTCCGGCGTGACGCGGCGCCCCGTCCCTACGGGGCCTATGAGTCGGGCCGCTACGGCGACGAGACGCTGGATCAGCCGCTGGACTTAGGCGTCATGCGCCGGCACGTGCCTGCCGACGTGTCCGCGCCGGACGCCTACGCGGGGCCGCTGGCCCTCAAGCGATACTACGACACCGCCCGGTTCATGGGCATGGAGCTGGGCATGCACAGCGCCTACGAACTGGGCCCGGGGACGGCCATACGCCTCCACATCGCCGCCTTCGCCTTCCCCTACACCATACCCTACCACATCGTGCACGGCAACGGGACCATGCCCATGTCGCTTCACGGCCTGGACGCCCACTACAACCAGTGGACCGGCGACGTCATCAGGGGCGGCAAGATGCGCTACGAGGACGGATGCCTCCGCGTTCCCGAGGGACCCGGGCTGGGTGTGGAGCTCGACCACGACCTGCTGGACACGTACCGGTGGACGGAAGAGAAGCAGGACCTGCACACCCGCCACATCAAGGCGATCCGGGCGAACCATCTCGACCGGCTGGACTGGCGCAAAGACCGGATGGGGTGGCTGCGGTAAACCACCCGCACCACCAGGCTGTCCGCGGCGCTGGACTGATCTCGCCGCCGGACTGATCTCGCCGCCAGGCCGACCGCACGAACCGTATCTCCGCCGCGGTCGGTCGTCTACGGTCGACGCGCCCGCCACCTCGTTCAGTCCTTCCGCAACCCGCCCACCCTCCACAGCACGCCGACCACCCCCAGGCTCGCGATCCCGCCGCAAATCGTGAGGGCCAGGGGCGCGCCCGCGACCGCGGCCAGCCCGCCGACGAGCAGGCGGCCGGGCGGACCGCCGCCGATGGCGAGGACGAGAAGGCCC
Source organism: bacterium (assembly GCA_965207085.1). Classification (GTDB taxonomy): domain Bacteria; phylum JAAXHH01; class JAAXHH01; order JAAXHH01; family JAAXHH01; genus JAAXHH01. Next base: position 1,198,470 of record CBDBLQ010000002.1, on the reverse strand, counting down.
ATGACCCGGGGTCGCATGGCGTCGCTGGACGTGCGGAGGACGATGGAGGACTGCATGATGCCGAACCCGGTCTGCCCGACGCCCACAAGGATCAGCATGATAAGCGAGAGCGGGAAGGACGTCGACACGGCGAAAACCAGCGTGGCCAGGGCGTTGACCAGGGAACTGATGGTGAAGACCAGGCCGTCGCGGTAGTGTTGGCCCAGCCGGTCGATGAGGGCGATGCCGAGGATGGAGCCGATGCCGGTGCCCGCGCCGAGGATGCCCAGTTCCAGGGGGCCGAGGAAGAGGACGTCCCGGACGAAGACGGGCAGCAGGACCTGGTAGGAAAAGGCGAAGGCGTTCATGATGAAGGTGATGATCAGCACGCCCGAGATCCTGGGATGACGGCGCGAATACCGGTAGCCGAGGAGCAGGTCCTTCAAAGGGCCGAGCCGGCCCTTCTTCCGGCCCTTCCGGTCCGTAGCGGCGGAAAGCCGGACGATCACGACGATCTGGACGACCTGCAGGAGGAAGAGGGCCAGGAAACCGCCCTTCGTCCCGGTGAACTCGAGCAGGATGCCGCTCATGAGCGGCCCGATCAGCCGGGAGATGTTCTGGGGCACCGTCTCCAGCACCATGGCGTCCGTCGTCCGGTCCTTTCCCACCAGGTCCGGGATGAGTGCCCGGCGGCAGGACCAGTCGTAGGCGCTGCCCAGGCCGATCAGGACGGATCCGAGGACGACGTGCCAGAAGGCCAGGTGGCCGAGCAGGGCGAGGACCCAGAAGAGGCCGTTGACGATACAGTTGATGAACTGGGCGTTGACGATCAGCCAGCGGTAGCTCACGTACCGGACCACCGTGCTGAAGAAGGGACCGAAGAGCATGAACGGCGCCATGCGGCAGAAGCTGACCAGCGCCACCATGCCGGCCGAATCGGTCAGTTCCAGCACGACCCAGCCGACGATCAGTTCATCCATCCAGCGCGTCTGCCACCAGATGCTGCTGGATATCCAGAGGTTACGGAAATCGGGGATGGAAAGCAGGCGGGCCGCTTTCCAGCGTGAGCCGAGCCGGACGAACATGGACGCCCTGTGGAAAATCCTGTTGACGGGCAGGTGGGACCATCTATATTCCGATTTATCTGAACGATCGGCACCACCGAATAACCGGATCTCCTCGTCGTCTGCCGACCATTCGATCCGCCGGTGATTCTGGGACAAGTAAGCCTTTCTATCGGCCACAGTCAAGCGTTCCGCATACTCTTTCGAACACCGTGATCACGCCTGCTCGAAACAGGGAGTGTCGTCATGAGCGACGGGCTTCGCATCCTGTCCATCGGTGCACATCCGGCGGACATATTCGACCAGTCGGGCGGCGCCATGGCCCATCACACCACCCGCGGCGACTGGGTGGGATGCGTCGTGCTGACCCACGGCGCCCGCATACACGACAAGGTCATCAGCGACGACTTGTTCCACGCGGAAGAGGTGCCGGACGGGGACACCCTGAAGCAGATGATGGCGGAACGGTCCGACGTAAAGGCGGAAGAGGTGAAATCGGCGTGCCGCGCCCTCGGCGTGGAGGACGTCTATTTCATGGGCGCGGACGATGCCGTGCTCCTGCCCGACCGGCCGATCGTACGCCAGCTCGCCAGCCTGCTGCGGGAACTGAAGCCGGACATCATCCTCACGCATTTCCCCGACGAGGGCGGCGGCACCTGGAACCCCCACGCCGTGGCCGGCCGCATCGTCATGCTCGCCATGGGCCTTGCCGGTTCCGTTGACCCGGGCGACCGGCGTCCGCCCCACCAGGTGGCCCAGGTGTTCTACTGGGGCTGCGGCGGGGCGAGTCTGCCCAGGAACGTCTGGGACGCCCGCGGCGGATATTACAACGACGTCTTCATCGACATCACGGACGTGGTCGACAAGAAACTGGCCGCGCTGGATGCCCTGGTGAGCCAGGGCTACGGCGGCGCATACGCGCGCAAGCGCATCGAGACGTCCGACGGAGCCTTCGGAAGCGCGGGCCACGTCGCCTACGCCGAAGGTTTCATTTCGCTCAATGCCGAAACCCATTACTACTTCCCCGTCTCGTCCTACGCCCTCGAACGGGCCCGCAGGTCGGACCACGAGAACATCGAGATAGTCAGTTACAAGTACAAAGCGTGACAGAACAGGCCAGTAGCAGGCAGGAAGCGCGAAGGAGACAATCATGCAACGGGTGGGATTTATTCTGAAGGTCAAGGAAGACATGATCGAAGGCTACAAGAAGCACCACCGGGAGGTATGGCCGGAGATGCTGGAAGCCCTGCGCGACGCGGGGTGGCGCAACTACTCGCTGTTCATGCGCGAGGACGGGCTGCTCTTCGGCTACTGCGAGACCCCGGATTTCGAGAAGGCGCTGGCCAGGATGGCGGAGACGGACGTCAACGCCCGCTGGCAGGAGTTCATGGCGCCCTATTTCGAGAACCTCGGCGGCAAGCACGCCGACGAAAACATGGTGCCGCTGGAGCAGGTTTTCTACCTGGAATAGCAGGTTTTTTACCTGGAATGCCAGGTTTCTACCCGAAATAAAAGTAATGCGCGGCCCCCCCGCGCGCGGGGCAATGCGGGGCAATAAGGTAAAACAAGACCACTTGGACACCACCACCCTCGATACGCCCGTCCTGACGAAAGACGAAAAGCGGCTGATCCGTGACATCACCGATTCGCTGAAGGAATGCAGGAATCCGGACGCCGCGCACCTCGACCAGGCGATCTGCGAATCCATCGCTCGGTTGAGCGACCTGGCCAGGGTCATGAACGCCTATCCCTCCCTGCTGGAAAGCCAGTCCCTCGGTCAGCAGCGGCGGGATGCCACTTCCCTTATCGAAGCGCTTTCCAACGCCACGCTTTTCACCGTCGACATGCTGCTTCCCATGCGGGCCGCGGTCGGGCAGGTGTACGTCATGGCACGGCTGAACCTGTTCCGTCTCCTGCACCAGGTTGCCCAGGAGGCGCTGGGCGGCCGGGACGAATTCACGGCCGTGGAGGACGCCATCGGCGCCCGGATCAGCCAGAGCATACACAACAAGGTGATCGAATCGCTGCTGATCGCCATCGTCTGCGACGACAGCCTCGGCCGCGCGGTCCGCATCAAGGCGGCCACCGCCCTGACCCATCTCTGGGAGGACCGGTTCTCCCGCCGGATCGAAGCCTTCCTGCCCGTGCTCGAGACCACCTGGGAAGCCCGGCGGCAGACCACCGTGCAGCTGGGTACCCTCATGGGGGTTTCCGAAGTATTCGCCCTGATGCGCGCGGGCGGCGACATCCGGTTCCTCGACTATTTCTCCCGGAAGACCTGTCCGCCGGAGGAATTGCAGGCCTTTCGCGAGTTTCTCTTCAGCGTGTCGACCGAGGAACTCGAATCCCTGAGCGACAAACTGGTCGAGGGGCATCACAGGGGTTCGTATCCGGACGTCGATACCACGCTTTCCCTGTCGCCCACCTATCTCTACAACCATACGGCCACCGACTTCGTCACCCAGCTCTACCTGTTCTTCGTAAAGCGCCACCTCGAAGCCCACGCGCGGCGGATCCGAAACCTGCCCGGCCCCAAGCGCACGGCCGAAGAGTACGTCATGGTCTATTTCCTGGAGCAGTCCTGCACGATAGAGGGTGACGGGGCCGACGCCGGCTGAAAAGACGGCCACCCGATTCGCGATGACCGCGCCGGCGCCCGTGCCACCGCTGACCGCGCCGCCAATGCCCCTGCCGGCGAGAGAAAGGACGACACGCAGTGATCAAACTCGGTTGCATGTCCTTGAGCTACGGCCACGCCATTTCCGAAGGCCGCATGGACCTGTTCGACTTCATCGACCGCGCCCGTGAAATGGGACTCGACGGGATCGACATCCATACCCGGGCGCTGGAATCGGTAGATGACGCGTACCTGCGGGACGTCCGCATGCGGTGCCTGCAGCGGGGTCTCGCCATCTCCTACCTGGGCATCAGCAACAACTTCGGGAAGCCGCCCGGGGAAATCGCCGCCGAGATCCAGATGGTCAAGCACTGGATCGACGTGGCCGCGCGGCTGAACGTGCCCCTGGTTCGGATCTTCGCGGCCTGGGAGCGGGATGACACGCCCGCGCGCGTCACCTGGTCCCGGATGATCTACGGCATCTCCGAAGTGGTGGATCACGGGGCCGCCCGGGGCGTGGCCGTGGGGCTTCACAACCATAATCACGGCTGCGTCACCCGCACCGGCGACGACGTCGTGCGCATTCTGAACCAGGTGGATCGCCCCACGTTCACTCATATCCTCGACACGGGCCAGTACGCGGGCTCGCCGGGCGCTTCGGGCAGCAGGGGCAACCCGGACCCCGCCTACGATTTCTACGGCAGCATGGAGAAGAGCGCGCCCTACGCCGCGCACGTCCGGGCGAAGTTCTATCGCGTCCAGTCCGGCGAGGAGGCGTGGCTGGACTATCCCCGCATCCTGGGGATCCTGAAGCAGGTCGATTTCAATGGTTGGATGTCGGTGGTCTACGAAGGGCAGGACGTCGAGGCCGAGGAAATCGCGGTGCCCAAGGCCGTCGCCTACCTGCGGCGCCTGCTGGCCGAGCACGGCATGTGAGGTTGTGACAGGAGCGAGGTGATGTGCCGGCAGGAATCGGGGTTCAGTTCCACGGAGATGCTGCGGCGCCCGAGCGCGCGCGCGGCCAGGGCGATCGTGCCCTGCCCGGCAAAGGGGTCCAGGACCGTCTCGCCCGCGTAGGACCAGAGGCGGATCAGGCGCCTGTAGGGGTGTTCCAGGTTGTCGCCGGGCGTCCAGACGGCCTGGCGGCCCGCCCGCCATGCTGAAGCGGGCACTCCGCTTTCTTCCAAGACGCCAGGCGGCGGCGCTTCGGATTCGCCGGGCTTCCGGTATACCAAGATAGTCTCGGCGTGCACTTTGGGCCGGCATCCGAGCGGTACGCGCGCATCCGCCGGTTCCTCCCGCACCGCCTTCCCCGGTTCGAACCAGTACCAGGTGGCCTCGTACTGGAATCCCGCCTCCTGTAGACCGCGATGCGTATCCGCCGCAAGCGCGACCGGTTCAGCCCGCCAGAGCAGGTCGGCGATCCAGACGATCATCGCCCTGCCGGGCATGAGGCACCGGTGACACTGCGCCCATACCTCGGAAAGCGAGGCCAGGAAGTCCGGATAGGTCTGGCCGAAACCGATCTGGTCCGGGTGGCCGTAGTCGCCGCTCTCCCACCACGGCGGACAGGTCAGGACCAGGCCGGCGCACCCGTCGGGAATCGGGTCCATACTGCGCGCGTCGCCCAGCCAGAGCTGGACCTGGTCGTCATCGTGGAAGAGGCGCATAGCGGGAAGTAAGGGCTGGCGGCGGCCGGTACAGCCGCATCAGGATTCGGGCCAGATTTCGGCCAGGGCGCTCGAAATGATCACGGGACTGGGGCCGTCCACCCGGAAGCATTCTTCCGCCGACAGGGCCTCGTCCATGAGTACGCCCGTCATGGAACGGGGCCAACCGAACCACCGGTAGACCGCCTTCTCGTCGACGGCCCCGGCGGACTCCACGGCGCCCACGAGCAGACTGCGCATGGCATGGCGGCGGGTTTTGGAGACGGCTTCCCTCACCGTGTCGTCGGGCACCCACCGCTTCGTAAGCTCCCATACGCACGAGGCCGCGTCATGGGCGTTCCTGCCGGTACTTCCCGGTACGATCAACCACAGCTTCTCGAGCTCCATCAACGCCTTGCGGAAAGTCCGCCCGTCCATGCGGTCCGATCTGGCAAGCCGGTCCCGCAGCGCTTGTCCCGTCGCCGGACCGTCCTGCTCGATGCAGTCGGCCAGACGGAACGCCGCCGGGGAGATCCGGTTGTGCTCCCGGGCGCCCTGAAAGCCTTCCCCTTCCATGGCCAGCAGGGCCGCCCAGTGCTTCCGGGCGACCAGCGTGGGTTTGCGCTTCACGAAGGTGCCGAACAGGCAGGGTACGGCTTCGGGCAGGTCGCTCAGCCAGATGCTGGCGATGCCCTGCCCCGTGCTGATCCGGTTATCGTTTACGGCGAGGCCGGTCCTGCCGTCTATGGCCTCCTGGATACTGGGGAGTTCGGTGTCGGAGTAGACCGAGACGAAACACCGTTCCAGGATGAACTCGCCGGCCTGTTTCCTGCTCTTCAGGCGGCGCGACGGGGACAGGCGGTGGTTTTCGGTCACGCGCCCGCGGACGCCGTCGGGCAGCATGGGAAACAGTTTCGACTTGGTGAGTATGGACATGTACGGCGCTTTCTGCGGGTCACGCGGCGGTCTGCGCGGCCAGGGCCGCCTACGCTGCCTGCGCGGTCCTTATGCGTCGGTGCCGGTTGTCACGCGGCGGTCTGCGCGGCCAGAGCCGCCCCGATGATCCCGGCCTGGTTCCTCAGCCGGGCGGGTACGACCTCGGTATCCACGGTAAGGCACGATGAGAACTTTTCGTACTTGTTGCTGGCGCCGCCGCCCACGATGATCAGGTCCGGGCGGATCAACTCGTCCAGCCTGCACAGGTACTCGTTCACGCGTCCGCCCCATTCCTCCCAGCTCAGGCCCTTCGCCTTCCGAACGCTTTCGGCGGCGTATTTCTCCGCGACGCGGCCTTTCATCTCGATGTGTCCGAATTCCGTGCTGGGCACAAGCGTGCCGTCGATGAACAGGGAGGTGCCGATGCCGGTTCCCAGGGTCGCGATGACCACCACGCCGTCCCGGCCACGGCCCGCGCCGTACCGCATTTCCGCCATGCCCGCGGCATCCGCGTCGTTCAGGAAAACGACCGCCCTGCCCGTCGCCTTCGCCATGCGTTTCACGGCGTTGACGCCGATCCAGGACGCGTCGATGTTCGCGGCGGTCCGCACCGTACCGTGCTTGATGACCGCGGGAAAGCCGAATCCCACGGGACCCTGCAGGTCGAAGTGCCGGACGATCTCGGCCGCGGTCTCGATGACTTTCTTTGGCGTGGCCGGCCTGGGGGTGTCGATCCTGAAACGTTCTTTCTCGAGTCTTCCGGTTTCCAGGCAGACCGGCGCGCCTTTGATGCCCGTTCCGCCGATATCGATTCCCAGAAGACTCATGCGGGTTCACCTTCGGTCGGTTCTTCTTCGGCCTGGACGGCATCGCGGTCGCGCGGTGACGTGATCCGCCAGTAATAGCCGTCCTGGTCCAGCATGCGGAAGTCCGTTGCGCCCCAGGGCTGCTCTTTCAGCGGTTCGTGTATGGCCGCTCCGGCCTGTTGCATCTTCGCATGGAACGGGCCGATATCCGTGATCTCCAGGACCAGTTCGACCCCCACGCCGCGGGCGAGCGACTCGACGGGCTGTTCCCCCGGGTCCGGATACCAGAGCAGTTCGTCGGTCTTCAGTCCGAGGATCAGTTCGTTCCGCTGGAGCAGGATGTAACCGGGATCGTTCGACAGTTCCTTGAAGCCGAAGGTCTCCGTGTAGAATGCCGCGGACACCCGCAGGTCCTTCACGGCCAGGTTGACCTGGAGCCTCACGGACTGACGCTGGACCTGGACCTGGTCCGCCCGGGGGCCGCGGGAAGTGAACTGGACGGTATACGTCACCCGGTCGCCGACCTGCAGCAACGAAAACTGCCCGTCCGTAATGTTGGATCGATGGAAAAACAGGTCCTCGTTCTCCGGCGTGTTGATGAATCCGTAACCCCTGGTGTGGTTCAACCTGGTGATCGTACCCTGCGGCATGACTGTCCAGTCCCGGTTCCGGGGAACCGCCTTAGAAGAAGACCCGGTTTATCGCAAAGAGGAGGTGGAATCTGGCGAGACTGTGCCGGCCATTCCCACCCGAGGCAGGCATGGCAAAGGAGATGAGCGCTCGTGCTTCGCCTGCCTGAAACAACATGCCGGCCAACCCCGGAAACGGAGTCGCCGGCGAAGTTCCATGTTAGGTTTGCGCAACCGGTCAAGTCAAGGGTTTTCTTGTTCCCGCGCGCAGGTACATAGCAGGTACATAGAGGTTGACAACCGGCGGGGGTTCGCCTAGACTATCCGGAGTGTCCGGACGATGAAGAACACCCGTAGGAACAGGGCCTTCCCGCGGGCCGGGACCCTTTAAATGAACCCTTGATCGGCATGCGCCTTTTATATTTCAAATCGTTATTGCTGGGTGCGGTGATCTGGTGCGGATGCGACCAGAACCTGCGTCCCCTGCCCGAGGACGGCGGACAGGCATCCGGCAGGTCCTTCGTGGAAGCACAGCGGCCGATCGACGGCAGCCGGGTGGCCGGCCGTAGCTTCGAGGAAGGACAACCCACCGCGCCCCCGACTGACGGTACGAGCGTTTCAGGAACCATTGACATTGCGCCGGAACTCTTCGCGCGGCTCAGGGGGTCGGAGACCATGTTCGTCATGGCGAGACGGGGGGAGGGCGGCCCGCCCATGGCCGTCAAGCGTTTCAGGAGCCTGCGGTTCCCCATGCCGTACACCCTGACCGGCGCTGACCAGGCCGTCCAGGGCCCGCCGTTCACCGGAGAAGTCACCATCGTCGCGCGCATCGACCTGGACGGAAACGCCGGCGTCCCGCAGGCCGGCGACATGGAAGGGGTCAACCCGCGGGTGGTCGTTGGAGACTCCGGGGCGGACGTCGTCATCGACCGGCTGTACTAGTCGGCGGCCACATGATGAATACCGAACAGCTCACAGCGCCTGAATCCCTCCGGCGGCTCGTCCTCGACCTGCGCCAGATGGAGACCTTCATCGAGGACCCCCTCGTCGTCCGGAAGGCGGACGGGGTCTGGTACGAGGACGTAAACGGACGGCGGATCCTGGACGGCCTGTCGGGCATCTTCACCGTGAACGCCGGCCACGGCAACCGGAGGATCATCGAGGCGATCAAGGCCCAGCTGGACACCATGGCCTTCGCCCCTCCGCTCCACGCCACCAGCCCTCCGGCCATCGAACTGGTCCAGCGGCTGGCGGAAGTCACGCCGGAAGACCTGAACACCATCAAGCTCCTGTCCGGCGGATCGGAAGCCACCGAGTCGGCCATGAAGCTGGCGCGGCAATACCACCGGCAGACCGGCAACCCGGGCAAGTTCAAGGTGATCTCGCGGTTTCACGGGTACCACGGCGCGACCATGGGGGCCCTGTCGGCCACGGGTACGCGCAGGCGCAAGACCATGTTCGAACCCACGCTGCACGGTTTTCTGCACGTCCATCCGCCGACCTGCTACCGGTGCCCCTACGAAAAGACCTTCCCGGACTGCGAGGTCTTCTGCGCCCGGACGGTGGAGGACCTCATCGAGCTGGAAGGCGCCGAGACCATTGCCGCGCTCATCCTGGAACCCGTGGGGAACACCGGGGGGGTCATCATGCCGCCGCCGGGGTATCTCTCCGAGCTTCGGGCAATCTGTAACCGGCACGAAATCCTCCTGATCTACGACGAGATCATCACCGGCTTCGGCCGCACCGGCAGCATGTTCGCAGCCCAGACCTTCGAGGCGGCGCCCGACATCCTCTGCATGGGCAAGGGCATGTCCAGCGGATACGTGCCCCTGGCGGGGATCGCTTTCCGGGATTCCATCGCTTCCGCCTTTCTCGGCAGGGAGGAGGACGAGGTGGAGTTTTCCCACGGCCATACCTACGGCGGCAACCCGCTGGCCGCGGCGGCCGGCCTGGCGAACCTGGCGGAGATCCGGGAACGGGACCTGTGCGCTCGGGCACGCGAGACGGGCGCCTATGTCCGGCAGCGGCTGGAGGAACTGCGGGAATTCGGCATCGTGGGCGATATCCGGGGATGCGGCCTGCTGGCCGGCATTGAATTCGTGGAAGATCCCGATACCCGCACGCCCTTCGATCCATCGGTGAAGTTCGGCGTGCAGGCCGGCCAGGCCGCGCTAGGAAAAGGGTTGCTGACGCGCTTCGATCCCAACTGGATCGCCCTGGCGCCGCCGCTCGTCATCACCAGGGAAGAGGCGGACCTCATGCTGGACATATTGTCGGACAGCATCCGGGAAACGGTAAAGAAGATAAGGGCTTGAGTTCGTCGAAGCCTTGTAAGTCGAACGGTTGAGCGGAAAGTTTATGGACCACATGGCAAAAAGGAGTTGAAGACGTCATGAAACCAGATTCCAACCTGTCGCGCCGTGGATTCATCGGGGGAACGCTGCTGGGAGGACTGGCTGCCCTGTCTGCCGATCCCCTTGTCATGGCGCAGGCCCTTGTGTCGGGCAAGAAACCGGAGGATATCCAGGGTCACGGCATCCCGCCGGGCTACGTGAACCTGTCGTCCAACGAGAACCCCCTGGGACCGTCTCCGCGGGCGGTCGAGGCGGTCGCCGCACGCATTTTCGACGTGAACCGTTACCACTGGAGTTTCATGCCGGACCCGGTGGAAGGCCTGATCAACGCCCTCGAACGGAAACACGGCCTGCCGGTCACCGAGACGACGTGGGACAACTGGGAAGAGGTGACGAAGGACCGACGGTTGGTCCTCAGCGCGGGTTCCAGCATGATCCTGCATGCCGTGGGCCTGGCCACGGTCCGGGACAAGGCGGAACTGGTCCAGGCCCAGCCCGCCTACTTCGACACCGCGGATGTCTGGAGACGGTTCAAAGAAGAAGAAGGTGTCGACGTCAAGGTCAACTACGTCCGCCTGACCCGGGACCTGCGGCACAACCTGAACGCCATGTACGAAAGGATCAACGGCAACACGACGGTCGTGGTCGTGACGAATCCCAATAATCCGACCAGTACGCTGGTGGACCATGACGCGCTGTCGGATTTCGTCCGGTCCGTACCGTCTCACGTTACGGTGTTCATCGACGAGGCGTATATCGACTACACGACCGATCCCGGTTACCGCGACGCGATGAACCTGGCGCGCGAACACGACAACGTGATCGTATCCCGGACCTTCTCCAAGATCTACGGCCTGGCGGGCATGCGCGTCGGGTACGCCGCGCTCTCGCCCCGGTTGAGGCGGAAACTGTCGCTCTACAACCTGGGCGGTCCGCCGGGCAACCTGGGCGTGTACGCCGCCCTCGCCGCGCTGGACGACCACACCCATTACGAGCGGAGCCGGAGGACGGTGGAGGAAGGCAAAGCCTGTCTGGGCCAGGCCTTCGACCGGCTGGGCATCCCGTATACGCCCAGCGATGCCTGCTTCGTCCTGTTCAGGCTCGGGGACAAGGCCGAATCCGTGTTCAACGCGCTTCAGGAGCGCAACGTCTGGATCGGAGACGCCATGTGGTGGGGGCTGAAGGGGCATTTGCGCGTGACCGTCGGCACCCCGGACGAGAACGAGGCCTTCATCAACACGCTGGAAGCGGTGTTGTAGTGCGGCATTCGGGAGAGACACGGGTCCCATGGACAATCCGGTGCTTAAATTCGCGGACGTCCCCTTGGATCGGGCGGAGGAACGGCGCGGCGATCCGGAATGGCTTGCAGGGCGGCTGGTCCGGGACGATACCCGCTTCATACCCGTCTGGCGCGACCTGAGCCTGATCGACGACGGGCATGGGGCATCCCTTCCTTCCGCCGTCATCTGCGGGGGCCCGGCCGGTCCGCCCGGCCCGGATGTGCTGGCCGCCAGTTGCGAAACCGTGTTCCTGGGCATGGAGGGAGACCTCGCCGTTTTCGCGGTGGACCTCTCGGGTTCCGATGAAGGGGAGGCGGTCGCGGCGGCCGGCGGTCGGGGGACGTTCCAGGACCTCTGGCGTACGGGTCCGTCGATCGACGCGCGCGGGGCCGCGTTGATGGCGTATGCGCGGGGGATGCTGTACTGGCATCGCGAGAACCGGTACTGCGGCCGGTGCGGCCATGTGACCGAAAGCCGGGAAGGGGGCCGCCGGCGCAGGTGCACGGACGCGGATTGCGGCAGGAACGCCTTCCCACGCATCGACCCCGCGGTGATCACGCTGGTGGAATACCGGCCGGAAGACGGCCTTGCGCCCCTGTGTCTCCTGGGCAACCACCACAGGCCGCCTCCGAACGTGTATTCCACCCTTTCCGGCTACACGGAACCGGGGGAGAGCCTGGAGGAAACGGTAGCCCGGGAGGTGTTCGAAGAGGTCGGCGTCCGCGTGAGTGCGGCGTACTACCAGGCCTCCCAGCCCTGGCCCTTCCCCTCGTCGCTGATGCTGGGGTTCCGCGCGCGGGCAGTATCCACCGCCATCGTGGTGAACACGGAGGAACTCGTGGATGCCCGGTGGTTCACCGCCGAGGAGGTCCGGGATTTCGGCGAGTGGGGCGACGAGTCGGCGCCCCATGCCCTTCCGCGCCGCGATTCCATCGCCCGGTTCCTGGTCGATTCCTGGGTTTCGGAAATGTCTGAACACTGAAGCGGTTGATCTCGGTTAGATCCGGGGCCACCCGGGCCGGTCGAGGCGCCGGACACCGCGGTCGAAGCACCTGACACGTCCGGGCGCAATCGAATCCACGATTGGAGCGCATCATGGAAGATTACACCTCGCTGGTTCCCTATTACACTTTTCCCGTAGATTCGCTCGAGGCGCAGGAGGCCGCGCTGGCGGACAACCCGCTCCTTGAGCGCCTGAACGCGTCCCGCAAGGGCTACGCAGGGGATCCGCACCGGCCCGCGTACCATTACGTGAACCCCGAGGCCATGCTCAACGATCCCAACGGCCTGTGTTTCTGGCAGGGACGGTGGCATTTGTTCTACCAGGCCTACCCGCCCGAGGACACGCGGCAGCACTGGGGGCACGCCGTTTCGGACGACCTCGTCCGATGGCGCGACCTGCCCTACTGCATCTACCCCAACCCGGAGCGTTGCTGTTACTCGGGCGCCACGCTGGTGGAGGAAGACCGGGTGATCGCCATGTACCATGGCACGGTCGCGGGCAACATGGTCGCCGTATCCAGCGATCCCCTGCTCCTCAACTGGGAGAAGGTCACCGGCGGTCCGGTCATCCCCATGCCGCCGAAGGACGGCCCGCCCGCGCCTTACAACGTATTCGACCCGTGTATCTGGAAGAAGGACGGGGTCTACTATTCGCTGTCTGCGGGCACCAAGCCGGAAGGGCCGGCCGGCAAGCCGAGGCGCGCCAACTACCTGTTCCGCTCCGACGACCTCGCCCGCTGGACCTACCTCCATCCCTTTGTCGAGGACGACGACTACACCCTGGTGGGGGACGACGGCGCCTGCCCGTACTTCTGGCCCATCGGTGACCGCCACATCCTGCTCTTCTTCAGCCATATGAGCGGTCCGCAGTACCTGATCGGCGACTATGACACGGAACGGGACAAGTTCGTCGTCACTTACGGTGCCAAGTTCAATTTCGGCGCGTACAAGCCGTCCGGGCTCCACGCGCCTTCGGCCACGCCGGACGGCGAGGGCGGTCTCGTCGCGATCTTCAACATGAACCACGGCAAGCCGACAGAGGGGTGGAACCAGATCATGTCTCTGCCCCGGCGACTGACCGTCGACGGCGACGACCTGTACCAGGAACCGGTCGAGGCCCTCGAATCGCTGCGGGAAGCCCCGGTCCGGTTCGATGCCTTTGACCTTCCGGCCAACCGGGAGGTCGTCCTGCCCGCGCCGGAGGGCGGTAACACCATGGAATTCGAGGTGGAGATCGACCCGGGTCCGTCGCCCATGGTGGAAATGAACGTGCTGCGCTCGCCGGACCGGGAGGAATTCACGCGCATCGCCTTCTATCGGGGCCGCGGGTTCCACGGCAAGAGCCTGCTTTCCGTCGACTCCTCCTACGCGTCCACCGCGCCCGATGTCCTGTCCCGCGCGCCCGAGACGGCGCCGCTGGCGCTGGAGGAGGACGAAACGCTGAAACTGAGGGTGTTCGTGGACCGGAGCGTGGTGGAGGTCTTCGCCAACGACCGCCAGTGCGTCGCACTGCGCGTCTACCCCGACCGGATGGACAGCACGGGCGTATCCTTCCGCTCCCAGGGCGTCGACGGCCAGGTCCGGTCGTTCCGGGCATACAGGATGAAACCGATATGGCCCTGAACCATCCGTAGCATCGGATGACGGCTTGGCATCAGGCCGACAGGCCTCGAAGGACAGCCTGGCATCAGGCCGACAGGCATGGGAGGAAGCATGGCCACCGTGGATGGCATCAAGCTTCGGCAACTCGTCTGCAACAACGCCTTTGAACCCCGTTGGGAATCCTATACGCTGGACGATCTCGGTCCGGGAGAAGTCCGCGTCCGCAGCGAACTCACCGCGGCGAAACACGGGACGGAGAAAGGCGAGATCACAGGCGAATCCATCTATTCGAGCGTGCCCATGGACCCCGACGGCCGGGTCTTCGACCGTTCGCGGACCCGTCCTTACGACCCGGCGACCTGGAAGCCCGTGGGCAATACGACCGTGGGTACGGTCATGACGACCGGCAGGGAAGTCGAAGACCTGAAGGAGGGCGACAGGGTATATGGCTACGGCGGATTCAGGACGGTCCACCAGGGTCGTCATTTCAAGCCGCTGCTTCCCGGATTCACCGAAGAGGCCGCCTGTTGCATGGATCCCGCCGACTTCGCCCTGGCGGCCGTACGGGACGGCCAGGTGCGGATCGGCGAGCGGGTCATCGTCTTCGGCATGGGCGCCATCGGACTCTTCACCGTCCAACTGGCCCGGTTGTCCGGCGCGGTCGACGTGGTGGCGGTCGACCCGATCGTCCGTCGGCGCGAACTGGCCCTGCGGCACGGCGCGACCATGGCGGTCGATCCGAAGGAGGTCGGCGATTTCGGCATGGCGTCCCGCGCGTGGCTCGAACACGGCGCCGACGTCTCCATAGAGGCCAGCGGGAGTTACCACGCGCTCAACCAGGCGATCCGGGCCACCCGGTACGCGGGACGGGTGGTGCCCCTGGCCTTCTACCTGGGGGACGCGAAGGGCCTTTACCTGGGCGAAGAGTTCCATTTCAACCAGATCGACATCGTCTCGGCACGGGCCTGCAGCCGCCCGCAGCGAAACCTGTTCTGGGGAGAGGACCGGATCTTGGAAACCCTGGTCCGTCTTTTCCGGGAGGGCACGCTCCATCCACATGGTCTGCCCGATCCCGTCGTGACACCCGACGAATTGCCGGAAGCATACGGCAAGATGCGGCACGCGCCGGACGAAGTGATCAAGGTGGCCGTACGATGGCCGTAAGGTGACCTCAGGGTGACCGTAAGGCATTGAGGTGACGGAGGACGAGGCCCATGGCCCTGGAAAAGCAACTGACGAGTGCGGCGTGGTCCGGCGACCTGGACGCCACGAAAGCCCTGCTGGAGGAAGACCCGGAGGCCGCCCGGCATTGGCAGCCCATCATGACCGCCGCCTTCACGGGGAGTACGGAGATCGTCAGACTGCTGGTCGACCACGGCGCCGACCCCAACGTGATCAGTCGCAACAACCATCGGCACCGGCCGCTGCATCGCGTACTGGAACACAAGAAGACGATACCCAAGGGCCCGCACCACGTGGATACCGTGCGCGTCCTCCTCGAACTCGGTGCGCGCATCGACCTGCGGGGCGGCCACGGCCGCATGACGGCGCCCTGTCTCGCCGCCGTGGGCGGGGAGATCCAGTTCCTGCCGGTGCTCCGCGAATACATCGAGGAGTGGGATATATTCACCAGCGTGGCCCTGGGTGAGGCGGATCGAGTCCGTGCGCTCCTGGACGAAGACGAAGGCCTGGTCGACGCCGTGGACGAGAACCGTTGGCGGCCCCTGAACTACGCCGCGGCTTCCGGCACGGGCCGGAACGACAAGGCGCTCGCCGCTCGCCTGGAGGCGATCGCCTTGTTGCTCCTGGAAAGGGGCGCCGAGGCCAACCGGCCACCGCCGCCGCTGACCTCCGCCATCGGCAACCCGGCCATGATGCGGATGTTGCTGGACGCCGGCGCGAAACCCGATTCCGGCCTGGTCTATGCCCTGTGGAACGTGGACTACGATTCTGTGGAAATGCTGCTGGAGGCCGGGGCGGACATCCGGCATCCCGCGGTGGACGACACCCTGAGCGAGCTGGTGCAGTACGGCTCGTACAACATGGCTCGTTTCCTGGTCGACCGCGGCGCAAACGTGAACGCCGTCGACGATCACCGCGGACGCACCGCGCTGCACTGGGCCGCCGTCCGCGGCGCCGGGAAGGCCTTCGTCACCTACCTGCTCGACCAGGGCGCCGACCCGTCCATCCGGGACCGGGACGGCGCTACGGCGCTGGACGTCGCCCGCGAGAAGAAAAGGAAGGCCATCGAATCCATACTCCTGGAAAGAGGGCGCGGATGATCAGGATACGCCGGGCCGGCGAAGACGACTTCGATACCATCTGGTCCATCTTCCACCGGGTCGTCCGGTCGGCCGACACCTATCCGTATCCGCCCGACACGGACAGGGACCAGGCCCGTGCGCTGTGGATGGCGCCGCCGAACCGGGCCTACGTCGCGCTGGACGGCCGCAAGGTGGTGGGTACCTACTATATCCGTCCCAACCAGCCGGGGCAGGGCGCCCACGTGGCGAACGCGGGGTTCATGGTCGATCCGGACATCCAGGGCCGCGGCGTGGGACGGACCATGGGCACCCACGCCCTCGAAGAGGCGCGCAGCGCGGGGTTCCTGTCCATGCAGTTCAACATGGTCGTCGGCACGAACCACCGGGCCGTCGCGCTCTGGCGGGACCTGGGGTTCTCGATCGTCGGCACCGTACCGGCCGCGTTCGACCATCCCAAGCACGGCCTCGTGGATGTACACATCATGTATCGAAAACTGCAGGAACGTGAACCATGAAGCGAAACCTCTGCGCCGTCCTGGTTTGCCTCGCGGCCCTGTCCGGCTTCGCGGTCCTGTCTGGCCTCGCCGCCTGTACCGAACCGACGAATTCGAGCACCAGTCCCACCGATGCGCAGGCGGGGAACGACACCACGGCGGTCGCGGTGAAGTCCTATACCTACGAGGTGGTCCGGTCGTTCCCCCACGATACCGGCGCCTTTACCCAGGGCCTGGCGATCGCGGGCGAAATGCTGTACGAGAGTACCGGGAACTACGGCCAGTCCTCCTTGCGCCAGGTAGCGCTGCAGACCGGTGAAGTGGAACGGATCCGCCGGCTTTCCGCGACGATCTTCGGGGAAGGGCTCGCCCTCTACGACGACAAGATCATCCAGCTCACCTGGAAATCGGGTGTCGGGTTCATCTACGACCGGGAGCACTTCGAGCTGCTGCGGAGCGTGTCCTATCCCGGCGAGGGATGGGGCATCACCTACGACGGCGCGCGGTTCATCATGAGCGACGGGTCTTCCAACCTGTACTTCCGCGACAAGGTGACCTTCGCGGAGACTGGCAGGGTGGCCGTGCGGGACGGGGACGGCCAGGTGCGCAACCTGAACGAACTGGAGTTCGTGCAGGGCGAGGTCTACGCCAATATCTGGCAGGAGGACCGCATCGCCCGTATCGATCCCGAAACGGGCCGGGTCACGGGGTGGATCGACCTGGAGGGACTGCTCGAATCGGCCGGACTGGACGAGGGGGGCGGCACGGTGGACGTGCTCAACGGCATCGCCTACGATGCCGCGGGGGACCGGCTGTACGTCACCGGGAAGTGGTGGCCCCGGCTCTTCGAGATCCAGCTGGTCGAAAAACAGGACCCCTCCGGGTAACCGTTTACCCGGCCGGTCCTGCCCTGTTCGACCATCAGATATCAGCCTTCTTTGTCCAAGCTTTGATTCGTCAAAAATCATGCTGCTAAACCGAGCATTTCGTTGATTTTTCCGGAATCTGGATTCGACCTGTTCGTTGCGTTCGAGCCGCAGGATGGTCCGTCCTCCGGTCCGCACCAGGCGTCCGGCGCGATGAAAGAGTTCGAAGCGCAGTCCCCGTCCGCCCATGAAGCGCCATAGGGCGCGTGCGCGAAATCGATCTCCAGATTGCCATTGACGCGCGTGCAAATCCGTTTTCTTTCGTCTCTCTGGCAGGGCTTTTCTTTTTCGGTTGAACGGGTGAGGCAATCAACTGCGTGGACAAACCTAATATATTGAAAAAGGTCTTACGCCAGTATCATCTCCTCAAGGAACGACGAATTCCCGCCGATTTTTTGGCGAATCAAGGCTAATTCCCCTCACTCCCCATGTACCGCGTACGCCGGGTTGGCCGTGGCCGCCTTGAACGCCTGGTATCCCACCGTCAGCCAGGCGACCGACAGCGCCGCGACACCCGCGAACAGGAACACCCCCAGGCCCGGTTCGGTACGGTATGGGAAGTCTTCCAACCACGCCTGCATGACGTAGTAACCCGCCGGAGCTCCGAGCACGAATGCGAGCAGGATCAGCTTTGTGAAGTCCCTGGACAGCAGCAGGATCACGTTCGATATCGTTGCGCCGAGGACCTTCCGTACGCCGATCTCCCGGGTCCGTTGCTCGGCCATAAAGGACGAGAGTCCCAGCAGTCCAAGGCAGGCGATCAGGATCGAAAGCACCGCGCCGGCGATGAACACGGAACTGAGCCGCTGTTCGTCCCGGTATAGTTGTTCGAGGTCGTCATCGAGAAATGAGTAATCCAAGGCAGGATGGTTCGGATACGTATTCCGCCACTGTTCCTGGAGTGTTACAAGTCCACGTGATACGTTAGTACCCTGTATCCTTACGACCATAAATGAAGCGGGTTCTGTATCCAGACGCACCATGAGCGGCGTTATGGGTTGGCGCAACGACTGGACGTGGAAATCCGTCATGACGCCGATGACGCTCAGGGGCGGGTCAGCATCATCCTCACCGGTTAACCTGAAGGTCCTGCCGATCGGGTTTTCCCATCCCAGGGTCCGGACGGCCGCCTCGTTGATCAGGCAGGCGGTGGAGTCCGAGCCGAATGCCCGCGAAAACGTGCGTCCCGACGCCATCTCGATGCCGAGTGTTTCTATGAAGCCGAAGTCCGCCTGGATCATCTG
The DNA here is from genome assembly GCA_965207085.1 of bacterium. Taxonomy (GTDB): domain Bacteria; phylum JAAXHH01; class JAAXHH01; order JAAXHH01; family JAAXHH01; genus JAAXHH01. The sequence goes on along the minus strand of CBDBLQ010000002.1, from coordinate 1,179,624 downwards.
GTAAACCGGGCTTTCATCCTCTTGCACCCCTTCCGGCGTAACCAGGTTGAGGCTCGTCTGACCTCCGGGTATGCTGTTCGCCGTACTCACGTTCAGGATTTCAGGATACTGCATCAAGGCGTCCCTGTAGGCCGGATAACCATTAAGGGCTTCCTCATCCGGCAGACGAACGACGACCAGGTTGTCTTCATCGAAACCCAGGGGCTTGTTCTGCATGTATTCCAGCTGATCGAGGACTACGAGCGTGCCAATGATCATGAGGATGGAAATACCGAACTGGAACGTGATCAAGACTTTCCTGAGAAGCGAATGAGACGCGCCTGCCTTGAGCGCGCCGGTCAGTACGGCCACCGGCCTGAAGGAGGATAGGATAAAGGCGGGATATCCACCCGCGGCGATCCCCGTCACCAGGGCAATGCCCGCCAGGGTCGGTACCAGCCAGGTAGACTGGTAGTCCATGGCCAGCGACTTGCCGGAGAACAGGTTGAACTGCGGCAGGAGCAGGTGAACCAGGCCCAGTGCGATGACGAGGGCGACGACGGAAACCAGGATCGACTCGCCCATAAACTGTTTAATCAGTTGGTTCCGAAAGGCGCCGAGCACTTTCCGCATGCCGACTTCCTGCGCTCTGCGGGCGGAACGGGCGGTGGAAAGGTTAACGAAATTCACGCAGGCGATCAGCAGGACGAAGACGGCCAGGCAGGTAAAGATATACACGTACCGGATACTGCTGTTCGCCCTGATTTCGGCCTCCATGTTGGAATGGAGGTGGATATCCGTGATGGGCTGCAGGTAGGGCCGGGCCTCGATGCCCACGGACGTGAGCAGTTCGCCAAGGTACTTGTCCAGGAATCCGGGGAGTTCGCTCTCCAGGTCTTCGGGTACGTATCCTTCCCGTAGCAGTAGATAGGTAAACAGGTCGTGGCTGAAGCCCTGGTTCTGCATCGTGGATGGTTCATCGTAGAGTCTGTGCGGCGCCAGGGAGGCATAGGAGGCCAGGAAATCGAAGTGAAAATGAGCGTTCTTCGGCATGTCCCGCATGACGCCGGTCACCGTGAACTCATAGAGGTCATCGCCCGTGATCACCTCGCCGATCGGGTTCTCATCCCCGAAGTACTTGCCGGCCATGGATTCCGACAGCACCACGGTATGGGGGTTGGCCAGCACCGTCTTCGCATCGCCCTGAACCAGGGGGAAGGTGAAGATGTCGAAGAACGATGAATCCACGAAGGCGAAGTATCGCTCGTAAAACCGCTTTTCTTTGTACCGAATCAGCCACCGGGAGGCCGGAGGCTTGATCCGGGTATACGCCTCGATGATAGGATAGTCTTTAGCCAGCACCGGAGCCCAGGGCGGGGGCGTCACCGCGGCTTCGATGGACCTGCCCGCTACCGTTGCGGATTCTACCAGGCGGTATATCCGATCTTTCTTTTCGTGATACTGGTCGTAACTGAGCTCGTCCTGCACATACAGTATGATGAGAATGCAGCAGGCAATGCCGGTGGCCAGCCCGAGGACGTTGATCGCCGAATAGCCCTTGTGCCTGAGCAGGTTTCGAAAAGCGGTCGTGAGGTAGTTCTGGAGCATGAAGGCGTTCCGGATGGTGCGGCGTGTTCCGGGCTGGGGGGTGTTCGAAAGGCGTCTCGGTTACGAAATCGACCAACCTTCGTCCGCACCCGGGGCTGTGTTCCCGGGGTCGTGCTCTTTCGACCGGTCGGGACGATAGTTTGTTGCAAAAATCAGGATTTCTTAAGGTACTACCAAAGCACCCCGAACAGCAAGCCAGACGCGATGGCCAGGTAGCCCAGGGCCAGCACGCCGGGCCGGCGGAAGATCGGGAGACCTCCGGGCGGCAGCTTGAAAGGATAGGCGCCGCGTACGGGTGTCTCCGCCAGGGTCTTCTGCAGCCAGGTCCCTTCGAGGGTTTTCAGCCGGTGCGCCATGCGGTTGCGCACCGAGGGGAGGTCGTTTTCCCGGGCGTAGACGAGTCCTTCCAGGTCCTCGTCGGACATGGGACCGCTCCGCAGCGTAATCAGCGCAGACGAGACCAGCATGCCGCCGGCGGGCAGTACGATGTTCCACAGGTAGGTCCACCAGGTGTTGGTGTACCAGACCGGCAGGCCCCATTCGAAGCTTTCCCCCAGGATCGCAGACACCCCGTAGACCAGTCCGATGAGCAGGCCCACGATGCCGGTAGACCGGTGCACGCGGGTGAAGACGCCCATAAGGATGACTGTCATGAGGGGCACGGCGATGGCCCCGGCCAGCCGGAGGTAGAAGGCCAGCATGCCCTCCTGGATGAAGGGCACGTAGGCGAATCCCAGGGCCATGATGAAAGGAGCCGTGATGCGGCCCACGCGGGTATAGTGGGCGTCCGACGCGCGCTTCACGATGAACCGGGCGTAGATGTCGCGGACGAAGAGGCTCGATATGCCGATGCCGATGGAGTCGAAGGTGGAATAGCCGCCCGCGATGAGCCCCGCCACGACGATCCCGATGAGCCCGTGGGGCAGGTAGGCCTGGATCATCAGGGGATAAGCCTGGTCGATGGTTTCCAGGTCGGGGAAATCCGCCCGGGCCATGGGACCCATGGTGATGTTGAACCAGAGACACACGGCCGTGGCCGTGCTGGCCACCACTGCGGCCATCTTGAAATCCCATTCCGACCGGGCGCCCAAGAACCGGATCGCCTCGTACTGGTTGATGACGGCGTACATGGTCAGCACGACGATGAAGCTGAGGATGACCACGGCCGCGGGGACCCCGGGCGGCGCGTAACCGCCCACATGGAGCATCACCTCGGGCAGTCCGGGGTCCACGGCGGCCAGACGTTCGTTCAGCCCCGACCATCCGCCGCCCCGGACCCAGACCACGATCCACAGCACGAAGGACCCGATGATCATGGCCACACCCTGGACGGCGTCGGTAAACACTCCGGCCTGCAGGCCACCGCGGACCACATAGAGGGTCGCGGACGCGGCCACCGCCACCACGACGAACCAGCTGGCGGTCGTGGAGAACCCGGCGAGAACGCTCAATACCAGATACATGGAGAAGAAGATGTTGGCGAGGACGTTGGTGCGGGACTGGATGTTGATGAGGACCGCCATGATGCGGACGGACGGTCCGAAGCGATATTCCAGCCACTCGGCGTTGGTGAAGACGCCCGACCGGTACATGGGCAGGATGACGAAGAAGGCGAGCACGAACCAGCCGATGGCGATCCCCAGCCACCACTGCGACAGCTGGGAGAGGCCGAACTGGTACGAGCCGCCCGCGATGGCCACGTAGTCGCCGCTGTCCACGGCGGTGCCGAAAGCGGACAGGCCGATGGCCCACCAGGGCATGGACTTGGCCGCCAGGTACCAGTCGAAGCTTTCGCCTTTCTCCCGAAACGCCAGCAGGCCGTACAGGACGATGCCGCCGTTGACGAGAAAAACGATGGTCCAGTCAAGAAAGGACATGGGTCAGGGAAGCGTGGGGGTGCGCTTCTATTCCCGCATTTACTCCCGCGGCAGGTGGTACCCGGCCTTCATCACGGGGATCCGGTAGAGCCCGGTACCCGCGGTGATGTACAGGATCTTGCTGTTCTCGCCCCGTCCGAAGCCCACGTTGGTGGGCAGCACGCCAGTGGGGATGAAGGCCTTTTCCGTCCCGTCCGGCGCGCGGATGGCGATACCCGGCCGGGTCATGTCGCGTTCGGACACGTACAGGTTGCCTTCGACGTCCACGACCAGGCCATCCGGGCCGTCTTCAGGCAGGTAATCCACAAGGACGCTCCGGAACGTGGCGGAACCGTCCTCGTACAGGTCATAGGCCAGCAGGGCCATGCGTCCCTTGTGCACGGGGATGTCCAGGGTGATCTTGCCGAGGTCGATGGAACCGTTGTCGTTGCTGACGACGTAGAGGGTCTGCTGGTCGGGAGAGACCACCACGCCGTTCGGCTTGCCCGCGTCGGTGATGATCCGGTGGATCGAGCCGTCCGTATCGATGCGGTACACGGCCATCACGGGCTGTTCCACCGATTCGTTGCCGATGTACTTGGGGTCGCTGAAGTAGACCCGTCCCTGTTCGTCGATGGCGACGTCATTCGGGGCGTTGAAGGGCCGCCCTTCGTACTCGTGGGCGATGATGTAGGCCTTGCCCGTATCCATGTCCGTCCGCGTTACCCGACGTCCGCCCTGGTCGGCGCCCTCCGCGGCAATGAGCCGGTCCTGGGCGTCGAACTTGAGCCCGTTGGACATTCCGCTGGGCGACCGGAATATGGTGGTCTCGCCCGTATCGGGGTCGTACCGCCAGATGTGGCCGGCCTCAATGCCATCCGCACCCGCCGACGTGGTGAAGGTGATGTCGCTGAAGTAGATCATCCCGTCCGGACCCTCGGCGGGACTCTCCGTCAGGGCCAGGCCCTCGTTGAACACCATCTCCAGCCGGGCGTCGGGCGAGATGAACTCCGGATCGCCGAAGGGCGGATCGACTTCCTGGGCCTGGAGGGGTGCTGCGAGCAACGGTACGGCGAGCAACAGGCCGATTAGTGGGAATGTGTGACGAAAGGACATGCTTCGGTCTCCTTGGTCGGTGAACCCAATTGTTCTGCCAGTGAAATCACTATTGAATACTCTACAACTGTCGCCAGTTTGAAAGAGAAATGGGTAAAGTTTTGCTTCCTGGGATGAGGAAATCAACCTCACATGATTTGTTGTATTTGTTTCCGAAATGAGCAGTTTGGGTGTTTTTTACTGGGATATCAAATCTCTGGTAGATTACCCTTTTGGGCCACAAGGATCGAAGTGATGTTACCCCGTTTTTGTGGACGGTTAACCATTTGGGATTCAGGCTATCTTCTTGAAGCTCCTTTCGTAGTTTAAGGGTGAGAGGTATCCGAGGGAAGAGTGGCGTCTGTGCGTGTTGTAGAAGCCCTCGATGTACTGGAACAGGTCGAGTCTGGCCTCAGCTTTTGTGGCAAAGCGCCTGCGATCGATCAGTTCGCATTCCAGGCTGGCGAAGAAGCTTTCGCACAGGGCGTTGTCGTAGCAGTCTCCAACCGATCCCATGGAGGGTCTGACGCCAAACTGTCTGCAGCGTTTGCCGAAAGCCACCGAGGTGTACTGCAATCCCTGGTCGCTGTGGTGGATCACGCCTTCGGGTCTGCGCTTTTCGAGGGCCATGTCCAGGGCGTCTTCGACAAGTTCGCTTCGCAGATGATTGGCCATGGACCAGCCGACGACCCGGCGGCTGAAGGCATCTATGACCACCGAGAGATAGAGGAAGCCTGAATGGGTCGGCACGTAGGTGATATCGGCTACCCAGAGCCGGTCTCTTTCCGGCGCGCTGAAGTCCCGGTTGACCAGATCGGGGGCCTTCCGGCCTTCTGCGGACCGCCAGGTAGTGCGCACGGCTCTGCGACGGGATACTCCGCTGATGGCGGCCAAGCGCATCAGGCGGGCCACGCGTTTTCTTCCCACACGGATCCCGGACGCGCGCAGTTCGGCATGGATGCGCGGTGCGCCGTAGGTACCGTAGGAACGTTGATGGATCAAGCGGATCCGGCCAAGCAGCATGGCATCCTCACCGGCCCTCCTGGAGACGGACCGTTTGAGCCAGACGTAGTAGCCGCCAGGGGAGACCTCCAGCAGGGCGCACATCCGACGCACGGGATAGACGGCCTGATGCGCCTTTATGAACGGGAAGACCCGGGCGGGGTCTCGGTCTCCCGGGCGAACCAGGCCGCGGCTTTTGCCAGGATCTCCCGATCCATCCTGAGCTGCTTGTTCTCACGGCGCAGCCGACGCAGTTCGGCCCGGGCTTCGGTGGTCAGGCCATCTTCGCGCCTGCCCTGGTCCAGATCGTCCTGCTTGACCCAGTTGCGGATGGCTTGGGCGGTGGGTTCGAACTCTTTGGCCAGCGCCTCGGGACTGCGGCCGGCGCGAACGAGCTCAACCATCTGCTGCCGAAAGGCCGTCGGATAGGGGGTACGGGGTCTGGGCATGTCACGCTCCTTTCAAACACAAGAAGTTACATGTCCACTAAACCGGGTCAACTCCATAGTATATTTTTCACAGCCGAAAAAACCGTACTTATCATTTGAGCGTACGATTCACGACGCGATATTTGAGTATCCTTTTTCCAGTCAGGTAGGGGTGGACCTTCATTTAGCAGCCACAGACGAATCCAACTATCTTGTCGGTAGTCTGTAACGCTGAAGTATGGTGGTGAAGTAAAAAGAAGATCGAATTTCATCCGATGGTAATCAGCAAGAATACCTGAGGATTCTCCGCAAATGATTTCGGCTTTCTGACACTGGCTTATAATCCCATGCTTGTATCGCCATTTGATTCTCTTTTCTATGTAAAATAATGGATTTAGTTCAGGCGGACGTAGGTTCCTGCTTTTCCACCAACGTACTGCGTACAATGGCCCTAAGGCCCTGGCCTTCTGCATCTGATTACTTATTCCATCACCAATTTTGGCGTGTAGACTAACAAGCAAAAATCCCATAAGTGTTCTATCGGTTTTGTTGGTACGCCAATCCAGATTCCGTTTTGCAGAATTCAAAAAAACCTAATACATCAGAGGACCACGCCCACTCTTGAAATTCATTTACAGCTTTTTTATCCTTCTGCTGCACATCCTTTTTAATATCACTAAGTCGATTTACAAGCCTATTAACGCTGGCCTCAGGAGACGTTTTTACCTTGGAGAAAACCCAAGCAACCGGATTTTGGTCGACCCCAAGAGATTTGCGTCCCGTTGCTTGAGCAACAAAAGGTGCCGTTCCTCTACCACAGAACGGATCCAATACACTTCCGTCATTGGTGGTCATGGATTCCACAACTACCCTTGCGAAATTCACTGGAAACATAGCGTAATATGGTCCAAATCCAGCCCAACGCCCCGAAGCGTTACGATACCGCCAAGCCTTTGGCCCCATTAATCCTCCAGTAGACTTCTAATGATATCTGTACCTCGCTTCAGTGGTATAGCCGCATGCGCATGGGCTCTAATTAGTGGCATGAATCCGCCGGTGTAAATCTGAGTTCCAAGTCTATCCATTACATCCAAAGTGTCCCCTAGCCTCGGATAACACTCTAACTCATTGCTGCCAAAATCATTTCCAGCTTCATTTAACATAGACGTATGGATAACGACATGTTCGCTCTTATTTGTCTTATAAAGTATAACCCGTCCAAAATGAGTATCCTCACCGAAGGCTTTTCCCTTCTTATCGGTTGGAACGATATGAGAGTGAATGTACTCGTCATCTAACGCAATTACCGTATTCTCCGGAAACCGTGTACCTGGTCCAATCCCATCCTGCCAGTCGAGCTGATGCCAATGTTCCATAAACCGTCCAGTTTTTTCCATTCCAAACACTACAATGTCTGTGCCATTTATTCTTCGTGCTTTCTCATTGAGTCTTCGTAATTCTCTACGAATTGGTCGTAAAATCGAAGCTGGTGTTCCGAAGATTGCCAAGGGCCCGTCTAAAACAAATGCACAGGTGTCAAGATAGGATGGGCTTTTATCAATGAAGAAACGTAAGATGTTCAATAGTATCAGTACCTCAAGAACAGATCTCAGTCTGCCTAGAGCTTCTCCTCCTGTACTGACACCATCAAAGTACTCATGTAAACGAAGCAGATCAGTCTCGAACAGTTTTTCCTGACGTTCGCAGTTACAAGAGTATTCGCCATCCCGTATTTCATATTTTCGCTGGCAGTCATCTATTGGGCACTGGATACTTGACTCAAACTCTCCAAGTATCGCACGCAAGGTTTCAAGTAGTGTTTCATGGTCGTCAGCTATGGAACTTGATAGTGTGTCGAAGGCTTTTTGTCTGAAGAAGTCTACAGGAGTATCATTCTGTATGCCTTCTCTCACAACACCAATACCTGGTAAAGCGGCTTCAACCGTCTTGACATCTTCAAGATCTCGAAAGAATGAAGGGCGTGGAATTATACTGAGATCTAGTACTTAATTGACAAATAAGTACTAGGTTCTTAAGGCTTCTCGGACTATAGCTACAACTATGGTTCCAGGAGGGACAGGTCACCTTCTCGTGCAGTCCCCGTCCGCCTATGAAGCGCCAGAGCGCGCGTGCGTCCAGGTGCTGGCGGGCGGACTGGACCGCACGGAACCCGAAAGCGTCCGCCTGGTTCCGCGATCGAAAGTACGGTTCGTATATGATTACCGCGAATAAGTCCGAACCACTGTGAAGGAGCGGAACATGGCAACCTGGCGTGAAGTCACCTTCCGTGTCGAGTCGCAGGAAGCCGCTGAACTGGTTATCGAAGATGATCGCGCAGATGTCATCCTCGATCCTCTACGCTGGCGTATCCTCGAGATCCTGGAAGCAGGAAAGTCGGTGACGGAGATTTCAGATACCCTTGATGTAACGGATGCCCGTGTGCTGTATCACGTTCAAAGGCTGGAAGAGAGGGGCGTCGTTCGATTAGAGGGTGATGCGGCGCTGGACCCCCGGGAATGGCGTTGTCTGCCCGTGGTGGGAATGATCCGCGTCCGGGCGGAGCGGGAGGACCGGGGGGGAGATGATCCATTCGTGCCGGGTGACGACCGGGACACGGAGGGCGTCCGGGCAGGGGAAGCCATCCCGGCGGAGGTTGCCGACCCATTCAACCAGGCATTCCGCGAAGCGGCCGAAGGGATGTACGGGCCTTCCTTCCAGGCGTCGATCAACCACAACCGCGCACGGCTGTCGGAAGTCCAGGCCGCCGAATTCAACCGCCGTCTGCTGGCGCTCATCGAGGAGTACTTCCCACCCGGCAAAGGAGACCGGTCGGGTACCAAGTACGGCTTCTACGGAGTGCTCACCCCGATCGACCTTCATCCACTTGAGGATGCTGTTTCAGAAGACTAGATGGGCCTGAACGGCAATGATCCGCACCCAAGAAGCCTCTCCTGGAGAACAGAATCGTCAGGCTACCGGATTTTCCGCCCATCTCAGACCTCACGAAAGGTCACTGGCGGTTCTCGACGGCTTGCCGTCGCACCTCGTCATTCATCAGCACATCCGCGACGATCGCCACGATGTAGAACTTTCCTTCGAGCAGGTGTTCGTTGCTGTAAATGGGTTCCAGTTTTATCCACCTTCGCAGGTTCAGGTTCCCCCGGACCGTGTTGAATATCACGTCGTAAAACTTCTGCGTATCGTCAAACACCCAGTCCTTCGTAAAGATGATCCAAAATCCGATCTCTTCGGGTATGCCGTCCCAGTCGTTCGCGACCGCCCAGTTGATCTCGATTTCCGGATCGCTGTCGTACTTGATGGACTTCGATTCCGTGCCCTTGACGATGCGGATATGCAGATCCATATCGTTGATCCGGCTGAGCACGCCGTTCACGTCCTCGATGATGGCCATTTACGCTCCCGATAAGTTAGCCTGACCGATTCACGGCCCCTCCCACGGCCGAATCCTCGGTATCCAGCGCGGTACGTTCGCCTTGTACAGCCGGTAGGGTTCACCGAACCGGCGCTCGAGATCCGGTTCCTCGTAGAACGGGAAGTAGATCGCGCACACCGTGAAGAACACGCACATCCAGCCCGCCAGGTGCCATGAGCCGAAGAGCAGGGCTTCGGCGCCGAGGATGAGCAGCATGCCCGAGTTCATGGGATTGCGCAGGTGGCGATAGGGGCCGAGGAGGACCAGATTCTCGGGCGGGGCCCACGGCGCCGGCGTGCCCTTCCCGATCCGGTCGAACAGCGTCATGGTCCACGCCGCCAGGATCAGGCCGTCCAACGCCATAGCGATTCCGATCCAGAACCGGAACTGGTTGGGCTCCGCCGGCGAAAGCGCGCCAGGCGTATCGGCCAATGGCCACAAGATCAGGGCCGGGACGTAGATCGTAGCCGCCGCCGGAAGAAGGACGATGGTCTTCGCTGAGGTCCATTTCACGGGTGGCGTTCCCTGGCTCGATCCATGGTGTCCGTTGTGTTCATGTCGCCCGTTTTGTCCATCTGCGGCTCGGCTGCACGATGGTGTTTGATCGCAGGCCCCGGCACCACATGACAAAGGGGCAAAAAACGGCTCATGTCAAGCGATTGTGGCCGCGTGACCGAGCCCCTGCCCTGGCCCTCGGTCCGGCTTCCTGAAATAAACGACTTGCAAACGTTTGTCGTTCATGGCAATATACTTTACCCAATCTAACTACACGGGCGGCATGCCTGAATCCGGACACCTGAAGCAAGCGCGGTCCTGACTGCCAATCCTTCTCCGATCCACACCACCGGGAGTTAAGCGTGCAAAACGCCGGAAACGACAATCCGATGGAAGACGAGCGTACCCCTGCAGACGGCCCGGACGAGCAGACACAAGTCGACGGCACGGGCCGGGGGGTGGACCCGGCGGCCCAGACGAACCAGGAGGACGGACCACACCAGCCGAACCAGACGGACCTCGCCGAGGACGATACAATCCGGCTGAACTGGCGCGAGAAGCTGGTCGAATTCGGTATGTTAATGGCGTTTGTCATGTGCGGAATGATGATCGGTGTATTGGTCATCCTGACTTCTCTGATTGCCATGCGCAGTACCCTGGAGGATTTGGCACCGGGATTCACGGAGGCGGGATCGACCCCATTCGTCATCCTGATTGTCGTGGCCGTGGCCATTGGCAATGCCTGTTCGTTCAGCTGCGCGCCCTACATCATCCGTCTCCTATTTCGCGGCAACGAGTTGAAGGACGAACGGATGGACCGCGCCGTGAAGCGCTTGATATCCGTGACCGGGATGGACATCAGGGCCGAGAAGATCTACGCCATAAAGGGCAAGACGGCCAACGCCGTCGTGGCCGGCCTTTTCCGCAAGGCACAGTGCATCTTCTTTACGAACAGACTGCTGGAGCGAATGAGCGAAGGAGAGATCATGGCGGCCCTGGCGCACGAACTGGCCCATGGGCGGCACCGGCACCCGTCAAAGGTGTTCCTGGTCCTCTTGCTATGGACCCTCGCCGTCCAGGTCTTACTGAGTCTGATCGACTATTATGCCTACTTCGACGCGCTCGAAGAACCCTGGAAAATGGGGGTGTATTTAGGGATAAACTTAGTAAATCTCTACCTGCTTATGTTCCTCGTTCTGTTCCCGCTTTCGAGGCGGCACGAGTACCAGGCGGACGCGACCGCCGCCCATTGGGTAGGCACAGGCCTGTACAAGCAGGCCCTTTACCGGCTGCATCAAATCAACGACCTGCTGAAACCGCCTCGTAAGTTCCTGGCGAAACTGGGTACTCACCCGACGATGCAGGAGAGGCTGGAGCGGGTGGGGAGGCTGGAATAATGCGCCGTTGGTGCATTCCGCAGCCGTTCCGCTCGGGTTGAACGGCCTCACTCCTGGTTCATCGCATCCACCGGGCTCAGCTGCGATGCCTTCAAGGCCGGATAGATACCGGCGCAAAGGCCTATGGCCAGTGAAATCGCCAGCGACACGACAATATTCGAAACCGAAGCGCCGCTCGTGAAAGCAAGGTCCCACACCTGATTCAGGACAAGCGAAAAAACCGAGCCGAGACCAAGTCCCAGCGATATCCCCAGTATCCCGCCTAAAGCGCTGATACAGGTGGCTTCCAGCGTAAACTGATTCACGATATCGACATGTCTCGCCCCGACTGACTTCCTGATGCCTATTTCCCGCCTCCGTTCAGTGACGGAGACCAGCATCATGTTCATGATTCCGATTCCGCCCACCATCAGCGAGATGCCCGCCAGGGCGGCAATCGATGATTTAACGGCGTTGATCACGCCTCCGATCTGGTCCATGGCGTCTTTCCCACTGACGATGTCGAATCCGGCCTCATCGCCGTGGATGGTCCTCAAGGCGGCCTCAATGTCGCCCACCGCACGGTCCATTACACGCGAATCCGCCACCTTGATGGACAGAAGATCGAAGCCATCATGGCCAAGCATCCGTTTCTGGACCGTTGTAATCGGCACGAAGACCCGGTTTCCCCAGCTCTCGTTGAAAACCGTCTTAGGCTGCATGACGCCGATCACGGCAAACCGCTGACCGTTCAGTTTCAGTTCCTTGCCGACCGGGTCGCCATCGCCAAACAGTTTAGCGGCCAGCTCATCGCCCAGCACGCAAACTTTGCGCCAGCGTAATACGTCGCGGTCGATAATGAATCGGCCCGTGGAAACCGGCCATTGGTACAGGTCCGGAAACGATGGCGTCGTGCCATACACCATCCCGCCATAGGACGTTTTCGCGTACCTGAGATCCGCGTTCAATGTCGCGGCCGGGACCGCCTGGCGCACGGCGTTCGACCTTGTACTGATTTCCAGCACGTCCTGCCAGACGAGATGCTCGTAATCCGGTAGCTCGAGCCACTGGCCATCCCGGTTTACAAATCTGGATGGGCTCACCCATATCATGGTGCCGCCGCGCACGGATTCGAATTCCTCCATCACCATGTCGTGAAGTCCTTCGCCGATCGCGATGATGGCCGTTACGGCGCCGATGCCGACCGCGATCCCAAGCAGCGTCAGGACTGAACGCAGCCTGTAGTGGGCGAGATTGGCAAACACGGTCTGGATATGGTGCGTGATGGACACGGACGACAATATCCTATGAGGTTAAGGGTATTTCGCGGTCAGCGCGGCATGGACCGCTCTTGCATCCAGCGCGATGCGCGCGCCGGGTTCAATACCGGACAGGATCTCCACGTTTTCGGTCGATTCGATACCGATCTCGACCATGGCGGACACCAGGTACGATTCCGGGCACCTCGGCAATGCGGGGTCCGCCGAATTGCAACGATAGATCATGTGCCGCCTGCCGGGCGCCGGTCCGGCCATTGCCGGATCGTTCTGTTCGATGCCTGCACCCCTGTAGTCGGCCATTTCCATGACGGAAGAAGCGGGCACCAGCACCGTGTTGTCGTTCTTCTCCACCACGATGTCGATATCGCAGGACATGCCCTGCTGCAATTCCAGCGACGGATCAGATATCACGATTTCGGCATCGAACGTGACCAGCGTGCTGCCGGGCCTGCGCACACCGACGGGTGCGACGCGCTCCACCCGTCCATGGTACGTCGCGTCCGGGTAGGCATCGACACGAATCCGCACGTCCTGTCCCGGCATGACCCTTCCCGCGTCTATTTCTCCAACGGCCGATTTGACGATCATCCGGTCCGGATCGCCGATCCGGAACATCTCCGTGCCGCCGGTATACGAAGAGGTGCCTGACACTACGACCTCGCCCTCCTCCACCGCGCGGGCGATGACGATACCGTCCAGGGGCGACAGGACCCGCACGGCATCATGCGTTTTACTCGAATCCACCTCGACGTTTACCTTCAATTCCAGAATCCTGAGTTCGAGCTCCGCCATGTCGAGATCGTGACGGGCCCTGGTGTGCGCAATCCTTGCCTGGTCGAATTCCTCCGATGAAATCAGGGACCGCTCGTACAGCTCGCGCTTCCGCTCAAAGTTCAACTCCCTTTCTGAAAGATCGATCCGGGCCCCGTCCACCCGGGCGCGCTGCCGGGACAGCTGCAGGGACTGGGCCGGGTCCGGCTCTATCACGGCAAGGACATTCCCCGCTGACACCCGATCCCCGACACCGGCGCGAATATGTCTGACTTCCCCGGAAATCGTGGGCTTGACCATGACGGTCCTGACGAACTGGATGGTGCCCGTCTCCGCCAGCACCTCGGAGATCGATCCGTGTTGTACCTGGTGGATCCGGAACGTGGCATCCCGAGCCGTGGAACTGAACACAAAGTACAGCAGAACGGCTATGAGGCTGCAGACCGATACAGAGGCAATGGCTAACCGTTTTTTCATGACCGGAGTGGTTCCCAATAGCTACACGTATACCGTACCGAGCAGTTCCATAGTCCTGCGAATGACTATCCACATGCCCCACACCAGACCCAGCACGAGCCAGGTGAGCCTGGCCGATCCCCGGAATGTCTGTGCCAGGCCGAGACCCAGCAGGTAAAGAAACCAGATTCCGAAGAAATCGATGCCTGGCAGAAAATGGTTCCAGAGGGATCCGGCGTGCGCATCATCGAGAAACACACCGGGATGGGTGGGTGGATCGAGCGTACCCCAAAGCAATACCAGCGAGGTTTTGAAGATGGTTTCGGGTACGAGGACAATCGAGGCACAGGCGGATATCGGAAGGATCCTGCCGTACGGGAGCGGCTTGCCGAATATCAGTTCACCGCAGTGTTTTCCCATTACCGACCACGCTAAGACCATGAAGCAGACACTCGCCGGCATGATCAGAAGGCCGATGAGCTGACGATGATCGAATTTCACGGCCTCGCGTAGAATGATGGATTTTTGAACGGCGCTCAGATCCGAATAGGACTGGAGTTCGGTCTCGATCAACGCCCTTTCCGTATCCAGCGCCACGGGCAAAGTGACTATTCCGGCGCAGAGAACGACCGACATGACCAGGATCAGCACCAGCACCCACTCGGCGGTGGATTGTCCTGTTTCAAGATCCGCGAAGGCCTTCCCTGGCCGGTAGAAAACCTGGAGCCATCGCCCGGCATATCTTGCCAGTGCCGTGGAAGCGCTCATGGACACAAATCCCCCATGATGACCAGATGGTAGTAGCTGTGTCCGCCGCCCGACCAGAATGGACTGTCCCAGGGCCAGAACCTCCACCAGACCGGTTTGGTACGGGTATACGCACCCCGCCTGTAACTCTCCAGGAACGTGCGGATGTGATGCGCCGTGCTCGTGGACAGTTGCCGGCCGACCCTTTTGGGATGGGATTCCATGCCCAGGTAGGAACGAATCATGAGGCTGTGCTCATCGATCGGAAGCGCGTCGACATTCGCGACGTACCACTTGAACACGTAGTAGAAGTGGTTTATGAGGAAGTACTCGACGTTCGACACGTAGAAAACGGATACGCTCGTACCGTGGGCTTCAGCGTAAGCGCCGATGGCCCTCAGCGTCTTCCCGCCCGCGAAGTTCCCCACGACGGGAATGACCAGGTTCCTGAGATGCAGGTGCTTCACATAGCTGAATGCATCTTCTGTACTCAGGAAACTGGCGAAATCCCCTTCTTTCGTCGTACCTGCTATCAGCTCCCTGAACGTTGGATAGGACAGGCCGTTTCCCAGGTGTGTTTCAGCGTACCGGATCGAAAGCTGTTTTTCGAAGAACGACCGGTAGATGTAGAGCATCTTGTCTAGATCGTCCCGGTCTTCGATCCCATACCGCCTGACTTCCCGCCGAAGCCGCTTCCAGTTATCTTCAAACAGCAGGGAGTCGGCCGTGGTCGCCGTCTCGATGTAATCCAGGACTCCGGTGATGGAGGCCGTGCGTTCCGGTCGTCCATTCGCATCCGATCCGCCCTCCCGGTCCTGCCTGCTGAACAGCAGCTCCAGGAAGGACGTTCGGTCCCGGGCCAGGGTAAAAAGGGCTTTGTAGAGGAGATGCTGGAGCAGGTTCTCGCGACGGATGTCGACAATGAAAGCGATATCCGGTCTCGAGGCGGCAATGTAGGAGAAGTTCTGTTCCGTACCGACGCCGATATAGACGCCGCCGCGATTGCCCCGTTCGATCACCGTGGGTACGACGTGCAGGTAGGACGATTCATTGGTAACGAAATTGTCCCCCGGGAAGTGACCGGGCGCTTCGGAGAACGCGGTCATGATCCTGGCGAATTCAGACAGCGACAGGGAGTCCGGCACCGCCCCGTGCGAAGCGTAGCGCACGTCGAGCAGGACGCAAAGCACCGTCAAAACAAAAAGTCGAAGAAGTTTCAATGTAGGGGATTTCCTTCTTATCGGATTAAAACTCAGCTATTTCGAGTTCAACTGTGCAACGCGGTCGAGGCGGTTCTGCAACGTGGGATGGGTCAAGAATATACGCGCGAGCTTCCGTGGAGTCTTCATTCGGTCATTCAGTTGATGCAGGCGGTAGAGGGCCCGACTGTAACACTCCACCCCCACCCATCCAGCCGCGGTAGCATCTGCTTCGTATTCGTTACGTCTCGACAAGGGAAGCATGATACAGATCATAACAAGCCATACATTCACACCGCCAGTCACACCGGACGCCCACACCTTATGGGACTCATCCAATGCATCGTAGTAGGCATTGAAATCGGTCAGATACCAGAAGGCCTGAATCACGCATATCCACAGAAGCCCAGCCATCAACATCTTGAACAAATGCCTGTGACGTATATGCGCCACTTCGTGGGCGAATATCGCCAGGATTTCTTCTTCATCCATCTTCTCCAGCAGCATGTCGGTAAAGAATATGTACCGGGCTTTTCGAAAAAGGCCGGAAACCATGGCGTTCGCCGTCCTGCCTTTCATGGCGTATACCGTTTCCGCTGTGATATCCATTCCGGTGACCGCTAGCAACTTCCTGACCGACCGGTCCAGACGATCATCATGTAACTCGAAACCACGGAAGATGAGCCGTATCAGGTAGGGAAAACACAGATATGCGCAGGCGTTGCCCACTGCGGCCGCCACGATTACCAAAGCCACTAATGCGAGTGACCCACTCTCGAACAGATCTGGAACCGACGCTTCTACCACGTCAATTGTTGCGAGCAAGATGCCTGCAAACACGAACGCAGCTAAAAACATGCATGCCATCGCTACACCCATGTCCAGTCCGAACTCGACCAGTTTGTCGCGCCAGGTCAATCGAATCGTTTCCTCTTCATCCGGCAGACTTTCGACGGCGTCGAGGCTTCTTTCATTATCGGAGTCAATCATCACAGCGTCTATTTGATCCTTGTATCCTTACAATACGAACGTGGTTATGAACACGTTCAGGCCCGCGTAGGCTGAGAGTATCCCGGCGCACTTCAGCCGGGACAATGCACTTAACCGGTGTACCACTTCGCCGGCGACCGCCAGAGTAAGGCCATACGCCAAATAACGACCGAGTCGTACCCAACCGAACCATCCCGAATCCTGCATTCTGCCTATTTCTACGGGCAACTCTTCTATTGTGGTAATTGAAGTCAACCCCTTGTGGGCCATCGCGTCGGAGAACAACACCAGGAACATTACCGCACACGCTGAATACAATGCGAGCGGCAAGTATCCGATACTCAGCCAGCCGAACAAAGCGCGGGGATTCCGTCGGCCGTTCAATAGCATTACAGCAATGACAATGAACGCCCATCCCAGCACAAATGTGGCGATATCACCGAACACGACCCCCACCGACGTGCTGATGCTCATAATCGTTAACACCTGATCATATGCACTGGCCAGTTGATCGGGAATCTGATCTATGACCGTGCGAAACATCATGTATACGGTCAGTACATTGGTAATCAGGTAGGTTACAAAAACGCTTATACCGATCCAAATGGACTCCCTCATTCCGATCGATGAGATTCTGTCAACAGCCCAACCGGGATTTCGCATAATCATTCCTTCAATTGAATCCGGCCGCGATCTGACCGGTTATGTAGGTTTCCACCATGGAGGCTGCAAGCACAAGCAAGAGCCCCGCCGTCAATCTTCGAATGTTCAATGACATCCTGTCCATACTGAACGACCAGTCATCTAATCTCAGCTTTCTGTATACGATGATAAACCCTTCGCAACCCACGGCCGCTATCATGGCGAATCCGGCGAGTTCCAGCAATCCATGAGGCACCGTAAGGGCGGCCACCCTCTCCCACGACATGCCGGCATCCATCACGCTTCGTACAACCCATCCGGTACTCAGTCCGATCCAGGCCAGATTCGCCATGCTCATGAATCCCAGCGATAGAACTCCCGTCAGAAGAACGGCGCATACTTTCAAATTCGTTCCAATGATGTATTCCCATTCATCGTGTCCATCGAGGAAAACGCGGGGTAACAAGGTATTCGCCTCTGTAGATTGGTCTGGAGCGCCGGCGGGTCCCCTGTCCATGGGAGACGATCCGCCGATTAAAATGCCGGCAAGTATACAACACACAGCGAGTAGAAACGGGACTTTGTTGAGGCGGTATTCGTTCATCGGCATAGTTAAAAACCAGGTTTGTCTTTGATTCCTGTTTCAGGATTGCGGACGCGATGGGGTATACCAGTCGGATCGAATGCCAATTTAGGCGAGGAGGAGGCGTAACGCCCCCTCCTCCTTACCTTACGGACCTAAACACCGAGTGCCAGGCCAACAACTATTCCACCAGCGGTGAGTCCTACGCATGCGGCAAGGCCGAGACCGGCCTTTAAACCCCACCCACCGGATACTGCTGCCAGTGCACCGGCGGATGTCTCTCTAATGTCCGAGCCCGAAAGGCAGTAGATCAGGTTCGGCGTTGCTACGACACCGGGCGTTTCAGCCAGCGTTGCGTTGGCCGTCGAGTTGACGCTTGCGCCTGCGATCAGGGCGAACATGAATACGGAGAGAATAAGCTTTTTCATAATGATCTGTACTCCTCTATTGCTGGTTTGATCGAACGTGTGCACTTTATCCTGCGAACGTATTTGGAATGCCGTGAGCCTCCTTTCCTCATCGATTCAGGTCCCATCCTCCGTTCTCCTTCGATGCGGACCTCATTTCCTGCGCTGGTACCAGGGAACTCGGTTACAGGTCTCGGAGTGCGCGGTTCCGAGAGCGCTTCGATCGTCAAACGGAAACTCGACCTGATGTGGTAACTGAACCCAGCATCTTCCGCGCGGTCTAAATGGATTAGTCCTCCGGAATTTTCCAATTCTCGCGGAAAATCTATTTTTTCTGCAATAAAAAAGCCCGGCGATCGTTCCGCCGGGCGTTCGAAATTCCGCTCGAATGCCTGTATACCGGGCTATCTGGCCTTACTCCCTTCTTCGATTCATTCGCTTCTTGTTTTCTCTTTCGAATGCTCCAAGTTGCTTTTTGTGCTCCTCCACGTCTCCCTACCGCACCGCCTCCAGCAGCGCTTCCCGCGTCATGCCCGAGGGAGGCGTGTTCAGACCCGATTCCTCGCCCGGGTCGGCGACAAGCCAGATGCCGCGCTCGAGGGCGTAGCCGCCTTGATCGGATGCCATTCGCAGGAGATCCTGCAGGTCTTCACCGCCCATCAGGCCCAGCAGCCCGACGGGGATCACCCGGGCGGAGACGCCCCGACCGCGCAGGAAGCCGGCGTACCAGTCCGGCGGACGTTCGTAGGAGAACACGAGGAAGGGACGTTCCGGCGTGCCGGCGCCCCGCCAGAAGCCCAGACGAAACCAGTTCGGCCGCAGGGAGCGGACGAAGGCACCGTGGCGCAGGAGGGGATTGATCTCGTCCATGGACTGCCGGTAGAGCACGCCGAGGCGCTCTGCGTTGGCTTCCTGGAGTTGGATGTAGGTCTCCAGGTATCCCGATTTCAGCAGCCACTCGAACCGGTCTTCCCGGTCCAATCCCATGAGCGACCTGAATTCGTCGCCGTGGTACAGTCCGTTCCGGACGATATGGCGGATGAAGTACCGGAAATGCAGGTCGTCGAAGGCGTCGGTCGCGGCATAGGCCTCCGCGGGGCGCGCGATATGGGGCTCCCAGTCGTGCACGATGGCCTTCAGGGCTTTTTGGCCGCGGCTGTGCCGGGCGATGGCCCGGGCCGGCTCGAAGAGGTGACGGTAAAGGTAGGCCATATCCAGCCGGGAGGGCAGGCCGACCTCGTCCCCCCGGGCGTCCCGGGCGGCTTCGTAGTCGCCGGTGATCTCGCCTTCGCGCGGGGCGCTGACACCGGCGTACCAGGCCGTCGTCGAGCCCCCCAGGCGGTTGAGGATGGGCATTGCCCACGATTCGAAGTGCACGTCGCCCGTTGCCACGGTACTCCCGGTGTAGCTGGCGGCCGGCGCCACGGTCCAGAGGAAATCCATCCCGAGACCGGGCAGCATGCCGGCGAGATCGCCCACGTGCTCATGCCGCCTTGCGACGAAATCCCAGACGCCTCGAAGCGGTACGGCAGCCTCCGCGTCTTTATTCGCCGCACCGGCTGCTTCTTCGACGGCAGGCTCCGCACCAACGGCCGGTTCGGAGTCTGAGTCGGCGTTCGCAGTCGCGCCCGGACCGGACACCGTCCCTGAGGCGGCGCCTGAGACCGCGCCACTGCTGTCGCCTGGACCAGACGCCGCGCTACGGACGACCCGGACCCGTTCGGGCAATACCGGACCAACGGATACGTTGTTGAGGGAGATATCCGGTTTCCGATTGCCAGGCATCCGGGCCGTGGCGTACACGTGATCGGGAGACCAGTCCCCCGGGGAATCGACCAGCGCGCGGACGTACCGCGCGAATCCGCCCAGAAAACCCTTCAGCCCTTCGGGGCCAGCACCCACGGGGGTGATGCCCAGGGGCGGCAGGGCCCGGTCGAGGCCGGACAACACCTGCCGATCCACGGCCAGGACGAATCCCTCGCTTAGCCGACCGGTCCGTCCCGCGGCCGCCACCGACAGACGACCGAAGGTTTCTTCGTCGTCCCGCATGGACGCCAGGTCTGTGGCGGACCGGATCTCTTCCCGGATCTCCCGGTCGGCGAAGGCGGCGGCGATGACCCCCACCGGAACGCCGACCAGCGCGTATTCGGAACCCCAGCGGTTGCCGGGCATGCGCACGGTCAGCGTGTCCTTCGCGTCCGAGACGACTTCCACCCTGCCCTTGAATCTCGCCGTGGTCCAGTCCACCGGGACGGGCCGTTCCCGGTTCCGGTAGTACAGGCTGGGCCTTAGATCCCGGTCGCCGCGCAGCAACAGCTCGACCTCTTCCCCCGGCACCGCGCCGACCGGCGGGATGCGCAGGGTCCTGCGGACCACGCGGTATTCGGGTTCGGGTGCGGGTTCCGCTTCGATTTCTTCTCTTGGCGGCGGACCTTCGGGTTCCACGAGCAGCGGTTCGGCGGCGTCGCCCACGAGCAGGCGGGTGCCGGCGCGGGCCGCCACGCTGCCGTCCAGGCCCCGTCCGGCGGGATGGCCGGCGGCCAATACGAAGTCCACGAAGGGATTCAGGACGGGACCGGTCTCATGATCGGCATTCAGTGCGTGCAGGTTGATATCCAGGCGGGCCAGGACCTCGTTGAACTGGTATCGGTCGTGGACGCCGGGATTGACCTTCCGCCGTTCGCCGTAGGGCCCATCGGAAGGCATGGCCAGCACGAGCACTTTACCGCGCGAGACGAAGTTGATGGCCAGGTCCACTTCCTGGATGCTCATGCCCGGGTCGCCGCCGCCCAGCAGCACGATAGCGTCGTAATCCCGGGCGTCCCGTTCCACCATGGCGGGGTAAAACGGCCGGTAGTCGACGTCGAACCCCGCTTCCGAGAACGCGCG
Organism: bacterium; assembly: GCA_965207085.1. GTDB lineage: Bacteria > JAAXHH01 > JAAXHH01 > JAAXHH01 > JAAXHH01 > JAAXHH01. Next base: position 1,158,388 of record CBDBLQ010000002.1, on the reverse strand, counting down.
GATCATCCCGGCGTGTTCAACCGGATAGGCCATGGCGTAGTCGACGACGAGCAGGCGGGAACGAGCCTCCTGCCGAGCGGTCGCTTCCTGCCCCGTGAGCGCTTCCTGCCGGCCGGACACCTCCATCAGCGCGCTCGAGGCGTGCAGAGACGACAGGCAGCATACCAGGAGGGGAATCAGGAAGAAATGCCGATTGATCCGCATGAAGTTCATTCCGGGGTGGCGTTTCAGACCGACTTACCATATTACAGCCATGCCAGGGTGACCACAAGCCGATAAACCGCGTAACGCCCGGTAATCACAGGGCCCGGGTTTTTCCGGTAAGTTCAACGGACAGTCACTCGCTATCGTAAGGCTTTCCGCTTCGTCGCCGGTTACGCTAAATGATAAACCACAAGCAGGTTAAAAACCAAATTTTCAGTGACAAACGTGTGTAATGACTGCGATATTCATAGACAAACGCGCGTATTCTCGCCTTTCGCGGAATATCGCGATGGTAAGCGCGTTTGCAGAAAACCCGTTTCGAATCTGTTCGGCCGGAAGGTCGAAACTTACGCGAGGGACGGAGCGGGGCGCGTGGTGGACGCGCGGTAGGCAACCATGAGAGGTCAGGACATTGAGTGCACGCGACGATCCGGTAAGGGAGGCACAGGCGCAACGCGCCCGCAACGCCGCGCTCAACGCGGCGATCCTGCGTATCAGTGCCAGCCTGGACCTCGAGACGGTCCTCGAGGAGGTCGTGAAGAGTGCCAGCACGCTTACCGGAGCACGCTACGGCGCTATCGCCACCGTCGACAAGGCCGGCGTTCTTCAGGATTTCGTCACTACCGGTCTCTCCGACGAGGAGCATCGACGACTGTTTGCATGGCCCGACGGGCCGCCGCTCTTCGAACACTTCCGCGACCTGTCCGGCCCGTTGAGACGGAGGGACCTTTCCGAATACGTGCGCAAGACCGGCTATTCGTCGGGAAGGCTGCCGGCCGCCTGTACCTTCCAGATCGCGCCGATGTGTCACCGCGGCGCGAAGACCGGAAACCTTTTCGTTGCCGGAAAAGCGGACGGTGAGGAGTTTACGGACGAAGACGAGGAGGTCCTCCTCCTGATTACCTCGCAGGCGGCCGCCGCGATTGCCAACGCGCGCAAGTACCGAGCCGAGCAGCGTACCAGGGCCGACCTCGAGTCGCTGGTCGAAACTTCCCTGGCGGGCGTCGTGGTGGTCGAAGCGGTGACGGGCAGTCCGGTGTCTTTCAACCGGGAGGCCAAGCGGATCGCGGAGAACTTGCGCCTGCCAGGCAAACCCATTGAAGCCATACTCGACGTGGCGACCTGCCGTTTCGCCGACGGACGCGAAATCGCGCTGGACCAGTTCTCCCTTGCCCAGGTACTCAGCAACGCCGAGATGGTGCGGGCCGAGGAGGTCGTGCTTTCCATACCTGACAGCCGCAGTGTGACGGTGCTCGTAAGCGCCACCCCGATTCGCGGCGAGGACGGCGCGGTTTCGTCTATTGCGGTCACCATGCAGGACCTGGCGCCGCTGCAGGAACTGGACCGGACGCGGGTCGAGTTTCTCAGCATGGTGAGCCACGAACTGCGGGCACCGCTGACCTCCATCAAAGGGTCTGCGACAACGGTGTTGAACGCCGCGCGGGAACTTGATCCGGCCGAAATGCGCCAGTTCTTCCGGATCATCGATGAACAGGCCAATCTCATGGACAGTCTGATCGGCGACCTGCTCGACGCGGGACGCACCGATACGGGCACGCTGTCGGTCGCCCCGGAGCCCTCGGAGGTGAGCTTCCTGGTGGATCAGGCCCGTACTACTTTCCTGTCCGGCGGCGCCAGGCAAAACGTCCTCATCGACCTGCCGCCCGATCTGCCCCCGGTGCTCGCCGACAGGAAACGTATCGTGCAGGTGCTGAACAACCTGCTGTCCAATGCCGCCCGTCATTCGGCGGCGACGGCGCCCATCCGTATCTCGGCCGAACGGGACGGCGTGTACGTCGCGCTCGCGGTGGCCGACGAGGGCCAGGGCATTGCGCCGGAACTGTTGGGGCGGTTGTTTCGCAAGTACGGGCGCAAAGAACAAGACTCCGGCGTGGCCGGTGGACTGGGTCTTGCCATCTGCAAGGGGCTGGTCGAGGCGCACGGCGGGCGCATATGGGCCGAAAGCCCGGGTGTGGGCAAGGGCACGCGCTTCATCTTCACGATACCTGTCGCGGATTCGGGCGGTGAAGATGCCGCGGCCAGTGATGCCCGGCAGGCTTCGGGCCTGGTTTCGGAGGGCCGTCAGCCGACGACGGTGCTCGTCGTGGACGACGACCCGCAGACGCTGAGTTACGTGCGCGACGTCCTCGCCGACGCGGACTATTCCGCCGTGGTGACGGCCGACCATCGGGAAATCTCGAACATCATCGAAGCGGAGAAGCCCAAATTGGTCCTGCTCGATCTGATGCTGCCGGATACCGACGGGATCGAACTCATGCGGACCATTCCCGAGCTTGCCACCCTGCCGGTGATCTTCATCTCGGGCTACGGACGCGACGAGACGATCGCCCGGGCGCTGGAAGCCGGCGCCGAGGACTACATCATCAAGCCCTTCTCGCCCACCGAGCTTACGGCCCGGATCGGGGCCATCCTCCGCCGGCGGGCCAATCCGGATCGTTTCGTACTCGGCGAGCTGGCCATCGATTACGACCGCCGCGAAGTCAAGCTCGCGGGTCGGCCGGTGGCGCTGACGGCTACCGAGTACGAGGTGCTGCGCGTGCTTTCCCTCCGCACGGGACGGATCGCCACCTACGACACCCTTCTGCGCGAGATCTGGGGCAGGCGCGGCCTTGGCGACGCGAGGCTCGTGCGGGCCATCATCAAGCGACTTCGCAGAAAGCTCGGGGAAAGCGCTGACGACCCGTCCTACGTCGCCAACGTGCGCGGCGTCGGCTACCGCCTGATCCGGCCGGGGGATGGTTAGGGCCGGGCAGACCCATCCCTCACACCTTCGCCAGCCGCTCCAGCAGATCGACGCAGCGGTTGGAGTAGCCCCACTCGTTGTCGTACCAGCCGCAGATCTTGACGAGGCTGTCGTCGATGATCATGGTCAATTCCGAATCGAAGATGCACGAGGCGGGGTTGTGCACGATGTCGACGGAGACGATGGGATCTTCGCAATACTCGAGGATGCCGTTCAGGGGCCCCTTCGCGGCGGCCGCGAAGGCGGCGTTGACTTCGGCGGTCGTGGGCACGCGGTCAACCTGGGCCACGAAGTCGGTGAGGGAGCCGTCGGGAACGGGCACGCGGACGGCCATGCCGTTGAGCCGGCCGTTGAGCGAAGGTATGACCTCGCCAATGGCCTTGGCCGCGCCGGTGCTCGTGGGGATCATGGACAGGGCCGCCGAACGGGCCCGCCGGGGGTCCTTGTGGGCGAAGTCGATGATCTGCTGATCGCTGGTGTAGGCGTGTACCGTGGTCATGGAACCGCGGACGACGCCGAAGCGCTCGTGCAGCACGGACGCCATGGGGGCGAGACAGTTGGTGGTGCAGGAGGCGTTGGAGACTACGCGGTGCCCGTCGTTCAGGATGCCGTCGTTCACACCCATGACGATGGTCGCGTCCACGTTGGTGGCCGGCGCGGAGATCAGCACCTTCTTCGCCCCGGCCGACAGGTGGGCAGAGGCCTGTCCTCCGTCGGTGAAGATCCCGGTCGACTCCACCACCAGGTCCACGCCGCGGTCGCCCCAGGGCAGGTCCGCCGGGTCCCGTTCGGAGACGATCTCGATCTTGTTGCCGTTTACCGCGAGTCCACCGTTCACGGCCTCCACCGGATGGTCGTATCGGCCGTGGACGGAGTCGAATTTCAAAAGGTGCGCCAGCGCCGCGTTGTCGGTGAGGTCGTTGATGGCGACCACGTCGAAGCCGCCGCGCTCCGTCATGGCGCGGAAGACCATGCGGCCGATGCGGCCGAACCCATTGATCCCTACCCGGATACCCATGCTTCCCGTTGCCTCCAAAAGTTTCGGGAAACCGTCCCGCGCGTACGGGCCGATTTCCCTTTGTCCATTCCGGCTCTGGCCGGTTCGTTATTTATGCTTCTTTACGGCTTGCCGCTATTATGCGGCGCGCGCCGCTATGCTCCGGACTTCAACAACCCGCGCAGTACATATTGCAGAATGCCTCCGTGGCGGTAGTATTCCACCTCGACCGGGGTGTCGATGCGGGTGATGGTGTCAAATGTTCTCGTGGCGCCGTCCGCGGAAGTCACCCGGACTCGGACGCGCTGCCGGGGGGCGATGCCGCCCTCGATACCCTCGATATCGTAGGCCTCGAATCCGGTCAGGCCGAGCGATTCGGCGCTTTCCCCTTCCTTGAACTGGAGGGGAAGGACACCCATGCCGATGAGATTGCTGCGGTGGATGCGTTCGTAGCTTTCCACGATCACGGCCCGGACGCCGAGAAGATTGGGGCCCTTGGCGGCCCAGTCCCGGGACGAGCCGGATCCGTATTCCTTGCCGGCGATGACGATCAGCGGGGTATCCGATGCGCGGTACGCCATGGCGGCATCGTATATGGCGACCGGTTCGGCGTCTGGCGCGGTCTTCGTCCATCCGCCCTCCGTGCCCGGCGCCAGGCGGTTGCGCAGCCGGATGTTGGCGAAAGTGCCCCGCATCATGACCTCGTGGTTGCCCCGCCGCGCGCCGTATGAATTGAAGTCCTTCGGCGACACGCCGCGCTCGACCAGGTACCGGCCCGCGGGGCTGTCGGCCTGGATCGAACCGGCCGGCGAAATGTGGTCCGTCGTGACGGAATCGCCGAGCGCCGCCAGTACGCGGGCGCCGCGTATGTCTGCGACCTCGCCGGGCGCCATCGGCATATCGTCAAAGTAAGGAGGAAGCTTGACGTAGGTGGACGCATCGTCCCAGGCATAGGACTTGTCGCCCGTCGCGCCCAGTTCGGCCCAGCGGTCGTCGCCCGTGAAGACGTCGGCGTAGATGGATTGGAACATCTCCCGCCGCACGGAAACGCGCACGGCCTCCCGGACTTCTTCGGGCGTCGGCCAGATCTCCCGCAGGAAGACGGCGCGGCCGTCGGGGTCCGTCCCGATGGGCTCGTTGTACAGGTCCACGTCCATGCGGCCGGCGAGGGCGTAGGCCACCACGAGCGGCGGCGAAGCCAGGTAGTTGGCCTTGACGATGGGGTTCACGCGGCCCTCGAAGTTCCGGTTCCCGCTCAGCACGGCGGCTGTCACGAGATCGGACTCCCGCACCGCGTCGCCGATGGGGGCGGGCACGGGTCCGCTGTTGCCGATGCACGTCGTGCAGCCGTAGCCCACGACGTGGAACCGGAGCTGTTCCAGGTAGGGAAGCAGGGCCATGTCTTCCAGGTACCGGGTCACGACCTGCGAGCCCGGCGCGAGGCTGGTCTTCACCCAGGGCCGGGTGGACAGGCCCCGTTCGACGGCCTTCTTCGCCAGGACGCCGGCGGCCGCGAGCACGGCCGGATTGGACGTGTTCGTGCAGCTGGTGATCGCCGCGATCACCACCGAGCCGTGTCCCAGGTGGAAGGACGATCCGTCCATGTCGACGGGTGCTTTTTTCGTCAGCGTGCCCAGCTCGCCGGGCGCGTGTCCGTTGCCGTCCACCCACTGGTCGACGGTCTCGTCGGACAGGTCCGGGTTCTCGTCGGACAGCATGGCGGCCAGTTCCTTCCGGAACGACGGCTTGACGCTGGACAGCGATACGCGGTCCTGGGGCCTGCGGGGGCCCGCCATGCTCGGTTCGACGGCGCCGAGGTCGAGTTCCAGGGTGTCGGAGAAGACCGGTTCGGGGGCGCCGGGCGTACGGAACAGGCCCTGTGCCTTCGTATAGGCTTCCGCCAGTTCGATCTCGCCCGCGTGGCGGCCGGTCAGTTCCATGTAGGAAAGCGTCTCGCCGTCCACCGGAAAGAATCCCACGGTGGCGCCGTATTCGGGGGCCATGTTGGCGATGGTGGCCCGGTCGGGCAGGGACAGGCTGTCCAGCCCCGGACCGTGGAATTCGACAAACTTTCCGACCACGCCGTGGGCCCGGAGCATCTGGGTCACTGTAAGGACCAGGTCCGTCGCCGTAGCCCCGGCCGGGAGGGCGCCGGTCATCCTGAACCCCACTACGGACGGGATGAGCATGGACACGGGCTGGCCGAGCATGGCCGCTTCCGCCTCGATGCCGCCCACACCCCAGCCGACCACGCCGAGCCCGTTGATCATGGTCGTGTGGGAGTCCGTCCCCACCAGGGTGTCGGGATAGGCAATCGATTCACCGTCCCGCTCCCGGGCGAAGACCACCTTGGCCAGATACTCGAGGTTGACTTGGTGCACGATGCCCGTGCCGGGCGGGACGACGCGGAAGTTGTCGAAGGCCTGCTGTCCCCACTTGAGGAAGCGGTACCGCTCCAGGTTCCGGTCAAACTCGCGGTCCACGTTGGCCGCGAAGGCGCGGCGGGAACCGAACTCGTCCACCTGGACGGAGTGGTCGATGACCAGATCCACGTCCTGCAGGGGATTGATGCGGTCGGCCGCCCCACCCAGTTTCCGGATGGCGTCCCGCATGGCTGCCAGGTCGACGACGGCCGGCACGCCCGTGAAGTCATGCATCAGCACCCGCGCCGGACGGAAGGCGATCTCCCGTTCGGAGGGCCCGCCCGCGACGCTTCCGACGACGGCGGCCACGTCTTCGGCGGAGACCGACACGCCGTCTTCGTGGCGCAGCAGGTTCTCCACCATGACCTTGAGGGAAAAGGGCAGGCGCGAAAGGTCTCCGGCGCCGCCTTCCTCGGCCCTGGCAAGCGAATAGTAGGTACTGGCGCTTCCGCCCGCGTTCAATGCGGCGCGGGCGCCGAAGCTGTTCAGGTTATGCGGCACTGTGCCCGGCTCCTTGTCTTAACGCTATGGTTTTAAAGAATCCTCATAACTAACGGCTCTACCCATTCGGTGTCAAGGACATTCCCGTAACCGGCCGCGTCCGATACGCCCGTTCCATCGGGGTTCGCGGCGGATACAGAGGTCTTGACACCGGGTGTGCCCCATCCTATCATCGGTATGCTTGAAATTCCGGAGGCCGGATTAACCACGGCGCGGCCGGACCGCACAAAATCGTTCGCAACCCGTTTTAATCATGGCCATTATATACGCTATCCTGCGAAGGTCACCCTGGTTCGCCGGCATGGGCCTTCTGTACCTTGCCGTCAGCCCGGCCTTTGACACAGCGGATGCATCCGGCGGGACCTGGCGCTTCGCCGCCCCGCAGCAACGGCTGTTCCGCCCGCTGCTGGCCGACCCGACCGAGGCGCGACTGGCGGTTACGTCCAACCTGGGCGACCGGTTAAGCGGCGACATCGGCGGTTCCTGGGAGGCCGCCGACTATGTGTGGAACGGGAACAGCGGGCTGCGTTTCCGGACCGGAATCCATGCCGGCGTCTTCTCAAAGCTGCGCCGGTCGGGAACGACCTTCCCCCTCGAGACCGCCGACTACCTGATCGGCTTCCACGCGGACCTGGGCAACGACCGGTACACCGGGCGGTTCGAATACGCCCACGTGAGCGCCCACCTGGCCGACGGGTACGACGGATACGAAGTGACGGACAAGGCGGACAAGACGCATCAGACGCACCAGGCCATGCGGGCCATGCGGGCCATGACCTACAGCCGGGAGTATTTCACGCTGTACGGCGCCCGCGAGATGCGTTTCGCGCCAGGGTCCGCCATCGGTTCCGCGATCGGTTCCGTCCGCGTCTACGGCAGCCTGCGGTGGTCGAACCACGCGATCCCGGACGTGCGGCGGTGGCGGGTCCAGGGCGGCGCCGAACTGGTCTCCCGTCCCCTCGCGGGCAATGGCGGTGCGACACGGGCCTACCTTGCCTGCGACGTGCGGCTGTTCCGGGACGGGGATTTCTCGGTCAACCGCACGGCCCACGCGGGACTGCTGTTTCACGCCGGTGCTTCCCGGGGCCTTCGTCTTGCCTTCGTTTACCACGGGGGCCGTAGCGAACACGGACAGTTTCATCGCCAGGAAGACGACTACGCGGGGATCGGGCTGTTCTTCGACCTGTGAGAAGGAACGATCATGAGCTTCCTCACCGACCTGGAATGCAGCGACTGCGGTAAACGGCTGCCGGCGGACCGGTTGCGGAACCTGTGCCCCGACTGCGGGCGGCCGCTCCTCGCCCGGTACGACACCAAAGAAGCGGGCAAGGCATTGACCCCCGACATCCTGGCGATGCGCGAACCGACCCTGTGGCGCTACCGCGAGATGCTCCCCGTGCGCGACCAGTCGGCCATCGTCACCCTGGGCGAGGGCGGCACGCCCCTGATGCACGCCCGGCGCCTGGGTGAACGGCTGGGCATGGACGGGCTCTACATCAAGGACGAATCCGTCAATCCCACCGGCTCGTTCAAGGCCCGGGGCCTGGCCATGGCGGTGTCCCGCGCCCTGGAGCTGGGGGCGGAATCCCTGGCCATACCCTCCGCGGGCAACGCGGCGGGCGCGCTGTCGGCCTACGGCGCCAGGGCGGGCATCCCCGTGCACGTATTCATGCCCCGGGACACGCCCCTGCCCTTCATCGTCGAGTGCCGGGCCCATGGCGCGGCGGTGGAACTCGTGGACGGCCTGATCACGGATTGCGGGAAGCTGGTGGCCGCGCGGAAGGACGCGGAGGGCTGGTTCGACGTCTCCACCCTGAAGGAGCCCTACCGCGTGGAGGGCAAGAAGACCATGGGGTACGAACTGGCCGAACAGTGCGGATGGGACCTGCCGGACGCGATCCTCTACCCGGCGGGGGGCGGGACCGGGCTGATCGGCATGTGGAAGGCCTTCTCCGAGATGGAAGCCCTCGGGTGGATCGGACCGGACCGGCCCCGCATGGTCGCGGTGCAGGCCGCCGGCTGCCAGCCCATCGTCCGGGCCTGGGAACAGCAGTGGCCGGACGCCCCGGAGTGGGAGAACGCCCGCACGCTCGCCAGCGGGCTGCGCGTGCCCGCCGCCGTGGGGGACAGGCTGATGCTGGCCGCGATCCGGGAGAGCGGAGGAGACGCGGTGGCCGTTCCCGACGGCGACATGGTGCGCGGCGTGCGGGAGATCGGGGCCTGCGAGGGCATCTTCGCGGCGCCCGAAGGCGGCGCCGTGCTGGCCGGACTGCGGAAGATGATCGCGCTGGGACGCATCGACCGGTCCGACCGGGTCGTGCTTTTCAATACGGGTAGCGGGCACAAGTACGTGGACAACCTGGCGGCGTTGCACGGCGACCAGGACGCCTGAGGTGATTTCGTCGCGTGAGGTTTTTGCCGCACCGGATGCTAGAATGTAATTCACGCTCCGACTATTCCTAATGACAGTGCCTCTGTAAATGATGACAGTGCCTCCGTAAATGACACTGTCCATGCAAGTATGAATCCGTGGGGCGATCGCTGTGTACGATGATCTGTTTCCGTTGACCATGCGGACAAACCGCGCCATATTTTAGTCAACAACGGAGCCGAAAGACTGCTTCCACCAGTCCGCATGGTCCGCACGGTCCGCACGGTCCGCGCAATCGAAGAGAAAAGCACTATGAAGACCAACGTTACCGTCGTCATTGAACCCGACGGTGAACAGTTCCATGCGTTCTGCCCGGCATTGCCCGGTATCCACAGCAATGCGCCTACGGTCGAGGAAGCCCGTGATCGGACGATACCTGCGATAGAACGGTATCTGGACTTTCTGGATGAGCAAGGAGGTCTGAATCCCGTGGGACCGGGCCTGGATATGGATGCAGGCAGGGAGATCATCCATCTCCTGCCGAATCCGACCGAGTCTACCATCCAAAACGTTGAGGTCCCATGGCCGTCAGACGGTCCTCGCTAGCATGACGGCTCAATGAACCGTCCTTCCGATCCATCCAGCTTTCATCTCAAACGGTAAAACATGCGTCGTCTAACCCTCCTGTTCGCACTGCTCTTCCTCCTGCCGGCCTCCGCCAGCGCCCAGAAGATGCTCATCTTCATGGACCTGGAACAGCAGGACCATCTCAAGGCCTACGGCATCGCCTTTCAGGCCCTGGAGCAGGGGTATACCGTAGAATGGCTGCTGAACTACCGCGGCGGGGCCTTCATCATGGACCCCACGGCCGACCGGGTACGGTCCTGCCACCTGCGGGGCGTGAGCTTCAAGGTGATCGACGGCGCGGAAATGGTCCGGGTCTACGCCCACATCGAGGAAAACAACATGGACCGGGTGCTGCTCGAAAAAGCGCCCGAAATCGCCGTGTACACCCGGCCCGACCAGCGGCCGTGGGACGACGCCGTGACCCTGGCGCTGGAATACGCCGAGGTGCCCTACAGCAAGATCTTCGACCAGGAGGTACTGGACGGAACGTTGAAGCAATTCGACTGGCTGCACCTGCACCATGAAGATTTCACCGGACAGTACAGCAAGTTCTACAGCTATCACCGCACGCCCTGGTACCAGCAACAGCAGGCCACCGACGAGGCCCTGGCGCGAAGCCTGGGGTATCCCACGGTCGCGGAGGCCAAGAAAGCCGTAGCGCAGGGCATCAAGTCCTACGTGGGGAACGGCGGGTTTGTCTTCGCCATGTGCGCGGCGACGGAAACCCTGGAGATCGCGCTGGCCTCGGTCCACACCGACATCGTGGCGCCGGAGTACGACCACACCCCCGTCGATCCCGATGCCCAGTCCAAGCTGGACTTCGGCCAGACCTTCGCCTTCGAGAATTTCACGCTGCAGCTGAACCCGCTCATCGGTTCCTTTTCCGACATCGACGTGAACCAGGTCAACGCCGGCAAGGTGTTGACCAGCCCCTTCACCCTCTTCGATTTCTCGGCCAAGTACGACCCGGTGCCCACCATGCTCACGCAGAACCACGCGAACTACATCGCCGGCTTCTACGGCCTGTCCACGTCCTTCCACCGCGACGTGCTCAAGCGATCCGTGGTCGTCCTCGCCGAAGAAGCCGGGACCGACCACGTCAAGTACCTCCACGGCAACTACGGGATGGGAACGTTCACCTTCTACGGAGGGCACGATCCGGAGGACGAGGAGCACCTGGTGGGCGATCCGCCGACCAATCTCGCCCTCCAAAAGAACTCCCCCGGTTATCGGCTCATCCTGAACAACGTCCTCTTTCCCGCGGCCAAGAAGAAAAAGCGCAAAACCTGACGGTACACCCGCGCCGTCGGACAGAATCTGGCGGCACGCCCTGCTGTAATTCAAAAACACTTGCCGGGCCGGGCCGCATCGGGTATAATGACGGTTACCTCACACAGGTTTCCAGCAAAGTCATTTTAAAAGAACCTTTGCTATACCATAGGGAATCCTGCTCCGGGTATCGATGGCATGCCTCACCAGAACGGAGGACGTCAGAACTGCCCGGGGGGACAACCACTGTTCCGAACAGGTTCTCCTAAAAATACTTATGCTCGCCTGTGTGGGGTATTTTATTGCTTGGACGCAACCGGGCGGCGTGGTATTCCTGTCCTTCGCGGCCTGCTTTTCCCGGTCCGCCTGGCTCACCCCTCCTTGCCGATGGATTCAGTACAAAAACGCCATGCTCCAGAACCTGACGCTGGGACAATACTATCCCGGCGAGTCTTCCATCCACCGCCTTGACCCGCGCACCAAGCTGTGTGGTGTCTTGGCGCTGATGGCGGCGCTGATCTGGATAAAGACCCTGCCACTGTTTTTTTTCATGCTGGTCGCGGTCCTGGTGCGGGTCTCCGGCGTTCCGTTCCATCTGCCGCTGAACAACCTCAAGGCCTTCCGCCTGATCCTGATCATCACCTTCGCGGCCCACGCCTGCTTTACGCCGGGAGAAGCCGTGATCATCGCGGGGTTCACCGTACCGGGGCCCACCTGGGAAGGGATGATGCAGGGGATGGTGTTCACGCTGCGTCTGATGGTCATCATGCTGCTCGCGGCGCTGTTGATGCTGACCACGGCACCGCTGGACGTATCGGACGGCATCGAGCGACTGCTCAAGCCCCTGGAGCGGTTCGGGCTGCCCGCCCATGAGCTGGCCATGATGATGGTCATCGCCTTGCGGTTCATCCCGACGCTGGTGGAGGAAGCCGACCGCCTGCGGAAAGCCCAGGCTGCCCGGGGCGCGGACTTCACCGGCAACCCGATCCGGCGCGTCCGGAAGATGACCGCCCTGCTGGTGCCCCTCATGCTCTCGGCCTTCCGGCGGGCGGAGGAACTGGCCGTCGCCATGGAATCCCGCTGCTACCGGGGCGGCGCCGGTCGCACCCAGTTCCGCGTAATGGTCCTGGCCCGGAACGACTTTGTGGCCATCGCGGCCGTGACGGCCCTGCTCGTCCTCGGCGCGGCCTTCAACAGCATCATCCTCGTCAACCTTCTGTTCTGATCGATATTCAACCTCGCGATTCCGCCTGTATCCGCCATGCGCACCCTGGTCCTCACGATCGAATACGACGGCACCGACTTCCTCGGATGGCAGCTTCAGCCCGAGGGACGGACCGTGCAGGGCGTCCTGGAGGAGGCGATGCGGACCGTCCTGCGTGCCGGCCACCGGGCGACCGCGGCGGGCCGCACGGACGCCGGGGTGCACGCTACCGGGCAGGTCGTCCACTTCAGAACGGACTCGGACGTGGTGGTGGACCGGCTGAAGAATGGGCTGAACGGGGTGCTGCCGCCGGACGTTCGCGTGCTCGAAGCCACGCAGGCCCCCGATGATTTCCACGCCCGGTTCAGCGCGGTGGGACGACGGTACGCCTATCGGATCGTCCGGCGTCCGAGCGCCATGCGACGGCGGCAGGTCTGGCACGTGGCCTACCCGGTGGACGTGAAGGCCATGCGCCGGGCCTGCGCTCCCCTGGTGGGCCGCCACGACTTCACATCCTTCTGCCAGGCCACGTCGACGGCCGACGGCACGGTCTGCGAGGTGCGGGAACTGGAATGGATCGAGGCGGAGGACGAACTCCGCCTGCAAATCGAGGCGAACCGCTTTCTCCACCACATGGTGCGGACGATCGTAGGCACGGCCGTGGATATCGGCCGGGGACGATGGCCGGAAAGCGTCATGGCGGAGATGCTTGCGGCGAAAGACCGCCGTGCCGCAGGCGCCAACGCCCCGGCCCGCGGTCTCTGCCTCGAGGCGGTGCGTTATCCTTCAGAATTCGGGATCAAAGGGTCGGATGGACCGGCGGACCGGGCGGACCGGGCGGACCGGGCGGCCGCATTTCGCCACCAGGGACGCGACCGGTAATCACGTCCCGCCGCTGCGGCGGTCCACGTAAGCGTCGATCTCGTCGCATACCTTGTGCAGCACGGCGACGTCGCGCTGTTCCAGCCGCAGACTGCGGCGCAGGACACGGCGGATAGAACGCAGGAAAGTCTCCTCGCTCGGCGTGGACGTGAATCCGAGCCGCAGCAGCGTCTCGTGCACACGCCGGGTAACGCGCTCCACGGCCCGGTTCTCCGCCAGGCGCACCCCGGACGGGGGCGGCGCCTCTGCACTCTGGCGAAACAGTTCGTACGCGCAGACCATGACCGACTGGGCCAGGTTGAGGGAAGGGTAGGCCGTCGCCGCGGGGATCCGGGCGATGACGTTGCAGCGCTGGAGTTCGTCGTTCAGCAGGCCGCGGTCTTCCCGCCCGAAAAGGATGCCGCAGGGCTGGTCCCGCGCCACGGCGGACAACTCGGCGCAGGCCGCTTCCACGGGCTGTATGGGGCTTAGCCAGATCCCGCGGGTGCGGTTGGTCGTGCCGACGACGAGGGCGAGATCATTCACCGCCTCGTCCAGCGCCGGGACGACGCGGGCGTTGTCGAGGATTTCCCCGGCCCCGTGGGCAAACCAGCGGGCCTCGGCCTCGTGGCGGAATTCGGCCGGATTGACCAGAACGAGGCGGGAAAGCCCCATGGTCGTCATGGCCCGGGCGACGGCGCCGATGTTTCCCGGCACTTTCGGTTCTACGAGAATGATGTGAAGGTGCGAGAAATAGTCCGGCGCGGTACTTTCCGTTCGATCGGCCATGGGTCAGGTGCGGGTCCGGGGACGGGTCCGTGCCGGCGTCAGGCCCGCCCCTCCTCTTTCGACTCCAGTTCCTCCACGGCGGCCTTCAGTTCGGCGATCTCCGCCTCCAGCTTCTTCTCGCGGCCAGCGATCGTGAAGAGATACAGGAACAGCCCGACCCAAATCAGCGTGTAGGCGGAAAAAAGATACCAGAAGTTCTGATCCACGGTTCAAACGCTCCTTTAACGGGCACAGGACGATACGTTTCAATCCTGCGCTGCCTTTCGCTCCAATTACCCGCTCAAACTAGCCGCTCAAACTCCCACGCTGCCGGGATGCCGGTGCTCCACGCGCTCCCGCAGGGCCTCGGTCTCGTCGCGCAGCCGCTCCAGTGCCATCCGCCGGCTCATGAGATAGAAGAACAGGAAAGTGAAGACGACCGCCGACACGCCCAGCGCGATGCGCATGTTCACTTCCATACCCGCGCCGAGGCCTTCCTCCGTCATGACCAGAGAATCGGGATGCAGGCCCCGCCACCACATGGTCGCGAAGTGGATGAATGGGATGTCGATGGTGCCGAGGATCCCCAGCACGGCGAGAAAGGTCTTCACCTGCGGCAGGTCGTCGCCGTAGACGCGCAGCATCAGGTAGGCGACGTAGATGAGCCAGAGGATCATGGAAAAGGTGAGCCGGGGGTCCCAGGTCCACCACGTGCCCCACACCGGCTTGCCCCAGATCGGCCCGGTGATCATGACGAAGCAGCAGAAGACGAACCCGACCTCCGCGGCGCTGTAAGCCACGATGTCCCACCTGCGCTCCCTCAGCCACAGGTAGATGACGCTGGAAACACCCACCAGCACGAAAGCGAACTCCGCGATCCATGCGGAAGCGACGTGAAAATACATGATCCGCTGCACGTCCCCCATGACCCGTTCCCGGGGCGCCCAGATCAGCGACAGGTACAGCGTGGCAACAAGTCCCACGAGGCAGATGAGGCCGAAGGGCGTGATGCGCATGCGGGCGGCTATGCCGGCCATTTTCATTCCTCCACGATGTACTCGAACAGCATGACGGACGCGACCAGAAACACGACGGTAAACACCGAAAGCAACCTGATCCAGTTCGTCATGTCCTGCCAGTCCCCGCCCTCGAAGGTGGTCCGTGTCGTTTCCACCAGCGCGATCAGCACCGGCGAGACGACGGGCAGCAACAGGACCGGCAGCATGACGTCCCGCATGCGCGTGTTGACGGCCACGGCCGCGAACAGGGTGGCGACGGACGAGAATCCGACGGTTCCCAGAAAGAAGATCGCCAACAGTTTAGACAGATACGGCAGGATTGTCATGTTGAAAAACAGGACGAAGAGGGGAAGCACCGCCAGCTGGACCAGGCCGATGAGCGTGACATTGCCCAGCAGCTTGCCCAGGAAGATGGATCCCCGGTCGATGGGCGCGAGGAGCAGCCCGTCGAAGGTGCCGCGGTCTTTTTCCGGTGAAAAGGACCGGCTGGCGCTCAGCATGCCCGCGAAGGCGAAGGCCACCCAGATCATGCCGGGCGCCACGCGCTGCAACACGTCCGCCCCCGCGTTGAAGGCGAAGTTGAAGATGACCACGACGATCAGCGAGAAAACGAACATGGTCACCACCCGTTCGCGGGTCCGGTATTCCACGAGCATGTCCTTGCGGTAGATCTGCCAGGACTGGGCGAGCATGGATCTCATCGTTGCGGCTACTCCCTTTACGTGTCCGATTCCGGCGGCACGGGCAGACCAGGCGGGTCAGCCGGACCGGGCGCCGGGTGGTTCGGGCTTCTTCGGTTCGGGTCCTTGTCCCGTCGCTTACCGGACCCTACACCGCGTGATCGCGGTAGGTCTGCTCGAAATCCGACGCGGACAGCTCGCTCGCCTCGGCCTCGAACACCAGGCGGCCATGGTTCAGGATGGCGACGCGGTCGGCGGATTCCAGTCCGCGGACCAGGTCGTGCGTCACCAGGAGGACCGTCTTGTTCCGGGCGGCCAGGACCGTATTTAGCATGACCATGGCGTCCTGGTCCAACCCCGAGTAGGGCTCGTCGAGCAACAGAATGTCCGGGTCGTGCAGCAGGGCGCGGGCCAGGGCTACGCGTTGGCGCATGCCGCGGGAAAGCGTACGCACGGGACTTCCAGATCGGGCCTCCATGCCCACCGTGGACAGCAGTGATCCTATCCGCTCCTCGCGGTTTTCCACCCCGAAGAGTCTTCCGTAGAACCGCAGGTTTTCCAGTACGGTCAGTTCGTCGTAGAGATAGGTCTGGTAGGACAGCGCGCCGATGCGCTTCCCCAGGTGCTCGTCGCGGTCCTTCGTGATCTCTTCACCGTCCAGGAACACCTGGCCGCGGGACGGGCGCACGAGTCCGGCAATGATGCCCAGCAGGGTCGACTTGCCCGCGCCGTTGGGGCCGAAAAGGGCCAGGAAGGATCCCGGCGCTACGTCCATGTCCACCCGGTGCAGGGCCCGGAAACGCCCGTAGGTCTTCGTCAACTGGCGG
Organism: bacterium; assembly: GCA_965207085.1. Lineage (GTDB taxonomy): Bacteria > JAAXHH01 > JAAXHH01 > JAAXHH01 > JAAXHH01 > JAAXHH01. The sequence goes on along the minus strand of CBDBLQ010000002.1, from coordinate 1,141,873 downwards.
GCGCTGATGCCCGGGGCGCCTGAAGCGCCAGGAGCGCCAGCGACGCCGGAGGCGGATCGATCACCCATCACCGCTCCCGGGTTGGCGCAGCCGGAGCGCCCGTTCCTTGAGGCCAGCGCGGCGGGTCCTGTAGGCGTCCGGGTCCAGTCCTCCCTCCGCAAACTGGTCGTCCAGGGCGGCCAGGCCCTGGATGATCGCGGCGTACTTGCGTTCGTCCTCCGGTGAGAGATCGCTCAAGGCTGGCGGTTCGTCCGGCTGATCGGGCTTGACACGGATGCCCACCACCAGCCCCGCGGCCACTATGAGCACCACGAATCCGAGCATCCCCCACTTCATGACGTCCTGCCAGGCCAGCACGCGGGGGAAGGCGACCTCGACCGACATGCCCCTGTCCACGCCCACGCGGTTCGAAAGCAGCAGGTATTCATCGTTGGCGATCTGCTGCACGCCGTCGTTGGTCAGGTTGGTGGCCGTCACCGTCTGACTGCTCGGTGAAACCAGCACCTGGACACGTTCGACGTCATAGTCCATCTGCCTGTTGAACCGGTGATCGATGGACGCCCGGTCCACGTTGTAGGCGTACACGATACGCGAGACCCCGGGGGGGATGGGCGCCGAGAACAGGAGGCCCCGCTCGGTGTGCTGAAGCCCTTCCATCATCGGCTGCAGTCCGAACGCGGCCGCGGGCAGGTTATAGACGAGGCCCAACCCCACGCCGGGCGGCGGCGCGAAGGTGAGGATACCCCGGTTCTCCACCACGATGATTTCCGTGACGTTCAGGATCTCGGGGGCGGCATCGATGACCAGATGGACCGCGCTGTGGACCAGGGCTGTTTCCTCGGTCGTGATATCGAAGACCTGGAGCAGGGTATCGATGCGGCCGGCGCCCGGTACGAGGGGGATGTGACCGGTCAGGTAGGGCACTTCCAGGTATCGGGTGGCGACCACGTAGTGCGACCCGTCGGCCGCCAGTCCGGTGAATTCGTAACGGCCGGCATCATCGGTAACGACCCTCGCAAGGGTCTGTTCCGGGCCCTCCAGGTTGCTACGATTCAGCAGCGCGACCTCGTGTCCGGCCATCGGCAGGCCTGTCGTGCCGTTCACGACCGTGAGTCCGATGCTCCCCGTTCCCTGGGCCTGCGCGGTCCGGACCGGACAGTACACGCAGACCGCCAGGCAGAGCCAGGCCACCAGGAGCGCTCCATAAACAAAAAGCCCCGAAGGGCTGGCAGGCGGATGGTACTTCATGAGATCGCCACTAGATCAATTTTCCTCCGCACTGGGCGCAGAACCTGGCCGATGCCGGGTTCTCGGCGCCGCAACCGGCGCAGGTGCTGGTTTTCAACGAAGCGCCGCACTCGATGCAGAATCTGGCGGACAGTTCGTTGACCGTTCGGCAAATCCTGCATACCTGGACGCGTGCGGACGGAACGGGCCGCGCGTCTTCGGCGGGCACGTCTTCGGCAGCCTTGTGTGCCGCCGCCTCGTCATCGACGGTCACGGTCTCGCCGGTCGCCGGTTCACGCCGCCGGATCTCCCGCACCGCCTCCTCGATCTGCTCCTCCACGGGCAGGTCGCTGACGGCGGTACGGTCCAGTTCGTCCAGCACGTCCGAAGCTTCATTCATGTACTCTTGCCGGAGCGTTTTGTGATCCTCCGCGGCCAGCTTGCCCATGTTGTAGTCGATATTCAGCTCGCGGATGGAAGAAAAGATGAAATCCTTCTTCTTCAGCAGGTCGTCCCGGCGGGACCCGGCGGACCTCTCGGTCCGGAGGCGGCGGGCCGACCCGTCCAGCATCGGACTGATCATGTAGGCGAGTACGCCCAGCGCGAGTAATCCGCACGCAATCAGTGTCATTGTCCGGACCGGCTCCTTTTGTGCGCGACCCGGCTGGAACGGAACACCGGCCGGCTAGGATTGGGGAAGCGGTTCCGGCGGCTGCGGCTCGGCCTGCTCATACTGACCGTATCCCCCCTCGGCCTCGTACTTGGACGGACACTTGGCGTACAGCGTATGGGCGGTGAAGGTGCCGTCCCGGCCGTAACCGCCCTCTACGACCACTTCCGAATCGTCCTTGAAAGTGTCCGGGACTACGCCGGTGTAGACGACGGGGGCCTCGACACCCCCCTCGTGGGCGACGAAACGGATGCGCATGGTGCCAACTTCGTCGCGCTGGATCGATCCGCTCACGACCTTGCCGTGCAGGCGCATGTCCTCGTCGTAGGCCACGTCGCCCGTTTCAACAGCGGCCTTCAGTTCGCTCACGGTAAGGTAGTACATGGTCGCGTCGGTCACACCGGTATAGATCAGGTAACCGATGGCGGCGATCACCAAGCCGAATCCCACCAGGAATTTGCGCTGCTTCTTCCGCTTGCGGTCTTTCATGGCTTACCCCTGTGTTTCCTGAATTTCGCGACCCACGAAATATAGGCCATGCCGTCCGGTTCGGCAAGCACAATTTGGTCCGGCGCAATCACCCGCGACCGCCCGTGGGCAGGGAACATCGGCGGTGGAATCACCGGTCTGGAACGGGGGCGAATGTGCTTGACACTCATCCCGGCCACGTCTAACTTACGCCGGTGTCGCCCCCAATGGAATCGCGTCCGGAGATCATGGCGCCTGCCCCCGTAACCACCCGTTTTCGCGCCCCGGTTCGTCTTTGACTTCAGGAGCATCATGACCGCTTTCACGTCTGCCCGGGATGTCATCCAACGCTTCGAAGCCCAGCACTATATCTGCGGACCCGACCTGGCCACGCCCGTGTTCCTCACAGAGCGGCTCGAGAAGCCGCTGCTGGTCGAAGGTCCGCCCGGCGTGGGGAAGACGGAGATCGCGAAGATGCTCGCCGGTGCGCTGGACCGCCGCCTGATCCGCCTGCAGTGCTACGAGGGACTGGACGAATCCAAGGCCCTTTACGAATGGGAATATACCAAGCAACTGCTGTACACGCAGATGCTCAAGGACCGCATCGGCGAACTGCTCAGCCGGACGGACACACTCGGCAACGCGGTGGATGCGCTCAACCGGGAGGACAGCGCCTTCTTCTCCCGGCATTTCCTGCTACCTCGGCCCCTGCTCGAAGCCATTCTCGCGCCGGAGCCCGTCGTCCTCCTGGTCGACGAGATCGACCGGTCGGACGATGAATTCGAGAGCTTCCTCCTGGAGGTGCTGAGCGATTTCCAGGTCAGCATCCCGGAACTCGGCACCCTGACCGCGGCCCGGCGCCCCCTCGTGGTGTTGACGAGCAACGCCAACCGGACGCTTTCCGAGGCGCTCAGACGGCGGTGCCTGTATCTTTACATCAACTATCCCTCCCTCGATCAGGAGGTCCGGATCGTCCTTCGCAAGACCCCGGGCATCGACGAGGAACTGGCCAGCCAGGTCGTCCGGTTCGTCCAGAAGATCAGGACGCTCAACATGCGCAAACCCCCGAGCATCGCCGAAACGATCGACTGGGCGCTGGCGCTGGTGGTCCTGAACGCGCAGCATCTGTCGCGCGACATCCTCTCAAGCACGCTGAACGTCCTGATGAAGGACCGGGAAGACATCGAACGGATCATGCGGGACGGCTACCATGATCAAGCGGCTGGTTGAGTTCGCCCGGCTGCTCAGGCAATCCGGCGTACGCGTCTCTATGGCCGAGACCCTGGACGCCGCCGAAGTCCTTCGGCACGCGCAGGTCACCGAACGGCCGGCCTTCAAGGCTTCCCTGCGGGCCGCCCTTGTCAAGACCCGCGAGGACATCCCGGCCTTCGACGAGGCCTTCGAACGGTTCTTCCTGGTCCAGGTGGGCGAAGACGCGGAGATGCTCGACGATCCCTGCGGGGAGACCGATGGGCCGCCCGACGGCCAACCCGAACTCGACGACGGGCAGGACGAGGGGGAACAGGACATCCGGCGTCTCCAGGATGAGCAGGGCGAGGCCGTGGCTGGGGACGGGGAAGGAGACCCCGCGGACGGTGACGAGACCGAGGAATTCGAAGGCGAACCGGAGCGGATGCTCGCCCGCGTGCAGGTGGGCGCCCAGGCGTCCGAGGCGGTCACCGAGCCCGGCACGCAGCCGAACCAGCAGGCGGAGGACGTCGACCTCTACCAGGAACTGCCTCCGGGAGACGTCGAGAACCTGTACGAGGCGGTGGAGGAACTCGCCCGGAACCTGGTGACGCGCAAGTCCCTGCGTTTCAGGAAGTCGCGCCATGGCCGGGTGGATATCAAGAAGACGGTCCAGCGGAGTTTCCGCACGGGCAACCTGCCCTTCCACATCATCTACAAGCGCCGCAAGATCAAGAAGAACGAACTGGTCGTGCTGTGCGACGTATCGGGATCGGTCTGGGAGGTCGCCCGGTTCTTCATCAAGCTGGTCCACGAAATGCAGAACCAGTTCAGCCGGGCCCGTAGCTTTCTCTTCGTGGACCGGATCAACGAGGTGACGGACGAGTTCGACCGCAGGCCCTTCGAAGAGATCGTCGAGAACATGAAAGACGACCACGCGCTGAATTTCTTTGGCCTGAGCGATTTCGGCAGGGCCTTCTACCAGTTCCACGACGAACACCTGCTGTCCCTCTCCCGGGACACGGTACTCGTCGTCCTGGGCGACGCTCGGACCAACTGGTTCGACCCCCAGGACTGGGTGCTGGGCGAAATCAAGGGACGGGTCCACCAGACGATCTGGCTGAACCCCGAGCCCGTGCAGTACTGGGACACCGACGATTCCGTCATGTCCAGGTACAGTCCGCACTGCGACCAAGTGCTGGAATGCCGGAACCTGGTCCAGCTCCAGGAAATCGGCGAACTGATCCTCAGGGCGTGAGTCCGATTGGATACGAAAATGAGACAAATGCGTCTACCGAAGTGCATCGGTGTGGCCCTGGCGGCCTGCCTGGCCGGCGTGGCGCTGTGGACGGCCCGCGGCAGCGGAGATTCGGGCCACGACCTCTTTCTGCGCAATGATTTCACCTTCGGCCGGGTGGTGTACCAGAACTTTGGCGGGTTCTACCGGGGATTCGGATGGGGGCGGTGGTCGGTGGATTTCCCGTCGGCCGACGCCAACGTGATCCGTGCCCTGCGGGCCACGACCTCCCTCAAGATCAATGAACCGCAGGCCGTGGAGCTGATCGACCCCGATCTGTTCGATATCCCCTTCCTGTATATCCTGGAAGTCGGAAACCTGCAATTCAGCCAGGAGGAAGTGGACGCCCTGCGGGAGTATCTGCTGCGGGGCGGGTTCCTTATGGTGGACGATTTCCACGGCTCGCGCCAGTGGGCGGTCTGGGAATCGCAGATGAAGCGGGTGTTTCCCGAACGCGACATAGAGGAAGTCCCCGCCGGTCACGCGATATTCCACTGCTACTACGATTTCGACGAGTATCCCCTGGTGCCCGGTACCGCGGCCCTGTGGAGACCGGGCAACTACGAGCGGGACGGCGCGTTGTACGGCCACCGGCTGCGGGGCATAACCGACGACGGCGGCAGGCTCATGGTGCTGATGAACTGGAACACCGACCTGGGTGACGGCTGGGAACACGCGGCCGATCCCGGATACCCGCGCGCATATTCCGTAATCGCGTACCGGCTTGCCGTGAACTACGCCATCTACGCGATGACCCACTGACCTTGAAGGCTTGTTTATTTGGCGGCTGCGGTCAGCTGCTCCAACGCCGTCGTCAACACCTCGATGGACCGCAGGTACTCGTCCAGGACGATGTGTTCGTCCGGGGTATGGTCCAGGGTGGAGTCGCCGGGACCGTAGGCGGCGATCGGGCACTTCCAGGCCGGCCCTAGGATGCACATGTCGGACGTGCCCGTCTTCTTCTTGAAGGTCGGCCTGCCGCCTACCTGGCGGATGCCCCGCAACAGGGCCCGGATCAGCGGCGTATTCTTCTCGGCGACTACCCCCGGTAGCCGCTGGTCGCATTTGATTTCCGCCGCGCCCGCCTTTTCCATCACGAAACCGATCAGGCCGTCCAGGTCGTAATAAGGCGGCACGCGCACCGAGAAGTACGCCTCGACGCCCTCGGTCAATCCCTCGTCCGTAGTGTTGAATCGTCTCAACTCGAGCCGGGGAGACTCGAATTCGCTTTCCGTGGCCTGTCCGGCGACGCGCGCTTGCATTGCGTTGTACAGGTCGATCGCCCGTTCGGCGGCGCGCCTGTGGTCGCCCGCGTGATGGGCGTTGGGTTGTTCGTGTCGGTAGTCGAATCCCACGTGGCCCTTGTACCCGATGGTGACGCTGTCCCAGCCGCTCGGTTCGCCGATGAACACGCAGTCGGGCCGCATGCGGTCCACCAGGTGACGGGCGCCCTTCGAGGTGGGGCACTCCTCCTCCACGGCGCCGACGACGGTGATCCGGCCGCCGGTGGTTTCCGTGAGCCGGGTCGCGGCGGCGGTAAAGGCGGCCAGGGAACCCTTTGCGTCCACCGTGCCGCGACCGTAGAGCCTGCCCGACTCCTCCCGCAAAGGGACGATGCCGGAAACCGTGTCGATATGCCCTACCAGGGCGATGTGCGGTTCACCATGGCCAATCTCGCCCACCGCGTTGCCGGCCTCGTCCACGCGGGCGCGGAGCCCTCTCCGGTCCATGGCGTCCACCAGGAAGGAAACGGCTTCGCCCTCCTGCGTGGAAGGACTGAAACGCTCGACCAGGCCCCGCAGCAGCGCTATGTCGTCGCGGTCGCGACTCATTTAAGCCTCCAGCGACCCCAGCACCGAGCTTACGGTCTCCACCACCTGGCCGATCTCCTCCCTGGTAATCGACAGGGGCGGAAGGAAGCGCAGCACCGTGTTGCCCGCTGGCAGGGCCATCACGCCGCGTTCCATGAGTCCGCGGAGGACAGGGGTGACCCGTCCCTTCATCTCGACGCCGATGATCAGGCCCATGCCCCGGATCTCCCGGACAAAGGGCGCGTCCAGCGCCGCGAGGGCATCCCGGAAGTATCTGCCGTTCTCCCGGGCGTTCTCGACGAGTCCTTCCTCTTCCAGCACGCGCAGCGTGGCCAGGGCGGCCGCGCAGACCACCGGACTGCCGCCGAAGGTGTTGCCGTGGGACATGGCGGGTACGCCCCGGACCGTTTCGGCGCAGAGCGTCGCGCCCACGGGCAGGCCGCCGGCCATGGCCTTGGCCAGGCAGAGCATGTCCGGCCGCAGGCCATGGTGCTCGCAGGCGAACAGGGCGCCCGTCCTCCCGAATCCGGTCTGCACTTCGTCCACGATGAACAGGGCGCCGCGCTCCCGGCACAGGGATGCCACGCGGTTCAGATAAGCGCCGTCGCCGACGCGAACGCCGCCCTCGCCCTGTACCACCTCCAGGAGCACCGCGGCGGTACCGTTGCCGATGGATTCCTCCATGGCGGAGATATCGTTGTATTTCACGTGGGTGAAACCGGGAACGAGGGGTTCAAAGGGGGCGCGGTACTTGGGATTCCAGGTCGCGCTCAGGGCCCCGAAGGTGCGGCCGTGAAACCCGCGCTGGGCCGCGATCACGCCGGTCCGGCCGGTGGCGACACGAGCGAATTTAAGCGCCGCTTCCACGGCCTCCGTACCCGAATTGCACAGGAAGAGCCGGTCCAGCCCCTCGGGGGCGACCCGGGTCAGGGCCGTGGCCAGTTCCGCCCGGAGGTCGTTGTAGAAGGTGTCCGGACAGATCACAAGCCGCTCCGCCTGCCGCGCGATCGCCTTCGTCACGGCCGGATGGCAGTGGCCAATGTTCGCCGTGCCGATCCCGCCGATGCAATCGATGTATTCCTTGCCGTTGCTGTCCCAGAGGCGCGCGCCGCTGCCCCGGACGATCACCACGTCCCGCTTGGGCAGAATGCCCATCGACGCCTGGTTTTCCATGGCTTGGTAGTCTGTCATATTACCGATGCTCCATTCTGCATTTCCGTTTCATCCGAACTGCCGCGGACTGTCCCCGCCCGCGGCCACTGCCCGATCGCTCCGCCCGCGCCGCGCAAGACCCGCTACCCGATCACCGTGCCCGCACCGCGCAAGGCCGCCGTGACCGGTTCGGGTATCCGGCCGTCCCCCAGGATCACCTGGCCCACGCCGACCTCCAGCGCCTCCTTGGCGCCGAGCAGCTTCTTCTTCATGCGGTCCCGGGCGTGGGTCTTGATCGCTTCGTCGATTTCGTCCCGGGATATCCGGGGTATCAGCGTGTCCTCATCGTCCGCATCCTCAAGGAACCCCGGCGTGTTGGAGAGGATGACCAGCCGTTCCGCGCCGAGGGCATCGGCGATCACGGCAGCCGCGCGGTCGCCGTCCACGTTGATCACCTCGCCTTCGTAGCTGATGGCGGGGGGACTGATGACGGGCAGGTAACCCTGGTCGAGGAGCGTGGTCAGGAGCGATACGTTCGCCCTTTCGATCCGGCCGGTGTAGTCATCCCGCAGGATCTTCGTCCGGCCGTCCTCCACGATGCGGATATTGGGTTTGCGGCGGCCCTCGAGCAGGCGGCCGTCCACGCCGCTCAGCCCGACGGCGTTGACCCCGAGCTGCTGCAGTTTCTCGACGATGCGGGTGTTGCGCTTTCCGCAGTACACCATGGTGAAGATGTCCAGCGTTTCCTGATCGGTGACCCGGCTCGTGTATCCCGACGGCGACGTGACCATGCGGGGCGGCTTGCCCAGTTGCTCGGAGATCTGGTTCAATTCGTCAGACGCGCCGTGCACCAGCACCAGCGGTTCGGTCTGCCGGGCGATGTCTTCCAGGACGTAATCCAGATTGATGCCCCGGCTGCCGCCCGTCTTCACCACAATCATTGAGTATTCCCTTCTTTAACCGCGGCCACGGCCTCCGATCGGGGCACGGACGCCTGCGTGCTGTCCGCCATGCGCCGGATCATCACGACGCCGTTTCTCACCTCTTCCTCGCCGATAATCAGGGTAAAGGCGGCGCCGAGCCGGTCGGCCTGTCTCATCTGGGCCTTCAGGCTCCGGTCCTCCCACAGTGCCGTCGCGCCCACGCAGGCCGCGCGCAGCTCCTGCGCCAGGACCACCGCGGCGGACTTGGCCTCCGCGCCGAGATAGGCGACGAATACCCGCGGCTTCGGCATGCCGGGAGGCTCGATCCCCTCCTGCTTCATCGTGAGTATGATGCGTTCGATGCCCGAGGCGAACCCGATGGCCGGCGTATCGGGACCGCCGACCATGCCGATCAGCCCGTCGTAGCGGCCGCCGCCGCATACGGCATTCTGCGCCCCGATGCCCTCGGCCCAGACCTCGAACACGGTCTTCGTATAGTAGTCGAAACCCCGCACCAGGCGATGGTTGACCTGGTAGGGCCGGCCCAGGTCGTCCAGGTAGGACCTCAACCGGTCGAAGTGGGTTTTACATTCGTCGCACAGGGAATCCGCGATCCGCGGCGCCTCGTCTGCGATCGCGCGGCAGGCCTCCTTCTTGCAGTCCAGCAGCCGAAGCGGGTTCTGCTCGAAGCGGCGCGCGCAGTCGGCGCAGATCCCGTCCAGGCGGTCCGCGTACCAGGCCCGCAGCTTTTCCACATATCCCGGACGGCACACCGGGCAACCCGTGCTGTTCACCTGGAAGGACAGGTTCTTGATGCCGACCGCTTCGTAGATCTGCCAGGCGACCTGCATGACCTCGAGATCGATGGCCGGGTCCTGGCTGCCCAGCACTTCGACGTCGATCTGGTAGAACTGGCGGTACCGGCCCGCCTGGGGACGCTCGTACCGGAACGCGGGGCCGATGGTGAAGAGCCGCAGGGGCTGGGGCCGGCCGTGCAGCTTGCGCTCGGCGTAGGCCCGGCAGATCCCCGCGGTGAACTCGGGACGCAGGGTCATGCGCTCCTCGTTGCGGTCGAGGAAGGTGTACATCTCCTTCTCGACGATGTCGGTGGATTCGCCGACGCTCCGCTCGAAGAGGCCGGTCTGCTCGAAGACCGGCACGTCGATCTGCTCGTAGCCGAAGAGTTCGCAGACCCGGCGCGTGGTCTCGGTCACGTGACGCCAGTGGGCCTGGTCTTCCGGCAGGATGTCGTAGGTGCCTCTCGGTGCCCTGTAGTTCATATCCGTCCTATACCGGGTGGAGGCCCGGAAACTCCAGGCCCGTCCGTTCGTCCCACCCGTGCATAATGTTGAGGGCCTGAACGGCCTGTCCGGCCGCGCCCTTGACCAGGTTGTCCAGCGCGCCCATCACCACGACCCGGTCGCTGTGCTCGTCGCGCTCGAACCCGATGTCGCAATAATTGGTACCCGCGAGAAACTTCGGATCGGGATAGCGGAACACGCCCTGGCGTTCCTTGATGATGCGGATGAAGGGTTCCCGGCCATAGGCCGCCCGGTAGAGGCCCCAGATATCCTTGTCGGCCAGGCCGTCGTTAACGAAGGCATGGGTCGTCATGAGGATGCCGCGCACCAGCTCGATGGCCGTCGCCGAGAAATGCACCGTGGGCGCCTGCCCGCCGAAGGTGAGCTCCTGCACGATCTCCGCCGTGTGGCGATGGCCCGTGGGTTTGAAGGACCGTACGGCCCCGCTGCGGTCCGGATGGTGAGTCGCCCGTTCGGGCCGGTTCCCCGCCGCGGAGGACCCGATCTTCCCCTCCATGAAAAGCCGGGAGGGGTCGACGGCGCCGGCCTTGACGAGGGGCGCCAGCGAAAGGATCGCCGTGGCGGCCAGGCACCCGGTACACGCGACATACTTGGCTACCCTTATCTCTTCCCGGTGCAACTCGGCCAGTCCGTACACGAACCGGCCGAGGACGTCGGGATGGGCATGGGCGTGTCCGTACCAGGTCGGATAGTCCGCCGGATCGCGCAGGCGGAAGTCGGCGCTCAGGTCGATGACGCGGGCCGACAGGCCGGAGAAGTCGTCCCATCTCTTCATCGCCTCCCCGTGGGGCAGGCACAGGCACAGGACGTCGCAGGGCTCGAGGTCGTCTACGTCGCTGAATTTGAGGTCCGTGACCCGCCGCAGGTTCGGATGGGAACGGCCCACGGGTTTACCAACCAGCGATTTGGATGTCACCTGTCCGATTTCGATTTCCGGGTGGAGCAGAAGCAGGCGGAGCAATTCGCCTCCCCCGTAGCCGGTCGCGCCGGCGATAGACACCTTGATCATGATCGGGCCACCTTTACCAGATAATCGATGATTCGGCCGGGAATGTCCACGCCCGTCGGCTTGATGCTGTTCCGGAACTCCATGGTGTAGTTGACCTCGTTGACCAGGATCCCCTCCGGCGATTCCAGCAGGTCGACGGCCACCACGCCGCCGCCCACCGCTTCCGCGGCGCGGGCGGAAAGCGTCCCCACGTCACCCTCCACGGGACAGTCGGCCGTCGTCCCCCCGAGTGCGGTGTTGGTCTTCCAGTGGTCCGAGTACCGGTAGACGGCGCAGATGGTCTCGCCGTCGACCACGAAGGACCGGATATCCCGGCCGGGCTTTTCGACGAACTCCTGGATGTAGATCACCGAATGCTGATAGGACCCCAGGGTCTCCTTGTGCTCGAGCACCGCTTCGGCGGCATGACGGTCGTTGACCCGCGCGATGAGGCGCCCCCACGAACCGATGGGCGGCTTGACCACGACGGGATAGCCCATGGATTCCATTTCCTCCAGGGCCGACTCGGCTGTGAACGCGACGCGGGCCTTCGGCGTGGGCACCCCGTGGTCTATCAGCGCCATGGTCGTCAGGAACTTGTTCCCGCACACGCGGGCCACCTCGTAGGAGTTGACGGTCCTGATGCCGCTGGCGTTGAGCATCTTCAGCGAGTTGAGGGCCCTGGAATGGTTGATGCACCGCTCGAGGATGACGTCGTGGTCGTACCGGTGGTTCTCCAGGTCGAAGACGATACGCCGGTCGTCCAGCCGGTCGAAGACGATACCCCGTTTCGCGGCGGCCTCGAAGAGCATTTTCTGTTCGGTGGAAACGATGGACAGCAGCATGCCGATCTTCACGCGTCACGTCCCCCCTGCGCCACCGCGTCCGCCACGTAGTCCATGATCTTCCCCGGGATATTGACCCCCGTGGCGTCCGACGCGTCCGATAGCCCGGACGGCGGGCCCATCTCCTGCACGAACCAGGCGTCCTTCGTGCGTACCATGTCCACCGCCGCGATACCGCCGCCGATAGCCCGAACGGCGGCGACCGACAGGTCGTTCAGTTCCTCCGTGACGGGTTCATGCTTCATCAGGCCGCCGGCGGCGATGGTGCCGATCCAGTGGTGGGTCAGCACCGATACGGCGGCCACCGTCTCGTCGCCGACCACGTACGCCCTGATGTCGTGTCCGGGCGTATCGATGTGCTTTTGCATGAAAAATATGGAATGGTGATAGGCGCCGAGGATGCGTTTGTGCTCCAGGACCGTCGCCGCCGTATACTTGTCCCCGATGCGGGAAACGAGCTGACCCTCGGGACCCTCCACGGGCCGGAGGACCACCGGATACCCCATGTCCTCCATGGCTTCCAGTGCGGAGCCCGGTGTATACGCCACGCGCACTTCCGGCACCGGCACCCCGTTCTCCCGCAAGGCCAGGGACGTCAGCAACCGGTTCCCGTAGGTCTCCACCACCGATTGGCGGTTCACCGTCGGAATACCCCAGTGGTCGAAGACGGTCAGCGCGTACACGGCGCGGTGGTGATCGATACAGCGCTCCAGGACCACGTCCAGGTCCATGTGGCGCCGTTCGAGTTCGAAGACCAGCCGCGTGTTGTCGATCGTCTTCACGTCGATGCCGCGGCGGTTCGCCTCGGCGATCAACCGCTTCTCGTCCTTCCTGATACGCGACAGCACGATGCCCATTTCCATAGATCCCGCGTCCTTTCGGATATCCCGCGTCCTTTCGGATATCCCGCGTTCCCTTGCCCTGCGTGCAAAAAAAAAGAGCCGGCCTCTTCGCTCAATCGAAGAGGAACACGGCTCCCAACTGTTCCCGTGGTCCCGTAATCCCTTTCGCAGGATTACCGTGGGACCCGATGAGCGGACGAACGTAAATCACAATCATGTTTACCATGTTTATGTTTCATTCGTTTGCTCATCTTGATTTCCTTGATTTCCCGTAGTGCTCGAAACCGCCGATTCGACCGCGGGCTTATTCTCCCCAGTCTTCCTCTTCTTCCGGTGCCAGTGCGAACTCCAGCGGGTCGACGCTGATCACTTCCAGTTCCGCGCCGCACTCCGGGCACGTTATGATTTCGCCTACCACGACATCATAGTCCAGGGTGATCTCGGCGCCACATTCCGGGCAGATTCCGCTCATTATACCCCCGCATTACACAAATGCAGCCTCGGAACGAAAGGTCTTTCCTCCTGAAGAACGGACGAAATATAGGGTGCGCGCTTACCGTGTCAAGCGCTTTTTTCAACCCTCCTCGTCGTCTTCGGGTCCGGGTGATTCGGCCGTTTCGGAGATCGCCGGATCGTCCTCTTCGCCGCTCGGCGTAATCCTGGAAACATCGATCACGCGGTCCCCCTCGCCCAGGTTGATGAGCCGGACGCCCTGGGTGTTCCGGCCGATGGGGCGCAGGTCGCGGACCGGCAGGCGTATGATGAGGCCGTTCGTGGTAATGATCATCAACTCGTCTTCGTCGGAGACCGCGTGGATAGACACGACGGGGCCATTGCGCTCGCTGGTGCGAATGTTGCTCACGCCCTTGCTGTGGCGGCGGGTCAGCCGATAGTTTTCGATGTCCGTCCGCTTCCCGTAGCCGTTCTCCGTCACGGAAAGCAGCGTGGTGTCCCGCCCCGACGCCAGCATCCCCACGACCCGGTCGCCTTCGCCGAGACGTATGCCCCGCACCCCCTGTGCGCCCCGGCCCATCGTCCGGACGTCGCTCTCGTGGAAGCGGACGGCCTGGCCGTTCCGGCTGGCGATGACGATGTCGTTGTCGCCGTCGGTCAACAGGGCCTCGATGAGGGCATCGCCCTCGAGGATGTTCAGCGCCACGATGCCGTTCCGCCGGGGATTCCCATAGGCCGACAGGACGGTTTTCTTCACCAGGCCGCCTCGCGTCACCATCAGGATATAATGCTCATCGTCGAAGGTCCTGATCGGCAGGAAGGCCGCGATGCTCTCTCCCTGGTCGAGCTGCAGCAGGTTGACGACGGCCTTTCCACGGGCGGTGCGGCCGGCTTCGGGGATCTCCCACACCTTGAGCCAGTAGCATTTGCCGCGGTTCGTGAAGAACAGGATGTAGGAGTGGGTCGAGGCGGAGAAGAGGTGCTCCACGAAATCCTCTTCCCGGGTCTTCATGCCGGTGATCCCCTTGCCGCCGCGGTTTTGGCTGCGGTAGGTGTCCATGGGCAGGCGCTTGACGTAGCCGGCGTGGGATAGGGTGATGACCATTTCCTCGTCGGCGATCAGATCCTCGATGCTGAGTTCGCCTTCGATGTCGATCAACTCGGTCCGCCGCTCGTCGCCGTAGCGCTCCTTCAGGTCGATCATCTCATCCTTGATGATCTGCATCCGGCGTTCCAGGCGCGAGAGGATGTCCCGGAAATCGGCGATGCGGGCGACTAACTCTTCGTACTCTTCCTCGAGCTTGTCCCGCTCCAGCCCGGTCAGGCGCTGCAACCGCATGTCCAGGATGGCCTCGACCTGGGCGCGGGACAGCCCGAACCCGTCTCCCAGGACTTCCATGGCCTCCTCGCCGGTATGCGATCCGCGGATGATTTCGATCACGCGGTCCACGTTGTCCAGCGCGACGCGCAGGCCTTCCACGATATGGGCCCGCTGCTCGGCTTTCTCGAGATCGAATGTAGTCCGGCGCACCAGCACTTCGTGGCGGTGGTCGATGAAGTGCTGAATGCACTCCTTGATGTTCAGGACCCGGGGCCGCCCGTCCACGAGCGCCAGCATGGTGACGCCGATGGTGGTCTCCAGCGGCGTCATCTTGAAGAGGTGGTTGAGCACGATGTTGCCCGGGATGTCCCGCCGCACGTCGATGGCGATGCGCATGCCCGACCGGTCCGACTCGTCCCGTATGTCGGTAATGCCGAGCACCTGCTTCTCCCGGACGAGGTCGGCGATCTTCTCGATCAGGCTGGACTTGTTGACCTTGTAGGGGATCTCCGTGACGACGATGGTTTCCTTTTCGCTCTGCTCGTGCACCTCGATCGTCGTGCGGGCGCGCACCTTGATCTTCCCGCGGCCGGTGTGGAAATACTCGTTGATCGCGTTGCGGCCGTATATGATGGCGCCGGTGGCGAAATCGGGTCCCTGGATGTGGTCGGCGAGCTCCCCGATCGTGATTTCCGGGTGGTCGATCACCGCCACGATGCCGTCCACCACTTCGCCGAGGTTATGGGACGGGAGGTTGGAGGCCATGCCCACGCCGATGCCGAGCGACCCGTTGCAGAGCAGGTTGGGGAACTTGCCAGGAAGCACCGTCGGCTCGTCTTTCGACTCGTCGTAGTTGGGCATGAAATCGACCGTGTTCTTGTCGATATCCTCCATCATCTCGATGGCCAGGCGTGACATCCGCGATTCGGTGTACCGCATGGCGCCCGGCGGATCGCCGTCGATGGACCCGAAATTGCCCTGGCCGAAGACCATGGGGTAGCGCATGCTGAAGGGCTGGGCCATCCGCGCGAGGGTATCGTACACGGCCAGGTCGCCGTGGGGGTGGTAGTCCCCGATCGTCTGGCCGACGATCTTGGCGCACTTCCGCGTGGGCCGCCCCGGCGTGAGGTTCAGGTCGCGCATCGCCACGAGAATGCGCCGCTGGGACGGCTTGAACCCGTCGCGGACGTCCGGTATCGCCCGGGACAGGTTCACGCTCATGGAGAAGTCGAGATAGGAACTCTTCATCTCGTCTTCGATGAAGATGGGCTGGATGTTGTCGTGCTGTTCTACCGCCATGCTTTCCCCTTGAGCTTGTTATGTCGTGTTGTGGCCGGGCCGCGTGTCAGTCCGGGCGGCATAGACACCGGTCGCGCCGGATATCAGTGCAGGTCCAGGTTGTTGACGAGGAGGGCGTTCCGCTGGATGAAATCGTTTCGCGCGGCCACGTTGTCGCCCATGAGGATCGTGAAGATCCGGTCCGCCTCCACCGCGTCGTCCAGGGTGACCCGGAGCAGCGTGCGGGTTTCGGGGTTCATCGTGGTCTGCCACAGTTCTTCGGCGTCCATCTCGGCCAGCCCCTTGTACCGCGAGATGGTGGCGCCTTCGCGTCCCACGTCCAGCACCGCGTCGATCAGCTTGCCGACCCCCCTGACCCGTTTCTCGGTCTTGTCCGTGCTGACCACCATCTCGCTGTCGATGACGTCCTCCAGCCGCCGGCACAGCTTCCGGAGCCGGCCGTACAGCGAGGGGTCCAGGGCTTCTTCGACGGGTTCCACGGGCGCCGGCCCTTCACCGGCTTCTTCCTGCGCTTTACGGACTGCCGCCCGGTCGCGCAGATCTCTCCGGTACGCGTCGTACTGGTCCCGATCTCTCAGCATGTCCAGGATGTGTTCGCGCTTCATGCCCGTCTTGACCAGTCGTCCGATCTGCTCTTCGAAGTCCATCATCTCGCGGAGATGGGCCAGCAACTTGTCTTCGGTCAGGGCGTGCCCGTTGCCGTTCGCGTCCGCCCGCTCCACCCTGGTGCGGTCCACGCTCTGGTTCAGGAGGTATTCCCAGAGCTCCCGGTCGTTCTTGAGGTAGTCCTCCCGGCGGCCCTTGCGTACGCGGTAGAGCGGCGGCTGGGCGATCAGGACGTGACCGTGTTCCACAAGCGGACGCATGTAGCGGAACAGGAAGGTCAGCAGCAGCGTGCGGATGTGCAGTCCGTCATGGTCGGCGTCCGCCATGATGATCACGCGCCCGTAGCGCAGCCGGGACAGGTCGAAATCCTCGTCGATGCCGACTCCGAGCGCGGTGATGATGGGCTGGAGCTTGTCGTTGCTCAGCACCGTGTCGATGCGGGCCTTCTCCACGTTGAGCGGCTTGCCCCAGAGGGGAAGGATGGCCTGGAAGGTCTTGTCGCGGCCCGACTTGGCCGTGCCGCCGGCCGAATCGCCCTCGACGAGGTAAATCTCGCAGGCCATGGGGTCCTTCAGGGTGCAGTCGGCCAGCTTGCCGGGCAGGGTGGTGTTTTCCAGCGCGCTCTTCCGGCGGGTCAGTTCCCGCGCCTTGCGGGCGGCGTCGCGTGAAATCGCAGCCTGGATGCATTTCTCGACGATCTTCTTCGCCGTGGCCGGATTTTCTTCCAGGTACACGGAAAGCCCCTCGCCGACCACCGACTCCACGACGCCGCGAATGTCGCTGTTGCCGAGCTTCTCCTTGGTCTGGCCCTCGAACTGGGGATCGGGAATGATCACGCTGACGATGGCGGTGATGCCTTCCCGTGTATCGTCGCCGGTGATGGGCACCTTGAGGTTCTTCAGCAGGTTGTTCCGCTGGGCATAGTTGTTGATAGAACGGGTGAGGGCCGTCTTGAAGCCCACGAGGTGGAAGCCGCCCTCTGTTGTCCGCACGGTGTTGGCGTAGGTGAAGATGTTCTCCTGGTACCCGTCGTTGTACTGAAAGGCGACGTCGATCTGGTTGCCGTCTCTTTCCTGGCGGATGCCGATGGTGTCATGGATGGCGGTCTTGTTCTCGTTCAGGTACTCGACGAACTCGACGATGCCGCCGCGGTACTCGAATATGGCGGATTTGCCCCTGGCCTCCTCGTGCAGTTCGATGCGCATGTGGCGGTTCAGGAAGGCCAGTTCCCGGAAGCGGTGGGCGATGTGGTCGAAATTGAACTCCGTCGAGTCGAAGATCTCGTCGTCTGGCTTGAAGGAGACGGTCGTCCCGTTCTCCGTCGTTTCGCCCCGGACCTCCAGGTCGCATACGGGGATGCCCTGCTCGTATCGCTGGTAGTAGATCTTCCCGTCGCGGCGCACCTCGACGACCAGCCATTCGGCCAGGGCGTTGACCACCGACACGCCCACGCCGTGCAGGCCCCCCGATACCTTGTAGGACTTGTTGTCGAACTTCCCGCCGGCGTGGAGCATGGTCATGACGACTTCCACGGCCGGCCGGTTCTCCGTCGGGTGCATTTCGACAGGAATGCCGCGGCCGTTGTCGATCACGGTGATCGGTCCGTCTTCTTCGATGTACACCTTGATCGTATCGCCGAATCCCTGGAGATGCTCATCGATGGCGTTCTGCATTACCTCTTCCACGAGATGATGCAGGCCGGAGGCGCTGGTGCTCCCGATGTACATGGCGGGCCGCTTGCGAACCCCTTCGAGCCCTTTGAGGACCTGGATGTTCTCCGCTTCGTACTGATCGGTATCAGGGGTTCCTGGTCCCGTCTCCGGCAAGTCCCGGCTGTTCGAGGGGTCCCGGCGGTCCATGCCGTCCATGCTGTCCGGTGAGTTTTCCCGTGTTTCTGACATCGATTTTACCTTCTGGTATTGGTGAATATGATGTCCCGGACCAGGGGTCTTCCCAATGACTGGTCCAGTCGATTCAGAATGTCCGGCTTCATGTAGTGCAGCTCTTGGCTCCAGGTGGCGCTGTCGCACTCCACGAACAGCTTTCCGCCGTCGAAGAAGACCGCCCGCGCATGCGCCGCGACGCGCTCCCCGACGACCCGGGGCCAACGGTCCACGGCCTGCTGTTCCTCCAGCTTGCCTTCCATGCCGAGGTTGCGCACCAGGTCCCGGAGTGCGTCGCCGAGGGTAGTGGTCTTCTTCAGCCGCGTCACGTTCGGATCCTCAGTCATAGGGCGTCACCGCGCCTCCGTGGACGCGGAACCGGGTGATCCCCCGGCGGTAGTCCCCGATATCGCTTTCCTTGGCCGTCGTAATGAAGGTCTGGCCGTAGGCGGGTACCATTTCCATCAGGCGGCCCGTCCTGGCGGCGTCGATCTCCGCGAATATGTCATCCAGCAGCAACAGCGGCGGTGCCTGCAACCTGCGCCATAGAAAGCGGGCTTCCGCCAGCTTCAGGGCCGTCGCCGCCGTCTTGTGCTGTCCCTGCGACCCGAACGCCTGCAGCGAGACCCCGTTCATCCGGATGGACAGGTCGTCCCGATGGGGCCCCACTTCCGTCATGCACCGTGCCCTCTCCCGCGGTGCGGCGCGGTCCAGCGCTTCCTCGAAGGCGTGCTCGACATCGGCGAGGGCCTCGTATTCGAAGGACGGCGCGTAGGCGATCTCGAGGCACTCGTTGTCGTCGCTCACGGCGGCGTGTATGCGGCCGGCTTCTTCCTTCAGGTCCTCGACGACTTCCACCCGCTTTCTCATGATGCGGCTGCCCAGCGAGACCAGCGGGGCGTTCCAGACCTCCAGGCCCTCCGTCCTCCCCGGCCGCTCCTGGTGCGCGCGCAACGCCTCGTTGCGTTGCCGGACTACCCTCCTGTATTCCTGCAGGGCAGAAAGATACGCCGCATTGGACTGCGAGATCGCGATATCGAGAAACCGCCGGCGCGAACCCGGCGAGCCCTGAACCAGCCTCCGGTCGTCCGGAGAGATCACGACGGCCGCCAGGATTCCGTACAGGTCCGACAGGTTCCGCTGGGGCGACTCGTTTACAAAGACCTTCTTTCCCGCCGGCCGGGCGTACCTGATCTGCACCTCGACATCCCGGCCCTCCGCGGCCCTGCCCTGCCCTTGTATCAGGAAGTGGTCCGCACCCATGCGCACGAGATCGCGGTCCTGCGCCTCGCGGCAGGACCGGGCCACGCACAGGTAGTAAACCGCTTCCAGGAGGTTGGTTTTTCCTTGTCCGTTCGATCCGATGAAAACGTTCGTTTGCAAATCACAGGCCAGCGAGAGGGATGCATAATTCCTGAAATGACTGAGAGACAGCCCTTGAAGGTGCACCTTTAACTTTCCGCCTCGGTCGTCCTGAAGGGCATGATCAGGCACTGGTATTCCTCGCCCTCGGCTTCTTCCCGGGAGGGGGTGATGATCCCCGCGCTGACCGGCGTATCCAGTTTGAAAACCACCTCTTCGCTCTCGATCCGCTCCACGACGTCGAGCAGGTAGCGGAAATCGTAGGTCGTGTCCATGGCTTCGCCTTCGTATTCGGCCGGCACTTCTTCCCGGGCCTCGCCGCCGATATCGTGGCTGAAGGAGCTCAATTCGACGAAACCCGGCCGAAAGGAATACCGTATCTGCCGGGTGGAGGGGTTGGAGAGCACGGACACGCGGCGGACGGCGCTTTCGAGCTCCTCGCGGTTCACCTTGACCACCTTGTCGTTTCCCGTGGGAATCACCCGTTCGTAGTCCGGATAGGTCGCTTCGATCAGCCTGGCGAACAACCGGGCGTTCTCCAGTTCGAACAGGACGTGGTTCTCGCCGATGGTTATCCGGGACGGAGAATCCGATTCCCCGATGAGGCGCGAAAGGTTGTTCAGCGCCTTGGGCGGCACGATGATCCCCTCCGTGGCCGCGTCGGAAACATCGCAGGGGAGCGTCGTCTTGGCCAGCCGGTGCCCATCGGTGGCCACCATCCGCACGGCGCCCCGGGCTATGCGCAGGAACGCGCCCCAGAGACTCGGGTGGATCTCGTCCTTCGATACGGCATACACCGTCTTTCGGATCAGCCGCTGCAGCGAAGACGACGGGATATCTATGGTCTGTTCGGACGTCACGTCCGGCAGTGCCGGGTACTCGTCCTTGCTGATGCCTACCAGGCGAAAAACCCCCCGGTCACACCGGATGATCACCTTGACCCCGTCCATCTCGATATCCACGGGCGCGTCGGGCAGCTCGCGCACCATTTCCGCGAATTTCCTTCCAGGCACCGTGATTGATCCCTCCCCCGAAATCCGGGCGGGGATCTTCGTCATGATGAATATGTCCAGGTCGGTGGCCCCTATGGTCAAGTGGCCGTCTTCCGTCTCCAGCAGCATGTTGGAAAGGATAGGCAGGGTGGTCTTCGGCGGGACGACATTCAGGACGGTCTGTATACCGCTCATGAGGGTGGAACTGGACGGAATGGTGATTTTCACAGGGTACTCCTTTGGGCGTTCTTCGCCGGTTACCTCGTCGGATCCGCACTGCACAGAATGAACCGGGGAGGTTGCTTGTACAGTAACCTATTACTATTATTGAATATAAGTCACGCTCGGGACAGCGCAAGAGTTTTGTGAGGCAAAACTACCCTATATTGTATAACGTCTCGGTATGACTCTGAAAACGTACAATATATAGTGTATACTATGTTTTTGTTATCTATGTATTAAGAAAGAAATAATACTAATAAGGAATGTGGAAATGTGCATAAACACGAAATTAGGATATTAAGTAATAATAAATACAATTATTTGCGGATAAAAAAAGATGTGGAGAAACCGGCACCTGAACAGTTGTTTATCCACATTATCCACACACTAGAAACCGAAAAGGTACAAAACCCCTGTTATACACAAATCATCGACACTTCACGTCCCCTTATCCCCCGGGTTATCCACATCATCCCCACCTCGAAAAAGTGCCCGATGCGTGCCGATGCGAAACCGGGCGTATCCGGGCCTGATCGAGGTCGAAGCGAGGCCCCTTTTGACCACGGCCGAAGACCTATCCACACCGCTGCGCTCTAACCTCGGTGGATTGATGTGGAAATAGTGTATACACAATATGCAACGTCATGCCGGAGCGAGATTTACGAAAGGCTTACTTTGTTGAAAATGTGTGGATAACCAACGAGTTATCCACATATTAGAGGGGATATGACTGTGTGACTGGCATGACTGAACAGCGGGCGGGCTACGACAGCGAATTCCTGATCTTGTCGAGGTCTT
This sequence comes from bacterium, assembly GCA_965207085.1. Lineage (GTDB taxonomy): Bacteria > JAAXHH01 > JAAXHH01 > JAAXHH01 > JAAXHH01 > JAAXHH01. The sequence goes on along the minus strand of CBDBLQ010000002.1, from coordinate 1,120,204 downwards.
CCAGCAGGGTTTCGTCGTGCAACAGGAGCTTCTTGACGGTCTGGCAGGCGTGTATGACGGTGGTGTGGTCTCTCTTTCCGAAAACCGCTCCGATATCCTTAAGCGACGCCCGGGTCATGTCCCGGCAGAGGTACATGGCGGCCTGGCGGGCCGCCACCACGTGCTTCTTCCGCGTCTTCGCGGCGAGATCCTCGACGGACACGCCGTAGTGGCCGGCCGCGGCCTTCTGTATGTCTTCCATCCCCACAGAGCGTTGTTTTCGGCGGATCTTGTTGCTCAGCACCCGCTTCGCCACTTCAATGGTAATGTCGCAGTGACTCAGCGAAGCGTAGGCCAGCAGGCTGAGCACGGCGCCTTCCAGTTCCCGGATATTCGATGCGACGCGGTCGGCGATATAGGCGATGACGTCCGGGCTGAGCGACAGTCCGTCCTTGTTCGCCTTCTTCTGTAGAATGGCTTCCCGGGTCTCGTAGTCGGGCGGCTTCATGTCCGCGAGAAGCCCCCACTCGAACCGGGACACCAGCCGTTCCTCCAGGCCGGAAAGCTCCTTCGGAATCCGGTCGCTGGTCAGGACGATCTGTTTGCCCTTCTGCCGCAGCACGTCGAAGGTGTGGAAGAACTCCTCCTGGGTGCGGTCCTTGTGCCCCTTGCAGAAGAACTGGATGTCGTCCACGATCAGCAAGTCGACGTTCCGGTAGGTCTGCGCGAACTCCTTCGTCTTCTTTTCCTGAATGGACTCGATGAATTCGTTATAGAAGATCTCCGACGTGACGTACCGGCTGCGGTCGACGGTGCCGACCCGCTTCGATTCGTGGGCGATCGCCTGCGCCAGGTGGGTCTTTCCCAGGCCGACGCCGCCGTAGATGACCAGGGGATTGAAGGTCTGCTGGCCAGGGGATTTCACCACGGCCAGGGACGCCGCGTGGGCGAAGTCGTTGCACTCCCCCACAACGAAGTTCTCGAAGGTGTAGTTGTCGTAGAGGTTGTCCGTTTCCTCTACACCCGCGGCCTGCTGTTCCCGGTCACCGCGGTCCGTATGGCCGGCCCGATCCGACTGGTCCGCCCGGTCCGTCACGTAGGAGGGCAGGTCGGTAAGCACCGGGATGATCTGTGAATTGCCCTCGAAGATATGATAGTCTATGACGACCTGGCGGCCGAGCTGGGTCGTCACGACCTGGCTGATCTTGTCGTGAAACCGTTTCAGCATCCGTTCACCGGAGAACGGGTTCGGTACCTCGATCGTGAATTTATCCGGTGTTACGTCATGCCCCCTGGTCCGCTCGAACCAGGTTGCGAACGTCTGCGCGGGCATCATGCCCCTCAGTTCCGACAAACACACCGACCAGAGCTGTGCAGGATCTTCCTGCTTCATTGCGTATTACCTTGTGGACCGAAGGGAATGGAACGCCTGTGAACGGATCGGTGGTTTTCCGGCCCGAAAACATACTCGTACGCTCGCATGCAACATGCTAAATTGTTGTAATTACTACATTTAAGGTAGTATTAGGTGCGACAACAAATCCACGGCAGGCGGAAACGTTGCGGGTCGTATCTTCATCTTAGTATGTAGGGTGAGTGAGGTGCTGTCAAGAGAATATCTCGAAAAGATTTGCTCCCCTGGAATGACTAAAAACAACTTGACTTCATCGCGCTCCGGGGGTAATATGGAGGGCTGTTGTTTTTGCGAAAACAGGTAGAAAAAACGGGAGTAAACGATGAAGCGGACCTTTCAGCCGAGCAATATCAAGCGGCACCGCAGGCACGGGTTTCGTCGAAGGATGAGCACCAGGGCGGGACGGTTGATTCTGAACCGCCGACGGGCCAAAGGAAGGGTACGCGTCGCCGTTTAGGCGCCGCCCGAACGCGGCAGGACCGATGCATCATGGCCGCCGGTTCCCGACGTTTTCCCCACGACGAACGCATGAGACACCGGTGGGAGTTCGAACGGGTCAGGAAATGCGGACTGACCGTCCGCGGACGTTCGATGACCCTGTCCCTGGCCGCGTGTCCGGACCGGCTCGAGCGGCGGGTCGGTTTCATCGTGACCCGGCACTACGGCGGCGCGGTCAAGCGTAACCTGGTCCGTCGGAGAATGCGGGAGATCTACCGGTTGAACAGAAGCCATCTGAAGAGGGGAGTGCACATGGTGCTCATCGCCCGCAGTCCCGGCCGGGAATGGACCTACCGCCAGATGAACGAAGAGTTCCTGTCCCTCTACCGTACCGCGGTGACACGCTTATGTGGAAACGGCTGACCAGGGCAATCACGACCACGCTCGTCTGGGGCGTCCGCGGCTATCGGCTCGCCGTCTCTCCGCTCCTCCCGCCAAGCTGCAGGTTTACCCCCACCTGTTCGAAATACACCATCGAAGCGCTGGAAAGCAAGGGCCTGTTCGTCGGGACCCGCATGGCCGTGTGGCGGCTGCTGCGCTGCCATCCCTTTCATCCGGGCGGCTACGATCCGGTGGAGCGGCCGAACGGATCGGACGGATCGAACGGCCGCGTCGAATCAGGCGTGCCGGCCGGACCGGGCGTACCACCCGGAACAACCGGACCAGGTGCACTTGGCGCACCTGGTGGACCACGCGATTAGCCGCATGCCACGGCTTGAAACCCCGGAATCACAACAACCATGGAAAAACGGGTACTCGGCGCATTCGGACTGATCATACTGACCTGGATCGGTTACTACTACATTATATATCCCATGTACGCGCCCCAGCGTCCTGCCCCGGTCGACCGGACAGTCCCGCAGGAGCAGACGGGGGATTTCGCGACCGCGGACGATCCCGCGGGCGCCTACCCGCCCGGCGAGACCACCGGATCGACCTTCGACACGCCGCCGGACGCCACTGGGCCGGCCTTCGACGCATCGCCGGATGCCGCCGTATCGGAGCCCGGGCGGACGCCTGTCCCCCGTGCCGATGACCGCCCCCGGCAGGACCTGGCCGCGGACAGTTGGGACCGCTCCGAGCGCGTGTTGTTTCTCCCCCCGGCCGAAGGCGCGCCGGCGCCTCGTGATATTGTCGTCGAAAACCAGTACTTCCGGGGTGTGATCAATACGGCGGGCGGTGTGATAACCAGCTGGAAACTCAAGGGTTACAGGGGAATCGGCGGGGAAGAAGTGGAACTCGTTTCCCCCGATCGGGAATCCGGCCCCGACATCGTGCTCACCACGGAGCGCGGACCCCGCAGCACCCGCGCCCTGCGCTTCGCCGCGGACCGCGACGCCGTCGTGCTGGGCCCCGGACAGTCCTCGGGATCCGTGACGCTGACGGCCGACGCGCCGGGCGGCCTCACCATTACCAAGGCCTTCGTGATCAACCGGGACGATTACGCCGTGGATCTCCAGGTGAGGATCGACGGCGGGCAGGATCTGGCCCTGGGCAGCAAGTATTATCTCCGATGGGGCGGCGGGATCAACGTTACGGAGCGGGACTGGGACCAGGATCTTTACGCCTTCCGGGGATTCGCCTCGCTCAACGACACGGTGATCGATGAAGACCTCGGGACCGAGTTCGAAGACCCGCGGCCCGAGACCACGGGCGAGACCCACTGGGTCGGCGTGCGAAGCAAGTATTTCTTCACCGCCATGGTGCCGGTGGACCGGAAGGCCAGGGGATACCGGCTGAACGGCCGGCCCGTGCAGCGCCCGCAATACGACGACCGGCAGATCGCCGCGGAACTGTCCATGGGACTCGCGTCACCCCTGGTGGACAATTTCCTCCTCTATCTCGGCCCGGTCCACTACGATACCCTGGAAAGTTACGGGTACGGGCTCGAGGGCGCCGTCGATCTCGGCTGGACGATCATACAGCCGATCAGCCGGATCACGCTCATTTCCCTGGTCTGGCTGCACCAGTTCATCACCAATTACGGCGTTGTGATCATCGTGCTGTCCATCATCGTGAAGATCCTGCTCTTTCCCCTGACCCACAAGAGCATGAAGGCCACGCAGGGCATGGCCGCGCTCCAGCCGAAAATGGAATCGCTCAAGGAGAAGCACAAGAACGATTCGACCAAGCTGAACCAGGAGATGATGAAGCTGTACCGGGACGCGGGCGTGAACCCGCTGGGCGGCTGCCTGCCGCTGCTGCTGCAGATGCCGATCCTCATCGCGCTCTACACCATCTTCAGCAGTACGATCGAACTGCGGGACGCGCCTTTCATCGGTTGGATCCAGGACCTGTCCCTCCGGGATCCGTACTACGTGCTGCCCGTCCTCATGGCGGCCACGATGCTGATCCAGTCCAAGATGACGATGAAGGACCCCCGGCAGGCCATGTTCGTCTACATCATGCCCGCGGTGCTGTTCTTCATCATGATGAACCTGCCTTCCGGACTGATCCTGTACTGGACCATGATCAACGTTTTGACCATCGTGCAGCAGGCCTTTCAGAACCGGTTCTTCCCCGTACAACCCGCCAAATGACGCACCCGCAGGGCACCGGGCGGCCGGGCACCGACCGGCCTGACACCGGGCACCGACCCGCAGGGTATCGGGCGCGGCAGCAAGCCTCGTTAACCCCATGACCTCGCAGGCCCCGAACGATACGATTGCCGCGATCGGCACGCCGCCCGGCGAGGGCGGACTGTGCGTGGTCCGCATGAGCGGTCCCGACGCGTTCACCATTGCCGACCGGGTCTTCGGCGGCGCCGGCCGACCCTCCGAGTGCGGAACGCACACCATTCATCACGGCCACGTCGTCGATCCCCGCAGCCGCGAGCGGGTGGATGAAGTGCTCATGTCCGTATTCAGGTCGCCTCGTACCTACACCCGGGAGGACCTGATCGAGTTCAGCGGCCACGGCGGCATGGTCCCGGGCGGGATGATCCTGGAAGTGCTGATCCGGTCGGGCGCCCGGCTGGCAGAGCCGGGGGAGTTTACCAAGCGCGCCTTTGTCAACGGAAGGATCGACCTGCTGCAGGCGGAGGCGGTGGGCGAATTGATTCGGGCGCGGACCGACGCCTGCGCGCGGGCGGCCCTCAGGCAGTTGAACGGGACCTGCTCGCAACAGATCGACGGATTCAGGATAAACCTAATACAAATAATTGCGTATATTGAAGTTACGATGGATTTTACCGAGGAGGGCATCCCCGATATGACGCCGCGGACCTTTCTCGACCAGCTCCGACCTGTTCGGGAAGCGCTGGGCCGCCTCATCAAATCTTCCCACGAAACGCGCGTACTGAGGGACGGGGTCCGGGTCGCGCTGCTCGGCAAGCCAAACGTGGGGAAATCCAGCCTGCTCAATATGCTGACGTCGCGGGACCGCGCGATCGTGCATCCGGAATCGGGAACGACGCGGGACACCATCGAGGAAAGCGTCGACCTCCAGGGCGTGCCCGTCGTCTTCGTGGATACGGCGGGTATCCGGAAGACCGCGAACCGGGTGGAACAGCAGGGCGTCATCCGGTCGCGCGTGGAACTGGAGCAGGCCGATATCTTCCTGGCCGTCTTCGACGCCTCGAACCCGCCGGACGATGACGACCGGCAACTGGTGAAGCTGTTGTCCGGACGGACCGGCGTGTTTATATTGAACAAGTGCGACCTGGATGCTTACGATCCGGACGCCTACACAGGATTAATGGCGGGCGGTCGGTGGATCCGGACGTCGGCAAAGCACGGCGAGGGCCTGGAGAATCTCAGGAAAGCAATCCTCGAGACCGCGCGGTTCGATCCCGCCGGTTTCGAGTCGGGACTCGTCGTCAATGCCAGACAGAGTGAGCTGCTCGACCAGGCAAAAACGAGTCTTGACCGGGGGATCGGCGTACTGGAAGAAGGCCTCGGCGCCGAAATGGCCGCCATCGATCTGAGAGAAAGCGTGCACCGGCTCGGTGTGCTCGTGGGTAAGGAAATCGGCGATGCCGTGCTGGATCATGTGTTCTCCAGATTCTGCATCGGCAAATGATGTTCCACGTGGAACAGGGACCAGGCAGTGGTTCAAAACGATCAGTTGACATCGGTAGAAATCCTCGTCATAGGCGGTGGCCACGCCGGGTGCGAAGCCGCCCTGGCGTCGGCGAGAATGGGGGCGGAAACTGCGCTCGTTACCCTCGATGCATCGAAAATCGGGCAGATGTCCTGCAACCCCTCTATCGGTGGCCTGGGCAAGGGGCAGCTCGTTCGGGAGGTCGACGCGCTAGGTGGGGAGATGGGCAAGGCCGCGGACGCGACGGCCGTGCAGGTCAAGATGCTGAACACGCGCAAGGGTCCGGCGGTCCAGTCCCTGAGGTCTCAGAATGACCGCGTGGCTTACCGGGATTACATGCAGCGGGTCATCGGGGAGACGTCGAACCTGACGGTCGTGGAAGGCGAGGTCGCATGGCTGGACGTCGATCAGCGTCGCGTGACGGGCGTCCGGACCAGCGATGGACGCGCCATATCCTGCCGTACCGTGGTCGTGGCTTCGGGCACTTTTCTAAACGGCGTTATGCATCGGGGCGCGAGCAATTCCCCTGGAGGACGTCTCGGAGAAAGGGCGGCCACGGAGTTGTCCGATTCCCTGCGGGACCTGGGGTTCGACATCGGCCGGCTGAAGACTGGCACGCCGCCCAGAATAGATGGTAAATCCATAGATTACAGTGAGTTGGAGATCATTCCGGGTGACGAGTTTCCCGAGCATTTCTCCCAGGAAAGGCTGTCACCGGCCGACGAGCAACTGCCCTGTTACTTGACCTTCACGAATACCCGGACCCATGACATCATCCGTTCCGCCCTAGACCAGTCGCCCATGTACTCCGGTCGGATCACCGGCCGCGGTCCCAGGTACTGTCCATCCGTCGAGGACAAGATCGTGCGGTTCCCGGACCGGGACAGTCACCAGATCATTCTGGAACCCGAGGGATGGAATACCGACGAGGTATACGTAAACGGTTTCTCCACCAGCCTTCCGGAACCGGTGCAGGACCAGGCGTTGCACACGATAAAGGGCCTGGAGAAGGCGGAGATCCTTCAGTTCGGATACGCCGTCGAATACGATTTCATCCCCCCCGACAATCTGTCCCGGTCCCTGGAAACGCGCCAAGTCGACGGGTTGTTCCTCGCGGGCCAGATCAACGGTACCACGGGCTATGAAGAAGCCGCGGCACAGGGCATTCTAGCCGGCATCAATGCCGCGCTGAAGGTCAGCAACCGCCCGGCGTTCACCCTCGATCGGGGCGAGGCCTATATCGGCGTGATGGTCGACGATCTCATCACGAAGGGAGCGGACGAACCCTACCGGATGTTCACTTCGCGCGCGGAATACCGGCTGCTGTTGCGGCACGACAACGCGGATATGCGTCTGTCCGACCGCGCCTTCGAAATCGGTGTGATTTCAAGGGAGCGTCACGAGGCCACGGTAAGCCGGCGCCGCCTGGTGAAAGCGGAAACGGACCGGCTGAATAGGGAATACGTGGCCCCGGAAAGTATAAATCCCATGCTGGAGGCCAGGTCCTCGACGCCGGTATCGGAACCCGTGTCTCTGTACAAGCTGCTTTCCCGCCCAGAGATACAGTATTCCGACCTCTATACCGTAGACCCGGATCCCATGGACCATGAACCGTCTGTCATCGGCCAGATACAGACCGCGGTCAAATACGCCGGTTACCTGGAGCGCCAGCACAAGGAAATCGCACGCATGCGGTCCTGGGAATCTCGCGCAATCCCCGCGGACTTCGATTACGCTTCCATCCGGGCCATTTCCCACGAAGCGCGCGAAAAACTGGTCAACATACAGCCAGCAAACGTGGGACAGGCGTCGAGGATCCCGGGTGTGACGCCCGCCGACATATCCATTCTAGTCGTACATCTCGAACGTGTTAAGGCCCAGTCTCGCACCGGAAAATCCAGCACCGCAAATCGGATGTTCCACGTGGAACATTCCAAGACATGACATGGACTCCATCGAGCATTTCGTCCATGGCTTGGAGCAACTTGGTCACCCGTTGGACGCCCGTAAAATCGCGGCATTCGAGCGTTACCTGTACGAAATACTCCGCGTAAACCGCGTACTCCCCATCATATCCAGGAACGATCTGGAACGCATCCCGACACGCCACTTCCTCGATTCGCTCATGCCTGCGCTGAAGGATGCACTGCCATCAGGCGGCGTAATAGTAGACATCGGGAGCGGCGGCGGTTTCCCTGCGGTTCCCCTCGCCATCTTCCTGCCTGAAACACACTTTGTGGCAGTCGAATCAAACCAGAAGAAATGCGCCTTTCTCAAGCTGGTGCGGCGTGCGCTGTCGCTAGATAACCTGAACGTTTGCCATGGCCGGATGGAGCGGTTACCGGAGCGGACGCCGGACAGCACGTACGACGGTGCGTTGGCCCGGGCGGTTGGTCCGATCGATCGGCTCGTTGAATGGAGCGGACCGGTTTTGAGACCCGGAGGGCGGTTGGTCTGCTACAAGGGTCCGGGTCCGGAAGCAGAGATCGAATCGGCTGCGGCGGTCATGGAGGAGCAGGATATGGTTTGGGAGGCCACCGTTCCATACGAAGAAGAGTTGGGCGACTCACCCACCCTCGTGGTGCTGAGGAAGTACGAGAAGACAGACGTCTGATCCAGGTCGGTGTGCCTTAGTGGAAATCACGCCGGTGAAGACAGGAAGTCGCCAGATGGATGGTAAAACGACCGATGAAACAGGCTACCCCTTCACCGATCGGTCATCGTGGTAGAAAAACGAATATACATAATAATATACAAGTCTGTGAAGAGATTTTAAAATAGGCCGTAACATGAATAATTATCAATAGTTACGATCTGAAGAAAGCCCGCTGTAACCTCCGAGCAACATGACCTCGATTTCCTGGCCGGCCGGCATGAGTTCCTGATCTTCGTGACTCACGGCCAACCCGTCGGCGATAGACATGGATCTCAGAATACCGGAGCCCTGCTCACCCGTACGCGACGCGTAGTACTGGTCATCCCGCTTCTGGAGGGTCACGCGAATGAACTGTTTGCGACCCAGCGATTTCGTAAGGTCTTCCAGAAGGCGGGCCTTGATCGTGGGACGGTAGATGTGGGTGTATCCCTGCATCTTGAGCAGGGCGGGACGCATGAAGAGCTCAAAGGTCACCATGGACGCCACCGGGTTGCCGGGCAGGCCGAACAAGATGGTGTCGTCGATGGAGCCGAAGGCGAGAGGGCGTCCCGGCGTCATGGACACCTTCCAGAAGGCCATGGAAGTGCCGACGGCCTCGAGGGCGGCCTTGACGTAATCGTATTCTCCCACCGAGACCCCGCCCGAAGTGATGACCGCATCCGCCAGGATTCCGTCGCGCAGCGCCTCTTCCAGTGCGTCCTGCGTATCGGGACAGATTCCCAGTCTCAAAGGTATGCCGCCGGCATCCGCCACCAGCGCGGAAAGGGCGTATCCGTTGCTGTCCACGATCTTGCCATGCTCGAGAGGCTCGTCCACGTCGACGATCTCATCGCCAGTGGACAGAATGGCAACCCGCGGCCGGCGGTAGACCGACACCTGCGAGCGGTTGGTGGAAGCCAGGAGGCCCACTTCGGCCGGCCGGACCAGCATGCCGGACGGGATGATGAGGTCCCCTTCGCGGAGGTCTTCGCCGGCCCGGCGGAGGTCCGTTCCGGGTTCCACGGTCTGGAGAATGCGTACGCGACGCTCATCGAGTCTCAGGGTGCGTTCAGCGCGGACGATGGTATCGGCGCCATCGGGCACCGGCGCGCCCGTCATGATGTGTATCGCCTGTCCCGGACCGACGGTGCGTTTGGCCACGTATCCTGCGGGAAGATCCTCGACGATCTCCAGCTCCGCCGGGGATTCCGGCGACGAGGGTACCGTATCCTCGGCCCGCACCGCGTAGCCGTCCATGGCCGAGTTGTCCCAGGGCGGTTGGTTCCTCGTGGCGTGGACGTCTTCGGCCAGTACCCGGCCACGCGCCGAAGCGATGTCTACGCGCTCCACGCCGATCGGACGGATCCGGTCCAGAATGGTGTCCCGGGCTTCGATAACGGAGATCATCGCGCGGTCCTCACGGTGAATCCATTCCGGCTGCGCCCTGAAAGGTCCCGTCGCTTGTTCCGGCCGCGCCCATTCCGGACGCGTCGAGACCGGCCGCGCCCATCAGCAGCACTTGGACCTCGGATCCGCGGGGCAGGGCGGTTACGCCCGTTTCCACGACGACGAGACCGTTGGTCCCGGTCATGGAACTGAGCATGCCGGACCCCTGGCCCGCGACGGTCGAGGCGTAGAACCGGACGCCGGTACAGGTAATCCTGGCGCGCAGATAGTGCCGCCGGTCCCCACCGGCCGTCAGATCGTTCTCGAGTTCCGCCTGAACCGTGGGCAGGCGCCAGTCATGGGAGCCGTAGCCCATCATCTTCCGCATGGCGGGCCGTGCGAAGAGGAGGAAGGAGACCATGCAGGAAACGGGGTTGCCCGGCAGGCCGAAGAACGGCTTCCCTTGCAGCAACCCGTAGGCAAGGGGCTTGCCCGGTTTCATCTTCACCCGCCAGAATCTCATGTCCGTGCCGAGGTCTTCCAACACTTTTTTCACATAGTCGTAGTCGCCCACGGACACGCCGCCGGTGGAAAGGACGATATCCGCGCTCAGCGCCGACCGTATGGTCTTCGAGATCTCCGCTTCGCTGTCCCTGGCGATGCCCAGGCTGACCGGCCGGCCGTTGCATGACCGCACGAGCGCGGCCAGGGAATAGCTGTTGCTGTTGACGATCTTTCCCGGGACGAGACGTTCGTCGATATCGACGACCTCGTCGCCCGTGGAAAGGATGGCCACGGCCGGACGCCTGCGCACCGCGACCTGGGACCGCTGGAAGGCCGCCAGGAGGCCGATCTCGCCGGGACCGATTTCGGCGCCGGCGAAAAGGACGCGCTGGCCCTGTTTTACGTCTTCTCCCCGGTAGCGTATGTTCTGGCCCGGCGTTACCGCCTTCAGGATCTCTACGCCTTCCGCGTTCTGCCTGGTGTGCTCCACCATGACGACGGCGTCCGCGCCTCCGGGGAGGAAGGCGCCGGTCATGATGCGCGAAGACTTGCCGGGCACCACGCGCGCGGCGGGAACGGTGCCCGCGGGGATCTCTTCGAGGACCTCGAGGCGGCGGGGGGCGTCCTCGGATGCGCCCGACGTGTCCGAGGCCCGGACGGCATAACCGTCGACGGAGGAGTTATCCTGGGGCGGCACGTCGAACCTGGGCGCCACGTCTTCGGCGAGCACCCGGTCCTGGCTCTCGGCCAGCGGTACGCGCTCGATACCCGATACGGAGACCGAATCCAGCACGATCTCCTGGGCCTCCTCCACGGTGAGCATTCGGTCTGCGGTCATGAATCCATCCCGGACGGCCGCGGCATGAGCCTACCTGCCGGCGGGTTTCGCCATGAAGGCTTCGATTTCCTCGATCGACCGGGGCGTGCCTTCCGACAGCACCCGGTGTCCGTCTTCGGTCACCAGCACGTCGTCTTCGATGCGCACGCCGATGTTCCGGTATCGCTCGAAGGCGGGCCGTATCGCCTCGATCAGCGCCCGGTTCCGAGGGGTGTCGTCCAGGTTCTCCAGCGTGTCCTCCCGGACGTAGATGCCCGGTTCCACCGTGATCACCATGCCCGGCCTGAAGGGCATGTCCCTTCCGCCCACGTCATGGACGTCCAGCCCGATCCAGTGGCTCGTGCCGTGCATGTACCACATGCGGTACTGGTTTCCCGATGTACTCGTGATCAGCCCCAGTTTCAGGAGTCCGTCCGCGATCACCTTCCGCGCCACCTCATGCACCCTTCGCATGGTCATGCCCGGCCGGACAGCGGCGACGCCCCGGGCATGGGCGTCGAGGACGATCTCGTACACTTCGCGCTGCGCTTCCGAGAAGACCCCGCCGGCCGGGAACGTTCGCGTGACGTCGGCCGTGTAGTATCCGACGGCCGCGCCGATATCGGCCAGGACGAGGTCGCCGTGTGCGATCTCCCGGTTGTTTTCCTCGTAGTGCAGGGTCGTGGCGTTGGGCCCCGAGGCCACGATGGACGGGAAACCCCAGTGCGCGCCGTGCGCGCGATAGATGGAAATAATGATGCCGTCGAGTACGGATTCGTTCAGCAGTCCGCCTGGTCCGCCCGGTCCGCTTGCCCGGCGCATGATGGCTCGCTGCGCCTGGCGGGTAATGTCGACGGCGCGCTGCAGCCGCTGCAGCTCCCAGTCTGATTTGACGACGCGCAGGTCCCGGAACAGGCCGGACGCCAACCGTACCTGGACGGCGGGAAAACGGGCGGCCTCCGAGGCGAACCGGAGGGCTTGCGGATACCGGCTGCCGTACCTGGAACTGGCGTCGGCCAGGAGCCAGACGGCCACGGGCGTTCCGCTCTCGACGGATTCGTCGATGGCCCGGTAGTCCCCTGCGTCATCGGAGGGACGTTTTTTATAGGCCGATCCGTGGAGTACGGCCTCCACGAAGGCGTCGAATTCTTCTCTCGGCCAGACATGGGCGATCCCGGTCCGGCGACGGGCTTCTTCCACCCCGATCATGTGGCCGGTCCAGATTTCCCGTGCGGGGTCGCGCCTGGGCAGGAAAAGGATCTCCTTCTGGTTCCGATTCCCGGGCAGCAGCACGAGCGTGGCGCCGGACTGGCTGAGGCCGGTCAGGTAGAAGAGGTTGCTTTCCTGGCGGTAGGGATAGTTCACGTCGTTGCTGAATACCTTGGGCTCCGCCCCGAAGAGGATCATGATCCCGCTGCCCATGCCGTCGAGGATCCGGGCCCGCCTTTCCGCCAGCTCCTCCACCGGTACCGGCCCGGGGTCCTTCGTGATGGACACGGACCCGGTTTGGGCGGCGGCCGTAGAGGCCGAAGTGAGTACAAAGAGGGCCGTGCACAGTGCGGCATTGAGGATCGTGCACAACGCGGTACCGGTCGCAAAAAAGCCAATTCTACATCGTGGTTTCATGAGTCGTCTTCCGTGGTGGCGGCCAGCCAGGCCGCGGAGAATCGAGTATGGGTCAGGTCGTATATTCCGCGTTCACGGTCACGTATTCGTGGGACATGTCGCAGGTCCATACCGTGGCCGCGCCGTCTCCCAGCCTGAGGTCGATTTCGACGGGGATCTCACTGGCGGACAAGGCTTTTCTCATGGTCGGCTCGTCGAGAGGAAGTCCCTGGCCGTCGCGCGTCAGCTGGTGGCCGCAGAGGAACAGGTCGATCATGTCCGGATCCGATTCGGCGTCCGCGTACCCGACGGCGCAGAGGATCCGGCCCCAGTTGGGATCGTGGCCGTAGATGGCTGTCTTCACGAGGGCGGAATTCGCCACGCTCATGCCGATCGTCCGGGCGTCCTCGTCCGACCGGGCGCCCCGCACGCGGATCTCCACGAGTTTGGTCGCGCCTTCGCCGTCCCGGGCGATCTTTTTCGCCAGGTCGGTGCAGACGTGCTCCAGCGCTTCGGCGAACCGCTCGTAGGCGTCCCCGGCGGGCTGGGTGATCTCCGGATTGCCCGCGGCGCCGTTGGCCAGGATGAACACCGTGTCGTTCGTGCTCATGTCCCCGTCGACGGTGATGCAGTTGAAGGACTTGCCGACGGCCCGCTTGAGGGCCGACTTCAGGGCGCCCGGCGCGATGGCGGCGTCCGTCGTGACCACGCCGATCATCGTGGCCATGTCCGGGCAGATCATGCCCGCGCCCTTGGCGATCCCGCCGACTGTCACGGCCGTACCATCAAGATCGAGCCGCACCGCGCAGGTCTTGGGCACCGTGTCGGTCGTCATGATCGACTCGGCGGCGTCCGGGTCAGGGCCCAGCGGCTGCCGGTCCAGCGCTTCCCGGATACCTTCGCGGATCACGTCCATGGGCAGGGGCCGGCCGATGACCCCGGTGGAAGCGACGAGGATCGCGCTAGCGGGGACGGACAGCCCTTCGGCCACCAGGGCGGCCATCTCCCGGGCGTCCGCCATGCCGGGATCCCCGTTGCACGCGTTGGCGTTACCGCTGTTGACCACGACGGCCCGCGCCATGCCGGTCTGCAGATGGTCTTCGGAAAGGACTACCGGAGCGGCCTGCACCCGGTTCGTGGTGAACACCCCCGCCGCGGAGGCGGTCCCGCCCGCGTCGATCACCACCAGGTCCTTGCGGCTGCCTTTCGGACTGTTGATGCCGCAGCCCGCCGTGTTGGCCAGGAACCCCTTCGGGGCCAGTACACCCCCGTCTACCGTCTGCATGGTCAAACCCTCGCTTCCCTCAACGTCTCGTGCCATTCCTGCAGGCTCTTCACCGAGATCTCCCGACCCTCGTTCCTGAGCGCCTGGATGGCCTTTACCGCGGACCAGGCCGCCGAGAGCGTGGTGATGCACGGGATGTTCGCCTCGATGGCCGCGCGGCGGATCATGTAGTCGTCGTCCCGCGCGCTCTTGCCCAGGGGCGTGTTGATGATGAGTTGGATGTCGCCCCGCCGGATGTGGTCCACGATGTGCGGTTCGCCCTCCCAGACCTTGTTGACCCGGACCACCTCCAGGCCGGCGTCCTCCAGCGTAAGGCCGGTGCCGCTCGTCGCCATGATCGTGAAACCCAGCATATCGAGCTCACGGACGATGTCGACGACGTTCTCGTGGTCGAAGGCGTTGACGCTGACCAGGACGGTGCCTGACAGGGGCAGGGAGCCGCCTGCCGCGCTCTGCCCCTTGGCGAAGGCGATGCCCGGTTCCTCGTAGATTCCCATGACCTCGCCGGTGGACTTCATTTCGGGCCCGAGCAGGCTGTCCGACCCCGCGAATTTGACGAAGGGCAGCACGACCTCCTTCACCGAGGCGTAGGGCGGGATGATCTCCTCGGTGAACCCGAGTTCGCGCAGGGTCTTCCCGGCCATGACCCGCGCCGCGTACTGGGCCAGCGGCACGCCGATGGCCTTGGACACGAAGGGTATCGTCCGCGAGGCCCTCGGGTTGACCTCCAGCACGTAGACCACGTCGTTCTTGATGGCGTACTGCACGTTGATCAGGCCGACGACCTTGAGGCTTCTCGCCAGGGCGTGGGTGTAGCTCCTCATGGTGTCGATGTGCATGGGCTTGACCATGTAGGGCGGCAGCACGCAGGCGCTGTCCCCGGAATGGATGCCCGCCTCCTCGATGTGTTCCATGATCCCGCCCAGGACGACGTCCGTCCCGTCGGAGATGGCGTCCACGTCGTATTCGAAGGCGTCCTCGAGGAACTTGTCGATGAGGATGGGATGCTCGGGGGACACGTGGACGGCGGTCCGCATGTAGGTCTGCAGGGAATCGTCGTCGTAGACCAGGGCCATGTTGCGGCCGCCGAGGACGTAGGAAGGCCGCACCAGCACGGGGTATCCGATCTCGCCCGCCACCTCGCGGGCCTCCTCGAAGGAAAAGACCGTCCCGTGGGGCGGATGGGGAATGCCCAGTTCCTTCGTCAGGGCGCCGAACCGCTTGCGGTCCTCGGCCAGGTCGATGCTGTCGGGCGAGGTGCCGATGACGGGCACGCCCGCGCGCTCGAGGGGCAGGGCCAGCTTGAGGGGCGTCTGCCCGCCGAACTGGACGATCACGCCGTCCGGCTTTTCCGTCTCGACGATGTTCATCACGTCTTCGAAGGTGAGGGGCTCGAAGAACAGCCGGTCCGAGATGTCGTAATCGGTGCTCACGGTCTCCGGGTTGCTGTTGACCATGATGGTCTCGTACCCGTCCTCCTTCAGCGCCATGACCGCCTGCACGCAGCAGTAGTCGAACTCGATCCCCTGGCCGATTCGGTTCGGGCCGCCGCCCAGGATCATGATCGTCTTCCGCGTCTTGGGCCGGGTCTCGTTTTCGGTCTCGTAGGTCGAATAGTAGTAGGGCGTCATGGCCTCGAACTCGGCCGCGCAGGTGTCGACGGTCTTGAACACGGCGTCCACGCCCGACTCGATGCGCCGAGTGCGGACCGACCGTTCGTCGCTGCCGGTCAGGTGGGCGATCTGCACGTCGGAGAAACCGGCCTGCTTGGCCCTGTGCAGCAGTTTCCGGGGCATGGAGCCGTTCCGGTGCGCGCCGATTTCGCCCTCGAGCTCGACGATGTCCCGCAGGTTGTGCAGGAACCAGGGATCGACGCCGGTCAGCGTGTAGATTTCTTCGATGGGCATGCCGAGCTGGAGGGCGGTCCTGATCTGGAAGATGCGCTCCGCCGTGGGCCGGGTCATCTGCTCCCTGAGGTCTTTCAGTACGCCGTCCGCCTCTCCGTCCGCTCGTCCCGCGGCCTGTCCATCAGGCTGCGATGCGGCCAGGGCGCCGGCGTCCACCGCGTCCTTCCCGTCCGCGCCGAGGCCGTGGCGGTCGATCTCCAGGCCCCGGAGCCCTTTCTGGACCGCTTCCTTGAAGGTGCGGCCGATGGCCATGGTCTCGCCCACCGACTTCATCTGCGTGCCGAGCTGTGTGTCGGCGTTGGGGAATTTCTCGAAGGCCCACCGCGGGATCTTCACCACCACGTAATCGATGGTGGGCTCGAAGGACGCCGGGGTTTCCCGGGTAATGTCGTTCGGTATTTCGTCCAGTGTATAGCCCACGGCCAGCTTCGCGGCGATCTTGGCGATGGGGAAGCCCGTGGCCTTGGAAGCCAGGGCGGAACTGCGCGACACCCGAGGGTTCATCTCGATGGCCAGGATGCGGCCGTCTTCCGGGCTGACGGCAAACTGGATGTTCGATCCGCCCGTCTCCACGCCGATTTCCCGGATCACCTTGATTGAGGCGTTCCGGAGCGCCTGGTATTCCTTGTCCGTGAGGGTCTGCGCGGGGGCGACCGTGATGCTGTCGCCGGTGTGCACGCCCATGGGGTCGAAATTCTCGATGGAGCAGATGATGACCACGTTGTCGGCCAGGTCGCGCATGACCTCGAGTTCGTATTCCTTCCAGCCGATGACCGACTCCTCGATCAGCACCTCGGTGATGGGACTGGTGGACAGGCCCCATTCGACGGCTTCCGCGTATTCCGATTCGCTACGGGCAATGCTCCCGCCCGCGCCGCCCAGGGTGAAGGCCGGCCGGATGATGGCGGGGAAGCCCGTATTCTTCACCAGTTCCCAGGCCTCTTCGACGGTCCGCGCGAAGCCGCCCCGGGGCACCTCCAAGCCGATGCGCTCCATGGCCTGCTGGAACAGTTCCCGGTCCTCGGCCATCTTGATCGCCTCGAGCTTGGCTCCGATGAGTTCGACCCCGTAGCGGTCCAGCGTGCCCGACTCGGCGAGCTCGACGGCGACGTTCAGGGCGGTCTGTCCCCCGAGCGTGGGCAGCAGCACGTCGGGGCGCTCGCGCCGGATGACCTTCTCCACGTATTCCGCGGTGATGGGCTCGACGTAGGTCCGGTCCGCCATGTCCGGATCCGTCATAATCGTGGCCGGATTGCTGTTGATCAGCACGACCCGGTAGCCTTCTTCGCGGAGCGCCCTGCAGGCCTGGGTGCCGGAATAGTCGAACTCGCAGGCCTGTCCGATGACGATCGGACCGGAGCCGATGATCAGGATGGATTCGATGTCGGTGCGTTTCGGCAAGATGACCCTCAAAGGCGCCCGCGGTGAGGCGCCTGCGGTGAAGCGCTCGCGCGTCACCAGCGTTCAGATGGAGCAAACCGCATGAATATAAATTGAGAAGGCCCGAATCGCAACGTTAAAACCGGGCCGAAACGAGCGTGGCGTGGCGGACCTGCGCGCTTATTCCAGCGACCGGAGCAGGACTTCCTGGGCGGCCTCGAAACCCGGCGCGGCCTCCAGGGCTTTCAGCGCGGCCTTTCTGGCGTCGTCCTTCCTTCCCGCCGCCAGGTATGCTCGGGCCAGGTCGTACTGCGCCTGCACACGGTCGGTGGTCTCGACCGCCAGCACGGCTTCGTACTCCGGCACGGCCAGGTCCGGCCTTCCATCCCGTTCGTACAAACCGGCGCGCATTTTTCGGATCTCGACGTCGAAGGGATCGATCATGACGGCCCGTTCCAGGATGCGGAGGGCGTCCCCGCGCCGGCCTTCCCCGGCGTAGAGCCCGGCCAGGGTCTTGCAGGATTCGATGTCGTCCTCGTCGACGGCGGTGAGGGCCTCGAGGGCCTCCATCGCCGCTTCCGTGTTCCCCTGTTCGAGGTAGATCTCCGCCAGCAGTGCGTGGGGACTGCCGGCATGGGTGTAGTTTGCGAAGAGGGTCCGGGCGCGTTCAAGCGGCGTGATGGCTTCTTCATACCGTTTCTGCATGTGCAACGCCTGGCCCAGCATCAGGTGGGCGTGGAAACTCTCGGGGTTATCGGCCGCCATCGCCTCCAGTTCGGCCATGGACGGCTTCTCGTCGCGCGGCGGCTTGAATCGCAGGACGCGCCTGAGCCCGGCGATCCGTTTTTCGGTATAGTCCGTGAATGCCTGGTCGAAGTCTTCCATGGACCGGCCCGTTACCTCGCGAACGACTTCGGCGGTGGTCCGATTCCGGTTGTACAGGTCCAGCATGCGCCGGACCGCCTCGAATCCGAAGGTGTCCACGATGTATTCCACGACGACCGAGGCCTGGTAGTAAGAGAGGACGATCTGGTTCCGTGACTTCGGCCGGGTGAAACCCCGGTTCAGTTCGCTGACGGCGAGCAATTCGCCCTGGACCGCCGCCTCGGTGAACTCCGCTTCCAGGTCCATGTCCCATTCCGGCCGGGCCAGGCGCGTCTCGTACACGGCGATGCCTTCCGCCAGCCAGCGGGGGATGCGGTTGCGCGTCTGCTGCAGATGGGTGACGTGGACGTACTCGTGCCAGAGCGTCTGCCCCCAGTTGAACGTCCCCTTCGGCCGGGCCCTGGGCGAATTCGCCACCACCACCTCGCCGAAGCAGACCCCCAGCAGGCCGCCCGTTCCCGGCACGCCGGCGATGCGCACCATGAAGTCGTCGTTGTCCGGCAGCATCTCGACGAGCACGGGCCCATCCGGCATGAAACCGTACCGCGGCGCGATCGTCCGGTGGGCTTCTTCGAGCAGATCGAGGGCCAGCTTTCCGTACACGGCGTCTTCGTCCCGGTGGATCTTCAGGATAAACGGTCCGCTTTCCCGGGTCTCGAAATCTTCAAAGGAGTCGAGCAGTTCCAGCGTGTTGTAGGTCCGCGTGTCGAATGGGTCTCTGTCGAAGGCCTTTTCCAGCATCCGTCGGGCTTCGGCCATCTCGCCGACCCGGGTCAGGCTGATCCCCAGCCCGGCATAGGCCGACCAGAGCGCGGGGTCGGTCTCGATTGCAAGGCGGCCCATCTCCACGGACTCCCGGAACCTGTAGCGCCGTGTGAAGTGGCTGGCGATGATTTCGTACAGCCGGCCATAGGAAGGGTTGATTTCCAGGACGCGCTTTCGGGCGGCTTCGAATTCGGCCTGGCGGCCCTGACCGTGGTAAGCGGTCGCCAGGAGGGCATGGGTTCCGGGTGATTCCGGGTTGACCTCCAGAGCCTGGTCCAGCTGGCCGATCGCGTTATCATAGGCCTCGTCCGTCAGGTGAAGCCCCGCGAGGAAATGGCGTCCCTCCATGAGCGAGGGATTTATCGCTAGTGCCTTCCGTACCACGGCTTCCGCCGGCAGCGGCTGTTTCTCCGCAAGCGCCTCGGCCAGGCCGATCAGCGCGGGCGGATATCCGGAGTCGATCTTCAGCGCGTCCTCGAAAATCCCGGTCGCTTCCGCGCGGTTGTGCTTGTCGAGGAAGAGGCGCCCCCACGCTACGTAGGCATCGAGGTGCTCGCTGTCGACACGGGTGACCGCGGACAGAAAAGCGTTGGCCTCGTGAGAAAGCTCCAGGTACCGCGCGGCGAGCCCCGCGGCCATCAGGTTCGGCGCGTTCGGCGGTCCTTGCGATCCCGTGTTCCTCAGGACCTCGCGGCACAGTTCGAGGCCCTCCTCGGTCCTGCCCGTCGTGAAATACACCTCCGCAAGCCGAACGGTGGCCAGCGCCGGCCCACCCTGGCGAGACCGGGCGGCAGCCAGCACGGATTCTGCCTCGACATGCCGCCCCACGCGCAGGAGAAGCCTGCCGAGCAACGCGCGCATCTCGCCGGTGTCGGCGGTCGCGGCTTGCGAATGGTTCGTCACGCCCGCATCGCTCGTCGCGTCCGCTTGCCCCACTGCGCTCTTCAGGAGTTCGACGGCCTGCACATACTGTCCGACGGACGCGTGAAGTCGCGCAAGTGCCAGGATCGTCTCGTTGTGTCGCACCTGCTCATCACGACTGCCGGTTCCGGCGTTGCGCAGGCGGGCGTTCTGCCGCGAAACTTCCGTCTGGAGTTCCCCGATCCGGTCCACGTAGCGCTGGCGCGCCGCGCGGCCTTCCTCGATCGCTTCTTTGAAGGCGGCGCCGTCCTGGGCGGTTGCGTCCTGGGCGGTTGCAGCGGGAGGAGTTTCCACCGCGGCGAGCAGCAGAAACACCATGAACACGCGGGCGGTTCTGATCATATTGGACCGGGCAGGAATGTGGAGTTAAATATATGTTTGATAATGACTTATGTGCGTTACCGGAATATAGAAAGAGGGGATTTTCCTGTCAAGAGAAACCCATCCACTACTTGGCGGGGTGTAGGGCCGATGGGTGCTGGCGGCGCAAAGTGCGCCATGTCCCAGGACCGGCCGTTGCTGCGGATCATGACCGCGCCGCCCTCGTCCGTTCGAAACACCTCGGCTCCCCGCCGCCTGTACCGCTTGATGACCTCGGGCGAAGGATGGCCGAAGTTGTTGTACATGCCGGCGGAAACGGCCACCGCCTCCGGGTCGACGGCGTTCAGGAAGGCCGATCCGCTCGACGACCTGCTCCCGTGATGGGGCGATTTGAGCACCGTGCTTTTCAGCATGGACGGCCGGCGGACGGTCGCGGCCTCGCCTTTTTCCTCGATGTCGCCGGTCAACAGCATGCTGAACTCCCCAAGAGACAGGCGCAGGACCACGGACACCTCGTTGGAGCTGGGCTTCGCAGTGCCGGACAGGAACAGGGGATTCGGATGGAGAATCAGGCCGCGCACGCCACCCAGCGCCGACAGGGTGTCCCCATTCACGACCGTGCGGTACGGGATGCCGTGCCGGTCGATGGCCTCGCGCCAGGCCCGGTAGGAACCGGATTCCGAACCGACCCCGCTCGAAATGACCTCGCCCACTTCGACGGACTCCACGACGGCCCGGAGTCCGCCATAGTGGTCCAGGTCGGGATGGGTGACGATGATCGTATCCACGCGGCGATATCCCTTCGCACGCATGAAGGGCAGGATGACGCGGGCGCCTGCGTCGTAGAAGGGCGTACGGGCGCCGCCGTCAACCAGGAGGGTGCGTCCGTTGGGACAGGCGATGAAGATGGCGTCCCCCTGTCCGACGTCGAGGACGGTGATCCTCAACGACCGGTCGGGCAACAGGTTGTAGCAGAAGAGCAGGAGGCAGAGGGCCACCAGCCCCTGCCGTGCCCGCCGTTCCCTGGCCCCATCCGGTTTCCAGAGCAGTAGCAGGCCCGCGCCGTAGAAGGAAGCGAAGAAAAGAATGGAAGGCGCCGGCACCTCGATCAGCGCGGACGGCGCGCCGGAGAAGGCCTTCGAGAGATGGATCATGGCGAACAGGACCAGCGCGTTGGCCGCGCTGAAGACCCGGGCGATTTCGATGGCCAGGGGGCCGGTCAGGGCGGTGAGTACGCCGAAGGTCGTATTCAGGAACACCAGCGGCCCGATGAAGAGATTCGCCACCGCCGACATCCAGGAGACCTGGTAGAACGTACCCGCCACCACGGGCAGCGCGCCAAATTGCGCCGCGACCGAGACCAGCAACCCGTCCCGCAGCCAGCGGGCCCACCATTTTTCCGACCGGGAAAACCTTTCGGGGAGCAGTTCCTTCATCCTGGGATATCCCGTGATGATGGCGTAGGTCGCCAGGAAGGAAAGCTGGAAGCTCAGGTCGAACAGGGCCGATGGCCAGATCAGGAGAATGACGATGGCCGCCACGGCCAGGATGTTGACGGTGTCGGTCTGACGGTCCAGCTGGCGGCCCGCCAGGAAGAGCGCCGCCATGATCGTGGCCCGGATGACCGACGGCGTCAGGTTGGTGATGAAGGCGTAAAGCACCAGGACGCCCAGCGTGCCGGCGACAACGATGTTCCTCGGCAGTCTCAGGACGGACAGCAGCGTATAAATCACCAGCGTGATCAGGCCGACGTGCAGTCCGGATACGGCCAGGATATGGGCCAGGCCGATCGTCCTGAAGGTCTGAAGAAGGTCCTCGGGCAGCTGACGCCGCTCACCCAGCAGGATGCCTTTCAGTAGTGCGGCGGAATTGCCCCGCATGGTCCGGTTGATGGACTGGTCGATGCTGTTGCGCAGCGGGTCGATGACCCCGGTCTGCCAGGTAAAGGACGTGTTGCGCCGCGTCACCTGATAGCGCGCCGCATCGCGCACGCTCATCAGCGCATGCACTCCCCTGCTCGCGTAGTAGGTTTGCGCATCGAACCCGCCGGGGTTCCGGGCCGGTTGAGGGCTGCGCAGGCGTCCCGATACGAGGATGCGGTCGCCATATCGGCCGGGATCAATACCGCTGTTCAGGCGGACCTGTAGGCGCCCCGTTGCCGGCGCCGGCGAGATGGAGTCCACTTCCACCGTGACCAGGGTGAAACGTTCTCTCGCATCGGGCGATCGGACGATCGTCCCGGTCAGCGCATGCCGCTGCCGCTGATCGCAGAATCGCCGGATGTCGTTCGCGGGCACGACCCGCACCTGCACCGCGTACCAGAAGGCGCCCGCGAACACGAGACCCAGGGCCATGCAGGCCCGGAGAGACGGAGAGGCGGTACCGCGGGTCCGGTAGAGCGCGTAACCCGCCGCGATGACCGCGATTGCACCCAGCGCGAAAAGGACGGGCGATACGTCGACGCGGTGTCCCAGCAGGATGCCGATGACAAAGCACACCGCGATGAACAGGGCCGGGCGTTGCATGGTGGGCGTCTACTTCCCCTGTTTAAGCAATATGCGCTCGAGCCGGTCGAAACGGGCGTCGACCTTAGAGAGTTCTTCCCGGATATACTCCTTCAGTTCCCGCCTGCTCCCCTTCGCCTCGCGCCAGAAGAAGATGAATGCCGTCATCAGGATCAGGGGCTGAGCCCAGAGATGCGCGTTTTCCATGATGCTCCTTTCATGATTTCAAAGTGTGATCGTGAAATGCGTCGAGAACGCTGGTATGTATCGCCTCCAGTCAGTTTTTCGTATCCGTTTCAAAGGGGTTGCTTATCCGTGCAAAGGCTCCAAGCAGCCCTTCTATACGGGATACGCGTTCGCCCAGGTGCGCAATCCGTTCCTCGATCTGCGAGACCCGCTCAGACAGTTGAGATATCCGCATGTCGAGGCTGCGCCAGACGAAGAGCAGGATCCCGATTACAACCACATTGCTGATGACGTTGGTAGCGTCCATGTTCATCTCCTTACCTGGTTATTCAGGTCTTCTTTTCCGATTCAAAGGGGTTGCTTATGCGGGCGAAGGCCCCAAGCAGGCCTTCTATCCGGGATACCCGCTCACCCAGGTGCGCAATCCGTTCCTCGATTTGCGAAACCCGCTCATCAAGGTGATCGATTCGGTCGCTCAGACGCTTATCGAGTTGAGAAATCCGCATGTCGAGGCTGCGCCAGACAAATAGCAGGATTCCAATAACAACCACATTGCTGATGACGTTGGTAGCGTCCATGTTCATCCCCTTTCCTAGTCATTCAGAAAACTCGGTTTCTGTATGCTTAGGCCCTGTCTTCGTTCCTCGTGAATCTGCCCATAACGCAGTCGAACGATCCGTTTCGATCATCCCGTCAGGCAATCGAACGATCCTCCTCGGTCACCCCTTCAAGCAACCGAACGATCTTCCTCAATCACGCCGTCACGCAGTCGAATGATCCTCCTGCAGTGCCTGGCGACGTGCGCTTCGTGAGTCACCAGTACGATCGTATGCCCTTCCCGGTTCAGCCGGTCGAATATGGCCATAATCTCCTCTCCGGTCCCGCTGTCCAGATTCCCGGTTGGTTCGTCCGCCAGTATGATGGAAGGCTCGCTGACCAGCGCACGGGCGATGGCCACGCGCTGGCGCTGCCCGCCCGACATCTCGTTGGGCCTGTGGTGGGCCCGGTCGCTCACGCCGACCGCTTCCATGGCTTCCATGGCGCGCCAACGCCGTTCCCTGTTGTCCATGCCGCGGTAGAGGAGCGGCAGTTCCACGTTGTGCAGCGCGTCCATTCTCGGGAGCAGGTTGAAGGCCTGGAACACGAACCCGATCATCCGGTTTCGGATGAGGGCCTGTTCGTCGTCCGTGAGATCTCCGACGGACCTGCCGTCGAGGGCGTACCTGCCCGCCGTGGGCGTGTCCAGGCAGCCCAGGATGTTCATCAGGGTGGATTTTCCGGATCCCGACCGGCCCATCACGGCCACGTATTCGCCCCGGTTGATGGTGGCGGATACGCCCCGTAGCGCGGAAATGCGGCCGTCTCCCATCGGGAAGAACTTATGCAATCCCTCGATGGAGATCAGGGATGGGGAATGAGTGGAATGAATGGAACGGCGCACGACGCCTGCCTGTGACCGGGTGTGTGATTCGGTGCTATACAGGAATGGTCGTGTTTACGTGGTGGAATCTCGTGGGAAATGCGGATTTTTACAGTCGGCCGAGGAAATCACGCCGCTCGTGGAGAAATTCAGGTTGAGCTTTCCGGTGTACCTGGCCGTCGATTCTCCCTTTGATCTGCCAAATTCACCTCACATCGTGCTGATCGATGAGGTCGGCAACGTGTTGCACCTGTCACCCATCGCGTCCGAAACCCCATCGGTGGAGGGACAAATTTCGGAAATTGCGCAGATGGTGAGGCGACTGGAATCGGATGTCCAACCGGAGCCGGAAGGTCAACCGGACACAGCCGTCCAATCCGAGTCGGCAGGTGGTCAGCCGGAAGGAGATCAACCGAACCAGGCCGTCCGATCGGCGCCGGAAGGAGATCAACCGGATCAGGCTGTTCAATCGGCCCAGGAAGCCGATCGGTTGGCCGACGAAGAAGCCGGTATTTACTGGCCCACTTCGGTGGACACGAGCGCCGAGGCAATTTACCACGCTCCGATCCCCAACGATGTCGTCGATTTGAATTTCGATTTCGATGTAGCGATCCAACTCGTGGTAGGCACTAATGTCAACGTGGACGCGGCATCCGTCGAAAGATCGTCAGGTCGCGCCGAGGTGGACGCTCTGATATTGGACGTAGCTCGAAAACAGGTCTGGACGTCGGCAGTACATGACGGGGCACCCGTAAAGATGCGCGTGTCGTATCCATTTATGTTCCGGAATAGGTCCCCATCTCCTGGCGAGGAGATCGTCACGGAGGAGTGACGCCTGGGGTAAATCCCGTGTACTAATTCAAGGGTTTCAACTGAACAAGTCGACACTTGCTTTTCCGCTTTCTGTCGAAACCACGATATCCGCAGATGCAAAATCGATGACTGATGACATGGTCAACCAATGGCCGCTGCATTGGGTATTGTACAGTGGTATGGTTTCTCTGGCGTTTCCATAATCGAAACTGCCACACAGCGAATGCAGGGATACGCTGGTTTCCGGGGCAATGGCCTCATGCAGGTAAAGGTTGATATCTCCGGATACTGTTCTAAGCCTGCATCGTGATTCCGGTTGCCTGGAGGTCTGTCTCAGATGTGTCGTGCCGTATCTGTTGTATATGGCCACCTTGCCCTTCAGGTCCGTCGTATGTAACTCGTATCTACCGACGTCGA
Source organism: bacterium (assembly GCA_965207085.1). Taxonomy (GTDB): domain Bacteria; phylum JAAXHH01; class JAAXHH01; order JAAXHH01; family JAAXHH01; genus JAAXHH01. The sequence goes on along the minus strand of CBDBLQ010000002.1, from coordinate 1,094,521 downwards.
TATCCACATCGCCCTCTACGGTATCTATCTCCCCTTCCCAGAGGCCTATGTTGCCCATGACGTTATCACGCCATCCGCCCCCACCGTAGTCATACATTCGATGAAACAGTTTTCCCCCGATGTTCTGCATTTTGGTAAAAGCACAATTGAACAGATACACGTCCCTGCCGATATGCGATAGAGTGCTGACGTTGCGGCAAGAATAGATCATCAGTGAAGCGTCCACATGTTCCGCACTGATTTTCGATGGTCTGAAAATTGACACGTTTTTACCTTTCGGGACAGAAATCGAAATGTGACAGTACTCGGACGGACCGAAGACGTTTTCATTCTGCCACCCCATAGCCTTGAAAACACCTTCAATCTCGCCATTCATGGTGGACCTTTTCGTGTCCAAGGGAAGGATGTTTCGAGTTTGAACAGACACTCGAATCGATCTTCCCAAACTGTTTCTAACCGACTCGGGGAGGGAAGGGAACACTTCGATATCGTCTTTTAGGTCAGGAAACACGTCGATTAACCTGTTTCCCCTGCTTATTTCATAAAGGGCCCATTCGTTTGTCAGATCACGCTTCCAGTATTCGCTGATTCGCCGCGTTTCCGCGGTTGGGATATTCTGATTAGAAGTAACTCCAAGGAACAACTCCCCTTCGTGAGGTCCCGACGTATAGAAATCTTCGACCTGATCGCTTGAAACAGTGATTTCATTCAGGTGGTTCCGGGCTGCTTTCTCAGACGTCCCAAGCGCGATCTTGGAGCCTTCGATCACAAGTTCCTTGCCCTGTGCCGGTTTGATCTCCACTTCCGTACTTACTCCACAGTAAAGGACGATGTTTTCAACGTCGCCCATATCGATCGTTTCTTTGAAGTCTTCTCTGGCGATCTTGCAGACTACATCCTGGACATCTTCGGTGACATCGATCTGGCTCATGGCAATGGTCTCCTTTTCCTGGGGCGACAATGCGTTTTTCAAGCGTATTCGAGATTGATAAAGCCGTCCTCTCGCCGTGGATTCCGGAATGTCCAGGAAGGCGGCGATTTCTTTCAATGAAAAGCCCGTGTAGTAGTAAAGATTGACGACCTGACGATAGTGTTCGGGCAGTCTTTCGACTTCATCCCAGAGTTCAAGGCTTTCGATGTAATCCTGGTGGTTCTGAGCCGCCATAGGATATTCGTCGCGCATGTGTTCGGCATGCGGATCTACACGGACCAGGCGGCTGGCTCTCTTCCGACGGCTCCATTCCTTGCATCGGTTGACGACGATTCTGTGCAGCCAACTGCCGAAGATGGACGGGTCCTTCAATTGTGACAGCTTGCAGTAGGCGGCCACAAAGGCGTCCTGTACCACGTCCTCCGCGTCTGTCCTGTCCCGAAGGAAACCCATGGCCACGGCGAATGCGGCGCTCTGATATCGCCGGACCAGCGGCTCGAAGGCGTTGGCGTCTCCCCGCAGACACAGGTGGATGTTGTACGTATCGTCGCGTGTAAAGGTCGTCATTGGATTGGATCACGAGATCGAATTATAGGAATCGTTACGTAGTATAGGACGACCTTGCGGCCTCAAAGGTCAAAAATAATATGGTGGAAATGCCGCGTGGTCTTGAAAGGAATCAATTGAAAGGACGACCGGGTTTCCATTGATAGACGGGTCCGCCCCCACCCACCCAATCATTGACACCGGCCCCATATCCCCTATATTCATTATTTAGAAGTACTACATATATAATTGAAGCATGGTTTGAACGTGGCATCTTTCAAATTTCAACCTGTACGGGAGTAATTTATGGCGTTCCTGGAAGCCGGGGTCGCGGCCCCGGAAGTCGCGCTGGAAGACGCGGACGGCAATTCGACGTCGCTGGCTGACCAGGCGAACGGCGGCTGGATGCTGGCTGTCTTCTACAAGGTGGGCTGCGGGACCTGCAAGTTCAGCGCCCCCTATTTCGACAAGATCCACCAGGCCTACGGCGGCAACGGTGGATTCCGGGTGCTGGGCGTCTCGCAGGACACGCCGGAGGACACGAAAGCGTTCATGGACGAGCACGGCGCGTCCTTTCCAAACGTGTACGACACGACCCACTGGGCCTCCTCGGACTTCGGCCTGACGAACGTGCCGACGTGGTTTCTCATGGATGAGGGCGGCGGCATACTCGACAGCAACACGGGCTTCTGCCGGACCGACCTGAACGACCTGTCGAAGACCATCGCGGGCCACCTCGACGAGGAGGCCGTGGTCATTTCGCCGGGGGACGACGGCGCGCCTGAAATGAAACCTGGATGAGGCTCGAAACAACCGGTCGGGCCTCGACCGTAACCCGGAATACGAAGAGCAAGTAAAGTACCTGACATCCATGGCGGCCGCTTCGGCGCGGAACGACGGTTCACGGCGCCGGAGGGTCGCTTTTTGTTCCTGTAGACTTATGAGCGAAACGACCACATCCCACGTCCCCAAGCCCCCGTGGCTCAAGGTGCGCCTGAAGCAGGGGCCGAACTTCCAGGAATTGAAGCGGCTGGTGGGGGACAACCGGCTCCACACCATCTGCGAGAGCGCCCAGTGCCCCAACATCTGGGAATGCTGGGAGCAGCACACCGCAACCTTCATGATCCTGGGCGATATCTGCACGCGCAGCTGCGGGTTCTGCGCGGTGAAGACGGGCCGGCCGGACCAGGGGCTGGACTGGGACGAGCCCGAGCGCGTGGCCGGGGCCGTGGAGAAGCTGGGCCTGCGATTTGCCGTGATCACCTCGGTGAACCGGGACGAGCGTGTCGACGGCGGCGCGCCGATCTTCGCGGAGACGATCCGGGCCATCCGCCGCCGGTGCCCGGGCGTGGGCGTGGAAGTGCTCATCCCGGACTTCAAGGGTTCGGAAGCGGCGCTTCAGACCGTGCTTGATGCCCGTCCCGACCTGCTGAACCACAACCTGGAGACGGTGCCGGACCTGTACCGGACCGTGCGGCCCCAGGCGCGGTACGACCAGTCCCTTGAGCTGCTCGAGCGCGCGAAGGCCCGCGGCGCGAAGACCAAGACGGGCATCATGGTGGGACTCGGCGAGACCGACGAAGCCGTCCATGCCCTGATGCGCGACGTGGCCGCGGTGAACTGCGACATCTTGACGGTGGGGCAGTATCTGCAGCCGACGAAGAAGCATCTGCCGGTGCGCAAGCACTATCATCCGGACGAGTTCGCCCAGTTCAAGCAGGCGGGCGAGGCATACGGCATCCCGCACGTGGAGTCCGGCCCCCTGGTCCGCAGCTCCTACCACGCGGCCGACCAGGCGGAAAGCGTGGGCGGCGGGCAGGCCGCGAGTGGGAATGGCGCGCAGGCCGCCGATGGGAATGGCGCGCACGCCGCCCCAGGCGCAAATGGAAATAGCGTGCACCCGGCGAACGGCCAGAACGCGGCCCCGGGCAACGGGTTGCTGACGATAGAACCGGCCACGTAGTCCCGAGCCTGAGCCAGTCTGGAGCGAGCCGGCTGCCGGCTCCGTAAGCCCGCCCCCGAACCGCTCGGAAGTGTGCCCGGATAGCACTACACGGCGCACCCCCGAAATCCGGCCCCTTAAAGCCGCCGATCCGGGCCCCGAAACCGTTTGTTCAACGGGTGTTTGGTCAACAGGAATTAAAAATAAAGAAACCTGTTGACTTCATTTGCCCGGCTGTGTATCTTGCGCGGGTTGCGGTAAGTTTACGCTCTTTGAAAACATGGCAGCGTGCATGTCCTTAAGTCGTCTGACAAGGCTCTCCGGATCCGTCCGGGGAGTTCACAGCAGATGCAATTCCAGATTGGACTTTTCTTATATGGAGAGTTTGATCCTGGCTCAGAACTAACGCTGGCGGCGTGTCTTAGTCATGCAAGTCGAACGAGAAAGCGTTCTTCGGAACGTGAGTACAGTGGCGGACGGGTGAGTAACACGTGGGGAACCTGCCCTCAAGCTGGGAACAACCCGCCTAACGGCGGGCTAATACCGAATGTGGTTGTCAGTCCGCATGGTATGACAACTAAAGGTGGCCTCTCCTTGGAAGCTACCGCTTGTGGATGGCCCCGCGCTCAATTAGCTAGTTGGTAGGGTAACGGCCTACCAAGGCGACGATTGATAGCCGACCTGAGAGGGTGATCGGCCACACTGGGATTGAGATAAGGCCCAGTCTCCTACGGGAGCCAGCAGTCTAGAAATTTGGGCAATGGGCGAAAGCCTGACCCAGCGACGCCGCGTGGGGGATGAAGCTTCTCGGAGTGTAAACCCCTGTTAGGTGGGACGAAAGCCCGTATACGAATAGTAGGCGGGTTTGACGGTACCACCAGAGGAAGCTCCGGCTAACTCCGTGCCAGCAGCCGCGGTAATACGGGGGGAGCAAGCGTTGTTCGGAGTTATTGGGCGTAAAGGGCGTACAGGCGGTGGTGTCAGTCAGATGTGAAATCCCCCGGCTCAACCGGGGACCTGCATTTGATACTGCATCACTTGAGTACAGGAGAGGAGAGCGGAATTTTCGGTGTAGCGGTGGAATGTGTAGATATCGAAAAGAACACCAGTGGCGAAGGCGGCTCTCTGGCCTGATACTGACGCTGACGCGCGAAAGCTAGGGGAGCAAACAGGATTAGATACCCTGGTAGTCCTAGCCGTAAACGTTGGGCACTAGGTGTTGGAGGTATCGACCCCTTCAGTGCCGAAGCTAACGCATTAAGTGCCCCGCCTGGGGAGTACGGCCGCAAGGCTGAAACTCAAAGGAATTGACGGGGGCCTGCACAAGCGGTGGAGCATGTGGTTTAATTCGAGGCAACGCGAAGAACCTTACCTGGTCTTGACATGTACCTGAAAGCCCTGGAGACAGGGCCCCTCTTCGGAGCGGGTACACAGGTGCTGCATGGCTGTCGTCAGCTCGTGTCGTGAGATGTTGGGTTAAGTCCCGCAACGAGCGCAACCCTTGTCCTTAGTTGCCAGCAGGTGAAGCTGGGCACTCTAAGGAGACCGCCGGTGATAAATCGGAGGAAGGTGGGGATGACGTCAAGTCCTCATGGCCTTTATTGACCAGGGCTACACACGTGCTACAATGGCCGATATAAAGGGTTACAATACCGCGAGGTGGAGTCAATCCCAAAAAGTCGGTCCCAGTTCGGATTGCAGTCTGAAACTCGACTGCATGAAGTCGGAATCGCTAGTAATCGCGGATCAGCATGCCGCGGTGAATATGTTCCCAGGCCTTGTACACACCGCCCGTCAAGTGATGGAAGCCGGGAGTACCCGAAGTCGTTACTCTAACCCTCGGGAGGAGTGCGCCGAAGGTAAAACTGGTGACTGGCACTAAGTCGTAACAAGGTAGCCGTACCGGAAGGTGCGGCTGGATCACCTCCTTTCTAAAGAGTTCTCGTAACTCGAGGTCGACTTGTCCGGCGCTGTGGCGTGCACGCTGTCATGTTTTTGAAGTGGGGGGCCTGTAGTATCAGGGGGCCTATAGCTCAGATGGTTAGAGCGCACGCCTGATAAGCGTGAGGTCAGTGGTTCGATTCCACTTAGGCCCACCATCCGAAAGCCGGAAGCCGGGGATATAGCTCAGCTGGGAGAGCGCCGGCTTTGCAAGCCGGAGGTCACCGGTTCGATCCCGGTTATCTCCACTGGGGCGCGGTCCGCATCATGACGGTGCCCGCTCTTTGACAATTACATAGGAATGACGGGAACGGCGTTGTACATCGGAGCACTCAAGCACAGTAGCCTTTGTTGGTCAAGCTACTAAGAGCACTCGGTGGATGCCTTGGCGTCAGAAGGCGATGAAGGATGTGGTTAAGCTGCGATAAGCCCCGGGGAGTTGCACGCAAGCATAGATCCGGGGATTTCCGAATGGGGAAACCCGGCGCGGGTCATACCGCGTCATCGGCGGTTGAATATATAGGCCGTCGAGGCAAACGAGGCGAACTGAACCATCTCAGTACCCTCAGGAACAAAAAGCAAAAGCGATTCCCTGAGTAGTGGTGAGCGAAAGGGGAACAGCCCAAACCGGCCTTATGTAAGCCTGCAAGCGTTGTAGGGCCGGTGTAGTGGGGTTCATTCGGACCCGGTTGCAGACGGGTCGGAGAGTTACAAATGTCTTGGTTAGTCGAATAGTTTTGGAAAATTCAACCACAGACGGTGATAGTCCGGTAGACGAAAGCCATAGACACTCTCTCGAATGAATTCCCGAGTACCGCGGGACACGTGAAATCCCGTGGGAAACCGGGAGGACCACCTCCCAAGGCTAAATACTCTCTGACGACCGATAGTGAACCAGTACCGTGAGGGAAAGGTGAAAAGTACTCCTGGCGGAGGGTGAAATAGATCCTGAAACCGTTTGCTCACAAGCTGTAGGAGGAAAGGCCGCGACTCCACGTTACCGCCCTTCGGGGCGGCGACAGGCCGCGGCTGGACTGACTGCGTGCCTTTTGCATAATGAACCGGTGAGTTACTTGTATGTAGCAAGGTTAAGTCCTTAAGGGACGGAGCCGTAGCGAAAGCGAGTCTGAACAGGGCGACATAGTTGCATGCAGTAGACCCGAAGCCGAGCGATCTAGCCATGGTCAGGGTGAAGCGTGTCTAACCGCACGTGGAGGCCCGAACCCACTAACGTTGAAAAGTTAGGGGATGAACTGTGGATAGGGGTGAAAGGCCAATCAAGCTCGGAGATAGCTGGTTCTCCCCGAAATAGCTTTAGGGCTAGCCTCGCGGGAAGAGTGGTGGAGGTAGAGCACTGAATGGGCTAGCGGGCCCACAAGCTTAGCAAACCCAATCAAACTCCGAATGCCATACACTTGCTCCGCGGGAGTCAGGCTGTGGGGGATAAGCTCCACAGGCGAAAGGAAAAGAAGCCAGACCGTCAGCTAAGGTCCCCAAGTGTAAACTAAGTGATTAAGGTGGTGGAGTTACACAGACAACTGGGATGTTGGCTTAGAAGCAGCCATCATTTAAAGAGTGCGTAACTGCTCACCAGTCAAGTGATTCTGCGCCGACAATTCATCGGGGCTCAAGTTTACCACCGAAGCTGCGGGATTGTCGGATCCACCTGGGTCCGATGATCGGTAGGGGAGTATTCTATGTTAGGTTGAAGGTCGGCCGTGAGGCCGGCTGGACGAAATAGAAGAGATCATGCCGGTACGAGTAGCGATAAAAGGGGTGAGAATCCCCTTCACCGAAAACCTAAGGTTTCCTGAGGAAGGATCGTCCGCTCAGGGTAAGTCGGGTCCTAAGCCGAGGCCGAAAGGCGTAGGCGATGGGAAACAGGTCAAGATTCCTGTACCACTGATGAGGCGCTCAAGACGCGATGGGGGAACGCAGAAGTGAAAGGTCAGCCAGCGATTGGAAGTGCTGGTCGAAGCCGGTAGGAGGCCTGCGCAGGCAAATCCGCGCGGGCATTACTCCGAGAGGTGATCGGGAAACGAGCCTTCGGGCAAGCCAACTGACCCTAATCATGCTGCCAAGAAAAGCCTCTAAGCGAGTCTCATAAGTGTCCGTACCGCAAACCGACACAGGTAGGTAGGTAGAGAATACTAAGGTGCTCGAGTGATTCCTCGTTAAGGAACTAGGCAATCTAGCTTCGTAACTTTGGGAGAAGGAGTGCCCCTACGTAGGTGATCCCCCTCGCGGGGTGAGCCGAACGGGGTCGCAGTGACCAGGCCCAAGCGACTGTTTACTAAAAACACAGGTCTCTGCCAAGTCGTAAGACGATGTATAGGGACTGACACCTGCCCGGTGCTGGAAGGTTAAAGGGCGGGGTTAGCCTTCGGGCGAAGCTCTAAACTGAAGCCCCAGTAAACGGCGGCCGTAACTATAACGGTCCTAAGGTAGCGAAATTCCTTGTCGGGTAAGTTCCGACCTGCACGAATGGTGTAACGACTTGGGCGCTGTCTCAACGAGGAGCTCGGCGAAACTGTAGCTCCGGTGAAGATGCCGGATACCCGCGACAGGACGGAAAGACCCCGTGAACCTTTACTGCAGCTTGATATTGGATCTCGCCAATGCATGTGTAGGATAGGTGGGAGGCTATGAACGGAGGGCGCCAGCCTTCCGGGAGCCAACCTTGAAATACCACCCTTGTGTTGTTGGGGTTCTAACTTCATTCCGTGAATCCGGATGGAAGACAGTGTCAGGTGGGCAGTTTGACTGGGGCGGTCGCCTCCTAAAATGTAACGGAGGCGCCCAAAGGTTCCCTCAGCACGGTTGGCAATCGTGCGTAGAGTGTAAAGGCATAAGGGAGCCTGACTGCGAGACATACAAGTCGAGCAGACACGAAAGTGGGGCTTAGTGATCCGACGATTCCTTGTGGAAGGGTCGAAGCTCAACGGATAAAAGGTACTCCGGGGATAACAGGCTTATCTCCCCCGATAGTCCACATAAACGGGGAGGTTTGGCACCTCGATGTCGGCTCATCGCATCCTGGGGCCGGAGAAGGTCCCAAGGGTTCGGCTGTTCGCCGATTAAAGCGGTACGCGAGCTGGGTTTAGAACGTCGTGAGACAGTTCGGTCCCTATCCGTCGCGGGCGTAGGACATTTGAGAGGATCTGTTCCTAGTATGAGAAGACCGGAATGGACGAACCGCTGGTTCACCAGTTGTGGCGCCAGCCGCATCGCTGGGTAGCTATGTTCGGACGGGATAACCGCTGAAAGCATCTAAGCGGGAAGCCCACCTCAAGACGAGATGTCCCAAGCGTAAGCTTCTGAAGGCCCCTTGAAGATTACAAGGTCGATAGGCCAGAGGTGTAAGTGGCGAGGTAACGAGCCATTCAGCCGACTGGTACTAATAGCCGTGCGGCTTGACCAGCGCTCCTTTGCTACGACGTCGTTTCCTCATTCCTTGTAATTGCAACCCATTTCTTCCGGTGGCGATAGCGGAGGGGAAACACCTCTTCCCATTCCGAACAGAGTAGTTAAGCCCTCTTGCGCCGATGGTACTGCTTGGGTGACCTTGTGGGAGAGTAGGACGCTGCCGGGGGATGCTGAGAAGGCGCTCGATTCATATCGGGCGCCTTTTCTATTTTGGGGATGAATACAACTTTTTGGCTGCCGGTCGGCGGCGGTGGCCTCCGACGACTTCTCATTCAGCGGACGACTCGTCGGAGACCTTGTTTACGGACGCGCCAGTCGCCCGTTCCTCTTGTCGCCCGCAGCCCAATCCATTCATCCTGGAATGGCAGTTCACCAGGTAGGTCCCGGCAGTCGACTTCACAAATACCCGGTACGCTTCCTCCTAAGCCGTGGCTTCGGTCACGATGCGCCCGTCGAAGAGGCGGATGATCCGGTGGGCGTGATCGGCCAGCGGTTGGTCGTGGCTACCCCGATCGAGTCATAAACAACCTCTATTGACCATATCCACTTTCTTGCAAGAATTGTAGCGCACTGGGTCCATCCTTGATCGCGAGGATGTCTCGTACAGCCTGTTTTTTATCGTCCGTCTTCTCATAATATGATTCACATATTTTGTAACCCATGTAATAACCCAGATCGGGGGGTCTTTCACTGGAGTCGACAAAGTAGTTATAGAGCCAGTTGCTTTCGTCTTCCTGAAGCATTTCTTTCGAAAACTGCTCCCATAATTCGGTTTCGTGCACTCGTCCGAATTCGTGTTGGAATGAGTTTATATGTCTTCCGCTGGCAAGTTCCCCAAGAAAGTCGGCCGATCCTTCCATGATTGAATGTCCCAGGAGCGTATTGCCATCAAAATTGTACTTCTGTTGAGTATGTATTAGTTCGTGGATTACTATGTACGGTACATCTTCAATTGGTCTGAGAATTTTCAGATACAAGGACGGAAGTTCGTCCTCGGGCAGATTGTCCGTCCTGCATGAAATCTCGGTACCGATGAGCAGACCGTTTTGCGAGGTTGTTCCGCCATTATTCATTCTGCCAATCACAAAGTACACGTCCGGAAATACCGCGTCGGCATATAGGCTCTTCCAATTGTGCATGTAACCGCGAATCCGATCGGTCATCTCCAGAACGCGATATGAACTTTCTCTAATGGAGTCATAGTACTTCGGCATGGCCTCGATAGCCTTAACCAATTCCTCGGCGCTGACGATTCTGGCCTCAACGTAATCTTTGAGTCCAGTACTCCCTTTGGCCAGATACTCCTCTTCATAGATCACAATCTTCTCTTCTGAGGTTTTCCCCGCGGACAAGTCGTATGTCCGCCAGAAATTCCCTATATCGGATGTCACCAAGCGGACGTCGTCCGGGCTCGAGTGGCTACGCTCTGCTGCGGTATAGTGATTCGATTGATCATTGCCTGTAACTGACAAAGGTGCGCCTCCGTCATTTGAAGCCTACTCGCATAGAATTGACACCCTAGCCGCTTCTTACGCCGCGCGGTTGGTCACGATGCGCCCATCAAAGAGGCGGATGATCCGGTGGGCGTGATCGGCCAGCGGTTGGTCGTGGGTCACCATGATGATGGTCGTGCCCGCCTCGTTGAGGCCGTTGAGCAGTTCCATCACCTCCGCACCGTTGGCAGAGTCCAGGTTACCGGTCGGTTCGTCCGCCAGGATCAGCTTCGGATTCCCGATGACCGCCCGCGCCACGGCCACGCGCTGCTGTTGGCCGCCGGAGAGCTGCTGTGGGAAGTGGTTCCGCCGGTGGAGGATCTGCATGTGCTCCATGGCTGCTTCCACTCTTTCTTTGCGCTCCTGCTTGGACGTGCCCAGGTAGATCAGGGGCAGCTCGATGTTTTCATACACGGTCAGTTCGTCGATCAGGTTGAAGCTCTGGAAAACGAAGCCGATGTTGTTCTTGCGCAGGTTGGCCCGTTGCCGCTCGGAGTGAGCGGAAACTTCCTCGCCTACAAAGTGGTACTCCCCGCCTGTGGGGTTGTCGAGGAGCCCCAGGATGTTGAGCAGGGTCGACTTGCCGCAGCCCGAGGGTCCCATAATCGCCACGAACTCCCCTTCGTCAACGGTCATGGTCACGTCGTTGAGTGCCGTCGTCTCCACCTCTTCCGTCGCGTAGAGTTTCTTGAGATTCTGTGTCGCAATCATCACACGCCCCCTTTGAGGTTTAATCGGTATGCAACGCGGTTTAATCTATCGTCTTGCTTACAATGCACATTGTTTCGTTCAGAGGTGATGAAGACGCTACGTCTTTAGGCAACAGTACTTCACGGTCTCCCCACCCGTACTACTGCAACACCAGCCGTTCCATGTCGCCGAAGTTGTCGTACATGGAGGTGATGACTTGTTCGCCCTCTTCGAGGCCTTCGAGGACCTCGAAGTACTGGCTGTTCTGTCGGCCGAGCCGTATCTGGCGCCGCACGGCGGTCTCACCGGCAGGATCAAGCACGTAGATCCAGCGCCCGCCCGTCTTCTGGTAGAAACCGCCCCGGGGCACCTGCATGGCGTCGGCCAGTTCGCCCAGCGCGATCCGCACCTGCAGCGTCTGGCCGCGGCGGAGTCCTACGGGCATGCCTTCGGGGAACTCCATGTCCGCCTCGAACTGCCCTTCGATCACCTCGGGGTACACCCGGCTGATCACCAGGTTGTAGGTCCCGCCCGCGAAATCGAAGGAACCGGCCTGGCCCGAGCGGATACGGGCGATGTAGTGCTCGTCGATGGCCGCGCGCACCTTGAACCGGTCCTCCACGTCGATCTGGCCCAGCCGATCGCCGCCGGGCTTGGACTCGCCCACCTCGGCGATGAGCGAGGACAGAAGTCCCGTGATCGGCGCGCGTAAGGTCAGGTTCTCCTCGTTCTGCTTGATGACTTCCAGGTTCTGGCGAAGCCGGTCGATCGATTCCTCCAGCTGCTGGATCTGGATCATCTGGAAGAGTGAATCCTGGCGCAGCGTCTCAACGGTGACTTCCCGCCTGCGTGTGAGATATTCCAGGTTGTCCTTTGCCTCGTCGTATTCCTGCCGCGAGACCAGGTCGGCCGCGAGCAGGGCGTCCTGTCGTTCGTACTCCCGTTCCGCCTGGCGCAGTTGGTATTCCGTTTCCACCAGATCGGCGCGCATGCTCAGACGGCGCTGCCCCATGGAGACCCGCGTCTCCCTGAGCCGGTTCACCTCGCGGAAAAGCTCAGCTTCCCTCTGCATCACGTTGAGTTGCAGGTTGGCGTTGGACAGGCGCAGGATCGGTGTGCCTTCCTCCACGTGCGTGCCCTGCTCAATGTAGACCTCCTCCACCCGCCCGCCTTCCACCGCGTCCAGGTAGAAGGTCGTGAGCGGCATCACCGCGCCCTGCTCCACGATGTACTCGAGAAAAGGACCGTAGGTCACCGGGGCCAGGGTCAGCTTCTCGGCTTCCACGTTCAGCGAGGACTGGTTGACGCTGAGCAGCGCGTAGGCCCCGAATGCGACCACCGCGGCGGCCAGGCCGCCGAACGCCATCCGGCGCGGCGTGAAGCGCTTCTTCTCGATCCTGCGGTCCATCGTGCCCTCGTGTTCCCTACGGCTGTCTGATGAGAACATCTCCACGAGACCCTTCGGCTTTTCGCCGTTCTGTGTTGACTCGCTCATAATGTCCCTCCAATCCTGATTACGCTCGTCGCCATGTGCTATCAGCATGATACCCGGAACGCGGATTCGTTTCTATAGGGTGTTTCCCTACATTTTAAAAATCCATCCCCTATTCTTGATCTGACTATCCCTTGAGCACTTCAACCGGGTTCGTCTCTGCCGCTTTCACGGTCTGGAATCCCACGGTAAACCAGGTAACCAGCATCACGACGACGCCGGCGAAGATGAACGTCAACGGATTTGGTTCGATGCGGTAGGCGAAGTCGCGCAGCCACACATCCGCCATATAGTAGATCAAAGGGATGCCGACAACCCACGCGATGAGGACGTACAGCGTGAATTCCCGGTACAGGAGGACAACGACTTGGCCGACCGTGGCCCCCATCACTTTACGAACGCCTATCTCCCTGATGCGTCTCTGGACCATGAAGGCGGACAGGCCCAGGAGCCCGAGGCAGGCGATCAGAATCGATACGGTAGATCCTGCCGTGAAAACGGTCCGGAGGATGTGATCGTCTTCATAAAGCCCTGCCACCTTGTCTTCCAGTAACGCGAACTCCGGCTCCGGAAGATCGGGGTAGACCTGGTTCCATTGGTCCCTCAGGATGCGGAGCGCGTTTGCCTCGTTACTGCTGTCGATCTTGACTACAATAGAACCGTATTGACCCCCGTATTGCGCCAAAGCGATCCTCATGGGATGAATCCCCTGACGCAACGACTCCACGTTGAAATCCCGTACGACGCCAATCACCTCGCACCGCACCCACTCATTGTCTAACTTGTCCGGCCCTAAGAGTTCCGCACCGACGGGATCTTGCAGACCCAGGACGCGGACCGCCGTCTCATTGATCAGGCACGCATCGGCGTCCGTAGACTTCTCCCGAGCGTAAAATCGCCCTTCAACCAACTCAAGCCCCAGTACATCGGAGAATTCGTAATCTGCACTGAAACGTTGAAAAGGCGTTAGCTGGTTATCCGGAACGCCCTCCAGCTTTACTCCACCGATGGAAAACGCTTCTCCAAAGATCGTGGACGACCGTCCCATTGCCAGGATTTCGGGATGTCTGAGCGAGTTGTTTCTGAATACCTCATAGCCGCGCTCCGGCAGATCGATGATGACGACGCCACCTTGCTCAAACCCCAGGTCTTCGCTCATTATGTAGTCAAGCTGATCCGAAATCGTCCACGTGCCGATGATCAGGACGACCGAGACGGTAAACTGAAACACGATGAGTATTCTGCGGAAGATCGCGCCAGTGGCCCCGGATTCAGACGAGCCCCGCAGCACGGCCGTCGGCAGGAAGGATGAAATGACGAACGCGGGATAGGTACCCGCCAATATCCCTACGAGCAGGACCACACCCGCCAGCATCAGCATCGTGTCTGTCGTGAATTCCAGTATGATGTGCTGGTTGAACAGTGCGTTGATAGCAGGCAGCAGCGCCTGAAGCAACACGATGGACAGTCCAAGGGCAAACAAAGTCAGCAATACGGATTCGCCTATGAATTGCAGCATGGCGTGAGCCCGCGTGCCGCCCAGCACCTTTCGCATACCCACTTCACTCGCGCGACTCATCGACCTGGCAGTCGTCAGATTGACGAAGTTGGCGCATGCGAGCACCAGTATGAAGGCCGCCAGAAGGAAGGCGACATAGACGGTGCGGACATCCCCGGTGCCGCCTCCTTGCATCAAATCGTAGGTGTACAGGTGTATGTCACCGACAGGCCGCAGATAGGGCTTCGCTTCGGCCCCGAAAGCCCGCATTCGATCTCCGAGGTATCTTTCGATGAAATCGGGCAATTGCTCTTCCAGTTCACGGGCGGAATACCCTTCACGCAAGAGGAGGTAGGTATAGATGGTGAAATTGAGACCTTGATCCTGCATGTTGGCGGGCTCGCCCCAACCCAATGACTCGAGCGTGACGTAGGAGATCAGGAAATCGAAGTGCAAATGAGAATTCTCCGGAAGGTCGTACGCGACGCCCGACACAGTCAGCGGCAGCGTGTTGCCTTTCCCCAGGTCCAGGGTGATCGGAGAACCCGTGGGATCCGTCTCGCCAAAGCATGCATTTGCGATGGATTCCGAAAGGACGACCGTATGAGGCCTGGTCAAGGCCGTGGCGGGCGTTCCTCTGGCCAGGGGCACGGTGAAGACGTCGAACAGGGTCGAATCGGCGAAGAAAGACACCTTGCCGCGTACCGACCTGTTTTCAAGCTGTACCGACTGCTGTTCCGACAACGGCCGCAGCCTGGTCAAGTTTTCTATGGACGGGTAGTCGGCAAGTAACACGGGGCCCCAGGCCGATGGCGTTGTACCGGTCTTGTTCTCGGTGCCGCCCAAAAAGACACTGCCTTCAATCCGGTACATGCGGTCCTGCTTCAAATGGAAATCGTCATAACTGGTTTCGTACCGAATGTAGAGCAGCATCAGGATGCATCCCGCCAGGCCAAGGGTGAGACCGATTACGTTGACCAGGGAATACCCCTTGTGTTTCAAAAGATTCCGTATGGCTGTCGTAATGTAGTTGCGTATCATGTCACACCTCCGTACCTCAGGTTTATGTCACGAATTCAGTCTCTTCAAAGCTGGACTCACTCCCCCCTCGGCCCCGTCACGTCCCGGCGGAGGAAGAGCCAGGCAGCCGCTGCGCCGGCCACGACGGTGTAAGCGAGCATGACAAGGAGTGGATTGAGGTACAGATTGAAAAAGGAGGCAAAGACGCTCGCGCCTTCACTCGCGGGCAGCACGAAATCGATCTGCGAGACCATCATGACGTTGGGCGCGAGCATGTAGTCGCCGACGTTCGGACTGAACAGCGCGATGAGAGGGTTGACGGTTAGAATCTCAAATAAGAGATGCACCAGCGTGATCGAAACGCCAGCCGTCCCCGAGCTCGTCAACACCGTAAAGAACAGGGACACCACGATGTATGGAAGCAGTATGCAGATCACCTTGCCGAATACCACCGCCGCG
The DNA here is from genome assembly GCA_965207085.1 of bacterium. Classification (GTDB taxonomy): domain Bacteria; phylum JAAXHH01; class JAAXHH01; order JAAXHH01; family JAAXHH01; genus JAAXHH01. The sequence continues at coordinate 1,079,083 of CBDBLQ010000002.1, read as the reverse complement.
GACGACCACTGGCCGGCATCCGCGGTGACCAGGTCTTCACCGGTCAGGAGCGCCGCCACCAGGCTGCTGACCACGACCACAAGGGACAAGATGAGCAACCCGGCGCCTGACGTCAGCGCTATCGACAGCGCCTTCGCGCCCAGGAACTCCCAGCGCCTCACGCCTCTACTCATTACCGGCCGAAAGGTTCCCAGAGTATATTCCCTTCCGAAAAAGGACGCGGCCAGGATGATGACCAGGACGAGCACGGTATCCTTAACTGATTTCAAACCGTTGGCCAGACTACCCGGAAGGATGCAGTGATTCGCGAAACGTTGCCTTCCGGTTTCAATCTGGTCTCGGATTTCGGGACACCGCTCCCGGAGAGATTCCACTTCCTGCCGGGCCTGTTCCCGGAACTCGTCTGGAACGTCCGTCAGAAGGGAATCAACCTTCCCATCCTCGATGTCGTCGCAGGAAACCCGGAAGACCGACTCCTCTTCGCCCGCATTCGCCGGTACCGAGACGACGACGTACTGATCGGCAGGGGCGGAATCATACATCGTGGTGTAGGCGACCCAGAAATAGATTTGGTTGAGCATGACAAGCACGGCCAGGATTATCCAGGGCATCCGTAGCCGCCGGAGTTTGAACAACTCCCATCGCGTGAGGCGCAGTATTCGGCGTATCATGAGTCCTCCCCTTCACTGCTGCCCGTGACTTTGAAGTAGTATTTCTCCAGGGACATCTGCTCCGCTGACATCTCGGCGACGTAGACATCCGAGCGGCCGAGCGCTGCAGTCAGTTCCGGCGATCGTTCCGTGGGGACCGCAACCAGAATCTTCCCGTCCTCCACGGTGATCTCCCCGACCCACTCCAGGGCGGACAGTATTTCCATCGCTTTTTTGTTATCGGTGGTACGAACGCGAAGCTGATTCGCGGCCAGCGAGTGGACCAGGTCGTCGAGTCGGCCCTGGACGACGAGTCTGCCCCGTGAAAGGATGGCGACGCTGTCGCACACCTGCTCGACTTCGTGCAACAGGTGGCTCGACAGGAGCACGGTACGGCCTCCGGTCCCGAGGCTTCGGATCAACTCCCTGATTTCGGCCATGCCTTCCGGGTCCATGCCGTTGGTGGGCTCGTCCAAAAACAGGATTTCGGGGTCGCCGAGAAGGACGCACGCCAGTCCCAGCCGCTGCTTCATACCTTGGGAGTAGGTGCGGAAGCGGTCGTTCGCGCGATCGCCGAGCCCCACCTTTTCAAGCAGTTCGCTCAATTCTTCGCGGTTGCTCTTCCCGGATATGCCCTGGAAGTAGGCGAGGTTGTCTCGGCCGGACAGGTCGGGATAGAAACAGGGGGTCTCCACGATGGCGCCAGTGCGGCGCAGGGCTTCCCGGTGGGAGATGCCGGCGTCCAGCAGCCTGAAACGGCCCGAGGTAGGCTTCACGAGTCCGAGCAGCATACCCATGGTGGTCGTCTTGCCCGAACCGTTGGGACCAAGCAGTCCGAAGATCTGACCGCGCGGCACCGTCAGCGAGAGCCCGTCCACGGCTACGATGCGGCCATAGTGCTTGGTGAGGGATTCGGTCCGTATGGCGAAGTCGTTGGAAGTCATCTGATCCGCCTCCTTCACAAGTTGGTCTGAAGCATCTACCCATAAAGGAACGGAAAGCCGGAACGGATTTCTATAGGGTGTATCCCTATTTCGCGGAGTTTTTCACCGGAATCGAAGAAAAACTTGATACCGGTCTTGGACGGGGTGGTACGTTTCCTTGAAACGAAAGGGTTATTCTTCCAAATTGATCAGACCAAGTTTGATTGCCGTTCGGATCAGATCGGGAAGGCTGTGCGTATTCAGTTTCGCCATTAGATTGATGCGGTGATTTTGCACGGTTTTTATACTGATTCGCATGGTTTCGGCTATCTGGGGGTTGGATCGCCCCGATGCGATCAGTCGAAGGACTTCTTGCTCACGGGGAGTCAGCCGGGGCGGTGTGCCCTGGGGGTACTCCTCATACTGGTAATCGGCATGATCCATGGCCCGGGATTGGAAAGTGACGCCCCTGCAGACGGTACGTATCGCTTTAATCAACTCTTCGCCGGCTGATTTCTTGAGCACGTAACCCCTGGCGCCGTTATCCAGCGCTTTCCGGATCAGATCGGGATCCGAATGCATCGACATCATGACCACCTGGATCTCGGAAAAAGACGCGCGAATCCTCCTCGTCGCTTCTATACCGCCGATATCGGGCATCTCGACGTCCATCACGATGACGTCTGTCCGGACTCGATGCACAACATCCATCACGTCCCGGCCGTCCGTGGCCTCGGCGACTACTTGAATATCGGGTTCCTTCGAGAGCAGATCCCGAAGGCCATGCCGAATCAGATGATGATCGTCTGCTATGATCACTCGTATCATGTGTGTTCCGTGATTCGTCCTGCCGTCCCAATGTTGGCTTCAGATGAATCCGACTCTTGCTCAATTTTAACACTGAAAAAGAAGAAATTCCATGGGGTGTTTCCCTATGTTCCACGTTTTCGGACGGTATTTGGGGGTCGTAAAAGGTGAGAGAGGTGGACTGCCGCCAACCGGATTGCTACCAGGCGGGGAAAAAATGGATTATCCATCCAGGAAGGCAAGACGGTGCTTGAGCGCTACGAGTATGAGATCCGGCAGGTTGTGAACTTCCAGTTTCTTCATCAGGGCCGCGCGTTGTTTTTCCACGGTCTTGGCGCTGATGCTCAGGACCTCCGCAGCGGCCTGGTTGGTATGTCCCTCGACGATAATTCCAATTCGGCTGACAGGACCAGCAACTGTTTTTTCATCGCTGTCGAACGTTCTTCGGTGAGTTTTGCACCCAGTGCGATACAACCTTGACGGTCAGATCCTCGCCCGAGTACGACAAGGAGTTCGCATCCGGTGTCTTTCATGTTTTCATTCGCATACAGGTCGCGATACTCGACCAACGAATGCTCGGAAGGTATCGTTAGTATAAAACCCCCCCAATCTTACCGGCAGCGTCAGTAAAGAAAGTTTCATTTCTCTTGAGATCCTGCTCCGGCTTCTAACGTACTCCGTACCATCGGACCGAAAGCGATTCCTGAGGATCTTCTGCAAGTTATATCGCCAGATAGCAAACGTCCAATCCGTCCAGCAACTCTTGTCCGGTTGCGCTCAAAGCACATTGCGATATTGGCCATATCCACTTTCTTGCAGGAATCGTAGCGCATCAGGGCCATCCTTGATAGCCAGGATGTCTCGTACAGCCTGTTGCTTGTCGACCGTCTTCGCGTAGTATGATTCACATATCCTGTAGCCCAAGTACTAACCCAGATCAGGGGCCTTCCACTGGAGTTCTCTATGTAGTTATAGAGCCAGTTGCTTCTGTCTTCCTGAAGCATTGCTTTTGAAAACTCTTCCCATAACTCGGCTTCGCGCTGCATGACGCTGAGCAGCGCGTAGGCGCCGAAGCCGACCACCGCATCCGCTAGGACTCCGAGAGCGATCCGGCGCGGCGCAAAGCGCTTCTTTTCGATACGACGGTTCATGGTGCCGTGCTGCTCCCGCTGTCTTTCATCCGTGATCATATCCACGAGCCCACTTTTATTTTCGCCGTTTTGAGTAGGTTTGCGTGCGATAAGCTCCTTACATCCGTTGTAAGAGACGAGTTCTGCCTCCTCTATTGCGATCCCGCGGTCCATATTGCTCATTAAAACGAATAAAACAGGTCTAAGTAACCATCTATCTGAGCGTTAAGGGAATATGTATTGAGAATATGTTCTCTGGCTTCCTTCCCCATACGTGTTTTGAGTTCAGAATCTGTCAACAGCTTGATGATACTCTCAGCGATTTGATCTGTGTTTCCAACATCGGCATAGTAACCTCCAATGCCATCCTCGAAAACTTCCTGCATGCCTTCCGTCCGCGTAGCCACTACTGGCGTTTCACATGCCATCGCTTCCGCTATGCCCAACCCAAATCCCTCACTGAGACTGGTCATCACACAGACAGAGGACAGAGTATAAAGGGCCGGCATATCTTCGTTCGAGGTTTCACCTAAAGCAAAAACCACATGATCCTCCAGTCCCATGCGCTCAGACATATTCAACAGATACTCATGATATGGACTGATCGTACCCATTTCGTGAAATACACTTCCATTTCCTGTAATCAACAATGTCGCCTTGTCGTACGATCTACGTACTTTTTCGAATGCTTCAATGAGTATGTGGATGCCTTTCATCGGATCGAGACGAACCGGACTGGTGATCAACCTCTCGGAGACGTTTTTAAGAAAGCCGTAATTCATACTCTGGTGTGTCGGTTTAAAGAAATCGGTGTCCACTCCATTGTAGATGTTGATCATCTCGAGATCATACAACGCTCTGGCCTTCTCCTGCATGTATCTTGAGACGCTAACGAAGGCATCTGCCTTGCTGTCTAGAACTTCTTCAAAATCCGGGCTTGACTTGTCTGGAATACCTGGAAGTACGGCGACAAGCGGTATCTGGCATGTGTTTTTTATCATCCCTCCCACGATGCCCGGAACCACGCCAAAGGTACAAATAACATCAGCGGACCGTATCAACTGCCCCCAGTCTGAAGCCGAACGTTTGTAAAACGCCAAAGGGATGGAAAGATCTTGAAGAGGATCATCCCGGTTAGGTTTGCATGATGGAACCTTGAATCGATAAACTTCGATGGGATTGGCATTGGGGCTTTTTAGCAACTCTCTTTGAGGGGACTCACTGTTTTCACCCGAGATCGATAATATCGATACTTTATGACCTCTGCGGGTAAAGCCCATTGCACAATCGTATATTTGCCTTTCCAGTCCACCTACTTGAGGCCAGAATCCGTGACCTATTACTGCTATATGCATTGTTGTGTCCACCACGGAGAGTTAACCATTTATTTTGACAACAGGCCATTATCCAACATGGCTTGGACGGATGGGAAAACACGATCCATTTCGATACCGTCGACGCACAGAGGACCGTTGTTATCTGGAATCCTGACTATGGAATCCACGCCCGGGACTACACCATTGTTAAACTCTTTGATCATTTCCAGAGACCAGGATGTTCTGACTGATTGACCAAAAACGGTCAGCGCGTTAATGAACTGTAAGATTCGCGTCATCATGCAATCTTCTTTTTGTTTCGAATTCGTCCCGTCCATACACAGATTGGGATTCACAATCTGAGCAAGTTTTCGCCAACCGTGTTGCGCACTGGCCAGGGTCTCATCGCAATATCCGGTGGTTATCATTCTGTTGACCGCATGCCGCCACCGTAGCGCGAACTGCCCGGTCAGCATCCAGATGTGGTGAATGCAGGCGTCGTATATTTCCTGCGCGATCAATCGTTGCTGATTTATACGTGAATCGGAAGTGTTCTTTGCAAGTTTGAAGTAAGTCGCCAAGCCGTTAATTCCTGCTTTAACTGTCTCATTGTTTCTTTGGATTTGTGCGATTTTCAGGTATTCCCAGGGGCTTTCAGGTTCCGCGATAATCGGATAGAACAGATGTGGCATCAGTTGAAAACGTCTGAATCCCGAAATGTCTCCATCGCATTGCACGAGCCAGTCGTCATCATCCATCAGACCACGGATCGCCAGATAAGCAAGACCCAGTGTAACAGCATAACCTTTGCCGCATCGGATATCGGGAAGATTCAGAAGGCACAGCAATCGTTCCCAGTCCAACCGTTGTCGTATCATGGATTCGTTGATCAGCGTTACGCGACTGTCAAGGATCTCCCGGGCCGTTCGTGGATGGACCCCGTTGTCAACGACGAAAATGTTGGCTACACCAACTTGCTCCCGCAGAACCTGCAAGATTTCCGATACGATAACGGCGCCATCGCCCTGTAATTCTCTCAGTGGCATCAGGACCTTTACCTTGCCACTTCGAGTATAACTAAGTATCTGCTTCAGGCAGTCGGACAAATCATCGCCAGATGGTTGATACACGTCTTTGCGGACAAGTCGTCGTAGCGCGTATTCCCGATGAGGTTCTATGAGGTCGGCGCCATTTCCCGAACTACGGGTAGATCCTTTGCCGGACGCCGTGTTGCCGTCTTCGAGCAGGTCCCTGAGATTACTCAATACCCTGTACTCGCGCTCCGAAATATCATGCAAGGTGTCGCTGGCTTTGCTTACTAATGATGCTTTCGGCCTCCTGAGGCATTTGAGAAGCAGCCACCTTGCATGGTTCGCCATTCTTGTTATTTCCGAATACTCTGCTAAGATACGATTACCTGGATCAATGTATCCTTGCTTTTCAAGATACCCGATTCGTCCCGCCATTACTTTTTTGTGCTCCCATAAGACGCGCAGTGGAATAGTAAGCATTTCCAAATTTCGACCTTGGTCCAGTGATTCCGTCAGGTACGAATATACTGATACGCCCCATAGCCCTTTCTCTTGAGGAACCCACAGCATACGGTACTTTTCGGCCGTGTTCACCGATTCCAGATAATCCGAGAGCGATTCATACATTTGTCCGATATCGATTTCATGCTTTTTGTCGTTGTCGGATCTGTACAGGAAGACCTTGGGGCTTTCGTCTGACTGATCGACGGGATAGGCGTTGTCGTTCAGTGTTTTATCCACGGTGCTCACGGCTTCAAAGAGTTCGCTGAAAGTTATCGTTGCAACATGGTATTTCCATGACTTGTCGTAACCGGAAATCTCGAACGTCTCGTTATTGTCGTCATATCCCGACACCAGCACTTCATGTAGAAAATGAAACTGCTGATAGGGTGCCGTAGAAGGCAAATGGAAATAATCGACGTCCAACTGCACGTGCCAATCTTCATCGAGACTCGCTATGACAAACTGTATGACATCGTCGCGCGCCCTCGTGATCATGCTTTGTTCCAGGTTTTGAATTTCCAGGAACGGGCAAGCGACGTAGTAGGAGTTTTTCTTTCCTCCCTTCGGTGAAAACGGGCTGACGTAGAATTTCAGGTCCCGGTTGTTGTAGTGGTAGAGTTGGATGTAGTTACTGCATATCCATGGAGTAAACGCCGCATGGGGACGCATGATCGACAGCGGATACATGTAAAACATATAGGACGTTACGGGAGGCTCTTGAACGGGAATTTTCTTTTTCATCTTTTCTATCCTGAGAAAACTGAGACCAAACTATCCTGCTTCTTCGGAACGCAAATACCCGTCAATAAATGGGCGATCATACAAGTTCCCCGAGCATTGACATAGTCCTGATTCTGCCATTCCGGATGTGTATTCTGTTATCTACGTCGAAATCACCGAAATCGTCATGTGAGATATAAATGACTATTCTGTTACAGAGTGTCTCATGCAGATAACTCCCTATACGATCTTTGGTTTCCTTATCGATATGTACAAACGGTTCATCCAGAATGTAAACTGGCGTGTTTCGCAATAATGCTCTCGCTATTGCGATTTTCTGGCGTTGTCCACCTGACAGGTTCTTTCCGCCTTCGACAATCTCTGCGTCCAGGCCTTGAGCGCAATCGACAAAATCGTCTTTGGCGTTCAACCTGCCCAGCACTTCGCATATCATATCATCGTTTATCCGGTCATCGAATAGGCGGATGTTTTCGCGAACTGATTCATTGAACAGATAAGTATGTTGGGGAACGATACTTATGTTGTTTCGCCACGCGTGGTTATTGATATGGGATATATCCCGATCATCGACCGCCACGCGTCCTTTCTGAGGAGTCAGTAACTTCATCAACAATCGAATCAAAGTGGTCTTCCCCGAACCATTGCTCCCGTAAACTTCGTTCCATCCTCGAATAAACGTAGCGTGGCCTTCGAGCCCGTTTCCTTCCTCTTGGTAACGGAACCTTACGTCTTCAATGGAAAGTTTATCAAAATCCGGGATCGGTTCTTCCGCGCTACGATTGATTCCAACCTCAATCGGATTGGCATAGAAGTCCCATAGTCGTTCGAAGGCTGCCCTGGCATTGATGAATCCGTGGTACGTCTGGCTTACGAATTGCATCGGCGCAGTAAAACGTTGCCTGAGTGTCAGAAAGGCAAGCAAACTGCCGACGGTGAGTTGATCGTCTACCACCAGCCAGCCTCCATAACCCACGGTTACGATATAGCCAGCGGCCATGATGAGCGAGATGCTCGTCTCGCTCATCAGATTCCATCTGTCCAGTTTTATGCTGTCGTCCTGAAATCGGTCGAATGAAGCCGTGATCTTTCGAAGAGACCATCCATGAAGGCAGATTTGCCTCAGATACATGATGTTGTCTATGCCCGATGCGATCTGTTCGGTAGATTGGGATTCCGATTCTAATACGCGTGTATTGGCCGCGTGTATGCGGTCCCGAAACGCATGGGTGCGCCAGATCAGAAACGGCACGACCGCAAATCCCGGAATCAACATCTTCCATTCCACTACGCCGACATATATCATGGCGGAAAGAAAACCCAGGAAACTGACCATACTGTTGTTGAGTATAGCCATGAAAAAACTACGGATATTATCGGTATCGCTTTTCAATCGGGTCAGAATGTCCCCACCGTGCGTCCTGTTGAAGAAGTGATAATCCAGCAGGAAGATACGGTTGATGAGCGATTTCTTGAGGGTCGCGGCAAACCGATTCGAAACAAGCGAGGTGATCATTCCGTAACCCAGGGAATTGACGCTTATCACGACCGCAATGACCGAAAAGGCAATACAGTAGTACAATACGTTGCTCCAGTCTTGTTCGATCAAACCGGTATCGATGATCCTGGAGAAAATGATCGGCTTGGCGATGTTCAAAACGACCGAAACAACGGACAAAACGACAAATGCGGCGATTTGCCACGCGTTGTTGTAGAGCGAATCGACAACGCCGAACAGTTTGAGTTTGTTTCCGACATCTCGGAGCATGATCAGTTATCCTGGATGACTAAGCCCGCAGGACCGCTTTTTGGGTATTCGCAAGTTCTTCGATGAGTCCCGCGGCACAATCCTGCCCACCGAGTACATTCTCTATACCATGTTTCGATACTATGCAACGAAACTGTGAGTCTTTGACGAAATGGACCGTATGACCTTTCTTCTCAAGTTTCAGGGCATGACCCATAAATGGATAGACGAATCCAGGCGTCCCTAGTGAAACCATGAGGATATTCATGGCGCTAGACTCCCTTCCACAGATCTGATCTTCCTCGACGCCTTCAGTTGTTTTCGACGCCTCGTTGATTTCATCAATACTTCAAGCCCCTCGATCTCGCGCATTATCCCTTGAGCACTTCAACCGGGTTCGTCTCTGCTGCTTTCACGGTCTGGAATCCCACGGTAAACCAGGTTATGAGCATCACGACGACGCCGGAGAAGATGAACGTCAACGGATTCGGTTCGATGCGGTAGGCAAAGTCGCGCAGCCACACGTCCGCCATATAGTAGACGAACGGGATACCGACCGCACACGCGATGATGACGTACAGCGTGAATTCCCGGTACAGAAGAACAACGATCTGGCCGACCGTGGCTCCCAGGACTTTACGAACGCCAATCTCCCTGATACGACTCTGGATCATGAAGGCGGATAGGCCCAGGAGTCCCAGGCACGCGATCAATATGGATACCACTGTACCTGCGGTGAAGATTATCCCAAGCAACCGGTCCGCCACGTATTGTTCATCCACCAAATCCCTCAGGAACAGATACTCCATCTCGGGTTGATCGGGGTATACCTGCCGCCATTGATCCTTGAGAAAGTCGAGTACGCCAGCGGTGTCACGGTCCGTGAGTTTGATGGCAATGTGCGCATATTGCCAACCCTGGTTGGATAGACCTATCCACATTGGCTCTGCCGCGTGATGCAATGATCGCGCATGGAAATCTTTTATAACGCCGATCACTGAGCAGGGATCTTCCGAGAATGAGCCGATTAGCGACTTGCCGATCGGATCTTCCCAGCCAAGGGTACGCACGGCCGTCTCGTTGACCACACACGCACTGGCATCTGTGGCCATGTCTCGGGAGAAATACCTCCCCTGAACCACTTTAAAGTCCATTACGTCATGGAGATCATAGCCGCCATAGAGCGTCATGAATACGGTCGCGCGATCCACAGGAACGTCTGCCGGCCTTACGCCGCCAGTAGGTAGTTGTTCTGGTAGGTGTGCAAGATTACTCACTGCCAGAACATCGGGATTCCTCAGCACGTTCTCTCGGTAAACGTCATACCAGCGCTCGGCTCCTTCGCCTTGCGGCAACCCGGCTACGACGACGCCTTCCGCGTCATACCCGGAGTCTTGATTCAACATGTGGTCAATCTGATCTGTGATTACTCCGGCTCCCGATATCATGATGATTGCGATTACGAATTGAAACACCACGAGAATCCTGCGTAAGAACAACTTGGCGGATCCCGGTTTCATTGATCCTTTCAGTACGTCCAGCGGACGAAAAGACGAAATGACGGACGCCGGATAGAATCCCGCCAGCACTCCGACAAGTAAGACCATCCCAATCAGAATCAGAAACACGGCCCACGTAAACTCCATAGTGATCTGCTTGCCGAACAGATCATTGAAGGTTGGCAGAAATATCTGAAGAAGCACGATGGCCAATACCAGCGCGAACAAAGTCAGCAATAAAGATTCGGCGATGAACTGAAGCATAACGTGCATCCTGCTGCCACCGAGTACTTTGCGCATGCCGACCTCCCGCGCGCGTCGAGTCGCCCTGGCCGTGGTCAGGTTGATGAAATTGATGCAGGCGATGACAAGGATGAAGACTGCCAGTGAAATGGAAATGTAGATGGAGCGTATATCCCCACCCCCGGTCTCCGTCACTCCCGTGTTCCACTCGACATCGCTGCAGTAGAGATGGATATCTGCTATTGGTCTGAAAACCGGAATTAACTTCATACCGAGTGATCGTTGCATGTCCCCAATGTGTTTTTCAATGAACTGCGGCATTTGTTCTTCCAGGTTCCGGACCGAATATCCCTCCCTTAAGAGGAGGAATGTATAGAGTTCGCTACTTAGTTTCTTGTGCTGGAAGGTATCAGGTCCGCCCCAACCTAACGCGGTCCATGTGGCGTACGAGATCAGATAATCGAATCTCATGTGCGAGTTGGACGGAACATCTCTCATGACGCCCGTAATGGTCACAGAAAAAAGACCAGCCACGTTAATGGAAACGCCGATCGGATCATTTTCTCCGAAATGTGCTCTGGCGAAGGATTCCGATAAGACTGCGGTATAGGGCGCCGTTAGGACTGTACGGGGGTTTCCTCTGACCAAGGGGAACGTGAAGATGTCAAACAGAGTGGAATCTGCATAGAGGACGCTTTCCGCGTAAAATGCCTTGTCATCATACCGTATAGTATGGCGAAGCATCGCATATTTCAGTCTGGCCATGGATTCTACGCCTGGATATTCGGCAAGCAATGCCGGACCCCATGGAGAGGAGCTGAGTGCGAGTTTTTGCTCCCCGCCCGAACGTTCATAATGATTCTCCAGCCGGTAGATACGATCCTTCTTTTCATGATATCCGTCGTAACTGAATTCGTATTGAATGTACATAAGCATCAGGATGCATCCCGCCAGCCCGATAGCGAGACCGATCACGTTGATTACGGAATACCCCTTGTGCTTTAAAAGGTTCCGTACCGCTGTCGTAATGTAGTTGCGTACCATGTCGCGTTCCTCCTGACGTCCCTCATTGGTTTGATCCACATCTGAGGGATTACAACAAGGCGCTCCCTGATCTGGTCAACCCGGTACCTTCAACTGCTCAGAGATAAGGGAAGCGATGTTCTCCAGATTCGAAAAGAACTCGATATTTACGTCGTTATCGTCAAATTCAATCTCGAATTCGCTTTCGAGCAATATGATGTATTCTATGGCCTGCATGGATTCACTGGAGATTTGCTGCAAAGCATACGACTCATCAGCATCGGTATTGATTTCTTTTGAAACGAAATCACTTGTCATCTCACGTAGTGCTTTCCTGATGTTTGCTTCGGTAACCATTTGCATTCCCCCTCTCACGGACGTTTGGAAAAGAACTCCTGAATGAGTTCAAGGACCGTCCCGTCATTGGCCTTATCCATGATATCGAGAACAGGTTTCCCAATTCCCTCTTGAAAATGCCTAATTTTAGTGTTCTTCTCCTCATCGTCGAGAAATCGATGACGGGCCATCGTACGACCATTATTCAATTTCTGAAACTCCCGCATCCAAGGAGTCATAACGAAGAAAAGCGGTTCAGCACCGCAGTAGATCCTGAAGGTCTCGCAGGTGTCTTTAATGTGGCTAATCGTATCCTGCGGGTTTATCGCGCACACGAACGCGTCCGGGTTGACGCCAATCACGTAATCCAGCGTATCCGTTTCGTTTCCCAGGAGTTTCCTGCTTTTTCCCCTGGGTATGGCAGTTCCCTGCGTTCCGGTTAAAATGAGGTGAGGTTCCAGGTACAGTTGAATTCCTCTAGTGAGGATTCTGAGATAGTAAGACCATTTTTTCTTATCCAGTGAGACAGTTCCCCTGTAGCCGTAGGGAAAACTTTGCGTCGCGCCAAAAAGTTCGCCCTGGGGTTCCGTCGAAAGAAAGCCGATCCTGTATCCTTCTTGTTCGAGAATCCCCTTTATGCGCAGTTGAGTGGTAAACTTCCCCTGACGATTACTGGTACCCAAAACGCATAACATCGGCACATCAACGGATCCCTGATAGCGAAAAGGAAGTAGTTCCTCAAAGTGTTTTTCCGTTACCTCCGGGACATATACATCACCACTACATCCTTGTTTTATTAGGTATTGTTTTATATGGGCAAATAGTCTGCTATCGTAGCTGAAGATGTTCTTGCCGCAAGACAATGACTTTGTCAGTAGTTCTGAACCAAACTTGATATTGGTTTCGAAAAGTTGATCTGAGAAATAACCCGTAACAAGCGTGTCAAATCGTTCAAATCGATCCGACCGCGTTACGTTGCCGTTCGGTTCCACATTGTCCGGTGAGGTGTAAGCAAGGTTACGGGGATAATCGAAATACTGAACAACAGGAGAGATGCAATACTCTGGAAAATCTGAAAATGCGTTCATTTCTTTTTCGCTTGCAGGAAAAACAGCAAGATTTCCTATCCAATCTGAAAAACGTCGTTTGAAGATCCCCTCCAAATCAGCCTTAACGCCGTCGGTCTTGATCGTGGGAACGTTGCTGCCATATGCTTTCCCTCCGAATTGCAAAGGCGAAAGGCCAGGAGTGGCACCTGCTTTCAGTTTGTCCTTTATGGTATCAACAGACGACGCATAGTTGAAAGACTGCATGGTCTTTGCAGTTATTCCGGTAAAATACGCGCATGCGAGACTCGTGCCGCTGAATATGGTAAACCCGCCGTTTTTCCATGCGACTCGCTGGAGTGTTCCTTTTGCGATGAACTCTATGGGCGAATCAGGAATGAAGCCATATTCCATTAGTTTGCTGGTTTTGCCCCAGGTAACACCAAACACGGTTGGGAAAAAAGCAGGATACGACTCATAGGCCAGATTCGCATGTGCTGCCGAGACGATAACGATGTTTTGTTCATACGCGTCGATACATAACTGGTGCAGTTCTTTAGATGGCGAGTTCGTTTGGACCCCCAACGAAAGGTTAATTATGTCTATATTGTTGTTCAGGCACCATCTTAGCGATTCACAAAGCAGGCTTTCCGTTGCAATCAAATCCTGGTGAAACATTCTGACGGCAACCAATTCCGCCGATGGAGTTATTCTATGTATAATTGCTGCCAGGCTGGTCCCGTGTCCTAACGAGTCGTCGTACTCATCCTTCATCGTTAGTTCACCGGATGAGTTCGATTCGATCGAGACTCCCGTGCAACGACAGCCTAGCAGCCGTTTGTGACTTATATCGATTCCACTGTCGATGATCGCAATTCGCATTTTAAATATGTCCCGGTGGTTTATTCGACTCGTCGAGTTCTTTCTCCGGCATATATATGCAATGTTTCAAGAAAACCGGTGGTAAACTCCCGGATTTCAGCAAAGTCATTCTGTCAGCGAAGACAGGGGAACTGAAGGTACAAGATTCCAAGCCTCTTACGTTGGATAGGTTAGTCGATGAGAAGTTGGTTTCTCCGAGAAGGGCATGGCTGAAGTCAGCCTCATTGCAACAAGCACCTGTATAATCGGCGCCACAGAGGTTTGCCGAAGTGAAATCAGCCTTATACGGATAGGAGTCTGCAAGGACTGCGTTTCTTAGATTCGCGCCCCGCAGGTTAGCCCAACCTAGTGCGGCATAACGAAGATTGGCGTTTTCCAGATTGGCTTCACGCAAATCAGCTCCGCTCAGATATGCACGAACGAGTTTCGCCGAGGATAGATCAGCGCCGACGAAGTCGAAGTCTCTCAAGTTTGCGAGAGCTAGATCCAACCCTTGAAGTTTCGCATGGCATAGATTCATTCTCTCGAACGGGTTTCTTTCTCGCCAAGCAAAAATCGCCTTCCTGCCTTCTTTCGCGATCTCAGACACTTCTTTGGTAGTTTTTGTATGCATAATCAAGATCCACGAAGGTATAGATGACTAGAGATCGTTGCCGACTTCCATGTATGACTGGATTTGTTCCGGCGCTTCTATTGACATTAGATATTGGCGTTTTAGGTGATCCGACAGCGACCACCTTATATCGGGGCACGCATCCGGTGGGTCAAGATGCGGACAAACCATGTCGCAAATAGGTAGGATTTTACAATCTCTGCACATTGGATTTTGCATGAATTTATCCCAATGTACGAATAGGCTTCTTCGGGGATGGAGTGGATCGTAAGTTTCACTGATGTGATGCGCTCGAGTCTTGCCGTTATTGACGTGTTCCCAACATTGGTGAATGTATCCGGCAGAATCCAACACAATGCTATAAGGCAACGAAGCAGAACCACAGAGAAACGAGGCCGGACTTGGTAGGTTCATCCTGATTCGCGCTGGTCGTTTCTTATTCTTCTCAGCCCAGCGGTTGTATCGTTCACGCCTTAACGAACTGAATTGATCGACCTGTTTACCAAACTCGCGTGATGAAAAATAGTCCGACACCTCATCAGCCGGCAGGCCATCAGGTGGAGGTTTCTTGTGGGCGATGTACATTTTAAATTGCTCATGTCGTTGTGGCCAGATACCCCTATTCTCCAAATCATCGAAGAAGAGTTCTATGTGTTTCATTATGGCTTTATCCCAGTTGATTCTGATGTTCACTCTGATAGGCGATGACTGACTCAGGGTGGAAAGATTATCAAGGATCTTGTCATAGTTCTGATCATCATCTCCATACATAGGCAATAGGGGTCTGAGCGAGTTGTGCGTATCTTTGTATCCGTCAATGGTTACCTGAACGAATGTGACCTTCGCCCGTTCCAACAAAGCCCAGTTCTCAGGTGTTAACAGCAGACCGTTAGTAACGCAATGTACCTCGTATTCAAGATTGTACTTTTCTTTGATGATGAATATTTTCGAAGATAAATCCTCAATAACATCGGGCCTGAGTAATGGCTCGCCGCCATACCATGTAACCCTGATCTTACTGAATGATTCGACGATATTGCTGCTTCGGATTTCTCTTTCCATAAACTGAACGATGTTATCCACGGTTTGCTTACTCATAAAATTCCCGATCGGTTTCGGACCTTCGAAGCAATAGGGGCAACCCATATTGCATGACAACGTTGGTGTAATCGTCAAAGCAAGAGATGCCTTCTTATAAGATGCTCGCCGTTGTCGAACAATGCGTTGGTGTATGAGTTCTTTTTCGTCGACTAAGGCCTCTACGACATATGAAGATTCAATCAAGTTTTTTAAGATGTACTGGTTGAAGCTGTCTAATTCTCTAGATGGGATCACATCAAGCTTAGACCAACGAATCAACTCTCGAGCTTCTTTGGGTCTTAGCTCGGCAAGCCCGTTAGTCCGGGTATTGTAGAGGAGATAGCAGTCGTTCTCTGGGACGGGGATATAGAAATTATAACAGCTCATTCTGTAATTTAGATCGTCCATGATATCCTCTACTTTCACTAGTACTTGATTCGACCATTGGAAGCTTGTATTGGAACAGTGTCGATGCTGCTAACTATCAAACACGGTCGCTGCTGTCAGAACAGGATGTCATCCACTTCGTCATCTTTAACGTCCACTCCGCAGATGTTGCCGGTGCAATCTTTGTCACAATACGCGATCACTTCTTGATCTTGATCTTCTTGTGCGTCAAGATCCACAGGTTTGATCAGTACTTTCATGTCGTCCATCTTTACCCTCCTTCATCTAGATTGCGAGTTGTAAACACTTCTCTCGGTATGTGCCCAACCTCCTTTCATAGATTGCCTTTACTCAATGTACCTGTAGCAGCATCGACACTGTGGTTGGAACCTATTTTGTATCGCCCTGATACTTTCTATTCAGGGCTATCCTCGCTATGTTCAGTATCTTGTCATTACGATGCGCTAAGTCATCGACTGTGTTGATATCTACCCACACATCAGGATCGATACCACGACCTTCTATATGCCGGCCAGTAGGACTGAACCTATTAGTCCAGGAGTTGGTCCCTACAACGAGCCCGTCCGGAAAAACAACTTGAATCTTGGCGGAAACAAAACCCGCGGTCTTATGGCTTCCATAAAACACCGCGTTTGTTGAGTACTGCATAGCATCAATAAAGTCCTCACTTGCACATGTGGTCTGTCCATTTCCCAGAATTGCAACCGGTAAATTGATATGAAAATGTTCATTTGGACGTATGACCAAGTTTTCGATCCTACCATCTGCGGAAGTGTATTCTCGGCTGTAGTGGGCTGGCTCATTTATGAATACCGAGATTAACCTTATTACACTGGCGCTTTCTCCGCCGGGATTGGAACGTAAGTCTATAACCAGACCTTTTGTCTTCTTGATATCAGGTATGTGATTTAAAAACCGAGTCCATACGTCCAATGACCATGTGCCAATTCGAAAATAGGCTATGTCCCTGTCAAGTATCCTGAACTCTCCATGTCTCGGTACGAAACCGGGGGGAATTCTGTACTCGCCGGCTGTATTGAGCCTTACTTCTACCGTCTGCTCACTTACATCTTCCGACACTAGACCAATAACGATTTCCGCAGAATCCGGCATGTGTCTAAGTATGGATGATATTGCTTTTTGGCGCCGGCTGTATGCCGATCCCCGGTATCGTTCGGTCAACTTTGAAATGAAATCCTCAATTGGCTGACCTTGGATCTTGACAAGTCTCATACCTGGCTTGACCTCGTCCTTCAATTCAGTAGCGAAAACCGCGGCAACGCGAACCTCTCCCAGGATATCATAGAAGACAATGGAAGGCGTCGATCTTCGCCTCGGAGATCGCCTGTCCGTGGTCTGCGATGCGACAAAGTGCGGATCGCTGTAAGTCGATACCAGAGCGATCAGGCTGTCGTTGAACACCTCTCTATGAGAAACGGGAATGGTCGTGAAACTATTGAGTCGATCAAGCTGACCTGATTTCTCTAAACCACGCTCCTTATAGAAGGGATACTTGTCTATAAACTGCAGAAACATTGTCGTTTTAAGTTCGCGTAGATCCATGGCACTGGAGGAACTCTTCCCTACTGGTTCAATGTAGAACATGCTACCGTTATGACCGATTAACGATCGCCACGCAATCGACGAGGAAATCAGGGGAACTCCCGGAGGGTTATATTCGAAATCCAGCGCACCGTCGATGTAACCTGTCAGGATTGGTCGAAAGAGCGGATGCGTGTAGTTTTTGCTTACCCATTCGGCTTTGTAGATTTTAAGATCACCTATTACGAAGTCATACTGATCCCCTTTGGGATAGACTTTAACGAGCATCTTATCGACTGTATCAGCTTCCCTGGTATCTTGGCTCGTTTCCACGTTATCGATCTTGCCACGCCAGGATGACAGCGGACTGTTCAAAGGGAACTGATAGCCGGTAAAGGGAATTATGACCATCTTCTCAATCCAGACATCACTCTCTGACAGGTGCAGGGATATGCTGTATCGGTCGACGTTCTCGACATAAATCCGATTGTAAAAGAACACTGTTTCACCCGGCACTATCGGTTTGCTGAAGCCGGTTTTCCATACATGCCGGAAGTCCGCCGCCTCACTGCGCTTTTCGACATCCTCTCGTGGTTCTATCGGTCTGTAACCTGAGTAGAGCGCCTTGTCGTCCATTCTGTATTCCGGGAAATAGTAACCGGTATGTTTTTCAAGGCCCTCGTCTTGAATGGCGTACAGTACTTCGGAAGGCTCGTATTTCTTCGTTACCACTTTCCACTCGGCACACATCCCATCGTGGTAATCGATCAGAACCATAGCAAGCAAAGGCAGCAGACCCGGCAAACCCCAGGTTGTCATCCCGTTTGAAATTGCTCTTGCGTTCATTTTCAACCTTCCTTGCTCAAGTTGTATACCGTAGGACCTTTTGTAATAGCACTGACATGAAGAGATGGAACACTGGAACGATCTACCCATTAAAGAAAGGAAAGCCGGACCGGACATCTATGGGGTGTATCCCTATTTTGCCCGTTTTTTTCACCGGAATTGAAAAAACCTGATGCCGGCCTTGGGAAGAGTGGAGCGTTACCTCAAATCGAACTTATTCATTCTTCCAGATTGATGAGACCAAGTTTGATCGCCGTTCGGATCAGATCGGGAAGGCTGTGCGTGTCTAGTTTCGCCATCAGATTGATGCGGTGATTTTGCACGGTTTTAATACTGATTCGCATGGTTTCGGCTATCTGGGGATTGGACTGCCCCGATGCGATCAGTCGGAGAGTTTCGTGCTCCCGGGGAGTCAGCCGGGGCGGTGTGCCTTGGGAGTACTCCCCATACAGGTAATCGGCATGATCCATGGCCCGGGACTGGTAGGTGACGCCCCTGCAAACGGTACGGATCGCTTTGACCAACTCTTCGCCGGCCGATTTCTTGAGCACGTAGCCCCTGGCGCCGTTGTCCAGCGCTTTCCGGATCAGATAGGGATCTGAATGCATCGACATCATGACCACCTGGATATCGGAAAACGACGCGCGTATCCTCCTGGTCGCTTCGATGCCATCGATACCGGGCATCTCGACGTCCATCACGATGACGTCCGGCCGGACTCGATGCACGACATCCATTGCGTCCCGGCCGTCCGTGGCCTCGGCGACTATTTGAATATCGGGTTCCTTCGAGAGCAGATCCCGAAGTCCCTGCCGAATCAGATGGTGATCGTCTGCGATCACTACGCGTATCATATGATGTACCTGATCTCCTCTTAAGGTCGTTACATGACGAAATCCGGCTTCTGCTCAATACTTAACACCGAAAAAGAGGACTTTCCATAGGGTGTTTCCCTATGTTCCACGTTTATCGGACGGTATTAGGGGGTCGTAAAAGGTGGGAGAGGAAGGCTGCGGCTGCCTGGATTGCTACCAGGCGGGGAAAGACAACGGATCATTCATCCAGGAAGGCAAGACGGTGCTTCAGGGCTACGAGTATGAGATCCGGCAGGTTGTGCACTTCCAGCTTCTTCATCAGGATCGCGCGGTGTTTTTCAACGGTCTTGGCGCTGATGCCCAGAACCTCCGCGGCGGCCTGGTTGGTATATCCCTCGACGATGAGCTGAAGTATCTCCCGTTCGCGGGATGAAAGCTGCTCCAGCACGGTCGATGACTCATTCGTCGATTCCGTCTGCAGGAATCCCGATAGTACCGTTTGGGCAATCGAAGGAGAAAGATAGATTTCACCCTTGTTGGCGGCCCGAATAGCGATCAGGAGTTCCTCCACCACGGATCTCTTCAGGAGATATCCGCGGGCCCCGCATCGGAGTGCCTCGCGCACCACGTCCTCATCCGAAAGCATGGATAGTATGACGACGCGGGTATCGACGGATAGCGTCTGAATCCGCCGCGTGGTCTCGATACCGTTCAGCAAAGGCATGGCGATATCCAACATGGCTACGTCCGTTCTCTTCCGTTGTACCAGGTTCAGGGTCTCGTGACCGTCGGCCGCTTCGCCGACCACTTCCATATCCTCGGCCTTTTCGATCAGAGATACGATGCTTTGACGGACCAGTTGGTGATCATCGGCAACAACGATCCTGATCATTTCCCCTCCAAAGGAATCGTAGCGACCAGACGGGCTCCCGCGCCAGGTCTCGAGTAAACATTCATACGGCCATTCAGCGATTCAAGGCGTTCCTGCATGTCGATCAAACCGATTCCTGTTTCATTCTGATCGGAAAGTGTATCGGCAAGATCAAAGCCCCGGCCGTTATCCTGTATCGATAGTTGTACAGCTTCGCCATTGCGTTTCAGGCTGACTTCCACATGAGAGGCTTGTCCGTGTTTTGCGCAGTTCGTCAGCCCTTCCTGCAATACACGATAAAGGCAGATATCAATTGGCGTGGAGATCTCCGTAGTATCCATGCCAACGTATGAGACCGGCATTTGAGTTCGTTGTGTGAAATTCCTGCATAGTCTTTCCAGTGCTGAGTTCAGTCCGACGGTATCCAGTGCCGGGGGACGGAGATTATGGGAGATCGCACGTAGTTTCTCCAGCGTGTCGTCGGCCATCGCCACCGCGTCATTCAGCCGTTCAACAGTATGATCGGCAACCCCGGGCAACTCGTTCCGGGTTATTTCCAGGCTCATTTTCAGCGCCGTAAGCGCCTGTCCGGTATCATCATGGAGGTCCCGCGCCAACCGACGTCTTTCAGATTCCTGTATGTTGATGAGTCGGTTGGAAAGTCTCTTGAGGCGTTGTGTCTGCATTCTCAGCGATGTGGTTGCCTTGATATTCTTCAGTACCATCTCCAGCTCGGCAGCCAATACCAGTAACTGTTCTTTTTCTTCGCCGGTGAAGGGCTCTTCCGAAACTTTGGCTCCGATGGCGATACAACCTTGAGTATGGAATTCACCACGTAGCAAGATGATGAGTTCGTAGCCGAGATCTGAAACCCGGTTTTGGACATAAGGGTCTCCGGATTCGACTAACGGTCGTTCTGGAGACATCAGCTTCAACAACGCTTCGATTTTTCCCATTGACGCACTGAAGAAGGATCCGTCTTTCTTCGGCGCACTGTTGAACTTCTTGTTTACGTCGTACCAGGCAACCGATATCGGCTTCCGAGGTCCATCGCCGAGGTAGATTGCCACATAAGAGAGGTCCAGCACCTCGAGCAGTTCACTTCCCGTACTGTTAAGAAGGGCGTTTCGTTCCTGAAAGTGCGTTAACTCACGTCTGAGCCTGAAAAGTCGTTGACGGTTCTCGATTTCATCACGAAACAGGTATTGGTCTATAAACCGGATGACTGCCGGTTTTGCCAGGGTCCAGCCACAGACGAGTATCAGGATGAATCCCGCGGTAACCACCGTAATCAACAGGTCGGAGACTTCTACACCGGTAGACCAGAAGGTTATTGTTTCATAGATAATCAGGAGCAACCCGAGACTCAGTAAGAGATTCACGCCCTGGTTGGAAATAAACTGCCGAAGGCTTTTCCCGACGATGAACCTGAGGCCGAATACCCGGTGAGCCAGCACTGAATAGGCAAAGGAAAGCGGCAGAATGCATTTCAGTCCTACGAGGACGATATGGTCGAGCAACCAGACGAGCAATGGCAAAGAGGCGCCTTGCAGCGGTACCGCTACCCACGTGGCCATGAATGTGCCTGGTTGAACTATGGTCCAAACCGGTGCTAAAATGAAGGCTGACACGAATCCGACGTTGATGAACTGCAGGCGCGTGTATTGCTGCCGGCGCGCGACGGAACGTTGGGCGAGAAGCAGGCAGGCCGCTATGAAAACAACAAGAACGGGTAACACAGGGACCGGAACAGATTCAACCAGAGCGATGATGGTTTGTATCGATGCACTATCCCAGCCATTGGTCAGGCTCAGAAGATAGATAATACGAATGACGATCCAGGCGAAGAGCGGTATCAGGATCCACCACGCCCGTTTTCGCATCCATGATCCGATTTCAGTTTCGATGGGAAATACGGTCAGGATGCTGAACAGGAGCATGAACTCGAGAAAGTGAGCCAGGGTAATGACGAAAACACTGAGTGATAGTATCCAATCCGGCCAACCGGCGATCATGGGATGGAACGCGGGCGACACGGAGAGCGCTGATGCGAGGAAAAGCAACGCGCATTGAAAAGCGATCTTATTGCCCGGGCGCCTGAATCCGATCCATGAACCGAAACATAAAAGTACAATAGGAAAGATCAGATAGGGACCTCGCTGGAACCAGGTCATCGCGCCTGCGCCCAGTACGAGTTCCTCCTGATTGACCTCGACGGCGTACCGTACCTGTTCCGTGGCCTCAAGCGTGAGGATACCGGAGTGCATCCTGCCGTCGCGAAGCCAGGCGAGATTGAAACGGTCGCCGGGCCTGCTCCGCAAACGAGCCTGGAAATAGGCTTCGGGACGTGTCCCGAGATCCGTTCCATCAATGGAGACCACCTTGTCGCCCGGTCGCAATCCGGCCCGTTCGGCAGGACTGCCCGCGTCGACCTGGGTAACTGTGATGCCGCCGTCCTCCCGTATGCGAACGAGATGGAACCACGTGCCCTCCTGCAGGTTGTTTACCGCGCTCTTCGTCAGTCCCCCCGTCTCTGTCATTTCATTTCCGAAGAACTGGATCCCCGGCGACCAGTGCTCGATTTGCGCAAACCGCACCAGCGTCCACGTGATCAGTCCGATATGCATGCACGTGAACATGACCAGTGCGCTGAGCGCGAGATATCGGTAGAGGAGTTTATTCATGCTGACACGCGGTTAGTTAAAAGGAATGCAATGAAGAGTCACTCGAGGAAATGACTTGCCCCGTGAAGAAACAAATCCAATCGGTGAATGTCAAGAAGGCGGGGACGAGGGAGGATAGTCGGTGTTTGAAGAGATTGGGGTTCTATATGGCGCGTTACAAGTCGCAGGTCGTTACAACCGAACTCAATCCCCCCTCGGTCCCGTCACGTCCCTGCGGAGGAAGAGCCAGAAGGCGGCCGCACCGGAGACGATGGTGTAGGCCAGTATGACGAGGAACGGGTTGAGGTATAGATCGAGAAGGGAAGCAAAAACGCCCACGCCCTCTTCCACGGGCAATGGGAAGTCGGTCTGCAAAACCAGCATGACGTTGGGGCCGAGCATGTAGTTGACGACGTGCTGACCGAACAAACTGGTAAGGGGACCGGCGGCTATGAGATCGCCAAAGAAATACACCAGCGAGATAGACACGCCGCCCGTCCCTGATGACGTCAACACCGTAAGGAACAGGGACACCGCGATGTACGGAAGCAGCGCGCAGATCATCTTGGCGAAAGTCACCGCCGAGGACGACCATTGGCCCGATTCCGCGGTGACCAGATCTTCGCCGATCAGGAGCGCCGCCGCCAGGCTGCCGACCACGACGGTCAGGGCCACGATGAGCAAACCGACGCCGGAGATGATCACTATCGACAGCACCTTCGCGCCCAGGAACTCCCAGCGTCCCGTGCCCCTCGTCAACGCCGGCCGGAAGGTACCCAGGCTGTATTCCTTTCCGATAACGGCCGTGGCCAGTATGATGACCAGGATGGGTACGAAATCCTTAACTGACTTCAGACCGGTGTTGAGACTGCCCGGAAGGATACAGGTATTCAATAAAAACTGTCTTTGTGCGGCAATCTGGTCCCGGATTTCGGGGCACCGCTCCCGGTGAACTTCCACTTCCCGGTGGGCCTGTTCCCGGAACTCGTCCGGAACGCCTGCCAGAAGGGAATCGACCTTGCCGTCCTCGATGTCGTCGCAGGAAACCCGGATTGCAGATTCCACCCCATCCGCGTCCGCCGGTAGCGAGATAACGACGTACTGATCGACCGGGGCAAAATAGTGCGTCTCATTTGTGTACGTCACGTAAATGGTCAAAAAAGTGAGTTGGCACATTATGACGATCACGGCCAGCATCAGCCAGGGCAGCCATCGCCGCCGGATCTTGAACAACTCCCATCGTGTAAGGCGCAGTATCTGACGGATCATCCTGCCTCCTCGTCACTGCCGCCGGTGACCTTGAAGTAGTACTGCTCCAGGGACATCTGCTCCGCCGACATCTCCGCGACGTAGACTTGCGAGCGGCCGAGCGCCTCGGTCAGTTCCGGCGATCGTTCCGCGGGGGCCGTGACCAGGATCGTCCCGTCCTCCACGGTGATCTCCCCGACCCAATCCAGAGCGGACAGTATCCCGATCGCTTTTTCGTTATCGGTGGTATGAACGCGAAGCCGGTCCCCGGCCAGCGAATGGACCAGGTCATGGATTCCACCCTGGACGACGAGCCTGCCGCGCGAGAGGATGGCGACGCTGTCGCACACCTGCTCGACTTCGTGCAGCAGGTGGCTCGACAGCAGCACGGTACGGTCCCCGGTCCCGAGGGTTCGGATCAGGTCCCGGATCTCGGCCATGCCGTCCGGGTCCATGCCGTTGGTGGGTTCGTCTAGGAACAGGATTTCGGG
Source organism: bacterium (assembly GCA_965207085.1). Lineage (GTDB taxonomy): Bacteria > JAAXHH01 > JAAXHH01 > JAAXHH01 > JAAXHH01 > JAAXHH01. The sequence goes on along the minus strand of CBDBLQ010000002.1, from coordinate 1,054,631 downwards.
ATCGCCCAGGAGGACATAGGCCAGTCCCAGCCGCTGCTTCATGCCCAGGGAGTAGGTGCGGAAGCGGTCGTCCGCGCGATCGGCGAGGCCCACCCTTTCAAGCAATTCGTTCAATTCTCCGCGGTCGCTCTTCCCGGATATGCCCTGGAAGTAGGCGAGGTTGTCGCGGCCGGACAGGTAGGGATAGAAACAGGGCGTCTCGACGATGGCGCCGGTGCGGCGCAGGGCTTCCCGGTGGGAGATGCCCGCGTCCAGCAGCCTGAAGCGCCCCGAGGTGGGCTTCACGAGTCCAAGCAGCATGCCCATCGTGGTCGTCTTGCCCGAACCGTTGGGACCAAGCAGTCCGAAGATCTGACCGCGCGTCACCGCCAGCGAGAGCCCGTCCACGGCTACGATGTTGCCGTAGTGCCTGGTGAGGGATTCGGTCTCTATGGCGAGGTCGTTGGAAGTCATTTGAGCCTCCGCCTTCGCAAGTTGGTCTGATCCATTTACCCATTAAGGAACGGAAAGACGGACCGGATATCTATGGGGTGTATCCCTATTTTGCTCGGTTTTACCGGAATCAAAAAACCCTGATGCCGGCAACGGTTCTCATGCTTCTGGATTGATCAGGCCGAGTTTGATCGCCGTTCGGATCAGATCGGGAAGGCTGTGCGTGTCTAGTTTCGCCATCAGATTGATGCGGTGATTTTGCACGGTTTTTATACTGATTCGCATGGTTTCGGCTGTCTGGGGATTGGATAGTCCCGACGCGATCAGTCGAAGGACTTCTCTTTCACGTGGAGTAAGTTGGGGCGGTATGCCGTGCAGGTACTCGCCATAAAGGTAGTCGGCATGATCCATGGCGCGGGACTGGTAAGTGACGCCTCTGCAAACGGTACGTATCGCTTTGACCAACTCTTCCCCGGCCGATTTCTTGAGCACGTAGCCCCTGGCGCCGTTGTCCATCGCTTTTCGGATCAGTCCGGGATCGGAATGCATAGAAAGCATGACTACCTGGATCTCGGAAAACGACGCGCGTATCCTCCTCGTCGCTTCGATACCATCGATCAGAGGCATCTCAACGTCCATCACAATGACGTCCGCCCGGACTCGACGTACTGTTTCCATCGCGTCCCGGCCGTCCGTGGCCTCGGCGACTACTTGAATATCGGAATCTTTCGAGAGCAAGTCCCGAAGACCGTGCCTGATCAGATGATGATCGTCTGCAATGATTACTCGTATCATGTGAGTTTCTCGATCCGTCCTGCCTTCCCAATGTCGGTGTCCGAAAATCCATCGTTAGCTCAATATTAACACCGGAAAAGAAGATTTTCCATAGGGTGTTTCCCTACGGGCGACGTTTTTTTAAACAGTATTGGCCGGACCGTTACCATGCGGGGAGAGACAACGGATGAACGTGATGCTGAAGTCAGCGTCTTCGAATCGTAGTCAGCGTCTTCGAATCGAACCATGTTCAATGGGGCGATGTAGATGTAATAACATACATAGTCGACCAACGAGTTACGGTCAACTATGAGTGAAAGGATCAGCATGGCGGACCTTCGGGCTGCTGGATGGTCTCTATATCTAAATATCAACATAATGCGAATCATAAACCCGACGTTTGACTGAGACAATGCAATACCCTAAAACCTTGACACCTGAAGCCGGATCGCAACATATTAGAGTTTTCCCGGAAAGTTGACTGTCGTACAGACGATCATACTGAAAAAAGCGTAATACTAAGGAAAGCGCAGTCCCGAAGAGGAGGGGTGTTCGTGAAGGAATATAACATCGAAAAAATCAGAAACATTTGCCTCGCGGGCCACGGGGGGAGCGGCAAGACCTCCCTGGCGGAAGCCATGCTCTTCAACGCCGGCGCGACGACCCGGCTGGGCAGCGTGGACGACGGCAACACGGTGTCGGACTACCGCGAGGAAGAGATCGAACACCGCATTTCCATGAACCTGACGCCGCTCTACTGCGAGTGGAACGACCACGACCTCCATATTCTCGACACCCCGGGCTATTCCGATTTCACCAGCGAAGTGCACTGCGCGATGCGCGTCACCGACAACGTGGCCATCGTGGTCAAGGCCATCGAGGGCATCGAGGTGGAGACGGAGCGCGCCTGGGAGTATGCGGACCAGTACGGCCTGCCTCGCATGGTGGTAGTCAATCTCCTGGACAAGGAACACGCCGACTTCTACGACGCGCTGGGCCGCCTGCAGGAACGCTTCGGCACGCAGGCCGTCCCCGTCCAGATTCCGATCGGTGAGGCCGAGGGATTCTCGGGCGTCGTCGACCTGGTCGCCATGCAGGCGGTGACTTTCGAGGGCGGCGACGGCAAGGGCAAGCGCTCCGAGATCCCCGGAGACCTCGCCGACCAGGCGGAGGAACACCGGGAAAAACTGGTAGAAACCGTGGCGGAATCCGACGACGAACTGCTGGAGGTCTACTTCGAAGAAGGTGCGTTGACCGATGAGCAGCTCCTCGAAGGGTTGCGCAAGGGGGTGAAGGGCGGGGCCATCTACCCCGTATTGGCGACGTGCGCCTCGGGGAACATCGGCGTCTCCGGCGTGATGGACGCGGCGGCCGCATACATGGTGTCTCCGGCGGACCGCCCGCCGGTGACGGCCACCCCATCGGGCGGCGGCGAGGAAGTCGCGCTGGACTCGGATCCCTCCGGCCCGCTGGCCGCGCTGGTGTTCAAGACGGTCTCCGAGGCCCATATCGGGGAACTGACCTATTTCCGGGTTTATTCCGGAGAAATCAAGCACGGCGGCGACGTGTACAATTCAACGAAGAACACGTCGGAAAGGTTCGGCCAGATCTACCACACCAACGGCCACGCCCGCAATGAACTGAACGTCATCCGTGCCGGCGAGATCGGGGCCACCGTGAAACTGAAGGACACCCACACCGGCGATTCCCTGAGTACGCGGCAGAAGTCCTTCGGCCTGGAATGGGTGGATTTCGCCGAGCCCGTGGCGAACGTGGCCATCCTGCCGAAGAGCAAGGACGACGAGGAGAAGATCAGTACCGGCCTCTCCCGGCTTCACGAGGAGGATCCCTCCTTTACGTTCCGTTACAACAGCGAAATCAAGCAGCTTATCCTGGCCGGGGCCGGCGAAATGCACCTGGACCTCATCGTCGAGCGCCTGAGCCGCCGATTCGGGGTGGAAGTCGAGATGGTGCAGCCGCGCATTCCCTACCGCGAGGCGATCAAGGGCAAGTCCGAGGCCCAGGGCCGGTTCAAGCGGCAGAGCGGGGGCCGCGGCCAGTTCGGCGACGTCTGGCTGCGCGTGGAACCCCGGCAGCGCGGGGATGGGTACGAATTCGACAACGGCATCGTCGGCGGCGCCGTCCCGAGCCGGTTCATTCCGGCCGTGGACAAGGGCATCCAGGAGGCCATGGTGGAGGGCGTGGTCGCCAAGTATCCCGTGGTCGACCTCAAGGCCACGCTGTACGACGGTTCCTTCCACACGGTCGATTCGTCCGAAATGGCCTTCAAGGTTGCCGCGTCCATGGGGTTCAAGAAGGCCTTCATGGAAGCGCGGCCCGTCCTGCTCGAGCCGATCTACGAGGTGGACGTGGTCGTCCCCGAAGACTACATGGGCGACGTGATGGGCGATCTTTCCAGCCGGCGAGGCCGCATCCTGGGCATGTCGCCCCGGGGGAGCAACCAGGTGGTCCGGGCGGAGGTGCCCCTCGCCGAACTGTACCGGTACTCGACCGTGCTGCGGTCCATCACGCACGGGCGCGGCAGCCACGCGCGGAAATTCATCCGCTACGAGGAAATGCCCCGGGAAATCGAAACCAAGGTCATCGAAGAGTCCAAGGCCCTGGAAGAGGAATAGCTGCGGCGTAGTGAGCGCGGCGGGAAGGTCTCGGCACGAAAATGTGCCGCGAGTCGCCGGACCGACGCACGAAAGTCTGAATTAATGGATCCTTTACTTAAAGTAGACAACCTCTCAACCCACTTCTTGACCCGCGGCGGCGCGGTGCGGGCCGTGGACGACGTCAGTTTCGAAGTGGCCGAAGGCGAAACGGTGGGTATCGTGGGGGAAAGCGGGTGCGGCAAGAGCGCCACCGTCCTTTCCATCATGCGGCTCATCCCGAGCCCCCCGGGCCGCATCGTCAGCGGCAACATCCTGTTCCGGCCCGGCGCCGACGAACCCGCCGTCGATCTGCGCACCATCCCCGAGTCCCAGATGCAGGAGATCCGGGGCAATATCGTCTCCATGGTGTTCCAGGACCCCATGACGTCGCTCAACCCGGTGCTGACCATCGGATGGCAGCTGCGGGAACCCCTCCAGCTTCATCTCGGCCTCGACAAGAAGCAGGCCACCGACCGCAGCATCGAACTGCTGCAGATGGTCAACATCCCGAGTCCGGAGCAGCGCCTGAACGACTACCCCCACCAGTTCAGCGGGGGGATGCGGCAGCGCGTCATGATCGCCATGGCCATCGCGTGCAACCCGAAGCTGCTCATTGCCGACGAGCCGACCACGGCGCTGGACGTCACGATACAGGCCCAGATCCTGGAACTGATGATGAAGCTCCAGGAAGAACTGAACATGTCCGTCGTCATCATCACCCACGATCTCGGCGTCGTGGGGGAGGTGTGCGACCGGGTGATCGTCATGTACGCCGGTCGGATCATCGAATCGGGTCCGGTGGACACGCTGCTCGACGATCCGAAGCATCCCTATACCCACGGGCTGCTGCAGTCCGTGCCCAAGCTGGGTCCCACGGTGAAGGAACGCATGGAACCCATCGACGGCGTGCCGCCGAACCTGATCCAGCTGCCGCCCGGCTGCCGGTTCGCGCCCCGGTGCCCGAGCCGTTTCGACCGGTGCGAGGAAGACCCGGTGTTGAAGGACGTGGCCTCGGAGCACGACTGCGCCTGCTGGTTGTATTGACAAGGGTGGTTGGCGCCGCAGCCGGCCGTTCGCGCCGGTCTCAGACGCCGCCCGACGATTTCGGCCGCTGATCCGGCCCGCCGAGACGGGCGGCCTACACCATGGAGGATGCGTTGAACGAGCCTCTGCTGCAACTGGACAACGTCGTCAAGCACTTCGAGCTGGAAGAAGGACTGGGCCGCAAGGAGGAAGGCGGCACGGTTCGGGCCCTGGACGGCGTTTCCTTTTCTATCGACCGGGGCGAGACCTTTGGCCTGGTGGGCGAGAGCGGCTGCGGGAAGTCCACCCTGGGTCTGACCGCGTTGCAGCTGTACCGCCCCACGTCGGGGAAGGTCTACTTCGAAGGCAACGACCTGGCGGCCATGTCGGAGGATGACCTGAAGCCCATCCGCAAGCGGCTCCAGATGATCTTCCAGGACCCCTACGCCTCGCTGGACCCGCGCATGACGGTAGGGAACATCGTCCAGGAGCCCCTCGACATCCATCGCGTGGGCAACCGGCAGGAACGACGGGCGAGGCTGGTCAGCCTGCTCGAGATGGTGGGACTGGGCGAAGCCTACGTCGACCGCTATCCCCACGAGTTCAGTGGCGGCCAGCGGCAGCGCATCGGCATCGCACGGGCCATCGCGCTGAACCCGAGCCTGATCATCTGCGACGAGCCGGTTTCCGCCCTGGACGTGTCCATCCAGGTCCAGATCCTGAACCTGCTCCAGGACCTGCAGAACGAGTTGAACCTGACCTATATGTTCATTGCCCACAACCTGGCCGTCGTTGCCCACATCAGCGACCGCATCGGGGTCATGTACCTCGGCAAGCTCATCGAGGCGGGACGGACCGACGAGGTGACGAACAACGCCCAGCATCCCTACACGCAGAGCCTGCTTTCCGCCGTACCGGAAATCAGCAAGCGGCGCCAGAAACAGCGCATTCAACTCACGGGCGACGTCCCCAGTCCGGTCAACCCGCCCTCCGGCTGCCGTTTTCATCCCCGCTGCCCCATCGCGAAGGCCGACTGCGCCGAGCACGAGCCGGAACTCAAACAAAACGACAGCGGCCACTGGGTGGCCTGTCATTACGCCTGAGTTGATGCCCGGCTGAGGGGCCTGAGTACCTGTGGTGCGTGGCTCGAACTTCTGAGGTGCCTGGTGCGCTTGCCTGGGGTGCCGCCGCAAGCCTGGGAAGGCGTCGCCGCAATCCTGAAGCGTCGCATACCCGGGGCCGTCGCGACAAACCCGAGGCGCCGCACCCGCACAACTAGTCCGAACATGTCCTCTTCCTCCCCTTCCGCCGCCCCTTCCCGACCACGTTACGACGTCATCACCTTCGGCGAGACGATGATCCGGTTCTCGCCCGTGGACGGCGAGATGCTGGAACAGGCCGATTATCTGCGGGCCGACGCGGCGGGTACCGAATCCAACATGGCGGCGGCTCTGGCCAGGATGGGTGCCGACGTGGCCTGGGTCTCCGTCCTCCCCGATCATCCCGCCGGGCGGTGGATCGCCTCCCGGCTGGCGCTGCACGGAGTGGATACGTCCCACGTGGCGTGGTCGAATGGTCGGCCCGGCGTGTTCTTTCTCGAACCTGGATCGCCACCGAGAGGCAGCCGGGTCGTCTACGACCGCGCCGGGTCCGCGGCGACCTGCATGACGCCCGAGGTGGTGGAACAGGCGCTCCGGTCCGGCGCACGGATCGTGCATACGTCCGGCATCACGGCGTCCCTGAGTCCCGATTGCCGGGAGACGGTCGCCCGGGTCCTGAGCAACCGGGCGGAGGGTGGTTACCGGACCTCATTCGACGTCAACTACCGGGCAAAGCTGTGGTCGCCCGAAGAGGCCCGCGCCGTCCTGGAATCGCTACTGGCCCAGGTCGACATACTCGTATCGACATCCGACGACGCGGCGTTGATCTTCGGGCTGGACGGGACGCCGGAGGAAACCGTCGAAGCGCTACACGGGCGGTTCGGGAACGAGATCGTGGTGCTGACGCTGGCCGAGGGCGGGGCCGTGGGCTGGTCCGCGGAGACCGGCTTTCTATATACGCAGCCCTACGTGGTGGAACCGGTCGACCGGCTCGGCGCCGGCGACGCCTTCGATGCCGGCCTGCTGTACGGCCTGCTGCGCGAAGATCTCCCGACCGGGCTGTCTTACGGCACCGCGCTGTCCGCGCTGTGCTTGTCGGAACGGGGCGACATGACGTGGTCCACGCTGGAGGAAGTGCAACAGATGGCCCGCCCGGTCCGTACCACCCGATCCGCGCCGTCCTCCCGGTCTGCACCGTCCGCACCGTCCACACCGTCCACCGGGTCCGCAGGATCATGAAGACGAAGGCATCTCAGCATAACGGGCAGGCAGGGCGTCCGGGCTCGAGCCCTATCGTGACCAGGGACGCGCCACCGACCCCGCTTCCGACCACCGTGGGTATTTTGACCCGCCGGGCGCCCGACGAGCAGGGCCGGCCCTTCGGCCCGCCCACGGGGTTTTTCGAGGAGTGCTGCGAGGCGGCGGCGGCCTTGGATCTGCGCACGGTCGCATTCGACGCGGCGGATGTGGATGAAGCGCAAGGAACGGTGTCTCCGGCTACGGTCGTGGACGGCAGGTGGGTCGAATGCGGCCCCGAGCCTTGGCCGGCGGTCATCTACGACCGGGCGCCCGTGCTGGATCCCGCCGATGCTCGTGCCGCGGACCACGCACGGGACCTCTTCGACCGTGCTGGCATACCGTTCGTGAATCCCGGGTCCTTCGTCCGGTTGGCGGTGGACAAACTGGAGATGCACCGGCGCCTGACGGGTGCCGGCCTCGCTGTGCCTCATACCGAATGCCTCGATGCGTACGCGCTGCGGGCGTTCCTGACGCGGTACGATCACGTGTACATCAAGCCCAGGGTTGGGTCCCTGGGAACGGGCGTCATGGAAATCGGCCGGACCGCGGGGGGACGCGAGGTCATCAGGACGCTGGACGCAACCTATGAGACTCGGAGCGCCGGGCCGGCCATGGACCGGATCATGGCGCTGACCGCCGGAGCGCGCGCGGAACCCATGGGTTGCCTGGTGCAACAGGGGATACCGGTCGAACCGGCGGACGAAAGGCGTTTCCCAAGGTTCGATCTCCGGTTGCTCATGCAGAAGAACGGGCGGTCCCGGTGGAGCCTCACCGGCCTGGCCGCCCGCGTCGGCCAGACCAGCGGCCCCACGGCCAACCTGAGCAACGGCGCCCGCAGCGAGGAAGCCGAACCCGTCCTCGATGCGGTGTACGGCTGTCCGCTCAGGAAGGAGATCCTGCGCCGCGCCGAAGAGGCGTCTTTCGCGGCCTGCCGCTTGCTGGATGCGGAACTCGGACCCATCGGAGAGGTGGGTCTCGACATTGTGCCGGACGCCGACGGTCTGCCGTGGATTATCGAGATCAACGCCCGTCCGGGCCGAAACGTGTTCAGGCGCATCGCCCGAAGCGAGGACGTCCCCGCCCCGGTCCGCCAGCGGTACGGCGCGATTCGCCGCAGGTCGGTGGCCCGTCCCTTCGAGTACGCGAAGGCCCTGGCCGGGATCCGGGCGTCCGCATGACGTCAGAGAGGCCCTGACAGGAAACAAAGCGACCTTGAGACTTCAGAAGTGACGCTCGACGGCATCGGGATATCCGCATGAACTATAAAGAGGCGCTGGACTATCTGTACGGATTCGTGGACTTCGAACAGCGGCCGGGCGCCGCCCCGGCCCGCATGGACCTGTCGGGCATCAGCGCCCTGACAGCAGCCCTGGGCCATCCCGAAGGGCAGTGGAAATCCGTACACGTGGCCGGGACCAAGGGGAAGGGATCCACCGCCGCCATGATCGCGGCGATCGTGCGCGAATGCGGTTACCGTACGGGCTTGTACACCTCGCCCCACCTGGTCTCCCTGCGCGAACGCATACAGGTCGACGGCGAGCCCGTATCCGAACCGGATTTCGCCGAACTCACGGACCGCGCCCGACCGGCCATCGAGGGAACCGGGCCGCGGTGGAAGGACATGGGGTCTTTTTTTGATGTACTCACCGCCCTGGCCTTTGTGTATTTTAGGGAACGCCGGGTGGACCTGGCGGTGGTCGAATGCGGACTGGGCGGACGGCTGGATTCGACCAACGTAATCCGGCCCCGGGTCTGCGCGATTACGCCCATCGGCCTGGACCACACGGACCGGCTCGGCGGGACGATCGCGGAAATCGCCCGCGAGAAAGCAGGGATCGTGAAAGAGGGCGTCCGCACCGTTTCCGCCGCCCAGACCCCGGAGGCGACCGAAGCGATCCGCAAGGCCTGCCGGCGCCATGGGAGTTCCCTGGTGCAGGTGGGTGTCGACGTGCGGTACGCGATCAAGGAAGCAGCGATCGGCCGGCAGGTGATCGACATTGAGGCCGCGGGACGGACGTACGAAGACCTCTCGCTGCCGCTGTCCGGGACGTACCAGGCCGCCAACGCCGCCATGGCGGTGGGGGTGGCGCAGGCGCTGTCCGAGCGGGGCATGAAGATCACGGACCGGGGCGTGCGCCGCGGCCTGGCTTCGGTGCGGCTGCCCGGACGCATGCAGGTCCTTCAGGACCGGCCCTGGGTGGTGCTGGACGGCGCCCACAACGTGCTGTCGGCCGAAAGTCTGACGGACAGCCTGCGCGGCCTGTTTCCGGCCCGGCGCGTGTTTGTCGTGCTATCCGCGCACCGGGACAAGAACGTAGGCGCCCTGTGCACGGTCATCGCGCGCTACGCCGACGAGATTATCGTCCCCGAGCGCCGCGTGCTGCGGAAAAGGCAGGCGGATCCCGGGGACGTGGCTGCTGCCTGCATGCGTGCCGGAACGCCGGCGCGGACGGCGCCGTCGGTGGCGGCGGCCCTCTCCGAAGCGATGGGCACGGCGGGACCGGACGACCTGGTCCTGGCGACGGGATGCTTCGCGCTGGTGGGAGAGGCCCTGGAAGTGCTGAACGAACTGGAACCTGAAGAAACGGCAAGTCGTTGAAAAACAAACGCAAAACCGCTGAGGAAAAACGCGGAACCGCTGAAGCGGTAAATACCGGAAGGCGGAAGCCAATGAGCAAGGTCAATCTGACAGGGAAAACCGCATGGGTCTGGCCGGGAACGTGGCTGGCGTCCTGCATCCTCTGTCTTTCACTCATCGGGCCCGGCCCGGCCGTCGCGCAGACGACCACCGATCCGTCGCCACGGACGGAAACTCCGGCCGCGGCGGAGGTCCCGCCTGAAACAGCCGCCCCGCAGGACCCTGCAGCCCCGGCAACCCCGCCAGTTCAGGGTACTCCGGCCACCCCGGCCACCCCGGCCACCCCGCAGGACGCGCAGCCGGACACTACACTGACGCTTGAGCAACGCCAGCAGGCCGCGCTGCAGCAGTTCCTGACTACCGTCGCCATCACGAAGAACAACCTCGGCGCGGTGTATTTCGAGCAGGGACAGTACGACAGCGCCCAGGTTCATCTCGAACACGCCCTGGAGATCGCGCCGGGTTTCGCCGCCGCCTACCTCACGATGGGGCTGGTACACCACGCCAGGGGGGATTCGGAAGCGGCGCTGGAGGCGTTCATGAAGACCGTCGAGGGCGATACGCTCAGCGTCGCGCGCATGAGCACCGTTCCGCCCGATACCGTCTATGCCTGGGCCCGAAGCCAGTACGACCGGATGATGGTGGGGATACCGAACCTGGCCGCGGCCCATACCGACATGGCGATCGCGTACAACCAGGGCGGATACCTCAACGAAGCGGTCCACCACTACCGGCAGGCCATTGAAAACGATTCCTCCTACGTCGACGCCTATACGAATCTCGGCAAGGTCTATTCAGATACCGAGGAATACGAAAAGTCGGCCGCGGCCTACGAGAAAGTGCTCACCCTGTCGCCCCCGGAGGACCAACTGCCCAGGATCCATCTCAATCTCGGTGTCGCCTACATGGGCCTGGAGCGCCTCGACGACGCGATCGCGGAGTGGAACCGGGCCGTGGCGCTCGCGCCGGACTACATGGACGCCTACATGAACCTGGGGACCGCCTACCAGAACAAGAACATGCCGGATAGCACACGGGCCGTCTGGGAAAGGGCCCTGGAGGTCGGAGGGCAGTCGGTCGTGCCCCGCGTGGCGCTGGCCCGCCTGTCCTTTGCGGAAGGGCGTCTTGCCGATGCCCTGCGTTACTACGGGGAGATACTCGAGCTGGGCGCGAGAGACCCGCGCATTTCTGCGGAAATCGCCCTGGTACACGAGCGGCTGGAAGACTTCGACCAAGCGATCGCAAACTATGAACAGGCCTTCGATCTCGCGCCGGAAAACGCGCAGCTGAAAGCCGCGTTGAACCGGGTCAGGCGGATCGTGGAGGAGCGGGCGAAGGCCATCGAATCCAACAAGATCCGCGTCCGCCAGATCGTCGTCGCGACGCAGGAGGCCGCGGACGCCGTGATGGAACGGTTGACGGCCGGCGCCGATTTCGCCGAACTGGCCCGGGAGACCTCCATCGATTCGAGCCGGGACCGCGGGGGCGACCTCGGGTTCTTCGGCCCGGGAGAGATGATCTCGGAATTCGAGCAGGCCGCAATGGGTCTGGAGGTCGGCGAGCTCAGCGGGGTCGTTCAGACGCCCATGGGCTTTCACATCATCAAGCGGATCGAATAGTAGAAAACAGATGATCGGGGAGCTTCTGTAAATGGAGCAGGTCATCATCATCGGCGGGGGCCCGGCGGGTTATACGGCGGCCCTTTACGCGGCCCGGGCGAACCTTTCCCCCGTCGTGTTGACGGGCAGTACGGTCGGCGGGCAGCTGTCGCTCACCAGCGAGATCGAAAACTTCCCGGGATTCCCCGAGAGCCTGGGCGGCATGGACCTGATGGACCGCATGAGGCTGCAGGCCGAACGTTTCGGCGCCGAGATGAAGTACGAGGAAGTCACCTCCGTGGCGTTCGAACCGGGGGCGCACCGGATCACGACGGACCGGAACGAGTACACGGCGAAGGCCGTGGTGATCAGCACCGGTTCGTCGCCCCGCCTGCTCGGTGTGCCGGGCGAGGAAAGGTTCTTCGGACGGGGCGTCTCCACCTGCGCGACCTGCGACGGCGCTTTCTACCGAGACCGGAAAGTCGCCGTGGTGGGCGGCGGCGACAGCGCCATGGAGGAAGGGCTTTTCCTGACGCGCTTCGCGAGCCACGTCTGGATCATACACCGCCGCCACGAACTGAGGGCGAGCAGGATCATGCGGGAGCGGGCCCTGAAACATCCGAAGATCGCGTTCCTGTGGGGGGCCGTGGTCGACGAGGTGCTGGGCGACGAAACCACTGGCGTGACCGGCGTGCGCGTGCGGGAACTGGGATCGGACCGGGTCCGGGAACTGGACGCCGAGGGTCTCTTCATCGCCATCGGCCACACGCCCAATACCGGTCTCTTCAGAGACAAGCTCGAAGTAGACGAGCAGGGCTACGTCCTGACGGACCGGAGGCAGCACACCAGCGTACCCGGCGTGTTCGCGGGCGGGGACGTGCAGGACCACGTTTACCGCCAGGCGGTCACCGCGGCGGGCACGGGATGCGCCGCCGCCATGGAAGCGGAGAAATACATCGCTGAGAACGCGGACTAGGCCGTACGGGCGTCCTGCTTCACCACGTCCAGATTCGGGTCGCCGATGGTAACCTTGGAATGGGGCGGAACCGGTTCCGTCAGCCATACGCTGGCCCCGATTACGGATTCGTGCCCGATCGTCGTTCCGCCGCCCAGGATCGTCGCCCCGGAGTAGATGACCACGTCGTCCTCGATGGTGGGGTGGCGCTTGCCGCCCTTGATGAGACGCCCGCCGTCATCCTTCCTGAAACTCAGCGCGCCGAGCGTCACGCCCTGGTAGAGTTTCACATTGTTGCCGATCAGCGCCGTTTCCCCGATGACGACGCCCGTTCCGTGGTCGATGAAGAAACGGGTGCCGATGGTCGCGCCGGGGTGGATGTCGATGCCCGTGCGGCTGTGGGCGCGCTCGGACATGATCCGCGGGATGAGCGGCGTATTCCTCAGGTACAGTTCATGGGCGATCCGGTAGGTTGCGATGGCTTCCACGCACGGGTAGCTGAGGATGATCTCGTCATGGCTCTTCGCCGCGGGATCTCCGTCGTAGGCGGCTTCCACGTCGCCCATGAGCAGTTTCCGGATCCCGGGAACGGCCTCCAGCAGTTCGAGCGCGATCCGGTCGGCGATCTCCTCGCAGGCCACGGGGTCCTTGCCCTTGCACTGCGCGTCGTGCATGAGGCTCCGGGTCACTTCCTCTCGCAGGCGGATGTAGATGGTGTCCACCAGTCCGTCCACGTAGAAGGCCACGTTCTTCGTCACGAGGGGCTCGGCGCCGAAGTAGCCGGGAAAGCAGAGCGCCAGCAGGTCCTTCAGGATGCCGTAGACCCGTTCCCTGGAAGGCAGGTTCTTGCCGTCGATACGGTTCAGGCCGCCGATCGTGTCGTAGGATTGCACGATCCGGGAGGAAATGGCGCCGATCTGACTGCGTGTTTCGGACATGGTCATGTTGAAGTTCGGCACCACCTTCTCTTCCGTGGTCTTATTGCGCCGGGATGCTGCCATGGTGCTCCAACCAGTTATCGCCTGCTGTTTTCCGAAGGTGCCCAGGTATGCGCGGGGCCAGCTTTCCGTACCCTTGCTCGGCCATCTGAATCTCGCGGAACCATCGCGGTAAGTCAAGCGGTTTCTGTCATTAACGGCGCCGCCGCGATCGTCCGGAAACCGCTACAAACCAGTTGCCAAGGGAAGCGGCGGGACCTTATATTGCAGTAGTTTGGCGTCTTTTTCCAATCCCCCGCTCACCGCGCATCGGCCCTATGTATATCATTCAATCGATGGTCGCGCTTTTCCTCTTCGCAGGCCTGCTCTCACCCGCCCTGCCGGCCACGGCTCAGTCCGGCTTGCCGGCCACGGCCCAATCCAGTTCGCCGGCCGAAGCCCAATCCGCTTCGCCGGCGATGGATCAGTCCGCCTCACCGGCCACGGTCCAGTCTGTCTCGCCGGCGATGGATCAGTCCGCCGGTCAGCATGCCGGATACATGGACATCGACGAAGTAAAGCCGGGCATGCGGGGATACGGCCTCACGGTCTTTCAGGATGCCCGGATCGACACCTTCGACGTCGAAGTGATCGGCGTCATTAAAAACCAGTTTTACACGGATCACGACATCATCATGGTGGGGGTCTCGGGCCCCTATGTCGACGATGCGGGCGTCATCGCGGGGATGAGCGGCAGCCCCGTGTACATCGATGGAAAACTTGTCGGTGCGCTGGCCTACCGTTTCGGAGCGTTTCCGATGAAGCCCATCGGCGGCGTCACGCCCATAGGCCATATGCTGGACATTCGCGAGGCCGTGGAGACTGAAACGACGCCGGGAAGTAACGCACCGGGTGAGCCGTCGGGCGGAATGGGCGGCGGCCTGGACGATCTCGATCCGTCCGGTCTTGGCCTTTCCGGTCTTGGCCTTTCCGGTCTCAAACCCATTGCCGTGCCCATGGTGTTTTCGGGATTCCACCCGAGCACCGTATCCCTTTTCGAAGATGAACTGCGCCGGCGTGGACTCGTTCTGGTGGCCGGCGGTAGCATGGCCGGCGGCAGCGGGGCCGGAAGTGTAACCGGTGGCAGTGTGGGCGGTGCTTCCGGCGATGACGCAAACCCGGGACAGGTTGGCCTGGCGTCCAGCGACGGGACCTCCCCCCTGGAACCCGGATCAGCTGTGAGCGCGCAGCTCATCCGGGGTGATTATAATCTGGCGGGCACGGGTACGGTCACCTGGCGCGAAGAAGACGCCATACTGGCCTTCGGGCATCCCTTCCTGTGGACGGGCGCCCTGAACGTCCCGATGAACCGGGCGGAAATCATCACGGTTATCCCGGATCAGGCCGGTTCCACCAAGATCAGCAGCGTGGCGGACGAAGTCGGTTCGGTCCTGTGGGACCACACGAACGGGATATACGGCCAACTCGGCTATACGGCCAGCATGATCCCGGTGGAACTCTCCTACGAAGATGCCGGCCGCGCGCCCCGGACCTACCGTTTCGACGTGATGATGGCGAACGGCTGGACGCCGCTGCTGGTGAATATGGCCGTGTCGAATACGATCCGCGCGAACGGCCGCAACGCAGGCGAGAGAACCATAGCACTCGGCGGCCGGATCGCCCTGCGGGACCATCCGGACGTTGTCTTCGACGACCGGTTTTCCGGCCAGGCGTCCCTGTCGGCGCTGGCCAGGGATGTGAACGGCGTGCTCAATTTCGTCCTCGACAACCGGTTCATCACGCCGATAATCGAATCCCTCAGCATCGAGATCCATTCATCGGACGAACGCAGCACGGCCGTCATCGAAGACGTCTGGTTCGGTTCGGAAACCGTCGAGCCGGGCGACACGCTCGAGGTCAGGGTATACCTCCGGCCTTACCGGGGCGACCGCGTGGTCCGGCGGATGGACGTGACGATCCCCAAGACCGTATCGGCCGGCCCGGTACAGGTACTGGTCGGTTCCGCCCGAGCCGTCACCCGCCACGATCTGAATGCCGTTCCCCAGAGGTACAGGCCCACGGACGGTCCCCGGCTGATCGAACTGCTCAACAACCGTCGGACCGGAAACCGGGTATACATGAAGCTGTTCCAGGGCGGCGCGGGCGGCATGGTGAAGGGGAGGGAAATGCCCGGCCTGCCCCCGTCGGTCCTCGCCGTCATGGATTCTGAGCGAACCAAAGGCAGTTTCGTACCGATCCGCGAGAAGGTGGTGGCCGAAGAAACGATCCGCACGGACTACATCGTCGCCGGGCAGAACTGGAGCCGGCTGACCGTAAAGCGATAGGAGCGATCTTTGAGAAAGGTACCGGGGTGGCGAGTGCTGTGCATGGCCGTGGTGTTTCTGCCGGCGGCGTTCGGCGTCTTCGCGTCGACGCCGGTCATCTGGAAACAGGCCGGACACGGGGATTTCCTGAAAGGGGAAACCCGGGGCGTTTCCATTACCGGCAAGGGCCGCCTGACCCTGTCACCGGTCCTGGATCTCGTTTTCGAGAGCGACGAGCCGCTGATCTGGAGTCTCGCGGCCGATTCCAGGGGGAACCTGTACGCGGGTACGGGAAACGACGGCAAGCTGTACCGGATCGATCCTTCGGGCCGGTCCGAGGTGTTTTTCGATGCGGACGAGCTGGAAATCCGCAGCGTCGCGGTCGATCGGAATGACCGGGTCTACGCCGCCACCTTCCCCGATGGCCGGATCTACCGGATCGACCCGGACGGGACGCACGCGGTGTTTTTCGATCCCGCGCGGGATGGCGGTATGAATGGCTCGGACGACGGTCAGGCCGACGCCACTGGCGACGGCACGGGGAACGGCCCGGACGGCGAGACGGACGGTGGCCCAGACAACGACCCGAGCGGAGGCACGAACTACATCTGGTCCCTTGCGCTGGACTCCGGGGGCAGGCTGTACGCGGGAACGGGTGAGCAGGGAAGGATCTATCGTATCGACGAAAACGGCGGGGCGCACCTGCTGGCCGAGCTGGAGGAGGCCCATGTGATGGCCCTGGCCGTGGATGGATCGGGTCGGCTCATAGCCGGGACCGAGCCGGGCGGAAGAGTCTACCGGATCGCAGGGATTTCGTCCGAAGGCGCCATCTCGGTCCTTCATGATTCTCCCTACGGTGAAGTGAATACCCTGCTGGTCGGCGAAGACGGCGCGGTCTTCGCCGGCGCGCTGAGCGGACCGCGCCGCGGCGCCCGCGGCGGTCGGACCGGAACGGCGCGCGCTTCAATGCCTCCGCCTTCCACTGGCGCGTCCGATGATACGGGCGGAGCTCCGATGCTCGCCGCGGTTCAGGTGACCGCCGCGGCAGAGACCGCCGATCGCCCGTCCGCCGGTAATTTCGCCACGGGAGGCAGCGTCGTCTTCAGGATCGATCCGGACGGCCGGGTGGAGGAGTGGTGGCGGTCCCAGACGGACGTAGGCCTGTCGCTGGCGATACGCGAGGATAACGAACTGCTCATCGGTACCGGGTCGAGCGGCCGGCTATACAGCGTCCGGGAACGGGGCGCCGGCACGCTGCTGAACGAACTGCAGGAGTCGCAGATCACGGCGCTGTCGCCCGACGCATCGGACGGCGTAGTCGTGGCGACGAGCAACCGCGGCAACCTTTACCGCCTGCGTTCCACGTCCGTGCGCGAGGGCGAGTACGAGTCCGACGTCCGGGATACCCGGGGCATGGCGCGGTGGGGCCGTATCCGGTGGGAGGACGACCAGCCCCCCGGAACGTCGGTCCGCCTGTTCGCGCGGTCCGGCAATACGGATTCGCCGGACCAGACCTGGAGCGAGTGGACCGGCCCCTATACCGACCCGGCAGGGGAAGCCCTGACCTGCCCGCCCGCCCGCTACTTGCAATGGAAGGTAGTCCTGGGCACGCAGAACGAAGCAACGCCCTCGGTCTCGTCCGTTTCGGCCTCGTACCTGACGCGGAACAATCCGCCCAGGGTGCATGCGGTCACGGTGTACGAGCCGGGTGTCTACCTGCGGGACGCCGCGCAGGGTCAGGTCGGGCAGTCCGCACAGACCGATCTCCCCCCGGGCATCGCCGCGCAGGTCGGCGGCCGGGGTAACGGCCGTGGCCAGAGCGCATCGACCGGGACGCCCGCCTACCGGAAGGGTATGCGGGCGGTGGCGGTCCGGGCGAGCGATCCCGACGGGGACGGACTGTCTTACGAGATCTATTTCCGGGGTGAAGCGGAGGAAACGTGGAAACTCCTGGAGTCGGAGCGGCGCACGCCTTCCTATTCGTGGGATTCCGAGACCTTTCCGGACGGCGAGTACGTCCTCCGCGTCGTGGCCAGCGACGCCCCCTCGAATCCTCCGGACCAGGCTCTGGAGGCGGAACACCTCAGCGAGCCTTTCCTGGTGGACAATACCGGTCCGCAGGTCACCCGGATCGACGTGGCGGACGGCCTGCTGTCCTTCATGGTCCGGGACGGCGCCAGTCCCCTGTTCCGGGTCGAATACGCGATTGACGGCGGCGACTGGCGGGTGGTTCATCCCGAAGACGGCGTAACGGATTCGGAGACGGAGGCCTTCGAGATCGCCCTGGACGGCCTGGAGTCCGGAGAACATACCCTCGCCATTCGCGCCAGGGACACTTCCAATAACACGGGATCGGGGAAACGGGTCGTTACGATGCCCTGAGGAGGCCAAGTTGTCGGGTCATTCCAAGTGGAGCACGATCAAGCGGAAGAAGGAGCAGAAAGACGCCGCCCGCGGGAAGATCTTCACCCGGGTCATCAAGGAGATCACCATCGCCGCGCGGCAGGGCGGCGGATCGGTCACGGCCAACCCCCGTCTCCGGACGGCCGTACTCGCCGCCAGGGCGGAAAACGTGCCCCAGGCCAACATCGACCGAGCTATCGCGCGCGGCACGGGCGAGCTGGACGGCGTGCATTACGAGGAGCTGGTCTACGAGGGTTACGGCCCGGCCGGGGTGGCGCTGCTGGTGGAAGCGGTGACGGACAACAAGAACCGCACCACGTCCGAAATGCGCCATGCCTTCACCAAGAACGGCGGCAACATGGGCGAGTCGGGTTGCGTGGCCTGGATGTTCGACCAGAAGGGCACGATCGTGGTGGACAAAGGCGGCGTCGACGAGGACGAGGTGATGATGGTCGCCCTCGACGCCGGCGCGGAAGACATCCTGGACGAGGGAGATACCCTGGACGTGCTGACGGCCGTTTCCGATTTCGAGGCGGTCCGGGTCCAGCTCAAGGAGAGCGGCTTCGCCCCCCTGCGGGCGGAAATCGGCCGCATCCCGCAGTCGACCGTGGCCGTCGCGGGCAAGGAAGCGGAACAGCTTCTCCGGCTTTTGGAGGTCCTCGAGGACCACGACGACGTCCAGCATGTGTACGCCAATTTCGACGTGGACGACAAGGTGCTGGAGGAAATGAACGGGTAGCGGGTATCCATGATCATCCTCGGAATCGATCCGGGCAGCGTGATTACGGGATACGGCGTGATCGAGGCCCGGGGCAGGCAGTGCCGGTTGTTGGACCAGGGCGTGTTGCGTCCGGGTTCGCGAAAAGCCCTCACGGACCGGCTCAAGGCCATCTACGACGGCCTGTGCGAGGTCATCGACCGGAACCATCCGGAGCTGGTGGCCGTCGAGTCCACCTTCGGCGGCCGGTTTCCCCGGGCGGCCCTCGTACTGGGCCATGCCCGGGGCGTCGCTCTCCTGGCCGCGGCGAACCGGGGACTGCGGGTCTGGGAGTACGCACCGCGCGATGTGAAACTGGCCATCGTCCGCGGGGGCGGCGCATCGAAGCAGCAGGTACAGTACATGGTCAGCGCCATGCTGAATCTCGACCGGGGACCCGGCCGGGAACCCCTGCCGGAGGACGCGTCGGACGCGCTGGCGGTCGCCATCTGCCACTATCACCGGATAACCGGAGGGATCAAGGCGGTTGATCGCATTCGTCGAAGGTGAACTGGTCGACAAGCAGCCCGACAGCGTCACGGTGTCCGTCGGCGGGATCGGCCTGCACATGTTCGTTCCCCTATCCACGCTCAAGGCCCTGGGTCCCTCGCGTTCGCGTGTCCGCGTGGAAACGGTGCTGCATGCGCGGGAGGACGGCATGCAGCTCTATGGATTCTCGACCGTGGACGAGAAGCGGCTTTTCGAAGTGCTGATCACCCTGCCCGGCATCGGTCCCGGCGTGGCCCTGAACATCCTTTCCGGCGCGACGGTCGCCGAGTTCACCGCGGCCATTATCAACGAAGACATCGGGAAACTGGTCTCGCTGCCCAAAATCGGGCGGAAGACCGCGCAACGGCTGATCATGGAACTGCGCGACAAGCTGGCCGCCATGGACACCGGCGGAACACAGGCACTGCCCGTGGCGCCGGCGGGAGAGACCCCCGAAGTGGACGACGCGATCACGGGCCTGGTGTCCCTGGGCCTCGATCATCCTGAAGCGCGCAGGCTGGTCATCCGCGTACTATCCGAAAGCCCGGAGACGCTCGACACGGAGGAAATCATGCGAACGGTGCTCAAGAGCCGGAGGGGGCAGTAGATGGACGAACGGGACTTCCCGCTTACCGACCCCGACCGGCTAGACGAGGATGCCGAATTCGACCGTGCGCTGCGTCCCGGCCGTTTCGATGAATTCCCGGGCCAGGGAAAGGCCAAGGCGGAGCTCCAACTGTACATCGAGGCCGCGAAGACCCGCGGTGAGAACTACATCGACCACGTGCTGCTCCACGGTCCGCCCGGACTGGGCAAGACCACGCTGGCCACCATTCTCGCCAACGAGATGGGCGTGGAGATCCGACAGACCGCCGGACCGGTGCTGGACAAGCCGGCCGACCTTGCGGGCCTGCTGACCAACCTGCAGCCGGGAGACGTGTTCTTCATCGACGAGATCCATCGCCTGAACCACGTGGTGGAAGAGCACATGTACGCGGCGATGGAGGATTTCAAGATCGACATCCTCGTGGACCGCGGACCGAACGCCCGTTCCCTCGCCCTCAACCTGGACCATTTCACCCTGGTGGGCGCGACGACGCGCACGGGCCTGCTCACGGCGCCGCTCCTGGCGCGTTTCGGTATCCCTATCCGCCTCGATTTCTACACGCCGGACGAGCTTTACCTGATCGTTGCGCGAGCGGCGGAAATCATCGGCGTGGAGACCGACGAGTCCGGTGCGATGGAGATCGCCCTGCGGTCCAGGGGAACCCCCCGGATCGCCAACCGGTACCTGAAGCGGGTGCGGGACTACGCCCAGGTCAAGCGTGACGGCCGCATAACCGGGGAGACCGCGAAGGCCGCCTTCGAAATGCTGGGCGTGGACCACATGGGGCTGGACGACATGAACCGGCTGATCCTCACGACCATCATCGAGAAGTACGAGGGCGGTCCCGTGGGCCTGAACACGCTGGCCGTGGCCGTGGGCGAGGAGAGCGGAACGCTCGAGGAGGTGTACGAGCCCTTTCTCATCGTACAGGGACTGATCAAGCGCACCCCCCGGGGCAGGGTGGCCACCGAACTGGCGTACGACCACCTGGGATTCGCCGGACCGCCCACGCCGCCCAGGCCGCAGGCCGGACTGTTCGACAATCCGTGAATCTATCCGAATACGACTATTTCCTGCCGGAAGACCTGATCGCCCAATACCCCGCCGAACCCCGCGACACGTCGAGGCTGATGGTGGTGCACCGCCGCGGCGGCGAGATCGAACACCGGACATTCCGGGACATCGTCGACTACCTGGCCCCGGCCGACACGCTGGTGCTCAACCGGACGCGGGTGATGCCGGCCAGGCTCCGTGGGGTGCGGTCGGAAACCGGCGGAAAGGTTGAGGTCGTATTGGTCCGCCGGGTCTGCCCGGCCCGCCCAGTTCCCGAAACATTACCTGCCCGCACATCCACGCCTGCCCGCGATACCGCGCCCGCCCGCTGGGAAGCGCTGCTGAAACCGGGCGCCCGCCTCGCAAAAGGTACGCGCCTGGAACTGGAGGGCGGCGTCCTGACCGCCATCGTGGAGGACGATCCCGGGAAAGAGATTCGTCACGTCCGTTTCGACGGGGACGCGGAGGTGGTCCGGGTCATCGAGCAGGTGGGCCGCACGCCGCTGCCGCCCTACATACGCCGCGCCCCGGACGCGGAGGACCGGGACCGCTACCAGACGGTCTACGCGGAGGAATACGGCGCCGTGGCCGCGCCCACGGCCGGACTGCATTTCACGGCGCCCCTGCTGGGTCGCATCCGATCGCGAGGCACGGCCGTGGTGCCGGTTCTGCTCCACGTCGGTCCGGGAACGTTCCAGCCGGTCCGCGCCGACACCGTGGAAGACCACGCGATGGACGCGGAATACTACCGGGTGGAAGCGTACCAGGCGGAAACGATCCTGGACAGGCGGTCAAAAGGGCGCGTAGTCGCCGTGGGAACCACGACCGTGCGCGTCCTGGAGACGATCGCGGTGGGGAGCGGCGTCGCGGGAAGATCCGGAGGCGCGTCCGGGGCAGGGGGACCAGGCGGACCGGGCGGCGCAGGCGACAGGGCCGAAGCCATCCTCGGACCGCTCCGGTACGAGGGCCTTACCCGGTGTTTCATCTATCCTCCCTATGAATTCAAGCTGGTCGACGCGCTGCTGACCAATTTCCACCTGCCGAAATCGACGCTACTGTTGCTGGTCAGCGCCTTTGCCGGGAGGGAGCTAATCCTTTCCGCGTACGAAGAAGCGGTCCGGGAGAAATACCGGTTCTACAGCTATGGCGACGCCATGCTGATCGTCTGAGTCAATTCAAAAATTGAGTCGTGTCCGAAAAGGGTCTTTCACCGTGTCAGGACGATGCGCCAGCGCCCTGATGCGGTGTAAGCGATCGTTCAGGATGTGCTTCGCATACTTCGGCTGGGGGTTCGTAGTGGGGCTTTCCGCTTCGTTCCAGGCCCTTTTCCGGGTCCGCGCCGTCTTCGCAAGGCCGGTTTTCGGGCTTCTATGCCCCTCAGGCGGGAACCGGCGAGGATTGGACGAGATGATGCCTGATGCGCATCAGGTTGATCCACAGGCCGCGACAGGTTGCCCATCTCTGGTGGGCAACCTGTCCCCGGTAGCGCGTCTTGCCGTTTCTGGTGTGGATGACCAGTTGGAAGATGCTGGCCTCCACGTTGTTGCGCCGCCGCCTTATGGCTTCGGGCAGGTCTTCGACCCGCCTGCGCCGTTGGAAGGCCTCGACGGTCTGGTCGGTGAAGTACCGTTTCCTGCCGTCCACTTCGATCGTGTAGTGTCCCGGCTTGTATGCCGTGGCGCGCTGCCGCTGGCCGGTTTGGACGTCTTCCACCCATACCTCCTCGCCCCTTCGGCCGTAGGAAAAACGCCCCTTTCTGCCCTGGATACCGCTGTAGTGGAAGATCTTGTCCCCGTCCCGGGCCCAGACGGCGTTGCCTGCGTCCTGATACGCCCCGTCCATGGATACTTCGCCGACCGTTCCGACCACCTCCTGCGCGCGTTCCACCGCCGGGACACAGAAGGCGCTGTCCGGCGTCGAGGCCGGCGCAACGTCCAGGTCGGCGATCAGGTTCGGCCCCTGATCGTTGCAGGTCTCGGTCAGGTTCACGCGGTAGCCCTTGACCTGTTGCGCGCCCTTCTTCCGGTAGGCGGCGTCCGCGTCTTCCGGGGACTGCAACGAGGAGGCCGACACCTCCCGGGCCGGCTTCGGACGCAGATCGTCAGGGGACGGCCCCGAGGCGTACTGCTCCGACAGGATCCGTTCGATCAGGCCGTGCCGGTCGCTGTCCCGACTGCTGTACGCGCGCGCAAGCCGCCGCCGCAGACGGCCCGCGTCTTCCAGCATGGCTTCCTTCTCCGAACGCGAAAGACGGTACACCGTCTGATGAGGCTTGCGCTCGAGCAGGTCGTCCAGCGCCTCCCGGTCGGACGACGACACGCGGGAACGGTCCGTCTCCGCCAGGGACGACCAGAACGACCGAAGGCTGCCCAGGACCAACTGCAAGCGGCAGCACGCGGCGATGTTCGAACCGATCAGCTTGCTGTCCATGCGGATCTGCTGGCCCAAAACCCCGAAGGCCGCAGCCTGCGACCTGGTCAACTGCGCGAAGGTCGCCCCGATCAGATCTTCGCCCGTCGCCCGCTCATGGAGGTACAGGGACTGTTTGAACAGATAATACGTCGACTCCACCGGCACCTCGTCCGAAAGGCTCGAAAGACCCAACGCCCGCATGACCAGAAGGTTGAACCGGCAGTGCTCGTAAAGCGCAGCGTCGCTCCAGCCGTGACCCTCCTTCAGGACCATCATCGCCAAAAGCACGCGCACCGGCGCGTTCGGACGACCGGCAGTCTCGTCGAAGAGCGCGACGTAGGGCGTCTCGTCGGTCTGCGCGGTGACATGGAGAAAGAACAGGTTGTGCCAGGCCCGCGGGTCGTTGAGCTGCTTCTGACGAGACGACTTCATGGGCACCTCGAATTCGCCGAACAGGTCCGTCTGACGAGAAGGATCGCTCTTCCTGAACATCCGGGGCCCCTTTCTGCGGTCCGGTCCATTGCGGCATAGGCTTGACACAGGAAATCTATACCTTATCCTTCATCATGTAAACACAGGACTTTTCGGAGGAGACTCAAAATTTAAACATCAAATAACTTTACTTTTTGGTTTTATAAACCTATTTTAACTCATCGGAAACAGATGGTCATTCAGTTGCCATCATCCTGGCTTGCGCCCTGCTGACCATCCTCTTAATCTGGCACGCCTTTTTGCTCGTGTTTTTCGTCGGTGCGGTCCTCACGGCCGGAACCTCCGGCAGCCTGCTGGCCTGGTGGTATCTGGGCGGCCCCTGATCCGGGGATGGTACGTCCCCGTCCCGGATTTTTGATTCGATCCCCAAAATATCATTCATATTCCTTCACGCGATTGCTTTAATTTGTATTCATTAGAGCAAGATCGCTGAGGAACGCGTGAACGAACGTTTTCCGGCGTGCGGGTTGTACGCGTACGCCGGCACTTGTTGAACGCGCCCGCCGGCAACCGTTGCCCGCGTCCCCCGGCACCCGCGCCCGACGCTCGATTCGGCCCGGAAGGAGGCACTGCCGTTGAATTCGGTCATGGGTATCATCCCCGCCGCCGGAACCGGCCTGCGCATGCGGTCGGTCGAGGAGAAACCGTATATCGCGATCGGCGGCAGGTCGATCCTGACCCATACCCTGGCCGTCTTCGAGGCGTGCCCGGCCGTGGATGGCTACGTGCTGGTGGTGGAACCGTCCCGGGTAGCGTCCTGCCGGGAGGATCTGGCCGGACCGGGCGGCGCCCATCGGAAGCTGGCCGACGTGGTCGCTGGGGGAAGCACACGCCAGGAGTCGGTCTACCACGGCCTGATGGTTCTGGACGAGGGCACCGGGTCCGTGCTGATTCACGACGCGGCGCGGCCCTGCGTCGAACAGGGCGCGCTCGAAGCGTCCGTCCTCGGGGGCGCCAGGCACGGCGCCGTGATCTCGGCCACCCCGGCCACGGATACGATGAAGATCATCCGGGACGGCGTGGTCGAGGCGACACCGGACCGGTCTGCGCTCTGGCGGGCGCAGACGCCGCAGACGTTCGAATACCGGATCCTGCGGGCGGCCCATGAACGGGCGCGCGAAGAAGGCTACGTGGGTACCGACGACGCCGAACTGGTGGAACGGGCCGGATACGTGGTGCGGGTGCTGGAGGGCAGCCCCGACAACATCAAGGTGACCACGGCGGAAGACCTTGAAATCGCCGAGCGCATATTGCGGCGGCAGGGGCGGATCTGACGGTGCGGCAACCGAAAACCGACGAACGAGGTATTGGACATGGATGACATTCGCATAGGTACCGGATACGACGTTCACGCCTTCGCGGAAGGCAGTCCCCTCGTGCTGGGCGGCGTGGCCATTCCCCATGATCGCGGGCTGCGGGGCCACTCGGACGCGGACGTGCTCTCGCACGCCATCGGAGACGCTATGCTGGGTGCGGCGGCGCTGGGCGACATTGGGGTCCACTTCCCGGATACCGACGCCCGATACCGCGGGATTTCCAGCCTCGTACTGCTCCAACGGATTGTTGACGCACTGGGCGAATCCGGTTATACTGTAACGAATGTGGACGCCACCGTCGTTGCGGAACGTCCGAAACTTTCGTCCTACGTGCAGCAGATGCGCAGCCGTATCGGCGAAGCCCTCGGACTCCCGGACGACCGCGTGTCGATCAAGGCCACAACTTCAGAGAGACTCGGATTCACGGGACGGGAAGAAGGCGTCGCGGCCCACGCCGTGGTACTGATCCGTTCCGCTGACGACGGGTGATTTGCGTTTATGGGCAAAGTCATTTCGATTGCGAATCAGAAGGGCGGGGTGGGCAAGACGACGACATCCGTCAACCTGTCCGCCTGCCTGGGTGTCGCGGAAAAAAAGACGCTGCTGGTCGATCTGGACCCGCAGTCGAACGCCACGTCGGGACTCGGCCTGCAGGATCGTACGCTGGACGTGACGATTTACGAAGTCTTGCTGGACGAGCGCGACATCGAGGAAGCCGTCCAGCAGACCGAGATCCCCGCGCTTCACGCCGTTCCGGCCCATCGGCGGCTGGTCGGCGCCGAAATCGAACTGGTCTCGGCCATCGCCCGGGAACGGAAACTGGAAGAGGCGATCAAGCCCATACGCGACGAGTACGAATACATCCTGATCGACTGTCCGCCCTCCCTGAGCCTGCTTACCCTGAACGCCCTCACCGCGGCCGACTCGGTGTTGATTCCCATACAGTGCGAGTATTACGCCCTCGAGGGACTCGGGCAGTTGCTCAATTCGATCCGGAAGATCCAGAAGCACCTGAACCGGAACCTGAAGATCGAAGGCATCCTCCTGACGATGTACGATAGGCGGCTCAATCTTTCGAGACAGATCGAGGTGGAAGCCAAGCAGTATTTCGCGGACAAGGTCTACCAGACCACCATCCCGAGAAACGTCCGGTTGAGCGAAGCGCCGGGTTTCGGGAGTCCGATCATCCTCTACGATATTCTCTCGTCTGGCGCGGAGAGCTATATGAATCTGGCCAGAGAGGTGATGGCCAATGGCAGCCAGGAAAGCGCTGGGACGGGGGCTGGAAGCGCTGATTCCTGACCTTCCGGAAGACCAGGAAGGTCGGCAAAGCGTGCTCCAGGTGCCGATAGACCGGATTTCGGCCAATCCATACCAGCCGAGACAGTCCTTCGACCAGGCCAGGCTCGACGAACTGGCCCGGTCCATCCTCGAAAAAGGCGTAATCCAGCCGGTCACCGTCCGCCGGAAGAACGGGCAGGAGGAATATGAACTGATCGCCGGTGAACGGAGGCTGCGGGCCGCCAGGCAAACGGGTTACCAGACCATTCCGGCCATCGTCATGGCGGTTTCATCCCCCGAAGAAATGATGGAACTGTCGCTGATCGAGAACATCCAGCGGGACGACCTGAACCCGATTCACGAAGCCCGGGCGTATCTACGTCTGCAGGAAGAATGCCACCTCACGCAGGAGGAAGTCGCCAC
The DNA here is from genome assembly GCA_965207085.1 of bacterium. Taxonomy (GTDB): domain Bacteria; phylum JAAXHH01; class JAAXHH01; order JAAXHH01; family JAAXHH01; genus JAAXHH01. Next base: position 1,027,681 of record CBDBLQ010000002.1, on the reverse strand, counting down.
GCGCGTCGGAAAGAACCGGACGACGGTGGCCAACACGCTCCGGTTGCTGAAACTGCCGGCCGAGGTCCAGAAGTGCCTCCTGGCCGACGAGATCACCATGGGCCACGCGCGGGCGCTGCTCGGACTGGAAAACCGAACGGAACAGGCCGAGTTGTGCAAGCAGGTCGTAAAGAAGGGCCTGTCCGTCCGCAAGGTGGAAGAACTGGTCAAGAAACGCTTCGAGGAGAAGCGGGAAAGCGCTCCGGCGCGCAAGCCCCACGACCTCGCGGCCGCCGAGTCCATCATGCAGCGCATTCTCGGCACGAAGGTGAATATCAATCGCAGGCAGCACAAGGGGAAGATCGAAATCGAATTCTATTCCACGGACGACCTGAACCGCATCCTCGAACTGCTGAAAGTCCGACTGTGAGACCCGCCTGACCCCGCACACGCCCTACGCCTGTTCAGCCCCGTTATTTTGCCGATATCCGTTGACTTTTCGGGTCGGCGGCCTATATTTATCCTGTTGCGCCGAATCCGTCGCGAGGCGCAACGGAACGAGGAGGCACGCACGTATCCGGGGCGGTGTCGGCCATGATCAGAATGCACAGGATATCCCTGGTTTTCGTCTCCGACCGATCGGGCCGGGCGCACGAACTGCGCATGCCGTGTTTCCTGTTCGGCGCGCTCGTCGTGGTGATCGGCCTGTGCGTACTCGCGTCGGTGGCGGTCCTGGTCCTTCCGGCGGGTATTGTCGACGTTACTTTCGGCCATTCCTGGAAAGCACAGATGAAGTCGGTGGAGGACAAGTCTGCGGAACTGGCCCGGCAGCTGGAGGAATTGAAGGAGACCGCCAGAACCATTCGCAGGCTGGCGGGTGTAGAGCCGATCGAATCCGGATACCTGGCCCGCGTGGAGGATGAAACCACCCAATGGTCTGCCTGGGCCGTCGCGGCCGGCCACCGGGACGGGCTGCCCTTCCTGGCGGATGACGGCTTGCCGGCGGGTGCTGCGGTCAACCTGGCCGGTAAGGCCTCTTCTGCAGGCACGGCCGCCGCGGAAAGCGAAAGTGCGGCGCTGTTCCGATACGTGCCGTCCATATGGCCCGTGGCGGGCTGGGTGACCCGGGAGTTTCAATCCGGGGACGACCCGATCGTCGCGACGCATTTCGGCCTGGACGTAGCCGCCCGCGAAAGTACACCGGTCGTGTCCACGGCCGACGGGATCGTGACGTTCGCGGACTGGGACCAGCACCTGGGCTGGCTGGTGGAGATCGATCACGGATATGATATGTCGACGCGTTACGGCCACAACGCCAGGCTGCGCGTCGACCGAGGCCAGGCGGTACGCAGAGGGCAGATCATTGCCCTGGTGGGGAATACGGGCCGAAGTACGGCGCCGCATCTGCATTACGAGGTCTGGAAAGACGACGATCCCGTAGATCCCCGCGGCTACCTGCCGGAGGTCATCCACTGGGATGATCTGCTGCTGAGCCTGCGAACACAACGCTGACACGTACAGATCAGGCAGTCCATCAGGCGCAGGTAGATTCCGGAAGCGCGGTATGACGATAATTGCCAAAGGCACTGAAGTGATCGGCTCGATGGACGTTGAGGGCAATGTCCGGATAGACGGCACCGTGCACGGCGACGTGAAAGCCACCGAAGGGGTCGAGGTCGGCAAGTCCGGCCGGATCGTAGGATCGGCCATAGATTCCAAGACCGCGGTCATTCATGGTTACGTGGAAAGCCACCTGATCGTATCGCAACACATACTCCTGGGCGGCAAATCCACCCTGGTCGGCGACTTGAAGACCAAGACCCTCGTCATCGAGGAAGGGGCGGTCTTCCACGGGAATTCGGCCATGGCGGACGAACCCGTCGGATCGGACCGAGCGGACCAGGGGGACCGCAATATCCCTGCGGGCGTTGACTGATGGACTATGGCATGGGACACGCAGGCAAATGGCCGTACATGAGGGAAGCCGGGGAGCTCGCCGTAATCGGCCTGACCCTGGTGTTCGCCACCGCGATCGGGTACTTCCTGGGTCACCAGGTCGAACGGGTCTGGCCTGAATGGAAGCCCTGGGGCGGCGTCGGCGGCGCCATGCTCGGGGTCGTGGCCGGGTTCCTGGAGATGGCGAGGACGCTGAAACGGCTGAACAGAAAGATCGAAGCGGCGGAACGGGAGAGAAATGGCGCAGAACACTGAACATGACGGCGAACCGCTGAGGCGATTCCTGCCCCGCGTCTACCGGATCTGCGCCGTGCTGACCATCGTCGGCGCCATCGCGGCGCGCGTGGCGGGCGCGGACCTGCTTGCCGTCAATTTCTTCGTCGGATCGATGATCGGGCTGATGATGCTCTACGTCACGGCCTGGCTGGTCCGCCGATTCGTGACGCCCGGTGAGCAGATCAAGCGGAACCGCAACAAGCTGTTCCTGCTGCTGCTGGCCAAGTTGCCGCTGCTGGGAATCGTGCTTTATTTCGTGACGTCGGGGGACTGGTTCCACCCTATCGGGTTGCTGACGGGCGTGTCCCTGACCCCCTTCACGCTGACCCTGTGCGGCCTCGTCCTGGTCATGAGACAGGGTTCATCGGATAATCGGGCAGACTGGACCGCCGTGTTGAACAAGCCGAAGCGGTCGTACCGGTAAGGAGGTTGTCCTTTGACTGGTCCGTGGTCGAGTGTCCTCTCTCTGTCGATGGCGTCGGAGGGGGGAAGCGGTGAAGCGCACTACTCGATTCTACATGGGATATTTTACCTGCTGGGCCCGCTGGCCGATTGGATCCCCCAACCCGTCAGGCAGCCGGATCTCCTGCTGAACACCCTGCTCGTCTTCGTAATTGTCCTCGTTCTCGTAACCATCGCGGTAAGGACGTTCAAGCGCATACCCGAAGGCTCGGTCCAGACGCTGTTCGAAATGGCCGTCGAGGGACTGACCGGGTTCTTCCTCAATATCGTCGGGGAGCGCGGCAGGAAGTACATTCCCTTTTTCGCCTCCTTCTTCATCTACATCTGGTTCATGAACATGCTGGGCGTCATACCCGGTATGCAGTCGCCCACCGCCGACCTGAACACCACCCTCGGATTCGCCCTGATCTCCATCGTCTCGGCCCATCTCATCGGACTGCGCGAGATCGGACTCAAGGCCTATCTCTGGCATTTCTGGGGCGAGCCCAAGTGGATGGGCGTGCTCATGTGCCCGCTTCATATCGTGGGCGAGTTCGCCAAGGTCATCTCCCTGTCGATCCGCCTCTTCGGCAACGTGTTCGGAGAAGAGATGATCGTACTGGTGCTGCTGGGCCTGTCCCCGGTCTTCCTCATCGGCGCACTCGAAGTGCCCTTCGTGCCTATGCAGGTTCCGATGTTGATGTTCGGCGTGTTTTCAGGGACGGTCCAGGCGATGATCTTCTCGGTGCTGAGCGCCGTGTACGTGGCCCAGTTCCTGGATCACGACCACGGGGAGGAAGACCACTGATTCTGATGTAACTGATTTTGATATAGATGTTTGATTTGATGTAGTTCATTCTCCATTCCGAAAGGAGCTCGCTTCATGCTGTACTACATGGGTTTAGGTCTTGGCGTGGCGTTGGCCGTTTCCGTAGCGGCCATCGGCTCGGGTGTCGGTCAGGGGATCGCAACCGGTCTGGCCTGTCAGGGCATTTCCCGTCAACCCGAATCCGCCGGCCGCATTCAGCTGGTGTTGATCATCGGCCTGGCGTTCATGGAATCGCTGGCAATCTACGGCCTGCTGGTGTTCTTCATGCTCCAGGGCCAGTTGCCGTCCTTCGAACAGGTCATGGAACTGAGCCGCCTCGCCCAATAGCGGACAAGCGGCTTGCGGCGCGTGCCTGTTAAGGAGCGTGCCGCCGGCGTTCGAAGGAGCTAGCGCGTGTTAGATATCTTGCACGATCTTGGCATTGACCTGAGTACCCTGATCATCCAGATGATCGGGTTCGCCGTCCTGTTCTTCGTCCTGAGGAAGTATGTCTTCGGATTCATCGCCCAGGCCATCGAAGACAGGAAACGGGATATCCGCGACCGCATGGAGGGGCTGGACGCGGACCGGGCGGAACTGGACCGTCTGCACGAGGAAGCCAGGCGGCGGCTCGAGGAAATCGAGACCGAGACCCGCGAGAAGATGCAGGCCGCGGTCGACCAGGCCAACGCGGAACGCGGCCGGATCCTCGAGCAGACCCAGCAGGACGCGGAGCGCGAGCTCGAGAAGGCGCGCAACACGATCCGGCGCGAGAAGGAACACGCCGTGGCCGAACTGCGCGCACAGGTGGGCGACCTGGCGGTGGAAATCGCGGGCAGGATCCTGAACAGCACGCTGGACGCGACGGAACACCGGAAGGTCGTGGACGAGTTCATCGCTCAGATGCCTTCAAAGGAATAAGGGACCGATGGCCAGCAAGACAGACATCGCATACCGCTATGCCGGGGCGTGGCTGGAAGCCGCGGCGGAAACCAACACCCTGGACGCGGTGCGCGGGGAAATCACGGCTTTCGAGCAGTTGTGCCGGGACTCGCAACCCTTCGTGGACTTCATCACGGACAAGGTCATTCCCGCGGACGTGAAGCAACGCATGCTGGGTGAGATTTTCGAAGGCAAAGTCCAGGACATCACCCTCAATTTCCTCTATCTGCTGGCATCCAGGCGGCGGGCGCGCAACCTGCCCGAGATCCTGGACGCCTGCCGCACGATCCTGGACGAATGGGACGGCATCGTAAACGCGGACGTCGTGAGCGCGGTCGCGCTGACCGACACGCAGGAAGACGACTTGAAAACCAGGCTGGAAGCGCAGACCGGGCAGCGCGTTCGTATGCGGACCGCCGTAGACCGGGACTTGATTGGAGGATTCGTGGTACGCGTGGGCGACCATGTGTTCGACAGCAGCCTGGCGACCCAGCTCCAGCGGGTCCGGCAGGCGCTCGTTCGAAAATGACCCTCGATGGAGAAGACAATGGCGTTTGATGAAATTGCAATTCGTGCGGACGAGGTCTCCGAACTCCTCAAGCAGCAGGTGCTCGATTTCAAGAGAGAGGTCGACATCTACGAAACGGGTACCGCGCTCCAGGTGGGCGACGGGATTGCCCGCGTGCAGGGCCTGTCCAACGTGATGGCGAACGAACTGGTCGAGTTTCCCAACGACGTGGTGGGTATGGTGCTGAACCTGGAAGAGGACAACGTCGGGTGCATCCTCTTCGGGGACGACCAGCTGATCAAGGAGGGCGATCCGGTCAAGCGCACGGGGCGGATCGTCGAGTGTGCCGTGGGCGACGGTCTGCTGGGCCGTGTGGTGGATTCCCTGGGCCGGCCGATAGACGGAAAGGGACCTGTCGTAGGCGCGGAGTCCCGCCCGATCGAGACGAAGGCCCCCGGCGTCGTGCAGCGCCAGCCCGTGAACGAACCCATGTATACCGGCCTGAAGGTGATCGACAGCATGTTCCCCATCGGAAGGGGACAGCGCGAGTTGATCATCGGCGACCGGCAGACGGGCAAGACGGCCGTGGCTCTGGACGCGATCATCAACCAGAAGGGCCAGGACATGGTCTGTATCTACGTCGCCGTCGGCCAGAAGGGTTCCACGATCGCCAAGACGGTCGCGACCCTGGAGGAACACGGCGCCATGGAGTACACTACCGTGGTCGTGGCCTCGGCCAGCACGCCGGCGCCGATGCAGTTCCTGGCGCCCTACGGCGGCGCGACCATGGGCGAGCACTACCGCGACAACGGCAAGCACGCCCTTGCCATCTACGACGATCTGACCAAGCACGCGGTGGCCTACCGGCAGCTGTCGCTGAACCTGCGGCGGCCGCCGGGCCGGGAAGCTTATCCGGGAGACGTGTTCTACCTTCACTCCCGGCTCCTGGAGCGTGCGGCCAAGATGAGCGACGAATACGGATCCGGATCGCTTACCGCGCTGCCCGTCATCGAGACCCAGTTCGGCGACGTGTCGACCTACATACCGACCAACGTGATTTCCATTACCGACGGACAGATCTTCCTGGAGTCCAACCTGTTCTTCGCCGGTCAGCGGCCGGCGGTGAACGTGGGCCTGTCGGTCTCCCGCGTGGGCGGCGCCGCGCAGATCAAGGCGATGAAATCGCGCCAGGTCGCCGGGCTGCTGAGAACGTCGCTGGCCCGGTACCGCGAGCTGGAGGCCTTCGCCCGGTTCGGCACGTCGGGACTGGACCAGACCACGCAACGGGAGCTTCACCTGGGCGAGCGGCTGGTCGAGCTGCTCAAACAGTCCCAGTACCGGCCCATGGCGGTCGAGGAACAGATCCTTTCGCTCTACGTGGGCGTCAACGGGATGTTGAACGACCTCGAGGTGGGCGAAGTGCAGCCCTTCGTGGCGGCCTTTCTCCAGCACATGGAGACGCACCATTCGGACGTGGGCCGCGAGATCCGGGAGACCAGGGAACTGAGCGAAGACACCGAGCAGCGCATCCGGGGCGCGGTCGAGGAATTCAGCAAGACGTATAACGCGTAGAAAGGGCACCATGCCGTCACTTCGCGAAATCAGGCGACGCATTGCGAGTACGAAGGACATCCAGAAGATCACGCGGGCCATGCAGACGGTGGCCGGCGTCCGCCTGCGCCGGGCGCAGAGCCGGCTCTTCGCCGCCCGACCCTACGCCCACAAGCTGGACGAGATGATGAAGCATCTGGCGGCGCAGACGGCCGACGAGCGGCATCCCCTCATGACCCCCCGCGAGGTGAAGGCCTCCGCGCTGATCGTCGTGACGGCCGACCGCGGATTCTGCGGCGGGTTCAACTCGAACGTCGTGCGCCGCGCCCTGGAAAGCGTCCGGGAGGGATCGCCGACACCCGCGTTGTTCTGCGTGGGGCGCAAGGGGGCGGACACGCTTTCCCGCCAGCGGCTGGAGATCCTTTCCAGCCATACCAACGTATTCCAGGCGCTGGAGTACGCCCAGGCCGGCGAGATCGCCGATGAGGTGACCAGGCTTTACAACAACGGTACGATCGACCGGGTGGATATGCTCTACAACGAGTTCAAGTCCGCAGGCCAGCAGAGTTTGGTGACCGAGCAACTGCTCCCCGTGCCGCCCATGGCGGTGGAGGACGATCCGGGGTTCACCGGCTACGTCTACGAGCCGTCGCAGCCTCTGCTCCTGAACGACCTGCTGCCGCAGCATCTCCGTTTCCAGCTCTGGCGCGTGCTGCTTGAATCCAATACGGCGGAAGAAGCCGCCCGCATGATGGCCATGGACAACGCCACCCGAAATGCAAGCGACCTGATCGACGATCTGACCCTGACGGCCAACAAGATCCGCCAGGAAACCATTACATCCGAACTGATGGACATCGTGGGCGGCGCCGAAGCACTGAAGTAACGTTCGGGCGGCCGCCCGCTGACCGGGGAAGGGAAACCATGGAAGGAACGAATACAGGAACCGTGGCGCAGATCATCGGCGCCGTCGTTGACGTCGAATTCGGTTCGGGCGCGCTGCCGAAGATCTACAACGCCCTCGAAGTACCCGTTGAGGGCAGCGACGCACTGGTCCTCGAAGTCCAGCAGCACCTGGGCGACAACAAGGTGCGGTGCGTGGCCATGGACGCCACGGACGGGCTGGTCCGCGGCGTGCCGGCCGTCGACACCGGCGGACCGATCAACGTTCCCGTGGGACCCGCCGTCCTCGGCCGCATGATGAACGTCCTCGGCCGCCCCATCGACGACGGCGGATCGGTGGAATCGGATCATCACTACCCGATCCATCGCCGCGCGCCGGAGCAGGAGGACCTGACGACCTCGGCGGAGATGTTCGAGACGGGGATCAAGGTCATGGACCTCATGGAACCCTATACCCGCGGCGGGAAGACGGGACTGCTCGGCGGCGCCGGTACGGGCAAGACGGTGCTGATCAAGGAACTGATCAACAACATCGCCCGGGAGCACGGAGGAATCTCCGTGTTCGCCGGGGTGGGCGAACGGTCTCGCGAGGGCAACGACCTCTGGCTGGAAATGGAAGAGGCGAAGGTGCTCGACAAGACCGCCCTGGTGTTCGGCCAGATGAACGAGCCGCCGGGCGTGCGCCTGCGCGTCGGCCTGTCCGGCGTGGCCATCGCCGAGTATTTCCGCGACGAGGAAGGCCGCGACGTGCTGCTCTTCATCGACAATATCTTCCGCTTCGTGCAGGCCGGATCCGAAGTATCCGCCCTCCTCGGCCGCATGCCCTCCGCCGTGGGATACCAGCCCACGCTGAGCACGGAGATGGGCGACCTGCAGGAGCGCATCACTTCCACGAAGCAGGGCGCCATCACTTCGGTGCAGGCCATCTACGTGCCCGCCGACGACTACACCGATCCGGCCATCGTGACGGCCTTTCCCCATCTCGACGCCATCACCGCGCTGTCCCGCGATCTCTTCGCCCGGGCCATCTTCCCGGCAGTGGATCCCCTCGATTCCAATTCCCGGATCCTGGATCCCGCCGTCGTCGGAGAGCGGCACTACGGCGTCGCCCGCGGTGTGCAGCAGGTCCTGCAGCGGTACAAGGACCTCCAGGACATCATCGCCATCCTGGGGATCGACGAGCTGTCGGACGACGACAAGCTGATCGTCTCCCGCGCCCGGAAGATCGAGTTGTTCATGACCCAGCCCATGTTCGTCGCGGAGATCTTCACCGGCCTGGAGGGACGGTACGTCAAGGTAGAGGATACGGTCGAGGGATTCGAGAAGCTGGTCAACGGCGAGTGCGACGAACTGCCCGAGCAGGCTTTCTACATGGTGGGCACCATCGACGAAGCCTACGACAAAGCCAAGGAGCTTCAGTAGATCATGGCAGGCGAGTTCCCATTAGTCATCGTAACGCCTTCCAGCATGGCCTTCGAAGGCGAGGCGCGCAGCGTGCTGGCCCCGGGCACGGACGGCTATTTCGAGGTGCTGATCGGCCACGTGCCCATGCTCACCTCGCTGCGGCCGGGCGTCCTGACCATCCGGAACGACGAGGGCCGGACGCAGTATACCGTGTCCGGCGGATTCGTCGAAGTGCTCAGGGCCCAGGTGACGGTCCTGGCCGAGACCTTCGAAGAGGTGGACGCCATCGACGTCGATAGGGCGAAGCAAGCCGAGGAACGGGCGCGCCAGCGCCTGGGATCGGGCGAAGAAGACGTCGACTTGGGCCGGGCCAGGGCTTCGCTGGACCGGGCGCTCAACCGCATCAAGGCGACCCAGCAGTAGTCCTCCTGCTGCTTTCGGCGTTTATTCCTGGCTGGTGAAGGGAACTTAAAGCCGCTAATATCGTTGTATAGACCATAGTCTCTCCAATCAAATCGTTTTTCCCGGCAGATCCGACCCTGAAGCTTCTTTCAATACGACTCCAAACACAGTCACCCAGAGGAAACCAGTAATGAAACGCTTTAAATTGCTGTTTACACGCTATGTCGTCATTCTGATCGTGGCGACCCTGGCGGCATGCGGGAAGGACAGTCCCACGGAGCCGGCCCGGATTTCTTCAAAAATCGTCCTCTCTTCGCCTTCCGTGATTATCACCGCGATAGGACAGACGTTGCAGATCAACGCAACGGTACTGGATCAGGACAACAACGTCCTAACAGGCGCGACCGTTGCCTGGTCGAGCAGTAATCCGGCCGTCGCCTCGGTCGGCAGCGGCGGTCTCGTGACGGTGGTGTCGAACGGCACCGCCCAGATCAGAGCCACATCAGGCGGCGTATCCGCCGATGCGAATGTACAGGTCACGCAGGTGGCGGTCAGTGTAGCCATCGCCCCGACCTCCGCCACGCTGGCTCTGTTGGGTGAGAGCGTCCAGCTCGAGGCCGAGGTGTACGACAGCGGGAACGCGCCTATCCCCGTTGCGTCCGTTGCCTGGTCGAGCAGTAATCCGACCGTCGCCACGGTCAGCTCGACCGGACTCGTGACGGCGGTGTCGAACGGCACCGCGCGGATTACCGCCGAATCGGGATCCGTAACCTCGAGTATCGAAGTCGTCGTGGAGATACCTGACTAGGACCGTGAAGCTTTGGTGCTAACGAATTCACGGGAACGATCCATTAACAGGATGTATTCCTGATGGCGTGGGCGAAAAACTGAATCAAGAAAGCAGAGACCAGCTGGATAGTCTCATGCTGCCGGACTGCGAATGAACGAACTGGAGAATCCGATCGGCAGCGGTGTCGAACTGGATCTCGTTCCGGTCGCATGCGCGATGTGCGGAAGCGCGAAGACGGAACCACGGCCGGTCTTCGAGGGATACGACTACGAGTACCGTACCTGCGACAACCGGTTCCGGTTCGTTGCGTGCGCGGACTGCGGGCACGTGTACCTGTCTCCGAGAGTCCGGATGGAGGACATCGATCGTATCTATCCGCGAGACTACGTTGTACGCGTCACTGAAATAGAGTACCCCGCGCTTGCGCCGTTCAGGTGGTTGAAGCTCAACGTACTCGATCGGGGATGGAACAGGAAGGTGATCGCGAATCTCCGGCCCGAATCACGGGTGCTGGACATCGGCGCGGGATTCGGCGGGAACCTGACCTACCTGGCGGGACTTGCGCCTTTTCCGCTCCAACTTTTCGCCAATGATCTCAAGTTCGAGCCCGAAGCCCGGTCACACCTTTCCGATCGCGGCGTGACGCTTATCGAAGGACCTATCGAGGACGTAGAATGTGAGGACCGGTTCGATGCCATCATCTGCCAACAAGTCATCGAACACGTGGTCGATCCGGGACGGCTGGTCCGATGGATTTCGGATCATCTCGCGCCGGGCGGGGTGGTGTATTTGGAAACTCCCGATCTGAACGGGTTTTCCCGTTACATCTTCAAGAACCACTGGCTGGCGCTTCACACCCCAAGGCACTTTCATTTGTTATCTCGCAAGGCGCTTGCGGCCTGTGTCCTGGGTTGCGATCTGGAGATCGCGTTCCACGGCGCCATCGTCGAAGCGAGCCATTGGCCCGGAAGCCTCCGCATTAAGCTGGGCATGGAACCCCATGCGCCTCGCTCGGCCGGCTTGATGTACAGTATAATCAGCTATGAAAACTTTTTTACCAAGTGTGTAAGCTGCATGATCGATCTGACGGCCATGATCCTGGGTCTGTCTACGGTAAGTCAGGCGCTGATCGCGAGGAAACCGGCGGTATCGGCATGACGGACGCGCAGACGCGGTGTCGTGGAACCAGGGCGTCCTGAGACCGCCGCGTCGCCGTGGTGTCGTGAAACCGCGGGATCCGACTTTAGCGCCGCAAAATTGCCAGTTCTGCGACCGCCCGTCGGAACCCGTCCTTCAACACCGGCTCGTCGCCGCCAACGAGAAGCAGACGCACGCCTTCTTCCACCTGGCGCCGGACGTTCTCCTCGTCATCCATGGAACCGAGCAGGGGATGTCCCACGGGCTTTCCCGTTCGCTGACCGGCTTCCCGCACGCGACGGAGAGCGCCTAAGTATTTCGGATGGTCGAACCGGAAGGGGATGCCGAGGGAAATGCACAGGTCCACCGGACCCACGATACAGCCGTCCACGCCCTCCACGGCCATGATGTCGTCGATGCGCGCGACCGCTTCGGCCGACTCGATAATCGGCGCGTATATCACCATGTCGTCGATTTCAGCGGTGTATTCTTTTTCGAACAGCCCGTAGCCCGTAGCCCGCTGCACGGTGAGGGCCCCATCCCCTCGTGCCGCGCGGCGGATAGCGGCAGGCATCGGCCCCCAGCTTCGCCTCCTCCGGGGTGTTCACAAAAGGGACGACGATTCCCATGGCGCCCATGTCGAGGTACAGCTTGATCACGTCCGGGTCGGTGCGGGTGATCCGGACGATCGGCGTGGCCGCCGTGCAGCACGCCGCCTGGATCTGGGTCTGGACGGTCACGGGCGTCTGCGGCGCGTGCTCGGTGTCGATCAGGATCCAGTCGAACCCGGCCAGGCCGGCCAGTTCCGCGATGGCGGGAGATCCGAACCGGAGCTGTATGCCGAAGGCGGGCTTCCCTTCGTCCAGCAGTGTCCTGAGGCGGCTGTTCATCATGAATCGTCGGTGATCATGTCCTGGTAAAAACCCAGCTCGAGAAGGCGGTCCAGCCATCGCCGCCGCTTCGGACTGAGATCTGGGTTCGTGAGCCAGTACGGGTCGACCGGGGGGTCGTTCGGTCGGTTATACTTGGCGGTGGCTTTGCCGTTGTTCGCCCCCTGATCCCTCGTGGTTTCGATTTCCTCAGGCGTCCTCGGATTGTTGTAGTACACGCAGGTGCACATGCGCCGGTCGCTGGAGCCCCCGTAGCTGGCGTGCCATAATCTCAGGTCGAAGCCCACCATGTCGCCCGGTTCCGAATCACAGACGTAGCAGGGCACCTCCTTTTGGCGGTCGAATTCGGAAATGAACCGTCTCAGATCGCCGTGAAAGGGGTTGCGGTGCGACCCCGGAATGACGCGCAGTGCACCGGTTTCCGGCCCTACGGGTTGCAGGTAGAAAGCGAACTTGATGCCGTACTGGTGGATGCTGTGGGTATCCGGATGCCATCCCGTGTTGCCCACGTAACGGTTCGCGTCGGTGGCAATGCCCAGCGCATCCTCGCCGTAGAGCTGTTCGGCGACTCCACAGAGCCGGGGATCTTCCAGGAGACTTCCGAAAAAAGGCGTGGATCTACCCATCATCGTGACCCAGTGACGGACCGTGCCGTCGAAGGGCAGGTGGCGATAGGCGGATTCCAGCCCGTGGTCGAACTCCCTGTTGATGATGTCCAGTTCATCCGGGGTGAAGACCTGCCGCAGGACGACAAAACCAAAGGTCTTGTAGTGCCGATACTGTTGTTCGGTCAACATGACGCGGCTCCTTCATTCTCCAGGTTACGGTTTCCAATATGCGGTTTCCGATACGAGGCTTTCTATAATCGGCGCAGTATGCGTTGCAGGCGCAGCCACCAGACGATCCAGACCGCTTCGTTGATCACGCCCCGGGAAAGCTTGGATGTTCCTGAACGCCGGTCTACGAAGATGATGGGGATTTCACGCACGCGGTATCCCTTTCGCCAGCACCGGAAATTCATCTCGATCTGGAAGGCGTATCCGTCGGACCGGACATGGTCCAGGTCGATGCGCTCGAGCACTTCGCGCCGGAAGCACTTGTATCCCGACGTGGTGTCCCGGATCGTCATGCCCGTGACCACGCGGGTATAGATATTGGCGAAATAGCTGAGCAATAGCCGGGACATGGGCCAGTTCACCACGTTGATGCCGCTGATGTACCGGGATCCGATCACCACGTCGCAGGACGCGATCTGCTCGATGAACCTGGGAATCATGGCGGGATCGTGGGAAAAGTCGGCGTCCATTTCAAATACGCAGTCCACGTCCTGCTGAATGGCGTGCTTGAAACCCGCCACGTAGGCCGAGCCCAACCCCAGCTTTTCGGGTCGATGCAGGACGCTTATTCTCTCGTTCTCCGCGGCCAGTTCATCGACCAGCTTCCCCGTCCCGTCCGGCGAACTGTCATCCACCACAAGCACGCGGATATCCGGGTCCAGCGCCATCAATTCGGGCAGAAGCTGCCGTATGTTCTCGAGTTCGTTGTAGGTGGGAACGATGATCAGAGATTTCATGGTTTTCGTTCGGTTTCAGGCCCGATTCAGGCCCGGTTTTTCAGGTTTTTTCGGATGCGCATGGCACCCGCGGCGAGCAGACCGGCCAGCACCAGCGCACTGGTGATCCGGCTCACCAGGTTGCCCGCAGTGAAACTCGACGGTTGGAACGTCATGACCACTTCATGGCGCCCCTTCGGGACGACCACGGAACGAAGCACGTAGTTGGTCTGGTATATCTCGGCAGATTGACCGTCAATGGTGGCCTGCCACCCGGCTGGATAGTAGATCTCGCTCAGTACCAGCAGACAAGGCGCGGCCGCATCCACGGCCATCTCGATGCGGTGCGGCGTGTGAAGCGTGATCTCCACGGTCGAATTACCCAGCGGACCGAGCCGCTCCGCGACGGGTTTTTCCAGGATCGCGTATTCACCGGGACGGAACCCGGGATCTCTCATCGCTTCGAAGATGGCGTCCTTCTCGGAGACCACGCGCACGCTGTCCACCAGGAAGGCCCTCGGCAGGGCGGTCTCGTTCCTGTAGAGGTGCCCGCCTTGGGACTCGACCACAGGGGTAAGTCCATCGGCCTGAATAGGTTGCGCGGAAACCAGGTACCGGGTGTTCAGCATGTTCAGCACAGGGAAGGAATTGAATCCCACCTGATCCATGAGTTCCTGGTAGACGCCAAGTTTCGCCGCGTGGTAACCTCCGATAGTGGAGATGCCGAAGTAACCGTACTCATTCGAAGAGAATTCGGAGAGCGGCAGGATGCGATAGGGATAGGGATCGTCTTTCAATGCCTTAACGACTTCGGTCTCCCGTGCGGCATAGTAGGCTTCGATCTGCGCGGGATCGTCTTCCGGGTTCACGACCCGCGAGGCTACGAGCAAAAGATCGACGATGACCAGGGCGCCTAAACCCGCGGTTAACAGCTTGGGACCCGTCTTGCGGGTAGCATAGATCAATGCGGACGCCGCGCAAAGCAACAGCACCATGATCCACAGGTCGCCCATGAGCCGATAGAAACGCATGTCATTGACTCCGGCATGGTAGTCGGGGTTGTTCACCATGGCGCTGCGTGCCCCGTGCGCCGCGTCGGCCTCTGTGTAGACGCCCGTCATGAAGGACTGGAATGAGGATTCGAATACGGTCAGCGCAAGGACGAGCAGCAGTACCCCACCGGCAACGACGCACTGCGTTTTCGCGAAACGCCCAAGCATGTCTTTGCCCTCCCGTATGCGCTCGATCAGGGCATGCACGCCGTAACCGGCGAGAAGCGCTACGGCGAACTGCGACAGGACCAAGATCATGACGGGCGCGCGGAACTTGCCAAAGAACGGAACGAGGTGGAGCATGACGTAGGATACGGGCGGCAGGTGCCGTCCGAAGGATACCAGCAGGGCCAGGACCGCCGCGATGACCAGGAACAGGGTCATACGCGATCTGTTCAGCACGATGCCCGCCACGGCCAGGACGACGACGACGACGCCCAGGTAGTTCGGGAAATCGGTAAACGGCATATCGCCCCAGTAAAACGGACCGCCAAAACCCGCAAAGGAAGGGATGATGAAGGTCAGGATTTCAACCGGAGGGAACGACCAGCTCGTGGCGAAGGGCACGTTCACGTCGCTGCCCCCCACGGAAAGGCCGCGGGCGGAGAGTTGCGCGTATTCCTGCATGGGAAGGATCAGCACGGCCGCGACGGCAATGGCCAGCACGACGCCGCCGGTAAACTGTGCGGATTTCTTGACTATCTGGCCTGCGGACGTTTTGTCTCGCATGTCGTTCACGACCGCGTAAACGGCGTACAGACCGATCAACATGGCCGTGTAGAAGGCAATCTGCGGATGGTAGGAACTCAGTTGAGAGCCCAGGGCTGCACCGAGCAATAGCATGTCGAAGGGCCGTCCGCGGTCAAAGACGCGGTAAGCGGCCAGGAAGACCAGGGGTACGTGCATGAAGCAGATGAACCGGTTGGCATGTTCCGTGGCCATCATGTGGGTGGAAAAGACGAAGGCCGTGGCCGCGATGAATGATGCGGGCCGGGAGAGCGACAATGTGCGCGCCAGGGAAAACATGGACACGGCGCCGAGAAGCAGGTGGAAGAAGTAGCGGCCGTGGAGCGCGCTGATGAGCCGGTCCGGCAGGACAGCGTTGATCAGGGCTTCGAAGCTGTACTGCAGATGGTGATACGTGCCGCTGGCCTGGTAGGGCATGCCCCCGAAGATGTGGGGGTACCAGAGCGGCGTCTCGTCAAACACTTCTTCGAAATCCTGCGCGAAACGGTCAAAGGGTATGGCTTGGCCGATGAAATCGGGCCGGATGTCCGCCTTGCCCTCGATGATGTAACCGCGATAGACGAAAACGGCAAGCACCGCGATGACGAGACACAGCAGGCCATCCAGGATGTATGGATGTAGGCTTCGGTCCTTGCGTGGTCGACGGTTCCGGTCCGATCTACCGATGTTGCGCCGTTCGGGTCGTGTATATGTTTGCTTCTTCGCCATGAAGGCCCTTAATGGTTAGTTTCAGTCGGAATGCCGGGGTGATCGGCAGGTGTCTGTAGTGACCGGCGCGGTGAAACCCTCCCGAATCCCTCGATGGAGTGCGCCTAGATGGTCCCATCGGCGACGGAAGATCAAGATACCCGCCGGCCGAAGATAGCGATATAGAAAAAGGTAGGGCAGGAACGCGAACAGATACAGCAGAAGCGGCACGTTTTTTCTCGCGAATAGAATCCGGCTTCGTACCATGTGATGCACGTAGAACGGGCTATTTAATCCGGCCGTTTGCGACCCCTTGTGGCGGACGACGGCTCTGGGCTCTAATAGCAGTCTATAGCCGGCTTTTCGCGCCTTCAGGCCCCAGTCGAAGTCATCGAAATAGCAGAAATAGTCCTCGTCCATCAGTCCGACCTCTTCCAGGACAGCGCGCTTGACGAGGAGCGCCGTTCCCGTAACATAGGGCATTTCGCCGGGATTGTCGTACTGGCCGTGGTCCACTTCGCCATGTCCGATCAGGAATCCCTGTGCCAGCCAAGGGATGGTGCGGGTACCGGCGCTGTCGAGCACAAGCCTTTTCCCATGCTGGTAAATCTTCGGCCCGGCCATACCGATATCACCGGAGCGTTCGCCGGAGCGTTCCGCCGCTACGACAAGCAATGAAAGCGCGTCGGCCTCTACGACCGTGTCGTTGTTCAGCAGGAAGACGTAATCGGTGTCTGTGGAAAGGGCATGGCGCAAGCCCTGGTTGCTGCCGCGGACGAATCCCCTGTTTTCCCCGTTGCGGATCAGCGTCAATGGCAGGCGCTCACGTCCCCACCGCTCGATGGCCTCGGGTGAGCCGTCCGTCGAACCGTTGTCCACGACCACGATCGAAAAGGAAGGGTAGTTCATTTGCGCCAGGGAATCCAGGCACTCCAGCGTATCCGCTTCCCGGTTCCAGTTGAGTATTATGATCGTTACGTGGGGTTTGGGAGGACTCATATTGATGATTCAGTCCGTCGTTCGAAGCGGAACGCCCATCTTCCTCACCAGGTCCCGAACGTACGCCTTCTCCGGTTTCTCCAACAAGGTATACGCATACCAGAGGTAAGCGGCAGTGCCCAGGATGGCCAGGGCGGCACTGAACTCGACCCGGTCGAGGGTCCAACGCGCCGCGCCGAAGAAGACCGCCGAGATGGCGATGAGGATGATATACGGTTTCCAGGGGAGGAGCGCGGTTACGGGTTGCTTCAGTAGCCGGGCGTAGCGGGCCAGGTAGTAGATCCATCCCGCGGCGGTCCCGCAGAGGGTGGCCAGGGCCGCGCCCCACAGGCCGAAGGCCTTGATGAACACCAGGTTGCCCGCGACGTTGACGATCAGCATGGCGGTCGCGGCCTGGACGATCACCGCGTTCCGGTCGAGGACCCGGGCGAGCACGTCCGGGCTGTTGAAGCGAAGCAGGAGGAGCAGCGCGTAGATGCCCAGGACCCGGTGGCCCTCGAAGTAGGCGTCCGGAAGGATGAGCCGGTACAGCACGTCGGAGAAGAGAAAGACGAAGATCCCCGCGGGGACGATGGCGATCATGCCGTACCTGGAGCACTTGCGCCACAGGGCCGCCATGGACGGATGATCGCCGTTTTCGGCGTATCCCACGTAGGTGGAAAAGAGCACCGAACCGAATACGCTCATCAGGATGCCGGCAATGGGCAGTTCGATGGCCGACACGCTGTAGATCGAGAAGCTGGAGGCGCCCAGGAAGGCGCTGATCATGATCTTGTCCAGGCTCCCGTTGATGAAGGGGATGAATCCCGCGACGCCCAGCCCGAAGGCGTAGCGGTACTGGGCCCGGGTTTCTATGCCCCGCAACCGGAAGGACAGCAGCTTCCTGTTGAACAGAACGAGCCCGTAGAGCAGGGACTGGCTGCCTTCCAGGACGACGATCAGCAGGATGAGCGGGTAGATGGACGTGATCAGGCCCGAGAACAGCGCGCCGGCGACGGTAAGGATGCGCAGGAGGTATTGAAACACGCGCAGGCCGCTGGCGGCGGTCGTGTGGCCGCTTCCGACCAGGGCATTATGGGCGGTCATGTTGACGAACAGGAACAGGGCGATCAGGAGATAGGCGCCGATCTCCCGGAGATAGGGTCCCAGTTCCGTGTGGATGAGCACATAGGGGTCGAGCACGCCTTTGAAGAACAGGAGGAGGGCCAGGAAGATCAACGTGCAACTGGCCAGGGTGTTCCCCACGTACCTGCGGGCGTCCGGGGCGTATTTGCCCGAAATGAAGAAGAAGACGCTCTCGATCAGTCCGGTGGCGAACAGGTAGGCGAATCCGGCCGCCAGGATGCCGTAGCGGTAGGGCGCCAGGTATTCCGGGTCGAAGAAATGGGCGACGACGATCGACTGGAATACCTGCAGCACGCTCGCGATGAGCAGCGCGGCATAGAGTATGACGGCGGCGCTTCGTTTTGACATGGGCCCGTCAGGCGGTGGGCCTGCGCCGGCGGGAAGGCTCAGACCCCGTCCCTCAGCATCTCCGCGACCGCGGTAACGGCGCGGTCCGCCTCATCGAGGGTATTGTAAATATGGGGGGAAAGCCGGACGTTGGGTCCCATGCCCGCACCGGCGATATGGTACGTCTTGTAGAGCTTGTCGAAGACCTTGCGCGGATCGAGAACGCCCGGTTTGAAGATAACGACGCCGGCGGAAAGCGCGGGATCCATGGACGTGGAGAGCTCGATGCCCGGCAGGCCGGAAAGCCCTTCCTTGATGGCCGTGGCCACCTGGCGCATGCGGGCCTCCACCCGGGCGGGTCCGATCTTCTCGTGGAACTCGACGCCCCGTCCCGTCGCGGTAAGCGCCGCGTCGTCCCGCTGCCCGAGGACCTCGTACTTGCGGGCGCTCTCCTCCACTTCGTCCCGCCAGCCCGCGCTCACGATGCTGGGCCAGACGGCGTCCTGACTTTCCTTGCGGACAAAGAGCACGCCGACCTCCTTCGGACCCATGAACCACTTGTGCGCGCTGCCCGTGTAGGCGTCGCAGCCCATGTCCGCGAGATCGATCTTCAGGGCGCCGAAGCTCTGGGCGCCGTCGACCAGGGAGAACACGCCCCGTTCCCGCGCCGCTGCGCACAGCTCCCTGGCCGGCATGGTAAGCCCGGTGGTGTTGGAGACGTGCGTGAAGGACATGACCTTCGTCGCCGGGGTGTACGCCCGATCAAAGGCATCGATGATTTCCGCCACGCCGCCGGGAATCACTGGGACCGACACGTAGTTGATCTTGAAGCCGAACCGCCTGGCTTTGACCTGCCACGCCGTTCTGTTCGAGGGGTGGTTCAGGTCGGAGAGCAGCACCTCGTCGCCCGCGCCGAGGTGGAAGCCGGTGCTGATGGCGTTGTTGGCCTCGCTCGTGTTCCGCACCAGCGCGATCTCGTCGGGGTGGGCGCCCAGAAGACGCGCCATCTTCTCGCGCGTGTCTTCCCTGATCTGCCGGTACTTGGCCCGATTGTGAAACGACGCGTCGTAGTCCAGGTCGCGGGTATACTTGAAGACCGATTCCATCACCGGATAGGGCGATGGGCAGAGGTTCGCGGCGTTCATCAGTGCCAGGTTGTCCCGGAGGAGGAACTGGCTCCGGACCGCGTGCCAGTAATGTTCGTCGCCGGGATCCGTGTCGGAGACCGCCGTCTCAAGTTCTTCTACCGGCGCTTCAGCGGATGCGGGGGTACCGTAAACCAGGGCGCCACCGGCGGCGATCCCGCCGGCCAGCCGTTTTATGAACGATCGGCGGGACACCTGCCACGCCGATTCCGGTATGCTCTCGATAGTGGAGTCGTCCTGGATCATCCTTAACCTCCGGATGTGGGGTGTTGGTCTGGGCTAGAAGTCGATCGCGAGTCCGAAATGGGCCGTAATGAGATCGGTGGTCGACTTGGTGATGTTGAGTTCGGCCGTTCCCTCCCTGCGGACGATGTCGCCCCGCTTCAGGTAATCGGCTTCGGAACCGTCATGGTAGCGCATCCTGAGTTCCAGGGAAACGGACCGCAGGGTGCGGTTCTGCGGCGTCCGCTCTTCGCCGCCGTTCCATACTTCAATCAGGACTCCGCCGCCCACGCCCTTAGTAAAGGCGAAGTCGTCGAGGTTCGTGGAACTGGCGATTTCTTCGCCGCTGAGCCGGGGGAGGTCCTCGATCGTCGTGCTGGTGAACAGGTAGTGGAAGCCCACGAAGCTTTCAACGTAGAAACGCAACGGGTTGGGACTGGTCTGCATACGGAGAAAGGCGTTCATGGAAAAGATGTTGTTCTCGGTGACCACGCCGACGAGGACATCGGGGATCGTCAGGCTGAACTGCTCGGTGCGCCGCTCGTGTCCGTAGATCAGGTAGCCCAGGTCCAGGCCGATCACGGCGGGCGTCCGGGGGATCATGTAGCCCACGTATCCCGATATGCCGATACCCGGGTTCTTGACGTTATCGCCGAACTCGCCCGACGGGAAACCGCCGAGGAGGCCGAATCCGGTGATGACGACAGGAGGCACGTCCACGGCCTCCGCGTCCTGCGCGCCGGCCGGGGCCGTCTGCACCAGACTGACGAGGACGGCCAGGACGACCAGGGCCGCCATGTACGCGGGGTTCGTTGCGCGGCTTGATATGCGGCTGAATATACGGCATGGAATACGCTGCATTTGAGACGTCCGTGTTGAGGGTTGTGGTTTGCGTGCGACCGTTCCCGCCATGCGGACCGTCCGCGGGCTTAGGTCCGTAGTTTCCCGACTTTCGCGAACACGGCGGACCAGCGTGATCGGTGGCTGTCCTCGATATAGTCGGGTATGAACCCCAGTCCGAGATAGGTCTTGACGGCCGGCACGCGGAAATCGTCCGTACCCAGAAAGGCGGCCGCGTAGCCGCGCTCCCGCATGTAACGTAGCACGGCCAGGGTAACGAGGCGGCCCAGTCCCCGTCCGCGATGGGACGGTTTCGCGCATACCATGTGTACCTGCGCGGCGCTTATGCCCTCGGGCTGGACGTCATAGGCGCAGGCCGTGGCCACGGCTTCCCCCGCACGCGTTGCGAAGAAACACCCGTCCGCCATGAACGGTTCCTGTTCCGTCAATTCCCTGCGGCACTTCTCCGCCGTCCAGTCCGTCCCGATGCCCGTGTTCATGATCTCGCACCAGGCTGCTTCGTCGCCGGGCCGGGAGGTCCTCAGCGCATACCCGTCCGGCACGCTGATTTCCGGCAGGTCTTCCAGGTCGGGCCGCACCATCCGGAGTTGCTGTTCAGGCATGGACGCCCCGCCTCCTACACGTCACACCCGACGCTCCGCAGGTGCGCCACCGAATCCGCCACGCGCCGGCAGGTCTCCTCTTCGTTGAGCGATTCCCCTTCCACGCCTTCGATTTCCATGGTGAACGGCCCGTGGAAC
Organism: bacterium; assembly: GCA_965207085.1. Taxonomy (GTDB): domain Bacteria; phylum JAAXHH01; class JAAXHH01; order JAAXHH01; family JAAXHH01; genus JAAXHH01. Next base: position 1,006,237 of record CBDBLQ010000002.1, on the reverse strand, counting down.
CCGTGGGCGTTCAGCCGGTCGAAAACCGTTTTGAAATCGACGATGCCCTCGCCGAAAGTGGGAAAGCACCAGGTCTTGTATCGGCCGTCGGTATCCTTGAGATGCATGCTGCCGATGTAGTCGATGACCTTTTCCATTTCGTCGACGTGGTCCACGTCCCGGTTGTAGTAGTGGATGTTGGCCGTGTCGTAGTTCACGCGGACGCGGGGGTGGTCGACGCCGCCCATGGTCTCCAGGGCGACGGCCGCGTTGGTGATCAGGTCGGGATGGGTTTCCATGCCGATAGTGATCCCGTATTCGGCGGCTTTCGCGCCACAACGGTGCAATCGCTCGTAAGCCACGCCCTTGTCCAGTTCCCCGGCCTGTACGCTTACGAAGAGCACTCCGGCGCCCAGGGCCGCGGCGGCGTCCAGGTGCGGGGTCAGCCGCGCGTCCACGTCGTCGTACTGGATCTCCACCGGGCACTGCAGGCTGCTGGCCGACAGCCCGTGATCTTCGAGCCTGGACTTGACCCCGGCGACCTGGTCCGGCGCGGGGGTGTCGATTTCCACGTGATGAACGCCGATCGTGGGCAGATGGGCATAGGCGGATTCGCTGAACTTACCGTAGCTTGCCGTTCGGCACGCAAGCAGGTTGGCGGGCATAGAGATCCTTCTTTCGGATTGATCCTTAACTAATGGGAAACGTAGCGGACAGATACCGGAATGAGTACTGTTCAAATATAACGGAAGAACGAAGGGGGGTCAAGATGTCGTACCGATCAGAAGCCCCGCAGTCCCGTAACCCACTTCATCAGGCCCTCCGCAGGCAGGTCGGGTTTCAGGATGGGTGTCCGTACGCCCCGGGGCCGCAACAGAACCTCGGCGGCCTGGTAACCGCTGCGCACGGCGCTTTCCATGGTCGCCGGCCAGCCCGTCTGCACCCAGTCTCCGGCGATGGAGAAATTGGACAGGGGACTGGATGGACCGGGGCGCAACGCGTCGCTGCCGGGACGGGGCGCGAACGTGGCTCGGCCCTCCTTGACGACGATGGCCTTGATCAGTTTGGCCTGGCGTGCGGTGGGCAGGAGGGATTCGAGATCTTCCATGGCCTGATCGATGATGACCTGCCGAGGGGTTTTCATCCAGTCGTCGGAAGCGCTGACCACGAGGCCGAGATAGGCGCCGCCATGATCCGCGGAGAAGGATCCGGCGTGCCGGCTGGACTGGTTGAATATCCACTGTATCCTCCGGCCGATCACCGCGGCGTAGCCCAGTTCCGTCACGGGCCGGTCGAACCAGACGTGCACGGCCGTGATAGGCGAGACCGACAGCCCGTCCAGCATCGCGAAGTAGGGATCCGAGGCCTGGCTATGGGGGAGCAGCCTGCACAGGACGTCGAAAGGCAGGGCCGAAAGGTACGCTTCGGCTTCGACGGACGAACCGTCCTGCAGCGAAAGGGAAGCCACCTTGCCGTCGTGGACGGAAATGCCGGTAACCCCTCGGTTGAACACGACACGGCCGCCCCGCTGCTCGATGTAGTCTATGCAGGGCGCGTAGAGATCTCCTAGCGGAACGGCGGGCAGTCCCACCTCGTATCCGCTGCGATTGAGCAGCATGGCCCGGACGGCCGTTCCGATTCCGTAGTCGGCATCGATGTCGCCCAGTTCATCGTTGAGCGCGCTGATCAGGAAGGGTTTCCAGAAGGCCTCGACGGCTCGTTTCGTTGCCCCGTGGCCCTCGAGCCAGTCGGCCATGGAAATCGGGGAAGGCGCTGCGCCGAGGACTGCCGGGGAAGGCGCCGGCTGGGAAGGGGATACCGAGGTGGACGTCACGGCCGGATCGCCGTTTTTCCGTAGTCTCGCGACGTGGCGAATCATGCCGGCCACGGTACGGACGACGGACAGCTTGTCCCGGATGCCCATGGTTTTCAGTCGCAGGAACGATGGAAGCAGGTGAAGGGGCGGGGGAAGCACCGAGGGCCCGATGACGGAGACCCGGCTGGACTCGTCGATGAACGGGATGTCCTCGTGGAAATCGATATGTTCCGCGACACCGAGGCGCTTGTAGAAGTCCAGGAGGTTGACGCAGCAGCCCAGGAGCACGTGCTGGCAGTTGTCTACCCTTTCGCCGCTCGACGGGTGGATGAAGGAGGCGGCGCGGCCGCCGAGGATCGGACGCCTTTCGTACAATTCGACCTGTAAGCCGGCATCGGCCAGTGCGACCGCTCCGGCCAGTCCGGCAAGCCCTCCTCCGATAACGATTGCCTGGGTCATACGCGCTTCCGGATCAGCGCCCGGGCCGTGATGGAAAGCTTCTTCCACGGGGACAGACCGATGCGCTGGCTATAGACGTCGTACTGGCGGCGGGGGATTTCCTCGAGACACGCCCGGTAGATGCCGATCATCGTCGCCAGACAGGCCCGGCTCGCGGGTTGAACGAACGGAAGGAGGGGCAGCGCCTCGTCGTAGAAGCTCCTGGCCCGTTCCACCTGGAAACCCATCAGTCGCCGGAACGGTTCGTTGAACAGTCCGTTCCGCAGGTTCTCCTCCGGGTACCCGAAGGCGTCGAGGTCTTCCTGCGGCAGGTAAACGCGGCCCATCCCGGCGTCTTCCCGGATGTCGCGGAGTATATTGGTCAGCTGGAAGGCGATGCCGCAGGACTCGGCGTAGCGCTCGGCTTCTTCGCCCTGGTATCCGAAGATGCGTATGCACACCAGTCCGACGGCGGAAGCCACGCGATAGCAGTACTGGTACAGGTCCGCGAAGGTGGCGTAACGTGTCACGTTAAGGTCCATTTCCGCGCCGTCTATAATGGCGTCGAAATACGCCCTGGGGATGTCGAACCGCCGCACCGTGTCGCTGAACGCCGGTAACATGCCGTCACCGTTCGGCGTTCCGTCATAGGCGCTGTCACCGTCCGGCGTCCCTCCATAGGCGCTGTCCAGGATCTCGCGACAGGCCTTCAGCCGGGATAGACGATCCGCCGTCCGGGCCTCCCCGGTTGCGCCGGCCGTCCCGTTCGCGCCGGCGGTTCCCGCGGTCCTTGTTGCACTGGTCTCCCCGGCCTCCTCGTCGACGATATCGTCACAGTAGCGCATGAAGGCATAGACCGCGCACATGGCCCGTCTTCTTTCGGCCGGCAGGACGAGGAAGGCATAGTAGAAGTTCCTCGCCCTCGATTTCGCGACCGCGCGGCAGAAATCATAGGAACGTTTCAACGAATCCATAGTCGTTTCAGTGCGTATTTCATGAACAGGCCGGTCTTCCGTGCGGACGACAGGGTGGGCCGCCGGGACAGCACGTCGAAACGCCGTCTTTCGATCTGGTCCAGGAGGGCGGAACCGCACCGGTTGAACAGTTCGATGTCCAGCCCGACCCTCGCGTCCACCATCCCGCACAGCCCGAGTCCCTCATCGAACAGTTCGCGCGTCCGGTTCACCTGGTACGCCATCAGTCCCCTGAATCGATCGTCGAAGACCCCGGTTTCGAGGTCCTCTTCGGTGTAATGGTACCGGTCCAGATCCTCCAGGGGAAGGTAGATCCGGCCCTTTTCCAGGTCTACCCGAACATCCTGCCAGAAATTGGCCAGTTGGAGTGCGGTGCACGTGGCGTCGGAAAGCAACTGGCGTTCCCTGTCCCTGTAGCCGCACAGGTAGAGCACGATACGGCCCACGGGATTGGCGGAGTAGCGACAGTATTCGAGCACGTCCGCGTAGGTCCTGTAACGCGTCACGACCTGGTCCTGCCGGAACGCGGTCAGCAGGTCCCGGAACGGGGCAATGGGTATTTCGAACCGATCGATCGTTTCCCGGAGGGCGACGAAAACCGGATGACGGAATTCGTTCTCGTAACAGGCCTGCAATTCGGCGTCCCACCAGTCGAGCAGTTCGAGGGACAGGCCGGTGTCTCCGGATTCGTCGGCGAGGTCGTCGGACCACCGGCAGTAGGCGTAGACATGGTAAAAGTGCCGCCGGAGCGCGGTGGGCAGAAAGGGGGAAACGACGATGAAATTCTCGTAGTGCCGGCACGCGAGACGGCTGCAGTACCTGTGGGCGGACTCCAGGGAAACGTCCCCGACGCCGGGCAGCGCGTCGAGCGCGAGATCATTGAGCCGAAGTACGGCTTCCGGCAGATAGTCGGGTAACTGGGACATGAATAAGACGCGGAAAGACCGTCTCCCGGCCTGCCTGGAACGTGTGGTTTGCGTGGCCAGCCTGACCCACGAGGCCCGCCTGACCGATCTCCCAGGCTGAACGCAGGGGTCGTCTGACCAGGCGTCGGGCTTGCCCGCAGGCGGACGGCGGCAGGATGCCGGTCCGTGTACTCCTCGTTCCGGCCGTGGTTCAGCCGGGATTCCGCCGCCTTACCCACCGCTGCAGGCGAATTCCAGTACGAGTTCCTCTTCGAGGCGGTACTCGATGAGGTCTTTGATGGTTGCGATTTTCAGATGATGCTCGTCGGCGATTTCGACCAACCGGGGAAGACGGGCCATAGAGCCGTCCTCGTCCAGCACTTCGCACAGGACCCCCGCCGGGTAGAGACCGGCCAGCCGCATCAGGTCGACCGTGGCCTCGGTGTGCCCGTCCCTTTCCAGCACGCCGCCGTCGCGTGCCTGCAACGGGAAGAGATGTCCCGGCCGTTGGAAGTCCTTCGGCGACGTATCCGGATCCACGAACAATCGCGCGCTTTTTGCCCGGTCATGGGCGGATATGCCGGACGTCACGCCGTTTACGGCATCCACGGATACCGTGAAGGGCGTGTCCGCGGTCGACGTTTTCCCATCGACCATGATGGGGATGTCCAGCTCTGCAAGCCGCTGTCTCGTGGTGGGCAGACAGATCAACCCCCGTCCGTGCCTCGACATGAAGTTTATGATTTCGGGCGTGACCTTTTCGGCGGCTACCATGAAGTCGCCTTCGTTCTCGCGGTTCTCGTCATCGATGACGATCAGCACCCGTCCTGCCCTCACTTCTCCCACGGCCTCGGGAATAGTACAGAAATGGGATAACATCTCGCTTACCCCCTCTTCTAAGGTGTAATTAACCACGAGCGGCGCGCGCTCACAATCGGATTCGCAAGTGAATGGGTTTTCAGGAAAAACGCGCTGTCCGCCCTGCCTTGGTGGAAAATTAGACATATGTCCATACGGGGATTATATTCATACCAATTATGAATTGCATGAGGTCCCCGTGAGTATTCTGTGAGGAACGCATGAATTATCCATTTTTTTCTTCGGAATCCGCCCAATGAGCCCCGAATGACGCATCAGACCGCCGACAAAGGCTTCCGTTTCGACGACTTCGTGCTGGACATCCGGAACCGCCAGGTCCGCCGGAAACATGCCGTGCTGCCTTTGAATTCCAGGTATTTCGACGTGCTGGTGCTGCTGGTGTCCAATGCGGGACAACTGGTGGAGAAGAACCGCATCTTCGACGAAGTCTGGGAAGACGTGATCGTCAGCGATACGGCGCTGACCCAGTGTATCAGGTCGATCCGGAAACAGCTGGAGGATGAAGCGTCGAATCCCCGTTACGTCAAAACGGTGCCGAAGCATGGGTACGTCTTCATCGGCGAAGCGGTGGCGATCGTGGATGAACCGTCCCCGCAGGCGGCCAAAGACAAGCCGACCCGTCCGTACAAGTTCCTCGATTACTACACCGAAAACGACCAGGGTCTGTTCTTCGGCCGCGAGGAGGAGATCGAGAACATCTGCTCCCGCATCCTCGCCCGGCGTTCGTTTCTCCTCTACGGCCGTTCCGGCGTTGGCAAGAGTTCGATCCTCCGGGCCGGCGTCATCCCCCGGTTGCAGGAGCAGGGCCATCGTACGTGTATCATCCGGAGTTTCACCGATCCCCTGCAGCACATGCAGCGGATGGTCCGGCGGCTCGTAACGGGCAACGGAGCGGGCGGCTTCGACCCGGACGGTGTTTCTTTGCAGGAACTGCTGCACCGGAACTGGTCCGGTCCCGCATCCCGAATCGTCGTCATGCTGGATCAGTTCGAAGAGTTCTTTCTCCTGCTCGATGAACCGGGTCGGGATGCGTTCGTCGAAGAACTCACCGTGATCATGGAGAACGACGAGCTGCCCCTGCAGTTCGTCTTCGTGATGCGGGAGGACATGCTCGCGGAAATGAGCCGGCTCAAACCGGCGGTCCCGGAGATCTTCCACCATGAATACCGGCTCGGCCGATTAACCTCCGAACAGGCTGCGCAGGCCATCACGGGTCCTGCCTGGCGGGTCGGCTGCCGGTTCGAAGACACACTCGTCGACCGCCTGCTGGAGGATCTCTCCGACGAGAATTCCGTCGATCCGCCACACCTGCAGATCGTGTGCGATACGCTTTACGATCAGCGCAATACGAAAAACCTGATCACGGAATCGGCCTATGACCAACTGGGCGGCGCTTCGCAGATCCTGGCCGACTATCTCGCCAGGGTCCTCCGCCGGTTTTCGGCGGCCGACCTGTCCGTGGTGCAGCAGGTGCTCCTGGCACTCGTCTCCGCGGACGAACGGCTCATCGTCGTGCGGGAGACCGAACTGGCTGCGCGTATCCAGGCCGGCGACCAGTACGACGGCGATGCCCTCGGGACGTTGCTCGGGGAACTGGTCGACGCCCGTATCGTCCGGCGCAGGAACCAGGAAGGGGAAGGGTGGCTGGAACTCGCCCACGAATGCATGATCCCGGAGGTGTCCCGCTGGCTGACCAACAGCGTATACGAGGCAAAGCAAGCGCGCAGTCTGCTCGAACGGTCGGTGGAGAATTACCGGACCTACCAGCTCATCATGGACCGCGAAAGCCTGGACCTGCTTGCGCCGTACCTGGAAGAAATCGGCGTCTCCGGCGATGAAGCGTACCTGCTCTGCATCAGCCTGCTCAACCGGGACCGGCCTGTGCCGTCCTGGCTGGTCGAGCGGGTGCCGGACGCGCTGAACGTGATCCTGGAAGCCATGTACAACGATCGCGAGGAAGTCCGCCGCCGGGCGGTGGAATCTTCCCGGCCCGTGCGGTGCGCGGCGCTGAACAACCGGCTCAGATACCTTGCGTTGCGTGATCCCGCGCTGAGTGTGCGCAGGGCGGCCAGCATCGAACTGGCGGACTGGTTCGGTTCGGCCGTGGAATCGATACTGACCCGTTCCACGGGCAACGAGTCCGTCAGCCGCCTCCAGCGCGCGGTCAGCCTGGCCTTCCTGCGGGAACAGAACAGGTCGGTCAAACTCTCCCGGCTGTACCGGGTCATGGTGATGATCGGTTTCATACTGATGCGCCTGCAACAGGGCGGGATCGACATCATGCAGCAGAGCATTGGCGGTACGTTCGGCGGCGCCGTGTCCGGACTGTTCGGCGGGCTGCTCCTCGGAACCGCCCTGGCCGCCGCCAGTTCCGGCCTGTCGTCGGAGGCGCTTACACCCATTTTCGTCCTGGCCGGCCTGGGTCTGTTCGGCGGGGCATTCGGCGGCGCGGGCGTGTCTTTCGGCATGGTCGCGCTGCGGCGCGTATCCGGGAGATACAACCGGTGGCTCGGCGTACTGGGCGGCGCACTGGGCGGCGGCATGGTAGGCGCCGCGTTCAGCCTGTACAGTTCCGATACCATTCAGACGCTGTTCGGCCGGCAGCCCGCGGGCCTGACCGGCGGTCTCGAGGGCGCCCTCATCGGAGCGGGTGTGGCCCTCGGACCGGTCGTCACGTACTACCTGGCCAGGCAGCCCGGGCAATGGCGAAGCTTGCTCTACATCGTCTTCGGCGCACTGGGCGGAATGATCGCCAGTATCGTCCTGACCGTGATGGGCGGCAGCATGTTCACGGCCAGCCTGGAAACCCTGCGGCAGTCCTTCGAGGCGTCGCAGATACGGCTCGAAACTATCGCGACGATCTTCGGCGAAGGAGAGTTCGGCCGCACCACCCAGGTCGCCCTGGGCGCCCTGGAGGGACTGCTCTTCGGTGGGGGCGTTACGGCCGGCATCGAGATCTTCACGCGCTCGAGGGAGCGGGTCGAAGAGCGGTTCGGCAGGAGGATGAACCATGGGGCATCGTAAGGAAGGCGCGGGACTGCCCGGCGAATTCGAGGTGATCCGGCGCATCAGACACGCGCTGCCCGAGCCGGATCCGAGCGTCCTGTTGGGGGTCGGCGACGACGCCGCGGCCGTGGCGCCCGCGCCCGGCATGACGATCCTGCTGACGACCGACACCTTCGTGGAAGGCGTGGACTACGACCTGGCCTTCTCGTCTTGGCGGCAGATCGGATGGAAGTGCATGGCCGCCAATTTCAGCGATATCGCGGCCATGGGCGGCGTGCCCCGGCACGCGCTGACGACCCTCTGCCTCCCGGCCCATCGCGCCATGGAAGACGTGGAGGCGCTGTACGCGGGGTTTCACGACCTGGCCGTTCACGCTAGCCATCCCGTGTCCATTGTGGGAGGCGATCTGAGTTCGACGGACGGACCGACCGTCATCTCCATCACGGTGAGCGGAGAAGCCGCGGAGGAGCACATCACGCGGCGCAGCGGCGCCCGGTCGGGCGACATCCTGTGCGTGACCGGACACCTGGGCGCGAGCGAGACCGGCCTTCGCCTGCTTCGTTCTGCATGGGACCAACCGACGGACCGGTTCGACGGCGTGCTGCGCCGCCACCGCACCCCCGTTCCACGGGTCCGCGAAGGCGTGCTACTGGCAAACAGCGGGTGGATCCGTGCCATGATTGACGTAAGTGACGGAATTAGCTCAGACGTCCTGCACCTGGGCCGTGACAGCGGGGTTGGGTTGAAACTGGATGGGAACGCCCTGCCCATCGCGGAGCAAACCAGGCGGGCCATGGCGGAGCTTCGGCTCGACCCCGTCGGGACGGCCCTGGAAAGCGGCGAGGAATTCGAGTTGCTGTGCGCCGTTGCGCCGGAGGGGGTGGATCGCCTGGCGGCCGAACTCGCCGAGCGTTCCGGTACGCCGCTGACCCCCATTGGCGAATGCGTCTCCGCCGACCGGGGATACGCCATTACGGATCGCACCGGACCCCGGCCCCTGCGCCCGAAGGGGTACGAACATTTCAGCGGTTGACATCAGCGGCTGACGGTTAGATTTCTATTTCCACGGCTTCTTCGGTCACCCGGACCGGGAAGCAGGTGAGGTTTTCGTAGGCCGGAGGCGACAAGACGTCGCCCGTGGTCACATCGAAAGACGCGCCGTGGAACGGACACCAGAGGTCGGTGCCGTCCAGTTCCCCTTCGCTCAGGGGCGCGCCCATGTGGGGGCAGAAATTGTCGGCGGCATAGTACTTCCCGTCCACGTTGCAGAGGACGATCTCCTTCCCACTGATCGAGACCATCTTCATCTGGCCAGGACTCAACTCATCCAACTCCGCCGCCTTGACGTATCCCATGTGCGCATACTCCTGTTCCGGGCCGCGTGATCCGGCGTTCCGCATGAGCCGGGTCTGGCGTGATCCCGGACCTCCGTGGTCACAATCCGGTTCCGGGCCCGGGTTCGGATGGCCGCCGTAAAACACCGTCGGCCGGGTCGATGGTCAACCGGGAATGATGATCCGTTGACCGATTTGCAGCCGCCTGGCCTGCACATCGGGGTTCGCCCGCATGAGGGCCGCGACGGTAACCTTGAAGACCCTGGCGATCCGCGCCAGCGTATCCCCCGACCGGATGTTGTAGGTCACCGCACCGCCTGTTCCCCTTCCGCCTCCGTTTCCAGACAGGCGAAGCACCTGGCCGGGGTGGATGATATCTCCACGCAATCCGTTGGCCCGTTTCAGCGCGACAACGGACGTCCCGTAATACCGGGCGATGCGGGTCAGCGAATCGCCGCGCCGCACGGTGTGTGTAGCGGCGTCTTTCGGCGTACCGTAAGAAGCCGTCTGGCCTGCCCATTGCTGCCCACTGTAGTTCCTTCCGGGTACGCGGAGGACTTGGCCAACGCGGATCAGGCTACCCCGGATCCGGTTCATGCTCCGGAGTCTGCTGACCGAGGTTCGGAATCTGCGGGCGATATGGCCCAGTGTATCACCCCGCCGCACGCGGTACCTGCGTACCTCGGGAGGGGGTTTGAAATCCGACTCCGGAAGCTCGTCGAGATTGCTGAGCAGGGTCGACCCCGCGCCCAGGGGCACGCGCAGCGAAAAGCCGGTGGGCGGCGTCACGTCATACCGGATGTCGGTGTTCAGCGCCTTTAGGTCGTCCTGCGGCATGGCGAGCAGTTCGGCGACATGCCGCAGCGCGACCGATTTGTCTATACGCACCTCTTCGAAGAGGTAGGGGGCATGGGTTTCAGGCAATTCGACGCCGTATTTCTCCGCGTTCTCGATGATATGCAGCACCGCGAGGAACTTGGGCACATAGTTCCGGGTCTCCCTGGGCAGCCGCATTTTCCAGTAATCCCGGTTCCCCGTCCGGTTGATCTCGCGGAGCACCCGGTATTCACCGCAGTTGTACGCCGCCATGGCGAGGAACCAGTCGTCGAACATGGTGTAAAGATCCCCCAGGTAGGCGAGGGCGGCAGGCGTGGCCTTGATGGGATCGAAGCGGTCGTCTACCCAGCCGGACCGCTGGAGTCCGTATCGTTTTCCCGTATCGTAGATGAACTGCCACATGCCCGCCGCGGCCGCCCACGAGAACGCCCTGGGTTTGAAGCCGCTTTCGACGATGGGAAGCCATTGAAGCTCAGGCGGCAGTCCCCGGGCGGCCAGTTCTTCGCGGATCATCGGGGTGTAGCGCCCGGACCGCTGGTACGCGGCCTTGAGAATGTCCAGGCTCCTGCCTTTGAGAAACAGATTGATCTGTTGCGTGACGCGGCGGTTGAGTACCCTGGGGATCGAACCCCGGACTTCGGCGGCGGCGCGGCGCCTTGCCTGGATACGGTCCACCAGTGGTCCGAGCTTCCTGAGGAGTTCAGCCTGCGCGAGCGTGGCCGCGTGCTTCTCGTCGTCGCTCAGCAGAACGAGCAGTTCAAGCACTTCATCGACCGCGTCGCGCGCGGCCGTGGTATCGGATCGCTCCAGCGCCGAGAGGGCTGCGTCATATCGCAGCCTGGCGTCGGCGAGCAGGCTTTTCGGGTCCCGCATCGCCAGGGTATCGGCCGGGGTGACGTGATCGAGGGTAAGATTCGGGTCCGGCAGTTCCTCCACCGCGACGGTATTCCCGATGGTATCCGCCGTCCCGGTCGGAGGCGCGGTGCGCGCGCCCGGTTCAAGCGTCCGGGGGGCGGCGCAACCGACGAGAATCACAAGGCCTATGAGCGGGAGATGTCTAATCATATCTGTTTCAGCGATTCAGATTACCGATATAGCCGACGGACGTCGGTCCACCGACCGGCTACTGCCTCCAAAACCGCCTAAAATATACGTTCAACTTAGGGGAGGCAAGGGCTTTTGTTAATACGTCATCACGCGATCTTGACGCGTCATGACCCCGCGCACTCGGCGAGCGCCTGGTCTATTTCCTCGACAACCCACGGATCTTCTTCGGTCTTCCGCGCTTTCTCCAGTACGGCAAACGCCCTTGTGCCGCCCACGTTCCCAAGTGCCCAGGCCGCATGGCCCCGGACCAGCGGTTCGTCGTCGCCCAGCGAATCGGCAAGGGCGGGTACCGCCCCGGGGTCCTTCGTGTTGCCCAGGGCTACGGCGGCGTTCCGCAGCAGGCCGCGTCGCTTCGTCCGTTTAATGGGACTGCCCTTGAACCGGGTCCTGAATGTCTCCGGCGTCAACCCCAGCATTTCGATGAGGTCCGGCATTTCGTTCCAAGGACGGGCAACAAAGGCCGGATGGCCGGTTTCGGGCGCGCGGCGGTTCCAGGGACAGACATCCTGGCAGTCGTCGCACCCGAACACCCGGTCTCCCATCGCCGCGCGGTACTCCATGGGAATGGCGCCCTTCAGTTCAATAGAGTGGTAGGAAATGCAGCGGCGCGAATCGACTACGTAGGGTTCGACGATGGCGTCCGTGGGACAGGCTTCGAGGCACAGGGTGCACGTGCCGCAGTGATCGGACGCGGGTCCGTCCTGTTCCAGCTCGATGTCGAGGAGGACCTCCCCGATCAACAGCCACGAACCCACGCGTTTGTGGATGAGGTTGGTGTGCTTCCCGAACCACCCCAGGCCGGCGCGGACGGCGAACTCGCGTTCCAGCACGGGCCCCGTGTCCACATACACCTTCCCTTCCACGGGTCGGCCGGCCCGGTCCTGCACGAATCGAAGCAGCGCTTGCAGCTTTTCATTCATCACGTCATGGTAATCGTCGCCCCGGGCATACCGGGCGATTTTGCCGCGGGGCGTGCTTTCGGGCGAGTCACCGAGCGCGTGGTCCGGCATGCTTTCGGGCGAGTCTTCTGGCGTGCCGGCCCGCATGCCGGTGACGGGATCCGGGTCGGGACAACGGTAGTTCATGGCGACCACGACGAGGGACCGGGCGTTCGGAAGGATTTTCCGCAGGTCCTGCCGCTTCTCGATCTGGCGGCCTAGGTAGGCCATCTCGCCGGCCAGGCCCTGCTCGACCCATTCGGCGTAGTAATCCCCGTGGCGGGGTGGATCGGCCGTCGTTACGCCGGCGAGATCGAATCCGAGATACGCGGCATGCGCCTTGATTTCTTCGGTAAGAGACACGGGAATCCGCTGCGCGGCGTGGTTATCCCGCCGCCTGTCCGCTGGACGCCGGAGCATGACGCCAGTTCCGGTTCCGTCCGTACGATCTTCGACGGCCACCGTGCTGATGGTCGTCCCGTTTGTTCGTCATCCTGTGGGCGATCTTCTCCCGGATCACGGTCACCTTGATGTGCCCGGGATAGGTCAGGTCGTTGCGGATCTTCTGGGAGATTTCGGAAGCCAGCGTGTGCGTCCGGTCGTCGTCCACCTGGTCCGGACGGACCATGACCCGGATCTCGCGGCCGGCGTTGATGGCGTAGGCGTCGGCCACCCCGTCGAAGGATCGGGCGAGTTCTTCCAGTTCCACCACTCTGCGGACATAGTCCTCGGGATCGTTCCTGCGGGCGCCGGGCCGGGCGCCGGAAATGGCGTCCGCCGCGGCGACCAGAAAGGTGATCGGCGAGGTGATTTCCTCGTTCTCGTCGTTGTGATGGGCGATGATGGCGTTCTTGACTTCCTCTGGCTCGCCGTACTTTTCGGCGAAGGCCAGGCCGATTTCCGGGTGGGATCCCTCCATCTCGTGGTCCAGGGCCTTGCCGACGTCATGCAGGAGTCCGCAGCGCCGGGCGAGCAGTTCGTCCAGGCCGATTTCGGCGGCCATCATGCCGGTGAGAAACGCCACCTCCTTCGAGTGATCCAGGGCGTTCTGGCCGTAACTGGACCGGAACCGCAGCCGGCCGACCAGTTTCATCATCTCGGGGTGCATCGATTTCAGTTTGAGCTCGTTGACGGCCTGCTGTCCTTCCGAGAGCAGGCGGCTGTCGATCTGTTCCTGTGCCCGCCCGATGATTTCCTCAATGCGGTTCTGCGTGATCTTCCCGTTGGACACGAGATCCGCCATGGCCGTCCGGGCGATTTCCCGGCGAATGGGATCGAAACAGGAGATGACTACGGCTTCGGGCGTGTCGTCCACCATCACCTTGACTTCGCTGGCCGCCTCGAAAGTCCGGATGTTGCGGCCGTCTTTCCCGATGATACGAGCTTTTATCTGGTCGTTGGGCAGGGGAACCACCGCGACGCTCGTCTGCGTGGACTGATCCACCGCGCACCGGCTGATCGCCAGCGTGACGATCTTTCTCGCTTCCCGGTTGGCATTGGTCTGCGCGGTTTTCAGAATGTCCCTTACCTGGTGCTCGGCTTCCTGCTTCACGTCGCGGATGAGTTCGTCGTGGAGCTGCTGCTTGGCTTCCTCGGAGGTCAGCCGGGCCACGGATTCCAGCCGGTTGCGGTACTCCGAAGCCGATTCTTTCAGGCGGACTTCCTGCGCGTTCAGCTTCTCCTCAGTCTTTTCCAGTTCGTCTTCCCGCTGGCCGGTCTGATCTTCGCGGTCCTTCAGGTTGTCGTACCGCTGCTCGCACTCCTTCTCCCGGTCCATCATATCCTGCTCCTGGCTCACCAGGGCGGACTGCCTTCTGTTGATTTCCTCCTCCTGGCCCTCCCGCGCGTCGTGCCACTTTCTCTTCTCCTCCAGCAGCTCCGCCCGGCGCTGCACTTCCATCTCCTTGAAAAGGCGCTGGGCGCGCTTCTGGGCCTTCTCCTCCATTTCGCCGGCTTTGCTGCGCCGCCAGATCATGCCGATGACCAGCCCGACGAGACCGGAAATCACGGTCAGCGCGGCCAGGGGCAGCAATAAGCCGTTCAGGTTTTCCAATGGGAATTCCATACAACACCCCCTGCGATAGAGCAGCTTATCCCTTAGTGACGTAGTGACGTCAAGCGCAGTGGCATCGAGCGCAGTGTCGTCGAGGCCGGGATTAATGTCGATAAGCTGGCCGCCGGTCCGGATGGTGACCGGGTCGGCTTTCGCCGGCAGGGCGTTTTGCTTACGGGCGAGGAAGGGATGGCACCCGTATCTTTCGAACCGTTCCGCCGAAGGGGCGTTTATGCGTGTATTCCCGACGATCTGCCTTCAAGCGTTTGCAATGATTTCCGCTCAGAAAGTTTCAGAAAGTTCCTTCGCCTTCCGGCGCCGGGAAGTACGTGCATAATTCAGCAAAGTAAAATCCGATGTTGAACTGTATCTGATTCCACCTGTTCGCCAGGAACGGTGTCGGTCATGCGTTTGCCTGTGAAATCCGTGCTCCAATGCGCCCGTTCTTCCTTAAGCGGAGCGCCCCCATCCTGCTTATCGAGTTACCCAATCAGGCCTTACAATATGTAGCTGCCGGAGCATAATCCGGAGTTGTCGTTCTTTGAACTGCGACGCGGCTATGCGGGCCGCTCGCGTGTGCCAGGTTTTCTTCCGAACCGATCCGGCAGGAACAGGATGATCGTTCCAAGCATGAGCAGCGCCGTACCGATCCAGACCCAGTTTACTAATGGATTAATGTAGACCTTAAATGTAGCTACGTCAAGCGTTTCGTTCAGTTCCGCCAGGACCACGTACAGGTCCTCATTCACCGTCGACCAGATGGATACTTCCGAAGTCACCTGGTCCTGTATGGGGTAGAGACGCTTCTCCGGAGCCATCATCACGACGGGCTCGCCGTCCACGGAAAGGCGGAGCAGTCCGGCGTAGGACACGTACTCGCCCATGTTGGTCTCGGTGAGGGAATCGAAGTCCAGCGTGTAGTTCTTGATCTGGAAGGACTCGCCCTCCCGGACCGCGAAATTCTCTTCCCGGTCGAACGCCTTTCCCGTGAAGCCCACGAAAAGGAGCACGATGGCGATGTGGACGACGTAACCGCCGTACCGGCGCTTGTAGCTCATGACCAGGCGGTAGAACGCCGCGGGCCAGGATTCTTCGTTCGTCGATCGGCGCGCGCGGGCGCCGCGGTAGAACTCCAGACCGATGGCGCCGGCCACGAAGGCGCACATGCTGAAGGAAAGCACGGCGTAGACGTGCCGGATGCCGAAGGCGAGCAGGATAGTTGCCGCGGCGAGGAAGCAGGCTATGGGTATGGAGAAATGCCGCTTCAGGCTCTGCACGGACGTCTTTCGCCAGGCGAAGAGCGGACCCGCGCCCGTGAGGAAGAGCAGGAATATGCCCAGGGGCACGTTGATCTGGTTGAAGTACGGCGCGCTCACCGTGATCTTCTCCCCGCTGACCGCCTCGGAAAGCACGGGGAATATGGTGCCCCACAGGATGGCGAAGCACACGCCGACGAGAGCCAGGTTGTTCAGCAGGAAGCTGCTTTCCCGCGAAACGAAGGAGTCGAGTTCGTTGCGGGCCTTCAGGGCGTTGCGCCGGCTGATCAGGAGTCCGAAGGACAACACCATCGAGACGATGACGAAACCCAGGAACATGGGGCCGATGCCCGAAGTGGTGAAGGAATGGACCGATGAGACGACCCCGCTCCGCGTGAGAAAGGTGCCGAAGTAGACCAGGCCGAAGGTCAGGATGATCAGGATGAAGTTCCAGATCTTCAGCATGCCCTTCTTCTCCTGGATCATCACGGAATGGAGAAAGGCCGTGATGGTCAGCCAGGGCATGAGCGCCGCGTTCTCCACCGGGTCCCAGGCCCAGTAACCGCCCCATCCCAGCTCGACGTAGGCCCACCGGCCGCCCAGCATCAGACCGAAACCGAGGAAGAACCAGGCGTAGAGGGTCCATCTGCGGATCGTCCGGATCCACGTGTCGCCCAGTTCCCCCGTGATCAACGCGGCTATGGCGAAGGCGAAGGGGACCACGGTCCCCACGTAGCCCTGGTAGAGGATGGGCGGGTGGATGATCATGAGCGGCATCTGCAGCACCGGGTTCAGGCCGCGGCCCTCGGCGGGCACGAAGGGCAGCAGCTCGAAGGGATCGGCCATGAAGACTAGCAGGGCGATGAAGAACAGGACCACCGACATCATCACCGCGTGGACGTAGGGGATCAGCGTCTGGTTCCGGTCCCGGTTCGTCAGGTGCACCACCAGCGCGAAGAGGGCCAGGGTCCATACCCACAGGAGCAGGGAGCCCTTCTGCCCGGCCCACATCGCGGTGACGCGGTAGAACTCGGGCAGGGTGCTGCTGGTGTAGGAGGCGACGTACTCCACCTGGAAGTTGCCCGCGTACAGGTGGTATATCAGCACGATGGACGACAGGGTCAGCAGGCCGAAGGTGGCGAGGACGCCGTGGGCCCCGCTGGCGATCATCTGCGGGTTCCGCGCCCGGGCGCCGACCACGCTGGTCACGCCGCCGTAGGCCGCCGTCATGAAGGCGAGCAGGAGGCTGAAGTATCCGATATCGTTCATTTACGGGTTCGTGTTCTTCTTTCCATTCCGATGTTGCCTTCGCCGGATATCCTTCCGACGAGGACTTCGGTCGCCAGTCCGACGAAGAGGCCGTTCTCCAGGATGCCGGGTATGTTGTTGAGCGCGCGCTCCATCTCACCGGGGTCGTCGATCCCGTCGAAACGGGCGTCCACCACCATGTTCCCCTGGTCCGTGATGACCGGCCCGTCCTTGTGGACCGCCATCCGCAGCACGGGTGCTCCGCCCAGCGCTTCGACCGCGCGCATGACGGGCTGGACGGCCATGGGCAGGACTTCCAGCGGCACGGGGCTTTTCGTGCCCAGCCGTTCGACCAGTTTCGATTCGTCCACGATGACGATGAACTGTTCGGCCATGCCATCCACGATCTTCTCGCGCAGGTGGGCGGCGCCCCGGCCCTTGATCAGGTTCATCGCGGGATCGACCTCGTCCGCGCCGTCCACGGCGATGTCGACCCGGTCCACGTCGTCCAGCGTGCCCGCCGGGATGCCATTTCCGCGAGCCAGTACCGACGCGTCGAAGGACGTGGGTATGCCGACGATGTCCAGTTGTTCCTCCCGCACGCGGCGCCCCAGCTCCTCGATCATGAACTCCGCCGTCGATCCGGTGCCCAGTCCGACCACGTCGCCCTGGCCGACCATACGGGCGGCCTCGATGCCGACGGTCCTCTTCATGTCTCGGGTCAGGTCTTCGGATGACATGTACTGGTTTCCGGGTCTCGATCCGGCTGTTCGACAGCGTCCAAAGATAAGCCGGATCACCCGATCAAGTCAACTGATTCCCGACTATGGTAGTGTATGGAATTGAATTCTACCGTATGCCTAGCGGATGTCATAAAATCGTTTGAAAAAAGCAATTGACACCGTATAATACTAGTGGGTCTAGACGAGAATCTTGAATAAATCAAGGATGGGCCTTGATTTATGAGGGATTCTATCTTCCACGAGGAGTGCCCAGTGTCGGCGTCGGGCTGGGTGAATGACATAGTTACGGACCTAAGCAATACATGTGACGATGTCCAGCAATCTTCGCACTACCTAGTCTGCGAAGACAACCTCACCTTCTTGGAATCCATTCCAAACGACAGTTTCAAGTTAATCGTAACGTCACCGCCATATAATCTCGGCAAAGATTACGAAACGCGGATGTCTGTCGATGAGTATGTCGAATCGCAGTCCCGTACAATTCGTGAGTGCATACGCGTTTTGCATCCAAACGGATCAATTTGCTGGCAAGTAGGAAACTACGTTGATAACGGCGAGATCGTCCCTATTGATACGATCCTCTATCCAGTTTTTAAGTCTACTGGCCTGAAACTTCGAAATCGCATCGTATGGCATTTCGGCCATGGATTACATTGTACTAGGCGATTATCCGGGCGTTACGAGACGATAAATTGGTGGACGAAACGAGACGACTACACTTGGCATTTGGACCCAATACGTGTCCCATCAAAGTACCCGTCGAAACGTTACTATAAGGGGCCGAATGCAGGAAAAGTGTCGGGTAATCCAAAAGGCAAAAACCCCAGTGACGTATGGATGTTTCCGAACGTAAAGAGTAACCACCCTGAGAAGACGATTCATCCATGTCAGTTTCCGGTAGAACTTGTGGAACGATTGGTGGTATCAATGACTGATAAGGGCGACAAGATACTTGATCCATATATGGGGGTCGGATCGTTCGCGGTCGCCGCGCTGATGCATGGAAGGGTCCCCTATGGATGCGACACAGTACCCGAATACGTTGAAGTTGCTCACCATCGAGTAACTGAGTTACTGAATGGCACATTGAAAACTCGACCAATGGGTAAACCGATCTATGACCCTGCAAAGCCCAATGGTGGGCATGGATGAGAGTTGAAGCCGAGTATTCGCACCTGAACGGTAAGGAATACCTTCTAGTACACCACAGGAGGCTTTGGAAAGAAGTCTTGGGCGTGATTGGAAGTGTAGATGCGAACTCGTGCAAGACGAAAATATCTCAAGAGAAAACTATGCGCGGTAAGCAGTTGTTCGATCCGGGGCGAATGAACAGTGAGTTTAAAAACGGATTTACTGACCTCGGATGGGGAGAACGTCGGAGTAACTTCTGGGTTACGGCAGACAACAAACTACTTAGAGATATCTACCATTTACCGGAAGATGAACAAAAGAACAGGATACAAGAAGCTGGCCATGAACCAATCTTCTCATACAATCAGACCGACTTTGTGAAGGACCGAATCGCAGTCGAAGTACAATTCGGGAAATATGCCTTCGTTGCCCATGATCTGTTCGTAAAACATTTAAGTTTCTACGTATCGGATATTATAGATGTCGGGATCGAAATCCTGCCGATGAAGGAAATGGAGCGTGAAATGTCGTCTGGTGTCCCTTACTACGAACGAGATTTATTGAATGTTCTCCGACAAGGAAGAGGAGTGCCTGCCGTCCCATTGGTGCTGTTGGGAGTTACAGCTTAAAGCAATGGTTGGAACAGGCCAAGGACCACGGGATAGAGAGGCGACCCGTCACCACTGCCGGTCGAACTATATTTTCCGGTTTATAAGTTTGCGACCGTAGAGAATGAGAATACACGGTATGTGCATCCGGAAAATGCTATAAGCGGTCGTAAGTGTGGCGTTGTTCGGTCCAATCTCGTGACAACATCCAATCGTTCGGAGATCGTGCGTAAAGGTCCCGATGCCCGTTGGAGGAAACAATCATGTCTCTTCTCTCTTCCTACTCAATGGCAGAACATGTATTGTGGATTCGTCAAAACCAAGAGACGACTCCGATGCATATTTTAAAACTGGTCTATCTATGTCACGGGTGGGTACTCGGTTGGACCGGGAAACCACTAATTGGCGACAGGATTGAAGCATGGCAGTATGGTCCTGTGATACCCAATCTATATCACTTCTATAAAGTACATGGAGGCGAGAGCATACCCGATATTGGAACTGACCACAGTCATGAAGTTGGAGAAGACTTCACAAACAAGATTATTGGAGAAGTATTAGAGTTCTACACAGAATATAGCGCATTACAACTTTCAAGCCTGACACATCGACCTGGATCACCGTGGGACATTACTGTGAGAAAACTCGGTGCGGGGTCTCAGATAACCGACGCGGTGATTTACAACTATTACCACAAAAGAGTAGAGCGAATAGAGCAAAATGACTGAACATGTTGTAGATGAGCCTGACGGAATTGATGCAAGAAGTGAATTAGAACTCCGAGCGATCGTGAAACAAGAACTCGATGAGTTCAAAAGCGACGAAGAGAGGCTGAATAAAATCGAATCTCGCCTTTCAGCAATTGACGAACGGTTAGAGCATGTCCCAACGAATGTCGATCTTTACAAGATCACCATAACTCTGATCGTTTTGATATTGTCGATCATCGCTGCCATCTTTAGGGTACCATGGCAGAAAATCGTCCAATTCTTCAATCAATAACTGTTTCATGAGTGAACAAATGCTTGGTAGCCAACTCGCGTATGTTATCTCAAGGGTATGAATAAGTTACCGTCGAATAAACGAGTTTCGATAATCAGAATCCTGGTCGAAGGTGCGTTCTTGCGACTGATTAGCAGGACGGTGGGCATATAGATCAACACCATCAAGAAGATACTGATCGATGCAGGATTATACCTGTGCCGAATACCACGCTCAGTCTATACAATACATTCTCCCAGCGTTGAATGTGCTGAATCTAGTCCTTCCATTTCTTGAAGATTCTCAATACGCTGAAGGTCATAACCACGATGGTTTCTAGGGATGACCACCTTCGCTATCTAAAATAAGACAGTGAATACCCCGTCCTGTATATCCACTAAATCACCTATAGCAGATTCCCACCTGTTCCGAGTAAGAATCCCGCACCGAAGGGACAGGCGGTTTTCATTCAAACAAGAAACCCGATTGACCAGGAAGGCCGACCGGGTTACATTTCATTAAAGAGTGCCAGTTATATATGGGTTACTGCATTTCTACAAATACCTACATCGAAAAAGAAAGGAATGGTTATGTCAGTCAATGACAAATCTCCATACGACGATGGCCAACCCAAAACATTTGTGTTCTGTGGAAACGCCCTGATGTTAATACACGGAGAGATTGCACACCATGATTATACGGTAAAAGAGCTATATAAAAAAGGATTGATCCCACAAAAGATGTATGATCTCGAGCAAAGAATCATCCACTATTACCGCGAAGCAAAGGCAGGTATAGATCCTCCAAGGCCGTACAGGAAACAAAATGAAAAACTGTCTTAATTGTCATTTTCTGTCGAAATACATCCTTATTCCCGGGAATCCAGATTTTAGCCACTTCACCTGGGATGATGAAGAACGAGAACAAGCAAAAACCAAACGAGATTTCGTTCCAGCATGTAAAAGGGGAGTATGGAGTCAGGGGATAGATTCTTCTATAAGAGAACAGAAACTTGTTGAATACGTCTCGATGGATAGAGGTGAAAGTTGCTTTTTTATGGAGCACCAGAAGGGCATGTCATTCCCAGCAGCAATTGAATTACAAAGCAAGCAACAACAGATTCAAGTTTCTCGTAAGTCTACTATAATGACTGCCATCGGGATTGCGACAGCAGCAGTATTCTCCGTTCTAAATTTCATCGCTAAGTTCTTCTAACGTCACTCCAATACAGTTTCACGCAAGTCCCGTCCTACAAGCCAATTCCTTTTAGTTGTAGATTCGCTGTAAAGTACGTGACCGGGGAGGCACGCTGATCGGAATCCCCGGTCCGGCAAAATACCCGGAACAGTGGTCCGTACTTCAACGGGAACTGCGGCGGAAGGTCATCTGGTTTCCGCTGGGGAAGAAGATGGTCAGGAGATCTTCCTCTATCGTGATGGTGCAGGGTTCGGCGGGTGCGTCTTCGGCGTCCGGCGGCCTCACCCTCATCGAAAGCTCGCTGGCCTCGAAACCGTCGACGGCGTGGCCGCCGGAGAGGTTGTACAGGTGGCGGAAGGTCAGCTTGTCCCCTTCCAGCGTGTAGGTGCCGCCTTCGCCGGATCCCCTCCGGGGGCCCTCGTCGGTCACGATGAAGAAGAGGACCGACCAGTCCTTTTCGGTGAAGCTGATCAGGCCGGTCACCTCGTGGACCGGTCCGGATTTGAGCCGGTACGTCTCCGGTTTCCAGGTGCCCCGGATATCGAGCGACCCGGCTGCGGACTGCGGTATGGCGGCCGCGTCCGATGGGTTGGCCACCTCGGCAGCGACGGTGTTCGGCGCGGCGGCCACGCCAGGGATCGCAGGATGTGCGGCCGCGGCGGTGCCTGGCCCGGCAGCACCCAGCATGACGGCGCCCAGCATGACGGCGCCCGAAACCAGGAATACGGTCAGGATGGTGGATATTTTCCAGCCCATGGTGCTCCTCACGATCTTCCGGACAGGTCGACGCCCGCGACGCCCTCGACGCCCGCCCGTTTCAGGTAATCTCCGATGTAGTCGAGGAGGTCGGCCTGGGCGTTCCCCCGGTCCTGGAAACCTCTCAGGAGATCCTCGACCATCGGGGCGATCTCCAACGGGACGTCGTGCGACCTGCCGAGTTCGACGCCCAGGTGCATGTCCTTTACTCCCAGGTCGACGGCGGAATACAGTGACTGCTTGTCCAGGAATCGGGTCAGGCACCGCTCCATCATCCGGCTCTGGCCCATGCTCGGACGGATGGCGTCGATCAACTTACGCGGGTCGATGCCGGCCCGAGCGCCGATGGCCATCCCTTCGCAGGCGCCGATGAAATTGATGAACATCATGAGGTTGTTCACCAGTTTGGTCGCGACGCCGCTTCCGATATCCCCCATGCGGACGACGGTCTTGCCCACGCCGCGCAAGAGGGGGCCATACCGGTCGAATACCGCCTCGTCTCCGCCGACGAACACGGTCAGGGTGGCGTCTCGAGCGCCGAAGACGCCGCCACTGATAGGCGCGTCGAGCACGTCGATGCCCCGCGCCGCGCCTTCTTCGGCGATCCGCCGGATGAGTCCCGGTTCGCCCGTGCTCGTGTCGATGTAGACCGTGCCGCGCGCGAGGTCTTCGAACACGCCGTCACCTCCCAGGACCACCTTTTCCACCGCGGCGGGTCCGGGCAGCGAGGTAAGGACCGCATCGGCGTCCCTGGCCGTTTCGCGGGGAGACGCGGCCCAGGCAGCCCCGGCCTCCAGCAGGTTCGAAGCCTTATCCTTGTCCAGATCGTGGACGCGCAGGGTGTGCCCGGCCCGCTGGAGGCTGGCGGCCATGGGATTGCCCATGTTGCCCAGTCCGATGAATCCAACCTTCATGGCCGTCCCTAGCGCGTCTCGTCTATGGTTGGAAAGTCACCCGGTATGGTGATCTCGATGACTTCGAAGTCGTCGGAGTATTCCATGAGTTCATGCGCGACGCCGGGCGCCTGGTACCACGCGTCTCCCGCGGTCACCTCGATCTCGCCCACGTCCGCAAGGTCGATGCGCGCCCAGCCTTTGAGCAGGTAGTTCATCTGGAACTCGAGTTCGTGGGAATGATAGCCCATGGGACCGTCGCAGGACTGGGCGGCCCGGATGACGTGAGCCATGACCCGGCCTTCGGTGGCGGACTTCATGCCGAGGTCGCGATACACGAAATAGGGCCGCAGCCCCTTGACCCAGTCTGCGCCTTTGGCGTGGGCCGCGAAGGATTTTGACGTGTTTTCAGCCATGATGATGCTCCTTTTGATTGAAGACGACAGTTGCGAATGAGACAGATGCCAAGGCTCTCGCCCAGACGGTTTCAGGATTTGCCGGCTACGGGGGCGTTTGCCGGCGTCAGGATTTGCCGGCTACGGGGGCGTACCCGGCATCAGGGCGGGCCCCGCCGCTCGCCGCCATCCATATAGACGGCGGTGCCGAAGACATAGGAACAGGGTTCGGACGCGAGGAAAGTCGCCACGGTGGCGACCTCCTCCGGTTCCGCGATGCGGCCGGCGGGAATCCGCTCGCCGGCTTCGCGCAGCAGTTCCTCGACGTGGCGGCCCTGCCGGTCGGCTTCCGCCTGCTGCAGGTCCCGGGCCCGCTGGGTGTTCGTCATGCCGGGACATATGGCGTTCACCAGGATGCCGTCTCCCGACACCGCGTCCGTCAGGGCCCGTGTGCAGTTGAGGACGGCGATGTTGGCCACGCTCAAGGGGATGTTGCCGCGGCCGGGGCTCGTCCCCGCGCTGCCGGCGATATGGACGATGCGCCCCCACCGGTTCTCCCGCATGTACGGGATCACCAGCTGTGACATCCGCAGGTATCCGTGGGCCTTGAGCGCCAGTCCCTCGTCGATCTGTTCCGTGGGCAGCTCCAGGATGTCGCCTCCCCGGGCCGCGCCGGCGCAGTTGACGAGGATGTCGATACCGCCGAGGGTGCCGGCGGCTTCCCGGACCACCTTGCGGCAGCCGTCCAGCGAGGTCAGGTCGGCGGTGACCACGTGTCCTTCGCCGCCCGCCGCTTCGATTTCCCGGACCACCTCCTCCAGCAGGTCCCGGTTACGTGCCGTGACGCACACACGGGCGCCCTCCCGGGCCAGGGCCAGTGCGCAGCAACGCCCGATGCCCCGGCTGCCGCCGGTGACGATCGCTCTTTTCCCACGGAGTTTCAGGTCCATGACTTCCGTTTCCGACTGATCGAGTTGCCGCCGCCCTCGGTCCGGTCGGCGGTGGTTCGTTCGGCCAGCCGAGGAGGATCGTTCGGCCCGGTCACCGCCGATTGATCACAACCCCAGCAGGCGGACGGCGTTCCCTCCCAGTATAGCGGTGCGGTCTTCTTCGGACAGGTCCATCGCGTTGATGCTCTCGATCATCTTCGGCATGCTGCCGATCTGGTGGGGATAGTCGCTCCCGGCCAGGATACGATCGATCCCGGCGAAACCTAGGGCGAAATGCAGCGCGTCCACGTCAAAATTGACCGTGTCGTAGTAGAACTGGTTCTTCAGGTAGACCGTGGGATGGTGCTCCAGGTTGGCGCGGCACTGCGGAAAGGCCTCGTAGCACCGGTCGAAGCGCTCGGCGAGGTAGGGCACGGCGCCGCCCAGGTGTCCCAGCACCCAGCGAATGTTCGGAAAGCGCGCCACCACGCCGCTGAAGAGCAGGCTGGCCGTGGCCAGGGTCGTATCCATGAGAAACCCCACGGCGGGCATGAGCATGTAGTCCTTCATGGCCTCCACGCCCAGGGGGAAGGTGGGATGGATGAAGACGGCCATTTCACGATCGTCCGCGATCTCGTACATGGGCCAGAAGCACGGATCGCTGAGCGCCACGCCGTTGGCGTTGCTGTACACGCACGCCCCTTTGAGGCCCAGCGAACCGACGGCCCGCTCCAGTTCGGCGGCGCAGGCCTCCGGCTTGTTCATCGGCAGCGTGGCCAGGGCCGGCAGGCGGTCCGGATGCGCCTGTTGTATCTCGGCGAATAGATCGTTGACCTTGCTGCTGAGTTCGGCGGACCGGTCCGGCGTCTCGATGAGCGTGCCGGGCGCCGTGAACGTGATGACGTGGGTGTCGACGCCGGCCTCGTCCATGACCTCCAGACGCACGTCCATGAGCCGGTGGCCGGGCACCAGGATGTTGTAGTCGCCGGGAGAGTGCAGGACCGGGTTGCCGTCTTCGTCGTCGGTCACCGCGTACGCGCTGGGACCCTTCCGGATCTCCTCGACGTACCGGGGCGGATAGACGTGGTTGTGAAAATCGACAATGGGCATGGGGCGGGCCTGTCCTCTCCGCGTGCTTGAACGTCAGCTCCCGTACAACGCGTTGAAGAGCAGCTTGAAGGTGCCGTGGGTCTGGTTGCGGAAATTGACCTGGAACCCGTAGAGTACGATGCGGCCTTCGCCGTGTCGCACGCTGATCATGGCGGGCTTGCCGGCGACGTGTTCCTCGCCGATCAGCCACCCGCTCTCGAGCACGTCTTTTTCGGGATAGGCGGTGACGACCTCGTACCGGTCGTTGAAGTGCGACGGGTTAATCGAATACACGGGACTGCCGCGGTGCATGGCCAGGGCCCGGTCCGGCATGCCGTATCCGAGTGGGTGGGTATTGTCGACCCG
This sequence comes from bacterium, assembly GCA_965207085.1. Lineage (GTDB taxonomy): Bacteria > JAAXHH01 > JAAXHH01 > JAAXHH01 > JAAXHH01 > JAAXHH01. The sequence continues at coordinate 980,379 of CBDBLQ010000002.1, read as the reverse complement.
TATCCGCAGCATGGAACCGGGGCAGAAGAAAGCGCGTTCCGGCAGTCCGGCCGTAACGTCGGTGATATGGAGGCCGAACTTCTCGATGGGAAGCTGGCACGCGCGGCTGACGGCCACGAGCGTTCCGCCCTTTCCACGAAGGCGCCGATGGCCTCGATTCCCGATTCCCCCAGGGCGCTGCGGTACTTTTCGGGCTGGGGTACGGTCTTCAGGCGCCTTTCTATCTCCTTTTCCGTGCCGGCCATCATGTCCATCGTGTCGTCGGGCAGGATGAACACGTCGCAGAGGTCGCGGAGATCGCCCCGGATATCGGCGTCCCGTACGGAGCGATAGGAAAAGCCCGACTGCTCCAGCGTCATGCGGGTCCAGCCTTCCGGCATGTTGCCGCCCCAGTACCGCTGGTACATGGCGATGCGCGGCGAACCGACGGGATCGCCTGCCACCGGTTCTTCGAGGCGGTAGCCGGCGCCGCCGGCATCCCGGACGATTTCCTCGGACCTCGCCTGGTCGATCCCGGTGATGATAAAAACACCGGGCGGCATGGCCGGCATGCCGCGGCCGCCCACGGAAAGGGAACCGGTGGCACGGCTGACTTCCGCGCCCGCATCGAGGGCCGCGTTGACTGCGGCGAAGGCGGCGTTGAGCCGGGGGTCGACGGCCATGCCGTGCGCCCCGTCGCCGGTGACCGATCCGTTCGCCGGCGCCGGTTCGGTCACGGCATCCAGGTTCAGGGCCTCCTCGTCCAGGGCGGCGTGGGGCACTTCCGCCGGTTCCGCGCGGACGCCCATCATCTCCGCCAGCGTGTCCGTCGTCGTGTCGAAGATCCTGGTGGGCGAACCGTCGGCCTTGCGCGCCCAGGCGTCGTCCGGCCAGAAGGTCCGCTCCAGCAGCGTCTTGACCACGCCGCGCTTGGGCTGGGCGTTGGATATGAACCAGGTGCCTGCGGGATAGACCCGGCTTCCCACCGTCGCCCGGGTCCGGGTGCGCCGCACGTCGATGCCCTGGCGAAGCAGGGCGTTCACCAGGTGGGTCACGACCGCCGGATCGTGCTGGTCCGAGCGGATGAAGAAACCCGCCGAGCCGTCCTCCCGGCCTCTTTGGGTCTGGTGCAGGGCCTTCTGCACGGCGTTCCGCAGCACCGTTTCCCGGCACCGGGCCGCGATGTCCATGATTCCCGTGGCGGCGACGAGCTGCTGGCCCACCATATCGCGCAATCGCCACCAGCCCCCCGGCCACGGATTCGGGAAATTGGTCTGCGGCTTGTAATGGGGCAGCGTGTGCAGGATGTTCCCGTCCTCGCCCCTGAGTTGATGTGGATGCACATAGAGGGGACTGGCCAGTTTCGCCTGAGCCGTTTCGGAAAGCAGGCTTGCGATGTTGTGGTAGTTGCCGAGCCAGTGAAACCCCATGTGGTACCAGGCCGGGAACATGGCGCCGCTGATGACGCCCTGGTGGCCCGCTTCCTCCAGCTTGTAGACCATGTGGGCCCCGTACCAGTTGATCTCGCGCCATACGAGCGGGTCGGCGTGGGGATGAATGGGCTCGCAGTAGGGGCAGACGAACAACCGGGGCTGATAACCGCCCATCTCGTGGTGGTCCTGGAAGACGTGGGGATGCCAGTCCTGGAACATGATCCGGGCCATGTACTTGGATTCCACCAAGTTCAGCATGAAGGCGTCCCGATTGTTGTCGTGGCCGCAGTATCGGTGGTACAGCCAGGGCAGGTCGCATCCCTCGTAGTCCGTGCCCAGGTGCTCGTTGTACCAGTCGGTCAACATGATCTGCCCGTCGGGATTGAAACAGGGCACCATCAGAAAGATGACGTTTTCCAGGATTTGTTTCGTGGCTTCGTCGTCGCCCGTCACCAGGTCGTAGGCGAGTTGGGGCGCCATCTGCGTCGCGGCGATCTCATTGGCGTGGAGGCTCATGGACTGGCAGACGATGACCTTGCCTTCTTGTACCAGGCCGTCGATTTCTGCATCGGAAAGGCCCCTCGGATCGGCGATCCGCCCGTTGACCTCCCGGAGTTCCTCCAGCCTGGCCTGGTTCTTCGCGGAGGTGATGATGGCTAGCAGGAAGGGGTTGTCCTCCGTCGTGGGACCCAGGTTGACCACGCGGATGCTCTCGCTCTGCTGGTTCAGCAGGTAGAAATACTCCGCGATACGGTCCCAGCGGGCCATCTTTCGGTCGTCACCGAGCCGGAAGCCGAAGAAGGATTCCGGTCGCTCAACGCGGTCGGCCATGTAGCGCTCCTGTCCGTGGCAGTCCTGTCCGTGGTTGTCCTGTCGGTGCTGTCTACCTGGTCTTTCGCTCCACCCTGGTAATCACGACCGGCGGCGTCAGGCGCTGGTTTTCGCGAGGGGACATCTGGATCTTCCGGATCACGTCCATGCCCGTTGTCACACGACCGAAAGCGGCGAATCCCTGTCCGTCCGGGTTGCGCTTGCCGCCGAAATCCAGTTCGGGCTGGTCGCCGATGCAGAAGAAGAATCCGGAGGTCGCCGTGTCCGGCCCCGTGCGCGCCATGGAGATGGCCCCGTCGACGTGCTTCAGTCCGGTCGCGGGGGTCCGTTCAAGGGGAATCGGATCGAACCCGCTGTTGGGCGGATAGCTGTCGTCCCGGTAATCGGGGTTTACGGCGCCCTGTATCACCTCGATCTTCACGTCGTTGTTCGGCTGGTTGTCCATGGTCACTGTCCGGTGAAACACCCCGCCGTTGTACTGTCCGGCATCCACGTACCGCATGAAATTCGCCACGGTAACCGGCGCGCGGACCGGGTCGAGCACGATTTCGATGGTTCCCGCTTCCGTGGTCATCTCCAGGATGATTTCCTCTTTCTGGGCGTGGACCTGCCCGCCCGGGATGGCAAGGCCGCCCGGGCCGGACAGTCCGGCAAGGCCGCCCGGAACAGCAAGGCCGCCCGTTCCGCCGAAGAGACCGCAGAGCAGCAGGCCGGCCAGGATGCGTTTCATCTTTGTCGCCGGAATGCTCATGAGCATGGTCCCCGTCCGGTAAACGGCGTCAAGGCCACCCTTGACGCCCGGTCCGGATGACCGTGGGATGAACATGGTCGTGAATACGTGGAAACAGCAGTGGATACCGGTTCATCCGTCCAGGCGGAACGAACCTCAAAACGTATGGCATGATGAAACCGGGGTGGGTCCCTGTCAAGCGATTTATGGTTGCAGCCAGCGGGGTTGCGTCGCCCTGGCGATACGGGCAAAAACCTTGACAGTACAGGATATGCGGTGGAACTTATGGGCATAAACCGAGGTGTCCGTTTTCTCCCGTCGGGCCTTTCGCGGCCGGCCCCGAAATGACCTCCCATGAACAGGCGATTTGTACGGTCTGAACGGACCGCATGGTCCGCATGGTTCGCGCGATCCGCACAGTACGCACAGCGGATCGGACGGTACCTGGATCGGTACGGGGTCGAAGACCTGGTTCCCCATCCGCTGAAGCGGTTCTCGCGCCGGTTTCTCGGCGCCGGGGTCTGGTGTGCCGCCTTCCTGCATTTCTTCGCCGCAGGTGGCATCTACATCTACAGCCAGATCGACTTCGAGCCCATGGTGGAGCTTGAGATCCTGCCTTATCCCGATCACCTGATCGACCTCATCGATCCGGCCAGGCTGCTCACGTCGGAAGCGGGGGGCGGCCGGCCCGGACAGCTCGAGCCGCCGGAGGACCCCGGTGACGATATCATGAGCCAGGGCGTGCCCGTGCCCGTGGTCGTGGGGATCCCTGAACCGATCGACGACAGCCCGATCGCCGAGGAACACGAGATCGCTTCCCAGGAGGAGATGGAAAGGGCCGTGGCGGTCGCCATGGATACCGAGAGCGAACCCGGTGACGAGGCGGGCATGGCGGGATCGGGCGTCGCGGGAGGTGTCGAAGGGGGAAGCGGGAGCGGTGGTACGGGCGGCCTCGGCGAAGGGGGCGACGGTACCTGGAAATACGATACGCCGCCCATACCGCGCCGCCTCAACATGAGCATCTCCCGGAAGGAAATCCCGCGGAAACTGCGCCACGTGAAGGACAGCATCGTCCGGTTCGAGCTGCTGATCGATGAACAGGGGGAAGTCGTGGACGCCACCATGATCGAATCGACCGGATACGCCGAGATCGACGATTTGCTGCTTCAGAAGATCTACGCTTCCCGATATCATCCCGCCACTTTGAAGCAGCAGCCGGTCAGGGCGTGGATCGCCGTAGGCTACGGCTACAAGGTCGGCAGATAGTATAGCTGCCCATAGAACCAGGATTCCATGTCTCCATCCCTCTGTCTCATGATGTTCCTCCAGTTCTTCATCTGGGGGGCCTGGTTCACGACGATTGCCGTCTACATGAGCGCCCACGGGATGGGAGACCTGACCCACTGGCCCTACACGGTGAACCCGGTGGCCGCAATCATCTCCCCCTTCTTCCTGGGCCTGGTGGCGGACCGCTATTTCGCACCGGAACGAATCCTCGGCTGGCTGCACATCCTGGCGGGCGGCGTCATGCTGCTCGTTCCCGGTGCCGTGGATTCGCCGCTCCTCTTCATTCTACTCCTGTTGGCCTACAACATCTGCTACATGCCGACCCTGGGCCTGGTGAACGCCATCACGTTTCACCGGGTCGAGGATCGGGAAGCGCAGTATCCGCTTATCCGGGTGTTCGGCACGATCGGCTGGATCGCGGCGGGACTCTTCATCAGCTTCGTCCTGGGGGTGTTCACGGGTGGGGTCATACCCGAAGAGACGGCCTGGCCGCTCTACACGACCGGGTTCGCCGGCCTGGTCATGGGGCTGTACAGCTTCACACTCGGCCGGACGCCGCCGGCCGCCGCGGGAAGGAAGGCGTCGCTACGGTCCGTGATCGGACTGGACGCCTTGCAGGAACTGGGAAGCCGGTCGTTCTACCTGTTCATCCTGAGCGCCCTGCTCCTCTGCATCCCGCTGGCCTTCTACTACAACTTCACACAGATCTACCTCGGCGCGACCGGTTTTGCCAACATTGCCGGCACGCAGACCCTGGGTCAGTTTTCCGAGGTGTTCCTGATGCTGTGCATGCCCTTCTTCTTCCGGCGACTCGGCGTCAAGCGGATGCTGCTGATCGCCATGGCCGCCTGGATTATCCGGTACGGGCTGTTCTCCCTCGGCGCTCCGGACGCCCTGTGGACCCTGATCGTTACGGGGATCGTCCTCCACGGCATCTGTTACGACTTCTTCTTCGTGACCGCCCACGTCTACATGGACCAGCAGGCGACGCCCGCGAACCGCGGACAGGCCCAGGGGCTGTTCGTCTTCGTTTCCAGCGGACTGGGCATGCTGATCGGCGCCCAGGTGGCTGGCTGGGTCTACAATACCTTTCTCGGTTCGACGGGAAGCCTCAGCTTGTCGGACTGGCAGGTATTCTGGATCCTGCCCGCCGCCCTGGCATTGTTGGTCCTGATCCTGTTCGCAGCGGGATTCAAGGCGGAAAAGCGTCCATCGGTGTAAAAAAGCCCATCGGTGTAAAAGAGTCCGTCGAGATAGGAACAGAAGCGGGGCGCTCCGGGTCCCGGATGCGTCAAGCGGATGGGCCGGAATGCCACGGCGCGGGACGACGGGCCGGTACGACCGCGACGGTCAGGCTTTCCGGAACCAGACCAGGTAAACCACGGCCCCCAGGCCGAGGCAGCCCAGGCCGGGCAGCGCCTGTAGGAAGTTCTGCGTGACGACCGTCACCACCACCCATGCCACCACCGCCAGGAACAGCGCCGGCACGTAGGGATAGCCGGGGACTTTGTACGGCCTGCGGGCGTCCGGATGCTTGCGCCGGAGCACGATGAGGGCGAGGACGTTGAGCCCGTAATACAGGTAGACGATATAGACGAAGGCGTTGATGATGGTCTGGAAGCCACCCAGGAAGGTCCACACGAAACCCATGATCGACACGGCCACGACGGCGCGGGACGGCGTCCTGTACCGGGGGTGCACGTGAGTGAACCACTTGAAGAACAGGCCCGCTCTCGCCATGGCATAGGGGATCCGGGGGGTGATGATCATGGTGCCGTTCATGGTGCCGAAGGTCGAGATCATGACGGCGGCCGAGATCAGCGACGCGCCCACGGGGCCGATTAGCCGGCTTGCCGCGTCGGCGGCCACGCGCTCGGAGGCCGCGATTTCGTCGATGCTCAGGACGTACAGGTAGGACCAGTTGACCGCGAGGTATACGAGGGTGCAGAGACCCAGGCCGAAGAAGATCACCCGGGGCAGGATACGCTGCGGAGCCTTCACTTCCCCCACGACCATGTTGGTGTTGACCCAGCCCTGGTAGGCGAAGAGCCCGCCGATCATCGCCGGTCCGAGCACGGCCAGGATGCTCATGTCCATGTCCGGCGGCACCAGCGGCACGAAATGTTCGCTGTTTCCGCCGACCCAGGCAGCCAGCAGTGCCAGGCCGACCAGGGCCGTTACCTTGGCGAAGGTGGTCAGGTTCATCACCAGTCCGCCGAAACGGACGCCGACATAATTGACATAGCAGAGGAACAGGATCAGCGCCCAGACGGCGACCTGCTGGGAAGAAATGTTCAGGGGGCCAAGTTCCAGCACGGTGATCCGGGGCGAGATCGCCGGGATGAAATACCCCATGTAGCTGGTGCATATAGCGCCGATGGCGGCCATGCCGGCGCTCTGGAGCAGTACGAACTCCACCCATCCGTAGAGGAAGGCCACGATGGGCGGGAAGGCCTCGTTGAGGTAGACGAACTGCCCGCCGCTCCGGGGCATCATGGTGCCGAGTTCGGCGAAGCACAGGGCTCCGGCGAAGCCCAGTGCCCCGCCCAGGATCCATACCAGTAGGAACAGGCCGGGGTTACCGAGCTGCTGGGCGATGCCCGCCGGCGCGCCGAAGATGCCGGAACCGATAATGCCCCCGACGATGATGGTCGTGGCGGATACGACGCCCAGATCGCGTCTGAGTTCGGTTTCGAGCTGGAAGGGACTGGAGGAATCGGGTTTCACAAGCAGGAAGATACCATTCTAAGGGAACGGTACGCCACAGTTTTATTCCCGGCGGGCAACGGGACGGACGGCCGGGCGCGCAGCCACCTTGCCGCTTGACAAGCGTCCTGGCGGATGCCTACTTTTTGCAGGATACCCTTACCGCAGATCCGGACCACCGCGAATGCACTCGAGATATCCTGCCCATGAACCAGCGTGCCGTTACATCCGCTCATACACACGTGTGCAATAACTGGACAAGGCACTGATTCGACCCGCCGCCGTGATCCGCGCACAACCACGGGAGCCGGACCCGTGAGGAACAGGCCGGTTACGATCAAGGACATCGCCAGGCGGCTGGGTATTTCGTACTCTACGGTCTCCAGGGCGCTGTCTTCCAGCATGTCCCATCCCGTTAAGGAACAGACGCGTCTGCTTGTGCGGCGGACCGCGGCGGATATGGACTATTCGCCCAATCTCATGGCCCAGGCTTTCGTGAAGGGTACGGAAGGCGTCCTGGGGCTGGTGACCAACCGGATCGGCCCGGATCGTCCATGCCGCGGGAGGCAGACTGCTCGTAGCCGCCTTAGGATACGCCGTGGACGATGTCTCGAGCGTTATACCGAACCCGGCCCCGGGCATGCAGGCGGTCACCGAGCATCTCATCGGTCTCGGGCATGAACGGATCTGTTTCCTGGGTGAAGACCCGATCGGCTCGGACGGTCCGTTGTCCCATGTAAAGGGCTATCGCAACGCAATGCGCCGGCACGGCCTGACACCCCGCATCGTTCCTGTCGAAGCCGGAAGCGCCAGGTCTGGATACAACCTGGGAAGGGCACTGCGCGGGCGGTATACGGCTCTTGCATGTTGCTGTGACTACACGGCGCTCGGTGTCTGCAAGGGACTGATCGAATCCGGCGTGCAGGTTCCCGACGACATGGCGGTAACCGGTTTCGGGAACAGCGAGGTCTCGGCTTACGTCAGTCCATCCCTGACTACGCTTTCCATCCCCTTCGAGGATATGGCCGCGCGGGCGGTACAAGGCATCCTTCGCCAGATCCACAGCGACCCCGCCCCGCGTTGCAGCGTCTTCACACCCCGTCTTACTGTCCGGGAATCCTGTGGCGCGGGATAAGAACACACCGCAAAAAACTGATTGACACGCGTACAGGGCTTGGCCAGATTGCGGTTTTGCAAACGTGTGTAATAAGCTGGTCGAATCAGAAAACGGGCGCCGGCCCTGGCCTTCAGGCGGATAACCGGCCGCCTGGAACGCGGTTGGGAAACCGGTGCGGAAGGGCCGATGAGAAAGAAGCGGATGACGATCAAGGACATCGCGAAAACACTGGGCGTCTCCCACACCACGGTTTCTCGCGCCCTGTCCCGGAACAAGTGGCACATGGTGCGCGAGGAAACCCGCAGGCGGGTGGAACGGGTTGCCGAGGAGTTTTCCTATCGACCCAACCTGCTGGCCAAGGGATTTGCCACGGGAAAAACGGGCACGCTGGGCCTGCTGGCCAGCGAGAGCTACCAGGATCAGGCCGGCACGCAGATCGAAAGCTTCCTGAGGGCCGCGGACGAACGGAACTACCGGCTCCTGGTGGGTATGTCCGCCGAATGGAGCTCCCCGTCTCCGGAGATTGACCAGTCCGCGCAGATGGAGCAGTTCATATCAAGTGGCATAGACGGACTCCTGGTCCAGACCATGGGCGACGAGGGGGAGTCGGAGCGTATCCTGGCCGCGGTCGACGACCAGGTGCCTGTGGTGACTTTTTACTATCCCGCCCGGGGGTTCCCCGGCGTGGTGCTGGACTACGCGGCGGGGTTCCACCGGGCAACGGAGTACCTGATCGCGCTGGGTCACCGGCGCATAGGGTTCCTCGGCGAGAACTGGGAAGGCCCCGGTCATGACGCCGCCCGGGGCAGGGGGTATATCAAGGCCATGACCGAGCACGGTCTCCACCCCGTTTGCCTGCCCGTCGGCCGCCAGCAGACGGAATCCGGTTATCGGCTGTCCAGGGAGGTTAAGGACCGGTTCTCCGCCCTTCTGTGCTGCAGCGACTACACGGCCATCGGCGTATACCGCGGTCTGGGTGAATCGGGGATCCGCGTGCCGGACGACGTGGCCGTCGTGGGCAGCGGCGATTCGGACGTATCGGCTTTCGTGACGCCCGCGCTTACGACGCAGTCTACGCCCACGAGGGGAATCGCCCGTGCGGCGATGGAACTGATGGTGAAGATACTCGAGGGCCGGGAGGTGGCGTGCCAGATCGTGCTGGCATCCAACCTGATCGTCAGGGAATCCTGTGGATCCGGCCCCGTGGACCCCACCACGATGCTGTGGTGATCCGCGCGTCGACCGGGGTTCCGCCGCCGGCCCTTCTGCCGCCTGGTATTCCGCTGCCACCCGTCCTTCCGTCCGCGATCTCAACATCCTTGACACGGAACCACCCCATTTTATCTTTATGGGTGGTGTCATTCTCTGCATTTGTTCTGATTCGAAAACACGTTTCGTCATCCCATCCCGTGCGTTCACGTCCTGACTCGACCGTTTTGGACTCCTGCGCGGTTACGGACCGGTCTGTCCGTTCCGGGGTGGGATTGCAGTCGGTGCCAGATTCGGCCCTCGGTTAAATCGGATCGGTCCATGAGAGTCAAGCAGGTCACCATCAAGGACATCGCGCAGAGACTGGGGATCTCCCACTCCACGGTATCGCGGGCCTTGTCCCGCAGCGCAGCCTATCTCGTCAGCGAGAAGACCCGGATGCTCGTGAAGCAGACCGCGGACGAGATGCATTATACCCCCAATCTGATGGCGCAGGGATTCGTAACCGGCAAGACGGGTACGCTGGGCGTGCTCACCTACCAGATTTCCCTTGAAACGTACGGAAACCAGACGGAGCAGATTCTCAGAGCGGCCGAGCGAGAGCAATATCAACTGCTGATGGGCATGGCCGTGAACCGGACTGCCCGGTCTTCGCAGGACGACCAGGGCATGCAGATCCGGCAGTTGATCTCAAGGGGCGTGGACGGGCTTTTGATCAACACGCGGGGCGACCGGGGTGAATCGGATCGGATACGGGACATGGTGCGGAACCACATACCCGTGGTGACATACCACTATCCCACGGAACAGATCAGCGGTGTCGTGCTGGATCTCGAGTCCGACTTCTATCACGCGACGAACCACCTGATCGAACTGGGACACCGGAGGATCGGGTACATCGGCCGGAACCTGGACCTCGAAAGCCCGGTTTCATCCAAGGGTAGAGGTTACTGCAGGGCGATGGGGGACAACGACCTGACCCATGAGATCATCCCGCCCCTGGGCAGCCGCGGCGAAGGCGGCTACATCCAGGGACTGAACCTGCGGGACCGGTTCACCGCCTTGCTCTGCAGGGATGACTACACGGCGATCGGCGTATGCCGCGGCCTGCGCGACGGGGGATTACGAATACCGGACGACGTGGCCGTGTTGGGTTTTGGCGATATAGACGTATCGGCCTACCTGTCGCCCGCGTTGACCACGATGGCCGTCCCCTACCAGGAAATAGCCGGAACGGCGATGGATCTGCTGTTGCGCAAGATCGGCGGAGAAGACACGGCCGAGCAGGTCACGCTCCGCTCCCGCCTCATCGTCCGGGAGTCCTGCGGCGGGAACAGGGATTAGGTTTTGCCCGGTTTACGTCCAGCGGTCCAGGCCCAGCAGCCGGCGTCCCAGCGCAGTGAGGCGCGCGGGACCCCTTCTGCGCTCGACGCCCCGCGGATCGCCCGGGAATGCGTCCGGGCCCGTGCTGTTCCTCCAGAGCGAGATGCGGTATTGCCGGAGGTTTTCGTCATCCTCCGCGCTCGGGCTCGCGGAAATGTACTGGGACCAGCGGGGCCTGTCGGAAGTGTTGCGGCTGTTCCCGTGGGGCAGCAGGCTATGCCAGATGAGGAGGTCGCCGGCCTTGCCGGGGATGGCGACCGGTTTCAGATCCGTCATGTCCGGCCGCATGGGATCGCGGTCGAGAGGCTGGGTCTTCACCCATTCGAAAAACCGCTTGTGGAATCCCGGAACGCACTGGAAGCCGCCCTGGTTGACGTCCGTATCGGTCAGGTACAGCACGCCCTGGACCTTGAACACCTCGGAATGGACCGACGTGTCCATATCCCAATGAATCAGTGACTCGTTGAACCCGTGCGGCCGGTCTTCCCGTTCCGGCGGCGTCATGTTGGCCCGGTCGATGCTCACCCAGAGCTTCTCCTCGTTCCACAGGGTCTTGAACGCCTCGTAGACCCGCTCATGCTGCCGGTTGTCCCACATCGCCTGGTGATGGTACATCTCGACGAAGCCGAGACGGCGGGGCGGATCGGCGTACCAGGTCTCCGGATCGCAGGGGTCCAGGTCAAGGAACGCGGCGATGGCCGAAACCGTGGCTTCCAGGTGAGCGGCGGGTACGGCCTCGGGTATGATCACGTAGCCGTTTTCGTCCCAGCAGGACCGCTGATCGTCGGTGAACAACGCATATCCTCCCGGTGTACCGTGGTGTTATGAAAGCGGCGCGCCGGTCTGTCCGAACCGCCCGTCAACCTGATCTTTGTACCCCGTCCGTCTACCTGGTTCGCCCGGTTTTCCTTACGGCTCAGATCAAGGGTGCCATGGGCACTTCACGGCCCGTTTCGGCGGACTGGTAGATGCCGTTCAGGATCTGTTGCACGAGAAGGCCGTGCTCACCCGGCGCCTCGGACGGTTTCCGGGTCCGCACGCAGTCGATGAAATGTTCCATCTTGAAGCGGAAACCGTCCATATCGGGAAGATAGTCCGGCTCGATGTTGATCATGGCGCCGGACTGGTCTTTGAAGACCCGGGGCGGACTGAACTGACCGCCGGCTTTTTCGCCCATCAGCGAGAAAGTCCATTCTCCCTTCCCGATATGCGCCGCGAAGGAAGCCTCCACGGAGAGCGTGGCGCCGTTGTCGAACCGGATCATCCCCACCGCCAGGTCCTCGACCGAGTACGTTTCGTGATCCCAGTCGGGCCACATGGATACCGTGTCGCTGGGCCGGTCTCCCAGGTAGGTGTAGGCGCTTCCGAAGGCGCTTACGGGCTGAGGGGAGCCCATGAGATAGTGGGTCGCTTCGATCATGTGCACGCCGATATCGATCAACGCGCCCCCGCCCTGAAGGTCTTTGCGGCCGAAAACGCCCCAGTTCGGAATCCCGCGTCGGCGGAGGGCCAGGCATCGACCGTACAGGATCTTCCCGAACTCTCCCCGGTCGATAAAGCGCTTGAGCATCCGGGCCTCCGGCGCGAACCGGTGCTGAAAACCGATCACCAGGATGCGGCCCGTGTCCCGGCTCGCTTTTACCATCTCCGCGGCCTCTTCCGCCGTGATGGCCATGGGTTTCTCCACCAGGACGTCCTTGCCGGCCCGAAGCGCGTCGATGGTCGGTTCGCAATGGGCGCTGTTCGGTGTGCCCACGGTGACCGCGTCGATCGAATCCATCGCCAGCAGTTCCCGGTAGTCCTCGTAACAGTGGGAGATGCCGTACGTTTCCCGGCAGGTATCCAGGGCGGCGCCGCTGATGTCGGCGACCGCCGCCAATTCCACATCGTCCATTTCGGACAGGTACTTCATGTGTTCGCGGGCGATGCCGCCCCCACCGATGAAACCGACCTTCGTTTTAGGCACACTGCCATCCTTTCTTCATGCCGCGGGCTTCAATTCCCCATGAACCGTCACGCCCGTTTCGCCGAAGGGCAAGCCGATACGGGGAACTGAATCGATGGAATTGTATTCAAACTATAAGGAACGTTCATGCGAATGCGCGGATGCAAATAATACTTTTGCCGGTCGACGAAATGCAAATATATTGCATGGTAAACCCCGACACAACTCTATCAAAGCACCGGGGAAGGCGCTTTGGCGGACGTTTTTTACCGAGGTCCGCGCCGGCAAGGCCACGTGCCTCTTTTCGCGCAGTGGAGGTTCGATGTTCGACGCTGGAAGGAGGATCAAGGTGATTTTCGGGCTCGCGCTGCCGGCCGCAGCCGTGCTCGCGGCACCGGCCGCAACCGTGCTCGGGGCACCGATTGCTACGGCTGGTTCAGCGACTGCTTCGGCTGCTCCCGCGGCGGTACCAGTGGCGGCTCCGGCGGACCGCGTTCCCGATCAATCGGGCAGGATCAACCCGAGTCTCGCCGTGGTGGATATCGTCACATCGCGGGGCGGAACGGTCGACAGCACGCGTGTCGACTGCTACTACCGCCTTTCGAACGAACTGTTCAGTTTCGTCCGGTCCGGAGACCGCTACGCCGCCCGTTTCGAACTCTCGCTGATCGTGATCGACGAGGATGATTACCAGGTTACCGCCGAGACCATACGGGATTCGGTCCTGGTTGATACGGAAGCCGAGATGCGGGCGATGGACCATTCCCGCGCCAAGCTGTACACCACCTACCTTCCGCCGGGCGAGTACGACCTCGAGATCAAGCTCTACGATCAGGATACCGGCAGCCAGCATGACATGGCCAGGCCCTTCGAAGTGCCCGATTACTACAAGGACCGGCTGAGCGTAAGCGACATACAGTTCGCCGGGCTGGTCCTGGAAGGGTCGTCCAGCGTCGGCCTGGAACGCAGGGGCATCCGGATCGTGCCCAACCTGACCCGCGCCTTCGGCGAAGACCATACCGACATGTACATCTACTACGAGGTGTATTCGGACGCGGCCGGGGAGGCGCAACAGCCGCTGTCGGCGGTATACAAGATCAAGTCTCCGTCGGGCAAGGTGATGCTGGAGCGGGAGGAACCCCTGGACCGGCAGGGCTATATCGGCGCGTACAGCGGCCGGTTCGATACCAGCGACCTGCCCCAGGGGGTGTACACCCTCGAGATCGAAGTCGATGACCGCGCCGTTCGAAACCGGGCGAAAGCCGAATCGGAATTCCATATCACCTGGCAGTTCCTGCTGCCTCTGACGACGGCGAAGAACTTCAGGGAGATCACCGAGCAGTTGAGGTACATCGCCAAGAACGACGAGCTGGATACGCTGAAGAAGTACAGGGACGCGCCCGCGGGAGAACAGAAAGTCGCCCTGGAAGCGTTCTGGAAACGCCGGGACCCCACGCCCGGAACGGACCGGAACGAGCACATGATCACCTATTACAGGCGGATCGCGTACGCGAACGAACATTTCGACGACGGACTCCGGAAAGGCTGGCGCAGCGACCAGGGCCGGGTCTATATCGTCTACGGTCCTCCGGACGAGATAGAGCGGCACACCTGGGACCGGTCCTTTTCCCATCCGTACCAGGTATGGCACTACCACAACATAAGCCGTAGTTTCGTCTTCGTCGACTTCGACGGCTATGGCAGGTATCAGCTCTACCGGGTTTATTGAAACGGCGGTTACAGCCTATGGCGGCTTCCGTCCGGTTTGCCGAAATAGCCCTCCCTCTTCCGGTCGACCAGGTATTCTCCTACAGCATTCCGGACAATCTCCTCGACACGGCCCTGCCGGGACGCAGGGTGTCCGTCGCTTTCACGAACCGCAGGATGACCGGCGTCATCACGGCGCTTTCGGACACCTGTCCCGTGCCGCGGTACAGGCCGCTGTTGGATGTCCTCGACAGCGGCGCAGTCCTGGACGCCTCGTTGCTCGAGCTCACGCGGTGGATCGGCCGGTACTATCTCTGCCCGTGGGGCGAAGCGATCAAGGCCGCCCTGCCCGCGGGCATGTTGTCGGAAAGCGAACAGATCGTCAGCCGGGATGAACCGTGTCCCCCCGAGTGCATGGACCGGCTCCGCCGCGCCGCGCCGCGGCAGGCCGAACTGCTCGCCCAGGTTCCGGAACAGGGCGCCGTCACCCTGTCGAGCCTCCGGCGTAAGACCCGCGTCCGGCAGCCCTTTGCGGCCCTTCGCGGCCTTGAGGCGAAGGGCCTGGTCACGATTTCGATCGGAGAAACCGGCACCGGTCCGGGCATCCGGTACGAGACCTGGGTCGAATTGGTCCCGCCGAAGGAGGAGGCGGACCGGATCGTGACCAGGCTGATCCCCCGCGCGAACCGGCAGGCCAGTTGCATCAACCTGCTGGCGCGGCACGGTGGACGGCTGACCACGGAGCAGCTGCGTCACCTGGGGCGGATCGAACGGGCCGTGGTGCGGAGACTGGAGAAAAAGGGCCTGGTGTCGCTCCGGGAGGAGGAGACGATACGCGACCCCTACCGGGACGCCGAACTGCCCGAACCGAACGAGGTCGATCCCACGGTGGAGCAGGCCGGGGCACTTCGGGCGATCCACGGCGCCATCGGCCAGGGTGCGTTCAAGTCCCTGCTGCTCTACGGCGTCACCGGCAGCGGGAAGACGCACGTCTACGTAAAATCCATAGAAAAGACCCTGGAAGCGGGCCGTTCGGCCATCGTGCTCGTGCCGGAACTCGCCCTGACCCCGCAGGCCGTGCGGCAGTTCCGCGCCCATTTCGGCGATCTTGTGACCGTCCTGCACAGCGGCCTGTCCCCGGGGGAGCGGTACGATTCATGGCGGCGGACCCGCGCCGGGGACTACCGCATCGTCGTCGGCGCCCGGTCCGCCGTGTTCGCGCCGCTGTCCGATCTCGGCCTGATCGTCATCGACGAGGAACACGAACCGTCCTACAAGCAGTTCGAAGATCCCCCGCTCTATCATGCGCGGGACGTGGCGGTCGTCCGGGCGCGCACGGTGAACGCCGTGACGGTCATGGGCAGCGCGACACCTTCCCTGGAGACCTACGCCAATACGCGGACCGGCAAATTCGAATGCTGCCGCCTGACCGTACGGGTGGACCGGCGCCCCCTGCCGGGTGTGCGGATCGTGGACATGCGGGAAGAGCGCAGGCTGGGCCGCTATTCGATTTTCTCTGCTCCCCTGGCTGACCTGATCAAGGATCGGCTCGCACGGAAGGAGCAGATCATCCTCTTCCTGAACCGCCGCGGATTCTCGCCCTTTGTCCAGTGCTACGACTGCGGTCACTCCGTTTCCTGTCCCCACTGCAGCGTGACGATGACCTACCACGCCGACAGCCTGTTCATGCGGTGCCACTACTGCGACCACCGGGACCAAGCGCCGGAGGTCTGCCCCAAGTGCCGTTCCAGGTCGATCGGTTACCGGGGCGTCGGCACCCAGCGCGTCGAGGAGGAACTGAAGGAGCGGTTTCCGGACGCCCGGATCGTCCGCATGGACATGGACACCACGACGCGGAAGGGTTCCCACCAGGACATCTTCCACCGCGTGCTGAACCAGGAGGCGGACATCCTCCTCGGCACGCAGATGGTGGCCAAGGGGTTCGACTTCCCGAACGTGACGCTCGTGGGCGTCATCTCGGCCGACACCTCCCTCAATCTTCCCGATTTCCGGGCCAGCGAGCGGACCTTTCAGTTGCTGACACAGGTGGCCGGCCGGACCGGGCGGGGAAAGCTGGGCGGCGAGGTGATCGTCCAGACCTATGCGCAGGGCCATCACAGCGTTGCCAGCGCGCAGGCGCACGACTACGAGTCCTTTTACGCCCGGGAAACCAACGACCGCAAGGCACTGGGCTATCCACCCTTCGGGCGCATGGTCGGGATCCTGTTCCAGGGCGAACGGGACGAATACGTGATGCGGGAGGCCCGCCGGTTCGCCGAGCTCATGCGGAAGCGCTCCGGCGAACTGCACATACTCGGTCCCGCGCCCCCGGTGATCGCCCGGGTGCGCAACCAGTACCGTTGGCAAATCATCGCGCGGAGCAGCCATTCCGGGCGCCTGCGCGACGCCGTTCGGCAAGCCCTGCTGCACTGGGAGCGCGCCGCCGACAGCCGGCGCGTTCATTTGAAAATCGACGTGGATCCCGTGGGGTTGATGTGACCGGGACAGGACCGGCGGGAAGGTACGGCATAATGGGGAAGGCCCGGCACACTGGGAAGCCCCGGGCGGCCCGGAGGTTGACAAGGTAAATGGCCACAGATGTAAGCGAAATAACCTGCAAGACGATCCTGACGCGCACGGGCGGGTTCCTGGAAGGCTACACCCACACCCTGCAGCCCTACGTCGGCTGCGTGTACCGGTGCCCCTACTGCTACGTGCGGGCCCTGCCCGTCCACCTCTACCACGGTGGGGCCTGGGGCGACTACGTGGTCGTCAAGATCAACGCGCCCGAACGGCTCGAGGCCGAGATGGTCCGTCTGAAGCAGCGGGGCAAACCGGTGCGGGTGTTCCTGAGTTCCGCCACGGACCCCTACCAGGGCGCCGAAGCTAAATACCGGATCACGCGCCAGTGCCTGGAGGTGTTCTCCGGCCTGCAACCGGACCGGGTTGTCGTGCAGACCCGCAGCCCCATGGTCCGCAGGGACTTCGACGTGCTGAAACGCATCGAAGGGGTCGAGCTGAACCTGACGCTCGAAACCCACGACGATACCGTCCGCCGCAATCTCACGCCCCATGCCCCGTCCGTGGCCTCCCGGCTCAAGACCCTCGACGCCGCCATGGAGACCGGTCTTCCGGTCCGCGTTACGATCAGTCCCATGCTGCCCAACGACCCGGATACCTTCGTGGAGACGCTCCGGGACCGCTGCCACTCCGTGGTCGTGGATACGTATTTCGACGGGGACGGATCGGGCGGCATGCGGACCGAACGCCTCCAGGTGCGGGAGATGTACGAGCGGTTCGGTTACGGGGAGTGGTACCGGCTCGGCGCCCATCACGCCCTGATAGACGCGCTGACGGCTTCCCTCGGCGCCGAACGCGTCGCGTACAGCAAGGAAGGGTTCAACCGGGCAGTCAGGGCCGCACCAACGGCCTGATCCACCTGGATCGCTCGATCCGGCCGGAATGTATGGGCTGCCTGGGTGACCGGAGGGCCAGGGCCGCCTGATGCGCCCGAACTGCCCGTGCAGCCTGATTCGCCATGAAGCGCCGACAACCTTGACGAGGCGCCCGATCCATATTATGATGGACAGGCGATGGCGTACTGGTTATCATCCGACGTGCAATTTCGACCTCGTCCCGTTCCCGCAGGAAGCTTAAACAGGCCACCCACAGATATGCCCCAGGTAACCGTAGCCGATCTGCAGGACTTCGTAGATGGCGTGCCCTTCGACCATGATCTCGGACTGCGGATCGTCGGGGTGGAGGACGGGGTCTGCCACGGCCGGCTGCCCTATCAGCCCCGGTTCGCCCAGTCCTACAACCTCGTGCACGGCGGGGTGACGGCCTCCCTGGCCGATACCATGGCGTACATGGCTCACGCCACGTTGAACGGGATCACGCGGGACACGGTGACCACCAACCTGACGGTTACGTACCTGCACGCCGCCAGCGAGGAAGCCCTGAACGCCGAGGCCCGCGTCATCAAGAACGGCCGCAAGGTCATCTACGGCGAAGTGGTAATCACCAACGACGCCGGGACCCGGGTCGCCCACGCCACGGTCACCTATCTCAGGCTGAACTACGAACCGCGCGGGTAGGTCCCGCCGTCCGGCTGAACTCCGTACGTTCTGCCGCCATGCGGTCCTTTGAGTCTCGAACGTTTTCTTGAGGATCGAATCGGGCGTCGAGGCACCAACGCCTTATGCGAACCGCGCCAGCCCGTGCAGGGCGATGTCGTGCGGCGTTTCCGCCGTGGTGGCCAGGTCGGCCATGACCTCTCCGATGACGCTGCAGAACTTGAACCCGTGGCCGGAGCAGGGCGAGGCGACGAATACGTTCGCATACTCCGGATGGGCGTCCATGATGAAATGGCCGTCGGCGGTGTTGGTGAAGGCGCAGACCTGCAGGTTCGTGGTGGGGCCCGACCCGTCGGGGAAGTAGCGTTCGGCGAATGCCCGGAGAACGGCCTCGTCGCGGGGGTGTGCGGACCGGTCGATTCGGTCCATGTCGACCTGCTCGTCCAGGTGATGGTACCGGCCTATCTTGAAACCCGGCGCCCCGTGCACGGGAAGTCCATAGTACCGGCCCTCTTCGACTTGGAGATTGAACACGGGGAACCGGTCCGGCTGGAACAGATCGAGCCGGTGGGGCTGAAACCAGCCCAGTACCTGGCGCTCCGGCTGAATCAGCCCATCCAGCGGTTTCACCACCTTGCCGATCCAGGCGCCCGCAGTGATGACAAGCCGGTCGGCCGTGTAGGTCGATCTATCGGTCTTTACCGTAATGCCGCGTCCGTCGGACGTCCAGTCCAGTACCGGTTCGCATCCGTGGATCTCGGCGCCTTCCTCCTGGGCTGCTTCCACGTGGGCGACGATGCACCGCTCGGGCAACAGATAGCCGCCGTCCGTTTGAAACACGGCCGTGATGTCGTCCGGCAACCGGTAGCCCGGGAACCGCCGGTTCACCTCCTCGGCCGTAAGGATCTCGTGGGACAGGCCGTGCTCCTCGCAGGAAGCCTTAGAGCCCTGGAAGACCCAGTCGTCCGCGGGACCCGCATCGAGGGCGCCCGTGATATGCAGCAACCGCTCGCCCGCCCTTTCCTCGATTTCACGCCACAACACGTACGCGCGCCGGAGCAGCGGCACGTAGGACGGGTGTTCGGAGTAGGCCAGGCGGATGATGCGCGTCTCTCCGTGGGAAGAACCCAGGTCGTGGGGGATGTTGAACTGTTCGAGGCCCAGTACGCGGCAACCGCGGCAGGCCAGGTGCCAGGCCGTGGCGCTGCCCATGCCGCCCACGCCGATCACGATGACGTCGTATGAGGAGGAAGTACGGTTCACGGATGGTCACTCCGGGGTTGTAACCGGTCGCCGTGCGCGGGTTCTAAGCGGTCGTCTCACGAGGGCTTCAGCCAGGCTCCAGGCGGTCGTCGCACGCACGTTCTAAGAAGACTCTACGCATACGCGAAAACGTGGGCAGAATATAGACGGCGGCGCACCCCGAATCAAGCACATCATCCTCCACCCGTAAGCTCTTTCATCGGGGCATGGAAGAAAGAAACTTGCCGACTGGCGCGGTCGGGAGGTATACTGAAACCGCGGTTGTGCGGAGCGGGCGGTTTCGCACTGAGGGAATCCGCCGGTCCGCGTGAATACGAGCTGCCGATTTACAGGAAATCCGAGACGAGTCATGTCCCTTCGCACCCTTTCCCCCCTGGACGGACGCTACGGCGACCGGTTGAAGAACCTGGCCTCCTATTTCTCGGAATGGGCGCTGATCAAATACCGGGTCCACGTGGAGATCGAATGGCTGATCACCATGGCGGAGCGGCCCGAGATCGAGCACATGCGTACTTTTACAAAAGAAGAGACCGATTTCCTCCGGTCGCTGGTCATCGAGTTCGGCGACGAGCAGGCCCGACGAGTCAAGGAGATCGAGGTTGAAACCCGCCACGACGTCAAGGCAGTCGAGTACTACGTGCGGGAAACCATTGCCGGAACTTCCCTGCAGGACGTCACCGAGTCGGTCCATTTTTGCTGTACCTCCGAAGACATCAACAATCTCGCCTACGCCCTCATGCTCAAGGATGGGATCCAGGAGGAATGGCTGCCGAACGGCCAGGAGCTGATCTCCGCCGCGTCCGCCCTCGCGGCCGAAACGGCGGACGTCCCGATGCTCAGCCGCACCCACGGCCAGTCCGCCACGCCCACCACGGTCGGGAAGGAACTGGCGGTGTTCGTCTCACGCTGGCAGCGCCAGATCGACCAGGTCGCCGACAGCGAATACCTCGGCAAGTTCAACGGGGCGGTGGGGAATTACAACGCGCACCTCGTCGTCTATCCCGACGTGCCGTGGGAAGCCGCCGCCCGCCATTTCGTCGAAGACCGGCTCGGGCTTACCTTCAATCCCCTCACCATACAGATCGAGCCCCATGACTACATGGCGGAACTCTTCCACCGGATGATGCGCTTCAACGCGGTGCTGCTCGATTTCGACCGGGACATGTGGTCCTACATCTCCCTCGGCCACTTTCGCCAGAAGGTGGTCGGCGCCGAAGTGGGGTCGTCCGTCATGCCCCACAAGGTGAACCCCATCGACTTCGAGAACTCCGAGGCCAACGTGGGCATCAGCAACGCGCTGCTGGACCACCTGGCCGGGAAACTGCAGGTCTCGCGGCAGCAACGCGACCTGAGCGACTCCTCCGCCCTTCGGAACATCGGCGTGGCCATCGGCCATTCGCTGCTGGCGATCCACTCCGCCATCCAGGGCCTGGGGCGCGTGGAGGTGGACCGCGATGCGGTGCGCGCCGACCTCGAGGGCGCCTGGGAGGTGCTGTCGGAAGCGGTGCAGATGGTCATGCGCAAGGCCGGCGTCGAGAACCCCTATGACCAGATCAAGGTGCTGACACGGGGGCAGGCCATCACCCAGGAGATCATGGAAGACCTGATCCGGAACCTGGACCTGCCGGACGAGGACAAGTTGCGCCTGCTCGCCCTGACCCCCTCGGATTACGTCGGCCTCGCATCCGAACTGGTCCGGCACATCGACCGATAAATGCCGTCTCTCCCCACAAATTTCGGTACACTGGACTGGCTGATCGTCGCGGTATACATGGCGGCCACGGTGGGCGTGGGCCTGTACATGAACCGGTACATCCGGGACATGGGAGACTACATCGTGGCGGGCCGGTCGCTCAAGTCCCGCCTGGCCGTGGCGACCATGATCGGGAGCGAGCTCGGGCTGGTGACGGTCATGTACTCGGCCCAGAAGGGATTCACGGGCGGATTCGCCGCTTTCCACATCGCGGTCATCGCCGGCGTCGTGACCTTCATCGTAGGCATGACGGGCTTCATCGTGGTGCCCCTGCGCCGCCTCGGCGTGATGACGATCCCCGAGTTCTACGAGAAGCGGTTCAGCCGCGGCGTGCGGATCTTTGGGGGCCTGCTCCTCGCCTTCGCCGGCATCCTGAACATGGGCCTGTTCCTGAAGGCGGGCGCCCTGTTCGTGACGGGCCTGACCGGGCTGACCGATCCTAACGCGGTCGCCGTGGTCATGACGGTCATGCTGGCGCTGGTGATCGCCTACACCATCATGGGCGGCATGGTCTCGGTGGTGATCACCGACTACATCCAGTTCGTGATCCTCTCCTTCGGCATGATCCTCACCTGCGGCATGGCGGTGTACGCCCTCGGCTGGCCGACCATCGTCGAAACGGTGGCGGCCGTCCACGGCGAGTCCGGGTTCAACCCCCTGCTCGAAGGCAGCGGCTTCGGCCCCTCCTACATCATGTGGATGATCTTCACGGCGGGCCTCGTGTCCTGCGCCGTGTGGCAGACCTCGGTCATGCGCGCCTGCGCCGCCGAAAGCGTGGAAGTGGTCCGTCGGCTGTACCGGTGGTCGTCCATCGGCTTCCTGATCCGTTTCATGATCCCGCAGTTCCTCGGCATCTGCGCGCTTACGTTTTTCTTCAACAACCCGGAGTTCCGCGGGTTCTTCTTCGATGAAACCGGGTCGCCCACGGCCGATCCCACGATGACGCTGCAGGCCATGCCCCTCTTCCTGTCCCAGATCCTGCCCACCGGCATCATCGGACTCGTCGGCGCAGGGCTTCTGGCCGCCTTCATGTCGACCCACGACAGCTACCTGCTCTGCTGGGCTTCGGTGCTGACCCACGATGTCGTGGCGCCGGCCACGAACGAGCGGCTGACCACCCGGTGGCGCCTGGCGCTGTCGCGCGTCTTCATCCTGGTGATCGGCCTGTTTCTGCTGGTATGGGGGCTCTGGTACGACCTGGGGCAGGACCTGTGGGATTACATGGCCGTGAGCGGCGCCATCTACTTCACCGGCGCCTTCACACTGCTGCTGGCCGGACTGTACTGGAAGCGGGCGAGCACCGTGGGGGCCTACCTGGCGCTCACCGCCGGCATCGGCGCCGTGGCGGGCCTGGGACCCGTGAACCAGGCGCTGGGACTGGGTATGTACAAAAGCGACGAGATCGGACTGGCCATCACCGCGCTGGCCCTGGTCCTCATGTTCGCCGGATCGATACTGTTCCCGGACCGTCTGGACCGCTCGGACAGTCCGAATCGCACGGCCCGTCTTGAGCGCCCCACCCGTGCGGACAGTCCGGCCCGGAAGGAGGAGGCGTGATGGAATTCTGGAGCACGCTCTGGGCAGTGGTGTTTGTGCTTTGCCTGCTGCTATTCGCGGTTGTGGCGGTGTATGTCGGCGTGGGCGCCCTGGGGGATATCAGGGCATTGTTCCGAAGGATGGGGAGGCGGGATGGGGTTAAAAGATAACCAGTTTCGCAAGACAATCCAAGCAGGACAAACACCATGGAGTTGATCCAGACCCGTCCACAAAAACGGGGTAACTTCAAGTCTTGTTACTACTGATTCTTAGTATTGGGGTTTCGTTCTTGTAAATCATCGTAAGTCTCGACGCTCAGAAGTTCAATGTAGATGGAATCCCTCAAACTCAAAACCACCATCCAGTGGATCGGCCTGATCGCGGGTCCCGTGCTCGCGATCCTGCTCTACAGTTTGCTGCCCCACGCGTACCCGAACAGCGCGGGCGAGACGATCGAGTTCTCGAACGCGGGCCGGGCTACGACGGCGCTGGCGGTGTGGATGGCGGTCTGGTGGATGACGGAGGCCGTTGAGCTGTACGCCACGGCGCTACTGCCCCTGGTCGCCCTTCCCATGACCGGCGCGGCGTCGGTACGCGTAGCGGCCGCGCCGTACGCCCACGAGTTGATCTTCCTCTTCATGGGCGGCTTTCTCATTGCCCTGGCCATGCAGCGCTGGGGGCTTCATCGGCGCATGGCCCTCATGGCGTTGCGCGCGGCCGGCGACCACCCGGCGGGCATCGTGGCGTGCTTCATGGGCGTGACGGCCTTCTTCAGCATGTGGGTGTCCAACACGGCCACCGCCGTCATGATGCTGCCCATCGCACTGAGCATCATCGCACTGGTGGATCAGGTGGAGTCCGGTAGTGTGGGCAGCGGCAGGGGGAACGGCGGACCGGGAGACGGCAGCGGCATGGGAGGCAATACCGGGAACGGCGGACCCGGAACGAAAACGCGGCCTCATTTCGCCCTGTGCCTGCTCCTGGGTATCGCTTACGCGGCGTCCATCGGCGGCATCGGCACGATCATCGGCACGCCCCCCAACGTCTTCCTCGCTTCCTTCATCCAATCCAGCCTCGGCCAGGAGATCAGCTTCGTGCGGTGGATGGGTGTGGGGCTTCCCCTGGTGGCCGTCTTCCTGCCGCTGGCCTGGTTGATGCTGACCCGGGTCCTCTATCCTCTGCGGGGCGAACGCATCGAGGGAAGCCGAGAAGTGACGGAAAGAGCCTATCGGGAGCTGGGCGTCATGTCACGGGGAGAAAGGATCGTCCTGGCGGTGTTTCTGCTCGCGGCCGTGTCGTGGATTACGAAGCCATTGATGGTGAACGTCCAGATTGGAGACATGAATCCGCTGGCGGGCCTGTCCGATCCGGTCATCGCCATGGTCGCGGCCCTGGTCCTCTTCGTCGTGCCGGTGGACGTGAAACAGCGAGTGTTCGTGATGAACTGGGAAACGGCCCTGAAGATCCCCTGGGGAATCCTGCTGCTCTTCGGAGGAGGGCTCAGCCTGGCGGCGGCCATCCGGGTCAACGGCGTGGGGGAGTACATCGGACACCAACTGGCGATCCTGTCCGGCATCCCTGCGCTGCTCCTCATCCTGTCCGTCATCGCGCTTGTGATCTTCCTCACGGAACTGACCAGCAACACGGCCACCACGGCCACGTTCATTCCCATTCTGGCCGCCCTGGCGCCGGTATTCGACCTGCACCCCTTCATGCTGATCGTACCGGCCGCCATTGCCGCAAGCTGCGCTTTCATGCTGCCGGTCGCCACGCCGCCCAACGCCATCGTCTTCGGGTCCGGCCACGTCACCATCCAGCAGATGATCCGCGCCGGGTTCTGGCTGAACCTGGCCGGCGTCGTCCTGATTACCGTGCTCGCATATACGGTGATGATGCGGATGCTGGGCGTTTGATGTACCTGCATCGACCTGGTCGGGCTGCTACTGCCCCAGGGCCAAATCCCGCCCCGCCACCAGGCTGGCCATCTTGCGGTCCGCCACGCTGCGGGGGAGCATCCAGAATCCGCAGTCGGGGTGCACCCAGCGCACGCGCTCCGGTCCGAGCACGTCGACGGCGTGTTCGATGCGGCGGGCGACCTCGTCCGGTGATTCCACGCCGTTGTCCTTGATGTCGACCACACCCACGCCCAGGGCGATGTCGTCGCGCAGATCCCTGAACATTGGCAGTTCGTCGTAACCCCGCCTTGCGAACTCCAGGACGAGATGGTCGACGTCCAGGTTATTCAGGAATACCATCAGGTCGTTCCAAAGGCCGGATTGTATGCTCTGCCCGCCGTAGTTGCCGAAGCAGAGGTGCAATCCCTTCTCTCCCTGTACCGCACCGAGCACGTGGTTGACGGGTTCGTGGGCCCAGTCCGCGTCCTCGGGATGACCGGTCAGGTTGGCCTCGTCCACCTGCAGCACCGGCGCGTCGATCTCGGCGACCTGCCTGCGCAACACCTCCGCGATGTCCATCGTCATGGCGCGCAGATCGCCGTAATGCTCGTCCAGGAGCGTCTTGGCCAGCATGTAGGGCGAGGTGACCGTGAACTTGAGCGTGCGGTCGGTGAGCGTTCGCATAGACTGCCAGGCGGCCGGCAGGTTGAGCGTGCCTTCCCCGATTCTGTCCCGCACAATACCCCCCGGGGTACTACGGAAGGACATCCCCTCGCGTTTCCTGAATTCGGCGAGGATCTCGCGGGAAACCTCCGTCGTGATCCCGGACATGGGCCGGATGAAATACTCGATCATCCCGTTGGTCTCCGGGTGGCCGACGTCGAAGCGGGACAGCTCCCCGTCCGTGAGCACGTCGATCCCGGCCAGTTCCTGGGTCTTCAGGATCACCTTGGCCGCGTCGACCAGGTTGGGCGTGCTGGGATAGGCCGCCAGCCAATCGGGGATGGGATAGCTGCCGACCACGGTGGTCTTGATCGCGGGTTCGGACATTACGGGTACTCCATTCTTGATCTCTGGGACGGGTTCTGTTCACATGGAATTACAGTCTCACGCAATATATATTGTGCATCCTTAGGAACGTATAATTATCGAAGGCCGTACCGGGGAGGGCGGCAATCCCATGAAACACGTCGTCATCGTCGGAGGGGGCTTCGCCGGGCTGAACGCGGCCAAGAAACTCGGCGGCCGGCGCGATGTCCGCGTAACCCTGGTCGACCGGGAGAACTACCACCTGTTCCAGCCGCTGCTCTACCAGGTCGCCATGGCCGGACTGTCGCCCGCCGATATCGCCACGCCCATACGGAGCGTGCTCGCTCGCTGCCGGAACGTCTCGGTGCTGCAGGGATCGGTCGAGGGAGTAGACCTGGAAGCCGCCACCGTATCAGCGGATTTCGGTCAGCTTAAGTCCGATTACCTGCTGCTGTGCTGCGGGTCGATGCCAACCTATTTCGGTCACGTGGACTGGGAGGAGCACGCACCCAGCCTGAAGACGATTCCGCAGGCCACGGAGATACGGCGCAGACTGCTAAGCGCATTCGAAGCGGCGGAACGGACCGACGACCCCGAGACACGCCGGAAGCTGCTGACCTTCGTCGTCATCGGCGGCGGGCCGACGGGCGTCGAGCTTGCGGGCGCCATCGGGGAGATGAGCCGGTTCACGCTCGCGCGGGACTTCCGCTACATCGATACCCGCCTCACCCGGGTCATCCTGATCGAGTCGGGTCCGCGCATCCTGTCGATGTTCTCCGAGCAGCAGGCGGCCCGGGCGGCGCGGGACTTGGAAAAGCTCGGCGTGCAGGTCTGGCGGAACACCTTGGCGACGGATATCGACGAACACGGCGTACAGGCGGGCCCGGAGCGCATCGCGTCCTCTACGGTGCTCTGGGCGGCCGGGGTACGGGGCGTTGAAGTCGCGGTTTCGGGGTCCGTGCGGGGCGATGAACTCGATGGGCAGCATGGACCGCAAGGAGAGGACGACCGGGAAACGGACCGCAGTGGCGGCATCGAGACGGATCGCGGGGGCCGCGTGACGTTAGACCGCGGGGGCTGCGTCGTGGTCGACGAAGACCTGAGCATCCCCGGCCATCCGAACGTCTTCGTCGCGGGTGACCAGGCCTGTTTCACCCACCAGACCGGCAATCCCCTACCCGGAACGGCACCCGTGGCGATCCAGCAGGGGCGGTACGTGGCGCGGGCGATCTGCCGCGGCGCCCGGCTTATCGTCGACCGGGAGTGGCGATTCGGCGGGCGCAAGGAGGAATGATGCCAGGAAGCCACATCGCCGTAGCCCTGCGGCACATGGGCCGGTACAGGGGGTACACGGCCATAAACATCCTCGGTCTCGCCGTCGGCATGATATGCGCCATCCTGATCTTTCTGTACGTGCGCTACGAACTGAGCTACGACCGCTACCACGAAAATGCCGACCGCATCTACCGGGTAACGCTCAACGACAGTGCCCGGTCGCCCCGTGAACTGGGTCCGATGCTCCAGGCCGACTTCCCCGAGATCCAGCACTTCGCCCGGATGCTTCCCACGATCGGCACCTGGATCATGAAGCACGAAGACCGGATCTACTACGAGAAGAACGTGTACTGGGTCAACAATGAACTGTTCGACGTCTTTACTCTTCCCCTGGTGAGAGGCGACCCGGACCGCGCTCTCGAAGCGCCGTACACGGTGGTCATCAGCGAAGACACCGCCCGGAAGTACTTCGGCGATGAAGATCCCATGGGCAAAACGATCATCGCCGACAACGGATACATGCTGCTGACCGTCACCGGCGTCATGAAGAACATCCCGGAAAACGCCCACTTCCACGCCGACTTCCTGATTTCCCTGGCTTCGGCATACGACAAGTTCGAATGGAACAGGTCTGCGGGGATCTGGTACACCACGCTGTTCTATAACTACATCGTCTTGCCGGAAGGCCATCCGCCGGAGGAGACCCAGCGGAAACTGTCCGGATTCGTGGAGAGACACGTCGACGCGAGTTACCTGGAAGACCTCGACCGTTACGAATTGTCGCTGCAGCCCGTCACCGACATTCACCTTTTTTCCCATCTCGAGAACGAGCACGGCGCCAACACCGATGTGGCCTACGTGTACATCCTGATCGCCATCGGGCTGTTCATCCTGGTCATCGCTTCGGTGAATTATGTAAACCTGTCCACCGCACAGTTCGTGCACCGGACCCGCGAGATCGGCATGCGCAAGGTACTCGGGGCGTCCCGGGGACAGTTGATACGTCAGTGCCTGGGGGAATCGGTCCTGATGACCATCCTGGCCGTGTTGATCGCCCTGGCGGCCGTCTACTTCATCGCGCCGTATTTCGACGCGCTGCTAGGCCAGTCGATAGCCTCGGCCCACGCGCTGCATCCCCTGTGGTGGCTCGCCCTGCCGGTCATCGCGGTCCTCATCGGACTCCTGTCGGGCGCATACCCGGCCCTCGTGTTTTCATCCATGCGGGCCATTCCGGGGCTCAAGGAAGGACGGCCCTACCTGCCGGGCGGCGCATGGTCCCGGAAGATCCTGGTCGTTTTTCAGTTCGCCATTTCCACCGCGCTGATCATCGGCACCGGCATCCTGTTCAGCCAGTTGAACTTCATTCAGCACAAGAATCTGGGCTTCGAAAAGGACCAGGTGATCGTGATTCCGACGGTCGAGCAAGTGGCGACCAACTACCAGCCGTGGAAAGATGCCCTGTTGCAGCACCCCCTTGTGGAGGGTGTGAGCCAGGCCATCACCCTGCCCGGCCTGTTCGGCACCGTCGGCCGACCGTCGACGGGCACGATGCAGCGTGTAGAGGACCCGGATCACGTCAGGCACAGCGTCCATGGTTTCCAGGCCTCCGTGGACTTCGTGGAGACGATGGGCATGGAACTGCTCGCGGGCCGGTCCCATCGCGGGGCTTTCAGAAACGACACGGAGTGGGAGCACATCGTGATCAACGAGGCGGCGGTGCGCGTCCTGGGCTGGGAAACGCCCGAAGAGGCCGTCGGGCAGCAGATCCGGTTCGCCAGTGGATACACGCACACGGTGATCGGCGTGGTCCGGGACTTCCACTTTCGGACCCTGCACCTGGAAATCGAACCGGTGGTGCTCTTTCACGGCACCGGCCTGCACCTGGTGGTCCGGATCCGACCGGAGGATATCAGGAGCACCCTGGATTACATCGAAGCGGCATGGTCGGATTTCTTCCCCGATTTTCCTTTCGCCTTTACGTTGCTCGACGAAGACATCGCCCGCCAGTACCGGAACGAAATGCGTATCGGCTACTTCTTCGGCGTGTTCACCCTGGTGGCGGTTTTCCTGACCGGCCTGGGTCTGGTCGCCCTGGTCTCGTTCACGGCCGAGCGTCGCACCCGGGAGATCGGCGTTCGAAAGGCGCTGGGCGCTTCCGTGCGCCGCCTGCTTTGCATGCTGTCCGCCGAGTTCGTCGTGCTGGTGCTTGTGGCCGATCTCGTTGCGTGGCCGGCGGCCTGGCTGATCATGGGGCGCTGGCTGGAGAGCTTCGCCTACCGGATCGAGATGGGGTGGGGGATTTTCTTTGCTTCCGCCGGCGCCGCGCTGTTGATTTCGGTGGCCACCATCGGCTTTCACGTGACCAGGGCCGCGCTGGCCAATCCCGCGGAAGTGCTGCGCAGTGAGTGACGCGAGCTTGAAGACCGCGTCGGCCGTCCCGGCGAACTGGGATTGCCTGCGACATAAGAGAAAGGAATGGTTCGAAGAGATGATGGAGGACCGGATGGAAGGCCCCGTTAAATCTGCGCAATCCTGGGACCCGGAACGCTACGCCCGAAACGCCCGTTTCGTGGCCGACCTGGGCATGCCCGTGGTCGAACTGCTGGATCCGCAACCCGGTGAACGTATCCTGGACCTGGGGTGCGGCGACGGGGCGCTGACGGCGAAACTGGTGGATATGGGCTGTAGCGTCGTCGGCGTGGACAGCAGCGCGGAGCAGATCGAGGCGGCGCGGAAGCTGGGTCTCGAGGCCCACGTCACGGACGGGCACGCGCTGGATTTCGAAGGTGAATTCGACGCGGTGTTCAGCAACGCCGCCCTGCACTGGATGGGCCATCCCGACGAGGTGATCGCGGGCGTGCGCCGCGCGCTCAAGCCCGGCGGACGATTCGTGGCCGAATGCGGCGGCCACGGGTGCGTGGACACCATCGTCAAGGCGCTCACGGAGGCGCTCAATCGGCGCGGCCTGTGGGAGGATGGCCTCAATCCCTGGTATTTCCCCACCGATGAGGAGTACAGGGACCGGCTGGTCCGGCAGGGGTTCGACGTGCAGTACATCGCGCTCATCCCCCGGCCCACCCCGCTGCCCGGAGATATCGGCGGCTGGCTCGAGACCTTCGCCGAAAGTTTCACGTCCCGGGTTCCGCCAGCGGACCGACCGGAATTCCTCGATGAGGTCCGGGAAGCCATGCGGCCCAATCTGTGTGATGCGGACGGCGCGTGGACGGCGGACTACATCCGGTTGCGGTTCGCGGCGGTGAAGGAGGGGTAAAGTGATGAATAGAATCGAAAATCTTGAAACCAACGAACCCATCTTGATCGTGAAGCTCAACCAGAAATACCGTTCGGGTATGTCATCAGAGGAACTATACGAAATCTCAAGGCAATACTGGGTCGTTGGTTCACGGAGAGAAGGAGTGAAATACCTGGTGCCTGCTTACCGCGGAAGGACCATCGAGGCGTATTTCATTAAGAACTGGTATCCGGTAGAGCATCAAGGAAAAACGAGATGGGCTATTAACGGCATTGTGGCGAATGACGCTATTCGCGAACAGCTCGTACACAAGTCCATCTGGCATCTACACGCCAAAGGCGCGGCAAATCCAGTTAGATACCATAATTGCTAGGCGACGACGGAGGCATGGAGGCTTCACTGTCATCAACGGAATATGCTCATCGACCAAGATCTTCATGAATCGCTTATGACGTTTCAAGAGGTGTTACATGCTCTTCCGCGAGCGAGGCTCCGTATTCGAAACATGCATGAATATCGGCCAATGTCAGCGAAGGATACTCATCGAGGATGGTTTTGATCCGATCCCCATTGGCCAGCATACGAAGGATGAGGTGCACCGGGATGCGGGTACCTTCGATGCATGCCTGACCATGGCAGATATTGGAATTGATGGAGATCCTTTCAAGTGCTTTCATCGTTACCGATCATAGGACCTTCCGGTGCGCGATACAATGTAACGTGTCGAGTTACGTTAGTGGGACAGGAACGAATGCTTGGGCAGGGACAACAGCTACTGATAGAGGTCAATCAAGACATATGAGATTGTCGAATCAATGAGGAAAGTTACAAATTATAACATCCTGATTATCCGATACGATCCTTCGAGTAGCTTGAAGTGTCGGTTGAAGACCATGATGAAACTCAGCCATCTTACGATATGAATAGGACGATACCCACGAAGGATTACAGTAACTCATGATATCAAAGTAATCACCTGCAAGGATTCTTTCGTTGTCAGAAGGTCGTCCATATGAATTTTTCAAGAAAAAACCATCGGTATATATAGAACCGCCTAACACTGGATAATTAAGATCAATATTCTGTTCATTCATACATAGAACATGACCCATACCTAAGCTGTGACCGAGTTCATGCATTAAAGCATCAATCCTCGTATTAATACCATTTCGCCCATAAAAAAACCCAATCACAGGTTCTCCAATGCGAGCTATACCAGCCGCACCATAACCTTTTTGCAGACCTGACCCTAGAACAGCCACACGATAGATATCCTTTTCCTTTGGATATTCATCGATGATTTTCAGCATACCACGATAGGACCACTCGTAAGTCTCAGGGGTAGGCGTAGAATTGCTAAGAATAGGAGTTGTTTCCCAATCAATTACCGTATCAATAACAACAGCAGCTCCAGACCTTACTTCTCGCACTGAAAGAGGAAAATGTCTAATAAGATTAGGAAATGAAGGTATGAAACCAGAATTAACATCCATCATGGTTATTAACTCATTTTCCATCCATTCCTGAGCATCGGCATCACTATCATTCTGTGTAATAATAGGATGAAACACAAGATCAACAGGAACAGAATAAAGTATCTCAACCTGATTCGTATGATGTCTGTTATTAACGATATCCCATCCAGAAGTAAGAGATTCAAATGTCACTATAGCATCCATAACTCTTCTACCGGAACCAACTTCAGATGTAATCGATAAGCCTTCGCGATTGAATGCTGCAAATCCATTATCCAGATCATCTCTATTAAGTAAAATTGCGTCATCACTTCCAAACGATAATGACATACCGTCGACTGTTTGGATATTGGCCTCTACAATTAGACTATCAGCATCAGAAAGAATATCATACGAATCATCAGATAATTTGTAGTGCAGAATAACAGGCTTACCTTCTAATAACAGTTTACCACCAGATGTATTAGTCAAGCGTATCGATTCAGGTATAAAGGTTATTGAGCCATGACCCAGAACGTAATCTTTCAATTTATCAACCAATCCAGGGGGGATATCACCTGTAAAATCATTACCTGAGAGGTACAATAGTTCTAGAGAATGAAGATTTTCCAATTCAATAGGGATTTCACCCGTAAGGTTATTACCAGAAAGATCCCACCAATATAAACTTGTCAATTGTCCAAGTTCTGAAGGAATCGAACCGGTCAGTTGATTGTTATTTAAAAGCCAAATAACAAGATTTGACAGTTCGCCCAGTTCTGAAGGGATCGGTCCTGTCAACCGATTGTTATTTAGAAGCCATCTTCCAAGGTTTTGCAATTGTCCAAGTTCTGAAGGAATCGAACCGGTCAATAGATTGTCATTTAGTTGCAAAGTTCTAAGATTTACCAATTGTCCGAGTTCTGAAGGAATCGAACCGGTCAGTTGATTATGGGTTAGCAATAGCTTTTCAAGATCTGTCAATTGTCCAAGTTCTGGAGGAATCGAACCAGTCAAGCCCTCATTTTCTGATAAGTTTAAATACTCAAGATTTTGCAATTGTCCAAGTTCTGAAGGAATCGAACCAGTCAGTCCGTTGTTCAAGTATAACCAGGTAACTGATCCTGTAGAATCAGTTCGCACTCTATACCATTGATCAAGAGGTTTGTCACTCAACCAGTTAGTATTATAGCTCCAGTTATCACCATCTGTCGCATTATAGAGTGCGATCAGGACTTCTCTATCCGTCATATCTTTTGTTACAGATGAAGATGGCGGGGGATTATGATTTACAGGAACAGCCTTACGAACAATAAACGTAAAAGTTGTTCTACGCGATACCGGATTGACAACCCGTCTAGCCGTGGTATTATTACCATTTACTTTTAGAAAACTCTGATTAAGTCCTGGCGTTGACTTGCTGATTCATGTTGCATGATATGGTTAGTACTTCAGCCTGTCGCATCACAACCCACCGATCCAGTTCAAGCGGGGCAGACCATGACGCATCAGCCGAGTTTTTCCGATATGGCCTATGATCAGAAGAAGAAAAAAACGCGCAAGGAACGCTTTCTGGGCGAGATGAATGAAGTATTGCCCTGGGACGTGCTGCTCGCCCACATCCTGGAACATTATCCGAAGGCGGGCAAGGGCCGTCGCCCGATCGGAGCCGAGGTGATGCTCAGGATCTACTTCATGCAGCAGTGGTACGCCTTGAGCGATCCGGCGATGGAGGACAGTCTCTACGACGTGGAATCGATGCGCCGCTTCGCGGGGGTGGACCTGAACGGGGTGCCGGACGAGACGACGATCTGCAAGTTCCGCCATCTTCTGGAGGCCCACGGGCTGACCGAAGCGCTGTTCGCGCAGGCCAGGGGCTATCTGTCGGAGCGGGGCCTGATCGTGAGCGAAGGCAGCATCGTGGACGCCACGATCATCCACGCGCCGTCGTCCACGAAGAACAGGGAAGGCAAGCGGGACCCCGAGATGGCTAGCACGAAGAAGGGCAACACCTGGCACTTCGGCATGAAGGCCCACGTGGGCACCGACACGAAGGGCCGGGTGCACAGCGTGGTGACCACGCCCGCTTCGGTGCACGACGCCCGGGTGATGGAGGCCTGTCTGCACGGCGAGGAGAAGACCATCTACGCGGACAAGGCCTACGCGGATCAGGGGCGCAAGGAACGGGCCGAAGCAGAAGACGTGGCATGGCGGGTGCTTCGCAAGGCCCGGCGGGGCAGGCGGCTCAACTGCTGCGACCTGGCGTTCAATCGCAAGAGCAATCGCGTAAGAGCCAGAGTCGAACATCCCTTCGGCGTCATCAAGCATCTGTGGGGCTACCGCAAGGTCAGGTATCGAGGGCTGGCCAAGAACACCGCGCAGCTCTTCTCCCTGTTCGCCCTGGCCAACTTCCATCTGGTCCGAAGGGAACTGGCGGTCACATAGGGTAAGGTGCGTCCGGACCGGTCGAAACCGGCCGGAAAGGCCGTTCCGGGACCCGTCCGGGGCCGGCAACACCCTCGAAAATACCCAAAACCACGACATGTTCAACATGATCGGTCCTTCAACAGGCTCAGGCCATCACACTTGATCGAACAAACGGGTTGTTCAGAGGTTCCTTTATTTTATAAGAAAGCGTCACGGAGATATCAGAAGAAACATCTGATGGAGCTTGAAACATAATCGTTCGTTTTCCTTGAGAGTTTATTTCACCAACTCCTTCTGGAATAGTACTCCATTCTTCATCGACAACAGTATCATAAGTACCGCCTATAACCTCAACCTTATATTCTGCTATATCATTAACATCCAGGTATTTCGGCCCGGTAATATCGATGCTCGGAGTTACCGGTAATGGTCTAATCGCAGCGTTCCTCCCTAAAGGATTACTCGACGTATCCCGATCAAGGTCCCCACATCCCAAGAAAATCATCGCTACCAACATAAGCGATCGCATAACTACTCCTATTTACCATTCGGTGGTGGTGTAGTCCCTGACTTAGTTGAAATTGCGATAAGAAAGGCTCCCTGGTACATTGGGTACGTGCATCGCCCATAATGAACGTACCCTCTTTCTCAGGGAGCTTTATGATGAAAAAAGTATCCAAGACGCGGGTCGTGGTCAAGCTGGAATCCGATCCGATTTCCATGGCGGAGTAGTCCATGCGCGTCCTCGGCGGTCCAGATACGCGCTTCGCCACGGTCCACTCGCTCAACCCCCTGGGTCTGGCGGCCGTGTGCGAAACGCTCCAGGAAGAAGTAGAAGCCCTCTGAGGCGTGCGCTACGCCGCCCGAGCAAGCGTTCGCCCAACCGGCGTTGGGGCAGTCAGCAAGGTTCGGTGTATCTGACCGATCAGAAGACGCCCGTGCATGTGCCCCGCGTGAGCGATGTCAAGGCGTGAAGCGAAGTAACGCTTGATACGTATCAGCGGTTCCAGTAACCGGCAGACCTGTCCGGTCTGGACCTGGTAGGCCCTGTTCATGGATGGCCTGACCTTCGCCGACCAACAGATGCTCGTCTGCCTGGGCGTGACCCATCGACGGGCGCGAGATCCCCTGGGCTTCGAGTAGTCGGTCACCGAGAACGAACGAGTCGCCGCGCAGTTCCTGCAAAAACTCGTGGCCTGCGGCCTGCGCTTCGATCAGGACCTCCTGGTCGTCATAGACGGCGCCAGAGGACTCTCAAACGCTGTGAAGCGGGTCTTCGCCGGCCAGGTCATGATCCAGCACTGCCAGTGGCACAAAAGGGAGAACGTCCTGTGCTATCTCGCCAAGTCCGAACAGAGGCGCATGATGCGCAAGCTGCAACGCTCCTACGAGCGGGACGCCCGCGACGAAGCCCGAGCGGACCTCGAGTCGATAAAGAGGGAATGCGCGGCCATGAACCCTTCGGCCGCGAAAAGCCTGGTCGAAGTCATGGAAGAGACCCTCACCCTGCACCGCCTCGGCAAGATGCCCTTCCTCAGACTGAGCTTCAGGACCACCAACTGCATCGAATTGGTCAACAGTCAGGTGGCTCAGCTGACCCGCAACGTTAAACGATGGACCACCACCGGGCAGAGACACCGCAGGCTGACCGCCGCTCTCATGGACATCGAACCCAGGCTGCGACGCATCAAGGGTCATGTCTATTTGCCATTGCTCAGCGCGGCTCTGCAATGAGCGCTCAAGATCGTTCCCGAGGTCATAACCGCATAACCTCGCTCAACATGGGGAGCTTGACCTGTTTCAACTGAAAATGGGACTTGACCCCGGAATGCGGGTACCTTTGATGCACGCCTGACCGTGGCAGATACTGGAATTGATGGAAATCCTTGTATATTGTTTTTCTGTGTGAGGTTCACTTTACGTAGTGGTGCGGTAGACCGTTATCTCCTTGGTTGTGTAGAAGACCGTTTGAAAGCGCGGGTCGCCGCACCCCTTTCCGGCTAGAGCCCGAACAGTTGCCTGGGCCAATCGAGTCCGCATCTTGCAAGGACGGGCCTGTACTGGACAGGAGGAGACCATGGAACAGAAAGCGATTTTCGTAGGCATAGATGTATCCAAGGCCCGGTTGGACATGGCGGTCCGTCCCGCCGACGAAAGATGGCAGGTCCCCCGCGACGAGGCGGGCATCGGTCAGTTGGTATCCCGTCTGAAGCGCCTTGAACCGGTCATGGTGTTGCTGGAGTCTTCGGGCGGGCTGGAGCATCCGGTGGCGGCCGCATTGGCCTCCGAAGCTGTTCCCGTGGTCGTCGTCAACGCCCGCCAAGTGCGCGATTTCGCCCGGGCCACGGGTAAACTGGCCAAGACCGACGCGCTGGACGCGGCGATCCTGGCTCACTTCGCCGAGGTGGTACGCCCTCCGGTGCGCCCCTTGCGCGATGCCGAGACCCGGCTCCTCAACGCCCTGGTTGCCCGAAGGCGCCAGGTGATTGTCATGCGGGGCTCGGAGAAGAACCGCCTGCACGCCGCCTCCGCCGCCGTCCGTCCCCGCATCGAGGCCCACATCGCGTGGCTGGATCGGGAGTTGAACGAACTGGACGAGCAGTTGCGAAAGACGATCATGCAGAGTCCGGTATGGCGTGAGAAGGACGACCTCCTGCGCACCGTCCCCGGCGTGGGATATCACCTCTCGCTCACCCTGCTGGCCTACTTGCCCGAGTTGGGCACGCTGGACCGCCGGCAGATCGCCGCCCTGGTGGGCGTGGCGCCCTTCAACCGGGACAGCGGTACCCTGCGGGGCAAACGCACCGTGTGGGGCGGGCGCGCCCGGGTCCGCGCCGCGTTGTACATGGGCGCGCTGGTGGCCAGCCGGTTCAATCCGGTCATCCGGGACTTCTACCAGCGACTTCTGGCCGCCGGCAAGCCCAGGAAGCTGGCCCTCACGGCGTGCATGCGCAAACTGCTGGTGATCCTCAACTCCGTACTCAAACATGGCGTGCCCTGGCGCGATTTGCACTCTCATGTCGCCGGCAACTCCTCTTGACTTTCAAGACAGTTGCTTTCAAGTGCTTTCATCGTTTCTCCTAACCGGGGGCGTTTCGCTTGAAAACGACTAAACGCAAGTTGATTTTAATGGCGGAGGAACGCAACGTATTAGGTCAGATCTGAATCTGTATTGAGAACGGATTAACAGAAGACACGCCATTTCACCACAACGATCCGTCTTACGAAACCGACAACGTGAGAAAGGACGGTAGAACATGTCTCCCAAGAATGCACCAATAGATTCTGAAATGGTTTATCGTTTCGTGTACGACGCGCATGGTGATTTCGAAAGTGTCAAAGCTTTGCTGGATAAAGAACCCGCGCTGGCCAACGCCTGCTGGGACTGGGGCGGCGGCGACTGGGAAACAGGGCTTGGGGCGGCCGCGCATACGGGTTCCAAGAACATTGCCGAATATCTGCTGCAACATGGGGCGCGCATTGACCTGTATGCTGCGGCCATGTTGGGAAAGCTGAGCGTCGTTCAGGCCATACTCGCTGACAATCCGTCTGAAAAAGACAAGCCGGGTCCCCACGGGATCTCGCTCATGGCCCACGCGAGAAAGGGAGGCAAGGAAGCCGCGGAAGTCGTAAAGCTGCTGAGGTCCCTAGACAAGAAGCCGAAGCAAACGGAGAAATAGCGAATTGGCCAGATCCATCCAAACCCATTCGACGGAACGCGACGGCAAGCGGTGCATCTGGTACACCGAACGGCTGTGGGAGCTGGCGAAGGACCTGCCGGAATACGATGCTGACGTCGAACTTTTCGAGGAGCTGGACCGAGACTGCTGGTTTGGCGAGGGCAGGACGCCGACAATTCGGGAAGTGGCCGACCACTGCCGGCGGATCAACGAGACCGACCCTCGCTACCCCGTGATCCTAAACGACAACGGACGGTTGATGGACGGCGGTCATCGCCTGGCGCGCGCTCTGCTTGAGGGGCGAAAGACCGTCAAGGCGGTACGGTTTGAAGAGATGCCTGAGCCGGATGAGATAGAGGAGTTGTGATCGGAGGCAGTGTAATCTTTGAGTTGATCCAAGTGTAGTGCACCCCAAAATGGGACAACCAGTTAAGCTACTGTTTTAACACGTTTCATCATCTGCTCGAACTCGACCGGCGGTCTGTAGTTCAAGGCCGAGTGCAAGCGCTTGCGATTGTAGAGTTTATCGATGAAGTAGCCGATGCGGGACCGGGCTTCTTCCAGGGATTCGTACTCGTAGAGATAGACCTCCTCGTATTTGAGGGTTCTGATAAAGCGCTCTGCCCTGGCGTTGTCATAGGGGTTGGCTCGCCGGCTCATGCTGATGCCGGCCTTCTTGAGGGTGTCGCCATAGGCTTTGGAGGCATACTGCACGCCCCGGTCCGAGTGATGCACCAGCCCCTTCGGCACCGGTCTGGCAGCCAGGGCGCTGTCCAGGGCGTCGAGGGCCCGTCCGGCCTCGAGGCGCCGATCCAGCGCCCAGCCGATGCATCGTCTGCCCCAGGCGTCGAGGATCACGGCCAGGTAGACCCACTCGCGGGCCAGGCGGATGTAGGTGATGTCGGATACCCAGAGCTGGTTGATACCGGTGATGTTCAGTTCCGGGACCAGGTTGGCGTAGACGGCGCGGTCGTGATTCGAGTCGGTGGTCGATACGAAAGCGCGGCGGCGCAAGGCAAGCAGGTTGTCCTCGCGCATGAGGCGCAGAACGCGCTTGTGATTTACCCGGTATCCCATACGCTGCAGCGCCCGCGTCATGGGACGGTAACCATAGGAGGGCCAGGCAAGAGAGAGTTTATGGATCTGATCCCGCAGTTCAAGGTCCGGATCAGGGTGCACACGGCGGCCGCGGTAGTAGCTGGACCGACCGATCGAGAGCGTCCTGCAGAGTCTCCCGACCACGGCGCGACCTTTGACTTGTTGCGTCTGGGCGACCAGGGAGATCATGAGCTTCCTCCATTGCCTCGGACTGAGCGTGGGCTCTCCTCGAGCCGACTCAAGACTTTTTTTAACAAATCGTTCTCCATGGTCAGTTGACCGACCTTGCGCTCCAGGGCCGCGATCCGAGCCTCGTCACTGACTGCCTTGCCATTACCGGGGAAGGCGCGATCACCCTCACGGCGAAGCTGTTGCCGCCAGCGATGGATCAGCGTAGGATGGACCTGATGTTCCCGGGCCAACTGACTGATGGACTTGCCCGAATCGGCTTCCTGGAGAACCTGGAGCTTGAACGCGCGGGTGAACTGACGACGCTTCAGAGTCATGGGGGGCCTCCTCGATCAGAAGGAAGCTTAACTCTGTGTCCCGGTCAAGGGTGCAGTACAAAGTCTATCGTATGTAACGCGTCACAAATTACTAATTGATCGGCTAATAGTTTTTCAAACCAAGCCACTCCCAATATACCCCATCTGCTCCAGTGACTGTTCGACCTGCTCCGCCAAAAACTGTGCTAATGGTTCAATGTCCTGATCAACACTCGCGCTTTCGAGCGCGGCAAGGTAGTCGGTGCGATCCTGGACGTGAATGACCGTCCACGGGTAGCCGCCCGAGGCCAACATGACATTCATGACAAAACGTGCCATACGCCCGTTGCCGTCGGGATAGGGATGGATGTATCCGAACAGCCAGTGTCCCAGCACGGCGCGTACTGAGGGCACCGTTTCCTTTTCGAGTAAGTCGAACAAGGTCGGCATAGCGTCGCGGACGGCTTCGCTGCGTGGCGGTACGTGACGTGATCCACGAAGAAACACGGCTTCGTTGCGATAACCGGCGAGGGCCGACGCTGTGATCAGACCAGCGACAACAGAAGGCTGGAACAACGCGCGATACCAGTCCCGGTGGCCCTGTCTGACCAGGACACCTGGATTGGCAGCGTCGATCACTTCTCCGACTGCCTCGCGGACCAGCTGAAAGGCCTGCCAGTAACCGCGCGCGGCAAGCGCATCGCGGCTTTGCCAGTCGGCTTCAATTTCGTCTGGATCCCAATTTCCCGATCGCACTCTTTCAATCAGTTCCGGCGTCACAAAATAACCTTCAATCGACAACGAGTGGTAAGCGTCGTTGTGGTAGATGCCATCGACAAATGACAGATAAGCGCTCGGGTCTTGAGGTAGTGCAGGAGCCTTCGGAAACGCCTCTATTACCGGCTCCCGAAAAGTCTCCCACAGGGATTGCAGGCGCATGGCAATCGGCTCCTGCGTCCCCTCTAACGCACCGAAAGCCTTCGCTGGCTCAAACGGGTCGGACTCGCGCACATCGTAGCCGGCGCTTTTCATGACATCGAGTATCTCGTCAGCCATGGTTGCCCGCTCGATCCGGCGGAAGGCACCGGCAAGCCGACCGGCAACGGCTGAATGTTCACCGTCGAGAAGCCTACCAAGCACGTCGCCCGCATCACGGATACCGGAAAGTACGATTTGAGCCTCAACCGGGTTGCGGACATAGAACGCTTCGGTGACCTTGGCAAGCGCGGCATTGGGTAAAAGGAGCTTGAGCCCATCTCGCGTCGTGACGTCCACGTCGGCCGGCATGTCTTTCTGCTTGAGATCATAAAGCGACGTTCCGAATAGCAACTCGACCTTGTTGTTAGTGCCTTTAGGCGTATAGATCATGGTCTGCCGGGGGATGGCGGTGCATTCAGCGTGTAGCAACAAGGATTGCTCGGGGGAAAGATGCCAGGCGTCACCGAATCGCGCTGTGCAGTATGAAACGCAGAATTCCCAGAACGAAGCGTACCACGAAGTCTTACCTCCCGGAGAAGCAGCGGGGATGGACGCAATCAGCCAACCCCTCATGACCTGCTGCAGGTAGCCGTTTCGAAGTAGGCGTTCGCGGTGGACGCGCGTAAGTTCGATGGATCGGAAAACCCGTCTTCCTCCTTTTTGAAGGTTTTTGAGGCGAACTAGAGACGCGGCGAGTTTTTCGTTGGGTTTGGCCATGCTGGACTTCCGAGGAAGCTTGTTGGTTTGATAGACGTGGATGTACAAGTATATAATGACGTGAAATCACAAGTCAATGATGTTGTGAGGTTACATGAAAATCACGTTTAGCTCCTCCGAAAGTCAAATGAAGACTACACAAGGCCATAGTGGTGAATTCGTAAGGCAGAATGGAAGGAGATTATCGATATATCATATTGTAAATTTGAAAATTACGTATGCATAAGAAAAAGTGGGCAAGTTACAATAAATTGAGCCAGATTAACGAAACTCGTTAGAAAAACAATTGTTGTACATCTCATAAACCGTATTTTTGAGTAGAGGAATCCGGTCGATATTCGACTGTTAAAATTGGTCCTCGGTCTTGTACGTCCTTAGGGTCCGACA
Source organism: bacterium (assembly GCA_965207085.1). Classification (GTDB taxonomy): domain Bacteria; phylum JAAXHH01; class JAAXHH01; order JAAXHH01; family JAAXHH01; genus JAAXHH01. Next base: position 938,746 of record CBDBLQ010000002.1, on the reverse strand, counting down.
CCAATCCGGAATGGTTGCTCGGCCTCAGTTGCTGTTATCAAATGGTGCTTCGTGTCAGTCGAAGTAAAGGTCTCTCCATAGACCATAATCGGATTCCAAGTCTGAACATATGAAACCATCCCAATGAAAGGGCATATTTTACTGATAAGTGCAGATATATGACTACCCGACAGAGATATGCCTGCATAGCGTCAGCAACGACTTCCCTTTACGATAATTGCCAACGGTGTGCCGGTGAGGAACGATAGGGGTTTGAAACCGATGTCAATCCTTGAGATGAACAGAGACTGTACTGCTGCGATGGTGGGTCAAACGAGTCAGCGCGAACCGGTGATCGGTGAGGTGGACGGACTGGAAGAAGATGGTTACACCGACTTGAGTGCTTCGACCGACGACAGAATTGCCAACGAACTCCACCAATTGTCCCATGCAGACGAGGACTACTGGGAATTCAGGGGGCGGGCGGCGCGGGGACAAAGCCAGGGCCTGACGCAATACCCCGCGATGATGGTACCTGGAATGCAGGCTGTGCTCATCAAGGTCGTGACGGGGGTCGATAAGCATGTGACGCGAGTGTTTGACCCGTTCGCCGGTTCTGGAACCACGCTAGTTGAAAGTATGCGCCTAGGGTTGAATTATGAGGGACAAGACATCAACCCTCTTGCGGTGCTGTTGTGTCGGACGAAGGCAGGGCCATTCCACATCCATAGACTTGAGAACATCGCCAAGGAGGTAGTCGAACGCGCTAGTGCGGATCGAGGCAGTAAGATTGAGGCGGAGTTCCCAGGTTTGGATAAGTGGTTCTGCGGAGTCGCCATTCGCCAACTCTCTCGTATTCGTCGAGCGATACGCCACGTAGATCACGGCTGGTGTCGCCGCGTGCTTTGGACCGGTCTCGCGGAGACTGTCAGGCTGACGAGTAACTCGCGCACCTCCACATTCAAGTTACATGTCCGGAGTAAAGTGGATTTAGATTCTCGAAATGTCAATCCGCTAGAAACCTTCGCTACGGTTGTATCCAACATGACTACGCGCCTTAACGATGAGGCGGTTATTTTACGGGAATCCAGACGCTTGACCACCAACGGGTATTACCGGGGCGATCTGGAGATTCGATTGTGTGATTCGACGAAGTTGAGGTCCGGCGGGCGTCTACAAGACCTGTTAATCACTTCGCCGCCTTATGGAGACAATACGACTACCGTGCCATACGGTCAGTATTCCTACCTCCCTCTTCAGTGGATAGATCTGGAGGATATCGACGAGGGTGCCGGCGTCTGCTGTCTTCGTACTACCCATGAGATCGACACACAGAGTCTGGGCGGGATGCGGAGGAAGGCAGCTCAAGAGGTCGCGCATTTAATTGAAATAAGCCCGAGTCTAAAGCGCACGTTGAGCAGACTTGAAGCGTTTCCCCCAGACAGAGGGAAGCGTGTTGCTGCTTATTGGCGTGATCTGGACCGTGCTCTTCGGTATGCTGTCGCCGTGCTCAGATCTGGGGCGTTTTTAGTTTGGACAATCGGAAATCGACGAGTCGGCGGTGAGCCGATTCCTACCGACGCCATACTTGAGGAATTGCTTGTGGTCAAAGGGTGCCGCCCAGTGACGAAATTGAAGCGGAAAATCCCGAGTAAGAGGATGGCGACGAGAAACTCTATCGCGAACACGATGCGTGCGGAGGCGATCCTCGTATTTAGGAAGGCATAGGGTACGACCTTGGCAGAAGAACGCTCTCAACCTCGATTTGACATCAACGCGGCAGTCGTCTTTCGACTTGGCGAGGAACTCATTACGGACATCGTTCAGGCGCTCGTGGAGCTTGTGAAGAACAGCTACGACGCTGACGCCACTTGGGTGAACGTAACTATCGATACTCGCGCTGAGAACGAATTTGGACGGGGGTATTCTGACGCCGCAGGGTCGATTCTCGTCGAGGACAATGGCAATGGTATGGACGAGGAAACAATTCGGCAAGGCTGGCTCACCATCGCGAACTCTCCAAAACGAGAGCAGAAGGACGCAGGGCGAGAGACCCTTCGAGGACGAACGCCCATAGGAGACAAAGGTTTAGGGCGGTTGGGCAGTCAAAGGCTGGCGGATAACGTCGAGATCATCACACAGTCTCGCGAGCATCCGAATATCGAGCAGTACATCGCCTTCTCTTGGAAGGATTTCCGTGACACGACCAACCTAGGCGAGGTGCCAGTCCAGTTCGAGCGAAACAACGTGTGCGGCAAGCAGCACGGGACAAAGCTCATTCTGTCGGGTCTCCGTGAACGCGAAATGTGGCAGGCAAGTGAGCATGTATTGGACCTTCAGCGAAAACTATCGGGAATGCTCTCCCCATTCGAAGAAGCGGACGATTTCCACGTGCACTTGGAAGTCGACGGAAAGACTCTGGAGCTTGCGGAAATCGCGAAGAAAGTGCGCGAAGCAGCACTGCTGAAGTACGTATTCAAGTTCGACGGACAAGTCTTAGATATATCGGGCACTGCGCGGTTGAAGTTCTTCCAACCAAGTGGTAAGGATAACGAGCAACTCTTCAAGTCACTTTGCTTAGTGGACAGTGGCGAGGCACTATTTGAGTTTCTTACCAGTAGGACAGGCAAGGGCCGGCCAAGGCACATTGTTCGCTCGGAACGCGAGGGATGGTTCGTCGAGTTTAGAACGCAGCGCTCGCTGGATGATCTGGACCGTATCAGGCGAGTCACGAAGTCGGCAGTAAGTCCAGGTCCTTTCCGGGGGGAGGTTGATGCAGTGTCGCTTGAAAGCTCCGAGTTCAAGGATGACGCGGTGAGCCGGCAATCCGAGTACCGGGAGTTGGTTAAGGACCTCGCCGGTATTCGAGTATACCGTGATGGGTTCGGTATCCGCGTCGGAGAAGATTGGCTGGGCTTGGGGAAGCAACAGACGGAAGCTACGTCCTATTACGGCCTTCGACCTGGAAACGTGTTGGGATTCGTTGCGATTAGTGCACGGGATAACCCGGACCTCAAAGAGACTACGAGCCGGGAGGGGTTTCTGGTGACCCCTCATTACGAAAACTTTTTTGCACTGCTGACAGAGTTTATCAGGTTCGCGGGTGACGCTCAAAACTATTTCAGGCGCGGTGTTCTTAGCTTCCTGAACGCACATCGTGACCGACAAGCAGGGGTAACACCAGAAGAATCGCACTCGGCGGTCACTCAGCGTATCGACCGCATCGCGGGAAAACTGTCGTTGGAAAAAACTAAGGTGCAGCAACGAACCGGATCGCTGACAAAAGCTACGGCAGGAGCTGCCAAAATGTTAGGTGCGGTACGTAACGAATTGGACAAGAAACTCATAGCTGGTTCTCCCGAGTCGAGTGCTCTTGAGAGCCTTGAGGCAGAACTTTCAGCTGTGTCGAACGAAGTGATGAAAGAGGAGGAGTTATTAGACGAGGTCTCTTCGGCTCTGGTTGAGGCTACGGAACTTAAGGAAATGAAAGAAGTTCTGGATCGGCGCTGGGAGGCCTTGAACGAACAATTGTCCGCCATGTACGAGAGCATTAGCTTGGGGCTTACTGCTGAGGCGCTATCCCACGAGATACACAACATCGCAGATCGGCTCGCGAGAAAGAGTTCAGTATTGATACGGGACATGGAAGGACGGGCCCGCAGATCATTGATGATAGCGTTTATCGAGGAAGTTAGATCCAGTGTGGCCGCAATGCGTAAGCAACTCGCTCATCTTACTCCTTCCTTGCGTTACCTGCGCGAACGAAGGGAGCGAATCGACACGGAGCCCTTCTTCAACGAGTTCGGAGGTTTTTACGAAGAGAGGCTGGCTCAGAACGCGATAAAGCTGGAGGTGCAAACCCAAGATAACGGCTTTGCGGTTTATATGAACAAGGGCAAGTTAACACAGGTGTTTGACAATTTGGTCCTAAACGCGGAGTATTGGCTTAAGGAAGCGATTCGTGCTGGTTTGGTAGAAACGGGTGAGATAAAGATCGTCGTCGCCGAGCCCTACGTGCGGGTAGCGGACTATGGTGCAGGTGTGGACGAAAGTGTAGAGGACTCTTTGTTCGAGCCTTTTGTAACGATGAAGCGCACCGGGGAAGGTCGAGGATTGGGTCTGTATGTCTGCCGCCAACTTCTTGACTCGGAGTCCTGCGATCTTGTGCTTCTGGCAGATCGCAACGAACGCGGCAGGAGGTATGTATTCGAACTCGATCTGTCGGGAGCAACTGGTGAATAGTGCAACGGAAGTGCTGAATAAAGTCCGAAGGGATGCTAAGAAACGGGTCTGTCACGGTTTTTGTGTAACTGACTTTCTCATGGCATGGGCACTCTGTCTTCGTACATGATGATGAACTGATTGATGGCGGCCGTCCAGTTGGCAAGCGGCCGTGTCCACCTGCGGGACAGATTCAGCAGGGCCAGGTAGAGCAGTTTCCTGGCCGCCTCGTCGGTGGGGAAGGCGCCCCTGGTCTTGATGATTTTGCGCAGTCCCCGGTTCATGGATTCGATGGCGTTCGTAGTGTAGATGACCTTCCTGATCTCCTGGGGGAAGGCAAAGAACGGACTCACGTGGTCCCAGTTCCTGCGCCATGTTTTGCTGATCGAGGGATACCGTTCATCCCAGCGCTCGGCGAAGCGATCCAGCGCGGCCTCGGCCTGCTCGCCGGTCGACGCCTGGTAGATCGCCCGGAGGTCCTGTGCCACCTGCTTGCGGTCCTTCCATGAGACGTAGGTCAGGCTGTTTCTCACCATGTGGACGATGCAGAGTTGCACCTGGGTCCTGGGATACACCGTCTCTATGGCCTGCGGAAAGCCGGACAGGCCGTCGCAGCAGGCGATGAAGATGTCGGCAACGCCGCGGTTCTTCAGTTCGGTCAGGACGTTGAGCCAGAACTTTGCGCCCTCGTTCTGCTCGATCCAGAGGCCCAACAACTCCTTGTCGCCGGCCAGGTTGACGCCCAGCGCCAGGTAGACCGCCTTGTTCCGGATGCTGCCGCTGTCACGGATCTTGATGAACAGGGCGTCCAGGAACAGGATCGGGTAGACTTCATCCAGGGGACGCGACTGCCAGGCCGTCACCTCGTCGGTTACGGTGTCGGTGATCCGGGAGACCAGTTCGGGCGAGATGGCCACCCCGTAGAGGTCTTCGACGTGGCCCTGGATATCGCGGGTGCTCATGCCCCGCGCGTACATGGAGATGATCTTGTCGTCGAAGTCCGGCCAGCGCGTCTGGTACTTGCGGATCAGCTTCGGATCGAAGGAGCCCTCGCGGTCCCGGGGGATGTCGACAGGCAGATCGCCCGTCTGGTCCTTGAGCGTCTTGGTGGTCTTGCCGTTGCGACTGTTGCCATGGTTCCTGCCGTCGGGGGCATGCTTCTCGTAACCGAGATGATCGGTGAGCTCGGTTTCCAGGATCCGCTCGGCCATGCGCTTCTTCATGCGCTTGAGCAGGCCGTCTTCGCCGAACAGGTCCTCGGCGTCCACCCCGTCTTCCATCAGTTCGTCGAGAAGACGGTCGATCTTACCTGGGGACTTCTTGTCTCTGGCCATAGCACTTCCTCCTTGTGAGCAAGATATACGCTATTGCCAGTTACACAAAACATGTTACAGACTCTAAGAAACTTCTCGATACCGTAGAGATATCTCGAGTCGTGGTAGTAGATGATGAATACGCGGCCAGCGTCGCGGAGTTGTTGGGGATATGTTCAGAATTGACGCCCACAGAATCGTTGCGGCTACCTCACTTACAAAGGATTGACTTTGACGCTCCGCATGCTGTATGGACTGAAGAAGTTAGAGGAGTTTGGGAAAAACTCAATAACACGAAGCGGAGGCACTTGGTATTGGAGGCCCGGAAGTTGTATTCCGCGTCTACCGCAGCCTCAGAAGATGACAAAACCGGACAGGATGAGACGGCGGTCGATGACTTCAAGGCGGCGAGTTCGCTTGAGGAGATTCTGGGTGAGCTAGCGGGGCTGGACTTTGTTCTGCTTTCCTTGAGTGAGTGGAAGGATAAAGGGGCCACCCATTTCGAGGATGCGAAAGCCGCGAACACTTTGGTGTTTTTTGATCGAGACTTTAGCCGGGAGGAGCCGGAGGCTGAGAACGAGGGATTGAATCAGATACACGAGGCACAGTCCACAAACATTGGATACGTCGGTCTGATTAGCCACACGGTTCCTTTAAGTGGCGAGTTTGAGGCGTGGATCAACCTGTCAGAGGAACATGGCCTCGAGCGCGACCGGTTCGTAGTTATCTCGAAGGAACGGCTGCAAGACCCCCCGAACTACTACGGGTTTCTGGCCTTGCTGCGTTTGACGGCCTTGAGCTGCCGCTATGCGTGTGTGAAAAGCAAGGCTTGGTCGATCTTTGAGGATTCTCTCAGCGAAGCAAAAAAGGCGATGGAGTCTTTGTCAGTCTTGGATTTTGACAGGATGGTCTTCGCGTCTTCGCGAAAAGAAGGAATTTGGGAGCCTGAAACTCTGCTCCGGATTTTCCGTATTCTTATGCAACGAGAGGCGCGTTCGCGTTTGCTACAGGATGAGGACATGCCCGATTCGGTTGCGGCTGCGCGAAGGTTGAGTGCCGCCCCTGAGGCAATAGCTACAGCTCTTGACGGCGACAACGACTCAGACGAATCGTTGCGAATACAAAGATTCGAGATTTACGACTCGGACGACGAACTAAACCGTTTTCATACACCGATAGATATTGGTGATGTCTTTCGGTTCAGTTCGAGCGAGAAGTACTATATCCTGCTTGCACAACCGTGTGACCTGATGGTCCGCAAGGACGGAATGCGAAACTACGAGGACAAAAAGTTTGGACGTATGGCAACTGTGGTGGAGTTGGTGTTCGGCTGCACCGAGAAACGGGAAAACTGGGAAGAACTTCCTTTCTACGAGGAAGAAACTGGCAGTTCTGCGTTCGCCAATCTCGCGAGAGTTTATCAAGTACCGCTTGTTGTACTGGACCTTTGCGCGGTATGCGAGGAAGGCTCAGCTGAGATAGATGTGAACGCGGCATGTCCAGCGTTGTTGATTGAACCTTGGGAAAAGCGTTACCAGAAGTTACGCAATTTCTATGACACGGTGCTGGATCGGTATGAAGAACTGAACAATAAGGATCTCGGCGAAGAAATACCCTCACTTGCGTTGCCGGGATCGACTACCTCTCTGAAGGTCAAGCCAATCGTAACCGGCAAGATCCTAAAGTACGGCGTAAAGCGGATGTTGCGACTTCGACAACCGTGGTCGGGTGCGTTGCTTACGAAGTTTACCCAATATCAGGCGCGAACCGCCTTCGATCATTATTTTGGGCACCCCACCGAGGTACCTGCAAGCTCAGACACCGATCAAGGACCAGTGTAGAGAAGGCGCCATGGTGTAACGTTTTGAAAGGCACTCGGAAGCGGGTCATTTTACCCCTACTGGGTTCGATATTGCAACGCTCAAACTAACCTTGATCGTGCAAAAATCATGCAGTTGAGCCGAGTTGGAGTGTTTGGGTGAGAGATAGAGATCTGGAGAACGATATTGAACGTAAGTTTCTCTACCGACACAGACGGGTTCCTGTCGCAGCAATGTCCGTCTTGTCGACAGCGATTCAAGGTCCTCTTCGGCCAAGGGAGTCCGGAACCGATTTCCCACTGTCCTTACTGTGGACACAACGGACAAGAATGTTGGCTGACGCAAGAGCAGAACGACTACGTGACGACGAAGGTAACTAACGCAGTAATTGCGCCAGAACTTGAGAAGTTCGAACGGGAGATCAATGGTGCCTCGAAAGGACTCTTCACAGTCAACATGGAGTCTGATCTACCCGGTACTTCACAGCCGCCTGTAGAAACCAACGACGATCTAGATATTCTGTATTTTCCATGCTGCAAGGAAACAATTAAGATCCATCGACAGCGATATCATTTCTGCATTATCTGTGGAATGGAGATTGACATGAAAGTTAGCGATGCGAAAAAGATTTATCTTAGCCATAAAAGTGCTGACAAGCCTATGGTAGTCGATTACAAGGACACCTTGGAATTGCTGGGCTTCGAACCTTGGCTCGACGATGACGCGATGCCTGCAGGGACTACTCTGGCGCGTGGTCTTATGCAAGGAATGCAAGATTCTTGTGGCGCTGTGTTTTTTATAACGCCGTCGTTCGAGGACGAAGGCTTTTTGGAGACCGAAGTGAATTATGCAATTCAGGAGAAGCACGAAAAGAGAGATAAGTTTGCCATCATCACCCTTTTGTTCGAGAACGAAGAAGAGGGAAGAGCAAATGTACCAGATCTCCTAAAACCTTATGTTTGGAAGAAGCCTAGGACTCAGCTAGAGGCTTTGAGGGAAATTGTTCGTGCGTTGCCCGTCGTTGTTGGAAAGGCCGATTGGCGGGAGGAAATAGAAAGTGTTGCTAAAACACCGGAAGTGAATTCAACAGTCCCGGAGTTATCGAACGAAGCCAAAATGATATTGATAGAGGCCGTGTCTGGTGACGGTGTTATTATGTATGTCCGTACCTTTGGTGGCGAAGCCATTCAAGAAAATGATAAGAGTATGATCCCAAACGGTGATCCGCGAACAGTCGCTCTTTGGATGGGTGGACTTAAGGACTTACAACGCCGTAATTACATTCAGGACCGTGGACATAAAGGCGAAGTATTTGATGTTACAAGGGAAGGTTACGAAGCGGCAGATCGGCTAAATGGATAGTAAGTACAAAGATGCGGGGGCCCCTCAAACGAACCATCAGAAAGTTAAGCCACCCCCACATCATACCGCCCACCTGAACTACCAATCTAATCAGCAGCTCCTCAAATCAAGCGGCGAACGCATCCGCTCATATAGCACAAACAGATGTTCGATCCGGTCTCGTTCAGAGTTAAATCGTTTTGGACGGTAGAGCCGATCCACGGCGCGGTCCAAAGCTTGGTGTGCTTTGCACAGATTGGGCGGCATCAGGTCCGGATCGTAAAGCTCGGCCAGGGTTGCGTCCGGGTGGTCAGCGCGGGCGTCAAGCACGGCTTGCGCCAGTGGGTTCAGGTGTTGTAAGTCCGTTTCTTCATCGGGTATTGGGAAGGTGTTGTACACGACACCGACAGAATACATGTAGTCGCTCTTCATTCGACCTGTTACCGCCCGCATCCACGCCATATGCATATCGGACGTTAGAAGTGCGAAATCCTGCAGTGTTGCGTTTACAAGCACACGCAACTTATTGCTGGGTATCACTGGCGGCTCCAGCCACCCTATCGGCACATACTCCCTCCGTTCTGAGCTGACCTCGGGAACCACCAGAAACGGCGCGTTGGGAATAACGTTCACCTGCCAAAGCGTCGGTGTCTGCGCTAGCTTCAGAGTTGACTTGCGTTTACTTTTCTGGCGGTACATTCGAACAGCAGTTACCCGTTCTCGCACGTGTGGCATTCTCCCAATCGTCTGCGGCGGTGCGTCGTGCAGCGTCAGAATCCATCGTTCGCCTCCTTGCAGAAACTCACGAGCGCCAACATACGGGCGTAGATAAGGAGCCGCTTCCGGTTCGGCGACCATGAACTCATGACGCTCTGCCGCATTGAGTATATACTGCCCATCGTCAATCGGTTGTGAGCCGGTGAGCAATTGAACCATCCCATTGATTGGACGACTCTCCTCCCGTACAGTCAGACAAGGGTTCGCTAACTCCCCCGCATCAAAAAGATAGGGTGAAAGCACCCCATGCCGTGTTTCTACGGGATCGCCATTGATATCAGAATAGCTGCACAGCCTCTTTTCGGGCCGAACTGATTCCCGGCGGTCAAGACCGAGTATCACTACGTGCACGTGGGCTTTGCCGCGGGCGTCGGATCCCCAGGCGAAGGTGCGGTGAGCAAATGCGATTTCAAGTTTGAACCGTTCGTACAAGATCGGCCATATTTGTGCTACCTGCTCACCCTGTGTGATCGAATTGGTAGACACGAAGCCAATGCGAGCGTTACTCGTTTTCACGTATTCACCCGCTTTGATAAACCACGCAGTCACATAGTCCAATGTACCGCCGGATTTCCCTAAAGAAGCGATCTGTCTTACCTGTTCACGTTGTTTAGTCGTCTGAAATTTGGCCCCTACAAATGGCGGGTTTCCGAACACATACGAACATTCTGCAGGAGGTAAAAACTCCGACCAGTCTTTTTCCAACGCATCGCCCTGGACAATGTGGGGAGAAGTCCTCAGTGGAATACGGGTATAGGTCTGGCCGAACTCCAGGCTGAGCGTGTTGTTCATGATATGATCCATCATCCACAAAGCCGTCTCGGCTATGCGGGCTGAGAATTCACCCAACTCGATACCGTAAAACTGATCCACGTTGACGAACGATGCCCACTCCACGTCCAGCATTTCCTGTTCGGTGTCGCCGGTCGCTTTACGGATCTCCCTCATCACATCAATTTCCAGCAGGCGCAATTCTCGGTAGGCGATGATAAGGAAGTTGCCACAGCCGCAGGCCGGGTCGAAAAACCGCAGGTCCCCCAACTTTTTTTGAAACCGTTGCAGTTCGGTAACACGGCGACTGTCTTTACGGGATTTAAGTTTTATGAATTCCGCACGCAGGTCGTCCATGAACAGCGGTTCGATGACCTTGAGGATGTTCTTCTCGGTCGTGTAGTGTGCCCCCGAGGCTCTGCGTTCAATGGGATCCATGACCGATTGGAACAGAGCACCGAAAATTGCTGGAGAGATGATTGACCAGTCGAAGTAGCAGGCCTCCAGCAACAGGCGTCGCATTGAGGCATCGAAGGCGGGTATGCGCAACGGCCCCTCAAATAACTCGCCGTTGATGTAGGGGAACCGCACGAGGTCTTCGTCCAGGGAAAGCGTTCGGTCGATCTCCGGCGTATCGAGCACCTGGAACAGTTGAGCCAGCAACGCCCCGAGGTCGGATCCATCCTCGCTTGTGCGCGTCTCGATGAAGTCACTGAAAATATCGCGCGTGTCGAAGATGCCTGTGTCGTCGGCAAAAAGACAAAAGACGATTCTTACAAGAAACCGTTCAAGATTTTCACCCCGGTAGCCGACTGAATCAAGTGCATCGTGCAGCTTTCCGACCAGCTCGGCCGCCTCGATGTTGACCGGATCCTGGTCCCTAAAGGTCTTGCGCTGGACGCCCATGATGAAGCTAAAAGACTCCACGTGGGCGGGCAGGTCCTTGAGTTCGAAAGAATCGGTATTGGACTCGTCCAGATCGCGTAGCTCAAAGTTTTGAAAGTCGCTGACCAGGATGTACCGAGGTTTTTCATGCTCGGGGACGGCGTCAACATAACTGCCGGCCTGCTCGTAGGCGCTTTCAAGGTCGCGCCCGGCGCTCTTCTGTTCGACGAGCAGCACGCCCGGCCAGAACAGGTCGATGAATCCCTTGCTGTCGTTCAGCTTCGTTACGTGCTCTTCGTAGCGCGCTACGCTCCGTCGCTGGACGCCGAATACCTCGAAGAAGTCGTTATAAAACGTGTGTGTCTCGCCCTTCTCGTAGGACGCATTTTGCCACTTTTGGGCGAAAGCGGCTGCACGAGTACGGACCTCGTTCCAGGAAAGGCGCATCAGGAAACCCGTTCAAGTGAAGTAGATGGGAGTGTACTACTGAGGTTGCTGCTCTGCGCGCATCCGAGAAAATGAACCTATCCGGTATGTACTTGTCAAGGAATGTGGCATCTTGAATGCGCTGACTCTGGTCCACGCAGGTTTGACTACCCCATCCGCAATCCCCGGACCTCTATCGGCAAATCGACCCGCACGTTTCCCCGCCGGTGGGATTCCCTCAAGGCGATGGCGATTTCGAGGGCTTCCCGGCCAAACTCGCCCGGGCAAGTCGTCTCCCGTCCCGATTCAATGGAACGGCATACGCCTTCTATCGCATCGACCATGGAACTCCGGGGATGCCAGGGGCCGGGCAGGTGCGTCTGGGTGGGCGCACTGGTCTCAGGATGAGGCGTCCACAGTTCGAACTGGGCGTGGGCATTGCGGGAGACGATGCGGCCGGTCTCGCCGATAAACTCGAGGGACCAGGCGTAGACATGCGATTCGGACCGGGAGTTCAGGAGGGTCCGGATCCCGTTTTCGTATACGATGATCCCGGATCCATTTATGTCGGCTTCGGACCTCGCCATCTCGTCCGAGTCGATCAGGCCGACGACCCACTGCGCGGGCGCACCGGCGAAGAGCCGCAGCAGGGCCAGGGTGTGGCTCTGGATGTTGGACAGCGGCGACGGACTGTGGCAGACCATGGTCTTCAGGGGGCCGATGGCGCCTTCGACAATGAGCCTGCGCGCCGTCGTGTAGTAGCCGTACCAGTTGAGGTGGCAGGCCATGGCGAGGATGACGCCGTTCCTGGCGCAGGCTTCGATCATGGCATCGGCCTCGGCCAGCGTGCGGCACATGGGCTTCGTGGCGAAGATGGCCTTCACGCCCAGTTCGGCCAGTCCCACCGTGATCTCCGCGCGCGGCTCGGGCCGGGTGGTCAGGCAGACCACGTCGATCGCTTCCTTCTCGACCATCTCCTTGAAGTCGGAATACAGGGCCGCACAGCCCCAGCGCCGCCTGAAATCCGCAAGTTTGGCGGGGTCCTCGTCCGCGGCGGCCACGAGATCGATCCCCCGGGCTTCGATCATGGCCGGCGCATGCGCCCACGGCCACGGGTAGTGGGGCTGACCGACGTGCTCGTCGTCAATGGTGCTGCCCATCCTGCCGCAGCCGATCACGGCGCCGCGATAGGTATGCTCCGGCGCGGTATCCCGCACGGTTTGAAAGGCTTCGTCTCCGGAATCCGGCATTGGCGTTCTTTCCTCGAGATCAGCGGTCGACCTGATGGTCGTCGGAAATCCGAAGATGACCCTCGACCCTACCCAGGCGGGTATTCACCCCATCCATGCGGGTGTTCACCCGATCCAGTCGAGTGTTTATATCGTGAATTTCGGTACGAACCTCTGAGAACTTGACGTTCATTTCGGTCCGTAGTCCTTTGATATCCTCCCGCAAAATCCCGATGTCCTCCCGCAGTACATTCGTCGAACGTCCCATGAAGGTCAGGATCGCCAGGACGAGCACGCCGATGGCCGTGGTTCCCTGTATGAATATGCCGATGGTTTCCATGGTCAGGTCCTTTCATTGAGGTTGAATGAGCACTCCGCTTAATGGATTAGTGGGCGTTGTCTCTCCAAACCTCGTAATAGAACTCCGCCTGCCCTGGAAGGGTCACTAGACCTGGATGGATCAATCGTTCTTGCAGATTCCGCGTTCAGCGGCGCATGAATGGCTCACGCGGGGAATTACCATGGTGATGGGACGCGAGTTCGACCGGTTTTCCGTGCGGCGTGTCGAGATACGCCCTTTGCCACGCGTCCTTGCGGTCCGACGCCTCCTCCTGCGACACGAGCCCGCGCTCTCTGCAGAGGCGCTCCAGGGCTCGGAGCCAGTGCTTGAAATAGGTATCGCCCAGGTCGGGGTCGCCTTCCTGCTGTGCCGCATGTATCTCCTCGCCTAGCTTAACGGTCCACTCGTCCCACGTGAAGTGACCTTCGCCGGAAAGACGCACCGCGATTGCAAACGCCGATGCCTCCCATGGCGCCGCAAACACCGGCGAGCCATCGCCCCCCAGCGGGAAGTCCCCCGGCGGGATATCCGCCAGCGGGATATCCCCCTGCCCATTCGTGCCGCCGGGCTGTTGCGTGTCTGTCATGGTGCGGGCTCCAGGTAGGTCTCCCAGAGGTCGGCGTAGACGGCGCTGTTCACGTTGGCCGATTCCCCCCACAGATCACGCCCCTCGAAGCGTACGTTGTAGAGATGCCTTCCCTCGTCCACGCCCCGGGCGCTCAGGTCCGGATACACCTGCGATCCGTAGTGCTCACGCACGATCCCCGTGTGGCCTCGGACGTAGCCCGGTACCCGGGTGTGCCCAGGCCGATAGCGGTTGATCGCGCGCACGCGGTCGCCCGCCGAGAACCGGGGCGGTGAGGACGCCGGCCGGACGTAGCTCGAAGTCATGTAGGGGGCCGCACGCACCTGTTCGGCATGCGCCACCTTCTCCATGATGCGTTCCGGCACGGGGGTCGATGCCCTGCCCGTTTGCAGTTCCTCCTTCGAAACGAGACCGGACCTGACCAGTTGCTTCCTGATCCCCGCGAACCAATTCTCATAATAGGAGTTGGCGAGATAGTCGGCGGGAGGCAACTGTTCCCTGCTGTGGCGCGACATATCGATGTTCCACAGTCCCAGAAGTCCGATGAGCCGGACGATTCCGTACACCCGGCCCTCCCATTCTTCGTGGAAGACCGGCTCCTCGGACTCCGGCTCAGGCCGCACCGGCCCGAACCCTCGCATCCCGCCCATATCGTGTACGCCGCTCATGCTTTGCGGGCCTCCGATACCGGATGCCGCGCCTCCTCGACCCCGATCATGGCGTTGCGCGTCACGAGCTGCATGAGTTCCTCCTCACGCCATCCCTCCGTGCCTTCGGGACGCTGCGGCAGCACGAGGTAGCGCATTTCGGAAGTGGAATCCCACACCCGCACCTCTTTCCCTTCGGCAACCTCCGTACCAAACTGTCTCATCACGCCGCGCGGATCCACGACGGCCTGCGCTCGGTATGGCGCGGACTTGTACCAGACGGGGGGCAGGCCGAGGAGCGGCCACGGGTAGCAGGAGCAGAGCGTACAGACCACGAGGTTGTGCACGTCGTCCGTGTTCTCCACGACACGCATCTGCTCGCCCTGCGCCCCAACGTAGCCCATCGATGCGATGGCGGCATTCGGGTCGTCGAGCAGCCGGCGTTTGTACGTTTCATCCGTCCACGCACGGGCTACGACGTGTTTCCCGTTCGCCGGGCCGATCTTGTCCTGGTACAGGTCGATGAGTGCGTCCAGCGCTTCCGGACCGACGAAGCCTTTCTCCACGAGCAGCGATTCGAGCGCTTTCACGCGCAACTCGATATCCGGGGGCGGGTCCGTGTGGTCTTGATCGTGCCGATGGTTGTTGGCCATGTGGTACTTCTATACTATTGCTCGCCGCGGATGTGGCTCACGCGACGTCCTGTCCGATCAGCAGTTCGAGCGGCTGCTCGAGGATTTCCCCGAGGTGGGCAAGGAATTGGCCGGCGACCGCGCCGTCGATGAGCCGGTGGTCGGAGGACAGGGTGACCGACATCATGGCCTTGATCTCGACCTTGCCGTCCACTACGACGGGGGTGTCCTTCACCCGGCCCACGGCGAGAATGGCCGCTTCCGGCGGGTTGATGATGGCGGTGAACTGGTCCACGCCGAACATGCCGAGATTGGAGATGGTGAAGGTGCCATAACCGTAGTCTTCGGGACCCAGGCCCTGTCCACGGGCCTTCTCGCCCAGAGACCGGGTCACCGCGCCGATCTCGAAGACCGATTTCTGATCGGCCGACGCCACCACGGGCACGACCAGTCCGTCATCGAGGGCGACGGCGAAGCCCACGTTCACGTCGGCGTACTCCACGACCTCGCTGCCCTCGAGGGAGGCGTTGACGGCGGGAAAGGACCGCAATGCGATGCCGGCGGCCTTGATGATCAGGTCGTTCACGGAGACCCGGGCCAGGCCACGCTTCTCACCGTAGGCGATCAGCTGTTCCCGAAGCCCGGTGAGACGCGTCATGTCCACGTCCATGGTGAGGTAGAAGTGGGGTATGGTCGACGCGCTTTCGGCCAG
The DNA here is from genome assembly GCA_965207085.1 of bacterium. Classification (GTDB taxonomy): domain Bacteria; phylum JAAXHH01; class JAAXHH01; order JAAXHH01; family JAAXHH01; genus JAAXHH01. Next base: position 923,067 of record CBDBLQ010000002.1, on the reverse strand, counting down.
CCGCGTCGCGGCGACCTTGCGCAGACCGCTGAGCGGTGCGCGGCGCTGGACGCGTTTCGAACCTGGACCGGCTGCGGCCGGGACGGCCGCGGGTGCCGTTGGGGCCGTTGCAGCCGCCGGGGCCGGTGCGGTAACCGGGGCTGGTGCATGTGCCGCTGCGGCGGCCCCGGCGGCGAAGGCCTCCACGTCGGAAAATACGATCCGTCCGCCGGGGCCGGTGCCCGCGATGTGATCGATGGCGATGCCGAGGTCGCGGGCGTGTCGCCGCGCCTTCGGGGAAATCTTCACGCGACCGGGTGGACCGTGCGTTGCGACGGCGGGTGATCCGGGCGTTCCGGGGCCGGCTGTCGCCGCGCCATCCTGGCCACTTGCAGTGCCGTCCGCAGCGCCGCCGGTTGTGGCGGACGCTGAGTCGGCCGCAGTGCCGGTCTTCGCCGCGTCGCCGGGGTCACTCGCGTCGACCGTTTCGGCAATCTCCTCGCCCGCTTCGCCGATGTAACCGATGACCTGCTGAATGGGCACGTCGTCCCCCGGGCCGTGCAGAATCTTGAGCAGCGTGCCGGAAACCTTGGCCTCCACTTCCATCACGCTCTTGTCCGTTTCGACGTTGAAGAGCACCTCGCCTTCCGTGACGGAATCGCCTTCCTTTTTCATCCACTCCACGATGATTCCGGATTCCATGGTCATGCCGAGAACGGGCATGATGATTTCAGTGGCCATGACGGCTCCCCGGGGTGCTCCGCAACGCACGGACCAGTTCGGTATTCGTCGTGATAAACTCTATGTATGTAACTGACTTACAACACGGTTCAAAGTGCGTAGAGCATACACTTCCATGGGTTCGGCGTCAAGCATTTTTTGATTGACTTGAACCGGCGGGAAGGGATAGATTCACCCCGATTCTGCATTCGAAAACCGCGGAAGGAAAACCGTTCCGAGGTACGTTATCTTCTCCGTGGAACGAATGTATGAACAGGTGCTCGGAACGCCTTGATCCGAGGCTTTGTTCGGCTGTTGTTCACCTACCTGCGTGGAGGATCCAAGCCACATGGAAATCAAAGTCGATCGATACACGAAAGTGGTGTTGACACTGATCGCCGTCGGCCTGCTGGCGAACGTATTCAAGGACGAACTGTCCAGCGTGTACACGCCGTTGAATCCCCGGCCGGCCATGGCCAAGAACATCGTCATGGGATCCACGATCACGAATATGGGACAGCGTTTCATCACGGTCAGCCCCGACGGAAAGACCGTCTACACCTGGTTCCGGGAAGAGGACCAGCAATGGTACGATCGCGACAAGGTGTATTTCATAGACGCCGCACACGCGGACGATTGATGGACGGTCCGAGGATGAAGATTACGCTGACAAACGGGCCGTGGACAATGAACCTTCTGAAGACCGGACCGCCGACGACGAACCCTCTGAGGTCTGGGCCGCGGACGACGGTCCTGCCGGTTCGATGATTACGGGTCTCGTTCTCGCCGCCGGCCGGTCCGAGCGCATGGGGACGCCGAAGCAGCTGCTGCCCTTCGGCGGCGTCACACTGATCGAACACGTGGTCCGCACGCTGACGCGTTCGCGCCTGGGTAAGGACGTCGTCGTCGTGCTGGGCTATCGCGCTAGGGACATCGTAAAGCGGATCTCGGGGTTGCCGGTCCGCCTCGCGTACAACCCGGACCCGGAAGGCGACATGCTATCCTCGATCCGGTGTGGCCTGGCGTACATCGAACCCGATCAGGCCATTATGATCGCCCTCGGCGATCAGCCCCTGGTCACGACCGGGATCGTGAACCATTTGATCGACGAATACGCGGGACGTCCCGAAGGCATGGTACTCCCGGTGCACGACGGGAAGCGTGGACATCCCATGGTCCTGTCGCCCGCGTACCGCGAGGAAATCCTGTTTGAATCCATGCCGGGCGGATTGAAGGCGTTGCGCGATCGGCACTCAGGCAGCGTCCGCGCGGTACCGGTGGACACGGATGCGGTACTCGTCGACCTGGACTTCCGAAGCGATTACGAAGAGGCCCTGCGTAGATGGAAAGAGGAACCCGAATCCGGTGAGCGCTAACGTACTCGTTACCCGGCGCATTCCCGACGAGTCCATCCGGATGCTGGATGCGGCCTGCGGCGTGGTGGACGTCAATCCCCATGACCGGGCGATGACCCGCGGGGAATTCCTCGAGGCGGTCCGTGGGTGCGACGGGCTGCTCTGCCTGCTGACCGAGGACATCGACGACGAGGTCCTGGACATCGCTTCGGGCCTGAAGGGCATAGCCATGTACGCGGTCGGGTACAACAACGTCGACGTGGACGCCTGCACGCGGCGCGGCATTCCGGTGTCCAATACCCCGGGCGTGCTGACCGACACGACCGCCGATATCGCCTGGGCCCTGATATTCGCCACGGCCAGGCGGGTGGCGGAGGGCGACAGGTACGTACGGGAGGGACGCTTTGTGGGATGGGGTCCCCTGCTGATGCTGGGCAGCGACGTCACGGGCAAGACGCTGGGCATCATTGGCGCGGGACGCATCGGCACGGCCACGACCCGGCGGGCCGCGGGGTTTTCCATGCCGGTGGTTTATACGAGTCGTAAGCGCAACGCGACCATCGAGTGCACAGGCGCAAGGTATCTCCCGCTGGACGACCTGCTCCGGGAATCGGACTTCGTGTCGCTGCACGTGCCGCTCACGCCCGAGACCACCCATCTCATCGGCGAACGCGAACTGGACCTGATGAAGCCCACGGCCTACCTCATCAACACGACCCGTGGTCCCGTAGTCGACGAGCAGGCCCTGGTCCGGGCGCTGCGTGAAGGCGTCATCGCCGGTGCGGGACTCGACGTCTTCGAGCGGGAACCGGCACTGGAACCGGGCCTGGCCGACCTGGAGAACGCGGTCCTGCTGCCCCACGTCGGCAGCGGGACGGTCGCCACGCGCATCAAGATGGGCAACATGGCCGCGGCCAACCTGATCGCCATGGTCAGCGGGGAGGATCCGCCCAATTGCGTGAATCCGGAATGGAAGCAGTATTGCACCTGAGTGCCAGGATAGCCACTGAAACCTTCAACACCATCGGAATGATCAGATACAGGAGCCGGATATGAAGCTTGTGACCTATGGAGAAAGCGGACAGGAACGGATCGGTGCCGTCGTCGGCGATGAGATCGTCGATCTGCGGTCCGCCGACGCATCGCTGCCAGGCACCGTGCTGGGCGTGCTGGAAGCGGATGCCGTAGAAGCGGCGACCCGTGCGGTAGAAAGCGGCGCCGGCGCGCGCACGCCCCTGGAAGGCGCGCGGCTGTCTTCTCCCATACTCCGGCCGCCCAAGATCGTCTGCGTCGGACTCAACTACCTCGATCACGCGACGGAGCAGAACGTGCCGTTGCCCGAACACCCGCTGCTGTTCTCCAAGGCCACCTCGTCCGTGGTCGGACCTTACGACGATGTGGTGCTGCCGGCCGAAAGCGAGCAGGTGGACTACGAGGTGGAGCTCGCCGTGGTCATCGGCAGGACCGCCACGGCCGTGTCCGAAGCGGACGCTTACGATTACATCGCCGGGTACACCGTGGCCAACGACGTCAGCGCCCGCGACATCCAGTTCCGGCAGCAGCAGTGGCACCAGGGCAAGAGCTACGACACGTTCTGTCCCATGGGCCCGTGGCTGGTCACGAAGGACGAGATTCCCGATCCGAACGCGCTCGCCGTGAAACTGACGCTGAACGGGACGGTGCTGCAGGACAGCAACACGGACAACCTCATCTTCAACGTGCCCACGCTGGTGTCGCGCATATCGAGCGCCATGACCCTGCTGCCGGGCGACGTGATCTCGACCGGTACGCCCGCGGGCGTGGGTGTGTTCCGCGATCCGAAGATCCTGCTCAAGGCTGGCGACTACATGGAAACATTCGTGGAAGGTATTGGCACGTTGAAGAACCACGTCCGATAGAGGAGCATCATGGAGAAACTGAACAAGGAACAGGCGCTGGCCCGGGCGGCGGACACGGGTGACCTGACCGGCGTGGATCTCCGCGGCGAGGACTTCTCGGAGGCCATCCTGCCCCGCGTCGATTTCAGGGACGCCAATCTGGAAGGGACGAATTTCAGGGATGCCGATTTGACCGAATCGGAGTTTCGCGACGCGAAGATGAACGGCGCGGATTTGTCAGGCGCGAAGCTTGAAAGGGCGGTGCTGATCGGCGCCCACATCGTGGGAGCCCGCTTCGACGGCGCCCACATGGTCGGCGCCTTTCTCAACGGCGCGACCGCGTCTGGCGCCAGTTTCAGGAAGGCGGACCTGCGCGCGGCCCGGATCGGCGTGCCCAGGTTCCAGTCCGACGATCCCTTCGCCGCGGCCACGAGTTTCGAAGGCGCGGATATGACCTGGTGTCTCTTCGGCGAGGCGGACCTGACGGGGGTGGACCTGCGAAACGCCAACCTGTCCCATGCCCACATGTACGAGACGGAGATGCGCAGCGCCCTGCTCGACGGCGCGGTCCTGACCGGCGTCCGGCTGAAGCGGCGGCCGGTCCAGTCGGAGTAGCCCGGACTGCTCGGGACGGCCGGGTGCGGGTCTCTCGGGACGACCGTGGACCGCTCGGGACGATCAGGCGCGAGCCGCCCGCACCCCTTACTCGCCCGGATCGCCCGGCCCGCCCGAACCGGCTAGCCGGCGCAGGTACTCGCAGTACGGGTTGTCTTTCACCAGGTTGCCGGTCCTCAGCACCTGGTCCCGGTCGATGAAGCCCTTCCGGTAGGCGACCTCCTCCACGCATCCGATCTTCAGCCCCTGCCGGTGCTCGACGGCCTGGACGAAATTGCTCGCCTCCAGCAGGCTTTCAGGCGTACCGGTATCCATCCAGACGATCCCTTCGTCGAAACGCTCCACCTTCAACATGCCCCTGCGCAGATAGATGTTGTTCACGTCGGTGATCTCGAGCTCGCCGCGTCCCGACGGACGCAGCGATTTCGCGATGGACACGACTTCGTTGTCGTAGAAGTACATGCCCGTCACGGCATAGTTGGACCGGGGATGCCGGGGCTTTTCCTCGATGTTGACGGCTCGTTGACGCTCGTCGAATTCGACCACGCCGTACCGTTCGGGCTCCTTGACGTAACAGGCGAAGACGAGTCCTCCGTCCCTGTGCTGCGCGGCCCGCTCGACCAGCTCCGACAAGCTGCTGCCATAGAAGAAGTTGTCGCCGAAAATCAGCGCGCAGGGATCATCCCCGATGAACGATTCGCCGATCAGGAAGGCCTGCGCCACCCCCTCCGGCGCGGGTTGCACGGCATAGTCGAAACGCATCCCGAGGGCGCTTCCGTCTCCGAACAACCGCCGGTACAGGTCGATGTGATCCGGGGACGAGATGACCAGGATGTCCCGGATGCCCGCCATCATGAGGACGGACAGCGGGTAGTAGATCATCGGCTTGTCGAAGATGGGGATGATCTGCTTGGATATGGCCAGGGTCTGCGGGTAGAGGCGCAGCCCGTGCCCGCCCGCGAGGACGATACCCTTCATGTGCGGTCTCCGGTTATCGGTTTTCTGCTTTCACCCATCCATCAACCATGCCAGGCCGAACCGGGCAAGGGTGATCGTCTCGTAGGGATGGTCTTCCCCGCGCTCGTACAAACAGGCGGCGGTACCGTCCGGAAGCACGGCCAGGGATGAATAGGCGGCCGGCCCCGGATGCAGCACTCGACTGTGGAGCCAGTCGCCTCCTCCGTTGCCGGAGAGACGCACGGTCAGATTGCGCCGCTCCTCCCGGCTGGCCGGATTCGCGAACAGCAGCCGGTCGCCCTTATCGGGATACCGGACGAGGGTCGCCTGACAGATCGGTTCGATCAGGGTTTCGTCGTGGCGCTGGTCCACCCAGGTCATCCCGCCGTCGCTGCTGACGGTGACCTGCCGGGTGCGCCGGGTCCGGTCGTAGTTCCGCGTATTGAGCAGCACGTCGCCGTTCTCCAGCTCGACGACACAGCATTCGTTGACCTGGTCCATCGAAGTGGAACCGCCCAGTTGCCAGGTTTCCCCGTGGTCGTCGCTGTAGACGACATGGGAGTAGTAGCGCTTCGTGTCGGCCTCGATATGATCGCAGGGAATAAGCAGCCGGCCCGAGGAGAGCTGGATGCCGTTGCCCGGTCCGGTGGCGTACCAGGTCCAGTCCGGTTGCTTGGCGGTGGCGGTAATGTCCCGCGGCGCGCGCCACGTGCGTCCGTCGTCCTCGCTTGCCGTGACCCACACGGTCCGCGTGCCCTTGCTCGTACGGTCGATGATCCGGGGTTCGTGGTCGATGCCCAGGTTGTGGGTCATCGTCAGCCAGACGGTCCCGGTCTCTCGGTCGACCACGGGACAGGGATTGCCGCAGGTGTTCCCCGCGTCCCCCCAGACCACCTTCTGGTCCGACCAGGTACGCCCGCCGTCCTCGCTGTGCTTCACCAGCAGGTCGATGTCGCCCGTATCGCTCCGGCTGTTCCTCCGGCCCTCGCAGAAGGCGAGGACCGTCCCCCGGGTCGTCACGATGATCGCGGGAATGCGGTAGGTATCGTAACCCTCCGCACCGCTGGTCCACAGGATGGATTGTTCACAGGTGCTGTTCATAGATTATCCGGCCCCCCGTTTTCATCGGCTCACCCCTGATTTCAGTTGAATATGATATGGCCCGTTACCCCCGTCAATCCATCTATGATGACCCATAGTCCGGCGCTGACGAACTCGCCCAGGATCAAGCCGAGGAAGAAGGGCAGCATCTTGCGGTAGATGTCGATCCCGCCGAACTTGAGGATGAGCCCCTTGACCATCCAGGCCAGGAATATGGAGAACCAGGCGGTGAGAAGCGGTGCGGAGGCGCCCACGGGAAATCCGATGAAATGCAGGGGCCACCAGATGAACTTCTGCCGCAAGAACATAAGGGCCCACATGATGGCGGCGCCCAGTCCGAAGAAGAACCACCGACTGGCGGGTTCGGACGTGGCGGTAATGGTCGTCGCGTAGTAGTTGAACCGGTTTTGCTGTAGCTCCCCGAAGAACTGCCAGTTGAGATTGATGCCCCCGTATTCGTAGGCCAGGTACATGACCGTGTAAATCGAGCTGGCCAGGCTGCAGAGAATGGCCAGGCCGATGGCCGCGGTGAGCCAGCGCTGGTTCCTGAGCCCCGCGGTATCGGCCAGCTTCAGGCCGTTGGCCATGGAGGGCATGATGAGCGTGCGGGTGTGGGTGAACCAGAACTTGGTCAGCCCGATGGCGACCAGGTTGCGCGGGCCGAAGACGGGTCCGGTGAACCCGTGGATCATGAATTCCTGAGGATTGAAGGTCTCCGCGAAGAGGACGCCCCCTTCGGCCACGATTCGCGCGAAACCGACGTAGACCGCCAGCACGAGAATCAGCAGTATGATGGCCAGCCAGGCGGACAGGCCGATCATCCACAGCCATCCGAGCAGGAACAGGACACCAAGCACGCCGCCGATCACGGCGAACCGGTAGGAGAGGGGTTCGTTGGCATCGTCCGGGGTGGCTCCGCCGCGAAACGCCTTGCCCAGGATCTCGCGGATATGGGCCCGGGCCAGCCAGAGACTGAAGAGGGCGAGGATCAGCAGGGCGCCGAACATCTGGTACTCGCCGGACAGCGTGGTACTGCCCGCCAGGTCGATGCCGAAGCTCGCGTTCGCCAGGTTCTGAAACCGGCCGATGAGAAAGAAGAGCCAGAGGCTGAAGGAGATCTCGAGGCTGAGCAGATAGGCGAAACCCACCAGCGGGAAGGACAGGTTTATGGGCAGCACCAACTGGTTGCCGAAGAGACTGATCGTCTCCTGGAAGTAGATGGTAGGGAAAAAATAGATGTAGTTGTGTACGGCGTTCCAGGCGTTGATCAGGAAGGGAATGGCGAAACCAGCCCACATCATCCGGTTGCGGAAGAACGGCGCCAGGCGGGAACGGGTGCCGTCTTCGCCCGGATCGATCATTTCGGCCGGCAGCTTGACCAGGGGGAAGACCAGGCGTTCCCGTTCCACCCACTGCTTGCGCAGGATGACCGTGATGCAGAACACCACGAAGTACAGCACCAGGACGAAGCTGAGCCAGGCGGCGAGGGGTCCGGCCCACTCGCCCCAGGGGATGGCCCCGCCCCGCGGAAGGCCTTCGAAGAACGATCGTACGGCCTCGGAATCCTGGGGCAGCAGCCAAGGCTCGACGTGGGGGGTAATGGTCTCGACCCAGCGGTTCTCCGGCGTGGCGTAGTACATGGACGCCATGGCCGGGAGGAGGACCTCGGTCAGTCCGTATGACGGGATGGCCGACGCGATGAGCGACATGATGTAGACGACGGCCAGTTCGCCCCGGGCGAGGGCGTATGCGGGAGTCCATGTGCGCAGCAGCGTGTTGACGATGCCTACGAGGACGGCGAAGAGGAAGACCACGCCGATGGGCGTGAAGTTGCTGCCCAGGTACGAACCCTGGATGATCATGTTGGAGTAGGGATCGGCGACGCCCAGAATCAGTGAGCAGGCCATGCCGACGGCCACGGCGCGGGGCGTGACCATCTCCCTCGGCGTAGATACGCGATGGGCTTCCCGGGCTGTATCCGGTGAAGTGACCGACATGAGGGAGCCTTTCGGGCGGGCGCAAAGCGAACGTCTCGCGGTCGGTCATCGGGGACGACCGGTGAAGGAAAAGGGTATAGCCGGCCGAAAGCCTGTGTCAAGGTGATTGTCCATGGCCCGGCAGGTCGGGACCTGACCCCGGCAGGCCACCCCGTTTGCTGCCCATGGATATTCTCTTTGCTCGAAGCGGTGGACGAGGGAGGCGGTACCTGGCGGTCCGGAAGATAGGCTTGACACTGTTCAAGTCCTCCTGTACGGTTGTCAATCATGGCCATTACCAGTCTGCAGAATCCCCGAATCAAGGCGATCCGGGCGCTCTCACACCGCAAAAAGCGGCAGGAAACCGGGTTGTTCTTCGCCGAAGGCATCCGGCTCGTGGGCGAGGCGGTCCAGACCGGGGCTGACGTCGAGGCATTAGTCGTCGCGCCGGAACTGCTTCGAAGCGAATTCGGACGGGATACGGTGCGCATGGCCAGGGAAGGGGGCGTCGAAATCCTGGAGGTCGGCGCAGATGTGTTTCGATCGTTGTCCGGAAAAGACGGCCCGGCGGGGATCGGGGTGGTTGCCAGGCAGCACTGGACCGCCCTGGACGACGCGGTTGTAGGGCTGGGAGGCGGCGCTGCCACCGCAAACGCTACTGCCGCAGACGCTGCCGCCTCAAACGACTCCCTGGGCTGGGTGGTCCTCGAGGACGTGGGCAACCCGGGCAACCTGGGTTCGATCCTGCGAACGTGCGAATCGGTGGGCGGGGGTGGTGTCATCCTGCTTGGCGACACGGTGGACCCCTACGACCCCGCGTCCGTACGGGGGAGCATGGGCGCCATCTTCTCTCAGCAGATCGTCCGTTCTTCGCTCGAAACGCTGATCCAGTGGATGCGTCGGGTTGGAATCCCTATGATCGGCACGTCGGACGCCGCACCGGCCGACTTCCGTTCCGCGACCTACGCCCCGCCCCTCCTCCTGTGCATGGGCGGTGAGCAGCGCGGGCTCTCCAGAGAAGCTATGGAGGCCTGCGACGCCATCGTGCGCATACCCATGGTCGGCCGGGCCGATTCGCTGAACCTGGCTGTGGCCACGGGTGTGATGTTGTACGAGGTGTTGGGCCGGACGCGGGGCACGCGCTAATCAATCCACAAGCTGGACTTTCCCTTGTCATGGATGCACCAGCCGACTTATAATACCGGTCTGACTTTCGCACGGCCAGCCTGTTCATCCCAATAAACAACGAGGTCCTCCCATGCCAGTTACCCGCCGCGCTTTTCTGGGAACTTCCGCCCTCGCACTGACCGGCCTCGCCGCGTCCGCGAAGGCCCACGCCGCGCCTGTACCCACCAACCACGGCGCACCCGCGCCGCCGACGATTGTCGCGTCTCGCAACGGAATCCGCGGCGTCGCCAAAGCCTACGAGATGATGACGAACGATCAGGCCGACCCCCTCGACGCGGTCGTCGCCGGCGTCAACATCCAGGAGTTGGATCCTGATGATCAGTCCGTGGGGTTGGGCGGGCGTCCGAACGCGGACGGCGTCGTCACTCTGGACGCGTCGGTCATGCACGGACCCACCCGCCGGGCCGGTTCCGTCGCCGCGCTGGAGGACATCGCCTCGGCGTCGCTGGTGGCCAAGGCGATCATGGATTACACCGATCACATCATGCTGGTCGGCAAGGGTGCGAAGCGCTTCGCCCTGGGCATGGGTTTCAAGGAGCAGAACCTGCTGTCCGAGGAGAGCAGGCAGGACTGGCTGCGCTGGCGTTCCCAACTCAATCCGGACGACGACTGGCTCGACCACGAGGACGATATCGTGATCGATCGTCCGGGCGGCACGATCAACATGTGCGGCGTGGACGCCAACGGAGATATCGGCAGCGTGACGACCACGAGCGGCCTCTCCTGGAAGATCCCGGGCCGCGTGGGCGACAGCCCCATCATCGGCACGGGGCAGTACTGCGACAACGAAGTGGGCGCCGCCGGTTCCACGGGTCGCGGCGAAGCGAACATCAAGGTTTGCGGCGCTTTTCTCATCGTGGAGTTCATGCGGCAGGGCAAATCGCCCCAGGAAGCCTGCCTGGCCACGCTCGAACGGGCCGTGGCCATGACGGAGGACCGCCTGCTGACGGACGACGGCCGGCCCATGTTCAGCCTGAACTTCTACGCCGTGGCCAAAGACGGCCGGTTCGGCGGGGCGACCATGTACCAGATGCCGGATGAATACCTGGAGTACTTCCCCGGTCGGGACAGTTACGCCGTGGCCAACGCCGACGGCGCCCGGCTGGTACCCCTGGCGTACGTCTATGACAGATCGAAGATCCCCGCGCCGACGATGGAACGTTTGATGGAACGGGTGGAAGAAAGGAAGTTGGAGCGGGCGAAGGTAGAAGGCTAAGGCCGCCTGTGAATTGCTACTACGGTGGCGCGTATAGATCCTGAGTCAGCCGACCCTACAAGTCGCGCAGGTATTGTGCGTAATACAACGGCCAGGTTTCTAAAGAAGCGGTCTCTTCTCCTCCGGGACCGCCGATGAGCTTTATGGCTCGACGCGGCCGATATCGATCGATGTATGACCGGAGGCTTCGGGCGCGGGTTCGCGCACCGCTCTTGACCTCGACCGGGATGATCTCTCCGTCTCGACAACGATGCAGGAATTCCACCTGTGCCTGGGCTTGTTCCCAGCCGTAGGTCGGATAGGATACCCGGGCGTTCAATTCATTCTGCACGAAGTTCTCCGCAATGTATCCTTTGAAATGCAGACTTTGCGACTGCTGATCGGCGTATTCGAGTCCGAGCATCCGACCCAGCAACCCTACGTCGAACAGGAAGAGCTTGAAGATGTTTGCCCTCGCCATGGCCCAGAGCGGCGTTGCGGGTCTGCCCTTGATCGGGTAACATTTCCGCGCCAGATTCGCCTTTTCCAGCCAGTCGATGGGACCTCGCAAATCCTCATAGCGCCGCTTTCGCTCAATCACCCCCCTGAACTTGAATCGTTGGACGGAGTCGTCCTGACAGTTCGCTAATTGTCGGGGAATGTTCGTAAACACCGTGTTGATGTGTTGCGCATGTAGTTTGCCGGCATACTTACCGAAATCCCGCTGGAAACCCGCAATGAGATCGCGATGTATGCGCCCAACCCTTACTACCCGAGCCCGGAGGCCGTCCTCGTGGTCGTCCTCGAACCAATCGGCCACTGCTTCCGGCATTCCGCCAACGAAATAGTAGTCGAGCAACAGTGACCAGAGTTGACGATGGACGGCTTGTCCGCGTCTACGTTCGCGAAAAGCTTGCAGCGACCTGCTGTGCCCACTGGCCATTAGAAACTCCTCGAAGCACATAGGAAAGAGTTCCAACTGCAAGGTCTTGCCTACAGGAAATGAGTCCAGCAGGCCGATGTTCGAACCTGTGGCGCAAACATAGGCCCCGGGCAGATCTTCCGCGAAGTACTTGAGCGAATCGACGGCGGCCTGGCATTCTCCCACCTCGTCGAAGACGATCAGGTCGCGATCGATGTCCACGTCTGTGTCCAGGCGCAATTCGATGTTTGAGATCACCTCGCGTGGGTCGAGGCTCTCCGCGAACAGTTCGGTCAAATGCGGTTCCAGCCGAAAATCGAGCTTGTGCACCTTGCGGAATACCCGCTCGCCAAACAGTTTTTCGACAAGATAGGTCTTGCCGACCTGACGCGCACCATCAAGCAATATGGGCTTGCGTGCGGGTTGCCGTTTCCAGGCCAGCAGTTCATCCGTCAGCAAACGTTCCATAGACCGAAATACCCTTCAATCCAATCCTGTTCGTATACATTTTAATAAAGACAATCTGCGCCTTTGCCACATTTTTATCAACATAAAAATACAATTACGATCACTTTTATCAACATAAATATGTCGTCTCTATCACGAAAACGAAATAGCAAGGACTGTGTTCCGGCATGAACTTACGTAGTTCTTCTCGATGCGTAGACTTCAGTTGAGCTTGCGACATGAGGTAGCAGGACCATCTGTAGGTTGTTCCACCGGGAATGAAATGCGGATTCCCGTTGACGCGCGTTCGGAAATCGGCTTTCTTCTCACGGCTCGATCCTGTCATCTGACTCGCATGTGGCATCAGTCGATTGACGCGCAGTCAGTGAATAACAGTGAATAAGATCGGCGACGATTCTACGAGTGATGGGCCGGGTCGATAAGGGAACAACGGCAGAGGAACCAATGACGCTCAACGACCAGCAGACCGCCGCATTCCGAGAATCGGGTTACCTGTTCTTCGCCGGATTGCTCGACGAACAGGAAGTGAGGACGCTTAAGGACGCAGTGCCGGACGTGCTCAGCCGGCAGGGACCGGAGGTGGTGCGGGAAAAGGACGACCCCACGGCCGCCCGGCTGGCCTTCGGAGCGCATACCTACTCCGAGCCCTTCGAAAGGTTGGCGCGGCTTCCCCGCCTGATGGACCCGGTCCGCCAATTGCTGGAGGACGAGGTCTACCTGCACCAGACCCGCATGAATCCCAAGCAGGGCTTCGGGAGCGGGGCGTCGTGGACCTGGCACCAGGATTTCCCGTCATGGTACAAGGTCGACGGCATGCCCGAGCCGAAGTGCATCATGGCGTCGGTGTTCATCGACGACTGCACGCCCGTCACCTCGCCGCTCCTGATCATTCCGGGTTCCCACCGGTGGGGCCTGCTGGACTCGGAGCTGCACGAAGACGCGAAGGGCCGGGGGTACGATCTTTTCCACATCGACCGGCCTACGCTGCAGCAACTGGCCGACGAGAACGGCATCGAACCACTGATCGGTCCGGCGGGCTCGGTTGCCCTGATCCACAGCAACATCGTCCACGGATCGGCCGACAACGTCTCGCCCTGGCGGCGGGCCATCTTCTACCTGATCTACAACGCCGTCGGCAATGCGTGCACGCGCGAGGTCAGGCCCTGGTACCAGAACAACCGGGACTTCACGCCCCTGCAGCCGATCGAGGACGATGGGTTACGAGCCTACAATGCCGCGCAGGCCACCCCGGCCCGCTAATCCAGCCTGATCCAATCTAAACCAGGCCAGTCCTGGCCAGACCAATTCAGTCCAGTCCATACCTGGTCCATGCTAGTACACGCTAAGCCCACCTAGGCCGCGTTCGCCGCCTGGATTGCCGCGTGGATGTACCCGTAGGCATAGGCGAATCCCACCTGGCCCGCTTCGGGCCCCGAGATTCCGGGTACGTGGTCCGGCATGATCATGTACTCGTACCCCACTTCCTTGTAGGTGCGCATCGCCTTCAGCATGTCCACGTCGCCCTCGTCGGGGAAGACCTCCACGAATTTGTTCAGCCGTCCCTTGATGTTCCGGAAGTGGACGTTGAAGATCTTCTTCCGCGTGCCGAAGTAGCGGATGACGTCGTAGATCTCCTCCGAGGGGTTCTCCAGGCTCTCCGACATGCAGCCCTGGCAGAAGTTCAGCCCGTTGTAGGGACTGTCGTAGAGGTCGATGAGCTTCTTGAAACCGTCCGACATGCCCAGCACGCGGGCGACGCCGCGGTACGTCCTTCCGTGACCGATGCCCGGGTCCGAGGGGTGGCAGGCCATCTGTACCTTGTATTCCTCGGCCACGGGGATGATCGTCTTCAGCCAGTGGTCGATGCGCTCCCAAATCTCGTCCTCGTCGGCGGGACCGCCTTCGAATTCAGGCCGGGACTGGTCCAGCTTGTCGTAATCGAAGGACGACAGCTTCGCGCCGCCGCGGCCGTACCGGGGCTCGGTGCGCAGGTGGCCCAGCAGGGTGATGTTGTAGTTCAGCCCCCGTATCCCGGCCTCCGAAGCCATGCGCACGGTCTCGCACATGCGGTCCAGCGCGCGGTCACGCGCATCGCTCTTGCCCAGGAAGATGGCGCCGGCCTCGTTGTCGAAGGCGCTGGAGGACCCCAGGGGGATATGGATCATCTCGAGGTTGATCCCGTACCGGTCGAACCGTTCGCGCTGGGCCTTCAGCAGGCCGGCCGTCCACTCGGCCCAGGGCTCCTCCGGCGTCTGGTCCACGTTGAACACGCCGAGTTGGGCCAGTACCTCGATATCCGTATCGTTGCGGCACCGGGTCTGCGTTCCGATGTACATGTATAGCCTCCATGGTTCGGTGATCAGGTCGCTTCTTCGGGTTCTTCCTGCATGGTCTTGCCGAAAATCCGCACGCGCTTGCCGGCGAGCAGGTCCCGCAACTTGCTCCGGATGGCCCAGAGACACGCCAGAGACGGGATCACCATCACCGCCGTGATGATGAAAAAGGTCCCCCAGTCGCCATCGAGCCAATCGACCATCGCGCCGGAGGACGCCGCGAAGAGGGTTCGCCCCGCCGTGCCGATCGAAGCCAGCAGCGCGTATTGCGTGGCCGTATAGGTCCGGTCGACGAGCATCGAGATAAAGGCGACGAATATGACTGTCGCGAAAGCGCCCGTAATGTCGTCTGCCACGACGGCGGTCGCGAACATCAACTCGGACTTTCCCGTCCAGGCCAGGGTGGCGAACAGCAGATTGGTGGCTGCCATGGCGATCCCCGCCGCGAACATGGCCGGCACCAATCCGATCCGAATGGCGAAGAAACCGCCCAGCACCGTGAAGGTCACGGTGACGACCCATCCCAGCCCCTTGGAATACAGGGCGATGTCCGACAGGGTGAATCCGATCTCCCGGTAGAAGATGAGGGACATGCGGCCCAGGAACGCTTCGCCGATCTTGAACAGGAAGACGAAACCGAGCACGGCGGCGGCGATGGCGAATCCGTTGCGCCTGAAGAAGCTCGTCAACGGATTGGCCACGGTACCCGCGAACCAGGCGACGACCCGTCCGAAACCGCTCGGCAGGGCCAGGCCGGAGGCGATCCGTTCATCGTCCTCGGCCTGTGCCGCGATGCGATCGGCGGCGGTAGACTCCCGAACGAAGGCGAGGCCGATGTTGCATAGAATGACCACCGCCCCGAGGCAGAGAAAGGTGGTCTGCCAGTAGTCTTCGACGCCGGCGTTCTGCAGGGCCTGCGCGGTCTCCAGGGCGATCACGCCGCCGAGTTTGAACCCCGTCCACCACCCGACGACGGCCGTGGCCGCGCCGGCGGCCATGGATTCGGATTCCGACGTGCCGATCTGCTCGATGCGCAGCGCGTCGATCGCGATGTCCTGGGTGGCGGAAGCGATGGCGATGACGAGTCCGATGGCTACGACGACACTGAGATCCGCGGCCGGTTGGGCGAGACTCCAGAGCACCAGGCAAGCCAGGATGACGGCCTGAAGCGTAACGATCCAGGCTCTCCGGTGACCGAGCCATCCGGTCAGCAGCGGCAACCGGATGCGGTCGATCAGCGGCGCCCAGAGGAAGTTGAAGGCATAGACGCCGAAGATCAGGCTGGCCCAGCCTATGGCCGTGCGGGAAAGCCCGTCTTCTTTCAACCAGAGATTGAGGCAGCTGCCGATGAGCACCCAGGGGAATCCGCTGATGATCCCGAGCAGCAGTATGCGGGCCATGCGGCGCTCGAAGTAGATCGACAGCGATTCCCTGAAGCTTCGCAAGGTGTCTCCCCGGTTGCGGTTCGTGCCCGATCCGGCCGTGGTAGGGATGGGGTGCTGAAGACGACGGGAATGTATGCACCTCCTTTGGCATCGTCAATTGAATTGAAAGGGTCCGGACCATCGTCTCCCGGCGTCCCGGACCATCGTCTCCCGGCGTCCCGGACCATCGTCTCCCGGCGTCCCGGACCGCCCGATCCGGTAGTGAATACGAAGGCGGTAGTCGTTGACAGGGAAGCGGAATGCCCATAGGATAGAACCATGTTTTCGGTTGGGACAACCTGGTTGAAGACGGCTTGGGCGTTACGGCTTAGGGACGGCATGTGGTTCGTCGTCGTACTGTTGCTCCTTTACACTGGATGCGGCTCGTCCGATTCGGACACGGAGCCAGCGGACCGAGATGACAGGGAGGCCGTTACCAAGGCGTTCCTGGTCCAGTTGGTCGAAGGCACGATCACGCCGGGGACAATCGGCTTCCACGAGATCCCCTGGGAGTTCGTGCAGGACGGAAAGGCGCTGTATGCCCGGTACGGCTGCACCGTGTGCCACGGTATGGACGGTCATGGCGACGGCCCGATTTCCTACACGCTGAAACCTCCGCCCCGTGATTTCCGCGACCCGGGAGCCTACCGCATCGGCCGCGACGTGGTCACGATCGCCCGCACGCTCAGGGACGGCATGCCAGACAGCCCGTCCATGGTGCCCTTCCCCCATATCAAGGACGAAGAGCGCTTCAAGATCGCCATGTACGTGGCTTCGCTTCAGCCGCCTGCGGACGCGCCTTCTTTCGATGGATCGTCTGGGGACACGCCTTCATCCGAACCCTAGATCTCGATATGACGAACAAGACCGGTCAAAGGTGTATTTTCGGTATCTGGATATTGATGGTGATCGTCACGGCCGGCTGCCAGCCGGCGGACGAACTGGAGATCGCCGGCGCCTGGGTCCGGGCCACGCCGCCGAACAGGGACGTCACCGCCGCCTACCTGGTGATCCGGAACCGGTCGGACCAGCCCCGGGAACTGCTGACCGTGGAGACCCCGGCCGCGGAGTATGCGGAACTGCACACCATGCACCAGGTCGACGATATGATGGAGATGATGAAAATCGAAGGCGTGGCGGTCCCGCCGCAGGGCGAGGCGGCATTGAAACCCGGCGGAAACCACATCATGTTGTTCGGCGTGAAACGGCAGCTGGCGGAAGGCGACTCGGTTTCCCTCACGTTGCGCTTCGACGACCAGTCGATCCGGACGGTCACGGCCGAGGTGCTGAAGAGCCGTCCGTAGGACCTACAATATGTTGTATGTCGTAGTGGGACGAAGTACAACATGTTTGTAAGATGGTATTTAGTTGGTATTTAACATCCCGAACTGCTATCTTATAGACAACTTCCGTACTCCATATACCCCATCCCCTAGGAGTATGTACATGCCTCAATCAGAGTCCAAACGCGTACAAGAACATGAAGCTATGCTCAGAGAAGCACTATCGCGTCCAGGTGTTAAAGAGGTCATGGAGGTTTACAAAGGATGGCTTGAAGTAGATCAGGGGTTGACTCCTTATAGGGTGGCAACCAAGGAACCACATCGGATAACGACAACCAATTCCACCAATTAAATAAACAGCATACATGCAGGAGAGAATCGTTGCCTATCTGGAGCGAAATCTTGGAGGAGCTTTCACCGAAACAAAACGGACTTCCGGTTGATTTTGATGGCGTTCGAAGAAAGTACCTACTTAAACTCCACGAGCACTCGGAACGGGATGTAATCCTGTATGCCTCAGGATGGCTTCAAAGGGAAGCCCCTCCTACGCTTGTTCAATAAATGACGAAGACATACAGGCGTTCATGGAAGTTAGTCACGGACTAAGCGGCGATCAACTCGATCTGATTCTACATAGCCCGGGAGGTTATCCAGAGGCGGCTGAAGCGATCGTTGCATACCTGAGGTCTCGATTTTCTGATATTAGAGTAATTGTTCCACAACTCGCTATGTCTGCGGCAACTATGATTGCATGTGCTGCCGACAAAATCGTATTAGGTAAGCATTCATTTCTCGGTCCTACTGATCCTCAGATTATGCTGGCAACCCCTCTAGGCGTGCGTTCAGTTCCAGCTCAATCAGTCTTGGACCAATTTGATCGGGCCACGAAGGAATGTTCAGACCCAGCCAAGTTATCGGCATGGTTACCGATGCTAAGCCAGTATGGCCCGGATTTACTGGTCCAATGTGAAACTGCGTTAGAGATGTCTAAGGTTCTCGTAAAGTCTTGGTTGGAATCTTACATGTTCAAAGATATGGATGATCGTAAATCGAGAGCGGAAAACGTTTCGACATGGCTCGCCAATCACATGGAATTCAAAAGCCACAGTCGACATATTCCACGCAAAGAACTTGAAGACCATCAGTTGTCGATTTTAAGGTTGGAAGAAGATTCGATGTTGCAAGACATGAGCCTATCTGTGTTTCATGCTACAACTCATACCTTTTCTGGCACCCCCTCTGTTAAAATCGTCGAGAATCATACTGGTCGCGCATTTATTAAACAAAATGTCGCTCAACCCGTACCGGTTGCTATGCAACCAGTTCAGTCGGTAGAAGTTGCTCCTATACCACTTGTAATCCCCGACCAAAGTGCCGACAAGTAGACCTACCGTAGGCGGAGGGGTTCCCACTCATGTTCGACGGTACTCCCGCTGTTTTACGGTAACTTTCCTAGCTGCGGCCCTGCTGATCATTCCCGGTTGCCGTGCCGAACCGCCGCCACCGCCGCAGATCGAAATCCCCGAACTGCTGGACTACGGCGAACGGTTCGGCGGCGATTTCACGCTGACCGACCAGGACGAAGAGCGATTCGACCTGTCCGCGCATCGCGGCGACGCCTTCCTGGTCTTCTTCGGCTACACCTACTGCCCTGACGCCTGTCCGCTCATGCTTTCCAAGCTGGCGGCCGTCTACGACGTGCTTGATCTCGAACCCGGCCAGCGCGTGCGTACGATTTACATCACCGTCGATCCTTCGCGTGACACGCCGAAGCAGCTCAGGGAGTACCTGGCCTACTTCTCCACGGTGGACGTCCGCGGTCTCACGGGATCGCGGGAGGAGGTCGACGAGGTCGCCGAACGGTACGGCGTGCTGTACAAGCTGCAGGAGCCGAACGAGGCGGGTCATTACCTGGTAGCCCACACGACCACCCTGTTCCTGGTGGACCGGGAGGGCCGGCTGCGTTACCGGTTCCATCCGAGCGACCCCCCGGAATACATCGCGGCGGGCATAGAACTGCTTTTCGAATAGCCCGCAGACCTTACTAGCAGGTTGGTTATCGATGAGGGACCGGTCTCCGGTACCGGGACTGTTCGTAATAAAGTCTATTGATCGCGTCGCAGCGAGTCGACCGGGTTCATTGCGGCGGTCCGCAGCGTCTGCGAACTGACCGTCAGCCACGCGATCAACAGCCCGAGCAGACCGGCCGCGGGGAAAAGCAGCAGCGAGATTTCGGTGTGGTAGGCATACTGCCGCAGCCACTGCTGCATGACGAAGTAGGCCACCGGCCAGGCGATGGCGTTCGCGATGACCACAAGGACGGTATACTCCCGGGACAGCAGCAGGACGAGTTGACGTACCGACGCGCCCAGGGCCTTTCGTATGCCCACTTCCCGCATGCGCTGTTTCGCCGTGAAGACCGCCAGTCCGAACAGGCCGAGGCACGCGGTGAAGACCGCCAGCCCGGCGAACATGGTCACGAGCCGGCCCAGCAGCTGGTCCGAACGGTAGAGCCGATCCACGTCCTGGTCGAGGAACGAGTAGGTGAAGGGGATTTCCGGCATGGACGCCTTCCACATGGATTCCAGGTCCCGCAGGGTCTCGCCGGGATCGCCGGGAACGAACCGCACGGCCCAGTAGCCGGAGCCGCCGAAGGTGAAGATCACCGGTTCGATCCGCTCGTGCAGGGTCCTGAGGTGAAAGTCTCCCACCACCCCGACGACCTGCAACTCACTGTTCCTCATTCGTACAAATCGATTCATGGCCTCCGAGGGCGAACCCCATCCCAGGCGCCTGACCGCCTCCTCGTTGAGGAGACATCCGGTCGATCTCCCCCATCCTCCTCCATCCGGGCCCTCGACCCACTCGAAGTCCCGTTCCCACGAAATGTCCCGACCTTCCAGCAAAGCAAGGCGAAGCGTCCGGACCATGCCGCCTTCGGTATGGATATGCTGCATCTCGACTGTACCGGCTGCCGGATTGTCGACGCGGCCCACGGGAAGGATGGGCAGCCTCCCGCGGCCGGCCGCGCGGCCGGGCATGTAGTTCGCCCCGGAGACGCTGACCACGCCGGCATGCTGCGGGTACCTGTCACGGATCAGGTCGAAGTCCATGCCTTCGAGGTCGGGCAGGATCACCACCTGTTCCTTCTCGAACCCCAGGTGTTTCTCCCGCATGTACTCCAGTTGCTCCAATACGGTCCCCGTACCAATCATCAGCAGGATTGCCAAGGAGAACTGCACGATCACGAGGGCTTTACGCAGGTTCACGGCACCCGTACTCGAAGGACCCCGGAAGATCGCCGCGGGACTGATGCGGGACAGCAGCAGGGCGGGGTACGCGCCGGCAAGGATGCCGGCGGACAGGACGATGGCCGTACCACCCAGGACGGACCATGGTTCCAGCGCGGGCATGGAAAGCACATGGCCCGTCATGGATCTGAAAACGGGCAGGATCACCCAGACGGCGGCCAGGGCAACGAGGAACGCGACAGCGCTCAGGAGTATGGTTTCGCCCAGGAACTGCCGGACGATCTGGCCCCGCGTAGCTCCGGAGACTTTGCGCATGCCGATTTCGCGGGCGCGGGTAATGGACCGGACGATCGCCAGGTTCGTGAAATTCATGCAGGCGATCAGCAGGATGAAGACCGCGATGGCGACCAGCATCCAGATGAACGAGACGTCGCCGTTCCCCTCCATTTCCAACTCCAGTTGTGAATAGAGATGGATGTCGAAAAGCGGCTGCAGCGCATAGGTGTGCGTAAAGGCCGTTGCCCGTTCGACGGCGTCGACATGTTCATCCAGCCGTGCCTGCAGCAAGGCGCCGATCCCGTCGGGTGAAGCGCCTTCAGGAAGGAGCAGGTACGTGTAGTACTGGCTGTTGGCCCAGTTCGTCAGCAGACGGATCGGATCGCCTCTTCCCGTCGTGGTGGCGATGGATACGTAGAAATCCGGGTGATAATGGGCGTAGGGCGGTGGGTCCTCCATGATCGCGGTAACCGTGAAGGGAAAAAGGTGGTCTCCGGTGATCGTTTTGCCGATGGGGTCGGCATCCCCGAAGTACTTGCGGGCCATGGATGCGCTGATGACCATCGTATTCGGCGCCGTGAGCGCGGCTTCCGGATTGCCGCGCACCAGGGGTACGTCGAACACGTCGAAGAGGTTGCCGTCCGCCCAGTAGACCCGTTGTTCGTAGAATTGCTTTTCATCGGTCGTGAACAGCCAGGTCCCCACCGTCGCCCGAATACGAAGCACTTCCTCCACTTCGGGTAGCTGGTTGCCGATAAAGTCGGCCAGGATGCCGGGCGTCCGCGCCGTGCGGTCCGTCACCA
Organism: bacterium; assembly: GCA_965207085.1. GTDB lineage: Bacteria > JAAXHH01 > JAAXHH01 > JAAXHH01 > JAAXHH01 > JAAXHH01. Next base: position 901,344 of record CBDBLQ010000002.1, on the reverse strand, counting down.
CACGGTAGATTCGGTCTCCCCGCGTATTGTGCCGGTCGTAGCTCAACTCGTCGCGGATGTACAGGAGGATGACCAGGCAACAGGCCATGCCGATGGCGAACCCGATCACGTTGATCGCCGCGTGGGACCGGGACGCGAGGATGTTCCGCCAGGCGGTGAGGAGGTAGTGTCCGATCATGATAGCCTCAGGTGGCCAGCCGGGTCCAGTGCACGTCCATTGCGGCTTCGGTTCCCGCGTAATGGACCACCATCACCGTGCCGTCGGACAGGGCTTCCGCGTAGGGCAGGCCGAAGGACCACACCGAGAAGCCCAGGGCGCCCTTGGGATCTTCCTTCGGCGCTTCGTGGGTGTACAGAGTTACCTCGGATTCCGGACTGAAGACGCCGTCGATGGACGGCGCGACGCGGGCCTTGATGGACTGGTCGTTGAAGCGGTCCACCCAGGCAAGGACGACGCGGCCGTCCGGCAGCACCGCGGGATGGGCTGCCTGGTCGGTGACGCCGATGTCCTCCGGGTCCGACCAGGTACGGCCGCCGTCGGAACTGACGCGGCGATGTATGTTCAGGTAGGATTCCGTTTCGGTGTTGTAGGTCCACGCGAATGCGCCGATCCGGCCGTCCGGCGCCACGGCCGACCGCAGGTCCCAGTTGAAGATCAGGCCCGTCGGGTCGAACCCGATGTTCACCGGTTCACCCCAGGTCCTTCCCTGGTCCGTGGAGTGGAAGGCGACGACCCGCTGGTACCATTTCGAGGAGTCGAGGTAGTGCTTGTTGGTCTCGATGGTCATGACCAGGGTACCGTCCGGAAGCCGCATGACCGGATTGGTCAGGCTTGCGGGACCGATCTCCTCCGGCATGGGTACTTCGCGCCACGCCGTCCAGGTATTTCCGCCGTCCTCGGAGTCCGACAGGAGGATCGACATGGGCACGCATCCCTCGGTCTCCGGATTGAAGAGACCGGGCGCTTCCGGATAGGTCTCGCGGTCGATCCACATGGACGCGGCGATGATCCGGCCGGGCGCCAGTTCCGTGAGGTAGACGATCTTGATCGATCCCCGGACGCCGCGCAGTAGGGGGGATTCGAAGGGCCGTTCGGGCGCGGCCCAGGTCCGCCCGAGATCGGAAGACCGGCTGACTTCAATCACTTCGTCCGCGCAGTCCTTGGTCGTGCCGCTGTGCCAAGTGGCGATCAATGTATCGTCGGTCTTGCAAAGGACGGCGGGGAAGGTGAGGTTGGCGCGGTCGGTGCCGGGCACGCTGCGGCTGAGGACGCCGGAGTCGATGATGCGCATGGATCGATGCCTTTCGTGATGAGTTGATTGTCCTGTTCCGGGTCGGGTGCTGAACTGGACCGGTTTCGACCGGTTCGAGCGGAGCCAAGCGGGTCCGTTACATTCCTTCGCACCATTCGATCATTGCCTCGAGGACGGATTCCGCCAGGCTGTCGATCGAGTTTCGGGTACCGTCCATGTCGCGCTTCGAGATACGGGATCCGCCCAGATCCACCGATGACGCCGAAACGTAGTACTTGATCGTGGGCTCGGTGCCCGAAGGGCGCACGATGACCCGTGTGTGGCCGGCTTCCGAAAAGGTGAAGACCAGGATATTTACCCGTTCGCCCGCGACGGGCCCGGTCGTACCCGTACGTAGGTCACGCGCCTGACCGCTCAACCGGTCGATCAAGCGGCATACAGCTTGACCGCCTATACATCGCGGCGGTTTGGCGCGCATGGCGGCCATGATGCCTTTGACCCTGCGGGCACCTTCCGCACCCGGCAGGGCGACCGACCGCTGGACTTCCCTGAAATAACCGTACTTTCGGTAGATGTCATTCAGTTCGTAGCGCAGGGTCCGGTTTTCTTGCTTCACCAGGGCGGCGTACTCGGCAAGCAGGATGCCGGTGGCAGCCTCTTTGTCCCGGATCCGCGCGTCCGCCAGGTAACCGTGGCTTTCCTCCGTGCCGAACACGAAAGTCATGTCCGCCGGCATTCGATCGATTGCCGCGCCGACGTGCTTGAAACCGACGGGAAGGTCGTCCACGACTTCCAGGCCGAAGGACCGTGCGATGAGGGCGGCCAGGTCGGAAGTTGCCGCCGTCTTACAGAAAAGCCCTCTCGACGGCAACGTTCCCGCCGCCTGTTTCCGGCTGAGCATATAGTGGCAGAGGAGGACGCCGATCTGGTGTCCGTTCAGCACGAGATCTTCCGGCTCCGCCTCCCATCCCCGATCCGGCAACGGAAGCGCGCAGCCGATCCGGTCGGCGTCGGGGTCGCTGGCCAGCACGAGGTCGGCGCCGGTTTCCGCGGCCTTTCGAATGCCGAGCTGGAAAGCCGACGGTTTTTCGGGGTTCGCGATACCGCCTTCAAGCGTAGGGAACGCGCCGTCCGGTGCGACCTGCTCGGTCACGTAGTGCACGTCTCGATATCCCAGTTTTTCCAGCGCCGCGGCCACCGATGTCATGCCCACGCCGTGCAGGGGGGTATACACCACCCGCACATCCCGCGCGCCGTCCAGCGACAGGTCCGTGAGCACGGCGATATAGCGTGCGTCCACCTGAGGATCGATCGGTCGGATCAGGCCCCGCTCGATCCCCTCGTCAAACGAAATGCGCCGAATCTCCCCGACGCGGCGCATCTCCCCGGTAATGCCCTCGTCGTGCGGCGCCACCACTTGGCCGCCGTCGGGCCCGTACACCTTGAAACCGTTGTCTTCCGGCGGATTGTGGCTGGCGCTGATCACGACCCCGGCCGCGGCCCGCCGATCGCGTACCGCGAAGGACAGGGCGGGCGTCGATCGATAGCCGTCGAAGATCAGCACCGGTACGCCGTTGGCGGCGAGCACCCGGGCCGTCTCCATCGCGAACGTCTCCGAGTTGTGCCGGGTGTCCCACGTCACGACGACAGCTGCGCCGGCCCGACCGCGGGAACTTCGGTTATGCCAGCCTTCCGGCCCACTGCCGAGGTCCCGATGGTACCTTTCGTCTGGTCCATCGCTGGCCAGCTCATCACCGTCGCCCATACTTAAGACGTACCGCGCCAGGCCCTGTGCCGCCCTGCCCACGGTAATAGCGTTGAACCGGTTCGGCCCCGGACCCATGCGGCCTCGCATGCCGCCCGTTCCGAAGGCGATGGACGTGCCGAATGCGTCTTCCAGTTCGCCGGTGCTCCCGGCTTCGATCAGCGCATGAATCTCCCCTGCGAAGGCGTCGCATGCCGGGTCGTCGAGCCACTGCACGATGGCCTCGCCCGCGGTCCGGGAAAGCACGCCTCCGCCGATCCACGCGTTGATTTTCTGGACGGCCTGCTCATTCACCTGCTCACTCATTCGTGATCTCCACCGGGGTATCCTACGCGTCCAGGAAATGCAAGTCTACACCTCGCCCCGCAGGTATCGGCCTCTTTCCTCCTCCGGGAACCGCTCTATCGCGTAGCGCAGCATCGTGCGGGGCATCTGCTGGTAACGGGTCTTCAGAAACGATTGCTCAACGGGCAGATCCCGTTTTCCGATCTCTCTGAGCATCCAGCCCACGGCTTTGTGGATCAGATCTTCCCCGTCGTTCAGCAGGCGCTTCGACACTTTCAGTGCATCGGCAAAATCATGCTGCCTGATGAAATGCAGACAGGCCATGATGGCCATTCTGCGTTCCCATATCGATTCCGAGTCCGCCAGTACGTAGAGCGGTTTCCTGTCCCGCCCGTCCAGGTAGCCGCCCAGAATGGGATGAGCGGAGCAATCGACGAGATCCCAGTTGTTGATGTAGGCCGTATGGCCGAGATACGCATCGTAGATCGTTCTTCTATCCTGCTCGTCGCCCTTGTTGAATCTCATGACCAGCAACAGCAGCGAAAACATGCGGGCTTCGTGATAGGGAGACACCAGCAGGCGCAGGGTCTCGCGGATGGTGAGATCGCGGTGTTTACGCACCTGGTCACGTATCACGGGAATCCTGATCCCGAGGAACCGGTCCCCTTCACCGTACTCTCCCGGACCGGTCTTGAAGAACCGCTGGGAATGGGCGGTGATCGCGGGATCGCCCAGCGCCTCGAGGACACCGAGTATTTCATGCGAATTCACGAGGTACTCCAATTAGAAAAACTGCAGTTCGTGTATGGATCCACGAAAGTACCAATAGTCCACCAGGACCGCAATGGCGGCGCCGAGGACGTATCCGACGATGATGCCGATCATCAGGGGCTGGACGGTGTGGTAAAACCGCACGCCGCCTATCCGGATCAGGATTGTCTTCAGCAACCAGGCGAGAAAGACGGGAAAGAAGGCGTGCCGGGCGGGCCCGCCGGCGGCCACCACGAAACCGATAGGCGATATTGGCCACCAGCTGAAGTAATACCGGGCCAGGGTCATACCCGTGACCATCAGCATGCCTGCGATCAGGAAGAAGGCTTCCGCGCCCGAGATCGTGGTGCTGTTCTTCATCCAGGTGACGATCAGGTCGTAGAATCCGGGATCGCCGGCGACATTGGCGTAGTAGTTTGCCGCTCCGCCCATCCTGTAACCGGTGTAGGCAGAGTAGCCGATGGCCGTGACCGCGCTGACGGCGAAGGTGACGGCGGACCAGAAGAAGAGCACGCGTCCCGACATGCCCAGGATGGACTGCAGCCGCGCGACATGCGAGGGCGTGATCATCGTGAACGTCTTCCAGTTTCGGGCGAAGGCGCTTCCCAGGCCGAGACCCGTAAGGTTCTGGGGAGACAGCGAGGCGGAACCCAGCATGGCGACGGTGAATTGGTGGGCGTTGATGGGCAGGTCCAGGAAGACCAGGCCCGATTCCGCCATGACCCGGCACAGTGCGAAATAGAAGAGAAACAACAGCGTGAGGAAAACGACGATCACGGGAAAGGACATACCCGCCGCGTGCAGCCACCAGACGATGTAGGCCATGCCGCAGGCGCCCGCAATCAGGGCGGCCCGGTAGGAGAAGAATTCGTCGTCGTCCCGCAGGTTCGTGTCCTTTCCCATGACGTGCCGCCAGACCATGGCCAGGTGCCGGCGGGCGATCCAGAATCCCCATAACGCGAAAGCGATCATGCCGCCGATGAACTGGACCGCGACCAGGCCGCCGGGGACGGCGGTGCCCGAGTCTGCGGTAATTCCGACACGGGCCAGGATGCCCTGTTCCAGCGTATTGATGATCTGGAAGAACCAGACGCTGAACAGGATGTCCATGTTGATGAAATAGGAGAAGGCGAAGGTGATGACGTTCATCCTGATCGCATGCGCCGGAAAGGCGCGGCCGAGTTCGACGTTGAACAGGGCATTGGCATCGATCGGAAAGGATAACCACTGGGTCCAGTATGCCGTGGTGTTCCAGAGCATGATGGAAAAAGTGGCCAGGGCGCCGATGAGGAACAGGCGGTGCCGCATGATCGTAGGCACGACGAAGTGTTCTTCGTCTGTGGTCTCCGTCATCACGACCGCCGTCTGCACAAGGGGATAGGAAAGACGCTCGTGCTCCACCCACTGCTTACGCATCAGGATGACGAAGCAGACCCCGACGGCCAGGAGTCCGCCGAAAAAAGACAGCCACCAGAAGCTCGGGATGATCCAGGCCCCCCAGGGAATCGGGTAGTTTTCGGCCAGTCCCCAGTAGTAGTCCCTGTTCGCGTTCAGCTCGTTGGTGACGACCAACCAGTCCGGGAGATAGGGAAAGAACAGCTCGCGCCACTGGTTCTCGGGGGAGGCGTAGTATTCGGCCGACGCCATGATGCCGACTACGTAGTTGGACATCCCCCAGGTCGGTACCATGAAGCCGACCCAGCCCAGGATGAAGACGAAAAGCAGTTCCCGCGACCGCAGGCCCCAGGCGGGACGGTATGCCTTTAGCAGTATATTGGGTCCCATAACGCCCAGGAGAAACGGGATCAGCAGGGCGAGATCGATATGGGCGAAGGTGAGGTGGGTGTATCCCAGGAGATAATGGCTCGTCAGCGAAAAGATGTTGACGACCACGGCCAGCGCCAAGCCCAGGGCCACGGCCCGCGGTGTCGCTACTTTCTGAATGGATGGGGCACCCGTCACGTTCATAGGCGGTACAGGGAACCGTACTTCGCAGAGACGTAGGACAGGAAATGGTCCGCCGTCAGCGACTCGCCGGTGACGTGCCGCACGAGGTCAGCCGCGCGGTAGGTCATGCCGGGCTGATGGATGTGGTCCCTGAGCCAGTCCCGCAGCGGCAGCAGTTCCCCGCGGGCGATCCGATCCGACAGGCCGGGCAGGTCGCGTTCCGCGGCGCGGTAGAACTGGGCGGCGTACAGATTGCCCAGGGTGTAGGTGGGGAAATAGCCGAAACTCCCGTGCGACCAGTGGATGTCCTGCAGCACGCCGTCCCGGTCGTCCGGCGGTTCGATGCCGAGGAAGGCCTTCATCTTTTCGTTCCAGACCGCGGAGAGGTCGCCTGCTTTGAATTCGTCCGTGAACAGGCCGCGCTCTATTTCGAACCGGAGCAGGATGTGCAGGTTGTAGGTGATCTCATCCGCTTCGACCCGGATGAGCGAGGGTTTCACCTCGTTGACCGCGGCATAGACTTCCTCTTCGCTCACGTCCGCGGCCTGGTCCGGAAACACGGCGGTGAATTCGGGGAAGAAGTGACGCCAGAAGGCCCGGCTCCGGCCGACCATGTTCTCCCACAGGCGCGACTGGGATTCATGGATGCCGAGGGAGACCGACGCGCCGCGAGGTGTGCCTTCGTGTTCCGGGTCATGGCCTTGCTCGTAGAGGCCGTGCCCCGCCTCGTGGATGACGCCGTAGAAGGACTGCATGGGCAGGGTCTCGGAGTACCGGGTCGTCAGGCGGACGTCCCGCACGCCCATGTGCGTGCAGAAGGGATGGGGGGAGATATCCAGACGCCCGGCCTCGAAGTCGAAGCCCATGCGCTCGGCGGCCATGACGCCCATGCGCCGCTGGTCGTCGACGGGGTAGTTCCGCTCCAGGAAATCAGTGCGGGGGCTGACCCCGGAGGACGCGATGCGCTGCACCAGGTCCACGAGGGGGCCGCGAATCGATTCGAAGACCGCCGCGGTATCTTTCGTGGTGGCATAGGGTTCGTATTCATCGAGCAGCGCGTCGTAGGGTTCGTCTTCGTATCCGACCGCCTCGGCGACCTCGCGCTGGAGGGCGACCAGCTTGTCGATCCACGGCGCGAACGCCGGGAAATCATCTTCCTTCCGGGCCTTGATCCACACCCCGATGGCCGCCGAACTCGTTTCCGCGATGGATTTGACCAGGTCGACGGGAATCTTGACCGCCCGGTCGCTGGAACGGGCAATCTCGCGGATGTTGACCTGCTCGTCGGCCGTCAGCGATTCCGACCGGGCGGAATCCAGTTCCGCCCGCATCTCATCGGATGTGATCCGCTCGTGGGCCATTCCGGAGAGGGTGGCGAGTTGCCGCCCCCGGCTGGCCGCGCCCTTGGGGGGCATGTAGGTTTCCTGGTCCCATCCCATCAGGGCCAGGGCGCCGTACAGGTCGCTCACCTCGCGGTACATTTCCATCACCCGTTCATAGTGCGTTGGCACGGTCGCATCTCCCTTTTTGATTGCCTCTCTGCCGATGCTCTGCCTGTACACGACCTTCGTGGGCGGCACGGATCCACGCCGCGCGTAAGGCCGTATCGATCCCCGCTACGTAGCCAGGATCTACGTGGCCAGGACCGTCTTGACGCGCATTCGAAGCCTGCCATGGGCCCTTCGAAGGACCCGCTCGACCTGTCCTGGCTCATCCCTCTGGCGAATATGAAACCGGGGTGGCCGGTGCCTTCCGGCAGTGGGTCGGCAAATCACCTTCCTTCGAGGTGATGACCACGTCCTCCACGCCCGGGATCTGCTTCGCCTCCTCGACGCCGTCGAATCCCTGGAACAATCCGCCTTCCGGTACCGGCAGCATCATTACGCCCGCGGCTTGTCGCCCGCGTCGTCCACATCCTCGCCCAGTGCGTGACGCAGGATGAGTTCCTCCAGGGACACCCCCAGCCCGTATTCCAGGACGCGCGAGCCGAGGTCCCCGATGATAGACCGGCCCGCGATCTCGATGATCCTGGCCCCGCCGTGGAGGATCCGCAATTCGGCATGGACCGGTCCCTCCGAGAGGCCAACGGCCGTGGAAGCGCGCTGGACGGTATCGGAGACGACCTGTTGCGTCTCTAAGGGCAAACGCGAAGGCGTTACGTATATCGTCGCCTCGAAAAAGGGCCCCTCCAGGGGATCGGGCTTGTCGAACAAAGTGAGCACGCGCAGGCGGCCGTCGTTTAACAGGCCCTCCAGGGCGACCTCCTCGCCGGGAATATAGGACTCCACCATGATGCGCTGGGCGTCGGCGTCAAGACTCGGCGGTCTGTCCGCCGAGTTGCCGAGTATGCGACTGATTCTACGGAACGCTTCGATGAAGCCGGCTGGCGAGTCGGCCCGGATTACACCCCGGCTGCCCGATAGCAGGACGGGTTTGAGTACACATGGGTAAGGCTGTTCCAGCGCAATTTCCTCGACGGGGACCGACAGGTCGAATCGGGCGAAATACGGACACCATACCCCCGCGGCCGAGAGCATTTTACGCATGCGGTACTTGTTGCGCGCGGCTTCCGGAAACGGATCCGCGCGATAGGTCGTCGTCGGCATCAGGAGAAGCAGTCTTTTGGACGGGTTTTTGCTGGCATGATTAAATTGAAAAATAGAAACTTCGTAGACCGAAATCAATGAAATCGCCCGGCCTGTCGCAGTACCATACACAGGTATAGCGAAAAAAAACTTGCTTACGAAACTGCGTATGAAATATATTGCACGTACACTTCGCGTAATTCACCCGCAAGCACAGGACCTTAGAACGGTCTGTCGCGGGAATTCTCGCACTCTATCGGGTGCATTACTCCCATTATTTCATCTGGAGGGTAATCAATGAATCGCACAGAATTGGCCGGTAAGGTTGCTGATGCTACTGGGTTGTCCAAAGCGCAAGCCGACAGCGCAGTCGCGGCGGCACTCGACGCCATCAAGAGCAGTCTCAGCGACGGCGATTCCGTCACGCTGATCGGCTTCGGCACGTTCAGTGTATCGAACCGCGCTGCTCGCCAGGGGCGAAATCCCGGTACGGGCGAGTCCATTACGATCGCGGCGAGAAACGTGGCAAAGTTTACGGCAGGCAAAGCGCTAAAGGATGCCATAGGCTAAAATCGAGATACAGGAGCCGGTCCGGTCGTACCATCCGGCCCGGCTCCTTCCGAAACATCGACGCAAGGATGGATCCGACTGTCGAGACGTCGATTACAGTTGCGCCTCTGCATCTTCCTGCCGGAACCGGGAATGCCGAGTCGTACTTTTTTTAACCGTCAACGCACACGTGTGCATACATGGAGGACTTTCTTGCCGCTCTATGAATTCACCCTCACGGATTTCCTGTTTCCCGCAGATCTTCCGAACAACAAGGCCAATTTCCGCTTCGTCGCGGATCTGCGCTTTATCAACCACCGAAGCCAGTTTGCCACCGAACATGCCGTGATGCCGAGCCTCGACACCTTCTGGGAGTGTGATACCGGGAGGTCGGGCAAGCCGAATTACGTTCGAAGCGCCGAGGAGGAGAATATCAGGATCGGCGAAGACTCGCGCGAGCGGTGCGGCCGGTTCGAAATGGAGGCGATAGACGACTGGGATAAGCTGATCCTGCTGGTGCGGGGGAAGCGAATCCATTCCATACAGTTCAAGGTGTTCGACGTGGACCGAAAAGACGCCTGGGACAAGATCAAGGATTTCCTGGGCGGGATCGTCGAAGCCGTCATCGGCAGAATCAAGGGAACGATACCGGAAGACCTGCCCCTGCACCTGTCCGAATCCCTGGGCGGCGCCGCGGACGACCTGCAGTCCTTCCTCCTGAAGAAGATCGCGGGCGGTGACGCGGTCCTGTTCAGGGGATCAACATCGCTCGGGGAATTGACCGATGGTGAAAAGGCCCGCCTGACGGTCTACGGACGGGGCACCGGTGGAACCTACATGATCGGTTTCGAACTCACTCAGCGGGATGGATGACCCGGACCGTCATGATAGTGATCATCAGCGATCTCCACCTTACCGACGGTACGACCGGCCAGACCATCAAGGAAAACGCCTTCCGGATTTTCGCCAGGCGGGTCCGGGACATGGCCTTCGCGGCCTCATGGCGCAGAGGAGGCCGGTACCAGCCCATCGAACGAATCGACATCATCCTTCTTGGAGATATCCTGGACGTCATCAGGTCCACAGCGTGGCTGGAGAAGGACTATGGACCGCGCCCCTGGAGCCATCCCGATGAACTGCCATTCATAGGGAAACTGAACGACATAACCACCGCTATCCTGGCGCACAACGAATCGTCGCTCACCTGCCTCAGGAACCTGGCCAAACCCGGTGGTCTCCTGCTGCCTCCGCCCGGCGGCGCCAATGGCGACCCACGGCCAACCGAACCCGGCCTGCCGGTCGAGGTCGGCATCCACTACATGGTGGGGAACCACGATTGGTTCTACTGCCTCCCTGGCCGAGCCTGCCAGCTCCTTCGCCGAAAGGTCGCAGCCGCCCTGGGACTGGAAAACGACCCTGAACAGCCCTTCCCCCACGGGCCTGACGAGTCGACCCGCATTGCCGGGATACTGCGGGCGCACGGCGTCCGGGCGTGTCATGGCGATATCTACGATCCGTTCAATTTCTCCGGTTCGCGAGACGAACCCTCCCTGGGGGACGCGGTCGTGATCGAGCTGTTGAATCGATTCCCCTTTGAAGTCCGCAACCGCATGGGCTCGCTGCTTCCCCGGACCTTTATCGAAGGCCTGCGCGAACTGGACAATGTCCGTCCGCTGGCCGCCGCCTCCGTCTGGGTCGACGTGCTGCTGCATGAACACGGCGTGTCCCCGATGCAGGCCGGGAAAGTAAAGGATACGTGGAACAACCTGGTGGACGACTTCCTGGGCCTGGATTTCATACGGGACCAGGGTTCGACTTACAACCCTTTCGAGAGCGTGGACCAGCTGGAGTACGCGCTCCGGTTCACGCGGGACGTTCCACTCGGCCTCTCCGGTGCGCTGGGTGCATGGTGGAACCGTGTGACGGGCGATTCAGCGGATTCCTACTTTGCCCATGCGGCCAGGGAGAAAGCGGTTGAGGACCACGAAGCCCGCTTCGTGGTGTACGGGCACACCCATCATCACGAAATCGTGCCGCTCGACGTCGCACCGGGGAACGGGCGCCGGGGAGCGCAGGTCTACTTCAACGCGGGTACGTGGCGCCGGGTGCACCACCTCGCCCGGGCATCCCGTTCAGGCCGGGCCTTCATCGCCTGGGACGTCATGACCTACCTGGCCTTCTTTAAGGGCGACGAACGAAAGGGACGGCCCTTCGCATGCTGGTCGGGGGCGCTGGGGGAAGGCCCGGAATAGCGCCATGAATCCGTGGCGGTCAGCCGTCTCCACACGGTCGTTTCCAGCGCTTCTACCGCAGTGCGCGGTGGTTCTTTTCCCTTGACTTGCAGAGGCTCGCGCCCTACCATGATGCAGTTGTGTTGGGAGATCCGGGGACGGGTTTGCCGGGGTGGTGGAATTGGTAGACACAGGAGACTTAAAATCTCCCGGACCTCAATAGTCCGTGCCGGTTCGAGTCCGGCCCTCGGCATTCGGGGTCATGAACACACTGGTGAATGCTGATTTGCAGGGCGCTTAGCTCAGATGGTTAGAGTGCCACGTTGACATCGTGGAGGTCAGTGGTTCGATCCCACTAGCGCCCATTCGATTCCGAACCCTATGGCTGCCCGGCCCGGGTCTCCCCGGCCGGGTTTCTCATACCCACCGATCCGCAACCTGTTGCTATTACGGCATGAAGATCACGGACGTCAAGGCCGTCTACCCGTTACGGCGCATGAAAGGGACAGGCGCCTGGCAGGAATACTACTGGCAGATCGTGGTCCGGGTGGACACGGACGCGGGGGTGTCCGGATACGGTTACGGAGGGGGTGGCGAGCCCGGCAAACTGATTGTCAACGGCCATCTGCGCGATGCGCTGATCGGCAAGTCCATCGGGTGTGTGGATGATATCGGCCGGGTTTGGGACGATCTTTACTTTAGATCCCTGCCGTACGGCCGCGGCGGTATCGCGATCATGGCCCTGAGCGGGATCGACCTGGCCCTGTGGGATTTGCTCGGAAAGGCCGAGGGTCGCCCCGTGTATGATCTGATCGGGGGGTTGAGGAAGGACAGGATCCGCGCCTACGCGACCGGGGGCGACTTGTCCCGGGTCCGCGACCTGGGCTACACCGCGGTGAAGCGCTCGCACCAGTGGCGGTCGGAGGCCGATTACGATTCAGCCGTGGTCCAGGCGGCCCGTTGCAGGGAGATGTTCGGCCGGGACGCGCTGCTCATGTTCGACTGCTACATGTCCTGGGATACCGCGGTTGCCCTGCGGATGCGCGAGATCCTGGACGAATATGCGCCTTACTGGTTCGAGGATCTCGTCACACCGGACCATCTGACCGAGCTGGCGGAACTTCGGCCCCGGCTGGCTCCGGTGCTGCTGGCCGGCGGCGAGCATGACTTCTCCCACCACGCCTTCGCCGCCATCGCCCGCGCCGGCGCCCTGGACATGTGGCAGCCGGATATCACGTGGTGTGGAGGGATAACGGCCGGACTGCGAATCGTGGACCTGGCGAGATCACACGGCGTGCCCGTGTGCCCCCATCGCGGCGGTGAGATCTGGGGGCTGCACCTGATCGCGGCCACGAACTGCATGGACCTGGCGGAGACCCACCCGGACCGGTGGAGCGGTGGGGAGGACGAGGTCCTGCTCGACGAGCCCGTGGTGTCGGAAGGCAGCATCGCACCGACCGACCGTCCCGGCTTCGGCGTCACGCCGAGACCGGAGTATGCTTGAACTTCGAGGCAACCTGCATCCGCTCCCGTGGAATCTCAGGAGGCGTTTCGTATTTCCTTATCTCGATGAAACTGCGTGACTTGTGGTTTATTCCCCGGCTCGATCGGGGAATTGACGCCGGATCATATCCGGCATGTTGATGCATCGGCATGAACCGCGCCTCGTACTGCAGCACGGCGGCGCAAAAAGGAAAGGAGGAATTATGATATCTGAACGACGGAGGTGTGACGACTGATCTGATCAGTTGACATTCCTCCAGACGCAAGCCGGGCGTCTCGTATTTCCAGGGGCGCCCGGTTTTTTTGTGCTTGCGCCGCATGCCGGCCGCGTATAATCGTGCATAGACGAATCGACAACCGCCGGCCGACAGGCCTTGCCGGTACAACGCTGGACCACGCCGCCCCATGTCCCTCTATCCTCTCATTCGCCCCCTGTTGTTCCGCCTGGACCCGGAGTGGATACATCGCGCGACGCTGACCGCGGTTGGCAAGGCGGGACGCGTTCCTCCCGTGCGCGGAATGCTCCAGGGCCTGTTTACCGTGGACGATCCGCGGCTCAGCGTGGAAGCCGGTGGGCTCGCCTTTCCAAATCCCGTCGGCCTGGCCGCGGGTTTCGACAAGAACGGCGTCGCCATGGAAGGGCTCGCTTCGGCTGGATTCGGGTTCGTGGAGGTGGGTTCGGTCTCGGCCTGGCCGTCCGCAGGAAACTCCGTGTTGCCGAGACTGTTCCGCGTGCCGGAGGATGAGGCGATCGTGGTCAATTACGGGGTGCCCAACGACGGTGCGGAAGCGGTGGCGCGGCGGTTCGCTTCCGCCCGGCCGTGCCGCCCGCCCGTTCCCCTGGGCATCAACCTGGTGGAGACGAACACCGGGAGGCCGTCGGGTGCGGAGGAGGTGGTGGAGGAACTGGTCGCCGCGATGCGTCCATTCCTGGGCCTTGCCGACTATGCGACGCTCAATTTGAACTGCCCGAATACGACCTCGGGCCAAAGCCCCTTCGACGAGCCGGGCACGCTGGGGAAGCTGCTTGCGGGATACGCCGCTTACGACGCCATGCCGCCCACCTTCCTGAAGGTGGTGCCGACCACTGACCCCGCAACGATCGTGGGGACGCTCGCCGCCATGGATCCATTCCCCTTCGTAAAGGGCGTCGTGTTCGGTCTGCCGACCGGTAAGCCCTACGAAGGCCTGAAGACTCCGCCACAGGACCTCGACCGCATGCCCGGGACCCTGTGCGGCCGACCGACCCGGGCGCTGATCGACGCCTCCGTCCAGGCCTGGTATTCCCGGATGGATCGCGGCCGTCACGTGATCGTCGGGACCGGGGGCATTTTCACGGCCGAAGACGTCTACCGGAAGATCCGTTTGGGCGCGACCCTGGTCCAGGTCTACACGGCCCTCGTCTACCACGGTCCGGCCCTGGTGAAACGCATCAACCGGGGCCTGCTCAGCCTGATGGTCCGGGATGGCCTGGACCGGATTACCGATGCCGTGGGCGTGGACAATCCGCCCTAGAACGTGCCTTCCACGCTCAGCGTCGTGCCGCCGGTCTCCTTCTTGCGTACCTTTGACGACCGGATCCGCTCCTGCAGCTTCTCGTAGTAGAGCGCTTCGTCCACCGGGATATCGACCCAGTCGTCCTGCCAGGCGGAAAGCAGCATGGCGTTGGCCAGTTCGACGCCCCGGATGCCTTCGACGCCCGGCGCGATGAGCGGCGTGCCCTCCAGGATCGCGCGCACCCAGTCCCTGGTGATGCCGCGATGCTCTTCGCCCCCGGCCCGGAAGGGGATTTCGCATTTCCAGGTCTCCGGGCTGCCGAAACCGCCCTTCCATTCGCGGTTGAAGACATCCGCCGGCGTACGATTGCGCCAGAAGGTGATCCGGCCTTCCTCCATGACCACCTTTCCGTTGTCGCCCGTGATTTCCATGCGGTTGGTGCCGGGCGCCTCGCCCGTGGTCGTGATGAATACGCCCGTGGCGCCGTTTTCGTACTCGGCGTAGGCCGTCACGTCGTCCTCGACTTCGATGTCGTGGTACTTGCCGAAGCCGCAGAAGGCCCGGATGCGCACGGGCATGCCGCAGATCCACTGCCAGAGGTCGAGGTTGTGGGGGCACTGGTTGGCGAGCACGCCGCCGCCTTCACCGGACCACGTGGCGCGCCAGCCGCCCGAGTCGTAGTAGCTCTGTGCGCGGAACCAGTTCGTGATGATGTAGTTCGTCCGGCGCAGCTCGCCCAGTTCGCCCGATGACACGAGTTCCTTGAGCTTCCGGTGCTCGCCCAGCGTCCGCTGGTTGAACATCAGACCGAAGACGAGGCCGCTCTTCTCGGCCGCCGCGTTCATTTCCCGCACCTGGCCCGTGTATACGCCGGCCGGTTTCTCGCAGAGCACGTGCAGTCCCCGGCCGAAAGCCTTGACCGCAAGGGGCGGATGGTCGTAGTGGGGCGTCGCGATGATCACGGCGTCGATCGCCGCCGCCGCCAGCAGTTCATCGGCGCTTCCATAGGTCGAGACGCCGTCGCCGGCGAGCGATTTCGCACGCGCCAGTTGATCCGGATCGACATCGCAGACGGCCTTCAGCACCGCGCCCGGCACTTCGTTCCCGGTGAGGTATTCGACGTGGAACCCACCCATATTGCCGAGGCCGATCACACCGATGCGTACGACGTCCATGAATCACTCCTTCCTGCAGCATTCGCGCCCTGCGGCTATCAACCGTCCCGGAAACCACATACCCGTCCGGGTTCGTTCACCAAACCAGGTTCGCATACCCGGCGAGGTTCACCCATCGTCCAGGTTAATCAACCGTCGAGAGCAGCCGATTTTCCGTTTCTCATCACAAAGGGAAAATGTTCGCCCGCCTGATTCATGGGCGCCCCGTCCGGCAGGTCGACGAAGGCTTTCATGACATGCTGTCCGGAAGCGACGAAGCGAGACTCGCCCGTCATGTAATGCATGGCGATGGCGCGTCTGGGTTGATCGGACCGGTTGAAGGGCGAGCCGTGCCAGGTCAGCGAGTGGTGGAACGATACCTCTCCGGCCTTCACCGGCCAGGGGCGGGGTGCTACTTTTACCGCCTTTCCCACGCCATTGCCGCCCGGCGGATTGAAACCTTCGATCCGCCCGAAGTCCTCGGCCTGCTTCAGGTGGGCCTGCGTCCGCAGGAATTCGATCTGGTTGCCCCACCGGTGGCTGCCCGGCGTCATCCACATGCACCCGTTTTCCACCGTCGCGTCATCGAGGGCGACCCATGCGGATACCGGCGTCATGGGCCGTATGATGGGCCACAGCGGCGCATCCTGGTGCCAGCCGGTAACGCCGCCGTAGCCCGCCGGCTTGTATTGGATCTGGTCGTGCCAGACCATCAGTTCGTCCGCCTCCGTGAGCCGGCTGATGGCATCCACGATGAATGGATGGTGGATCAGCCTGTGGTAGGCGTCCGATACTTCCCAGATGTTCACGATCTGCCAGACGCAGCGTGCCGGTTCCCGGTCGCGGACCATGTTGTGGAACAGCACCGGCCTCGGTCCGCCCTCGGGAAAGCCTTCAGGGCCGGTGTCGAGCACGCGCTGCAGCTCGTCGCGTAGTTCCTGGACCCCGGAGTCGTCCAGGACGCGGCCACCGTTGAGGAACCCGTTGCGGTGAAATTCGGCTACCTGTTCATCTGTGAGCATCCCGGCGCCTCCTGTTTCGTCCGCGTACGAAGCACGGGAACATTCCGTGTCGTCGACGCATTTCAAGTCTCCTCGATGACGTATCTGCGGTGTACATCATTGGTGTGTTCCAAGCTACCAATTTACTCCCCGGCACGAAGCCGCCAAAGCCTTTTTTGGCGGAAGCCCCGTGTTGACATTACCGGCCTGAACCCCTATAATACGCATGTTGTCCGGCCCGCCGCGAGCGGGCGGCAGTCCGACGGAAAGCACCACGTTTCACATTGGAAAAACCAATCGAACGCGTTGTATCCGGGCGAAATTCACGGTCCGGTACGGCATGTCCATCGGGAGCAACCCGCTCCCTGCCAGGAGGAAAGGCCAGACGATGTCCGAAGCACCTACCGCGTCCACCGAAACCATGGAATTCAAGAGCGAGTTGCGGCAGATCCTGCACCTGATCACCCATTCGCTCTATTCCAACAAGGAGATCTTCCTCCGCGAGCTGATCAGCAACGCCAGCGACGCGATCAACAAGATCCGCTTCAATTCCATCAACAACAGCGACCTGGTGGACGGCGACACCGAGTGGAAGATCAAGCTGATCGTCGACAAGGACAAGAATACCCTGACGGTTTCCGACAACGGCACGGGGATGTCCCGCGAAACCATCATCGACCAGTTGGGCACGATCGCGAAGTCCGGCACCAGGGCGTTCCTCGAGACCCTGCAACAGGCGGACGAAGCCAGCCGCCCCGAGTTGATCGGCCAGTTCGGCGTTGGATTTTACTCCGCCTTCATGGTGGCGGACCGGGTAACGGTGGTCTCCCGCCTGGCGGGCGATCCGGAAGACCAGGGCGTCCGCTGGGTCTCCGCGGGAGAGGGCGAGTTCACCGTCAAGGCCGTGGAGAAGGAGACGCACGGGACCGACGTTACGCTTCATCTCAAGGAGGACGAGAAGGAGTTCCTGGAGGAATGGCGGCTCCGGCAGGTGGTCAAGGAGTTCTCCGATTTCATCGAATACCCGGTCGTCATGGACGTGGAACGGCACGAACCCGTAGAGGGCGAGGACGAAAAGACAGAGACGGTGGTCCGGGAAGAGACGCTCAATTCCATGAAGGCCCTCTGGCTGCGTTCGAAGGACGAGATCGAAGCGGACGAGTACAACGCCTTCTACCGCCAGATCTCCCACGATTACGGCGATCCGGCGAAGGTGATCCACTACACGGCCGAGGGGCTGACGGAGTTCAAGGTGCTGCTCTTCATCCCGGCGAAGCGGCCCTTCGACATGATGTTCGGCGATCCCAAGGTGGGACCCAGGCTGTACGTGCAGCGGGTCCAGATCATGGAAAACTGCGAGGAACTGCTGCCGCCCTACCTGCGCTTCATCAAGGGCGTGGTGGACTGCGCGGACCTGCCCCTCAACGTCTCCCGCGAGATCCTGCAGCAGAACCCCATCCTCGACCGCATCCGGAAGAACATCGTCAAGCGGATCTTCACCGTGCTGGAGGAGATGAAGAAGGACGCGTTCGACAAGTACGTGGCGTTCTACGGGGAACTGGGCCTGATCCTCAAGGAGGGGATGGCGCAGGATTTCGAGAACCGGGACACCCTGACCTCTCTGGCCGTGTACGAGTCCATGAACACCGAGGCCGGGAAGTACATTTCCATGGATGAATACGTCGACCAGATGCCGCCCGACCAGGAGGAGATCCACTACCTGATCGGCGAGCACCGCGGCATGCTCGAGCGGACGCCGTACCTGGAGGTCTTCCGGGACCGCGGCTGGAACGTCCTCTTCATGACGGACCCCATCGACGAATTCGTCATGTCGTCGGTTACCGAGTACCGAGAGAAGAAGTACAAGGCGGCCGACAAGGGCGACATCGCGGCCGACGAGTCCGCCAGGGCCCGGGCTGAGGACGACGAAAAGACCTTCAAAAGCCTGATCGAGACCCTGAAAGGAAAGATATCAGAGGTTCAGGATATACGTCTGTCGACGCGCCTCAAGGACAGCGCGTCCTGCCTGGTGGCCGACGAGGGCGCCATGAGCGCCCACATGGAACGGCTCATGCAGCGCATGGGCGAGGGCGGCGGGCAGACCGCCAAGCGTATCCTGGAACTCAACGCGGGACATCCCGTGGTCCAGGGCCTGCAGAAGCTCCACGACAGCGACAGCGAGGACGCCCGCGTCGAATCCATCGGCCGCCTGCTGTACGAGCAGGCCGTGGTGGCCGAGGGGTCCAAGCTCGACGATCCCGTGGGGTTCGCGAGCCGGATCAACGACCTGCTGGTCAAGGAACTGATCCGGATATAGGCCATGTCTTTTTGGCTCATGGAAGTGATGTCGGATAGAGCCTATCTCTGCCTTCGATTCGGCTTTTAAGAAAGGAGTCACCCGCGGTTCAGCGGTTTTGACACGTAATACGTACACGTTTCCCAATACCAGTGCTAAGACGGTCAATGCCTGGAAAGTGTCATGAGCGGCACGACCGAAGCCTTCGCACGCGTCAAGATCGACGCCCTGCTCAAGGATGCGGGCTGGAACGTAACCGACGGCTCGAGCATCCTGTTCGAATACACGTTGCCAGACGGTACGCTGGCCGACTACGTGCTCTGCGATCGGCGGGGTCGGCCTATGGCGGCGTTGGAAGCCAAAAGGGCAAGTGTAGATCCAGTGGCGGCACAGGATCAGGGGCGTCACTACGCGGAACAACTCGGCGTGCCGTACGTGTTTCTGTCGAACGGCGAGGAAGTGCGTTTCCTGGATCGGGAGACGGACGCCCACGCCCGCAGGATCTCGGGGTTTTTCGCTCAGGACGACCTTGAGCGACGGATCGCCGCTCGCGGGGTTCGCCTTGATCTGGCGACGGTGGAAATCGACCGGAAAATCGTAGACCGCGAATACCAGATCGAATGCATCGAGGCGCTGTCGGAAGAAGTCTCACGGGGCCGGCGTAAACTGTTGGTGGAGATGGCGACGGGAACCGGCAAAACCCGCACGGCGGCGGCCTTCATCAAGCGGCTGTTCGAGGCGGGTATTGCTACGCGCGTCCTGTTCCTGGTCGACCGTATCGCACTGGCCCGGCAGGCCGAGGACGTATTCACTGATCATTTGCGGGAATATCCCTGCCACGTGCTGCGACCGGGTCGGGGTTTCGACCGTGCGAAACTCGTCACCATCGGAACCTTGCAGACCATGATTGCAGAATACCGCACCCTCTCACCAGGTTACTTCGATCTCGTCATCACCGACGAATGCCACCGTTCGATCTACGGCAGGTGGAGCGGCGTGTTGCGGCATTTCGACGGGATCCAACTCGGCTTGACGGCCACGCCTTGCACGGCAGACGCAGAAGCGTTCCCCGACCTCGAGGACGGACTATTCGTACGCGACACGCTACGTTTCTTCGAGGTTTCCAAACCTACATACCGCTACACTTTGCAACGAGCTATCAGGGAGAACCATCTCGTGCCCTACCGTGTCTATCGTGCGATGACGGTGAAGACTGCGGCGGAGGACGGGTTCGATGTCCGTCGCGACGAGATCGATTGGAGCGCGATGGACGAGCAGACTAGATCAGAGTTCGAAGCGCTTTTTGCCGCCTCGGAGGAGATCGTGGTGGACCCGCGGGTGTTGGAACGAAAGTTTACCATTCCCGAACGCAATCGCGCTATGGTGCGGGAGTTCCGCGACGTACTCGAGAAAGGTTTCGTTGGCCGCGACGGAATTCGGCGCCAGCCCGCATGGGGCAAGACCATCGTGTTTGCCGTGACCCGCCGCCACGCCGAGACACTGGCGGAGATGTTCGACGAGCGGTTCGCAGACTTGAAACCCCACCCGGCCACGCGCTACGCCGACTTTGTAGTTAGCGACATAGGCGGCGGTCCGGCACCCGACACGAGTTCCATAATTAAACGCTTCAAGGACGAGGATTTCCCGAAAATCCTCGTCAGCGTAAATATGTTGGATACTGGATTCGATTGTCCGGAAGTCGTGAATCTGGTTATGGCGCGGTTCACGCGCAGCACCATCCTCTACCGGCAGATGCGGGGGCGAGGCACACGCAGAGCACCGCACATCGGGAAGTCGGACTTTACGATTTTCGATTTCGTAGGGGTCACCGATATTCACGACGATGACGTGAGCAACGAGGGCGGGTATGTGGGTGAACCTGGAACTTCGAGTCGAAGCGGCGACCACCGCGTACTCCTCACTCTTGACGTGGACGACCACATCGACCCGGAGAGCCGTGAATGGCTGACGCTGGATGAGACGGGACAGATCGTGCGGACATCGGCTCACGAAGCTCGTGCCGCCGAGATCGGCGTGCGTTTCGAGTTGTGGCGGGGAAGGCATGAGGGATTCAACGCGGAACAAGCCCGATGGGCGGGTCTAATCGGCAGCCGGGCGAAGGCCGATGCTATGACCATGGACGCATTTGGAGGTTGGGATTTAGACGAACATCCTTTTTCCGCCCTGGGTGGGTACGAACAGGCGCGGCGTGTATTCGGAGGCGAAAAGTCCCTTGAGCGACTGATCGCGGGCTTCAACGCTTCTGTGCTGAAGCGAGATCGGCCTGATGCTGAGTCCAAGGGCTTTCTCGCCGGAGGGTGCTGATAGTATGCCCATGACCTCCGAACTCCGGCACGGCATAGATCGTATACGTGACTATCTTTTTGGCGGTGGCTATCCGAACCCGGCCCAGAATGCCGAACAACTCAGCTTCCTTATCTACTTCTACATGTTCGAAGCGGCGGACGCGGGGCGGGTTCGGATGGCACAACGTCCGGGTGCTGCTCCCTATTTAAGCCACTTCGAAGGTGAATGGAACCTGCGCGACCCGCGCAATGCCCGAGAGCCTGGGGCGACGACGGTGCCACGTGGGCTTTTGCGCTGGTCGTCCTGGGCACACGCCCTGAACGGCGATCGGCTTGTGAACTGGGTGCGCGGTGAAGTCTTTCCGTTTCATGCCGAACTCGCGGCGAACGGAGCCACAGACTTCATGGCTGGCGCCCGATTGGTGATCGACGAACCGACGGTGCTGACACAGGTCGTAAGCCAGTTGAATGACCTGCATCTGGACCGAGTGGACGCCGACACCAAGGGTGACCTGTTCGAGCATGTACTGCGCCAGATACGCCAGGCGGGGGAACTCGGCCAGTTTCGTACCCCACGTCATGTCATCCGTGCCTTGGTCCGGCTTGTCGATCCCCGGATAGGTGAGACGATCTACGACCCCGCGGCCGGGACGGCGGGTTTCCTGGTCGGCGCCTGGGATCACATCAGACTGGCCAATTCATCTCCCGCCGGTATCGAGGAGTTCGAAGCGGAAGGTAAGACGATCCGCCTGGGCCTCGGTGACTTGTTGAACCGCGACGTGGTGAAGCACTTACAGGAAACGACCTTCTACGGTGCTGACGTCGACCCGCAGATGGTTCGCTTGGCTACGATGAACCTCACTCTACGCGGGCTGGAAAGTGTGAGCGTACTACGTAGGGACGCGCTAACCCGCCCGCTCGACCGATCAGCGAAGGCTGAGCTTGGTTTTCCGGTGGGCGGTTTCGACGTGATACTCGCCAATCCACCCTTCTCCGGCCGGTTGGACAAAGACCGAATCGTTGAGGAGGTGAAGATCGGGAGTACGGCGCAGACCGAACTGCTATTCCTACGATACATGCTCAACCATCTAAAGGAGGGCGGGCGTTGCGGCGTGGTGGTACCCGAGGGCGTGCTGTTCGGTTCCTCCGGAGCGCACAAGGAACTGAGGCGAAAGTTGATCGATAACAATACCGTCGAGGCTGTACTGTCGTTGCCAGGTGGTGTATTCAACCCTTATTCGGGCGTGAAGACGTCGTTGGTAGTGTTCCGCAGAGGCGGTGCGACCGGGCGCGTGATTTTCCTGCACGCTGACAACGACGGCTTCAAACTCGACGCCAACCACGACCAACCCATCGACGACGATGACCTTCCCGGCCTTATTGCGGCGTATCACGACCGCGAAGTTTGCTGGCGCACATGGCAGGATCGGGACACGGACGAAGACTGGACAGAGAAATGGTGGTTTGCGGATTCGGACGCCATACGAGCCGCAGACTTTATTCTGAGCGCTAACCGCCACCGTCCTCAGAACCGAGCATTGGTCGAGCACCGCGACCCGCTAGAGATTTTGGACGAGCTGCGAGACATCGAGACGGAGATTCTTGGGGAAATCGACTCGCTGGCGGAGGCCGTAAGGGAGGCGCTGGCGAAATGAGCGTACCGATTGTTCCACTCGGCCAACTTTGCGAGATGGATCGCCACGGACTTCAACCTGACGATCCGGCAGTAGTTAATCTCCCTTTTGTGGGCGTCGAACATGTCGAATCCGAAAGCGGTGCTTTCAACTTCAATAATGGTTCACGTATCGGAAGCCAAAGAAGCACGACGTTTCGCTTCGACGAGCGTCACGTCCTCTACGCGAAGCTTCGGCCATATCTCAACAAGGTCGCTACTCCAGAATTTGCAGGCAGGTGTTCGACCGAGTTGGTTCCACTCCTACCGCGAGATGGAGTCGACCGTGAGTTCATTGCCTTTCTATTGCGACGAAAGGAAACGGTCGACTTCGTCATGTCATTGGTAACGGGGGCACGGATGCCAAGGACCGACATGAAAGCACTGATGTCATTACCCGTGCCCCTCCCCCCGCCGCTTAACGAGCAGCGGCGGATTGTTGGCATTTTGAATCGGGCGGCAAAGATCGAGCGGCTAAGAAAGCACGCGCTGGAACGACTGCGCGAGTTAATCCCAGCCCTCTTCGTCAAGATGTTCGGCGACCCCTCCGAAAACCCGATGGGCTGGGAAACTCGACAACTTGAGGATCTTGTTCGGATACGCGGCGGAAAGCGATTGCCGAAGGGAAGTCAATATTCTGACAGAAAGACTCCGCACCGATACATTAGAGCTGCGGACATTACAGCAGGCAAAGTTATCGCAGACGACCCAAGGTATATCAGCAAAGAACTGCAAGCCGGCATCTCTCGTTACATCATTCACTCAACCGATACGCTCATTACAATCGCAGGTAAAATCGGCATAACTGCTCCAGCAGAAATCCATTTGGCCGGCGCAAATCTCACCGAGAACGCAGCTTGCCTCACACCTCTTATGGGCAACACGCTACACAACGTGTTTTTGAGTGCTCAACTGAACTCAGAATTCGTGCAGGATCAGATCCAAATACGCACTGGGCGGGTAACAATAGGAAAATTGGCCTTGCACCGAATCAAATCCATATCGGTATTGGTCCCACCGTTTAAACACCAGCTTCAATTTGCAGAGATTGTGATATCCGCCCAAGCCGCCGCAGAAATGGCAGACACCAGTTCGATTATTGCGTCGAAGTTAAGTGAAGCTCTTGCGTCTCGGCTATTGTAGGGGTACGCGGAATTTGTATTTGCCAGGAGAAGCGATGATCGACGTCATTTTGCGGTATAGACTAAGACATGCTTAGCCAGGCCAAGACTCCACCGTGTGTGAAACCTTCAAGTAGAAGATTCCGGCATAAACAGATCGAAGGCCTATACAGGATGAGTGAATATGTACGGACTGATGAAAGGCAGGATGTATTGGCATCCCTCCACCACTGTCTCTTGTGCCTCGCCGAAACCGAGCGTTCAGCCGGCACCTGGAAATGGGTGATTCTGTCTCTTCACAGTGCGCTTCAAGGGGCTATGGTATGTCTCCTATCTGGACCTGCCAATTTGGGAGCGCTGACCCAGGATTGCGCTCGCAAATGGATTGAATGGCACGCGCGCGACAGACGCGGAGAAATCGAATACATCGATGATGTCGACGAGTTTGGTCTGCCTTTCAGCCGGCCTCGTAATACACGGGACAGACCGCCAAGAACCCATGTCGCAAGCGCTCCGAAATTGTTTGAGAGACTCGATTCGGAATCGGCACGCATTGAACTCGGTTACGGTCGAATCATCGAGATTACGAACTCACAGAAGCAATCATTCGAAACACTGCACGCCCTTCGCAATGGCTTTACGCACTTCAGCCCTAAAGGTTGGAGTATCGAGATTCAGTTAATCAAAGAAATCACACTGGATATGCTGGACGTCATAGATCAAATCGCAGATGACCAGTGGGCGTTTCTCCACATGTCCGCCGAGGATAAGAGACTGTTACGTCACGCTATAGCCGACCTGCGCCGTCGTTTCCACGATCTCTCGGACAGTATGTCGGAAGCATAACGATCCTGGTGGAATCCGTCTCGGTAGATGCGCCTGAACGGCTTGCACGTGAAGTGCATCTGATCACCCAAGCGAATGGCCTGCAATTGCGATCTATAAGATTCGTTTTCCAGAACCAAACAGTCGCAGTACGCAAAAAGACTTGTTTTCTAGCGTCCTCGGCGCTCAGCGCCTCCCTCATGTCCCGCCTTATGAGAGATCACGCATGACCGACATCATGGATCGCAAACGGCGTAGCGAATTGATGGCAGCGATTCGTACTCGTAACACGGCCCCTGAACTGATCGTCCGCCGTATTGCTCATCGTATGGGCCTGCGTTTCCGTCTGCATCGCAAGAATCTTCCAGGACGCCCCGATCTGGTTCTTCCGAAACATCGGCTGGCCGTGTTCGTGCACGGATGCTTCTGGCATCGTCACGAGGGATGCCGGTACGCGTCCACCCCGAAATCCAGGACCGAGTTCTGGACTGAGAAATTCGCAGCCAACGTGGTTCGCGATGCAAGTCAGGAAGTGGCCTTGCGGAAGCTCGGATGGCGAGTTCTTGTAATTTGGCAATGCGAGACTATGAACGAAGCGGTAGTGGAGCACAGGTTAGCGGAACTCATTCAGTGCAGTGTAGAGCATCATTGAGTGGCGTGTTCCTTGCTTGTCGAGTTCATACGACCTAAATTCGACTGAAACAATGGTAGTATCGATACGGCTCCTCACAGTACCGAGCGTAGTATGCACAAGGTCCGGTGCGAAGCCAGTGTTTAGGCATTTTGCATCGGTAAACAGATGTGATCCACCGGGGTGACCTCATGGCTGTGCAGGTATACGACTTCTTCGCGGGTTGTGGTGGAGCCAGTTGCGGTTTTCGTGCCGCAGGTATGGGGATTTCGTTCGCGCTAGATCACGACGCGAATGCTCGGAAGAGTTTCAAAGCCAACTTTCCCGATGCTTACTTCGAGCCTGCAGATATCCGCGATGTTAGCGTTGACATGGTCCGCCAACGGGTAGACTCGGAACGGCCGAGACCGGTGCTGTTCAGCGGATGTGCACCGTGTCAGCCTTTTAGCAATCAAAAGACGAAGAGGCCAAGTTTGGACGAGGATGAACGTGTTCCGCTGTTGACCCACTTTGCCCGGTTTGTGGAAGGTTGTAAGCCGGATCTTGTGTTTGTGGAGAATGTTCCAGGATTGCAGAAGTTGGACAGCGAGAGTCAACCTTTTGGCGACTTTTTAAATCGGCTAGATGCGGCAGATTATAAGATTGATTGTCGCCCCATTCGACTTTCCAAGTATGGGATACCGCAAACCCGACGACGACTTTTGCTCATAGGGAGTCTCCACGGGGCTATTCGTATACCCGACGAGACGCATGGACCTGGAACCCCCAATGTGAGATACACAACAGTAAGGGATTGGATATCTCATCTTCCGGCAATTCGCGCAGGCGAGGAGCACAAAGAGGTGCTTAATCACCAAGCGGCGAATCTATCAGAACGAAACCTCGACCGTATTAAAGCGACGCCCGAAGGCGGAGGTGAACGAGACTGGCCTGAGTACCTAAGGCTTGAATGTCACAAGGGTTTTACCGGGTATACCGATGTGTATGGACGTATGACCTGGGACTCTCCTGCATCAGGACTGACCACTCGGTGTATCAGCTACTCTAACGGACGCTTTGGCCATCCTGAGCAGGATCGGGCGATTAGTATTCGAGAAGCAGCTTGTTTACAAACTTTTCCAGAAGATTTCATGTTTAACGGAAGCATGGTGTCGATGGCGAGGCAGATTGGAAACGCGGTACCGGTCCACTTGGCCAAGGTGATTGGTCAACATTTCATCGAGCATCTCAAGGATGTAGGAAGGCTGTCCTGATGCCGAAATTCAAGACACGTGCTCGAACACTCGACATGCTCGGTAGACAACAGATTGCGGGTATGCCAACGGCAATCAGCGAGTTGTTCAAGAACGCCCACGATGCATATGCCGACCGAGTCGAAATCGATTATTACCGTTCGGACGGCCTATTTGTCTTGAGGGACGATGGTGTTGGGATGAGTTACGACGACTTCGTATCCAGATGGCTAACGATTGGCACAGAGTACAAGCTCAACCCCACCGGAATCCCGCCAGGTGACTCCAACAAGAAGCCTCGCCCTATGCTCGGTGAAAAGGGGATCGGAAGGCTCGCCATTGCGACTATAGGGCCACAACTTCTGGTACTAACTCGACCGAAGACCGATGGCGAAGCTTCCGATCTCACCGCGGCATTTCTGAATTGGGGCATATTCGAGTGGCCCGGAATCGACTTGGACGAAATTGAAATTCCGCTTCGGTTATTCTCTCTAGGTACACTGCCCTCGGCGAATGACGTGGACGAGATGGTTGGAGAGTTCCGTGAAAATGCCGAAAAAGTTGGTCAACGTGTCGAGAGGCCTTTTCAGAAAAAGCTTTTAGAAGAGTTGGATCAGTTCAATGTCGATCCGCAAGATATCGACTCCTATCTCGGAGATCCGTCCCTCCGAAGTGACGAGTCCGGCACGCATTTCATCATCAAACCGACCTCGACATTACTGGCGGAGGATATAGACGGCGATCCGACAACGACCAAGGCCGCCGCATTGAAGAAAGCGACACCTTTGAAAAAAGCGTTGCTCGGATTCAGCAATACCATGACGCCTGAATCTCACAGTGTGATCCACACTGCGTTTCGTGATCACAAGACGGAAGAGGTGGCCGAAGACTTGATTGGTGAGGACGAGTTCTTCACCCCGGAGGAGTTTCAAAATGCAGATCACCGCATCCGAGGGACGTTTGACGAGTTTGGGCAGTTTATGGGAGAAATCTCGATCTACGGCGAGACGACGGTCGATCACGTCATTCCATGGAGCGGTGGGCGAGGAGCACGTACGAACTGCGGCCAATTCTTGATCGACTTTGCGGCATTCGAGGGGGAAAGCAGATATTCGACAATCCCAAATGAGGAACACGCCATATTGGCGAAAAAAACCGAACAATTGGGTGGATTGTATATTTACCGAAATGGAATTCGAGTCCTGCCATACGGTGACACCGACTATGATTGGTTGGACATCGAGTTCAGACGAACAAAAAGCGCCTATTATTACTATTTTTCACATCGAAAAATGTTCGGAGCGGTGGAGATCGACGCTGACAAGAATTGTGACTTAAGGGAAAAAGCGGGACGAGAAGGATTCCAGGAAAACAAAGCTTATCGTCAGTTTCGGTCAATACTTCAAAACTTCTTTCTACAGGTCGCAGCGGATTTTTTCCGATCCGAAGGTGTGCATGCTGAAACGTTCGACACGAGAAAAGAAGAACTATCCAAAGAGGATGAAGCAAGGAAGCGACGCGAAAAACAGGTTTTGGAAAAAAAGAAGGTGTTTCAGGAAAGCCTAAACGAGTTTTTTGACAAAATCGCGAACAGTGTGCCGCATAAGGAAGTGGATGCCTTGACGGATGCTGTCGAGAAGGAGTTGAGGTCCGCATGCAGCATCGCGGATAGTCGAATGGCAGCTCGCGAGATCCTCAACCTTGAACGTCGCGTACACTCGGATATCAGGGAGTTGGAAGCGAAGTATCGAGTATCGCGTCCCCGTATCGGATTGAGCAAAGCTGTCCTCCGCGATTGGAACGTGTACAACTCGGAGTTCGCTTCTCTTCAAGAACATGTATTTCGACCAACAAGGGAATTTATTGATGATCTAATAGGTGAAGAAGCCAGAAAGGCGGAATTGGCACTTGATCGCCGTGAAAGAACGGAAGAAGCATTGGCGACCCTCGGGAAGGAGGCTCGCAAGGTTACTGGTGAATCAAGCCGCGCTGTTCGGACAGAAGCAGAAAACGTCGCCTCGGCGGCAAGGGGTGCGGCTGGACAGTCACTAAAGGTTGTCGAAACAGAATTACGGGCAGTACTGAGCGAATTTCAAAGGGTCGATGTAGCAGATATGCCCGATGAGGTTTTTGTTGAAACCAGGGATGAACTGGAGAATAGGATCCAAAAGACCGCAGAAGAGCAAAGCGAATTGTTACGCTCTATATTGGAGCAACTACAATCCATAGATGTCACGGGGGAAAGTTCGGTAACCGACCAGTTGATGGCCATTGAACAACGCAATCTATTATTGGAGGAGGAGGCGGAAGCCGATGCTCAATTAGCGCAGTTGGGAATGGCAATCGAGATTATAAATCACGAGTTTGCCGGTACCATAAGGTCAGTTCGGAATGGACTTAGAAAGCTGAGAGCTTGGGCTGACGCAAATGAAGGACTGGCGCAACTGTATGAGAGCATCCGAGCAAGTTTCGATCATCTTGACGGCTATCTGACTCTGTTCACGCCTCTACAGCGGCGTCTCTACCGAAAGGAAGTGGAAATCCGTGGCTCTGAGGTGCGAGACTTTCTAGAAGAGTTGTTTCGAGCCCGGATGGGGCGCCATGATGTATCGTTAATCGCGACGAAGTCTTTCGCGAACGCAAAGGTATTTGGTTTTCCGTCAAGTTTCTATCCCATATTTGTAAACTTGGTTGACAACGCGATCTTCTGGTTATCGCAGCAGAATCCCGAAAAAGAACGACGCATCGAACTCGACGAACGCGACGGCTCACTGATTGTCACTGATAATGGACCAGGAGTCAATGTACGTGACCGTGAGGCTATCTTCGAATACGGTTTCAGCAGGAAGCCAGGTGGTCGTGGTATGGGGTTGCACATCGGACGTGAAACATTGCGCAGAGTGGGATTTGACCTACAACTGGTTTTAGGAGATGAAGGCGCGACTTTTGGTATCGTGCCGGTGGAGAAAGAATAGGAGATAGGGATGGGATCAGCGGAAGAACTCGATTGTAGTAGCCGCAGGTTAGCCCAGCGTTTTCTACGGACAGCTGTAGTAGTAGATGACAAGGCATACATGGAATTTGACAGTGACAATGTACCTGAGACTGTCGTAGCGCCAGACCGCAGAAATCGAAATGTGAGCCAAGAGGATCAAGACCTAACCACTCAAAGGTCAGATCAGTCACTGGACGCCAGGTCAATAACGAACTCATTCTCCACTCTTGGTGTGATCTGTGGCGTTGTTGGCCCTGCATATTCTGAGATGGATACAATGAGGCAAGCTGATATCGTGGTGTTGGATTGGCGGTTGAAAGATGATGATTCCGAATATGCGCTAGTACTGCTTTATAATCTGTTAACTGAAGAGAAAGACTACAGGAATTCACTTAGACTTGTGGCCATATATACCGGCGAGAATCAGCTGGAGGATATCAGTTCCAAGATTGTAGGTATGTTGAATAGTGCCGAACTCAGTCCAAATGAGGATGAGAGTAGCACGACAATTTCATACCGTCACGGACGCGTAGTGCACTGTAAAGTTAATGTTTAACAGATTCATAATGTCGTTTCAGTTTGTCTCTGGCATTGTTCGTCGTAAAGCCCCATTTCAGCTTGACGGCTTTCTCGTTGCGCGCCTTCACCCAGGCGGCGACTTCCCGGTCCAGGATGTTCTGATCGGCAATACGGCGGTTACAACACTGTCTGCCCAGGACGGACAACTCCAATTCGGCCATGTTGAGCCAACTGGCCTTCTTCGGCGTATGATGCGGTTCGCAACGACCCTTGAGACCGCGGGCGACCTCCGGCTCGAAGGCTTGATAGAAAGACCCGGCGCTATGGGTGTTCAGATTGTCTTCCACCAGACGGACCCGATGAACCTTTTCATAGCGGGCGGCGATCATGTCCTGCATGAACTCGGCATAGTCTACTTTGGTGCGCCGCTTGCGTACCTGGGCAAACCGCCAGCCAGCCAAAGGTTCGACCGCCAGCAGTATGCAGCAGGTACCCTCGCGTTTGTAGTGATGATCGTAACGCCAGGTCTTGCCCGGCTTCATAGGGATAGGCACCAGCACCTCGCCCAGGAGTTGAAAGGGCATTTCATCGTAGCAGACCACGGGACGCAAAGGGTCGTAAGGTTGCTCGTAGAGGTCCAGCAGGTCTTCCATGCGCATGAGGTACTCGCTGTCCATGACGCCGATGCACCACTGTTTCTTCAGCCAAGGCTTAAGTTCATTTTTTTTAACGCGTCCGCCACGGCCGTATGGCTGATGCGGTCGACCAGTTCCAGTTCCACCAGCCGATCGGCCAGGAGGCGCAGGGTCCAGCGGCTGTGGCCCCGGGGCGGATCGCTGCAGACGATGGAACACAGCTTCGCTTCGACCCGGGCGGTTACCTTGGGCTTTTTGCCGGGTCGGGGCTTCTCATGAAGCGATGAGACCAGTCCGCTGGCGGCAAACCTGCGTCTTATGTTGTACACCGTCGCTCTGCTGATACCCACCTGAGCGGCGATGGCCTCGTCGGACTGGCCGGTGTCGGCCAATAACAGGACGCGAACGCGATTGAGCATGCGGGCAGCATGCACACCCTTGCGCAGATAGCCCGTCAGTTGCTCACGGTCACGATCGGTTAAGGACACGTGATGAATCTTCTTAGACATGATGACCTCCTGGATACAGGGTGGCGTGTCATGTCTAATATAACCACTAATCTATAACTTTACAATACAGTAGTAGTTTACGCAAAATCATCAGTGAATCTAGCGGAGCCGATTAAATACAGGAGTGTTGCGGAGGAGGACCTTCCCAATCTACTGATTGAAGATTTTGCAGAAATGACAGAGGGATTGCTTCCCTCCATAGCACTAACATCATTGACTGCAGTTAGAGAGGGCGAGCATAAGGTGTTGGATCGATTTCGTGCGGATCTGGATCCAGCGTTTCTAGCACATAGGGTCTGTATTTCCGATCCAGAAGATACAGAACGACAGATTGTGCACCAAGTTGCCGAAGAACTGCGTGGTCTCATGGATAACGCTGTTGCCGCTGAATCTCCAGCCGGTGCCGATGCCGTGGAAAGTTGGATACGTCGCAAAGGAGAAAACGTACTAAACTTTCAGTTTAACGGAAGCGAAAGAAACCTGGACGAGACGGTTAAACTGGCGAAGAAGGGTTTGGAGAAGGCGGGTGTATTGCAAAAGAATGCCTTTGAGGGCCTATCCGCAGGTTTTGCCGGCCAAAGCGGCGATGATCTTGACAAGGAGTTGGCGTGGATCATGAGCTTTCGGACAGTATACAGCGCACCCCCACCGACGCTTTGGTTGGGGTCAATCGTCACAAAGATGATTGGTGAAGATGAGCGGCATCTGATATGCATGAGACCTAGATGCGATTGTGTGAGATTGGATGAGGCGACTTCATTCTTTTTCCTACCACTAGTCAAACCGATCGGTGGGGAACCACAACTCGTTGTCAGATTCGAAAACGACTTCAAACGATTGGGTATTGGGCTTGATCCGATCGGTTGGCTTGTACCGCAATTTGAGCCATCGGAAAGCAAACGTGCGGTAATTGCGACTACACGAGAACCTAATGATGATTTCGAGTTCACAGATACTTGCGGCAAACAATATGTGTGGCGGGGCGAACTCAAGGCTGAATACGCACAACGAATTGCACAGACCTTTGCCAGCACATTGAATCGACCGGCAGTCGATGAGTCCGAGTGGCTGAGAAGAAAGGCAAAGAAACGCTAAACGGGTTGTTTTGACCGTTTTCGGAACTTGCAATTTATTAAACTGTATGTGCCGGGGAAGTGGGCCGACCAACTCGGTCTTGGCAGATTCGTCAAACCGTTTCTCACCATGCGCTTACTCATTCTTCTGATATCGATCCTCCTGCTGGTCTCCTGCGGTGAAAGCGAGCGCGGCGGGGACCAGACGGGGACCGTCACGGAAGGCGGCCGCGTAAACTCGATCGGCGTGGTCCTCCCGGACGACGCCGTGGACGCCTCCCGCCAGGTGCTGCGGTCCATGAGTCCGGAGCCCAAGAGCCTGGACCCCAGTATCGAGCCCTACGACACCGAGCAGACAATCCTGCCCTTCGAGGCCCTGCTGTTTAAGGACGAGCACTGGAACCCGATTCCGGGCGCCGCGCACAGCTGGGGCTCGGATGACGGGATAATCTGGACCTTCAACCTCAGGTCCGGGATGCGCTGGAGCGACGGATCACCGCTGACGGCCCAAGACTTCGTGTATTCCTACCGCCGGATGCTCGATCCCGAATCCACCAACATCTACGCCTTCTTCTACTACGACATCAAGAACGCCGAAGCGATCGTCAAGGGGGAGAACGAGGATCTCACGTCCCTGGGCATCCGGGCCGTGGACGATTCGACCCTGGTCATCGAGACGGAAAAGCGGGCGCCCTACCTGCCCCATATCGTTTCTTTCGGCGACGCCATGCCGGTGCCGAAGCGGCTCGTGGACAAATACGGCCGCAAGTGGACGGAACCGCAGAACATCATCACGAATTCCGGCTTCATGGTCACGGAGTGGGTCAACGGCAGCCACATGACGCTTGTTCCGAACCCCTACTACAACGGCCCCCACAAGCCCTTCCTGGAGAAGGTGATACACCCCTTCCGCAACGCGGCCGCGGCCACCATCCTTCCCTACGAGAGCGACGAGGTCGACATGGAGAACGTGGACGTGAACGACCTGGAACGCATCGAGCGTGATCCCGATCTGAAGAATGATCTCGTGCGCTTTCACGGGCTGAATACCTGGTATCTCTTCTTCAGGACGCAGTTGCCGCCCTTTAACGACATTCGCGTCCGGGAAGCCTTCACGCGGGTGATGGACCGCGACAACATCTGTAATATCATCCTTCGGGGCGGGGCCGTGCCGGCCTATTCCATGATCCCGCCCGGCTTCAGGGAATTCGAGGGGGACACCCACGCCGCGGTGCAGGGCTTCGATCCCGAACGGGCGCGGCAACTGATGCGCGAGGCCGGATATCCGAGTGGACAGGGATTCCCCCGGCAGGAGCTGTGGCTCAGGGCGCCTACGCCCTCCGACCGCCTGATCGGCGTGGCGATACAGAGCATGCTGAAAGAGCATCTCGGCGTCGACGTGGACATCCGGACGGCCGACCTGCACACCTACATGGACCATCTGTACGAGTGGAACATGAACCTCGGGCTGATCGCCTTCGGCGCCGATTTCCTCGACCCCCGCAACATACTGGACATGATCTGGCACTCCCAGCCCCGGGGCCACGGCCGGCAGGACTGGCACAATCCCGACTTCGACCGCCTCGTGGATGCGGCCGCGGCCGAACTGAATCCGGGGATCCGGGAAAGACTGTACCGGGAAGCGTCGGCCGTCCACGTGGCAGACTATCCCGGCGCGTTCCTCTATCACAAGATGGGCCTGCAGCTCCGGAAGCCCTGGCTGAAGGGCTATGCCGTAAACGACGACGGCACCGTGGGTTCCTTCCGCTGGCACAAGCTTTACATCGCCGAGGTGGAAGATGGGGAGTAGGAGGTTATCCGGGAACAGGCGAAGCCCGGCCGCCCCTCGTTTACCGGCCGCGCTACGCCAGCCGCTCGGGCTTCGCCTCCTACTCGCGCCGCTCGCTTTATGTACTTCGGTCCTGCTGTGCATTCCCGGTGCGGCCTCAGCGCAGGAAAGCCCGGTCCTACTCGAAGCCATCAGCGTCCTCCCCGTCGAGGGTCCCGAATCCAACCAGCCATCGGGACTCTTCGTCCATGACGACACCCTGTACACCGTTTCCGACAAGCACGACGACACTATCTTCCGGATTGAACTCCGGGAGGACGCCGCGGTATTCGTTCCCCATATCCGGTTCGAGGCGCCAAAACCCTTCGGGGTGTTCAGGCTGGATCTGGAGGGCATCACCCGTGATGACGACGGAGCCTTCTATCTCGCCAGCGAAGGGGCGTTCGCCATTCTGAAGGTCGACGCGGACGGGAAGCAGGCATCCTGGGTCACCACGAGCCTTCGCAAAGTAGGCGCATCGGCGGGACTCTTCCAGACGCGCGGCGGATATCTCGAGGGCATCACGCTGATGGCGCGGGACCGGTTCCTGGTCAACGCGGAACGGCAGCCCAGCGGCCTGATCGAAGGCCACATGGCCCCCGTGCAGCGGATCGTGGAGATCGCCAATCATGGATCGACGGACAGTTACACGGGCCTGCACCGGGAGGTCGAAAACGTATACATCCTGCAGCGAAGCACCGCGACCATCCGGAGGACCATCCGGTACCTGGACGTGGACAGTCCCTCGACGATCTGGTCCTTCGCCCATATCGTCAACGACCCGGAATACCTCTATCAGCACGAACAGTTCGGCGCGAAAACGGCGGAGGGGCTCGCCATGGACCGCGACCGGGTCTACGTCATCCTCGACAACAACAACGACGCGCGCCGGATGTATCCCACCGATCACAGACCCTTGCTCCTGATCATGAAGCGGCCCGGGTGACGCGGCCCGGGTTGCGCTCGCCAGGCAAAGGAAACGGCGGTCATGAATCGTGATGCCCAGGATAGGCTGGAACGGCTCTACCACCGCACGTTCGGCCGTGCGCCGGCGCGTATCGCCGCCCTGGGTGCGGACGGCTCGAGGCGGCGGTACTACCGGTTGGCGGACGGGGATCGGACCGTCGTCGGCGCGGCAAACGAAGACCGACGCGAGAACGGCGCCTTTCTAACGCTGTCCCGCCACTTCCGCCGCCACGGCCTGCCGGTTCCCGAGATCTACGCCGAGGACCTGGAACAGGGCGTCTACCTGCAGCAGGACCTGGGAGACGAGACCCTGTTCAGCCGGCTGGCCGCCGCCCGCGCGGAGGAAGGCGCCTTCTCGGATCAAA
Organism: bacterium; assembly: GCA_965207085.1. GTDB lineage: Bacteria > JAAXHH01 > JAAXHH01 > JAAXHH01 > JAAXHH01 > JAAXHH01. The sequence continues at coordinate 865,830 of CBDBLQ010000002.1, read as the reverse complement.
TGGTCGCGATGTACCGGCAGGTGCTCGACGACCTGCTCCGATTCCAGGTCACCGCGGCGGCGGACCTGGACTTCTCGATCTGTTACCCCAGGAGCCGGTTCGACGTCCAGTCCATCCGGTGGGACCTGAACTACTTCAAGTACCTCTTCCTGAGGCTCGTGCCTGTCGACTTCGACGAGCAGGCCCTCGAAAATGATTTCGAGCGGCTCACGGCTTTCCTCCTGGAAGCGGATACCCATTACTTCCTGTTTCGTGACTTCCAGTCCCGCAACATCATGTGGCATGAGGGACGCCCGCACTATATCGACTACCAGGGTGGGCGGCGGGGCGCACTTCAATACGACGTGGCGTCACTCCTGCAGGATGCAAAAGCCGACATCCCGTGGGAGATCCGGGACGAATTACTGGATTACTACGTCGAAGCGGCCGGCAAGTACGCCCCCCTTCGCCGGGATGGGTTCCTCGCACACTATTACGGTTACGCCCTGATCCGTCTCATGCAGGCGCTGGGCGCCTACGGGTACCGCGGGTTGTACGAGGGCAAATCCCACTTCCTGACCAGCATCTCCCACGGCGTCCGTAATCTCGAGGGCCTTCTGGCACGGGCCGGCCTGCCGGTCAACCTGCCTGAACTGTACCGGGCCTGGTCGCGCATCGTCGACGATCCGGCGCTTCGGCGGATGGGCGAGATTAACGGCGAAGGACTGACCGTCCACCTCTGGAGTTTTTCCTATCACCTCGGCCTGCCCCGGGATCCGAGCGGCAACGGCGGAGGGTTCGTCTTCGACTGCCGGATCGTAAAGAACCCCGGCCGCATTCCGGAATACGCGGACCTGACGGGAAAGGACGCGCCGGTGGCGGCCTTCCTGGACGAACTCGAAGAGGCACGGTCCTTCCTGAGAGGTGCGCAGACCATGGTCGACCGGTCGGTCGAACACCACCTGCGTCGCGGGTTCACGGACCTGACCGTCGCCTTCGGGTGCACGGGCGGCCAGCACCGCTCGGTGTATTTCGCGGAACGGCTGGCGGCGCACCTGAAGGAGCGACCGGGCTTGACGATCCGGCTGAGGCACCGGGAGCAGGAGGATTCGTGAAGGCCATGATCCTTGCGGCGGGCCTGGGCACCCGGCTCCGGCCCCTCACCGACGACCGGCCCAAAGCCTTGGTAGAGGTGGCCGGCAGACCCATGCTCTACTGGGTGATTGCGCGGCTCGCTCGCCATGGTTTCACCGACATCATCATCAATGCCCACCATTTCGCGGAACAGATCGAGGCCTTCGCGGCCGCGTACGATGGCCCCGGCGTTTCGCTGACCGTATCCGTGGAGGAGGAGATCCTGGACACGGGCGGCGGGGTGCGCAAGGCCGCGTGGTTCTTCGACCGCGAGGAGCCGTTCCTGGTGCACAACGTGGACGTGATGACCGATCTGGATCTCAGGAGACTGGCGGATGCCCATTTGGCGTCGAGCGCCCAGGTCACCCTGGCCGTGAAGGGAAGGAAGAGCTCGCGTCACCTGCTTTTCGACGAGGCGGGACGGCTATGTGGCTGGCGTTCGGATGAAACGGGAGAGACGCGCACGGTCCGGCCGATGGCGGGTTCCGTCACTCCCCTGCCCTTCATGGGCGCCTACGTCATGTCCCCGGAGGCGTTGGGCACGATGACCGGTTCCGGTCCCTTTTCGATCATCGACTTCTTCCTGAACCTGGCGCGCAAGGGCGAGAAAGTTCAGGCCTATCGGGCCGAAGAAGCCCGGTGGGCGGATCTCGGTAGCGTGGATCGCATCGCGGCGGCGGAGCGGCTGTTCGGAACGGACTGGTTCGCGGAATTCGGTTAGTCCGTTCTCCAGGAAAGCACCGGTGCGCAACAGCCAGGCTTGTGCCATCGGTCGAAAAGACTTGAAGCGCGGTGCGCCTTCGGTTACCTTGAAACTGTACCTATCTTCCTCTAAACACGCCCTCACCCAAAGGAGGTTTAAGTGGACGTATCTTCCTCCCGTGGCGCGAGGCAGTGTCTGCGTAGCCTGCTCTATCGCGGTTGTTGCCCTCGCCGAAAATTGTCTCCCACATAACCGGCGACAGCGGGTAATAGCGCGACAAAGACGTATCCCTCGGGATTCGCGCTCATTGAGCGTCTCCAGTTGAGCGTCTCCGATAGTTCTCGCGGAACGGCTTTCTCTCCTTTTGCGGCCCGGACGGCTTTCTTGTTCGTACCACCCGGGGCGATGGCGGTTCGTGGATGCACGGGCATCCCTGCTTGAAGCCGCCTGGATTCCAATCCAGTCGCAGCCTTTCTCTCCGCCCTTTCTTTGCGCCCCGTGCGGATCGAACTTCATAGGTCCGAGCCGCCCTTCATGGGACCTGGCCGTCCATGGCTCCGCGATGCAATCTTTGGTCCGAGCCGCGACCCGTCGCTACCCGAACGGATCGAGCTGCGAGGAGCACACAAAACGGGTTCCAATCTCTGGACGCCGGATCTCAGATATCAGTAAGGAAGGCACCATGATCAGAAGCATGAACGGCAAAACCCCCAGGTTGCAGATATACGATCTCAGGAACTTCAGGAAAATACCACAGATCGACAGACTCCCGGACGACCTGAAGTTCGAAATGGAAGTCGTGGCGCGGGTTCTGCCGTTCCGGACCAATTGTCACGTGGTGGAGCACCTGATCCAATGGGAGAATGTCCCCGACGATCCCATGTTCCAGCTTACTTTCCCGCAGCGGGATATGCTGTCGCCGGACCACTTCGACGAGGTGGCGGCCCTGGTGAAAAAGGGGGCGGGTGATGCGGAAATGGCGCGGACCGTGAACCGGATCCGATGGGATCTGAATCCACAGCCCGCGGGTCAACTCGAGCACAACGTCCCCAGGGAGGACAACGAGAAACTGGACGGCATGCAGCACAAGTACCGGGAGACAGTCCTGTTCTTCCCGTCCCAGGGTCAGACCTGCCACGCCTACTGTACCTTCTGCTTCCGCTGGCCCCAGTTCGTGGGCATCGATGAATTGAAGTTCGCCAGCCGCGAGGTCGAAAGCCTCATCAGATACCTCGAAGACAACCCCCAGGTCACCGACGTACTTTTCACGGGCGGTGACCCCATGGTCATGCGGGCAAAGAACCTCAGCGTGTATGTCGATGCGTTGCTGAAGGCGGATCTCCCCAATCTGCACACGATCCGGATCGGGACGAAATCGCTGGCCTACTGGCCCTACAAGTACCTCACCGACCCGGATGCGGACGACGTGCTGGCGTTGTTCGAACGGATCACCCGCGCCGGCAAGCACCTGGCGGTCATGGCCCACTGCAGCCATCCCGCCGAACTCCAGCCCGACGTGGTGTCAAAGGCGGTCAGCCGGATCCGCGGTACGGGAGCAAAGGTTTACACGCAGTCGCCCATCCTGAGGAACATCAACGACGATCCGGACACTTGGGCGGCCATGTGGCGCAGGCAGGTGGACCTGGGGATGGTACCGTACTACATGTTCATGGTGCGGGACACCGGCGTGCAGCATTTCTTCGCCGTGCCGATGGTAAAGGCCTGGGAGATCTTCCAGAACGCCTATCAGCAGGTAAGCGGGATCTGCCGGACCGTGCGCGGACCCAGCATGTCGGCCCATCCCGGCAAGGTCCATGTACTGGGCATCAGCGAGATCCACGGGGAGAAGATCATCGCCCTCCGGTTTCTGCAGGGACGCAATCCCGACTGGGTTCTGCGGCCGTTTTTCGCCCGGTACGACGAAGAAGCCATCTGGCTGGACGACCTCGAGCCGGCCTTCGGCGAGGAATCGTTTTTCTTCGAGAAGGAACTGGCGCAGTTGTGCGAGGAGGACCTGCCCTCCGGCCAGTGGGATGAAATGGAATCGCTTGTGCTGGAAGGCGTGGGGTTTTAGTGTTTCTCTCTGTTCTCAGTGGATTGGTTGAAAGAAGGATTTACCGTAACTTCAAAGCCAACGGTTCGTCCGGTATTTCAAACACAATCCCGTCTCTCTTCTTTTCGTAATAGATCATCTGGATATTTATAGAATCGTGTACGGTTGAGTCTTTGGAAGTGTAGGTAATCGGTTTAATTGAAAATGCCTCTTCACCCACAAACCCATCTATTCCCGCAGATTCCTCGTACGGATTGGATAATCTATAGCCGCAGCCCCTGATTTCAGCAAGTTTCCTAAGAATTGCTTCCTGAAACTTGAGTCCAGCAAAGGTTTTAACGAGAACTAGATCTTCTACCCATGACCGAACCATTTCTCGGTCTATTTGAGGTGACACCGCGTTTAAGTTTTCGATCATTTTAAATACCCGATCTGTTGCTCTATCAATTGCTTCAGGATATCTTTCCATGTACCACTGAACCCATTCATCGTAAGTGCGTGCTGGACATTCTTGTATCAAGTCACTCATCTGCCCAACTACCGTGGGTCGGGTACCTTGTGAGTTCTGATTCGCAAGGTTCATTATCTGAGTAGTGTACTTGGAAAAGTCACTTCCCGGCGTGTTGAGATATTCCTGTATCTCAGCATTCCTAAGTTTGATTCTCACGGCTGTTTGGCCTTTGGAATGTGTTGTTTTGAGTTACTTAGAAAATCGAGTTGAAGATCTGACCGACGAATCCTTAAGTCTTTCTGAACTTGGGAATTTTCATGACTTCCGTCACACCAGTTAGCATAACAGTATCTCGTCTCAGGCTTTTCCGAATACCCAACCTCAAAGGTATCCTCCCCAAGATTTTGAAGTTCATTTAAACTGTTTAACGAAATAAACTGCTCTTGGCTCGTTACTACAGGACAGCCATGAGGGCCGTTATTGTACTTCAATAACCCAGAAGTTTTTAATCGATTCTCAACAAAGTTAAAATGTCTTATTAACCTCTCGAACAAGTACATATTTGAGTAGTCCAGTATCTGATTTGCAGTAGAATAAATGGATTGGATAAAACTCTTATCTATTTCTACACCAATGCTGTTTCGTCCCGAGGTCATCGCTGCGGCCATTGTGGTTCCCGTTCCGAGAAACGGGTCAAGAACTACGTCACCTTTTACCGAATACATGTTAATAAGTCGATAAGCTAATTCAAAAGGGTAAGCAGCACTTCTCAAACGAGATGAATCATCGGAAAGATCCTGCCCCGTCCCCTTAACATCGAACCAAATATCCGAATACCAGGTATTTCGTTCTTCCCAGAACATGGCACTCTCACGTCGATTTTGCTTTTCATGCTCGGTCTTGAATTCCCTTTTGGATCCTTTCCGCACGATCAGTATGTACTCGTGCTCAAGCGTTACATAAGCACCGGCGGGTAACATACCCGAACCCATAAACTTATTGGGCGCATTAGTCTGTTTTCGCCATAGTAGATCAGGTAGTACCGAAAAGCCGAGACTTAATAAGTAACCCAAGATTCTGGCATGATTAGGATAAAGGCAAAAATCACCATTCAGCTTTCTTGTCGCATCACCGATGTTGATACACGCAAATCGTCCATTTTTAAGAACTCGGAACACCTCATCCCAAACAGAATCAAGAATACCGTGCATCAATTCATAGGCCTGATTACCGTTCGGGTCCTTAAGTGCCTTAGAAATTGCAGGATTCTGACGGTCAAACATCTCATCCCACATTTCAATCATGGGATATGGTGGAGAGGTTACGACCAGATCAACACTTTCCGAAGGGAAGTCATTTAAGTTTCTCGCATCTTGAAACAATACTCGATGGTTTGTGGTCATTTAAACACTCTCTGTTGTTATTCAGCAGAACTTTGTCATGCGGTAAAAACAACCACATGTAACAGGCGTTCCGAGTAAACTGAATCCTTCATATTCCGATTGACGCAAATTCTCCATTGGTCTTTCTTGCGTCTCACTGACCGTAACATTTATTTGAGAAATAAGGATGGTTGGCGATTTCTCAAAATTACCATGTGAAACGTTCTTAGCCATTATAACCCTTCCTTACACTGAATTCAACATGCTTGGCAGCAAATGTTGATTTCTGACGAAGGTACTTTAGAGAGAATTGACTGTTCAGAGGTGTATTTGTGGCTGATCCGATTCTTCGAAGAATGATACTCAAACGATTCAGGAGTTTTGAAAATGATGTCGTGGAATTCGACAATCCGACTTTTCTGATTGGTCAGAATGGTTCTGGCAAGAGTAATTTCGCTGATGCCTTTGCTTTTCTGGCTGAAGCAATGTCTTCCTCATTACAAGCTGTTCTCGAACATAGAGGCGGATTTCCATCGGTAGGCCACAGGAGTTCTGCGCGGGGTCGTCCATCGAATTTTGGTCTGGCTGTAATGATTGATAACCTGGATAGCGATACGATCTTGGCAGATTATGCTTTTGAACTCCGTGCACTCAAAGGGCGTTATGGTTTCGAAGTGGTGCGTGAGCGATGTGTTTTGGAGAGAACTAGTGGCAAGATAGACCGTTTTGATCGTCGATTGAGTCGGTTGAAACTCGGAGACGTTTCAGATCTGGATATGGATCGTAGTGCGTTAGCTCTTCCGATTGTCGGTGGTGATGCGCGGTTTAGTTCCATTTCTAGATTCTTGGCGGAAATGCGTCTATGCCGGATCGAGCCAACAGCCCTGAGAGGGATGCAGGACCCAGACGGAGGTCTGCGTTTACATACGGATGGTAGTAACGCAGCCAGCGTATTGCGTGAAATCCAGCGTGAGTCCCCAGATGACTGGGAACTCATAAGCAAGGTTCTTGAAGGAATTACCCCCGGAACCACTGGTGTTCAACCAAAGAAGCACGGAAACAAGCTAACGTTAGAGTTCAAACAAGATTGGGGCAAGACTGAACCCGTGAAGTTCGAAGCCTTTAACATGTCGGATGGAACACTACGTACACTTGGGCTTCTTACGGCGATTTGTCAGCCCCAAAAACCTTCGCTTCTTGTTGTAGAGGAACCCGAAGCCACGATTCATCTCGGTGCACTGGGCTCAATAATGGATGTATTGCGGCATGCCGCTCGTTTCATGCAAGTCGTAGTGACAACACATAGTCCTGATGTATTGGATGCTGATTGGATCGAAGACCGTCACCTAAGGATTGCAACCTGGAGTAATGGTGTGACGCAGATAAACACAGTTTCACACCCTACACGGAAGGCAATGCGCGATCATTTAATGGGCGCGGGAGAATTGTTAAGATCAAACGCACTGACGCAGAACACCGGTGAATTGTTCGATGACCGCATTAAGTACCAGTACGAACTGTTTTCACGTGGGGAATCACATTGATTATCCAACCTATCGTAGAAGGTCACGGGGATGTAGAGGCTTTTCCTGTTTTGCTCCGCCGTTTGCTTGTAGAAGCCGGCGGAGCAACAGTTGGTATAGGACGTCCGATACGCCGCCGTCGCCACGAACTTGTACGTGAATTTGACGTACAAAAGGCGGTACAGTTGGCACGCCTACAGGAGAACTGCCGTGCGATTCTTATCCTGTTTGACGGTGACGACGATTGCCCGGCGAGACTAGGACCTGAAGTACACGAGTGGGCTCTTGCATCCGCAGGTAACGTGCCGTGTGAAGTTGTTATAGCACATAGAGAGTATGAGGCGTGGTTTCTGTCCGCAATTGAATCACTTAGAAGGCATGGTGATATTCGAAATGATGCCGAAAGCCACCCATCGCCTGAAAATCCACGAGGGGCAAAGGAACAACTCGAAGCAAGAATGCGAGCAGGCAGAAGCTATATAGAACGCATGCATCAACCAGCATTCAGTGATATATTCTCGATGAAGGATGCCTATCGCAGTTCACGTTCATTTCGAAAACTTGCAAGATCGTTGGGTGTTATCTTAAGCAACTTGCAACAACTGGATGTAGATTCTTGGCCCCCTCCTTCTTGGATCTCATCATTTTGAAAGCGGATTACGACTGTCACCGACTACAGCCTCTAACAGCTTTTCCACAATCCACTGGTTTATGCTCACGCCGCTGACTTCGGCCGCCTCGGCTACCGCTGCGTGGATTTCAGGATCTATTCGCAACAGGAGTTTCCCGGAATAAGGCTTGTTCGGAGTCTCGCCCCGTTCCTCACAGCTTTCCAGGTAGAACTCAACCGCCTCTTTAAAAGCCTCGCGAACTTCTCCAACGCTTTCTCCGTGAAACGTGATGATGTCGCGAATACCAGCCACCCTGCCGACGAAACATGTGTCCTCGTCGCTGTATTCGATGCGTGCTGGATATCCCCTGTAACGCATCGGCTTCATGGTCGACTTCGGCTTTCGGGAGAGGATTTTCCGCTGACGACTATTCATGCTATATGATATCACATTTTAATATCATTCGCAAGTGTTTTTTTTTGGTCATCACTGCAAGCGCTAAGCTCAGTCCACCAACCCCGCATACCGGCACACGATTTCCACGGCCTTGACCAGGGTCTTCGCGCCGAGCACCGCGTATTCCTCGATCAGGTTGCCCTCCTGGTCTAACGTCCCCAGGCCGGGCCCGAGAAACATCTTCCCGCTGTAGATCGTGGCGGGTTCGACGCCCATGTGCTCCTGGGCGAGCACGATGGGATTGGTGTTGGCCCACAGGTCTTCGAGGTTGAAGATCGGGATGCCGAAGGCGCCGTCCTTCCACGTCCGTTCGTAGTTGAGCTCGGTACCGCCCAGCTGATAGGTCTTCGTGAAGATCAGGTCGTCGCGGAAGCGCGCGGGCTTCATCTGCGCGAACTCCTCCACGATGATTTCGTGAAAACGGTCCACGGGGTCCGTGACCAGACGGGGTCGGTCGCGCAGGACCTTCAGGTAGGCGGTCAGGCCCATCAGGGTGTCCCGGCCCGGATCGCTGAAGGTGTAGACCGCCTTTCCGTGGGAGGACAGCTCGCCGTAGCGCTGGCCGCCGAGGCCCATGCCCTTTCGGATCGGGTTGATGGTCTCTTCCCTGCCGATCAGCAGCCCCGACGCAGGCGCGCGGCCCGGCTTGTCCATGCTGTAGGTGATGATGTCGCAGCTAATGTCCCGCGGGTCCATACCGACGAAGGGAATCGAGCCTCCTGTGTCGACGATGTATGGGACATCGTAGTCCCGGGCCACGTCAGCCAGTTTCTTCAGGAGAATGGGCGCGCAGTTCTCGTCCTGCTCACCGAGCCCGTAGCTGGGGGTGTCGTAACCCACCGTGGCGATACCTGTGAGCAGCGAAGCGTTTCGCTCGGCGGCTTTCTTCACGTTTTCGATGGTGCCTTCCACGTCGACCGCGGTAAGCAGCGAGGTGGGATTGTACCGGATCCCGTGGGGGTCGTACTTCGCGCCGGCCATGCGGACGTAAAGGGTTTCGAGGTTCGCCAGGCTCTTGTTCTCGATGCCCAGTTCGCCGCCGGCGATGGTCCGGTCCACGAGGAGGTTCTTGTACCGCGGCGGGAAGGCCCGGCCGTATCCGCCGATCCATTCGTAGTCTTCCCCGTAGGGCATGAGCAACCGGCCGCGGTAGATGTCGCCGTGGCGCATGGAAGGCGGCGCGCACAGGGTCTCGAGCGTGAGCCGCAGCAGCGCTTCGCAGGTATTCGCGGCCACCGCGTCGTATTCGTCGCCGTAGACGTCCTTGACGACTTCACGGAGTTCGTCTTCGATCACCCGGACCGGGTAGGTCTTGCCGCCCCGGTTGGCTTCCACGATGGCGTCGAGTACGTAATCGGGCAGGTTGCCCGGCCTGGCCGAGCTTCCGGCGTACAGTCCGATGTCCTGCTTCAGCTTCAGCGTGCCGATTTCCTCGCCGTAGCGTCGTGCCTCCTCGACGATTTCGGGAAACCTATCGTAGATCGACTGGTACCACTGGAACTTGTACATGGTGGTTCTTTTCGGATCGATGCTCGCCCGGACGGGCCGCACTGAGTTGTAAATGTCGGCGCCACGCCGGGACGGTCGGCGGAATCAGGGCATGCCGGAGATCACTTCAAGCGCCCGTTCCACGTCGGCCATCCGGTTGTACAGATGGGGCGAGAAGCGGATCACGGGACCGCGCAGGGCGACCATGACGCCGGACTGCTTCAGATGCTGCGCCACGTCGGCCATCCGGCGGCCGGGGAAGCGGGCGGTGACGATGGCCGAACGCTCGTCGGCGTTCCGGGGGGAGGTGACCTCCGCGCCGATCGCGGCCAGGCCGTCGATGAGCTGGTCGGCCAGCACCTGGTTGTGGGCGAAGATCCGGTCGATACCCGTGTCCACGAGGAACCCGATTGATTTCGCGGACCCGCCGGCCAACCCGTAAGCCATGGTGCTGAACTCGAAACGGGACGCGTCCTCCGGGTAGTCCGGCGGATCGGTACGGATATCCCAGATGTCCTTCTGACTTCTGAAGCCAACAAGGCCGGGTTCGAGACGCGTGGCCAGGTGCGGCGCGAGGTACATGACGGCCACGCCGAAGGGGCCGCACAGCCACTTGTACGCTCCGGCGGCCACGGCGTCCACGCCCATGCCGGGCGCGTCGATGGGCACCGCCCCGGCCGACTGGGTCGCGTCCACTACCAGCAGGGCGCCGTGACGGTGTGCGATCTCCGCAAAGGCGGCCAGGTCCCAGCGCTGGCCGCTGCGGAATTCCACGTGGGACAGGGCCACGACCGCCGTGTTGTCGTCCACGAGGTCCCTGACGCGATCTGGATCGACGGTGTCTCCCCGCGCGTGTGCCAGCCGGATCTCACAGCCCGTGTGGTTGGCGACGCGCCGCCAGGGGTACACCGAGGCGGGGAAGGAAACGTCGGTGCTGACGACGTTGGTCTCCGCGTCGGGCATGACCGCCCAGGCGAGGGAACTCAGGAGCTCCGTGGTGCTGGAACCGGCGGCGATGTCCGTCGGGGAAGCGTTGAAGAGCCGGGCCGCCTGCCGGTGGAGTTCGTCGAAAACCGTGGCTTCGGCTTCTTCGTCGAAGTGGTTGCTGCCGTGCTCGGCGACGTCCCGGTACCATTCGGTGATCGCCGCGGCCGCCGGACGGTACATGGGCGTCACGTTGGCCGCGTTGATGTACGTGCAGGTCTGCACTAAGGGGAACTCGTCGACCGGTACCAACGGATCGAGGGACGGCTTCATGGCAGGCCCTTCCCGTGATCAGCCGGCGGCCGCGCCGCGCTCGTTTTCGGATCCGGCGTCCTCTTCCTCGGCGACCTGGCGGAGCAGGCTGGAGATACGGCGCAGCCCCTCGTTCAGGTAGTCGGGCGGCAGACCGTAGCTGATGCGGAGATGGTTGGGCACGCCGAAGTAGTCGCCGGGCCCGATGAGTACCGACTTCTCCTGGATCAACCGATTCGCCAGCGTCGCGGAATCGGTCTTCAGGTTGTACCGGACGAAGGAAATGGCCGTCGCCTGGGGCGGCACGAGACTCAGGATGTCCGCGTTGTCGCCGATCCAGGTCTGGTAGTTATCCCATCCGCGCCGTATATAGCCCCGCGTCCTCTCGAAGATGGCCTTCCGCACGTCGGGGCGCAGCGCCAGCGGCGCGAGGAAGTGGTTGGACAGCTTGGCCGTGCTCAGCGTCAGGTACTCGTGGCGCATCCAGAGCTTCCTGATCAGGTCCTCGGGACCGACGAGCCATCCGATCCGCAGGCCGGGCATGGCGAAGGACTTGGACATGCTGCCCGCCGAGATGACCCGGTCGTACCGGCCGTAGAAGGTGGGCGACACTTCCTCGCGTTCCCGTTCGGAACCGGCGTAGATCTCGTCCGCGAGCAGGTAGGCGCCACTGCCTTCGGCCACACGGACGACGGCGTCCATTTCGGCTTCCGTCAGAATCTGGCCGGACGGATTGTTCGGATTGCAGATGGAGATCAGCTTCGTATCGTCCGAGACGGCGGCTTCGAGGCTGTCCGTATCGAGCGCCCAGTTGCGGTCGGGATCGAGGTTGAACGTCCGCCGGACGGCGCCCAGGTTGTGCGCGAGTCCCCAGCTCTGGAGGTAGCAGGGCACCTGGACCGCCACCTCGCCGCCACCTTCCATCAACGTCTGGAACGTGATGAAATTGGCCTCGATGCACCCGATGGTCACCAGTACGTTCTCGGCGGTCGCGCCGGGGTAGTACTGGGCGATGGCCTCCCTCAGTTCCGGCGAGCCATTCGCGTATCCGTAGCCCAGTTCCGTATCCAGCATGCGATCCAGGATGCCCGGATCGTGTTCGATCAATTCTCTGACTTTAACCGGGTGCGCGCCGCTCTCGGACAGGTTGTATTCCACGACCTGCTCCCAGTCCGACATGATGCGTTCCAGTTCGAAAGGCTGGAAGGCCGCTGCCATGTGCTTGCTCCTTGGTTCGTTGCGCCACCTGCTCCGCTACTTTACGGCGTGATAGACGGCTTTGGAAATCTGGATGTCCTGTACCGCGACGCCGGTCGAATCGGCGATCGAGATCTGATCGTCGGAAGTGCGGCCTAAGGACGGATCCTGGATCACGTTTCCGAGCTCGACCACCTTGTCTTCGGTAATGGCGCCCGCCTTCATCGCCTGCGCGATCTCGCCGCGCAGCCTGCATTGCGGAATGCTGTCCGCCACGACCACGTCGGCCTTCGCGAGGACGCCGGGATCGAGTTCGATCTTGTCCGGCGTGTCGGAACCCATGGCGGTGATGTGCGTGCCCGGACGCACCTGGTCGGCGGTAAGCAGCGGTGACAGGGACGGCGTGGACATGATGATGAGGTTGCTCGTCGCCGCCACGGCGCCGGCGTCATCCGTGATCTCTACGGTGTATCCCTGGGCTTCCATTTCGTTCTTGTAGGCGGCCTTGCTCTCGGCGGAACGGCCCCAGGCGATCACGTCCGTGCAGTCGACGACGCCCCTGAGGTACTCGACCTGCATGCGCGCCTGGAGCCCCGTGCCGAACACGCCGATGCGGCTGACGTTCTTCGGCGCGAGGGCCTTGGCCACGACCGGCCCCATGGCGGCCGTGCGCACGTTGGTGAGGTAGCCCTGGTCGAGGAGAAAGGCCACGGGCTGGCCCGTCCGCTGGTTGAAGATCAGCATCATGCCCTGGACGCGGGGCAGTCCGACCGTCGGGTTGTCGTTGAACCCGGACGCCAGCTTGATGACGTAGTAGTCGTCGTTGTTGATCGCGCCGTACTTGATGTGCACGTTCCCGGGAGGATCCTCGAAGTGCATTTCGCCGACCGGCGGGACTTGCACCTTCCCCTGCGAATAGGCGACGAAACCGTCTTCTATATCCTGAATGACGTCGATGCCCTCTACGGCTTCCTTGATGCGGTCCAGCTCGACGATGAGCGGCATGGTAAGACTCCTCCCGGCAGTCCGGTTATCTGGGGTTTGCGCACGGCGCAACAGGCAAGTGGATTGTTTCCCGAAAATGAGCAGACAAAATAACGTTTTTACGGGGCAAAGTCAAATAAAACCGCGCCTGGCAGGCGGGACGTGGACACGCCGGCAAGGCCGCCTTGACGGGCTGCCGAGGCAGACCGGTCCGGCGGGGATATTGTATTGACAAAAACCCCGGCGGGTCACACAATACGGGAGTCCCACCGACCAGCCGGAGGGGTCCCGGAGGAGTGCTTTCATGGCGGATGTAGTCCTGAAGAACGTGGACAAGCGGTTCGACAAGAACACCGTGGTCCGCAACGTCAACCTGGAAATCAAGGACCGGGAGTTCGTGGTCCTCGTCGGCCCCTCGGGCTGCGGCAAGTCCACCACGCTGCGCATGATCGCCGGGCTGGAAGAAGTGACTTCCGGCGAAATTCACATCGACGGGAAACGGGTGAACGACGTCCCGCCGAAGGACCGGGACATCGCCATGGTGTTCCAGAACTACGCGCTGTACCCCCACATGACGGTCTACGAGAACATGGCCTTCGGGCTCAAGCTGCGCAAGTATCCCCGCTCCGAGATCGAGGCGCGGGTCAACGAGACCGCCAACATCCTGGGCATCGGCCATCTCCTCGCCCGCAAGCCGAAGGCGCTGTCCGGCGGCGAGCGTCAGCGCGTGGCGGTGGGCCGCGCCATCGTGCGCAAGCCCAAGGTGTTCCTCTTCGACGAACCCCTCTCGAATCTGGACGCCAAGCTGCGCGTGCAGATGCGGACGGAGATCAGCAAGCTCCACAACAGCCTCGAAGCGACCATCGTCTACGTCACCCACGACCAGGTCGAAGCCATGACCATGGGCGACCGGATCGCCGTGATGAAAGACGGCGAGGTGCAGCAGGTCGCCGCGCCCCTCGAGCTTTACGAGAAACCGGCGAACCGTTTCGTCGCGGGCTTCATCGGCAGTCCGGGCATGAACTTCCTGGAAGGCCGGGTCGTGTTCGACAACGGGCATGCGGCGTTCGACGAAGGCAGCCTCCGGCTTCCCATTCCGGATGGCATGCGGGAGGCCCTGGTGCCTTGGCGGGACCGGGAGGTCACTTTCGGCATCCGTCCGGAGGACATCACTTCCGTGGATGCGAACAAGGACTGGCAGGAAGCCCGTCAGATCAAGGCGACCGTCGAGGTGGTGGAACCCATGGGAAGCGAGACCTTCCTCTACTTGACGACCGGCCGGTATCCGTTCATCGCCAGGGTGGACGCCTTCGTAGACCCCGCCATAAACACGGAACTGCCGCTCCTGGTGAATATGGCCAGGGCCCACTTCTTCTCACGGGAAGATGAAGCGGCGATCGTTTGACGGCCGCGTACCGCATGCCGCCCCGTTTCACGCCTGTCCTTATGCCTGTCTTTTGCTCCGAATCTTTTTTTCCCAACGGCCCGGATCTCTGTGACCGAATGTGAAGTTGAGCGTCAGCCCAGGTGGGCGCGCTTGGCGAGGAAAGTCAGCAGGGCCTGATCGAATGGCGTGCCGGTGTCCAGGCTGAGATAGTCCGCGGCGTTCTCCCGGCAGACGCGGGTGTACAGTTCGTCCTGTTCCTTCAGGTCGCCCAGATAGGCTTCACGGATAACGTGCGGGTGGGTGTATACCTCTTCCCCGGTCTCCATGTCGCGGAAACGAGCGGGATGGCGGAAACCGAAGTCCTTTTCGGCGGGATCCAGCAGACGAAACACGATCACTTCATGTTTTCGATGGCGGAAATGCCGGATGCTGTCGACGATGTCACCGGGTTCGTCGAACAGATCGGAAATGATGATGATCAGTCCGCGCCGCTTGATCCGTTCCGCCAGCGAGTGAAACGTCGCCCGGCTTCGCGTTCCGGATCCGGACGCCGCGGCGTGCAGCCGCTGCAGAATGATGTGCAGGTGGTTGCGGACCGACCGCGGGGGAACGTATTGCCTGATCCGCTCGTCGTATAGCACCAGGCCCACGGAGTCCTGCTGGCTCAGCATGAGGTAGGTGAGCGCGGCCGCCAGGTATCTCCCGTACTCCAGCTTGCTTATCCCCGTAGACACGAATTCCATCGACGCGCTGACGTCCAGGAAGATATAGGATTTCAGATTGGTTTCTTCTTCGTATTCCTTGATGTAGAACCGGTCTGACTTGGCGAAGACCTTCCAGTCGATATGCTTGATGGGATCGCCCGGCATGTACTGCCGGTGTTCCGCGTATTCGACGCTGAACCCGTGGTAGGGACTGCTGTGCAGCCCTGCGATGAACCCTTCCACGACCAGCCGCGCCTTGAGATCCAGCCGGGCGAGACGGGACACGGTCATCGGATCGAGGTATTTGCGGTATTCGGTCGAGTTCATGTTGTGCGGTCGAGCATGCGGAAGGATCGGGCGCTTTTCGTCAGGATCGGGCGCTTTTCGTCAGGATCAGGCGCCTTTGGATTCATCCATCAGTTGCGTGATGATGTCATCGGCGGTGACCCCGTCCGCGTCGGCGTTGAAATTGGTCACGATGCGGTGCCTGAGCACGGGCAGCGCCAGGGCGCGCACGTCTTCCGGCGTGGGCGTAAAGTTTCCCATGAGCACCGACCGGGCCTTTGCGCCCAGGATCAGGTACTGGGATGCCCGCGGACCGGCGCCCCAACTGACCCTGTCGCGGATGAAGGGCGGGGCGTCCGGCTCGTTCGGACGGGTCATGCGCGCCAGTGAGACGGCGTATTCGACCACATGGTCCGCCACGGGCACTCTACGGATCAGCTGCTGCAGTTTCTTTACGTCGGTCCCCGTGAGGATATGTTCCGGCTCGGCTTCCTGAACGCTCGTCGTGCTCCGGGCGATTTCGATCTCTTCAGTCCGGGACGGATAATCCATGTAAATACTGAACATGAAGCGGTCTAATTGGGCTTCGGGCAGCGGATAGGTGCCTTCCTGCTCGATGGGGTTTTGCGTCGCCAGGACGAAAAACGGTTCGTCGAGCTTCATGGACTCGCCCGCGGCCGTCACTTCGTGTTCCTGCATCGCCTGCAGAAGGGCCGCCTGGGTCTTGGGCGGCGTACGGTTGACCTCGTCGGCCAGGATCACATTCGCGAAAATCGGTCCGCGGATGAACTTGAACTCCCGGTGACCGGTCGTCCGGTCCTCTTCCAGGATTTCCGTTCCCGTGATGTCGGACGGCATCAGGTCAGGCGTGAATTGTATGCGGCTGAACTTGAGATCGAGCGTCCTGGACAGCGTATTGATCAGAAGGGTTTTGGCCAGCCCCGGAACGCCGATCAGCAGGGCGTGACCGTTTGCCAGGAGGACGGTCAGCAGTTGTTGGATCACGTCCTGCTGGCCGATGATGACCTTGGAAATCTCTGTCCGTATGTTTTCGCCCGCTTCTTTGAGTTCCTCAACGATCTTCAGATCATCGTGCTGCTGTTCTTCACTCATTTGCGCTTCCTTCTAATATGCGAACCCGATTCCGTCGCCGAGCGGCAGCAGTACCCGATGTCAGTCCGTACCTTAAGCCCGGCTCGATCCTGCAGTTTTCGGAGATCCGGCCCGTCGGCACGCCGATGCTGTGTAGATACGGCCTGACAAGATACAGGAAGATTGGAAGGGCTTTCAAGGAGTTTAAACCGCAGGCTGTTCCCACTGCGCCCGCGGTCCGTCCACGTAATCCAGGAAACGGTCCGCGATGGCCGCTTCGCGCGTATCGCCGGTGTGTATGACGACGCGCCACCGGAAGGTAGTCTCCGTATCCGCTTCGCAGTGGTGGTCGTCCCATACCATCCAGCAGTTCGCGGCGAACAGGCCATACCCTCTCACGTGCCAGGCCGTGGGATAGCGGAGGTTGTCCGGGTGGTCGAAGACGGCGAAGCCTGCGGTCAGCCTGGTCAGCCCGGTCTCTCCGGCCTTGCCGGTCTCGCCGGTCGGCCCGGCCTCGCCGGCCTCGCCACCCAACGGGCCGCAGTAGTCCATCCAGTGCGCCCGGCGGGACCAGCAACCGGTCTCGTCGTCCGCGCCGTAGGCGTTGCGCATCCGGCCGTCGCCCGACGCGTTCATGGTGGGATTGACGCGGATGCTGAGGAACCCGCCCTCCTTCGTGGACCCGATGGTCACGGGACCGTGGTCGGTGATGAGCGTAAAGAGGACATCCAGTATCACGGCGTCGCGGCCGGTGTCGAAGAGACGGTACCACCGGCGGTCGGACATGAGGGGCCGGTCCGCTTCATACCAGGTGTTGCCCGTGGCGATCGTGAGCGACAACGGCCCCCGGTGGATGGACATTTCATCCTGGACGGTCCGCCCGAACCCGGGCCGGTCGAATTCACCCCAGCAATCCACGCCGTTGATGGCGCCCTGCATCAGGGTGAGTCCCCGCTGCCAGGGGTGCTCCCCTTCGCTGTAAGCCGGCATGGGCGCCCTCAGCATGTTGACACCGCCCGGCGTGAGGATAGGATTGATGAAGGGTTTGGGATATGCGGTACCGTGGTGAAAGGTCATGAACGGCGCGCCGCCCAGCACCACTTCCACCCGGTCTTCACGGCATTCATGTTCGATGCCGCAGTGCGGCGCCGGGCCATCGACGGCGGACGCGTCCCAGGTTGCCACCTCGCCCGATGCCATGGACGGCAGGATGGCGTGGTATATAGCTGATAGGGGATCCCGTTCGGCAAGAAGGGTCGAACCGCCGCTTCCGGTCAGACGAATCACCTGTGCGTCACATCCGTCAGGTGCCGGGATGCCAGCCAGTTGTGCTGCTCTGGTCCGCGGCGAAGTCAGGGTGAGTTCCATGTGACCAATTGCTCCTGGTTAAGTTGATGAGATAAACCGTTTCGCACGCCCTGGCTTCATTACTTGAGTGTCGCGATCACGCGCTCCCGGACCAGGGCCCGAATGACGTCTCCGAAGGCGTCCAACGTCAACGCGATATCCTCGTCGTTATGGGCGGAGGAGGTGACGCCTCCCGTGTAGGAGACCAGATCGATGCCGCGTGCGAGCAACATCTTCTGGAAGGCGGAGACCACGGGAGGTGGGATCCCCTTGAGGACGTTCACGTCGCGAGTGACCAGTCGTTCACGGTCGGAAGCGCCGCTCCCCGGAAAAGCCTCCAGGTAGACGTGGAAGATGGACACGTCGCCGTAGACGTAACCGGCCACGCCTTCCTCGCTGAGGATTCCGTCCATACCCTGGCGCAACTGCTCTGCCAGCCGGTTCGCCCGTTCCTGGGGCAGACCCGTGGCTACTTGCTTCAAAGTGGCGATGCCGGCGGCGGTGGAGACCGGGTTGGCGTTGAAGGTCCCCAGGTGATGCACCCGTTCGTACCGGTCCCGGTGGGCGTCGCCGGTGTAGTCGAACACTCCCATGATGTCGGCGCGGCCCGCGAGCACGCCGCCGGGCATGCCGCCCGCCACGATCTTGCCGTGGAAACTCAGGTCCGGCGTGATCCCGGCGCATTCCTGGTAGCCGCCCGGCGCATTCCTGGTAGCCGCCCGGCGCGTAGCGGAATCCCGTAATGACCTCGTCGTAGACCAGGAGCACGCCGTGGTTCCGGGTCAGATCGCGAAGCCCCTCGTTAAAGGCCACGGTCAGGGGTCCGGTACCCCAGGACGCGCCGGACGGCTCCAGCATCACGGCGGCGATGTCCCGGTCCTTCTCCAGTACTTCGGCGACGCGGTCGAGGTCCGCCGGAATGACTTCGATCGTATCGAGGACGGCCGGAGGGATACCCGCGGAGACGGGTTCGTTGAAGGGGATCATGGCCCCCTTGCCCACGCCGTCGTGCCATCCGCTGAAGTGTCCCTCGAAGCGCAGCACCCTGGTCCTGCCGGTGAAGGCCCGGGCAACACGGAGCGCGAGCATGCTGCCCTCGGACCCCGAGTTCACGAAGCGCACGCGTTCCGCGCAGGGGACCAGCCTTTGGATCAGCGCGGCCCACTCCAGCTGCATCGGATGGTCGTTGCCGAAATGAAAGCCCAGATCGAGGGCGTCGTGCATGGCCCGGCAGACTTCCGGCGGCGCGTGCCCCAGCAGCAGCGCGGCGTTGCCCATGCCATAGTCGATGAATTCACGGCCGTCCTCGTCCCACTTGCGTGAGCCTGCCGCACGGGAAATGTACAACGGCAGGGGATGGCCCCTTCGCAAGTCGTGACCCACCCCGCCGGCCAGCGAATTAAGCGCGCGCGAATACAGTTCCGTAGCCTTGGGGCGGGACTTCCTGTGCGCTTCGAACGATAAATCACCCATGGGCAGTCCTCACTTGCGGCGCACGGCCGAGATGCGGCAGTAAACCCTCGCTCCCGCCGCACGACCGCAATGCGGCAGGAAACGCTTCGCCGGGCACACGCGCGCGGTCATTTCAACCCTTCGGTCATTTCAACCCGTCGATCAATGCCAGCGTGGCGTCGACGACCCGCTGCTCCGAATCGGGGTTGATGGCCGTGGGCATGCTGTAGGCCTGGAACAGCAGGTCGGGCACGCCGTACCAGCGCTTGCGGATGTCCCAGCCGCCGGCCGGGAAATCCTCCGCCCTCGGCAGGTAGCATACGCATCCGTTGGTGTAGCCCATGGCCACGGTCTGGGGAAACGGCGACCCGGCCTTGATGGCCAGTCCGGTTTCGAAAAAGGTCTCCGTGCTGTTCGCGGCCAGGACGATATCGTTGATCCGGATGGCCTGGACCACGACATCGATCGAGTTGCTGCCGGTTGCTACGGCCTCGACGAGCCGGTCGCTCCAGTCCGCAAATCTCGTGGTAACAAGCATCTCCCATGTCTTGCCGCCCTGTGCGCGGACCTGGTCCCGCGCCTCGTGGCATTCCTCCCTGATGGCCCGGGCCTCGTCGAGCGGAGGCAGGTCGATGAACCCGAGCGAAACGGATTCGTCCGCGGCGGCCAGCCGGGTGCACGTCTCGCCGGTGACCGGTTCCCACGGCCAGACGGAAATGCGGGACAGCGATCCCATGCGCTGGCGCTTCCCGCGCTTCCGGTGGGTGTGGATTCCCGCGGCGACCTTGACGACCTCGGCGCCCAGCGTGGCCCCGATACGGTCTTTCTCGTCCCTGCAGTCGGCCTCCATGCTCAGGCCGCCCCGCGGCATGATGTTCCCGCCGCATCCCTGGAGAAAAAGCGACAGTCCCCCGATAGCGTGCTCGACCAGGTCCCTGGCCGCGCCCGGGAAATCCGGCGAAGCCACCATGGACCGGGGTCCGACGGTCACCGGGTGGCAGCCGTAGGAAAACAATGTGGCGATGGGACGGCCTTCCAGGTCGTCCACGCGCAGGACCCCCACGGCCGGGTCGGTCCTATGGCCGGGTACTTCGCCGAGGAAGACCTCGCCGGCGGGATCGGTCTCCCGGCGGTATACCCCGAGGCGGCAATCGCCCTGCCCCGCGCCGATGCGCGCGGGGACCTTCCGTTCGTCCGCCTCCCGCGCCGCCTCCGTGATCCAGCCGCACAGATCCTCCTGGTACCGGGACTGCAGCGCGAGCTGTCCGGGTTCATCGGGGAACCACTCCGGCGTGGCGGGCGAGCTGTGGGTATGGTTGAGATTGACCATGACGTGGGAGGATGCCGTTCCCACCGCTTCGGCGATGCGCTCCCGCAGGCCGTTCATTACGGGCAGGTCCATCCACCCGGTATCCGTCGCGACGATCACGACCTTGGCCCTTCCATCCGAAAGGACCAGCGCCGTGGCCGTCAGATCGCTTTCGATCGACTGCACGAGTCCTTCCCGCGAACTGAAGCCGAAGGTCCGTATACCCAGTGGAGGGTTGGTCACGCGCCGGGCGGCGCCGGCGTAGAGGTCGGGCATGTGGCGTTACACCGGCACGTGCTGCTGCATGAGGTCTTTCGTGAAGATGGTCTCCGTCAGGCAGTCGACACGGTTGCAGTCGAACCAGGTCATGTACACGAACTCGATGGACAGGCAGCCCCGGTAGCCCAGTCCTTCGAGCCGCCGGGCGATGTCCACGAAATCGATGGTGTTCTCGTCGAGCCGGGACTGCAGTTTCCCGGGCCGCGCCGCGCGGATGTGGAAATGATCGGTGCGGGGAAGGAGCGGGTGGATCCGATCCTCGGGGATGTACTGCATGACGAAGTGCGAGTAGTCCAGCGTGACCGTGGCCTCCGGCGCCCGCTCCAGCAGGGCCAGCGCCCTTTCCGGCGTGTCGACGACGGACTGGACGTGGGGTTCGAAGCGGACTGTGATGTCCCGTTCTCCCGCGAGATCGGTCAATTCGTTCATGGCTTCGACGGCCGTGTCGAGATTCTCCTCGAAGGAGCGATCCGGGTGGTGCGTGCCCGCACTGATCGTGAACCCCGGTATGCCGACGGCCTCGCAGAAGCGGATGATCCCCTCGAATGAAGTCCTGTTCCGCTTCCGCACCGAGGGGTCCGGGGCGTTGAAGGACCGTTCTTCGAGGGACGCGCCGAACTGCGGAAAGAAATCGACGGCCTCCAGTTCGTATTTCGCCAGCATGCGGTTGACGCGGTTCGCGTGGTCCAGCGGGTCCGCGCCCACTTCGTCCGGCTCCAGGCTGCATCGCCCCCGGTCGTGGAACCCGGCGATGTCCACGCCCTTGAAGCCGATGGCCCGGGCCAGCGCCAGCGTGCCCTCCAGGTCGAGGTACTCGAAGGAATGGTTGCTAACGGTCAGCCGCATCGGCGACTCCCAGCAGGTTGTTCCAGCATTTCCACCGTATCCGGCGCTCCTTGTAGTGATCGCTCTGTCCGACGCCGATAGGGTTGCCGAAAGACAGGACGTTCTTGGGATCATCCCGTTTCCCACCCCAGGCGGTGGGCACGTTCATGGCTTCTGGATCGTGGTTCCAGGTCGGCGCACGGTTGTCCCGCATCCGCCTGAACAGGAACTTGATCATGTGGCGTTTCAAGGATGTCCGATTGGCCGCGGTGCCGTGCCAGAGGTCATAGTGGGTCAGGGCGAAGGTCCCGGCCCTGACGACCATCGGCACCTGCCCGTGGATGTTGGTATAGGTGGCCATGCGGTCCGTGGGCGCGTTGCGGAACTGCGTGCCCGGGACGATGATCGTGGGTCCCATCTCCGGGGTGATGTCGGTGGGATAGAACAGCCCGAGCAGCCGGTCGATCCGGGTGTCCCGGCTGTTGGTGCTGTCCTGGTGCCAGGACATGTGGCCGGTATGCGGCTGCTTGCAGTGCCAGTGGCGGTGGCCCTGTACCTCGTAGTCCTCGCCGAGCAGGCTGACCAGGGCGCCTTTCACCGCGGGATGTTCGACCGCCTGCCAGAGCTCCGGAACCTCTTCCGCGATGGCGTCGCCGGGATTGTGGTCCAGTTCGTCCAGCCGGCCGGCGATGCGCTCGTTGAGCCCCTCGGGAAGATCGAGTTCGAGCAGGTGATAGCCATTTACGATAAAGCCGACCATCTCCATATCCGTGAGCAGATGGGATTCATCCATCCTGGACCTCCTCCAGTTTCTGCAAGATGAACTCGTATCCCACGACGTCCAGATCCCGGTCGTCGATAGGCGCCTGGAGATGGGGAAACTGCACGATCTGCCAGCCGTCGACGAGCGCGTCGTGCACGGTGTTGTAAGGCCAATCCGTGACATCCGCCGTGATTTCCGCCCGGTAGTCTTTGACGGGTTCAACGGGTGTGTATCCCAGGATCTCGGAGAAAACGCTGGGTGTCCGCGCGTGGAGATACAGCAGCCGCTGCCGGATGCTCGAGTTTGGGGTTGAAGACATGTTAGTTTCTAGCTGATCGCAGGTGCAAATTCAGTCGTGTAATCAAACAGTTATGATAGCAGATTTCGTTCGATCCGTCTACGAGAATTATGGTCCATCAACCTGCATACCGGTCACAGGGTCTAATAAAATATAATAAAATTAAATTTCATACATTTAAATAATATCCACTTGACAGTTAATTACAGACATACAGATTAACAGTTCTTGAAACATAGTGCGCGCTATGTCACGCTTTAAGCACATACGAAATCATGTAATCCCTCAAGAAATCGTTACTTACGACAAGACGTGGTACAAACCCGTACACGGGAGGTTGCATGGGATCATCCGGAAAGAATCTCCACAGTTCATCAGAGCAAGTCGCGAGTTATCACGAGCATCCTGCCTTTGAATCTATTGTTCACAAAAGTGACGTTATGAAACGAGTCTGTTCAAAGACCTTTCAGTATGCACGGACGGATTTACCGGTTTTGATAACGGGCGAAACCGGGACCGGAAAAGAACTGATTGCCAAGGCGGTTCATTCGGCAAGCAACCGCACCGACCAACCCTTTGTCATCGTGGATTGTGCCGCGCTGCCTGAGACGCTGATGGGAAACGAGCTTTTCGGTCACGAAAGAGGCGCGTACACGGGCGCCGACAGGAAACAGCCAGGTCTGTTTGCCGCTGCGAATAAGGGGACGATCTTTCTCGACGAGATCGGCGAATTGCCTCTGTCTGCACAGTCTGTATTACTGCGGGTACTACAGAATGGATCGTATCGACCTTATGGCAGTGTCCGACAAAGGTATACGGATGTTCGAGTAATCGCAGCAACCAATCGAGATCTGCAGGAGGCTGTCGTTCAAAAGTCCTTCCGGCTGGATCTCTACCATCGGATCAGGAGCGCGGTTCTTCATCTGCCGCCACTTCGGTCGCGTACAGCCGATGTACCGTTGCTTGTCCAACACTTCATGAGGAGACTGACGTCTCCCGGTAGTCAGCCGCTGGAGATCTCACCAACAGTGACGTCCAGGTTGCTTCACCATAGGTGGGAGGGTAACGTGAGAGAACTCGAGAACAGGCTCAGATCGGCGATTGCGCTGGCGTCGAACGGTCAGATCACCGTCGAGGATATCTTTCCTGAAGTACTGGAGGACACAGACCGAAGTAACGAAATTCCGTCGCTCCGAACAGTCAGAACAGGTATGCCGAAGGATACGGAAGGTCAATATCTTGAGAACATTTTAAGGGAAACGAATGGCAACGTATCGAAGGCTGCGGAAATCGTCGGAGTGCATCGCACACATCTGTATAAACTATTAAGGAGTCATGGGATATCTCCGTCTCAATATCGGTGAATGATCAGCTCTCTGGAGGTTTCTGTGCCTTGTATCAGTATTTAGCATGACTACCTGATTGCTGTGCTACCTCCCATCATTTTTCAATAGAAGAGTCCGGCTACATTATTAAACACACAAAAGAATGACGCTATGTAGTCTGATGTAGTCGGGAGTCTACATATTCTGTATCAACGTCTTGAACACCAGGTACCATTCCTTCAATTTCTGTTGCTTCGATAAACATCACAAAATCATGTATTTCAACAAGATACCTCCTTTTCATTAGCAAAATTAAAATTGGTAAGTACACGTTGGCATGATATCTGCATAAGCCTATATGAAAACGTGCACAATGTCGATTTCTGAAAGAAAAGACGCTTCGGTCTATCACATCTAAGGAAACTTGAGTCGTGTCCGAAAAGGGGTCTTCACCGTGTTAGGACTATGCGCCAGCGCCCTGATGCGTTGTGCGCCATCGTTCAGGATGTGCTTCGCATACTTCGGCTGGGGGTTCGTAGTGCGGCTTTCCGCTTCGTTCCAGGCCCTTTTCCGGGTCCGCGACGTCTTCGCAAGGCCGTTTTGCGGGCCTTTATGCCCCTCAGGCGGGAACCGGCGAGGATTGGACGAGATGATGCCTGATGCGCATCAGGTTGATCCACAGGCCGCGACACCATGCCCATCTCTGATGGGCATGGTGTCGCCGGTAGCGCGTCTTGCCGTTTCTGGTGTGGATGACCAGTTGGAAGATGCTGGCCTCCACGTTGTTGCGCCTTCTGCGGACGGCCTCCGGCAGGTCTTCGACCCGCCTTCGTCGTTCGAAGGCCTCGACGGTCTGGTCGGTGAAGTACCGTTTCCTGCCGTCCACTTCGATCCTGTAGTGTCCCGGCTTGTATGCCGTGGCACGCTGCCACTGGCCGGTTCGGGCGTCTTCCACCCATCCCTCCTCGCCCCTTCGATCGTAGGAAAAACGCCCCTTTCCGCCCTGGATGCCGCTGTAATGGAAGGCTTTCTTCTCCCGCTGCGCCCAGGCGGCGTTGTCTGCGTCCTGATACGCTCCGTCCATGGATGCTTCGCCGACCGTTCCGACCACCTCCTGCGCGCGTTCCACCGCCGGGACACAGAAGGCGTTGTTCGGCGTCGAGGCCGCCGCAACGTCCGACAGGCTCAAAAGACCCAACGCCCGCATGACCAGAAGGTTGAAACGGCAGTGCTCGTAAAGTGCCGCGTCGCTCCAGCCGTGTCCCTCCTTCAGGATCATCATCGACACCAGCACGCGCACCGGCGCGTTCGGACGACCGACAGTCTCGTCGAAGAGCACGACGTAGGGCGTCTCGTCGATCTGAGCGGTGACACGGCGAATGAACAGGTTGTGTCAGGCCCGCGGGTCGTTGATCCGCTTCTGACGAGACGACTTCATGTGCGCTTCGAAATCGCCGAACAGGTCGATCTGACGAGAAGGATCGCTCTTCCTGAACATCCGGCCCCTTTCTGCGGTCCGGTCCATTGCGGCATAGGCTTGACACGGGAAACCTATACCTCATCCTTCATCATTTAAACACAGGACTTTTCGGAGGGGACTCAGAGTTTACGTTTCAAACACAGCAAACAGGACTATTCAATCACACAGTTCATGGCACTAGTCATAGTTGTAAATGAGGATGTAATGTCGGCCTTTTTCCATAGCAATCGCACAATCTGGATACTAACCGCTGCACTGTTTCTTGTAATGAATGTCGTACTACTCTGGCGAGATTACAAAACCAGCCAAGAGAATGTAGATTTAAGACTTAGGTTAAGCGAGGCTGCTGTAAAGATCCGTGTTGCTGAATCAATACAGGTTTTCGGACAGACATTCATTCCGGAATTTGAGGCAACCAATCTTCATGAGATTCCGGTTAAAGTACCCCATATAGGTGAGCGTGAATTGGTTGTCTTGTTGTTTAAAGCTTCTGATTGCAGTTCTTGCTTAGAGGCAATGGGTGCAATCGATTCAGCAGAATTAGACGGTATGCCAGTTATCGGCATTGCTCAATTCAGCACCACTGCGGAGGTTGATAAGACAATCAAACAATATGCGTATCGATTCCCTGTTTTTGTCGCGAAGAAGAACCCATTCAATCTAACACAATCCCCATACGGTTTACTGATTGATAAACACAAAAACATAAGATACCTGTCCAAGATTGATCCTAGCCGTAAGTCCGTTTTTGACACCATCGCTGAGATGAAAAAACATGGGAAAGGAGGCCAATAAGTACAGTTTCTCATCTTTTCGCTTGAAAAGTAACTTGTTCGTTTTGTTGAACTAACCAGTCAGGAGTGATACAATGCATAGCAAAATCCGTAGAGTTTCAATCGGCGTGGTCTTCTTCTTTATCTTTGCCCTGTCTAACTTAGTAGCTTTTAAGGACTGGAAAGTTCCAGGTATTGGGATCCAGGACGCAGAAGCCCTTGTGTTTTTGTGTAACCTTACAGTCATTAGATGTGATAGTAACTCAGCTTATGCCGCTTGTTTAGGATGGCCTGTAGCAGGAGCTATCCTTTGCCCGTGCAATGCGGGTTCGGGTTGTTAATCTGAGATGAATTGGACCTGTTCGATGTTTAATAGAGTGAAGGCAAGTTTCTCAATATCGGTGGTGTTACTATTAGTGATTTCCACCTACGTACACCTTCCCGGCCATGCTGATCAGGCGGGAAGGTGGCAAGGAGGAACATAGCCTGATTCGCTGGATGTGTTCGTGTTTAGTGTTTTTATCAGAGATATGTCCGAACCAGGAGGCAAATACTATAGCGATAACTACACATCCAATGAATCGTGCATATCTGCACCCTTCAAAGATTGAACCTAGCCGTTAGTCCGTTTTCGACACCATCGCTGAGATGAAAAAAAGGGAAAGGAGGCAAGTAAGTAAACAAGTACAGTTTTTCATCTTTTTACTTGAAAAGTAACTTGTTTTTCGTTGAATTAGCCAGTCAAGGAGTGATACAATGCATAGCAAAATCCGTAGACTTACAATCGGCGTAGTCTTCTTCTTTATCTTTGCCCTGTCTAATTTCGTAGCTTTTAAGGACTGGAAAGTTCCAGGTATTGGGATCCAGGACGCAGAAGCCACTGTGTTTTTGTGTAACTATACAGTTGTTGTCTGTGGTTTATCTGAAACAATGTATGACGCATGTTTAGGATGGCCGGTATATCAAGCTATACTTTGCCCGTGCAATGCGGGTTCGGGTTGTTAATCTGAGATGAATTGGACCTGTTCGATGTTTAATAGAATGATGGCGAGTTACTCAATATCGATGGCGGTACTTTTAGTGCTCTCCAGCTACGTACACCTTCCCGTCCAAGCTGATCAGGCGGGAAGGTGGCAAGGTGGAGCAATACCTGATTCGTTGGCTGAGGACGTATTCGGTGCATTGATCAGAGATATGTCCGAATCTGGTGGCAAATACTATAGTGATAACTTCACATCCAATGAATCGTCATATCTGCACCCGATTGAGACACTCCGTAGATTAGAAATTTCGGGAGGGGTATATATAGGGGTAGGACCGGAGCAGAATTTCACTTATATCGCCGAAACCAACCCCGAAATGGCTTTTATAATTGATATTCGTCGGCAAAATATGTTGCAACATCTTATGTACAAAGCTCTTTTCGACTTATCCGAGACTCGTGTTGACTTTCTGTCAAGGCTATTGAGCAAACCGCTTGATGAAGATCTTACGTTTTTTACTAGATTGTTTCGACAAGGATCGACCTTGAGTCGTTCTGATACAACGCCCACCATACCGGAACTGGTGGTCTATTTCGATAGTGTCGATTCGGTTAGAGCATTGTACGACCGGAATCTTCAAGATGTAAAGATGCTGGTGAAGACATATGGAATAGAAACCGCAGAGGACATGCAGACTATTGAAACAATCTATCGTGCGTTCTTCGACAGGCAGTTGGATATTCAGTACGACTTAAGTCATATTGAAATTGGTCAATCTCTTGGTTTTACACCACCCCCACTACCCAATCTACGAGACCTGCTGTTATCAAAAACGGTGAATGGTGAGTTTGCATGTTTTCTTGCTAAAGAGGAATCATTCTCCATTGTAAAGGGTCTTCACAGAAGGAATCTCATTATCCCTGTTGTGGGCGATTTCAAAGGCGAAAAGGCACTTCAGGCCATCACGGATTATGTGTTGCAACACGAATCGATCATCTCCGTTTTTTACACTTCCAATGTCGAAGGGTATTTAGCCTCACAACTTCCGTCGAATGCGTTGATCAAGTATCGCGATAACGTGCTGGCAATGCCGATTGACGATGCCAGTGTCTTCATCCGTGCATTTCACAATGGTTCTTTTTCAGGAATGTCGTCCCATCCGGCCCGAATCGGCGATCACTTGTTTACTACGCTCGTCCAACCGATGTCGCATTTCAGAGAGGACAGTGCGTGGCAAACGGGTCTTGGCCCCATTCGTCTATATCTGCACACTGTTAACACGGGAAATCTGTGATGAAAAAACTCGCTTTCACCTTGATCGTCTTTTTGCTGTTCACTGGTTGCGGAAACGATGATATGCCAGAAAGGGCTGTTGCCCAGCGAGAATCCGCCGAGACCCCCTTTAATGATTGGGATACGCCTCCTGAAATCCTCCATCAACCATCCATGGATTATCCTACAATCAATAATGAAGGAAACGTCCAAATTGGACTACGAATATCCGGAGACGGTACTGTCGATTCAGTATGGGTTCAACTATCATCAACGTATGAGGAATTGGATAGTTTGGCTATAGCAACAGCCCGGAGAATGACATTTGTACCGGCAATTAAGGACGAAACTCCCGTGTCTTCACAGTTTGTATTACCATTCCAGTTTAGGAAATCCAATCCTTACGCCGGAGACTCTGAGTCGAGCAACGACTGACCGTAGCCCACGGATTCTCACAGAAACTCATGTATAGCGAGGCCAGTACCAGTGGGACTACCGCTAAGAACGACACCGGAGTCTCTTCAAAAACACCGCGGGTCTCTTAACACTGCTTGCCTTGGTAAACTTTCACCGGGCTCGATGGAACTAACAGTCAGATAGGAACAGGTTCGCGTCCAGACCGGACGAAGAAATGTGCCCGACCCCCCATCCACGACCGAAAACCATCTTGCAAACATCCTCCAGAACGACATCATCGTCCTTTCTTCAAAGCCATAGCATTCCCTCTATGGAACACTTATAAACCAAGTCAACACCTTTAAAATGGAAGTCAGATACTTTGATTTCGTACTATTTGAAAATCGCCGTTAGATCTTTCCTGAAGCACAGATCCCATACTGTCGTAAACGTCACCGGCCTGGCTATCGGACTTGCAGCGTGCCTTTTGACCCTTCTGTTCATCAAAGACGAGTGGATTTACGATACGCATCATAGATACGCACCTCATACCTTTCGGCTGATCAACGGCAACAACACGCGCACGCCGGCCGCGGCGGCCTCCGCGCTGAAACAGAACTTTCCAGAAGTGGCGAGTTCCGTGCGCATGCGGGCGACCCGGGCCATATGGCTCATACGGTTTGGCGACCGCGAGTTCTACGAGGACCGTGTCTATTGGACCGAGCCTTCGCTGTTCGACGTGTTCACCATACCTCTGCTCAAGGGAAACCCCGATACCGTGTTGGATGGGCAATTCAAAGCGGTCATTTCGGAATCCATGGCCCGGAAGTACTTCGGCGACTCGGAACCCATGGGCGAGGTCATGCGCCTGGACAACACGTACAGCTTTACCATCACGGGCGTTATGGAAGACTTCCCGGGCCATACGCACTTCACCGCGGATATGTTCCTGTCTTTCGGATCCGAACTGGACTACATGGACAACTGGAGTAACGCGACCTACTATACGTACTTGCGACTGAACGACCAGAATCTCGCACCGGAGTTGACATTCAAGTTTCAGACATTCTTCGATTCCGAGGTTAGACCCGCGAACAGCCAGAGCATCCAAGATTACCGGTTCTCCCTGCAGCCTCTGACCTCGATTCACCTGCGCTCCAATCTCCTCAACGAACTCGAAGCGAACAGCAGCATGGCCTACCTATACACCCTCATGACGGGGGCTGTATTCCTGCTACTGATCGCCTGCATGAATTTCATCAATCTGTCCATGGTCCAGTCGACCGCCCGGGCTAAGGAAGTAGGCCTCATGAAGGTGTTCGGCGCAGATCGTTCCCGAATCGTAGTGCAGTATCTGAGTGGGTCCGTGCTGATCTCGGGCCTGGTTCTGGTCCTGGCCGTTCTGCTTGCCCGGCTTTCGCTGCCGGCCTTCAACGCCATAACCGGGAAGACGCTTTCGATGAGCTTTACGCAACACTTCGACGTCTTGATCGGGCTGATCGCCATCTCGGTACTGGTAGGCGCATTGTCGGGGAGCTTCCCGGCCACAGTCCTGTCCGGGTTCCGGCCGATGGACGCACTCAGTCGCCGGTTGAGCAAGGCGATCGATTATACGTTTTTGAAGCGGGTTCTCATCACGGCACAATTCTCCCTGTCCGTCATCCTGATCATCAGCACGGGGGTGGTCTACAGTCAGTTGCGGTACATGATGAACGAACCTCCGGGCTTCGAAAAGTCCAACGTGGTGGTTGCCCCCCTCATCTCAGGATTCTTCATGGAGGCCGACGAATCAAGCACCTCTGAAGGTTTCCAAAAGTTTAAACCTAGGTCTTCTGAAGGTTTCCAGAACGAGTTGCTGCAATCACCGCATATCGTTGGCGTATCTCTGTCGGATTACGTGCCCGGACTCGCACCCGGGAGGGGAACGATCGGCGAGAACATGGTCCGCAGAGGTGACGGAAGCGACATCCCCGCATCCTCGTCCATCCGCATGGTTAACGTCGAGCACGACTTCTTCGAGACCCTGGACATAAGCCTGATTCTGGGCTCGCATCTGAAGCCAAGAGATATGAGGATGTTTAATCCGTTCGCCGTATTCGAGGTTGTCCTGAATGAAACGGCAGTCCGGCATCTGGGATGGCCTACCGTCGAAGCGGCCCTGGAAAAGACGATCGAAGTAGCCTACCCGCAGTTCGTCCAGCGCTGCAGAATCGTCGGTGTGATACAGGACACTCACTTCCGTACCCTCTACCAGCCTGTCGAGCCCATGGTTTTCTTTAGCAGTTCCTTTGGCGAACACATGAGCGTTCGATTGCATCCGGGAAGTACGACCTCCGCGCTCGAGGACCTCAATAGCGTCTGGCGAACCCATTACCCGGAGATCCCGCTTGTCTATTCCTTTCTCGAAGACGACATAGACCGGTTGTATTTGCCCGAAGAACGTCTTGGCATGCTCTTCGGGATTTGCGCGTTGCTTGCCATCGTTCTGACATTCCTGGGGCTGTTCAACCTGGTTTCCCTCACCATGCACCAGCGCACGAAGGAAATCGGCGTGCGCAAAATCCTCGGCGCGACCAGGCCGCAGCTTGTTCGGCTATTGTCGAAAGAGTTCGCTGTCATGGCCGTAGCGGGGAGCCTCATCGCCTGGCCGATCGCCTACTTCGTAATGGATAGCTGGCTACGTGACTTCGCCTATCGCATCGCGCCCAGCCCAGCGCTATTCATCTTGGTGGGTCTGGCCGTTCTGGCTGTTTCGGCCTCCACGGTCGGGCTGCACGTCCTCCGGGCGGCGCGCTCGAATCCCGTCGAAGCGTTGAGATACGAGTAGCGATTCCTACGTACTTCAGACGTACGCTTGGTAAACTTACCAATGGTGTAGTTTTGAAACGTAATCGAACGGCGGTGGCGTTTATCTTCGTACTTGGCGTGGCAATCGTGGCCGTGAATCTCGTCTACTTCATGGGGCCCGCCGGAACCGATGTTGTAAAATCGGATCCGTTGCTCTACAGGTCGTTAAATGAGTCAACCAGCCCTTCCTACCTGTTTCCACCGCTCGATGAACCGACTGTTTCGGAATTCGTCTCGATTACTTTCCCTATGTCCGAATCTTGGGATCATGAGGACTTCCGGGGATACGACCGTTACGTTATAATTGGGGAGCAGGACGATCCTGTTGGGTATGTTTACGAGATACGGGAGGATCTCCGCTGTCCTGTGTGCAACAACGTTCGATTGCTCGTCGCACTTAATGCCGACGGCGAGATCAAGGAGATCCAGGTGATCGAGCCACTTGAACTTTCCGGCGAACCGTTGCCGGTCGAGGATGAAATCAAATTCTTCCGGCAATTCACATCCGTGGAAAACGGGTCGTCGTACATGCTCGGTGATAACATCGATGGAATCACCGGCGCTACGAAGAGTTCGATCCATATAGTCGACGCGCTCAACAGACTGCTGTTTACCCATCGGGGTTAGAACTACATTCCTCTCTGTTGTCTTTGAAACACAGTAGAGTCCGTTACCTGCCGTGAATCGACGATCCTTTATCAAATCGCTTGGGTTTTCCTCCGCTTTAATACTTGCGCCACTTTGTGTCAATGCAGGGCAGTCTGGCAGCCCCAGGCTAGTTCGCCGCCATCAGTTTCACATGGGAACGACGATAGAACTGATTCTGACCGAGGATGAATACTGTCGTGAGACGGTGGTCCGGTCCTTCGACGCTCTGTCGGAAATCGACCATCTGCTCAGCGTTCATCAAAGCACCAGCGAACTTACACAGGTAAACCACCATCCCAGGCGCTGGTACCTGGTGTCGCCCCACTTCAGCCGGGTCGCGTCAGCCGCGGGAAGGATCAGTGAGATGACGGGCGGGGCGTTCGATGTGACCGTACTGCCCGTTATGCGGCATTGGGGATTCTTTGACTTGGGTTTGCCCGGTCAAGACGCGAGTCAGCCTCGACGTTCGCTTCGAAGTATCCTCGAACGGATTGACTTCCGTCAGTTGCAGGTGAGGGGGCGCGAAGTACGCATCGCGTCGTCTGGGTACAGTGCAGATTTCGGTGGGATAGCAAAAGGATACGGCGTCGATCGGGCTATTCGAACGATGAGGAATAACAAGGTCCGATGTGGCCTGGTTTCTGCCGGAGGAGACATCTTTGCCCTGGGACGGCCTGAGCCGACTCGCTTGTGGCGTGTCGGGATACGCTCACCATACCGGCCGGATACACTATGTGCCATGGTCGAACTTGAAGACGAGGCTATTGCGACCGCCGGTGGTTATGAAAACTACAGAATTAGACAGGGCCGTCGCATTGCGCACATTCTCAATCCCTGGCTGGGGACTTCCTCGGACCAAGTACTCAGTTCTACGATCATCGCCCCCGATGCCATGACGGCAGACGCCCTGGCAACAGCGACATATGTCATGGGAGTCGAGAATTCCCGGCGATTACTGGAAGATATGCCCAATGTCGAAGGAATCTGGATTGATCGAAATGGGCTAATAACTCCAACTCATGGCATACGTAATCGATTTGAAATCATAAGGTAAAGTCTGCATGAGCGACAAGCATCAAAACGGCGAAGCATCCAAGGGACTGGTGGGCATGTTCACGGCCGAGCGACAGCGTGAGCAGGACAACACCATGGACCGCCGGATCGAGAAGAAGCGCTTCACCCCGCGCCGGATCGCTATAGGCGGCCTGGCGGCCGCGGTGATCGCCTTCGGGGCCTGGGCGCTGCTCAGCGTGAATCCGTCCTCGCTGAACGTGGACGCCGAGAAGCTGACCCTGGCGCAAGTGACCTACGGCCCCTTCCTCGAGTACATCGTGGAGCAGGGCGCGGTGATGCCGCTCACGACGATATACCTGGACGCCGTGGAAGGTGGGCGCGTGGAGGAAGTCTACGTGGAGCAGGGCACCCACGTCGAGGAAGACACGCCGATCCTGCGGCTTTCCAACGCCAACCTGCAGCTCAGCGTCATGCAGCGGGAGGCCGAGCTTTTCCGCGAGGTGAACCGGCTCAGGGAGACGCGGGTGACCATGGGACAGCGGCGTCTCAGCATGCGCGCCGGTCTGGTGGAGACCGAATACTGGCTGCGCCAGGCCGAGCGGGAATACGCGCGGCAGGACGAGATGTTCAAGGCGGACCTGACTTCGCGACAGGACTACGACGAGGCGAAGGACAACCTGGAGTACCTGACGGCCAGGCGGGACGTCACCGTCGAGACCTTGCACCAGGATTCGCTTTTTCAATCGATCCAGGTCCAACAGCTGGAGGAATCGATCGACCGGCTGCGCCTGAACCTGGAACTCATCAAGCAGAACGAGGAGAACCTGACCATACGCGCGCCGATCACGGGACTGCTGTCCTCGCTCATCGCCGAGGTGGGCGAGTCCAAGCCCGGCGGCGACCGGCTGGGGCAGGTCGACGTGGAGGACGAGTTCAAGGTGCGCGCGGCCATCGACGAGCACTACATCGCCCGCATCCGCTCGGGCCAGGCCGGTTCCTTCGATTTCGCGGGCGGTACCTACGACCTGGTGATCAGCCGGGTGTATCCCGAGGTGATCGAAGGGCAGTTCGAGGCGGACATGGAGTTCCCCGAAGGCATGCCGGACGGGCTACGCCGCGGCCAGACGCTGCAGGTGCGCATTGCGCTGGGCGAACTGGCCGACGCCATGCAGGTGCCCAGGGGCGGCTTCTACCAGAAGACGGGCGGGCGCTGGATCTACGTGCTGGATGAAGCGGGCGAGGTCGCCGTGCGGCGGAATATCCGGCTCGGCCGGCAGAACAGCCAGTACTTCGAGGTCCTCGAAGGACTCGAAGAGGGGGAAACGGTCATCACGTCCATGTACGACAACTTCGGCGACATGGAAAGACTGGTCTTGCAGTAATCATCACATCACGGGAGCAAACCATGATCAGGACAGAGCATCTCAAGAAACTCTATGCGACGGAAGAGGTGGAGACGACGGCACTGAACGACGTGACCATGGCCGTGGACCAGGGCGAGTTCGTGGCGGTCATGGGCCCCTCGGGCTGCGGCAAGTCCACCCTGCTCAATATCCTCGGCCTCCTCGACAACCCCTCGGGCGGGGAATACCACTTCCTGGACCAGGAAGTGTCCGGCTACTCCGAGCGGCAACGGGCCAACCTGCGCAAGGCCAACATCGGCTTCGTCTTCCAGAGTTTCAACCTGATCGACGAACTGACCGTGTACGAGAATATCGAACTGCCGCTGATCTACCTGGGCACTTCGAAGCAGGAGCGCAAGGAACGGGTGGACGCGGCCATGGAGCACATGCAGATCCCGCACCGCCGGAACCACTTCCCGCAGCAGCTCTCGGGCGGCCAGCAGCAGCGTGTGGCCGTGGCGCGGGCGGTCATCGGCAACCCCAAGCTGATCCTGGCCGATGAGCCGACCGGTAACCTGGATTCTGCAAACGGCGCCGAGGTGATGGAACTGCTCAATGGCCTCAACGAGGCGGGCACGACCATCATCATGGTGACCCACGACCAGACGCTGGCCGACCACGCACACCGGATCATCCGCCTCTTCGACGGGCGCATCGTGCAGGAAGCCGCGGCGTAGGTAAGATCACAACAGACACTGAACTGATCAGAAATCAGTTTTCATTGGTGTTCACCATTCCTTCGGAGTTTCTAGCTGATTTCGACCGCAATCGGATTGTATTCTATCCGTGCAACTGTACGTCAAACAGCTAGTCACGAAACCATCGTGACGAACAATACCCATAATCCCATCACCCGCCCCTTCCCGCCGCCCAGGTGGCGAAGTACTCGGGCGCCCAGCGCCGTGCGACGTGGAAGTCGTGGCGCTGAACGGCCGCCATCGAAGGTCCCGTCTCCGCGTCGATCCAGGCCTCGATGCCGGCCAGTCCGGGGAATTCCAGGATCCAGGCGTAATCGCCGTGATCGCTGGCGCCTAACAGCCGGAAGACCTCGCCGTGGATGAGGCCGTGGTCCCGGCTCACCTTCCGCATTCTCCGCCATCGCTCTTCGTCATGGCCCACGGAATTTCGCTGGTCACGCTGCCCGGAATCGTCCGCGTCCGCGCCCCGGTGCCGGCCGCCGAAGGCCAGCAGGACGATCGACGAAGGATCGGCCGAAAGGGCCGGTATGATATGGGGATCTGTGCCGGAGGTCACCGGCAGTTCGGCCTTGCGCGGCAGCCAGTTAAGGCACTCCGGCCGCCAGCGGCGGGCGAGGGTATAGTCGTAGTAACCGTAGCGTCCGTATGGTGGTTCCGCCTCGGCAGACATCCAGGTCTCAGCGCCGGCGAGGTCCGGGAATTCGATGGTCCAGAACCGCTCCCAGCTCCCACGGGGCCCAAGCAGCCGGTATCCGTGGATGCCGATCAGACCGTGGCGGTCGGCAACCGACAGCATCAGGTCGACGTGCCGGCGCTCGTAGTCGGTCCGCCGGGTCTCGTCCAGTTGATGCCACTCCGGCAGGCGACCGCCGCGAAAGAGAATGACTACGTTTTCGTCCCGCCCGGTCATGAAAGCCCCTTCTCCGATTGGCTAAAATAGTAGTCTGCTTTAGCTTTAAGTACGCGACCTGAAAATACCGGAAACATTTCACACATCAAATCGATCCCGTAACGACTAAAGTAGACGATGATCGTATGACTGAAAACACAACCAGTACACTATAATACAATATCATCGAGACAACAATCATCCTGGTGCGGGACGGTTTCAACCTGACCTTGACTTGCGATATCCTTTCCTCTTCTTAACTAGTGCCTACTTGTTTAAATTGGCGTATTAATCTTCAAGGTTTCTCTGTTTGACTTTAGTGGCTTGCCATTGGAAGGGATGGGCGTTCTCGTTGTAGGCTTCTATGAAGCGGTCCATGGCCTCTCGCAAAGCGCGTACCGATTTGAAGGTCCCGCCTTTCAGGGCCCCTTTCCACAAGATGCTGAACCAGATTTCGACCTGGTTCAACCAGGAGGCGTGCGTGGGCGTGAAGTGGAAATGGACGTTGGGATGTCTGGGCAGCCATCGGTCGACTTTGGGCTTGTGGGTCCTGAGGTTGTCCAGGATGACGTGGATCTCCTTGTCGGGCCAGGCCGCGACGATGCTGTTCATGAAGTCCAGGAATTGCCTTCTCTTGCGGCGCTTGTAGTGTCCGGCTTTGACCAGGCCCGTAGCCACGTCCAGGGCCGCGAACAACGTAGTGGTTCCGTTGCGCTTGTATTCGTGGTTGAAGCCGGTAAGGGCCTTTCCGTTGGGCAGTTTGATCCAGCCTTGCGCACGTTCCAGGGCCTGTATCGCGGGCTTTTCATCCACGCACAGCACCAGGGCGTTGGCAGGGGGGTCCAGGTACCCAGGTACAGGCCTACGATGTCGGCGGCCTTGGCGGCGAAGGAAGGATCCGTGCTCACACACCAACTGTGGCGTCTGCTCAGGCTGATGCCCTGCTTGCGCAGAACCTGCCAGACGTAGTCGACGCCGATGGAAAGCTTCTTCGCGATAAGCGGGCCGGTCCAGGCGGCGTAGCCTGAAGGCGGGGCCTGGTCCAGGCAGGAGAGAATGCTCCGCACGGTCTCTTCGGTGTAGCGGGCAGGCTTGCCGGATCGAGGCCGGTCGTCAAGACCGTCAAGACCGGATCGGTGGAATCGCCTTCGCCATTTGCTCACCGTGGCTTCGCGGGTGTTCAGTGCGCGGGCGATGTCCCGGCCGCTCTGTCCGTTATAGGCGGCCAGGATGATCCGGGCGCGGAAGGCCATGCGGTGTTCGGTCGTGCCCGAACGCGTCCAGTGCAAAAGCGTCTGGTGATCTTCGTCGCTCAGATTGATCGGCGATGCCATGCGGCTCATGGGCGTCTCCCTGCGGTATAAAGTATAAGGATGGGCACCGATGAGCACGAACATAATATATTACCCTTTATTGGTCAATTAAGTACTAGGTTCCTGCGTAGAGTAAACCAAACCAATATGAAACTTGGACCCTTCTTTCGCTACGCGTGCCCATATAGAGTCCAATTTCGGGTCATAAGCTGGGATTAAATTGTGGGCTTCTTCGACGTAAACAATGATATCAGATGGAGGCATGATGGCACCATTCTCATCGAGAATCAACTCACCTGAATCCTCATCCCTTGGTGGGTTAATAAAGACCTCCTTCTGGCGATTGAAAATCTCCCACATAATTCGTTCGGACGTATGCTCGATTTCGATTGGGGAACCGATTGATTGATCAACAATGACCAATTTGCCATTCACCAATTTATCAACAATCTCGGTTGAATAATCGGATTCTACGGTTGGGCTATGTCTTTCGCGTAGTTCTCTAATCCTGGAAACCCCTCCTCTATAACTCATCAAAGAAAGTAATCCATTTAATGTATCATCGTTCCATGGTTTACCTTTACTGGCTTGATATTGGCGGTTGAATTGCTCGAATTTCTCATGTCCTTTTCCTTGGCTTCCCGAGATAGTGAATTCTTGTAAAGCTTGTAACGCCTGATACAACTCAAACCACTCGACAGAAGTTTGGCTCAAAACGGTCGCGGCACTAATGTATTTCGCTTCATCAGTGGATTTCATTGCATCAGTCAATTTACTACTGAATAGACCATCGATATGCGCAGATGACAACCCGACTGGTGGATCGAAATTGGCTTCAGCAAGAATAGCACGATAAACTGTTATGTTGCGACGATAGCGAATTCTCTTACCCATGTCTTGCCAGTCGTGCGTTGGTGGTTCGACGTTTGTACTTATGAAATTCCTTACGTATTGAGCCTCTGTTCGACTTTTGAGGTGTTCGTCGATAATTCCTTTGCCCGCGATGAGCATCTCCAAGGA
Organism: bacterium; assembly: GCA_965207085.1. Lineage (GTDB taxonomy): Bacteria > JAAXHH01 > JAAXHH01 > JAAXHH01 > JAAXHH01 > JAAXHH01. The sequence continues at coordinate 826,831 of CBDBLQ010000002.1, read as the reverse complement.
GGCTAACACTTCCTCCTCATTATTCCAGTCCGAAATTGTATCACCAAAAAAATTTAATTTAATCATTCGTCTTCCCACATCATTAGGGTGTTCAAAGAGCCCGTAGGTTACAATATCACTATCATCGATGTTTCTCAGACATCCTTTATCCTGTGGATTATCATTTGCATACTCGCCATTAACGTCGAATATCAACTGACCAACTCGACCAGTTTAGGGATTACTTTTGCGAAGACCGAATATCGCAGAGGCAACGGTTTTAATGGTATTTGACTTACCGCTTCTGCTCATACCAAATAGTGCAGTCCTTCGAGCTAACAAATCAGTAGGTTCTATATTTACTGGAACGTTCTCTTGTTCGCTGTCGGTCGAAACCTCACTCGAAGAGTATCGAATTCTACCAACCTCTACAGGCTTACCAGCTAGTGGATGTGCATTCCCCATAGGCTTGGTATAATTAACTATCTCTATAAGTGCTTCACCTGCTGGCTTATATACTTTCATTCCTTGACCGGTGTAGAAATTGGATATGTCTGCTCCAAAGCTAAGATTCCAGTTATGATCAGACTTAACATATCGGAAAGTTCCTAGGACGCTACAACGTACCCCTGCATGCCTAAGTTGATTGAGCGTAAACTGGTCTGTTCTGTTATCCGCATCCCATTGTTCAGAGGTATCAATTGATCGACGTGCCGCATCGAACCGCCAACTATCAGTATCCGATCGATTGGGTAAGGGCGAATGCCCAATTACCCTAAGTAATATGAGAGACGTATCCTCACTATCAGCCCTCGGTTTGGTGTCTGGATTAACTCGAGTAGCTAATAAGAAACAACCCATCGGTAAACCATTTACCGCTTGTCTCAAGGCATCGTGAACAAGTACAACTGCTTCAGAGTAATCGATAGACAACAGATCTCCGATTCTAGTCGATTCTGAGATAAATCGTGACAGCTTATTGCCGAATTCAGTTGCACTTTCCTGGTGATGGTCTTGGACTTCCTGATTTAAAACGCTCATAAATTTCCTCAAAGAATTGTAGGTTGTTGAATTTGATCAATTCCTCACTGCTATAATCTGTATAGTATGTAAACATTTCCCCAAATTGAACCAGTTAAACTTCCAAGATCTCCGTGAGTATCGGTCATCTGGAACCTGTGTGCTATTGAGTTTAACTGATGTTACCCCGTTTTTGTGGACGGTTAACCATTTGGGATTCAGGCTATCTTCTTGAAGCTCCTTTCGTAGTTTAAGGGTGAGAGGTATCCGAGGGAAGAGTGGCGTCTGTGCGTGTTGTAGAAGCCCTCGATGTACTGGAACAGGTCGAGTCTGGCCTCAGCTTTTGTGGCAAAGCGCCTGCGATCGATCAGTTCGCATTCCAGGCTGGCGAAGAAGCTTTCGCACAGGGCGTTGTCGTAGCAGTCTCCAACCGATCCCATGGAGGGTCTGACGCCAAACTGTCTGCAGCGTTTGCCGAAAGCCACCGAGGTGTACTGCAATCCCTGGTCGCTGTGGTGGATCACGCCTTCGGGTCTGCGCTTTTCGAGGGCCATGTCCAGGGCGTCTTCGACAAGTTCGCTTCGCAGATGATTGGCCATGGACCAGCCGACGACCCGGCGGCTGAAGGCATCTATGACCACCGAGAGATAGAGGAAGCCTGAATGGGTCGGCACGTAGGTGATATCGGCTACCCAGAGCCGGTCTCTTTCCGGCGCGCTGAAGTCCCGGTTGACCAGATCGGGGGCCTTCCGGCCTTCTGCGGACCGCCAGGTAGTGCGCACGGCTCTGCGACGGGATACTCCGCTGATGGCGGCCAAGCGCATCAGGCGGGCCACGCGTTTTCTTCCCACACGGATCCCGGACGCGCGCAGTTCGGCATGGATGCGCGGTGCGCCGTAGGTACCGTAGGAACGTTGATGGATCAAGCGGATCCGGCCAAGCAGCATGGCATCCTCACCGGCCCTCCTGGAGACGGACCGTTTGAGCCAGACGTAGTAGCCGCCAGGGGAGACCTCCAGCAGGGCGCACATCCGACGCACGGGATAGACGGCCTGATGCGCCTTTATGAACGGGAAGACCCGGGCGGGGTCTCGGTCTCCCGGGCGAACCAGGCCGCGGCTTTTGCCAGGATCTCCCGATCCATCCTGAGCTGCTTGTTCTCACGGCGCAGCCGACGCAGTTCGGCCCGGGCTTCGGTGGTCAGGCCATCTTCGCGCCTGCCCTGGTCCAGATCGTCCTGCTTGACCCAGTTGCGGATGGCTTGGGCGGTGGGTTCGAACTCTTTGGCCAGCGCCTCGGGACTGCGGCCGGCGCGAACGAGCTCAACCATCTGCTGCCGAAAGGCCGTCGGATAGGGGGTACGGGGTCTGGGCATGTCACGCTCCTTTCAAACACAAGAAGTTACATGTCCACTAAACCGGGTCAACTCCAAACCTTAAGTTCCTGTTTATATCCCCAACGAAAGTGGAGCATTCTTACCTCAACCTCTTGAAGAGATTGGCAAGGCTAAATACACTTCTCAGATTTGTTTAAAGGCAACAGATACAATAAGTTACAAGTAGCCTTTAGTCAAGCGTTTCTGAATTTGTAAAAGGTATCATTCCTTGACGCTCGCTCCAGTTTATCATACCGTCCCTAGACACCTTTCCAATACTGATTTCAACCGCCAACTATCCATAAGGAGCAACTCATGTCCGTATCGAGACGGGAGTTCATGGGCATCGTGTCGACGGCTGCTCTTGCGGGCGTCGCCGGCGCGGCGTGCGGCAACGAAGCGGGGCAGACCCCGGGCGACGCCACGGCGCAGGTCCCCACCGGCGACGATCCCCTGGGCGTTCGCGCGGACTTTCCGGTCGCCACTGAATCCCTCTACCTGAATACACCTTACATCGGTCCGTCGCCGCAGCCCGCGGTGGACAAGACCATCGAGTTCCTCGCGGCCAAGTCCCGCGATCCCGTCAGTTTGCGCGCCATGCTCGACGAAGAGGAAGCCGTTCGGGAGAAGTTCGCCCGCCTCATCCGGGCCCAGATCGGGGAGATCGGCCTGGTGTCGTCCACCAGCGAAGGCGAGAACATCGTGGTTAACTCTCTGGACCTGAAGGCCGGAGACAACGTGGTGATCGACGATCTCCACTACATGACTTCGCTGGTGATGTACAGTCAACTTGCCAAAACCCTGGGCATCGAAACGCGCATCGTCCGGAACGTGGACGGCGTAGCGACTCCAGAAGCTTTCGCCGAAATGGTAGACGATAAGACGAAGCTGGTCTCCGTGGCGTGGATATCCAACAGGAACGGCTACCGCCACGATCTCAAAGTCCTGGCGGACATCGCCCATGCCCACGGCGCCTACCTGTACGCGGACGCCGTACAGGGTGTCGGCATGGTCGATCTCGACGTGGGACCGACGGGGGTCGATTTCCTCACCACGGGGTCGTACAAGTGGCTGCTCGGTGGCTTCGGCGTAGCGCCCTTCTACGTGCGGGAATCCGTGATGGACGTGGTGAAACCCGATCGCCTGGGTTGGAGAATGGTGGACGAAAGGCTGCCCGACTACCAATACACGATTTATAAGGACGCCAGGAAGTTCGGATACGCCACGCCGGCCTTCGCGGCGATCTACCAGCTTTCCGGGTCGCTGGAATACCTGTTGAACGTGGGAACCGACCGGATCGAACAGCACACGGTCGCCCTCGCACACCGGCTGCACGGCGGACTGACCGAGCAGGGGTTCGAGGTCTTTACGCCGCCCGGCAATCAGTCCGCCATCGTGTCCTTCAACCACGGCGCCGACTACGAAGCGATCAGCGGTCAGCTCGCCGAATCGCACGTCAAGCTGTCCTTCCGGGAGAGTAACGCCCAGATCCGCGTGGGTCCCGCCCTGTTCAACAACGAGCAGGACATCGATGCCTTCCTGGACATTACGAAGGGCTGGAGGGAGATGGTCAGCTAGCCGCGCGGTCAACCCATCCGCCAGCTAACCGCGTCGCAGTCGCGCCGGCACGTCGAAACCTGGACGGCCATCGCCCGGGTCAGTCCGAACGGGCGGTTGTCGCGCGCCTTCTGCCCATGCGCCACCGGACCACGATCGTTTCCGTGACGAAACCACTGTAGAGGGCTGCCACGCCGCGTATCGCCCCGTGCAGGTCGAAGAGCGCGAGTACGTTCACGACGATGACGATCGCGCCGGCCCGGGCGGGGCCGCTCGGTGCGATGGCGCCCGTCCGGTGGTCCCGCAGCGCGATCCCGTGGAGATATGACCGGATCGTGACGGCGAGGGGAAAGAAGGAGAAGATGATCAGCGGCACGGTGCATCGCACGGCGAAATCGTGATCCACGCCGATCAGGGTCTCCAGCAGGAAAAACCTCACCGGGGTCCAGAACATCAGGACCATCGTCCCAAAGGAAATCAGACCGCAGATGGCCGTAAACCGTCGGATGATCCGGCCTTCCGGGTCCTGTCGCTGAAAGGCGGGAGGCAGGTTCTTGAGTTCGTTCAGCCACCCGTAGGGCATATGCGCGAGGGCGTACACGATGGTGAGCACGGCCAGGGATTCCGTGCCGTCCGCGCCCCGAGCGACGAACAGGTTGATGATGGGCCGGCTCAAGGCCTGAATGCCGATCGTTACGGCCAGGGGCCAGTAGAACCGCAGTACGTAGGCCGCGGTCAGCGGGTGTTGTCTCCGGGTGACCGGTTCGCCGCCTGCATCCTGACCTGCATCCTGACCGGCCGCTCGCTCCCCTTTGGTTTCCCCGCTTCCGGTTTCCCCGCTCGACCGCTTCAGCGTTCGCCGAACGAACCGCCGGTAGCCGTAGATGATCACGGCCAGTTCCGTCAGGACGCCGAAGTAGGTCGCGGCCACCGGCAGCAGAATGGGATCGGCCTGAACGGTCGGCGTCGGAAGGAACAGGAACACGGACACCACGCTCATGCTGATGCCCGCCATCATGGCATAACTGATGATGTCGGTCCGCCGCACCCGCAACAGGAGTCCCGACAGAAACCTCGTGATCCCCACGATCAGCGGTATGGGCAGCAGGAGTCCGAGCGCGCTGCGCACCGTGCCGCCGAGGATCGGGTCCACGGCGTGAAGCTCGTCGATCACCCACAGTCCCACCGGTGTAAACGCCAGACACGCAAGGATCAGGAAGTGCACGCCGCCGAATCCGGCGACGCATCGAAACACGGTGTGGAAGGTCGGTCGGTCCCGGACGAGGACCATGGACATCTGTCGGGTCTGGGATACGGTGCCGGTCAGGAAAGACGTCAGCCCCCAGGCGATACCGTACGCGGCCAGGGTTTCGGTGGGCCGGGGCACACGGGCGATGCCGCCGTTGATGACCTGGATGCCCAGTTCGTAGATCAGTTCGGTGATGACGAGCGGAAGGAGGAACCAGAAAAGGGTCCGGTACATGGTAGGAGAGTATAGCCGGGCGGGTTACAAGGGTCAAGGATGGGGAGATCGGGGTAGTCCGGCGCGTTCCGCAGCGAGGCTGTCCGGCGCGACCCGCTCTGAGGAAATACCGCGCATCCCGCTCAAGGCGCGAATCGCGTAAACTCCACCGGCGGAAACTGACCCGCATAGGCATGGACCGCCGGGGTGCCGCCCAGGTGCATGAGCAGAATCCGGCAGTCAGGCCCGAACCTACCTTCGCCCGCGAGCTTGAGCAGGCCGCGGATCGCCTTCCCCTCGTAGACGGGATCGGCCATAATCCCCTCGCTACGCGCGAGAAGCTGGATACCCTGGAACACCTCTTCGTTCGCGACGCCATAGGGGTCGTCCGTGGCGGTGACGATCTCGATATCGTCGGGACGGACGCGCTGCGGCAGGGACAGGGTCTCCAGCGTAGCATTGGCGAGCCGGAGTACCCGCGACTTCTTGATCTCGACCTCGTGGTCATCCGATACGCCGATCACGCGCGTACCGGCTTCCATCGCCGCGAAACCGGAGACCAGTCCCGACTGTGTGCTGCTGCTGCCCGTGCAATGCACCACGTAGTCGAACTGAAGGCCCTGGTCGCGTGACTGCCGCGTGATCTCGGCGGCGCAGGCGACATAGCCCATGCTGCCCAGTGTGTGATCGGAAGCGCCGCCCGGAATAAGATACGGATTGCGTCCCTTCCGGCGCAGATGTTCGGCCAGATCTTCAAGCGGACCCTTGTCCTCAATAGGTCGTTCGCGGTCGTCAAGGTAGAGTTCGGCGCCCAGGATATTGCTGAGCAGGATGTTGCCCACGTTCCGGTATCCGGGTCCCGCATCCCTGGTCCAGGCGCAGTGCAGCAGTGCGCACCGCAACCCGCACCGTGCCGCCGCGGCCGCCGTCTGCCGGGTGTGGTTCGACTGAATGGCCCCGACCGTGACCAGGGTATCGGCGCCCGACCGCAGGGCGTCGCCCACCAGGAACTCCAATTTGCGCGACTTGTTGCCGCCCCCCGCCAGCCCGGTCAGGTCGTCGCGCTTGATCCAGAGCTCCGGCCCGCCCAGGTGCGCGCCAAATCCGCCGAGCTTCTGAATCGGCGTCGGCCGGTGAACCAGCGGCGCGCGAGGCAGGTCGGGCAACTGATACAGCCAGTCGGCGAGATCCCGGGAATCCGTCAAATCGACTTCCTTCGTTGGGGGCAACGGGCCATGGGGGTGTTTCTGGAATCTGGAACCACTGCGCGTTGTCGCGCAACCCTAAACTTTCCGGCTACCGGGAAAGGTGCTTGTTTACCCCAATTCCAGTGTTTATTATGGGGCGGTGTTTCCGCGAGGTTAAAGTTAGAACCGTCCCGATCCTGCAGGACGGCCTTCGTTGGGAAGTTGAATTGAAGATGTTGCACCGCAGCCGATAAAAACAACAATTTCAATCAGTTAAATTTGGAGTGTTCATTGGGAACTGTCCCCCGCGACCACTGGCTCATCGGTTCCAAGGGCGTATACCACGGCACCATCGGTGGATCCTGGACGCGCATCGGCGCCCAGGAGTACGGCATCTCGAGCCTGATCCGTGAACCGGATCGCCTGGTGGCGGGCGCGAGCTGGGGCAGCGGACTCTGGGAGTGGCCGAACGACGCGGACCAGGCCGACCAGACGGACCAGGTCGGCCGCTGGAAGCAACTGCACGACGAGACGCTCACCGAGATCATGGCCATCGCAGCGATCGAAGGATCGCCGGGTGTGATTGCTGGATCCCCCTACGGCATCGCCACGGGTCGCTACGACGACCTCGGGGCGGTCCGCTGGACGCATCACTCGGATGCGCTCCGCGTCAATGAGCGTTTCACCAACGCCATTCTCGTGCATCCGGAAGAGCCCACGATGTGGTTGATCGGCACAGAAGGCGGCGTCCTTATCGCGGACGACTCGGGAGCGGCGTGGCGGCGGACCAGTATTTCGGGTACCGCAGTACGCGCGCTGGCGTGTATCCACGGGCAGTTCTGGGCGGGTACCGACGACCGGGGTATCTGGTGCAGCAAGGACGGTGAACGCTGGGATTCGACGGGCCATACGGCGGACGGCGGCGCGGTCTTCGAATTGATGCGGGCCGGCGACGGTATCGTTGCCGCCACGGAACACGGCGTGGCCATCGGCGATGGTTCGGGCCACTGGGTTCGTAGGGGACCCCGCCACCTGTGCGCGGCCGTGCGATGCCATCCCGGTTCGACGTCGACCTGGCTGGCCGGCGCCACACCGGGCGGGCTGTGGTACACGGACGACGGCGGTCATGCGTGGCAACAGATACCGAGTTTCGTAAACGTACGCGCAATCATCGCGCCAGAAGCATGATTTCACCGGTGCGCCAGAAGCATCGTCAAATCATGAAGCTCGAAGCATAGTCGGATCGTAGCAAACCACATATGGACCAGACCTCTTACAACAAACAGGTCGACGAACGGGCCGACCGCGTCGTCCGAAACTGGTCGACGCGGGACGGCGGCGGTCTCTGGGACCTGAACGCGCACCTTGCGACGGGTATGGACGACGCGAAGGTCGTCGACATCGTGCGGAACGCGCTTTCGGACCAGACGGACGGATGGGGAGGCCGGCCCGCCGGCGGTCCGTTCCACGTATATCCCTGCGGCGCGCTCATCGCCCGGTGGCCCGACCGGTTGCCGGAGGAAGCCCTGGGGATCATCCGGGATTTCATGATGGACGGCGTCCTCGAGCGCGGCAACACGGAGAACCACTGGCTGATGTTCTACGTGGGCAACCTGCTGGCGGCGGAACGGTGGCCGGACGCGAAGTGCATGTGGAACGGCCTGTCCGCGGAAGCCAACCGGGCCGAGGCCACGCGCTGGATCCTGGGCATGATCGAGCGCACCGCCGTCAACGGACACCACGAATACGACTCCCCCCAGTACCACGTAGAGCACATGGTGCCGATGATCACGCTCGCGGATCACGCGGCCGACCCCCACCTGCGCCGCCAGGTCGAGCAGGTCCTCTCATTGTACGTGGCGGATATGGCGCTGGAGTATTATTACGGATCCTGGGCGGGCGGCCACAGCCGCGAAGGCTACCGGGAGAACACCTGGAGGAAATCCGGTGCGATTTCCGCGTTGCAGTATCTGTACTTCGGCGACGAGGAATTCGAACCTAAACACCACGTCCATGGCTTCTGCATCCCGCCGGCCACGGCCGCCTACCGGCCCCCGGCCCTTTTCGCGGAGATGGCGGTGGACCGGTCCACGGCCCACGTCGTCAAGAAGACCAAGGCACCCAGGACGATCTACCGCCGCGTGGAGCACGAGGCGCGGCCGGTCCGGAAGTACACGTATATGAGTCCGTCCTTCGCCCTCGGGTCGTCGCAGCTGGGTCTGCCGGGTCCCGGGGCCGGCCCCATAGACCTGATCTCGTGGGACCTGACCTGGCGGGGAGAGAACCAGCAGGCCAAGATCTGCTGCAACCACCCTTATCGCAGCCCGGAACGGTTCAGCGCCTTTCTCGTGGGCTATCCGCAGCAGATCAGACGGCAGATCGGATCCGACAAGCCCTATCTTCAATGGCCCGACCGGCTCTTCGGCGCATCACCCTATGAAAGGATGATGCAGCACGAAGGCACCGTCATCGTCCTGTACAAGATCCCGCCGGACGACGAGGCGCCCTTCATCAACCTGTTCCTGCCCCGGTCGATCGGCTGGGTGGAGCGCGACGGCTGGATCATGGGAGATACCGGCGCCGGCGCCTATATCGCCCTCTATCCGATCGGTCCCTATGCGTGGTCGGAGATCCGGGAGGAAGGGTCCATGCGCCACCTGGCGGCGAATCCCGATCAGATCGACGGCTGGCTCCTCAGGATCCCGGATGTGCATGGCGGACTGGTGCTTGAAGCCAGGGAAGCGGAGCTAGAGGAATCGTTCGAAGCGTTCTGCGCGCGCCGGGCCGCCTTACAACCCGACCTGTCCGGATGGCCGGGGAGCGACCGCGTCGCCGTCGAGACGCTGGACGGAAACCAGATGGAGATGTACTTCGATGGTCAGCATGGCCAGCACAGGGTGGACGGCGAGGCCATCGACTACGACGACTACCCGCTGTACGAGGCGCCCGGGGTGGACGCGCCCGCCGGAACAGGCAAGATGACGTTTCGCAAAGGGGACCAGGAAGTCAGGCTGGACTTCGGGATAGACGCCTCGAAACCCCTCATGCCCATTCGGGTGATCGGCTAGGCAGGCTCACGCCACTTCCACTCACTCCTCCTCCAACCCGTCCCACGACACTTCCGCACCCAGGGCGCGCAGGTTCTCCACGAAATTCGGATGGGCCCGGCGGATGGACTCCGCGCCGTTGATGACGCTGGTGCCCGGGATGCTCGCGGCGGTCATGTACAGGGCCACGGCCGCCCGGATGATGTAGGGCGCTTCCACCGTGGCCGGCTGCAGGGGCCGGTTTCCGAAGACGATGATGCGGTGGGGATCGTTGATGACCGCGTGGGCGCCGAACTTGACCAGCTCCGAGATCCAGAAGAAGGCGCCTTCATACACCTTGTTCCAGAACATGATCGACCCCTCGGCCCGGATGGCCAGGGGGATCATCAGGGGCAGGAGATCGGCGGGCAGGTAGGGCCAGGGTGCGGCCTCGATCTTGGCCAGGATATTGGACGTGAAGGGGTTCTCGATCCGGTGTGGCTGGCCGTTCCGCACCAGCGCGGTATCACCCTCGTATTCGATGGTTACGCCCAGTTTCCTGAAGCAGCGATTGATCAGGTCGAAATGATGGGGGATGGCCTGCTCGACACGCACTTCGCCGCCCGTCATGGCGCCCACGGCCAAAAACGTCGTGATCTCGTGATGATCGGGCGTGATCTCCACCGTGCCGCCGCCGAGACGGTCCACGCCCTGGATGTGCAGGACGTTCGCCCCGATGCCCTCGACCCTCGCCCCGAGGGTGTTGAGGAAGTGGCACAGGTCCTGCACGTTGGGTTCGCACGCCGCGTTGACCAGGGTCGATCGGCCCTCGCCCAGGACCGCGGCCATGATGAAGTTCTCCGTCCCGGTCACCGATACGTAATCCTGCCAGATCCGGTCGCCCGTGAAACGGCCGTTCAGCTCGAATTCGATGGGATCTTCCGATACGATGCGCCCTCCCAGCGCGCGCAGCAGTTCCACGTGCGGGTCGATCTCCCGCACGCCGAGGGCGCATCCCTTGACGTTCGCGAAGCGGATGGACCGGGTCCGATGCAGCAGGCCGGGCAGGAGGAGCAGGGCGGAACGCATGCCCTCCGGCAGGGCCACCTCGCCGGTGTCGTCATGGAATCCGGCGTTGTTGACCTGAAGCGAACCGGCGTCCAGGTCCCAGTCGATCCAGGAGCCCAGGGCCTTTAGAAACGTGACGATTTTCTGCACGTCGGTGATGTCCGGCACGTTCCGGATCGTCACCGTCTCGTCGGTCAGCAGGGTGGCGCAAAGAATGGGCAGCACGGCGTTCTTGTTGCCGGACGGAACGACCGTGCCGGAAAGGGGCTTTCCGCCTTCAACGATCAGACTGGCCATGGGGATCCTTACAGATTCGATGTGCTAACGGGGTCTTCGGCAACCATGTTTGCGGCCCATAGTAATGCTAACCGAGTGCACAGGTAAACAGTTCCTTCACGGGACGGAATTCGATCAGGCCGATCTCCTGGAACCGTCCGGAAATCGGCTGGAAGGCCTCACGATCGTACGCCACGGCCTCGATCACTTCGGCCGCCGGCAGATTGATGGCGACCGTACAGTGCGGCACCCAGTTGCCGGGCAGGTAGTAGCCCATGCCCGCGTCATCGTGATTCGAAAACACCTCGTGAAACTGCGCGTGGACTTCCAGCAGCCGTCGGGTTACCACGGGCGCCAGGAACACCACCCCTTCCTGTCCGGGGAAAGTCCCCAGGCTGCTCAACGTGAAGTCGAATGAATCGATGGATCGTGCAAATTCGAGCAGTCGCTCCGGGAAACCATTCGTATCGAGGCCGTCGCCATAGACCGCGAGTGAAACGTGAGGACGGGCACCGAGTTCCGACAGTGAAGGTTGTCCCAGGGCCGTGCCCAGACCGTCCCAGATATCGCGAACGGCCCGTTCGCTCGCATCGTCATAAAACAGTTCGATCGCGTAACCCATCGAATCAAGATACGCATTGGCCAGGGCAAGTCAACCACACCGAAAAACAGCGTCTTTGGGTAAACTGACTCACCGGCGACTGCTCGCTTCCGGCGCATCTGCCCTTCCTTGACAGCCCGAATCCACCCTTCTATCTTGCTCAAGACTCACCTGCCCCCTGTTCGTCACTTGTATTTCACTAGAAGCATAGCACGGATGCGAACGTCCGCCTCCGACCGTCCGGAGTCCTCCACCATGAAAATAACCGCCATCAAAACGTATGCCGGCACCTTCGGGAACCGCTCCCGGGGCCTTGTGAAGGTGGAGACGGACGAGGAGTTGTACGGCTGGGGCGAGGCCTACTCAGTCGGCCCGGACAAGTCCGTTGAACCGATCGCCGACTACATCTTCGAAATGATAAAGGGAGAAGACCCCCGCCGCATCGAATACATCATGCTGAAACTGTTCCAGCAGTTCCGTTTTCCGCCGGGCGGGACGGGCCTGGCCGTCATGTCCGCCGTGGATCATGCCCTGTGGGATATCAGCGGCAAGGCGGCCGGACTGCCGGTGTACATGCTCCTGGGCGGTACGGTCCGGGACCGGGTGCGGGTGTACCACGGCGTCGGCGGCAACGCGATGTATGTCGCCGAACGGGCGCACGAACTGCACGAAGCGTGGGGGTTCACGGCGTTCAAGACGAGCCCGTACCGGGTCGACATCGAAGCCGAACGCTGGGGCCGGGTCTGCAGCGCCGCCGCGCGGTTTTTCGAGGACGTACGCGCCGCTACACCCGACGGATGGGAGTTCGCCTTCGATCCGCATGCCCGGATATTCGAACCGATCCGGGCGCTGCAGCTCGCCAACGCCCTGGCGCCCTGCGACCCCTATTTCTACGAAGAGCCGCTCCGACCGGAGCACCTGCCCGCCTGGTCCCGGCTGCGGTCGCAGATGCAGGTCCCGCTGGCCACGGGCGAGTCGTTGTACACGCGCTTCGAATTCCTCGAGCTCATGGCCGCACAGGGCGCCGACATCATCCAGCCGGACGTCTGCGTGTGCGGCGGCCTGCTGGAGATGCGCAAGATCGCGGCGATCGCCGAGGCACACTACGTCACCATGGCTCCGCACAATCCCATGGGACCCCTGGCCACCGCCGTCAACGTGCACTTCGCGGCGGCCACCCCCAATTTCAAGATCCTCGAGTACGTCCTGCCCGTGGGCACGGAATGGGAGCAGTGCATTATCGATCCCTACCTGCCCGAAGACGGGTACCTGCCGCTGCGCAATGCGCCCGGTTTTGGTATCGACGTGGATGAAGAAGTGGTGAAGGACAACGAGGTAGTGCACTGGCAGCGCACGTGTTACGTCCGTCCGGACGGGTCTACGGGGTATATCTGATCGACCGCGCGATCGATGAGGTACACTTCGGCGGTACACTTCATATGAATTGTACAATTGTACAATATATCATGATTGTATTAACATAAAGAAATCGATTCCACCTGCGATACGGGAGAAACGCAAATGAGTAAGTTACGTCCGATTTCCGAAATGACGGGACTGATGCTTTCGGTCCTTTGCCTCGTAGTGTTGTCGTCCTGTACCGACGACGCCGGTCAGCCTGGTGACGCCGTCCAGTCCGGAAACGCTACAGAGGTCGCGTGGCGTGCGTACGCCGGCGACCACGCGAGCACCAAGTACGCGCCCCTGGCCGTGATCGACCGGCATAACGTGACGGACCTCGAGGTTGCGTGGCGCTGGGATTCCATCGATAACGCCGTCCTGGAGGCGGATTCGACCCTGCGTGTATTCGTGAACGAAGCGACGCCGCTCATAGTCGAAGGCGTGCTGTACACGAGTACGGCCCTCAGCCAGGTGGCGGCTATCGACGCGGCCACGGGGGAGACGATCTGGTCATACGATCCCGGGACGTGGGAGGACGGGACGCCCGCTAACGTGGGGTTCGTCCATCGCGGCGTGGCCTACTGGGAAGATGGCGAGGACCGGCGCATCCTGTACGCCACGGGCGATGCCTGGCTCATCGCGCTGGACGCGGGGACGGGCGAACCGGTCCCGGACTTCGGCGAGAACGGCCGGGTGGACCTGACGAAGGGCCTGCGCCGCCCCGTCGACCGAAGCCTCTACGCCGTTTCGAGCCCGCCGGTGATCGTCCGCGGGGTGGTCGTGGTGGGGGCGACGGTGCTGGATTCCTTCGCCGTCGACCGGATGCCCGACGCGGCCATGCCGCCGGGCGACGTGCGCGGGTTCGACGTGCGGACAGGCGAACAGAAGTGGGTGTTCCAGACCATTCCGCAGGAGGGTGAGTTCGGCAACGATACCTGGCTGGACGCGTCCTGGAAGACCGCGGGCAGTACGAACGTGTGGACGTGGATGAGCGCGGACGAGGAACTCGGCTACGTCTATCTGCCGGTCAGCACGCCTACCAACGACTTCTACGGCGGCCACCGGCTGGGCGACAATCTCTTCGCCGAGAGCCTGGTCTGCGTCAATGCAGAAACCGGCGAACGGGTCTGGCACTTCCAGACCGTGCATCACGGCATATGGGACTACGATCTGCCCGCCGCGCCGATCCTGGTGGACATCACGGTGGACGGCCGTGAGATCAAGGCGGCGGTCCAGGTCACCAAGCAGGGGTTCACCTTCGTCTTCGACCGGGTAACCGGAGAGCCGGTCTGGCCGATCGAGGAACGGGAGACGCCGCCGACTACCGTACCTGGAGAGATCGCCTCGCCCACGCAGCCCTTCCCCACAAAACCGGCGGCCTTCGAGCGCCAGGGGCTGACGGAAGACGATCTCAACGATTTTACGCCCGAACTGCGCCAGGCGGCCCTGGACGCGATCGCGGAATACGACCATGGTCCGCTTTTCAGCCCGCCGACCACGAGAGGCGTCATCGCGGTGCCCGGACTGGTGGGCGGCGCGAGCTGGTCGGGGGCGGCCGTGAACCCGGAGACGGGCATGCTGTACGTGCCCTCCTACAGCCTGCCGGCCATCATGACCGTAAACGCGTCGGAGGAGGCGGACGCGCCCTATTCGTACACCGGCCGGTTCGCCTACGGACCCACCGTCATGGATGGTCTGCCGGTGATCAAGCCACCCTATGGACGTATCACCGCCATCGATCTGAATACGGGAGAACATGTGTGGATGAGTCCGGTGGGCAACGGCCCCCGGAATCACCCGGCCCTGGAAGGCCTGGACCTGCCGCCCCTGGGGTGGGACCGCCGCACCTTTCCGCTGCTGACAAAATCCTTGCTGTATGCCGCACAGATGGGGATCGTGCTGGACCGGAAGGTGTCGGACCGCGGCAACGCCATGACCTACGATTCCGAGAGCAACGAGGCGTTCCTGCGGGCCTTCGATCCGGATACCGGCGAACTGCTTGCGGAAATCCCGCTTCCCGGCAACGCGACGGGCAATCCCATGACCTACATGGTGGGTGGAAAGCAGTATATCGCCGTACCGATTGGCGGGGCGTCCGAAAGGGCGGAACTGGTGGTGTTGGGCCTGCCCTGACAGGCGATGTCCGGGGCGTCCAGGGCAGCGCGAAGGTTCCGGCAGCAGGCATGGACGGAGTCGGAGGGGATGACGCCCGCTACAACCGGTTCAGCAGCCGCAGCATGATGGCCTTCTGCGCGTCCAGGCGGTTCTCGGCCTGGTCGTAGATAATCGACTGCTCGTGCTCGATCATGTCTTCGGCGATCTCGTAGCCGGGATGAATGGGCATGTCGTGCATGATCTTCGCACGGCTGCCGGCGAGCAGGGACGCGGTGATCTGGTAGGGCATCATGATCCCGCTCCGCTTCTCCTTCTCGGCCGCATAGGCGGGATCGTTGAAGAGTTCCATGTCGAGCCAGGTGTCCGTGTAGACATAGTCGGCCTCCGCAACCGCCTCCCCGGCGTCCAGCGTCTCGGTGAGCAATCCCCTGTCCAATAGCTTCTTCCGGCTTTCCTCGTCCACACTGGCCGGCTCCCGGATCGGACAGACCAGCGTCAGATGCACGCCCAGCGGCGCGGCGATGGAAACCAGCGAATTGACCACGTTGTTGTACACGCCAATGTAGGTCAGCCGCGCGCCTTCCACGCCCTCCGGACGGTCTTCCGCGATGGTCAGCACGTCCGCCAGGGCCTGGCAGGGGTGGTAGAGGTTGCAGCACCCGTTGATGACGGGCACCGTGGAGGCCTTTTCCATCTCCAGCAGGTCCCGGTTGTCCTTCAGCCGCGCCATGATGATCGCCGCATTGCGTCCCAGGTACCGCGTCTCGAAGCGGACCTTGCTCAGGGTGAAGTTCGTCGTCATCCAATCCAGGTTGATGGCGTGGCCGCCCATTTCGGTCATGCCCGCCTCGAAGGACACCCGGGTGCGCGTGGAAGTCTTCTGGAAGATCATGACCAGCGTGTTGCCCTGCATGCGGCCCTGGTATTCCCAGCGGTAGTGCTTGACACGCCGGGCCAGGTCGAGGATCTCCACGATCTCGCCGTCGTCCCAGTACTTCCAGTCGATCAGGTGCTTGATAGCTGCGGACATGCTCGCTTCCTTTTATTCAGGCGTTATTCAGGCGCCGCAAACGCGTCTGCCGGTAATTCCACGTTGATCTCGACCGTCTGCGTCACGGTCTTGTCGCCCGGGTTTCCGTTTTCCGTACTCGTTCTCATGAAAGGCACCATGATCCCGCTTACCTCGCGGTAATCGCTCATCATCCTTTCCGCTTCCACGGGCCCCTGCTGCGATACGGTCTGGCCGGACCATTTCACCGGAAACATGGTCTCCGCGTCGAGGTAGAGGCGGTAGGGGTTGAGACCCGGAGGCGAGATGAGCAGCGCTTCCACGGCCGTGCCTTCGACCTCCTCCTGCCCGATGTGCTGGACCGCGAGCCCCTCAGCGTCCAGCCGCTGGTACAGGATCAGCGGGTTCCGCCACTGTTCCTCGAGAATCGAATCCCGTTGCTGCGTCGGAAGGGGTTGCGTATTCCCCATGGGGTCGACTATCCAGCCCTGATCCCCGCTGAGTATGAAATCGATATTCCCCATGGGCGTCTGCATGACCGTCTTCCACTGGTCCGGCAGGGCAACCAGTGATTCTATGGTGATGTTCATTTCGCCCATCGGTCTCGTAACGGTTACCTCCGCAGTCTCACGAAAGGTCTCTACCGACGCGATCGCATCGAGCCCTCCCAGGGCCTCGGCCGAGCGTACCAGCAGTTCCCTGCCCCTGGCCACGTCGTCCTCGGTGGCTACCGGAGCTTCCACGGCAGGAAGCGCGATGGTCACGTCGATCTCGTTGACCTCGCCGAACGCCGACATCGGCTCGTCGAAGTCCTGGTCGTTCCCGACCACGATGAGGCGCATCTTGTCCGGTTTCAGATATTCGCGGGCCACGCGCTTGACGTCTTCCACGGTCACCTTTTCTATCTCGGTCTTGGTCTTCTCGAGGAAATCCTGGGGATAACCGTAGTACTCGTAGGTCATCTGCCGGTCGATGATCTCACGGCGACTGTCGAAATTGAAGACGAAGGAATTCAGGAAACTTTCCTTGGCCAGGTTCAGTTCCTCTTCCGTGATTTCATCGGTCGTCATCCGTCCCACCTCGTGCCGGAGAGATCGGATCGCCTGCGCCGTGGTTCCCGAACTGGTCATGCAGGCCACGTAGAAAATCCCGGGGAAGTTGTAGTTGGCGCTGTAGATGCCGAAGACGGCGTAGGCCAGGCCCTGCTCCGACCGGACAATGCGAAAGAGCCGACCGGAGAACCCGCCGCTGAGGATATCGTTCATGACCCGCAGGGCGAAGTAGTCGGGATTATCCCTGACGCCGCCGATGTGGCCGAGGACGACCGTGCTCTGATTGATGTCGTCCTTCCGGATCAGGTTCACCGAACTGTCGAAGGCATAGTCGACATCGGGCAGATCGGGCCGCACGAACCCGGCCTTCTCCCATCCCCCGAATACATCGGAGATCTTCTTTACCATCTCGTCCGTGTCGAAATCCCCCCACACGCCGAACATGGTGTTGTCCGGATGCATCCAGTCCCGGTGAAAGGCCACGAGGTCGTCCCGGGTAATGGCGTCGATCGTGGCGTATTCGGCGTGGCGCGCGTACACGCTCTCCGTGCCGTAGATCAGCTTGCGGTATTCCCGGAAGGCCATGTCGGTCGGGTCGTCGTTCCGACGAGAGATCGTGGATCGCGCGGTGACTTTTTCCAGTTCGATCTTGTCTTCGGGGAAGGCGGGATGCATGAGAATGTCCGCTAGAATGGGCAGCACGGTATCCACGTTGTCCTTGAGAGCGGACATGAAAGCGGACCCGGAAACCAGGCCGATCTGCGTCTCTACAGTCGCGCCCAATCCTTCCAGGGTCTCGTCGATCTCGTCGCCGGACATGCTCGTGGATCCACCCGTGCGCATGACCGCGCCGGTGATCCCGGCCAGGCCGATCCTGTCCGCCGGTTCGTTGACGGAGCCCACGCCGAAGCGGGCGCTCAGGTTGATCATCGGCAGCCGGTGGTCTTCCACCAGGTACAGGATGATCCCGTTATCCAGGACCACCCTGGTGGGCGTCGGGGTGGCGATATCGTTGAGCGGCGGGAATTGCAGCGCTCTGTAGTCCTTCTGTGCCGCGACCGGTATGGCCGTAAAGACCAGCCCTGCCAGCATCAGGCCAAGTGTAGCGGTTTTAAGACGGGTACTGCGCATGGGTTCGACTCCTGTGTTCAGGGCAGCGGATGTTCGCGTCGTTCCGTGATCATTAGGTCCGTGATCACTCGGTTCCGCCATCATCCATGGTAACGATCGAAGCCACCGTCCGGTTCTTGGAAACCAGGTACTGGTTGGCTACGCGCTTGATATCTTCGGCGGTCACCTCATTGATCGCGTCAATACTGTGGAAGAGGTTCCGCCAGTCTCCGGTAAGTACATGAAAATAAGCCAGTTGAGTCGCAAGTCCCATGTTGGACTCGAGTCCCCGGATCAGGTTGACCCGGGCCCGCACTTTCGCCCTGGACAGTTCCTCTTCGGTGACTTCCTCGTTACGGATCCGTTCGATTTCCTCCTCGATGGCTTGCTCCGTGTCCGCCGCGGTGTAGTCCTTACTCGGAAAGGCGAAGAACACGATCATGTTGGGGTACTTGCTGCCGGGGAAGTCCGTGAAGGAGGAGGCGTTCACCGCGATTTTCTGGTCCTTGACGAGTTTTGTATACAATCGGCTGGTGCGGCCGCTTCCCAGGATATCGGACAGTACGTTGAACACCACGTCATCTTCGTGGTTGATGTCGACCTTATGGTAACCCATCAGGATCACCGGCTGGGACCGGTCTTCCATGGTTACGCGACGCTCCGCTATTTGCGGGGGTTCGGTCGTCTCAACCGGTTCGACCGGAGGTCCGGCCGGAAGGCGGTCGAAATACTCGTGGGCCAGTTCCTTGACGTGCGCGGGGTCCGCGTCGCCCGAGATGATGATCGTCAGGTTGCCGGCGCCATAGTATCGCCTGAAGAAATCCATCGCCTCCGCGCGGGTCATGGAATCAATGTCCGACATGTGGCCCACGATCGGCTCACCGTAGGGATGGGCCTTGTACGCAGCGCTCAGCATTTCCTCCACCAGGCGTCCGACCGGACTGCTTTCGCTCATCCGGCGTTCTTCCTTGACCACGTCCCGTTCTATGAAGAACTCCCGGAGCACCGGTTCGAGGAAGCGGTTGGACTCCAGCGCGAAGAAAAGCTCGAGCTTGTTCGAGGGAAGACTGTAGTAGTACCGCGTGGCGTCCCGGCTGGTCGAGGCATTCAACCCCGTTCCGCCAGCGCGATCGATGGCCTCGTCCATGGCATTGGACCGGCCGAGTTCCCGGGCCGCCGTCTTGGCGTCCTCGAAGGCCTGCTCCAGGCTTGCCAGGCGCTCGGGGTCGGCCAGGTGGCCCTTGTGCCGTTCGTTCCGGAGATCGTCGAAAATCTCGTCCACCTTCTCCATGGCCGCATACTCGGCTTCCAGGTCCATGGCGCCGATGGTCGTGGTACCCTTGAAGGCCATGTGCTCGAAGAGGTGGGCTATGCCGGTGATGCCCTTGACCTCGTCCGCGGAGCCGACGTCCGCATAGGTAAGGACGCTGAGGACCGGGGCGTCATGGTTCTCCACCACGATGAAGGTGAGTCCGTTGTCGAGCGTGAATTCCGTAACGTTCTGCTCGAAGGCGGCCAGGTCTTGGGACATCGCCGGACCGGACGGGCCGGACAAGGCGAGGATCATGCCGGCCAATGGGATAAGTTGCGTTAATCGAGTCTTCATGTAGTCAACCTCCAGGGGGAATTTGTTACATCGTGCAAAACCAATACGTTCAGGATAGATCCCATTTGATCAAGCGCTGGTTGAAATCGTCTTTGCCTTTTCGAGTTCGCCCAGGTACGCGCCTACGGCGTTCTTCAAACCCATGTCCAGCGCGTCGGCGACCAGCGCGTGGCCGATCGAGACCTCGAGCACGTTCGGTACGGTACCGCAGAACACCGCCAGGTTGTCCAGGTTGAGATCGTGGCCGGCATTGACGCCCAGGCCGATTTCGCAGGCGCGTTCCGCCGCCCTGGCGAAGGCTGTAAGTACGGGCTGCATCTCTTCGAGGCCCGCCGCGAAGGCCACGGCATAGGGTTCGGTGTACAGCTCGATCCGGTCGGCCCCGATTTCAGGCACCCGATCGATCTGGTCGAGGTCCGCGTCCATGAACAGGCTGACCCGGCAGCCGAGTTCCTTCAGTTCCGCGATGACCGGTTTGAGTCTCTCGGCATGGGCCTTCACGTCCCAGCCGTGGTCCGAGGTGAAGGCGTCCGGATCGTCGGGGACCAGCGTGGCCTGCGTGGGCAGTGTCTTGCGGACGATGTCCATGACCTGGTGGAAGGGATTGCCCTCGATACTGAATTCGATATTGGGGTAGTCCTTCAGCATTTCGGCCAGGTCGTCCACGTCGCCGGGCGTGATATGTCGCTGGTCGGGCCGCGGGTGTACCGTGATGCCGTAGGCGCCGGCCTGGATCGCGGTCCGGGACGCGCCCGTCACGCTGGGTATGCCGTGCAGGCGCGTGTTCCGCAGCAGAGCCACCTTGTTTACGTTGACACTAAGTTTAGTCATAGACTCTGTATTCCCTTAAACGGCTGTTTTCCTTCAATCGTTCCGCGTGCCGTGCGGCCGACATCACCCGGGCATCCAGGGCGGCAGGGCTCCGTGCGCGGGCAGCCTGATGAACCGCGCACTGTTGATGGCCGGGTGGCCCATGATCTCGTCGATGGACTCCTGGGGCGGGACGTCGTCCAGGTTCAGCACGCCCACGGCCTTGCCGCCGGGCTCGTTCCCCAGCCTGCCCACGGCCATCTGGGCGATATTCACCTTGTACCGTCCGAAGGTGTCGCCGATGGCGCCGACGATGCCGGGCACGTCGCTGTGGTGGAAGACCAGGAGGTTGCCGTCCAGGTAGGCCTCCATGCGGTGTTCGCCCAGGCGGATCAGCCTCGGCATGTTGTTTCCGAAAACCGTTCCGTCGGCCCGGTACGTCTCGTCGGCGCAGTCGATCTCCACGCTGATGGCCGAGGAGAAGAACCCGGCCGCGCTGCGGGACTGTTCCGTCAGGTGGATGCCCCGTTCCCGGAGCAACATCTCGCCGTTGACGATATTGACCTCTTCGTCGAGGGCGTCCTCGAGCAGGCCCGCGCAGAAAGCGGAGGTGAGCAGGCGCGTGTTCTCGTCGACCACCTTGCCGCGGTAGGTAAGCCGGCACGCGCGCGGGCCTCCGCTGTGCCACTGCGACAGCAGGATGCCCAGCCGGTAGGCCACGTCGAGATAGCCGCCCAGCGTCTGGTACGTATTCGAATCGATGGTGACGGCGTTCACGGCGTGGCGGACTTCTCCAGTGACCAGGAAGTTGACCAGGAGGTCCACGGCCTCCACCGCCACGTCGGCCTGCGCCTCTTCCGTGCTCGCCCCGAGATGGGGGGTGCACAGCACACCGGGCATGTGAAACAGCGGGCTGTCGACACAGGGTTCCTCTTCGTAGACGTCCAGCGCCACGCCGGCCAGCTTCCCGGATTCGAGGCCCCGGATCAGCGCTTCTTCGTCGTAGATTCCGCCGCGGGCGCAGTTGACCAGCCGCGCACCCGTTTTGAGCAGTTCGATCTCCTTGTGACTCACCAGGTGGCGGGTCTCCGGCGTCAACGGCGTATGCACGGTCAGGTAGTCCACCTCGGGCAGCAGGTCGCGCACTTCGTCGACGTACTCCACACCCAGCTTGGCGGCCTGTTCGGGCGAAAGGAAGGGGTCGAATCCGATGACGCGCATGGCGAAGGCCTTCGCCCGCGCGGCGACTTCCCGGCCGATGCGTCCCATGCCGATGATGCCCAGGGTCTTGCCGGCCAGCTGGACTCCCGTGAACGCGCCGCGGTCCCACCGTCCTTCCATGAGACTCCGGTTCGCCGGCGCGATGTTGCGCGAAAGGGCCGCGATGAGGGTGAAGGTGTGCTCCGCCGTGCTCAGGGTATTGCCGGTCGGCGTGTTCATGACCACGATACCCTGCCGGGTCGCCGCGACCCGGTCGATGTTGTCCGTGCCCACGCCCGCGCGCACGATACCGCGCAGGCACGCGTTTCCTTTCAGCACGTCCGCTGTGATCTTCGTGTCGCTCCGGCAGATGGCGCCGTCGTACTCCGTGAGGGCGTCGCGCAGCGCTTCGCCGTCGAGGCCGGTACGCACGTCGTGGGATACTTCGTCTGCCCGGGTGAGCCGTTCGAGTCCTTCCCGGGCCAGTTTGTCGAGGACGATAACGCGATGCATGACGTGCCGGGCACTCCTTTAGCCAGATCTGGAAGTCCGGGCTGAAACCGGGCTGAAATCCGGGCTGAAACCGGGTTGAAATCCAGACTGTGACTCGGTCTGAAATCCGGACCGAAATCCGACTGGTTAAACGGCCGAATCGTCGGCCTGATCAAAGCCTTCTTACCCATCCTCCGGATCGTGCTCTGACGCACCGGAAAAAAATGTAAAATACCTTGCGCCGATGGTTCTTATCAACCTATTTTTCCAGGGTAGTCTCGTAACTTCATTCCCACATTGAAGCACGTCAGGCACTCATCAGGCAGGACCCGCCCGTCCGCAACAGGTGCACTGCGGTATCTGCCTTAAGGACGTACCCCGTGTCCTCGTTCGTACACCTGCACAACCATACCCATTACAGCCTCCTCGACGGCGCCAGCCGCATCGAGGATCTCGCCGAGACCGCCAAAGCCTTCGATATGCCCGCCATCGCCATGACCGACCACGGCAACATGTTTGGCGCCGTGGAGTTCTACAAGACGGTCACGGCCGCGGGCCTGAGGCCGATCATCGGTTGCGAGCTGTACCTGGCCCCGGGCAGCCGGAAGGAAAAGCGCCCGGTCCGGAGCGGTGACCGGGTCGACCGGTCCGCACAGACGACGCACTTCGTCGTGCTCGCGAAGAACGCGACGGGCTACCGGAACCTGATGAAGCTCACCTCCGCCGGGTACCTCGAGGGGTTCTACTACAGGCCCCGGGTGGACATGGAGCTTTTGGAGAAGCACAGCGAAGGGCTGATCGCCACGTCCGCCTGCGCCAAGGGGCCGCTGGCCAACCTGGTGGTGGACGGCCAGATCGACCGGGCGCGGACGAAATGCGGCCAGCTCAAGGAGATCTTCGGATCCGATTTCTACCTGGAGATCCAGGACCACGGACTGGAGTTCGACAAGACCATCAACAACGCGATGATCGATTTCTCCCGGGAGTTCGACCTCCCCATCGTCGCGACCAACGACGCCCACTATCTGAAGCGGGGCGACGCACCCGCCCAAGACGTTTTGGTCTGCATTCAGACCGGGAAGGAACTGAACGACCCCAAGCGGCTCAAGTTCGCCACGGATTCGCTCTACTTCAAGAACGCC
Organism: bacterium; assembly: GCA_965207085.1. Lineage (GTDB taxonomy): Bacteria > JAAXHH01 > JAAXHH01 > JAAXHH01 > JAAXHH01 > JAAXHH01. The sequence continues at coordinate 803,343 of CBDBLQ010000002.1, read as the reverse complement.
GAGGAGATGGGCCAGCTGTTCGGCCATGTCTCCGGCGCTCTGGCAAACACGGTCTCCATCGCCGAGTCCATTGAATTCGAGCTGGAAATGGGCCAGTTCAAATTCCCCCACTTCCCGCTGCCGGAAGGATATGACAGCGCGGACGCCTACCTGCACAAGCTGTCTTTCGACGGGATGGAGAAGCGGTACGACACCGTCACCCCCGAGTTGAAGGCGCGCCTTGAATACGAACTGGGCGTCATCAGCCAGATGGGCTATCCGAGCTACTTCCTCATCGTCGAGGATATCGCCCGGTTCGCCGCGGAGCAGGGCATCCCGCTCATGACGCGGGGGTCCGGCCTGGGATGCATGGTGGCGTACGTGCTGGGCATAACGAACATCGACCCCATCGAGTACGGGCTGCTGTTCGAACGCTTCCTGAATCCCGAGCGCGTCAGCATGCCCGACATCGACATCGACCTCGCGGACCGCGAACGCGACAAGGTCATCAATTACGTAGTGGAGAAATACGGCAAGAACAGCGTGGCACAGATCATCACCTTCGGCACCATGGGGGCCAAGGCGGCGATCCGCGACGTGGGCCGCGTCCTCGGCATGTCCTACGGCGACGTGGACCGCGTGGCCAAGCTGGTGCCCGGCGAACTGAAGATCACCCTCGACCGGGCCATCGGCCAGGTACCGGAACTGAAGCAGATGGCCGACGGAGGAGGCACGGAAGGCCAGCTGATCCAGTACGCCAGGACACTGGAAGGCCTGGCCCGCCACGCGTCGGTGCACGCGGCGGGCGTGGTGATCACGCCGGGCGAACTGACCGACTACGTGCCGTTGTACAAGCCGAGCAACAAGGATACGATCGTCACCCAGTACCCCGGCGAGCTCATGGAGGACATCGGCCTGCCCAAGATGGACTTCCTGGGACTGCAGAACCTGTCCGTCATCCAGGACGCCCTCGCGATCATCAAGGACACGACGGGCGACGAGATCGAGCTGGACGACATTCCCCTGGACGACCCGAAGACCCTCGACCTGTTCCGCAGGGGCGAGACCACGGGGATCTTCCAGTTCCACAGCGGCTGGCTCCACGAATTCCTGCGGCGGCTCCGGCCGGACGGTGTCGACGACCTGATCGCCATGAACGCGCTCTGCCGGCCCGGCCCCCTGAACGGCGGGGTCGTGGACGACTACATCGACCGCAAGCACGGGCGCAAAGAGGTCACTTATCGCCACGCCGTGATGGAAACGGCTTTGAATGAAACGTACGGCCTCATCGTCTACCAGGAGCAGGCGATGCAGATCGCCCGCGACATGGCGGGTTACACCTTGGGACGCGCCGATTTCCTCCGGAAAGCCATGGCCAAGAAGCAGCCCGAAGTCATGGCCGAAGAACGGCGGAATTTCGTCGACGGCGCCGTGGAGAACGGTATCGAGAAGGGCATCGCGGAAGAGGTATTCGGCCTGATCGAGTATTTCGGCGGTTACGCCTTCAACAAGAGCCATTCGGCAGGCTATGCCGTACTCGCTTTCCAGGAGGCCTATCTGAAGGTGCACTACCCGGTGCCCTTCATGGCCGCGCTGTTGTCGAACGAGATGTCCAATACCGAGGAAATCGTCGTCCTGATCAACGAATGCCGGAAGATGGGGATCGAGGTATTGCCGCCCGACGTCAACAGAAGCGACAAGACCTTCGTCGTGGAAGGCCGCTTGATCCGGTTCGGGCTGTGCGCCATCAAGAACGTGGGGCAGGCCGCGGTGGAATCCATCGTCGAGGCCCGGCAGGAACATGGAACCTTCGAGGATGTATTCGGGCTCTGCGAGCACATCGATCTGCGGCTGGTCAACAAGCGGGTGCTCGAGTCGCTGATCCAGGCCGGCGCCTGCGACAGCCTCGAGGGACACCGGGCGCAGCTCATGGAAGTGCTCGATTCGGTCATTGAAGGGGCGCAGACCCGCCAGCACGACCGGGAGAAGGGACAGACCTCCCTTTTCGACCTCGACGGCATGGGAGGCGGCGCCGGGTTGGAAGTACACAAGCCCGTTCTGCCGATGGTCCCCCGGTGGGCGGCCAGCCAGGAACTGGGTCTCGAGAAGGAGCTGCTCGGATTCTACGTGACGGGGCACCCCCTGAAGGAATACGAGGAAGACATCCGGGCGTTCACGACGGCGGAGATGCGGCGCCTCGAACTCGCCAACGGCCGGCCGGACGGTGTCGTGGTGGGCGGTATCGTGACCGAGATCAAGCCCATCGTGGACCGGAACGGCAAGACCATGGCCTTCGTTACGCTTGAAGACTTCTCCGGATCCGGCGAAGTGCTTGTCTTTTCTGAACCTTACGCCCTGTACCGCGATCTAGTGTCGATCGACGCGCTGATCCTCGTGAACGGTCACCTGACGAAAAAAGAGGAGGACAACAAGGTCATCGCTTCCGAGATTATCGCACTGACGGATGCCCGGGACCGGCTGGCGCGGTCCGTCGTGGTGTCCATGGAGTACGAACAGGTCGGGGATCAAAACCTCGCGTCGCTCAAGGACGTGCTGGAGACCCACCCGGGCAAATGCGACGTGGTGCTCGAAGTGGCGACGGCCGATCACGGCGAGGTCGGCGTCAGGGCGGGGAATCACCTCCAGGTCAGGCCCACGGACGAGTTGCTGAAGACGCTGCGGGACTCGACCGGCGCGAAACGCGTCCGGCTGGCCGGCGCGCCCGCGCACAGCGGCGAAAGCGGATGGAAACCGGTGGAGATGAACGGCCGGAAACGGAACAGCCGCGGCCGATGGAACGGCGATGGGCGCGGGAACGGTGGATAGAGCTGCGCGCGACGGTAAACAGGTCTACGCGTAGTCGGCTACAACACAACTAGTGGCTGTGTAGCCTTACGATACGGCTGAAGCTTACGACACGGCGGGAGGATGTATGTCGATCAGATTGATTACGACTCGTTTTGCCATGCTGGTAATTGCAAGCGGTTTATGGGCCGTGAGTTGCGGTGGCGGTGATTCACCGACCCGGCCGACACCCACCACGCCATCTCCGCCAACCCCGCCGCCTCCGCCGACGGTCTCCGTAGTCGAAGTCAGCCCGAACACTGCGACGCTGGAGGTGGGTAAGACCCAACGTTTTGTCGCGACCGCCAAGTCTTCCGACGGCACCGTGATCAGCGGCGTCAATTTTGCCTGGTCGAGCAGCAATACCGCAGTCGCTACCATCAACAACAACGGGGTGGCCACGGCCGTGGCCGCCGGAACAGCCACCATCCGCGCAACGGGTAATGGCGTTTCGAGTGCGGCCGTGACGATTACGGTGACTGTGGCTGCGGTGGCCAGCGTCACGGTCTCTCCGTCGTCGACTCAGGAGTTGATGGTTGGGGAAACGGTCACCTTTACAGCCATGGCCCGGACGGCCGGAGGCACAGTCCGCGATGATGTCAGTATCACCTGGGCGAGCAGCGACACCAGTGTAGTGACCATAACTTCCGGCGGCGTGGCCACAGCCGTCGGCGCCGGTTCGGCCATGATCCGCGCCACGGCGGATGGTATTTCGAGTTCGCCGGTAACGATCAACGTGGCCGAAGCCCCGCCACCCGAGCCGGTGGTGGCCATGGTGACGGTGAGTCCGTCCGAAGCGATGATCGAGGCAGACGCGACTCAGCAGTTCACCGCGACGGCCTACGAATCGGACAACACGGTGATTCCTGGCAAATCATTCTCCTGGAAGAGCAGCGACACGGACAAGGCGACCATCAGTTCCACCGGACTGGCGACGGCAAAGGAAGCAGGTTCCACGACGATAACCGCCACCGTCGACGGCGTCTCGGGTACCGCCACGCTCACCGTCACCGAGCCGCCGCCTGTTGTCGATCGGGTCACCGTGTCCCCATCGTCTCCTTCGATCGAGGAAGGCGAGACCCAGCAGTTCACCGCGACGGCCTACGAATCGGACAACACGGTGATTCCTGGCAAATCATTCTCCTGGAAGAGCAGCGACACGGACAAGGCGACCATCAGTTCCACCGGACTGGCGACGGCAAAGGAAGCAGGTTCCACGACGATAACCGCCACCGTCGACGGCGTCTCGGGTACCGCCACGCTCACCGTCACCGAGCCGCCGCCTGTTGTCGATCGGGTCACCGTGTCCCCATCGTCTCCTTCGATCGAGGAAGGCGAGACCCAGCAGTTCACCGCGACGGCCTACGAATCGGACAACACGGTGATTCCTGGCAAATCATTCTCCTGGAAGAGCAGCGACACGGACAAGGCGACCATCAGTTCCACCGGACTGGCGACGGCAAAGGAAGCAGGTTCCACGACGATAACCGCCACCGTCGACGGCGTCTCGGGTACCGCCACGCTCACCGTCACCGAGCCGCCGCCTGTTGTCGATCGGGTCACCGTGTCCCCATCGTCTCCTTCGATCGAGGAAGGCGAGACCCAGCAGTTCACCGCGACGGCCTACGAATCGGACAACACGGTGATTCCTGGCAAATCATTCTCCTGGAAGAGCAGCGACACGGACAAGGCGACCATCAGTTCCACCGGACTGGCGACGGCAAAGGAAGCAGGTTCCACGACGATAACCGCCACCGTCGACGGCGTCTCGGGTACCGCCACGCTCACCGTCACCGAGCCGCCGCCTGTTGTCGATCGGGTCACCGTGTCCCCATCGTCTCCTTCGATCGAGGAAGGCGAGACCCAGCAGTTCACCGCGACGGCCTACGAATCGGACAACACGGTGATTCCTGGCAAATCATTCTCCTGGAAGAGCAGCGACACGGACAAGGCGACCATCAGTTCCACCGGACTGGCGACGGCAAAGGAAGCAGGTTCCACGACGATAACCGCCACCGTCGACGGCGTCTCGGGTACCGCCACGCTCACCGTCACCGAGCCGCCGCCTGTTGTCGATCGGGTCACCGTGTCCCCATCGTCTCCTTCGATCGAGGAAGGCGAGACCCAGCAGTTCACCGCGACGGCCTACGAATCGGACAACACGGTGATTCCTGGCAAATCATTCTCCTGGAAGAGCAGCGACACGGACAAGGCGACCATCAGTTCCACCGGACTGGCGACGGCAAAGGAAGCAGGTTCCACGACGATAACCGCCACCGTCGACGGCGTCTCGGGTACCGCCACGCTCACCGTCACCGAGCCGCCGCCTGTTGTCGATCGGGTCACCGTGTCCCCATCGTCTCCTTCGATCGAGGAAGGCGAGACCCAGCAGTTCACCGCGACGGCCTACGAATCGGACAACACGGTGATTCCTGGCAAATCATTCTCCTGGAAGAGCAGCGACACGGACAAGGCGACCATCAGTTCCACCGGACTGGCGACGGCAAAGGAAGCAGGTTCCACGACGATAACCGCCACCGTCGACGGCGTCTCGGGTACCGCCACGCTCACCGTCACCGAGCCGCCGCCTGTTGTCGATCGGGTCACCGTGTCCCCATCGTCTCCTTCGATCGAGGAAGGCGAGACCCAGCAGTTCACCGCGACGGCCTACGAATCGGACAACACGGTGATTCCTGGCAAATCATTCTCCTGGAAGAGCAGCGACACGGACAAGGCGACCATCAGTTCCACCGGACTGGCGACGGCAAAGGAAGCAGGTTCCACGACGATAACCGCCACCGTCGACGGCGTCTCGGGTACCGCCACGCTCACCGTCACCGAGCCGCCGCCTGTTGTCGATCGGGTCACCGTGTCCCCATCGTCTCCTTCGATCGAGGAAGGCGAGACCCAGCAGTTCACCGCGACGGCCTACGAATCGGACAACACGGTGATTCCTGGCAAATCATTCTCCTGGAAGAGCAGCGACACGGACAAGGCGACCATCAGTTCCACCGGACTGGCGACGGCAAAGGAAGCAGGTTCCACGACGATAACCGCCACCGTCGACGGCGTCTCGGGTACCGCCACGCTCACCGTCACCGAGCCGCCGCCTGTTGTCGATCGGGTCACCGTGTCCCCATCGTCTCCTTCGATCGAGGAAGGCGAGACCCAGCAGTTCACCGCGACGGCCTACGAATCGGACAACACGGTGATTCCTGGCAAATCATTCTCCTGGAAGAGCAGCGACACGGACAAGGCGACCATCAGTTCCACCGGACTGGCGACGGCAAAGGAAGCAGGTTCCACGACGATAACCGCCACCGTCGACGGCGTCTCGGGTACCGCCACGCTCACCGTCACCGAGCCGCCGCCTGTTGTCGATCGGGTCACCGTGTCCCCATCGTCTCCTTCGATCGAGGAAGGCGAGACCCAGCAGTTCACCGCGACGGCCTACGAATCGGACAACACGGTGATTCCTGGCAAATCATTCTCCTGGAAGAGCAGCGACACGGACAAGGCGACCATCAGTTCCACCGGACTGGCGACGGCAAAGGAAGCAGGTTCCACGACGATAACCGCCACCGTCGACGGCGTCTCGGGTACCGCCACGCTCACCGTCACCGAGCCGCCGCCTGTTGTCGATCGGGTCACCGTGTCCCCATCGTCTCCTTCGATCGAGGAAGGCGAGACCCAGCAGTTCACCGCGACGGCCTACGAATCGGACAACACGGTGATTCCTGGCAAATCATTCTCCTGGAAGAGCAGCGACACGGACAAGGCGACCATCAGTTCCACCGGACTGGCGACGGCAAAGGAAGCAGGTTCCACGACGATAACCGCCACCGTCGACGGCGTCTCGGGTACCGCCACGCTCACCGTCACCGAGCCGCCGCCTGTTGTCGATCGGGTCACCGTGTCCCCATCGTCTCCTTCGATCGAGGAAGGCGAGACCCAGCAGTTCACCGCGACGGCCTACGAATCGGACAACACGGTGATTCCTGGCAAATCATTCTCCTGGAAGAGCAGCGACACGGACAAGGCGACCATCAGTTCCACCGGACTGGCGACGGCAAAGGAAGCAGGTTCCACGACGATAACCGCCACCGTCGACGGCGTCTCGGGTACCGCCACGCTCACCGTCACCGAGCCGCCGCCTGTTGTCGATCGGGTCACCGTGTCCCCATCGTCTCCTTCGATCGAGGAAGGCGAGACCCAGCAGTTCACCGCGACGGCCTACGAATCGGACAACACGGTGATTCCTGGCAAATCATTCTCCTGGAAGAGCAGCGACACGGACAAGGCGACCATCAGTTCCACCGGACTGGCGACGGCAAAGGAAGCAGGTTCCACGACGATAACCGCCACCGTCGACGGCGTCTCGGGTACCGCCACGCTCACCGTCACCGAGCCGCCGCCTGTTGTCGATCGGGTCACCGTGTCCCCATCGTCTCCTTCGATCGAGGAAGGCGAGACCCAGCAGTTCACCGCGACGGCCTACGAATCGGACAACACGGTGATTCCTGGCAAATCATTCTCCTGGAAGAGCAGCGACACGGACAAGGCGACCATCAGTTCCACCGGACTGGCGACGGCAAAGGAAGCAGGTTCCACGACGATAACCGCCACCGTCGACGGCGTCTCGGGTACCGCCACGCTCACCGTCACCGAACCGCCCCCATTGAGGAGTCGTACGGGTACCATTAGTGGCCGAAACAATTACAGTTCTGGTGGATCAGTAACGCTAAGCGAAACCTCGGATGGCAAGCTCAAACTCAGTATTACGGGGCTGTCAACGCCGGGCGCGGCGCCGGATGTGTATGTAGCCCTTTACACAAGCAGCGACATTAACTGGCCCAACGGTGGTTCTTTACCTGACGGTGCCAGAGGATTTGGCGAAGTGTCACGGCAGTCGGGTAACAAGTCTTGGACCTTTACTCCTGCTGCCGGAGAGAATATCGATTCATGGAGCCACCTCATTCTTCATTGCAGGCTGATCGACAGTGAAGTCGGCAGTGCGTCACTGAGCAATTGACAAGCAAAGGAGTGTAAATTTGAACAAGCTAATTCTTGCCACGTTGCTCACGGCCGGCATGGTATTCCAATCCTCCATCGCCTATGCTGGCGGATGGACCCAGCCCAAGGGCAAGGGGTACTTCAAACTCAGTCAGCAGATAATCAGTGCCGAATCACTTTTCAGAGCGAATGGATCGAAGACAGTGATTCCGACCGTAAGTGGCTATACAACAAGTCTTTACGGGGAATTCGGATTGATCGACCGGGTGACTCTTGTGGGCTACATGCCGTTTTATACGAACTTCAGCGTGGATGCCGAAGGGTTTGATCCAACGACCGGCCTTGGCGATTGGGACGTAGGGGTCAGGATCGGGTTACTTACTGCCGGAACAACGGTGGTCAGCCTGCAAGCCTTGGCGGGATTGCCTCTGGGAGATTCCGGGGGCGATATCGTCCTCTGGTCCGGTGACGGCGAATTCAATCAGCATGTCTCCCTTCAAGTAGGTCATTCGCTCTATCCCGTACCTGCCTACTTAAAAGGTGAGATCGGATACAACAATCGCAAGAGCAGTGACGATCGCGACGATAACTACGCCGACGAGTTGCGGTATAGTCTGCAGGCCGGATATACGATCGCCGAACGAGTCGGTGTCTCATTAAGCCTTCGCGGTATAAAAGCCCTCGACAGGGCGGACGACGAGTTTCACCCGCGTAACGATGTCGAGTACCTGTCCTATGGCCCCCAGATCGATTTCTACGTTACGTCCAGCGCGGGAATAACCACAAGTATGTCGAGGTTTACCCGGGCCCATAACATGCTGGACGCTCCTACCTGGGAATTCGGAGTTTTTCTGAAACTGTAGGAGATACCCCATGTCGAAATCCATCTTTTTTGCCGCGACGCTCGCGGGCTTCATCCTTCAGACTTGCACGGTCTTCGCCGGGGGATGGACCCATCCCAAGGGCAAAGGGTATTTCAAGCTGAATGAGCAGGTGATCAAGAGCAATTCGTATTTTCAGCCGTCGGGAGATAGGATAGACATAACAAACCAAAGCCGTTATACAACCAGCCTGTATGGTGAGTTTGGTCTTGTCGAACGTTTTACGCTAGTCGGTTATATGCCCTTCTACCAGCGCATCAGTGAAGATCGGCACGGGTCCGATACCAAGACGGGTACTGGAGACTGGGAGCTTGGAGCCAGGATTGGTTTGCTCACAAACCGGGCCACGGTCGTAAGTCTTCAGGTCATGGCCGGATTGCCGCTGGGAGATTCCTATACCGATCAGGAAGTCGGCCTGTTTACCGGCGACGGTGAATTCAACCAGTTGTTCTCCCTCCAGGTCGGTCATTCCCTGTGGCCGACCCCAGGCTATCTAAAAGCAGAAATAGGATTCAATAACCGCGAGAGCGATTTTTCGGACGAAATACGGTATGCCGTGGAAGCGGGATTCATGGTCGGCGAGCGCGTCGGAGTTTCCGGTTGGATACGCGGGGTGAAGGCGATCGGCACGGATGGTGAATGGACCCGGAACGACCAGCAGTACGTGTCCTTCGGACCAGAGGTGAATTTCTACCTCACGCCCGATGCAGGGATCACCGCGGGCGTGACGAAATACTCGGGCGCGCACAATGTGCTGGACGCGCCGGCCTGGGACATCGGACTCTTCATGAAGTTGTAGTTCAGTTTCGGGCAGCTATACTTATATCATTCAAGGAATTCCGGAAGATAGCCATGGCTCGCAGGATCCGATTGACCTTCGTCGCGGAAGGCGTCTCGGTGGACGCCGAGTTGCTCGAGGACGAGGCCCCCAAGACCTGCGAGGTGGTCTGGGATGCGCTTCCCCTCGAGGAGGAGGGCATCCACGCCGTTTACTCCGGCAGCGAGATCGCCTACTTCCTGTCCGAGGACGTCGTCATTCCGCCCGAGAATCTGACTAGCCGCACATTGCCCGGTGATATCTGCTACTACCGCCTGGAACCGGGCCTGATGCACGGATGGCTGGACGGCATCACCGAACTGTGCTGGTTCTACGGCAGGGACGGCCGCCCCAATATGCCGGACGGCCCCGTCGCGGTGAATCTCTTCGCCCGGATGATTGGAGATACGGCCTCATTCTTCGAGGTGTGTTATCGTATACGCCGGGAAGGGGTGAAACGCGTTCGGATCGAACGGGCGGTTTGAATCCGAATCGCAGGAAATCTCTCCTTAGTTCGTCTAATATAACACACAGTTAACGTCAACGTGTCAATGGTAAGGCGGAACCTCTGTCGACCGATCGATTTGTTGCGTGTAACGCCAAGTCCGGCCAAGGTCGTCGAGGGATCTGTCGTGGGTATTGCGTATGCCCTATAAGAGTTTTGTGGCACTGCTATGTCTTTTGCTCGCACGTCCCGCTTTCGCCGGCCAGGTAGACGGGGCCAAACTCTATGAACAGGCCTGCGCGGCCTGTCACGGTTCGGACGGACGGGGACGACCGGTCGAGGACCGCGGATTCGAGCTGGAGGTTCCCGACTTCACGGACTGCGAGTTTGCGTCCCGCGAACCCGATTCGGACTGGCACGCCGTGATTCATGAGGGCGGGCCGGTACGGGCTTTCGACCGGATGATGCCGACCTTCGGGGATGCCCTGACGGACGAGGAAATCTACGCCATTCTCGGCCATATACGCACCTTTTGCACGAACAAGAACTGGCCTCGTGGCGAATTCAACGTGCCAAAGCCCCTGTTTACCGAAAAGGCCTTTCCCGAAGACGAGACCGTATTCAACCTGACGCTGGACACGGACGACAGCAAGGCCGTGATCATCGAGACGGTGTACGAGAAGCGGTTCGGCCCCCGCGGTATGACCGAGTTGAAGGTCCCGTTCGGCAGGCGTGAATCAGAACGGAACGACGGCGCCAATCTGGGCGTCGGGGATCTGTCGCTTGGGTACAAGTATGCGCTGTACCACAACCTGGAGCGCGGTCATGCCTTCAGCATAGGCGGCGAAGCCGTTCTGCCTACCGGTGACAAGAAGGACGCTTTCGGATCCGGCTCGACAAAACTGGAACCCTACGCGGCCTTCGTGCAGTTGTTGCCCGGAGACGCTTTTATTCAGACCCAGGCGCTGGGCGAGTTTGCCGTGAGCGGTACCGCGGAGGATGAAGTAGCCATTCGTGCACTGATCGGCAGAACCTTCACGGAAGGCGAGTTCGGCCGGGCCTGGAGTCCTATGGTTGAACTGCTCGCCTCGCGAGAACTGGTTTCCAGGGCTGACATAGCGGTCGACCTGGTACCGCAGATGCAGGTGGCTTTGAATACGCGTCAGCATGTCCTCCTCAACGTGGGGGTTCGGGTTCCGGTCGCCAACAGGCAGGACCGCAAGTCACAGATCGTCCTGTACCTGCTGTGGGACTGGTTCGACGGGGGCTTCCTCGATGGCTGGTAGCTACGCGGGCAGGCTGTGGACCAGGCTGTGGGCCTACATCGCGCTGGGTTTGCTCGGCTGCTCTATCTGGCTCGCCTTCGCATCGGTAGAGGCGCAGTCCGTAGATCACGCGACATTCGCCACTTCGGATCAATGCATCGCCTGCCATAGCGATCTTGCCGACGCGGAGGGAACGGACGTGTCCATCGGGCACGTATGGCGAGGGTCCATCATGGCGAATTCGGCGCGCGACCCGTACTGGCAGGCATCCGTGCGCCGCGAGGTGACGGACCATCCGGGAGCGCAGGCGGAGATCGAAGACACCTGCTCGACCTGCCATATGCCCATGGCGCGCACGCTGGCAAAGGAGGAAGGCGGCCTTGGCAAAGTATTCGAGCACCTGGAGGCCGCAAGGCGAGGCGACGAAAGGGCAAAGCTGGCGCTCGACGGCGTTTCGTGCACCACGTGCCACCAGATCCTCCCCGAAAACTTCGGCGAGGCATCGAGTTTCGACGGTAACTTCGTCATCCGTTCGGTGGCCGCAGGCGGTCCGGCCGATCCCAGGATCTTCGGGCCGTTTGACGTGGACGACGGGCTGAGCCGGATCATGCAGTCGGCCACCGGTTTCCTGCCGGACAGTTCCATCCACGTCCAGCAGTCCGAGCTTTGCGCCACCTGCCACACCCTGTTCACAACGAGCCTGGATGCCGAGGGACGGGAAGTGGCCCGCTTCCCGGAGCAGACGCCCTATCTGGAGTGGCGGCACAGCGCCTTCGCGGAGTCGGAAAGCTGCCAATCCTGCCACATGCCGGAGACTTCCTCGGCGCCAATTTCCTCGGTGCTTGGTGAACTCCGGGAGGATTTCTCGCAGCATGTCTTTCGCGGCGGCAACGAGTTCATGCTGCGACTGCTGGACAAGTATCGGGACGACCTGCTTGTCACCGCGCCGTCAAGGGATCTTCAACGGGCCGCCGAAGCGACGCGGGGGCACCTGGAGACCGCCACTGCCCGGTTGGAGGTGCTGGCAGTGTCCCGCGAGGAGAGCCACCTCTCTATTGATCTTGAGGTGACGAATCTGGCCGGCCACAAGCTGCCCACGGCCTATCCATCCAGAAGAGCCTGGATACACCTTGCGGTGCGCGACGCGGACGGAGACCTGCTGTTCGAATCAGGCGCCATGCGGCCTGACGGAAGCATCAAGGGGAACGACAACGACGCGGACGCGTCCAGATTCGAGCCGCATTACCAGTTGATCGACGACCCTGGCCAGGTGCAGATCTACGAGCCCATCATCGCGGATGGGTCGGGAAGGGTCACCACGGGCCTTCTTTCGGCGGTCACCTATGCCAAGGACAACCGCCTGCTTCCGGAAGGATTCGACAGGGAAAGCGCCGACGACGCCATCATGGTGCGCGGCCGGGCGAGGGAGGATGCGGACTTCCGGGATGGAAGCGACAGGATCCGGTACCGGGTTGCAGCCCCGTCAGACGTGCAAAGCATCGTTGTCCGGGCGCGGTTGATGTTTCAGACCATCGGGTACAGGTGGGCACAGAATCTCGCACCATACGAAGCCTATGAGACCCGCCGTTTCGTTACGTACTACAACGACAACGCCGCGATCTCGGCAAACGTGCTCGCCGAGGCCGTCCATCGCCAGGACCTGCCTCCATAGCTTTGGATTTGCCACATGCCGACGCGGGCGTCTGCTGGCACGTGGTCCAACAGCCTCTGCGGCCTGAACAACTACCGTGCCGGCTCACTGTTTCACCGGCTGACGCCCGCCAGGTCCATCGGATTCGACCAGGCCTTCTCGCCGTCCGGAGCGATGATCTCGAACCGCGCCCAGCGGGAGTTCGCCCGTAGACGGAACGTGGCCTGCTCGAACGTGCCGCCTTTCTCCTGGTATTCCGTGCCGGTGGAATCGCAGACGGCATGTACGCGCCGGGCCTCGGAACACCGGACCGTGGCCTCGACGATCTTTACCCCGTCACCTGGCTCGTCGACACGCCGCAGCTGGATGTCGTGGATTTCGGGCCCGGTACTCACGTAGGCGCAACCCCTCTCGAGCGCGTCGATGATCGCCTTCGCCGATCGTTCCCTGACCTTCACCATGTTCCAACCCTGGTAGGTGTCCCGTTCCTGCGATTCGAGGGCATGGGAATCGTCGTTGGCCAGGGCGGGAATCGGTCTACCCAGCAGGTCCATCCAGTCGTCCCAGTGCACGGAGGACTCGCCCCGACCGGCGCAGCGGCAGGTGGTATTGAAAACCTCGATGCCGGCCAGGCCGTGCAGGGGAAGGGTATCCCGGAGGATGTTGACCGAACTCCAGTGGGGGTGGGCGAGCCAGATCGAGCCGCCCTGCCGCTTGACTTCATTGATCACGTGCTGCGGCGGCATGCGCTTCGAGTCCATGTCTTCGTCGATGTTGTACGCCAGGAAATGGTGGGTCTGGCCGCCGAAGGGGTTTTCCGGATGGATCTCCGCGCCCTGCACCAGCACGAAATCGTCCGGCGCGCTCACCGTATCGATTCGGGTAATCGTGTAGTGATCGGAGATACAAAGGAAGTCGTATCCCTGGTTGACGTAACCGTCCAGCCGCTCCTGGGGGGACGGCTTTCCGTCGGAATTGGTGGTGTGGGAATGCAGGTTGCCCTTGAGCCAGAAGTATCCGTCGTCATCGATTTCGAAGGGGCTGATCAGCCCGTCGCTCGCCATAGCGTTCTCCCTTGAGTTTTGCGGTGCCGCGTTGCCGTGAATGGAAGGCTACATGTGGCTGTTTGTCGTTTACAACGCATAATCCGTTCTGCCGTACCCTCGACATGTTTCAGCGTCAATCCGGCCTCGAGCGACAGCCTGGCCTCAGCCCAATTCACCCGTGTACGTCCTGCCGAAGCGGTCCGTCGCCTCGACCACCACCTTCCCGGCCTCGGGTGAAACAGGCGCGTAGAACAGGTGATTCGTGGGGACCGGATCCACCCAGGGACGGCGTTCGGGCAGGTCTGACCCGCGGTGGATGGACTCCGACAGCGGATCGGTGCCCGGCCGGCGGGCCATGGCGCCTCTCCGCATGCCGTCTTCATACCAGACGACTTGCCAATCGGGTTCCCAGTCCCAGATGTTCGCCACGATCTCGTCCGGGGCCCCCGGATCGGCGCCGCGGAGATAGACCCGCATCTGGTGGTTTTCGTCCAGTCCCGTAGACTTGTAGCGCCATCGGATATCCGAACCGTCGACCTCGTAGACGCCGTACCCGTTGGGTGTCCCGTCCCAGCAGATGGGGCCGCTCCACCAGGCGCCGCAGACCGTGCCCTGGACGATTTCGTGCACCCCGCCTTCGAAGATGTGCTCGTGTTCGTGCACGTGACCGGAAAAAACGTGGGCCCGGTAGGGTTCGAGCAACTGGTACATGCGCTCGCGGTTCACGGTCGTGGACGAAATGGACGGGTTGCCGTCACCGGTTCGGATATGGCGCGTGGTGTACTGCGGGATGTGGTTGAACACCGCCACGGTCCTGCCGGCTTCCACCAGCGCAAGGTCCTGGGCGAGCCAGTTGAGCTGATCGTCGGTCACGTAACCGATGTAGCCCTGGCCGTGCCAGAACACGTTGTCCAGCACGATGTAGTGGACTTCTGCCCGGTCGAAGGAATAGTAGCTGGGGCCGAAATGGCGGCAGAACGTGCGGACGGATCCGTCGTCGGTCGGGCCGAAGTCCAGGTCGTGGTTGCCGACGACCTGGAAGAAAGGCATGCCCATTTGACCCACGCCCCGTTCGTATTCGGGGTACAGAGTCAGGTCGTCGAACATGATATCCCCGCAGCCCACGCCGAACAGCCGGCGGCCGGAGAGCGCGGCGGCGGTCTTCCGCACGTCGGGGACCGTCTCCGCGTGGAAGAGGCCCATTTCGTAGGCGTCCTGGGTCTGGGGGTCGGAGAGGACCAGGAATCCGTGGCGTTCATCCGATCCGTCCAGGGCATTGAGTTCGAAGCGCGCGGCCATCTCCCCCGACCCGTCCGCCGTGATCGGCCGGTAGAAGGAGGCCGTGCCGCTTGGGTTCTGCGCAATGGCGTATCCGTCGGGCGTGGAGATCGATACGAAGGACTGAAGCGTATTGGATACGAGTTCGAAGCGTCCGTCCGCGTCTGTTGCCGTGACCGTCAACCCGTCCGTGACCGCGACCCCGGCCAGACTCGCGCGGCCGGCTGTGACGCGTCCGGAGACACGCACCGGGCGGACCGGACTGACCGGACTGACCGGGCGCGCGCCGGCCGCCGCGTTACTCCCGGTCTGCGGCGCGTACGGGTCCGCCAGTACGGGAAAGGGCGCCGCCATCGCCGCGGCCACGAAGGCCGTCTGCTTGAGAAAGGCGCGCCGGGTCAGGGCTTCCCGGTCTTTGGAACGGCTCGATGCCACATCTGTTTCATCTAAGATCGCTTTAGGGCTCGGGTCCATCGGATGGCTTCCTTTCTGGCCGCCGGATCAGGATCCGGATATGATGTGATTGGCCGGTGGTCCATCCACATCGAGAAATGAGGAGGGTATGGGTTGATTATACAAAGTCGACACCTGTTGAAACAGGGTTTTGTGAACGAGATACGCGGGTTGCGCCGACTCCACGTTCCGGTCTTCAGCGTCGTCACGCAACACGGTCCGTCCAAGGCCCATCCCGGGATTAATGCTTGATGTAACGGCTTCGTGATCATATCATTTCTTTTCCATGAACGAAGCCCCGAAAGATCCCGATTCCTCCGAATTCCTGTCCATTCCCGAACCTGCCGGCGTCTACGCGGAACCGTGGTCCTGGAGAAAGTTCAAGCGCATGCTTGGCTTCTTCGGGCCCGCCGCGCTGGTGGCGTCCATGGCCGTTGGCGCGGGAGAGACCATTCTGGTTACGGGCGTCGGCGCCTGGGCGGAATACGGACTGCTCTGGCTCATCCTATTGAGCGTGCTGGTCAAAGGCGTCGCGGTGACCTACCTGCTGGGCCGATTCACGGCGGTGAGCGGCCAGCCCTTCGGCCGGATGCTGGCCAAACTGCCGGGTCCGCGCGGCTGGTTCATCCTGACGCTCTTGACCATCGAGTTGCTCGCTCTCAGCATCGCCCTGACGGCGGTTGCCAAGCCCTGCGGCAATCTCGTCGTACACATTTTCTCGGATTCCCTGTCCGCCGGTCCGACGGAAACCTTCTGGGGGAACCTGGTCACCACGGTTTTCCTGGGGCTGGCGATCGGACTGAGCCTGCTGACCTCTTACGAAATCCTGGAAAAACAGCAGATCATCATCTGCGGCATCCTCGTCTCCGGCACCATCCTGGCCACGGTGATCGTCTGGCCGAGTCTCAGCAGCATCCTCCTCGGTACGTTGTCCGTGGGCAACTTGCCCGCCGCCCCGGACTGGGCGCCTTCCGCGGCCAGAAACGATTACTTCCTGAACCTGGTCACCGTTTTCGGCTACGTCGGGGGCACGCTGAGTACCTATCTCGCCTACTCCGGATGGGTGGCGCACCGGGGTTGGGGATTGACGAGTCATGCCGGGATGGAGCGGCTCGCCGGCCGGATCGACGGCACCCTGAAAATCAACTATCTGAAGGAAGACCCGTCGGAGGTGCGGCGCATGCGCGTGCTGCTCTCGCCGCTCAAGTGGGACGTGTCCATGGGCGCGCTCGTGCTCTTCATCGTCACGGCCGCCTTCATGATCGCCGGCGCGGTCGTGCTCTACCCGCGGCAGACGGTCCTCCCCGGCAACGCGTGGGACCTGCTCACGAGGCAGTCCTCCATCTGGGCCCAGATCCACGCCGCCCTCATCCCCGTGTACTACGTGGCCATCCTCGCGGCCCTCTGGGGAACCCTGGCCACCATACCGGAGGCCCTGACTCGGTTTGCCCATGAATTCCTGACGGCCGTCTGGCCGCGGTTCAAGTCCTATTCCTATCGCAGGCTGCAGACCTGGATCGTGATCTGGTTCTTCATCTCTTCCGCCGCGGCGATCTGGAGCGACATCACTTTCGACCTGATCACGCAGATCGTGGCCCTTCTGGCGACCAACCTGGGCGTGGGCATCGTCTGCTGCGCGGCCGTCTACCTCAACTTCAAACTGCCCCCCGCATTCCGCACCCGCCCTGCCATGCTCGTCCTGGGCGTGCTCTCCACCGTGGTGCTCCTCTCGGCCTTCGTCGTCAGCGCCGCGGGCATGCTGCAGAAGTAGCGAGGCGCAAGACGTTCGGACATCCGGACCATCAGGGTTTGAGGTAGTTCAGCAGATTGATGATCAATCCGGTCAGCACGACGATGGTCGTCAGCCCCGTGCCGACAACCCACATCTTCGTAGCGACGTGCTTCTGGGCATCTTCAAGGGCGGACAGGCGATTGTCGATCTTGTTCAGGCGTTCGACAAGGAAATCCCAACGGGATGCCGGTACATCAAATTGATCTTCTCCTGACATTTCAGCTCCTTCGCGGCTGTCGACCGCGGCCGTCGGATGAATCCGAATCCGTGCGCGGCGCAGCAACGCTCCGTGTATAGAATCACTTCGGTCGACGAACGCCATGGACTGCGATCGGTGATCGTCGATATCTTCGACATCTTGATGTAAAGGTTATAGTGCGGAACTGCCGAAGATATATCGTAAAAATGTTGAAATACCGCCAGAAACCCATGCCTCGATGTGCCACGGCATCACGTCCCGATAGCTGTGCTGTACGGGGTCGGAAACGTCCCTTTTCGCTTGCGACTCGCGGCCGATATGCTTAGTTTGAACCCGTAAGTCGTGGGTTTGTTGAAGGCCCGGGACGGGAGGCGAACATGCAGGACTTTTCCGCGATACGGCAACGAGACGAAGAGCTGTACGACCTGCTGGTGGCCGAGCGCGAACGCCAGCGGGACGGGATCGAACTCATCCCTTCGGAGAACTACGTCTCGCCGGCCATCCTGGAAGCCATGGGGTCCGTGCTGACCAACAAGTACTCCGAAGGATACCCGGGCAAGCGGTACTACGGCGGGCAGCAGTACATCGACAAGATCGAGAATCTGGCCCGCAGGCGGGCGAAGGAACTCTTCGGCGCCGAGCACGTCAACGTGCAGTGCTACTCGGGCAGCCCGGCCAATACCGCGGTCATGTTCGGCCTGCTGGACTACGGCGACACGATCATGGGCATGAAGCTCGATCAGGGCGGCCACCTGACCCACGGGCTGCATGTCAATTACTCCGGCAAGTCCTACAACGTGGTCTCCTACGGGGTGCAGAGGAAAACGGGCCGCATCGACATGGACGAGGTCCGCGACCTGGCCCTCGAGCACCGGCCGAAGCTGATCATCTCCGGGGCCACGGCCTATCCGCGGCAGTTCGACTTCGAGGCGTTCAAGGCCATCTCAGACGAGATCGGGGCCGTGCCCATGGCCGACATCTCCCATATTTCGGGTCTCATCGTGGGGGGCGTCCATCCGAGTCCGCTGCCCTTCACGGACGTCGTCACCACGACCACCCACAAGACGTTGCGGGGGCCGCGCAGCGCGATCATCATGTGTCACAAGAAATACGCTAAGGACATCGACCGGGCCGTGTTCCCCGGGCTGCAGGGCGGCCCCCACGATCACATCACGGCGGCCAAGGCGCTGACCTTCAAGGAGGCCATGAGGCCGGAGTTCAAGGACTATGCGCGTCAGATCGTGGACAACGCGAAGGCCCTGGCCGAGGCGTTGCTCGGGCTCGGATTCGATCTCGTTTCCGGCGGGACCGACAACCATCTCGTATTGGTGGACCTGACCAACAAGGGCATCATCGGCAAGGCCGCCGAAACCGCCCTCGACAAGGCCGGGCTGACCGTGAACAAGAACACGGTGCCCTTCGATACGCGATCACCCTTCAGCCCGAGCGGGATCCGCATCGGCACGCCCGCGGCCACGACGCGCGGGATGAAGGAACCCGAGATGAAACAGATCGCCGGCTGGATCAATACGGCGATCGAAAACCATGGGAACGACGAGAAACTGTCGTCCATCCATGATGAGGTCAGGGAACTCTGTGGCGGTTTCCCCGTCCCCGGGATTTCCACGGCCGGGGCGGCGCTCATGCAGGAGATCGGCACCGGCTAGCGCCCGGTTGGCGCGGGTTAGCGCGAGGTTGGCCGAAGCCGACTGCAACCAATTCGTGACGGGGAGGTGGCGTCATGTACCGAATGATCTTAGCCGTAGCCGCTTTTGCCTTCATAGCCGCATGCGATTCGGGCATGCCGAGACAGGACGAGGCGGTGGCCCAGGACAAGTCCGGCGACGTCGAGAAGGTGACCATTGTCGAGGTCGCTTCCGACGGAACGACGAAAGGAGCCGTTACGGTGGATAAAGTGGTCAGGACCAAAGAAGAATGGAAAGAGCGACTCACCGACGAGCAGTACTACGTCACCCGGGAGAAGGGCACGGAACGGGCCTTTACGGGCGAATACAACAAACATTATGAAGACGGTGTCTACACGTGCATCGGCTGCGGCACGCCGCTCTTCTCGTCCAGGACCAAGTACGAATCCGGCACGGGCTGGCCCAGTTTCTACGAGCCGGTCGCCGAAGAGAACATCGACGAAAAGATGGACCTCAGCTACGGCATGATCCGCACCGAGGTGTTGTGCAGGCGATGCGACGCTCACCTGGGCCACGTGTTTACCGACGGCCCGCAGCCAACGGGCCTGCGGTACTGCATGAACTCCGCTTCCCTGGACTTCGAGCCCGAGAAAAAGGCCCCGTCCGAGAAGTAAATCGCAGCCAAGAAACGGAAAACAGGATCCCGGCAAGGAACGAGCAGCAGGCTCCCGGTCTCCCGGCCTCCGCTCTCACGGCAAAGAGGAGGAGCCTGCGATACCCATGCGCATTTCCGACATCAAAGTCTTCCCGGTCTGGGGCGGAAGCCGAAACTATCTCTTCGTCAAGGTGGAGACGGACGAGGGCATCTACGGAATCGGCGAAAGCGGCCTGACGTGGTGTGAACAGGCCGTCAAGGAGATCGTCCACGCCCTCCGCGAGCGGCTCGTCGGCCAAGCCCCGGTGCGTAAAGAACATCTCTGGCAGGTGATGTTCCGCGGCAGTTTCTTCCCCGGCGCCCACGCCCTTTCCGCCGCGGTCAGCGCCATCGATATCGCCCTCTGGGATATACACGGCAAAGCACTCGGCGTGCCCGTCTACGAGTTGCTCGGCGGCCTGTGCCGGGACAAGGCAGTCTGCTATACGCATTGCGGCGGCGACGGTCCGTCCGGGGCGCTGGTCGACCAGGCGCGAAGCAGGATGGAGGACGGCTGGAAGTTCATCCGCTGGGGGTTGCCCCACGAAGGCAACGTCCTGGAGCCC
Organism: bacterium; assembly: GCA_965207085.1. Classification (GTDB taxonomy): domain Bacteria; phylum JAAXHH01; class JAAXHH01; order JAAXHH01; family JAAXHH01; genus JAAXHH01. The sequence continues at coordinate 782,774 of CBDBLQ010000002.1, read as the reverse complement.
ACACGGGCGGTGCGAACGGGCATCGCGCAGTTCCAGGCCCTCCGGGAAGCCCTGGGCGAGGACGTCGAGTTGATATGCGATGTGCATACCCGGCTCGATCCGCCCGATGCGATCGCCTTCTGCCGCGCTGCCGAACCCTACCGTCCCTTTTTCATCGAAGATCCCCTGCGTTCCGAGAACAAGTCGTCCTACCGCATGCTCCGGCAGCACGTCGCCGTGCCCCTCGGCGTCGGCGAACACTTCACCAGCAAATGGGAATTCCGGGAACTGATCGAGGAAGACCTGATCAACTACGCCCGCGTGGACCTCTGCCTCGTGGGCGGGCTGACCGAAGCGCGTAAGGTCGCGGGCTGGTGCGAGACCCACTACATCGACCTGGCGCCGCACAATCCGCTCGGCCCCGTGTCCACGGCGGCCTGCCTGCACCTGAGCCTGGCGTCGTCGAACTTCGCCGTGCAGGAACTGCCCCGTCTGCCGGGCATGCTCCCGGAGGTCTTCCCCGTCCAGGTCGAATGGAAAGAAGGCTACCTGCTGCCGCCTGACCGACCCGGCCTGGGGGTGGAATTCGACGAGGAAGCGGCTATACGTTTTCCATACCAGCCGGCCCGGGGTCACATGCTGCAGCGCGAAGACGGCTCTTTCACGAACTGGTAGACTGTTTTCTGATTGCGTGGCAGGACTGCGCGCAAAAACGCGTGGCGGTACCGCGGGCAGCCGTTTCGGAACCGCGCTCGGCCCGCGAATGGTTGATCGGTTTACGAGCAGTCCGTGAATGGAAAGCAAGAAAATACTAAAAAGCATTACTAAACAAAACATATGTTTATTATCTTGCCTTCACGATGGCCCTGATCCCAAAGAAGAACAGATCCCTCGTGCTGGTCCGTGCGCCGGTCTGGTTCGTCTGCCTGGCCCTGCTTTGGCCCGTTTCTCTCGAATCGGAAGTCCTCGAGGCTGCCCCGGCGTCCCCGGCTACCCCGGCGTCTTCGGCAGTTCTGACGGTCCCGGCGTCCCCGGCGTCCCCGAAAATCGTCGACATTCAGAATCGCCTGCCCCGGTCCTTCAAGAAACGCCTCCGCAAATCCAGTCGTTTCATCGTGGTGCACAGCACGGAATCGGGATTGAGAAGTGCATTGAACACCGTTTCGCGCAGGGGGTACTCAAACTACCTCGTCGCCCGGGACGGAACCATTTACCGCCTCTTGGACAAAAAGTACCTTTCGCACCATGCGGGCCTGAGCATGTGGAACGGCCTCACGAACATCAGCAACCATTCCGTCGGCATCGAACTGGTGGGCTACCACAACGACCCCTTCACCGCGCCACAGTACGATTCCCTGAAATGGTTGATCGAAGTACTGCAGCGGGTGTATAAAATTCCCGATTACCACGTGCTGGAACACTACCGCGTCGCCTACGGCAGGCCGAACAGGTGGGTAAAACGGCTTCACCGCGGACGCAAGAAAGATCCCGGCGTGTTTAATTTCAGCCGGGCCCGGGCCGGCCTGACCTCGAAGGATCCGCGCAACAGCATACTCTATGACCCGGACGTCAGGGCGGGACGGCTCATCCCGGATCCCGACATCGATATCGCCAGGGTCCGCCTCGTGGACCGCGGGAGGTACGACTTAGAAGTCGCCCAATTATCCGAAAACGTCATAACCCGGCGCAACACGGCGTGGCGCATCGCCCGCGGGCACTATAATGAGGCCACGACGGTGTACCTCTTCCCCAACGGGACGGTCATGCGGGGGAACCAGATCAGGAACTGGGACCGGATTCCGGTCGGGACGAAAGTCTTTCTCAACCGCGATCGCACCGAAGATGTCCAGGCGGTCACCGCCGACGTACCCATCATCGCCCAGGGAACCACGGCCTTCGACATCGCCGGTACGGCCTACCAGCGCTCAGACACCTACTACATCTTTCCAACGGGCACGATAAAACACGGCAGGCAGGTCCGCCGATGGGACCGCATTCCGCCGGGGACGTGGGTACTCGTTCGTTACAACGCGCCGGTCACATTGACCAGCGCCGGCCGCCAGGCCGTACGACGGAACGATACCGTGTTCCTGGTGCCTCGCAACGAAGTACTGGTCGCCGCCAACGTGCCGGATACCTCCCGGCTTGCGGACGGCACCCTGGTCTTCACCAGGAGATAGGTTTTACATACCGCCGCGATTCATCAGACCGACGCAATCCATCGCGACGCGCCACGGAGGAGACTCATGGAACTACTGGAACGTGGTATCGTTTTCTTCGCCGATACCGCCTGGTCGTACCTGCTGTACCTGCTGATCGGCGGCGGCCTGTTTCTCCTGCTATATTCCCGTTTCATGCCGCTCAGGCATTTCAAGCATTCCATTGAAATAATCCGCGGGAAATACGACGACCCGAACGAACCCGGCGACATCACGCATTTCCAGGCCCTGGTCAGCGCCCTCGCGGCCACCATCGGGATGGGCAACATCTCCGGCGTGGCCGTCGCCATCGCGGTCGGCGGGCCGGGCGCCATGTTCTGGATGTGGGTCAGCGCCCTCGTCGGCATCGCGACCAAGTTCTTCACCTGCTCCCTGGCCATCATGTACCGGGGCAAGGACAGCGCAGGCAAGACACAGGGCGGGCCGATGTACGTTGTCCAGGAGGGACTGGGCCGGAACTGGAAGCCACTGGCCGTTTTCTTCGCCGTCGTCGCGGTGATCGGATGCCTGCCCTTGTTCCAGGTCAACCAGCTGGTACAGATCATGCGCGACGTGATCTTCGTGCCCATGGGCGTGGTCGGCGAAGATCATTTCTGGTTCGACCTCACGGCCGGCGTGGTGCTGGTGCTGCTCGTCGGCACTGTCATATTCGGCGGCATCACCCGGATCGCCGACGTCGCCTCCCGCGTCGTTCCGGCCATGGTGATCCTGTACATGTTCTGCGCCCTGTGGATCATCGTGGCGAACTTCGCGGATGTTCCACAGTATCTCATGCTGATCGTCACCGACGCCTTCACGGGAGAAGCCGCGGCGGGCGGTGCCGTGGGCGCGGTCATCATGACCGGCGTGCGCCGCGCCGCCTTCTCGAACGAAGCGGGCATCGGCACCGAATCCCTCGTCCACGGCGCGACGAAGACCCGGGAACCCACGCGCGAGGGCCTGGTGGCCATGTTGGAGCCCGTCATCGACACCATGATCGTGTGTACCTGCACGGCCCTCGTAATCATGATGACCGGGGTATGGCAGACGACTTCCGACAACGGCGTGACGCTGACGGCCAACGCCTTCGAATCCGCCATGCCGGGTTTCGGCTCCTACATGCTGATCGTGTGCGTGCTCTTCTTCAGCACCAGTACGATATTCACCTATTCCTACTATGGAACGAAGTGCCTCGGTTTCCTGGTCGGAGCCCGGTGGCAGTTTCTGTACAACTACTTCTACGTTGGTTGCATCATCGCCGCCTCGGTCGCTTCGCTGGATACCGCCATCAGCCTGATCGACGGTACGTTCGCCCTGATGGCCATCCCCACCATGCTCTCGGCCCTGCTCCTGTCGCCCAAAGTGATGGCGGCGATACGGGACTACCGGAAACGCTTTCAACTGGGATAAGAAGGGATAGAAACCCATGACGTGGCCAGTTCTACATCACTACGACCAGGATCATCTCGCGCGCATCGCCCTGCCCCTGGGCGGCATCGGCACCGGTACGGTTTCCCTGGGAGGGCGGGGCGACCTTAGGGACTGGGAGCTGATGAATCGCCCGGCCAAGGGGTTCGTTCCCGGCAGGGACACCCGGTGTCCGCCTTCGTTCGTACTGTATGCGCGGCCTGACGGCGGGGCCGAAGTGACCCGCCTGCTCGAAGGCCCCCTGGATTACTTCGAATACGAAGGCGCGAGCGGGAGCCCCACGGCCAATCACGGCCTGCCCCGCTTCGCCCGGTGCACCTTCGACGCGGCCTACCCCTTCGGCCGAGTCCACCTGTCCGACGACGACGTGCCGGTCGACGTACGCCTGGAAGCCTTCAATCCCCTCATCCCCTGCGATGCCGACCGCAGCGGACTGCCCGTGGCGGTCCTCCGGTACGTGCTGTCCAACCGGACCGACGTTCCCGTTTCGGCGGCCGTGTGCGGATCGATCCCCAATTTCATCGGCATGGACGGCACGGACGGGGCCTGCAGCGAAAACCGGAACCGTTACCGCGCCGGCGACGGGTACCGCGGTCTGTTCATGGCCTCGAAGGGCGTGGACCGGGCGGCCGCGCAGTGGGGCACGATGGCGCTGGCCACTACCTCGGAGACGGTCAGCTACCGCACCGCCTGGCGGGAGGCCGGCTGGGGCACTCCGCTCCTCGACTTCTGGGACGAATTCAGCGCCGGCGGTGTGCTCACGGACCGGGAAGCCGGCAACAACGATCGGCCAATGGCCTCCCTGTCGGCCCGTATCGACCTTGCGCCGGGCGAAACGTCCAGTGTGACCTTCGTGCTGGCCTGGCACTTCCCCAACCGCTATACCTGGACGCCCGCGACGAAGGACGACCGGACGGTGGGCGGCGATACGGAGACCGCCGAAGAAGACGGCTGTTGCGAGGAGGGGGAGGAATGTTGCGGGGACGGCTGTAACAGCAGTGGTGACAGCGGCAACAACGGCGACTGCTGCGACGGCGGAGACGTCTGTTGCGACACGGGCGACCGGATCGGAAACTACTATGCGACGCGGTTCGAGGATGCCTGGGACGTGGTGGAGCAGGTGGTGCCCGTCCTGGACAGCCTGGAAGCGGACACGCACCGGTTCGTCGAGGCGTTCTGCGGCACGGACCTGCCGGAGGTGGTCAAGGAAGCGGCCCTGTTCAACCTGAGCACGCTACGCAGCCAGACCTGCTTCCGCACGCCCGACGGCCGCTTCTACGGCTGGGAGGGCTGCCACGACGCGGCGGGGTGCTGCCTGGGTTCCTGCACCCACGTCTGGAACTACGAGCAGTCCACGGCCTTCCTCTTCGGCGGCCTGGCGCAGACCATGCGCGAAGTGGAATTCGCCCACGCCACCGACGAAAACGGACTGATGAGCTTCCGCGTATGGCTGCCCCTGGCGCGGGCCCGCAATTTCAATCGAGCGGCGGCGGACGGCCAGATGGGCTGCGTCATGAAGATGTACCGCGAGTGGCAACTCTCGGGCGACGACGAGCGGCTCAGGGCGCTTTGGCCCGATGTGAAGAAGTCGCTGGCCTTCTGCTGGATACCCGGTGGATGGGACGCCGACCGCGACGGCGTCATGGAAGGCTGCCAGCACAATACCATGGACGTGGAGTACTTCGGGCCCAATCCCCAGATGGAGTTCTGGTACCTGGGCGCTTTGCGCGCCGCGGAGGAGATGGCCCGCTACCTGGGGGACGACGACTTCGCCGGGGAGTGCCGGGACCTGTACGAGCGCGGAAGCGCATGGACCGACGCGCATCTCTTCAACGGGGACTACTACGAACACGAGATCCGGACGCCGCGGAGCGCGGATGACGTCGCAGAAGGGCTGACCGTCGGCATGGGGCCGAAGGACCTGTCGAACCCGGACTACCAGCTCGGTCCGGGTTGCCTGGTGGACCAACTGGTCGGCCAGTATATGGCCCATGTCTGCGGCCTGGGATACCTGGCGGACTCCGGCAAGGTCCGCAGGTCCCACGAAAGCATCCTGGCGTACAACAGGCTGGAGGGCTTCCAGTGCCACACCAACGTCATGCGGTCCTATGTCCTAGGCGACGAGTCGGCGCTGCTCATGGCGTCCTACCCGAAGGACCGCCCCAACAACCCCTTCTCCTACTTCACCGAGGTCATGACCGGATTCGAGTACACCGCGGCGATCGGCATGATCTACGAGGGCATGGTCGATGACGGCCTGGCCTGCATCCAGGACATCCGCAACCGGTACGACGGTCGGCGGCGCAATCCCTTCGACGAGGCCGAGTGCGGACATCACTACGCCCGGGCCATGGCGGCCTGGGCCGCCCACCTCGCCCTGACCGGCTTTCACTACTCGGCGGTTTCGAAGACCATGGCCCTGACCGACCAGCCGGGCCGGTATTTCTGGTCGACCGGATATGCGTGGGGGATGTGCGTGGTGTCGCGTAACGGTGAAGGACTAAAGGCGGAACTGAGCGTCCTTCACGGAGCGCTCAGGCTCTCGCGGCTGCGACTGGGGGATTCGGGCGAGGCGGCGTTCGATCCGTTGCTTGAAATGGCGGCGGGTGAAGAGAAAGCCGTCCTGATCCATGGTTAGCGGCCGGGCCGCCCGCTTCCGATCCACCACGCTTCCATCGATACCGTTGCAACTGGACCGACGTGAGCCCGCTCTACGGCTCCACCACCATGAAGTTGACGGATTTGGAGACGGAAGCGTCTCCGGGGCGGTCCGTCAGCGTCACGGTGAGCACGTACTCTCCGGCTTCGAGGTCCGTGGTGTCCAGGGCCGTAAATTCCGCCTCTTCTTCCTCATGCCCTGCTCCTTCGAAGAACGACATGACCGTCTGCATGTCTCCGGGAATTCTCGCCCTCCTGTTTCGAAGGGTGGGCATGCCCTTCGGCGTGATCTCGTATAGCGTCTCGTAGGAAGTCCGCCCGTCTTCGTCCAACTTCAGGTTGTACGCTTCATAGTACACGTACACCAGGTGTCCTCGCGGGTACAGCCGGCCCGGATTGGGCACGACGTCCAGTCCCCTGCGCACGAAGGGACCGGAACTCGCCGCGGGAGTTATGACAGTGGACAACTTGAGATCGCTGATGAGCAGGCCGTCGCCGCTGTAGTCCGAGAAAGATACCGGCTTCTTGTAGACCCCGATACGCTTCGTGGCTTCGTCCCGCATTTCCACGGCGGCCGTGAATACGCCCGATGGCGTCGCCAGATCCGCGGCCAGCGTAAAGGCCGCGCCCTGAAGCTCCCGGTTGCCCGCTTGCCGTTCGGGTCGGTTCGGTCTATGGGTCCGAATCGGTACGCGCGGGAAAGGGCCGGCGTCTGCACTGAATCGCGCAGGGTGACCAGGTTGTTCAGCCAGGTCCGGTCCCCCTTATCGTCGGTGATGTCGCCGAACTGCCAGACCGGAATGCTGTAGGTGAGATCCACTTCGATTGATCCGCCTTCGCCGCGGAAGGACACCGCGTCGAAGGCAAATTCCAGGAGTTCACCGCTGAAGTCATAGGTGTAGACCTCGGGACTGCGGGCGATCAGTTCGGTTGCGCGTTGACGGGGGTGGAACCGGTCCTGACGAACCAAATCCCGGGTAAAGTTGCTGACGGCCTTGAGCGGATAGTCGAATTTTCCATCCTTCAACGTGTCCACGAAAAACAGTTCCAGGTCGTGCGGGACATATCCCCAGCTTTCCACCACGTATCCGGGCTGGGTCTCCATCTCGCTCCGCGCGTTGATCCAGACGCCTTCCACCGCGGTTACCACCGGTATAGCCTCCATCAGGGGAAGGGCACCTCGCTGTCATGTAGCTGCAATCTGTAGCCCGTTAGCAGGTTCTTCTCGCGGATCGCGTCCACGGCGGGGTTTCCGGTAAGCATATGGAGGATTTCCGGGTCTTCATAGTGGCGGAACACGAATCGCCGCCGGTCGTCGGGTACGCCATAGCGGATGTAAATCTCGCCGCGGCGGTCGTAGGGTTGCTGCCCCCCGGAGAAATGAATCCTGGCGTACATGACCCGGCGGTAGTGCTCGACCAGGCGTTCGTTCGCTACCGTAGCCGGGTTCGAGTCCCGCTCGTTCCAGAAGGCGCGCTACAAGGATTCGCGTTCCGGTCCGGTCGCCGATTCCCAGGCCTGCAGTTCCGCTTGCGGCGCGATATGGCGCAGATCCCGGTATACCGCCCGTTCATCCGCGTCCAGCAGGGCGACATAGTCTTCCAGAGCCTTGTGTAGTTGCCCGAACTGTTCCTCCGATCCAAGTGACAGCACCTCGAATTGCGCCAGCATGGTACGGACCCTGGCCGGCACGTCCTCACCCAGTTGCCATACCAGTCCTCTGAGTTGTATAACCCCAAGGTCGTATCGTTCGGAACGATGATTCACGTCGGCGAAACGCAGCAGCGATTCGTCGTGGTCCGGATTGACACGGTATTGATACATACATATACGCGGCGATCGCCTTTTCGTACTCCGGCTCAGGCGGACTGTCGTAGCAGCGGCCGAGTTGGAAGTAGGCATCGGGATGCGAGGGGATCAGTTCCACGGTCTTCTGGAAATACCTTCTTCCATCCTTCTCGCTGCCGATCAACCTGCTCGTCCGGACCTGGTCCATGTAGGTCATGCCCAGGTAGTGGTGAATATCCGCGTCACCGGGATCCGCCTCGATCGCGTTCCGTAGCGCTTTGCGGGCGTCGAGCCGCCGGTTGGGAATGCGCATGTACACCATGGCCATGCCGACGTGGCCGGGCGCCCAGTGTTTGTCCAACTGTGTGGCCCGCCTGAACGCCTTCAGCGCTTCGTCATCGTTTCCGAGGGCCAACCAGGCCATGCCGAGCCAGTAACGGGCCGGCGCCGATTTTCCCTCGTCGCGCACCGCCTGTTGGAGGATGGGCAAGGCTTCGTCGAAACGACCCTCTTGGTAAAGGGTTTTGCCGGTTTCCAGGGGATTTTCCAGGGGGGAAGGACTTTCAGCGGCTGACGACTGGCCGGCATCGGGCTGTGATGCAACTTCCATCGTCATCACGTACGCGGCAATCATCAGCAGGATACGAACGCACATGCCGGTACCGCCCGTAGAGGGAATGCTGTTCCTAGAAGAGGGTAACGAACCGGTCTCCGGTGGCCGTATACTCAAACTAACCGTATAATAACACCGGCCCACCAAGCCATGTTTCGCCGAACTCAGGTCTTTCGCCGTACTTCGGCCTTTCGCCGTACCTCGGCCAGCAAGCCCGGCACCCCGAAGAACAGCAGGCTGAGGGTTGAAGGGTTCATGTCGATGGATCCGCGCTTGCGTGGATCTTCGCTCCAGTCCTGCGCATCTTTGAGCTTTTCCAGGATCTTTATACCGGTCTCCAGGTAGCGGATGTCGCCCGTCAGACGATGGGCGTAGCCCATGTGCCGGCAGAGGATGCCGCCGTAGTGCTCCTTCAATGGCCGATCGGAATCGAAAGTGTCCGGAAAACCGCAGAACCAGTCCACACCCCGGCGGTAGGTCTCGGCAACGTCCTCCCTGCCGGTCATCCGGTGCATCAACTCCAGCCCGATCATCAGGTAGTGGGTCTGGTAACCCTTCTGTTCGTCGTAGGGCAGGTCGCGGATCATGCGGGAGAACGGGCCGCCGAGGCCCCTGAACTCGTCGTCGGTAAAGGGGCCGGCCGTTCCCGTTTCAACGGCCAGCGTCGTGCCTTCCGTGGCCATGCCGTAGGGAAGCTGGTTCGGAAGCCGGTCCGGCGTCGCGACCTGGAAGCGCTTGTGCCAGCTCCCGTCTTCATTCTGTCCCCGGGCGACGACGGTATATACTTCCTCCGCTCGACGCATGTAGCGGTCTTCGCCCGTGGCCTCGAAAACATACAGCAGTCCGCGCAACACATTGGCCATTGACCGCAGGCTGAAGCTGAAGGCCGGGTCTTCGGTCCACCGGTAACGAAGGAAGAACGCGCCGGCTTCGCGCAGGACTTCGAGGGTCCTGCCGTCGCCGGTAAGATAGTAGTGGTCGATCCAGTTGTCGATGAAGGTATGGGAAGCGCAGGGCTCGTCGCTGAAGTGATCGACGCCGTGGCGGTAGCAGCCGCCGACCATGTACGGCCGGAAGGGATGCCAGTGGCACGTGTCCACGTCTATCGAATGGCGGGTCATGGCCTCGGCCAGTGCGAAGTACCCTGGATCAGCCGTGCGTAGGTACTGGATCCAGATCGCGTGGCGGGGGTCCCATTCGCTGTTGCACCAGCCCCATCGCCCCTGGGATTTCCAGCCGTCCTCGGCTTCGTCCCACGTGGCCCGGACGTCGCCGTAATCCAGGAAACCGTACCAGCGTCCGAGCCGGATGTTGCGCGCCAGCCAGCCCGCAAAACCCGTCAACATGCGATCCGCGGACTGGATCATCTCCGGCGGGATTTGCGGCATCCGGTCGGATTCCGGTCGACTTTCCCGCTCCGGATCCGACGCCGATTGACTTCCCTGCACGGAACGCGACTCCAGCCGACTTTCCCGCTTACCCTTCGGATCCGCAGATATGCCCTGCCTGCCGGCGTCAACCAAAGTGGAAGCCGCGAAGCCTCCCGCGGCACCGCATCGGTCCATCCACTCGGGCGAGACCGATACGTGAGGCTGCGACAGGGCGCATCGAAGCGCTTCGACCGCCTCTTTGCGGCGGTCTTCCTCGAAGTACAGGACGTAGCACTCGGTGGTTTTCGCTATACCGGTCCCGTCGGCATACACCCCTTCTCCCTCGTGCCAGGCGACCTCTTCGGCGTATCGAGCCAGGGAAAGGCGGCTGCTGTCCGGGTCGTGGCGTGCGTACACGGTCATCCGACCGTCACCGGTCATTTCGATGGCGCGCGGGTACTCCTCGGCCATGTACCGGCATGCGACGCCCACGCCGGACGTCCCGTCACTGAGGGTCGTCCAACCTTCGCACACTTCGTCTTCGGCGATGGTGCATTCTGTCCCCGGCCGGCCGTGCGTCACCTGCACCTGGTTATCCTTTTTCTGCGCGACGCGTAGACGCTCACCGTGATCGAGCGTTCCCGCTGCAATCCCGTTCAGTCCGTAGGCGTAGTCCGGGCTGAAACCGGTGAACGGGATGGGGACATCCAGGGCGAGGTCTTCGATTTCCACTTCCCGCGGATTGCAGGTGAAGACGTGGGTCTGAAGAATCCGTATAAACGCCTGTCCGGCATAGGTGTAAATCCGGGTGATACACCGTACCGGCCGGTAGCCGCCGTAGTGATGCATGGGGATGTCGGCTTCCAGCGCGCTCTCCAGCCGGATCACGGTGCGCAACGGCCCGCGTTCTTCTACAGTCACAATGCAGGCGTCGCCGGCCAGCGAGGCCCGGCACAGGCCCCCCGGTCCATATAACCGGCGCGCCAGCCGCCCGTCTGAAGTGCTTTCGCTGATGCGGGCCCAGGCATCGCCCGCCTGGTCCCGGCCCCATTCCGCGTGGGCCGGTTTTTCAGCCTGGTCCCGGCCCCATTCCGCGCGGGTCGGTTCGCCACGCTGCGTATCACCGTGCTGCGTATCGCCGAGCTGCGCATTACCGAGTCGCGCATCGACGCGCATTGCATCACCAAGCGAGACGGAATGGAAGAGGCGGTATCGATGGCGGTCGACACTGAATCGCAGGACGCCCGTGTCCACTTGGAGATCGGCTTCGGCTTCTTCGACGCGTACGGAAGGATAGGTGGTAGAAGCGTATGTGGCGGACTGCCGGGGTGCCGGCGCTTCATCGACCGACTCATCCGTAAGATTGTAGGTCGATGTGCCGGACGAGTCGGCCTTCGCCTGGAAATCAACGAGGACCCACTTCACCGATCCGTCCGCCCAGCGGCCGAGTACCCGGAACTGGGCCGGGACGCAATCGCCATCCGGACCTACGACAGCCAGATCATCTGTGCCCCGGATCATGCCGAAGGGCATGGGCACGCCACGCGTAACCGGCCAGTGCACCGGGTGCCGTTCCGGGTCATGGGTAAACTTAAGGGGGATCGAGACCATATGAATTCTTTCTACGTTTCAGGCGTATTCTGCGTTTCAGGCGTTACTACCTGTGGCCATCGCTTGATCAGGACCTGTCTCATCCCTATATTCTGGCCCACCGAGACGAACCGAGGCGCACCGAGGCGCACCGGAAGAAAAGCCGTCGCGGTCCGGACATCGGGTTACGCACGAATATAATCCAAGGAGAACGCCATGTCAGGCCCCGTCAAGTTGAAGTCCGTTGCCATAACCGGGAAGACTCCCGGCCCGAAACTGCTCATACTCGGCGGCATACACGGCGATGAATTCGAATCCATGTGGACCATAAGGCGGCTGAAGGAGGCCCTGGATCCCGGTGAACTCCGCGGCAAGGTCATCCTGGTACCGGTCGTCAACGAAGCGGCCTACTGGCGCGGCCAGCGTACCGCGGAGGACGGCCTGGACCTGGCCCGGACCTGCCCCGGCCGGGCAGACGGCACCATCACCGAACGGATCGCGCACGCGGTCAGCGCGATGATCCGCGAGGCCGACTTCCTGATCGACCTGCACAGCGGCGGGCTGGTCTCGAGATTCTACCCGACGGTGGGTTACATGCTGCACGCGGACGCCGAAGTCCTGGCTCGGCAGCGGGAGATGGCCCGGGCTTTCAACATGCCGGTCGTCTGGGGCACCTACGCGGGACACGACGGCCGCACGCTCTCTATCGCCCGGGACGTCGGCGTTCCCGCGATCTATTCGGAATGGATGGGTGCGGGGGACTGCGACCCCGAGGGCGTCGACGGCTATTACGAAGGTTGCCTGAACGTCATGGGCGTGCTGGGCATGATCGAACGCGACCAGCCATCGTCGATTATTCAGCACACGGTGGAGGACGACCGGGAAGGCGCGGGACACATCCAACTGAACTACCCGGCGCCTTTTTCAGGCTTCTTCGAACCCTGGGTCGAACTGATGGACCGTGTCGAGCCGGGTGATGGATTCGGGGTGGTTACCGACCTGCTGGGTGACCGTAGGGAAGAGATCGTATCCACGCAGTCCGGTCACGTGCTGGTGCTGCGCACCTTCAACCGCGTCCACGAGGGCGAGACGATCGCGGCGGTGCTGGAGGTCTGAGCGATCAGATCGGGAATTCTTTCCTGCCAAAGGCAATCACGAGTAAAGACTGAATCAGACGGTCATCAGTAGCTCAGTAAGATTACGCCCAATGGTCGGGGGAGGCAATTCCTTGTTTTCTTGCTGTGCGATCTCAAGCCATTCGTCTACGATTTGGCAAAGTTGTCGGTAAACTTCGGCGGTAAGTTCGTCCACTAGTATCCGGCGCTTTGCGTGGACAGTGAGAGAATCCTACCGTGGCTTATAGCGTTCAACCCTGATCTGGTCTTCGTTCTTGCGTGCCTGAGCCAGGTTGAAGTTGGCCTGGCGACGAAGCCAGAATTCGGCATTCGACCATCCTGCCTTTTCCAGGCGAATGGCCATCTCGGCTGTTACAGCTGAATGGCCATTCAACAGCCGTGAAAGCGTGTGACGTGAGACATCCAGAATTCGTGCCGCTTCGGTGATGTTCAGGCCAAATGGGTCCAGGCAATTTTGTCTGATGCTGTGACCGGGATGCGACGGTTTATTCATGGCCATATTGCCTGCCCCTTTCTAGTGGTAGTCGACCAGATGAACATCGTAGACGTTCTCCTTTTCAAAACGGAAGATGATCCAATAGAATGAACAGGCCCGTCGATGTCCGTGTTCCTTGACGCAGCAGTTATCAACGCCTTATCCTGTAACGGTCCGAGAACGCTCCTGAAACCTCGTCGATTATCTGTCTGACTTGTCCGACAGTGACCACAATAACCATTCGCTGAAGCGGTATTCGTGACCCGTAAAACCTCCCCATGATCCGTGACTCCTACTGGCTGGACATGCCCTACACACCCTCCGATCCCCTGTCCGGGGGCCTGGACGCGGACGTCGTCGTAATCGGCGGCGGCGTGGCGGGGGTGACCGGCGCTCTGTTCCTGGCCGAGGGTGGCGCGCGTGTGGCGGTGCTGGAGCGGCGCGAGATCGCATCGGGCGCGACGGGCCGCAACGGGGGGTTCATGCTGGCCGGAACCCACGAGTACTACGCCGAGGCTGTGGAGGAACTGACGGACCTGTACGGCCCGGACGGCAGGAGGCTGGCCCGGGAGGCGTGGGCGATCGCCCTTGAGAACCACGATCTCATGGTCGGTCTCCTGAAGAAGTACGACATACAATGCGACTACTTCCGGCACGGCAGCTACGTGATCGCGATGAAGCGACCGGACCGCGGTTCTCACAAGAACCCGCTGGAACGCCTCGTCCGGTCGTACCACCTACTCCAGGAGGATGGGTTCGAGGTCGCATACCTGGACGAGGAGGAACTCTACGAGATCAAGCGTAGTCCGCTCTTGGCGGGCGCCCTGCGGAACAAGTTCGACGGTGAACTCCACCCGGTCAAATACGTGCGCGGTCTCGCGGCCGCCGCGCGGGGGCTGGGTGTTCTGTGCTTCGAAAACACGCCGGTCACCGGGGTCGAGCGGAATGACCGCGGACTGCTCGTGCATACGCCCGGTGGAAGGATCCGGACACAGCACGTGCTCCTCGGGATGAACGCTTACACGCCGCAGCTCGACGCGCGGTACGAGCGCCGCATCATCCCCCACCGGGGGCAGGTCTTCACAACGGAACCCGTTTCCGAGCGGCTGTTCAATGGCGTCTTCTACGCCAACGATGGCTGGGAGTTCTGGCGGCAGCTGCACGACGGTCCCGGGGAGGGCGGCCGACTGCTATTCGGCGGGGGCCGGAATCACCACATCCGCGCCGAGCGGGGATTCCACTTCCTGCGGCGCCGAGGCCGGCCGGTCCGGACGTACCGGGGGTACAAGGAGCGTCCCACGCGGGCGGTGCAGAGAACGAACGACCGGGCGTTCAACGGTGCATTCCCGCACCTGGCCAACCTTGGCCGCTCCCACCGCTGGGGCGGCGTCATGGGCTTCTCCTACGACAGCAGCCCCTTCGTCGGCGAGACGGAAACGCCGGGCGTCCACATCGTCGCCGGATTCACGGGACGGGGCAATGCCTACGCCACGGTGGCGGCGCGCATGCTCAGCGACCGGATGCTGGGCAGACCCCCAACCCTGGAACGCCAGTTCGAGACGGTGAAACGGGTTTTCGATCCATTGCGCGGAGGGATCGACGCGGAAAACCGGCGCCGGTAAGTTTACCTACGCGAACTGGTGAAAGTGCCGGGTCATGCGCCGTTCCACCTGCCTGAGGAGGATGGACAGGGACAGACAGAGCAGGAAGTACACGAAGGCCACCAGCAGCCACACCTCGAAGAGCAGCCCGCTCGAATTGGCGATCTCCGAGCCGACGAAGGTCAGTTCCTGGACGGAGATGAGGGAAACGATGGACGAGTCCTTCACCAGGGAGATGTACTGGCCCGTGAGCGGCGGTGCGATGCGGGCCAGCGCCTGGGGAAAGATGACGAACCGGTAGCGGTCCAGCACCGGTATGCCCAAACTCTCCCCGGCCTCCCACTGGCCGCGGGGTATGGCGGCCAGGCCGGCGCGGACGACTTCGGCGATGTACGCAGCGCTGATGAAGGATATGCACAGCACGCCGGAGACCAGGTTTTCCCAGAGCGCCGGGGGGCCGAAGAGGAAGCGCTGCCATCCCGAGGCTTCCTCCGCGGGCCGGTTGAACAGGGCGTCCAGGCCCAGCAGGGGCATCAGCTGGCTGCTGATGAAGAAGTAGAAGATGAAGATGAACACCAGGGGCGGGATGTTGCGCAGTATCTGGATGTAGGTCCCACAGAACATGCGCAGCGTGCGTCCTCCGGCGTATCTACCCACACCGATCAGAACGCCCAGTATGCTGGCCAGCACCGCTCCCCACAAACTGAGCCGCAGGGTCGCGTAGATCCCCGTCAGGAAAAAGGGCGTCTCGCCGGCTTCCCCGGTGGCAAAGACGGTCGAAAGCGCCTGGGGCCAGTCCCAGCGATACGCTACGCCGATGGCCGAACGGTACCACATCCAGCCGGCCGCCGCGACCAATCCCACCAGCAAGATCCCGTCGAGCCGGGTGGGCCGGAACCGGCCTGTCCTTTGGCTGACTGTCGACATCAGGCACCCGCCCTTCGCCGTTCGGCCATGGCCGCCGCGGTGGAAAGGGCCAGGGTCACGCCCAGGTAGATCGCCGCCACGGTCAGCCAGATCTCGAAGGTCAGGAAGGTGTCCGCGATGAGGTTCCGGCCCTGCGTGGTGAGGTCGAAGATGGCGATGACGCTGACGATCGAGGAGTTCTTCACGAGCGATACCGCCTCGTTGGTGAGCGGCGGCAGCATGTTCCGGAGCACCTGCGGCAGGATGACGTACCGGTAGTTGTCGAGGCGCGTCAGTCCCAGGCTCTCCCCCCCCTCGATCTGTCCCCGGGGGATGGCCCGCAGGCCGGCCCGGAAGATCTCCGACGTGTAGGCGCCCTGGAACGCGGCGAGACACGCGATCGCCGTCGTGGTCTGTCCCCAGCCGAGGATCGGGCCGAGGACGAAGTACATTACGTAAAGCTGGATCAACAGGGGGGTGTTGCGGATCAGCTCCAGGTACCCGCGGGCGAGTCCGCGCCCGACCACGGAGGAGGACAGCCGAAGGAGCGCGGTCGCGAGCCCGATGACGAGGGTCAGGATAAGGCTGAGGACGGATATCTCGAGGGTGACGAACAGGCCCTGGACCAGGGGGCCGGCGGTCCAGGCGCCGCTTTCGGACGTGAACAGGAAGTCGTCCACCCGGTACCACTGCCACCGGTAGTTGATGTTCTCGGCGCCGCGCACGACCGCGAAGACGAGGATGCCGGCGATGGCCGCCGGCTGGATCCAGTTCGACAGCGCACGCCTGACCCACGGCTTGCGGAATAGCCCGATCACGCCGAAGCCTCGTAGTGGAGGATCTGGTTGAGGAAGGCCCGGGTCCGTTCTTCCCTGGGCGCGTCGAAGAAGGCGTCCGGCGCGGCGCTTTCGACGATCTCGCCGTGGTCCATGAAGACGACCCGGTCGGAGACCTTGCGGGCGAAACCCATTTCGTGGGTCACGCAGACCATGGTGATGCCGCTGTCCGTGAGTTCGAAGATCACGTCGAGGACCTCCCGGATCATCTCCGGGTCGAGGGACGACGTGGGTTCGTCGAAGAGCAGGATATCGGGCTGCATGCACAGCGCACGGGCGATCGCCACGCGTTGCTGCTGCCCCCCGGAGAGCCGGTCGGGGTATTTTTCGGCCTGGTCCCTGATATGCACGCGCTCGAGATAGGACAGGGCGGTTTCTTCCGCCTTCTCCTTATCCATCCCGAGATTGCGCATTGGGGCGAGGGCCAGGTTCCGCAGGACGGTCATGTGGGGGAACAGGTTGAAACTCTGGAACACCATGCCGATCTTCCCGCGCAGTTCGCGGGGAAGCCGCTCGCCCGGTCCCAGCGGGACGCCGTGGACCCGGACCGCGCCCCGGTCGTGGGTTTCCAGCCGGTTGATGCAGCGTATCAGCGTGGACTTGCCCGATCCGGACGGACCGCAGATGACGACGCACTCGCCTTCGCCGATGGTCAGATCCACGTCCCGGAGCACCTGGAACGTCCCGAACCACTTGCTGACGTCTTCAAACGCGATAATGGGTGGGGTATCGCCAGACACGGATCAGGTGCCCTCGATCATCGCCTTCATCCTGGCCGCGACCCAATCGACCGCCACGTCGATCATGCCCTGTCCCTTCACGGCGTCGGCGAGTTTGGCCTCGTGGTGGAATTCCCGGTCCTGCGTCGCCCGGTCGGCCTGGGAAATGGTCAGCCTGGCCGAGTCGTAGTCGACGCCCTCCCAGTGGACGTGCCCGGGGAAGGCCGCGTAGGCGAAGGAGGTCTCGAACTCGCTGGCGTGGCCGGGACAGTTGTTCGAGTCCATGTACTTCCGGACGATTTCCGGGGTGTAGGCTTCCCAGTAGCTGCAGAAGGCGAAATTCACGCCCAGCCGGGACCGGATGTCCTCCAATGCGGCGTTGACGGGACCGGCGTTCCCGGCGTGGCCGTTGACGGCCAGGATATGATTGATCCCGCCCCTTTTCATGCTGTCGGCCACGTCGTAGAGGAGTTCCGTAAAGATCTCGGGCCGGGTCGTCAGCGTGCCCTTGTGGTCCATCCAGTGCTCCGATACGCCGATGGCCAGCGGCGTGGTGACCACGACCTCGGGATAGAGCGCCTGCGCGGCGCGTTCGGACACGTGGACGGCGCTGGCGGTGTCGTGGGACATCTCCAGGTGCTCGTTGTGCTGTTCCGTACTGCCCGTGGGGATGAACGCTCCCTTGAGGTTGCCGTCGTAGATCCCCTCTCGGAACTGCCTGCGGGTCATTTTCCAGAGTTGTACGGGCCGGTCTTGGGGTAAGGCGTCTGACATGGAAGACTCCTGACTGGTTGGATACTGGCCGCGGCGGGCCTCGCTGTGAATGCTGCGGCGGGTCTCGCTGATTGATCGGCGCGGACGCGGTCTTTCTCGTTTAGGCGTAATCCTCCCGGGGCGGACTGAAGATGTCCAGGGCGACGGATCGGGTCATGACCTCGGTCACGCCGTGCTGGACCCCGCCGGGAATCACGTACTTGTCGCCCGTCCGGATGGTCCGGCTTTCCCCGCCGATGACCATGACGAATTCACCTTCCAGCACCACGCCCAACTGTTCGTGGGGATGGTCGTGCATGGGCACCTGCGATCCCGGCGTGAGCGTCACGAAGGACATCTGGGCCCGGTCGCCCCCGGCCACGGCGATGCTGACGCCCGGGGCGATGGACTTTTTGGACATGTTTTCCTCTTCGACGAAATACATATGCTCCTCCGTCTATGGGCAGGATGCCCGGTTAAATAGGGCTAGGCCGTCCCGGCGTCGGCGTATACGGCACTCGCCGCCGCCACGCCGCTCCCGGCGACTTCGTGGCCTTCCGCGCGCAGGGCCTGTTCGAGGGCGCCCAGGCACAGGATGACGTGGTCGCGCTGGGAGGACTGGCCCATGAGCCCCACGCGCCAGGCCTTGCCCTTCAACGCGCTGAGGCCGCCGCCGAGTTCGAGGCCGTAATCCTTCAGCAGGCGGCTGCGCACGGCGGCCTCGTCGATCCCTTCCGGCGCCAGGACGGGGTTGATGGTCGGGGCGCGGTGCGGCGCGTCGACGAAGAACGCGAGCCCCATGGCGGCGATCCCCGCCCTGAACGCTTCGTAGTTCGCGGCATGCCGCCGGTGGCCGTTCTCCAGCCCCTCCTCGTGGATGAGCACGAGGGCTTCCCGCAAGGCGTAGAACAGGCTCACCGGCGCGGTATGGTGATAGGTCCGGTCGCCGTCCCAGTACGCGTTGATCAGGGAGAGGTCCATGTACCAGCTGTCGACCGGTGTCTTGCGCGCGGCAATGACCTCGAGCGCACGGCCATTGAGCGTAAGGGGCGCCAGGCCCGGCGGGGCGCTCAGGCATTTCTGGCTGCCGGTGTAGCAGACATCGATGCCCCATGCGTCGACCTTGACCGGCGTCCCGCCCAGGGAGGCCACGGTGTCGACCAGGACGAGGGCGCCGTGCTCGTGGATGACGGGGATGATTTCCTCGAGGGGCTGCAGCACACCCGTGGACGTTTCCGCGTGTACCAGGCCCACGACCTTGGGACGGCATCCATCCAGCGCCTGCCGGACCTGTTCCGGCGTAAACGGCCGCCCCGGTTCGCCTTCGAGACGTATCAACCTTGCGCCGTGGCGCTCGGACATCTGGGCCATGCGGTCTCCGAAGACGCCGCCCACGCAAATGAGTACCTCATCCCCCGGGTCCACGAGATTGCAGATGCAGGTCTCCATTCCGGCGGAACCCGTGGCGGAGATGGCCAGCGCCATGGCGTTTTCGGTCTGGAACACGTACCGCAGCAGCGCCTTGGTTTCGTCCATGACCCCGATGAAATACGGGTCCAGGTGACCGGTCAGCGGAGCCCCCATGGCCTGGTAGACCCTGGGATGCATGTCGCTCGGTCCGGGTCCCATGAGAATCCGCCGGCCGGGGTCCAGGGGGGCGAATGATTCATGCTGCTGGGACATGCGGTGGTGTTCCCTTCGGGATAGAGGTGTTCCTTTTGGAATAGAGGTGCGCCTTTCGGAGCGCAGGCTGACCGGGATTATCCGTCAGCGTGTCTGAATCAGGGTACTCGCCGTCCAGGCATCGACAAAACCTCTGGTTCTCAGCCAGTCGCGCAAGATGTCGGCATCGGCTTTTTCCACGAAGTCGCCCACACGTACCTTGAAGCTGTCGGATACCTCGTCCACGTAGATGCCATACGACCATTCCGCCAGCGCTTGCTCCACCTGCTTCAACGCGGCTTCGGCCGCTTCTCGGCTCGTAAACGAATAAAGCTGGACTCTGTATCCAAGGGTGGGTTCTGCTACCGTATCGGGGACGGAGGTTTCGGAAGCCGGTTCGACCGGATTACCCATCAACGCCTCATCAGATCGTGACGCGTCGTCATCGGGTTGAGACGCCGGAGGCGCCGCGGCGGGAGCCCGCTTCCCGAGCAGCCACGTGCAGCTTGTCGCATTCATGCCGAACAGGAGACACAATACCATCAACGCTACCTGGAACGGCGATTTCAGCGTAAAACCATTTCGCATGATCGGCACCCGTTTTTGCAGCGGGCCGTGGCGGGAAGGCATGGGACGAGGCAACTGTAGCAAAAGAGGATTCCGGAAAATCCCGGAATCCTCTCGAAAACCACAAGTATTGCGATCGGCCGACCAGTGCCGGGATCCACCCCCGAAACCTACATGCCTTCTCCCGAGGTGATCAGATCCATCTTCGTCTTCTGGTGTTCGTCTCCCTTGGTAAACAACTCCATCTTCCTGGCCTCGTCCGTTTCGATACTGGCCAGTCCGACGTAGGCATCGCCGAGTATATCATGTGCTTCGATACTCTTCGGCTCCAACACCAGCAGTTTGTTCATGCTCTCGACGGCACCATTGAACGCCGCCGAGGCGGCTTCCACGTCTCCGGCATCCCGGTCGGACAATCCCTTGTTGTAGTAGTTGGTCCCCAGGTACCGCAGCAGATCCTGGTCCTCCGGAAGGGCGGCGGTTCCCTTTTCCAGCACTTCGATCGCCTTGTCCAGGTTATTCCTGTTGGACTGGATGGAACCGAGGTCCCGGTACAGAGACTTTTCTTCCGGAAACGCTTCCATCGCCTGCTCGTACGTGGTGATCACGCTGGCCGTGTCGGCGACATTGAAATAGGCGTCGCGCTTGATGAGGTAGGTGTTGAGATCGACCGCTTCCGACAGTTCGATGACCCTGTCGCAGGCTATGACCACCTTATCCCAGGTCTGGGTGTTGTAGTACACGTTGACCAGGCCGTCCCAGGCTTCGAATCTGTCCGGATCCGCTTCGGTGAGCTTCTCGAGGGCCATCCTGGAACCTTCATAGTCTCCCGAGTTCAGGGCGGCGTATCCCCAGTACAGGTACCCCTGCTGCTTGGCGGTTTCCAGGTTGTCCGCCTCCTCGGCCTCTTTCTTCTTGCCGATGGAGCGCAATATGTCCTGGAGCATCGAGGTCGCGTTGACGGAGCGGTCGTAGAATTGGGCGGCGTCCGCATACTTCTCTTGTTCAAAGCTTTGCTGGCCCGTCTGGTAGTTCGTGCGGATCATGGTGCCCAGGGTGTTTCTGAACTGTTCCTTGTCCTTCTTGTCCAGGTCATTGAAGGTCACCGCATTCCAGTTCTGGAACATCGTGTCGAAATTACCCCGGTAGTAATGAATGAGCCCGAGAAGATAGTGGGCGTCGTTGTTGCCCGGGTCCTTCTCCAGGGCGGTCTCGAGCAGCGCCATGGCCTTGTCCCACTGCGGGGGCGTTTCGCGGATGTAGATCTTCGCGGAACGAAGCTCGATTTTCTGCGCGTCGGCGGCGACCGGTATCAACAGGGCGAAGCCGAGGGCAAACAATACGCAGACGGAAACCTTTCTGAAAAACATTACGGACTCCTTTCGACAGGTGCGTCGACGACACTTCTTCGCGGCCTGCCTTGGGTTTGCATCTTCATGATCGCGTCCGGTGGATCGGATGTGGACAATCTTCTAAAATAAAGTGATTCGCACCTGTCCGTCAAGGTGATTCGGGCCCGTCGCGCCGGTAGCTGACCCGGCCGGCGGCGATGGTCATGGATACGCATCCTTCCAGCGCGCGGCCGGTGAAAGGCGAGTTTGCGGATCTTGACCTGAAGGACGCAGGGTCCACGGTCCAGGTTCCATCCGGATCGAAGAGCAGAAGATCGGCGGGACTGCCGGACGCCAGGCTGCCTCCTTCGACCCCGAGTATCCCCGCGGGAGTCGTGGACAAGGCCGTTACCGCGTCGCCCAGGGTCAGCAGGCCGGGGCTGACCAGCTCGGTATACATGACGGCCAGCATGGTTTCGAGACCCGTGGCGCCGGGCAGCGCTTCCTGGAACTCCGTGTTCTTCTCGTCCACGGACCGCGGCGTGTGACCCGAAGCGACGGCGTCGATCGTTCCGTCCGCGAGACCCGCGCGAAGCGCCTCCACGTCCGCCTTGTTCCGCAGGGGCGGATTCACTTTCAGGTTGGTATCGTAGGTTGAAAGGGATTCGTCGGTCAAGACCAGGTGGTGGGGACTGGCATCGGCGGTCACCCCCACGCCCCGCTGCTTCGCCGACCGGATGAGATCCACCGTCACGGCCGTGCTGGCGTGGGTGACGTGGATCCGCCCGCCCGTCCATTCGGCCAGCATGAGGTCCCGGGCGACGGCGGTTTCTTCCGCGATGGAGGGTATGCCCTTCAGGCCCAGCCGGGTGGCGTGGCTTCCCTCGTGCATGTGTCCGCCGGCCGAGAGCGACGGGTCTTCGCAGTGCACGAGGATGGGCAGGTCGAACATCCGGCTGTATTCGAGGGCCCGGCGCAGGATGGCCGGATTCCGGATGGGCCGGCCGGCATCGGACAGCGCCACGGCGCCGGCTTCGGCCAGTTCGCCGGCTTCGGTCAGGCGTTCGCCCCGGCGTCCCGCGGTGACCGCGGCGATGGGATGGATCTTCGCCGCCGCGCCGGCCGCCCTTTCCCGTACGAATTCCACCGTGGGCGCGTCGTCGATGACCGGGTCGGTGTCCGGCATGCACGCTACGGATGTGACACCGCCCGCGGCGGCGGCGAGGGCACCGCTCTCCAGGGTCTCCCTGTACTCGAATCCGGGTTCGCAAAGATGGGCGTGCAGATCGACCAGGCCTGGCAGGACGAGCAGGCCGTCCGCATCGATGACCACGGCGCCTTTCGCCTCGTCGTCCGCAGGCCGGTCGACGATCCTTCCGCCGCGCATCCAGAGATCGCCCTGCTCGTCGCGGCCGGAAGCGGGGTCGACGATGCGTCCGTTGCGGACCACCGCAAGCCCGGCGACTCCGGCAGCGCCGCCCGATTTATCCGGTCCGTCAGGCCGCATCGCGCTCACCTCCGCCGTTTAGGAGATAGAGGACCGCCATGCGCACCGCGACGCCGTTGGTCACCTGGTCCAGTATGACCGATCTCCCACCGTCCGCCACGCGGCTGTCGAGTTCCACGCCGCGGTTGATGGGGCCGGGATGCATGACGATGGCGCCGGGCTGGGCGAGTTCCAGCCGTTCGGGGTCGATGCCGAACAGCCGCGTGTATTCGCGCTGGGACGGGAAGAAGGCTTCCTGTTGCCGTTCGAGCTGTATCCGCAGGGCGTAGACCACGTCGGCTTTGCGAAGGGCGTCGCCGATCCGGTAACAGACCTCCACGCCCATCTCTTCGATGTCGACGGGTATCAGCGTGGGCGGTCCGCATACGACCACGTCGGCGCCCATTTTCCGGAGTCCCCAGATATTGGAGCGCGCCACCCGGCTGTGGGCGATGTCGCCGATGAGCGCCACTTTCAGTCCCTCCAGCCGGCCCAGTGTGTCCCGCATGGTCAGGAGGTCCAGCAGCCCCTGCGTGGGATGTTCGTGGGCGCCGTCGCCCGCGTTGATGACGACCGCGCTCGACAGGCACTGCGACAGGAAGAGGGGCGCGCCGGCGGCCGCATGACGCACCACCACGCAGTCCACCTGCATGGCTTCGATGTTCCGCGCCGTGTCGCTCAGGGATTCTCCCTTGGACACGCTGCTGCCGGTGGACGCGAAGTTCAGGGTATCGGCGGAAAGCTGCTTCTCGGCGAGCTCGAAGGAAAGCCGCGTGCGGGTGCTCGATTCGAAGAAGAGGTTTACGACGTTCTTCCCGCGGAGGGCGGGGACCTTGCGGATGGGCCGCCGGATCACTTCCTTGAAGGAGTCCGCCGTATCCAGGATCAGTCCGATCTCCTCGCGGGAGTAGTCCTCGAGACCGATCAGGTGGCGGTGGCGCAGCGCAAGAAGCCGGTTCTTCGCCATCAGGCCACCTCCTCCACCGCGACGTTGTCGTCCACGTCCAGCTCATGGACGTGGACGACGACGGTCCGGCCCGGGCCCACTTCGATGGTCTCCCCGATGTAATCCGCCTGGATGGGCAGTTCCCGTCCTTCCCGCTCAATCAGGACGGCGAGTTCGATCCGCCTGGCCCGGCCGAAATCCTTAAGCTCGTCCAGCGCCGCGCGGACCGTACGGCCCGTGTACAGGACGTCGTCCACCAGGATGACGGTGCGCCCCTCGATATCGAAGGGGATGTCGGTCGTGCGGACGACGGGGTAGTCCGCGCGGACCTGGAGGTCGTCGCGGTACAGGTTGATGTCCAGCACGCCCACGGGAACGGCCGTGTCTTCCGCTTCCCGGATGGCCTCGGCCAGCCGCCGCGCCAGCCAGTCGCCGCGCCGCTGGATACCCACGATGGCGATGCCGGAAGCGCCCTGGTTGCGTTCCAGGATCTGGCGGGCGATGCGGGACAGCGCCCGGGCGATGCCTGCCCTGTCGAGGACCTGCTCGCTCATCCGGCCGCCCCCTCGCGCGGCGCGCTTGCCGCGTCCTGTGCCGTACCGTCCGCCCTTCCCTCACGCGGCGCGCCAATCACCGCCCCTTCTTCAGAAGCGCTAGCCGCCGACCAGGCCGCCTTCAGCGTCTCCAGGCTCTTGCGGGCGATGTGCTCCGCGCCGAAGGAATAGTCGAACACCTCCACCGAGCCGTATCCGTCGTAGCCGGTTTCCCGGAGCGCCCGCAGTATGGGGACGAAATCGGTATCTCCGAACCCCGGCCCGTTGCCGGTGGCGTCATTGAAGTGAACGTAGGCCGTGATATCCCGGTGTTCGTGGATGGCCGCCGCCACGTCCAGCCCCTGGCACAGGGTAGCCCGGACGTCGATGATCAGGCGGAAATGGGGATGGTTGATCTCACGGACCATCCGCGCGGCTTCGTCCGGGGTGTTGATGAAATTGGTCTGGGCGCTGTCGAGGGGCTCGAGGCAGAGGGTGACCCCGTACTCTTCCGCCGTGGACAGGCATTCCAGGTACGCCTGGCGGGTCCGGTCCCAGGTCGCCTCGTAGGTCTGGTCCGGCAGCACGTTGCGTTGCTTCGGCGAACCGGCCACCATGACCCGGCCGCCGATGTCTCCGCAGAACCGGATCAGGTCGCACAGGTACAGACGGGTGCAGTACCGGATGCCGTCGTCGGGGTGGTTGAGGTAGAGGCCTTCCGGACTGAGCAGGAGCCAGTGCAGCCCGGTGATTTCGATGCCGGATTCCGCCGCGTCGTCGCGTATCGCCTTCCGGGCGTCCGGACCGACCTCGTTCACCGACCGCGCCACCGTGAAGGGCGCGATCTCCACGCCGTCATATCCGATTTCCGCGGCAGTGCGGATGATCCGCCGGAGGGGGACGTCCTGGAACATCTCGTTGCAGAAGGCGAACTTCATACGGGTTGCTCCGCCTCTTGCATCCTTTCCGTCATTTCCCGGCCGGTCGCGGCGTATTCGTTCTTGAGATCCTGCGGGAGCGTGCGCCAGACCAGGAAGCGCTTGCGCAGCACACTCAGGAAGCGCCGGTTGATGCGCTGCCAGGACGCCACGTCGCCGCTCTCGCGGTGGATGTCCACCCATACGGCGTAGAGATCTCTTTCATTCTCCGCCGGCGCGGCGCTGAGCGAGACCCGTTGGCTGATGCCCAGGTCGTAGGGAGCGAGCCAGGTCATCATCGAGATATGGTACATGGGCTGGTTCGCAGGGCCTTCCACGGCCGTCAGTTGGACGTTCTCCGTGACGAAGGCCCCCAGGGAACCCTCCTCGTAGGATTCGAAGACCCGCGTGAGATAGGCGTACATGCCCAGCACCTCGACGCTGCCGATGGTGAAGGGGAAGTCGAAACTCCAGTCGTCCCCGTCGGGCTCGGGGAACTTCCACTCCCGGCCCACGTCGGGCACGGCCATGTCCGCCGCCTTCTTGGCCGGGTAGGCCGTCGACAGGAACACCGTGGCCATGACCACGACCACGGACCAGACGGCCGACAGGGAGGAATAGTTCAGCGACAGGCCGGCGAGGATGTCGTAATTCGACAGCACCAGGGTGATGGTCTGTCCCCCCAGGTAGCCCAGCACGGCGCCCACCGTGGCGAATACGGAGGACTCGGCCAGGAACAGCGCCGCGATGTGGCTCGGCGCCAGGCCTACCGAGCTGTAGACGCCGATCTCCCGGAAGCGCTCGTGGACCGCGCCCATCATGGTGTTCAGGACGATCATGGCGGCGACGAGGATGGGTATGAGGAAGTTCCCGAGGCCTCCGATGGAGGTGGAACCGATGGAACTGTAGACGTTGACGGTGCCGTCCTTCCCCACGAACATGGTCATGGCGACCCGGGACAGGAAGTCCTCGATATCGCGCTCGAAGTCGGGGTTCGGCTGTCCGCTCTCGTCCACGAAGTCCGTGATGGCGACCGAGTACATCTTCCCGTCGAGATCCATGACCGTCTCGTACGGCAGGATCATGACGTTGTTGGATTCGAGATGGATGAAGGCCTCCGGCGGCGACTCGGCCTGCAGCCGGGGATCCTCGCCGATACGCTGCGCGATCTTGCCCTTCTCCTGGACCAGGTCGACCGGCGTGAGCTTCTCGTCGTCCAGGTCCTTGAGCTGGTTGAACCGCCGGGAATCGATCACGCCGACGACCTGCAGCTTCATACCGAACATATCGATGTAGGCGGAGCCGGCGTCTTCCGGTCTGATGCCCACCACCGCGGCCATGTCGTCGGGCAGGATGGCCGCGTCCCGTTCCCCGGGCTCGAACCACCTGCCGCCGAGGAGGTATTCGTCGAGGCGGGTCGCCCTGGGCTCGTCCGGGGTCAGGCCCAGTATGCTGTTCACGTAGCTTTCATGGGACGACCGGGGCGACGAGAAGGAAAAGAACCCCTTTTCGCCCTTGACCTGGGACATGTACCAGGCCCGGGGAATCAGCGTGGCCTTGTCCTCGAAGGTGCTCTTGAGATAGTCGTAGACGGAGGGCTGCAGTCCTTTCCAGTTGCGGTCCCGGACCAGCGTCCCCTCGTAGGCCGGTTCGTTGTACCGCTCCAGTTTGTAGTACCTGAGGGATGTGGTGATGGACGTGAAGGACAGCACGGTGAAGGTCAAAAGCGTGATGGTCGCCGCCGTGAGGGCCGTTCGGATCTTGCGCTTGCGCAGGTTGGACACCCCCAGCGACAGGGCGACGGCCGTGGCGCTCAACCGGCCGATGTCGGCCTCGTGCATGCCGGTCTGCGCCCGCTTGATCTTCTGGACTTCCTGGTTGAACTTGGACAGGACGATGATGAGCACGGTCGTCCCCAGCGCGAAGATGACGAAGGCCAGAAAGATCACGTAAGGCGACGTGCTGAGCTTGAAGGCGGGATGCACCTGCTGCAGCACGAGGAAGACCGCGATGAAGAAAGCGGCGAAACCGAAGATCCGCTTGTTGATGGTCGGAAACCCGAAGACCAGGCGCTCCATGAAGAAGGAAAAGGGGATGAGCAGGATGAAGTAGAAGATCACGCCCTTGACCGTATCGTCCGCCGTTGACTTGACCTCCGGGTAGCCCCGCGCTTCGAGACCCCAGGCTTCCCGAGACTTGGAAATGAAGGCGTCGTATTCCCGGTTCGCTAGGTGTTCCTCCGCCTCGAGAAGCTTGACGCGCGCCTGTTCGTGCAGCTGCTCGATGCGCTGGTTCTCCACGCCGAAGCGCGCGAGTTGCTTGAGCCTTACGTCATCCACGACCCACATGTCCCGCGTGCCCTGGTAGGACGGATTCACGATGAGGCCCATATCGACCGGGTAACCCTGGCCCTGGGCCTCCTCCAGCAGTTCCAGGGTCACTTCCTGAGGCTCGACGGGGTCCTTCAGGAAGGTATCCGGCGCGTTGGTCAGCAGGTACTTGACGCCGAAGAGGCTGGTGCTCATGAGCAGCTTGACGTGCTGCCCAGGCTTGGCGAAGACGACTGCCGCGGGTATGGTGCGGCCCTCCGAGCCGCTTTGCTTCTCAATGTAGCTGTGGCCGTACCACTGGGGTTCGGCGTCGTTCTGCGCCAGGACGGTCAGCTGGTCCAGCGCCGTGAGGTAACGGGAATCGATGATCTCGTACACGTCGAGGGCCTTGGCCCGGAACACGATCTGCAGGGTGGTGTTTTCATTCGCGCCGCTCGCGGCGTCCAGCGGGAAGGTCTTGTCGCCTTCCTGGCCCAGGTCGGGCGCGTAGATGATCTCGCCGTCCTCGTCCAGTGCGTACGTCCGCAGCTTGATCGGCCCCTTCTGCTGCTTCAGCGGACGGAATTCGAAGCGTCCCAGGGAATCGGCCCTGGTGATGAGGATGCCGCGCACGCCCGTATTGGTCAGCCCCTTGTAATAGGTGACCAGCGCACCGGGGATGGGCTTCTTGGGCACGAAGAAGTTGACGTCCCGGTCGAACTCGTAGACCGTGCCCGACAAGTCGTGTGCCGTGTCCTGGATCTTGAGCTTGGTCTCTTCGAAGAGCTCGCCGTCGGTGGTGGCCCGGGCGAGCATGACCGCGAGCGACCGCGCCTGCTCGGTGATATTGGCGATGTTGACCGATTCGAAGCGGTCGTTGGGCGTGTCCACCAGGCCCCGCGTCCCGTTCGGCGTGACGAAGGACATGCCCTTCTTGCCCATGTAGGTGACGGCCTCGCTGTCCAGCCCGATCTTGACGGGCATGAAGTCCTTCCAGGTTCGCTGCGGCGGCACGATGGCGTTGACGTAACGGGCCGAATCGGCGCCGGCGCCGAAGGCTTCCTGGATATAGCTTGCGAATTTCCGCGAATAGGGGGCGAAGATGTTTTTGATGTAGTGGTTGGTCGCCCAGGCGGCGTTGTCGAAGGTGCCGAAGGCGAAGCTGCCGACGCGGGACTCGTGGCTGGAGAGGTCGATGCCGAAGAACATGTCGAAATCGATCTTGTCCGCCTCGGGGATCCTCGACATGAAGTAACCACTCGCCCGGCCGTGCCGGTACAGCCAGTTGTGCGCCCCTTCCAGGCCGATGAAGTGGGCGGAAGTGGCCAGGATGACCACGGAGTACTTCGGGTTATAGCGCTTGACCGCCCGGGCGACCTCGAGCAGCGCGGCGACGCCCGAGGCGCTTTCGGCACCGGGCGCGACGCCCGGGACCACCGACATGGCGTCGTAGAAGGACGAAATGACGATTGTGTAGTCTTTCCACTTCGTGCGGGTCTCGTCCCTGGCGTTCGGCATTTCCTCGTCGAGGCCGGGAATCCACCCGAAGACGTTCTTCCCTTCCACCACCTCCCAGTCCATGCGGGCCCGGACGTTCACCTGGTTCGTACCCGGTTCGGCCAGGGCCAGCAGGCCGGGCGCGTGCGCCTCATCGACCCAGTAACGGGGCACGTTGAGCGGAAGCCCCATGAATTTGAGTTCCGCCTCGCTCCGGGTCACCCGTCCGTTGTCGAAGAAGATAACCGCGCTGGCGCCGAGCATCCGGGCATTGATGAAACGGTCCTGGGAATCGAAGTCCATGAGCACGACGCTGCCCTGCATCTCGTACCCGTTGAAGTCGGCGAATTCCCCCTTGCCGCCATAGACGATCGGACCGGAAATACCCTCGCCGGGCGTGGTGGGCGTGCGTACGTGGTTGGGCCAGAGGGCATGGAGGGGGATCTCCTCGCCCGTCTCCAGCACCGTCAGTTTCGAACCCTTGTCGATGGGTACCGTGACCGGGAAGGCCTCGGTCCGGATGTCCTGCAGCCCGATTTCTTCGAACTGATCCCGGATGTATTCGTAGGCTGAATCGGCGCCGGCGTAACCCACCACCCGGGAGGGATAGGAGGAAAGGGTACGCACCGTGTTTTCGACCGATTCCGCAGTGACCGACTCCAGGGCCTCCTCGAGGTCGCGGTCGTGGCCCAGGAATGGCTGAACTTCCTGAGGTTCCGGCAGGGAGATCAGCTTCATCAGGATATTTTCGGTGATATCCTCGGGATGGAAGATGGTGACCGAGGACAGCATCAGCACCGCGATGGTGATGCCTATGCCCGTTTTTATCTTCGACCACATGTGCGTTTATCCCTGATTTGCGGCTGCGCAGTCATGCCGCGCGGTCCTGCCGTGCCGCAGTCTTGCCGCTGCTGCCGCAGTCCGAATGCGGAATGCAGTCCGAATGCGGAAGCGGTGGTTTCGTACGCTGGAAGCCGCGCAGAACCGCCGCCTCCGCGTCAGTCATTGCCGGGGAACATGGGTATGCCCGGGACTGCCGAGAGGCCCTTCCAGTCGCATTCATCCCGAGCGTAGTGAGTTGTCGCATACTTGAACAAAGCAATATAAAAAAGATGATACGACGGTTCAAGCAAAAACCAAGTCGATAGGTTTTGTGGGATGATATCCGATTTTATTCGAAAGTAGTCATAAATTGACTGACCGATATCTAATACATAAATTGAACCTGCTCCGTTGTATTTGGGGTTGTATGAATTGCGTCCGTGAATCGTAGGCAGTTTATGCGTTGTCTGATTGTTTCCAAAACTCGCGTTAAGAGCCGGATTTGTGTAGGTGCACTTTCTTCGAATTTCTCAAATCTACGCCTAACGGTACAACCAGACTCACCATTCCTTCCACTCGACACACCTTTCGAAATAGGGCAAGTCTGGGAGATAACTTACTCTGCTCTTAGAAATGTGAAGCCACCTCATGTAGAAGGCGTTCTTGTTCATAAAATCCGGCATCTAGGTACTAGATCGGATTTGGCAGAAGTACTACCTAAGTGGGTGAATCCATGGAAAGGCCATGTCATAAAGGTATTTGATGGTAAAACCCGATTCACGTCATCAGGAAGTCGATACATACAAGACGACATTCCTGATCGAAGCGTTGGATTCTGGATACCGGACAGGGACCTGATCTACAGTCAAAGTGAGCGGTTTTATAGGTATGATAGATTCCGATTGAAGTATGTAGGTGTTGCAAATCCACCACATACAATAGAGGCTGGTAGACTAGTTCGCATATCCTTGGCATGATGTTACCCCGTTTTTGTGGACGGTTAACCATTTGGGATTCAGGCTATCTTCTTGAAGCTCCTTTCGTAGTTTAAGGGTGAGAGGTATCCGAGGGAAGAGTGGCGTCTGTGCGTGTTGTAGAAGCCCTCGATGTACTGGAACAGGTCGAGTCTGGCCTCAGCTTTTGTGGCAAAGCGTCTGCGATCGATCAGTTCGCATTCCAGGCTGGCGAAGAAGCTTTCGCACAGGGCGTTGTCGTAGCAGTCTCCAACCGATCCCATGGAGGGTCTGACGCCAAACTGTCTGCAGCGTTTGCCGAAAGCCACCGAGGTGTACTGCAATCCCTGGTCGCTGTGGTGGATCACGCCTTCGGGTCTGCGCTTTTCGAGGGCCATGTCCAGGGCGTCTTCGACAAGTTCGCTTCGCAGATGATTGGCCATGGACCAGCCGACGACCCGGCGGCTGAAGGCATCTATGACCACCGAGAGATAGAGGAAGCCTGAATGGGTCGGCACGTAGGTGATATCGGCTACCCAGAGCCGGTCTCTTTCCGGCGCGCTGAAGTCCCGGTTGACCAGATCGGGGGCCTTCCGGCCTTCTGCGGACCGCCAGGTAGTGCGCACGGCTCTGCGACGGGATACTCCGCTGATGGCGGCCAAGCGCATCAGGCGGGCCACGCGTTTTCTTCCCACACGGATCCCGGACGCGCGCAGTTCGGCATGGATGCGCGGTGCGCCGTAGGTACCGTAGGAACGTTGATGGATCAAGCGGATCCGGCCAAGCAGCATGGCATCCTCACCGGCCCTCCTGGAGACGGACCGTTTGAGCCAGACGTAGTAGCCGCCAGGGGAGACCTCCAGCAGGGCGCACATCCGACGCACGGGATAGACGGCCTGATGCGCCTTTATGAACGGGAAGACCCGGGCGGGGTCTCGGTCTCCCGGGCGAACCAGGCCGCGGCTTTTGCCAGGATCTCCCGATCCATCCTGAGCTGCTTGTTCTCACGGCGCAGCCGACGCAGTTCGGCCCGGGCTTCGGTGGTCAGGCCATCTTCGCGCCTGCCCTGGTCCAGATCGTCCTGCTTGACCCAGTTGCGGATGGCTTGGGCGGTGGGTTCGAACTCTTTGGCCAGCGCCTCGGGACTGCGGCCGGCGCGAACGAGCTCAACCATCTGCTGCCGAAAGGCCGTCGGATAGGGGGTACGGGGTCTGGGCATGTCACGCTCCTTTCAAACACAAGAAGTTACATGTCCACTAAACCGGGTCAACTCCAGCAAGATGGTGGAAACCGGAAGATGCAGAGGACGATTTTCCAGAAAGATGTTATCTTCAGTTATCAGGCGTTTACTGAAACCCGGTCTGGGTTTTTGAAGGATATGAGGATCAGATCGGATTTTAATCTCTACTAGACTATAAGTGGTGCATATTAAGTAGATTTAACCACATGTAAAAACTAGTTATTGATTGGCAACCTGGAGATACAAATGACGGGCATAGACTCAATCAAAACTATTGGGTACGGGAATCGTACGTTGGAAGAATTCCTAAATACATTAAAATTGAACCGAATCGAATTCTTGATCGATGTTCGTTCAGTACCATTTTCAAAATACAAACCCGAGTTTTCAAAGCCGTTACTATCGTTGGAGCTAGAAAACCACCAAATTCGATATGTGTTCATGGGGAATGAGTTGGGCGGGCGTCCTCAGATACAGACTATGAGTATAGGTGAAGAAGAACCCGATTACGAAGAAGAACCCGATTACATCGATTACAACAAGGTAAAAGATACCAGCCTCTATTTAAGTGGGATAGATCGTCTGTGTCGGGCCTTTGAACAAAACCAATCGGTTGTATTAATGTGCAGTGAAGGAAAACCTGAAAACTGTCATCGAAGTAAACTGATTGGACAGACTCTTTCAGAAAAGAAAGTCAAAGTGGTGCACATTGACGAAAACAATGACTTAGTACCACACGAGAGAATTATGGAACGAATACCTGGATACAATCAACAAAAGTTGTTCCCAGAACTTGAAGGATTTCGATCACGAAAGAAGTATCTGCGTTAGTGCATTCTAGATTGAACGGCGATTTCCAAATTAGATACAGCGGCCTCAAACCAGGACAGCCCAATTGATACACAAAATCGTAACAATAGGTGTATATGGATTCGATGAATCTCAGTTTTTTGATGCAATACTAAAAGCTAAAGTTGACACATTTTGCGATATCCGAAATCGTAGGGGTATGCGTGGTGCAAAGTACGCCTTCGCCAATAGCTTGTATCTGCAAGATCGACTATCTGCGATTGGCATTCGGTACTTGCATCTAAAGAACCTCGCACCTACGAAAACCATTCGCGATAAACAGACCGAAGCAGACAAACAAACCGGAACCTTGAAACGTGATCGAAGTACATTAAGCGAATCCTTCATAAAGGCATACGAAACCGAGTGTCTTTCTGATTTTAGTTCCAGAGATTTTGTTTCCAGTCTTGAGGACAATTCTGAGGTTCTGGCTTTGTTCTGCGTAGAACGAACCCCTGATGCATGTCATCGGTCCCTTGTCGCAGAAAAACTTGCAAAAGAAATCGGGTTGCAGGTTCTACATATCAAACCCACCTAACCTCATCAGCCTGGTACACACTTCCTTTCTTTGAGGGCCGGACTGACCCGTTGGTTATTGATTCTGCGTAGGCATTTTAGGACAAATCATTGTTCATTCAATGCCTATACTCTAGGTTAGATCAAAACACTGTTTGACCGATATAACCTTAGCTACAGATCATGACCGTACCTACCGGCATTCATATACCGCGGCCCGGCATACTGCGATCGGCCGGCATATCCCGCCGCGCCGTCGTCCTGGGGCTGGCCCTCGCCGTCCTGATCAACATCTGGGTGCCCTTCGGCTCCTTCATCCTGCAGTCCTCCCGCATGACGGTAGGGCACCTGCCGATCGCGGTCCTCATACCTTTCTTCTTCCTGCTCTTCATCGTCAACCCCGCCCTGCGAACGTGGCGGCCGGCCTGGGTGCTGACTGGAAACGAACTGGCCCTGGTCTTCGTGATGATGTTCGTTTCCTCCCTCGTGCCGGGCAAGGTACTGGTCGCCTATCTCATGGGGGTCATCGCGACGCCGTACTATTTCGCGCGCCCCGAGAACCAGTGGGCGGTCACCTTTTTCGAGTACCTGCCCGACTGGCTGCTGGTGAGCGGCCAGGGCAATACGCTGGTGTGGTTCTACGAAGGGATCCCGGAGGGGGCCGGCGAGGTCATCTGGGGACCCTGGCTGCCGCCCCTCTTCTGGTGGCTGACCTTCTTCGTGATGCTCTTCTTTATGGGCGCATGCATGTCCACCATCATGAGGAGAACGTGGGTTGCTCACGAAAGACTGACCTTTCCGCTCGTCCGGATGGCGGTCGACCTGATCCGCCATGACGACCGGACGGAACGGACTTTTCCGGGTTTCGCCTACGACCGATTGTTCCAGATGGGCTTCGGCCTCACGCTGGCCCTGATGATCTGGAACATCGCCGCGTTCTGGGGCGCCATCTCGCCCATTCCCATCGGGGCGCTTTACCGAACCACGATGATCCTGGTGGAAGGCACGGACGCCATCCGGGTCAGCGTCAACATTTATGCCCTGTGCTTCGCCTTCCTGGCGCCGCTGGAGATCACGTTCAGCCTGTGGTTCTTCGCCCTGTGCGGCGTATTGGAAGGCGGCCTGCTCGACCGCGTCGGACTCCAGTATTCCGGCAGCCCGGTGGGCGTGAACGCCGTGGTGAAGGCCCAGTTCTTCGGCGGGTTCATCGTATTCGTCATCTGGCACCTGTGGACGGCCCGCGAGCAGATCGCCGACGTTTTCCGACGGGCCCTGCGCGGCGGTGAGCAAGCGCCTACGGAGCTAATGTCCTACCGCGTGGCCGTGCTCGGACTGGCGGGCAGCGTGGTGTACCTGGTGGCCTGGCTGGTGGGATCGGGCCTTTCGTGGCATGTGGTGCCCGTATATCTGTTCTTCCTCTTCGTACTGTACCTGGGCACGGCGCGGATCATCGCCCAGACGGGCCTGGCGTTTCTGGACCTGCCGGTCAATGCCCACCATTTCACCATCCTGACTATGGGATCGGGGAACATCGACCCCCAGAGCCTGACCACCCTCGGCCTGGGATCCGCCTACGCCCGGAACTGGCGGGGCATGGGCATCGGCACCATCGCCCAGTCCGACAAGGTGATGTCCGACCTGCAGCAGGACAAGCGGGGGATCCTCGCCCTCATGATCGCCACCTTCGTCATCAGCCTGCTGACGTCCGTCCTGTACACGGTATACATCGGCAATACGACCGTCGGCGCGTACAACTTCGGCGAGCGTGACGCATTCGGCGGCAAAATCAACGAGTCGTACTACGACGACATCGTACGGTGGATACGGAATGCTGACCAGCTGCAGCCGCCCGAGTTCCTCTTCATGGCCCTGGGCGGCGTCATCATGCTCGTCATGACGGCCCTGTCCTACCGGTTTCCCGGCTGGCCCCTGGCGCCGGTGGGTTTCACCGTGGCCTTCGCCGACGTGACCCGGCTCCTCATGTTCTCGCTGTTCCTGGCCTGGCTGATCAAGATGCTGCTGCTGCGGATCGGCGGGGTGACGTTCTACCGCCGGGCCCAGCCATTTGCATGGGGCGTGCTCGTGGGGTACACTACGGGGGTTTTTCTCGGGTTCGTCGTGGACTGGATCTGGTTCCCGGGGCAGGGGCACTCTCTGCATGAATGGACGTAACGCGGAGGTCCCGAGCGCGGGGCCCGATTATATCGCGCTTTCAGTCACCGTATATACAATGGCTCTACCGGCGTATATTACCGTTGTATGTACAATGACTCTACGTCCCGCAAGAGCCGGTCGATCTCGGCGAGGTCGTGCCGGTCCAGCCTGCCCGGCGCCCGCGTGTAGGTCGATGCGATCAGGCCCCGCCGTTTCAGGATCTCCTTGCAGAAGATCACGCCTTGCAGGCTTTCGATGTTGATGAGCGGCAACAGCCGGGTGTGGATCTCCCGCGCGCCTTCCACGTCGCCGGCCCGGTAG
This sequence comes from bacterium, assembly GCA_965207085.1. Taxonomy (GTDB): domain Bacteria; phylum JAAXHH01; class JAAXHH01; order JAAXHH01; family JAAXHH01; genus JAAXHH01. Next base: position 746,621 of record CBDBLQ010000002.1, on the reverse strand, counting down.
CGCTCGTAGAGGCGGACCAGCACGTCGGTGAACTCGCAGGCCGGCATGGTGCCGCTCGCGCCGCGGTTCAGCTCGTCGATGAACCAGCGCCCGCCGAACCCGGTGAAGACGCCGTGCAGTTCGTCCCCGCAGGTCTCCAGCAGCGCCGTCACCGAATGGCCGGGGGGCATCATCTCTTCCTTGATGTACTTCACGTGCGGAATGTCCAGCAGCAACTCACGGATGACGGCCGGTGGAAGGCTGGAACCCAGCGGCGGATCGAAGTTCTGGATGAAAACGGGTTTCCCCATGGCTTCCGCGACCCGGCGGTAGTAGTCGACCAAGCCGTCCAGTCCGGGCTTGAGCACGTAGGGAGGCAGGGCGATGGCGCCGTCGGCGCCGGCTTCGCGCGCGTGGCGGCTGAACAGCACGGCGACCTCGGTACTCACCCCGGCCACGCCCGCGATCATGGGGATGCGCCCGCCTACCTGTTCCACGGCCACGTCCACGACCCGTTTCCGCTCGTCGTCCGAGAGCAGCCAGAACTCGCTCACCATGACGGGATAGACGATACCGTGGGTGCCCGTGTCCACGCAGAAATCGATCTGCCTCCGAAGTCCCTCCTCGTCCAGCGCGCCGTCGTCGGTAAAGGGCGTTTGCGGTATGGTGAATATGCCGTGCCAGCCCTGCCGACCGTCGCTTTGCATGCCAACCTCCCTTGATCGGTGATACGGTTTCATCCGTGTCTGTGCGTCGTTCCGGGGGTATGCCGGGCACCACTCCGGGGGCATCCCGGGCAGCACTTCCGAATCATCCCGGACGCGCTTTCGGAAGGGGTCCGGAATGCACCTACGGTAGCAGTCCGGGCCGCGCCCGCAAATCAATATAATGATTGACAGAAAGGGTGCCACGCTCCTATTTTGTGTCGTTGTTTTCGAATGGAAAAATGGCTTGTGACCGACGCGCAGAATACCCCGGGAGGCTTGATGACAACGGACGTGGAACCCGATGTAGCATCGCTGGAACTCCACGAATGGCTCGAGTCGATCGAGTACGTCATTTCGCAGGGCGACCCGGAGCGCACCCGCCGTATCCTCGCGGCGCTGGAGTCCCGGGCCGCCGAGTCCGGCGTACGCCTGCCCTTCTCCGCCAACACGCCCTACGTCAACACCTTTCCCGTCGAATTGCAGGAACCCTATCCCGGCGACCGCGACCTGGAACGGCGCATCAAGAACATCGTGCGCTGGAACGCGCTCGCCATGGTGGTCCGCGCCAACCGGGCCGACGGCTCCATAGGCGGGCACATCTCCACCTACGCGTCGTCCGCGACGCTCTACGAGGTGGGGTTCAACCACTTCTTCCGCAACCGGAACGGAAGCCACGAGGGCGACCTGCTCTTCGTCCAGGGTCACGCCGCGCCCGGCATCTACGCGCGGGCCTACCTGGAAGGCCGCATCTCCGAAGAGCAGCTCAAGCACTTCCGCCACGAGGTGAATACGCCCGGCCTGTCGTCCTATCCCCACCCCTGGCTGATGCCGGACTTCTGGGAATTCCCCACGGTGTCCATGGGCCTCGGCGCCATCACCGGTATCTATCAGGCCCGTTACATGAAATACCTGGAGAACCGGGGGATCAAGAAACCGAGCGACTCAAAGGTGTGGGTCATGATGGGCGACGGGGAGATGGACGAGCCCGAGTCCCTCGGCGCCATTACCGTGCCGGTCGTCGAAATGCTCGACAACCTCATCTTCGTGATCAACTGCAACCTGCAGCGGCTCGACGGCCCTGTCCGGGGCAACCACAAGATCATCCAGGAACTCGAGGCCATCTTCCGGGGCGCGGGATGGAACGTCATCAAGTGCATCTGGGGCAGCGACTGGGATCCCCTCCTGGAAAAGGACGGCGACGGACTCCTCGTGAACCGCCTGCACGAGACGGTGGACGGCCAGTACCAGAAGTACAGCATGGCGTCCGGCGAATACATCCGGAACAAGTTCTTCGGCGTCCATCCCGATCTGAAGAAGATGGTGGAACACCTGTCCGATGCGCAGTTGCAGCACCTGCGGCGGGGCGGCCACGATCCGCTCAAGGTCTACCACGCCTACAAGGCCGCCGTGGAGAACGAAGGCTCGCCGACGGTCATCCTGATGAAGACGATCAAGGGATACGGACTGGGCGACAGCGGGCAGGGCGCCAACAGTACCCACCAGATCAAGAAGATGGAGGACAGCGACCTGCTGGCCTTTCGGGACCGGTTTCGGATCCCGGTTTCCGACGAAGACGTGGCCGAAGTGCCCTTCTACAAGCCGCCCGAGGACAGCGAGGAGATCCAGTACCTGCACGAGCGGCGCAGGGCCCTCGGCGGCTACGTGCCCTCCCGGCGGACGACCTTCACGCCGCTGCACGCGCCGAAGCAGGACAAGTACCGAAAGTACTACGAGGGGACCGACCGGCAGGTGTCGACGACCATGGCCTTCGTCAACATCCTGTCGGACCTGATGCGCGACAAGGAAATCGGCAACCTGATCGTCCCCATCGTCCCCGACGAGGCCCGGACCTTCGGCATGGAGGCCCTGTTCCGGCAGTCCGGCATCTACTCACCGGTGGGGCAGCTCTACGACCCGGTGGACAGCGAAACGCTCCTGTACTACCGTGAATCGAAAGACGGCCAGTTGCTGGAAGAAGGCATTTCGGAAGCGGGCGCCATGTCGTCCTTCATCGCCGCCGGCACGGCCTACGCCACCTACGACATCAACACCATCCCCTTCTTTATCTACTATTCCATGTTCGGCCTCCAGCGCGTCGGCGACCTGGTCTGGTCCGCGGGCGACATGCGCTGCAAGGGATTCCTCGTCGGCGCCACGTCGGGGCGGACCACGCTGGCGGGCGAAGGGCTCCAGCACCAGGATGGCAACAGCCACCTGCTGGCCTACCCGGTTCCGAACCTGCTGGCCTACGACCCGGCCTACGGCTACGAACTGGCGGTGATCATCGAAGAAGGCATCCGGCGCATGTACGAGGATCAGGAGGACGTGTTCTACTACCTGACCGTGCACAACGAGAACTACGCCATGCCGCCCATGCCCGGCGACCCCGAGGCGACCCGGGAGGGTATCCTCAAGGGGATGTACCTGTTCCGCAAGTCGGAGAAAGAAGACGGCGGCCTGCGCGTCCAGCTCTTCGGAAGCGGCGCCATCCTGAACGAGGTGCTCAAGGCCGGCCGGATCCTGGAGGAGCAGTACGACGTGGCCGCGGACGTCTGGAGCATCACCAGCTACAAGGCGCTGCACAACGAAGCGGTGGACGTCGAGCGGTGGAACATCATGCATCCCGAGGAAACGCCGCGCGTGCCCTACGTGACCTCCTGTGTGGCCGACGTGCCGGGCCCCTACGTGGCGGCCTGCGACTACGTGAAAGCGCTGCCGGACACGGTGTCCGCCTGGTTCCCGGGCCACCTGATCACGCTCGGGGCCGATGGCTTCGGACGCAGCGACAGCCGCGCCGCCCTGCGGGATTTCTTCGAGGTGGACGCCCGCTATATCGCGCTGTCCGCGCTCTACGGCCTGATGCGCGGCGGCAAGCTGCCGGCCTCCATGCTGAAGCAGGCGATGGCCGACTTGGAGATCGACGCCGACAAGCCGAATCCGCTCATGCTGTAGCAGGCTGAAACAGGCGAAGTCCGAACCGGAGACCGGCGCCTACTAGCCGAATTCGCTCATGCTAATGGCAGGGAGAAGCAAGAACCATGGCGACGCCTTACAATCTTCCGGCACTGGGTGAAAACGTCGACGCGGGCACCGTGGTGGGTATCCTGGTCGCCGTCGGGGATCAAGTCGAAGAAAACCAGCCCGTCCTGGAGATCGAGACCGACAAGGCCAACCTCGAGGTGCCGTCCGGATTCAGCGGGGTGGTAACGGAAATCTTCGTGGAGAACGGCGCGACGGCCGAGGTAGGCGCACCCGTGCTCATGTATGAAGAAGGAGCGGGGGAGGGCGCGGCAGCCGGCGAGGACGGTGGCACGGACGCGACTCCGGCTGCCGGCGACGCCGCCAGCGAGGCAGCCGGCGAGGCTGCCGCACCGGAAACGGATGGCCAGGCGGAGGCTGAAGCGCCTGAAGCCGACGGGCCTGCCGCAGATGGTTCGGAGTCCACTACCGAAGTGCCTGCCGCGGAAGCCTCGGTTGCCGATACTGAGGAGTCCGGAGTCAGCGAGCCACCTGCCGTGGACGCTGGTTCCCCAGAGAAAACCGCAGCGCAGCCTGCGCCGCCGGCCCCGGCCGTTCCAGCGGCCACTTCAGGCGCGCCGGTACCCGCGGCGCCTTCCGTACGCCGCTTCGCCCGGGAGATCGGGCTCGACATCGGCCAGGTACCGGGAACCGGTCCGGACGGCCGCATATCCGTCGAAGACGTGAAATCCCATTCCAGGCAGTTGAGCGCCGGCCGAGGGGCTGCCGGTCCCAGGTCATCCGCTCCGGCTTCGCTGCCGGACTTCGCGAAATGGGGCCCGGTGGAGACCGAACCCATGAGCAACCTGCGCCGCGCCGCCGCGGAGCACCTGTCCGCCGCGTGGACGAACATCCCGCACGTCACCTACGCCGACAAGGCCGACGTCACCGACATGGAAGCCCTGCGCAAGCAGTTCGGTCCCGCGGCCGAAGCCGCCGGCGGCAAGCTGACCATGACGGCCATCGCCCTGAAGATCGTGGCCGCGGCGCTCAAGCGTTTTCCCCTCTTCAACGCCAGCGTCGACATGGCCGGGCAGGAGATCATCCACAAGAAGTACTACCACGTGGGCGTGGCGGTCGATACGGATCGCGGCCTGGTCGTGCCGGTCATCCGGGACGTGGACCGGAAGAACATGGTCGAGCTGTCTGTCGAACTTTCCGAGGTCGCCGCCCGGGCGCGGGACAGGAAACTCTCGCCGGACGATATGCAGGGGAACACTTTCACGATCTCGAACCTGGGCGGGTTCGGCGGGACCTTCTTCGCGCCGATCATCAATGCGCCCGACGTGGCCATCCTGGGGCTGGCGCGCAGCCGCATGGAACAGGTCTACGTGGATGGCGCATTCCAGCCGCGGCTCATGCTGCCGCTGATGATCTCTTACGACCACCGGCTCATAGACGGCGCGGACGGCGCCCGTTTCATGCAGTGGCTGGTCCAGGCCTTCGAGGAGCCCTTCCTGCTCAGTCTGGAGGGGTGACCGGGCGGCCAAGACCTTCGGACCCGACCAGTCGGACCGATTTTGCCGGTCACTCCAGCGCGGACTAAACCTTGACGCGCCGGTCAGACCACATCCCCCAAAAGAAAACGAGGCGGTCCTTGCCGAACCGCCCCGTCAATAAGTCTTCCGTCGTGCTGTATTAGAATCCTGATTCCCCGCTATGGGGAGATCAGTCCACGGTCTCCATCGTCGTTGCCACCGATTTCAAGAGCCTGTCTTTCATATTCCACACCGTGTAACCGGTGTCGATCAGCCCGGTAGGCGCGTCCTTCCACTCGGCATCCTTGCCGTAGAGGAAATAGGCGTCCCAGACCATGGGGTCCTTGTGTTCCAGTTCCCCCGACTTCTTGTACCAGAATCCCAGCGCGTTCGCGGGGTCCCACATCTGGCTGACCCGTTTGTCGCTGAACACCTGCTCCGCCGCGATTTTGGCCGTATTGACCGCGTCGTTCGTGAGTATCCGCTGCCAGACCACGTAGACCCGGAGGTCATCGGAGGGAAACTTCTGCAATATCTCTTGCTGCACCGCCCCGGCGCCGCTTATGCAGTGGCCTCAGGTAGGAGAGAACATCACGACGAGGCGGACCTTGCCCGTATCGCCGTTGAACGCCTTCTTGAAATCCACGAGGCTGAGCGGTTCCGGGTTGAAGCCGGTGTTGGTGTTGAGTTGGGCGCCGGCCTGCGAGGCCCACGTCAGGGCTCCGGCCAGGATCAGCGCGGTGATCAAGCGAATTCGGTTTGTCATTTTCGGCGATCCATTTTCAGGTGGTGGACTAAAGCCCCGGTCGTCCCGGGCCGGTCGGGTTCTCTATGATATCGACCTTGCGTATGGTTTGACAAGTGAAATCGTAAGCCTTTAGGACAGCGCGGTCAGACGAGGACGGCGCGGTCAGACGAGGATAGCGCAGTCAGATACTGAACCGCACGTTGATCACGTCGCCGTCCATGACGACGTATTGCTTGCCTTCCACGCGCAGCACGCCTGTTTCCTTCGCGGCCTGCCATCCACCGAGATCGAGCATCGCCTGCCAGTCCAGCGTTTCGGCCCGGATGAATCCCCGTTCCATGTCGGAGTGCACCGTCCCGGCCGCTTCGGGGGCCGTAACGCCCCGCGTGACGGTCCAGGCCCTGACTTCGTTTTCACCCACGGTAAAGAACGAGATCAGGTTCAGGAGCCGATATGATGCGGTGATCATGCGGTTCAGGGCCGATTCCTCGATGCCCAGATCGTCCAGGAAGGCGTCTGCGTCGTCCTCGTCGAGCTGGGCGATCTCCATTTCGACCTTCGCGCAGAGCGCCAGGGTATCCAGCCCTTCGGCGAATTCACCCAACTGTTCCAGTCTGCCCGCTTCCGAGCCCAGTTCCTCCTCGGGGATATTCAGCACGAGAAGCACCGGCTTCTGCGAGAGGAACCGGTAGCCGCGGAGTCTCTTCTCGTCCTCAGGCGAAAACTCGAGATTCCGGATCACCCCGCTGTCTTCGATCTCCTGCTTGCACTGTTCGAGCAGTTCCCATTCCCGCACCAGGTCGGGCCGCTTCGTGGACCGGGCCTCCTTGGAAAGGCGAGTCAATCGGCGCTCGATGACCTCGAGATCGGCGATGGCGAGTTCCAACTCCACCGTCTCGAAATCCGCGCCCGGTGTAACGGGTGTGCCGGCCAGATCCGGGAAACCACAAAGGACGTGCACGAGGACGTCCATGGTGCGCAAGTCGGCGAGTCCACCGGCGCCCTGCTGTTCCTCCTGCCGTCCCGATCCGGTCGTAATGCCGCCTATATCGAGGTATTCAACGGTGGCGAAGGTGGTCTTGCGTGGATTGAAAAGACTGGAAAGGCGCTCCAGACGCGGGTCCGGGACCCGGATCGTCCCCCGGTTGGCCGTGTTCTGCCCCGCGTAACCGCCGATTTCCGCGTTGGCCCTGACCAGTGCGTTGAACAACGTGGTCTTCCCGGAACCGGGCAGCCCGACGAGGCCGATCTGCAATGCGGTGTCCTCCCTGGGTTTCAGCGATCACCGGCGTTCAGGTTTTCCGTAAATCACTTCCCGAAGGCCCTGCCAGGAGTACGTTTCCAGGGGGTCTTGCCCTCCGGCTTCGCCCACGCTGTGGTCGGGCAGAACGTATCGTTCGCGGGAGGATTCGGTTGAGAGCACCAGGCGCAGACCATTTTCGACCACGTCGCACAACGACCGTCCGGTTCGTTGCGCGTACCGTGTTGCGCGCGCAAGCAATTCGTCCTGGATATCGAGCGTAGTCTTCATGATGTCAGGTCAGCTATATAGCAGTGTTCGGTCAGGCAGTTTTCAAATAAGTCATTTTTAAACGGAATAAATCCAGCCCATCAAACACAAAACGCGCGGATCATTGCCTTGTACGCGTCGATGGCCAGGTCGAACTGGTCGAGGTCCATCCATTCGTCCACCGTGTGGGCCTGGCGGATGTCCCCCGGACCGAGCAGGATCAGCTCCATTGTCTTGCCGAAGACCAGGCCGTCGGTGCCGTAGGGTACCGTGTGGGCCTTCTCCGTGCCGGTGATCCGCAGGGCCGTCCGGACCAGCTCCGAGTCCGCGGGCGTGCTGAAAGGGTCCCCGATCTTCTGGATCGTCAGTTCCACGCCGTTCCGTTCGGCCGCCTGCCGGGTCCGGTCCAGGAGGGCTTCCTGGTCCTGCCCGGGCATCGGCCGGTAGTAGACCGTGCATGTGCTTTTAGGCGCCGTCATGTTGAGGGCGCCGCCGCCGTCATTGACCCCGATGTTCCAGTCGGAAAAGGGCGGATCGAACTCGTCGTTCAGATGCCTGGGTTCCGACCTGAGCTCGTCGTGGATGGCCTTCATCTCCACGAGAAAGGGGATCATTGCGTGATGGGCGTTGACGCCTCTGCCGGTGCTGCTGTGGGCCGCCCGCCCCTCCGTCTCGCCCCGCATGAAAACCGCGCCCTTGTGCGCTCGTACGACCTCCATGCGCGTCGGCTCGCAGATGATCCCGTAGCGCAGCCCGCTGCCGTTCAGGAGTTCGGACCGCTCGCTGACTTCGGCCGCGCCCCAGCACCCGACTTCCTCGTCGGCGGTGAACACGAGATAGATCGGAGCGGAGAGTTCCGACGCCTCGAAGGCCGCTCCCGCCGCGAGCATGGTGGACAAGGCGCCCTTCATGTCGCAGCTTCCGCGTCCATATATCCGGTTGTCCCGGATCTCCGCCGTAAATGGGTCCGTTTCCCAACCGTCTACCGGAACGGTGTCCGAATGTCCCAGCAGCGCGAGGCCGCCCTTCCCGTCGCCCTTGCGGCCGACCAGGCTGACCTTTTCCACGCCGTTGTCGTCCTGGTACGTGATGCGTTCGACCTGAAAACCGAGGCGGTCGAGCTGTTCTTGAAGGTAATCGGATACGGAGGCGTTGCTGTTGGCGCTGATCGAATTGAACGCGATCAACTCCCTGGTGACCTGGAGGGGATCGAACATCGCTTAAAGCCTGCTTTCTTTGGTTGGAGGATGCCGGAGGTCGGAGAATACGTCGTCCGTAATCGATTGTCGCCCCATAGGTTACAGTTACGGTAAGCCATGTTGGGGTATTCTTTGGGCCGTTGAATCAGCATGGTCTCATTTCGGCAAATGTAACCCGTTGGGCGGCGTGAGGCAAGTCTGGGAAATGGAATTGACACATCGAATCAAATCCGATATAATGATATCTGAATAGCATATTATCATCTATCGCCAGTGGGGGTTTCTATGAATACCAGTATTAAGTTTCCTAAGGATACTTCACTCGAAGTACGCGATCCAGGGCGCCGGAAGAAGGGCGACAAGATAAAAACGCGGCAGGTTTTGATTCGGCTGGATGAAGCGGAGGTCGAGTCGCTTCAGTTTTACTGGGAAATCACCGGAATGAGCTTCAGCCGTATTCTCAAATTTTCTGCTATATTGGGTAGTCTGGCGTTTCCATACGCATACCTGTTGGCCAAGCTGGACAGGCGGCCAGACAACGAGTTTTCGAGCTATCTGACCAGTTTGTGCCAGGAAGCAGCTCGCGAATTTGGTGCGATTATGCAAGAGGAATACGATATAGCAAAGGCTAAGGCTGAAGAGGCCAACGATGTTTAGCACCCAGCTTTTGAATTGTGTAGTTGTCCAATAACTATTGAGTCGTGTCCGAAAAGGGTCTTTCACCGTGTCAGGACGATGCGCCAGCGCCCTGATGCGGTGTAAGCGATCGTTCAGGATGTGCTTCGCATACTTCGGCTGGGGGTTCGTAGTGGGGCTTTCCGCTTCGTTCCAGGCCCTTTTCCGAGTCCGCGCCGTCTTCGCAAGGCCGGTTTTCGGGCTTCTATGCCCCTCAGGCGGGAACCGGCGAGGATTGGACGAGATGATGCCTGATGCGCATCAGGTTGATCCACAGGCCGCGACAGGTTGCCCATCTCTGGTGGGCAACCTGTCCCCGGTAGCGCGTCTTGCCGTTTCTGGTGTGGATGACCAGTTGGAAGATGCTGGCCTCCACGTTGTTGCGCCGCCGCCTTATGGCTTCGGGCAGGTCTTCGACCCGCCTGCGCCGTTGGAAGGCCTCGACGGTCTGGTCGGTGAAGTACCGTTTCCTGCCGTCCACTTCGATCGTGTAGTGTCCCGGCTTGTATGCCGTGGCGCGCTGCCGCTGGCCGGTTTGGACGTCTTCCACCCATACCTCCTCGCCCCTTCGGCCGTAGGAAAAACGCCCCTTTCTGCCCTGGATACCGCTGTAGTGGAAGATCTTGTCCCCGTCCCGGGCCCAGACGGCGTTGCCTGCGTCCTGATACGCCCCGTCCATGGATACTTCGCCGACCGTTCCGACCACCTCCTGCGCGCGTTCCACCGCCGGGACACAGAAGGCGCTGTCCGGCGTCGAGGCCGGCGCAACGTCCAGGTCGGCGATCAGGTTCGGCCCCTGATCGTTGCAGGTCTCGGTCAGGTTCACGCGGTAGCCCTTGACCTGTTGCGCGCCCTTCTTCCGGTAGGCGGCGTCCGCGTCTTCCGGGGACTGCAACGAGGAGGCCGACACCTCCCGGGCCGGCTTCGGACGCAGATCGTCAGGGGACGGCCCCGAGGCGTACTGCTCCGACAGGATCCGTTCGATCAGGCCGTGCCGGTCGCTGTCCCGACTGCTGTACGCGCACGCAAGCCGCCGCCGCAGACGGCCCGCGTCTTCCAGCATGGCTTCCTTCTCCGAACGCGAAAGACGGTACACCGTCTGATGAGGCTTGCGCTCGAGCAGGTCGTCCAGCGCCTCCCGGTCGGACGACGACACGCGGGAACGGTCCGTCTCCGCCAGGGACGACCAGAACGACCGAAGGCTGCCCAGGACCAACTGCAAGCGGCAGCACGCGGCGATGTTCGAACCGATCAGCTTGCTGTCCATGCGGATCTGCTGGCCCAAAACCCCGAAGGCCGCAGCCTGCGACCTGGTCAACTGCGCGAAGGTCGCCCCGATCAGATCTTCGCCCGTCGCCCGCTCATGGAGGTACAGGGACTGTTTGAACAGATTATACGGCGACTCCACCGGCACCTCGTCCGAAAGGCTCGAAAGACCCAACGCCCGCATGACCAGAAGGTTGAACCGGCAGTGCTCGTAAAGCGCAGCGTCGCTCCAGCCGTGACCCTCCTTCAGGACCATCATCGCCAAAAGCACGCGCACCGGCGCGTTCGGACGACCGGCAGTCTCGTCGAAGAGCGCGACGTAGGGCGTCTCGTCGATCTGCGCGGTGACATGGAGAAAGAACAGGTTGTGCCAGGCCCGCGGGTCGTTGAGCTGCTTCTGACGAGACGACTTCATGGGCACCTCGAATTCGCCGAACAGGTCCGTCTGACGAGAAGGATCGCTCTTCCTGAACATCCGGGGCCCCTTTCTGCGGTCCGGTCCATTGCGGCATAGGCTTGACACAGGAAATCTATACCTCATCCTTCATCATGTAAACACAGGACTTTTCGGAGGAGACTCAAGATTCAGTGTAGGTTGGTAGCTGGATCGCGAAGGCAAAGCAGAAGCTCACAGGTGCCAGAAGCCTACGAGCGGCCCTGCGCAGCATAAGGCAAGGAGGAAGTGGACAGGCGGCTCGTTGAGTTTGCTGATATACATAAATGTCCGACGAGGACGAGGTCACCACGCTCAATGAGGCGAAGGAACTGGTAACTTGTAAGGTGGGGAGCGCAAACCACAGACGGCAGAATCGGAAAGTCGAAGCGCAAATCACAGTAGCATGGCTATCATCACAAGGAGGAAGTTCCATGAAAAAAGAAATCTCGCTGATCCAGTTTAACGGCGGACGGACATTGTCGGTCAGAGATCAGTTTTGGCTATTTAGTTGCGAATTCGTAGTGTCGGCCATCGTTATAAGCAAGCGCGGTCGATGCATCGATGTTCAGACGTCCAACGGTCCTATACTTCGGTACAACGTGGACGACCTTGAAGAGATCCGTTTCCGCGAGCTGCGGGATACAACCAAGTAGGAGTGACGATGTACCCCAAGACAACCGAGTCTCATAACTTTGCACTACAGCATTTAGTACTTTGGATCGTGAAGTTGATTAAAGAGAAAAGGTATCGTAGTGACTTGGTGATACTTGAACACATGTATGTGTATAGTGCAGCACATGAAGCGTATATGGATATATTCCCTCTGGGCGAATCTGAAAGCAACCCCGAGCTTTTAAAAAGCGCCCACGTAAGAGCGAAAAATGCCATCGCGGATTTTGAGACAAACAACCCAAATCGAAAGGACTAGTACCTACTTGTTTAAATTGGCGTATTAATCTTCAAGGTTTCTCTGTTTGACTTTAGTGGCTTGCCATTGGAAGGGATGGGCGTTCTCGTTGTAGGCTTCTATGAAGCGGTCCATGGCCTCTCGCAAAGCGCGTACCGATTTGAAGGTCCCGCCTTTCAGGGCCCCTTTCCACAAGATGCTGAACCAGATTTCGACCTGGTTCAACCAGGAGGCGTGCGTGGGCGTGAAGTGGAAATGGACGTTGGGATGTCTGGGCAGCCATCGGTCGACTTTGGGCTTGTGGGTCCTGAGGTTGTCCAGGATGACGTGGATCTCCTTGTCGGGCCAGGCCGCGACGATGCTGTTCATGAAGTCCAGGAATTGCCTTCTCTTGCGGCGCTTGTAGTGTCCGGCTTTGACCAGGCCCGTAGCCACGTCCAGGGCCGCGAACAACGTAGTGGTTCCGTTGCGCTTGTATTCGTGGTTGAAGCCGGTAAGGGCCTTTCCGTTGGGCAGTTTGATCCAGCCTTGCGCACGTTCCAGGGCCTGTATCGCGGGCTTTTCATCCACGCACAGCACCAGGGCGTTGGCAGGGGGGTCCAGGTACAGGCCTACGATGTCGGCGGCCTTGGCGGCGAAGGAAGGATCCGTGCTCACACACCAACTGTGGCGTCTGCTCAGGCTGATGCCCTGCTTGCGCAGAACCTGCCAGACGTAGTCGACGCCGATGGAAAGCTTCTTCGCGATAAGCGGGCCGGTCCAGGCGGCGTAGCCTGAAGGCGGGGCCTGGTCCAGGCAGGAGAGAATGCTCCGCACGGTCTCTTCGGTGTAGCGGGCAGGCTTGCCGGATCGAGGCCGGTCGTCAAGACCGTCAAGACCGGATCGGTGGAATCGCCTTCGCCATTTGCTCACCGTGGCTTCGCGGGTGTTCAGTGCGCGGGCGATGTCCCGGCCGCTCTGTCCGTTATAGGCGGCCAGGATGATCCGGGCGCGGAAGGCCATGCGGTGTTCGGTCGTGCCCGAACGCGTCCAGTGCAAAAGCGTCTGGTGATCTTCGTCGCTCAGATTGATCGGCGATGCCATGCGGCTCATGGGCGTCTCCCTGCGGTATAAAGTATAAGGATGGGCACCGATGAGCACGAACATAATATATTACCCTTTATTGGTCAATTAAGTACTAGTTGTGTTGTAGCCGACGACTACGCGTAGACCTGTTTACCGTCGCGCGCAGCTCTATCCACCGTTCCCGCGCCCATCGCCGTTCCATCGGCCGCGGCTGTTCCGTTTCCGGCCGTTCATCTCCACCGGTTTCCATCCGCTTTCGCCGCTGTGCGCGGGCGCGCCGGCCAGCCGGACGATTGCGCAGAAACGAAGCGCTGAGGATCGCGGACCAGTCGTGATTTTGGAGCGATTATGTCCGGATTTCCTAATGCGATATACTGCATCCCATGCGGGGTAGCATGGAACAGGCCCTGCTGGCGTCAGTATACGCGAAAATAGCGTCAACGGAACTCTGCGAAAGTCAAGGCGGATCGCGGACGCCCGAAGGGCGAAGCACGGAAACCAGGAGAACGAACGGCGCCGGGAGGTGCAACAGCAGTTCAAGCTTGCTGGCGATGGAGTACACTGTCGCGACGTAGAGAGGACGACGTAAAGCAGGACATAGCACAGCGTGGAGTTGGCTGAATATGGCTGACATTTCCGCTACCGATTTACCGGTAACCCTGTTAAACCTCACCGGATCGGAATTCGGAAATCTGATTGGACTTCAAGGTCCCGGATTAATTGATTCATTATCGAGACTGCAGAATGTAACCCGTCTATAACATTAGTAGGCAGGAACATTAACGAGTTGTTCGTTAAAGAACACGCCACCCGAGGCAGTAACCGAGATGGCTTCACTGTAGTGCACCCCCAAAAGGGACAAACAGTTAAGCTACCGTTTTCACACGTGGTTTCATCTGCTCGAACTCGGCTGGCGGTCTGTAGTCCAGCGCCGAGTGCAAGCGTTTTCGATTGTAGAGCTTGTCTATGAAGTAGCCGATGCGTGATCTTGCTTCTTCCAGGGATTCGTACTCGTAGAGATAGACCTCCTCGTATTTCAGGGTTCTGATGAAGCGCTCTGCTTTGGCGTTGTCATAAGGGTTGCCTCGCCGGCTCATGCTGATTTCCATGCCGGCGTTTCTGAGGGTATCGACATAGGCTTTGGAGGCATACTGCACGCCCCGGTCCGAGTGATGCACCAGCCCCTTCGGCACCGGTCTGGCAGCCAAGGCGCTGTCCAGGGCATTGAGGGTCAGACTGGCCTCGAGATTCCGATCCAAAGCCCAGCCGATGCATCTTCTGCTCCAGGCGTCGAGGATCACAGCCAGGTATACCCACTCGCGGGTCAGGCGGATGTAGGTGATGTCGGATACCCAGAGCTGTTTGATTCCGTTGATGTTCAGTTCAGGGACCAGGTTGGCGTAGACGGCGCGGTCGTGGTTCGAGTCGGTGGTCGATACAAAGGCCTTGCGCCGCAGGGCAAGCAGGTTGTCCTCGCGCATGAGACGCAGGACGCGCTTGTGATTGACCCGATATCCCATACGCTGCAGCGCCTTCGTCATGGGACGGTAACCGTAGGAGGGCCAGGCAAGAGAGAGCCTGTGGATCCTGTCCCGAAGTTCAAGGTCCGGATCCCTGCGTCCACGACGGCCGCGGTAGTAGCTGGATCGGCTGATCGAGAGCGTCCTGCATAGACGCATGACCACGGCGCGGTCGGTAGACGCCTTGGACTGAGCGACCAGGCAGATCATGAGCCTCCTCCATTGCCTCGGGCTGAGCGTGGGGTCTCCTCGAGCCGACTCAAGACTTTTTTAAACAGGTCGTTCTCCATGGTCAGTTGACCGACCTTGCGCTCGAGGGCCGCGATCCGGGCTTCATCGCTGACCGCCTTGCCGTTGCCCGGAAAGGCGCGATCACCCTGTCGACGAAGCTGTTGTCGCCAGCGGTGGATCAGCGTGGGATGGACCTGATGTTCCCGGGCCAACTGACTGATGGATGTGCCCGAATCGGCTTCCTGAAGGACCTGAAGCTTGAACTCGCGGGTGAACTGACGACGTTTCAGAGTCATGGGGGGCCTCCTCAATCAGAAGGAAGCTTAACTCTGTGTCCCGGTCAAGGGTGCAGTACATCACGTTTGTTTAGGATTGTCAAGGAAAAATGAAAAAAAATGGTAAAAGGTAACGAAAAGTGTGTATTTTTCTTATTGACCATAGTGACGCACTGCGTCAAATTGCGTCAAGAAGCAACCTGAGGAGTATATGTATGTTTATATACATTACTCCCTTTATTATCATTTATGTGAGGGTATTATCATGACGATTCGGGTTACGGTAGGGTACAAGCCTGATGGCAACGGCTATTATTTCTTTTGCCCAGCTTTCCCGGAGATTCTTATAGGAAGCATGACAGAGGAGGAAGGATTTGATTCGATACCAGACGCTATCGAGTTAGCTATCGAGCATCGGATTGTACATAACATACCATTGCCGGTAGGTCCGAATTTTAGTTTTGTACTAGAGCGAGAAGAAATCGCGTCAGAACCTGAGTTAATTGGCGAAGATTACAGGAGTCTTGAATTGCATGGCGATTTCTCGATTAGCGTGGGAACAACTTAAATCAGTCCATGTTGAAAAGTTAATGACTGCCCTTGTAAAGGATGGTTGGGTGAAAGTCGTACGTAGGAACAACATGGCTCGTTATGTGAAGGATGGCATGCCCCTACCAATCATCATACACATCCATCCCAAGAAAACCTTCGGGGAAGACCTCCTGCGAGATATTCTTAGCCGGACAATGTGGATTGATGACGATTTGCTACGATTGAAATTGATAAAGCGTAAACCTAAGTCGCGTTGAATCATCCCACCGTTGCATAGTCGCAACTCGTTTTTCCAACAAACCGCAATGTGAATTAGCCCGATCAAGTATTGATAGAGCGAAGGTGGACAACTGTACCTGGTGGATTCGAGAAGCCTTCACTCTCTATTTCGGCATGGATCAGGTTGTAGTCTCGCAATCCATCTCCCGCCAAATAGTCTTCAGTCTCATACAGTCGTACGTTTTGAAACTCGTAATCCCTTTCGAGTCGGGGGATTTGCGGGTTGATTTGGTATTGTCCTGGATACCGTGGTACTGAGGTGAGAGGATGCCGGAGGTCGGACTCGAACCGACACGACCTTGCGGTCAAGGGATTTTGAGTCCCTCGCGTCTACCAATTCCACCACTCCGGCACAATCAAGATAGCCCGCCGGAGACATGCGCGTCAGGCGGGCTATCGGTCAATATAAAACGGGGACGACGGGACTCGAACCCGCAACTTCTGCCGTGACAGGGCAGTGCTCTAACCAGATTGAACTACGCCCCCGATTTGATGCATGGGCGATACTGGATTCGAACCAGTGACCTCATGCTTGTAAGGCATGCGCTCTGAACCAACTGAGCTAATCGCCCGCAGGCGTATCCACGCTACGGTCGACGTGATTCCCGGTTTTGGCCGAACCGGTCCGCGGGAACTTCCCTCTCCAGATCAGGATCACGGGAATACCGACGCAGTAACCGGAAACCATGAGCAGCGGCGCCAGGGTAATCGATTCGTAGGCCAGCGCGATGAAACCCGCCAGTATGACGCCGAGCACGATGGCGAGGAGACGAAGGTGACTTCCACGGAACGGCAGGATATAGGCCTGGGGTGCCGTGGCGCGCCGCCGTCCGGAAGACCGGGATGAACCGGACGCTGACTGCGATCTTCTCCCCATTTCTTCTCTACCTCCACGACCGGCCAATATAGGTAAAACGGCGCTTCACGTCAAGTCCAAATCAAGACAGGAAGGCCAGGACGGCAGGCCCCTATTCCTTGACCACCCAGAGCTTCACGCCGGCCTCTACCTGGGCGTGCAGTGCGATGGGAACGGTGTATATGCCCAGCGCCTTGATGGGCTCGTCGAGATGGATCTTCCGCCGGTCGATATCGTAGCCCTTCTCCTTCATCAGGTCGGCGATGTGCTGCTGGGTGACGGAACCGAACATGCGGTCCTCTTCGCCGACCTGGACGACGGCGGTGAGGGAGACCTCTTCGAGGACGCCGGCGAGTTCTTCGGCCTGTTCCCGCGTCCTGGCTTCCAGGTCCAGTTGCCGCTTCAGTTTGCCCTGAAGCATCTTCAGGTTCCCGGGCGTCGCCGGAATGGCCTTCTTCGTCAGCATCAGGTAGTTCCTGCCGAACCCGTTGGAAACGTCCACGATTTCACCGACGCTTCCCACGTTCCGCACCGACTCGGTCAAAATGAGCTTCACGTCCGACTCCTCGGCTACTTGTAGGTTTCTTCAATAAAGGGGAGCAGTCCGATATGCCGGGCCCGCTTGACGGCCTTCGCCAGGCGCCGCTGGCACAACGCGCTGGCGCCGGAAATCCGGCTCGGCACGATCTTGCCCCGTTCGGTGACAAAGCGCCGGAGCGTCTTCGGGTCCTTGTAATCGATGTTCTTGATGCGGCCCGGTATGCGCTTCTGCTTTCTCCCCCTGGTCATCCTGGATTGATTCATGCTTCCGCTCCCGTTTTCTTAACGGCCTGTTCCGCCTTCTCGGCCTGCTCGGTTTTTTCGGCCTGTTCCGCCTTCTCGTATACATGGGCCGGATGCTTCCTGACCCGCTTCGTCATGTGCCTGAGCACGCGGCCGTTCAACTTGAACGACCGGTCCAGCACGTCCACCAGGGCCGGTTCGCCGTCGAAACGGATCAGCGTGAAATTGCCTTGATGGGCGTCGTTGATCTCGTAGCTGAGCTTCCGGCTTCCCCAACGTTCCGTGTCGACGACTTCCCCTTGGTTCGAAGCGATGAGCCCCTCGATGGCGGAGATTTCTTCCTCGAGCGGCGCTTCTTCGAGCTTGGAATCGATAATCACCACTGTTTCGTATGACCGCACGTGCATGCTCCTTAAGTTGTTTGCAGGTTTTCTCGGGCCCGGACGGCCGTCAGTCCGTGAACGACGGTTCAGTCCGTGAACGACGGACCATTATACCGGTTCGCGGCCTCGCCGCAACCTTCGCTTACGAACACCTCCAGCTGGTCGCAAGCCCGGTCGAGGACGATGGGCAGATCCGTTGCTTCCTCTTTGGTAAACACCTCCAGCACGTAATCGACCAGCGTATCGGCGTCCCGGGGGACATCAATGCCGATGCGCTGTCGGGCGAATGCTTCCGTGCCCAGCGCTTCGATAATGGATTCCAGTCCCCGGTGGCCGCCATGACTGCCCTTCGCCCTGAGGCGCAGCGTACCGAAAGGCAGGTTGACGTCGTCGCAAACGACCACGATGCGATCGACGTCGAGTTCGTAATGTCCCACCGCCTCCCGGACCGCGTAACCGCTGCGGTTCATGAAGGTCACCGGCTTGACCAGCGCCACGGGCAGTCCGCAGATCTTCGCGACGGCGCCGTGAAACCGTTCGCTTACCGGGGCGAGCTCAAGGCCGAGGCGCCGAAGCCAGGTGTCGATCACGTCGAAACCGGCGTTGTGGCGCGTGTCCGCGTACCGGACGCCGGGATTGCCGAGGCCGATGAAGGCATGCATGGACGGACCTTCAGGCCGCTCGGCGGGCCGCAAGGAACCGGAATCGGCATGCTGACACATAACCGGGTTGCCTTAGTCTTCCTGCTCGTCCTCGGTCCCGTCTTCTTCCTCGCCGTCTTCCCGGGCCTGGCCAATGATCTCCGGCTCTTCCTGCTCCAGGTCGCCTTCATCTTCCTCCGGCTCCTCCGCCATCGGCGTGAGTACGGATACCACGGCGACCTCTCCGTCGGTTATGATTTCGACGTTCTCGAAGGAAAGATCGCTGATGTGGATCGTATCGCCCATGCTCAGTTCGCTGATATCCACTTCCAGGTGCTCGGGAATCTCGGAAGCGACGCAACTGATTTCGACCACCCGCAGGGACTGGTCGAGCACGCCGCCGTCTCTCGTCACGCCGATGGGCTCACCGATCATCACGAGCGAAACCTCCGTGGTGATCCGGTCGCTCATCCTGATCTGCTGGAAATCGGCGTGGAGCAACTGGTTTCTCAGGTAGTCCCGCTGGATATCCCGCAACAGGGCCTTCTTGTCCTCCATGCCATCGATTTCCAGGTTGATGACGACGCTCTCGCCCCGGGTCTTTCGGAGGAAGCCCTCGAACTCGCGATAGTCGAGGGTCAGCGGCGTGGAGGATTCCCCGCTGCCGTAGACCACGGCCGGCAGCGCGCCGTCCCGCCGAAGCGCCTTGGCGACCTGCTTGCCGGTGTCCGTCCGCTGACGGGCCTTTAACGATACCTGGTTCATCTACTTCTCCTGTTTCAGGTCTGATCCGACGATTCGAAGAGCGAACTGACGGATTTTTCTTCGTGTATGCGCTTGATCGCCTCGCCGAACAGGGACGCCACGGACAACTGTTCCAGCTTGCCCCGACACATGTCCTCGTTCAGGCGTATCGAATCCGAGACGATCAGGCAGTCCAGTACGGAATCCTCCACCTTCTGCATGGCGTTTCCGGAGAGCAACGCGTGGGTGCACGCCGCGTAGATCGTCTCCGCGCCGTTCTTCTTCAGGGCCTCGGCCGCGCCGGTCAGGCTTCCCCCGGTGTCGATCATGTCGTCGCGGATGATCACGTTCTTGCCTTCCACTTCGCCGATCACGTTGACGACCTCGGACACGTTGGGTCTTGGCCGCCGCTTGTCCACCAGGGCCAGCGGGCAGTTCAGCCGCCTGCCGTAGGACCGGGCCATGGCCATGCCCCCGGCGTCCGGGGACGCGATCACCAGGTCATCCGAAGTCCCCAGTTCCCTGAGCCGGCGCGTAAACACGGGCGCCGAATACAGATGGTCCAGGGGTATGTCGAAGAACCCCTGGATCTGGGGTGCGTGCAGGTCCATGGTCAGCACGCGGTCCGCTCCGGCCGCGGCGATCAGGTTCGCCATGACCTTGGCCGAAATGGGCACCCGGGGCCCCGCCTTGCGGTCCTGGCGGGCGTAGCCGTAATAGGGGATCACCGCGGTGGCCCTTCGCGCCGATGCCCGTTTGGCCGCGTCCAGCAGCAGCAGCAGTTCGACGAGGTTCTCCGCCGGCGAGTTGGTCGACTGAACCACGAACACATCGGTCCCGCGGATGTCCTCGTTGATGTGTATCCGGATCTCGTCGTCGCTGAAACGGGAAACGGCGGCTTTGCCCAGAGTTACGCCGAGATATGTGCAGATGTCTTGTGCAAGCGGTGCGTTTGAATTCCCACTCAGAATCTTCAAACCGACCGCCACGTGCCGCCCTCCCTCTGGTGTCTCGATTAGACCGCGGCATCCCGCCGGGATGACGAGGAGACCGCGAAGACTCGCCAGGACGGTTCGACCCGTCCCCGCAGGTCATGTGCTATTCGTTCCGCCTCCGCCCGGTCTGGCGCCAGTCCGAAAACCGACGGGCCGCTGCCGGACATCAATATGCCCTTCGATCCGGCGTCCGCAAGCAGGCCCCTCGCCCTGTCGATTTCGGGGTGGGCCGCCCGGACTGCCGGCTCCAGGTCGTTATGCAGACAGGCCGCCAGTCTATCGGCATCCCCGGTCTGCATGACAGAAGAGATTAAGTTAATACAGGACGCGTCTTTTGTCAATTCCATTTTCCACTGGCTGTAGGCCCATCCGCTCGCGACTTCGAGGGGCGGGCAGACCAGGACGTAGTGGCGCGGCCCGGGCGCATCCAGCCAGGCGACCTTTTCCCCCCGCCCCGAAGCCACCGCTACACCGCCACGGAGGCAGAAGGGCACGTCGGACCCCAGCTCCGCGGCGAGGTCCGCCAGGTCTTCATCCCCCAACCCCAGCGACCAGAGTGCGTTGAGCCCGTGCAGCGTCATGGCCGCGTTGCCGCTCCCGCCGGCGAGCCCCGCGGCCACGGGGATGCGCTTCTCGATATGGATGCGCACGCCCCGGTCGCCGAGTCCGCAGCGCTCACGCACGAGTTCCGCCGCCCTGTGCGCCAGGTTGCGCCCGTCCGTCGGCACGACCGGATCGGAGCAGATGACGGTCGTTCCCTTCTCCTGTCCGGACACTTCCAGTTCATCGGCCAGATCCACGGTTTCCATTAGCGTGACGATCTCGTGGTAGCCGTCGGCCCGCTTGCCGAGCAGGTGAATGGCGAGATTGATCTTGGCAAAGGAACGAAGGGTCATTCGCCGTTCGCAACGCGGGATGTGGTCTGCGTGATGATGATGTGGACGATGATCATGTGCATGTTTTCCGCCATGCCGTAGTCGTCCACGGGGACATGGACCGAATGCTTCGCCGATGCCTTCAGCGCGCCACCTGAGAACCCCGTCACCGCGACCGTTACCATCCCGGCGGAACCGGCGAACTCCATGGCGCGGACCACGTTGGGGCTGTTCCCCGAAGCACTGATGCCGATGACCACGTCGCCCGGCGCGCCCAGATTGCGCAGCTGCTGCTCGAAGACCTGGTCGTAGTCGAAGTCGTTGGCCCAGGCCGTGACGTAGGGCAGGTTGTCGGTGAGGCTGTTGACCCGGAAGCGGGGCTGGTCCTCCGTGCCGCGGAGCGTGCCCTTGCCCAGGTCCACGGCGAAGTGGGAAGCCGTGGCCGCGCTGCCGCCGTTGCCGATGACGAAGATCCCCCGCCCGTTCTTCCGCGCGTCCATCAGGAGGTCGATGAGTGCCTGCACTTCGCCGGGATCGATCCGGCCGAGGACCTCCTTCGTCCAATCGAGGTATTCGCGGATCATTTCGATACCTGCCTTCGCATGTTGAAGATCACCTTGGTGCCGTCGCGTTCCAGGTTGAAGGGCAGTTCCCGGTAGTCGGACAGCGCGTCGCGCACCCGGGGCCGGGAGGACTCCGGGCAGCACAGGAGCAGGAAGCCGCCGCCGCCCGCGCCGCACACCTTGCCGCCCGTGGCGCCGGCGTCCCTGGCCTTCCGGTACATGGCGTCGATCTCGTCGTTGCTCACGAGTCCGGACATTTTGTACTTCCAGGTCCAGCCCCGATCCAGCAGTTCGCCCATGCAGTCGATCTCTCCCGCCGCGAGGGCTGACCGCACGCTTTGCGCCACGGACTTGATCTCTTTCACCAGGGCGAACTTGTCGGTCATGTTCGCTTTCTGTTCGCGCAGGATGGTCTCCGCCTTGCGGGTCTTGTTGGTGTAGAACAACATCAGGCTTTCGCTCAGCCGTTCCGCGTGGCCGTCGGCGATGCCAAGGCGTTCCACCTCCACGCCGCCGGGCCGGAACGTGAACCCGCACAGTCCGCCGTAGGCCGCGATGTACTGGTCCTGCTTCCCGATGGGCTGGCCGCACCGTTCGATCTCGATCTCACAGGCGTCCCGCGCCAGTTTCTCGGTAGGCTGTGGGTTGCCGCAATAGGTATACAGGGCATTCAGCAGGCCTACCGTGATGCTGCTAGACGACCCCAGGCCCGATCCCTCGGAAGGGATATCCGTCAGCGTCGTGATCTCCACGCCCCGTGTCACGCCGGTTAGCCGCAGCGCTTCCCGGATCAGGTCGTGCTCGATCTCATCGGGATGATCGACGGCCTCCCGCTTCGAGTAGTTGATGTAGATACGGTCGTCGAACCGTTCGTTGATGATGACGAAGATGTACTTGTCGATGGCCGCGCTGACGACCAGGCCGTCCTCCCGTTCGTAGAAATCGGCGAAATCCGTGAGGCCGCCGGCGAAGCTGATGCGCAGGGGCGTCTGGGTGATGATCATGGATTCCCGCCGGTTGTTTCTTCGCCGCGGCCTGCACGCCGCGCCAGGTAATCGTCCAGGGCGTCCTCCCAGGAAGGCATTTCCGCGATGCCCAGGGACCGGATCCGGCCGTTGTCCAGCACCGTGTACAAGGGCCGGGCGGCGGGAGCGCCGTATGCTTCGGTGGTCGTGGGCTTCACGGCCGCTTCAATGCCTGTCTTACTAAATATGGTTTGTGCAAAGTCATAGTAGGAACACGCGCCGCCGTTGGTCACATGGTACGTGCCGAAGGCGTCAGTGGCCACCAGTTCCGCCAGCGCGCGGGCCAGGTCGGCCGTCCCCGTGGGCGACATCACCTGGTCGCTCACCACGACCACTTCCCGTCTTTCCGTGCCGGCCCGGATCATGGCCTCGACGAAATTGTATCCTTTCCCGCCCCCGCCGGAGTGGCCGAACAGGCCGGTGGTGCGGATGATGAAATAGCGGTCCCAGGTCGAACGCACCAGGTGTTCGCCGGATAGCTTGGCTGTGCCGTAGACGTTCAGGGGCAGGGTCAGGTCATCCTCCCGGTAAGGCCGGTCCGCCGTGCCGTCGAAGACGAAGTTCGTGCTGACGTGCACCAGTTTCGCCTCGAACATGCGGCAGGCCATGGCCAGGTGCCAGGGACCGAAAGCATTGACGGCGAACGTCTTGTCGGGTTGGGACTCGCACTCGTCGACCCGGTGGTACGCCGCGGTATTGATCACCGCATCGGGCCGGTGGTCCTTCAGCAGGCCGTAAACGCGGTGTTTCTCGGTGACATCGAGTTCACCGCGCGTGCACGGAATCAGTTCGTGCTCCGCCAGCGAACGCTGCAGGTCCGTACCCAGTTGTCCCCGGGCCCCGGTTACAAGGATGCGCATCTGTTCCTGTTGTTCATCTGGTCCGGGTCGTCGTCGACGGTTGCGGCCGGGCTACGCGGAAACCTGGCGGCCGTTGCGTTCGAGGCTACGCGGAACCCTGGCGGCCGGAGCGCCCGCCAGCGCCCTCGTCGTCGCCCCCGAGGTTACGCGTCCCGCAGGTGTTGCTCAACGACTCCCGGCGCCTGCTCGACGGCCTCGTCGATCCGTGACGCGTCCTTCCCCCCGGCCTGCGCCATGTGCGCCTTGCCGCCCCCGCCGCCCCCGATGAAGGCGGCTACGTCCCGCGCCAGCTTGCCCGCGTGGAGGCCGCGCCCGGATATCGCGCTGTCGGTCACCACGACGATGCAGGCCGGGCGATCCTCGAAGCTCGCGAACAGCATGCCAACGGCAGCGCCGGAAAGGCGCTCGCGCAACGTGTCTCCCATGGCGCGCAGGGTATCCATGTCCGGGCAGTCTACCCGGCCCGCGGCGACGGTGACGCCGTCCGCTTCCAAGGCGCCACCGATCATGTCGTCGACCCAGTTCCGGCCGGAATCGCTGCTCAGGTCGCGGACGTGCCGTTCCAGTTCGCGGACCCGAGCGGTCAGATCACCGGCCCTTTTCAACAGGTCCTCCGGTTCGCTCTTGAGGGCCTCCGAGGCCCCCGCGACGAGTTTTTCGTCCCGCTTGACGGTCTCGTATGCCCCGGCGCCGGTCAGGGCCTCCATCCGCCGCACACCCGCGGCGATGCCCGATTCACGGACCAGCCGGAACAGCCCGATCTCGCCCGTGGCGCCGAGGTGGGTGCCGCCGCAGAGCTCCAGGCTCACGTCGCCGATGCGCACCACGCGCACCCGGTCCTCGTACTTCTCCGTGAAAAGCGCCATGGCGCCCTGGCGCTTCGCGTCTTCCAGGTCCGTTTCGAACGGTTCGACGCCGATATTCTCCCAGACGAACTCGTTGACCCGGCGCTCGATGGCGTTCCGTTCTTCGGGCGTGACGGCGCTGAAATGCGAGAAATCGAAACGCAGGCGGTCGGGCGCGACTACGGAGCCCCGCTGTTCCACGTGGGCGCCCAGGGTCTCCCGAAGCACGGCGTGCAGGAGGTGGGTCGCCGTATGGTTCCGCATGATGGCCTGCCTGCGGGCCCCGTCGACCCGCGCGGAGACGGTCGTGCCTGGCTCGAGATCAGCGGCGCTGTCCGGGTCGCAGTGGTGGATGATCGTGTCGCCGTCCCGCGTGGTGTCCAGCACGGCGATCCGGACGCCCGATTCCGTCTCCAGCCAGCCGGTGTCGCCCACCTGTCCGCCCGATTCGGCGTAGAAGGGAGTTTCGGTGAGGGTGACGACGCCGCCCTCGGCCATTACGACCTTGGCATCTTCTACGGCGAGCGTATCGTATCCTAGGAATACGGTGGGGTTTTCAACCTGAACATCAGCAGTGATTGACGGCGTGCCAGCCGTGACCCTCGCTTTGGTGGATCTTTCCCGCTGCCCCTCCATCTCCGCCTCGAACCCGGCCATGTCCACGGTCATGTCCTTCTCTTCGGCCATCAGCTGCGTCAAATCCACGGGGAAGCCGTAGGTATCGTACAGTTTGAAGGCCTCATCGCCCCGGATTTCATTTCGTCCTTCGGCGCCCGCCCGTTCGACGATATCCTCGAAAAGTTCGATCCCGTGGTCGAGCGTGCGTCCGAAGCTTTCTTCTTCGGACTTGACTACCTGCTCCACCTTTTCCTGTGTGGCGGAGAGTTCCGGGTAGGCCGCGCCCATCTCTTCGATGAGCGTCGGCACGAGCCGGTAGAGGAAGGGATCGGCGAGGCCGAGATTGCGGCCGAACCTTGCCGCGCGCCGGAGGATGCGCCTGAGGACGTAGCCCCGCCCTTCGTTGGAAGGCAGGGCGCCGTCGGTTATGGCGAAGGTCAGGGCCCGGATGTGATCGGCGACCACGCGGTAGGCCACATCCGTATCCCCTTCCGCGTAGGGATGTTGCGACAGTTCGCCGATGTGGTCCATCAGCGGGCGGAACACGTCGGTCTCGTAGTTCGAATCCACGCCCTGGAGGATGGTGAGCATGCGTTCGAACCCCATGCCCGTGTCGACGTGGCGAGACGGCAGGGGCGTCAGCGCGCCGTCGGCGCCCCGGTCGTACTGGATGAAGACCAGATTCCAGATCTCCACCAAGCGCGTAGGGTCTTCAAGTGCCTGGTCTCCGTTGGCCCCGCCGACATGGCCGAGATCTTTATTTCGACCTGTCCGCTCCGGCCCCAGGTCGTAGTGGATTTCCGAGTTGGGACCGCAGGGCCCGGTCTCGCCCATTTCCCAGAAGTTGTCCTTCTCGTCAAAACGGAGTATGCGGTCGGCGGGCACGCCGGTGTGACGCTGCCAGAGCAGCTCGGCCTCGTCATCCTCGCGGAACACGGTAACCCACAGTCGTTCGGCGGGGAGTTTCAGCCTCTCCGTGAGCAGTTCCCATGCCCAGGTTATGGCTTCTTCCTTGTAGTAGTCGCCGAAGGACCAGTTTCCCAGCATTTCGAAGAAGGTCTGGTGAATGGGCGATCGGCCCACGTCTTCGAGGTCGTTGTGCTTTCCGCCGGCGCGAATGCATTTCTGGAAATCCACCGCGCGCACGTATTCGCGGGTGCTTTTCCCCAGGAAAACGTCCTTGAACTGGTTCATCCCCGCGTTGGTGAAGAGCAACGTGGGATCATCCCAGGGCACCACGCTGGCGCTCGGCACGGTCGTGTGGCCGCGGTCGGCGAAAAACTCGGTAAAGGACTTGCGCAGTTCGGCTCCGGTCAATTTCGGGACTCCTCTATCTCGTCCAGCACGCGATGGACGACCTGGTAGATGACGGCCTGCCCGAACCCCCGCCTGCCCAGGAAGGCGACCATGCGGCGGTGTGCCGCGTCGCGGTCGAGCCGGGCATATCGATAAGACTGGCGGCGCAGTGCCTCGTAGGCTCGTTCGGTTTCCCCGTCGCGGGATGCACTTTCCTCGAGAGCGGTATCGACGATTTCGGCGTCAATCCCCTTCTGACGCAGCTCGCGGCGCAGCAGGGACAGGCCGGCCGGCCTTCTCCGTAGCCGTTCGTCGATCCACAACCGGGCGAAGCGCCCGTCGTCGATCAGTCCCGCGTGCTCAAGCCGGTCCAGCACCTGGTCGATCACCTCGTCCGGCCGCCCCCCGGACTTGAGTTTAACCGCCAGCTCGCGGCGGGTCCGCATGCGGTGGTCGATGAGCCGGTGGGCTTCGGTCATGGCCCGGGAGACGCCGTCGGCCAATTCCAGTTCCTGCAGCCGTTCCGGGTCCATCGTCTGGCCGTCGAAAAGTCCGAACCGCAGGAAGGTCTCTTCCGTGATCGTCAGGATGCGTTCCCCGTCGATTGTGACCTTGCGTTCCCGTCGACCTCCGCTCCCCCGCGGCGTGATATCCGTTATGGTCGGCATGGTCATTCCAGTTCGACATGATCGATGACCGTGTACAACGGGCCGTCCGATTTCAGGTCGCTCTTCACCACGGCCGCGCGCTTCACCGTAAATGGTTCGGTCTCGAAGGCCATGTCCCCGATCAGATCCGTCAGCTTGGCCAGGCCCCGCGGCGATCGTACCCGACCGATGGTCAGGTGCGGCGAAAAGGGCCGTTCCTCGCGAACGAAGCCGCGGGCGTGCAGTTCGGCCTCGATGCGCTGCTGCATGGCGACCAGTTCGTCCCGTCCTTCTACGATCGAAACCCAGAAGACGCGCGGGCGGTTCATATCCGGGAAGGCGCCGATGCGTCCCAGTTTCAGGTCGAAGGCGCCCGCCGAATCGAGCGCCGCGCTCAGCCCATCGCGAATGACCGCCGGCTGGTCCGTCCCGATGTTGCCGAGGAACTTCAGGGTAACGTGGATGTTGTCCGGTTCGACCCACTTTATGTCGGTCCCCGTCGTATTCAGGTGATTGATCAGTTGCGCGATCCGGTCCTTTGCGGAATCCGGGACTTCCACGGCGATGAACGTACGCATCGATAACCTTTCTACGTGGCCTGCGGGTTGTCTACGTGTCCTGCGGGTCGCGGTTCCCGGTGATCCGGTTCGTGCCGCCCGCGCGGGTAAGCGCCTGCCGCAGCAGGTTCAGGGCGGCCAGCGCGGCCCGGGACTTGTTGACCTGCCGGTCCGGCCCCAGCATGAGTTTTCGCGTCTCGACGCCGTCCACCGAGGCGAGACCCAGGTAGACCAGTCCCACCGGCTTCTCGGGCGTCCCGCCGCCGGGTCCCGCGACGCCGGTAGTGGACAGTCCGTAGGTCGCGCCGCTGGTATGCCGGATGCCCTGGGCCATGGCGGTCGCGGTTTCCGCGCTGACCGCGCCGTGGCGGTCGATCGTTCCCACCGGCACCTCCAGGCGCGCCATTTTCGCGGCGTTGCTGTAGGACACGACCCCTTCCAGCAGGTAATCGGAACTGCCCGGCACGTCGGTCATGCGGGAGGCCACGAGACCGCCGGTGCAGGACTCGGCGATGGCCACGGTCGCGTCCGCCTCCCGGAGCAGGCGACCCACCACCTCTTCGAGGGTATCGTCGTCCACGCCGTAGATATGTTCACCGGCCCGGGCGACCATCCTGGACTCGACGGCTTCGATGCGCCGCCGGGCTTCCTCCCCGGTGCGCCCCTCGGCCGTGAGCCGCAGGTTTACCCCGGTCTCCTGGGGCAGGGAGGCGATCTTGACGTCCTCTGCCTCTTCGATGACATCGCCGATGATCTGGGAAAGATTCGATTCGCCGATGCCCGTGGTGCGGATCCACCGGTGCAGGATGACCCTTCCCGCGCCCTGGTCCTTCAGCCTCGGCAGCACCTGTTCGTTCAGCATCTTCTTCATCTCGCGGGGCACGCCCGGCATGACGAATACGGCGGTGTCGTGATGGCGTACCAGGAAGCCGGGCGCCGTGCCCACGGGATTGTCGAGCACCTCGGCGTGCCGGGGCATATAGGCCTGGATGCGGTTCGATTCCGGCATGACCATGCCCCGCTGGGTGAACATCTGTTCCACGGTATCCATGATTTCGGGATGAAAGACCAGGTCCTGCCCGATCGCCCCGGCGATGACGGTCTTGGTCACGTCGTCGTGGGTCGGTCCGAGCCCGCCCGTGACGAGCACCACGTCTGCCTGCCGGCACACGGTTTCCAGGGCCTGGCCGATACGCGGTCCCTCGTCGCCCACGGTCATGGAACAGACCGGCTCGATGCCCGTTTCCGTCAGGCGCCGGCCGATATAGGCGGCGTTGGTATCGACCACGGAACCGTAGAGCAGTTCGTCGCCGATCGTGATAATCGCGGCGGACTTCATGACATAAATCCCGTTACGATCCGCAGGAGGAGATGGGCGTAGACCGCGGCCACGACATCGTCCATCATGACCCCCAACCCACCGGGAAGGCGCTGCACCCGGTCGCAGGGGAAGGGTTTCCAGATATCCAGGACGCGAAACAGGACGAACCCCGAGGTCACGGTCAAAAGGTCGAACGGCATGGCGGTGAAGACGATCAGGACGCCGGCGATTTCGTCAATGACGATCCTGGGCCCGTCGT
Source organism: bacterium (assembly GCA_965207085.1). Taxonomy (GTDB): domain Bacteria; phylum JAAXHH01; class JAAXHH01; order JAAXHH01; family JAAXHH01; genus JAAXHH01. The sequence goes on along the minus strand of CBDBLQ010000002.1, from coordinate 717,508 downwards.
GGCCGAACAGGGATTCCGCCCGGCTCGATACCCAGACACCCAGGACGAAAAAGAGTGCGGTGGCCAGCAGGTAATACGGTACGGTCAGCCCGAGCGGACCGGTCAGCGCCCAGACCAGCCCGAGCCCCAGCATGCTGCCCGCCGTGCCGGGCGCGAGGGGCGTGTAGCCGACGTAACATCCGGTCGACAGCAAGGTGATCAACGCGCGCATGCCTACCTCAGCAGACTGGTGAATATGGACCGGTTCTTGACCACGTAGTCCAGGCCGGAACTGACCGTGAGCACCATGGAGACGAAGACCATGCCGTTGAGGACCCACCAGGCGATATTGTCGAACTCCCCGTTCCACTGGCCGAAGGCGATCATAGTCGTCTGGACGTTGATATAGAGCAGGATGATCACGATGACCACCATCTGCGAAGCGGTCTTCCACTTGGCGACCTGGGTCGGCAGGATGAGCAGGCCCCGGTACGCCGCGATGCACCGCAGGCCGGTCACGATGAAGTCCCTTCCGATGATGACCAGGACCATCCAGGTGTAGATGTAGCCGAGGGACGCAAAGCAGATCAGCGCGGTGGACGTGAGGATCTTGTCCGCCAGGGGGTCCATGAACTTGCCGAAACTGGTGATCACCCCGGTCTTGCGCGCCAGGTAGCCGTCGTACAGATCCGTCAGCGCCGCGATCATGAAGATGGCCAGCGCGATATACCGTGTATACAATGTATCTACCAAGAAGAAGACCATGAAGATGGGACTCAGGATGATGCGGAATATGGTCAGCTTGTTGGGCAGGTTCATGGCGGCAAGGGGATCGCCGGTTCTGTCCGGCGGTCTTGGATTCGGTTCCGGATTACAGCTCCGTGCGGCCTTCCAGGGCGCGTGCGAGGGTCACTTCGTCGGCGTACTCCAGGTCGCCGCCCATGGGAAGCCCCCTGGCGAGGCGGGTAACCCGCACGCCCAGGGGCTTGATCAGGCGGCTGAGGTAGAGCGCGGTGGCTTCTCCCTCGATATTGGGATTGGTCGCGATGATGACCTCTTCCACCGATTTGCTCATCCGGTCCACGAGCTCCCGGGCGCGTATGTCGTCCGGGGTGATGTTGTCGAGGGGCGAAAGCGCGCCGTGGAGCACGTGGTACAGGCCGCGGTACTCTCCCGTGCTTTCGAGCGTGATCACGTCGCGGGGTTCCTCCACCACGCAGATGGTCTCCGGCCTTCGCCGGGCGTCGTAACAGATCTCGCAGGTCTCGGACTCGGTGATGTTCCAGCACACGCTGCAGTACCGGACCTTTTCCTTCACCGCGCGGATGGCGTCGGACAACGAAAAGGCGCGTTCGGCAGGCCCCTTCAGGATATGGAAAGCCAGCCGCTGGGCCGTCACCCTGCCGATGTTGGGCAGGCGGCTCAATTCGTCCACCAGGATGGCCAGGGCCTCGGAACTGTATTTGCGCACCATGGATTTACATCCAGTTCGACCGGATAGTACGATCGGGCGGTAAGACCGGACCGGGATCGGCGAGACGTCCCGGATTGGCGTGTCACGGACCCAGGCCGGGGATGTTCAGTCCGCCGGCAATCTGGCCCATCTCCTGGTTCACCAGTTCCTGCGCCTTCTGCTGGCCCTGGTTGACGGCGGCCAGTACGAGGTCTTCAAGCATCTCCACGTCATCGGGGTCCACCACGGCCGGATCGATCCTGATCTCCACCACGTTCAGCTTTCCGTCGACCACCGCGGTCACCATCCCGCCGCCCGCCGTACCTTCGACCCGCTTCCCGGCCATTTCCTCCTGAATCTGCATCATCTTCTTTTGCATCCGCTGGACGCGCTTCATCATGCCCGACATGCCCTTGGCCATAACCTTTTCCTTTCCTGCCCGCCTGCGCTTGCCGCGACCCGGACTCAGTCCTTTAACTACCGCGATCCGGAATCAGTCCGTCACGATCTGGCCGTCGAAGGCCTCCACGATTTTCATGACGGCCGGATCTTTCGCGGCGCCCGCGCGGGTGTTTGCCGATCGCCCGGCTGATTTGCCGGCCGTGTGATCCACCTGACCGGATGATTTGCCGGCCGTAGTGGCGTCCTGCGCTTCACTGACGGTTTCTTCGGCCGAGCCGGGATATTCGTCCAGACCGGCCCCGGCCATGTCCGCCAGGTCGTTGTCGGCGAGATCCGCCCGGTCGATGCCACCGGCCATCTCCGCTTCGGCGTCATCCGCCCGGTCGCCATCTCCGGCCATCCTCGCTACTGCGTCATCGGTTCTGTCGCTGTCGCCGGCCATTCCCACACCGGCGTCACCAGCCCTCCGGTCGGCGTTTTCCGCCACGGCGCGTTCGTCTATCTCGCATTCGATCCGGACCGGGATGTCCAGCGCTTTGGCACATTCCGACTGTATCAGCGACTTGTTTTCGCGTTTTTCAATCTGTTGCATATGAAATTCATGGACGGCCTCGAACCTGAGGGTAATCCTGCAGGGCCCTTCGGGACCGGCGTCATTCGGAGGCGAGCAGGCCGAAAGCACGGCTTCTGCCAACAGGTTACCCAGGCCGCGTCGTTGCCGGGTGATCTCATCCACGATGGCGGGCCATCGGTTGCGGGCCGCCTGAAGATCCAGCTTTGGCGAAGTCGAGGCGGCCGCGGATGACGCGGTGGATGCTGCCGACGACTCGGTGGATGTCGCCGATGATTCGGAGGATGCTGCCGATGACTCGGTGGATGCCACGGGGCTTCGGCCCGCAGCATCGGCTGGTGCTGGCGAAGATGCAGGTGCGGAGCCAGACGATGGATCGGCAGGCTGAGAGGAAAGGGAATCGGAAGCCTCTGTCCCTGACGCCTCTGTCCCTGACGCATCGCCATCTTCTCCCGTTCCCACGCGCCGTGCCATTTCGGACAGCCGGGCCATGACGTCCGTCAGCTGAACCGATCGGGCCATGCGTATCATGCGTACGACGCCCGTCTCGAGCTGCACCCGGGGAAGCGCGCTGGTCTTTATCGACTGTTCCATCTGCGTCGCCAGCTGGGAAAGCCGGAGCAGGTCTTCCGTCTCGAATCGTCCGGCCTGTTCCCGGAAGCGGTCCAATGCGAGGGCGGCGTCGCCGATCAGCACTTCCGCTTCGGGCGCCGCCTTGACGACGAGCAGGTTGCGCAGGTGTTCCAGGATGCCCAGGACGATCTCCTCGAGATCATGCCCCTGGCCGAAAATCCGGTCGACCAGGTCCAGTCCCCTGGGCACGTCCTGCTCCGCCACGATGTCCAGCAGTTCGAAATAGACGTCCTGGTCCACGATGCCCAGGACTTCCGCCGCCTCGCCGGCGGTCAGCGCGGTGCCGCCGAAGGCGACGACCTGGTCCAGCAGGCTTTCGGCGTCCCGCATGCTGCCGTCCACCCGGCGCGCGATAAGGGCGAGGGCTTCGCGCTGGACGTCGTACCCGCTCTTCTCGCTGATCATGGCCAGGTGATCCACGATGGTGGGGCCCGATATGCGCCGGAAGTCGAATCGCTGGCAACGGGAGAGCACGGTGGGGATCACCTTTCGGGGGTCCGTCGTCGCGAAGATGAAGTACACGTGGGCAGGCGGCTCTTCGAGCGTCTTCAACAGGGCGTTGAAGGCCTCCTTGGTCAGCATGTGCACTTCGTCGATGATGTAGATCTTGTGCTTGCCCTGGCTGGGCGTGTACTTGACGCTCTCGAGCAGATGCGTCCGGACCTGTTCGACCCGGTTGTTGGACGCGCCGTCGATCTCCAGCACGTCGACGCTGCGTCCTTCGGAGATTTCCCGGCAGAACGTGCAGGCGTTGCAGGGCGTCACCGTGGGGCCTTCGACGCAGTTCAGGGCCTTGGCCAGGATGCGGGCCGTGGTCGTCTTGCCCACGCCGCGGGGTCCGGCGAAGAGATAGGCATGGGCGATCTGGCCAGCCTGAATGGCGTTTTTCAGCGTGGTGGTTACGTGTTCCTGCCCGATCACGCCGTCGAATTCCTGGGGGCGCCATTTTCGGGCGGTGACTTCATAGGCCAATGCCCAACCCTCCATGCCTGGGTTACTCGGGACGAGCGGCAGGCGGAACGAAGGGGAAAAGGTAAAGCGGTCGTGCACCCACCCTCGAATCTACTCGTGTCGGGGCATCCGTGCCGCCGGCTCCGGCCAGGCGCTCCCGCGGCACACGCTTCAGGCGCTTACCGCTGCTACCTTCCGGTCCTGACGGGGTTGGGCGTTGTCACGTTGCGCGGGACCTGACTTTCAATACCGGATGCAGCGCATACCGGCGACGCAAGTGCGATCCTCGGGATGGGAATTCGATCCCGCTGTAGCGGGTTGCGGGTTACAGGGCACCGCTAACTCCCCATCTAGCACGACCGTAATCGATCCAAGCCTGTAATACGGAATGGCGGGGACACCGGCTACCTTGAACACCGACTGCCAGTCGCCCGGCCTTCCGAGTGGAGCAGAGCGGAATCGAACCGCCGACCTCCAGATTGCGATTCTGGCGCTCTCCCAACTGAGCTACTGCCCCAAAACTATGGTGGAACGACCGGGCCGGGACATAGGTTCCAGGCCTGGACATAAGGTCCGGGCGTGATAGCACGTCCGGGCACGGCCAAGCAGGCCCAGGCATGTCCACCACCCCTTCGTTCCAAGTCCGGGTCTCCCCGGAGTTCAACGGAGAGGGTGGGATTCGAACCCACGGTCCACATGGTGAACACACGCTCTCCAGGCGTGCCGATTCAACCGCTCTCGCACCTCTCCCAGGTCTTTGTCTGAAGCCATTGCCGTGGCCGGTAGCCATCCTCCGGGATTCCGTTCAGCGGGCTGTAGAACGGAGAGGGTGGGATTCGAACCCACGGTGCCCGAAGGCACAACGGTTTTCGAGACCGTCCGATTCAACCACTCTCGCACCTCTCCGGCAACCGTGGTCCGTCATCCGGATCGTCTGAACCTGCCGTGCTGCTCGAAACGCCCGCTCCCCGTTTCGCCTTGAAGAATTCCTTCAACAGCCCTGAACAGGTTTCCGCCAGCACCCCTCGCGTTACAGCCACCTGGTGATTCAACCGGGTGTCCCGCACGATATCGCGCAGGGACCCGCAGGCCCCGGTCTTGGGATCGTCTGCCCCGTAGACCAGACGCTCAAGGCGAGCCAGCACGATCGCTCCCGCGCACATGGCGCACGGTTCCAGCGTAACGTAGAGCGTGGCTCCGGCCAGCCGTTCATACCCCAGCGAAGCACTGGCCTCGCGGATCGCGAGCATCTCGGCATGTGCCGTGGGATCGCGCAACCGTTCCACGCGATTCTGGCCCCGGCCGATAATCACGCCATCGTGAACGATCACGGCCCCGACGGGCACATCACCGGCGGCTCCTGCCGACCGGGCTTCTTCGAGCGCCAGCCTGAGCCATTCTTCGTGTTCGCCCTCGTTGCTTCTCATGCTACTGCGTCCCACGAAAAATACGCCCGGAGGGAGTCGAACCCCCAACCTCCTGATCCGTAGTCAGGTGCTCTATCCAATTGAGCTACAGGCGCTCAGGACCAGCATAACAGGGCACCGCAAACTACAGAACAGGCCCGTCAAAGTCAAGTGGATTCTGACGCCAGACACGGAGTCCGGAGCGCCACGAACCAGGCGGTCAGGAAGCGCCTTGAACCCGCCGTTCGAGATAGATTCCGCGCCGTTCAACGTACCCCTCGGCGGTCCGGTGTATGCGTTCGATCTGCTCGTCCGTGACGGATCGTATCACGCGTCCGGGAACCCCCACGACCAGGGAGCCCGGAGGCACTTCCGTGTTTTCGAGCACCAGCGCGCCGGCGCCGATGATGCTGTGCCTGCCGATCCGTGCGCCGCTGAGGATCACGGCGCCCATGGAAATCAGCACGTGGTCCTCCACCACCGCACCGTGGACGATGGCGCGGTGCCCCACGGTTACGCCCTTGCCCAGTTCGGTGGGCATGCCGGCGTCGATGTGGAGTACGCTGCCGTCCTGCACGTTGGTTCCCTCGCCGATGGTTACGGGCTCGTCGTCCGCCCGGATCACCACCTGGAACCAGACGCTCGCGTCCTTGCCGATGTCGACCGCGCCGATCAGGTCGGCGCTTTCTGCCACGAAGGCGGACGGATGGATGCGGGGAGCATGGTGGACGTACTGGTTGGAAGTCATGTAAGGCTCGAAATCGATCGGCGGTGGGACCGGGGCCGAGTGCTAGCCGGCGGTGTGGCCCGGCCGTGCGCTATCCGGCGGCGTCCTGTCCGGGCACCACCCTTGGAATTACATAAGGTCCTCTTGGGACGACCGCGATGGTGGCGCCGGCACCGTGACGCTTCAGCGCGCGTGCAATGCCGGCCTCGACGGACGGTGCCGGCTCGACCAGGCAGTCCCGGACGTCGTCGTCACTCAGTCCGTCCGTGTAAAGATACACCCGGCCCTTCTTCAGCGCCTTGACCAGTTCCTCGATCTCCCACTGGTCGATAGTGAAGACCCCGGGTTGCTGGATCCAGTGGATGAAGGTGTCGATGTCCGTCGTCTTCCGTAGCAGTTCTTCGAACTCCGCGCTGCCGATCCCGTCGGCGCATCCGGCGGCAATGACGATGGAACCGCCTTCCTTCAGGATGTCGAGCACGCCGACCATGCCCTTCACGGCTTGGTAGAAGGTGGTATCCAGGGGATAGCCGGCCGACGAGGCCACGACGATGTCCACCGGTTCTTCGACGGAGGCCACGACCATACCGTCCACGTGGCGGACGCCGTGCCGGTGCGCCCGGTCGAGCTCGCCGGCAAACACCCCCGTGATCTGGCGGTCCTCGTCCATGGCCACGTTGAGGATGAAATCCACCCCGGCCCGCCGGGCGATTTCCAGCGCGGCCTCGTGGAGCGGGTTGCCGTCGAGCACACCGGTCGTGGCGTTGGGATGCTCCAGGATACCGGGTCCGTGAAGATGCTCGATCGTCTCCACGCCCACGAGCCCGGGCGCGACCAGCTTGCGTCCGCCCGAGTACCCGGCCATGAAGTGCGCCTCGATCAGCCCGGTCAGCACCTTGAGGTCGCTTTCCACGTACCTGCGGTCCACGCGGATAGGGATCCCTGTGCTGGTGGCGCCCAGGTCGGCCTGTTCGTTGCCGTTGCGGGCGACGTGGTTTACGACTGGATACCGGTCCACCACGTCACCGGTCAGGGTCTCGCGAAGCTGGCCCTCGTCCATGGGGGCGTGCAGTCCCGTGGCGACCAGAAGGGTGATGTCCGCCGCCTTGATCCCGCTTCGCTCCAGACATTCAAGGAGCGGCGGCAGGATGATGTCGTGGGGGACAGGACGCGTGATATCGGAAACGACCACGCACGCGTTGCGGCGGCCCCGGGCGATTTCCGCAAGGGGCGGACCGGCCACCGGCCGCTGCAGGGCCTCACGGGTCGAGGTCACCGGTTCATCCAGCGGGGGCGTTTCCCGCATATTGAGGACAGCGGCCAGGTTTTCATCCGGGATGCTTACCTCGAGGCCGGATTTATGGTAGTCGAGGGTGATGTTCACGGCGGCTCCCTACGGATCATCTAGTTCGATTTCGAGCCCGGGTCCCGGCGAAGGTTCAAGTATGCCCGCGGCGCCGGCATCCAACATGACCCGCGCCAGTTCACCGGGGTTGTCGTGGAGCGCCACGATGGCTCCGCTGCTGCCCGCCAGCTTGGCACCGGACGCACCCGCCTGTCGGGCGAGTTTGATGAACCGGTCGTCCTCGGGATTGGATCCGCCGAGTGAATGGGTAATCGCCTGGTTCTCGTTCATCAACTCCCCCAGCGCGTCGAGCCGGTTATCGAGGATCGCTTTCTTGCCTTCCCGGGCCCGGGCCGCGATGGCGTCGTAGGCTTCGACCACTTCGGTTTCCCCGGCGAGCCAGCGTTCCCTCAAGGGGGTGTGCACACCTCCGGAGACGCGCTGGCCTCCCGTGATGACCACGACAAGCGGCAGGGCCAGGTCGGGAGCCATCGGTTCCATGGTGGCGAAAGGATCGGTCCCGTATTCCAGGTGGAATTCCTTTCCCCTGAAATCCATGTAATGAAGCCCGCCGAAGGTGCACATGTAGGCGTCCTGGTACCCGCAGAAGGTCAGGTTCTGGTACTCGATCCTGCGGACGAGCTCCGCTTGTTGGTAAGAATTGTGGCGGATACCGCGGAAGGCGAGCAGGCCGGCGACCATGGATACAAGCAGCGCAGTCGACCCCGACAGGCCGGCGCGGAAGGGGATATCGGTCGACCACGAAATCCTGGCGCGCAAGTCCGTGGATTCGGTACCGGACAACGCGACCCGGGCGATATCGAATATATCCTCACATGGGACTAGGCCGTCGGGCGACGCGATGACGCGCTCCTCGTTGCCGGCGTCCAGGACCAGGCGGTCCGCCGGTTGGATCCTGACCCGTGCCCGCTCCTTCGTCGAGCACGAAATCACGCTCCCGCCGTACATGTCGGTCGGATTGCCCACGATGCCGACACGGCCGGGTGCGGATGCGGTTAGGGTCCCGTTCAATTGGACTCCGATTGGCCCGTACCATGCGGAACGTCCGGAACATGCGAACCGTGCGGTCCAGATAGCCCACGCAGCCCATGCGATCCATATGGACTTGCCGATCGACTGATCCGCCGAAACGCGTACGGTATGCGCGCGCTAATCATGATTCGCTCAACCGTTCTTGCAGGAGATCACGGAAAGCCGTTCCGTCGGCCTCGTCCTCCACGGCGTAATCGGTAAAGGCTTCCCAGTAGGTAAGGGGCGTACCGATGTCGTAGCGCCGGTCGGCGGACCCCAGGGGTACGCACCAGACACCGCCGCCTGGACGGCCCCGAACTCCCGGATCGCCCGAGCCACCTGGGTTGCCCGCCCTGAGCATGCCGCGGATGGCGTCGGCGAGCCAGAGTTCGCCGTTTCTTCCGCGCGGCGTCGCCTCGAGCGCGGGGAAGATGCCGGGGCCACAGATGTATCGGGCCGAAACGGCGTAGCGGCTGGGTGCACTTTCCGCAGGCGGTTTCTCCACGATATCGTCGACGGGGAAGGCCGTGTCCGATGCGTACCTGGGCTTAACGATACCGTACCGCGACACCTTGTCTTCGGGCACGTGCTCCACCGCGATGGTGCACGCGGCGTCTTCCTTCCCGTGGGTCGCCATCATGCGACGCAGGACGCTGTCTTCCCCCGTCGACCGGATGACGGCGTCGCCCCAGGCCACGACGAAAGGATCCGATCCTGCAAAGGCTTCACCCAGGCGAACGGCGTCGCCGTTTCCCCCCGGGATCTCCTGGCGGACGAACGAATAGTCCAGTGCAGGCAGCCCGTCGGACGGTCCGCCGGGCACGAAGTACTCCTCGATCGCTTTTTTCCGGCTGGAGGTCACGAAGAGGATGCGTTCGATCCCCGCGGCCGCCAGTTCATCCACGACATGGTGTATGGCCGGTTTGCGTCCAAGGGGCAGCATTTCCTTTGGGACAGACCGTGTGAGCGGAAGCATCCGCGTGCCCAGGCCCGCGACGGGCACGATGGCCTTGCGGATCATCCCCCACCTTCCTGTCTCGCGTTCCTGACTGTATCGACGTATTTCCGGGCCGTGTCGGTGAGCAACTGCCATTCGCCCGCGGCCACGGCGGCCTTGTCGATCAGGTTCCCTCCCACGGCGACGGCACAGGCGCCCGCCCGGATGAAGTCGCCCGCGTTGTCCAGGTCCACTCCGCCCGTGGGTATGAGATCGATCTGGGGGAGCGGCGCCTTGACGTCCTTGAAATACCTGGGGCCCACCGCGGTTGCGGGGAACACCTTCACGATGTCCGCGCCGCATTCCCAGGCCGTCAGGATCTCGGTAGGCGTCAATGCACCGGGAATGATGACCTTGTCGTACCGCCGGCAAAGGGTGATGACGTCCGGGCTCAGCGTCGGCGTCACGATGTATTCGGCGCCGGCCAGGATCGCCGCCCGGGCCGTTTCGGGGTCCAGCACGGTGCCCGCGCCGAGGAGGATCTCGTCCCCCAGCCGGTTCGCGCATTCGCCGATGGCGTCCAGGGCCCCGGGCGTCGTCATGGTGATCTCGACGGCCCCGATGCCGCCCCGGCCGATGGCCTGGGCGACCTGGACCAGCGCGTCGGGCCGGTCCGCCCTGAGGACAGCGACCACACCACAGGCTTTGATAGATGCAAGGTTTTCAGATCTCGAAGACATGGATTTACTCCAACGGATGTTACTCCAGGGTGACCTTCACCTTGCGCTCCGGCCGCTCGTGCAGGTGCCCGTGTCCCGTCAGCGCCACGCCGAGACGGATGGACGGCTTGCCGCCCACGGGGTAAATGTGATGGAACGTCAGGGCCGGCACGAAGATGAAATCCCCCGCCTTCGCGTGGACGGTCTCGTCACGGCCCTCAATCACCCAGTTGATCTCGCCTTCAAGCACCAGCCACCACTCGTCGTAATCGTGGCAGTGATTGTCGTTGATCGTGCCTGATTCCTGCCAGATGAACGCCGCGGTCACGTGGTCCGCTGCAACGACGGCGCAAGAGGCGGGCGGCGGACCGATCCGTTTCTTGATCTCCTCGATATTGATGCGGTTGAGCGCGGCGTGCATGATCGGGTTCGGCGGGGCCATCAAGATGCTCCTTTGGTGAACCGGGCCTACGCGACCCGGTACTTCGATACGGTTTCCTCGTCTACCGTGACGCCCAGCCCGGGTCCATCGGGCACCGCCACGAGACCATCGTCATCGATGACAAACCGTTCGTGGGTCAGTTCGTGTCGCAGCGGCGAATCGGACATGCAGAACTCGAAGACGGACGCGTTGGGCAGGGCAGCCAGGGCGTGCAGCGACGCCGCCATGGTAATGCCGCTCTTGTAACTGTGGTTGACGACCTTGCGGCCGTGCCGGTGGGCGGTCCTGCCGGCCTCAGCCATAGTCGAGATACCGCAGCGTCCCGGGTCCGGCTGGATCCAGTCCAGCCCGCCCTCGGTGACCAGCCGTTCGAAGTCCTCGAGTCGGGACTCCGCTTCCCCGGTGGCGATGGGCACCGGACTCTCCGCGGTCAGCGCGGCATATCCTTCGATGTCGTCCGGATGCAGCGGCTCTTCGATCCAGAAGGGCCGGTACTCGGCGAACTGCCGGGACCGGGTGAGCGCGGTCTTCCAGTCCCATACCTGGCCGGCGTCGATGAGCACGTCCACCTCGTCGCCCGTGCCTCGCCGGGCCTCCCGCACCAGGGCGACGTCCTGCCTTTCGTCCTTCCCCATGGGGCCCCAGCCGAACTTCACCGCCGTGAATCCCTGGTCGGCGAATTTCCGGCCGATCGCCCGGGTCTGCTCCGGCGTGTCTCCGAACAGTACGGAGGCATAGGCCCGGAACCTGAGCCGGTGCGCGCCGCCCAGGAGCTCGTAGACGGGCTGTCCGCTCGCTTTCCCCGCGATGTCCCAGAGCGCCAGGTTGATCCCCGCCATGGCGTGCTGCCCCACGCCGACCCGGCCATAGTAGTTTGCCGACGCCATCATCCGATCCGTGCAGCCGTCGATGTCCAGGGGATCGGCGCCGGCGAGCGCGTTGGCCAGGCCGTTGCAGATCTGGTGCGACAGCGGCGCGTCGATGACGGCCTTGACCACGGTGGGACACGAGTCGACTTCGCCCCAGCCCGTGATGCCTTCGTCCGTTTCGATTGTGATAAGGCAGGTATCCTGCGTCCCGTCACAGGCTTCCGTCACCTGGGGCAGCCGCAGGACCAGGGCGGAAACCTCGACGATCCGCACGTAAACGACCTCCTTTACCCTCATCCCGGCGATGTGGAATCACGTCGGTAATGTGTGGAACCGCACGGGGGGTGTCAAGCGGAGATGGCCCTGGATCGGTGGAGGAGGCCAGCCCCTCCGGCAACCCGCCCGAACACAGTTTTACGTGGTCCGAATCCGCTCCCGGAAGCGCCCCGGAGCCGCACCGGCTAACACCCCGTAACCGGGAAATAAACCTTGACACCTCCGAGCGTCCGCTTGCACTTTGGAGGCTGGATTGACGGCATTCCCGCTCATTTCACAGAACGGCGGATTCGCCCGGATCCGCTCCCATTTGCCTGGATTCGCCTGGACACGCCCGGCCTCATCCGGCCTTGTCTGGCCTCGTCCGGTCTCGTCCGGATCGGCCCGGCCTCGCCCCGTTTTGCCGCCGCGGCGCATCAGAAAACCGTTCCTATGATCCGTTACATCATATACCGCATCGTGGGCCTGGTCGGCGTGCTGTTCCTGGTCACGGTCATCACCTTCAGCCTGATGCACGCGGTACCGGGCGGCCCCTTCGACGAGGAGAAGATGCCCCTGTCGGCCGAGGCCAAGGCGAATATCCTGCGCAAGTACGGGCTGGACCGCCCCCTTTACGAGCAGTACGGACGTTACATGTGGAACGCGCTGCAATTCGATTTCGGCATTCCCTTCCAGAGTCCGGGCGAGACCGTGACGGACCTTATCGCGCGGACCTGGCCCATCAGCATGCAACTGGGCGGCATGGGCCTGGCCGTGGCCTTCTCCTTCGGCATCCTCCTGGGCATCCTGTCCGCCATACGCCAGAACACCTGGGTGGATTACAGTACCACGGTCATCGCCACCCTGGGGATCACTGTGCCCAGTTTCGCCATATCCATATTGTTCATCGTCCTCTTCGCGACCATCTGGAGGGTCCTGCCCACGGGCGGGTGGGGCGGGCCGGAGACCTGGATCATGCCGGTGATCGTGTACGCCCTGGGTCCCATGGCCATCGTCGCCCGCTATACCCGTTCGAGCATCCTCGAGAACCTCCGCATGGACTACGTGCGCACGGCGCGTGCCAAGGGACTGAAGGAGCGCAGCGTCCTGTTCATCCACGTGCTGAAGAACTCCCTGATCCCGCTGCTCACCATCATGGGGCCCATGCTGCCCGGGGTGATGACCGGGTCGCTCTTCGTCGAAGGCATCTTCCGCATCCCGGGCCTGGGACAGTTCTTCGTCACGAGCATCTTCGAGCGGGACTACCCCATGATCATGGCCCTGACCCTGCTGGTCGCGGTGTTGATCGGAATCGTCTACCTGATTACGGACATCCTGTACGCGCTTGTGGATCCCCGGGTCAGATACGTTCGCGGGAGCAAGTAATGGACAACGGTTCCGCGCGCTCGAAACGGACGTTCCGGGACTACCTGGGCATCTCGGCCCGTGGTTTCTGCATGGGGGTGGCCGATGTCGTGCCCGGCGTGTCCGGGGGCACGATGGCCTTCATACTGGGCGTATACGAAGAGTTGCTCGACGCCGTGCACGCCGTCAACGCCAGGTTTCTGCGTTCGCTGGTTACCTTCCGATTCAGCGATGCGTTCGACGGTTTCCCCCACCGGTTCCTGATCGCCCTCGTCACCGGCATCTTCGTGGCCATATTCAGCCTGGCCCAGTTTTTCGCATGGGCCCTCGAACACCATCCCGTCCACGTCTGGGCCTTTTTCTTCGGGCTGGTGCTGGCGTCGATCATCACGGTGCGGGTGAAGGTGTCTCGCTGGACCGTGAAGGAAGCGTTCGCGTTACTGCTGGCGGCCGTAGCCGCCTTCGTCCTGGTGGGCGCCGTACCGGTCGAGACGCCCTCGGCCGCCTGGTTCGTCTTCCTGAGCGGGATGATCGCGATCTGCGCGATGATCCTGCCAGGCATTTCGGGCTCGTTCATCCTGGTCATCCTGGGAAAATACCAGTACATGCTCACCGCCGTGGTCGAGCGGAATCTCCTGCCCATCCTCATCTTCGGGTGCGGCGGGATCCTGGGCCTGGTCTTCTTCGCACGGGTGCTGAGGTGGCTGCTGCGCCGCTTCCATGACGTGACCGTGGCAGCCCTCATCGGCCTCATGGCCGGCTCATTGCGCAAGATCTGGCCGTGGAAGGAAGTGGAGGAGAACGTCCTACCCGCGTCGTTATCGGGAGAAGTCCTGCTGTCCATCGGCCTGGGTATCGCAGGCTGCGCGATCGTGGTGATCATCGAGCGACTCGCGTCGAGGCGATCCGCCTGAGACACGGAAGACTGGCACAGGAAAGACTGGCACACGGAAGGCTAGCACACAGATGACCCGCACCATGACCGAAATTACCCCAACTGCCGGCGGCCTCTGGCGCGACGCCCTGCGCCGCTACATGAAGAACAAACTGTCCGTCGCCGCGGGAATCATCATCATCGTCATAACCTTCATGGCCATATTCGCGCCCTGGGTCTCGCCGTCCCATTATTCCGAGGCCAATTTCGACGAAGCCTGGCAGTTTCCGTCCTGGACCCACCCCATGGGCACGGACAGCATCGGCCGGGACTACTTCAGCCGGATCGTGTACGGCGCCCGGATCTCGCTCATCGTGGGGTTCGTCGCGCAGATGATCTCCCTGTTTATCGGCGTGCCGCTGGGCGCCATCGCCGGTTTCAAGGGGGGCAAAGCCGATTACATCGTCATGCGCCTGGTGGACGTCATGTCGGTCTTCCCCAGCCTGCTCTTCGCCATACTGATCATGGCCTGGCTGGGAAGCGGGTTGAGCAACGTACTGTTTGCCATCGGCGTGACCGGCTGGGTGGGCGTATGCCGCCTGGTCCGCGCGCAGTTCCTGTCGCTGCGGGCTTCCGACTTCGTCCGTGCCGCCCGTTCCATGGGCGCATCCAACGTGCATATCATCGTGCGCCACATGCTGCCCAACGCCCTTAGCCCCATCATCGTCGGGCTGGCCATGGGCATTCCCCAGGCCATCTTCGCCGAGGCCGGACTGAGCTTCCTCGGACTGGGCATCAACCCGCCCACGCCGAGCTGGGGCCAGATGGTCAGCAGCCACCTGCCCAACGTGATCTACTACTGGCACCTCGCCCTCTTCCCGGTATTCATGATCGCCCTGGTCATGCTTGGATTCTCGCTCATCGGCGACGGCCTGCGCGACGCCCTCGACCCGAGGATGAACGAGTAGGGCTTCCCGCCCTATGGCAGGTGCAACATGCGAAACAAGACCGCCATTTCGATGCCGAGGCGTTCGAGCTTACTGATCCTCGTCGCGGGGTTGACCTGGTCGGCCTACGGCCTGATCGACAACCTCTTCGCCGGCAACGGTGCGCGTTACGTCAATTCCATCGGCGTGCCGCTCCCCGGTGACGCCCTTCCGTCCGGGCAACAGGTCATTCGCGTCTTCTCCGAGTCGCGGCCCTATAACGAGTGGTTCCGGACGGTTTACAAGGGCGCCGCCGGGAAATACATCATCGCCGAACCCCTGACGCGCACCAACCGCAATTTCGAGCTGCGGGGCGGCGCGGCGGAACGATGGGAGGTGTCGGATGATGGGCTGGACTGGACCTTTCACCTGCGACCGGGGTTGCAGTGGAGCGACGGCCGGCCATTGACAGCGCGCGACTACGTCTTCTCCCTGCGCCGCGGCGCTGATCCGGAAAACGCCTACGACTTCGGTTGGTACTACCAGCCGGTCCGGAACTGGCAGGCCGTCGTCGCCCGTACGGTGCCGGTGGACTCCCTGGGGGTGTGGGCTTCCGACGATCTGACCCTCCACATCGCGACCGAAGAGACCACGCCCCACCTGCCTCTGCTGTTGACCTACTCGTGGGTATCGCCCGAACATTCGGTGCGCAAGTATGGGGACACATGGTCCACCCGGCCGGAAACCTGCGTGTCTTCCGGTCCTTTCATCATGGTGGAATGGACGAAAGGCGAGCGGATGGTCTACGAGGCCAATCCCATGTACCGCGGGGTCGACAAGCCCTATCTGGAAAGGTTGATCTACAAGATGTTCAACCTGACCACGCCGCCTCCGAGGATACCGGCATACGAGGCCGGAGAGATTGATTTCACCGAGGTGGAGAACCAGGCGGAACTGGCCCGCCTCCTTTCCGACGACGCATTGGGCGACCAGGTCCATACCTGGCCCAATTTCTGGACCCATTACCTGTTTTTCGACGTCACACAACCGCCGTTCAACGACAGGAGGGTCCGGCTCGCGCTGAGTCTCGCCATCGACCGGGAGGCGATATGCCGTTCCGCGCTGAAGGGGTTCGCCATACCCGGCTACGCTATGCTTCCGCCCGGATTCCCGGCCTACTCCGACAATGCTTACGCGGAAAGCCAGGGATATGACCCGGAACGCGCCCGGCAGCTGCTTTCGGATGCGGGGTATCCGGATGGCCGCGGCATTCCGGAACTGGACATGTGGCTGCGGAACGAGATCGTCATGCACCGGGACGCGGCGGAGGGGATCCAAGCGATGCTGCAGCGTAACCTCAACGTAAAGGTCGAAGTACGCAACGTGGAGAACAAGGTCTTCATGGACGGCCTGAACAACCACACCCTGGCCTTCGGAATGGTACCCTACGAGTTCGATTTCGTGGATCCCAGCAATCTCCTGGGACTGTGGCGGTCGAACGGGCGGCACAACTGGAACAACGCTGATTTCGACGAACTGATGACCGCGGCCGGGGCCGAGGTCAGGGATCCGCGCCGCCGGATGTCACTTTACAGGGAAGCCGAAAGACTGCTGGTGGAGGACGTGGCCGGCGTGTTCCTCTGGCACCGGCAGCGCGCGCAGGTCTGGAAGCCCTACCTTAAAGGTTCGGCGCTTGAACCGAACGCGGCAGGTTACCGGACGTGGCGGGGCGATCAGGTGATGAGTTCCTCCATCACCTTTTACCTGGCGGAAGACGAACCGGGACTTGCCCTGCCTGCTCGGAGATAGTGAGGCCAGGACCGGAGCGCGGAAGGAGTCCGACATGATACTCAACCAGTACTACCTGGGCTGTCTCGCCCATGCGTCCTATTTCCTCGGGGACGAATCATCCGGCGTCGCGGCCGTCGTGGACCCGCAGCGCGACATCGGCCAGTACATCGAAGAGGCCGAAGCCCGGAACATGACCATCGACCATGTCTTCCTGACGCACTTTCACGCGGACTTCGCCGCGGGCCACCTGGAACTGAGAGACCGCACCGGCGCCATGATCCATCTCGGCGCGCGCGCCGAGGCGGACTACCCCTTCGAGCCGATGAGGGACGGCGGCGGCATGGGGTTGGGCCGGATTCGGCTCGCGTTTCTCGAGACGCCCGGGCATTCTCCCGAATCCGTCTGCATCCTGGTCTTCGATCCCGAAGAGGCGGCCTCGCCCTATGCCGCGCTGACCGGGGACACCCTGTTCATCGGCGACGTGGGCCGACCGGACCTGCGGGCCGCGCTCGGATGGAAGGCCGAGGACCTCGCCAACCTGCTCTACGACTCCCTCCACGGGAAGCTGATCCCGGCGACCGTCGACGAGACGCTCGTCTATCCTGCGCACGGCGCCGGCTCGTTGTGCGGCAAGAACCTGAGTACGGACACGGTGTCCACCATGGGCGATCAGAAGAAGTACAACTACGCTCTGCAGCCCATGGACCGGGAGACCTTTACCCGTCTCATCACGACGGACCAGCCCGAGGCGCCTTCGTATTTCACCTACGACGCCGCGTTCAACGCGCAGGAACACGAAACGCTGGACCATCTGCTGAAGCGCAACCTGAACCCTCTTTCATTGGAGGAGGTGTTGCGCAAGGCGGAAGACGGCGCCCAGCTGCTCGACACGCGGGACGCCGCGGACTATGAGGGTGCGCACCTGAAGGGGAGCGTCAACATCGGCCTCGGAGGCCAGTACGCCAGCTGGGCGGGCAC
This sequence comes from bacterium, assembly GCA_965207085.1. Classification (GTDB taxonomy): domain Bacteria; phylum JAAXHH01; class JAAXHH01; order JAAXHH01; family JAAXHH01; genus JAAXHH01. The sequence continues at coordinate 699,853 of CBDBLQ010000002.1, read as the reverse complement.
CCTGCTGCGGCGTGACCGGCCGATCGTGTTGATCACGGGATCGGGCGCCGAGGAGGAATCCGCCCTGCGGCTGGGCCGCATCGGCTTCGACCACATCGCGGGATACCTGAAGGGCGGCATGCACGCGCTGGATAAACGGCCCGACCTGCTTGGCCGGACCGACCGCATCACCGCGGCGGCGCTCCGGGACCGGCTGGACACGGAACGCCCGCCCCTGGTGCTCGACATCCGATCCGGCCAGGAACGCGCCGGCAATTCCATCCTGGGCAGCCTCCACGTTCCCCTGAACCACCTGGAAGAACGGCTGGGCGAGATCCCCACCGGCACCACGGTGGTCGTCCAGTGCGCCGGCGGTTATCGTTCCGCCATGGCGGCCAGCATCCTGAAGCGGAACGGCATCGCGGACGTGATGGACCTGGTCGGGGGTCTGGCGGCCTGGGAGGCCGTCCAACGTGGGACCGCGGAGTGACCCGGAGGACGGACCCGTGCCGCACAGACCGGGCCGGCTACGCTCACCTGGAACGGTTCGAAGCGTGCCGGGCCAGTCTCATTTATTCATGGGCACGTTGAGTTCCATGAGATCCCGCGCGACGCGGGTGGCGGGAAAGACCTTGCGCGCTTCGGCGGCCAGCGGCCCATCCTGCATGTAGCGGGAACTGATATGGGTCAGCACGAGACTGCCGACTTTCGCGCGTTGGGCGATGCGGGCGGCCTGCACGACCGTCGAGTGATGCTTCTGCCGGGCCTGCGCCCGCAGGTCGTCGCTGAACATGCCGTCGTGGATCAGCACGTCCGCCTCGAGGGCGAGCGACACCACCTGGTCGCAAGGCCGGGTATCCGTGGCGTACACGATCTTCCGGCCCCGCCGGGCGGGACCCAGGACCTGGCGAGGCTTGATCTCCCGTCCATCCTTCAGCGTCACGGACTCACCCGCCTGCAGCCGCCCGTAGAGCGGCCCCGGCGGTATGCCCAGCCGCCGCGCTTCTTCGACCTGAAACTGACCGGGCCGCTCCCTTTCCTGGAAGGCGAAGGCCAGCGTAAAGCAGCTGTGGTCCACGGGTACGGCCTCGACGAAGACCATGTCGTCCTCGGAGACCAGGCCGCCCCTGGTCTCCGTGACGATCAAGGGGAAGGGGCACTGGTGGCCCAGAAAGCGCCGGTTGCCTTCCACGAAGTCCGCGATGCCTGATGGCCCGTAGATGTACAGGGCCCGTTCCCGCGGTATCTGCCCCATGGTCATCAGCAGACCGGGCAATCCCATCACGTGGTCACCGTGCAGATGGGAAATATAGATCCGTTCGATTTTGCTCAGGGGCAACTTCGCCCGGACCATTTGCGTCTGCGTGCCCTCCCCGCAGTCGAAGAGGAACACGCGGCCGTCGCACTGGACGGCTACGGACGGCAGGTTACGCGTCAGGGTCGGTATGGCGCCACCGGATCCCAGGATAACGATGTCTATAGTCATGATGGAAGATGGATGGCCTTGTTTTCGGTGGACGTCTACTCCTGCCGCGCCTTGCAGATCGCGTCGGTCATGCGGACCACGCGGCTCATTTCCCTGACGTCGTGGACCCTGACGATGCTGGCGCCGTTGGCGACGCATAGCGCGACCGCGACCGCCGTGCCTTCCATCCGGTCGTCTTTCTCCACGTCGAGCACGCGGCCGATGAAGGACTTCCGCGACGGGCCGATCAGTACAGGACGATTCAGTCGCTGGAATGACGCCAGGGACCGGATCAGAAGCAGGTTGTCGCTGAGCCGTTTGCCGAAGCCGATGCCGGGATCGATAATGATTCGCGACCTGCGGATGCCGTGCGCCACGGCGTGTTCTATGCGTGCGTTCAGCCACTCGACGATTTCGCCCACGGTGTCCCGATAGCCGGGATTCCGCTGCATGTCCCGCGGTGTGCCCGCCGTGTGCATGATCACCACGGGAACTCCTGCGGCGGCGACCGTCCCGGCCATATCCGGATCGGCGGTCAAGCCGCTGACGTCGTTCACCATCCGGACCCCGGCACTGATCGCCCTGCGGGCGACTTCCGCCTTCCGTGTATCGATGGACACCGGTTGTTCGATCCGGCCCTTCAATCTTTCAATGACGGGAATGACCCGCCGAAGTTCCTCCTCCAGATCGACCGGTTCCGCGCCGGGCCGGGTGGATTCACCGCCCACATCGATGACGTCCGCACCTTCTTCGGCCAATCGCTGACCGTGCCGTACAGCCGCTAAAGGGTCCCAGTACCGTCCGCCGTCATAGAAGGAATCCGGCGTGACGTTGAGGACGCCCATGATTCTCGTGCGCTGCGAACAATCCCAGTGGAACCCGTCACCCTCGATGACCCGTTCATCATCCATGATCAGACTCCGGGTGCGGCCAGGGGAGGCTCCTTGAAAGGCGTGGGAGCCGGCGTTTTTTCATCGTCTATCCGGGCCTCCTCCGCCTGCCCGGCTTCATCCTTCGCGTCCTGTCCCGTTGCGGCTTCTCGCTTGACGGCCGGCGCCAGCGGTTTCCCCGCGAGCAACTGTTCCATCTGGTCCCTGTCCAGCGTTTCATGTTCGAGGAGGGCCTCGGCCATCCGGTGCAGGACGTCTTCCCGCTTCGAGATAATGGTTTCCGCATGCTGCCGGCAGGCATCCAGGATGCTTCTCATGTCCTCGTCGACCTTCACGGCCGTTCTGTTGCTGTAATCCCGCTTCCGGGTGAGTTCCCGGCCCAGAAATACTTCCCCTTCCTGGTTGCCGAGGGCAAGGGGGCCGAGTTCTCCCATCCCCCAGCCGCAGACCATGTGACGCGCCAGATCCGTGGCGCGCTTGATGTCGTCGCCGGCCCCGTTGAACGTGTCGCCGACCCCAATGCGTTCCGCCACCTGGCCGGCCAGCAGGCAGGCGATCTGGCCCCGGCACCAGGCTTCCGAGTACAGGTACTGGTCTTCCTCCGGAATGGAGTAGGTGATCCCGAGCGCCTGCCCGCGGGGAATGATGGTGACGCTGTGCGGAGAGTCGATCTCGGGGATCAGGGCGGCGGTCAGGGCGTGGCCGCTTTCGTGGTAGGCCACGGTCCTGCGCTCTTCTTCCGACATGACCAGCTGGTGTTCAGAGCCCATGACGATGCGGTCCCTGGCCCGTTCCAGGTCCGACATGGTGATCCGCTTGTGATCTTCCCGTGCGGCGAGCAGGGCCGCCTCGTTCATGATGTTCTCCAGGTCCGCGCCCGACATGCCCGGTGTGAGCCTGGCCATGGTCTTCAGGTTCACGCACTCCGCCAGCGGCTTGTCCTTCGCCTTGATTTCCAGGATCTGCTCGCGCCCCCTGACGTCCGGCCGGTCCACGGTGACGTGCCGGTCGAACCGTCCGGGCCGGAGCAGCGCCGGGTCCAGCACGTCGGGGCGGTTCGTGGCGGCGATGAGGACGACCCCGCTGTTCGGTTCGAAACCGTCCATCTCCACGAGCAACTGGTTCAGTGTCTGTTCTCTTTCATCGTGCCCGCCGCCCAGGCCCGCGCCCCGGTGGCGACCCACGGCGTCCAGCTCGTCGATGAAAATGATGCAGGGCGCGTTTTCCTTGCCCTGTTTGAACAGGTCCCGCACCCTCGACGCGCCGACCCCCACGAACATCTCCATGAAATCCGCGCCGCTCATGGTAAAAAAGGGAACGCCCGCCTCACCGGAAACCGCGCGGGCCAGGAGGGTCTTTCCCGTGCCGGGCGGACCCAGCAGGAGCACGCCTTTCGGAATGCGCGCGCCGAACCGGCTGAACTTGTCGGGATGCTTGAGAAACGCCACGACTTCCTGCAGGTCGCGCTTCGCCTCTTCGACGCCGGCCACTTCACTGAACTTGACGCCTTCGCGCTCCCCCGTAAGGCGGGCCTGGCTCTTCCCCATGGAGAAGAGTCCCTTCTGGCCGCCCTGCATCTGCCGGAAGATGAGGATCCACAGGCCGATGATGAGGAGCAGCGGAAACCAGGTGACCAGGTGCGTATACCAGGGACTCGACTTCGGCCGTGCAGTGATCGTTACGTCTTTCCGCACCAGTTCATCGATCAGTTCCGTGTCTTCGAAAGGAATCTCGACCTTGAACCGGGTCTCCAGGGATTCCCGGCTGCCGGGGACGGGTGTACTGACCCCGTTCCTGAATTCGCCGACGATGGTCTTTTCGAGCATCGTCACGCTCAGGACGTTCCCGTTGGCCAGGTGGTCCCGGAACGTGGAGTATCCGATTTCCATCCCGTCGGACCGGTTCCGGCTGAAGAACTGTACCAGCACCACCGACAGCAGGGCCAGGAGTACCCACATGACGATGGTGCGGGTCCGGCGCGGCGATTGCTGCCGGTTGCCGCGACCCTGGCCTGGTGCGTGCTGCCGGTTGCCGCGACCCTGGCCTGGTGGGGCGGGGCGTCGTCTCCGCGGCTTTTCTCTGTGCTGCCCGGTGTTCGTCATTTGACCTTGCCTGTCCCGAGTGCTAGAATGATTCGTCCCGCATGGTTCCGCCGGGTTCCTGCCGTCATTCGTAGGTAAAGGCGTGCCGGCGCCATTGCGCTACGCCAAGAAATAAGCGTGAGAATCTGCGAGGCCGTCTTCACGCCCGCATGCCCCCACGCTCAAGCATCCTGTTCATCGACCACGGCTACGTACGGCAGGTCCCGATACCGTTCGCCCCAATCGAGGCCGTACCCTACGACGAAATCGCCCGGTATGTCGAAACCCCGGTAATCGATCGTCGCGGGCGCACCGTGCGCCCGCGGTTTGACCAGCAAGGCGCATACCTTCAGGGACAACGGTTCCTGCTTCGTCAACACTTCCGTAAGATAGCCCAGCGTCAGTCCCGTGTCAACGATGTCCTCCACGATCACGGCGTGCCGACCGCGGATGTTTACATCGAATGAATCGGCCTTTACGACACCGTCGGAAACCTGTCCCTTCCCATAGGATGAAGCGCGTACGAAGTCGATGGTATGTGGTACTGTGATTTCCCGCATGAGGTCGGCCAGGAAGACCACGCACCCCTTGAGACATCCGATGAGTACCGGGTTTTTCTCCCGGTAGTCCGCGGAAAGCCGCGCCCCGAGGCTTTTTACCCTCTCCGCGATCTGTTCTTCGGTGAGCAGGATTCTCATCAAGTCTTCTCACGGTCCGGACGGGCCACCGTCGATTTGCCTCGGACAGGCCGCAGCCGGCTCGGCTTGACCGTCAATCTACCGGATTGTTCACCATAAGCTCGGCGATCATAACGCGGCGGGTCTTCTCGGTGACCAGGCCCTCGTTGCTCTGCCGGTAACCCGCCACCCACAGGATCTGCGTGCCGTCCGTGACGACCGGCACGCGGTCGCGCAACAGCCGGGGCACGTCCCATTCGTTGAACAGCTTCTTCAGGGACTTGCGTCCCGTCAGGCCGAAGGGCGACATGCGGTCGCCGGGTTCGCGGGAACGCACGGTCCACGGCCGGCGCACGGTCGCCGCGTCGAAAACGGCCCGATGCGCCGTCGCGTCAGGGGCGGTGTCCGCGGATCCCTCCGCAACGCGGATCGACAGGTTCGTGCCCGGAACCTTCACCCGCCCGGGAACATCCAGATCAAGTCGGAAAGGCGTTGAATATCCTCGACATAAAACCAGTTCGGACTTGCGACATTCCATGCGAATCCCGCAGGGCAATTCCCGGATCCGGCCGACCGTGCCCCGGCCGATCCATGTACGGGTGCCCTCCACCTGTTCGAAACTCAGTCGTTCCTCGTTGCCGCCCAGGGTCCGGACCAGGCGCCGGACCAGGACACGCTGTACGGCGGGTGCCGCGTCCGCCCAGACATAGAGGTTCAGCCGAAGGATCTTCCCGTCCTCGATACGGGCATGATCGGCGAGGAAAGTCGCCGCCTTTGCGTCCAGGTAATCCGCCTCGCCGCGAATCACATCGGCAAGCCGTCCGAGACCCGCCACGATGTGGGGACTATACTCCCGTTGCAGCAACGGTACCAGGTGGTGACGGATTCTGTTACGGAGTATGTCCTGGTCCTCGTTGGAGTTGTCGATACGAAAGGACAGCCCGTGCCTTTGGGCATACTCGGCGATCTCGTCGGCGGTGACGTCCAGCAGCGGCCGGATAATCCAGCCGTCCCTGACCGGCCGGATGGCTGAAAGACCCGAACTGCCGCTGCCGCGCAAGAGCCGCATCAATACGGTCTCGGCCTGATCGTCCGCCGTATGGCCGGTAGCCACGGAATCCGCATTCTGATCCAGAAGCACCCTTCTCAGGAATCCGTACCGTACCGCGCGGGCGCCCTGCTCGATAGAACAGCCTTTGGTCCTGCAGTAGGCGGTGACGTCCGCACGCTCCGCGACGCAGGACAGGCCCAGGGACGCCGCGTAGTCCATAACGAAGGCGGCGTCTTCCCGTCCTTCCCCGCCGCGGAGGCCGTGGTCGAGATGCGCCGCCCCCAGTCCCATGTCCAGCTTGTCCCGGAGGCCGTGCAGGGCGTGCAGGAGGACCACCGAGTCCGCGCCGCCGGAGACCGCGGCGATCACCCGGTCGCCCGCCCTGATCATCCCGTGGCGTCGGATCCTGGTTTCGATTTTATGTTCAATAGTATCGGGCATGAGGAATCGCGAATAGCGCGCATGGGAAACAGCGGGGAGACAAAATGAAAATGGCCTTCCGAGTGCAGAAAGGCCATGGAACATAGCGGCGCAGGGATTCGAACCCCGGACACTCGGATTATGATTCCGATGCTCTGACCAACTGAGCTACGCCGCCTCGAATCGAACATCCCAATATAGACCCGGACGGGTAGGGTGTCAAGGCAATAACCGGTTCGTACAGCCGGCTTCAATGTGATTGTTATTGACCTGCGAATATTGATGCATTACACATATTTACGCTTGATTTCACAGGCATTTCCGTCGAGGTGAGGATTGGCTGAAACCGATTCGAATACCGCCGCTGGTCCGGTAGCCGATACCGAAGACGAAGGTCTCGTTCGGGGACTCGGTCCCCTCGAAGCCACCACCATTATCGTGGGCGGCGTCATCGGTTCCGGCATCTTCCAGGCGCCGAGCGCCATCGCCTCCAATGTAGGCTCGCCGGGCATGAGCCTGCTCGTCTGGCTGGTCTGCGGTCTCCTCGCGCTGTGCGGCGGACTCTGCATCGCCGAACTCGGCGCCATGCTGCCCCGGACCGGCGGCCAGTACGTCTACGTCCGCGAAGCCTACCGCAGGCGCTGGGTTACCTTCATCTACGGCTGGTCCGCATTCTGGCTGGTATGGCCGGTTTCCATCGCCGCCGTCGCCAACGTATTCGCCAATTACCTGGCCAGCGTGGTCGACATCATCACCGCCGACGCGGGGGGCCAGGGCATCGTTCTGAGCGGCGGCGCCCAGGCGGTGATCGCCTCGGCGTGCGTGTTGATCCTGATGATGATCAACGTGGTCGGCGTCCGATGGAGCGGCAGGGTCACCAATCTGTTTACCTTCATCAAGGTGGCCGCGCTCGGCGGTCTCATCCTGCTGGGCCTGTTCATGGCCGAGAAGGGATCGATGGATCATTTCTCGCCGTTGTTCGGCGGTGGCGGGACGGCCGTGGGCGGATTCGTACTGGGCGCTTTCGGCGCGGCCATGGTGACCGGCCTGTTTTCGTATGAAGGATGGACCTTTTCCAGTTACGTCGCCGGGGAAATGCGCGATCCGCGCCGCAATCTCCCGCTGTCGATCATCGTCGGCATACTCTTCGTAATACTGATCTACCTTGCGGCGAACTTCGTGTACATGCTGGTCCTGCCCTTCGAGCAGGTCCAGACCTCGCAGTGGATCGCGGCGGACGTGATGAAGGTACTGCTGGGCGACGGGGGCGCCCTCTTCATCTCGATCGGTGTGATGTGTTCCACCTTCGGAGGGGTCAACGTGCACATGCTGGTGGCTCCCCGCCTGTTTTTCGCCCAGAGCAGGGACGGTCTTTTCTTCAAGGGGCTCAGCCGGGCACACCCGAGGTTCCGCACGCCGGCGGCATCCATTCTCGCCCAGGGCATACTGGCCGCCCTGTTCGCGCTGACGCCGAGATTCGAGGACATCATCTCCTACGGTTCGTTCACTTCGTACGCCTTTTCCATCCTCGCCATTGGCGCGGTTATCGTGCTGCGTTTCAGCCGGCCCGACGCGAAACGACCTTACAGGACCTGGGGCTATCCGGTTACGCCCCTGCTCTTCCTCGCTGTGATCACCGGTTACCTGGTGTCTCTGCTGACTAACGTGACGTTCATCTACAATACGCTCATCGGCCTGGCCATCGTCGCCGCCGGCTTTCCCTTCTACTTCTACTGGGAAAAGAAAAACAAAGGAAGCTGAGGGATTTCATGCGGGATTTGCTGATCGTAGAACAGAACAACGTCATCCGCTACGATGACGTGTCGCTCTCCCATCTCCAGGAGACCCTCGACGGCTCCAGGGGCCTGTTCTGGCTGGACCTCGAGCAGATCACGGACGAAGACGCGGCGTTTCTGAGCGATTTCAAGGAGTTCGGCTTCCATCCCCTGTCGGTGAAGGCTTGCCGGGAGGTATCTACCCGGCCCTATTCGGCGGTGTTTCAGGAGCACCTGTTCATCGTTCTGCACGTGCAGGAAGGCCCGGACGCGCCACCGGCCAAGTTGGGGTTCTTCCTGGCGCCCGACTATCTGGTTACCGTTCACGCCACCCCGCTGGCCTTTTTGCAGGAAGTAAAGGACCGGATCCAGCGGGATGCCCAGTTGATGCGGTCCACGGATCAGGCGGTCGGCCTGATCATGCAGACCATTGCCGATTGCCAGGACCCGCTGGTTGCCGAGCTTACCGTGGAAACGATCCCACCGGACCAGGACCTGGAAGCCCGATGGATCTATGACACGCAGCGCCGCCTGTTCGACATGATCCATCTCGTCAAACCGCAGTGCGACATCGTCCACTCACTTTACGCCGGCGAGAAACTCTCCCTGCAGGCGGATGCGGTCGTCCAGCTGCAGGACGCGTATTACCGGTTCAGGAATATGGCCGACGGGCTCACGCGCACCTGGGAAATGCTGAACGACGCGGCGATGGCCGCCCAGACGAAAGCCCTCCGGAGAATCGACGCCTCCTCGCGGCGCTTGACCTTTTTGGTCGCCCTGTTGCTACCCGTGCTCGCCATAGCCGTCCTGCTCGGCATCGACGATCCCCTGATGAGCAACGTGGCCAGGCCGGCGGTCGTGGGTATCGGCCTGGCGGTTTCGTTACTGGCCGCCATCGTGCTGGTCCTCACCGCGAGAAAGCGATAACGGACTTCAACTCCCCGAGGTATCGTTGAACCGTCGGCCAGTCATACGTTCCCTCATACGGGGTCTCCTCCTCGCGGGCGTCGTCTCTCACGCCGCCGTCCCGGCCTCCATTTCAGCGCAGGACCGCCTGGTCATCGTCTCTCCGCACTGGGAAGGCATCCGCTACGAATTCACCCGGGGGTTCGAGGCCTTTTACCGCGAAGAGACCGGCCGAAGGGTCGAGATCGAGTGGATGGACGTGGGCGGGACGGCGGAGATCATCCGGTTCATAAAGTCCGAGTTCACCGGAAAGCCGGAAGGCATCGGGATCGACATGATGTTCGGGGGAGGCAGCGATCCGTTCGTGGAACTGGCGCGCCTCGACCTGCTGGCGCCTTACCGGCTTCCCGATTTCCAGTTGGACGGGCTGCCGGCCGAGGCGGGCGGCTACCCTATTTACGACGCCGGATACCGGTGGTACGGCGCGACGATGGCCGGGTTCGGCATCATGTACAACAAGCGCGTGGCGCAACTCGTGGAACTGCCCGTGCCGGAGACCTGGGAAGACCTGGCCGATCCCCGGCTCTACTCGTGGGTCGGCGCGGCCGATCCCAGGAAGAGCGGCAGCGCGCACGTGCCTTTCGAGATCATGCTGCAGGTCTACGGCTGGGAACGGGGCTGGCGGATCATTACCGCCCTGGGCGCCAACGCCCGGGGATTCGCGAATTCGGGAAGCCAGGTGCCCAAGGACGTGACGTCCGGCGAAGTGGCCTACGGGATGGCCATCGATTTCTACGCTTGGGCGCAGATCGACGCCGTGGGCCCCGAGATGATCGGATATACCATGCCGGACAATCTCACGATCCTGAACCCGGACGGCATATCCATTCTGAAAGGCGCGCCCAATATGGCCGCGGCGCAGTCCTTCCTTCGTTATGTCCTGTCCGAGGCCGGCCAGCGTCTGTGGATGCAGAAACCCGGTACGCCGGGCGGACCGGAGCAGTTCCAGCTGAACCGGTTCACGGTGTTGCCCCGCCTCTACCAGCGCATCGATCCGGCGCACACCTCGGTCACGTTCAATCCCTTTGCGTGGAAATCGTCCTTCGTGTACGATGCCGTGAAGGGCGCCGCGCGGCGTCATATCGTCGACGACATGATCGGCGTCTTCGTCATCGACGCCCACGCCGCCCTGCAAAACAAGTGGCGGCGCGCCATCGAAACGGGAGACGTGGAGCGTCTCCTGCCGTCGCTGGGCGCCGTGCCCGTCACGGAGGAGGAATCCCTGACCCTGGGCGACCGCTGGCGGGACCAGGCCTTCCGGAACCGGACCCTGCTCTCGTGGAGCCGGCTGGCGGCCGAGAAGTACGGTTCGGGCGCGTCCGGCTGGGCCGGCGCCAGGTACCTGCTTTTCTCCGGCAGCGGCCTGGTGCTGGCGGGGATGGTGCTTTACCTCTGGAGGTTGAAGCGGAGAAGCGGTTGAGGGAACGGACCAGCCTTCGAACGGCGCGTTTCGGTGCGGCGCAGACGGTGCGGAAAACCGCATTGCAGTCGGCGCGGACGGCCGCGTATTTTTGCATACCCTGAATGAATTTGCATATCTGGGGAGACCGATGCATGGTCAGCCTGACCCTGCGGGGCATAACCCGGAAATTCGGCGACGTGACGGCGGTTGACGACGTATCGGTGGAGATCGCCGGTGGTGAACTGTTCTTCCTCCTGGGTCCTTCCGGCTGCGGAAAGACGACGCTTCTCCGATTGATCGCCGGGTTTTACGCGCCCGACGCGGGAAGCATCCTGTTCGATGATCAAGACGTGACGAGGACGCCGCCACACCGGCGGAACACGGGCATGGTGTTCCAGAACTACGCGCTATGGCCGCACATGTCCGTCTGGGAGAACGTGGCCTATGGACTCGTCCTGCGCAAGATCCCGTCATCGGAACAGAACGACCGCGTCTCGGAAGCCCTGGAGATGGTGCGGATGGATCGCTACGGGGAGCGGTCGCCGAACCAGTTGTCCGGCGGCCAGCAGCAGCGCGTGGCCCTGGCCCGCGCCCTCGTGATCCGGCCCGACGTGGTACTGCTCGACGAGCCGCTGTCCAACCTGGACGCCCGGCTCCGCCTGGAAATGCGCGATGAGATCCGACGGATCCACGATGAGACCGGCACGACGATGATCTACGTGACTCACGACCAGAAGGAAGCCCTTTCCATGGCGGACCGCGTGGCCGTGATGGATATGGGGGCCGTGGCCCAGACCGGGGAGCCGCGTTCGATCTATGATCGGCCCGCGAACGCGTTCGTGGCGGATTTCATCGGGGAAACGAATTTCGTGGCCGGCCTGTTGACGCGTTCGGAGCTTCCCCTGGCCGTCGAAACCGCGGTCGGCGTCCTCCATTCGACGGTCGAACCCGTCGAGGACCTGTCGCCGGGAGACGAAGTGGTCTGCTCCGTCCGGCCCGAGGCCATACGCGTATCGGATCCGGACGCCGCCGCCGAGGACGAGAACGTGATGGACGGCGTCGTCCGGCAGACCGTCTACCTTGGCGACCACGAGCAGTATTCGGTCCGTCTGGACGACGGCACGGCGATGAAACTGGTGGACCACCGTCCCGGGCGGCGGCTGGCCGGCCCCGGAGCGCCGGTCCGGTTGAAATGCGACGCGTCACAGGTCGTCGTGCTCGGTAAACCGGGATAGCGGTACCGCGGAGCCTGCCCTCATGCCCAGTACCCGATTCGATCCCTCGGACCTGACCCCCGGCGTCCTCGCCATCCTGGGCATTCTCGTCCTCTTCTTCGGCTTCTTCCTGTTCTACCCGATCCTGCACGTCCTGTTGAACGCCTTCTACACGGACGAACAGTTTTCCGTGGAGTTCTTCGGGCTGATGCTGCAAAGCCCCGTGCAACAGCGGGCGTTGATCAACAGTTTCGAACTGGGCATCGTCACGACCGCCCTCACGACGATCATCGCCCTGCCCATGGCCGTCGCCCTCGTACGGTACGATTTCTTCGGGAAGGGCCTGCTGGGCGGACTCGCCCTCGTGCCCATGATCATGCCCCCTTTCGTGGGCGCCATCGGGATGAAGCAGATGTTCGCCCGGTTCGGTTCGATCAACCTGTTCCTCCTGGAAACGGGCCTCATCGACGCGCCCATCGACTGGTTCGGGGGCGGCGGATTCTGGGGCGTCGTGATCCTCGAGGCGCTGCACCTGTACCCCATCATGTACCTGAACATCGCCGCCGCGCTGGCCAACGTGGATCCCAGCCTGGAGGAGTCGGCCCGCAACGTGGGCGCGGGCGGCTTCCGCCTGTTCCGCACCGTTACGTTCCCGCTCATGCTGCCCGGATACTTCGCCGGCGCGATCATCGTGTTCATCTGGGCCTTTACGGATCTCGGCACGCCTCTGATCTTCGAATTCCGCGAGGTGGTGGCGGTCCAGATCTTCAACATGTCCACCGACGTCCATGCGAATCCCCTGGGCTACGCCTTGGTCGTCTTCGTCGTCCTGGTCACGCTCGCCCTGTTCTATCTCTCCAAGAAGTTCTTCGGCGGCCGCCACTACGAGATGGTCGCCCGCGGCCACGTGGCGTCGGCTTCAAAACGCGCGACTTCGCTCGAGACCGTCCTGATCTGGGTCATGCTCCTGTCCATTACGGGGATCGCGCTGATCCCCCACCTCAGCGTGGTCCTCACCTCCGTGACCGAACGCTGGTTCATGACCGTGCTCCCCTCCGACTACACCACCGCCTATTACGGGCAGATCTTCGCCCACGACCTGACCCTGCTCTCCATCCGTAACAGCCTGTGGCTGAGCGTGATGAGCACCGTCATCGATATCGTCCTCGGCGTCGCCATCGCCTACCTGCTGACCCGACGGCGCTTCCCGTTCCGGGACGCGCTGGACGCCGTGGCCATGTTGCCCCTGGCGCTGCCGGGCCTGGTACTCGCCTTCGGCTACATCTCCGGTTTTTCGGGAACCTTCCTGGACGTCCGCGTCTCCCCCGTGCCCCTGCTCATCATCGCCTATGCCGTGCGCCGCCTACCCTACATGGTCCGGGCGGCCTACGCCGGATTCCAGCAGATGAGTGTCACCCTGGAAGAGGCTTCCATGAACATGGGCGCCGGCCCTTTGAGAACACTCTGGAAAATCACCATGCCCCTCGTGCTCGCCAACGTGGCGGCAGGCGCCATACTCTCCTTCTCCTTCGCCATGCTCGAAGTGAGCGACAGCCTGATCTTGGCCATCAAGGAACAGTACTATCCCATCACCAAGGCCATCTACAGCCTGATGGGGCGCATTACCGACGGACCCTACATGGCGAGCGCCATGGGCATGCTGGGCATGATCCTCCTGGCATGCAGTTTGCTGTTTACAGGTAAAGTACTAGGCAGAAGAATGGGCCAACTGTTCAAGGTATAGAACCAACCACACCGAAATCGCGTTTAACGGTATGTGTGGGAGAGGCCGGAACCTCGGTCGCGGACTGGATGGGAAGGCATGCGGCCGCGTGAATGGATACGGTCTCGCCGTGAATAGATACAGTCTCGCAGGGATCGGCGGATCCAGGTTGCGGAAGTGAGGCGCATACCATGTCCACCTTCAATATGGACAACCTCCCGAGGCGTCAGTCCAGGTTTTCCAGATTACGTCAGGGTCTCAAGCGAACGATGGTGTCCGGGCTGATCGCACTCATTCCGCTCATCATCACCATCGCCGTGCTGAGCTGGTTGCTGACCTGGCTGGATTCCTTCGCCGAACCGGTCATTCGCGGGTTGCTGGGACTGGACACCCGCATTCCCGGACTGGGTATCCTGCTCATGCTGGTCGTGATCTACCTGGCCGGCTTCGTGGCTTCGAACGTGTTGGGGAGGAAGCTGATCACCTGGTTCGAAGACCTCATGATGCGGCTTCCCGTCGCGCGAAGGGTATACCACCCGGTAAGGAAGATCCTGGACACCTTCACGATGACGGGAGAGACCAGGACCTGGAAGACCGTCGTGGTCGAATACCCTCGCCGCGGCGCGTGGATGATCGCCTTCATCGCGGGCGACATTCCGAGTAACGAACCAGGTGAAGATCTGGTGAGCGTTTTCGTGCCCAATACGCCCAATCCCGCCGCGGGTCGCGTGGTCATCGTTCCGCGCCGGGACGTGGTACCCGTGGACCTGTCGGTCGAGGAAGCGCTGGAATTCGTCGTTTCGGGCGGAACGGCCTTCAGCAACGTACTGACCCTGCCCTCGCTGTCGTCTCGCGATCAAACGGTGTCCCGCCAGGACCATCCGGAATCCGCATCACGGGATGGACATCCGGTCTCCCCGTCCCGCGGCAACCGGCTGGCGCCCGCATCCATGCGTGGCCGGCGCGTACCCCTGACCCGGACCGACGACCCGGTGTAGAGACGGCCGGAACCCGTACCTCCGGGGTTTTGCAAAAGTCTTGTGTTTTCTTGTCTTTATAGTGATTATATACCTTCTACCAACCGTATGGTCTGATATAGCCCGCGCCCGAGGAATCCTCTACGATGTTTGATCTGGTCAACCTCCTTGATATTATCATCATTGCGGCCTTGATCTACAGCCTCTACATGTGGCTGAAGGGGACCCGGGCATACCATATCCTGATCGGTCTCGGCATTCTCGGCATCCTGTACAGCATCGCGAACTGGAGCGGGCTGCTGCTGACCAGCCAGATCCTGCAATACCTGCTCGGCGTGACCCTCTTGTTGATCATCGTGGTATTCCAGCCCGAAATCAGGCAGCTGCTGGAACGGGTCAGTCCCCTGGTCATTTTCAGGCTACAGTCCAGTCCCATCGCCCGGCGCATTCTGAAGGAGATCACCGAGGCCTGTTTCGAACTGTCGGAGAAGCGTATCGGCGGCCTGCTGGTCTTCCCCCGGGCGACCGGGATCTCCGGCGTCGTGCAGCATGGCGTGAAACTCGACAGTCTCGTGAGCCAGGAACTGGTCGTCAGCATATTCCATCCGTCTTCGCCGATTCACGACGGCGCGATTATCGTGGAGAAGGACCGCGTGGTCGAAGCCGCCACCTATCTGCCCCTCTCGACCCGTGAGCACCTGCCGCCCCGGTACGGCACGCGCCACCGGGCGGCCCTGGGCGTGTCGGAACTCGGCGATACGTTCTGCGTCGTGGTGTCCGAAGAGAGCGGCGAGGTATCCGTGGCGTCCGGTGGGGACATCTCGGCCATGGCGGACCGGGAGAAGCTCTGGCAGACGCTCGAAAAGTCACTGCTGCCCACCGAGATCCCCCGAAGCAGGCCGTCGATGCGGGAAGCGATGAAGAAAATCGTCGCCCTCCGGTCGGGATACCGGTTCAATCGCACCAACCTTACCGCCAAACTGGCGTCCATCGGTGTATCGTGTCTGCTCTGGCTCATGTTGATCGGGGGGCAACGGTCCGAGATTGAAATAACCGCCGCGCTCGAATTTCAGAATATCCCGACCAACATCGAGTTGATCAGCAATTCGACTAGCGAGGTGAACGTGCGGGTTCGCGGTCCCGAAGGAAGTATCTCGACGCTGACGGCGGATCAGGTCCGTGTTATGGTAGACCTGGACGATATGGAACCCGGGACGCACACCATGCCGCTCACGGCAGCGAACGTGGAGTTGCCCTTCGGCGTAGAAGCCACTTCGATCGATCCGAGAAGTCTGACCATAAGATCCGACCGTATCGTAAACAGGCGGATCATGATCGACTATGACCTGACCGGCCAGTTGCCCGAAGGGCTGGAGCTGGCGCGAGACGTCATGGTGGAGCCGCCCTCGGTGCCGATCACGGGCCGCGAAATGGAGCTCGACCAGATCGAACGGATCGTAACGTCGCCTGCGATCGACCTGTCCCAACTCACCGCAAGCCGGATTTTCGACTGCAGCTTGAAAGTCTTTCCGCAAAACCTGACGTTTTCCTCGTTCAGCATCGAAGGACGCGAGGTCAGGGTCCACATCGATCTGCGGCCCGTCGGCGATGGCCAGTCGGTATCAGAAGAAACCGCCGGGCTGGACCGGGTAGCGGCTTCCCCGCAGACCAGCCTGAGTAACCGGCTGAATTCACCTTGACTCAGCGTTACATCCCGTCCTATTTTCCCATGCTATGAATAGCCTTAACCCGATCCGGTCGAGGGTGGTGTGGGCGAGTTGCGCCTTGCTGCTTTCGATCGCTTCCGTATCCGCGGACACAAGACCGTCCGATGGACATTCTCCGGTAGACGGTCCGATCAATGCGCCGGTCTCTGTGGTGGACGGGCTAGCCGGACCGTCCGGTGCGCCGTTCGAAGTGGACGCGGCGCCCATCAGGTCGAGCAGGTGGCACGCGGGCGTCCGTGTACGAGCCCGGGCCGCCCTCGTGGTCGACATGCAGACGGGCGAGGTGATCTACCAGAAGAACGCGACGTCGCCGTTCCCGGTAGCGAGCATCACGAAGCTGATGACGGCCGTGACCTACATGGGCATGAATCCGGACCTGGACAAGCAGGTCAGCATCACCCGGCAGGACGTCTACCGGGCGAACTGGACGAAACTGAAATTCAGAGAACGGGTCTCCGCCCGGGACCTGCTGTACGCCACCCTGATCGCTTCGGACAACGCGGCGGCGCGGGCGCTGGCCCGGGCGACGGGCCTGACGATCGAGGCGTTCGTGGAGCAGATGAACGAAACGGCGGCTTCGCTCGGACTGGCGAACTCGCGATTTACCGAACCCACCGGATTGGATTCAGGTAATACGTCCACCGCGGTGGACTGCATAGCCCTACTGTGGAATGCGCTGCAGGACGACCTGCTCGCCGAGATTCTCTTGGCGAAGGAGTACCGTTTCGGCACGAACAGGCGCACGCATACCATCCGGACCACCAACCGGCTGGTCCGCGAACCGGTATCCGAAAGCCGGTGGGCGTGCGTTGGCAGCAAGACCGGTTATATCCGGAGAGCGGGGTATTGTCTCGTGCTCAGGGCTGTCGGCAACGGTGGTGGCGACCTTTATGCCGTCATACTCGGAGGTCCGACGAGCAGGACCCGGTTCACGGACATGCGGCGCCTGCTGGACTGGAGCGTGAATACCGGCCGCGACGCGGGACCGCAGGCCGGGGTCGGCGGCTGACCGGATTCGGGGAGAAAACGATCGGAGAACGTCCGGGTGGACGTATCTTCAGCACCGGTTGAGGAGTGCGTATGTTGGCGACGATTGGTTTCAGCGTGATCGGAACGGTAATCCTGGGTCTTGTCGCGATCGGCCTGGTCTACCTGATGGCCCTCGCGGGAGGCGGGCAGCGCGTGCGCGCATCCGCACGGCGCTCGGGCGGCAGAACTCGGCCCGCCCGCCCCGGCGGCCGTGGATGACCTGGAGCTTCCCGCGATGATCTCCCTTCGCAGAAGCGTGCACGCCCTCCTGCTGTGCGGCATCGTCCTCGGGTGGACGGGTTCCGAAGGGCTGGCGGTCGACCGTGAAAACGGCAGACTGACCATTGCGCGGATGAAGTACGACGGCGGAGGCGACTGGTACAACGACCCTGAGGCCATTCCCAATCTGGCCCGGGAGTTGCAGTTGCGCGCAGGCATAGAGACGAACCTGGATCAGCGCGTCGTCACTCTGACCGATGACCTCCTGTTTTCTTCCCCCTTCCTTTTCATGACCGGCCACGGCGAGGTGAGGTGGACCGAACCGGAGATTCGTAATCTTCGCACCTATCTGACGCGTGGCGGTTTCCTCTACGCCGATGACGACTACGGAATGGACGAGGCCTTTCGCAGGGAGATGAAACGGGTCTTTCCGGACATGGATTTCGTCGAATTGCCCTTCGACCATCCGATCTATCACATCATCTACGACTTCCCGGCCGGGCCGCCCAAACACCATGAACACGACGGCAAGCCACCTCAGGGGTTCGGGCTCTTCCACGACGGACGGCTGGTGGTGTATTACACGTACGAAAGCAATGTCAGCGACGGCTGGGCCGACGAAAAGACCCACAACGATCCGCCGGCGAAACGCGAAGCCGCTTTCAGGATGGGCATCAACATCGTCGCATACGCGCTCTATCGTTGACGCGGGTGCCGGCTTGCGGTATACTGAAACCCGGACGGCGAAACGGACGTCTAACCCGTAAGACCATACGGCCGCTGAAACCGCGGTTCAGAGACGCACGAAGGTACCAGGTAAAGGAGTTCCATCATGAACCTCTGGCAAACGATCAAGTCGGAATTGGACGGTCCGATCGAAACCGTACGAAAAAGCCTGTCCGGCGCGCTGGACATGGCGGAAGATCTCACGCGGAAGGGTCGGATCAAGCTGGAGATCCAGTCGGCCCGCGCTGATATCCGCAACCAGTTGACCGAACTGGGAGGCCGAGTGCACCAACTGGTGGTCGAGGAAGGCATCACCGACGTGTCGGGAGATACGGAAGTGAACGGCATCCTGGATCGCATCAAGGCATCGCAGCAGAAAATCGAGGACCGGGAAGAAGATCTGCGGCGCGAGGATGCGGAACCCGCGGAGAAGAAGGCCTCCTGACGCGGCAACGCCACGCGGGACGAACGGATGAGCACCGACCCCGGCATGCTGTCGACGCATGCCGGGGTTTTCTATTTCCCGGTCATTACGTTTTCCTTGATTTAGGCCTGCGATACCCTACAATTTCAGGACATCCCGTCCACCGCCAAAAAACATGCAAGTGCCCGGAACGACATTCCTGCCGATGCTTCGAATCCTGCTTGGTTCCCAGCAAACGGGACTGATCCTCGTCATCCTGCTGCTCGGTGCGGTACTCTCCGTTTTCGCGGGGTATCACGTGGACCGTACCACGGGCGAACTCGTCAACAATTTCCTGAATTCCCGTACGCTGATGCAGACGGCCACGGACGCCAGTTTCTTCGTGATCATGGCCGTCGGTGCGACCATGGTGATCATCTCCGGCGGGATCGATCTCTCGGTCGGCTCGATTTACGCTCTGTCCGGCGTGATGACCGCCATGGTCCTGCGGTCCATGGCCCCGGAAGCTCCCTTCGCGGTGGTCGCGCTGGCCGTCGTGACCTGCGTCAGCCTGGGGGTGCTGTGCGGCCTCCTGAACGGGTTGATGGTAGTCGGACTCCGTGTGCATCCCTTTATCGTCACCCTCGGTACGATGTGGGTATTCCGCGGTGTCGCTTTCGTGGCCAGCGAGGCGGAGAGCATACTCGTGCCGCAGCCCCTGACCGACGCGATCAAGCTGTCCTTCGGATCCGACGCCCTCTATCCCATGCCCATGATCATCATGCTCCTGATCACGGCCGCCGGCGCCGTATACCTGTCCAAAACCGTCATGGGCCGCCATATATTCGCCGTGGGCGGCAATGTGGAGGCCGGCCGCTACGCCGGACTGCGGATCGACCGGATCCTGGTCGGAGTGTACGTGATTTCAGGACTCACCGCAGGCATCGCCGCGTTGGTGGGCAGCAGCTACTACGGCTCGGCCTCCTGCGCCGATGCCACGGGTTACGAACTCTACGTGATCGCTTCAGCGGTCGTCGGCGGCGCGAGCCTTCGCGGCGGCCGGGGAAGCGCGGTCAACGCCATGCTCGGCGCCATGTTGATCGTCCTGATCCGCCAGTCCATCCGCACCCTGCACCTGGACCAGAACTACGAATGGGTCGTGATCGGTTGCGCGATCATCGTCGCCGTCGTCCTCGACCAGGTGAACCGCCGGCTCGCGGCGCGCAGACTGGCCCGATCGGACCGTCCCGTGACCGTATAGGCCCGTTCAGAAAGGAACGAAATCGATGATACCCCTGAATAAGACACTACGAACGATGCTCGGGCCGGCCCTGTCAATCGCGTCGGCCGCGCTACTCGCGCCGACCATGCCGATCGTGTCGGCCGGGCTGACCGGGCTGACCGGGCTGACCAGGTTGATCATGCTGGCCGCGGGCTTGTCCATTTTTGCAGCAAGTTGCGGTGGAACCGCGCCGCCGGACGACAACCGGCTCGTGATTTCCATGATCGCCAAGAGCACGACCAATCCCGTGTTCCTGTCGTCCCGTACCGGCGCGGAGGCGGCGGCCAGGGAGTTGTCGGAAGCGCACGGCGTCGACATCGTGATCGACTGGCGCACGCCGCCGACGGAGGATGGCCAGGTACAGGCGCAGCGTATCGCACAGGCCGTGAACGAGGGCGCCGACGTGGTCCTGATCTCCTGTTCGGACGCCGCCAAGGTCACGGGCGCCATCAATGACGCGGTGGACCGGGGCGTGCCGGTCATGACCTTCGACAGCGACGCACCGGACTCCAAGCGGTTCGCCTTCTTCGGCGTGGACGACATCAAGACCGGCGGTCTGATCATGGGGGAACTGGCCAATGCGATGGACGGCCGGGGACGCGTGGCCATCCTCGCGGGCAACCAGAACGCGCCGAACCTGCGCAAGCGGGTGGAAGGCGTGCTGCAGAAGGCCGCGGAGTATCCGGAGATTTCGATCGTGGGGACCTTCTATCACATCGAAACCCCCCAGGACGCCGCCGCCGAAGTCGTGCGCGTCAACAACGCCTATCCGGACATCGAGGGATGGGCCATGGTCGGTGGATGGGCCCTCTTCACGCAGACCCTGCTGACCGACCTGGACCCCGAGCGCATGAAGATTATCTCGGTCGACGCGCTGCCGCCCCAGCTGACCTATATCGAACAGGGCATCGTACCCGTGTTGTGGGGACAGCCGACCTACCTGTGGGGGTACGAATCCGTCCGCCTGATCGTCGGGAAGATCCACCTGAAGCAGGATGTGCCCGTGATCAACCCCCTCGAACTGGTCCACGTGTCCCAAGAGAACCTCGGCGAATGGGCGGCGATGCTCCAGGGGTGGGGCTTCACCGACGTGCCGGAACGGTACCTGCAGATGGATGAACAATCCGAATCGGGCGACTGATCCGGTTTGGGCGTCCGTCTTCCGCGGGTCGTCCGGCCCTCCGGCTACCTCATGGAAAGCAACCGACCAAACCCCTATATCGAATTCGACCGGATCACCAAGCGGTTTCCCGGCGTGACGGCCCTCGACGAGGTGACCTTCGGCATCGAAGCGGGTACCTGTCATGCTGTGGTCGGCGAGAACGGCGCCGGCAAGAGCACGCTGGGCCGTATCCTGACCGGTATTTACGGCCTCGACGACGGACAGATCCGCATCGACGGCCGGCCTGTGCAGTTTCTTGAACCGGGAGACGCCCTGGACCTGGGCATCGGCATGGTCCACCAGGAGCTCGTTTTCTGCGAAAACCTCTCCGTTGCCGAGAATCTCTGCCTGGGGAACCTGCCGGCCCGGGGAGGGTTCGTCTCCGACCGGAAAATGGAGGAACGCGCGCGCAAGCTGCTGTCGGCGATCGAGGTCGACATGGACGTGGAGACGCCTATCGGCAAACTGCCGGTGGCCCAACAGCAACTCGTCCAGATCGCGGCGGCCCTGGGCAGCGGCGCCCGCGTGATCGTCTTCGACGAGCCGACCAGCAGCCTCTCCCACGTGGAAGCGGAACGGCTTCGGGAGAACATCCGTCATCTCAAGTCCAAGGGGGTGACGTCAATCTACATCTCCCACGACCTGGACGAGATCTTCCGCCTGTGCGACGTCGTGACGGTGCTTCGAGACGGGCGGCACGCGGCCACCAGGCCGGTGGAAGAACTCGACCGGCCTTCATTGATCAATCTCATGATCGGCCGCACCTTCGAGGCTTACTTCCCCACCCACGTGGATACCGAACCCGGCGGAGAGATGCTGACCGTGGAAGACCTGTCGAGTCCCGGCCAATTCGAGGACGTGTCCTTCTCGGTGCGGTCCGGGGAGGTACTGGCCCTGGCCGGCCTGGTGGGCGCGGGCCGGACCGAAGTGCTGCAGGCCGTGTTCGGACTGGACCCCAGGGCCACGGGCAGGATCAGCGTTTCCGGCCGGCCGGCGCGGATCCGGCATCCGATCGACGCCATGCGGTCGGGTATCGGCCTCGTGCCCGAAGACCGCAAGCGGTTCGGCCTCGTCCTGTCGCTCCGTGTGGATCAGAACATCGGGTTGCCCACCCTGGCCAGCCGGTCCGATTTCGGATGGATCCGCGGCAGCCGGGAGGAAGACCTGGCCGGGGAGTATGTGAGAAGGCTGTCGGTGCGGCCCGGCGATGTCCGGTACGACACGGCGGGCCTTTCGGGCGGCAATCAGCAGAAGGTGGTCCTGGCCAAGTGGCTGGCCGCGAACTGCCCGATCCTGCTCATCGACGAACCTACCCGGGGGGTGGACGTGGGCGCCAAGTCGGAGATGCACGCCCTCATCGATCAACTGGCCCATGAGGGCACAGCCATCGTGCTCGTGTCGAGCGAGCTGCCCGAGGTGCTCAACCTGTCGACGCGGATCCTCGTGCTGCGGACCGGTCGTGTGGCCGGGGAACTCTCACGCGACGACGCGGACCAGGGTGCGGTGATGCGGATGATGGCGGGGGTATAGGGAGATGATCGTCCAATGGAGGGCCTATGCGTCCCGCTCCCGCCTCCCCGGCGCGGCCGCCACGCCTTCCATGCCGCCGCTCACCCGCAGGACTTCGCCGGTGATCCAACCCGCCGCGGGGCTGCAGAGGAAGGCCACGCCGTTCGCGATGTCCTCCGGTTCGCCCCACCTTCCGAGCGGGATGGCGCTTCGAATTCGTTCGATCATCTCATCTTCGGAAAGCCCCAGCGTCTTGCTGCGCTGGGCCATGTTGGACCGGTTGAACGCAGTGTAGACCGGACCCGGACATACGGCGTTAACCCGGACCCCGTAGGCCGCCAGTTCCAGGGCCAGGGTCCGCGTCAGGCTGATGACCCCTTCTTTGGCCGCGTTGTACGCCGCGACGAGGGCCGCCGGGTTCTGCCCGTTGATGGATGAGATGTTCACGATGGCGCCCGATCCCTGTCCCTCCATGATCCGGCCCGCGGCCCGGGAGCAATAGAAGGTCCCGGTCAGCGTGACCCGGATGACCCGGTCCCACTCCCCATCCTCCAGATCGACGACCGGCGCGACCTGCTGGCCGACCCCGGCGTTGTTCACCAGGATATCGAGCCGGCCGTGTGATTCGGCGACCGCATCGAAGCACGCGTTCACCGAGGCGCTGTCTGAAACGTCGACGAAAGCGGGGAGCACAGACAGTCCCAGGTTCTGGAGCCTGCCGGCTTCCTCCTCGACCTTGTCGCGTTGCAGATCGGCCATCGCCACGGTCGCGCCGTTGCGTGCCAGTCGCTCCGATATGCCCAGGCCGAGCCCCTGCGCCGCGCCGGTCACGACCGCGATGTGGCCGTCTATGCGATGGGGATCGTCCATGAGGTTGATCCTTTCATCTCTCCAGTCTCTCCGTGCCGATGTACATCTCGGTGTACACGGTATTGTTCTCCCAGAAAGGATAGAATCCCGCGCGATCCTGTTTCAGTCCCTTCAGCCACGGCTTGCGGAGCTGGAACCGGTGGTCGTGCCACAGAAACGCCCCGCCTGCGTCAGAGGTCAGAATCCATTCCGCCTCTTCGTAAAGCCGCATCCGGCTGTCCTGGTCGGTTTCCCTCCGGGCCCGGTCGATCAGGTCATTGTAACGCGCACTGTTCCAGTCGTGGCGGGTGAAACCCCGGGGCTGGGAGCGCCAGGGCACGCCCAGCAGGCTCTGTGGGTCAGAGAAGTCGGCGCCGTAGCCGACCATGCCGATGGGTATCTCCCATTCGTACATCAACCGGTTGAAGGCGTTCGCCTGCATGTTGCGGATCTCGAGCCGGATGCCGAGTATGGCGAGCAGCTGTTCCTGGATCATCTGCACGGCCTGGCCGCTCTGTGACGAGGGCGGCGCGTCGCGAAGCCAGACCTCGAGGACGGGGAAGCCCCTTCCGCCGGGATATCCGGCCTCGGCCAGCAGGCGGCGGGCAGCTTCCGGATCGAACTGCTGCAGATGCCGCAGCTTTTCTCCCATGTAGCCGGGGAAGTTCGGGGGACGCATACCGTAGGCCGGCCGGACGGCGCCCTTGAACAGGACGTCGGCAATGGTCTGCTTGTCGATGGCCCGGGCTATGGCCTGGCGCACGCGGACGTCGTTCAGAGGTGGTTCCCGGGTCCGGAAAAACAGGTACACCGTGGATACGCCGTTGAACTTCCAGAGTTCTTCGCTCAGCCCGAGGTCGTTGCGGATGCGATCGAGATCGGCCGGACTTCCCACGCCGACCAGGTCCACCTCGTCGTTCTCGTATGGAAGCAGCCCCACTCCGCCGGACGCGCTGCCGGTCCCCGCCGTCCCCGAGAAGAGGCGGACGATCTTCCTGAGACGACCGGGGTTATTGCCTTTGTAATTTGGATTCAGCCGGAACGTCATGTACTTGCCCTGCTCCCATTCATCCAGCCGGAAGGCCGAATTGCTCACGCACCTTCCGGCCTCCGTCCATCTCGCGCCATACTTCTCCACCTGCCACCGCGGCACCGGCGAGGACGCCGTGTAGGAGGTTACATAGGGCAGGTAAGCACAGGGTTCTTCGGTTTCAATTTCGAAGGTGAGATCATCGATCGCTCGGACTCCAAGGAGGTCCGGATCGCTGATCTTTCGCTGGTTGTACGCCTTCGCACCCTTGATGTCATAATAGAAAAAGGCGTACACGTTGCCGCTGTCCGGATGGAGCAGGCGCTTGTAGGTGTATTCGAAGTCGTGGGCGGTGACGGGCGTGCCGTCGCTCCAGCGCGCGCCGGGATGGAGGTGGAACGTCCAGGTTCTTCCGTCGGAAGAGCGTTCCCACCGGTCTGCCGCACCGGGAATGAGCGCCTCGTTCTCGTCGACCATGCAGAGCCGTTCGAAGAGGAACGCGCTGCCCAGGGACTCGTACAGGGCGACGCTGACGTCCAGGCTGGAGGGTTCGTTGGAGAAGTAGCGGAATACCTGGCGTTCGGGGGGCGCCGCGTCCGCCGGGAGGGGTCTGGCCGCGGCTTCTTCCTGCGGGACGGTCTCGACAAAAGGATGGCCGGGAGGGTCGGCGGAGCGGTTGCCGCAGGACGTGGCCGAAAGCAGGGCGACGAGTAATCCATATAGGTAAAACGGATGGTATGGCCTGCAAGGTACGAGCATGTGCCCTCGCCTTGCCCTTGGTGTTCCACGGGCTCACATCCCGAGCATCTTCCCGGCGACTTCGCGCGCTTCATCCAGGGTATCAACGATATGCGCTTCCGGTACGCGCTGGATGATCCCGAGGGTGGTAAGGGTATCCTCCACGGATCCCGACAGCGACATGACGATGAACGCCGTGTCTTCGCTCGTGGCAACGTCCATGAGCTGCTCGACGACCATGGCAGCGCTGTCGTCGATGTACGTGGCCCCGGAGAAATCGAAGATGACGACGTCATGGTCCTTGATGTCCTCACTGATCACGCCCACCAGCTTCTTGGACGAGGCGACGGTGAAGCTGCCCCTGAGCGCGACCAGGCCTACGCGGGCCGTGAATTCGTCCATGCCGTCGGTATCTTCTTCCCGAGTGAAAAACTGACGGTCCAGCAGCGGTACGGACACCACGCTGTCCAGCTCCAGGTTTTCCAGCTTCCTGGCGTGGGCCATGCCCGCGACGATCAGTCCGATGGCCACCGCGGTGACCAGGTCGACGAATACGGTCAGCCCCAGGGTGATCAGCAGAATGAATAGATGTTCCCTGCGGAGGCGGTGGATCCGCGTCAGCATCCGCCAGTCGACGATGTCCCAGCCCACCTTCATCAATATGCCCGCCAGCACGGCGTGAGGGATCGGCTCGACGACCCAGCCCAGGCCCATGAGGAGCACCAGCAGTATGATCGCGCGGACCGCGCCGGACAGGCGGGTGGTACCTCCGGCCCTGATATTGGTTACCGTGCCCATGGTGGCGCCGGCGCCGGGGAGACCGCCGATCAGTCCGGCCACCATGTTGCCGATGCCCTGCCCCACCAGTTCCTGGTCCGCCCTGTGGCGCGTACCCGTCAGCGAGTCGGCGATAAGGGAGGTGAGCAGGCTGTCCACCGAACCCAGCAGAGCGAGGATGAGCGCGGGCTCAATGGCGCGCAGGAGGAAGTCGGCCGAGGGCGGGACGAAGACAATTTCCGGCAGGCCGGACGGAATGACCCCGATTACCGGTACTTCGGTGAACCATAGCACGCTCAGCAGCGTGCCGGTGATAAGCGCTACGAGGGTGCCGGGCACGGTTTTCGACAACCGTCCTGGCCAGAGCACGCCGACGGCCAGGGTAACGAAGGCGATTACGAAAGCGCTGTAGTTGATGTCCCCAATGGCTTCCGAAAGTACGCGAACGGTGCCGACGACGCCGCCTGGCGCGGCGGGTGCGCCGATGAACGGCAGGGCCTGAATCAGCATGACGATCAGGCCGATACCGGACATGAAACCCGAGATCACCACGTGGGGGGTGTAGGCTACATAACGGCCGATCCTCAGTACGCCGAGCAGAATCTGCAGGAAACCGCCCATCATAACTACGACCAGCGCTTCGCTCATCGAACTGGCGTGTTCCGTTATGATGACGGCCATGGCCACCGTCATGGGCGCCGTGGGACCGGAAATCTGGGAACGGGTTCCGCCGAACAGCGCGGCAAACAAACCGACGCCGATCGCGCCGTACAGACCGGCCGCCGCGCCCATGCCCGAAGCGATGCCGAACGCGAGCGCGACCGGCAGCCCCACTACCGCCGCGGTTATCCCACCGAACAGATCACCGCGGAAAGTGTCCGGACTGTAGTTCAAAGCAGGCTCCTGTTCCTGACTGATTGGGCTTGCATCGTGGGGAAAGCAACGTATCTTCGCTGATTAAATGATATACATCGACCAGGCAAGGTCAAGATTTCCATGCATGTACTATCAATCCGCGTGGCAATAACGACGCGCGAATCAAATAGTAAAGGACGATTTCGAGCATGTGCGGCCGCCTCTCGCAGAACCTGACCTGGCAGCAGATCTACACGCTGTACACACTGCCTGTATCCGCGCCACGGCTTGATCCGCAACCCAGGTTCAACGGTGCGCCAACCCAGGATTTCGCGCTCTGCCGCCTGGACGAAAACGGGATGAGATCCATGTCCGTGCTTCGGTGGGGATTGGTCCCGTTCTGGGCCAAGGACGTCAAGATCGGCGCGCGGATGATCAACGCCAGGGCGGAAACCGTTCAGGAGAAGCCGGCCTTCCGATCGGCTTTCCGGTCGAAGCGGTGCCTCATCCCCGCGAATGGTTGGTTCGAATGGAAGCGGACCGGGCCGACCGGGGGCGGCAAGCAACCTTATTTCCTGGCGCTCGAGAGCGGTTCACCTCTTTCCTTCGCCGCTTTGTGGGAGCAGTGGGGCCGTGGAGGCGAGCACCTCGAGACGTTCACCATTATCACGACTGAAGCTTCGTCCGCACTTGTGGATATACACGATCGACAGCCCGCGGTGGTCGATCCGGACGACTTTACCGATTGGCTCGACCCAGGAACCCCCGTTGAAACGCTGCAGGAGATCATCGGAACGCCCCACGAAGGACCCTATGAAATCCGTCCTGTGAGCGACCAGGTTAACCGGGTGGCCAACGACACGCCGGATATCCTGAAACCGCTGGAAAAGCAGACGCTGTTCTGACGGGTTGACACATTCTGGAGTACGCGAGGCACGAAACGTGGTTCAACCACACCGTGGGATTCCGCAGGACGATGCCGGAACGCTCCGGCGACTCGTTCTGGTCGTGCTGACGTTCGGCATCGTCGGCGTTGGTTTCGAACTGGTGCTGCTGGATCACATGGAAGACCCCTGGCAATGGGCGCCGATCGTACTGCTGGCCGCCGCGCTGCCGGTTTCGATCTGGCTCATCCTCTCGCCCGGCATCGCCGTCATTCGGACGTACCAGGCCATGATGGTCCTGTTCGTTATTTCCGGATTCGTCGGGCAGTGGCTGCACTACCAGGGCAACGTGGAGTTCGAGCTGGAAATGTATCCGTCGCGGCAAGGGCTCGAACTGGTGTGGGAAGCGTTGAGCGGCGCTTATCCGTCCCTCGCACCGGGTACCATGATATTGTTCGGTTTGCTTGGCCTGGTGGCCTGCTTTCGGCATCCGGCCGTTCATACAGGACCTGTCACCACCAATACCCTGGAGAAACCATGACAATCTTTATGAAACCTCGGTCGGTATTGCTGCATGCGCTGATCACTGGCCTGTTCGCGGTCGTGATGGGAGGATGCGGCGGTTCGGAAACGGACGGTTCGGGCAGTCCGGGTGATCCGGGCAGTCCAGGCGATCCGGGCAGTCCGGATGATGCCGCCCAGGTCGAATCGGCCGTCGAATCGGCGTCTGCGGTCATCAATCCCAATCTCGCCGGAAGCGACGATCTCGGGATGCTGCCGGGCATGACCGCCGAGCTTGCGGAAGCGGTGCTGGACGCGCGTCCCTTCATGGACATGACCGAACTGGACGGGCTGATCAACGGGCACGTGGGGGGCGATGAAGCCGCCGCGCTCTACGCAGGCATGTTTATACCCCTGAACCTGAACACGGCTTCGGACGCGGAGATCCTGCTGGTGCCCGGCGTTGGGGACCGGATGCTGCACGAGTTCAAGGAGTACCGCCCCTATCTTTCCATCGCCCAGTGGCGTCGGGAAATGGGCAAGTACGTGGATGACGCGGAGGTCGCCCGCATGGAGCAGTACGTGTTCGTCCCCATCGACCTGAATACGGCCACCGACGAGGAGATACTCGCCGTACCTGGCGTGGGCGAACGCATGGCCCATGAATTCAGGGAATACCGTCCGTATACCAGCATGGAGCAGTTTCGCCGTGAAATCGGGAAGTACGTGGACGACGGTGAGGTGGACCGGCTGGCAAGATACGTGGAGATCCGAAGCCAGGATCCGTAGAAGGAAGCGTGCTGTGTGCGGGGAATCTGTAGCAGGAAGTGTGCTGTTTGCGGGCGAATCGGTAATCGGGGTGGGGGGATTTGAACCCCCGACCCCCTGCTCCCAAAGCAGGTGCGCTGACCGGACTGCGCTACACCCCGTAAATCTCGGATAATGATACGGTTCGCCGGTGGGCGTGTCAAGGCAATCCCCGGCCGCGGCGGCCCTTGAGCGGCTCTAGAGCGGCCCCGGAATCCCCCATCATGAGACCACCTTCCCTGCTCTCCTTCGAAGCCGTCGTCGGCCAGTCCGATCCCGCCATATACGATATACAGTCCAGCGCACCGGGACCGGAGGGCAGTCTGCCGCTGACCGGCGACATGCTGCGGGAGAGCCCGAGCGGCGACCTCTTCGGCCTGTCCCAGAACGTGGGCATGGGTTGGAATCCGAAGGCGCTGAAACGCCGGGAATACCTGATCCTCAGCACCCAGGGAGGGATCCGCGCATCCGATGGAACGCCCGTGGCCCTGGGGTACCACACGGGCCACTGGGAAGTCGGCCTGCTCATGCACGCGGCCGCCGAGGAGCTCACGGCCCTGGGCGGCATCCCATTCGGCGGCTACTGCACCGATCCCTGCGACGGGCGCACCCAGGGCACGACGGGCATGATGGACAGCCTGCCCTATCGAAACGACGCGGCCATGGTCTTCCGGCGGCTGATCCGGTCGTTGCCGACGCGCCGGGGCGTGATCGGCGTGGCAACGTGTGACAAGGGGCTGCCGGCCATGATGATCGCGCTGGCGGCGTCCCACGACCTGCCCTGCGTGCTGGTGCCGGGCGGTGTCACCCTGCCGCCCGAGGAAGGTGAAGACGCCGGTATGATCCAGTCCATCGGCGCCCGGTACGCCCACGGTGAGATCACGCTCGAATACGCGGCGGACATGGGCTGCCGGACCTGCGCGTCGCCGGGCGGCGGCTGCCAGTTCCTCGGTACGGCGGCTACTTCGCAGGTCGTGGGCGAAGCCTTCGGCCTCTCCCTGCCCCACAGCGCGCTGGCGCCGTCGGGACAACCCATCTGGATCGACATGGCTAAGCGGTCTGCCCGCGCGCTGATGCGGCTGGACGCCGAGGGAATGACCGTTCGAAAGATCCTGACCGAAAAGGCGCTCGAGAACGCCATGACGGTCCATGCCGCCTTCGGAGGCTCCACCAACCTGCTGCTGCACATCCCCGCGGTCGCCCATGCCGCCGGGCTGGAGCGCCCCGGGATTGAGGACTGGGCAAGGATAAACCGGCAGACTCCCAGGCTGGTGGACGTGCTGCCGAACGGACCGACGGGCCATCCCACGGTGATTGCCTTTCTCGCCGGCGGCGTGCCGGAAGTCATGCTTCACCTGCGCGAAGCGGGTCTGTTGAACGAATCGGTACTTACCGCGGCCGGGACAACCCTGGGCGAGGTCCTGGACTGGTGGCAGGCGTCCGACAGGCGGAGGCTGGTCCGCGAGCGCCTCAAGAAGGTGGACGGGATCGACCCGGACGACGTGATCATGTCCCCCGATCGCGCGCGGAACCGGGGGCTGACCAGCACGGTAACCTTTCCCGTGGGCAACCTCGCGCCGGAGGGATCGGTCATCAAGAGCACGGCCATCGACCCGGACGTCGTCGATTCGGACGGAGTGTACCGAAAAATGGGACCCGCACGGGTATTCACACGGGAACGGAACGCCATCGCCGCCATCAAGAGCCGGGGCGAGGACCGGATCAAGCCCGGCGACGTGCTGGTGCTCATCTGCCGGGGCCCCATGGGCGCCGGAATGGAGGAGACCTACCAGATCACCGCCGCGTTGAGGCACCTGTCCTTCGGAAAACACGTCGCCGTGGTGACCGACGCCCGGTTCTCCGGTATCTCGACGGGCGCCTGCATCGGTCACGTCGGTCCCGAGGCCCTCGCGGGCGGCCCCATAGGGAAGATCATCGACGGCGACCTGGTGGAAATCGTCATAGACCGGAACAACCTGACCGGATCCATCAACCTGGTCGGCAGAGGGGACCGCACGATCGGCGCGGAAGAAGGCAGCCGGCTGCTCGCCGGGCGTTCGCCGAGGGATGACCTGGCCGTCGACCCGAATCTGCCCGACGACACCCGCCTCTGGGCCGCACTGCAGCAGGCCGGCGGCGGCGCGTGGGGGGGATGTGTCTACGACGTGGACGAGATCGTCCAGCGTTTGCAGCAAGGAAGCCGGACAGGGGACCCGGAACCGTCAGGGGACGCGGATCAGTCGTCGCGGAAGGCGGAAGCGCCTTCGAAGGCCGCCACGTCCCGGCCGGTGAAGCCCGCGAATCCGACGCCACCGCAATCGAAGGCAGGCAGAAGTGTCAGATAACCCGGCCG
The DNA here is from genome assembly GCA_965207085.1 of bacterium. Taxonomy (GTDB): domain Bacteria; phylum JAAXHH01; class JAAXHH01; order JAAXHH01; family JAAXHH01; genus JAAXHH01. The sequence continues at coordinate 668,382 of CBDBLQ010000002.1, read as the reverse complement.
TACTCGACCTGAAAGTGCGGTATTTTCAGGACAGCACGCCCGCCGACGTGCCCTGCAGGGAGGAGCACTTCATCCGCCGGGAGATCCGGATGGACCTGCCCGTCGAACAGACGGCGCTCGTCCTGGTGGACCTGTGGAACACCCATTTCATCGACAGCTGGATCGAGCGGGCCGCCCGGGTCACGCGGGAGGCGATTGTGCCGGCCATCGAGATGAGCCGGAAGGCCGGCCTGCCTGTGATCCATGCCCCTTCGCCCGAGGTGGCGCGGCAGTTTCCCCAGTCGGCCCGGAACCCGACGGCACCGGAACCACCGCGCGGCGGTGCGGACTGGCCGCCACCGGCGTTTCGGAGCAGGGAAGGCGCGTACCAGGCCTACCGCGGTCCCCGGAGCCAACCCCCGGGCATCGGCCTTCACTGGGACCCCATCAGCGACGGCCTGACGGTGTCGTCGGCCGTGGAGATCCGTGACGAAGACGTGGTGATCGCCACCGGTGCCGAACTGCACGAAGTACTGGCCGAACGGAACGTGCTCCACCTGGTCTACGCCGGCTTCGCCACCAACTGGTGCGTCCTGGGCAGGGACTACGGCATACGGTCCATGGCCCGGTACGGATACAATATCGTATTCCTGCGAGACTGCACCGCGGGCGTCGAGTTCCCGGACACGCTGGATCAACTCTTCGTAACGGAAATCGCGGTCCGCGAGATCGAGCAGCAGTTCGGTTTCTCGGCGTCCAATGCGGATTTCTTCGAGAGTTGTCGGAAGGTCTCAGAGAGGAACGCGGTTTGATCGTCGACACCCACACCCACTTCTACGATCCCTCCAGGCCGCAGGGCGTGCCCTGGCCCCGTGCCGCCGACGCGTTTCTCTACCGGAGGATCATGCCGGAGGACTTCAAGCGCGAAGCGCTGGCCGAAGGCGTCACGGGCACGGTCGTGGTGGAAGCCAGCGCCTGGGTGGAGGACAATCAGTGGATCCTGGACCTGGCCGAGGAAGACCCCTTCCTGCTGGGCCTGGCGGGTCACCTGGAACCACCCGATGAGGACTTCGAATCCGACCTGGACCGGTTTGCCGCCCATGACCTCTTCTACGGCATCCGGCTGGGGAAGGCGCCGGTAGACGATCCGGCGTATCTCAAGGCGCTGGAGCAACTCGTCGCCCACGACCTCACGCTGGACCTGCTCGTGGGCAAGGAGTGGCTGGCCGGGGTGACCGCCTGCGCCGCCCGTTTCCCCGGTCTCAGGATCGTGCTGAACCACCTCGCCCACGTGCCGGTAACCGGGGGGGCGCCGGACGAGGAATGGATAGCCGGCATCACCTCCGCCGCGGCCCATCCCAACGTGTTCTGCAAGATATCGGGCATGGTGGAACTGGCGCGGGACGCTCCTCCGCCGGAGGACCCGGCTTTCTACAAACCGGTCCTCGATGTGCTCTGGAACGCCTTCGGGGAGCACCGGCTGCTGTATGCCAGCAACTGGCCGGTATCCTGGAGATTCGCTTCCTACCGCCAGGTGCAGTCACTGGCCATGGCCTGCTTCGAACCGAGAGGTTCGGAAGCCCTGGATAAAATCATGGGGAAGAACAGCCGGGACGCCTACAGATGGGTGCCGCGGAGCTGACGGGCGCTGGGCGCCGCGAAGCTGACGGCCGGACGAAATCCTACCGTGCTGCCGCCTTGCTAACGGTCTTCAATCGGGACGTACTGGCAGACGTCGTCGCCGGTATAGATCTGGCGGGGGCGGGCGATTTTCTGCTCCGGGTCGTCCAGCATCTCCGCCCACTGGGCCAGCCAGCCCACGGTGCGGGGAATGGCGAAGAGCACCGGGAACATTTCGAGCGGGAAGCCCATGGCCTGGTAGATGAGGCCCGAATAGAAGTCGACGTTCGGATAGAGTTGCCGGTTGACGAAATAATCGTCTTCAAGAGCGATACGCTCTAGTTCCACGGCGACGTCCAGCAGCGTGTTCTTTTCGGTCACGCCCAGTACCCGGTGGGTCATCTCCTTGAGGATCTTGGCCCGGGGATCGTAGTTCTTGTACACCCGGTGGCCGAACCCCATGAGCCGGATATCGCCCTGCTTGACCTTCTTGATGTAAGCGGGCACGCGGCTGATGTGGCCGATTTCCTGCAGCATGTGCAGCACCTGCTCGTTCGCGCCGCCGTGCAGCGGACCGTACAGGCCGGCGGCGGCGGCGGCCACGGACACGTAGGGATCGGGCAGCGAACTGCCTACGCTCCGCATCGCGTTGGCGCTGCAGTTCTGCTCGTGGTCCACGTGCAGGATGAATACCACGTCCAGGGCCTTCTCCAGCACGGGATCGGGGGTGTACTTCTCCGTCATCTTGTACATCATGGACAGGAAGTTGCCGCAGTATCCCAGGCCGTTGTCTGGATAGGTGTAGGGAAAGCCCTGGCTGTGCCGGTACGCGAAGGCGGCGATGGTCGGTATCTTGGCGATGAGTCGGTGGATCTGTTCGTTTCGGATCTCCACGTCGCGGATCTGCTTCGCTTCCGGGTAGAAGGTGGAAAGCGCGGCGACCGTGCTGATCAGGATGCCCATGGGATGGGCGTCGTAACGGAACCCGTCCATGAACTTCTTGATATTCTCATGGACGATCGCGTGATGGGTGATGTCGTAGGACCATTCGTCCAGCTCGGTACGGGTCGGCAGCATGCCGTGGACGATCAGGAAGGCGACTTCGAGAAAGGAACTGTTGACCGCCAGGTCCTCGATGGGGTAACCCCGGTAACGCAGGATGCCCTTTTCCCCGTCGATGTGGGTTATGCTGCTCCGGCAGGAGGCGGTGTTGGTGAACGCCGGGTCGTAACCCAGCAGGCCGAAGTCGTCATCGGACATCTTGATCTGTCGAAAGTCCGTGGTGGGGATCGCGGCGCCGTATCTGGGATATGTCCCGTACAGGATCGGGATCTCGTATTTCTTGCCGGTCCGGTTGTCGATGACCGTCAACGTATCGGGCATGCAGTACGACCTCCTGCAAACGGGCTGGATAAAATCGCAGGCTCCGGGATTTGCGCGCCGTGAAAGCAACAAATTAATGAACCGCGGCCGCTCGGTCAACCGATATTCGATTCCTGTTCGCCTCGGTCCGGCAGCAGTTGGAAACGAGGATCGACACCGACCACAAGATCTTACCGTCAGGCACGCGTTAGGATGTCGAAAGCACGAAGAACTACGGGGGATGGCACCGGTACGTGACTGACGGGGAACACCGGGAAACGGCTGCAACGGAAGCGGCCGGGGAACGCGCACCGCGGCGGACCGCCCTGGCATTCGGCTTCGCATTCGAACCGCAGGATGTCATGGGATGCTGAATCGAGAAGGGCCGCCGGTCAAGGATCTACCCAGCGGCCATCCGATTTGATCAAGTCGACCAGTTCATGGACACCCCGTTCCTGTGGAACGCTCATCTTGACGCATTCCCGCCCGCGGTAAAGCGAGATGATCCCGTTGGCCCGTCCGACATAGCCGTAATCGGCATCGGCCATTTCTCCGGGACCATTTACGATGCATCCCATGACGGCGATATCGAGGCCCGCGAGGTGGTCGGTGACCGCCTTGACCTCCGCCAGTACGTTTTCCAGGTTGAACTTGGTTCGTCCGCAGGAAGGACATGCGATGAACTCGACCCTGGTGCGGCGCAAGCCCAGCGATTGGAGGATATCGTAACAGACCGGGATTTCGTTGGCCGGATCCTCGGCGAGTGATACGCGGATGGTGTCGCCGAGCCCTTCGGCCAGCAGTGTGCCGATTCCCGATGTGGATTTGATCCTGGCGTACTCGCCGTCGCCGGCCTCGGTGACGCCCAGATGCAGGGGATAGTCCATGCCTTCTTCGTCCATACGGCTCGCTAAGAGCCGGTTGGCCTGGATCATGACGGGCACGCGGGACGCCTTGAGCGAAACAATCAGGTTGCGGTAGTCCCGCGCCTCGCATACCCGGATGAACTCCAGCGCGGACTCCACCATACCGAGCGGCGTGTCACCGTGAGTCACCGTCATGCGGTCCGACAGGGACCCGTGGTTCACGCCGATGCGCATGGCGATGTCCCGTTCCCGGCAGACCTCGATGACCGGCTCCAGGTCTTCCTCCACTTTCCGCCTTGCCGCTTCGAATTCTTCCTGCGTGTACTCGATGGTATCAGCCAGCCGCTGGAACACGAACAGGCCGGGGTTGATACGCACCTTGTCGACGGATCTGGCGACTTCCTCGGCTATTCGGGTGCCCTGGTGATGAACATCGGCAACCAGGGGCACGTCCACGCCCCTCAGGTCGAGGGTATGCTTGATTTCTCGCAGGCTGTGGGCGTCCGCCAGCGTAGGGGTGGTCACCCGCACGATTTCACAACCGAGTTCGTGCAATCGTACGATCGCATCCACGCACGCCGCCACGTCCCGCGTGTTCTCCGTGATCATTGATTGCACGGCGATCGGATGCGTGCCGCCGACCGTAACGTTGCCTACGCGTACTTCACGGGTCTTCCGCCGCGGATAAGTCATCTCCATGCGGTGAACTCCTTCCGGCTCTCCGTAACGTACGTGCAGCCTGTCGATTGTCAACATCTTAATGCCGGTATTCCGGTCCACGGGAACCGTAGAAGACCACCAGCCAACACCAAAGGCGTATGTCCGGTCAGTGGAGCGGAACAGGTCAAAGTTCAACCAGGACCGGATCACCGGGCGAAATGCGGGGAGGATGGTTGATGGGGAACTGCGGTCCGGGAGGATTGCTCCATACAACGATCCATCCCCGCCTGCGAAAGAAGGTGTCGCGGGTTTAAGGGCCGCGACCCGTCATTCGCAACGGCAAGACTACTCCTTTCTTTTGCGTCTACGACGCCTGGCGCCTTCGCACACGCAATCTGTAAAATGCTCGTAGTCACGGTACCTGCTTTGCATTTTGCGCCTGAGGCGGTACATGCAGTCGTAGATCATCTGTCCCATTCGTTGTACGGACACTCCCATCAGTTCGGCGATGTCCTCCCTGGTCAGTTCGCCTTTCAGTTCCCTGACGTACATTTTAAGGACGTTCCGGCACCGCGGGCCGGTGTAGTATTTGAGGGCGGTATGCAACAGGTAAATCTGTTCTTCCTCCTCCAGCTTCTTAAGGAACCTCTGAACAACCCGTTTGTTCGATCAAGTGTGATGGCCTGAGCCTGTTGAAGGACCGATCATGTTGAACATGTCGTGGTTTTGGGTATTTTCGAGGGTGTTGCCGGCCCCGGACGGGTCCCGGAACGGCCTTTCCGGCCGGTTTCGACCGGTCCGGACGCACCTTACCCTATGTGACCGCCAGTTCCCTTCGGACCAGATGGAAGTTGGCCAGGGCGAACAGGGAGAAGAGCTGCGCGGTGTTCTTGGCCAGCCCTCGATACCTGACCTTGCGGTAGCCCCACAGATGCTTGATGACGCCGAAGGGATGTTCGACTCTGGCTCTTACGCGATTGCTCTTGCGATTGAACGCCAGGTCGCAGCAGTTGAGCCGCCTGCCCCGCCGGGCCTTGCGAAGCACCCGCCATGCCACGTCTTCTGCTTCGGCCCGTTCCTTGCGCCCCTGATCCGCGTAGGCCTTGTCCGCGTAGATGGTCTTCTCCTCGCCGTGCAGACAGGCCTCCATCACCCGGGCGTCGTGCACCGAAGCGGGCGTGGTCACCACGCTGTGCACCCGGCCCTTCGTGTCGGTGCCCACGTGGGCCTTCATGCCGAAGTGCCAGGTGTTGCCCTTCTTCGTGCTAGCCATCTCGGGGTCCCGCTTGCCTTCCCTGTTCTTCGTGGACGACGGCGCGTGGATGATCGTGGCGTCCACGATGCTGCCTTCGCTCACGATCAGGCCCCGCTCCGACAGATAGCCCCTGGCCTGCGCGAACAGCGCTTCGGTCAGCCCGTGGGCCTCCAGAAGATGGCGGAACTTGCAGATCGTCGTCTCGTCCGGCACCCCGTTCAGGTCCACCCCCGCGAAGCGGCGCATCGATTCCACGTCGTAGAGACTGTCCTCCATCGCCGGATCGCTCAAGGCGTACCACTGCTGCATGAAGTAGATCCTGAGCATCACCTCGGCTCCGATCGGGCGACGGCCCTTGCCCGCCTTCGGATAATGTTCCAGGATGTGGGCGAGCAGCACGTCCCAGGGCAATACTTCATTCATCTCGCCCAGAAAGCGTTCCTTGCGCGTTTTTTTCTTCTTCTGATCATAGGCCATATCGGAAAAACTCGGCTGATGCGTCATGGTCTGCCCCGCTTGAACTGGATCGGTGGGTTGTGATGCGACAGGCTGAAGTACTAACCATATCATGCAACATGAATCAGCAAGTCAACGCCAGGACTTAATCAGAGTTTTCTTAAATAACCGATCAGGTCCGTTGTTCGGATTAGCGTCTTCGATCTGCAGCCCCGACTCGGTGTTCGACGCGAACCAGTCGATATCGACGAACTTGATCCCCCTCCCCCTGGCGACGCCCATCCGTGATGGCATGGCGTCAAGACACTTGATCTTGGCAATGCGGATAACGTAGGTGCTCAAAGCACTGCGGAATTCGAACTTGGGAAGACTCTGCATGACCGCGATGAAAATGTCGTTGAGGATGTCTTCCTTTTCAGCCGCCGGTATCCAGTACGCTTTCTTGTAAACCCAGAAGTGAACGGGCATGTCCGACATAAAAAACGTTTTATAGAGTAGACTCTGCGCATCCGATCGACCTTCAAGACATGCGTGTATCAGATGGAAGTCCCCTGGCCTGCCTGGTTGCTTATTCATGGTCTCAAAGTAACTGCCTTTCCACTGAAAGCGCCTGAAATCGTAGGCCGATCAAGCGCGACGGTTGCATCCGGCACCGTTTGATTCCCCGGATCGTGCACCCGGTTACGGGTATTCCGCTACCCTGCCTCTGCGGCCGTGCGGATCTTTCGTGATTCCGCCGGCGCAAGGACACGGGTGCCGGAAACTGATTCGGATTACAGGTGCTCTGAAATAGATCGCCGCCCCATCCACGTGCAACGCGGACATGGCAGCTTTCCAACTGTACTGACTGAGGCGGTAGATGGTACACGCCTGTATGCATCGAAGTGCAGACCGGATACGCTGGCGCTGCTTTTCCTTCGTATCGCAAACCGGTGACAGCCCCGTGGCGCCTTGTCGCGGCGGACCGGTTACATGTTCTGTTGCGATGCATCCTGTGCCGGTTATATGGATGGTGAGTGTAACGCTGTACCGGCCGTTCCATTTATCAGTATACAACAATAACAATGCAAATAACAGCTATATATAATTAAACTAATTAAAATGTGCACGTGTGCATTGATTTCGAAAAACAGGACGACAAGCTTCTTAAAATGATTAGTCGTGGATGGTGAGCGTAATCACGAACTAAATTTGAGTCGTGTCCGAAAAGGGTCTTTCACCGTGTCAGGACGATGCGCCAGCGCCCTGATGCGGTGTAAGCGATCGTTCAGGATGTGCTTCGCATACTTCGGCTGGGGGTTCGTAGTGGGGCTTTCCGCTTCGTTCCAGGCCCTTTTCCGGGTCCGCGCCGTCTTCGCAAGGCCGGTTTTCGGGCTTCTATGCCCCTCAGGCGGGAACCGGCGAGGATTGGACGAGATGATGCCTGATGCGCATCAGGTTGATCCACAGGCCGCGACAGGTTGCCCATCTCTGGTGGGCAACCTGTCCCCGGTAGCGCGTCTTGCCGTTTCTGGTGTGGATGACCAGTTGGAAGATGCTGGCCTCCACGTTGTTGCGCCGCCGCCTTATGGCTTCGGGCAGGTCTTCGACCCGCCTGCGCCGTTGGAAGGCCTCGACGGTCTGGTCGGTGAAGTACCGTTTCCTGCCGTCCACTTCGATCGTGTAGTGTCCCGGCTTGTATGCCGTGGCGCGCTGCCGCTGGCCGGTTTGGACGTCTTCCACCCATACCTCCTCGCCCCTTCGGCCGTAGGAAAAACGCCCCTTTCTGCCCTGGATACCGCTGTAGTGGAAGATCTTGTCCCCGTCCCGGGCCCAGACGGCGTTGCCTGCGTCCTGATACGCCCCGTCCATGGATACTTCGCCGACCGTTCCGACCACCTCCTGCGCGCGTTCCACCGCCGGGACACAGAAGGCGCTGTCCGGCGTCGAGGCCGGCGCAACGTCCAGGTCGGCGATCAGGTTCGGCCCCTGATCGTTGCAGGTCTCGGTCAGGTTCACGCGGTAGCCCTTGACCTGTTGCGCGCCCTTCTTCCGGTAGGCGGCGTCCGCGTCTTCCGGGGACTGCAACGAGGAGGCCGACACCTCCCGGGCCGGCTTCGGACGCAGATCGTCAGGGGACGGCCCCGAGGCGTACTGCTCCGACAGGATCCGTTCGATCAGGCCGTGCCGGTCGCTGTCCCGACTGCTGTACGCGCGCGCAAGCCGCCGCAGCAGACGGCCCGCGTCTTCCAGCATGGCTTCCTTCTCCGAACGCGAAAGACGGTACACCGTCTGATGAGGCTTGCGCTCGAGCAGGTCGTCCAGCGCCTCCCGGTCGGACGACGACACGCGGGAACGGTCCGTCTCCGCCAGGGACGACCAGAACGACCGAAGGCTGCCCAGGACCAACTGCAAGCGGCAGCACGCGGCGATGTTCGAACCGATCAGCTTGCTGTCCATGCGGATCTGCTGGCCCAAAACCCCGAAGGCCGCAGCCTGCGACCTGGTCAACTGCGCGAAGGTCGCCCCGATCAGATCTTCGCCCGTCGCCCGCTCATGGAGGTACAGGGACTGTTTGAACAGATTATACGGCGACTCCACCGGCACCTCGTCCGAAAGGCTCGAAAGACCCAACGCCCGCATGACCAGAAGGTTGAACCGGCAGTGCTCGTAAAGCGCAGCGTCGCTCCAGCCGTGACCCTCCTTCAGGACCATCATCGCCAAAAGCACGCGCACCGGCGCGTTCGGACGACCGGCAGTCTCGTCGAAGAGCGCGACGTAGGGCGTCTCGTCGATCTGCGCGGTGACATGGAGAAAGAACAGGTTGTGCCAGGCCCGCGGGTCGTTGAGCTGCTTCTGACGAGACGACTTCATGGGCACCTCGAATTCGCCGAACAGGTCCGTCTGACGAGAAGGATCGCTCTTCCTGAACATCCGGGGCCCCTTTCTGCGGTCCGGTCCATTGCGGCATAGGCTTGACACAGGAAATCTATACCTCATCCTTCATCATGTAAACACAGGACTTTTCGGAGGAGACTCAAAGTTTGTTTATCCTCAATGTATCTTCTTACCAAATCACCAGGCTTTTTATGCTTGAGCCTCCATGCATCCCAGTCGTCGAGGATCTTCGCAATTACGTCCTTCTGTATCTGTTTCAAGAATGACCTATATTGGGGATCATCTGAGAGAATCCCTTCCCTACTCGTCGTGAAGCGATCTACATCGTCGTCCAGTCCATCGTAGTGCACCTGGCCGTATAGGTAGTTTTCTGTGAGCCGCGAGGTCGGAATGTGCTGAAGTAGGTTACGTTCACGCATCCGTCCATTTACAAAAACGTCAATTCCGACGCGTTCTCCCATCGTCATTATCGCAAGATCTCGAGGTTTTTCATGCGGTGGAACATGTATCGTCACTGTCTAGACCGGCGACAACATCTATATCGGCCTGTTTCAGTCCATACGAAAGGCCACCGATTCCACAGAAAACATCAAAAGCTTGGGTCTTCACTTAACCACCCGTTATTCTTCGGTGAGTTCACTCTAAATCGATAGTCATGTATACCTACCGAGAGACTGTCGATAAAGATGACTAATTGACGAAGGATATTTCAAACCATAAAACACATTCAACCGGGTTTTAGAATTTCGTGTTGCCAACTGGATACAAATCCCGTCCTCAATTCAATAACATGATGTTCAATCAGCGGTTTTGCCTCACCCCACCTCAATCCCGATCGGGCAGTGGTCCGACCCCATGACGTCCGGCATGATCCACGCGTTCGATACTGAGGGCATCAGGTCCGCGGTCACGTAGAAGTAATCTATGCGCCAGCCCACGTTCCGCTTTCTCGCTCCGGACATGAGGTGCCACCAGGTGTAGTTGTCCGGCCCTTCGTCGAATTGCCGGAAGGTATCTACGTAACCCTGTCTGACGATCTTGTCGATCCACTCGCGTTCCATGGGGAGGAACCCGGAGATCTTCTCGTTGTCCTTGGGGCGGGCAAGGTCGATGGCCTTGTGGGCCGTGTTTACGTCGCCGCAGATGACCAGTTTCTTGCCGTCGGCGCGAAGGGATTCCCAGTGGGCCAGGATAGCGTCGTAGAAATCCATCTTGTACTGCAGCCGTTGGGCGTTCTGCTTTCCGTTCGGGAAGTACACGTTGAATAGCGTGAAATCGGGATACTCCAGCACCAGGGTCCGGCCTTCCGAATCGAACCGCTCCTCACCGAATCCCTTCTCGACGCTGATTGGTTCATGGCGCGTGTAGACGCCTACGCCGCTGTACCCTTTTTTCTCCGCTTCCGACCAGTAACTCGTATATCCGTCGACATCCGTGATCTTGGCGTCCAGTTGCGACTCCTGGGACTTGGTTTCCTGGATGCACAGGATGTCCGGCGCCTCTTCTTGGAGCCACTCGATGAAGCCCTTCTTCGCCACCGCCCTTACTCCATTTACGTTCCAGCTTAACAGATTCCATGAAGACATGTAGATCACCTTTCCTGGTTGATGCTGCTATTGGTCACAAACTCTACACCCGCGATATCCGTCCGCTCAATCCGGTCGCCTCTCGCACGGTGGCTTCGAATAGGAAAATCGTCCGCTTTGAGGATCTCACGGGTTGCGCGGATCTCGCCGGTCGTGCCGGCCTCGTGGATCTCGCGAACTTCGCGACCCTGCCCCGCCTCCTGACCGGCTGCATCCTCGCCACCCCCTCGCTCTACTCCCTCACCAACTGCCGTATCCCTCGAAATCAACACGATCTCCGGATCGGCCTCCGGCGTGAAAGCCAGGAGCGACGAATCCCCCGGCACGAGTTCGTAGAGCTGGTTGATCCGGCAGCGGTCCATGGTGCAGCGCTTGATGCAGGCGAAGCCTTCCAGATCGCGATAGGCGACGGTGAACACGCGGCCCGGTTCCTCCATGGCGCAGTACAGGATATCGAGATCGACGTACATTTTGTCAAGGGTATTGTGGACGCCCGCGACGCCCCCGGAACGGACAATAACGACCCGGTCGTAGAGGGAGACGTTGAAGAGCGGCCGGCCGCTTTCGATGGTGTATCCCATGTACCCGGATTCGGTGTCGTAACGGAGCACCAGGTCGCGGGCCGCGGCGTCGCGTTCCTGCACCGGCGTGAAGGGCTTGACCTCCGAGCGGCGGGGATGCTCGTCGCGGTAGCCGCGGATGAGCTGCTCCAGGAAATCGATGGCGAAATCCGTCAAGTGATGGAGGTTGTGGAGCACCGTCCTGAGCTGGCCTTCGATCTCCCGCATCTCGGCTTCCGCCCGGTCGATACCGTACCGGGTGATGCGGTGGATCGGGATGTCGAGGAGCCGGTCCAGGTCCTCCTTCGTCAGGTTGTCGGCCGTGATGATGTCTTCCACGGCGGCCATGCGCCGCGTCGCGGTCAGTTCGTGGCGGATCGCCGCCAGCAGCGACCTTACCAGGCGACGATGGGGCTCCGGTCCATGGCCGACCGCGTCCAGGTTCCGGGCGATCATCTCGCGGCTCGGACCGTAGTGCTCGAAATCCAGGCTGCGGTAGACGGTCGTCAGCAGGCTGCGGGCCGCGTCGCGGATCTCCGGCGGCGCCTCGTTGAGTTCGATCATGCCCCGGTCCACGGCGCGGGCCGTGGTCGAAACCGGGCTGTACTTCGCAATGGCCTCGCGCACGGCGGCGTATACGCCCTCGATGTTGTCGATGTCCTCGATATCCTTGTATATACGGTTTTCGATGAAGACCTGCTCGAGTCTGCGGGCGCGGAGCTGGGCACGCAGGTCCCGTTCCTCGATCTTCAATTCCGCTTCGAGGATCTCCAGCAGCCGGTTCGTGCTGTGACGGATCATGTCCGTCACGGTCATCACGCGGGGATGGCCGCCTGAGATGACCAGCAGGTTGGCGGTGAGGGCGACCTCGCAGGACGTGAAAGCGTACAGTCCCCGCAGGATGTCCGCGGTTTCCGCGGTTTCCGCGTCGGGGTCCGTTCGGATCTCGATCTCCACATCGTCCGTGGTGTAGTCGGTCAGTCCGGACACCGCAATGCGCTTCGAACGGGACGCCTCCTCGATCGATTTCATCAGGCTTTCCGTCGTTTCGCCGAAGGGCAGCGCACGGACCATGACCACGCCGTCGTCCCGGGGTTCCAGCCGCGCACGGGTATATACGCGCCCGTTGCCGTCCTCGTATTCGCTCACGTCCATGAGCCCGCCGGTGGGGAAGTCGGGGTACAGGTGGAAGGGCTCGCCCTTGAGGCAGGACACCTGGGCTTCCATGACTTCGATGGGGTTGTGGGGCAGGATGCGGGTGGACATGCCCACGGCGATGCCTTCGGCGCCGAGGATGAGCGCCACCGGCACCTTGGCCGGGAAGACCACCGGTTCGCGGGCGCGTCCGTCGTAGGAGTCCACGTATTCCGTGATCTCCGGGCTGAGCAGCACCTCCCGGGCGAGGGGCGTGAGCCGGCATTCGATGTAGCGCGCGGCCGAGGCCTGGCCGCCCGTGAGCACCGAGCCGAAATTGCCCTGCTTGTCGATGAACAGGTCCTTGTTGGCCAGCGAGACCAGGGCGCCGAAGATGGACTGGTCGCCGTGGGGATGGAACTGCATCGTCTGGCCGACGACGTTGGCCACCTTGTGGTACTTGCCGTCGTCGATTTCGAAGAGGGTGTGCAGGATGCGGCGCTGAACGGGCTTCAGGCCGTCGTCGATTTCCGGAATCGCCCGGTTCTTGACGACGTAGGTGGCGTATTCGAGGAAGTAGCGGTCGTATAGGGTTTCTACGTCGGCCAAGATCGGACCCCGGCAGTGGAAGGAACACGTATCGGTTTCCGTACGAATGCGAGCCGGAATCTGTACGGGCGCGAATCAAATTCCGGGGAATAAAGCAATCGCTGCATTGAACTTATACGTTTCCGGGACGGATTACAATACATTTGTACCGGTGTCCTGCGGTAAGGGTTGCCCGCCGGCCCCTTCGCATGCATAATGGACTAGGTTGTGCGTGGTGTTTCCGTCGTCTGGCCGGGAACCTGTCATAACGGCCAGCCACCAACCGGCCAGCCACCGGCCTAGATCAACGGCTGGCGTCCAATAGTTCACTAGGAGCCTTAAGATCCATGCCTTCCCACTGGGAACGAATTGAAGAAGGGATCTACCGATTTCAGGACAGCTGCATCGTCTATGCCGTCGAAGGGCCTGAGGGCGTCGTGCTGGTCAACGCCGGCACCGGCGAGGCCGCGGACCACCTCGCCGAGATCGCGGGCGGCAAGGCGGTGACGGTCCTGCTCACCCACCACTTCCGGGACCACGCGGACGGCGCCATCAGGCTGCGTGAGAAGGGGGTCTGGATACTCGGACCATACTGGGACCAGGAGTATCTCGTCGACCCGGAACAGCACTTCCGCGAACGGCAGCACTGGAACTCCTACGACAACCGGTGGGACCGCTTCTCGCCCGTCCGGCCCGTGCCGGTCGACGGCTGGCTGATGGATTACGAGACGTGCGAGATCGCGGGGCTGTTGTGGGAGGTCGTGCCCACGCCGGGCATGACCAACGGCGCGAGCAGCTACGTCGTGACTTTCGGCGGCCGGCGCATCGGGTTCGTCGGCGAGGTGATCTGTGGGACCGGGAAAACGACCCGCCTGGCGCCCCTGCAGTACAACTACAACGACTACACCGGCGCGTGGAACCTGTACCACGCCGTCAACCGGTTGCTCGCGGCCGGGACGGACCGGCTGCTCCCGAGCCTGGGGGACCCGGTGAACGACCCGGCCGGCGCCATCGCGGCCTTCAAGGCGAACCTGAAGTGCCTCGAGGAGATCCAGCCCGGCGTCGCCGAACCGCTGGAGGACCCGGACGAGGACGATATCGAAGAGGTCCTGCCCCACCTGTACCGCTCGAAGCACGCCGGGGCGGAGACCCATTTCGTGCTCAGCGACACGGGCAAGGTCATGTCCATCGACTACGGCTACAACGTGAATGCGATATTCAGGCCGGAGAAATCCCACGTATCCAATCGTAGGCCGATCCTCCACGGGATCAGCGGGCTCAGGAAACGCTTCGGGATCGATCGGATCGACGCGACGCTCGTCTCCCATTTCCACGATGACCACGTCAACGGTATCCCCATGCTCCAGCGGCTCTACGGGACGGAGGTCCTGGCGGGCACGCAGTTCAGCGATCTGCTTGAGCACCCGGTGAAGTACGACCGGCCCTGTCTCTGGCACGAGCCGATCCGGGTGGGCCGGCACATCCCCAACGAGACGACCGTCCACTGGGAGAACATCCCCATCACGCTGTATCCCATGTCGGGACACACCCGTTTCGCCACGTTGATCTGCATGGAGATCGACGGGACCCGCGTGGTCCACACGGGCGACCAGGCCTTCTTTGACACGGAGGGCGGGGTCGGTTACCAGGCCGGGGCGCGCATGTTCACGAACCACGTCTACAAGAACGGGCTCGACCTGGGATGCTATAAACGGTTCCTGGAAGACCTGAATCGATTCGAGCCCGAACTGGTGATCACGGGCCATACCCGCCCGTACCGCACGTCACCCGAATGGTATGCCGAGATCGGCCGGGCCGCGGAGGCCTTCGACGACGTGCACACCACGCTCATGCTGCTGGATGACGACGAGCCTCATTTCGGCGCCGAGTCCCAGGGCGGAAAGCTGGCGCCCTATCGCGCCCACGCACCGGACGGCGGACCGATCGAGTTCACCGGATGGGTGCTCAACCCCTTCCCCACGGAGCAGCCGGCCCGCATCCGGCTGGTGGGACCCGAGGGCTGGCAGTGCGAGACGGTGACCCTGTCCCTGGGTCCGCGGGAACAGAAGGAGATCCGCCTGGTGCTGCACGTTCCGGAGGGCACGCAATGCCGGCGGCAGCCTGTGGCGCTGAACCTGACGGTGGGCGGGCGGCCCTTCGGGCAGGTGACCGAGGCCCTGGTGACGGTGGGCATGCCGAAGTGGTAGATCAACAGCTATAACTTGTATCCTTAAAAACCCGAAAGGAAGATTCCATGATCGGTCAGACCAGCCTGGCGTCGCTGCCCTCGTTGCGCGCTTATGACAGCCGCCGGATTTCCAGTTGGAATACCTCCGGTGAAAACGCCGATTTCTGGCGCATCGAAGCCGGCGAGAAACGCGTCATCGGCGAGATCGACGGACCGGGATGCATCAAGCACCTGTGGATGACGCTTGGGCTGCCGGCCGAGGACTACTGCCGCCGCATCGTACTGCGCATGTACTGGGACGGCAGCGCGGAACCGAGCGTGGAGTGCCCCATCGGCGATTTCTTTGGCCTCGGCCACGGCATGCGCAAGGATTTCATCACCGCGCCGCTGCAGATGAGCCCGCAGGACGGCAAGGGGTTCAATGCCTGGTGGCCCATGCCCTTCAGGGACAAGGCCGTCATCGAAGTGGAAAACCAGGGGACCGAGGGATACAACCACTACTTCTACATCGACTACGAGACGTACCCGACGGTCGAACCGGTGGCGGACCAGGCGTATTTTCACGTGCAGTGGCGGCGGGAAGCCAACACCCGGGGATGGGCCTTCGAGGAAGGAATCAAGCCGGAAACCTACCGTAACGATCCGCGCTGGGCGAATCTGAGCGAGCAAAAAAACTACGTCATCTGCGATGTCGAAGGAAACGGCGTCTACTGCGGCGCCCACCTGGACATCGACTGCTTCCAGCGCAACCCGAACGACTGGTACGGCGAAGGCGACGATATGATGTTCATCGACGGCGAGGCATGGCCGCCGTCGCTGCACGGGACCGGCACCGAGGACTGGTACCATTGCGCCTACTGCCCGACCGACGAGTACAATGCGCCCTATCACGGCATCATTCTCTACAGCGGCAACGACGAATGGCGGTGGAAGGGCAAGAACACGGTCTACCGCTACCACATCGAGGATCCGATTCGGTTTCGGAAGAGCTTCCACATCTCCATCGAGCACGGTCACGCGAACAAGCTGAGCAACGATTACTCGAGCACGGCGTACTACTACCTTTCCGAGCCGCGGCGGAGCGGACCGGCCCTGTTGCCGGTCGAGGCGCGTCTGCCCCGTCCGGACGAACCTGAATACGGAGAGTGACGGATAAACGAGGAGGACGGCACATGATTGGCGGGCCGGTCCATGCGCCCCATTCCGGAGCAAATCTGCACAAACCTGCAAGGGAGGATCCATGATCGGTCAGACCAGCCTGGCGTCGCTGCCCACGCTGCGCACGTACAAGAGCCATCGGATTTCGAGCTGGGACACGACGGGCGCCAACACCGACGCCTGGCGGATCGAGGCTGGTGAGAAACGCGTCATCGGGCAGATCGAAGGCCCCGGCTGCATCAAGCACATCTGGATGACGCTCGGGATCCCGTCCGAGGACTACTGCCGCCGCATCGTGCTGCGCATGTACTGGGACGGTTGCCCGGAACCGAGCGTGGAGTGTCCCATCGGCGATTTCTTCGGCCTGGGTCACGGCATGCGCAAGGATTTCATCACCGCGCCGCTGCAGATGAGCCCGCAGGACGGCAAGGGATTCAACGCGTGGTGGCCCATGCCATTCAGGGAAAAGGCCGTACTGGAAGTGGAGAACCAGGGCGACGAAGGCTACTTCCATTACTTCTACATCGACTGCGAGGCCTATCCCACCGTTGACGCGGTGGCGGATCAGGCGTATTTTTACGTACAGTGGCGAAGGGAAGCCGATACGAAGGGCTGGACCTTCGAGGAAGGGCTCAAACCCGACGAATACCGGAACGACCCGCGCTGGCAGAATACGAGCGACCGGGACAACTACGTCATCTGCGATGTCGAGGGCGACGGGATCTACTGTGGCGCCCACCTGGACATCGACTGCTTTCAACGGAACCCGAACGACTGGTACGGCGAAGGCGACGACATGATGTTCATCGACGGAGAGGCGTGGCCGCCGTCGCTGCACGGCACGGGCACCGAAGACTGGTACCACGGCGCGTACGGCCCGACGACGGAGTTCCAGGCGCCGTACCACGGGATCATTCTTTACAGCGGCAACCCGGACTGGAGGTTCAAGGGCAAGAACACCGTATACCGGTATCACATCGAAGATCCGATCCGGTTCCGGAAGAGCTTCCGCATGTCCATCGAGCACGGCCATGCGAACAAGCTGAGCAACGACTACGCCAGCACAGCCTACTACTATCTCTCCGAGCCACGGTGCGGCGGACCGGCCCTGCTGCCGGTCGAAGAACGTCTGCCGCGGCCAAACGAGGAGCGTTACGGCTGAGAGCAAGCAGTCCTTTCACGGAGGTCCAGATGTTATCCCAGAAGCAGGTTGAGTTCTACCACGAGAACGGTTACACAACCGTCGACAAAGTGCTTTCGGATGCGGAAGTCGCGGATCTGCAGCGGGTGACGGACGAATTCGTACAAAAAGCCGCCGCCTTTACCGAACACACGGATTTCTACGATCTCGAGCCGGGTCACACATCGCACGATCCGCAGGTGCGCCGACTGAAGAGCCCGATCGACCACCACGACGTGTACCGGCGCACCATAGAGCACGACGGCATTCTCGACATCGTTGCGCAGCTGATCGGCGACGACATCCGGACCAACGGCAACAAGCTGAACATGAAGTCCGCCGACTACGGCAGCCCGGTGGAATGGCACCAGGACTGGTCGTTTTATCCCCATACCAACGACGATATCCTGGCCGTGGGCGTCTGCATCGACGAAATGAATGAAGCCAACGGCGCCCTGCTGGTGATTCCGGGCTCCCACAAAGGCCCCACCTACGATCACCACCAGGACGGACGGTTCTGCGGCGCGGTGACCGATCCCGATTTCACCGCGGGAAACGTCGTGGCGCTCGAAGTGCCCGCGGGCGGGATATCCATCCATCACGTCCGGACACTGCATGGTTCGGCGCCGAACTATTCGGGCGCACCACGGCGGCTGCTCCTGTTCCAGTACGTCGCTGCCGACGCCTGGCCACTCACCGGAGCGGGCGAATGGGACGCCTTTAACGGCAACCTCCTCCGGGGCGAACCGACCAACGTGCCGCGCATGGCCGACCTGCCCGTGCGCATGCCCCTTCCCGGCCCGGAACGAGGCGGCTCGATCTACGAAACCCAGTCAGTTCTCGAGAACAAGACCTGGACCCGGTGAACGAGCCCGCCCATAGCGAATCGGAACACAGGCAGGCGATCCTGTTTTTCGATGGCGTGTGCGGCCTCTGCAACCGGTTCGTCGACTTTGTGCTGCGGGCCGACAGGCAGCACCGGTTCCGGTATTCTCCGCTGCAGGGCGAAACCGCGCGTAGGCTCCTGGACCAGGCCGGCGGCCGCGAGGCGGGCAGCGCTCCTCCCGGCGGCCGCGAGCCGGGCACTCCCCAGGCGTGCGATCTCCGATCTTTCATTTTCCTCGATACAGACAGGCGTTTCGAGCAATCAAGTGCCGTTTTGCACGCCCTGATACGATTGGGTGGCGCATGGCGCCTGTTCGCCGTGCTGTATGTTTTTCCCAGGCCAGTGCGCGATTTCGTATATCGCGTCGTAGCACGTAACCGGTACCGCTGGTTCGGCAGGCGCGACGCGTGCAGGATGCCGACGCCGGAGGAGCGGGATCGATTTCTGCCGTGACGGGCGACACCGGTATATGTCCTGAACATTCGGCCTGTGTCGTCACTCTCCTCGCGACCATCCCATCATGACCGCCAAGTACACTTCGGAAAATCATCCCTTCGCGACGCCCGCCCAGGTCAACGCGCTGCCGAGCAAATCCGCGGATGTCCTATCGTCCTACGGAACAGTGCCTCCCCAGTTCGGCGAGTTGCGGCTGCCGGCCGGGCGTGGTCCTCATCCGGTGGCCGTGGTCCTGCACGGTGGCTGCTGGCTGTCGATCTACGCGGACCTGCGCAACGCGGATGCGCTGGCCGACACCCTGCGGGACGAGGGCATCGCGACCTGGAACGTCGAATACCGGTGCGTGGACCAGGAGGGCGGCGGTTGGCCAGGGACCTTTCTGGACGCCGGGCTCGCGTTAGACCACCTGCGTACGCTGGCCGCCGATCACCACCTCGACCTGGACCGCGTCATCACCATCGGTCACTCGGCGGGTGGCCACCTGGCCCTCTGGACGGCGGCGCGCCACCGGCTGCCCATGGAAAGCCCGCTGTGGACCGCGGACCCGTTGCCGTTGCGCGGCACCGTCGTACTGGGCGGCCCGGGTGATCTTAAGCATTTTGTTCCCCATGCGGACGCGGAATGCCGGCAAGGTGTCGTATCGGAACTGCTTGGGGATCCAGGCGTATCATCCGAAGAGCCTGGGAAGCAAGTGGAAGGGCGATTTCGATGCGGATCGCCCGTAGCATTGCTGCCCCTGGGCCTTCCACAGGTCATAATCAGCACGGAACACGACTGGGTCGTTCCGCCCGAACTGGGAGAAGCCTATGCGGCGGCGGCCCGCGCGGCCGGCGACCGCATCGAACACGTCATCATCCCGAACGCCGGCCACCACGAGTTCATGGTGCCGGGTTCAGTGACGTGGCCTGCCGTACTCCGGGCTGTGCATTCATTACTCGAAACCTGAGACGGCCTGCTAGTCCAGTCTAGACGGCCTGCCGGTCTGGTCTATAACTGTCTGCAGGGCCGGCTTATAACCGCCGGCAAGTCCGTTCCATAATCGAAAGGCCAGGCTATGCCCAACATCACCGTTAAACCCGACTGTAAGAACGCGCCGAAGAAGGCTTTGCTGCGGGACTTCATCTCCGCCTTCGCGCACGCCGATATCGACGGCATCCTATCGCCGATGAGCGACAATATCGTCTGGAATCTGGTGGGCGACAGCGTGATCGAGGGAAAAGAGAACGTCCGTGCATTGCTGGAAGCGATGAAAGGTGTCGGTACGAGCGACCTGGTCATCGAATCCATCATCACCCATGGCCGGGAGGCGGCCGTCAACGGCGTGATCCGATCCAATTCGGGACAGGCCCACGCCTTCTGTGATGTCGTTCAGTTTGCCAGTGCGGCGAGCATGAAGATAAAGACCATGACCTCCTACTTGATCGCCATAGACGATGCGTAAACCGAAGCCGGCCCGACACGCCGGAAGAGGTGGACGCATACCTGGCCTCGATTACTGAAGTGCAAACGGAGAAGGCCCTGCAGGAACGGCTGGCGGAAATGGAGGATGTGTAAAAGGAGGATTCAAATTGACAGCACGCGGATCCCGTCCCCAAATGCCCGTATTCGTGAAGGCATTGGTCGCCATGATGTTCGGCATCCTCGCCGGCGGCGCGATCAATTTCATGCTGGGCGATCAAGGCGCCGATACGCCCGCCTTCGCGATCTATGGAGGGGTACTGGCGCTTGCGATCTACATCGTACAGGCCAGGCTAAGATCGCGGAAAAAGTGACTGCCGGGGATTATGGCCCGGAGATCACGGGCTGGCCACCTTGGGCTTGCGACCATTGGCCGGCGATCCGGGGCTGTTGATCATCAATCGGCCGAATACTAAGTATCGAGACGCAGCGTCCAGTTGTTCCACTTGCGGTCCGGCAGCCCACCCAGGGACCGGTAGAACGCCTCGGCCGCAGCGTTCCCGGACATGACCGTCCAGATGACTTCGGTCGCGCCCATGGACCGGGCATGCGCGGTCACCGACGCCATCAAGGCCTTCCCCACGCCCATACTTCGAGCACCCTCAACGACAAACAGCTCTTTGAGCACGAGCTTGGGACGCAACGTGTAGGTCCAATGAATCGGATAGGTGACCGCCATCCCGACCAGCTCATCGTCGTGTTCGGCAACGAACGCGGTGAACAACCGCTCATCTCCGAAACCGTGCTCGAGGATGCGCTTCCGCGTCACGGCGAACTGGTCGATGTAGTCTTCGTACCGCGCCAGCCCCTTCATGAGTTCGAGCAGGCGATCGGTGTCTTCCGGTACGGCTAACCTGACGTGCATTTGGAAACGTCCGAACGAGAGGGAACCCACTCAATCCTGCGTGGCCAGCATTCTTCTGGGAAAGCACTCAATCCTGCGTGGCCAGCACCTCCCGCAGCGCGTCGAGAAAGGCATCGTTTTCTGCCGGCAGTCCGATCGTCACGCGCATGCCTCGTTCCAGCATGGGATAGCGGCTGACGTCGCGGATGAGCACGCCTTGTTCGATGAGTCCGTGGAAGATCCCGGCGACCGGCCGGTCCGCCTCGAACAAAACGAAGTTGGCGTGAGAAGGATAAGGCTTGATGCCCGGCAGATCCCGCAGGGCTTCAAAGACCCGTTGCCTTTCCGACCGGATCAGCGACGCGCGTTTCTCGATCAGTGCATCCTGGCCGATCAACTTTCGCGCGGCAATCAGAGAAATGATGTTGATGTTGTACGGGAGCTTGACCTTCTCGATCTCCCGTGCCACGGCTGGATCGGCGGCGAGATATCCCAGGCGAAGGCCGGCCGCACCGATGGCTTTCGAGAAGGTGCGCGTGATCACCAGGTTGGGATGACGGTCCAGCAGTTCAATACACGACACGCCGCCGAACTCGAAATAGGCCTCGTCCACCACGACCAGGCCCGTGGTCGCTTCGGCGATCCGCGCCGTATCTTCCGGTGTGATCATCGAGCCGGTCGGGTTGTTCGGCGAACACAGCACCACCAGCCTGACGTCCGGATGGGCGCTTTCTTCCACCAGCCGATCGACGTCGAAGCTTAAATCGTGCTTGAGGTGTACCGTCCTTATGTCGGCGTCCGCGACCCTGCCCATGAGGGCGTACAGGGTGAAGGTCGGCGCGGGCAGCACGACCGCATCGCCCGTCGAGACCGAAGCCTGGAAGATCGACTGGATCAGTTCGTTGGAGCCGTTACCGATCAGGATGTGCTCAGGACCCAGCCCATGCCGCTCGCCGATGGCCGCCTTGACCTCGCCGGGGACAAAATCCGAATAGCGGCCCCAGTTGCTCGCCAGGGCCTCATCCACGATCTCCCGCTTGAGTTCTGCAGGCACGTCGAAGGGGCATTCGTTCTGGTTGAGCTTGACCGGACAGTCCGGCTGGACCAGGGTGTAACCGGACATGGCGCGGACGGCGGGTTTTATGCTCGGAGCGGCCACCGTCAGTAAATCACCTTGTTCAGCGGATATTCCACCAGGCCCTGGGCACCGGCCCGCTTGAGCGCCGGGATCAGCTGCCGGATGGTGTGCTCCTCGATCATCACTTCGATGGCCACCCACTCCTGGTCGGCCAGGGGGGATATGGTCGGGTTCTGCAGCGCGGGCAGCAAGGCGGCCACGGCGTCCAGGTCGGCGCGCTTCACGTTCATTTTCAGCCCTACCATCTCCTCGGCGAGCATGGCGCCTTTGAGCAGCAGGGCGATGTTCTCGATCTTGCGCCGCTTGTCCGGATCCTGCCAGCTCGTTTTGTTCGCGATGAGCCGGTTCGTGGACACCATCAGCGTATCGAGGATCCGAAGCTTATTGGCCCT
Organism: bacterium; assembly: GCA_965207085.1. Lineage (GTDB taxonomy): Bacteria > JAAXHH01 > JAAXHH01 > JAAXHH01 > JAAXHH01 > JAAXHH01. The sequence goes on along the minus strand of CBDBLQ010000002.1, from coordinate 645,739 downwards.
GATCGAACCGCCCGTTTCGGTGATTTCCACGATCGCGTCGGCCAGTTCCGGGGCCTTGGCCTCGGTGGCGCCCCAGGAGAACTCCACCTTCGCGGTCACGCCGTGTTCCTTCAGGTAGGCTTCCGTGATGTTGACGACTTCCGTGGCGATGCGTTTTCCTTCCAGGTCCTGGACGGTGTGGATGTCCGAGGCCTCGGGCGCGGCCAGCACCCACCGCAGGGGCTGGCGGGTATGCTTGGCGTAGACCAGTTCCGCCACCTCCACCACGTCCGCCCCGGTCTCCACGATCCAGTCCTTGCCCGTAAGCCCCGCGTCGAACACCTCGTCCTTGACGTAACGGCCGATCTCCTGCGCCCGGATCAGCATGATCTCCAGCTCTTCGTCGTCTACCCAGGGGGAATAGGACCGGCTGCTGACCGTGCAATGAAAACCCGCCTTGCGCATGAGCTCAAAGGTGGATTCCTGCAGGCTTCCTTTCGGCAGCGCCAGTTTGACTAACATCTCCTGTTACCCCCTCGCTGGACTTCTGATGGTCGGTTTTCGTTATTGTTCAAAAAGACTCCGCAAAATAACACGTTTGGGCTGGATTGTCCAATTCAAAAGCTCCTTATTCACGAGAGGTGGAAGTCTTACAAAGAAATACCGCGCTTTGAATCAGTCACCTGGGTGGCGAAATCCCGGCGACCCGCACTGGTTGAGTCTCCGAGTCTAGAATAACCCCGCACTTCCGAGCCGCGTCCGCAACCCGGCTAATCCATCCTCCACCAGGTCCGGCCTACCTTCATCCAATCCGTAGAGCATCTCGTGACAGGATGCCATCCAGGTGTAGAAGCGAAGCCTGTGTTCGAAATTGATGTCCAGCTCACGCGCGTAGCGGGCCCGGACCCTTTTGACGTACTCCATGCCATACGTGACGAAGATACCGACGAAATCGATCGTCGGGTCGCCGATGGTCACGTCTTCAAAGTCTATAAGTCCGGTCACGGTCGTCCCGTCTTCGCCGATCAGGATATGCTCACAGCCCAGGTCGCAATGCACCAGGGAGACGTCTTTTAGGGTCGTGAGCCCGTCTTCCAGGAACCGCGCGAATCCGCGCTCCACTGCATCGAGTACGCGTGATTCCAGTAAGGGCGATACGCCGGTTCGGACTGTTTCTCTAAGTGAGCAGTAGCGCTGCCGCCACGCATCGACCACGGGCTTCACTTTGCAGGCCTCGGCGACCAGCGATGTTTCAATTTCGTGGAGCGAGAAGAGCGCCGCCGCAATGGATCCGGTCACTTCATCGGCCAAATTACCACTGGTAAATGGACGGTCGGACAGGGGACGGCCGGGAATCTTCCGGTACCCTGCATAGGGCTGGCCGCTCCAATGTCCTGTGTATTCGAAACGCGGAACGGCGAAGTCAGCCCGTGGGGCGACCACGGGCAGCACCGCCTGCTCTTTGTGCAGGTTTTCTGCGACGGGACCGTTACGGGGGAATCGAAAGATCCAGCCTGGTTTCGAATACTCCGCGCGCCCATCGTGGCGCTCTTGCTCGACTTCGAAGGTCCAGTAAGACCAGCCTCCGGTGATGGGATGGACCGGTCCGTGGTCCAGCCCGAGGGTAACGAGAAGGTTTTCAACGTCCCGCGTTGTCATAATAGGGTACTGAATAACCTGGCCGTCCTTTACTGGCCAGAAGGGTGCGATTGCGATATTCTATCCGGTAATCTATCAAAATGGACCCAGAACGGTCCTGATCTTCTCTACACAGAACTGAGCTTCACGCATGTCGCCGGTTTCCAGGCAATAGCACAGCCCCCGAGTTCCCTGTAGGGGAGGTACAGTTCAATGCGCGAGAGGGCGCCAGGGCCGAATTCACCTCCCTTTGCCTGGTATGCCTCAAGCATGCAGGTCACATATTCACGACCCAGGCGCATCTGTGGCACGAAATCAAAGATTGGATCACCAAATCCCGCGAATTCCCAGTCAAGGACCCCTGCGATCCGTGGTTCATCGGTCGCTTGGAACAGGACGTGTTCATGCCACAGTTCACCGTGAGAAAACCGTTGGACCGGACAACCCTGTTCCCAGTCCTCGCAGTACTGTTCCCACCATTCTTCCGCTCTATGCAGTTCGCGTGGTGTAAGGTTCGCTTTCAGGTAGGAGTGCACGTAAGACCACGTTTCTTCCGGTTGTGGAGCCGAGGATGACAGCAGCTCCGGCAGGTCGTCCTGCCTGATCGTCTGTATGGCGAGAACCAACTCTCCCATTAAAGAGGCAATTGGCTTAACGCGCGGCGATCGCTTGAGTACCGAACCCAGGGCCGGTCCCTCGATTTTCTTCTGCATCATGGCCCCAAAAGGGAAGTCGTCCGATTCCTCGCAATAACCCAGGACCTCCGGCACCTCAACGGGAAGAAGTGATTTGAGCCTTGGTAGGACGTAACACTCTCTTTTGTGACCTGTTTGAGCCTTCTTGTTGAGTGCCACGCGGAAGACCAGGCCGGTGGGGCTTCCCAGGACAATGCTCTTGAAGCCGGTGCCAATTCTTCGAAGTGGAAACGCAGAACTGCCGAGGCCAAAGGTATGCCGGATGCTTTCTGCTAATACGTTGTCGTCACTTAAAAACGCTGGATAGGTCATTGGAATCAGTCGTATCCCTACACATCCAGGGACTAAATTGGCGACTAAGGCCTGAGGACTTGATGATTCAGCAACGGTTACTACGGTTTACTGCTCAAAGATTCGTAGTCTCCTCCTCTATAAACAGATTTTCAATTGGTATATTAAATAACCTGGAGATCTTGAAGGCCAGGGACAGGCTCGGGTCATACTTGCCTTTCTCAATGGCATTCACCGTCTGCCTCGAGACTTTCAATCGATCCGCCAACTCTGCCTGGGTCCAGTCCCTTTCGGCGCGCAATACCTTCAGACGGTTTCTCATCGGTACTTCCTGCCGGCGACCAGTTGCCCAATACTCCAAAACAAAATCATGGCAAAGCCAATCCACATCGTGTTGAAGGAAGGAAATCCCACGTTTTCAAGAAACCCGTAGCTGAAACATACTATCAGGGTGGCAATGTACGCGATCACAACCGCTTCCAGATGTAAGTGCCTGAGCATTTCATCCATACGCCGAAGGAAACGAACCACGGCCAACATCATGAACACGATAGGGATCACCGGCGCCACCGTAACCGGGATCCGCCAGGGTGAATCGGGGTTCTCTCTCAGAAACATCAGGGACACGACCTGTACGACTACATAGGCCAGCATGGAACCGCTAAATTCCAGTACATAACGTAAAGTAGTTTGTCGCATCTTGTGCTGCCTCCTCACTCGAAGATTGAATTTGAAATGTACCGAAGTGATCGCCGTGTCGAGTAATTATGACATAATGTAAATATATATAATCTTTTTATCAAGTTTTATTTACATTATTTACAGGGTGATCCCTACTTCCTTATACGGTACTTTAGGCTGAAGTGCGATTTTCAGGTCTAAATCTGTCTGTTTGGCTTTAACGAATCTACCCGGGGTAAACCGTGAACATCACCGCAATCTCCTTCGACGTCGACCAGACCCTGATCGACACGGACCTGGTCATCATGCGATCCATGGAGTCCGTTCGTGAGGAACTGATAAAGCGCGTACCGGGCGAGCGATCCCAAAGCCTGACGGTTGAGCAGATGTGGTCTATTCGTGACCGGGAAGAAAAAGATTACGTGGGCAAGGTGAGAGACTTCGACGAGATCCGGCGGAGGTCCTTCCTCAGGATGCTTGATCATGTCGGATACACGGGACCGGATCTCTCGACGCGTCTCAACGAAGTGTACCTGAAACACCGGTACAACGACATCCGGCCTTACGAGGATGTCATGCCCATGCTCGATGCACTCGATCCACATTACAAACTCGGCCTGCTGTCGAACGGCAACAACTACCCGGAGTACTTCGGGCTCGCCGAACGATTTGATTTCGCCGTCTACGCACAGGATATCGGGATCGAGAAACCGGATCCGAGGACGTTTCAGGTCTCGGCGAGAAGGGCGGGTTGTAGCCTCGACCAACTGCTACACGTGGGCGATTCGCTGGTAACGGATGTCGAAGGCGCACAGGCGGTCGGTGTGCGCACGGTGTGGTTGAACCGCAACGGCGCATTCAATGATCTGGGAATAGAACCCGATTATCAAATCGCTTCATTGACCGAACTTCCTGCCCTGTTAAGTCTGGATTGAGCCTGATTCGAAACGTATTCACGTGAAATCAAGGTCAGGGAACGTCATTCGGATATGCCAGATCACTTTGCCGGGCACCAGATCCATCTGCAAACTGCGCGCCTGCATCTTCGTCCTTTCCGGGAGGCAGATTTCGAGATCGCGGAGGCCTACTACCAGGATCCCGAATTCCTGAATGCCATGGAAGGAGAACCACTGGCCATTCCTCCGACAGCGGATTCGCTGACGCGGGTGGGCAGGATCATGGCAGAGCAAGGGTTTCTTTTTGCCATCGTGGAAAGGGCGAGCGGCCGGACGATCGGCGAGGTGTGCCTTCAGTGGATGAATCTGGACCGCGCAAAGATTCCGGGCGAGAAGGTGATGCGCATGCCGATCGGGATTTGGGACAAGTCCTTGTGGGGCCGAGGATATGGCAGGGAAGTAGTATGCTGTTTGATGGAGTACGCGTTTGAAGTGCTGGAAATCGACCGGCTTCGTCCCTCAGATGTTTCCGTGGACAACGCCCGTTCCGTCGCGCTTTGGCGGGCCTGCGGACTGAGGATCGCCTGCGAATCGTCGGACAGAAAGCTAGATTTCGAGATCACGCGGTCGGAATACGTCCGGCAACGCCCGTTTCATCCCGAAAAGAATCCATAAGGCAGGTTCAACGAAAGAACCCTAAAGAGCGACTCGATGGGTCAACTGATCCGATCTACTCCATTCGGCTGAACGCCAGCCGCTCTCCGGCGAATCCCTCGCGCCAAACGCTCGTACACGCCTCCACCATTTCCTCTAGATTCTCCGTAACCTCGCCGAAGCGATTGCCGGGAACCAGTCCCATGTTGGGTGACAGGATCAGATTATCCCGTCCGTAGAAGATCGCGAGATCCACCAGGCCCGTGCTGAACGCGGCCTTGCGCAACGACGGTACGTTGACGGCGCCGGGGGGAAAGAAGAAGTAGAGCAGGTCGCCGGTGATCGGCGTAATCGTGGGATTCTCCATACCGATCTCGCTTGGCGCGAAGGATGGGACGAGGGTATAGACTTCATTGCTCGCGTACTTGGCGTGAAAGGCATCATTCTCCTGCGGCAATGCATTCCACACGGCCTCGCACGTCCTGGGCGCGAGGTCGTCCAGCAACCGCGCAATGCAGCTCACGTTGCGTTTTCTCAAGGTCACTTCAATAAAACGATCCATGCTGATCTCCTTAGCTACCTGTTAAACGTCCTCACTCAAGGTTGAATAGGCGACAACTTCCATCAACCGTCCCAGGCCGGACTGCGGCGTCAACCTGTTCGCGAGTCGCAGGGCTTCCCACATCGTCACCTGGTTCGCCGTCAGCACCGTCTTGCCGACCGCCGTCTCGAGTTCGGTTAGAAAACCAGCGGTGTGCAACGCGGTGTCGGGGATCAGCACCGCCTCAGCGTCTGGATGATCGTTGGCTTGTGCGAAGCGCAGGACCTCTTCGCGTCCTATGAGCGCGGACTCATCTCCCGTCCAGACACCAAGACACCCCATGTGGACCAATGCGATCCCGTCCGACTCGAGAAAAGTGCGAAAGGCCTTCGACAAGGCTTCCGGATAGGTCGCGGCGACGGCGACCCTTCTGAGCCCGAGGACTTTGCAGGCACTCAAGAACGCCAGCGACGTGCTCGATGACGGTACGCCGAGCGCATCGGCCAGGTCCTGCGCCTGGCGACGCCCGCCTTCCACCCCAAAGACAAAACTCCCGCTCGTGCACGCCCACAGACAGACTTCGACGTCCTGAGGACGCAACTCCTCCACCCCGGCGAGCAGGTATTCCCGGCTGCCGGTGATCTGAGTCTCGTCGATGCGATGCAGGTTCGGACTGTCGGTATGGACCACCCGGACATCCACCGCGGGCTTCAGCGCGGCGGCGAGGCGAGGGTAGTCGTCCTCCGCGGAGTATAATGGATATAGTATGCCGACCTTCAGTGTGTCGCCCATCGGTTAGGGTTTCTCGCGCAATCCGTTACAGCCCATCGCGTAAGTAGTCGTAAACAACCCGCGCATATACTTCGGAATAACTGCTTTCCATGTGGAAGGCGTCGCCGTATTCGAGCGGAGTAAGCGGGGTGAGGTCGCACCGTGGGGAAGCACCGAGTTCGATGGTGCCCTTCCCCTGCGCGAAGGCGTGCACTATCAAGTCCTGTACCGTCTCGCTGCAATCGATCAACTGTTTTATTGCAGGTCCGGGATCGTCTGCCCGTGGGATAATCTTCAAACGCCAGGCCGGGGTCAGGGCGGGCATCGCGTCGGGCGCGACGCCGCCATCCTGGCCGACGCCGCCATCCTGGCCGGCACCGGCTTCCCGGGGAGCGCCGGCATCACGGGGAGCGCTTGCTTCCACGCTCGAGGCGATGCGCAACACAGGCGCGCCGCCGCAGGAAGTCTCCGTCACCATGGACCGATCCGCATGGGTCACCTTCATGTCCGCGTACACCTTCGGCGTTCCGTAGATCTCCCGGCCCGCGGCGATGCCGGCGGGACCGTTGTGGAAGACATGGGAGCAGTAGAACCCGGTCTGATCCCGGAAATGACACTTCATCACGATGAAAGACTCTTCGAAGGGGCCGTAGTTTTCACAGTAGGGCACCTCCAACCCGGAGGCGACGCACAGCCCGTCCGCCGCCGCCCGCAAGGGCTCAGGAAGAAAGTTCTGCACTGCGGACGGCGCGGCATGAAAGAAAACGAACTGGAACCGCACGTTTCGATAGACCGCCGGAAGCGGGGGATAGAAGGGGCTCCCCGCCGGGATATTCCAGCCGTCATCGTGTTTGAGTCTCATGTCCGGGTCTCCAGCTACACGGTCCGGGCCCGCACCCAGGGCAATCCGAGTTGCCGCGCCGGATTCAAATCCGCGAAGATGAAATTCAGGATTCGTCCGGGACCATGCAACTTGTCATTAACTTAAACGATTGGCATATTAGGTACAGGATGAATCCACCAACATCTTCGCCAATGTCTCTGTCAACGTCTGCACCTATGCTCGCTACTGCCGAATCAACCGGAAGCGGGTGGCCCCGGACCGTTTCCCTTACCGTCATAACTTAACCATGCCAACTTCCACGCCCAACATCATCTACATCCTCGCCGACGACATGGGATACGGCGACATGGGGTGCAACAACCCCGGTTCGAAGATCCCGACGCCCCACCTGGACCTGCTCGCCGGGGAAGGCATGCGCTTCACCGACGCCCACGCACCGTCGAGCGTGTGCACCCCGAGCCGGTACGCCCTGCTGACCGGCCGCTACTGCTGGCGCACGCCCCTGCAGAACAGCGTCCTCTGGCCCTACGATCCGCCTCTGATCGAGCCCGGACGGCTCACCGCGGCGGAATTGCTTCGCGAGCAGGGGTACCGCACCGCATGCATCGGGAAATGGCACCTCGGTTGGGAATGGGCCACCCTGGACGGGAAGCCGGCCCACGAGGGCACGGCGGTGGGCAGGCTGGATCGGGAACTGCGGGAGGAGCGGGAACGGCAGGTCGATTTCAGCGCGCCCATGCGCGGGGGACCGGTCGACTGCGGATTCGACACGTACTTCGGCGTGGACGTGCCGAATTTCCCGCCCTACACCTGGTTCGAGCAGGACCGGCTTGCCGGGAACCCGACGGTACCCAAGCCTAATGAGATGTTCGGTTGGCCCGGCATCATGAAACCGGGCTGGTCGCTCGAGGAGATGATCCCCGCGTTTATTCGCCGCGTGGTCAACTACATCGAATCTTCCGGACCCGATCCGTTCTTCCTCTACTTCCCGCTCACGTCCCCCCACACGCCCATCGTGCCCAACGCGCCGTTCATTGGACGGAGCGGCTCGGGGCTTTACGGCGACTTCGTCTGCGAGGTGGACTGGGTGGTGGGCCAGATCATGGCGGCCCTGGAGCGCCGCGGAATCGCCGACGACACCCTGCTGATCTTCACCAGCGACAACGGACCGGAATGCGCCCCGGCTGCGAACGGCGGGAGCTACGAACACGCGCGCCGCCACGGTCATTACAGCATGGGGAACCTGCGCGGCGTCAAGCGCGACGTCTGGGAAGGCGGACATCGGGTCCCCTTCCTTGCCCGGTGGCCGGGTGTTGTACCCGCCGGCGCGGTCTGCGACCAGCTCACCACCCTGGGCGACTTCATGGCGACCTGCGCCGACCTGACCGACGTCGATCTCGGGGAGGACGAAGGCGAGGACAGCGTGAGCATGCTTCCGCTGTTGCAGGGGGAGACCGGTGATCCGGTGCGGGATTTCGCCATTCACCACAGCTGCCACGGAACCTTCGCCATCCGCAGAGGCAACTGGGTCTTCATCGATGCCCCGGACGGAGACGACAACCGCGAACCCGACTGGTTCAAGGAGGAGCGGGGCTATACCGCCCACGACTTCCCCGGCGAACTCTTCGATCTCGATAAGGACATTTCGGAACGGGTAAACCGGTACGGCGACCATCCGGAACTTGTCCGGGAGATGTCGCAGATGCTGGAACGGGTGAAGTCGGAAGACATCGCGGAAAGGCCCTCGCCCACGAAATGATTCGATGTGTGCTCTTTGATCTGGACGGTACGCTGATCGACACGTTGAATCTGTATGTTCGTGCGGCCGTCCAGGCCAGGTACTTCGATGACGATGTATCCGCGCCCAAACCGGATTGCGAGGGTCTCGTGAAGGCGATGAGCAATCGGTCCTTATGCAGGTGTGGGTCATCCCGGTGAGGTAGAGCGGTTGTTGCAGGAAGTCCGAACGTGACATGGCGGAGAAAGTAGACGTCGACGAAGCACACCATGCCGAATTATAACTATCACTTCGACCGTGACGATATTGAGGCGGCCCTGGCCTGCCTGGATGAGTACGGCTTCTGCGTCATCCGGCACCTGATCGACCGGGACATGGTCGCCGCGTTGAAGGATTCCATCGACCGGCACCTGGATCCGGAGGGTGACCTGGCCCCGGCATCCAACCGGTATCACATGGCCTTCGCCGAGGACAGCGAGCCCGTCTGGGACCTGGTCGACAGCCCGGCCTACATGAATTTCATTCGCACCGTGCACGGCACAACCGACCTCTGCCTGCATCGCTCCGCGGCAATCCTGCGCACGCCGGGCGAAGGCATGGGCCGCTGGCACCAGGATCACCGGGGACACATCGAGAAACCGCAGCGGGCCAATGACGTCCTCAACCGCTATCCCATCCCCAGCGGTGCATGGTTCTATCTCAACGGGAGTCATCCGGATCGCAGCGGCATCGCGGTCATCGAGAAGTCCCACCAACTCGAGTGGGACGGCCCCGACGGGTTCGTCATGGGACCGGAGCGTAGCGGTCTGTACCCCGAGGGCGGCACGCCCGACACGCCCTACGACTCCATGGCCGTCCCCGGATGCGTCCCGGTGATCGCCGACCCCGGCGACCTGATCTGCTTCGCCGCGCTCACCTGGCATGCCAACATGGCCACGCACGAGCGGCGCTACTCCTGTGGCATAGGTTTCCGCCCCAGAGCGTGGCGCATCAATGCGCCGTGGCCCCTTCCCGCTTCCGCCACCGCCCTCGCCGAACGGCTTCCCGATCGCCTCAAGCGTTTTACCGACGGATATACGGGATTCGACGGGGAGTGGAAGGCGGAGGAAGCTGCTGAGCCGGCGGGTTGAGCCTGAGTGTGAGCCGGCCGAATCTGTCAAGAAACCTCCTGCAGCCTCCTACACAGGTTGTCTACACCTATATGAGCAAACCATGCGTCCCCATCCGCCCGCTTCCGATCGCCTACCCGAACCAATCCGGTCTCGACTGAGAGGCTACTCCTCCAACGGCCGAAACCTAAGGACCGAATCCTGCTCGGACGTCTTCCTTTATACGCATCCCCCGAAACCCGGACTGGTCCTGAAGACGCGAGACGTCCGGATGAGACCGCAGGAACCGGACCTGCTGGCGGAAACCGTGGCCCTTACGTGGTTGCAGGACAAACTGCCCGTTCCCGAGTACCGGTGTTTTCACGTGGAAGGCGATATGCAGTACCTGCTCATGACGCAGTTGGAAGGCGTAACGGGGATACATCCGGAAGCAATGAAGGATCCGGTGCATCTCGTGCGGGAATTCGCACGGGGCCTGCGTGAAGTACACGCACTGGATATCGGATCCTGTCCAATGGATTGGCGCATGTCGCGGTTCTTTCAGTGGGCGGCGGACCTGATCGACGGTGGTGTGTTTGACGATCGGATCCCGGCAGGTGGTACCAGAGACCGTCTAAGGGAAGAACTCGACGCGATCAAAGCCGCTCTGCCCGAGGAGGAAGACCTGGTCTTCACGCACGGCGACTACTGCCTGCCCAACGTCCTGTTCAAGGACGGCGAACTGACCGGATACATAGATCTTGGTTTCGCGGGTGTCGGCGACCGGTACCTGGATTTCGTGTCCGCGAGCTGGACGATACAGAGGAACCTGGGCGAGGAGTGGCTCTCCCCGTTTTTCCAAGCCTATGGCCTCGAGCATCCCGACCGGAAGAAAATGGGGACCTGGCAGAGCGTGTTCGAATTTGTTTTTCGATAGGAAAGGCGCGCGAACGACACCCCGACGGGAGACGATGTACGTGAACGTACCCCATGCCGAGGTCGAAGCCCTCGTGCGCGAAGCGGCCGATCAGATCGTCATGCCGCTCTGGAGGAACCTGGGTCGGGACGACGTCACCGAGAAGAGCGCGGGCGATGTGACCACGTCGGCCGATACCCGGTGCGAGGCTTTCCTGTCTTCCCATCTACCCGGATTGATCGAAGGTTCGCTGGTCCTGGGCGAGGAGAGCGTCCACGACGATCCCGACCTTCTGGCCGCGCTGCAAACGGACGCGCCGGTCTGGGTCATCGACCCGCTGGACGGTACGCGGTACTTCGCGGCGGGCGAGCCAAAGTTTGCCGTCATGGTCTGCCTCATACAGTCGGGCGTGACCATTGGAGCGTGGATACTCAATCCCCTGGACGGCGTATTGACAAGTGCGGAACGGGGGTGCGGGGCCTTCCAGGGTGGTGGCGCCCATCAGGAAAGTGGGGGCCTGGCCGCGGATTCCTCGCGCCTGGCCATGGATACCTCGCCCCTGCCCCTGGACCGCGCCCGCGGTGTGGCCATGACGTGGTATCTCCCGGACTCACTGAAACCCGCCGCCGAAGCCGGACGGGATTCCTTCCTGTATATCGAGCGCACCCGGTGCGCCGGGTACAACTATCCTTCCTTCGCGAAAAATGAACTGCAGTTCCTTTTCTTCTATCGCACCCTGGTCTGGGACCACGCGCCGGGCGTCCTGATCGCGCAGGAGGCTGGTGGACTGGTTCGCCGCCTGGACGGAACGGAGTATTCGCCGGTGGATGACCGCAAGGGGTTGCTGTGCGCCAACAACCCGGAGACATGGATGTTGGTACAGCGGACGCTGGTGCCGTCTATAGCGGTTGTAGAGTAGGTTCCACCGATGAATCCTCATTCATCGATCGAATCCATGACCTTTCCGTTTCGAACCATGCTGGCAGGCTGCAGCGTTAGTTCAATGGAAACCTGACTCGCAATTCTTCTCCGAATTCGACCTGGGTGACGGCAGGCCGCACTATCCGATCTATCTCTTAAAACCGCAGGGACTGACTGCCGTGGCATGCGCACCGACTTATTAACAGGTTCGGTTATTCAGTCCCCTGTGCTTCATGGCGTTTTTTGAATAGTTCTTCTATACGCTCGCGACGAAACCTCAGAAAGTCGGGAACATTTTCCATGAATCCCTCGGGCTTGCTCCACCGGAATTCATCTAGAGACCAGTTCTGATCTTCGCAGGGCTTCACAGCAAGAGGCGGCGGCACAATGCGGCATATCGCATCATAGAGTTGCGATGCACGTCTCTGGATCAGACTCCGCAATCTAGGCGAGAAGTCCGTGGACCTCAGGAAAGCACGCGGAACATAAGCTGAATTCGCTGCGCTCGTGAACAATCCAAACAGCGGCTCCGGCACCTTCGCACCTGGCGGGATATTCAACTCATCGTGCCAGCGGTTCCCGTGTTCCTTGTGATCCAGGAGGTGCGCAAGCTGGTAGCCGTCCGGCCCACGCTTTCGAAACGGCTTGCCGGTAAGGACGTATGCCCAGAGCTGTTTGGGATAGTCGTTGTCGTCGAGCGCTAAACATTGTGGCGGCATCTCGTCCGCCGTAACCCGTTTCCTGAACGTCGCAATCTCCGTGCTTCCGGCGTACCGGCGAACGCCCGGAAAGGCGCAAGGTGAGTCTTCCCAAAGATAGATAGCGGGATTGATGCCAAGAGCCTTAAGCCGTGAAGACCAATCGGTTTTCATGCGGCGATTGTCGTTGGTGACGGCTTCGACAATGCTGGGATCCAGGAAGCGCACGAAGGGGGTCATCACCTGGGCAAGCGCATGCATTTCCTCGTCGTTGGGCTGCGGCCAAACAGGCCACCCCGCACCCGGGTGTCGAGTTCGCCCTACTCGCAACCGTAGCTTCTCTTGCGTCCGTTGCTTTTCGTGTGGCACTTCAGCGGAATTGGTTTTGATGCCGCCTGCATCTCGAAAGTCTCGATAGAGGTTGACCGCACTTTTCAGTGTCGCTGTGCCGTTGTAGACGTTGCCATTGATCGGAACTTTGTGCACTGGCTTTTTTGGATTCAGACGATCTATCAGACCGGTTAGTCTATCCGCCTCGTAGTAATTGTCGAGGTCGCCCTCATATCGCTCGACACGCTTGCAGTCGCTGATCCGGCTTCCGACGGTACCGGTGCGTAATTCTCGCTCGACGCTCAGCCAGATTTTGAATGATTCTTCCTGCATTATGAACCTTCTATCACTACGACTCGGGCTTGCTATTCTTGAATCGGTTAGCGAACCAGCGAGCGTAGCCGGCACCTCTCGTCGAGACGGTTGCCGCTACTTACCTACGACTCCATAAAACGATGTCGCCATGTAACCTGCACTCCCGGTTCCTTGCACGCGCTTACGTATCTTATCTCGCCGACTACCCTCATCGAATCTCGCCCAGGCCGAACCAATTAAAGGAATACCGGGAAGACTGATAGGCGCTGTTTCGTTCAATATCGGGATCCTGTAAACGAGCGCAAGTCCGACACGATGTCAACAATCCTTGACACGACGAGCAATGTCTGGTATTCTTTACACCATGTCCAATATACCAGTCATTTCATCCGCATTGAGAGACGCCATGGACATGTCCTTCGAAGAGAAGCGTGTCTGGATTCAACTCGTCAGTCTCGTCGTCGGCCTGGGCGGCTACCTGGTCGTCGCCGGCCTCATGCTGTCGAACGGCGTCAGTGGCGCGATCATGGCGCTGGTCCTTTCGGTCGGCGGCGTCTGGGTGGCACATCTGCTCCTCATCTCGCTGTTCGGATCCGAGGTGACGAAGGACGTGTTGCAGATCGTCTACTACCGCCGGGGGATCTGAACGTGGCTCGGTCGGGGATGAGCATCCGCAACCAGATCCGGATACTGCGGTTTCGCCACGGCGAGATGACGCAGCAGCAACTCGCCGACCGGGTCGGTGTCGCCCGGCAGACGGTCAACGCCATCGAGGGCGGAAAATACTCGCCTTCGCTCGAAGTCGCGTTCCGGATAGCCCACGTGTTCGGCAAGCCGCTCGAAGAAGTGTTTCAGTTTGTCGACGCATCCGGGTGTCGGGGATAGACGCAAGTGACCACGGACCATCAGGCACTGGGAACATTGGGCGGCCGCAACCCGATATATCTGGCCCGCGGCCGGATCAACTGGTCCCTTTCATACTGCTCGATCGCGTGTCCGATCCAGCCAGCCGTGCGGCCGAGCGCGAACAGGGCCATGCCGCTGCCTTCGGGCATGTTGAGCACGCGCACCAGGGCCGTCAGCGCCACGTCGATGTTGTACCGATCCGTAATGAGCCGGTGGGTCGTGTCGATGATTTCCCGCACGAGATGCAGATCCTTCGAACCGGGGAACCGGTCCTCTAGCATATCCAGCAGCAGTTTCGCTCTCGGGTCCACGTCCCGGTAGACGGCGTGCCCGAAACCCGGAATCCCTTCACCCCGCCGCAACCGGCCGACGACGGTCCGTTCCACGTCACCGGTAGACTCCACCTCTTTGAAAAGCAGCTCGACGCGCTCATTGGCCGCGCCGTGTTTGTAGCCGCGTAGCGCCGCCAGCCCCGCGCATACCGCACTGTAAGGCGTCGCACCGGACGAGGCCGCGCAACGGGCCGTGAACGTCGATACATTCAACTCGTGGTCCGCGAACAATACCAGGGTCGTATTGATCAGCTCCACGGCGCCTTCGATGTCCGCCGCCCAAGCTTTGCGTACCGCCCGGGCGATGCCGCCGACCGGATCTTCTCCCGTGACGACCCCCGTCATGAACCATAGGATCCGCATTCCCGTCGCGGCCACCGCCGCCGGTCTAAGGTCCAGCGCGGCCGGGTCTTCCGCCTCCGCCAGGGGCAGCAAGGCTTGAAACCGGTCCACGGGCCTGAGCGCCTGGAAATACTGCCGGGCTTCCCGGTGATGCTCGAACCCATGGGCAAGGATCGGGAACGAGAACTTCGGATCGCCCGTCCAGATCAGCGCCGCGACACGCTCGAATGATTCGGTCGCGGCCAGCTTAAGCGCGTCGCGTCCCCTGTAGCACACTCTTTCGTCGGTGATCAGGGTTATAGCCGATTCCAGAATCGGATCGCCGGTATGCAAGGCGCGCCGGACCGCCCATCCGGGATTCCGGCGGGCTCTCTTCCTGGCCTTCAACCGCTCGATGTCCTCGCTCCGGTACATTCGCTTCCGCCTGCCGTCGGTGCCGGCCTCGGATCGAACCATGCCGCGGCTGACGTAGGAATAGAGCGTCGAAGGACTGACGTTCAAGGCGTCGGCCGCTTCGCTCGAAGTGAGGTACCGTCTGTTTTTCATAGGTAAGTCCCCTGTCTCGTGAACAGTTGTTAGTATATTGATTTATGAATCAATATTGACGATATGTCAAATCCATTTTTATTTAAATGATGTGGAAAGACGTGACTGAAACGGAGTAATGTAAGCGGTTCCAGGAACGCGCGCCGCGCGCACATTCTTCGACCGTGAAGACGACCTGTACGCCCTGGCCGTGCACGTCGAGAAGACCGCCCTCGAACTTCTCGAGGAATACAAGCCCGGCCGGCGCCTGCAGACCAACGTCGAGTTCTACACCGCCCTGCTCCTCAAGGGGCTGGGGCTCCACCCGGATCTCTTCACCCCCATGTTCGCCGTGGGACGCGCCGCCGGCTGGACCGCCCATTGCATTGAGCAGCGGGCCGTAGACCGCATCTTTCGCCCGGAATCCCTTTACTCGGGCGAGATGGCCAGACAGTGGACGCCCCGTGACAAACGGTAGCGCGTTACCACTGGTGTCCCATGGGTCCAGGTAGCGCGAGGCCGCAGGCAGCGCATCGCCACGCTCTTCATCGACTTAACGCTGGCAGAACGTATCCAAATCCTGCATAATACCATCTTGAGACTTCATAAAGATTGCGGAATGTTCTTGATGGTATAATGGAAAAGGAACAGCCCATGGCGATGGTCGATATGAAACAGATCCACGCCCCGGAAGACGCGACGGACCTGTTGAGACGCCCCAATGAACTGCGGCAACGTGCCGCGGAGCACGGTTGCTTGTTCTTCCGGCGTCTGCTCGATCTGGCGCGCGTGCTGGAGGTCCGGCGCCAGGTATTCGACGTGTGCCGGGAACACGAGTGGCTTGCCCCCGGATCGGATCTCATGGCCGGCATCGCGAATCCCGGTATCAGCGTGTTCGAAGGCGACGACCCGCGCTGGCAGGCTTTCTACGACGATGTCCAGCGGATCCGCGACTTCCACGCATTGGCCCTCGACCCCGCGATAATCCACATGCTTGAAGTGCTGTTCGGAGAATCCGTACTGCCCCACAGCCGGAATATCTGCCGGCTCGTATTCCCGGACACGAACGCCCACTCGACCCCGCCTCACCAGGACAACTACTTCATCGGCGGTTCAGACGAAACGTGGACGGCCTGGATCCCGCTCGGTGACTGCCCCGAGGCACTCGGCGGGCTCGCTGTCAACCGGGGATCCCACCGTAGCGGCATGCTGGAGACGACCGAAGGCGTGGGACCGGGTGGACGCCAGGTACCCGTCGAAGACGCTTCCGCCTGGGTCGGCGGTGACTATGCCTGCGGCGACGTCATCATTCTCCACAGCCTGACGATTCACCAGGGCCGCGACAACGTGACGACGGACCGTCTCCGGCTGTCGTCCGACTACCGGTACCAGCCGAGAAGCCACCCGATCCGGGAGGATTCCCTCCAGCCCCACATGAACTGGCTGACGTGGGGCCAGATTTACGAAAACTGGGATGAGGACGATCCGGTGAAGTACTACTGGAGGGATTGGGACCTGGACATGGTCAAGCGGGAGCCGCGGTAGTCGGTCCGCGCCTGGACACGCCCGCACCAGGACACCCCCGGATATGCCCGTGCCAAGACACGGCCGTGCCCGTACACGCTTTGACATGCCCAATCCCATTTCAAAAACCGCAGGGCACCTGATTCGGATGTTCCTCCCTAAACCAATGGCGGCGCCGGTCAATCTATCGGGGCGCCACGTGATCGTGACGGGGGCGTCACCCGGTTCGCTTGGTTACGAAACCGCGAGGATCCTCGCTGGCTGGGGCGCGACGGTCGTGGCGACCCGGGTCCGAGGCGTGGCCCTGATGGAAGCGGCACTGAAAGACGACCTGTACAAGCGCGGCGCCGACGCGGACAACCTCACTGCGCACGCACTCGATCTCCGGGATCCGGACAGCGTCAACGCCTTCGCCAACTGGTACCGCGACAGTCACCAGCGCAGGCTTCATGTCCTGGTCAACAACGCGGGCATCCACAGGAAGACTTTGGCTCCGCGCAAGGAACCGCCTCTAACAGAAGACGGCTTCGAGGTCCACTGGCGGACCAACTATCTCGGCGCCTTTCACCTGACCTGTGCGCTGCTGCCCCTCCTGCAACGGACCGGACTCGAAAGCGGCGACGCGCGGGTCGTCAACGTGTCCTCCGGACTCCACGACCGGGTCGGGAACGCGGATCTTTTTGGCGAGATTGCGCACCGCCACCGGCCGAACCGCGATTTGTCGCGCCGCAACTTGCCGCATGGCGATTTGCCACCCCACGATATGCCGTGCTACCACTCCTGGGACGCGTATGGAAAGTCGAAACTGGCGATGAATCACATGGCCTTTGAAATCGAAAGACGATTCGCCGAATCACACAACCTGCACGCGGTGGCCGTACACCCGGGCGTCGTAATGACCAACCTGACCCTGCCGCAGGCGTTTGAAGGCCGGATCGGCAAGGCGGTACATCGTATCAGTTCCGCGCTGGCCTCGCTGGTCCTGCTGTCCCCGTACTCCGGGGCGCAGACCGTCGTGATGTGCGCAAGCCGGCGCGAGCTTCAAGGGGGAAGATATTACGAGCGCTGCGCCATCTCCGAACCGAGTGCGGACAGTCTTGACGCGGACGCCTCGAAACGCCTGTGGGAGCAGTCGGAACAGTGGGTCGGGACGCTCCGTGCGGTCCACGACCCTTAGTGCAGCGTGCGAAGTAATACCGTAGTCAAACCACGGGAATCAATTCACGGGAAAAACCACTTTGGACGCCGAATTGCTGGAACGGGGGTTCTCACCCCGGTCGCTGACGGACGCGCAACGCACCGCGCTGGACACCGATGGCTACATCATGCTGGAGGAGATCATCTCGCCGGACTGGCTCGCCGGGTTGCGCCAGGCTTTCGATGAGATACATGACCGCGAAGGCGACAGGGCCGGCGAGGAGGTCGCGCAGATGGAAGGCGTGCGCCGGCTTGCCGATCTGGTCAACAAGGGATCGGTATTCGACGCCGTCTACCTGCAGCCTGAGCTCTTGACGGCGGTCTTTCATGTCCTGCAGCGGCCGTTCAAGCTACACTCGCTCAACGGGCACGATCCGCTGCCCGGAAGCGGGTTACAGATACTGCATGCCGATTGGGGCCAACCTGCCGAACCCGGCGGACCTTACCACGTCGTCAATTCCATGTGGATGCTCGACGACTTTACCCGGTTCAACGGTGCAACGCGTTGCGTGCCTGGCAGCCACCGTATATCCGGCAGGATAACCGATCACGTAGCAGATCGCCTGGCGGACCACCCCGACCAGGTACTTTTGACAGGCCGCGCCGGTTCGGTGGCCGTCTTCAACGGCAGTCTCTGGCACAGCTCGTATGTCAACCTTAGCGACGACCCCCGGCGAGCACTGCACTGCGCTTTTATCGCCCGCGAACACCCGCAGCAGACGAATCAGCGGGAGTACCTTCGGCTCGCGACCACCCGACGCCTGTCCCCGCTGGCGCGGTATATTCTGGACGTCGAGGACGACCCGCGGTAATTCGTTTTTTTCGAACAGGTGCGGTTGTCCGAACAGCCCCTGGTATCCAGACCGCTTCTGTAATCCAGACAGCTCCAGTTATCCAAACAGCTCCTGCACCAGTTCCCGGGCCCGCCTAATCACGGTTTCGAGGCAGCCGGGGGCGAGCTTGGCCCAGTAGGTGACGTCTTCGTTGGCCTCGTGCCCACCGCGGGGATAAGCCTCCCTTGTCGGCAGGTAGCCGACATAGTGCGACGTGAGGTGGGCCGGAAACAGATAGGAAGCCGGCGAGTTTACTTTGAGCGCCAGTTGCCCTTCCACGAAGGATTCCCCGGGAAGTCCAATAATACAGAGGTCGCCGATTCGAAAGGCCTGGATCTCGTAGCTGAACGCAACGTCCCGCTGCCTGCACAGTTCGACGCTGCGGGTCGATGCCGCCCGGAACCAGCGCGGATCCACCTGCCCGTCCGCTTCACGCGGCGGCTCCGGATGCGCGGCGAGTATCTCTTCGACTTCGTGCAGGCGGGCGTCCGGGATTTCTCGAAAGGGCAGATCGATCTTTTCCATCCTGGTATCCAGCACGGCTTCGCCTTCGAACGTCAGGCTGTGTAAGATCCGCTCGCTCAGGCCGGACAGTTCACGGCCCATCCGCCGGTGGTCCGGCTGAAAATCCGGGTCGTAGGGATGCCAGGGGTTGATGTTGCCACAACACCCATTGACGACCAGCGGAACTGTGTCGGCACCAAAGGCCTGCTGCATCTCGTGGGACCAGGCGCCGGGCCAATCCGCAGACGCGGCCAGGAAGGTCTCGCTGTTACCGTACGCGTTGACCGGGTGACAGGTGTAGTGCAGAAGAAAGGCCAGTGGTCTCCCGTTCATATCCTGTACGCAGCACACGCCTACTTCCGGGTCCATCGGTCCTTCCAGGTAGCATACCTCCGAGATCCCGAAGGGTTGCCGCTCCCGGCCCTGTGGCCTGGGCATGACTATGGTGCCGTCCCGGCGTATGCCGCGCCGGTTGAATGCCAGATCGCCCGACACGCCGCGACCCAGCCCGATGCGCGCGGGTTGCAGCCTGCCCGCTGCTTCGACCGCGGCCTCCACGGCAGCGTCCGCGGCCCGATCGCCATAGTTGCGTTCGGCCCCGCGCAGATACTCCGTCTCCTCGGTGGTCTCCAGCGGAAAATCCGGATCCAGCATGAAGTAGCCGAGGCTCGGAGCGGAATGCGTCTGTGTCGCCTGGACCATGATCGCGTCCCGTTCAATGCCCGTCTGGTCGCAGATTTCCGCGCGGATCCGGTCCGTGTAGTTGCCGGTGACGATGGTGAGATCCAGGATCACCAGGCAGACGCGCCGCCCGCCCGCATCAAAGACGATGGCCTTTGCGAAGAGCGGATCGATCACGGCTTGCGTCGGCCGGTGGTCTCCGGCTCCACTGCCCGCCAGGTGCGTCCCTTCGGTCGGGGAGATGTCGATCATCGCCGCACCGGCGCTCAACTGGTTAGTCGCACTCATGGGGTTCCTTTCGGCACTTCCCTTCGTCTTTTCCTTTCGTCGTTTTCCTTTCGCCGCGAGTTGATAAAGACTAACATAAAGCATCCACATCACATTTTAGAAAGGGGAATTCGATCATGATCGAATGGCTGGGTATCAAACACCTTTTCGAACTGTCCCGGACGGAAGCGATCTGGGGATTCTTCACGCCGCTCATCGTCTACGCCGTGTTTTTCCTGATCCAGCTCCTGCTGCCCGGCAGGTGGGTCCCCGGCTACATCGTCAACCCGGAGACCGGCGAACCCCGTAATTACCGGCTGAATGGCATGCTCGTGTTCCTGATCGCGATCGTCGTGTGGGCGCTCGAACTCACCGGGCTTCCCCACGACTGGTTCTACCGGTCCTCGGTCTATGCCGTGGCCGGCGGTACGGTCTTCGCCATCATCTTCACCCTGATCGCCGTGTTTACCCAACCGGAAGGCAAGGTGAAGAACCGGTTCCTGGCGTGGTGGTTCGGCCGGGCGCAGGAGATCTCGTTCTTCAGGGAACGCATCGACGTGAAGATGTACATGTACGTCGTCGGGGGGACGATGCTGTCACTCAATGCCCTGTCCGGCGCAGTGTACCACTACGAACTCTTCGGCGAGAAAGCCAATCCCGGCGTCATCCTCTACGCGGCGTTCTTCACCTTCTACATCATGGACTACATGGTCTTCGAGCGCGTACAGCTCTATACCTACGACCTGATCCACGAGAATGTCGGTTTCAAGCTGATCTGGGGCTGCCTCGTGGTCTACGGCTGGCTGTTCATCCTTCCGCTGTGGGGCATGGCCGCGCACCCGAACCCAGGATTCTCACCCGCCTGGACGAACATCTGGCTCATCGGAACGACTGCCCTGTTCCTTTTCGGATGGAGCATCTCGCGCGGCGCCAACCTGCAGAAATACACCTTCAAGCGATGGCCCGACCACAAGTTCCTCGGCCTCATCGCGCCGAAGTACATACAGGCCGGCGAGCGCAGGATCCTGTGCAGCGGCCTGTGGGGCGTCGCTCGCCACCTCAACTACATGGGCGAGGGGTTCCTTGCCCTGTCCATCGCCCTGATCTTCGGCCACTTCACGAATTTCTGGGCCTGGACCTATCTACTTTTCATCGTCTCCATGTTCACGTACCGGCAACGGGACGACGACCGTCACTGCGCCGAGAAATACGGTGCCGAAAAGTGGGCGGAATACCGGGAGCGGGTGAAGTACCGGATCGTGCCGGGGATTTATTGAGTGAGAATGACGCAGCGTCTCACCGTCACGAACCGCCACGATATTCGGTGAAATCAACGGCACGTCGCCACCATATGCGGTCAAATCAGCGTCCCGATTCCCGTACTGTCCAGGACCCCGCGATGGAGCCACGTACCTTGGAAGGCAAGACCTGTCTGGTAACCGGGGGCGCCGACGGGATCGGATTGGCGGCCGCCCGGGAACTGGCTCGAGCGGGCGCGGCGGTGACGATCGTCGACCGAAACACTGCGAAAGCCGCCGAGGTCGTGGCCGGCATCATCGAGGATACGGGCAATCCGGCGGTAACGTACCTGCTGGCCGATCTGTCGTTGCAGGATGATGTGCGCAGGCTGGCGGAACAGGTGAAGCGGCAGACGCTGAAGCTGGAAATCCTGGTGAACAACGCCGGTGTCGTGTTACTTTCCGATCGCCGGAGCGTCGGCGGCATTGAAATGACTTTCGCCGTCAATCACCTGGGTAGTTTCCTTTTGACCACCCTGCTGCTGGACCTGCTGAAAGTCTCCGCGCCGGCCCAGATCGTCAACGTCTCTTCCGGTTACCACAATACGTGCGGCAACTTCCGGCTGGAGGACCTTCCCAGGCCCGGTCGCAGCGGAGGTCACCGGGCGTATGCGCGCTCCAAACTATGCAACATCCTGTTCACCTACGAACTGGCGAGGCGCCTTGAAGGATCGGGCGTAACGGTCAACGCAGCGAATCCGGGGGTGGTTCGCACCCGCATTCTTTCGCAAAACAACGGCCTGCTGGGCCGCGTTATAGACTTCTTCGTCCGCCCCCTCGGCGTCAATCCATCAAAAGGCGCGGAGACCCTGAACTACCTGGCAGCCTCACCCGAGGCCGAGGGGCTCAGCGGCAGGTATTACGAGGACTGCCGCGCCGTACCGTCGTCGGCCCTTAGCTACGATACCAGGCTGGCCTCCGACCTTTGGGCATTGAGTGAACGGCTTACAGTAACGGACTCCCATACCGACAAACAGGCCTTAAAGTGACGGATTACGACGTCTACACCCGACTCGTGTGGGCCATGTTCGGCCTGGCCGCCGCGGCCTGCCTGTACGTGGCATGGAGACCAGCGCCTTACGGACGCCACTTCAAGGGCTTCGGATGGGGACCCACGGTCTCCAGCCGGGTAGGCTGGATCGTCATGGAATGCCCGGCGGTCTTCCTGTTCCTGTTCGTCTATCTGCAGGGGAGCGCGGCGTGGAACCTGGTCCCGCTGGTGTTCTTGGCGATGTGGCAGTCCCATTATGTCAACCGGACGCTCATCTACCCGTTCCGCATCCGCACCGGGCGAAGCATGCCGCTGTTTGCCGCCGGAGCGGGGTTCTTCTTCAACGTGCTGAACGCTTACGTGAACGCCCGGTTCGTCTCACACCTCGGGGAGTACGGCGTTTCATGGTTGTTCCAACCGTGTTTCCTGATCGGACTGGTGGTTTTTGCGGGGGGCATGTTGCTGAACGTGCACAGCGACAACATTCTGCTGAACCTGCGGAAACAGGGAGAGCCGGGATACGTCATCCCCGATCGCGGCGCTTTCCGGTATGTCTCCTGCCCGAATTACCTCGGCGAGATCATCGAATGGATGGGCTGGGCGATCGCGACCTGGTCGCTCGGCGGACTGGCGTTCTGTGTCTTTACGATCGCCAACCTGGCCCCCAGGGCCCGTAGCAACCACCAATGGTACCGAAAACGGTTCCCTGACTATCCGCCGAACCGCCGCGCCCTCATCCCGGGCGTGTTCTGATCGGGTAGGGGTCGGTTCCTGGCCGGAAGGCATTCCGGCGCGCGGGTCGGGATCTGTATGCCAAACACTTCTCGTCACATCAACCACCAGGGCGATACGAATAATGGCCGCCAACAGAACACAGGAATCCCGGAGATTACTGCGCTCCGTAAAGGACAAATACAATGGTCCTGAAGAACTCGATATCCGAAAAGGCGAACTGAAAAATGGTATCCGGGAGACGGAACAGGCGTTCGCAGGAAAGTACCCGGTAAACAGTCGCCTGCTGGACATTGGATGCGCGACGGGGCGATTGTGCTTCGCACTTGCGCGGCAGGGATACGACGTCACCGGTATTGATGTCGCCGAGAAACAGATCGATCAAGCAAGGCAAACCGCGGAAGCGGAACGCGTCGATGTGACGTTTCAACAATACGAGATGCCGATTCTACCTTTTCCCGAGGCCTCATTTACCGCTGCATTTATGGCAAACGTATATTGCTATGTCCCGCACCGCGCGTCACGTATCGCTTTTTTGGAAGAGATCGCCCGTGTGCTATATCCAAATGGCGAGGTTTTTCTCTCGCAGACTGTCCTGGATTCCGTACTGGAGGGATACGATGACCTCTGCGATGACAACCACCTTAAATTCGCGCCCGAATACGAGACCCTGGAAAAGGGAGACGGATTCGTGCTGGGAGCGCCGCACTATTTGCACTTCTTCTTCGCCGAAGATCTCATGGCAGAACTGGAAGCATCTTCATTTCAGGTGGTGAGTTCAGATTTGAAGAAGTCAGATTTCAAATGTGTTTTAAGGAAGCGAAATACATGAGCCGTTCGCGGCTACACGAATCAGAATGCTCTTCAACCCTTCCTCGCCACGTGCCGGTCTTCGTAAACCCCTTTGAGGAACTTCTCGGGATTGAGTTCTTCGGGCATATAGTGCCATGCCGTGCTGTAGCGCGTGCGGCTGCTGTGGTTGTCGTAGGCGCCGTGGAGGAGATTGGCGGAGAACAGCACGACCGTGCCCGCGGGGATGACCAGGTCCACGGCCTGCGCTTCATCGACCTTCGTCCAGCTGCCATGCCTGCTTAGCTCACTTCGGTGCTCGACAATTTCACCAATCCGGTGGCTGCCCGGCACTACCCGCAGGCAACCATTCTCCACGTCCGCATCTTCCAGGTAAATCCCGCAGCTGACGATGCGATCCGTATCGGTCCCGAAATAGAAGTTGTCCTGGTGCCAGCCCGTGGACGTTCCGCCGTCGGGCAGCTTCGGGAAGAACTTGGTGCCGAACACGTCGAGATTCTCGCCGATCAGAGCGGCCACACGGTCCACAATTGCCGGTTCGCGGGCCAGTTCCAGCACGCGGTCGTCGACCACGCATACGCCCTGGACTTTGTGCAGCAAACCCGCTCGGGGTTCGCCCCGTTCGTCCAGCTCGAGTGCCCAGTGCGGTCCCTGCTCGGCCAATCGGCCGCCCTGGGTGACGAGTTCATCGAATACCTGCTTGTACCAGGCCAGTCGCTCACCCTGAATCAGGGATTCAAAAACGAGATATCCGTCTTCCCGGTACTGAATTACCTGTTCGTCGGTCAACATGAGCACCTCTTTGGAATGGCGGCGTTCACCCAACCTGGAACCTGGTTATCGCCGTTTTTTAGCGACGCGTGCTCCGGCAACCGGTACCGGCCACGGAATCAACCGCCCTGCGTTTCCTCCAGCGTCTCCAGCCAGCGATACCCGTAAGCCGGAACAATGGGTGATCCCGTCATGCCGCCGGGGATCATGCTGAACTTCTCGACGCGAAGGCGGTAGTTGAATTCGTGCCTCGGGTGGAAGCCGACAATCTCTCCGCGGTAGGGGGCGCCGTCATAGACCTTGCAGTACCCGGGATGGCCGTCGCCGCACTGGATTCTGCCCCAATCGATGGTGATCTCCTCTTCCGTGCCTTCCGCTCTGGTTTTCGAGACCACGCTCGTAAGGACGTACCGGCCATCGTTATACCGGTTCGCCTCGAGGACATAGTGATAGCCCGCCTCGTAATCGAAGTCGTTGATGGTGTCGTCGTACGGCACGCCATTCACCACCGGGCAGAAGTCGTCGCTCCGGGCGCATTATGACGCGCGCGGGACCTACCGTCAGGGTTACCGCCGTGGAAGGCGCCGGGTTCTTCTCCAGCTGCTCCAGCAACCGGTAGGCGTACCGGCTGGCGTCCTGTGGCGGCTCACCCCCGCCCCACGGGTCGTACTTGCCGATCCTTAGGCGATAGGTATAGCCGGTCTCGTACTCGAAACCCTCAATCGTATCGTAAAAACCGCCGTCGACCACCATGCAGGTCCGCAGGCCCACGCCGAAGCACTTGGCCAGGGTGGGCCGACGGTAACGACCCTGGTCTCGATGTACTCCTGGCCGTCCGGACCGGGTCCTGTCGGATCCGTGGCGCCGTCACAGCCGGCAAACATCACTGCCGACAGAAGAAATAAAACAGAACCTCTGGTGCTCATCGGAGTCCTCCTTCAGTAAGGCTGTTGATAGTGCCTCGCTTGATCGTAACAGGCTTAGGCAGACTACTCAAGGGTTTTCCGATTGATATGGCCCTGCATGACTGATCTGGAATCGAAAATCACATCCGAAGAATAGATTGATCCGAAAGTTTAGAAAACAGTACGAAATTACAGTTTACACCGACTGCTTTTGATACTGACAAGCAAGGTCGGTAGCCCATATAGTGTAGGAATCGAAACCGAGGCGGAGAATAGGAGCCGCGAGGCTATCCATTAGTTCTAGGAGAGACCCGTGGGATTGTCAGTCGCATCCGAAGAGTCTGTAACATGTTTTGTGTAACTGGCAATAGCGTATATCTTGCTCACAAGGAGGAAGTGCTATGGCCAGAGACAAGAAGTCCCCAGGTAAGATCGACCGTCTTCTCGACGAACTGATGGAAGACGGGGTGGACGCCGAGGACCTGTTCGGCGAAGACGGCCTGCTCAAGCGCATGAAGAAGCGCATGGCCGAGCGGATCCTGGAAACCGAGCTCACCGATCATCTCGGTTACGAGAAGCATGCCCCCGACGGCAGGAACCATGGCAACAGTCGCAACGGCAAGACCACCAAGACGCTCAAGGACCAGACGGGCGATCTGCCGGTCGACATCCCCCGGGACCGCGAGGGCTCCTTCGATCCGAAGCTGATCCGCAAGTACCAGACGCGCTGGCCGGACTTCGACGACAAGATCATCTCCATGTACGCGCGGGGCATGAGCACCCGCGATATCCAGGGCCACGTCGAAGACCTCTACGGGGTGGCCATCTCGCCCGAACTGGTCTCCCGGATCACCGACACCGTAACCGACGAGATGACGGCCTGGCAGTCGCGTCCCCTGGATGAAGTCTACCCGATCCTGTTCCTGGACGCCCTGTTCATCAAGATCCGTGACAGCGGCAGCATCCGGAACAAGGCGGTCTACCTGGCGCTGGGCGTCAACCTGGCCGGCGACAAGGAGTTGTTGGGCCTCTGGATCGAGCAGAACGAGGGCGCAAAGTTCTGGCTCAACGTCCTGACCGAACTGAAGAACCGCGGCGTTGCCGACATCTTCATCGCCTGCTGCGACGGCCTGTCCGGCTTTCCGCAGGCCATAGAGACGGTGTATCCCAGGACCCAAGTGCAACTCTGCATCGTCCACATGGTGAGAAACAGCCTGACCTACGTCTCATGGAAGGACCGCAAGCAGGTGGCACAGGACCTCCGGGCGATCTACCAGGCGTCGACCGGCGAGCAGGCCGAGGCCGCGCTGGATCGCTTCGCCGAGCGCTGGGATGAACGGTATCCCTCGATCAGCAAAACATGGCGCAGGAACTGGGACCACGTGAGTCCGTTCTTTGCCTTCCCCCAGGAGATCAGGAAGGTCATCTACACTACGAACGCCATCGAATCCATGAACCGGGGACTGCGCAAAATCATCAAGACCAGGGGCGCCTTCCCCACCGACGAGGCGGCCAGGAAACTGCTCTACCTGGCCCTGCTGAATCTGTCCCGCAGGTGGACACGGCCGCTTGCCAACTGGACGGCCGCCATCAATCAGTTCATCATCATGTACGAAGACAGAGTGCCCATGCCATGAGAAAGTCAGTTACACAAAAACCGTGACAGACCCCATCCGAACCCAGCTTAGGGGCTTTTGATTACGTTTCGACCCCAGCGGTGTTCTCGTCGCCTCATCCTCGTTATTACAGAAGATTGCCTCATCGACATTGGTTCAAAAGTCGCGCTTTTCATTTTCTTTAAGCTGCGTGTCCTCCAGCTTACCAGGCCAGCCATAGGATTTAAATTCTTCTACATGGTGACCGAGCGGAAAAAACAGATTCCCCAAATACCCCTCGCTGTACCCCATCTTTTCAGTCTTTGATTGCTTGAAACAGTATGCATAGCCACCACTCGGTGTGATGACGATTCGCCCCGTTGCATTCAGTTCCTCCGACTCCTTGATACGAATCATAACGAAACGGTCCCGTTCGATCCACACGCAGTCCACGATATCGCCTAGGCGCGCATGGATATGGTTTATGCATTGTACGGCATGCCAGCAGGCACTTGCCGCTTCCTGCCTGTGTTCCACTGCGACCCGGATGACCTTCAGTGCCAGAGTTGCCATCGCTCCGTGGCTCTTAGCAATCTCCTCCGGGCTGCACGCCGACGCTTCCCAAGTCTTCGCAGAAGGATTCATTGGTGCCGTTGGATCTTCCATCATCTCACCGAACGTCTTGAACGTACGCCCACTCCCCCGATGGACCACGGGTATGACGAATTCGTCCCGCGCGTGCTCGTCGTTCCAGTCGCGTTCGTCTAGAGCGAGTTCCTTTGCGTCCGCGTCTTCGTCGTCTTCGTCGCCCGCCTGCCCGGATTCTTGCTCAATCTCCAAGGCTGTGTGTTCCGACCCGGCATCTTCGCGTTCTTCGGCACGGCGCAGCTCCGAAATTCCTTGGTCGTCTGTCTCAAGGTCCTTCGTAGCGACCCTTTCCTCGACGCTTTCCCACCGCTTGATATCCAAGGAAAGCACGTGTCCGTCCGAATTTCGAGTTTCCACGCGTGTTTCCTCCCTTTCCTCCTTGCGCTCCTTCAGGGTTGCCCGTCTGTCGCGTTCCGTCTTCGACCCCTTCACCGGACGCGGTAGCGGAACACCGTCTTCGCCAACAGTTTCTTCCGGCGCAGGTGACGGTCGTATTAGGCCGCATTTCGTCGGTACCAACGCATCACGCATCATGCCTGAAATCTTGAGCAGCACGGTTTCCTCAGCAGCCCCACCATTCAGCACCACAAACCTATACTCTCGTTGCGCCACATGAGTCGTGGGCTTCGCGAAAAGGCAAGCTGCCATCCTTTTCACATCATCCTCTTCCCCGGTAAGAATATCGTAGAGATGGTCTGTGTATATGACCGGACCATGAATGACCCATTGTTGTTTATGATTCGTACGCGCACCAACTGCACCATCGCTCGTTCCGGTTATCCATGCCTCTTGTCCCTTCGGACCGATCTGTTCTATCACCATTCTCGCCAACGCTTGGGCGAACTTTGCAGGCTGGCCAATTTCCGACACATGATCGTAGTCTTCATCCAGCGAGGCTTTCCAAGCATCCCATTCGGCAATATCCGGTCTGATTGACGCGCAGAAAACCCACCAGTCCTTGCCGTATGATAAGCTCTCGATCTGCGTCTTTCTCCTACTGAACTCAACCCTTCGCACGAATCGCATCTCAGATCCTACAAGCTCAAGCGCTTCGTTTAGATCTGAAGTTGCGCGCCGCTTCACTGCCTCTTCTGGCGTCTCCGCTTCTACTGTCACTTCCTCTTCCTTTGCGAATCCTTCCTGCTCGTCGCGAATCAATGCCACCTCGTATTCCCGGAACCGTTCCGGCTTCGAGATGAGTACGGTTTCTCCGTCCTCGAGCGCATGATCACGCTTGCAACCCTTCACAAGACTACGAATGACCGGCCTTTCCCGATGGTTGCGTAAATCGATGTAACTTGTCGTCACCAAGACACCTGCATCGTCCAAGACGAAGCCTTCGTTGATCCAAAGCACATTGATCTCCTAACGTGATCTACCTTGCACCTGCATCGGATTCTAGGCCTTACCGCCCGATTGCCAACTTTCATTTCCCGCATGTTCAAGTCCAATCATAAGGTACCTAATTTCGGTACTTTGCAGTTAGCCAAAAACTTACGAAGGGATCAAAAAGGGCCGTGATAAACACTTGAAGTCGCCCCGAAACGTTAGGGATCAATTAGAGTACTCAAGAAAGGAATGGCGGAGCTTTTTGGGGTCAACTCGGCAATTCCGCTATTCATCAGCGATAGCAAGGTTACCGCTGATGATGGTTGCTTGATCCTGCGAAATCTGCCCATATTCCTCTTGCCTGTGCGCGGGTGAAATCGATATTTTTTCTAGCTGAGGTTCTTTTGTCAGACCTAACATCGAGTCCTATAGGTTGTACCATAACCAGAACACATAAACGGAGGATCGAAATGACGACCAACCAGACCTGGTGGCCGGATCAACTGGACCTGAAGCCGCTACGCCGGAACGCGCCGCAATCCGACCCGATGGATGAGGAATTCGACTACGCCGAGGCGGTCAAGGACCTCGACGTCGATGCGCTTCGGAAGGACATCGAAGCGGTGATGACGACCTCGCAGGACTGGTGGCCCGCCGACTACGGCCACTACGGACCGCTCTTCATCCGCATGACCTGGCACGCCGCGGGCACCTACCGCATCTTTGATGGACGGGGCGGCGGCGGTTCCGGCCACCAGCGCTTCGCGCCGCTCAACAGCTGGCCGGACAACGGGAACCTGGACAAGGCGCGCCGCCTGCTCTGGCCGGTCAAGAAGAAATACGGCCGGAACCTCTCCTGGGCCGACTTGCTCATCTTCGCCGGCAACTGCGCGCTGGAGTCCATGGGGTTCAAGACCTTCGGTTTCGCCTTCGGTCGCCCGGACGTGTGGGAGGCGGACGAGACGGACTGGGGTCCCGAGACCACGTGGCTCGATGACGAGCGCCACAGCGAGGATGGGGAGCTCAAGTGCCCGCTCGGGGCGGACCACATGGGCCTGATCTACGTGAACCCGGAAGGGCCGAACGGCAATCCGGACCCAGCACTGGCGGCGCAGTACATCCGCCAGACCTTCAAGAACATGGCGATGAACGACGAGGAGACGGTCGCCTTGATCGCCGGTGGACACACCTTCGGCAAGGCTCACGGCGCCGGACCCGAGGACCATGTCGGTCCCGAGCCGGAAGGCGCATGTATTCATCAGCAGGGTCTCGGTTGGAAGAGCGGCCACGGAAGCGGAAAGGCCGGCGATACGATCACCAGCGGTCTGGAAGGCGCATGGACCAGCAATCCGGTGAAGTGGGACAACGAGTTCGTCGAGAACCTCTACGGCCACGAGTGGGAGCTGACGAAGAGTCCCGCGGGCAAATCGCAGTACACGCCCAGGAACGCCGCTGAGGTGGCCAACGTGCCGGACGCGCACGATCCTTCGAAGAAGCATGCTCCCATGATGCTCACCACGGACCTTTCCCTGAAGGCGGACCCCGAATACGCGGCGATCACCCAGCGCTTTCTCGAGCGTCCCGCGGACTTGGAAGATGCTTTCGCCAGGGCGTGGTTCAAGCTGCTTCACCGCGACATGGGCCCCCGCAGCCGGTATATCGGCCCGCTGGTCCCCGCGGAGGCGCTGCTCTGGCAGGACCCCGTCCCGGAGGTCGATCACGCATTGATCGACGAACAGGACATCGCCGCCCTGAAAGAGCAGGTCCTGGCCTCCGGCCTGTCCGTTTCCAGGCTGGTCTCGACGGCCTGGGCCGCGGCGTCAACCTACCGCGGCACGGACAAGCGCGGCGGCGCGAACGGCGCGCGCATCCGCCTCGCCCCGCAGAAGGACTGGGAAGTGAACGACCCGGCCGCCCTCGGCGAGGTGCTGCCGAAACTCGAGCAGATCCAGGCGGAGTTCAACAAAGGGCAGTCGAGCGGCAAGCGGGTCTCTTTGGCCGACCTGATCGCCCTGGCCGGATGCGCGGGTATCGAACAGGCCGCCCGGGACGCCGGTCATGGTGTGCAGGTCCCTTTTGTGCCGGGACGTACCGACGCGACGGACGAATGGACCGACGCGGAGTCCTTCGCCGTACTCGAACCCACCGCGGACGGGTTCCGCAACTACCTCCAGGCCGGCCAGGACGGCAAGCCGGAAGACCTGCTGGTGGAGCGGTCGTACATGCTGAACCTCACCGCGCCCGAGATGACGGCGCTCGTCGGGGGCCTGCGGGCCCTGGACGCGAACACCGGGCAGTCGAAGCACGGCGTGCTCACCGACTGGCCGGGAACGCTGACCAACGACTTCTTCGTGAACCTCCTCGACATGGATATCGCGTGGAGCGCTTCGTCTGAAGGGGATGACGTGTACGAGGGACGCGACGGTCAGACTGGCGAGGTGAAGTGGACCGCCACCCGGGTCGACCTTGTATTTGGCTCGAACTCCGAGCTTCGGGCCTACGCGGAGGTCTATGGCAGCGATGACGGGCGGGATATGTTCGTGAACGACTTCGTGGCCGCCTGGACCAAGGTGATGAACCTGGACCGGTTCGACCTGGCGTAGGCGGAGGGCGCCAGGCGCGGAGTCGCACAACATGCGCGGCGCAGGCCGCGGTTCAGTAGCCTAGCACACTGTAATCGCCGTCCAGGATCAGTCGCGCCGACACGTACATGCCCAGCAAACCGAAGAGCACCCAGGGTGCGTTCAGGGCGCCGACATAGCCAAGCAGCTCGGTTCGGGTGATGAGACGGTGCCGCCCGGCCATGAAGAAGCTGACCCCGTAGACCGACGTGGCGTAGGCCCACTGCCAAGAGAGTACCAGCCCGAGCATACCGGCCAGGACAGGCGGCATGTAGTCGAAAGTAAATGCCGCGTAGAGGACCAGGGTCGGAATCGGTGTAAAGAATCCGTTCGCGACATCGACGTTGAATCCCCATGTGCGGCGGTCCGAGAACGACCCGTCGATCAGGGAATATGTAGCCCAGACGTCCGCCCAGATCGTCGGGGCAAGTATCCGCTTCAGTGGCACCCTGTTCAGAAGGAACTCGACAGCAGGCGTTCGGCCTGTTTCGCGCTGCCGGGTGCGCCAGTATTCGGTGCGTTCCTCGATATAATCCCGTTTGAGGAACAGGCAGATCTCCCAGTAGCAGATCACCAGATTGGTCGAGAAAAACAGGCTCAGCAGACCGTGTAAGGTGTTGAAATCACCGGTGACGTAGTAACGCGTTCCGATACCGAGCAGCGTCAGGAATGTGATCGCCAGCACGGCGAACAGTCCGGATGTCATCCCGATCTCCTTTTCTCGCCTTTGGTTCCCTTCGCGCCTTTCCGTCGATGCGCGCCTTTCCTTGAATCCAAGGTAACCCTCCGGGTCGGCTTTGTACAAGTTGCCTGATTCGGTATTTCCTCTATACGCGGGCTTGACTTTGGGAGAACCTTCATGCTGATCGTCGATTCCCACCTGGACATCGCCTATAACGCTCTCGAATGGGACCGGGACCTGTTCCAGCCCATAGCCAAAATCCGAGAGGCCGAAGCCGGCATGGCACAGAAGGGCCGCGGCCTGGGCGTGGTGAATTTCGAGGAGCTGCGGCGCGGCGGGATCGGGCTCATGTTTGTCACGGTGAACTGCCGGATCGCTTCGATAGGCAAGCACTTCTCCGGTGTGCGCACCCAGGACATCGCCTACGCCCGGTGCATGGGCGAACTGGCCTACTACCGCCTGATGGAAGCCAAAGGGGTCTTTCGACAGGTGCGCAACCGGACAGAACTCGATGCCCACCTGGCCGAGTGGGAAGCCGGTCCCCTTACGACGCCGCTGGGGTTTGTCCTCAGCATGGAAGGCGCGGACGGCATCGTGGGTCCCGAGCAGGTGCCCGATTGGTGGGATGAAGGCCTGCGGGTCGTGAGCCTGTGCCACTACGGGATCAGCTCCTACGCCCACGGGACCCAGGCGCCCGGCGGCCTGACGCCCCGTGGCCGCCCCATGCTTGAAGCCCTGGAGTCGGCCGGGATCATCCTCGACGTGAGCCACCTGGCCGAACAGGCCTTCTGGGAAGCGATGGACCACTTCAACGGCCCCGTGCTGGCCACCCACAACTGTTGCCGGGCCCTGTGCGACCACGACCGCCAGCTCGACGACCGGCAGATCAAGGCCCTGGCCGAACGCGGCGGCGTCATAGGCACGGCCATGGATATATGGATGATATCCCCTCTGTGGGATCCGGTCGCCATGGATAATTCTTCCATCACCTTCGAAACCGTGGTGGATCATATCGACCATGTCTGCCAGCTGACCGGGAGCGCGCGGCACGCGGCCATCGGCACCGACGTGGACGGCGGTTACGGCAAGGAACAGTGCCCCTCCGATCTGGACACCATCGCCGACCTGCGCAAGATCCCGGCCATCCTCGAACGCCGCGGCTATTCGGAGACCGACATCGCCGACATCATGCACGGCAACTGGGTCCGGACGCTGCGTAAGGCGTGGGGTTGACGTAGACAAGCGTCGCTTCGGTTCGCGTCTGAACTAGGCACCACGAAAATGATCGGCAGTACCAAGAGGCCGGCATTCACTCCCTGAAAAAGGCCGATTCATGCCTGAAGCCCCCGTATTCCGACGACACACCATCTACGAAGGCAACCCCGCCGAGCGCATGGACTGCGTCGTGGGGGACCTCGACGGCGACGGCGTGCAGGAATTCGTCATCGCCACGCGCAATCCGGACGGACTCCACTGGTTCGGTCGAACGGATGAGGGCGCCTGGGCGCCGCACCTGCTGGATGACGCGTTTCCGAGCATCAGTGTCGGTACCGCCCTCGTCGACCTCACCGGGAATGGTAGACTCGACCTGATCTCCGGCACCAGCGACCGGGGCAACCACGTTTTCTGGTGGGCGTGCCCCGAGGATCCCACCCGGCGATGGACCCGGCGCGTCGTCTTCGAGCTTCCCGACAGCCGGATCCACGACTTGCTGGTGGCGGATATCGACGGCGACGGCCGGGACGAACTGTACGTATGGAACCCCGATGCCGGGACGATCTTTTCGGTACCGGTGCCCGAGGATCCATATGTGTCTCCATGGCCCGGCGTCAGTAAGGTAGCCACGGGCGTGAGCGAACAGGACTTCGCGGCCGCCGACGTAGACGGAGACGGCCGGCTGGAACTCATCGCCGGGACTTCGTGGTACAGGTTGCTGCCGAACGGTAATTGGGATCGGCACGTTTTCGCCGAAGGCTACGGCGGCGTACGGGTCCGGGCGGCGGATTTCGACGGCGACGGGCGAGTCGAAATCGCTGTGTGCGAGGTGGCCCTGGACATCGGGCAGACCTATGGACGGCTGGCGCTGTTCAGGCCAGGTGCCGACGTCGAGCGGCCCTGGGAATCCGAGGTGCTGAATGACAGATTGCTCGACGCCCACACCCTGCAGGTGGCCGACTTCGATGGAGACGAGCGGCCCGACATCTACGTGGGCGAGATGGGCCGGGGAGGCTGGACCCAACCGCATCCACCTCGGCAACTGCTCTATCTCAGTCGCGGCGACCACATGGATGAGCACGTCATCGACACGGGGATCGGTACGCACGAAGCCAAGGTCATCGAACTGGACGGCAAGATCGGCATCGTCAGCAAGCCCTACCGCTGGCTTCAGGACACCGCGCCACGACCGCAGTTGGTGGATAATCTGTATCTGTATCTGCCGGAGTGAGGTGAGGCCGGCATAGCGTCGAGGCAAACCCCATGACCCAAGTACGGCACGACCGGCCAACCTGGGCGGGACGGGTTCCGCGCCACAAGATCGCCGAGTTATACAAGAAGGAAGCCCTCGGGATCTGTGACGGAGTGCTGATCGACGATGTGGGTATCGGCCTGCTGGTGAGAATCGAGCACATCTTCCGTGCCAGGAAAGCGAACAGCGGTCTCGCGAATTGTCCGCTCTGCCAGAGCGAAATCCCACACGCCTTCGAACCGGCGTTTCTGCTGCGCTGCGAGGCCTGCAACTGGGAACTGGCATGGGCCGAATTCCAGAAATCGTTTCAGGGCAAACACCTGATCGCGTCCGGCATGACCTCCTTCCTGAAGGAATACGTGGAGAAGTACAGGGTTGCGAGATCACCACAGGAAAAACTGATCCTCATAGATACGCTGATCCACCGGTATCACTGGGAACTCAAAGGCGGTCTGACCGGACCCGGAGCACGCGATCTCATCGGCGGGAAGCCCAGCGAAGTCATCGACTTTCTGAACCATCTGAGCTATGGGAGCAGAAGCAGTCCCGAGATCCTTGTAACCCGCCAAGAGTGGCTGGACAAGGTGCGGAAGAGTCGAGCCAAGTATGCGTCGGCGGTTAAGGATCGGGAACTGAAGGCAGAGAATAAAAGGCAGAAGGCAGAGGAAAAGAACAGGCGGAGTATCTTGAAAGCGGAAGCGCGGCAGGCTGGACGCGCCGATCGGAGCAATGCGGGAGAGGTCTATGACGGTTCATGACAACGACTGTGTCTTTTGTCGCATCATCAGCGGCGAACTGGATTCCGCGGCCGTATACGAAGATGAATCTACCCTGGCGTTCATGGATCTTCGCCAGAGCAACGAAGAGCATGTCCTCGTAGTTCCCAAAAACCACTTCGAACAGATCTATGATCTTGACGAACACACGGCGGCCGCGCTTGCCAGTGCAGTCTGCAAAGTCGCCCGGGCGGTTCGCCGGGTTTACGCCCCGGACGGGTTGTCCATCTGGCAATCCAATGGCCCGGCGGCGTTTCAGGAAATACCGCACGTTCACTGGCATATCTTCCCAAGATACACGGACGATGGACATCTCGTCGTCTATCCCCGGGATCTCGCCGACCGTACGTGTCGGGAGTACTCGTTGCCGTCTCTGAAGGACATTTCGGGACCATTGAAAAACGCGCTTGAGAAAGAAACAGCGTAACAGAATCAACATCCGAACGGCACCCGTTCTCGCGGTATCTGATAGTATACACAAGGTAGATACATTGCCATACGCTTGCCTGAACGGCTACAGGATGTTCTACGAAGTTAAGGGAGAGGGTGAGGCCGTCGTCTTCATACACGGCGGATTCCCTTCCATAGACATGCATCTTCGGGCGCCGTCGATTGGCGCGTGGACCTGGGAGACGGATTTCGCGGCGGCTTGCCGCTTTATCGCGTACGATCGCCGGGGCTGCTGGCGATCTGCTCGTACGGAGTCAGGATATGGCCTGGAGCACCAGGCAAGAGATCTCGTTGCGTTGCTGGACCACCTCGAAGTACACGCAGTGCATGTGATCGGCTCGTCCGCGGGGGGACCCATTGCGATCCTGTTCGCAGCCATCTACCCGGAAAGAACCAAATCACTCGTACTCGCTGGAACCGCCGCGAATCTCTGGCCGGAGGAAGACCCGGTAACCCGTATTGTCAGGGATCAGTTGGAAATCCTCGACAAACGGGGTGCGGAAGCGGCCTGGGACAACCGGCCGCCAGGCGTCGAGCTTTCACTGGACGTGCTGTGGGAGCGGGAAGAGATGAAAGTGCGGGGCGTCCTGGCAGAATACGAGGATCGCATAGCACAGTCCCTGAATAAGTGCATCCGGAAGGACCTCGTGCATTGGTATGAAACCCAGCTTCGGGCCATCGCCGCATACCTCGACAGGGACCTGACGGACGCATGTGCTCGCATAGCTGTTCCGACACGCGTGGTTCACGGTTCCAATGACCGGGAAGTGCCTGTATCATGGGGAAGAGATCTCGCGGCGAAGATTCCCGGTGCCGAATTTTGCATGTATCCTGACGAATCTCACGGCATCGTCCATCGGTGCAGCGCGGTTCGGAAGGGACTCATCGCGTTTTATCAGACGAACAGGAACAACCCATGAAAGTCACCGAGATCGAGGCACACGAGATCACCCTCGAATACGAGGACTGGATCGCTTACCAGCTCAATCATTTCTACGGACCGGCGAAGCGGACGGTCTACGTCGCGCATACCGACGACGGGCTCGTCGGATTGGGCGAAGGGCATGACGCGGAACCGGAGGAGGTGGTCGACCGGTACATCGGGACAAACCCCTTCGACTGGATTGGGGACGAGACCTCCCTGGCGTTGGGCACGGCGATGTACGACCTGATGGGCAAGGCCGCGGGCGTGCCGGTCTACCAGCTGGACAGAAGGTCCGGTCCTGGGTGCCGGTGGGAAGCTGGACCGTGTCGACACATCCGGACCGCATGGCCGAAGCGGTGCGCGAGTACTCGGCGCGCGGCTACACCTGGATGAAGTACCACCTCTCGCCCTTCGAGAACGTGATGGACCAGACCGAGGCGATGCAGGCGGCAGCGCCGGAGGGGTTCAGGATCCATTTCGATTTCACCATGCACGGCACCGACGACCACATGCCCGAACTCCTGGACAAGCTGGAACGGTTCCCTGTGGCCGGTTGCTTCGAAGACCCCCTGCCTCCGGGGGACATCCAGGGCTACATCGAGCTGCGCAAGCGCACCAGGTTGCCCGTCGTGCTGCACCATTTCCCCATGGGGGCGACCTACGAAGTCCTGATGAAACCCGCGGACGCGTACATGCTGGGGCATCAGCCGATCGGCGAGGCGGTGCGGCGGGCGGGCCTGTTCGCCGCGGATGACAGTCCCTTCATGCTTCAGAACGTGGGTGGGAACATCACCCGGGCCATGACGGCCCACATGATGGCGGCCTTCCCGTCGGCGAACTTCCACTTCATCAGCGCGACGGAGACCTGGAAGAGCGACGTGGTCACGGAACGGTTCGAGCCCGTCAACGGATTCGTGCGGGTTCCTGAGACGCCCGGGCTCGGGGTCACGCTGGACGGCGGAGAACTGGAACGGCTCAAGCGACTCAAACTGCCACGCCAGGATAGGTGGATCATCCGGTCTCGGTTTGAGAACGGCACACGCATGTACAACATCGCCGACCCGGAGGATTCCATTTTCATGGTGCGGCCCGATCGGCGGCGCGGCATGGTCCCCATGAGCTACGACGCGCCCATTACCACCGAATACCGGGACAATGACGGCACCGATGCGTACCGGGAGATGTTCGCAAGAGTCGAACGGGAAGGCGTCGTGCTCGAGAAGTAAACATCCGCGTGCAGACGGACATGGATCGCGTGCGGACATGGGTACCGTGCGGACTTGGGTACCGTGCGGACATGGATATTGTACAATTGTACAATAGGTTTACAGAAATCCTATCATCTTCAGACCGGAAAAGCCGAATGCCGCTTAACCAGAGCGAGTAAACATGCGAAAACCCAAACTGATCCACTATAACGACGCCCGCCACTACAGCATCTACCGCTACGAGCCGCCGATGAGCCTGCACCAGTGGCGGCAGCCCGTGGACGAGATCCTGGGTACCGATGTGGATATCCTGGTCTACGGCCTGGGTTCGGGCGAGACCTTTCTCCACGGCACCCAGGTCGGCCTGAAGTGGGGAGAAGGCGTCGAAGAACACAACATGAGCATGATGTGGTGGTGGGCGACGAAGAACCTGAACTTGGCACTCGATGCGGGTATCGATCCACTCACCGTTGCGGTGGAACGGGCCCACGAGAAGGGGCGGCGCATCCTGGGCAGCCTGCGGATGACCGAGCCCACTTCGCCGGACGATGACAACCCCTACATGCTGGGCCGTCTCAAGCGGGAGCATCCGGAGGTCATGATCGGCGAAAATCATCCCGATTACCCCCGGTCGGCCGGATGCGTGGACTACACCCGCGACGAGGTGCGCGCGGAGCGGCTGGCGGTCATCGAGGAGGTATGCGGCCGGTACGGCATGGACGGGCTGGAGTTCGATCCGTACGTGGGTGTGTTCTTCAAGCCGTCGGAGGCGCGGGAAAGAGCGCCGGTGCTCACGGAGTTCGTGCGGGAGATCAGGCAACTGCTCAATCGCCTCGGCGATGCGCGCGGGGAGTCGTTATGCCTGGCCGCACGGGTGCGCGCTACCGAGGAAGCGAACCTCGCCCTGGGCATGGACGTGCGCGGCTGGCTCGAGGAGGGCCTCCTGGACATCGTCATCCCCTGGACCGAAAGCTTCCTCTTCGACCAGGAAATGCCCATCGGTTGGGTGGCCGAAGCGGCCGCCGGATCGGAGACGCCGGTCTACCCCATGCTGGGACGGTCGCCGTACGACGACCGGTACCACCTGCCCACGATCGAGATGTACCGGGCCGCGGCGGCCAACTACCGCGCCATGGGAGCGGACGGCCTGTACCTGTCGGACCTGCCCTGGCCGCATACCGAGCGCGAATACCAGGTCTTTCGCGAGATGGCCGATCCGGATATACACCTCAGGAAGAAGAAACACTATTTCCCGGCACACCGGGAACCCGTAGCGGAACCGCACGCTCCCGAACGGAATCTCCCCGTGGACCTCGAAGAAGGGCTGCCCGCCCGGGTAACGTTCCTCGTCGGGGACAGGCTGGCCGATGCCCGGAACGACGGCGAACTCAACGGCGTGACGCTGGGCGTGCGCATCGGGCACTGCTGCCCGGAGGACGAGATCTCCTTCCGGTTCAACGATGAGGCGGTCACGCCATCAGAATGCACACACCATTACGGCGGCATCGTCTCCTACACGGCCGCGAGAAGCGGTCTTCCGGAACGCATCCTGACCCATTTCTGGTTCACTTTCGATCTGCCCCACGATCTGGTTCGCGAAGGCGAAAATGAAGTCGTGGTCCTCCTGGAAAAGCGATTCACCGGAATGGCCGGCGTGCGCGTGCTGCACCAGGTCGAATTGATCGTGGCGTACGACGAGCCCCTCGTGCCCGTGGGTGGGCAGATGTGATGTTCGGTCAGATTTGACGGGTGAGCAGATGTGATAGCCTGATCGAGAGCGACAATTGTGCAATTGCTGATCAGGTGCTTCAGAGGTAACGACTTTTATGAGTAACCTCCCCGACTTCGACCGACTGTGGGACTACAACGATCCTGCGAAAACCGAGAAGGCCTTTGAGGATCTGCTGCCCGTCGCGGAGCGTGCCGGTGATCGCGCATACCACGCCCAACTTCTCTCGCAAATCGCGCGGACACACAGCCTACGACGGGAATTCGACGAAGCCCACCGCATCCTCGATGACGCTGAAACATTGATTGTCAATGTTGACAACCCTTCCAACGACCCTACACAGACCACCCGAATCCGTCTTCTCCTCGAACGCGGACGCACCTTCAACTCGGCCAGCGACACAGATGCTGCGCGCCCGCTCTTCAAAGAAGCCTGGAAACGGGCGCGGCAAGCCGGCGAGGACTACCATGCCGTGGACGCTGCCCACATGCTGGGGATCTGCGAACCGGCAGATGCATCCCTTATGTGGAATAACAGGGCGATGGAAGCCGCGGAAGCATCTGACGATCCGCGTGCAAAGGGTTGGCTCGGCGCCCTGTACAACAACACCGGTTGGACGTACCACGAGGCGGGCGAGTACGAAAAGGCACTGGAACGCTTCGAAAAGGGGCTCGCCTGGCGTACCGAGCGAGACAATCCTCAAGCAACGCAGATTGCGAGATGGACCGTGGCACGGGCACTGCGCTCCCTCGGCCGGACCCACGAAGCGCTGGCCAAACAGAAGGCTCTCCTTGAGGAGCACGAAACGGCCGGCACGTCGGACGGCTATGTCTTCGAGGAAATCGCCGAGTGCCTGTTTGCGCTGGGTCGGCCGGATGTAGCGTAGCACGGCCCTGTTTCGGCCGCGCCTACCAGGAACTGTCGAAAGACGGTTGGCTGACGGAGAACGAGCCCGAGCGCCTGGCACGACTCAAACGATTAGGCAATGCACAACCATGTTGACCGCTGCGCAGAAATCCGTATTCGACGAGCAGGGCTGGGTTCGCGTGCCACGCATGCTTTCGGAAACGGAGGTCCAGTCCGTTCTCGACCGCGTCTGGGACGACCTGGAGCAAAGGTGCGGGATTCCGCGCGATGACCCGGAGACCTGGCCGGAAGCGAGGCCGAAAGGTTTCAACAGGCTGATGCGTTCCGGCGCCTTCGAACCTACCTGCAATTCGGCCGTTCAAGAAGCTATAGACGGTTTCCTCGAACCCGGCCACTGGGAGAAACCAAGCCCCTGGGGAGC
Organism: bacterium; assembly: GCA_965207085.1. Lineage (GTDB taxonomy): Bacteria > JAAXHH01 > JAAXHH01 > JAAXHH01 > JAAXHH01 > JAAXHH01. The sequence goes on along the minus strand of CBDBLQ010000002.1, from coordinate 604,407 downwards.
GCTTCTGCTTACCTTCCCCGCTGCGGGCCCGTGGTTTCTGCCCAACCATTCATGGCACATGGATCTGCAGATTGCCGTAGACGCCGCGTCAGATAAAAACCCCGGCGTACAGGTTTTCGCCATACTGGAACCACTGGCCGCCCAGGGCGGCGCGACGATCGCCCTCGCCGGTTCTCATCGGCTTGTCCGACACCTCGCCCGGCAGCCGGGGTTGATTGGCGAGGGTCGGTCCAAAGACATCACCAATGCGGTCAAGCGGGCTGCACCGAGTCTACGGGATCTATGGTCCCGCGACCTTGGCGGAGACCGCGACCTTGGCGGAGACCGCGACCTTGGCGGAGACCGCGAAGACCGGTACCTAGGAATCCCGTCGATGTGTCCGGCATTCCCGTGCAGGCCGTGGAATTCACCGGCGATCCCGGTGACGTGATCTTCATGCATCCCTGGATCATCCATACCGCATCTCCCAACCGCAGCAGCCGGCCGAGAATCGTCATAACGGAACGAGTTCCCAGACTGGACGGACAGGACGGGCAAAACGGACCGGCCGGTCAGGACAAACAGAACGACGACAATCGCATCGCCAATAGCCCGGAAGAGGCTTAAGTGCTCCGCAATTACCTCAGCGTGGCCCTGCGGAACCTCCGCAGGCATCCCGCCTACTCGCTCATCAACATCTCCGGGCTCGCTATCGGCATGGCCACCTGCATACTGATCCTCATGTATATCCAGGATGAACTCGGCTACGACCGGTATCATCCCCATGCCGAGCGCGTATACCGGATCGTCGACGATATCGAGAGCGGGGGCCAGACCGTACAGACCGCCGGTACGCCCACGGCCTGGGGACCCGCCCTGAAGCGCGACTTCCCCGAGATAGAGCTCCTCGTCCGCATGAGAGGCACCGGATCCGCCTGGCTCGTCGACCTCGGAAACACCATCTACTACGAACGCAAGGTCATCTGGGCGGAACCGGACCTGTTTGAAATGTTCAGCATTCCTCTGGTCTCGGGCGACCCGGGCACCGCGCTCGTCGAGCCGTACTCGATGGTGATTTCAGAAGATCTGGCGTTCAAGTACTTCGGCACCGAAGACCCCGTGGGGGAAGTCGTCAATCTCGACAATCGCTGGGACTTCACGGTGACGGGCGTCATGAAGAACATCCCGACCAACTCCCATATGCGGCCGGACATGTTCGTATCCTATACCACGATGAACGTGATCCGGTCCTGGGACCTGGGCGACTGGGAGTTTCACCGGAACCTGTATACCTACATCCGGCTCCGTGAGAACGTATCACCGGATGATTTCGAAGCGAAACTGCCCGCCTTCCTGGAGCGGCACGCGGGAGACCAGTACCGGGAGGCGGGCATCATCCTGCGGCCGTCGCTCCAGCCCCTCGTGGACATACGTCTCTATTCGAACCGGGAGAGCGAGCACGAACCCAACGGCGATATCCGGTACATCGCCCTCTTCATGATCATCGCGTTCCTGATCCTGATCATCGCATGCATCAATTTCATCAACCTGGCCACGGCCCGTTCCGAGATGCGCGCCAGAGAAGTAGGCGTAAGAAAGGTGATGGGCGCCAATCGGTTGCAGTTGATCCGGCAGTTCATGGGAGAATCGGTCCTCATGGCGGGCCTCGCCGCCGTCGTGGCGGTCATACTGGTTCAACTCACCGTGCCGGGCGTCAACGAGATCGCCGGGAAGCAACTCGCGCTGCCGCTTACCGACTGGATGGTGCTAGGCACGCTGGCCCTCGGTACGATCCTGATCGGATTGGCCGCGGGCAGCTATCCGGCGGCGTACCTATCTGGATTCCTTCCCGCCGTGGTCATGAAAGGCAACCCGGTAACGGGAAAGAAAGGCCTGGGGATGCGGCAGGTGCTGGTGGTGGTCCAGTTCTCCATGTCCATCTTCCTGCTGGTCAGCACGGCCGTCATCCATGATCAACTCGAATTCATCCAGACCAAGCGGCTTGGTTTCGACAAAGAGCACGTCATGGTCGTCCCCATTACAGGCTCCCACCAGATTCCCAATACCCCCGTGCTGAAGCAGCGCCTGTCTGGAATGCCGGGTGTAGTCGGTGTCGCTACGACTACCGGCGTACCGGGCATGAGGGTGTTGCCGATCATGGAGGTCCGGCCCGATGGGATGCCGCCCGAGGACCACCTGATGATGGCCACGTTGCACGTGGACGAGAACTTCCTGGATGTCATGGATATCGATGTGGTTGCCGGTCGGAACTTTTCGCCTGACTGGGGCACGGATACGACCGGTGGAGTCCTGCTGAACGAGACGGCCGTCCGGAATCTGGGATGGGGAGCGCCCGACGACGCGCTCGGCAGGCAGTTCGAACGGCTGTCCTTTGAAGGGGTGGTCCCAGGGCGCGTAATTGGCGTGATTCGGGATTTCCACTTGCGGACGATACACGAAGAGATCGAGCCTGCCGCGATCATGACCAGCACCTATCACATCTTCGTCTTAATCAGGATCGCGCCTGATAATATCCCCGAAACCATCGGGCGCATCGAGGAAGTGTGGAGAGACGTGGATCCCCGGTTCCCGCTTGATTACACGTTCCTGGACGAGGATTTCGACGCGTTGTACCGGACCGACCACCAGCTCGGCGAGATCTTCGCCGTCTTCGCCTTTCTCGCAATCTTCGTGGCGTGCCTGGGTCTCCTGGGTCTCGCTTCATTTTCGATCCAGCAACGCACCCGGGAGATCGGGATCCGCAAAGTCGTCGGTTCATCGGTTTCCGGTATCGTGATTCTCTTGTCGAGGGATTTCATGAAGTACGTGCTCCTGGCGAACCTGATCGCCTGGCCGTTGGCCTGGTTCGTCATGAGCAACTGGCTGCAGAACTACGCCTACGCCGCGGAAATCCGGTTCGAGTGGTTTCTGGTCGGCGGCCTTGTTGCGCTGGTCATCGCCTGGCTGACGATCGGCGTACACGCGGTCGGGGCGTCGCGCAGGAATCCGGTCAACGCGCTGAGACAGGGGTGATTACACCGAATTGTCACAGGCCGCCGGAGAGGTGACATTGGGTCTGAGCATGGCGGCACCTTACAAACTCAAGAGATGTAAATCCACGCAAAAGGCTCACCTCCAATGAACGACGCTGAATACCTGTTGGAAAAGATGACGCGGGCTTTCGAAATGAGAGAGGGCAGGAAGCTGACCTCGCTCGAAAACCAATTCCTGAGAGCCACGGCGCACGACGCCACGGACCTGAGCCATGCCAGTTGCGACGTCCCCCGAATGAAAGCCCTGCTCAAGGATAGTCCCTCGCTTCTCGAAACGGTTGGTTCGGTCGCGCTCTCGATGGCGGCCTCCTACCACGGCACACACGATGCGGTCCGCTTCCTGCTGGATCGCGGGATTTACCAATTCTACGACTGTGAGACCGGACTTGACAGAAAACACCAGCACGAGCCGGTAACCAAGGCGTTCTACCACGGAAACTTCAATACCTTGCGCACGGTGTTCGAGGCCGGTGTCACCGACGCCTCCGTCATCAGCACGTCTCACGTGGGATGGCCGGCGAACACCTCGCTGCTGTTCTGGGCGGTCGGCAGACCGGTCGAGTACACCGAGTTCGCGCTCGAGTACGGCGCCGACCCGGAAGTGCCGTTCTCCGGGAACGGGGAGCGAGGAAACACGCCCTTGCAGGAGGCAGCGGCACGCCGTGGGACCGAGCGCTGGAACTCGATGGTGGCGGACACAGTCTGCGCTCTCCTCGAACATGGGGCGTTCTACGATATTTTCTCGGCATGCGGGTTGAACGACCTCGAGCGTGTGCGCGAACTGGTTGGTGAGGATGCCACGGCGTTAATGCAGAGAGGGGAGGCGAAGATGACGCCCCTGCACTGGGCGGCACGCGCGGGTTCAGCCGGGTGTGTGAAATGGTTGCTGAGGAACGGAGCCGAGGTCGACGCCGAGACCGTCACGAAACGAACTCCCCTGCACCTGGCCGCTGAGAGGGGTCAGACCGAGCCGACCCGCCTGCTTGCGGAGCACGGAGCCAGCTTGAATGCACAGGATAAAAAGGGCCGCACCCCCCTCCACCGCGCTGCCTACGAAGGCCGGCTGGAAGCGGCGGAAGTGCTCATCGAGCTGGGTGCGGACACGAAGCTGGAAACAAAAACAGGGAAAACGCCGCTGCAGGTGGCACGGCTGGACTGCAGGCAACTGAATGAATGAGTGTGGCCGGAGGGGTAAACGGGGAAAGGGCTGCGGCCCTCCCCGGCGCCACTGGCGAGACTTTATGTACAATAGGCATTTGGTTGGGGCGGAAGATGACTGAGACTATTGTCAATGTTGGAAACCTTCGATTGTGGACGGTAGTCCAGGGGAAAGGCGTTCCGTTGGTCCTGTGCAGTGGCGGTCCCGGCTACTGCGACTATCTGGAACCCATTGCAGGAATGCTCGATGATCTTTGTAATGTGATTCGTTTTGATCACAGGGGATGCGGCCGGTCTGACAAGGCCAGGGGGTACACCCTCGAAACTTGCTTTGAGGACTTGCACGCTATTCGCGAACACTACGAGATAGGTCGCTGGATTATGATTGGTCATTCATTTGGAGCCGATTTAGTACTGGCCTGTTCGATGCGACATCCCGAGCACGTGCATGGGATTGTCTGTCTTTCAGGAGGCCGAGTACACAATGACCGAGACTGGCATCGAGTTTACAGTGAGCGACGTGATCAGGGGCTTGAAAAGCCACCAGAGCTGGCATATCCATTTAACCTTGCAGTGAACAAGCAGGTCAACGAATCCTGGAAGGAATACATCAAACGCCCAGAGCTGTTTCGGGACCTGGCATCATTACCCGTACCCGGCCTCTTCGTGTATGGCAGAAAGGATATCAGACCGAGTTGGCCGGTCGAGCAACTTGCTCAACAGTTGCCGAACGCGCGATTGGAATTCCTTGAGAACGCCCATCACCAAATCTGGCTTGGGCATGAAGAATCTCTCCAGAATATCCTGAGGGAGTTTGTAAAGAAACTCGTCCACTGGCACCTAGTTCGTCCGTGCCCGGCCAAGGCGCCGAACCGGCTACGCTCAACCGCTTCGATACGTCGTGGTGGAATCCGGTGAATGCGCTGAGGCAGGGGTGATTGAGTGGTAGGAGATCGATTGGGAAATGTCCGATTACCAGAACGCGAAACTGATCATCCTGTCCATCCTGGAAATTTCAAAGGACGCGATCCACATACATGTAGGATTGTTCGTGTTTTTTGCGGCAGTGGTCATTTGGAGGAGGGGTGCGATTGATGCTCGCTGCCTTATTCCAGTCGTTATTGTCGCATCCCTGATGGAGATGCTTGATCTAAGAGATGACTATACCGATCAGGGCTTTATACGTATGGCCGCCGTGACGGCGAGCATACATGATTTGGTAAATACATTGGTCTGGCCTGTGGTCATCGTAGTACTTGCCTGGATGGGTAAACTGAATGGTAATCGAAACAACAGGTATCGGAATGGCACTGTCGCCTAAGGAGAGGCCTTTTGGATGTTATAAATAGACAGTGGTTTCATGGTTCACCGGAGAAGTTAACCATTCTTCGCACGGGTAGCTGGGTGACTCCGTTCAAGGAATTAGCAAAAGCGTTTTCACACAAGCCGACCTGCATCAGCATTTCGGATGACGACTTTCTTAAGGTTCGTCACGATGGCAAGATCAATGGCTATCTGTACGTCATTTCGGAACCATTATCGAATGAGGACTTGCGAGAACTTGAAGGTACCGATCAGTCTCATTGGGAGACAACCCGGGAACTGGAAATCAAACTTGTTTCTGATGTACCGCTCTTAGATTCTGAAATGTTGACGGAACCGGAAATCGCTGCACTGTCGAAGAAACATAGCGGACCGGGCTATTTGAGCACGAAAAATGAAGATCAATAGTTCTTCTGTATAGATCGGTGTTAAATACAAACAGCAGTTACATAACCCATAGGATGTGAGATCGATGACGCTTAGAGATGTACAGTCATTTGCGGAGGGATTGTCCCGTAAGTTCCAGTACACGGGAGACCCATTTCGAGCGCTTGCAGTCGTCACAGAGGAGCTCGGCGAGGTTACTGCAGAAATCAACATGATGTATTTGAGTGAATCGAAGATCTACCAGGGCAAATCGGGACGTTACGAAAAACTGAGTGAGGAACTAGGAGACCTGGTCTTGGCCATCTGCCACCTCGCCAACCAGTGCGATGTAAACCTTGAACAGGAACTCTCGTCGAAACGCGAGCGGATCGAGAAACGCTTTGGAGAGTAACGTGGATTGGGTACGTGATTTCTATTCCAGACAACACACCACCCTTGCCTGCGAAGGGGCGGAAGCCAGTGCGGAATATTGTGCAGAAAAAATGTCGGTTATAAGCCGGCTGATCCCAAATCCGGGGAAGTCGCTACTTGAATTGGGAGCGGGTAATGGGATGAATGCCATTGCATGCGCCAATCTGGGCTACTCGGTTACTGCATTGGAACTGATCCCGGAATGCTGTGAGCGAATCAATAAACACGTATCCTCTTTCGATACGACCCGTGGAACTGTACGCGTTGTTCAAGGGGATTTCTACAAAATCGGTCTTACTGAACAGTTTGATTTAGTCACTTACTGGGATGGATTCGGAATCGGATCGGATGACGATCAGATCAGATTATTGAAACGAATCGCGAATTGGATGAAACGGGACGGCAGGGCGTTAATTGAAATATACTCGCCTTTGTACGCTTCCAAGACCGTCGGCAGGAAAGTACAATTTGAAACATGTACACGCGTATATGATTTCGATGCGCGTAACGCTCGCTGGTTGGATACATGGACTTATCATGATGGTACCGCTTTAACACAATCGCTCAGGACTTACTTGCCGCCTGATCTGCTGTTGTTGTTACGAGAATCGGACCTGGAGATTGAACAAATCGAAACGTGCGAGGCCTGGGATTGGGAAACTGAGTCACTGGTTAAAAACGCACCTATCGAATCTGCCATCAGCTACGTAGTTTGTCTAAAGAAGGCCAATCCTTCCGTAAGTTAAGCATGTAGTGCATCCGCTCACGGGACATAAAGTCTCGAAAGCTGAAATCCGGCTACTTCCCGACTTCACCCAGATTGATCATACAGCGTAGTTCCTTCCCACCTGCAGAAAGCTCGATCAGAGGTACCCATGGTATCACATTACCTCAGAATCGCACTGCGCAACTTGATCAGGCAACCGGGCTATGCCGGTATCAACATCCTCGGACTGGCGATCGGTATCACGTGTTGCATGCTTATATTGCTCTACATCCAGAACGAACTGAGCTACGACCGGCACCATGAGCATGCTGACAGGATCTATCGCGTGGTAAACGGCAATTCCGCCCGCACGCCAACGGCGGCGGGACCAACGCTCGAAGAGCTTTTCCCGGAGGTAGAGGATTACGCCCGGATGCGGGGCACAGTCAATATCTGGATGATGTCTTACCAGGACAACGGATACTATGAAAGCGATGTCTATCGTGTAAGCAAAGACTTCCTCAACGTATTTACCTTTCCGCTTGTACGGGGCAATCCGCGAACGATGCTGGACGACTTCGTGAATCCCGAACAAACTGTTGTCATCAGCGAATCCATGGCCACAAAACTCTTCGGTGATGAAGACCCGATGGGAAAGCTGATCCTCGCGGATGATGAGATCACCCTTCATGTAACCGGCGTGATGAAAGATGTACCGCCCAATGCCCACTTCGCCGTCGATTATCTTGTCAGCGAGAATCTCGAATTCGGAAATCGTCGTGAGGGTTTCCGTACGAACTGGTTCGGTACGAGTCACTATACCTATATCCTGTTGGCGGAGGGAACGGATCCGGTTGAACTGGAGGGGAAAATCGCAAGGTGGGCCCAAACCTATGAACCACTTGTTTCGCTCAATGCGCGCGGCTTTCCCTTCAGTCCCAGGCTACAGCCAGTCACCGACATCCATCTGCGGTCGAACCTGGAACTGGATATGGCAAGCAACAGCGACATTTACTATATCTACACTTTTTCGGCTGTGGCGCTTTCCATCGTACTGATCGCGTGCATCAACTTCATGAATCTGGCTACGGCTCGGTCCAGCATCAGGGCAAAGGAAGTGGCCATCCGGAAAACAGTCGGCGCTACGCGGGGCGAGTTGGCGTTTCAATACATGGGCGAGTCGATGTGGTCGGCCGGATTGGCCATCGTGGCAGCTATGGGGCTTTTTGCGGCCGTCCTGCCCGTTTTCAACACACTGATGGGCACATCGTTTGAATTCAGTTTCCTGGAGAACCCTGAACAGTTGCTCTGGCTGACAGGCATCATGGTGTTCGTTGGATTGCTGTCCGGCAGCTATCCCGCGCTGGTTATCTCAAGATTTCATCCGGCGAAGATCCTCTCAGGCGAAATGACGAGCGGCGTTACAGGGTCCATGCTGCGCAAAGGCCTTGTGGTGTCACAGTTTACGTTATCGATGCTGTTGATCATCAGTACGGCGACCGTGTATCAACAGCTGGAATATATGCAGAACAAACAACTCGGATTCGACAAGGATCAGGTCGTCATCATCCCGCTTATCGGTGGCGCAGAGCGGAATTTCGACACCTTGAAGGAGCGTCTTTCGCAGAGTCCTCACATTCAGGGGGTTACTCGATCGGTACTGATGCCGGGACGCAAGGCGAGCGCCGCCGTAATGCCCGTCTTCCCGATACGATTGGCAGAACAATCGGAAGATGAGCAGGTCAGAATCCCCGCCCTGTTTGTAACGAAAGATTTCGAAGAGACCCTTGGCCTCAAATTGATTGCAGGAAGGCCGTTTTCCAGTGTGTTGGCAGATGACTCGCTCAACGCGGTAATCATGACTCGGTCCGCGGTTGAACGATTGGGCTTGACCACGCCAGCAGAAATCGTAGGACGCCACTTACACCCCGGACGTTACAGGGGCCCTCCGATCAGGATAATCGGTGTCGTTGAGGATTTCCATATGCGGGGCTTGCATAGTGCGGTGGAACCCATACAGTTGAGACTGCTGACACGCGGCGGTGGCGGCCAGGCGGCGATACGATTACGGGCGCAGAATATACCGGATGGGATCAAAGCGATTGAGGAAACATGGACCTCGGTATTTCCCCACTACCCCCTGGCGCATTCGTTTCTCGATGAAGACTTCGGGCGAATGTACCAATCGGAGCAACGCACCGGCAACCTGCTCGGCGCCTTCAGCTTCCTGGCCATCTTTGTCGCGTGCCTGGGACTGTTCGGCCTGGCCGCATTCACCACCCAGCAACGGACAAAAGAGATTGGGATCCGCAAAACAATGGGCGCTTCGGTAGCTCGAATCGTCGTTGTTCTATCCAGGGATTTCCTGATGTTGGTGGTGATCGCCGTGCCGGTCGCCTGGGGTCTGGCTTACTGGATCATGAGCAACTGGTTGCAGAACTACGTCTATAGAGTCGATATCAACTTCTGGTGGTTTCCGATGGCCGCTGTCATGGCACTGATCGTCGCCCTGGCCACCGTGAGTACTAAGGCCCTTTCGACAGCGTTGATGAACCCGGTGGAATCCCTGCGGTCTGAATAGGGTCGGCGAATCGTAACGAACGGACAGATGAACGTAACCTTTCTCGGAACCGCGGCTTCACCTTCGATGCCGATCCCCTTCTGCGTCTGCAAAGTCTGTTCGGAAGCAAGAAGGATTGGCGGCAAGAACCTCCGACGGAGATCGTCCCTGGTCATCAACGATGATTTGCTGGTGGACATCGGCCCCGACATTGCAACCGCGTCGTTCGAACACCAGATCTCTCTCGCCGGAATCGGCATGTGCCTGCAGACGCACCCGCACGCGGACCATCTGGACCTGGAGTATTTACTTTCCCGCCACGTCGATTATGGAACGGAGGTATCAGGCGATTTGCTGCTTGCAGGCTCTGACCAGACTCTGCACGCGATCGATGCGTTGGTGCGTCAACAGAGTGCGTACGGGAGCATTTTCGACTCAAAAACACAGTCCGCGCTAAAGTTGAGACTTCTGTCCCTCACGCCCTTTCAAGCTTCCACTGCAGGGGACTACCGTATCATAGGCTATCCCGCCAACCACGGCAGTGATCAGGGATTTCTGCTGTATTCCATTGTGCGGGGCGACCATGCCGTGTTCTATGGTACAGACACATCGGTGCTCTCCGAAGAGGTCTGGGAACAACTTCAACTTGAACGCGCCAGGTATGACGTGGTCATTCTCGATCACACCTATGGGATCGGTTTTGAGTCCCGTCCGGCGGACCATCTCGCTTCGAAGGATGTCACAGCCCACGCTGATCGATTTCGCGAATGCGGATTGCTCAAGGACGACGGCGTGGTTTACGCAACCCACCTGTCCCATGAGGGGAGCCTGGAGCACGATGAATTGGATGAATACGCCATGGAACGAGGTTACCGGGTGGCCTATGATGGGCTGAGGCTGCAGTTGAATGCATGAACTTGCGGCATGGACTGGATGCCATGCATCCCTGGGTTTCCATGCTGTGTGTAACCTCATTTCGATGAGGCTTGAGGAGAAAGTAAATGCTCAAAAGACTCTGCATCATATGGGTGGTTGTTGTCGGTCCTTGCTTCGGAGTCCATGCAGAGCGTCCGGCGGGAATAGTGCTCTACTTCGAATCTGGTGGCGAGGTTTTTTTGCTTCTCGCGGACAACCGGGAAAACGACAGAGGTTGGCATGCTTTCGGAGGTAGTCCCCATGAAGGCGAGAACACGGCGGAAACGGCCGCAAGGGAAACAGAGGAAGAGACGAGAGGCTACTTTCTACGAGATGATTTGCTCAGTATGATCAAGGATCAGGAGCCGGTAATAGACCACAATGGATTCGCCTTGTACTTCGCGAAAATTTCTTTTGTTCCAGCGCAACTTGTAACCAACAATCCAGTTCCCAATGACGATAAGTCCTACAGTGAAAGAGGGCCCTACGCATGGATTCCGTACTCGGAACTAGAGCCATATCTGGAAGGTCCGGTCAACTCGGATAAGAGATATACAATTGAGGCGAGACTCCTCCCCGTTGAGCGTCGTTCTTCCTGGTTCTGGTCTGTCTGGCTTGGTAACGTCCGGCAAGCCATTGAGACGAAATCCATTCCCTGGACGATTAAGTGATGCATCGCGGGTTGGCTTCAAATCCATCGACCAAAGACTATATACAGATACTTATAAATGTCCTCCAAACTCGATAACAAGCGCGTGTACCTCGGTGCGTATGGTTTATGCCGCGACCCGTCGGACCGCTTACTGCTGGTTCGTGTGACGAGCGGATTGGCGGATGCCGGACTATGGACATTGCCTGGTGGAGGGATCGAATGGGGAGAGCACCCGGAAGTCGCGTTACATCGGGAATTGGAAGAAGAGACAGGCGTTGAAGATATTGAAGAGTCTCGGATAGCGGCGGTGTATTCTCAGGTTTACGAGAATCCGGCCTATCGGCAGGGCGAGCCGGTACACCACATGGGAATCGTTTACGCCGTTACGCTCAATAAGTTCGACCTCAGGGCGGAAAAAGACGGATCGACAGATCGCTGTGAGTGGTTTACCGAAAGCCAGGCTCGACGATTGCAGCTTGTACAACTGGCAGCATTCGGAGTCGAACTGGCTTGGCCGATTTCATAACGACTTGAGTTTGTCCAAAGATATGGGTAGGCTTTTGCAACGTGCGCTGCGTGGTAATCGAGGACGAATGGAATCGTGAGGTCCAAATTGAAGGAAAACTATACGCGCCCTGTCGCGCTCGTTACAGGAGCGAGCCGCAAGATCGGCATTGGCGCAGCTATCTCCCTGGTCCTGGCTAAAACAGGTTGGGACGTGGCGACTACCTACTGGCGACCGTACGACGCCGACATGCCCTGGGGTATCGATGAGGGCGAAACCATGGCAATCAATGACCAGATCCGTGAATATAATGTACGGACGATTCCCATTGAGGCCGACCTGTCAGACATCGCTACTCCGAAGCGTGTTTTTGACCGCGTCGAAAGCTCCCTTGGACCTGTCTCGGCCCTGGTGATGGCACACTGCCACGCGGTAGAAAGCAGTATCGAAAACACGACTGTTGAGAGCTTTGATCTGCATTTTGCGGTGAATACTCGGGCTACGTGGCTGCTGACCAAAGAGTTTGGAATACGATTCCGGAGTGATCATGGACGTGGCCGTATAATCTCGATAACGAGCGATCATACCACCCACCACCTGCCCTATGGGGCCAGCAAGGGGGCGATGGATCGAATTGTTCTCGCGGCCGCCCAGGAATTCAAGGACCTGGGAGTCACGGCAAACGTGATCAATCCGGGTGGAACAGACACGGGCTGGATGTCGGAAGATCTGAAAGTACAGATACGTCATGAGACGCCACTTGGCCGGATTGGCTTACCGAAGGACTGCGCCCGTCTTGTCAGTTTCCTCTGTTCCGAAGAAGGTGGATGGATTAACGGCCAGTTAATTTATAGCAATGGCGGTGTTAGATAGGGGTGGTGTCGTTGAACCAACGGCACATGCATACTGCATCACCGTACGGTTAGCGTGGCGTAGATTCACTCTGGGCTCACAACGCACGAGATACTGTAAGAAAACACCAGTCTGCGAGGCCTGAACATTGAAATGGGACTATTACCGTTCTCATATTGACCGAAGAGTTCACGGAAACAAAGTCGACCTCACTCCCCTTTGTAACGAACCAGAAGTCCGCAGAAACCTGATTTTGGATCTCGCCCGCCCATTCCGGGAGGTCGATCTGGACAAGATAGCGAGTCCCGAATCGCTGGGATACATCCTGGGCAGTGCGGTAGCCCAGAGGCTGAACAAGGGCTTTATTCCCTTTTGAAAAGGGCAGAAACTTCCTGTCCATCGGCAACACAAGTCGAGGGTCTCATTCGTAGACTACACGAACAAGAGGAAGTCTCTGGAGGTGAATAGAAGTCTGATTAAAGCAGGCGAACGTATTCTGATCGTAGATGATGTGATCGATACAGGGGCCCAGGTAATGGCCATGATAAAGTTGATCGAGCGTCTACACGGAGAGATCGTTGGTGTTTCAGTTCTGGTTGCCGACAGGATCCGGAAGACAAAGCGTCTGATCGACAGCTACAACGTTCACGCTATCCACATGCCACTAGTGTGTGAGTAAAGTATGCCCGCTGTTCCGCCACAGCAGGATCTGTGCTCACCCAGCACCTGGAAGAGGTATGGCAAGGGTTGCTAGGGGCTGGAAACACTCGGTACACCTACTGAAATACTGAGATTGCCATTACCTCTACAATAAACACAAGTCGTTTGGAATTGGTCTCGATGGGGCCTCCGCTGCTGGAAGCTCTGCTAGCTCACGATCATGAACAGGTAGAACAGATCGGCGGCTTCAGCGTCCCGGAGAATCTCGTTCTCAGGCCCGAACGATACAAATGCGATTAAGACAGCTACGTGCCAATCCTGAAATACAACCCTGGTTGCTGCGGGCAATCGTCCTGAAACGATCACACGCGATGTGTGGTCGTATTGGCTTCCACTCGAAGCCTGGTCCCGACGACCTGCGTAAAGTAGCGGCAGACGGGGTAGAACTCGGCTATGAAGTTGGTGAATCCTTCCGCAGACGGGGTATTGCCAGGGAATCGGCGATTGCATTGATGAGATGGGCGTATGAGCAACATCGCCAACGATGTTTCGTGCTCTCGATCGACCCCGAGAATACTGCATCCTTGTCTATGGCTCGATCGATGGGATTCATAGAAATCGGCTCGCATGTTGATGAAGTCGATGGACTGGAACTGTACTTTGAACGACGACTAGCGTCTTGGCCTGACGAATGGGAATAAAACCCATATTATGTTTCACGACTATGCTCGATTGGCGCGCCGAGGCAACTTCGCGGACCTATCGATTAGTTCACGCACGACGAAATCGTATTGGATCGGAGGGCGGAACAAGTGGAATTGACCAAACCCAAAGCCCTGTCAACAGGTTCGAGAATCGGACTTGTCTCGCCTGCGCGGGCAATACCCCTTCCCCACATGGAGGAGAGCATTGCCGCCGCGCGAAACCTGGGTTACGAGCTTGTTGTCGGCAAATACGCTCGCGAAAAGGTAGGGTATTTCGCGGGAACTCACGAACAACGTGCTGCCGATCTCATGGCCATGTTCCAGGACGACTCGATTGAGGCAATCTGGTGTATACACAGCGGCATAGGCGCCGAACGGCTGTTCCCCTGGCTGGATTTCGAGATAATAAAGCAGAACCCAAAGCTTCTCATTGGTCACAGTAATATCGATCAACTTCATTTCATGCTTCACAAGTACGCCTTTCCGTGGAGTGTTTGCTTTCATAATCTCACGGTTTTTCGTCACCATAAACCAGATGAGATGGAGCGGGAGATGGACTGCTTTGGCAAAATCATTCGGGGCCATGGCCGTCCGTGGGAATTTCCGCTCGAGGGCCTCAACCCACCAGTAGAACCATTAGTGCCGGGTCGTATCAGGGCTCTGATTACTGGAGGATGTGAAATCAATTTCACGCTGGGGACGCCCTGGGAGGTTGATTTTGAAGGGAAAATAGTCGTACTTGATCTGTCCCACAGGAACATGGGATGGTCCGCGTTTCTCACGCAGCTGAATTATGCGAACAAGCTTAGTGAGGCCGCGGGGTTTATCATCGTGGCTCAAACTCAACTGGGAGAGTTGCCCGAGTGGGGTAACGTGACAGAGTCGGGTCTGGTAAACGACAGACAGACCTTGAGAAGCTACCTGGACGAGTTCATTGCGCCATTAAACAAGCCGACGCTCATGAACGTCCCCATGGAGCACTCGACAGCGGCTTTCCCAATCCCGTATGGGGCCCTGGTTGAATTGGATGCCGACGAGAAGCGCATCACGGTGCTTGAAGACATTGTTCGGAGTAAAGACGCCTAGTCAGCAGGGCTGGTCTTGATTCAGTTCGATAACACTATTTCAAAAATGTCATCGTAACACAGCATGGAATGCTAAAACGCGGTTCATAGCTATCCATACCACAGAAGACCTTCCGAGTGTTAAAAGTTAATGGCCACAGAACACGATAATCAGCACGTCCACATCGGCGCCTACGCGTTGTGCCGCGACCCTTCGAACCTCCTGCTCCTGGTTCGCGCGACGGCCGGCCTCGAGGAAGGAGGTCTGTGGACGATGCCGGGCGGTGGAATCGAATGGGGCGAACATCCTGATGCCGCATTGCTCCGAGAGTTGGAGGAGGAGACGGGGCTGGTTGATATTAAAGACTATCGAGTGACCGCCGTGTATTCATATGCTTACAAAAGCCGACCGGATTGGCAGGGCGACCCGGTACACCACATCGGTATCGTCTACGAGGTTGTGCTCGCGACATTCGACCTGAGACCCGAAACAGAAGGATCGACAGATCACTGCGAATGGCTTACCGAAAGCCAGGCTCGGCAATTGCCGCTTGGACCGCTTGGTGGATTCGCGGTCAAGCTGGCATGGCCAGAAACTTAGCGACAGGTTATCTTTGATGAATGAATTGCGTGGTAAGAAAGTGGTACTACGGACCATGGAACGCGGGCATTGCTGCATCCTGTGGGAAGCCTACGAGCCCGTGGAACCTGTGCCGACTGAACCGGTCAGGCCGGGTCTTTCAATCGAAGGTTCGGAAAAGTGGTTTGAGGAGATCCAGGAGAAACAGGAAAAGAGTCAAATCTACCTGGGCATCTTCGATAATGAAGGCAACATCGTTGGCGACATACAATTGTCCAGTATCGACTGGAGGAATCGCACAGCGAGCCTCGGAGCCGGTATTGCTCTTAAAAAAAACCGGGGCAAGGGGTACTGCACGGATGTCGCCCAGATTATGCTACGTTACGGGTTCGAGCATCTGGACCTGTACAGGGTTTCGGCCGCGACCATGGCGAACAACGCCGGCACGATCAGGGTACTGGAAAAGCTTGGATTTAGCGAGGAAGGACGCGAACGCGAGGCCGTGTACTGGTCGAATCGACGCTGGGACAGGATTGCGTTCGGCATTTTGAAATCAGAATTCGAGGCCCTACAATCATGAAACCCGCTCCACTAAAGAATACCATCACTTTCGAGGACTTCGAGAAACTCGACATTCGCGCCGGTACGATCACCGCGGTCGAAGATGTGGCCGCATCGAACAAGCTCGTGAAGCTGTCAGTCGACTTCGGAGACCACACCCGGTCGATCCTTGCAGGGATCAAGCAGGAACGCTCGGACCCTCAGGAGATTGCAGGAAAGCAAGCCCTCTTCGTGGTGAACCTGGCCGAGAGGAAAATGGCCGGTGAAGTCTCCCAAGGAATGCTCTTCGACATAGGGTATGCGGACGGGCTTACACCATGCCTGTTGGTACCCGAACTGCCTGTGCCGGACGGCGCAAGGGCGGGTTAACGCGAATTCGATGAAAGTTGGCCATTGGCGCGTCCCGCCATGCCGACTAGCCGACTAGCCGACTAGCCGACTGCAGGATCCGTTCTTCAATTGGATTGAATGGAGGTAGGATGGCGTCCGAAACAGTATCCGACCGTATTGAGCGCGAGCACGCGCGCTACGGAGCCGCCACCCAGCAGGATTCAGGCGGACCGCTGCCGCAACCCTTTCCCCGGGAGATCGGTCCGCGCGCCATGGAGTACCTGGCCGAGGTCGTCGATTCCGGGCTGACCTGCGACATGGTGGGCCGGTTCGAGCGCGCTTTCGCCGAGGCAAATGGCGTCGCCCACTGTATCGCCACGCCGGGATGCACGCCGGCACTGGCCGTACTGGCGGCGGCCTTCGACTTCGAACCGGGCGACGAGATCATCGTGAGCTCGGTCAGCGATTTCGGCACCGTGCAGGGCCTGATCAGTGCCGGGTACATCCCCGTGTTCGCCGACACAGCGCCGGGAACGATCAACGTGAGCGCCGAGACCATCGAGGCGTGCATTTCCGATCGAACCCGGGCGATCCTCGCCGTGCACCTCAGCGGCCTGATCTGCGACGTGGACGCAATCAACGAAGTCGCCGCCCGCCACGGACTGGTGGTCTACGAGGATGCCTGCCAGGCGGTCTTCGGCCGCTACAAGGGCCGCTATGCCGGCACCCTGGCGACGGCCGGGGGGTTCTCCTTCGATGCGGAGAAGACCATGGGCTCGGACGTGGGCGGCTGCATCCTCACCGACGACGATGCGCTGGCCGAACGGGCGCGGTTTATCGGCCAAAGCCGGGCCGGGGAAATGGTCGAGCACTTCGGGCGTGTACACACGGTAAACGGATTCGCCCACCGCATGACCCAGTCCACCGCGGCGATCAGCCTGGCTCAGCTCGAGATCATCCGGCCGCAGGTTGAGCAGCGCGATCGCATGATCCGCCTGCTGAGCGCGATCCTCGACGAGATTCCGGGCAT
This sequence comes from bacterium, assembly GCA_965207085.1. GTDB lineage: Bacteria > JAAXHH01 > JAAXHH01 > JAAXHH01 > JAAXHH01 > JAAXHH01. The sequence goes on along the minus strand of CBDBLQ010000002.1, from coordinate 586,977 downwards.
CACGGCATTGCCGATCCCCCAGGAAACCGAAGTATACTCCTGCTGGATGGCAGGGTTCACGATAGACCCGGACCGGTTCCGATGCGACTTAGAGACGTTCGGTGCCCAGGTGTCGGCAGGCGGCATCCCCGGGGCGAGTCCAATGCGCTACTACCTGCTGCCAGTAGCCCTGCCCTTCCTGAACGAGGCGGCAAAGCACCAGCGTTTCCCCTATTCGCAACCACCGGCATCCCGCACATACCGCTACGACGCAGAAAGCTGTCCGAACGCACACGAGATCCTGGAGCGCTACATCCGCTGGAGTTCGTTCTGCGACAAGTACGAGCACCACCACTGCGAACAGGCGGCCGCGATCGTGCGCCGCGTTGCCGACGAGAACCGGATATGAGCGAAAGAGACGAAAATCACTCGGTGGAGAAAACGCTGCGCCTTCCCGCCCGTTACTATCGTTCCGTACCCACAGACCGCGCGGGATACGAGGAAGTCACCCTTTCGCTGCCCATCGAAAAGACCGCTTTGGTCGGCCTCCACTGCTGGAACATCGGTTGTCCCGACGGTCCGGCCACGGACGCCAACTACTGCGTCGGCATGGGCTGGCCGCAGGCGACGCAGGAGGCCGCCCGCATCATGGCCGAAGTCATCCGTCCGGCCATGGACCTGGCCCGTTCGGTCGGTATGGCGGTCTGCCACGTCGAGACGGATTGGATGGACCGAATGTACCCCCACATCGAGTCACGGCGGTCGGACGCGCCGGCATCAGTCCACCCGGTGAGACAGGAGCTGTTCGAACGGGCCCACGGCGCCGACTACATGGAGCGCTCGCCCCTGGCGGAGATGCGTCGCGCCGAAATAGTTTCTCCGGACGGGGACGAGCCCCTCGTGTTCTACTCCGACGCGCTGGACGAATACCTGCGTGGACGCGGCATCGAAACGCTCATCTACATGGGGTTCGCGACCGACATGTGCCTGCTCGGCGCCGAGGGGGCTGCGCGACCCATGCTGGCGCGCGGCTATCGTTGCGTGGTGATGCGAGACGCGACCGTCGGCGTCGAGTCGCCGGACACGTTCCCGCAGCGGCTGGCGACCAACTACGGGCTGCACATCTTCGAGTGGACCCTCGGCCACGGCTGCACCTTCGCTCAGTTCCAGCAGGCTGTAAAACAAGTCCAGGACGATCGGTCCAACTGATGTGAGTCACGCACCATGAGCCTGAGCATCTGTCCTTGGAAGTACGGCAAGCGCTGGGTTTACTCGATCACCTACGACGAGGCCCTTGCCGACCTGCATCGCTTCGCCATTCCCATGCACGAGGAGTACGGCATCCCCGGCCACGTCGAGGTCGTCGTCGGCCAGATGGGCGAGATCCGGAACATCGGCAATTCCAGCTTCAATGGATATCGCCATATGAACGCCGATGAGCTGCGCGACCTGCTCGCCCGCGGCTGGGGCGTGGGCAACCACTCGTGGAGCCATAAGATCATAACGCCCGAGACAGTGGATAAAGAGATCGGCCAAGCCAAGCAGGTTTTGGAGAAAGCGCTCGGCGAGGCGATCATTCTTTATTGCTCGCCCGGCGACAACACCAACATGGCCGACCACGTCCTAGCGGCCTGCCGACGGTATAGCTACCTGGGGGCCATGAGCCTGACGGACGCGCTCAACCTACCCGGAGACGAGCTGTTCTGGATCAATCGAACCGCCCTCCACGACCACTACTACCCGCCCTTTTACAGCGCCTACGACCCGTACCGCAACATCCGCCAGGCCCAGGAAGTGCAGGGATGGCTCATCGACTACTGTCACTGCCCTTTGGAAACGGCCGTCCATCCCAACAAGGACTGTTCCGAAGCCCAACTCAGGCAACGCCTTGAAACGGTCCTGGCCGAGGGAGGCGACGCAGTCTGGTGCGCAGTACCCGAGGAGGCGCTCAGTTATCACCTGATGCGGCGACATGCCCGGATCGAGACGGTGGGCGGTGGCGAAGCCGATTCACAACGCTTCCGTATCGGGCTGCGGGAATTACCCGACCAGGTTCCGTATCGCAGTCTGACTTTGGAAGCCAGTGTACCGCCAGCCTGGTGCCGCGACCCCTGTGTCGAAGTGGACGGGCGGAGTCTGGCGGCGGAGGTCGTACGGCCCGGTGTGTTGCGGTTCACGACACAAGTGCGAGACGGGACTGTGGTCGAGATGGGCGACCCGCTGAGACTCTGAATAGTTCCAATACGTTCACGCACGCACGGTCCCGCACAGTACATCCCGCCGAACTTCAACGAATCGACGAATATCGAAGGAGAAAAACCCGCCATGATTTCACGTCTGTTTGTCACGCTCGTTTTTACGCTATGCTGTATGCTGCTGTTCAACCACCCATGCGCTGCCCAAACCCCGGAGCGACAAGCTGAAAAGCGCTTGGCACTAACCAGCAATGGAGAGACCAGTGAGATGAGTTACCTCCTGTATTTGCCACCGGCATACGAAACGAACGAGGAGGAATGGCCGCTGCTCCTCTTCCTGCATGGCGCAGGCGAGCGTGGGGACGATCTCGAACTGGTGAAGGTCCACGGGCCGCCGAAGATGATCGCACAAGGAAGAGACTTTCCCTTCGTGGTTATCTCGCCGCAGTGCCCCGAGGGAGAGATCTGGTCAATCGAAACGCTTCATGCACTGATCAACGAAGTCGTCGAATCCCATCGCATCGATACGTCCCGGATCTATGTGACCGGCCTGAGTATGGGTGGATACGGGTCGTGGGGACTGGCCTACACTTATCCGGACCTGTTCGCCGCAGCCGTGCCCATCTGCGGGGGAGGGAAGCCTGAGAGCGCGCCGCTGATGAAGGAGATTCCGACCTGGGTCTTCCACACGGTGCGCAGGACGAGGCCGTACCGCTGCAACGATCACAGGAGATGGTCGATGCGCTGAAGGCTGCCGGTGGGAATGTCCGCTTAACTGTGTACTCGGAAGCAGGACACGTCGGCGCATGGGAAAACGCGTACGGCGATCCCGAACTGTGGACATGGTTGGTGAAGCAGCAACGGGACTGAGGGAAAACCCATATCTCACTCAGAACTTGGCTTAAGCCTAACTTCCGCATCCAGACAACAGAGCCTTCCTGCCGACTACCACAGGTCCTTTGTTTCAACTTAATCAAAAAAGTGTTAACGAAATAGGTTAATTAGATTATATTATCATGTATGAAGATAACGTTCGCGAACAGGGAACTGGAGAAACTGTGCAACAGGGCAAACTATGCGGTTCGGAAACTCGGTGACATAGGAGCCAGGAAACTTCAATCTCGACTCGCGGATATTGACGCCGCACACGACGTGACTGAACTGATCGCGGGTTCACCTCATCCGTTGAAAGGGAACCGCGAGGGAGACTACGCTCTCAGACTGCATAAAGCCTGTCGATTGGTGTTCCGGCCGGAACACGATCCGATTCCCAGGCATGAGGATCAGGGGATCGATTGGCGAAACGTGACAGCAGTTCAGATCGTTGAGATCGGCGACTACCACAATACCTGAATGCACGGAGGGATTTCAATGAGCAAAACAAGGGTAGATTCCATAAAGCGAGACTGGATCTCGCCACCCGGAAACACCATAGCGGATCTGCTCGAAGAGCGAAACTGGACGCAAGCCCAGTTGGCTGACCGTCTGGGTGTATCGCGCAAGCATGTGAATGAACTGATCACCGGAAAAGCTACGATCTCGGAAGAAAACGCCATCAGACTGGCACGGGTGCTGGGAAGTACCGTTGGTTTCTGGTTGAATCGAGAGGCCGGTTACCGGGCGGCTCTTGCCGATCAGCAAGCGATCGAGCAACTACGTGATGACGTGAGTTGGTTGGAAGAGCTGCCTATTTCGCATATGCGCAAGGCGGGATGGATCAAGACCTATCGCGATAAGGCACAAACCGTGTCTGAATGTTTGCGGTTTTTTGGTGTGGGATCGGTCGATGCGTGGCGAAACTGGTCGACTGGACTGGGACAAACGGCTTATCGAATGTCAGATAGCGCCAGTAAAGCCTTTGGTTCTATTGCTGCCTGGCTGCGATTCGGAGAAATCCGCGCGTCAAATATGGAATGCAATGATTACTCAAGGGAAGTCTTCAAAACACATCTGGAATCACTTCGCACGCTAACGCTCGAACCGGACCCCGATATCTTTGTGCCACGCTTGCAGGAACTTTGTGCCGATTCTGGAATAGCAGTGGTGTTTGAACCCACGCCCAGGGGATGTCCCGCCAGTGGCGCGACGCGCTGGCTGGCGCCAAACAAAGCGTTGTTGATGTTGAGTTTAAGATACAAAACAAACGATCACCTCTGGTTCACCTTCTTTCACGAAGCGGCCCATATCCAGCTGCACCGTAAAAAACTGATGTTCCTTGAGTTAAATCAAAACGGAGACGGAAAGGAAGAAGCAGATGCGAATGAGTTTGCTTCGGATCTGTTGATTCCGCCACGGCATTACGACCTATTGAAAACGCTCACTAGTTCCAAGACAGAGATTAGCCAATTTGCCAGGAAGATTGGCATCCCACCGGGTATTGTCGTCGGACGAATGCAACACGACGGAATCATTACCCACAGGCAATTAAACGATTTGAAAGTCAGATACATCTGGGCGTGATCGCTCCTTCTATCGATACTCCTCAACACAGCCTCAGAGTCGCACCGCCCCGCCGTGAAACCTCAAACGAATACGCTCGGTCGCCTGCACTCAAGCTGAACTGGTCACCCTCCCATGTAACCCGAACCTTCGACGAACTGCCGCAGAATGCCAGAACGAGGATGTCGTCGTCTGTTCCCGCCACCAGCCGCGTTGAGGCTTCGGTAGCATCCGGAAGGAAGCTGACGAGACTGCCTGCGGCAAGCCCGGAAGGCGCGTAGGGCACCTCCTCCTTCCGAAGTCGAAGGTCCCTGCCTGCGACCGAAATCACGTCCACTACGTGCGATCCCGCACCCAGACGGGCACGGTCTAACCCCAGTTCGCGCAGATCCACGGGATTCAGCTTGTAGGCCATCTCGCCGCCGCCGGTCTCTGGACCCAGGCCTACGGTCGGATCCACGGTCAGCCGACGACGGCCAGGACAGTGAAGGTCGATCCGGGCGAGATCGCAATCGATGGAGACGCCGGGGGTCTGTACCGAGCCGCCAAAGGCCAGGGCGGTATTGGGCCTGACGTAGAACGTGCGCGGTTCTTCCCGCGAAGCGAGTCCCTGTGTGTCCTGTCCCATCTCGCCGAAGACCGCCGGGTCGTCCAGACGATTCGTATTGCCATCGAGGACAATCTCCATCCACGGCCTGGCACCGCGGCGGTTGAAGCCATCCCAGGCGATTTGCGCGTCGTGCCACGCTCCCGCTTCTACCGTACCCGGCGCGTGCACGGAGACCAGGTTGCTGTTCTGACTTTGCACGCTGAATCGTAAACGGCCATCCGTATCGACGAAGAGCGCGAAGGTATTGACTCCTGTCCCAAGATGGTCGCCGATCCCGTTCCCGGCGTTGAACAGCACGCGAGGGCCGGTCGCGTTTTGGGGACCGCTCGAGTTTCCGCGGCCTGTCGCGATTTCGGGTCCACGCGCGCGACCCCGTCCACGCAGCCTGAAGCGAAGACGCAGGCATCCACCATTGGCGCGGAACCAGGGTTCTACCGCGTACTGCAGGGCGTCGCCGCCACGCAACCGAATGTGCGGACTACCCCCCTTCACAACCCGCACGCCCCGTGGACGGCGCCTCAGCGCCACGAGCAGGACCGGATCATCTCCGCGAGTTATCCAGTATTCGTGCTCGGTCCGCCGGGAGACGACGCGAAGCCGCTGCCAGTCCTTCGTACGTTTCAGACCGCCCAATTTGGCGACCGTCTCGTTCTGGCCGCCCACGCAGGGCAGGCTGCCGCAAGTCACTGGCTGGGCCTCGAAGGCACTGATGGTCTTCAGCAGGGGACTGCCCGCCCACTGTACGTGCAGGTCCATGAAACAGGCGGCCAGGCCGCCGTCGTACCCGCTGACGCACAGGATGGCCGCGTCGGGTCCGTGGCCGCTGCGAACCACGGCGAACCGGCCCGTGTACATATCGAAACGACCCGCCAGAGAGGTCACGCGCCGCGCCTTCGTTGAGCGGAAAGCGGGATCGTAGTAGCAATAGGCGTAGGGCCCGTAGGAAATCATGCACTCCGCGGTCGAACCCCTGACCCCCATGCCGAAGCGAAACAGACGCCCCAGGCGGGGATCGGAAAGGGCCACGTCGTGCAGCCTCCCGTCTCCAGCCTCCTGTGCCAGCCTCAGGAGCACCGGCGAATTGACGTTGAGTTGGCCGCCGAGTACGATATTGGCATTGGGGGGATAGTAGAGCTGATCGGGAATCTCGCGAGGCGCCGTCCAGTGGGCGCGGAACCAGGTCAGAGGCAGGCGCAGCCTGGCCGACACATCGGCCAACAGGTCGATGCCGGTCACATTGCACAGCGCATCGGCGAAATGCAGCATCCAGAGGTTTTCGAATCCCCAGAAGGTGGGTCCGTCGACGGGCTCGCCACCGGTACCACAGCCGTGGGGCAGGATGCCGCAGCGGAAGCGATCGATTACCGCCTGCAACCAAACCTCCGCCCGGGGGTGCTCGCCCAGCAGGTGCACCGCTGCCACTCCGTAGTGCCCGTAGTCGACGACGGCGTGGTGCCCGCCGGCCGTGTAGTGCCGCCGTTCGTCCACGTACGGCCACCAGCGGTCCATCAACCCCGCGAGGCAGTCGCGAACCTGCCGCTTCTCGGCCTCAGGCAATACCTCGTCCATCAGGTCAAGCGCAAACGCAAAAGCGTGCATATAGCGGTTGGCCGTGTAGAAGTGCTCCTCCACGTGGTCGCCGTGGTCCCAGTTCGCAGATGCTCGCAGCCATGCGCGGGCCCGTCCAAGCCAGCGCGGGTCGCCCGTAATCCTCCACGCGAAAGCATAGTTCTCGATCAGGGCCGTGGCCTGCATGGCGGTATAGAAGGTCAGGTAGAGCTGGTGGTTGGGATGGGGGCTGTGCGCGCGGCGTGGGACCCGTCGCCACGGCCGCTGACCCGCATACAGCGCACAGTCGTCAAGGAGGTTGGAGAGGATACGCCGGCGAACCAGATCGGCCGGCGCTTCAAAACGGTAACCAGGATCATCGGCCGGTCTGAACAACCGGGGTCTATCTGCGCGGATAACAGGGATCGACGCCTGTTGCGACGTGTCGGTCGCGGGATCGGTCATGGGGTCGGACATCGTCGAATCCAGGGATATCAGCAGTCGTACGGTTTTCAGTGCGGCAGGTACGGCTCAAGACCGGATGGGCAGACCGGTATTTAAAGCAAGTTACATGGTTTCAAAATCAACAATAGGGTATATCTTGCTTATAACCGACTTTTCGATCCAACAGTAACAGACCAGGCCGCGAGTTGTCGAACATCCCGAGAAAACCCGTTCACACCATATGGGACGCGGAACTGGTCGATCGCGCCTTGCCCGACAAGATCGATTGGGAATCCTTCTACGCCATTGGTAAGCGTAATCCACCGTTTATTACCGATAAACCGGATGAGAATCTAGTCAGGTATATCGAACAAGGCCATCTCAAACCCGGCCGTGCCATCGATCTGGGTTGCGGGACCGGCCGAAACGCCGTATACCTGGCGAAAATGGGGTACCGTGTCGACGCCTTTGACCTCTCGGAAACAGCGATATTGAAAGCCCGTTCTCTTGCAAGACGGTCGGAAGTAGACGTCGATTTCGTTGTCGGGTCGGTTTTCGACCTGGCATTGCCCGGCGGCCACTACGACCTGGCCTGCGATGCAGGCCTTCTTCATCACCTGAAGCCTCATCAAAGGCCATACTATCTCGAAAAGGTACATACAATCCTCAAACCGAAGGGGATGTTCGGAATGACCTGTTTCGACACGTCAGGAGGTGTACCAAAAGAAGACTGGGAGATCTACCAAGAAGGCAAGATGCCGCCAGGAATCGGTTACACCGAGGATCGACTGCGAAGTATCCTGCGACACTATTTCGAGATTATCGAGTTTCGACCTATGCAAGTTCAGTCAGAAGAAAGCGGACTGTTCGGTATATCGGGTCTATGGTCGATTTTGATGAAACCGAGGCCTACCGGTCCACCTTTCGATGACTCCACACCAGGTACGTGAATTACATAACTGATTGCAACAATCTTCTACGTGAATCCCATGCTCCAAAACTACCTCACCATCGCCCTACGCAACCTCCTCAGGTATCCGGCCTACACGCTGATTAACATCGTGGGGCTCGCGATCGGGCTGTCGGCATGCATGCTGATCCTGCTCTACGTCTGGGACGAGTTGAGTTACGATCGGTATCATCCCCATGCCGAACGGGTCTACCGGATCGTCGATGACATAGAAAGCGCCGGTCAGACCGTCCGGACGGCGGGATCGCCCTCAGGTTGGGGACCCGCCCTGAAGCATGATTTCCCCGAAATCGAACTGTTCGCCCGGGTGAGAGGCACGACATCGGCCTGGTTCATCATGCATGAGGAAAAGCGTTTCTACGAGCAGAAGGTCATCTGGGCCGATGCGGCCCTGCTCGAAATGTTCTACATTCCCTTCGTCACCGGCGATCCCCGGACCGCGCTGACCGAACCTTATTCGATCGTGATCTCGGAAGAAATGGCCCTTAAGTACTTCGGCGACGTTGATCCCATGGGGAAAGTCCTCAGGGGGGATAACCAGTGGGACTTCACGGTGACGGGCGTCATGCGGAACATCCCCGCCAATTCGCATATGCGCCCGGACATGATCATATCCCTCCTGACTCGTAATGCCCTGTATCCGAACAGCCTCGATGAATGGGAGATGCACGAGAATCAATATACCTACATCAGGCTGCATGAATACGCCTCGCCGGCTGGCCTGGAAGCGCAACTGCCCGCCTTTTTGGAACGGCACAAATCAGGCAGGTTCAGCGAATCGACCAAGGTATTGAAACCTTCGCTGCAGCCGCTGTTGGACATACACCTGCATTCGCACAGGGACAGCGAACTCGAGCCCAATGGTGACTATCGCTACGTAGTACTCTTCCTGATCATCGCGTTCCTGATACCGCTTATCGCGTGCATCAACTTCGTGAACCTGGCCACGGCGCGGTCGGCCATGCGGGCCAGGGAGGTGGGCGTGCGCAAGGTGATGGGGGCCAACCGGTTGCAGTTGCTGGGACAGTTCCTGGGAGAAGCCGTCGTTATGGCGGGACTCGCCATGATCGTCGCGGTCGGGCTTGCCCATCTAACCCTGCCCGGCGTGAACGCGCTGGCCGGAAAGCAGCTGGACTTCGCGCTGTCGAACGGATTGGTGCTGGGGGCACTCGTGGCGGGTACCCTCGTGATCGCAGTGGCCGCCGGCAGCTATCCCGCGGTCTACCTCTCGGGCTTTCTGCCCACCGAGGTATTGAAAGGTAGTTTGAAGTCGGGAACACATGGGATGGGACTCCGTCCGGTCCTGGTCGTGATCCAATTCGTCATGTCCATCTTTCTGCTGGTCAGCACCGCTGTCATATACGATCAACTTGAGTACATACAAAACATGAGACTCGGTTTCAACAAAGAGCACGTGATGGTCGTGAAAATCACGGGACGCGAGCAACGGGAAAGCACCCCGGTACTGAAACAGCGGCTGGCGCAGTTGCCCGGTGTGGTCGGAATGGCGACGACCGATGGGGTCCCGGGCGTGAAGGCACCGCGGATTATGGCCGTCCGTTCTGATGAGATGAGCCCCGAGGACAATCTCATTGTATCCCTGCTCACATCGGACGACCGGTTCCTGGAAGTCATGGGAATAGACCTCGTGGCGGGCCGGAACTTTCCGGTCGAATGGGGTATGGATTCGACCATGGTCATCATGTTGAACGAGACTGCGGTACAGAAACTGGGCTGGGAAGCGCCTCCCGATGCGATCGGCGAGTCAGTTGAATGGATTGAATACGGTGGATTGCGGGGACGCGTGCTGGGGGTCGTGGAGGATTTTCACCTCCAATCGATTCGCGAGGAAATCGAGCCGATCGTATTCACGCACTATCCCGCCTACTTCACCGATGTGCTAATCCGGATCAGGCCGGAGGACGTAACGGGCACCATCTCCCGGATCCAGGAGGTGTGGCAGGAGGTCGATCCCCTTTACCCACTGGCATTCACGTTCCTCGACGACGATTTCGACAGCCTCTACCGCGCCGAACGCCAACTGGGTACGGTCTTCACGGTCTTCGCCTTTCTTGCGATCCTCGTCGCGTGCCTTGGGCTGCTTGGCCTGGCTTCCTTCTCAATCCAGCAGAGAACCCGTGAGATCGGAATCCGAAAGGTGCTCGGAGCCGCCGTTTCAGACATCGTGCTGCTGCTCTCCAGGGACTTCATGAAGTATGTCCTGCTGGCCAACGTCATCGCCTGGCCGCTGGCGTATTTCGTCATGTCCCGATGGCTGCAGAACTACGCCTATTCGGCGGGAATCAGCTTTGCGTGGTTCATCGCGGGAGGCGTCGTCGCGCTCGTCATCGCCTGGTTGACGATCGGGGCGCATGCGCTGGCTGCGGCGGGCAGGAACCCGGTCAACGCGCTGAAGCAGAACTGAAGTTACGGTCACGAAAGTGATTGGAGTCGACGAGCGGTCAACAGGAGGTCCAACATGTCGCAACATAACGAATTCGGCCTTTCGGCCATCGGCCAGGTTTCTGTCACCGTGAAGGATCTCGACAGGGCCGTTTCCTTCTATCGTGATCAGTTGGGCATGCGGTTCCTGTTCCAGGTGCCGAACATGGCGTTCTTCGACTGCGCGGGCGTACGTCTCATGTTGAATATCCCCGAGGAGGGGTTTGAAGATATTCACACTTCAATTCTGTATTACAAAGTCGACGATATCAAGGATGCCTACCGGGTTTTGAAGGACCGGGACGTACGGTTCGTTGGACGGCCGCACAAGATCGCCGATCTCGAGGACCACGAGCTGTGGATGGCGTTCTTCCGGGACAGCGAGTCGAACCTTCTGGCGCTCATGGCTGAGATACCCCACCAGCAATAGCTTCAGGCAACGACCCGATCCAGGTTGCGTTCCGAGTTGTGGAGGGACAGATACAGTCCCGACAGTCCCTCCTCTATGGCCTCCCTGATCTCGTCCGTCACCTTATCTCGTTTCGCCGCGCTGTCCGGCACGAACGGTACGGACTCCCCGTCGCTCTTCGAGTAAAATCCGAATTGCTCAACCATGCCGTCGTACTCCTCCCCGGTCACGTTGAGACCAAAGAAGCGCAGGATCCGGGGGAGGCTTTCCGGTTTCAGCTGCGTATAGTCCACGAACAGACAGTGGTCGCAGGTGTTTTGTATGGCGATTCGAAGCGTGGAGGATTCAACCTGCACGGCGAATGCCAGGTCGCTCATCCGTTCAATGACTTCTATCGGAAGTGCGGCATCGAAAGCGCCTTCGGCAGTATTCTTGTTGCGGATGAACCATGCGGGTCCTTCGAGAAAGGTTGGGATGATTTCATAGGGATTGCGATAGAGGAACAACCAGGGAACGCCGGGATAGAGCCCTCGGATCATTTCCAATCGTTTAACGTGATTGCTGGAGAATTTGACGAAGAATCGTTCCTGTACCGGCAGCCGCCTGTGGCCATATATGTTCAGCAAGGACTGAAAAAATGGCGCGCGGTGATCTCTGAATGCCTCTTCGTATTCAACACCTAACAGTTGCTGTACGGGTTCCGCTTCCTTGATCACAATGTGCCTGTCCAGGCTCGACAACACCTTGGCAAGCAAGGTCGAACCACATCGCCCGACGTGGAAGATGAATCCCGCTGGTGAAAGCGCGTCCGGGTAAAGATCAGGCGTCTCAAGCACATCGAGGTCGGTAACCGCGGACAATGCGCCGGCATCGCGTGACAGCCGTTCTTCCGCGGAGATCTCGAGAAAAGTCTCTCGCAGATGCATGTCCCCGAAGTCGAGCCATGTAATCTCGCGGGCGTCGTAATGCAGTTCGAGCGGCAAAAGACCACGCCGGCTGTTGAGCAGCGCCTTGACTTCCTCGATGGGCTTGTTTCTGTAATCCTGTCTCGACATGGATCAACCCGTCAATTTGCGAATGAAAGCGGAAGACACTTATGAATCATGCACCGGAAAGTGCTTGATCATTCTGACGATCTTCATCTTCGAACCCGACGGCATCTCCGAACACCCATCATGCAGTGTTCGAAAGCCGTTTTTCTCATAAAACTTCACTGCCGCAAGCGAAGAGTTGAGCGCGATACGCTCCGCGCCTTCCCGCAAGGCCTGGCATTCCGCTGTTCGGTAAAGCGCCGATCCGACGCCTTTTCTGCTCGCCCTGCCGGAAACGAAAACCGCGGCATTGTACTCTTTACCCTTAGCCAGATGCACCTCGGAGAATCCCAGCAGTACCGTGGCATCTTCTGCCACGTAGAACGTCGCACCTTGCGCAACGGCACCGAGGTACTTTTCTCGAGAAATCGGAGCGACCCACTCCTCGATGACTTCCCTGGAATAGATGGAACCGCACAGAGACCGAATCGATTCTTCGTGTACGGTCGCCATCTCGTCGAAATCAGCCTCGGATGCCTGGCGGACACCAAAGGGCCGATCGGCCAATTCAGCCATCTGCGCGAGCACGCGTGGATGATTATAGTTTTCGACCGCTTTCAAGACCCGCGCGGCAGCGTCCTCCGGAGTTTCGGTGGAAGTATTCACTTCGACATCATAGACCGCATACCGGTGCACCATGTCGTACTGGGATCTTGCCAGGCCCACTTTCCGGTCTCCCCGCGCAATCTCCCGTCGTTCCAGTTCATTGAGCGGACAGAAGACCTTCACGAAAAGGACATCGAAGGAATTGAGCATCATCACACGTTGACGCAGCAGATCCAGAACATCGAATTCCTGTCCGGCCGGAAGATGGCGAGGTGGAGCGATTACATCGTCTACAATCACATTGTTGCCGCTGCCTGCCAACGCCGCGATGCACCTGGTAAACCCCAACTCGAGATAACGGATGTCGGGAATCAGGCCGCGCTTTATCTGTTTGCGGGAGGGAATCTCGTCAAACAGGTTGATTGAGAAATACAGGTATGGTTCTTCCAGCACGTCGAGCAATGCCTGCGCCAGCGTCGTCTTGCCCGCACTGGAGGTTCCGTTGAGGTAAATCACCCTGCCGCTGCTATCAGGGTTTTTCAAATTCGAATCGTGGTGTTTCATGCGGATGCCCATTCGGCAGGCCAACATCGCAGCCGGCGCGCGAAGTACAGTTCCGGGCGAGTAGCGCTTCCAGCAGTCCCGGACCCATCGATACCAGTTCCAGACGACATGTGCTAATACGGTCTATACCGAGCCTCGTTCTGATTGTAAGGCAACATCATCAAGAAACGGTGGAGGACTTTGCTTCGGTGTGCCGAGTGTCCCAGCCTTCTGTTCGCTGCTGATCCACTCTTTGTAGGCCTGGTCTCTTTCTCTCCTACCCTCCTCGCGACCCTCTTCCCTGTGCCGCTGCTTAATTGATTCGTAGAGCCATCCCATGAGATCAACTCCTTCTATAACAGTAAACGTAGCGAATATCGATTATACTCCGATCTTGACAATGTAGTCCAATACAAGCTCGATTGAAAGAGCGTAAACCTCGAATTTCCAGATAATAACATGGCCTGCTGCCGTGAGTGCCAGATAGACGACAGTAAACCACCATCGGGTGTTTTCGGGAACTCCCCAGACTGCGACTCGGTTTCGTATGCGGTATTCGTCCAATGTGATTCTCGCGCTAATTGGTTCGCTCCCCGTATGGCGTACGAATCACCCCTACAATCTGAGATCCGAACGTAAATCAATGGACCACACTGGTCGACTATATGCAAAAGGCCGCATTGACCGAACGTATCCGCCCTTAGAAACGGCTTATAGGTATCAGTCGGTTTCTTGGAGTTGAATCTAGTGATATTCACGCACTCGCTCCGCTACATTTGCTGATCCGCTTACTCCCTGATCCCGCACGCCTCATCCGTCAGCACATCGTAGTGATGCACGTACTTGACGCCGTCGATCACCAGCCGGTCGGTGTGCGGCAGATCTTCTTCCCAGGTCATCTCGACGCCCCAGGCGTGGGGCGGCTTCTCCCGCTTTCCCCACAGGTTTCCGTTGTATCGACGGAACAGGACCGTGCGGTCCGCGCGGGTGACGTACGCCATCACCAGAACTGCACGCTCGGACGCATCTTCGTCGATGTCGAAAACGCGCATGCATTCGAATTTCCGGTCGCCGATATGCACCGTGTACAGGCCGTGCGAGAACACCTGCGGCGCATCCGGGTTTTTTGTCAACATGCCGTCGGCTTGCTCCGACAGGAAGCCCTGGTCTTCGACATGACGAGCCGACATGCCCCAATCCCATCCAAAGTCCTCATCGAGACAGGTCAGCAGTTCCCTGGTGCCATCGGATTTCATGCTCTCGACGGCCAGCCAATGCACCTCCGTCTCTGTCAGACAGCCCCAGAACCGGGTATGACGGGCTATCTTGTCCGGATCATGGTTGAGCGGAAGAAGCCCTTCGCGGTCCCTATGGCGATGTTCCTCGATCTCGATCTCGACGCACTCCCGTCCGTGTATGATCGCGTTTCGGCGGGCGGCCGCGGTTTTGTCCTCGGTCAACTTCCAGGCCGTTCCATCGCGGGCCGGCTCATAGTCGGCCCAACGGACCTGCTCGCCGATATCGGGAACGATGAACCACCATGCAAGCTCCCGGAAATCGATGGAGAAAGGGGGACCTTTACTTTTCTCGATGGATATGTGGGGCCGAAGTTCCGGAAAACACTTCTTCCCTGTTCTGATTTCTGCGCTCATGGCCGTGCTCCTTCTATTCGTGGTGACGCCCAGTTCGGTGCGGACCATGTCCCTGCCGTGGGACAACCGCCGCTTGATGGTTCCCGGAGGACAGCGATGCCGGGCCGCGATTTCCGCTATGCTCAACCCATCCAGGTAGAACGACCTGAGTGCCGCCCGTTCCTTCTCGGGTACGTGATCGAAAGCACTGATCACGTCCTCCACTGCCCGACGTTGACGAGCCGTTGGCACACCAAAGCGGTTCAACATCGTCGCGAGTTCCTCGGACTCGACGAATTGCTCTCTGCGTTGTGCAGAGCGCAGGTAGTCGGCGCACCGGTTCCGCGCGACCTGGTAGAGCCAGGCCCGCACGTGTCTGGGCGCCCGATCGCGCAGCCCCGACCAGGCGTGAACCAGGGTCTCCTGCAACACGTCTTCGACGGCGTCCACGGAGCCGATTCGATCCCTGATCAGTGCAGCCAGCGATCGCTCGTATCGGCGGATCAGCGTCACGAAGGCCTGCTCGTCGCCGGACCGAATCTGTTGGACCAGCCTTTGATCATCGAGGAACCCCATTAGATCGCTCTCCCTTCATCTAACAGGGCGAAGTTCGAGGGAATAAGGTTCAGTGGGCGGGGAGACTCTGAAATGAGGAAGTCTAACTCAAGTTCGGATATTGCGTTTAGTTCTCGCGAAGCCATTCTGAAACAAAATTGGAGTAGTCATTGTAGGTGAGTTCTTCCAGTTCGATTGGGATGGCCGCACACATGTCTGGCAAATCGGATTCAAACTGTCGAAAGCGGCGCCGAATCTCGCTACCACCTGGAATGGTTATGCGACCAGAGGCATTGTTCAACCAGTTTCGTATGTGATCGATTGCTTGCTCTGGTTCGTTAGAATGAGCACGAATATCGTGCCCCGCAATGTCGGAAATGAACGCTTGGTAACGGTATTGTTCAATATCCAGTATCAGACAGTTTTTCTGTTTCTGTTTCGCGCCGCCGTACCGTTTCGCACCTATAAACACTCCCAGTTCCAATGGCATATTGAACCTGGGCAGATTGGTGGCTGAATCCAGTTCAGTTCTTGAAATGTCGTGAATCCCGAACTTGGATTCATTTATAAGTCGCTGAATTCGATCAAACCTAACCTCGCCGCTATTGTCAAATTCAAGAGCACATCTCGGAACAAATCCGCAGTCGAAGACTGAAAACACAATTGCGTTTCTGATCGACACATACTTAGCATCAAATGGGAAATTGAGAAACACATTACTTGTATAAGAACTTGACATTGTTTATCGCCTCTTAGATCCGTACCGCCTTTTCGATTTCACGGAACTGACTGCTTTTCTTATTGCTTTTTGTCCCACCCTTCCAGATTTAGGAGCTGACTTAACCGTTCGTTTGCTGCTCGACCGATTTGCCAGTGTCTTGGCGGCGGAGGATTTGGCCTTCTTGGTCGACTTCGGATTGCTTAGTGTTTTCGCTGCTCTACTTGCTGCAGCCTTACCGGGTCTCTTTGTACTAGCCATTGGGAATCTCCTTGGTAGGTTCTCTTGATCGTTTGGTTTGCGGCCAATCCGCACCAGCCCCGGGACCGATAACATACCAGTGCATGTGGGGTGAAACGCCGGGCGACGCCGCATTGGCCCTGCAGTAGAATCCTCTGCCATCCAACAAGCCCGTGGCCATCGCGGTCTGCTGGATTGCGCGCATCATTGAGGACAGCAGTCCTCCATCCAGCGCGGCCTCATCCATTAATCCCTTCACGTGGGCTTTCGGCACTACAACCACATGGATTTCGGATACAGGGTGTGGATGATGAAACGCCAGGACACAATCATCCTCGTAGACACGGTCCACGTCGAGCTTACCCGACAGAACATCTTCACAGTACCAATCTCGCCTTGCCATAGGCAACTCACTTTCTCATACCTGAAGTGCTGACATTGACACTTGGATCAATCGGTTTGATTCTAAAATCAGAATTCCAACAGATTAGTCCTTTAACTGATTAGTCATTAATTTATATGATATCTAGGAACTGTATTTAGACTTTTATACGGAGATCTAACACACTAACCGAATTCGATTCAGCAACATGAGTGACAAACAGGATACGACCCGAATCGAACCCTTTGAAACAAAACATCATTCCGGGATTCTCGCCGTCGTAGAGAACCTTCCCGAATGGTTTGACGAAACCGCCAGAACCAGGTCTGTCCCCACCGACTTACGGCATCAAACCGGTTTTGTGGCCGTCTCAGAACAAAGGGTGGTCGGGTTTATTTCCCTTTACGTCGCAGAGGGACGGATGCACATCGGCTGGCTCGCAGTCGATAGGCAGATGCACGGGCATGGTATTGGCAGCCGTCTCCTGGAAGCCGCCGAAGCTATGGCACGGGAACTGCGAGTAGACGAACTGGCGACGTACACGCTGAGCGAAAGCATCGCGTACCAACCCTACGAATTGACCAGACGATTCTACTGGAAACACGGATTCAAGGTGTACAAGCGATCCAGGACGGACAACTCCGGATGCCCTGAGGAAATATGGATTTCAAAACAGATCAAACCATGACCGGAGTTCGCCGTGGACCGTGACGTAATCCGATACTACGAAGAGATTGAGCACGAATCTGACCGGCTCGAGAAGGGAACCGCCCGGCTGGAAGGCGAAAGAACCCGGGAGATCCTTCGGCAACATCTACCCGCGCCGCCGGCCCGCATCCTCGATGCGGGCGGAGGGCCGGGCGCCTATGCCTTCTGGCTTGCCGGGCAGTCCTACGAAGTCCATTTGCTGGACATCGTCCCGCGCCACATCGAGCAGGCGAAGGAACGAAACAAAAACGGTATCCTGAAGAGTGCGGCGGTCGGCGACGCCAGAAACCTGGACTTCGAGACGCACTCCATGGACGCGGTCCTTCTGATGGGTCCGCTGTATCACCTTCCAGCGCGGCCGGACCGGATCGCGGCGCTTGAGGAATCCCGGCGCGTACTGAAACAGGGAGGTGTACTTGTCTGTGCGGCCATCTCCCGGTTCGCTTCGCTCCTGGACGGCATGAAGCGGGGGTATCTCTTCAATCCCGAGTTCGCCAGAATTGTCCTGAAGGATCTGAAAGAAGGACACCACGAGAACCCGGGCATGGATCCCCGTTACTTCACTACGGCATGTTTCCACCGGCCTGAAGAATTCGAAGAAGAAATCACGGACGCGGGGTTCGACCTGGTGAAGACGATTGGGCTGGAAGGTCCGGCGTGGCTGCTTGGTGATTTCGACGAGCTTTGGGCGGACGAGGCGAAGCGTAAGGATCTGCTTACTTTCCTTAAGTTGGTCGAGTCGGAAACCTCAGTCATCGGCGTGAGCGCGCACATCCTCGCCGTTGCGAAGGCGCCCTGAAGCGTGCCGGCATTCGCGAAGCGTTACGCAGAACAGTCCAACGGGACGAGCCCTGCGGAACGAGCCCAGCGAAACATCTCGGGTTACCTACACAATTTAGTTTGGTCCAATAAGTAGGGTCCAACTGTAGAGGCGACACCTTGCCGATCTCAGCCATATCATTCGACGGCGACATGACCCTGTGGGACTTTCAGAAGGTCATGCGGCATGCCTTGAAGAAAGCCCTGGCGGAACTGCGCCGGCTTGTTCCGACGCAAAGCGCCGCGGACCTCTCGGTGGAAGAAATGGTCGCGATCCGCAACCGGGTCGAGGAGGACGAGCAGGGGCGGATCTGGAACATGGAGGAACTGAGACTGCTCGCCTTCGAGCGGACGCTCGAGCAGCTGGGTCGCCCGGACCGTGATCTGCCTGCCCATCTGAATGAGATCTACCTCAAGCATCGCTTCGAAGACATCGAACTGTATCCGGACGTGATTCCGGCCCTCGACCGGCTTGCGCCACACTACAAACTGGGCCTGCTGTCCAACGGGAACAGCTATCCCGAGCGATGCGGCCTCGAGGGACGTTTTGCCTTTGTGGTCTTCTCGCAGGATGTGCAGATACGAAAGCCCGATCGGCGGATCTTCGAGATAGCCGCACAAAAAGCAGACTGTCCACTGGACGAGCTTCTGCACGTGGGGGATTCGCTCGAGAACGACGTATTGGGCGCGCATGGCGCCGGAGCGAAAACGGTCTGGTTAAATCGCGAAGGGCGTGAAAACGACTCCGGGATCAGGGTTGAACGCGAAATCAGCTCGTTGGCTGAACTTCCGGGATTACTGGACCTGTAATGAATTGGGCGCTTGAAGGTACCGCCTCAACCCCGCCCCGGCACGGCGATCCCGTACCGCTGCAGGGTGGTCTGGAGCGTCGGGCGGCCCAGGCGGATCCGGCCGTCGTTCAGCAGGTAGGAGAACAGGTAGCCGGCGCCGAGCATGAGGATCCCGATAAGGAAGCAGTACATGACCGCACGGTCGGGATAGACGTCCTTGAGGTACCCCACGTACAGCGGTCCGAAAATCCCCGCGGCCGCCCACGCGGTCAGCACCGCTCCGTAGATGGTGGACATCTTCTTCGTGCCGAACACGTCGAGGACGAAGGAAGGCATGGTGGCGAAGCCGCCGCCGAAGCAGAGCAGCACGTAGCAGACCAGCGCGGAGAAAATCCAGGGATTGGTCTCGGTCATCAGTATGCCGAAGACCACCATCTGGCTGCCGAGCAGCACCCTGAATATCGTAACCCTGCCGAAACGGTCGGACAGCAGTCCCCAGAACAGCCGCCCCAGCCCATTGCAGATCGAACTCACCGCGATGAGCGTGGCGCCGTACTCGGCCAGCGTGGTCGGTTCGATGGAGTCATCCGCCAGGCCCCAGATTTCCTGGAGGATCTCCGACTGGAAACTGACGACCGAAATCCCGGCCGCGATGTTGAAGAAGAAGACGATCCACATGAAGACGAACTGCGTGGTGCCCAGGTAGGTGCGGGCGTACTTCGGTTCGTCGGCCTCGCTGGGATCGGTCGCGGCCGTGGTCGAAGGACCCGTGGGGTCGGGGGGCGGATCGGACAGGGCCAAACTGCAGGGAATGAGAATCAGGGCGAAGATGATACCGAGCCAGATGAAGACTTCCGGCAGGGCGCCCGCGGTCCGCACGATGAGGAAGGGCGCCAGACCCTTGCTGAGCAGAAAAGCCCCGACCCCGAACCCCATGACCACGATCCCGGTAGCCAGTCCCTTGCGGTCCGGAAACCACTTGGCGACCGTCGCGACCGGCGTAACGTATCCCAGCCCGATGCCGGCGCCGCCGACCACGCCGTAACCGAGATAGAACAGCGGTATGTATTCCAACTCCAGCGCCAGGCCCGAAATCAGGTACCCGCACGCGAACATGAAACTGCCGATCAGCGCGAGTTTGCGCGGCCCCATCTTCGGCAGCATGTTTCCGGCCCACGCCGCCGACACGCCCAGGGTGAAGATGGCGATGCTGAAGGCCCAGGCCGTCTCGGTGTGCGTCCAGCCGATCTGGCGCACCAGTATGGTCTGAAAGAAGCTCCAGGCGTAGACCGTTCCGAAGCAGATCTGAAGCGCCGTGCAGAAGAGCGCGATGGCGCTTCGGGGAATGCGCATCGCCTATCCTCCTCTTACCGGGCGTTTCCCGATGGCGTGCCGGTCGTCCCGGAACCGGTCGGCTGATCAGAGATGTGCCGGAAGAGGCGAGCCAGGTCGCCCACTTCATCATCGCGGCCGAGTAGTTCCTCGGGCGACGCTTCCGTCTCCTTGTCGCCCGCGATGCTGACGGCATACGCGAGCAGTTCCGCGAGGGGCTTCGCCGCGAGATTGACCAGCCAGATCGAAGCGAGGACGCCCACGACCAGGAAAATGCAGATGAGGATGACCTGCTGGCCGATGGCGCGCTGGATCTTGAGGGCGACTTCGTCCTGGTCCATGCCGACGTGCACCGTACCTGCGACACCCGCCAGGATGGGGCTGCCGACCTCCAGGAAATCGCCCAGGCCGGGGATGCTTCGCTCCACCGGTTCGAGACTCGCGTGATCGCTCGCGAGTATCTGTTCGGGTATCCCCGGAACAAAGGTATGGGCGAGGTATTCGCCGTCCTCGCTGGTGATGTAGATGTACCGGATGCCCTGGATCTCGACGAACTGATCGATCATCGACTGAAGCGTCGCCAGGTTCCGGTTGAGCAGGATGTCGACACTGGAATCGGCGATACTTTTTGCGATATTCTGGCTGTTGGTCTCGTACTCCGCCGTCAACTGTGTATCTACGGTGTATATACACAGCGCGGACGTGCAGAGGACGATGACGCCGAAGAGCAGGAAGATCCCGAAGCGGGTGCGCTGGAAGAGCTTCTGTACTTTCATGCTATGATAGCCAGCCTTGCCAGTCCTCCAGGGTCACGAACCGACCCTCCTGGACGACGGTGTAGTAGACGGTCTGCAGCCCCTGCCGGCGGTCCGGTCCGAAGGAGACCCGTTCGCCGATCCCGAGATCGTAGTTGTCGACCGAGAACACGGCTTCCTCCAGCCCGTCGCGGTCGGGACTATCTCCCAGGCGCCGCAGGATCTCGGTCATCAGCTTGGCGTCCAGAAAACCCTCGAGACTTACGAAACTCTGTGGAAAGGGGTTGTACGATTCCTGAACGAGCTCTTCCGGAACCGCCGGATCGTAGCGCTCCATCAGTTCCCGGTATTCCCGAACGGCCGGAATGGATGTGTCCTCGTAGCTCGGGACCACCTGGGAGTTGACGAGATAACGGGAGTAGGTCTCCACGTCCTCCCCCAGGTCACTGAGCAGCTGGAGCATGTTTTCGCTGCCCACGAAGGAAAGATTGGCAATGGGCACGCGAAGATCGCGGTCGACCGCGTCGCGGGCGAAGGCCGCACAGGCCGCGTACGACCCGATGCAGATGACGGCATCCGGGGCATTGGACTTGAGGATCTCCACCTGCTCCCGCATGCTGCCGGTAAAACGCTGGCCCCGGCGGTAGGTCGCCTCGCCCGCGAGCCGCTCTCCGTGGCGGTCCAGTGCCGCCCTCACCCCGGCCCATCCGCTTCTTCCATAGGCGTCGGCCTGGTAGAACACGCCGATTTTCCTTTTGCCCGCGGCGAGGAAGTTGTTCACAAGTCCGGCCGTCTCCTGACGGTAGGACGCCCTGAGGTTGAAGGCGAAATCACCGTACGGCGGCTCCCGCTGGGGCTGGGCGCCGGTGAAGGGGAAGAAGAGGTAGACCTGCTCGTCCTGAAACTTCTTCAGCAAAGGCAGCACGCGCGTAACGGTCGGCGTGCCCACGTACCCGAAGAGCAAAAACACGTTGTCCTCGAGCATGAGCTTCATGGTGTTCCGGACGCACGGGTCCGGCTGGTAACCGTCGTCGTAAAGCTTCAGGGTGATCTTGCGCCCGGCCACGCCGCCGTTGTCGTTTACGTGGTTGAAATAGGCCATAGCGCCCCGGTACAGCTCGCTGCCGAGTCCCCTGGAAGGACCGGAGAACGCGGCCGACATGCCCAGGATGATCTCGTCATCCGTCGCGCCTTCGAACCCGGTTTCCATTTCCTGTGCTGAGACCATGTTCAAACCTCCAAAAAAGGTACCGCCGTCCTTCCGACCTGCCTGGCCCGCCCAGCCCGCGCAGGAAACCGCAAGCAGTCCCGCCAGGCCGCGGCGCAACATGGTCCTCCGCGTTAACAACGGCGCAGGCGACCCGGGCCTATCCCCTGATTGACCTTTACCGTCACGCCCACTCATATACGTTTCCTCGTCATCAAATGAGCCGTGTAGGTTCCTGTTCGCGCATCTCACGGCCGTCCGGCAACCGAAGCCGGGCCGGGACTTTGACTATACCGGGAATCGCAGTACGAAGTTCTGGTATGGGAAAAGTACCAATTGTTTCCGTCTTGGAAACTGTTGTAATGATTCAAAATGATAAAACCAGGATTCCCTCGTTGCAAGGTATTTTTACGACCGTGAGCAACGCCCTTGGGCACCTTAAGCCACTTCAAACATCCGGTAATAGACTGCTTCCTCTCAGAGGAGATCCTATCTGCGCATTATACTCGGATCGAATTCGTATTCGCTGTACGGTTCCGGCAGGCCGTTGTGCGCCACCTCTTCCATCACTTCGCAGAAGTAATCGAGCTCAGACAGCGTGGTGTAGAGATTCGGCGTGATACGAACCCACGTTCGACCGGAGTCCTCCCGGTCGTACCGCCCCCTTGATGTCCGAATCTGATGTTCATCCCAAAGGTAGTCCCGTATACCGGTAGGATCGGCCCCTACAATCCCGACCCCCGCGATACAGCAACTCATTTCGGAGGCCGTTGACGTGTAGAGCCTTATCCCGGGATGTTTCCGAAGCCGTTCCGCCCAGTAATTCTTCAAGTAACGAAGTCGTTCTTCCTTGCGCTTCGGTCCGATGGCGTTATGAAAAGCGACGGCCTCGCCGATGGCGAGGAACGGCGGTTGGGGTTGGGTACCGACGGATTCGTATTTCTGCATGCTCGTCAGGGGGTTATATCTGAGACTCATGGTCGGGCCGTACAGCGGCTCGATCTTCTCGACGTGCTCGCGCTTCATGTACAGCAAACCGGTCCCTTTCGGCGCACTGAGCCATTTGTGCAGGCTCGTTCCGTAGTAGTCGCAGTCCAGGGCCGAGACCTTGAAATCCAGTTGGGCGACGGCATGAGCGCCGTCCACGACGACTTCGATACCGTGCCGATGGGCCAGGTCGCAGATTTGCCGGATCGGAAACACCTGGCCGGTGGTGTACGTGATGTGGGACACCAGGATCACGCGGGTCTTCGACGTTATGCCATCTTCAACGACCTTCACCAACTCATCCATGGACCCTGCGGGAAAGGGTACCGGCACTTCGACCAGCTTGATCCCCTCCTTCTGCTCCCGATTCCGCACGACACGCACGAGGGAAGGGTAATCATGGGTCGTAGTGAGGACTTCGTCGCCCGGGTTCATCGGGATGCCGTAAAGGACCGTCTTGAGCGCTTCGGTGGTGTTCCGTACGAGGGCGATTTCATCGGGGCTGCTGCCGAACAGCCGCGCAACGGACTTCTTCACGTTACCTTCGCGGCGGTCCCTGGCCTTTTCAACGAACACCCCGTACGGGTTCTGTTCCTGTTCCCATATGTAGCGAATGAACGCTTCGGTGACGACGCGGGGCGTAGGACAGGCATAGCCGTTATCCAGGTTGATCAGGCTGCGGTTCACGGTAAACGCCTGCTTTACCTCACGCCAGAGTCTCTCATCACGGGCGGCCTCATGCGGCGCGAGACCCGCGGTTTCACTTACCGCCGCCTCGACACCCCGGAAGGAATCGGAGCCAAGGAACGGTACCAGACCGGCCGTCAGACCGGCGGTTTTAAGAAAATGACGTCGTTCCATGGTATTCGGACGTCCCGTGGGACGGTCGTTTGCATCGTTATCCGATCTCATGACAAAACTCCTTTGATTCTCGAGGTTGCCGGCATCCTCAATCCAGCATCCTGGTTTCGGAGCGGTGCTTGCGAAGGGAATGCATCCTTGACTGCGTAATAAACAGTTTTACACTTTGGATTCCCAGGACATTCAAGACGGAAGGCGCCAACCTGTAGTTTCGACCAGGAAAGTGATCCATCCATGGACCCGCGCCTGCGGCAGAGCATGAACGAGTATTACAACGAACGGGCGGTCGAGTTCGACGAGATTTACACACTGGGCAGACCGCCCGGGACGTTTACGGATCCGGAGCTATACAAGGAGGAGGCCAGGTCCCTGGGGAATCTCGTTCGGGAACACTGTCGCGGCAGCATCCTGGATATCCCCTGCGGAACGGGCTACTGGTTACAGTTTTACGCTGCAAACTGTTCGGCGATCACGCTCGTGGACCAGTCGGAGAACATGCTCGGGGAGGGAAGGGAGAAGGCGCGTGCCCATGGCGTCGAGCCGATCACCAGGTTCATGAAGACCGACGCCCTCGAGGTGTCGCTGGCAGACCGGTCCTTCGATTCCGTACTAGTGGGATTCTTTCTCAGTCACGTTACGGACAGCCAGATGGACCTGTTATTCCAAAAACTGCGGAACGCACTGAAGCCGGGCGGCCGCGTGCTCATCATGGATTCCAGCTGGACGCGATATCGAGGATCCCGGTCCAAGGAAGGCACCACGGTACGCACGCTCAATGACGGGCGGCAATTCGAGATCTACAAGCGGTACTTCGAAGGAGCAGATTTCGACCGGATGTCTGATGCCTGCGAAATGGATTTCACGGTGCAATACGAGGGCAAACTTTACCTGGGCGTCATCGGCAAGATGCGTGGCTGAAACTGGTGGGGTAAAGATTATGCGAGCCCAGGACCGACAACCAGATACACGCGCCCGGGAACACTATCCGGATCCGGACAACCTGGAACCCGGGAACCTCTGTCGGGCGACCATCGAGTATTACAACCTGCGGCAGGTCCACGGCGACATGCCGCACAAGGTACCTCGCGGACCCGCGCCTGATCTGCCCGACGAACAGGCCAGGATGGTCCGGGAGTCGCAGGAGGCCATGCGGGGCCGAAGGGTGCTCGAGGTAGCGAGCGGCAAGGGAACTGCGACCAGAGAAATCGCGATGACTGCGGAATCTGTAACGGGGGTTGAAATCGCTTCCAACATGCTGGACCTGGCCGCGGCAAACGACAACCCGCCCAACGTCAGTTATCTGGCCGGCGACGCCTTCGACCTTGGACCCATCGCGCCGGGCAAGCGATTTGACGGTGGTTTCGCGGCGGGGTTCCTGCACACCTGTCCTTCTTCGAGATACACGGAGTTTCTGCATGGCTTCCACGCACGGCTCGAAGAGCGTGCTGTCGTGTTCATGCGGTCGTCCAGGCCGACAAGCCCAGATGCCGTAAGCAGGCTTTTCCGCGTCGAAGGCCGGGCCGACCAGTTCATGACGCGGCAGTTGTCCGATGGTTCGGAATTCGTCATGGTCGAAAATGATCCAACCGAAGACGAACTGAGACGCATATTCGAGCCCCTGTCGAAAATCCTCATGGTGCATATCGGCAACTACTGGTGGTGGATACGGTACGAGTTGCCCTGAGGTGCAGCATGTACGACATCGTGCAACACGGCCACGCCCGTGAACTTCTGGCGCTGTCCGGTTCCTACCTGGAAAAACGCGAGAGCGAGAACAACCTGCCCCTGGGCCTGGCGTACACGCTGGCCGGAGATCCGTACTACTACGGCGATGATCCGCCGCTGCTCCTGAGCATACTGGATAGCGGCGATCCGGTGGGCGTAGCGGTCATGTCGCCGCCCTACAGAATCGTCCTGAGTATATACGACACGGAAATCGATGGTGCCGTGCGCAGGCTTGTTCGGCACCTGCAAAGCGGGAAAGTACGGGTGCCGGGCGTAGTGGGACCGGAGGCTGAAGCCCTGGGTTTTTCCAGTCAGTGGATGAGGACTTTCCCCGGGTGTTCAGCAATACCTCGAAAACGGCTGCGGGTATTCGAGGCTCGTAGCGTGATCGACGTGCCGCTCGCCCCGGGCAGGCTGAGGCCGGCCGAAATGGCGGACCAACGACTGATGGCGCGGTGGGTCGCGGCGTTCACGCGGGAAGCGGTCGGGGAGGAAGCCGGGCCGGGGAAGGCGGAACGCAACGCTGAAAAGTACATCGCGGAGAGAAACCTTTACATCTGGGAAGACGATGGACCGGTTTCGATCGCCAGGCAGTCTCGGGCCATGAAAAACGGTACGAATGTCACAACGGTTTACACTCCTGCCGCGTTACGAAACCGGGGATACGCGACTTCGTGCGTTTACGCGTTGACGAAGAAACTGCTTGCGGGTCCGTACGAGTTCTGTAGTCTGTTTACCGACCTGTCGAACCCGACCACAAACCGAATCTACTCGAAAATTGGATACGTACCCCTGGGGGATACGCTGGAGTTCGATTTCGATTACGCGTCGAGACGTGACGGTTAAAACATATTTCGCCCCGGCAGCAACAGCATAGGAGCGCTCACCACATGGCGAAGATCACCGAATTCAAAGGATACACCAGCGAAGACCAGGCCAAAATCCCCGATATCCCCAAACCGGAGACACCGCCGGACCCCATGATCGTCAATGCCCAGGACGGCGTCCCGGTCGTCTACCCCGGTTGTAACGGTCTGGGGGTCAGAGTGGTGCATCCCGTTAATCCCGCCGCCCCCGCGGAGAACATGGGGCTGGTGCTGTTTTACGTGCCGCCCCATGTCATCCTCGAACCTGGTTCACATCCGACCGAGGAGACCTATGTCATCATCGAGGGATCGGGGGAAATGACCTTTGCGAATTACAAACGGGACGTGAAAAAAGGTGATTTCGTCTATTTGCCGCCCTGGTGTCTGCACGGAATAGAAAACACCGGCACGGAGACCCTGGTCGTGCTCATCTGCACCTCTCCGCCCAATCCGTAGATCCGGGGAGGCCATGTTTCGTAACGCTGACCCCGAGGATGGCTCAGACATCCCCATCAATGATCCGGCGGCGCGCAGGCATGCCGGGATAAGGAGCGCAGGTTATGTACCGCAAACTGACCGAGCAGCAACTCGCCTTTTTCGACACCTTCGGATACCTGGGGTTTCCGGGTCTACTTGCCGATCGTATCGACGAGATCATCAACGCCTACGAAGAGGTGTGGGCAGGGCGTGGAGGCGGGCACAACGGACGGCCTCATGACGGAAAGGAACGCTCCTGCATCGTACCGTTCATCGATCAGCACGAACGCCTTTCCTCGCTGTTGGACGACGAACGGATCAGGGGAATCGCGACCAGTCTGCTGGGCGACGATTTCAACTACATGGGCAGCGATGGCAACTACTATGCCGGCGATACGAGGTGGCACTCGGATGGATGGCATCCCGAAATCCTGCATATCAAGATCGCCTTCTACCTGGATACGTTGACGCGGGACACCGGCTGCCTGCGCGTCATTCCCGGCAGCCACAAGCGGGATGACGTCTACGCGGACGCACTGCAGGAGCACGTGGGAGAGAGTTCGTCTCTGTGGGATACGGATCCGCGTGATGTGCCGGCGATGGCGCTGGAGACCAGTCCGGGCGACATCGTCTGTTTCAACCACAATACCAAGCACGCCTCGTTCGGAGGCGGGACGCACCGGCGGATGTTTACCATGAACCTGTGCCAGCGCTATCCCGAGCGTCTCATCCCGGAACTGCGCGATTACATCAGCGGCGCTTCCCGCTTCTGGCTGGACAAAGCATACGGCCCGGCTATGCTGCGAACCGCTTCCCCGGACCGCATGCGACACCTGGAGCAGGTCATGGCCAATGACGATCATCTACCGGAACTGAGCCGTCAGGCCCGGGAAACCATGAGCGAGCCGTCACGGGGCTGATCCCCTAGGTCATCTTCCACTTCGTGTCGGGGATATCCCCGTGCTGGACACGTCGCTCCAGGATAGGCGTCCCGCGCAACTCCCGGATCAGTTCGATCACGCCATTGATGGCGGCCTCCAGGAACTGCTCACCCTTCTCTTTCGTCGCCTTGGTGGCGTCCCCCATGACCCCGCTGGGAGAAATCGAACTCCAGTAGGGCACCAGGCGGGCGTCGGAAGCATCGGGATGTCCGCCGGACAGGAGATCCGTCTTGAAACTGTCGGGCAACGGGCTCCGGTTGTCCACGGCCTTGTCCATCTCGACCAGATCGGGCTTCAGGACGAGGTAAAGAGAAGTCTCATATTCCCCGCCGTGAGACGTCCCGCCGTAGTCCGAATCGCGGAGCGCATTACCCGTCTCCCGGGCCTGCCTCAGTCCCCAGTGGTTGGCGCTGGCACACAGAACTCTTCCTTCATAGTCGAGCACGGTGAGACGGGCGGCCAGATCCAGAGGCGAGGTGTTGCTCCCGTGGCCGTTGATGATCAGGATGCGCTTGAATCCGTGATAGGCCAGGCTGCAGCATACGTCCCGAACGTAGTTGATGAAGGTGTCCCACCGGATGGTGATCGTCCCGTGGAAATCCATGTGGTGGGGGCTGTAGCCGTGGGTCACCGGCGGGGCGAGCACGACCTCTTCCGGTATGCGGGCCGCGGCACGCCGGCAGATCTCCGTCGCGAGGACCACGTCGACGTCCACTGGCAGGTGCGGTCCGTGGTCCTCGTAGGTCGCCACCGGCAGGAGGGCGACCCGGTCCTGGGCCGCGGCATCCCTGATCTCGTTCCAGATCATCTCCGCGTAATCATACTTGACCGATGCCATTAAGATCTCCTTCCGTCTCGTTATTTTAGGTCAACTGCAGTTTTTTCAGCGACTTGCGGTACATCTCCAAGGTCTCGTCGTATTGGGCGTGCCGGCCCTCGGCGACGATCTGCTTTCCCGCGACCGTGACGGATTTCACCGCCCTCGGCGTGGCGCCGAAGAGGATCGCGTCCGGTGCGAGATCCGGCGCGATGGCGGCGATGGATGGATCGTTCCCGTCCAGGTGGACATGGTCTTCCCGCCACGACGCCTCCAGACCACAGGCCGCGTAGCCCTGTCTCGTAGCCGCGTCCAGCAGATCCCGTCCCTCCGCCGCGGCATGTCGAACCTCCAGATGTGAACGTTCGTCGAGTTCCACGGCCCTCACTTCTTCGAAGGCGTTCTCGCAGGCGTGACTGTCCACGCCGACGCAGAGGCGCGCGCCGGCGTCGAGAAGTCCGGACGTGGGCGGGAGTCCGTCGCCGAGATCCCTTTCCGTGGTACGGCAGATGCAAACGAAAGCGTGGTTTTCGCCCAGTGCGGAGACTTCCGCGTCCGCCAGGTGCGTGGCGTGCACGGCCACGAAACGCGGGGACAACACACCT
Source organism: bacterium (assembly GCA_965207085.1). GTDB lineage: Bacteria > JAAXHH01 > JAAXHH01 > JAAXHH01 > JAAXHH01 > JAAXHH01. The sequence continues at coordinate 557,344 of CBDBLQ010000002.1, read as the reverse complement.
TCATTGGACAGCAGCGCGACGGGCGTCGTCCCGTGCTCCGACCTGCATTCCTCCAGCTCGCTCCGTTGTTCGCTGACGTGCATGTGGAAAGGAAGCGCGTATTCATCCGCGTACGCCGCCAGCGTCCGGATCCCGGAGACCGGCACCGCCCGGACACTATGGGCGGCCGCGGCCACGGTTACTTGAGGATCGTCTCCGTAACGCGATCGCAGGTCATCGAGGTCCTGCATCACGTGATCGATCGACGGGTCGATGAATCGTTCCTGAGTGGGAACCGCGGTCTGCCGGAAACCGGCCCGAAGGTAGGCGGTTCGGATCAGGCAGATCCGGATGCCAACGTCCCGGGCCGCGCGAATTACGGCGTCCGCCAGTTCGGTGCGATCCGCATAGGGCCGCCCGCCGGGACCGTGATGTACGTAGTGGAACTCGCCGACGGCCGTGACGCCGGACATCGCCAGCTCGGTATAGGCGAAACGCGAAATCGCGTACAGGTCGTCCGGACCGATCCCCTGGACCAGCCGGTACATCTCGTCCCGCCAGCCCCTGAAGGTCCCCGTCCGTGTCTCGCGCCGCTGGGTCCGCCCGCGGAGGGCGCGCTGGAAGGCGTGGGAGTGGACCGTGGCCAGGCCCGGCAGGACCCAATGACCGGCTTCGAATCGAATCGCGGGCGCGTCGTTCCCTGGGTTCATAGGCTCATTACCCGCCCCCGCTTGATCACGGTCTGCACCGGATTTCCCCCGAAGAAATAGGGAATATGCCGGTAGTCTCCCGCCTTCAGTACGAGGATATCAGCCCGCTTGCCGGCTTCGATGGAACCCGCCTCCTCGCCCTCCCCGATCGCGTGGGCCGCGTTGATGGTGGACGCGTTCAGCGCTTCCGCGGGGGTGAGTCGCTGGTACCTGCAGGCGATGGCCATGACCGCGGGCATGGACGGGCAGGGCGCGGAACCGGGGTTCAGGTCGGTGGCGAGGGCCACGGCAGCGCCTGCGTCCATCATCGCCCGGGCGTCGGCATAGTCCGACATGCCCAGGTTGAAGTTGACGGCCGGAAGCGGGACGGCGATGGTGCCGGATCCGCCAAGCATCTCGATTTCATCGCGGTCCGTCACGTCGAGATGGTCCACCGAAGCGGCGCCGAGTTCCAGGGCCATGGAAACGCCACCGAAACGATTGAACTGGTCCACGTGCATCTTCGCCTTGAAACCGGCTTCGATCCCGGACTCAAGCACGCGGCGGGACTGGTCGAGATCGAAGGCGTGGTCTTCGCAGAATACGTCGATGTACATGGGGACGCCGCGCGCCGCGAACCGGGACGATGCATACCAGGCCGCCCCTTCGGGCAGGATCTCGTCGATTACGCACCGCGTGTACGCTTCGGCATTCCCGTGGAATTCGGGAGGCACGGCGTGGGCGCCTAAGAACGTGGGTACGATATCGCAGGGATGGTCGCGGTCGAGCCCTTCGATGACCTGGAGCATCTTCAGTTCGTCGGACGCACTCAGGCCATAACCGGTCTTGATCTCCACGGTCGTGGTGCCCAGCGCCAGCATTTCGTCGAGCCGGGCTGCGGCGGAGCGCGCGAGTTCGTCCTCGGATGCCGCCCGCGTATGCCGGACGGTACTGACGATGCCCCCGCCGGCTGCCATGATTTCCAGGTACGAAGCGCCCTTGATCCGCAGCTCGAACTCCGCCGCCCGGTCTCCGCCGAAAACCGTGTGGGTATGGGCGTCCACGAAGCCGGGACAAACGGACCGGCCCGTGCAGTCGATTACCCGTTCGGCGGTAAAGGTTCCGTTCAGTTGTCCGGCCGGTCCGGCCGCCACGATCCGCCCGTCCCTGACCGCCACGGCGCCGCGCTCGATCACGCCGGCCTCCGCCATGGCCGTCCCATGCTTCGGTCCGCGCGATGCGCAGGTCACGACCTGCTCCGCGTTGTGGAGGTACAGATCTACGGTTTCCATAGGCCTGATCGGATGTTCAGTCCGCGGGACGCCTCACAGGGCTGCCTTCGTACAGCGGGACGCCTCACAGGGCCGCCTTCGTCCAGCAGCAGCCTCAATCCAGCGTGGGGCCCGGTATGTCCACCTTCTCTCCGACCGCGGCGGTCACATCGCCCCGCGCGACGAGTTTTCGTACGGTTTCAAACAGCGGGGAGAGCGGGACGTCGCGATCGAGGAAGGGGACGTGCCGGCGGATCAACCAGTATGCCAGGCCGGTACCGGCGCCCAGGGCTTCCGGGGTGACCCCTGGCTCCCTGCATTTGAAATCGATGGCCTGGGCCGCGGCGATCAACTCGATGGCGACGATGGTCTCCACGTTCTCCACCACCTGCAGCGTGTGGTGCACCGACGCCGCGCCCATGCTCACGTGGTCTTCCGTGTTGGCGCCGCTCGGAATGGAGTCGGCGCTGGCGGGATGGGCCAGCACCTTGTTCTCCGACGCCAGGGCCGCCGCCGTGTACTGGGCGAGCATCAGGCCGCTTTCCAGTCCGCCGTGGTCCGTGAGGAACATGGGCAAGATGCCTTCGTTGGAATCGGCATCCACGAGCCGGGCCGAACGCCGCTCGCTCATGTTGCCCATGTCCGCGAGCGCCAGCTTCATGCTGTCCATGGCGACGGCGATGGGTTCGCCGTGAAAATTGCCCGCGCTGATGACTTCCGCGTCGGCGGGATCGTCACTGGCGAAGACCAGCGGATTGTCGTTCGCGGCGTTCAGCTCGATGCCCACGACCCACCGGGCGTAATCGATCGTGTCCCGGACTGTGCCGTGTACCTGGGGGACGCAGCGCAGCGTATAGGGATCCTGGACGTTGCCCGGGTTGTCGGCACGCAGCAGCCGGCTGCCGTTCAGGATGCCCCGCAGGAATCCCGCGCAGGCGATCTGCCGGGGATGGGGCCGAATGGCGTGCACCCGCGCGTCGTAGGCGCGGTCGGTGCCGGCCAGCGCCTCCAGGGTCATGGCGGCGGCGATGTCCGCCGTGAGGGCGAGATGGGTCGCCCGGTGGACCAGCAGGGCGCCGAGGCCGGCCATGAGCGTGGTGCCGTTCGTCAGGGCCAGGCCTTCCTTGGCGCCCAGGGTTACGGGCCGGAGGCCGGCTTCCTGCAGCGCGGACCCACCGTCGATCCGACGGGACCGGTACATGGCCTCGCCTTCGCCGATGAGCACAAGGGACATGTGGGCCAGGGTCGCCAGGTCTCCGCTCGCGCCGAGGGAACCCCGTCCGGGTATGCAGGGATGCACGCCCGCGTTCAGCATGTCCACCATCAGTTGCACGACTTCGGTCCGGATGCCTGAATAGCCCATGGCGAGCGTATTTGCCCGGATGACCAGCATGGACCGCACGGTTTCCTCGTCCAGTTCCGGACCGGTTCCGGCCGCGTGGCTCCTGATCAGGTTCAACTGCAGCTCGGCGACCTGGCCGGCCGAGATCAGCTTGTCCTTGAACCGGCCGAACCCCGTGGTGATGCCGTAGGCGATCCGCCCTTCCGAGACCAGCCGGTCCACGACCTCCCGGGACCGTTCCATGCGGGGAAGGGCATCGGGGTGTATGGCAACCGAACGGCCCCGCGAGACGGCGACCACGTCGTCTATGGTGAGATCGTGGCCGGTGAGCGCCAGGGCGTCCGTGAGGGCCAGGGGGTTCCGCGAATCAGCCATATCCGACCACCGCTTCCGGTATTCATTCCATCATGGGGATCTTGACGCCGCGGGACTGTGCCACGGCCAGGGCTTCTTCGTAGCCGGCGTCGACGTGCCGGGCCACGCCCATCCCCGGGTCGTTGGTGAGCACGCGCTCCAGGCGCGCGGCCGCCTCGGGCGTGCCGTCGGCGACGATGACCTGTCCGGCGTGGAGGCTGTATCCAATGCCCACGCCGCCGCCATGGTGGTAGCTCACCCAGGTGGCGCCGCTCGCCGTGTTGATCAATGCGTTCAGTACGGGCCAGTCCGCGATGGCGTCCGATCCGTCCTTCATGGCCTCGGTCTCGCGGTTCGGGCTGGCGACGGAGCCGCTGTCCAGGTGGTCGCGGCCGATAACGATGGGCGCGCTGATCTCGCCGGAAGCGACCATTTCATTGAATTTCAGTCCCGCCCGGGCCCTTTCGCCGTATCCCAGCCAACAGATACGGGCCGGAAGCCCCTGGAATTCCACGTGCCGCCGGGCCATGGTGATCCAGCGGAACAGGTGATCGTCCTCCGGAAACAGCTCGAGAATGGCCTGGTCCGTCCGGTAGATGTCTTCGGGATCTCCCGAGAGGGCGACCCAGCGGAAGGGACCCTTGCCTTTGCAGAACAGGGGACGGATGTAAGCCGGGACGAAACCGGGATAGTCGAAGGCCTGCTCCACCCCGTTGTCATAGGCCCGCTGCCGCAGGTTGTTGCCGTAGTCGAAGACCACGGCCCCCTTTCGCTGCCACGCAAGCATAGCCTGGACGTGGACGGTCATGGAAGCGATGGAACGCTCCTGGTAGGCGTCCGGATCACGCTCGCGCAACCGGCGCGCTGCTTCAGGCGACAGCCCGGCGGGTATGTACCCGTAGAGCGGGTCGTGGGCCGCGGTCTGGTCCGTGACCACGTCGGGCACAATTCCCCGGCCAATCAGTTCGGGAAGCACCTCGGCGGCGTTTCCGATCAGGGCGATCGATCGGGCTTCGCCCACGGCCAGGGCCTCGTCCACCCAGTTCAACGCGAGGTCGAGGTTCTCCGCCACGGTGTCCACCTGGCGAAGCTCCAGGCGCCGGCGCGCGCGCCATGGATCCACCTCCACCAGAAGTCCCACGCCGCCGTTCATGGTGATGGCCAGCGCCTGGGCACCGCCCATCTCGCCCAGCCCGGCCGTAACCACAAGCTTTCCCGACAGGCTGCCCCAACCGTGTTTGCGCGCGAGCGCGCCGAAAGTCTCGTAGGTACCCTGAAGGATGCCCTGCGCACCGATGTAGATCCAGCTGCCGGCCGTCATCTGGCCGTACATCGTCAGGCCCTCGCGCTCCCAGGCGTCGAAGTTCTCCTGCGTCGCCCAGGCCGGTACCATGTTCGAGTTGGCGATCAGGACGCGCGGCGCGTCCTCGTGGGTGCGAAACACCGCCACCGGCTTGCCCGACTGCACCATGAGGGTCTCGTCGGGTTCCAGCTTACGCAAGGTGTTCAGGATGGCTTCAAGGGCTTCCCGGTTCCGGGCGGCCTTGCCCCTGCCGCCGTATACGACGAGGTTTTCCGGATCGAAGGCGACCTGGGGGTCCAGATTGTTCTGGATCATGCGGTAGGCCGCTTCGATGAGCCAGTTTCTGCAATGCAGTTCGGTTCCCGTCGGTGCTTTCACGATCTGGTCCAATAGGCGGCTTACGCCTGCGACTCCCGGTTCTTCCACTTTTCGTAGGAGAAATCGGGGCTGTTGATCATGTCGAAGTGGGACCGTTCCCAGGTCCTGATCTCATTCGCTTTTCTAAGGGTGTCTTCCGCGATTTCGAGCGGGATCTTCACCACGCCGTCCACGTCGGCGAGCAGCAGGTCGCCGGTCTGCACGAGCAACTGTCCGGCCACAAGCGGCCGACCGACGGCCCGCACGTTGAAGGGGCCATGGCCGGATACCGTGCCGAGGCCCCATATGGGCAGGCCCGCCGCCCGGATGCCCTCGAGATCGCGGACGCAGCCTTCGACCACGGCGCCCACTACGCCGAGCTTCCTGTGGATATGCGCCATGCCGTCTCCGAAGAGGGCGGCGCGCTTCGGGCGGGTGTCGACGTCCTTCATCACCGCAATCATGGGACCCGGCGTCTCGTTCAGCACGTCGTAGTAGTCGGACCAGCTCATATTGGCTGGCGTGGCGTCCAGCGGGGTGACCTCTGAAGTCACGGCGTACCCGATCACGGCGCCGAATTCAGGCGTCAGGTACTGAATCTCCGGTCCGGTGTAATCGTCATTCGAAACGCCCTGCACTTTCTCCACGGCGTTGTAAACCGTGGCCGAGTCGAACCCGGCCAGACCGTTCAATACGGCATCGTCTACACGGGTCATCCCAGTAGCTCCTTTAAATTGAAGAAATGCAACAATCGGACGTATAAAGACGTCACAGAAGGAAGGGGGTTGTTGAACCGTAGGGCCCCACGGGCTAAAATCGACCGGAAAGAGCCAGAAATCAAGGGAAATACACCGCCGGTCCACCGTCTCCCGGGGCCGGCCGAGGCAGTCGTGTCGACTTTTCCCAGGTCCGATTCCCAGGCATCGCCGGGGCTATGCAATTACGTTGACAACAACGCTGATTCTTCGCATTTTTGGCACGTACGGCCTGCTTCTACGGCATGTCAGAACAAGAATCGTTTACAGGAGGTATTTATGCTTCGCATTACCCGTATGATCGGCGGCCTGGCCCTTGCCATGGCCTTGACTTCCCTGGGCAGCGGGATCGCCGATGCCCAGACGACCATGCCCTCGGGCGGTGAAGGATCGGACCCCGGCCGGGGCATGTTGGAAGTCGTGCTGCCTGGCGGCAAGGTGTCCATCGACTACGGCCGTCCCGAGATGAAGGGCAGGGACATGCTCGCCATGGCGCCGGCGGGATTCGTCTGGCGCTTCGGCAGCAACAAGTCCACGACCTTTACGACGGAAGGCGATCTAATGTTCGGTGACGCCACGCTGGCCGCGGGTTCCTACAGCGCCTGGATCAAGCACGTGGACGGCGATTCGTGGTCGCTCATCTTCAACAGCGAAGTGGGGATCTGGGGTGCGCCCGGCGCAAGCCGGGAGAACGACGTGCTGGAAGTACCGCTGAGTTACAGCACGGGCGACGAATCGGTGGAGCGCCTTACCGTGGAGCTCAAGGATTCGGATGGGATGGGCAAACTGTCCGTCTCGTGGGGAACCCACCGCCTCAAGGGCAGTTTCTCGGGCAAATAGACTCCGCCACGAGCTTGCGGGTGAATCTTCAAAGGGACAGGTGCGTTACGCCTGTCCCTTTTCATTTCCGCGTGCTTACCAATTCCGCAGGCTTACCATTTCTGCGGGTCCAGACCGACCCGGATCCCGGCTTCCTCTATCTGCTGCCAGGTGGTGTCGTCGATGCTGATGCCATCCTGCCTGCGTGTCGCCGCCAGGCGGAACTCCGGTTCGCCCGGTATTAGGATCTCGTCGAATCCCGGGGCCGTCCGGCTGGCCTTTACATGCCGTATCATTCCCTCGACTTCCTCGTAGTACCAGTCCAGGTCCGTAAAGAACGAAATATCGTAGACGGTGAAGAGCACTCCGTTGCTCGATACGGTCTGCTCGCCCTGCGCGCATCCCTGTCCGCTCAGCGTGCCGCCCAGAATCTCCACGAGCAGACCCAGGCTGTAGCCCTTGTGGGCGACGATACCGCCCATGGGCAGGATGGCGCCGTTGGGCGGCGGGCCCTTGATCACGGTCGGGTCCGTGGTAGGTTTCCCTTCGTGGTCGATCAGCCAGCCCTCGGGAACCCGTACCCCCTTGTTCGCGGCGACACGCACCTTGCCTTCCGCGACGACGGAAGTGGTCAGGTCCACCATGACGGGGTCGTCGTTCCGGCGGGGGGCCGAGAAAGCAATGGGATTGGTGCTGATGCGTCCGTCGATACCGCCGAAGGGCGGGATCTGGCGTCCGAACCGGCCCGCGTTGACGAAGGCCAGTCCGATCAGGCCTTCCCGGGCCGCCATGAGCGGATAGGCGCCCACGCGCCCCACGTGGCTGGTACGCCTTAGCGAAACCGTGGCCGTGCCGTGCGCTTTCGCCTTCTTCATGGCCAGTTGCATGGCGACGGTTCCGCCCACCTGACCGAGCGCGCCTCCGTTGTCCACTACGGCTGTACAGGGGCTCTCCCTCTCGATCCGCACGTCCGCCCTGGCCTTGAACCGGCCCTCGTCCATGATGGCCTTGACGTATTCCGGGATCCGGATGGCGCCGTGGGAATCGTGGCCGAAGAGATTGGAGTCCACGAGGTGGTCCACGACGCTGCGCGCGTCGTCCGCCGTGCAGCCGGCCGCCTCCATCACTTCACAACCGATTCGATGCAGTTTCTCGGGGGAAATTACGGGCATAATCTTCCTTTCAGTGTCGTACCGTCGTGCCGTGTCCGGCTTCAGATCTGCTTACAACGTGATTTCGGATGAATTTCCGGCCGCGTCGGGTCCCGGCCTGTGCGGAGGCATCGGGTCGAATCAGCCGCTGAACCTTTCCAGTTTCCTCCTTAAGCCGGGCCGCTCGAGTACTTCCCGGTTGACCACGTAGGGAGGCTCTTCTCCCCTGGAAACGGCCAGGGCCGCCTTCATGCAGTCGTGTCCGATATCGCGGAACAGTTCGTGGGTCCAGCACGACGCGTGCGGCGCCAGGATGACGTTCGGCAGGGACAGCAGGGGATCGTCGGCGTCCGGCGGTTCCTGCTCGAAGACGTCGATGGCCGCGCCTGCGATCCAGCCTTCCTGCAACGCCCGCTCCAGTGCTTTCTGGTCCACGATGGCCCCGCGCGCCGTGTTGATCAGGAAGGCGTCCTCCCGCATCATGCGCAGCTCCCGCGAACCGATCAGGCAGCGGGTGTGTTCGTTCAGCGGACAGTGGATCGTAACGAACGTGCTGCGTTTGAGCAGGGTCTCCAGGTCGACCAGCGTAACACCCAGTTGCGTGGCCTCCTCGGCGGACACGGCCGGGTCGGAGACCAGGATCTCGGACGGCTCGAATGGCGTCAGCATACGCACGACCTCGCGGCCGATCATGCCCATGCCGATCAGGCCGACCGCGTGGTCCCGGATCTCGCATCCCATGTGATCGAACCGGATGTCCCAGTCGTCGTTCCGGACAATGGCGTCCTTGATCGTCACCCGGTGGCAGAGACCGAGCATCAGGGCCATCGTCGCGCTCGCCACCGGCCTGCGGGTGGCCTCCGGCGTGATCGTCACCATGACGTCCGCTTCCGTGGCCGCATCCATGTCGATCATATCGTAACCCACACCGGTCCGCGCGATAAGCGCCAGCCGCTCGACGCCCGAGAAGGAATCCCGCGTGTAGGGCTGACCCATGGAGACCACCACGTCGAAATCTTCGAGCTGATCCGGGGTGACGGGCCACCGGTCCTCTTCCAGGAAAGCGTGAAAGACCCCGGCTTCGTCCAGCAGGTCGACGCCGAAGTCATTGAAGACGACCCCGCCGTCGGGTCCCAGGAGGTCGGCGACCAGGGCTACGCGGAAATCATCGGGCATAAACTACAAGTACCTTTCGGATACGAATCAGAGTTAATCCGAACAGGATCCGGGACGACACCACAGGATCCGGGACGTCAGAACAGGATCTGCGACGTGGACTTGGCGATCAGCACCAGGGAGACGGCCGCCATGCCGATCAGACCCAGACCGCAACCGTATCCGGCGAGGATCACGGGCGCGTAGGCCCGCCATCTCTTTTCGCCGTAGCGCCTTCCGAAATAGAACCTACCCAGCATGGCGCCGATGAACGTGGGCAGCGTGTAGTGAATCCACGCCCCCGTGCCCAGTCCCGCGACCAGGCCGTAGAACAGCAGCGGCGGCGCCTTGAGCAGGGTCAGGACTCCGTAAAGGGCTACCGTGAACCCCATTCCGGCGCCGATGTACTCCCACCGGATCAGTTGCCCGATGACGTCCGATCCGCCCGGCAGCGTCGACTTGATCCAGATCGTCTCCATGGTCGCCTGCAGCGGCCACATCTTTTCGACGAAGGGATAGGCCGCGGACGGTATGGGCGCCAGTTTCCAGATCAGGGCATAGAAGAGGAAACTGAACACGATGAGCAGCAACAGGCTCAATATATACAGTTTGACCAGGCTTGGAAATCGCGTTCGGGTGAGCTCCAGCTGCCGGAAGGTCGCCACAACGCCGCTGTGATCGAAGAGCGGAACCGGCGCGAACCAGATGGCCACGCCCTTGTAGCCCGACAGGTAGAAGGAGCCCTCCCTCGCGTAGGGGAAGGACGATCCGTAGGGCGAACCCGTGAGGCCGATCATGCGCGCGCCGATGTAGGAGAAGAAGGGCGTCCACAGGAACCCGAACACCACGGAGATCCATACCGGGAACGAGGGTTCGAGGTAGTAGACCAGGGCGATGAAGCACAGGGTCGAAACCGCCCAGAGCGCGATGGGGATGGGCAGCCTGAAATCTCCCCGTTCCGGCGGCGGCCGGCGGGGTCCCCGGGCGCCGGATCTGCCGTCCGGATCCCTCCTCAACGCGCGGGCGAAGGCGACCAGGCCGATCAGGCCGATGACCAGCGAAGTGCCGATGGAGGAGAAACTCAACCAGAAATCGATAGTATTGTTGATGGAGGTGGGAATGGTGCTCATTCCCGGCGCCCAGCTGTGCAGCAGGCCGAAGTGGTATAGGGTCGGATTGGCGATGAAGGTGACGACGAAGGAACTGATGAAGGTGCCGACCACGATCCAGAAGGGCAGGACGAAACCCACCAGGAGCGTGGCCATGTCCGTGCCGATGCCGATGGGCGACGCGGGCAGCACGTCCCGGACCCGCGGCGTGAAGTCCGCGAAGGGAATGGGGAAGACCTCGACGCCCTTGGTCAGCACCACGCCCGATACCGTCGGGACGACCACGTAGAGTATGCCCCAGCCCAGGCCGATCATGGCGCCGACGGTGAACAGGCGCCAGCGCCAGGTTTCCTCCCCCGCCGACGATTCCGCCAGGGCGGTGGCGCCGGCCGCCTGTACGGGCGCCAGCGGAAAGGGCAAGCGCTCGGTGTCCGCCGTGATGCGGAAGAGCACGTATCCCAGTGAAAGGGCGTTGACCAGGCCGAGGATAGACACGAGAATGGCCAGCAGAATCGGTTCCAGCCACTCCATGGAGAAGAGGGTCCGGGTGATCAGGGAATCGGAACCTCTGGGCGGCGATACCCACTGGGGCAGAAGCTGGGCCAGGCCGTCCGCCTGGGGGGACTGGATCAGATACTGGAACCAGATCATCTTGGCGAAAGGCGCGCCGTGCACCGATGATCCGGCCGCCATGCCGCTGGCGCCCAGGCCCGTCGCCGCCAGACCGGCTGCGAGCCAGTAGAGGATGATGGCTTCCTGGGGCTTCAGCTTGATGAACAGGCGCTTCCCGATCTCGATGAACATGATGATGGTGACCCATTCCGCGGCGCCCGCGAAACTCTTTCCGGTCACCAGTTCCAGATAGATCGCCCCCGGAAGCATGACCAGCCCGACGAAGAAGGCGGCCCAGATGATCCGGCTGCTGAACCCGTCCTCGTAGGGCAGGCTGTCCGGCACGATCTGCCACCGGTCGTCCTGTCCGGAGGCATCGGCTTCCCTGTCGTGCCGATCCTGATGTTCACGCCTGGTGGTGTCGCTCATGGTTTACGCTCGGTCCTGGCACTTCCGCATGGGTGCGGCGCGTACCGGTTTTAGGCCGCGCCCGTACTCAACCTGTTCCGTCCGGCTAGTCCGTCCGGATGTATTTTCCTGCCTTGTCCCAGTCCGGCCGCGTCAGGCCGTTCAGGTCCCAGACCACCTCACCGGCCCGCACCGTCAGCAGGCACCTCAGCCGACGGTCCCCGCGCATGCGCGCATGGCCGGAGTCCACGAAGCCGAACTCCCCGTATTCCAGCTCCAGCACGGCGACGTCCGCCTCCGCGCCGATGCTCAGCGTACCCAGTTCGGGGCGCCGGATGGCGCGGGCTGGGTTCCGCGTGGAGCGCATGACCACGTCCTCCAGCGTCATCCCCATGTTCAGGCATTTCGACATGGTCGTGTTCATGCTCGCGTTCGGCATCAGGGCGCTGTACTTGTGTAAGTCCGTGCTGATGGTATCCGGCAGAAACCCCTGCTCGATGGCCGGCACGGCGATGCGGAACCAGAAGCTGCCGCCGCCGTGGCCCAGGTCGAACAGGATGCCCTTGTCCCGCGCCTCCCGGACGTAGTCGTTCACCCGGCCCTGCTCGTCCAGCAGGGGGATGTGCTGCGCGTAGAGGTGCGTGTGTATGTCGCCGGGACTCAGCTTCTTCAGCAGCAGGTCCCGGTAGCTCCGGGTTGGCTTCGGCGCGAAATCGATCATGGCGATGGTGCCGCTTCGCCGGGCCGCCTCGACGGCGCCGTCCACCGCCTCCCAGCCCGGACCGCCGAAATGGGCGGTCTTGGACCCGACGACGTGTTCCGGGTACCTGCTGATCATGTCCGCGCAGGGCACCGGGTCCATCTCCGAGACGTCCTGCTCCACGGCGCCCTCCATGCCGGCGCCCACGATGTTGATCAGCGCCAGCACGCGGGTAACGGATTCGGCGATGACCGTGTCCTTGAAGTCTTCGAATTTCTTCCAGCCCGCGCCCCCCGTATCCAGCACCGTGGTCACCCCGTTAGGGAGCACGTGGGCGTCGGGGAACACCCACCCCCGGTAGCCGCCGTAGGCGTGCATATGGATGTCGAGCAACCCGGGCGTGACGTAATGGCCGTGGACGCGGGCTACCTTCCGGCCGTGTTCCGCCGGGATGTCGTGCTCCACCGCCGCGATCAGGCCGCCGTCGACGGCCACGTCCCGGTTTCCGTTGATGCCGTTTTCCGGGTCGATAACATGGCCGCCCTTGATGATCAGGTCGTACATCTCCACTCCTCTCCGCCGGTTACAGGGCCGTGTGACGATCGAAAGCCCTGATGTCCCGGTACCGGGCCTTGATAGGCTCCGCGAGGGTCCGCCACACGAGAAACCGCTTCCTCAATACGGTAAAGAACCGCCGGTTGATCGTCTGCCACTGCGCCAGGTCTCCGCTGCGACGGTGGATCACGATCAGGATGCGGTACAGTTTTTCGTGGAGCACGGGCTCCAGTTCGAGCCGCACGTCCTGGCTGATGGCGAGGTCATAGGGAGCAAGCCAGACGGTGGACGCCACGTGATACGTGTCGAATGTATCCCCCGGTATCGCGTCAAGCGTGGTCCCCTCGGCGACGAAGTCCTCCGCCGAACTGTCCTCATGCGTCTGAAATATGTGGTTCAGGTAACCCGACAGCGGCAACGCTTCGGGGACGGTCACCGTGAACGGGAACTCGAAGCACCAGTCGTCTTCGTCGGGCGGCGGGGGCGACCAGCGCCGCGTCACGTCCTCCACCGTCATGTCCGCGGCCTTCTTCGCCGGGTAGAGGGTGGACAGGAAGACGATGGCCATGACGACCATTGTGGCGTATACGGTCGACAGGGAGGAATAGTTGAGCGACATGCCGCCCAGCAGGTCCCACTGAGAGAGCCCCATGGTGATGATCTGGCCGGCCAGGTAACCGAAGACGGCCCCGAGTGTCGCGAATACGGCGGCTTCGGCGATGAACAGGGCGGCCACGTGGTTCGGCGCCAGGCCGACCGCGCTATACACGCCGATTTCCCGGAACCGTTCGAACACGGCGCCCATCATGGTGTTCAACACCAGGAACGCCGCGATGAGCACCGGGATGATCAGGTTGGCCAGGCCCGAAACCGAAGTGGCGCCCAGGGAGCTGTATACCCTCACTTCGTCTTCCATGCCGACGAACACGGCCAGGAGGACCCGCGACATGAAGGCCTCCACGGAATCGCGGAGCTGATCGCCGCCTGAGAACCCCGCGATGGCCACGGACCGCGTGGACCCGTTCAGGTCGAGCGTCTGCCGATAGGGCAGGACCAGCACGTTGCGGGAGGGCAGGTGCTCGGAGGCCTGGATGGTGGACATGAAGACTTCGATGTCCATGTCGGTAAGAGACCGGGTCATGGAGAAACTGGCGGGCATGATGCTCTCGTCGTCCATGTCCCGGTAGGCGTCGAACCCCTCGGAATAGAGCAGTCCGATCACCGTATAGCGTCCTCCGAGGATTTCCACCTCCGCCGTACCCACGTCCTCCGGCCCCACGTTCAACCGTTCGGCCAGTTCCGTGGGCAGCAGGCAGACCGCCCTTTCGCCCGGCGCAAACCACCGTCCGCCCGGCACCAGGTAGCGGTCCAGGCCGGTGATGGCCGGTTCGTCGGCGTGCAGTCCCAGGACGGACTGTACCGTGGTGGCGGTCCCTCTATCCGGCGCGCGCAGATCGATATAGGGACTGGTCATGTCCTCCGGCTCGTACCAGGACCGGGGCACCACGTCCGCCTGGCCTTCGAAGGCGTTCTCCACGTAGGGCAGGAAGGACGTGGGCAGGGAGTGCCACGAAAGGCTGCGCATGAGGACGCCGTCGTAGGGCGGGGTGTTTTCGCGGTCCAGCGTATAGAACTGGATGCCGGTTCGGAATGAAGTGAAGGACAACACGGTGAAGGTCAGCAGGGTCAGCGTGACCGCGGTCAGCGCCGTGCGCATCTTTCGCTTGCGCAGGTTCGATATCCCCAGGGAAATGGCCACCGCCGTGGCGCTCAACCGGCCGATGTCCGCCTCGTGGAGGCCGGCCGCCGACCGGGTCAGGTTCTTCATTTCGGTGTCGAACCGGGTGACGATCATGGTGATGATGATCAGCGCCATGGCCAGGATGAGGAAGGCGAGAAAGACCATGTACGGCGTCAGGCTGAGCTGAAAGGCGGGGTGCACGTTCTGCAGCAGCATGAAGACCGCCGCGAAGATGACGCCCACCGAGGCCAGCCGCTTCCGAATGTCCGTGAAACCGAAGAAAAGCCGTTCGAGGAAGAAACAGAACGGGACCAGCAGCATGAAGTAGAACACGATGCCGTCCACCGTGTCGTCCGCGGCGTACCGCACGTCGGGATAGGCCCTCGCCTCGAAGCCCCACGCCTCTCTCGACCGCGCGGCGAAGGCGTCGTAACGGCGGTTCTCCAGGGCCTCCCGGGCGGCCCGCAGCGCCTCGGTGCTCTCCTCGTGCAACTCCGCGGCCCGGGCGTTGGTCACGCCGTGGTCCTCCAGTTTCATCAGGCGGGCCCGGTTGAGCGACCACAGGTCCAGGGCGCTCTGGTAGAAGGGGTAGAGGATCAGACCCTGGTCCGCCGTGAATCCCTGTCCCTGGGCCAGGGTCATGGCTTCGTCCGAGATGCTTTCCGGCGGTTCGTCGAGCCACGATTCGGGCGTGTTGGTCAGCAGGTACTTGACGCCCCGGGGACCCGAGCTCATGAACATCTTGACCCGGTCCTCGGGCCGGGCGAAGACCACCGCGGCGTTGGTCATCCAGTTGCCGAAGAAACTCTGATCCTCCACGAAGGCCGCGCCGTACTTGCGCAGCGGGCTGTTGTCCCGGCCGAGCACGGTCAGATTGTCGAGGGCGACGAAGACGCCGGGGTCCACGATATCGAAGAGGTTGATCTCCTCGCAGGGGAAGAGGACCTGGATGGTGTTGTTTACCTTGGACGAGTTCGGCACCGCGAGGGGAAAGGTGGCGTTGCCCTCTTCACCCAGGTCCGGGGCGTACACGATACGGCCGTCGGCAGCGAGGCCGTAGCTGCGCAGTTCCGTCGGTCCCCGGGGGAACCGGACCATGGACATCCGGAAATGCCCCAGCGAGTCGGCGTGGGTCACCATGAAACCCCGCACGCCGCTGTGGCTCTGGTATCCGGGCTCGTAGACGACCAGGGCGTCGGATACCGGGGTATTGGGCTTGAAGAAATCCACCGTGCGGTCGAATTCGAGGACCCGGCCTTCGATGTCGCGGCCCTCGTCCTTGAGCCGTATCGACTCGTCCACGTCGAAGGCCTCGGGATCGGACAGCATGGCGGGCAGCAGGGTGCCGAGCGTCCGGACCTGCCGGACCAGGTTGGGGAAATCGACGTACTCGATCCGGTCCTTCGGGGTATCGATGAGGAGCCTGTTGTCGTTCACCGTGGCGAAAGTCATGCCGTGCAACCCGGCGAGCGTGACCATCTCGTGGTCGAAGGCGGGACCGGCGGGCATGAAGCTTTCCTGCGACCGGAGCGGGTGCGTCAGCGTGTTGAGGTAGGCCGCCCGGTTATCCTCTTCATCGTGGACCCCCGCCTTGCGCGCGTAATTCAGGTACCGGTCCGCGTAGGGTTCATACAGGAGGTCCAGATTCGAGGTGAAGAAGATGAAATCGCCGTAGCTGAACAGGCCGACCTGGTCCCCCCTGCTGGTGAGGTCCAGGCCCAGGAACAGGGCGAAGGGTATCCGGTCCTCTTCGGGGATCCGTTCCAGGAAGAATTCGTCCTGCCGCTGGTGCCGGTCCAGGAAGTCGTTTACGCCCTGCAGCCCGTGGAAATGGGCGGAGGTGGCCAGGAAAAGCACGGTGTATCCGGGAGGATGGGCCCGGAACACCTCCAGCAGTTCCAGCAGCGCGGCCATGCCTCCCGCGCTCTCCGCGCCGGGCGCCAGTCCGGGCACGACCGACATGGAATCGTAGAACGCCGACAGCACGACGATGCGGTCCTTCCACTTCTCCGTGCCGTCGCCCCCGGGCAGCGGTTCGTCCCGACCCGGTATCCACCCCATGACGTTCCAGGTCTCGGCCCGTTCCCACGTCATGCTTCCCCGGATCGTCACTTCGACCTCTCCGGACCGCGCGGCCGCCAGGACCTCGGCGGCATGGGGGTCCGGGACCCAGAAGCGCGGCACGTCCGCGGGCACGTCCAGGATCTTGCGCTGGGCCTGGTTGTTGGTCACGGAACCGGGGCCGCTGTCGTGGAACAGCACGGCCCGGGCCCCGAGCATCCGCGCGTTGAGGTACTGGTCGCGCCCGTCGAAATCGACCAGCACGATGCTCCCCTCGATCTCTTTCCCGTTAAAGGCCCGGAATTCGCCCCGCCGGCCGTAGTGCAGGGGGCCCCGGATCCCGTCGGGGAAGGAATTCAGCCGGACCAGGTTGGGCCAGAACTGGTACACCGGTATCTCGGTCTCCACGGAGTCGTGCACGGTCAGCGTGAATCCGTGGTCGACGGGGGAGGATACCGTGAAGGTGTCGATGGCTACGTCGGCCAGGCCGCCGGCATGGAAGGCATCGACCACGTATTCCATGGCCGCCCGGTTTCCCGGATAGCCGACGACGCGCGACGGGTTTTCGCTCATCGCCCGGACATGTGCCTCCACGCGTTCCCGGGTAACTATTTCGGAAACTTCCTCCCAGGACACCGGCGCCTCCTCGAGGGGCCTGGGCGGCACGTCCTCGGGAAGGGAGACGATCCTCAGGATCACGTGCTCCGTCACCCAGGCCGGACCGGCGACGGCCACGGCGAGGAACAACAGGACGGCCACGGCGAGGAAAAAGTAACCGAATATCCGCGAATACATGCTAGTCTATCCCGTAGATATGATGCCCCGCGTGGGGAAACCATATGTAATCGACGAACATGGAGATGACCACGCCGGTGGCCACCCCGAAGATCAGGCCCAGAAAGAAGGGCTGTCCCTTCCGGTACAGCTCGATACCGCCGACCCACATCATGATGCTCTTGATGACCCAGCAGACAAACATGGAGGACACGATCGCCCGGGCGGGCCAGGAGTACGAAAGGAAGAAGCCGAGGGGGTGCAGCGGCCAGCCGGGCAGCCGGGCCCTCAGGGTCATGAGCAGGAACATGAGCGATCCGCCCACCAGGAAGAACATGAGCCGCGCCGTGTCCGGCCCGAAGGGATCCCGCATCTTGGTGAGCGTTTCATTATAGGGGATGGTCGATCCGATCCGGCCGAACCACCAGCCGTTGGTGAACTGGCGCGTACCCTGGTCGAACCCCATGTAGATCGTCCAGACCAGCGAGATCACCACGCCGATCACCGCGGCGGACAGGATCGACCATCCCAGGCCCCGGTGCCAGCGCGTGCCGATCTCGGAAAGCTTGGCCGCCTGCATGAAGGCGGGCATGAAGGTCGACTTGATCTCGCTGACGGGGCCGTAGGTCTGGGCCATGGCCGTCATGGTGGACATGGACAGGTTGGCCGACCCGACCGAATAGAACACGAGCACTTGGGCGATCATGGGCGAGCGCACATAGGGCAGCCCGGCCTCGGCGATGATGCGTGAGACCCCGATGTAGATGATGAAGACGCCCGCGAGGAGGAACACGGCGATGGGCACGCTCATGCCCAGCTGGTTCAGCCAGACCACCCCGTAGACGAAACCCCCGATGAAACCGAAGACCGCGACCCGGTAGGGCAGCATCTCGTCCGAGTCGTCCAGGTCCGATCTGCGGCCGAAGGCGTGGGAGAACACGGCGCGGATGTGAAACCTCGCCCGCCAGAGTCCCCAGCCCACGAAGACGATGAACGCGCCCATGTTCTGCCAGTCCAGCATGGGGTGGATCGACGTGTAGTTGTCCCTGCCCGGGATGTCGTACCCGATGCGGTGCGCGATGCCCACCTGTATGATTCCGATCATGTAGAATACCCAGAATCCGGCCAGCACGTCCAGGTTGACGAAATAGGAGATGCCGAGGATGGCCGGCCGGAAATTGATTTCCAGCGGGGGGAACCCCTCGCCGAATACGATGGGCGGCGCCGACCCGAAATAGGGGAACTGGGGCACGACCGGGGTGAAGAACCCGACGATGTTGTACATCATCACGCAGAACGGGATGGAAAAACCGATCCAGAAACGCTTCTCCGAGAGAAAGGCCGGGACACGGCTCGGCGATTCCATGCCGCGGGTGAAGGCGAGGGGGATCTGCATCATGGGGAAGACGAGCTTCTCGTGTTCGACCCACTGGCGCCTGAGGATGACCACGAGACACAGTCCCATGAAAATGATCGGGACGATGAAGGTCAGCCACCAGAACAGGGGGATACCCCACACGCTCCAGGGAATGGACGCGCCGGGCGGGATGCCGTCTACCAGCCACGTGAGAGCGTTGCCCTGGTTCGTGACGGTCGCCCAGGGCTTCAAGTACGGGTAGAAGTACTCGGCCCACTGGTTCTCGGGCGTCGCCAGCAGGTAGGGGGCCATCAGCGTGGAGATGAACGGGGCGCCCATGCCGTTGGTAGACAGCCCGGAAGCCGCCATGCCCATGGCCAGGGGAATGACGAACTCGTGAGGCGTCAGGGCCCAGTCCGGCTTCCATCTCGCCAGCGCGACATTGAAAAGGATCAGGTACGCGAAGGCCAGAAACAGCGCGCCGATGTGTAGATGGTCCGCGCCGAGCTGGGACGAGGCCATGGTGTACTGGAAGTAGGGGACGATCAGGGAAATCAGGACGACGCTCGCCAGTCCCAGGAGAATGGATCGGGGCGTAATGATCCGGGTCGCGGTCGCACCGACAGCGGAGGTGGAAACACTGTGCTGTACTGAGGCCATGGAAGGGCTGGGAACGTAATCCGCGATGTATGAGCAATGGTGTGAAACGAGAAAAACGGGTCCAGATTATGTAAGGACGCGCGAGGGATAAGTCAAAGAAAATCAGCGCCTCCGAATGCCCTTCGGCACCGCTGTTTCAGTCGCTGTTTCAATGGTTTTAGTGGTTGACACCCCAGGGGTTTACGGGGATATTCCCATACCTTGATGTGCCCGTTTCAAACGAGGGATTCACCGTGAAGGCCGAAACCAGAGCCGCCATAGACCGCTTGCTGAACAGGTACATCGCCTTCATCTGCCGCCATCCGGCAAAAGTCCTGCTGTTCGCGTTGCTTTCTGCCTCGCTATCCGTCCATTTCGCCTCCAGGCTTCAGCTGAAAACCGACTTCGTCGAATTGCTCCCGGAAGGCTACCGGAGCGTCGACGACATCCACCGGCTCACGGAACGCGTCGGCGGCATCGGCAACTTGACCGTCGTCATAGAAACGGAAGACCTGGCTGCCGCCCAGCGGTTTGCGGACGACCTCGCCGGCAGGCTCCGGTCCGGTCTCCCGGAAGGCTATGTCCGCTACATCGAGTACCGGGTGGACGACGAGAAGCGGTTCTACGAAGACCATAAGTACCTGTACGCGGACCTGGAGGACCTGGAGGAGATCCAGAGCCGCCTGAGTCGGCAGATCCTGAAGAAGAAACTGGAGCAGAACCCGTTCTTCGTTTCCGAAGACGACCTCGGGCTGGAAACGGAAGACGAACCCTTCACCGTGAGCGACCTGGAAGAGAAATACGAGAAAAAGGCCTCGGAGAAACTGGACAAGTGGGCCGACGGGTATTTCACGGGACACGACGAACAGGGACAGTTTCTCGTCATGGTGCTGAAACCCTTCGGATCGTCGACCGGCGTGTCCTTTTCCCGGGACCTTTGCGAGCGGGTCCTGGCCATCGCGGAAGGGCTCGCCCCCCCGTCCTACCACCCGTCGCTGAAGGTCGGTCTCACCGGCAAATACCGTCTTATTCTCGACCAGTATGAGTCCGTCCAACGGGAGATCTTCGCGTCGGCGGCCTTCACGCTGTCCCTGGTCGCCCTGGCCATCTTTCTTTACTTCCGCACCATCGTCCCGGTCATCAACATCACGCTGGTCGTACTCGTCGGCATCCTCTGGACATTTTGCATCACCTATTTCCGCATCGGCTACCTGAACATGCAGACCGCCTTCCTGGGCGCCATCATCATAGGGAACGGCATCAACTACGGCCTGATCCTGATGGCACGGTACAAGGAAGAACGCCTGCGGGGCGAGAACGCGCGGGACGGCGTGCATATCGCCTTCCGGAACACGGTCACCGCGACGGTCACCTCGGCGGCGTCCACCGGCCTGGCCTACGGCACCCTGATGATCACCGATTTCCGGGGTTTCAACCATTTCGGGTTCATCGGCGGGCTGGGCATGCTGCTGTGCTGGCTTTCGACCTTCTTCATCCTGCCGGCGCTGCTGATGCTGTGGGACCGTACCGCGTTCGGGCGGAAGACCTGGACCCGGAAGGTCTCCCGGGGCAGGTCGCTGACGCGTCTCGCCAACCTGGTGCAGCAGGCGCCGAGGACCGTGGTGGGCACGAGCGTCTCCCTGGTGCTGCTGGGCGCCGTCCTGCTGGTATGGTGGCTTCCGAACTCCTTCGAGTACGACTTCTCGAAACTGCGTAGCGAGCCGCGGGGCGACACCTACGAGCGGATCCTCAACCATCGCGTCAACGCCCTCTTCGGCCTATCGCAGTCTCCGGCCGTCATCCTGGCGGACCGGCTGGACCAGGTGCCGGGCATTCGCCGGGCCGTACTGGACAAGAAAGAAGCCGAGAAGGAAGTCCCCAATCCGACCATCGACCGGGTGCGGACCATCTTTGATCTGCTGCCGGAGGACCAGGTGGACAAGATCGACGTCCTCTGGGACATCGAGTACATGCTCGACACGAATCCGCCCGACGAACTCGGCATCCCGCCCGACCAGTTGGAAAGGATCAACAACTTCCGGGAGAACCTGAGCCTGGAAGAGATCACCGTGGATGATCTCCCCCAGGTGCTTACGCGCCCATACGAGGAGCGGGACGGGACGGTGGGCAGGCTGGTCTACGTCTATCCCAGGTCGGACGCCGGACTCTGGAACGGGAGGAACCTGATCCGCTTCGCGGAAGTCGTCCGCTCCAACCGACTGGCCGGCGACGAGGTCATTTACTCATCCGGCGAGGCCGTGGTCTTCGCCGACATGCTCAAGGCCATTGACCGCGATGGCCCGCTCGCCACGGTCGCCTGCTTCGCGGGCGTGATCTTGCTGCTCGTCCTGGCGTTCCGGAGCGCCCACGCGTCGGTGGTGATCCTGGCCTCCCTGCTGGGCGGCATGCTGGTCATGGGCGGGGTCATCGCACTTTTCGACATCAAGGTGAACTTCTTCAACTTCATCGTCATCCCCACCACGCTGGGGATCGGCGTGGACTACAGCGTGAACCTGTATCAGCGCTACCGCCTTGACGGACGCGGTTCCATACGTAATATGGTACAGCATACGGGCGCGGCCCTGGTCATGTGTTCGTCCACCACGCTGATCGGGTATACTTCGCTCATGCTGACGTCCAACCGGGGTCTGCATTCCTTCGGGATCATGGCCAACGTGGGAGAGATCGCCACGCTGGCGACGGCACTGGTCGCACTGCCCGCCTACCTGCTCATCATGGAAAAGCGGATGGGGAACCGGACGCCGAAGCCACGGGAGCCCCTCCAGGCCGCCTGATGCCGATAATACCGATGACGCCGATGATGCCGACTTCCCTGCCCTGCCGATCGGGAAAGTGTCGAACAAGGCCGGTTACATGAACGCTCATGCAGTGGATTACCGCCAGGTGTTGCCGGACCACCTGTTGCATACCTTTCTCGAAGATTTCGAGTCGTTGCGGCCATTCTATACCCACGACCCACGCGATCCGGATGTATGGCCGCGCATGATCGAGGCCGTGCAGTCCCGCGCCGCTCCGCCGCCGCGTAAGGCGCTCGCCGGGATCCTCGAGGTACAGAACGGCCGGTTCGGGGCGGACGAGACCGTCCTCGACAACGCCCGCTCCCTCGCCGGAGACGATGCCTTCGTCGTATCCACCGGCCAGCAGACGGGCCTGTTGACCGGTCCGCTGTTCACCATCTACAAGGCCGTAACGGCGGTCAGGCTGGCGAGGCGGGTCTCGGAGGAAACCGGCGTGCGGGCCGTGCCTGTCTTCTGGATGGCCGCCGACGACCATGACTACGCCGAAATCAACCATGTCCACGTCTGCCGCACGGACGGGGACGCCCTCAGGTTCGAGCTGAGCCCCGATGACCCCAACGACCGCCGGTCCGCGAGCGACCGCCTGCTCGGACCCGGTATCGAAGGGCTGCTTGGGCAGTTCGCCGAGGCCCTGCCCGACTCGGAGTACCGCCCGTCCGCCATCGAGGCGCTTCGGCGGCACTGCACCGCCGAGACTTCGCTGTCCGATGCCTTCGCGCGGCTCATGACGCGGCTGTTCCGGGAACAGGGCCTGGTCCTCGTCGACCCCACCGACCCGGCACTGAAACCCCATATGCGCCCCGTGTTCGAACAGGAAATCCGCGCGCCGCTCTCGACCACCCGTTCGGTCCTGGAGGCGTCCCGCGATCTGGAGGACGCCGGGCTGCATCCCCAAGTCTCCCGGTCCCCGGACGCGGTGAACCTGTTTCTGTACCGGGACGGGCAACGCAACGCCCTGCGCTACGAGGACGGACGGTTCAGCAGCCGGGACGAAAGCCTCTCCTTTACCGACGAGGAACTGCTGCGGATACTGGAGCATACGCCCGGTCGACTCACGCACAACGTCATCACCCGTCCCCTGGTGCAGGACACGCTGTTCCCGACGCTGACCTATATCGGCGGTCCGGCGGAAATCGCCTACTACGGCCAACTCGGCGGGGTATACCGCCGGTTCGGTCTGCCCTTCCCCGTGGTCTATCCCCGCGCGTCCCATACGCTGGTTGGCGCGAGGACCGCCCGGGTCCTGGAGAAACACGGCCTCGCGATCTCCCATTTCGTCCAGGGCATCGAATCCGTGGTCGACCGGAAACTCCGGGAAGAGATGCCGGAACCCGTCACCGAGGGGCTGCGGGCCGCGCGAGGCGACGTGGAAGCCCATTACAGAAACCTGAAGGGACAGGTGACGGCCATTGACCCCGGGCTGAGCCGGATCGTCGAGGCCTCGGAGCGGAAGACCCACTTCGCCCTGGGCAGGCTGGAGGAAAAGACCCTCCGTGCCCTGAAGAAGGCGGACGGCGTCATGCGCGGTCAGATCATGCGGGCGGACCGCCTGTTGTATCCCAACGGGCACCTCCAGGAACGGGTGGCCAACATCTGGCAATACGTCGCCCTACACGGTTTCGACGTCATGAACACCATCTTCGAGGCCACGGACGAAAGGGACTTCAGACACAGGATGACCCCGCTATGAAACTCGACGTGCTTGCCGTATCCCCGCACCCGGACGACGTGGAGTTGCACTGCGGCGGACTGATGATAAGGTTCGCCGACCTGGGATATGCCACCGGTATCGTCGACATGAGCCTGGGTGAGATGGGTACCCGGGGAACGGTCGACGGGCGGAAAGGGGAAGCGGCGGCGGCGGCGGAAGTGCTCGGGCTGTCCGAAAGGCTGAACCTCGAATTGCCGGACGCCCGCGTCGGCACCAGCCCGACGCACTGCGACGCCCTCATCGACGCCATACGCCGGTACCGGCCCGATATGCTCCTCGTACCCCACGAGGTCGCCCGCCATCCCGATCACGGGGCGACCGCCCGGCTGGGCCGGGACGCGGCCTTTCTGGCCGGCCTGGAGAAGATCGACACGGACCACCCGGCCTACCGGCCCCGGAAAGTGGTCTTCTACCTTACCCACCACCGGTACCAGGATCCCCGGCCTTCCTTTATCGTCGACATCACCTCGACGTTCGACCGCAAGATCGAGGCCGTGAAGGCCCACCGGTCGCAGTTCCACGACCCGGACTCCACCGAACCGGAAACCTTCATCAGCCGGCCCGAGTTCCTCGAAGAGGTCGAAGCCCAGAGCCGTTACTACGGACAGCTGATCGGCGCGCGGTACGGAGAGCCTTTCGTCGTCCGGGAGTACCTTTCGATCGACGATCCCGTGGCCCATTTCGTGGGACGCATGGGCTAACTTGGCGGTCGGGACAGAAGCGTCCACGCATCAGATGGGGCGGAGCGCATGAACATCGGCATCACCTGCTATCCCACCTACGGAGGAAGCGGCGCCATCGCCGCCGAACTGGGACAGGCGCTGGCCCGGAAGGGGCACAGAGTCCATTTCGTGAGCTATTCGATCCCCTTCCGCCTGCAGGAATACAGCCAGAACATCTCTTTCCACAACGTGGAGGTCATGCCCTACCCACTGTTCAAGTACCCGCCCTACACCTTAGCGCTCGCCGCGAAAATGGCGGACGTGGCCTCCGAGGCGGAGCTGGACATCCTCCACGTGCACTACGCCGTGCCCCACGCCACCTGCGCCTTCCTGGCCCGGCACATGCTGCGCGACCGGGACGTCAAGGTCATCACGACCCTGCACGGCACCGATATCACCCTCGTGGGAAGCGACAAGTCCTTCTACCGGATCACCCGGTTCAGCATCGAGGAAAGCCACGGGGTCACGGCGGTCTCCGAGTCCCTCAAGCGCGACACGCTGTCCCTCTTCGACATCAAAAAGGACATCCGGGTGATCCCCAATTTCGTCGACGTCGAACGGTTCCGCCGGGGAGACGGCCACTGCGACATCAGCAACTTCGTCGACGATGACGAGAAGGTCATCGCGCACGTATCGAATTTCCGGCCGGTCAAGCGCATCGGGGACATCATCCGCATGTACGCGGAGGTGCGGCGCGAAGTCAAGTGCAAGCTGCTGCTGGTGGGGGAAGGTCCGGAACGCATCCCCATGCAGGAACTGGCCCGGGAACTGGGACTTCAGGACGGCGTGGTCTTTATGGGAGAGCAGGAGGGTGTGGACCGGATCCTCTCCTGTTCCGACCTGTATCTGCTTCCCAGCGAACAGGAGAGCTTCGGCCTGTCGGCCCTGGAGGCCATGAGCTGCGGTGTCCCGGTGATCGGCGCCAACGCCGGCGGCCTGCCGGAACTCGTGCGCCACGGGGAGACGGGTTATATCACCGAAGTGGGCGACATCCGGCAGATGGCCCGGCACGCCACGGACCTGCTGTTGGACGACAGCTTGCGAGATGCGGTCGGCCGGAAGGCCCGGCAGCGGGTGCTGGACCACTTCGCGGAAGAGGCCGTGATCCCGCAGTACGAAGCCTATTACGAAGAGGTGTTGCTTGGATAGACAGCTATCAGTTCAGTTATACTGGACTGTCATCACCGAAAAATGAGAACAAGTGGTCAAAATTCACAACCGCCGGCAGGACAATCGCAACTCTGGGCGCGGACACGGTCGCCGAATGCCATCGCAGGCAAGGTGTAGAGCAGACTCAACAGGAACACCGCCGCTGCCGCGAGCGGCTTCCTCGACGTAATTCGGGCATACCACGACATTCGGAACACTCCGGCGTCGGAAACGACCTCCATTGCGTTGCGGGCCCGTCCCCCCAACCGGTCGCACAGGATATTCGTGACCAACTCACGATGACGCCGCAACGGTAGTGTTTCCACCAGTAGCTCTATCCGCTGCAAAGCTGTCCTCAAATCCCTGAAAGCGCCCTGCAGCCGTACTGGCGATATCTTTCCATCGTCCAGATAAGGATTGTAACTTTCTTCTTTTCGATCCTGTTCCAGGTCTTCCAGGGCGTCCGTCAGATAGATCACCAGCCCAACTGCGGATCCCAGTTCCCGCAGTCGATTTCGATCGGTCACGGTTTTAATCTCCGGAATGGCATCCGGCAAGTCAGCCACGGCTGAAAAAATGAGGCCGAGCGACGAGGAGGTCGGACCGGCGGCCTCGGAAGGGGTCGGATAGCCTGCCTCGATCACATTCTGGTGGAATTCGAACCCGTTGAGCGCTTGCAGGTCCACGCCTAAATCCTCCAGAAGTTCCTGCGATCGGGATACCGGCGTCTCCAGCAACCGGCGCGCCAGGCGAGGAACGCGTTGTCCATCCATCGCGTGGTCGGCAAGCCACTGATCCCCGAGAAGTATCTGAATGGCGCCGCCGTAAAGCATGGCCGGGCTGTCGTACTCCACGGCGGCCCGATACCGCACTGGCGCCAGGGGACATCGAACGATCGCCTCCTCCGCCCCGTTTTGCATGAATGCATCGGCCAGTAAGGCCACGAAGACGGAATCACCGCTGAGTGTCGCTCGGAGCGGCTGTCCGAACTCACTTCCCAGAGTTTTGCACATTCCACAGTAGAACCGTGAGTATTCCTTCTGCGATGTTACGTCGATACTGGCCCGGTTCGTTTTCAAAGTACCGAACATGATACTTCCTCCTTTGCACAGTCTGACACAAAGCTTCTCCAACCGTGCGGATCATGAAGAAGAGGTCGCACAAGTTGATGGCTGACGACGCGCCGGCATTGAGGATGCTGAAGATAACGCCACAACAGAAAGCCGTGGATCCACTCGAGTATCGGACCTATCTGGCCAAGGTCGGCCAACGGAGCGAGTAATTCGTGTCGCCGGTCGGATGACGGCAGGCAGGCCAGATCCGCACCCGTGTCGGCGTAGAGCGCGTAAAGTGAATCGCTATCCCGGTCTGCCACAGCCGATAGAAACGAATCGGGATCCTGCCGGTAAGCGTAATGACCGGGAACGGTGCACACGAGTCCATCCCGCGTGTCCTTATCCAGATCGGCGAGGGCGTCAGCCTGCTGGATGTACTGTCCCCATTCGAAAAAAGAATCCTCCTCACAGGATCGCAGCGACCGAGTTGTATCGGGTGGGAGCGTACCCACGAGCGTGATCATCAACAGCCAGGCCCCACTGATGTCCGCGGAAGCCCGCGCAACACGCCGACCCGAAACGCTTCCGGGGTGTCTGCTCAGCGTGCTAACCCCCCTCGCCTGTATTTCCCAGCCCATCGAGATCACCGAAACCAGGTGTTCAAGGCGTTCCTGTGATCCGGACATTACTTGCAGACGGTAACCAAGTTCCGCCGCCAGAAGGCAACGTGGCTCCGAAGTGGCCGGAATGCCGGTTCGGATAGACTCCAGCGTCGGCGCAAGACGCGCACGCACCCGTTTCGCCACCTCTTCGGACTCCCTGCCCATGCCACCATGAAACGAAGCGCTGTCGATTACCTGGTCGTCGATCTTAGTAAGCAGCGAAAGCATGGCGGCGGCGATACCGACATCCCCGGAATGTTCCCGCCCGCCTAAAGACCTGTAGGCTTCCAGGGCCAGGACAGCCAGACCCGCGCACAGGATGCGGCTGGGTTGTGAGACAGTGCCTTGCGGGTCGGCTGTGGCAATCAATGACCCGCAACGTTCCAGATGAACTCGCCCGGCATGTAACAATTCAGGCTCCCCATGTTGACTGAGGCTATGCGGTCATACCCTCGGGAACGATCTTGAGTTCTCTTTGCAGGGCCGCTCTGAGCATGGGCAGATAGACAGGGCCCTTGACGCGTCGCAGTCTGGGTTCCATGTCCATGAGGCAGGCTGCCAGCCACCGGTGTCTCTGTTTTGCGGTGGTCCATCGTTTGACGTTGCGGGTCAGATGGGCCACCTGGCTGTTGACCGATTCGATGCAGTTGGTGGTCCTGAAGCTCTGTTTGAGCAAGGGCATCCTGCCGAGGCGGTGCAGCGTGAGGGTCTCTTCCATGCCTTCGTCCAGGCTGTTTGCGGCCGAGGGGTTCAGGACCGCGCATTCCCGCTTTATTGCTTCGAGGTCCGCCTGGGCTTCGTCGCAGGCGTCCCGGTCATAGGCGCGTTGCAGATTGCGCCTTATGCGGGCCTGTTCGGACTTGGCCAGGTAGGAGAGCACGTTCTCCCTTTTGTGCCACTGGCGGCGCTGGATCACGGCATATCCTGAGAAGACCCGCTTCACCGCGGCCGCGAGTCCTCTGGCGCCATCGATGACGACCAGGAGGCCCTGGTCGAAGCGCAGACCGTGGTCGACGAGCTTTTCCAGGAACTGGCCGGCGACCCGTTCGTTCTCGGCGACCGTCTGCTCGAAGCCCAGGGGGATCTTGCGCCCGTCGATGGTCACGCCCAGACAGATGAGCATCTGTTCGTCGGCAAAGGTCTTGCCGTCCATGAACAGGGCCGCCAGTTCCAGGTCGGACAGGTCCCGCTCCTGGAACGCGGCCAGCTTCCGGGCCGTGGCCGCGATGAACCTGCGGGATACCGATGAGGAAGACAGACCGAAGACACCGGGCACAAGCCTTGCGCTGGCGGCGTACCGCCTCGAGGCCAGACCGCTCAGCACGCGATGGAACAGCGTCTCGTCCAGGCCTGCCGGTTGCTGGAACTGCCGGTAGGTATCAAGCGTCACTTCGCTTCAAGCCTCGGTGTCGCGCACACGGGGCACCTGCACGGGCGTCTTCTGATCGGCCAGATACACCGAGCCTTTCTGACTGCCCCAGCGCCGGTAGGACGAACGGTCGCCCCGGCGGGCGTAGCGCGCGCCGCAGAGGGCTTTCACTTCGTCCTGAAGCGCCTCGCACACGGCGGTCAGGCCAAGGGGTATGCGCGACTGGATCAGGGCCACGCGCGTCTGCGGATCGGACAGAGTCCCCATGAACGCCTCGGCCATGGAAACCGGATCGGATGCGGGCTTGACTGCGCGCATTGTCGTGGATACTTTCTTCATCATAAGGCTCCTTTGGGAAGAGGGTACGTTCATTGTGAGTGATGCATGTACCCCCAATGTACCGGGGAGCCTTTCTCATTGCAATTTCAACTAAGGTAGGGGCAACACCAACAAGACAGGAGGGAAAGTTACGTTGAAATGCAGAATATATAACGGTAACGTTTGATTACGGGATTGTAAGTTCTCCCTTAAACAACGGTTACCATCATCTCTTGAAGGCCGTCGTTATTTTACAGGACGATCAGGTTCCTTACGACTTCGCCTCCAGCGACGCATAGCTCACGCCCTCACCGCTGTCGTGACTCACCGGAAGGCCCACTTCCTCCCATCCCGGATTGACCACCTGGCCGAAGGGCGTCATTTCGCCGCTGAATCCGCACCGCATGTTGACGACCGACTGGTATCCCATGGACTGCAGCAATTCGGCGGCGTGATTGGACCGCTGGCCCGTCCGGCAGCCGAGCACCAGCCGGTCATCCGCTGAGAAATTCGCCTTCATTACCCGGACGAAATCGGGATTGGGCGTCATTTGCCCGGTCTGTTCGTCCGCGTGCAGCAGGGGGATGTTCACGGCCGGCGCGGGATGGCCCTGGTCGAACTCGGGAACGGACCGGACGTCGATGTATGCGTAACCCTCGGATTCGACCAGCCTGGCCGCCTCGTCGGGCATGATCTGTTCCACACTCACGATGAAACTCCTTTCGTTTTTGCTTGATGAAACCGCCCCCGGGCTACCGCGTCAGTTCTCTCCCGGCTCTCGTGGACAACACGCCCAGAAATTGGACTCTTAAGCCGACTGCTACCACGTCTCCACGATATGCCCCGAGTTCGGAAACCAGATCACATCCACGCCATAGGACAACGCGACGCCCAGTACGTACCCCACCAGCATGCCGATGAAAAAGGGCTGCGACTGGCGGTAGAGTCTCGTCCCGCCCAGTTTCATGATGATGGCCTTGATGAGCCAGACAATGAAGATCGAGGTGGCGATCATCCCGATGCCCCAGGTCTTGGCCACCGCCCATCCGATGGGGTGCAGCGGCCACCAGTGGAAATTGTGATGGGCCAGGATCAGCAGCCAGGCGATGAATGCGCCGACCCCGAGCCCCAGGTACTCCCCGCCGGTCAACTGGGTCTGGTTGTTGATCCACGTCGTCAGCGTGACGTATCCCGTTTTTGCGTTGCCGAACGCGTCGGCGAATCCATCGGCCCCGGTGGTATCGTATCCCAGGAAGATGGTGTATACGACCGATATGACCGCGGCCATGAGGAGGGCCGAGATAATGACGGGAAAGATGCCGCGCCGGGCGCCGCCGATCTCGTCGCCCATCTTGTTGACGTGGGCCATGGCGCACATGCCCAGTGTCCGCCAGTTCCTCGAAAAGGTCTGCGACAGTGTCAGGATTGTGAGGTCGGCACGGGGCAGGTTCGCCGATCCGAAGGAGAACACGGTGAATTCATGGGCGTTGAACGGCAGGTCCAGGTTAATCAGGCCGGCTTCCGCCACCACGCGGGTGACCCCGAGAAAGAGGAGCATGCAGGTGGCCAGCAGCGTGGCCGCGGCGGCAAGGGACATGCCCATGCTGATCAGGAAGAAGAACATGTAGATCACACCGAAGACCACACCCGCCATAGCGGTCCGGTACGAGAAGAACTCTTCTGAATCATCGATGTCGTGCCCCCGGCCGATGGCCTTTCTCACCACGTCGTAGAGGTGGCGGCGCGCCATCCAGAGCCCGAAGAGGGTATACATGAAGAAACCGCCCAGGTGCTGCGCCGTGACGATCTCGGCCGTCTTCGGAATGCCGAACCGGCTCATGATGCCGATCTGGATCGTGGCCAACAGGAAGAACACCCAGATGCTGAACAGGATATTGAGATTCGTGAAGAAACCGATGCCGATGAAAGCGAAATTGATCTTGAACTGTATCGGCGGAAAGGATTCGGCCAGGGTGATCGGGATGCGGTAATCGCCGCCCAGTCTGATGGGCGGCACGACGTCCCAGTACGAGACGATGTTCCAGAGGATGACGAAGAGGGGGATGGAGAAACCGTACCAGAATACCCTGGACCGGGCGATCCGGGGCAGCACGGAACCGCTTTCGTCATCCTCGACGAGCAGCAGGGGAACGCGGGCCAGCGGAAAGGTCAACCGCTCCCTTTCGATCCACTGTTTGCGCAGGATCACCATGAGCGATGCGCTGGCAAAGAAGAGGGCCAGAAAGAAGGTGCCCCACCAGCTCATGGGGATGACCCAGTCCCGCCAGGGGATGACACCCGTAGACGGTAGGCCCTCGTAGAACCAGTGCACGGCCCGCCGTTCGTCGGTGACAATCAACCAGGTCGGCAGGTACTCGAAGAACAACTCGACGTATCTGTTCTCGGAATTGGCATAGTAGTGGGGGATGGAGGGAACGGCGACCCAGTAGGTGGTAAAGGCCCACCCCGGAATGGCCGAAGCCGTGAACACGATGAAGAAGATGATAATCAGTTCCGGCGCGGTGAAAATCCGCGTGGGCGCGAAACGCTTCAACAGGCCGTTTATGACGAAGACGACCAGCATGAAGGGGAAGAGCGCCGCCATGGGCATGTGGGTGATGGAAAGGTAGGAAGAGTGGGCTTCGAAGGCGGAATGCACCACCCACCATGCCATGAGCGCGGAGAGTCCCAGGCCGAGACCCACCGCCCGGAGCGTCATGCCCGACGCCAGGCCCCCATGCCGTGCGGGAGCGCCTGCTCCGGGAGGATGGGCATCCGGCTTTCCGGACGGCGCGGAAGACCGCTGGCGTACGCTCATGAGACGGGTCGCTTGAGGGGATAGTAATTGCTGGTTTCACTGGTCGATCGCCGGTAGTTCCACGGTCGATCGCCGGTAGTTCCACGGTCGATCGCCGGTCTGTCGTCGGTCGATCGCCGGCCGTTCCGGGATGGGCACAATGTATCTGCGCGGCGGGGTCCGATCAAGGACTAAAACGGCTGCCGGCGGGCCGCGGGACGGGCCGTGGGACAGACCTCGAACAGGCTGCCGGCGGGCCGCGGGACGTACCTCGAACAGGTTGCCGGCGGGCCGCCTGTGAGCCGCGGACCGGCCCGTGGGAACGCGGCTGATTCTCTTGACACCGGGGCTTGCGCGCCATACCATGGACGAGGTTTTTCAGCCGTTGTTTTCGGGCCGTTGTTTTCCCATTGAAAAGGACCGTTTGAATGCAGTATCTGCTCACCGGCGGATATGGTTGTATCGGTTCGTGGATCGTGAAGAACCTGGTCGACGAAGGACACGATGTCGCCATATACGACCTGGTGGAACACACCGCCCGCATGGCGTTGATCATGGACGAGGAACAGATTGCCCGGGTCCGGTTCATCGAGGGCGACATCGCCGACGGGACCCACTTCACCCGGGTAGTCGGAAAAACGGGCGCTTCCCGCATCATCCACCTGGCCGGGCTGCAGGTGCCCGTGTGCCGGGCCGACCCCATCAAGGGCGCAACGGTCAACGTAATCGGCACCCTGAACGTCTTCGAGGCGGCGAAAACCCACCACGACATCGTGGAACGCGTCGTCTACGCGAGTTCCGCGGCCGTCTACGGCATGGAGGACGACTACGAGGCGGGTCCGGTCGGCAACGACGCGGTGCTCCGGCCCGTCACCCACTACGGCGTCTTCAAGCAGTGCAACGAGGCAAACGCGCGGGTGTATTACCTCGACCACGGCATTTCCAGCATCGGTCTTCGGCCATGGACCGTGTACGGCCCGGGCCGGGACTTCGGATTGACCTCCGACCCCACGAAGGCGGTCAAGGCCGCCCTGCTGAACCGGCCGTACGTGATCGGGTACGGCGGGCGAAACAACATGCAGTACGTGAACGACACGGCGCGAACCTTCATCCGCTGCGCCGAGGCCGCCACCGATGGCGCCGGAGCCTACAGCATCCGCGGCGACGTCGTAACCATCGACGAAGTCATCGCGTCCATCGAGCGCGTCGTCCCGGGTTCGGAGGGACTCATCACCCACCTGGACCTGAACCTGCCCATTGCGCCCGACCTCGATGACCGCGCCATCCAGGAGGATGTGGGCGAGATCCCCTACACGCCGCTGGACGAGGGGATCAGGGAGACCTGGGATGTATTCCGCCGCCATCACGAGGCCGGCACGCTGAGCACGGACGACCTGTAACGAGGCCGGCACACTGAGCACGGACGACCTGTAGGGACAACCGTCGTACCGTCGCTTCGCGGGCCCACCGGACCAAATCCATAACGATCTGACCTGTGTGTCATGTTGCAGGCGGTGACCAAATGACGCTGGAACATCAGATACAGGCCATGCGGACGGACGGCTGGTGCGTCCTTGACAGCATCATCCCGGACGACAGGCTGGACGAGATACGCGAATGGGTAATCGCTTCCACCAACCGTCACCGGAATCCCGGCGCACCCGCGAACATCGGCCACGTGAGCGGTTTCCTGAAGTACGACCAGTCGCTGGCGCCCTGGCTCGCGGACCGGCGTCTCCTCGACCTGGCCGGCGCGCTGCTCGGACGCCATTTCCGCATCTCGTTCACCACGGCCACCATCAACGAACCCGGTAACGAACGCGGGGGTTGGCACGCGGACTGGCCCTACAACCAGCGGAACGCGGGGCACGTACCCGCTCCGTACCCGGACGCGGTCATGCACCTCACGACCATCTGGATGCTTTCCTCCTTCACCGGCGAGAACGGGGGCACGCTCATCGTCCCGGGCAGTCACCGCAACGACAACAATCCCACCGGCAACAACGGGGTTCCGCCCGACGAACCCCATCCGAACGAGCTGAACGTGACCGGCGAGGCGGGAAGTGTCCTCGTCATGGACAGCAGGCTCTGGCATTCGACGGCCGCCAACACCTCCCGGGAGCCCCGCGTGGCCGTCGTCGTCCGCTACGCGCCCTGGTGGCTGAACCTGGACGTGCTGCGGCCCGGCTCTGAAGACCGTCGGGTCATGGTGGACGAGACCGGCGGTACGGAAAACCTGGTGCCCACCCTCCCCAAGGACGTCTTCGACGGCCTGCCTGCTGAGTTGAAGCCCCTCGTGTCCCACTGGGTGGAGTAGGCAAACAGCCCGTCAGTCTCTTGCACGCAACAATTTACCCTCCCCCGCAGTCTTAGTAGGTAGTTGCGATACAACATGCATCGACACGACGCTACCATGATCATGGGGAGGGGCTATGAGATGGCTGGGGATGGCGGCGCTGTTTTGCGCTTCAATATTCACTGTGTACACGAGCAGTGCACAGGAGACTACGTTCATGCGTGACGGCGCGGATTACGTAGAAAAATCCCAATTCAGCTTCCCGGTGGAAGCCGGGGGTACGCTGACGACCGACAACGCGTTCGCATCGATTAAGATCAGCAGCTGGGCGAAGGACGAAGTCAACGTGACGGTGGAAAAACGGTCGGAAATTGCCAACGAAGGCCGTGCGCGCAGGGCCATCGACGACGTCGAGGTCAGAACGGAAAAAAGGGACGATGACGTGCACATCAGCGTGGAAGGCCCGGATTCGAATCGGCGGAACAGAGTAACCGTAAGTATCACGGTGCGGGTCCCCGAACGCTACCATCTTGATCTTAAAGCCTCCGGCGGTGATATCGTAATCGATGACCTGCGAGGTGACGTCCGCGCCAGGTCGTCGGGCGGCGACGTGGTCATGGGGAACATCCGCGAGTCGACCGTCGACGTCCGCACGTCGGGAGGCGATATCCGGTTGGAAAGCGGCGAGGCAGACACCAGGATGAAAACGTCCGGGGGGGACGTTCGGATTGAAAACGCCGGCGGAAGGACGGAAGTGCAAGCCTCCGGGGGCGACATCCAGATAGAACACGCCGATGGGGACGTGGACGTCAGGACGTCCGGCGGAGACATCGAGATCGAAAACACGGCCGGCAAGCTGACAGCGTCGTCGTCCGGTGGAGATATCGACATCGAAAACGCAACGGGCAGGTTGTCGATAGGAACCTCGGGGGGCGATATTCAGATCGAAAATGCAATGGATGGCGTGGATGCCGAGAGCGGAGGCGGGGACATCGACATCGAAAACGCAAGAGGAACCATCACGGTAAGGACCACGGGCGGGGACATCCAGATCGAAAACGCACAGGGCGGCGTGACGGCAAAGACCTCGGGGGGCGACATCAACATTCAGTTCGCCGGCGACGATTCCTCGACCGACCGCAGCAGCCACCTGGAATCTACCGGCGGCGAAGTGACAGTCTATCTCCCGGATGACCTGGCGGCGACCATCGATGCCGAAATCAAAATCGACCCTTCAGGATTCTGGCGACGCCGCGACTATCGTATATACTCGGAATTCGACCTCTTCGGGAACGCCATTGACGGCGGTCCCACCCGTACCTGGGCCTGGGTATCCGGACGACTGTCCGCACGAGCCAGGGTCAAGGGCGACCTCAACGGCGGTGGCGACGAGATCAGGACCGAAACGACACACGGCAACATCAAAATCAAGAAACGGTGACGCAGGACAGCGTTGCGGATGCGCGTCCATGGTGGTAGATTAGCAGTATTGCGAGCGAGGGAAGCAATGAGACCTTCAGGACTGTTGACGATGGTGTTCGCGTGCATCACATCGGGATGCAGCGCGCAGGAGGTAACTTCCATGGTGGATGGACGCGGTCATGTGGTACAGATCGAGGAGAAGTACGCGGTAGAACCGGGGGGTACCCTGACCGTCGATGCGGATATGGGTTCCATACAGGTCGAGCCCTGGTCCAGGAACGAAGTGGATGTGTTCGTGGAGAAAAGGATCCGGAGGATCGACGAGAAGCGGGCCCGTCAGGAACTTGAAGAGGTGGAAGTGGAAATATCGCAGGACCGGAACGGCGTGCGCGTCGAGATCGACCGGCCGGGATGGTTCAGGAATAACCGGGTTTCGGTAAAAGTGAAAGTGCGGGTGCCCCAAACCTACAACCTGGAACTCAAGACATCGGGCGGGGACATCGAGACCGGCGACATCAACGGCGACATCAACGCCAGGACCGCCGGAGGCGACGTGCATATCGGCACCGTCTCGGACGGCGACGTCACGGCCGGCACGGCCGGAGGAGACATCAGGATACGGGGCGGCGGCAGGGAAACCGAGGCGTCTACGACCGGTGGAGACATCACGGTCGAACGGGCGGATGGCGGCGTGAAGGCGAAGACTACGGGAGGTAACATTGAAATCGGTGACACCGGTGGAGATGTTGACGTGAAAACGACGGGTGGAAACATCGAAATCGGCAAGGTCCAGGGAAACGTTACCGCCGGGACGGTAGGCGGAAACATCGAAATCGGCCCAACGCTTGGCGATGTGGACGTGAAGACGATTGGCGGAAGTATCGATATCGACGAAGTGGGAGGTAAAGTGAACTCCAGTGCCCTGGGGGGACGTGTTACGGTCGGCTCCTCCTGAATGTGCCCTGTGTGGTCAAGTCCTTTAGAGTGAACACCGAACTCAACCAACACGGTCAACACGATGATGAAACTTCTGCATCACACGGTTGTGTGCTGTACCTGGCTCGCCCTGTTCATCGTTGCGCCTTCGCGAGGTGACGCGCAAGAAGCCACCTTCGCGCGCGATGAAGACGGGTTCGTGGAAACCATCGAGCGGCGATACACGGTCGACCCGGCAGCAACCTTGACGTTGGAGGCCGAGATCGGATCGATCCAGGTGGACAGCTGGACGAACGACGAGGTGGATATTCATATTGAAAAACGGATCGAAGGCCGGCGTGAAGATCGGGCGCGCAACGCTTTCGAAGAAATCGAGGTGGTACTGTCGCGGCGGGAAAACGATGTACATATCCGGGTCGTTGACAACGATGAGTCTTTTTTCTTTCGCAACCGTGTAACCGTTGAAATGAATGTACGCGTGCCCGTATCGTGCACGCTGGATCTCACAACCGTAGATGGATATATCGAGATAGAAGAGGTAATGGGGCCTGTCACAGCTCGAACCGTGGACGGCGACATCGAAATCCGCACTGCGGAAGGTCTGGTCGACGCAGGCACGACGGACGGCAACGTCGAGATTGAAGAGGTAACAGGTTCTGTCACGGCCCACGCCGTGGACGACGACATCGAGATCGACTCCACACGTGGTCACGTCATGGCCCGTACGACCGACGGTGATATCGAAATCCGAAACACGCTGGGCACTGTAGCAGCGAAATCCGTGGACGGTGATATCGACATCCGTCACGTGACGGGCGATGTCAGTGCTTCGACGACAGACGGCGACATTACGATCCGCGGCGCACAGAGCGCAGTGACCGTAGATACCGTGGATGGAAATATAGAAACTGACACTACGGATGGAGATATTGATGCAGACGCGCTCGAAGGCAATATACATCTCTTCGACGCACGAGGTTCAGTAAATGCGCAGGCCATTCGAGGCAGCATCGAAGTGTATGTTGCCCGTACAAACCGGAATACAGAACAGACGGAAATCGATTCACAAAATACAGAACGCGGCCCTGAAACCCAACGTAACCTGGAAACCACCGAAGGAGACGTCACCATCTATCTGCCCGAAGACCTGCCGGCTACACTCGAGGCGGAGGGATCGTCGGGTGGACTCCTGTTAAGCCGGCTGTGGCGCGAGGATTTAGGCCACATCGATTCGGACTTCCTCCTGAACCAGAGCGAGTGGGGGGTGTTTTTCTACGTTCAGAGCGAAGCCAGCGGCGACCTCAACGGCGGTGGCGACCGGATCCGCCTGAAAACGAACAGCGGGAATATCTACATCAAGGAAAGGAGTCGCTGAACTGTATCGTAACTGCTCAGCAGTCGAGGATCAGGCCGCGTCATCAAGCCCCGCCCGACGGCCGCCATCAGGCCCTGCCTGGCGACTGCCCATCAGGCCGCGCCCAGGTACCCCGCGAGTTGCTCAGGCATGATGTTCCCGCCGCTGAGCAGCGCCACGACCTTCTTGCCATCCAGCTTAACGATGCCGTTCAGGAGCGCGGCGACGCCGACCGCGCCGCCCGGCTCGACCACGAGTTTCATCGCCCCGATCAGGTACTTCACCGCGTCGATCGCCTGTTCATCCGAAACCAGGACCATCTCGTCCACGTAGGCCATTACGTGCTCGAAGGTGAGGTCCCCGGGGCGGGGCGCCACCAGCGAATCGCATATCGTGTCCGGTTCCGGCACCTCGCAGATCTCCTTCTTCAGAAAAGACTGGTAAACCGCCTGCGACCCTTCGGGTTGCACCCCGATCACCTTCACCGCGGGATTTAACGTCTTCACGACCGTGGCGATACCGCCGATCAAGCCCCCGCTGCTCACGGGGACGATCACGGCGTCCAGGTCCGGCGCCTGTTCCATGATCTCGGCGCCGATGCTGCCGTGACCCCGAACGACGTTCTCGTCTTCCCACGTATTGATCGCGGTGATCCCCCGTTCCCTTCCCAGCCGGTCCAGCGTGTCCCATCTCGCCTGGTTGTGGTTTTCGCACAGCACCGCTTCGGCGCCGTAGTCCATCGTGCGCTGCACCTTGTAGGGCGAAGTCTTTTCCATCATCACGATAGCCGTCGGAATCCCCAGCAGCGTGCCCATGTAAGCGAACGCCGTCGCGAAATTCCCGGAGGAGGAAATGGCGGCGCCCATTTTCTTCTGGTCCGCGGAAAGTCGGTTCAGGATGGTATAGGCCGCGCGCGTCTTGTAAGACCCCGTCACCTGCAGGTTCTCCGCCTTCAGCCAGACGTCCGCGCCGGTCTGATCGGAAATCGCACCTGAATGCAGGACGGGCGTATATACGACCTCCGGCGGAAGTTCCTTTCTCGCCTGTTCGATTTCTTCCAGGTTGATCAGCATCGCTGTACCCTTCCGATCACCGATTTCATGTCTGATGTGGCGCACGCGCGAGGTGGCGCACGCGCAATGTGGCGCGCAGGCAAAACCCGGTACCGAACGGTCGACCGGGCGTGGTTAGATGATGGCATCAGCGTGACAAAACCGCAAGGGCAAACTGGTCCGGCCGATAAACGTGACAGCCCTGGTATTACCTATCTTCCCGTTGCAAGCAACCGTGGGCACGCGCATATTCGCGCATATTCCGGTAAGGGGTTACTTCCGGCTTTGGATGGAGGCACTATCGATGAACCGCATCATTTCACTTCTGCCCAGTAGTACCGAGATCATCTGCGCATTAGGCTGCGCCGAACGCCTCGTTGGTCGTTCTCACGAATGCGACTATCCTCCCGATGTCGCCAGGCTGCCTATTTGCACCTCCCCGAAATTCGATCCGGACGGCACCTCGTACCAGATCGACCAGCGGGTCAAAGCCATCCTGCAGGAAGCAACCTCGGTATATCGGTTAGACGCCGATCAGCTCGATGAACTGGCTCCGGATCTGCTGGTGACGCAATCCCATTGCGAAGTCTGCGCCGTCAGTCTCCGGGATGTCCAGGAAGCGGCCTTCCAACTGGTACGATCCAAGCCGAAGATCCTGTCATTGCAACCCAATACGCTGGCCGAAGTGTGGCACGACATAGAAAGGGTGGGCTCCGCACTGGGTAAGGAGGACGAAAGTGGCTTTTTGGTAGATCAGCTGAACGAACGGTTGCGCACGATAGCCGACCGCGCCCGGAGAAGGGAGAATACCCCGCGAGTGGCCTGTATCGAGTGGTTCGAGCCACTGATGGCCGCGGGAAACTGGATTCCCGAACTGGTGG
This sequence comes from bacterium, assembly GCA_965207085.1. Taxonomy (GTDB): domain Bacteria; phylum JAAXHH01; class JAAXHH01; order JAAXHH01; family JAAXHH01; genus JAAXHH01. The sequence continues at coordinate 517,670 of CBDBLQ010000002.1, read as the reverse complement.
AAATCGCCGGCGGCCATAACCTCTATACCTCGAACGGGGAACATTCACCGTACCTGGCGTGGGAAGACATGGTCGAAACCCAGCCGGACATCATCCTCCTGATGCCCTGCGGTTTCGATATGCACCGTTTGCGAATCGAGATGCCTTCGCTCACGCGTCAATCGGCATGGCATAGCCTGCGTGCCGTACAGAAGGGGCAGGTTTTCTTTACCGACGGCAACCAGTTCTTTAACCGTCCCGGACCGCGCCTGGTTGAATCGGCAGAGATTCTGGCAGAGATAATCCACCCAGGAGTCTTCGGCTCGATACACGAGCACACCGGGTGGGAACGATGGAGGGTGTCATAGCAAACCGGATGCCGAACTGGACAATTCGGAAGTGGGCGGCTATATTCGATCCGCCGTGATATCTGGCGTATCACTTGAAGGAGCGACGGATGTAAGTTGTAGAATATAAGACTGTGCCCATCGTAAGTGACGTGACTGCTGCATGTAACCTGTTGTCCGATGCTGGAGGAATTAATGTCATTATTCCCACCCGTCCGCAAAACCGACGGCACTTTTTTCATATTGGCCTGTCTGCTGTTCCTTCCAGGCATCACGGGGGCGCAATCGCCCCAAGATCGGACCGCGACCGAAACGGACATGACGGAATCCGTAGTGGCAATGACGGGGGAAATCGAAAGGACGTCCGACCCACGACCGTTCAGCGTTCCCCTGCCCGTGTCAAAATCACCTTTTGACTACGAAAACCTCGATCCCGCCGACTACATGCTCGAAGCGAAACGCATATCCTCGGCTATCCAGGTGGACGGCCATCTGGACGAAGCCGCCTGGCAGCAGGCGGAAGTCGCAGGCGATTTCTTCCAGCTCGAACCGGCCGAAGGCGACCCGGCGACCCATCCGACGGAAGTCCGCGTCCTCTTCGATGACAAGAACCTGTACGTTGGATTCATCTGTTATGAACCACATCCTGAACACATCATGGCGCCGGACATGAAGCGCGATACGAGAATGAGCTGGTCAAACGATATGGTCACGGTCGTGATCGCATCGCTCGACCAGTACCGCGAAGCTTACGAATTCCAGACTAATCCCAACGGCGCCCGCGCTGACGCCTTCGTCAGCCGGGAGGGCAATGTCGACGATCGTGACTGGAACGGATTCTGGAATTCGGCGAGCCAGGTCTACAGTTTTGGCTGGACGGCGGAATACGTGATCCCTTTTCATACCCTGCGTTTTCCGAAACGTGAGCATCAGGTCTGGGGCGTAAATTTCGGACGTCGCATTCAGCGCATCCGCGAAGAGTCGTACTGGGTCCCGCTTAGTCTGAAGGACGGCGACCAGGCACTATATCGTTTCGGCAAGGGCGGACGGCTGACCGCCCTGTCAAACATCACGCCCGGCGGCAGGGCCCAGATCACCCCGTTCACAGTGCTTGGCGGTCAGTCCTCCAGGCACACGGATACGGCGCCGACCCCGGCGAGTCCTATCGCGTCCACGCACACGGCCAACGACTTTTTGCGGCAACTGGGTGGCGACCTCAAGCTCAGCGTCACGTCCGGCGTCACGCTGAACGCCACGGTCAATCCCGATTTCGCCCAGGTGGAAGCTGATGACGAAGTGGTGAACCTGTCGCGCTTCGAATTCCAGTTTACCGAGAAGCGGCCTTTCTTCCTTGAACGCAGCGATATCTTCAAACTGAACCAGCTACCGCCGCGGCGCGGACCCAGGCGAAACAACAACGACCGGACGCCCCAGTTGTTCTTCAGCCGTCGCGTCGGCCGGCAACTGCCGGACGGACAGGTGGTGCCCATCGACCTGGGCATGCGCTTGACGGGCAAGATCGGTCGCACGACCATCGGGTTTCTGAACGTCCAGACCCGTGAAACCGAGTATGAAGACGACGGCGAGACGAAGAGGGAGCCGCTCACCAACTGGCAGGCCCTGAGGGTCTCGCGGGATCTCGGTACCCGTTCGAGTATTGGCATGCTGGCTACCTTCAAGGAGCCGAATCCCGGGTTGAACGACAAGGTCGGCATGGCCATTCCCCGGTACGCCGGCGAAGACTACAACCGGGTCGTCGGATTCGACCTGAATCTCGCCTCACGCCGGACCAACCATCGAAGTCAGATGACCTTTGCGAAGAGCTGGACCGATTCTCTCAGCACCAGTGCACAGGACTGGACTTTCCGGGTCATCCAGCAATGGCAGAACCGGTGGATGAGCTACGGGGTCTCCTTCCTGGATATCGGCGACGATTTCATCTCCCAGCCCGGTTTCGTTCGGGAAACGGGCCTGCAGCGGATCGGCTTCGGATTCAATACCACGCATTTCATCCGGCGGTATGGTATACGCAGGCTGAACACGGGAATCCGTAACAACTACATCACGAAGAAAGACACCAACTTCATGGACGCGGACTCCTGGTCGGTTTCACCCAATTTCTTTCTTGAATTGGAACGCGGCGTGTGGCTTTCCGCTTCCTATGACCTGCGATACGATACACTGACCAAAACCACGCGCATCGGAGGCGTCCACTTCCCGGCCGGGTCTTACTCATACAACGCGGGGAACGTATTCTTCTTCACGGACAGCGGGAGAAAGGTCTCCCTTCAGGGTAATGTCCGTTACGGGAAGTTCTACGGCGCCGACCTGCTCAGCCTGTCGACCGAGTTGTCCCTCAAGCCCAGTCCCCGCCTGGCTTTCGAACCGGGAATCACCCGGAGCCGGGTCGACCGGGGCAGCCGAACGGGACTCGCCGACGATGAGTATGACCACAATACCCGGCTCATCCCCAGTGTCCGGTTGAACTACTCGTTTACGCCCAACCTGTCTTTCTCATCCTTCATCCAGTTCAACGCGGACCGGCAACGGGAGACCGACGACTTCCACATGAATACGGTCACGATGAACCTTCTCCTCGCCTACCGGTCGCCCTTCGGCCACTCGTTCTTCCTGGCTTTCAACCAGTTCCGTGACGACGACCTCGATACCGACGGAAGCTTCGGGGTCTACGAAAGGACGCCGCTCCGTCTGCGGGACCAGCAGATCGTGGCCAAGGTCTCCTACCTGTTCAACCTGTAGGCTGTTTCGATCCGGGCGGTTCTCATGATTCAAAAAACCCAAAGGACCTGGGCGTTGGCGTCCGCGCTTTCGATCTGCCTGCTCCTCGCCGCGCAGAGTGAAGCGGCGGCCCAGGATCGGAGGACTTCGGGTTGGTACGTTTCCGGTGGGTTGGGCGCTAACCTGGTATACGGCCTGGACCAATCGGGCTCGAACACGGAATCCACCTGCTATCCCACCAGCGCCTGCTTCGATGAGATGCCACGCCCGGATATTCCCGGCTACCGGTGGCGTTACGACCCGTCCACCGACCGGGGCATCGGTTTCGATGCGGCCATCGGACGGGTTTTCGACCGCACCCGCATCGAGGTCTCATACGCGTATTGGAGTAACCAGGTCGACCAGGGCCCGTCACTTGAAGTAACCTACCTCGATGGCCGTACAGCGGGCGCCAGTTCTTTCCTCGGCCTGGGGCTGCTACAGGCGACCAGCACCAATTTCATTGAAGATCTCGTGACGAGGACGGTGTCGCTGAACGCCTATTACGATCTGCCCATCGGGCCGCGCAGGATAACGCCTTACGTGGGGGTGGGGACAGGTATCGCCTTCGTCGAACTGACCCGGCTTTTCTTTTCGATTGAATACAGCGACCCATCCGGAACGGGTACGCTCTACGACCCGCCCCTGTCCTTTTACAACAGCACGCAGGATACCGGGATATCCGATACGGTCTTTGCGGGACATGTATACGGGGGCGCCGACTACAGCTTGAACGGCCGGGCCGTAATCGGCCTGAAAGCGGCCTATTCGAGAGTGGATGACGTCGAGCACACCGGAACGTATGAATACCACCCCTACTTCGAGACAGACCCCTCCTTTATAAACAAAAACACGTTCAGCGCCACGAACCACTGGGCCGTGACACTGAACGTGCGCTTCCTGTTTGGAAACTGACGCGGGATGACGACGATTATCCGGGCCGGTCGATGCCCCGCCGGGCCGCCAACCCTATCTTACCACCAATCCTACCCCGTAGAATCGACGAAGACCCGGTGCGCGCTTCGGTCCTTGCCGGCATCCTGCGCATGCTGGTATGACCGGTGCTCGGACGGCTTGCCGAGCGAGGTAAGCGCCAGCATCTTCTCCGCGGTCTTCGTGGCCACGTAGGGCCGCCGGATGTCCGTCGGGTTCGCCTGGATGTGCTGCTTCCACGCGCCCAGATCCGTCTTGGCCTGGATCAGTCCCTTGATCATCCCCATGTCGTTCAACATGGCCACGTCGTCGGCAGGTCCGAGCATGATGGCGCCGGTGATCGTGGCGCCGTCCCAGATCAGCTTTCGGTAGACCGGACGATTGGCGTTGATGACCTCGGTGACGTCGCCTTCGCCGGACCAGTCGCCGAAACTGGCGCACTGCAGCCCGCACACGTCCAGGATGTTCATCAGCAGGCTGCCGGGATACTCCACGTCCTGGCCGGCCATGTTCGCTCCCGCGACCCGGCCGTGGTCGACGGCGGTGGGCTGTATGGCGTGCACCGCCTGGCTTCCGGTGGACAGGTCCGGTCCTTCGGCCACGTCACCCGCCGCATACACGTTGGCCACGTTGGTCTGGCACCGGTTATTGACCAGGACACCCTCATTGGTCTCGATACCCGATCCATCGAGAAAGCCGATGTTGGCCTTGATCCCCGTGGCGACGATGACCACGTCCGCGCGGGTGGACGACCCATCGGAAAGCTGCAGGGTCTTCACGCCGTCGTGGCCGTGATCGATGGCCTGCACGCTCACGCCGGTATGGACTTCGACGCCCTGCGACTCGAGCCAGGAGCCCACCAGGGAAGCGCCCTGGGCGTCCAGCATGCGGGGCAGCACCTGGTCTTCCAGTTCGATCACCTTCAGGCGGGCGCCGCGCTTGTGCATCGCGTTGAGGATGATGAATCCGATGAACCCGGCCCCGATGAAGGCCACCTCGGCGTCGCTTCCCAGGGCGTCCACGGTCTTCTCCGCGTCGGCCACGGTCCAGAGATTATGGACGCCGTCGCCGTCCGCACCCGGTATGTTCAACTGCTGGGCGGATGACCCCGTGGCGATCAGCAGGTTGTCGAAGGGCACCATGGATCCGTCGCTGAGCGTGAGCATGCTCGCGTGGGGATTCACCTCGGAGACGCTGACCCCGAAGCGGGTCTTCACCCCCAGCCTGCCGAAATAGTCGTCGTCCCCGGTATTCACCTGATCGACCGGGATGTTCCCCGAGATATAGTAGGGCAGGGCCATGCGGGAATAGGCCGGCTCGTCGGAGATCAGGGTGATGGACGCGTCCGCGTCGTAACCGCGGATCGTTTCGATGGCATTCATCCCGCCCGGTCCGCCGCCAATAATCACGTGTTCTGTCGCCATAATCCGCTCCTTCTAAAGAAAGTACCGAAAAACGAAGTACAGGTCATCCGTGGTTTGGTTTCGTCACGCGAGGCCCAGATCCATCAGTTTTTCCCTGGTGGGTTGTCCGTCCGCCGTCCAGCCCGGGCCGCGTAGTAGTCCGGCAGCATGGCGTCGAGATCGACGGTCACCCCCGCCGAAGGTCCTTCCTTGTGGGCTTCTTCCATCAGTCTTTTCGGCAGCGTGTCATCGGCCGCGGTGAGACCGGCCTTCAGGTTCCAAAGCCGTTCGATGTTCCAGATCCGCTCGCCGATGTGCACGAAGTCGTCCATGGTGTAGTCCACGCCTGTCGCCGCGGACAGCACGGGGATCAGGTCGTCCAGGGGCGCGCCCGCCGTGGTGAACATGCAGATGCCCGTGGCGTCATGAGCCGTGGTCCGGTTCTGCTCCTCGGCCACCCAGACCGATTTCCCGTCGGTGCCGTGGGGATCGTACTCACCGCTGGTTTCGATGCCGGGCGTCCACGCCCGCAGGTGACAGGCGCCGCGGTTGCAGGTGGCATAGGCCACGCCCATACCCTGGAATCCCCGGGGATCGTAGGCCGGAAACTCCTGTCCCTTGACGCCCATGAAGTACTCAGGATGCTCGAATTTCTCGGTCATCCGCTTCGAGCCTTCGGCCAGTTCGTCGCCGAAGCCTTCCCGGAATCCCGTGGCTTCCGTCATGGCGATCAGGGCCTTGCCGTCGCCGAACCGGAGCGCCATGCCCGTCTGCTCGTCGCTCAGCAGGCCCCGCTCGTACATCTCCATGGCCGTGGCCAGTGTGGCGCCCATGGAGATGGGGTCCATGCCCAGGTCGTTGCACAGGTAGTTGGCCATGACGATGGCGTCCATGTCGTCCACGCCGCAGTCGGCCCCCAGCGACCAGAGGTTCTCGTACTCCGGTCCTTCCCCGGCGACCTTCCAGTTGCGGGGATGCATGTTGACCATGTACTTGTCGGCGTTGGGGGACACCTGGGTCACTCGACCGCAGGCGATATTGCAGGCGAAGCAGGCCTTGTTGGCGATCAGCCAGTTATCCTTGATGCTTTCCCCGTTGATCGCCTCGGTGCCCTCGAACTGGCCAGCCGTGAAATTGCGTGTCGGCAGGCCGCCGAAGGTGTTGACCAGGTCGACCGTGGGGGCCGTGCCCAGTTCCGTGAGACCCTGCCGGCCGGGACTCTCCGCCAGGTGTTCATGGTAGGACCAGATGGCAGACATGTAATCCCGGGGACGGGCGATCCGCACGCCCTGGTTGCCACGTACGGCGATCGCCTTCAGGTTCTTGGAACCCATGACGGCGCCGACGCCGGAACGGCCGGCCGCCCGGTGCTTGTCGTTGACGATGCACGCGAACCGCACCATGTTCTCGCCCGCCGGTCCGATGCCGGCCACCCGCAGTTCGGGCATGCCGGTCTCGTCTCGGATGGCGTCCTCGGTCTCCGAGACCACTTTGCCCCACACGCCGGCGGCGTCGCGGATCTCGACGCGGTCATCGTCGACGAGGAGATAGCACGGACGGTCCGCCCGGCCTTCCACGATCACCAGGTCGTAGCCGGCGAACTTGAGCTCCGGGCCCCAGTGTCCGCCCGAATTGGACGTGGTGATGGCGCCGGTGAGCGGTCCCTTGGTGACCACCATGTAGCGGGCGCCGCAGGAGGCGTTGGTGCCCGTAAGCGGCCCGGTGGCCAGGATCAGCTTGTTGTCGGGACCGAGGGCGTCGGCCGAGGGATCCATCTCCTCGTAGAGATACCGGGCGGCCAGTCCGCGGCCGCCGATGTACTCCTCGGCCCAGTCCAGTCTGAGGGGCTCTTTGGTCGCCTGGCCCCGCGACAGGTCCACCCGCAGGATATGGCCGGCCCACCCGTGTGTCATGAAGAAACTCCATTCCTCGGCTCAGGCCGGGTGATACGGGGTCGCGCCCCGGCCGCCTGGCCCGGGACGCGCCCATTGAATCCCCCTGGCACGGGAGCCGGATCGGGCGCTACGCCAGTCCCAGCGACGCCAGTTTCTCCTGAGTGGGTTCGCCTTCCGCGTTCCAGCCGCGGATTTCGTAGTATTCCGGCAGCATCTCGCCGAGGCGGTTCACTTCGCCCTTGGTCGGTCCATCGGGGATCGGTTCTTCGAGCAACCGCTTCGGCAGCGTATCGTCCTTGCCCGTGAAGCCCGCCCGCTGGTTCCACATGCGCTCGATGTTCCAGACGCGCTCCCCGACCTCCAGCAGTTCAGGCACCGTGTAGGCGATGCCGGTAACCGCCTCGAGCTGGGGCTGTATCTCATCCAGGCCCACGCCGAAGGTGAGGAACAGGCAGAGACCCGACGCGTCCACGGTGCAGGTGGCGTCCTGGAAGATCTTGGTGATCTCCGCTTTGCCTTCCGTCACGGCTGGATCCATCTTCTCCGGGATCCCCAGGATCTCGGGAGCGACCGTGTAGCTTTTCAGGTGGCAGGCGCCCCGGTTCGAGGTCGCGTAACCCAGCCCCATGCCCTGGATCGCCCGGGCGTCGTAGGCCGGGAACTCCTGACCGCGCACGCCCATGAAGAACTCGGGCCGGTCGAACTTGGCGGTCATGCGCTTGGATCCCTCGGCCAGTTCATCGCCGAAGCCTTCGCGGTAGGCCGCCTTCTCCGTCATGGCGACGAGCGCTTCGCCGCTCCCGAAATTCAGCGGCATGCCGGTCTGCTCATCGCTCACGGCGCCGCTTTCGTACAGCTCCATGGCCGCGGCCAGCGTCGCGCCGAAGGAGATCGGGTCCATGCCCAGTTCGTTGCACATGGCGTTCGCCTTGATGAGCGCGTCCAGGTCGTTGATGCCGCAGTCGGCGCCCATGGCCCAGGCGTTCTCGTACTCCGGTCCCTCCACCGCGATCTTCCAGTTGTGGGGCCGGGTGGTCACGGTGAACTTGTCCTGCGCCTCGCCCGGTAGCTGGGACACTCTGCCGCAGGCGATCGTGCAGCCGAAGCAGGCCTTGTTGGCCACCAGCCGCGTATCGGCCAGGGTCTCCCCGCTGATGTTGTCCGCGCCTTCGAGCTGCGAGACCTGGTGGTTGTTCGTCGGCAGTGCGCCGCTCTCGTTGATGATGTTGACCAGCACCGCGGTGCCGTATGCGGCCAGCCCCTCACCCGTTACCGGATGCTCGACCAGCTTGCTCTTCATCTCCCACATGGCCGACATGAACTTCTGCGGGTCGGCGATGGGCACGCCCCCGGTACCGCGTACGGCAATGGCTTTGAGGTTCTTCGAACCCATGACCGCGCCGACGCCGGATCGTCCGGCGGCCCGGTGCCGGTCGTTGACTATGGCGGCGAAACGCACGAGGTTCTCGCCCGCCGGACCAATACAGGTAACGACCGTATCGTGCTGCCCCGACTCCTCCCGGACGATATCATCCGTCTCCCACACCGTCTTGCCCCACAGGTGCTCGGCGGAGCAGATCCGGACGTCGTCGTCGCAGATGGAGATGTAGGACGGAACCGGCGCCCGACCTTCCACGATCAGCATGTCGTAGCCGGCGAACTTCAGTTCCGGTCCCCAGTGGCCTCCCGAGTTGGACGTGGTAATCGCGTTCGTCAACGCCCCCTTGGTGACCACCATGTAGCGTGAACTCGTCGAGGCATTCGTGCCGGTCATCGGGCCGGTCGCGAAAATCATCTTGTTTTCCGGGCCCAGTGCGTCCGCCGCCGGGTCCATCTCTTCATAGAGGTACCTGGCCGCGAGGCCGCGCCCGCCCACGAAGGACTTGGCCCAGTCCATGTTGAGGGGCTCTTTGGAGATCCGACCGGTGGTCAGATCGACGCGCAGGATCGTGCCTGTCCATCCGCCGTTGCTCATGCCGCGTTCCCTCCCTCGATGGATGTCAGGTAGGACTCGTTGACCTTCTCGGCCCAGCCGCCCAGCCAGTCGGCGGACTCGTTCTCGGTGTACTCGATGGCGCCCGTCGGGCAGGCGACCGCGCAGGCGGGATTGCCGTCGCACAGATCACACTTGAAGGCCTTCTGCGTATCGGGATTGTAGAACACCGTGCCGAAGGGACAGGCGATGGTGCACAACCCGCAACCTACGCAGTTGGCATCGCCCACGACCTTGGCGCCGGTATCCGCATCGATGCTGATGGCGTTCACGGGGCAGGCCGTCATGCACCAGGCTTCGTCGCACTGGAAACACGTATACGGCGCGTAACTGGCCTGCTCATCGAAAATGTTCACGCGGATCAGCGACCGGGATGGTTGAAACATGCCGGTCTGCACCCAGGAACATGCCAGTTCACACTGCATGCACCCGGTGCATTTTTCAGGGATTATGCGTAGAGATTTAGCCATACCGACTCCCTTCTGTTACGACGAGTTGGGTTGGGTGGCGTTACTTACAGGGTGATGTAACTATGACGAAAGCGTACAGGACGGGCCGCCGGATTGTGTTTTGAACCCGTCGTTGCGTAACCATAACGATGTGGTTCGTTATGGTGATTACCGAAAACTACAGGGGCTACCAATCAGTATAATAACACGAAATTTGATTGGCAATAGTAAATCTTTACGACCGTTCGATTTATCGGTTACCGACGAAGTCCTGCCGGACTATATCAGGCGCCGGGCAATCGGTACGATACGCCCTTGCTTACCGCTTCGTCGATCGTTTCCGGTGAAATCAGGACCGTGGTCGAGACTTCTAGCGCGCCCGCCGCGGCCACGTTGAGGGCGATCGCCGTCGCGGTCGCTTCGTCGGGAATCTCGGCGATCAGGATGAGATCGTCGTCCCCCATGGCGTAGTAGAATCCTTCCAGGGCGCCGCCCATCCCTTCGATCGTCTGCGTAAGGGCCGCGCGCCTGCCCGTGCCGCCTTCTTTCAGCAGTCCCTGCAGGCCCGACTGCGTGTACTTGGTGCGATACATGTATTTTGCCATGGCACTCCTCCGCCGATGCGGTTCCATGATCCGTGCCGCGCCTCCCTGTGGCACGGGCGTCGGATGGATTCTCAAACGTTTGTACCTGTTAACAAGGCACGATCGCGCGACGACTGTCAAGCGGATTTTGAAGTCGTGGAACAGAACCCTGCCTGCATGCCGGGGATGTACTGACGGGCAGGTGGACCTGCGCACTTGCGCCGGTGATCCGCGCTGGTCTATATTGATCAGGATCAGCCGAAACGCCTCCTGCGGTTAAAGCCATCCGGACAGGTCTCGCTTATGTCTCCGCCGTCCGATCCGACGACCAATCATCCGCACGAATCCAATCGCCGTCACTGGGACGCAGCGGCCGGGTGGTGGGCCGAAAATCGCGAGCGGGACGGTCTGTGGCGCCGTTGTCCGGAGGAACCCGAACTGGGATTCGCGGGCGGCGCCTTCAAGTTGATCGGCTCCTTTGTCAGCAATCTGGAAGGAAAGAAAGTCTGCGTCATCGGCAGCGGGGACAATTATGCCAGCTTCGCCCTCGCGGGCATGCAGGCCCATGTCACCTCCACAGACATTTCCGAGCGGCAACTGGAGACCGCTTCACAAAGGGCGAAACAACTGGGTCTTGCGATCGACTTCGTCCAGGCCGACGCGATGGATCTCAAGTCGCTTGGTGACGGAAAGTTCGACCTGGTCTGTTCGACCAATGGTTTCTTCGTCTGGATCGCGGATCTGCGTGCGGTTTACGGGGAGATCTTTCGTATACTGAAACCGGGAGGATACTACGTCTTCTACGATGTGCATCCCTTCCAGAGGCCCTGGAAAGACGGGGCCGCATCGATCGAGGTAGAAAAAACCTACTGGCAAACCGGTCCTTATCGAGACGAAAAAGACGGGACCTTTGAATTCAACTGGACACTCGGCGACATCTTGAATCCTCTGGTGGATGCGGGGCTTGTCCTCCGGCGCGTCCTGGAACGTCCCGCCGGTGATGAGAATTACTGGGGGGGATCCTCATTTCTGCCGTGCAACGACAAGCGGCTTCTGGACTGGAAGGAGAATCCCAGGGCCGCCCTGCCGGTATGGCTCTCGGCGGCGCTACAGAAACCGGTGTGACGCCGGAGCAGTTCGTCAGGTACGACGACCGGAGAACAGGCTCATCCCTCACTCAGGGGCGGTAATGGCTATTGGTGCTCGGGCAACTTTTCGCGGCGTCCCCTTGGGGAGCAGGATCCACGTCACCGGAAACAGTTGTTCCGGAAAGAGCGCCCTGGGCCGACGGATTGCCATTGCGCTTAACGTCCCCCACGTGGAATTGGACGCCCTCAATTGGGAACCGGGATGGGTCAGCCTCGCCGAAAAGGCTCCCGAAGAGCTGGAACGGCGAATTTCCGACGCGACGTCGGGTGACGCCTGGGTGGTATCGGGTTCGTATATGGGCTTTTCGATGCGGACTTTCTGGCCCAGGGTAGAAACGGTCATCTGGCTGGACCTGCCGAGATACCGGCTTATCTGGCGCGTGCTGATTCGGAGTTGGGAGCGCTGGCGGTCGAAGGAGTTGCTCTGGGGAACGAACGTTGAACGATTCTGGCCCAACCTAAAGATATGGAACCGGGAAGATGCGCTCCTGTGGTGGGTCATCACCCAGCAGAAGAGAAAACGCAGGCGCATGCGCTCGCTGATGGAGGATCCCGCCTGGCGGCATGTAACATTCCTCCATCTTCAGTCATCGTCGGAAATCGCAGCGTTTTCAAACGACACGGGACTGACCGATCATCAACTCTGAACTCAACATGAATTCATACGGCCTTCCCGGCGCCGGGAATATACTCCACTGGGCGATCTGCTTGATCATCGCGCTGCCCTTGAATCATGGAGTCGCCGCTCAGGAAGAAGTGGAGGACAACACCATGTTCTGGTCGACGACGCTGAAGATGATCCGTGCGAAATTCCCCGGGGTCGCCCAGCTTTCCACCGACAGCCTGCAGACCTGGCTGGACGAATCCGGACAAGCGGAGCGCCCCCTGCTTCTCGACGTGCGCGGACCGGAAGAATACGAGGTAAGCCACCTGCGGGACGCGATTCACGCTTTGACGAAGAAGCAGGCGGTGCAGGCGCTGGAAGGCTCCTCACCGGACCGGCCCGTCGTGCTCTACTGTTCCGTGGGATATCGCTCGTCGGAAATGGCTGACTACCTTGCGAAGAAAGGATTCAGGAAGGTCTACAACCTGGAGGGGTCGATCTTTGCCTGGGCAAACGAGGGACATCCGGTGTTCCGCGGGGACGAGCAGGTACAAACGGTCCATCCCTACGACCGGGTATGGGGCAAGTTGTTGAAGAAGGCTCTGCGGGCCCGATAAGCCGTAAACCTGCACGCCGGTCAGCGCGATCTCACGGTGCGGCCGGTTTCTTCCGCCCCACCAGGACCAGGTTCGCCGGCATGTTCTCCAGCGGCGCGCCGCCCTCCCAGTGCTGACGCCCGTCACCGTACTCCTCCATGGCCAGGAGTTCGCATCCGCCTTCAAGCAGCGCGCGGATCATGTCCGAAACCGCCCAGTGGAATTCATAGCTGGGGAGCGGCCCCGTAACCTCGGGCAGTTCCTCGGACCGGTCATAGGTAAAGGGACCGTGGTCGCAGTAGTGGAATTCCTGCCTCAGGGGTCCGGAGCCGTGCTTCCACAATCGGCGGAAGGGATGGTACTCGTTGACCATGAATAGACCGCCGGGTTTGAGAATCCGAATTCCCTCGCCGTAATAGCGCTTCAGATCGGAAACCCACACGGCGACGTGGCCGCCCGTGTACACGATATCGAAATGACCATCCGGAAGACCGCCCGGACCGCCCAGATCGATCACGTCCGCCCGGTGAAAGGCGATTGAGAGACCGAGTTCGCCCGCTCTTCCGGCGGCGATTTCCAACTGGACCTCTGAGATATCCACGGAAGTGACCTGCGCCCCGGCTGCGGCCAAGGTAAAAGCCACCAGGTTGTCCCCGCTGCCCAGCACGCAGACGGACCGGCCGGACACGTCTCCGAGGTATCTCAACTCGACGTCGTCCAGAACGAGTTGGATGTTGGCCGGAATGCTGCGCCAGTCCACCCTGGCGTCGATCTCCGCCTGCCACTGAGCGGAAACGGCGTCCCAGCCCCTGCGATTCGCCTCGTGCATGGGATGACGGCTCATGCCGCGTTTCCTCTCAGGTCAGGCCTTTGTGGCCACCCAGACCTGCTCGTGTCCATGCTGAAACGGTCCGCGGCGGAAGTCCCCGTACAACGCTTCGACTTCGAAACCGCAGAGTTCGAGGAGGTACTGCATCTCGTAACGGGTCACGTAGCGAAGATAGAGCGGGGTGATGGTCTTCGAAGCCACCTCGCCCTCCTCGTCCACCTCTTCGAAAAACCGGTGTTCCTCCAGCGTCTGCTCCAGGGGATCGTACCGGCGCGTACCCGATACCATGACGCGGCGTCCGGTTTCGGGATGAGTGAACGATCCCATGTGACACATCGCACGGCCGAGTGGTTTCATGTAGGCGGCGATGATCTCGATGCTGGGATCGAACACGTTGAAGACCAGTTTGCCCCCGTCCGCCAGATGTTCGCGTATCCGTGTCAAGGCCCGGCGCTGGTCCTCGGCGGTCATCATGTGCAGGAACGCGCGGTACGGAATGATGGCCAGTGGAAAGCGCCGCTTCAGGCTGAACGTCCTCATATCCCCTTCGACGATTTGGATGCGCTGTCTCGTTTCCTCCGGCAGTCCGGCTATCTTGCGGCGCGCAACCTCCAGCATGGCCGGCGCCTGGTCCAATCCGACGATGGGCACGCCGGCTTCTGCAATCGGGATCATGATCCGGCCGGTTCCGCAACCGATCTCCAGCACGGGGCCGCCCGCCTTGCGGGCTTCCTCCACGTAGAATGCTTTGTCGCCGTCGAGTCCGGTCGAAAAGCTGTCGTATATACCGGCGTCCGTCCTGTCATATTCCGACACGTGATCACCTCCTCTTAGAAAAACAACCCTATCGTTTGCGCACACGTACGCGTACTACAACCCCAAATGTACTGCGGTCCGCGACAACACACCGGTGGATGCAGCATGTCTCCGTACGCTCCCAGCGCGCCATTCATCATCGCAATCATACATATATGGTATTATATCGGTTGATTTCGCTATTGTCCCAACTTTACTTCATTCCATAGTTCATCCAACTGGGCACGACAGTCACGTAACAATCAAGGATCACCTATGCCTGACCCATTGCGCATCGTCATACCTGGCGACGACCCGCCACAGATGCAGGGATCGCCCCACCTGGAACGGCTCGAAACCCATGGAGAAGTCGAACTCTACACCGATCGTCCGGAATCCGCGGAGGAGAAAATCGAGCGCGCCCAGGGAGCCGCGGTGATGATCAACTCCCGGGGACTCGTGACGTGGCCCGGGGACGTACTGCGCGCGCTGCCCGATCTCCGCATGATCGCGACCTGTTCGATCGGCGTGGACTGTTTCGATCTGGGAGCGGCGCGGGAATGCGGGATCGTCATCTCCAACCAGCCTGGACGGACGGCGCCGGTCGTCGCGGAGCACGCCTTCGGCCTGATGTTCGCCCTCGCGAAAAGGGCGGCGTACTTCACAGGCGCCATGAAAGCCGGCCAGTGGCCCCGGCTGGACGCCTGGTATCTGAAGGGGAAGACCCTCGGCGTGATCGGGACCGGACCCATCGGATCGGAGATGGCAAGACTGGCGGGAAGCGTGGGCATGGAGGTGATCGCCTGGACGTACAACCCGTCGGATGAAAGAGCCCGGGAGATCGGGGTGACCTACGTGGATCTCGACGAACTGCTGCGCAGATCGGACGTGGTGTCGCTGCACGTCATGCTGACGGACGACAGCCGGCATATGATCAACCGAAATTCGCTGGGGGGCATGAAACCGGGCGCGCTGCTGATCAACTGCGGCCGGGGCGGTCTGGTGGATACGGACGCGCTGGTGGCAGCGCTTCGATCGGGGCGCCTGGGCGGTGCGGCCCTGGACGTCTTCGAGGAGGAGCCGCTACCCGCGGATCATCCGCTGCTCGAGATGGAACAGGTCGTCCTGACCCCTCACTGCGCGGACATGACCCCGGAGGGCGTCGAACTGCTCAACGAGGGGGCGGTAAACAACGTCATCGCCTTTCTGGAGGGCCGGCCGCAGAACGTCGTGAAGTTGTAGCGCAGCCCTCGCGGGGAATCAACCCACGGGGCGAGCCATATAAAGGGGTACGGCCTCTATCGAGGGGGACGAGCTTTCTCGAGGATCACGCCGGCGCGCGGTGCCGCGCTTCCCTGCCCTTGTCCGGCGTCGGATCCTCGACCAGTCCGTACATCTGCCGGCCTTCGTGGTCATCGGGAAGGTATTCGGTGATCGGAAGGCCCTCGGGCGTCACGAACAGCAGGCAGTGGCAGTACTTCCATATCTTCATCTCATCGCAGGCGCAGACCCACTCGCGGCTTCGTTCCAGTTCGGCCTTCTTGTCGGGATAGAAATTGCACGGACACAGGGGCCGGCCCAGTTCGTCCACGTGGGCGGCGAGTCCCTTGACCACCGAATCGGTCACTTCCGCGTTCGGATGAGGCGAGGTGCCCGTCTTTTCCCAGTATTTGTCACAGTACTTTTGCATGCGCTGCATGCTCTTTTCCGACGGTTGCTGCTCGTTCATGGACCGTTCCTTGGGTGGAGGGGTGGAGCATTGCTGCCTGCGCATCTATGACATCTCATATTCAAAGGTTCTGCAAATCGTTCAAATCCTTATGTCTTCCACTCGCTTTCTTGTTCTGTTTCAGGTGTTGCAGGTTGATAATGGGTACTTCAACTTCCTCGATCGCTTCGGTAATCCGTTCGGCGTAACAACGATCGAAAGTGACACCGGATATCGTCGTCAGAAGTTCAATTCTAAGGGGGGGAACGCCCATACGGACGATCTGATTCTCTTTAGAAAAAAGCTCGGACGAGAACTGAGTCCCGTCCATCCCGAATTCCCGTAAGGCGGCAACCAGTCTTGCGGCGTTGTCCCGATGGGTCGCTATCCACACGTCCATGTCGCCTGTCGCTCGCGGGTATCCGTGATAACTGACCGCGTAGCCGCCAATCAGCAGGTATTCAACCTGGTGCGCGTTCAGCAACCTCAAGAACTCTCTGAAGTCGTGCGGTAGCTGGATCGTAGCCATAGTTGATCTGTCGCATCAGTTCAAGGGCTTCCATACGTTCACGAGGCGTCCTGGAATGCCAATACTCCTTCTCGTCCGAATCGTCATGAAGCGATACGACCGAAACGGCGCTCTTATCCATGCGGATGTTGTCCATTGCCTTCATGAGATCCGGCCTGTTCTCGAGGATGTCCGCGGGCCGCCCTTCGTTTTCGATGCTTCGGGATGTCCGCCTACTGTTCTTCGTTTCCGAAATTGGCGTCGCGGGCGAGGCCTCGTCGACAACTTGGCCCATTCTCCTCTTCGGCACACATCGGCGCGACCCTGTTATGTCGCGGGCGAGGCATTGTTGTTAACTTAGCCGATTCCACCTCCTATGTCAACCCGGCCGGGCCGATACCGAAGGGCAGGCCGGGCCGATACCGAAGGGTACGCTTCAAAGTCGGAAAAAGGAATGTACTGTGCGATTTATATTGACTTCGACGGCGGCGCGGTATATCGTGCATGACTGTTGTAGAGAATCTGGTTATTCGGTGAAGAACGCATCAGAGAAAGATAGAACGAGTTCATATGCCACAGATTTTCTCCCCCGCCGCGAATACGTGGCTCAAGGCGAGCATCGTCGGCGGGGCGCTTCTTCTGGCAACCACATTCGGCGTCATTTTCTACCTCGGTTCGACTTCCTACGTTACCCGGCAGCACCAGGTTAGACCCCAGCCCGTTCCTTTCAGCCACAGGCACCACGTCAATCAGCTCGGCATCGACTGCCGGTACTGTCACGCATCGGTGGAAACGAGCGCCTTTGCCGGCCTGCCGGCGACCAAGACCTGCATGAGCTGCCACTCCCAGGTGTGGACCGACGCGCCGATGCTCGAACCGGTACGGACCAGTTACGCGACCGGGGAGTCGCTCGAATGGACCCGGGTGCACGACCTGCCGGACTACGTGTATTTCGATCATAGTATTCATGTGACCAAAGGCATCGGCTGCGAGTCCTGCCACGGCGCCGTCATCGAGATGGCCCTGATGTGGCAGGAGGAATCGCTGCAGATGATGTGGTGTCTCGAGTGCCACCGCGACCCCGAGGCCTTCATCCGGGAACGGGCGGACGTGTACAAGTTCGAATCGCAGCCCGACTATTCGGCGCCCATGGACCAGAGAGCCCTGGGCGCGCAACTGACCCGGGGCTACCGGATCAACCAGGACCAGTTGGAAGACTGTTCCATCTGTCACCGGTAGCATGGCGGACCCAGGGTGACAGCCGACCACGGCATCGAATCATGAACCAGACTTCGGAACGGCACATCACGGAAGCGGGAACGATGAACGCGGAAAAGAACGGCGCGCCGGAATATTGGCGCAGCCTGGATCAGTTGGCCGAAACGGAGGAATTCCGGTCGTTCATGGAAAAGGAATTCCCGCAGCACGTGGAAGAGGTCAAGGCGAACCCGGTCAGCCGGCGGAAGTTCCTGAAGCTGATGGGCGCTTCGATCGCCCTGGCGGGCATGGCCGGCGGCACCGCATGCACACGCCAGCCGTCCGAAAAGATCATCCCTTACGTGCTGCCTCCGGAAGAGATCGTCCCGGGCAAGCCCCTGTACTACGCCTCGGCCTACGTCCACGACGGGGTGGCGAACGGCATCCTGGTGGAAAGCCACATGGGCCGGCCCACCAAGGTGGAAGGCAACCCGGAACACCCCGCCAGCCTGGGATCGACGGACGCATTCGCCCAGGCTTCCATCCTGACGATGTACGACCCGGACCGGTCCCAGTCCGTGATCAGGCGGGGCCGCATCACCACCTACGACGCCTACCTGAACGAACTGAACGAAGCCCTGTCCAACCAGGTGGAGAAACAGGGCGGCGGTATACGCGTACTGACCGGCACCGTCACCTCGCCGACCCTGCACGGACAACTGCAGGCCCTGCTGGCCCGGTATCCCGGCGCCCGGTGGCACCAGTACGACCCGGTCACGCTGGACAACGCCAGGGAAGGTTCGCAATTGGCCTTCGGTGAAATCGTGTCCACCCGTTGCGACGTAATAAAAGCGGACGTGATCCTGTCCCTCGACGGTGATTTCCTGTCGGACGGTCCCGGCGCCGTGCGGTATGCCCGGGACTTCGCCTCCCGCCGGGACGGGAACGACCCGGACAACATGAACCGGCTCTACGTCATCGAGAGTACGCCTACGCTGACCGGCGCGCAGGCCGACCATCTGCTTAACCGCCGCGCAGGCGAGATCGAAGGGCTCGCCCGGCTGATCGCCGCGGGACTGGGCGTACCCGTTTCTGCCGGCGCGGAAGGCGACGAGGACACGCGGCGCTGGGTATCCGCCGTGGTGGACGATCTCCGTGCACATGCCGGCGCTTGTCTCGTGGTCACGGGCGACCACCAGCCGCCCGCCGTGCATGCCCTCGTCCACGCGATGAACGACGCGCTGGGCAACACCGGGAACACCGTTGCCTATTCCGAGTCCATCGAAGCGTCTCCCGTCAACCAGACCGAATCGATCACCGCGCTGGTCGACGACATGCGGAACGGCGAGGTCGACCTGCTGCTCATGATCGGCGTCAACCCCGTCTACAGCACGCCGGCGGACCTCGCGTTCAGGACAGCCATGGACAACGTGGCGATGCGCGTGCACGCCGGGCTCTATCACGACGAGACGGCGGAACTGTGCCACTGGCACCTCCCGATGGCCCACGACCTGGAAGCCTGGAGCGACGCGCGGTCCTACGATGGCACGTTGACCGTCGTCCAGCCGCTCATCGCCCCGCTGTACCGCGGCAGGAGCGCCCACGAAATCGTGGCGGCGCTGACGGGCAACGCCATGAAGAAGGGTTATGATTTCGTCCGCGAGCACTGGCAGGCCCAGGGTTATCACGGGTCGCAGGACTTCGAGACCTTCTGGCAGACCGCCGTGCACGACGGGTTCATCGCCGGATCCGCCCTCGCGCCGAAGGCCGTAACGGTCGGCGACATCGCCGCGGCCGTGGGCGAGGCATCGGGACCGGAAGCCGGTACGGAGCTCATTTTCCGGGCGGATCCGACCGTTTGGGACGGATACTTCGCCAACAACGGCTGGCTGCAGGAGCTGCCCAAGCCGCTGACCAAGCTGACCTGGGACAACGCCGCGCTGATGGGCCCCGCCATGGCGAATCGGCTGAGGGTCGAAAACACCGACGTGGTCGAACTGGCCTTTCAGGATCGCAGGGTGAACGCCCCCGTGTGGATCCTGCCCGGCCACCCGGACGAAACGGTCACGGTGCACCTGGGCTACGGACGAAGCCGCGCGGGCCAGTTGGGCACGAACGCGGGGTTCGACGCCTATTCGATCCGATCCTCCACGAACCCTGATTTCGGCGGAGGGCTTCAGGTTACGCCGACCGGGGACACCTTCGACATCTACAGCACGCAGGATCACCACGCCATGGAACTCGAAGGCTTGGGCAGCATGTCCCGCGACCGCAACCTGATCCGCGTCAGCGACATCGAGACCTTTAAGGACGACCCCCACGTGATCCAGGAGATGTGGGAGGAACCCGATCCGGAACGCAATCTCTATCCCGACGATCACGCCTACGACGGGCCAAACGCCTGGGGCATGGTCATCGATCTGAACAAGTGCAACGGCTGCAATACGTGTACCATTGCCTGCCAGTCGGAGAACAACATCTCCGTCGTGGGCAAGGAAGAAGTGGCCAATGCCCGCGAGATGCACTGGATCCGGATCGACCGCTATTACCGGGGGGACCTCGACGCGCCGGAGACTTTCCACCAGCCCGTGCCGTGCATGCAGTGCGAAAACGCGCCCTGCGAACTGGTCTGCCCCGTCGGCGCGACGGTGCACAGCAAGGAAGGCCTGAACGACATGGTCTACAACCGCTGCGTCGGCACGCGCTACTGTTCCAACAACTGTCCCTACAAGGTCCGGCGGTTCAACTTCTACCTGTATTCCGACTTTGAAACGCCGAGCCTGCAGCTGGGACGGAACCCGGACGTGACGGTACGCAGCCGCGGGGTCATGGAGAAGTGCACCTACTGCGTCCAGCGCATCAACGTCGCCCGGATCGAAGCGAAGAAGGAAGACCGCGACATCGCCGACGGCGAGATCCTGACGGCCTGCCAGCAGGCTTGTCCGTCCCAGGCGATCACCTTCGGGAACACGAAGGACGCGGATAGCAAGGTTTCCAGATTGAAAGCCAGCCCATTGAACTACGGGATGCTGACGGACCTGCTCACCAAGCCGCGCACGACGTACCTGGGACGGATACGCAATCCGAACCCGGTCCTGGAGGCGTGAGCCGGTAGCGGGACGCGAGGCGCGGCGGCCAGGACCCGCCGTGAATAAGGAGTAGCGCCTTGTCGCAACAAGAACAGGCAGTCGACAGAGAAAAGGTCGACAAATACACGGGCGATGGTTTCGTAGCGCCCGAGTACAACAATACCACCGTCACGCAGAAGATATCCAACATCGTACTGCGGGCGGATACGCCGTGGGGCTGGTACCTGGCCGTGGCGGTCCTGCTGCCCATCGTGGGCATGCTGGGCATCTCCATCACCTGGCTGGTGCTGATCGGAACGGGCATCTGGGGCCTGAACGTGCCGGTCGGCTGGGGATTCGCCATCATCAACTTCGTCTGGTGGATCGGGATCGGGCACGCGGGTACGCTCATCTCCGCCATCCTGCACCTCATGCGGCAGGACTGGCGCAACTCGATCAACCGGTTCGCGGAAGCCATGACGATCTTCGCCGTGATGTGCGCCGGCATGTTCCCGCTGCTCCACGTGGGCCGTCCCTGGCTGGCCTACTGGCTGCTGCCGCTGCCCAACACCATGTCGCTGTGGCCCCAGTGGCGGTCGCCGCTGGTCTGGGACGTCTTCGCCGTGTCCACCTACTTCACCGTTTCCCTGATCTTCTGGTACATGGGCATGATCCCGGATCTCGGCACCCTGCGGGACCGGGCGAAGCATCCCGTTGTCGCGCGGATCTACGGCATATTCGCCATGGGCTGGCGCGGCGCGTCCTCCCACTGGGCCCGTTACGAAAAGGCCTACCTGATCCTGGCCGGCCTTTCCACGCCCCTGGTCCTGTCCGTGCACTCCATCGTTTCGCTCGACTTCGCCGTCTCGCTGATCCCGGGCTGGCATACCACCGTGTTCCCGCCCTACTTCGTGGCCGGCGCCATCTACGCCGGATTCGCCATGGTGCTGACGCTGACCATCCCCGTGCGGCACTGGTTCGGCCTGCAGGGACTGATCACGACGCGCCACCTGGAGAACATGGGCAAGGTGACCCTGGCGACGGGCTTCATCGTCGTGTACGGATACGCCATGGAGGCCTTCATATCGTGGTACAGCGCGAGCCCGTACGAAGGGTTCATGATGTGGAACCGCATGACCGGCCAGTACGCGCCGGTTTACTGGGCGCTGATCTTCTGCAACGCCATCAGCATCCAGATCCTCTGGTGGAAGCGCGCCCGCCGCAGCCCCCTCGTGCTGTTCATCGTCTCCCTGATCGTCGGCGTCGGCATGTGGCTGGAACGGTTCGTCATCGTCGTGACCAGCCTGGCCAACGACTACATGCCTTCGTCGTGGGACTACTACGCGGGCACGATCTGGGACTGGAGCCTGTACATCGGCACCATCGGTTTCTTCCTGTTCATGATGTGCCTGTTCATCCGGTTCCTGCCCATGATCCCCATGTCCGAGATGAAGATGATCATTCCGAAGCACCGGAACAAGAAGGACGCCTGAAGATGAATCACGGACCCGCCCAGCCCGAACTGCGCGGCCTCGTAGCCGAGTTTGAAAACGAGGAAGCCATCGTTGAAGCCACGCAGAAGACCGTGGACGCCGGGTACCATCATATCGAGACCTACACGCCCTACCCCCTCGATGAATTGCTGGACATCCAGCACCTCCACAAGAACAAGGTGGCGCTGGTGATCCTGATCGGCGGGCTGACCGGATGCGCCGTGGGTTTCTTCATGCAGTGGTTCGCCTCCGTGATCCATTACCCGATCAACGTGGGCGGCCGGCCCCTGAACAGCTGGCCGGCCTTCATCCCGGTCATGTTCGAGTGCACGGTCCTGTTCGCTTCATTTGCCGCGCTGATCGGCATGATGGTCATGAACAAGCTGCCCCGGCCGAACCATCCGCTTTTCGAAATCGATCGGTTCCGTTACGCCACGCAGGACCGGTTCTTCCTGTGCATCGAGGCGGAAGACCCTTACTTCGAAAAGGACGCGACCCGGCAGTTTCTCGAAGAGCTGAACCCGCACGAGGTGAATGAAGTTGAAGCGTAGCCCCATGGCCCTCCTATACGCCGGCTTCCTGTGCGTCCTGTGCCTGGCCGCCGCGTCGGCCTGCCGGCAGGACATGCACGACCAGCCGCGCGCCGAGCCCTTCGAGGAGAGCGATTTCTTCGGCGACCGACGGTCGGTGCGTCCCGCGGTGGAAGGGACCATCGCCCGGGGCCACCTGAGGCTGGACGAGCATTTCTACACGGGCAAGATCGACGGTGCGCTGGCGACGACTTTTCCGTCTCCGGTGACCATCGGGATGCTGAAACGGGGCCAGGAACGGTACGACATCTACTGCGCGCCCTGCCACAGCAAGACGGGCGACGGACTCGGCATGATCGTGCTGCGGGGCATGAAGCAGCCGGAGTCCTTCCACAGCCAGCGGCTCCTCGACGTGGAGGTGGGGCATTACTTCGACGTGGTGACCAACGGCTTCGGCAACATGTACAGTTACGAGGAACGTATCGATCCGGCCGACCGATGGGCCATTGCCGCCTATGTCCGGGCGCTGCAGATGAGCCAGGGCGCCAACCTGGCCGAACTGCCGGAATCGGATCAGCAGCGAATTCAACAAATTGTGGAAGTGGAAGAATGACGGCGATTTCAAACAGTCTGTTTATGCAGCTCAGCAGTATACAGTCCCGGGCGTTGACCGTCGGTGTCATCCTGGTGCTGGGCGGGCTGCTCTACGCCTTTGCCATGGGCGAGATGTCCGGTTTCTACCAGGCCTACCTGGTGGGCTACATGGTCTGCGCGGGCCTTACCCTGGTATGCATGGCCTTCATCATGCTGCACCACCTCATCGGGGGCCGCTGGGGATTTGTCATCCAGCGCCTGCTCGAAGCCGCCATGAGTACGCTGCCCGTACTGCTCGTCCTCTTCATACCCATCGTGCTGGGCATGCACGACCTGTACCACTGGACACACGCGGAAGTAGTGGCCGTCGATCCGATCCTGCAGCACAAGGCCTCCTACCTCAACGTGCCCTTCTTCATCGTTCGGACCGTGTTTTATTTCGCCATCTGGATCGCGGCTTCGTCCCTGCTGATCAAGTGGTCCATCGCCCAGGATACGTCGGGAGACCCCAGGCTGAACGACAAGATGCGCAACGTATGCGGCCCCGGGGTCGTGGTGTTCGCCCTGACGATGACCTTCGCGTCCTTCGACTGGATCATGTCTACCGACCCGCACTGGTTCTCGACGCTCTACGGGGTCATGATGATCGTGAACGCCGGAGGCGCAGCCCTTTCGTTTATCGTGATCATGATGACCTGGCTCAGAAAACACGAGCCCATATCGGAACTTGCCGACGCGGACCGGTTCCACGACTGGGGCAAGCTCTTGCTGGCCTTTACGCTGCTCTGGTTCTACATGATGCTGTCCCAGTTCCTGATCATCTGGGCGGCGAACCTGCCGGAAGAGAACCCCTGGTACGTGCACCGCGTGCACGGCGGCTGGGAAGTCCTGTCCGTCGTCCTGGTCCTCTGCCGCTTCGTCATCGCCTTCTTCCTGCTTCTTTCCATACCGAGGAAGCGGGACCCGCGGAGGCTGGTACGCGTGGCCTGGTTCATCCTGGTCATGCACCTGGTCGACATCTTCTGGCACGTAGCGCCGAATTTCCGCCTCGACGGGTTCAGTGTCAGCGTGATGGACGTGATGGTTCCCATCGGACTGTTCGGCATCTGGTTTTTCTTTGTCCTGAACCGGCTGAAGCGGTATCCGCTGATCCCGCAGAAGGATCCCCGGTTCGAGGAACTCGTGGCTTCGATCTCGAAGGCACCAGTCTCGAAGGCAAAGGCGTAGTTACGTGTATTATACGAGGACGGCATGAATCACGGCGAAGACCACAACATCGTTGACCAGGCCTCGGTAGAACGGGGACACGAGGTATTCGAGACCAACGTGCCCCTGGTCATCAAGTTCGGCATCGGCCTGACGGCGCTGGCCATCATCTCCATGGTACTGATGTGGCTGATGTTCGTGGTGATCGAAGATTTCAACGCGATGACGTTCGACGCGCCGGCGCCCCTGATTGAAGAGGACGCGCTTCCGCCCGAACCGCGGCTCCAGGTCATCCCCGAGGAAGACCTGATCGCCCTCCAGGAGGCGGAAGCGAAGAAGCTGAATAACTACGGATGGGTGATCCGCACGGCGGAAATCGTCCAGATTCCCATCGAGCGGGCTATGCACCTGATCGCGACCGACGACCGGTACAGGCTGCCCTCGGCGGCCGATACCGGGGTAGGACAGACCGGGGAAGGACCGTAGGATGATGACGAGCAAACCATACAGATACGCCGCAATCGCGGCGGGCATCATCGCGGTCGCGGTCATGGTCGCGGCACCCGGTGGAGCCTACGGGCAGGAAGCCGAGAGCGGCCCGGCCGTCATGAAGGATATCGGCACGGGACCCGGCCTGGACGCGAGCGCCACGCCCGAGATCCTCAGGCACGTGGGCATCGAACAGAGAATCGGCGTCTCCCTGCCCCTGGATCTCGAGTTCAACGACGAAACGGGCACGCCGGTAAGCCTGGGCAGCTACTTCGGCGACAAGCCGGTCATCCTGACGCTGGTCTACTACGACTGCCCCATGCTGTGCACGGAAGTGCTCAACGGGCTCAACCGCAGCCTGGCCCCCCTGAATTACAGTATCGGGGAGGAATTCAAGGTCGTGACCGTCAGTTTCGACCCCCTGGAATCCCCGACGCTCGCGTCGCAGAAGAAGGCCGTTTACACGCAGCGCTACGGGCGGCCCGGTACCGGTGAAGGCTGGCATTTCCTCACGGGCGAAGCGCCGGCGATCGACGCGCTGACGGAAACCGTCGGCTTCAACTACGTCTACGACGAAACGGAAGGGCAGTTCGTCCACGGCAGCGCCATCATGATCATCAGTCCGAAGGGCACGGTATCGCACTACTTCTTCGGGATCGAGTACCCGTCGGAAGATATCCGGCTGGCACTCATCGAATCTTCCGAGGAAAAACTGGGCAACGTGTTCGACCAGATTATGCTGTACTGTTTCAACTACGATCCCGAGCAGGGCCGGTACGGCGTCGCCATCATGAACGCGATGCGCCTCGCGGGGCTTGCCACGCTGCTGGCCATGGGTTCCTTCATGGTCGTCATGTTCAAGCGGGACCGCCGTCGGCGGCGGGAACGGAACGAGCGCGGGAAAGATGCGTAACCGGACGATGAAGGCCGGTCGATGAGGCCGGACATAACCGTAAAGTGAGCGTATGAACAACCAATTCCAGCTGCATCCCGAGATCGCATCAACCATTGCCTTTGACGTCGATGTGCTGTACTTTTTCGTAGTGGCCGTCAGCATATTCTTCATGGCCCTGATCTGCGTCCTGATCTTCGTCTTCGCCATGAAGTACCGGCGCCGAACCGAGGACCAGCAGGCGGAAACCCAGACGCACGGCCACCTGGGCCTCGAAATCACGTGGTCCGCTATTCCGCTCGTTCTCATGCTGATCATGTTTGCCTGGGGCGTCTGGATCTTCTTCAAGGTGTACCAGATCCCCGAAGGCGCCATGGAGTATTACGTGGTGGGCAAGCAGTGGATGTGGCACATACAGCACCCGACGGGACAGCGGGAAATCAACGAAATGCACGTGCCGATCAACACGCCGGTGAAGCTGACCATGGCGTCCGAGGACGTCATACACAGCTTCTTCATCCCGGCGTTCCGGGTGAAGAACGACGTGATCCCCGGTAGGTACACTTCGTTGACCTTTGAGGCGACGAAACCCGGCAAGTACCACCTGTTCTGCGCCGAGTACTGCGGCACCGAACACTCATTGATGATCGGAAGCGTTTACGCCATGGAACCGGAGGACTACCAGGACTGGCTGGGCGGCGGTGTGGCCGACGAGACGCCCGAGGAGGCCGGGGCGCGGCTCTTCTCGCAGCTTAACTGCGACACGTGCCACAGCGACCAGGCCGGATCCCGGGGGCCGTCCCTGAACGGCAAATTCGGCACGGAGGAAGTCCTTGCCAGCGGTGAACGCATCGTGATCGACGAAGCCTATATCCGGGAATCCATCGTGAATCCCAGGGTCCGCCTCGTGGCCGGCTATCCGTCGATCATGCCGACTTACCAGGGTCAGATCACGGAGACTAACATCTTCAATCTGATTTCCTACATCAAATCGCTGCCGAGTACGGAGGGCGCCCAATGAGCACGATCGCCCAGCAGGGGGCTGCCGAACACCGGATGCCCCGCGACCACTTCCTGAACGCGGCCTACTCGATCAAGTCCTGGCTGTTGACGATGGACCACAAGCGCGTGGGGCTGCTGTATCTGTTCTCGATCTCCTTCTTCTTCCTGATCGGGGGCACCTTCGCCAGCCTGATCCGCCTGGAGCTGGCAACGCCCGAGGCGGACCTCATGGAAGCGGACCAGTACAACGTGGCCTTTTCCATGCACGGCATCGTCATGATCTTCTTCTTCCTGATCCCGTCGATCCCGGCCGTGTTCGGAAACTTCATCATGCCGCTCATGATCGGGGCCAAGGACGTGGCCTTCCCGAAGCTGAACCTGATGAGCTGGTACCTCTTCATCTTCGGCGGTACCTTCGGCGTGCTGACCACCCTGCTCGGCGGCGTGGATACGGGGTGGACCTTCTACACCCCCTTCAGCAGCACCTATTCCAACAGCAACGTGATCCTGGCGGGCATGGCGGCTTTCATCGCCGGGTTCTCCTCCATCCTGACCGGGCTGAACTTCATGGTGACCATCCACAAGATGCGGGCGCCGGGCATTACCTGGTTCAAGATGCCCCTCTTCGTCTGGGGTATGTACGCCACCAGCCTGATCATGGTCCTGGGCACGCCGGTCATCGCCATCACGCTCGCCCTCATGATGGTCGAGCGCGGGCTGCACATCGGCATCTTCGACCCCGCCCTGGGCGGCGACCCGGTCCTGTTCCAGCACCTGTTCTGGTTCTACTCCCATCCGGCCGTGTACATCATGATCCTGCCCGGCATGGGGGTCATCTCCGAGGTCATCGCCGCCTTCAGCCGCAAGCGGATCTTCGGCTACGAATTCATCGCCATGTCCAGCGTCTCGATCGCGGTCCTGGGCTTCTTCGTCTGGGGCCACCACCTCTTCGTGAGCGGGCAGTCGATCTACGCCGGCATGGTCTTCTCCTTCATCACCATGCTCGTGGCGGTGCCTTCGGCGATCAAGGTGTTCAACTGGATGGCGACCATATACAGGGGATCGGTGTCCTATGACGCCCCCATGCTCTACGCCCTGGGTTTCATCGGACTCTTTTCAATAGGCGGGCTCACCGGCGTGTTCCTGGCCATCATGGGGCTGGACATCCACATGCACGATACGTACTTCGTGGTAGCCCACTTCCATTACGTCATGGTGGGCGGCGCGGTGACGGCTTTCATGGCCGCACTGCACTTCTGGTGGCCCAAGATCTCCGGCCGCATGTACCCGGAAGCCTGGTCGCGCCTTGCCGCCTTCCTGATCTTCGCCGGGTTCAACCTGACCTTCTTCCCGCAATTCATCGTGGGCTACCTCGGCATGCCGCGGCGCTATCACGTATACCCCGAGGAATGGCAGCTCTTGAACATCATGTCGTCCGCCGGCGCCACCATCCTTGCCGTAGCCTTCATCGTCCCGGCGATCTACCTGCTCTGGTCGCTGAAGTACGGGAAAATAGCCGGTCCCAATCCCTGGCGGGCCACGGGGCTGGAGTGGATCCTCTCATCGCCGCCGCCGGAACACAACTTCCCGACCACGCCGATCGTGGAGGAGGAGCCGTACGACTACGGCGAGGTGATCGAGAACCCGGTGCACGAGGAAGAAAAAGAGCACGAACACGCGTAGACGTCTCGTACGCGTGCGGCCAGCGGGCGAAATTGTGCGCGTAGTCACTGCGTAGTCACTTTGTGAAGGAGCAAGATCTTGTCAGTCAGTACGGAAGCGGCCCCACACGGCCACGATGAACACGCCGCGCATCCGGAATACATGCGTCATCAGTTCGACGACATGGACCAGCAGAACGATGCCGCGAGCCTGGGGATGTGGCTGTTTCTGCTGACGGAGGTCATGTTCTTCGGCGGGTTCTTCCTGGGGTATTCGATCTACCGGAGCGAGTACTACGACTCCTTCGTCATCGGAAGCCAGAATCTCGACGTCTTCCTCGGCGGCCTTAACACCGTCGCCCTGATCACCAGCAGCGTCACCATGGCCTTCGCCGTACGGGCAGCCCAGCTCGGCAAGAAGAACCACATCCTGATCTTCCTGGTGCTGACCCTCATACTCGGCCTCGTGTTCATGGTGAACAAGTACATCGAGTATTCCCACAAGCTGCACGACGGCCTGATCCCTGGATACAATTTCCTGTGGACCGCCGCGGGCGACGGGCAGACCATCCAGTTGTTCTACGGCTTCTACTTCTGCATGACCGGGACGCACGGCCTGCACGTCCTCATTGGACTCGTGCTCATCGTCTGGCTGCTGATCCGCGTCTGGCAGGACAAGTTCACCACCGAGTACTACGCGCCGATCGAGAACTTCGGCCTTTACTGGCACTTTGTCGACCTGGTCTGGATCTTCCTCTTCCCGCTGCTTTACCTCATCGGCGGACTGGCCGTATAGGAATCATACCATGACTGAACACGCCGAACACGGACATCAAGCCGAACACGGCCATCAAGCCGAAGGCGGACACGGGGACCACCACGGCCCCCACATCGCGACTTCGGCCAACTACCTGACCATCTTCACGGCGCTGCTGGTCCTCACCGCCGTGACCGTGTGGGCGGCCACCATGGAACTGGGCTTTCTCAACACGCCTGTGGCCATGTTCATCGCCAGCGTGAAGGCCATCCTGGTGATCCTGTACTTCATGCACCTGAAGTTCAGCCCCGGCCAGACCAAGCTCGCCGCCGCCGCCGCCATCTTCTGGCTGCTGATCCTCCTCATCATCACCTTCTTCGACTACATCGGCCGCACCTGGCAGGACAATCCCGCGGGCTGGTAGCGGGCTTGTTGCGGTATATACCTTAGTCAATCCTACAAACCTCCCGCTTGATACGCGAAACGTACCATTGCGTCCACGCTTGATTACACCATTTCAGCCTAGATTTCTAAGGCTTGTATGTATCGTGTTATTACTCCTTGACCTTTTATTTGTTCAGAAATAACATAGGTGTTTATGCAATAATCTCATCAGTGAATATACTTACTATTGTAGATTTACTTGTGTCACTGATTTAAGCACTGTAGATCTGCGTTTTATGAACGATCCACTGATCGAGGTTTGTACTTCATAATTTTCCACATGGTCCTCATTTTCGTTTCGTTTTTAAAGCAACTGTCTTGAAAGTCAACTGTCTTGAAAGTCAAGAGGAGTTGCCGGCGACATGAGAGTGCAAATCGCGCCAGGGCACGCCATGTTTGAGTACGGAGTTGAGGATCACCAGCAGTTTGCGCATGCACGCCGTGAGGGCCAGCTTCCTGGGCATTGCCGGCGGCCAGAAGTCGCTGGTAGAAGTCCCGGATGACCGGATTGAACCGGCTGGCCACCAGCGCGCCCATGTACAACGCGGCGCGGCCCCGGGCGCGCCCGCCCCACACGGTGCGTTTGCCCCGCAGGGTACCGCTGTCCCGGTTGAAGGGCGCCACGCCCACCAGGGCGGCGATCTGCCGGCGGTCCAGCGTGCCCAACTCGGGCAAGTAGGCCAGCAGGGTGAGCGAGAGGTGATATCCCACGCCGGGGACGGTGCGCAGGAGGTCGTCCTTCTCACGCCATACCGGACTCTGCATGATCGTCTTTCGCAACTGCTCGTCCAGTTCGTTCAACTCCCGATCCAGCCACGCGATGTGGGCCTCGATGCGGGGACGGACGGCGGCGGAGGCGGCGTGCAGGCGGTTCTTCTCCGAGCCCCGCATGACAATCACCTGGCGCCTTCGGGCAACCAGGGCGTTGAGGATCCGGGTCTCGGCATCGCGCAAGGGGCGCACCGGAGGGCGTACCACCTCGGCGAAGTGAGCCAGGATCGCCGCGTCCAGCGCGTCGGTCCTGGCCAGTTTACCCGTGGCCCGGGCGAAATCGCGCACTTGGCGGGCGTTGACGACGACCACGGGAACAGCTTCGGAGGCCAATGCGGCCGCCACCGGATGCTCCAGCCCGCCCGAAGACTCCAGCAACACCATGACCGGTTCAAGGCGCTTCAGACGGGATACCAACTGACCGATGCCCGCCTCGTCGCGGGGGACCTGCCATCTTTCGTCGGCGGGACGGACCGCCACGTCCAACCGGGCCTTGGATACATCTATGCCTACGAAAATCGCTTTCTGTTCCATGGTCTCCTCCTGTCCAGTACAGGCCCGTCCTTGCAAGATGCGGGCTCGATTGGCCCAGGCAACTGTTCGGGCTCTAGCCGGAAAGGGGGGCGGCGACCCGCGCTTTCAAACGGTCTTCTACACAACCAAGGAGATAACGGTCTACCGCACCACTACGTAAAGTGAACCTCACACAGAAAAACAATATACAAGGAGTTTGGTATGGATTCGGTAAAAGGAACTTTTCGATTAGGAATTGCCTGTATCGCCTTGATCTCAGTATTGAGTGCTGGTTGTGGAGCAATAATGCAGGGGACTAGACAAACGATCCCCGTTCAGACATCACCCGATGCCGTTTCGATTGATGTTGGTGGTTTCTCGTACACGTCTCCTACCACTTTAGAGTTAGAACGAAAGAATGACTATATTCTGAAGTTTTCAAAAGACGGTTATGAGTCTGCTCAGATTCAGATTACGAAGCATTTGAGCGGTAGTTATCTCGTGTTGGATGTCTTGTTTACGGGTTTGATTGGGGTAGTCGTGGATGCTGCCACTGGGGCTTGGAACAAACTCAGACCCGAGGCCGTCATGGTGTCGTTGAGCAAGATTAGTTCCAGGACTGTTGGTCCAGCTGAAATTGAAATTGCAATAAAAAGCGTGGAGCAGTCCGGCGTATTTGAAATCGATTCATCCGTTCCTGAAATCAAGATTCAGGTGATACCCGTCAGATAAAACGGATTACTAGGGTGCATTCACTACTTTGAACTTTCGGAAGGATAGAATCTATGATATCCCGTTTGGGCGCAGTGATTATCTGCTTTGCACTGCTCGCTTGCGAAGGGAAACCAGGGCCGACAGGGCCCACAGGATCGAGAGGGCCCGCAGGCCCGCAGGGGCCGGCAGGCGAATCTGGACAGACTGGCGCTCAAGGCCCGCAGGGACCGGCAGGCGAACCTCTGAATTAGGCGGACGTGATTGAGGAAGGGCATCTGGATGAGGGTGTGTACGCCATTGTAGTACGGGTCCGCGGTGAGAACTACGTAATAGGATCCGGATTCATTGCTCAATTTAGTAACGCTATCTGGACAAATGCCCACGTTATTCGTGGGGTTATTGACACAATAAAACCGATCGCGCACCTCAGGCCGCAGGCACTTGCCGTGAAATCCGGGACTTCTGTAGGTGGACCAGATACCTATCAGTTGAATACGTATCATATACATCCGGACTACGATGGCACAGTAGACTCACCGGATGTTGGAGTTCTAAGTGTCGATGCGGATTTTGCTCGTGGCCCTTCATTCTTGCCACGAAACCGAGTCAGCGGTCTGCGTGTTGGCCAACCGATTGGTACGATCGGGTTTCCCGGCGAGATCAACAACCCATATAGCGCTGTACCTATCGCAACGTTCAAGGACGGTACCATAAGCGCGTTACGGTCATTCTCAGATGGGATTGTTACTCCAGAGAACAGCCGCGTGATTCAGCATAACTTGGATACATCGGGTGGGACGAGCGGAAGCCTCATCTTTGACCATGAAGGCTTCATCATCGGAATAAACCACGCTACGTTTGAAAGCCTGGTGTTTGACCGGCACACCGGCCAACCCCAAAGAGTGCCAGTAAGTAGTCTGGGGTTTGGCATCCGTGTAGATGAAATGTGGCGTCTCTTCGATCTGACACGTGCACGCAGGACGTTACCAGAGGTCGCGGGAAGAACTGTTGGCACCGTATTGGAAATCCTTCCGTCGCGTGACTATCCCCACGATACCTACCAATCCTTTCCCTTAAACTGGAATGGAGAAACTATCTTGCCGTAGCACTTCAGCAATGTCGTAGAAGTCCCAAACCCCGTTGGTGCCCACATACCTTTTACTTACAGGTACTAGGCACTGGCGGGGTTTTGTGTTTCTAGTGTACGGTACGAAACGCCGAAGCACCTAAGGATCAGTTTTCTTAATTCTGGAAGCCGGTGCGCAAAAATAAAAAACTACGATATGGGCCCAATCAATTCTGACTAAACCCATAAGACGTTGGTTATGAGGTGGGAATTGGCATCACGACAGGTAACCATTTTTGTACCGCTTGTATGTGACTTAGACGATTCTGTTTTATGAGGTGCAAAAGGAGGTGGTTTCAGTGGATAGTATCTCGGATACGAACACTGAAGAACAGATATTGCTCTCCATTGACGTCCTTTAGGTAGATGTACAATCTTTAAAAAGACGTCAATCAGCGGTTTGACCGCGTAGATGCGGAGTTCAAGGAGATCAAAGGACAGCTAGTTGAGGTGAAATCCGACATTAAGGAGATCAAGGAAACGCTGCGAGAGATGAATAACCGTCGTTAATCGACCGGAAAGAGAGTAACGTGGACGAAATCATCTCTGAAGTCGAATTGTAGAATGCGCTAGACCTCGAGTTGGTCAAGACGGGCTACCTCGGGGAGAGCGATGTCATGCGGATCACCGTCCGGGCCGTCGTGGATACGGGCGCGATGACGCTGGACCGTCTTCACTCGTTGAGGCAGTACGCTTGAGACCGAAGCCATGATGCGCATTCACACTCATGTTTATAGAATAGGAGTACATCATGTGGGAAAACCCGGTCACATACGCGGTACTGTTGGCCTCGATCGGCAGTCTTGTCAGCATCGGGATATGGATCGGCAGAATTAACTCATTCAAAGCTTCAGTTGAAAACACGCTTGCGGAAATCAAGGAATCCATCAACAGCATTCAGGATTCCATCGAGAAGATCCTGCTCCGACTTCCGCCGGATTGAAGCGGAATTGCACGGGTAATGTGAATCGTAAACAGCTTGCGAGCCGGGGCTAGATATACCTTACCCAGCCTTTGGGGCGGCGTGCTTTGAACCGGCGGAACCACAGGCACAACGGATAGAGCAGGATCAGCACCGCAAGGGCGGCCAGGTAGGCGGTACCCAGTCCTTGCTGCATGAACATGCCCAGGGCCAGCCCGCTGAAGATCAGGATGTGCATGTGAATCAGGTAGAAGAAGAAAGCGGTCTGGCCGAACACAAGCAGAGGATTCCGGTTTCTGATCGGATTTTTCAGATTGCGCTGGTACCGGAAGAAACCGGACAGGATCAGGGCCATCAGGCCCAGCTCCAGCAGTGCGAAGGTCAGGCTTGGCGGGTATTTGCTGACATAAAGCCACTGCACCAGGGAAAAGTCCTCACGCAAGAGCAGCATGTTGCCATATCCGTTCCAGGCGCGGAACAGTACAAACAGTCCCAGTGCAACAAGTCCCGACATGGCCAGCAGGCGCTCGACCGACATCGAGGTCCGTGGCGCGCCGGCGGACGCTTCGATGGGCGACCCGCTTGCAACATCGGGCGACGGCGTTGGGGCGAGTGTTTGCTGGACCAGGTAACGTCCCAGCAGCCAGCCCAGGATCATCATCCCTAGCCAGGGCACAAAGGGATATTGCACCCACAGGGGTATGGGGCCGATCTTGACGAGCAGTCCCGGATGAAAAAACGGGTTGAAAACGCTCATCCAGCCCAGATTGCGGACCTGGGCGGCCGCTTCGTTCATCGCTTCCTGATCGAATTCTCCGTCCGGAACCGGCATGTTCGTCACCTCGCGGATCATGTCGGCCGTAATACCGCCCAGGTGCATGATGCCCCAGAACGTGGCTTCGTACAGGAACAGGATCGAAAGCGCGGCGATCAGTAACGTGCGGGTGGACAGGCGCCGCAAGGGGATCATGCAGATCAGGCCCATGGCGATGGCAAACAGGACCTGAAGGCTGAACGGAGACCACCACAGCAGTTCGAAAGCAAGGATAACGAGCGCCCGCTTGAACAGGTGCCGGTCCAGGTCGCGGTCGTGAGCGCCGGCAAGTCGACGCCGCTCGAAACTCAGTGCCAGCGCGGTCCCGGCCAGGAAGATGAAGGTCGGCGCGCACAGGTGGGTAATCCAGCGTGTAAAGAACTGGGCGACGGGGAGCGCGGACCCCGCCTCATGGGCGTACCACGAATCGCCACCGAGCCGGCCGCCGTTGAACGCCAGGCTGGCGTGGTCGATGGCCATCAGGACCATGACGAGGCCGCGCATCCAGTCGATGGCCGCCATGCGGTTGGCGTCTGTGATCAGCCGTGTGCCGGCCTCCCAGGTCTGTCACGGTTTTTGTGTAACTGACTTTCTCATGGCATGGGCACTCTGTCTTCGTACATGATGATGAACTGATTGATGGCGGCCGTCCAGTTGGCAAGCGGCCGTGTCCACCTGCGGGACAGATTCAGCAGGGCCAGGTAGAGCAGTTTCCTGGCCGCCTCGTCGGTGGGGAAGGCGCCCCTGGTCTTGATGATTTTGCGCAGTCCCCGGTTCATGGATTCGATGGCGTTCGTAGTGTAGATGACCTTCCTGATCTCCTGGGGGAAGGCAAAGAACGGACTCACGTGGTCCCAGTTCCTGCGCCATGTTTTGCTGATCAAGGGATACCGTTCATCCCAGCGCTCGGCGAAGCGATCCAGCGCGGCCTCGGCCTGCTCGCCGGTCGACGCCTGGTAGATCGCCCGGAGGTCCTGTGCCACCTGCTTGCGGTCCTTCCATGAGACGTAGGTCAGGCTGTTTCTCACCATGTGGACGATGCAGAGTTGCACCTGGGTCCTGGGATACACCGTCTCTATGGCCTGCGGAAAGCCGGACAGGCCGTCGCAGCAGGCGATGAAGATGTCGGCAACGCCGCGGTTCTTCAGTTCGGTCAGGACGTTGAGCCAGAACTTTGCGCCCTCGTTCTGCTCGATCCAGAGGCCCAACAACTCCTTGTCGCCGGCCAGGTTGACGCCCAGCGCCAGGTAGACCGCCTTGTTCCGGATGCTGCCGCTGTCACGGATCTTGATGAACAGGGCGTCCAGGAACAGGATCGGGTAGACTTCATCCAGGGGACGCGACTGCCAGGCCGTCACCTCGTCGGTTACGGTGTCGGTGATCCGGGAGACCAGTTCGGGCGAGATGGCCACCCCGTAGAGGTCTTCGACGTGGCCCTGGATATCGCGGGTGCTCATGCCCCGCGCGTACATGGAGATGATCTTGTCGTCGAAGTCCGGCCAGCGCGTCTGGTACTTGCGGATCAGCTTCGGATCGAAGGAGCCCTCGCGGTCCCGGGGGATGTCGACAGGCAGATCGCCCGTCTGGTCCTTGAGCGTCTTGGTGGTCTTGCCGTTGCGACTGTTGCCATGGTTCCTGCCGTCGGGGGCATGCTTCTCGTAACCGAGATGATCGGTGAGCTCGGTTTCCAGGATCCGCTCGGCCATGCGCTTCTTCATGCGCTTGAGCAGGCCGTCTTCGCCGAACAGGTCCTCGGCGTCCACCCCGTCTTCCATCAGTTCGTCGAGAAGACGGTCGATCTTACCTGGGGACTTCTTGTCTCTGGCCATAGCACTTCCTCCTTGTGAGCAAGATATACGCTATTGCCAGTTACACAAAACATGTTACAGACTCGGCCTCCCCCGTATCTTGTACCGTTCGGCTATTCGAGATTTCCTGACTCCCTGATCTGTTTTTGTGTAGATTACACGTTATGACCACGAAACCTGCATTCCCTGATCCGGTTGCCGATCCGGCCGTTCTCGACGAGCGAAGCACGGCAAGGCTGGATGCGCTCTACGAGCGACTGACCTCCCTCAGAAAAGTATCCATCGGCTATCCGTGCAATCACCGGTTCGATTTCGCCCCGCTCTACCGCTTCATGGAGTTTGCCGTCAACAACCTGGGCGATCCGTTTTCGGGCAGCAACTTCCGCATGAACACCCACGATTTCGAACGCGAGGTGATCAGAACCTTTGCCCGCCTGACGGGGATCGGTAGCGAAGATTGCTGGGGTTACGTGACCAACGGCGGGACGGAGGGGAACATGTACGGCCTCTATCTCGCCCGGGAAATCTATCCGGACGGCATCGTCTATTTCTCCGAGGATACCCATTACAGCGTCAGCAAGATACTAAGGCTGCAACATACGCGCAATATTATGATAAGAAGCGGCCATACCGGTGAAATGGACTACCGGGACCTGGAGGAGAGCATCCGGATCCACCGCGACGTGCCGCCCATCGTGTTCGCCAATGCCGGCACGACGATGACCGACGCCATCGACCGGTTGGACCGCATTCGGGAAGTCCTTGAAAGACAGTGCGCGCCGAACGCGTACATCCATGTCGACGCGGCCTTTTCGGGTATGATCCTGCCCTTCGTGGACGATCCGCCGCCCTGGCACTTCGGCGATGGCGCCGACAGCATTTCCATTTCGGGGCACAAGATGATAGGATCTCCCCTGCCGTGCGGTGTGGCCATGGTACGGAAGACGCACATGGAACGTATTTCCCGTTCGGTCGAATACGTGGGCGCGCTCGATACGACCATAAGCGGATCCAGAAACGCGATTACGCCCCTGATGCTCTGGTATGCCCTGCGCTTGCACGGCGACGACGGGTTTCGAGAGCTGATCGGCGAGTCCCAGCGGAAGGCGGCCTATGTGGAGAAGGCGCTGAACGAGATCGGCGTGGAGGCCTGGCGTAATCCCTGCTCGGTCACGGTCGTCTTCCCCCGGCCGCCGAAGGCTATCATGGACAAATGGGTGCTTGCCGGTTCCGGCGACATAGCGCACCTCATTGCCTTGCCAGGCGTTACCTGGGAAACGCTTGAGGAATTCATTGACGATATGCAGCGAGCAACCGAGAAATCCACATGAATGAAATCATCATCCCGGTAAAAGAACCTCCGGGCACCCTGGCAGCCGTCTCCGAATCACTCGCCCGTGCCCAGATCAACATCGAATTCATAGAGGCCCGCGTGGTGGGAGAAAGCGGCATCATCGTATTACGCGTAGACCGCTATGACGCCGCACTCAGGATATTGAGGGATTCGGGGTACCGCGCGGTTACCGAGGACGCCCTTGTGCTCGACCTGGAAAACCGGCCCGGTGCGTTGGCGGAGGTGGCAAGGCGCCTGGCGGATGCCAAGATCGGCATTCGCAGCCTTCGGTTCGTCGAGCACGCCGGTGACCGAAGCCTGGTGGCGCTGGTGGCGGATGACCCGGATGCCGCCCGGAAGGTGCTCGCCGAGGAAATCGTGGGCGTGGGCGGGACCGATCCCTGACCCTACAGCAGGGACATGTAGGTTTTCAGTTCGTAGTCGGTGACCTGAGACCGGTACCGTTCCCACTCTTCACGCTTGTTCTCGATCAGCTTATCGAAGACCTCTTCTCCGAGACAATTTACGAGCAGTTCGCTTCCTTCCGCCAGCTTGATCGCCTCGTTCAGGTCCTTGGGCAGGGACTGTATCCCCAGCTTCCGACGATCCTCGTGGGACATGCCGTACAGGTCGACTTCCGCGGGGGGACCGAGTTCGTATCCGTTCTCGATGCCCGCCAGGCCCGCCGCGAGGATGACGGCGAAGGCCAAGTAGGGGTTGCAGGAGGGATCGGGGGCGCGGTACTCCACCCGCATGGCTTCGTGTTTCGCGGGGTTGTAGGTAGGCAGCCGGATCATGTCCGCCCGGTTGCGCAGCGCCCACGAAACGAAGAGCGGCGCCTCGTAGCCCGCGATGAGCCGCTTGTACGAATTTACCCACTGGTTCGTGACCAGCATGGTCTCGGGGGCGTGACGCATCAGGCCGGCGATGAAGGACCGGCCCGTATCCGAAAGGTGGTAGTCCATGCCTTCGTCGAAAAAGGCGTTTTCGTCGCCGCGGAAAAGCGAAAGATGTATATGCATCCCGCTCCCGTTATGTCCGGCGTGGGGCTTGGGCATGAAGGTGGCGTACACGTTGTGCCGGAGGGCCACTTCCTTAACCACGAGGCGGTAGGTCATGGTGTAGTCCGCCATGGTCATGGCGTCGGTGTAACGCAGGGAGATCTCGCTCTGGCCGGGACCGCCTTCATGGTGGCTGAACTCGACGCCGATACCGATCTCCTCGAGGGCCATCACGGTGTCGCGCCGCAGGTCCGTCGCCCAGTCCAGTGGGGTGAGATCGAAGTAACCGCCCTGGTCGAGGGGCTGGGGCGGACCTTCGCTGGACTTAAGGTAGTAGTATTCCAGTTCGGGCTGGACGTAGAAGGTGTACCCGTGCCCGGCCGCGCGCTGGAGGCTCCTTTTGAGGATCTGGCGCGGGTCGCCCTCGTAGGGTCGGGCACCATCGGGGTCCAGGATGTCGCAGAACATGCTGCCCACGGCGCTCGTGCGGGCGTCCGGACGCCACGGAAGGATCTGGAACGTGCTGGGATCCGGCATGGCGATCATGTCCTGCTCGCTGTGTCGTATGAATCCCTCGATGGACGAGCCGTCGAAGACCTCGCCGTCCTTCAGGGCGTCTTCCAGTTCTTCCACCGTAATGGAGAAACTCTTCAGAAAACCCAGTATATCCGTGAACCACAACTGGATGATCTTGACGTTGTGTTCATGGGCCGTGTGGAGGACGTAGTCCTTCGCCGCATCCGATGTGTCGCTCATGCCTCACCTGTCAGGGGTAAAAGCCTGGCTATTTTGCAGCCGATTTCACCTTTTTCTTCCGCTTCATCTGCCGGATCGCGGCCTTGCGCCTCTGCTCCTTGCGGAACCGCTGTCTCCGGAGTTCCTTCTGACGTTCGCGCATACCCACTCCCAAGTGCATGTCCGGGCTCGAGACCTGGACGGTTAATGAAGGCTTCCGGCGACACGGATCATGGTGTTCGGCGGCGAGCCTTGGCGACAAAGATTCACTCAGATTGTCATTGATTGCAGCTTAAAGGACGATTATACAATCTAAACCGGGCCACCCGCCTGGGCAATCAGTTTCTCGCTCGTTCAACGTACTGTGAGCCCGTCTTCTGATTGGAGTCAGCCGTGAGCAAGGTACGCCTTCTTTCGAGATCGGATATGGCATCCGTCCTCACCATGCCGGACGTGATCGAAGCCGTGGAAGAAGGGTTTCGCTCCGTGGGTGAGAAAGACGACGTACCCGTCCGTCTGCCTGTCCGGGTTGCCGACCGGCCTTCGGTCGCCCTCTTCATGCCGGCTTACCTTTATGGCTCGCATACCCTGGGCGCCAAAGTCGTTTCCGCGTTTCACGACAATCCGGCCAGGGGTCTTCCCATGATCACGGGATTCTACGTGTTGTGCGACGCGGATACCGGGCGGCTCATCGCCCTCATGGACGCCACCTACCTCACCGGCATACGGACGGCTGCGGCGTCCGCGGTGGCCACGAAGTACCTGGCGCGCGAGGATGCCAGGGTACTGGGCATCATCGGAACGGGCGTCCAGGGCCGGTTTCACGTAGACGCGATCCTGGCGGTCCGCCCCATCGAACGGATTGTCATGTACAACCGGACGCCCGAGCGGGGACGCGCACTCGCGGATGACCTCGTATCCAGGGGGTTGTCCTGCCGCCTGGCGGAATCCGCCGCCGATTGCGCGGCCGAAGCGGACGTGCTGGCGGTCTGTACGTCCAGCAAGAAGCCCCTCTTCGACGGCGGCCTCGTTCGTCCCGGCACGCACGTGAATGCCGTAGGCGTCTTTACCGCCGACTCGCAGGAACTGGACGCCGGGTTGATCCGGCGGGCCCGCGTTTTCGTCGATACGTACGAAGGCGCTTTCGAGGAAGCGGGCGACATCATCGTTCCCCTTCGGGCGGGCGACATCTCCAGGGATCACATCCGCGCCGAACTGACCGAACTGGTGACCGGGAGGAAGGAGGGAAGGACCAGTGACGCGGAGATCACCGTGTTCAAATCCGTGGGTTACGCCATGGAAGACGCGGTCACCGCGCGGCTGGCCTATGAACGGGCGGCGGATTCGGGGGTCGGCGCAACCTTCGACCTGGAAGCATGAAGCGTGTGCTGATCATCCGATCGGGCGCGGTCGGAGACCTGATCCTTACGCTCCCCGTGCTCTCCGCTTTGAAGAAGCGCTATAGCGGCCTGTCCATCGACATGATGGGCGATCCGGTCCGGCTTTCACTGTTGAAGCGCTGCGGGTTCGTGGACGACGTGTTGCCGGTAGACGACCGGAGATTCACCCCCCTGTTCGCACCGCCGGGCACACAGGGCGGCGCACTCCCGGGCTCCGTGCCGCGGAAGCTGCCCGACCATTTGATTCGGCGTCTGCGATCCTACGACTTAATACTCTCCTATCTGCCCGATCCTGACGGCGTGTTCGTGGAGAACCTCCGAAGGTTTGCGTCCGGCCCGGTGCTCACAGGACAGTCCCGACCTCTCGACGGCCGAAGAACCCACATGACCCGCGTGTTGATGGATGCACTGAAACCTCTGGGTATCGAGACTGCAGTCGATCCACCCCGGGTCGGAGTTCCGTCAAGCGCCGCCCCGGACGACGTGCACAGACTGGAAAACGTACACATGCTGGTCGCCATCCACCCAGGCAGCGGTGGCGCGGACAAATGCTGGCCGGCGGAAAACTACGGGGAACTGATCGACCTGTTGACCGAATCGGGCTTCAGGCTGGTGATCACCTTCGGCCCGGCGGATCACCTGATCCGTAGTCGCCTGCTGCCCTGGATCGAATCCCGCGATGTCCTGGTCATCGAGGACCGGTCCCTGGTGGAAGTGGCCGCCCTGTATGCCCGGTGCCGGGCCATGATCGGCAACGATACGGGCATGACCCACCTGGCTGCGGCTGCGGGCACGCCGGTCATCGCGCTGTTCGGACCGACTGACCCGGCCGTCTGGGGTCCCCGGGGGAAGGACGTACGCATACTGTGGGGTACCGATGTGTTCGATGGAGACGTGGACGGTACAAAATGGAAGGGGCCGTTCCGCCCGCGTAGCCTGAACGGCATCGAAGCGCTGAGGCCGTTTAGAATCCTGGCGGGAATCTGTGCAGCCGCCGGTGCGGAACGTAATTAGATTCAAGAGATAGGGGTCGTTTCATGTAAATACCTTTAATTTGGTATATCGGACTCGATGAAGTGTTGAAGGCGCTTGACAGGACTTCAAGGGCGTACTATGTTCGCCGACATGCGACCAGATTGGTTGACGCTACAGCGTTGGGCCGCGGTTTTCGCCGTCGTCCTCTTCGTGCTCTCGGTGGCGCCCCATGACCACGATGACGAATGCGTAAGCGGCACCTGTGTTGCCTGCCATGTCCACGGACTGCCGATCATCGATTCCATCGATCGCTTCGGCGTGCACGACTTCCCCGATGTGCCGATACACCGCATATCCGGCACGTACGCCCTTGCGCATCCTCTTGATGCGACGACCCGCGGGCACGATTCCCGGGCCCCACCTGTCTGAATACCGCCCTTTCGGTTTTCACATAGTTCGTTCGGTTCCCGATGCGTGTTCGCTGATTTTGCACCGTCAAAATCCGTCCCGCGCGTCGGTGGCTTTATCTTACTGGAAATAGTGATTCGAAGTCGC
The DNA here is from genome assembly GCA_965207085.1 of bacterium. Taxonomy (GTDB): domain Bacteria; phylum JAAXHH01; class JAAXHH01; order JAAXHH01; family JAAXHH01; genus JAAXHH01. Next base: position 475,121 of record CBDBLQ010000002.1, on the reverse strand, counting down.
GCAGCTGGCGTGGGATCGAGTATACTCCATGCATTCGGAGGAAAAACCTATGGAATCCGGTCAGGAATCCCGGATAGAGAACACGAGCGAAGTACAGACTGTCGATGAGTCTGAAACCCTGGCCGATTCGGCAGGCGCCGCAATGGCGCCCGTGCTGGAAACCCGGTCGCTGTCCAAACGTTATGACGAAGTAGAAGCTGTTGTCGGCCTGGATCTCCGCGTCGGCCCGTCGGAGATCTACTGCCTCCTGGGCCCGAACGGCGCCGGCAAGACAACGACAATCCACCTTTTCCTGGGGTTTCTGGAGCCGACGTCCGGAAGCGCTCACGTGATGGGTCTGGATGTCGCCGAGGAACCGCTGAAATCCAAAACACACCTCGCCTACGTTCCCGAGCAGGTCATGCTCTATCGCAACCTGAGCGGCCTGGAAAACCTGGCCTATTTCGCCGCGCTGGGCGGGAAGGAATCCCTGTCGACGGATCGCCTCACCGAGATCCTCGGCGAAGCGGGGCTTCAAGCGGATGCGGTCCATTCCCGCGTATCCGCGTATTCCAAGGGCATGAGGCAGAAAGTCGGCATTGCGATCGCCATCGCCAAGGAGGCCGACGCCCTGCTCCTCGACGAACCGACGTCCGGCCTCGATCCCGAGGCTTCGAACGAGTTCTCCGAATTGCTGGAGCAGCTCAAGGATCGGGGCGTAGCGGTGCTCATGGCGACCCACGACCTCTTTCGCGCAAAGGAAACCGGAACGCGGGTCGGGATCATGCGGCATGGCCGCCTCGTCGCGGAGATGACTACCGACGAAATCGGCCACGCCGATCTCGAACGCATCTACCTCGAACACATGCATGATTAGGAGCCAACAATGATCAGGCATATCGTCCGAAAGGAATTCATGGACGTAGTGCGGGACGGGCGCTTCCGCTGGTGCGCCGCCCTGGTAGGCGCCCTGCTCCTGGTTTCGCTGGGAACGGGATGGGTCCAGGCGCGCAACGCGCAGAAGGAACTCGCCGCCGCACAGGCAACCGCCCGCGATCACTGGGAATCACAGGGCGAGAAGAACCCTCACTCCGCGGCCCACTATGGTGTATACGCGTTCAAACCCCGGCTGGCGCTGTCCTTCGTCGATGAAGGGGTGGATTCCTATACGGGAACGTCCGTGTTCCTGGAGGCCCACAGGCAGAACGATTTCCTGTTGCGACCCGCACAGGACGCGACCCCCGCGCAGCGCATAGGCGCGTTGACGGCGGCGCAGGTCCTTCAGCACCTGGTACCGCTTCTTATCATCCTGTTGACTTTCGGTGCGCTCGCCGGCGAGCGGGAGCGGGGCACGTTGCGGCAACTCCTCGCTACGGGCGTCGGACGCCTTGAACTCGCCATGGGCAAGGCCCTCGGCGCGTCGGCCGCCCTGGCGCTGCTCCTGGTACCCGCGGCAGTCGTGGGCGCGGCCGCCATCGTCGTAGGAAGCCCAGGACCGGCGACTTCCCCGCTGGTACGCGGCGCCGTGCTTGCCGGGATTTACCTGGCCTATTTCGCCACGTTCATCGGGTTGTCCCTCGCCGTCTCCGCCCGGGCCCCTTCGGCGCGAGCCGCGTTGGTCGTCTTGCTGGCCATCTGGGTGGTGAACGGGCTCGTGGCGCCCCGCGTCGCGGTGGATCTCTCGAAATGGCTGTACCCGACGCCTTCCGCGATCGAGTTCGCCCACACCCTTGAACAGGAGATGGCCAACGGCGTGGAGGGCGTTGACCGTCCCGACCGGGCTGTCGTGACGCAGAACCTGCTCGCGCAGTACGGGGTGGAGCGGACAGAAGACCTCCCGATCAATGCGATCGGTGTCTTCCTGCAGGAAAGCGAGGTGTTCGGCGACCAGATCTTCGACCGGAACTACGGCGCCTTATGGGACACCTTCAAGCGCCAGGGATACGTACACGAAGCGCTTGCGGTGACAGCGCCGCTGCTGGCGGTTCGGACGCTTTCCATGGGCCTGGCCGGGACGGATGTCGAACAGCACCGCCACTTCGCCGCCGCCGCGGAGCAATACCGGAGGGATCTGGTGGAGCGCTTGAACGGCGAGTTGACCGATAACTCCCGTACCGGTGAGGTCTACCTCGCCTCCGCCGATCTCTGGTCGCAGATGCCGCCCTTCCGATACGACGCACCTGAGGTGTCGTGGGTCCTGAAGAACCGGGCGCTTTCGCTCCTGATGCTCGGACTGTGGCTGGCCGGTGCGTTTGTGGTGGTCACATACGCCGTTCGCCGCGCGGAGGTGGCCTGATCATGCAGACCAAGACCATAAAGACCATCCTGCTCAACGAGTGGCGGCTTCTAGCGGCCGACCGCACCCTGCGGATCGTCCTGCCCCTTTTCATCGTCCTCTTTGCCTACGCGCTGGCCAACGGCATGGCCTGGGCCCGATTCCAGGAACACACGGTCCAGGTCGTACGGGAGGGGAATGTCCAACGGACTGAGGGGTTGGAACGCGAACTGGCCGCCATCCAGAACGGAGCCCAGCCGTCCTCCCCCTTCCGCGACCCCCGCAACGCCAACGTGATGGGTGGCCGCCGGGGCGCCCGGGCCGTCGCGCTGGGTCCCGGTCCCCTGACCGCCCTGGCGGTGGGACAGAGCGATCTCCTGCCGTACTACTACGATGTCAGCATACGTACCAACGAATCCACCTTCCTGCAGAACGGCGAGGTGGAGAACCCGCTCAACCTCATGGTGGGACGATTCGACCTGGCCTTCGTCGTGATCTACCTGCTGCCCTTGCTCGTGCTGGCCATGGGTTTCAACGTGCTATCGGGGGAACGCGAACAGGGCACCCTGGCCCTTACACTTTCCCAGCCCGTATCGGCGCGTCGGTTCGTGACCGCGAAACTCGCCTTCCGCGCCATGCTGGTCCTGGCCGCGGCCGTCGGGGTGTCATTGATCGGAATACTGATCTCGGGAGGTTTCGGGTCTACGGGGCTGCTCGGCAGGGTGCTTCTGTGGTGCGCGGCGCTGACGGTGTACGCACTGTTCTGGTTCGCACTCACCGCCTGGGTAAACAGCCTCGGCCGGTCATCCTCCTGGAACGCCACGGTGCTGGTGGGGGCCTGGCTTGTACTGGTGGTGGTGCTGCCGGCCGCCATCAACATCGCCGCGGGGCTGCTCCATCCGCTCCCGTCGCGGGTGGAGATGATTACTGCCCAGCGCGAAGCCTCGAACGACGCGGTAAACCGCCGCAGCGAGCTGCTTGCCCGTTACCTCGAGGACCATCCCGAACTGACCGGTGGAGATGCGACCGATGAACCCAACCGGGCCGCGCTCGCCTGGGCCGCGACAGACGCGGTGAACCAGCGCCTGGAAGAGGTGTCTGAGCGACACAGGATGGGACGTGACGAGCAGAACGGACTGATCCGCCGCTACCGGTTTCTCTCCCCCGCACTCCTGGTCCAGGAGATGCTGATCGACGCGGCGGGAACGGGTGATGCGCGGTTTGCCCGGTTTCAGTCTCAGGTGAGAGCGTTCGCCGGTCAGTGGCAGTCGTTCTTCGTGCCGGCAATCCTGGCCGGGGAGCAGATGTCGGCGGATGTGCTTCCCACGTTACCGACTTTCCATTTCGCAGACGAGTCATTAGGCGACGTGGGCCAGCGCGCGACGGTACCGCTATCGGCACTGATCATTCTGGTCGGGCTGGTAGGTGCGGGCGCCTGGGTCGGACTTGGCAAGGTCCGGGGCGCCGGTTGAGCCGGCCTCCAGGTTTATCCCATAGGAGATTCAGAAAAGAAATGAACCATCAGATCAATCGAGGAACCGTAGACAACATCGGCGTGTTCGTCTCGTCAGCATGTGCGATCCATTGCCTGGCCCTGCCGCTGGCGGTGACGTTCCTACCGCTCGTGGGTCTCGGATTCCTGGCCGGTGAACCCGCCGAGTACGCCATAATCGGCGCGGTGCTGCTCGCCGCCGGGAGCGTGGTTGCAGGCGTGAGGCACCACAGGAGATGGAGGGCGTTTCTCACCCTGGTATTGGCCGTGGGAGTAATCGTTACGGGTTACCTGGCGACCGAAGGGAGCTTCGAAGTAGCCCTCCACGTAACCGGGGGCGTCCTGCTCGCGACGACCCATCTCGTGAACCGGCACCTGTGCAGGACCTGTCCCGCGTCCAACTGCTGACCAGCATAGGATTCGACGCCGGAACGTCTCGGTCTGCTGCGTTCATCGGGCCGCATCGACGATTGACGTCAACTCGGTAGGTATCTTGTGAACCGTATTTGCACGGCCACTTCGGACCACCGCCTCCAAGCGGTGGTGTACGGACCAGAGATACTCAAACTCAAGGGGAAATGGCTTTGGGGTTTCTTAAACCTACCTGTTCAACTAAAGTGTCGAAGAATCCTTCGATAGGCTGCGACATTCTTATGATTGATGGTCCTGCATTGAAGTCCACTTCCACCAACAAATAATCTTCCACAGTTCCTGTAGTCCAGGATGGAGGTTGTCGGCCAGATAGTGACTTGACACGTTTTCGAAAGAGATTGCACCATGTAGATTCGTGCTTAGGAGAGTAGCGGTCCTCGGCAACGTTGAAAACCATAATGTAACCGATTGCGATCTCAGGCGAGTAAAGCTGAGCATTTGTGACTTCACCGATCATATCATCGATCCGATTGGAAACGGTTCCACCGAGGTTCTTCAGCAGTGACTTCAGTGAGACGCCAAGCCGATACTTGCCGTCATAGCGCCACGCCACATCCCATTTTTTCTCACGACCTCCTCCGGGAATCGTGGCTTCTTTCTCGACATCTTTCAGACCGCGCCGATTAACTTCTTGCACGCAGAAATCTGCCAACAAATCAAGTCGCGCGGTTGAAGCTGCACTCTCTTCCGTTACAGCGATGCGGTACAGATCGTCGACAGCCTCCTGAGCTGTAATCAAGCACTAATCTCCTTCCCAACTACAGGTAAGCCTGTTTTAGTTTTAATCTTACCAGTTTGTACTTCGATTTTCCTTAGCAGGCTGGTAGTCTTTCCATCAAACCGATCTACTGCTTTCCTGTAGTAGACAGGGTCTACTTCGATGCCGATGCTGTTACGACCACATTTGGCGGCAGCGATCTGGGTCGAAGCAATCCCGGTAAAGGGGTCAAGTACTGTGTCTCCTACAAAGCTGAACATCCTGATTAAACGATCGGCTAAAGCAATTGGAAAAGGGGCGGGGTGATCCCGGGTCGATGCACCACCAATATCTGCCCAGATCTGACGGAAGTGAGTCTTGAAAATCTCCTCGGATAGCAGACTCAGCGTCCTCGCGGCAATGCTTGGTTTTCGATAACCCCCGGGCTTACGTTGCATCAAGATGAACTCGATGTCGTTCTTAATCACGGCATTGGGCTCATAAGGTTTGCCTAGGAAACCGCCTGTCCCTCGCTCCACTTCATGTGCGACATTTGCAATCTTGTGCCAGATAATCGGAGCAAGATTGTCCAACCCGATTTTTCTACACCTGTCCTGAATGGCAGCATGCAAGGGAACTACGGTATGGCGGCCATCGTTCTTGCGACGAGAAAGACAGACGTCACCCACGACGCAAATGAGCCGTCCCCCAGGTCAACAGTGCGCGATGGCATACGTTCCACACTTCATCAAGTTGTCCTAAGAACTCTTCGTAGTGTGTGATCCAGCCCAACTGACCTTCAGAACGACGATATGGTTTCAATGTCCAATACGGTGGCGACGTAAGTACGAGGTGGACTGATTCATCGGGCAAGACTGCACGGCGAGCATCTCCGAGCAATAGTTGATGGTGAGTTGGAATCTGTTCCACTGCGGCCGCAATTATTGACATGCCGTACGGGTCTTTAGCGATCCGTGGTAAATCGCGCGAGGGATCCTTTAGAGATCTGAACTGCTCGGGTACGAAAGTTTCAAGCGACATATTTGAGTTCATTTGGCCTGTAAGAGGATCACACGACAACGACAGAAACTACCTGTGTTATTTAGTAGGAAATTACCCTTATTCTCTAGACGGCACAATCAAATCAGGTAGAAGTTTTACAATTCGTACTGATACATACGCTGCAATGACCACGTGGCTGTACCCGTCCTGTCGACCGTGAGTCGGCAGGACGGACCGAAGGTGTGGACGGTGGTGACGGAGACCGGCCGCGTCTCCATGGTAAAGGCGGTAATGCCGTAACCGTCGCCGAAGGACCCGGATACCGTGCACCTGGCTCGGTCGTCGACCGGAGACGCCCACTCCACCACGATGTCGAGGTCCGGCCCGCGGAAGTTTGTGCGTTTCTTGATGGTAGAAAGTGCGGGGCCCGATCGATCTGTTGCCATGCCGGCCACGTTCCCCGGTCCCGATCCCGAGCCATCGTCCGCACCCGGTTCCGCGGGGCGTTCCATCTCCGCTGCGCTATACCCGTACAACCCCAACTCAGCCTCGAGCAGGTTCGCCTCATCGGGCGGCAGCGTCACGGTCACCGACGTGATGTCCCGGAACAGCCGGTCAGACAGGTCGTCGCCGATCGCGGAACGATAACGGGTCAGGAACCCGCTTCTGGCGATGCCGGTCGTCCCCGCGCCAGGGTTTCCCGGAGGAAGGTCCGGCGCCCAGCGGTCCAGGAACCCGGGATCGTATTCCATCACCCAGGAAATCAACCGGGCGTCGTCCTTCCGCGGTATATCGACCGTCCAGAACCAGGGGATGTCCTGGTCCCGGTACCTTCTCTTCCGCTTGAACCGCGTGATATCCCGTTTCAATGTCCTTTCCAGGCGGGCGGCGAGTTTTTCCGATCCGCCCTCCTGCTCTATGCCGAATGCGAGGGCGTCGCGGGGCGCCCAGGAGGTACGGCCCGGATCCATGAACTCGAAATAGGTATCGCGGCCGTAGTAGTAGCGGCCGGTCCACGACATGCCCGTGGCCTGGTCGTGGGTCGTCCGCTCTTCGGAATAGGCGAAGTGCCCGTTCAGAAACCCGGATGCGCCGATGGAACGGTATGTCTCCGCGTCCAGAAAGATAAGCAGGTGGTTCAGATAGACAGGTGGCATGGCTCAGACGGGATACTGGGGGTCATCGGCCGCCGAGAGGTCGGCGGGGCTGTTCAACACGCCCCCGGAGTCCGGGGGCACGACCTCCTGATCGACCAGGGGATCGCCCGTGGATTTCATCCAGCGGTCCAGTCGGGCGCGCATATCGCGCAACACCTCCGCGGATTCGGACCGGCCGGCCAGGTTGCAGGTCTCGGTCGGATCGAACACAGTATCGAACAGCCGTTCACGGGGTACGACCCGGTCGCGCCAGCCCCGCTCGATCAGGGTCGTTTTCGTGATCGACGCGTCGCAGTTCGTCATGACGGGAAGTTCGCGGTCTCCGTATCGCCGGATGTACTTCCAGCGGTGGGTCCGCGCGGCCCGCTGAGGCTCGTAGGCCGCGTGGTAGTTCACCTCGGCGAAGACTTCTTCCCGGATTTCCGTGGCTTCACCTCGGACGAGCGGGTCCAGTGACACGCCCTGCAGCCAGTCCGGCCGGTCGATCCCGGTCAGTTCGCAAAGGGTAGGGAACAGGTCGATCTGGCTTACCATGCCATCGATCACCTTGCCTCCGCTGTAACCGTCCGGACCGCGCAGAATGAGCATGACGCCCATGCCGTGGTCGGTGAGGTGGCATTTCATCATGGGGAAAGCGATGCCGTGATCGGTGGTGCAGATGACCAGGGTGTCGTCCCTCCGTCCGTACCGGTCGATGGCCTCCAACACGCGTCCCATCTTTCGATCGAGCGTACGTGCGGCATCGATAAAGAGGCCCATGTCCCGACGAAGCTCCGGCGTATCGGGGAAAGGCGCCGGCGGTCGCACGAAACGGGGATCGGCCGGCGGTTCCCCGTCAGGCTGCGGTGCGAAACCCGGGCCCCTGCGATGGGTTTCGCCGAAGCCCACGTCCAGAAAGAACGGGCGGTCATGAGGTTCGGACAGGAAGGAGACGGTGAGTTCTTCGGCGGGTGCTTTGTCGTCACCGGCCTCCCGCGGCAGTATGCGGGACCACCCGGCGTCATCCAGGTCCTTCACCACGTGCTGGAATCCGGCCATCACCGTGTCGTATCCCGCCTCGCGCAGCGTGTGCATGATGAGCCGCTCGGGATGGTGGATCGACCAACCCCGGTTGACCAGGCCGAACATGCCGCAGGTGTGGGCCCACTGTCCGGTGAGCAGGGCCGCCCGGCTCGGGGAACAGGTCGGGTTCGCGCAGTAGGCCGACCTGAACAGGACCCCGTCCTCCGCCAGTTTCTGCAAGGCGGGTGTGGGAATGGCGTGGCCGTAGGGTTGTATGTACCGGCCCGTATCGTGGGAATGTAGATATACGATATTCATGGCCTGCCGATTCCTGCGTATGGTTTTCTGCATGGTACTACGTGTGCCTCGGTTTGCTACATGCGCCTTGGTTTGCTACAGGTGCCACGGTTCGCTTCATGACCCTCGGCTTGCTACATGCGTCTCGGCACCTCGATGCCGAGCAGGTCCAGCACGCGCTCCAGCACGCGCAGCGTGACCTCCGACAGGGCAAGCCAGGAGGCCCGGCGGTCCGTGTCCTCCTCGTTCAGGATGTGATGGGTATGGTAGAACCGGTTATAGGCCGTGGCCAGCTGGAAGGCATATTCGCACAGGTGGTTCGGCGCCCGGGTTTCGAAGGCCAGATCGGCCACCGTGGGCCATTCGGACAACTTGAGGTCCAGGTCGCGTTCCGACGAGCTTTGGGGCGCCATGATCCCGCCCGGCTGGAGGCCGCGTTCGCCGGCCCGCCTGAGCACCGACTTGATCCGCACGGCGGCGTAGAGAATGTAAGGCCCCGTTCGGCCTTCGAAGGATGAGAACCGGTCCAGGTCGAAGACGTAGTCCTTGGTGCGGTGGTTCATCAGGTCGGCATACTTCAGGGCGGCCACGCCCACGATGCGGGCGATGTGCGCCTTCTCGTCCTCGTCGTATTCGCGGACCGATTCGATGGTTTCGATGCGCGCCATGGCGTGGTCGGTCACCAGCCCGATCAGGTCCTTCAGCTTCATGATCCCGCCCTCGCGGGTCTTGAAGGGCTTCCCGTCCTTCCCGTTCATGGTCCCGAAGCCGTTGTGCTCCAACCGCGTCGATTCCGGCGCCACGCCCGTCTTGTAGGAAGCCTTGAAAACCTGCCTGAAATGCTGCTGCTGGCGGTTGTCGACCACGTAGAGAATGTAGTCGGGCCGGAACTCCTCGATGCGCTGGTCGATCGTCGCCAGGTCGGTCGTGCCGTACAGCACCGCGCCGTCGCTTTTCTCCAGCATCAGCGGGGGAATCGATTCTTTGTCTTCCGGATCGTCGACTTCTATAACCAGGGCGCCCCGGCTTTCCCTGGCGTATCCCTCCGCCTTCAATCGCTCAATCAGGCCATGAAGCCGATCCTGGGTATCGCTCTCTCCGAGCCACAGGTCGAAATGGATGTTCAACAGTTCGTAGCTTTGCTTGAGGTCGTCGACGGACACGTCACGGAAATGTTGCCACAGCGCGCGGTAACCCGGCCGGCCGGCCTGGAGTTCCACCGTGGCCTGACGCGCGGCCTCGGCGAATTCCTGGTCGCTTTTTTCTCTTTCGCTGGCCTGGGGATACAACTCCTCCAGGTCACCTATGGTCACGGGGGGCTCATCGGGATACGGCCCCGAGTAACCGGCGTCGAAATAGGGCAGGCCGGGCTGGCGGTCCCGGAGGCCCTCGATGATGAGACCCATCTGCAGACCCCAGTCGCCCAGGTGCACGTCGCCAATCACATCGTGGCCCAGGAAGCGGCAGATCCGCACGATGCTCTCGCCGATGATGGCGGCCCGGAGATGGCCGACGTGGAGCGGTTTGGCCACGTTGGGCCCCCCGTAGTCTACGAGGATCCGGCCGGGCGTCCCGGTGATTTCGCAGCCCAGCCTGTCGTCCTCGTACACTTCCTGGACGTGGGCGGCGATGTAGTCGTCCCGCAGCACGATGTTGATGAATCCCGGTCCGGCGAGAGAAAGAGCTTCGAACACGTCTGGCGCCGAGATGGAATCGACCACGTTCTGTGCGATCTGGCGTGGGTTGGCCCGGTACTGTTTGGCCGCCACAAGCGCCCCGTTACACTGGAACTGGCACAGGTCCGATCGGTCCGATACCCGCACTTCGCCATAGCTTCGATCATAGCCGGCCGATTCAAAGGCGTCGGCAAACAGGCCGGTCAGTTTATCCGCCAGGGTTCCCACGAAGTTCCCTTCAGGCTGGACTGCCGTAAATGGTGACCACCAGCCGCCGCGCGCCGCCGCGATCCCGGTGTTCGCAGAGATAGATGCCCTGCCAGACCCCCAGGTTCAGCCGGCCGGCGGTGACGGGAATGGAAACGCTGCTGCCCATTATCGAGGCCTTGATGTGCGCCGGCATGTCGTCCGGTCCCTCCTCGTCATGACGGTAGTACGGCTGGTGCTCGGGGACCAGGAGTTCATATGGCGCTCGAAGTCGCCCCGGACGTCGGGCGCCGCGTTCTCGTTGATGGTGAGGGAAGCGGAGGTGTGGCAGATGAAGACGTGGGCGATGCCGACATCGATATCCGCCAGCGCGGGGACCTGGCCGGTGATCTCATCCGTCACCAGGTGGAAGCCCCGGGGCCTGGGGGTCAAGGTGATCTGCTTCTGTATCCACCGCATCAGAGTACGTACCGCTTCAGGAACCGTTCCACGTCGTCGTAGAAGGAAACGATGGATTCCACTTTGCGCCAGCCGTGCCCCTCGCCTTCGTACAACCGGTAGATGTGGGGCACCCTGTTCCGCTTGAGCACCTCGACGATCGATTCGGCCTGGTCCGGCGGGACCACCTTGTCCTCGCTGCCTTGGAATATGGCGACCGGATCGCGGATCCGGTCCGCGTGGAAGAGGGGCGACCACGCCTGGTACCGGTCGCTGTGCTCGGGCAGCGTCCCCACCATCAGGTCCAGGTACTTCGCCTCGAACTTGTGGGTATCCGTGGCCAGGCCGAAGAGATTGGTCACGCCGTAGAGACACAGGCCGGCCCGGAAGACTCCGGGGTGATGGACCAGGGCGTTCAGTACGGTAAAACCGCCCGCGCTGCCACCCTTGATGACGATGCGGTCCGGATCGGCGAGTTCACGATCCACGAGGGCAAGGGCACCGCTGACGGCGTCTTCCGTGTCGTACTCGCCCCAGTGCTCGCGCAGGGCGGTCATGTAACTGCGTCCGTAACCCGTACTCCCCCGGTAGTTGACGTACAGGCAGGCATAGCCCCGGTTGGTGAAGAAAGGGATCTCGGCGGAATAGTCCGACCGATGCTGGCCCGTCGGTCCCCCGTGGATGCTGACGATGGCCGGCGGCTTTCCCGATCCGGAGAACCGGCCGCTGGCGGGCGGATAGTAGAGCCCGTGCACCTCTCCTCCGCCCGGGTTCTTCCAGGTAATGGACTCGGGAACGGAGAGGTCGGCTTCGGGGATCATCTCCGACTGGCTGCGGCGATGCACCGTTTGGCGATGCACCGTTTGGCGATGCACCGTATGTTCGCTTTCATCCAGGGTGACCACGCGCTCCGGAACGGTGGACGATGAGGCGATACAGGCCACGGCATCCCGGGCCGGAGAGACGGCGATCTGCATCATCCAGGTGTACCGGGGCGTTTCGACCTTCGTCTTCCGGCCGGACGACACGGAGACCTTCCACAACGACGCGAAACCCCTTTCGTTACTGCGGTAGTACAGGGTATCGCCGTCCGGCCCCCAGCCGTAGACCCGCACGCCCTGCACCCAGGCGGGATCGGCCAGGGTCGTGCCCTCGGCCACGACACGCCGCTCGCCCGTGTCGAGGTCCAGCGCGACCAGGTTCTCCCACTCTCCTTCCGTAACGATGTAGGAAAGCCAACGTCCGTCGGGAGAGAATGCGGGCTGGAATACCGGCGTATCCGTATCGCCCGCGATCGTCCGCTCGATTTCCAGTGCGTGGCGACCGAAATCGATCCGGGCGGTCTTCAGCCGCGTGCCGTCCCAGGGCATCTGCGGCTGGTCCCACTCGATCCAGGCGATCCGCTCGCCGTCGGGATGCCAGGCCGGCTGCATGTAGAAATCTGCGCCGCGCACCAGGTTCACCGGCCATCCGCTACCCTCACCGTCGACCAGGGCGATGACGTCTACCGATTCACAGGTGTGGACGTACAGCACCCACTTTCCATCCGGTGACACGGTGGGCGAAGCGGCCGCGCCAAAGGCGGGCGTGATCGGCCGGGCCGTTCCCGGAGCAAGGGACTGGCGGTACAGCCTGCCGTCCTTTTCGGCGAACACGACCCAGTCATCGGCCACGGTGAAATCGCCGCCCCCGTAGCCCACGCCGGCCCGGACCGGATGGCCGTCCGTCAGGTCGTAAGGCGCGTCGGCGCCGTTGCGGCAGACGAGCACACCGGTGTCCGAACGCTGTTCCAGCCAGACCAGGCCGGTGCCGTCGCCGTTCCACTGCACGTCGTAGAGCGGAGTCCGGGCACCCATCGTCTTCGCCGTAATGGCGCTCTTCCAGTAACCATACGCCACGGGTACGCGGTCCGTTGCCACGGGTATGCGGTCCGCCGCCTGACCGGTCAGCAAGGGTTTGTCCTTATCGCCAGGTTCCATGTTTACCGCTTGTAATCACCGCGCTTGAATCCTTTCTTGAATATACCTGCAGGTGGTTCGTAAGCAACCGTTTATGCATCGTCCGAAGGCATGTCCGAATCCTCACCACCCGGCTGGTTCGGGAACCGGTTACGGTCCTGTTCATGCGTCTCTCAAAGTTCCTCTATCAAACGTTGCGCGAGGCACAGGGCGACGCGGAAACCCCCAGTCACCAGTTGCTCCTTCGCGCAGGTCTCGTCCGGCAGGTGGCTTCCGGCATCTTCGCCTACCTGCCCCTTGGCCTGCGGGTGAAACGACGCATCGAAGAGATCGTCCGCGAAGAGATGGACGCCATCGGCGGCCAGGAGGCGGCGCTGCCCGTGGTGCAACCGGCGGATCTCTGGCGGGAGAGCGGCCGGTGGCAGCAGATCGGGAGTGATATGGCCCGGCTGAAGGACCGGAACGGCCGCGATCTGTGCCTGGCCATGACCCACGAAGAGGTGGTGACGTCCCTGATACGCGACGTGGTCAGAAGCTATCGTCAAATGCCCTGCCTGCTGTACCAGATCCAGACCAAGTTCAGAGATGAGCCGCGGCCGCGAGCCGGGCTGATCCGCATGCGCGAGTTCACGATGAAGGACGGCTACTCTTTTCACGTGGATACCGGGGATCTGGACGACTGGTACGAGAAGGTCTTTCAGGCCTATATCAACATATTCAGGCGCTGCGGGCTCGACGCGGTGGCGGTGCGCAGCGACCCGGGGATGATGGGCGGATCGGACGCCCACGAGTTCATCGAGCCGGCGCCGTCCGGCGAAGACACGATCCTGTCCTGCGAAGCCTGCGGATACCGTGCAAACAGACAGGTTGCCCGATTCGGGAAAGACCACCCGACCGCCGAGGAACGGCTGCCCCTCGAGGACATTCACACGCCGGGCACCGCTACGATCGACGATCTTGCCCGGTACCTGGACATCCCTGCGACGAAGACCGCCAAGGCCGTGTTCATTGTCGCCACCGTCGCGGACGAACAGGACGGGCCGGTGGACCGGTTCGTGTTTGCCGTGCTCAGGGGAGACATGGAACTCAGCGATACCAAGCTGGCCAATGCCGTCGGAGCGCTCCGGCTCCGGCCGGCCACGCCGGAGGAGATACGCGCCGTCGGCGCGGAACCCGGCTTCGGGTCCCCGCTCGGCATAGACCGGTCCCGGTCGCTCCTCGTCGTCGACGACCTGATCCCGGCCTGCTACAACCTGGTCGCGGGCGCCGGCCTCCGGGCCGATCAGGGTATCGAAGTTGGAAACATCTTCAAGCTCGGAGAAAAGTACAGCAGGGCCATGAACGCGGGCTACCTGGACCGGGAGAATGTCTCCCGGCCCGTCGTCATGGGTTGCTACGGGATCGGTATCGACCGCCTCATGGCGTCGATCGTGGAGCGCCACCACGACGACAACGGCATTTGCTGGCCCGCGGCCGCGGCACCGTTTCAGGTGGTCGTCATCGACCTGTCCGGCGGCGACTCCCGCGTATCGGACGTGGCGGAATCGGTTTACGAAACCCTGGTCTCGGCGGGACTCGAAGTGCTCTTCGACGACCGTGACGATCGCGCCGGAGTGAAGTTCAACGACGCGGACCTCATGGGCATTCCGGTGAGGCTGACCGTGGGCAGGCGCGGGGTAGAAAAAGGCGTTGTGGAACTCAAGATACGGCGGTCGGGCGAGATGAAGGATGTGCCGCTGGGGGACGGGCTGGTCAACGATGTAGAGAAAGCCCTGGAATCCTGTTGATACCAGGTCCGAAGTAAGGTTTTATGGCGTGTGCACAGGTAAGCCCTACGCCAACTCAAGACCGGAGGTTGCGAACCGGCGAAAATCCACCGCGTTCGCGGTAGCAATGGACGCACCCTCGGCGAGCGCCGTCGCCCCAATCATGCAGTCGATCAACGATCCTCGCCGCCTTCCCGAATCATTGAATAAGCGGGCGGCAATCACTGCGTGTTCCGATGTGAAGTTCCGGCGTTGTCCAATAACCTCGGCAGCCCATTCCATCTCGGACGGATTTAGTGGACCGCACAACAGTTCCGCCCAGGCGACAGTACTCATTGCCAGGGCTTCGCCATCCCCGATCCAGGCCCGCAGCTTGCGGTCTTCCGGTGAACCCTGGTCCATTGCCCGAATCAGAAAACTCGTGTCCAAATGGATCATTTTGACTTGGAAGGCATCTTTCTAGCTGCCGCGCGGCGTTCGTCTTTCAACTCATGCGCCCACCGCGTGACATCGACCTTGCGTTCCCGCAGGGAAGCCTGCAATCTGTCGAGCGCACTGACCGTCGTCCTCCTGCCCGGCGACTCTTCCCTGACAGCAAGTTCAATCACTCGCCGCAACACTTCGGACTTAGAAACGTTCCAGTGTTGCGACAACGCCTCCAGTGCGCGTGCGGATTCGACATCCAGCGTATACGTTGATTTTATGTTCGCGGTAGCCATGTATATAGTATATGGCCATACTCAGACTAAGTCAAATTTCTATGCTTTCCGATTCGGTGAGCCTCTAAACTGGGCAGGTTCAAAGATTGTGCTAAGACCAGCATTGGTTGTAGAGGTACAATCGGCAACTACATTCTGGAAATGCGATCCAGCATCCTGTCTATGAGTCGCTTCGCAGCGACTTGGTTCACCGAGCAATCGTAGATCAGGTCGAAAACCTCCCTGTAGAGAGTCTGATGACGCTTAGACAGACTGTCGAAGGCACTCCATTGATGTCCTTAATATAGGTGTTAACCTTCGTTTCGACATCCTCGTATCGGTTCTTCAATTCCGCAGACGTTCAAGGTGTTCCATGAGTGTTCCTTTGATTCAGTCCAGAGGAATGCCCCCCTGTCCTGACCCCTTGCCAACGACGCCTGGTGTTTTGAATCGCTTTCCGCCCTGTATCTCTTCAACATGATGTGTAGCCGATTAGACGGGTATTGATGTTGATTCGATATGTAGATATCCTAGCAACATTGCTACTAGGCTGCTAACAATATATGTGTTTAGTAAACAGGAAGGAACCACTTAATGTATCAAGAGCTTGTAATGCCACCGCGCGTGAACGGAGATGGACGGCCGTGCGAAGGTTGAATCATCATTGGCAAACGGCGATACTGCGCGCCGTGCATGATAGTGGGCGGATGATGTGGCCGCGCGCCTGTGTGGCCGTGCGTTCGTTCGTCGTTCGTTTTCAAGCAGAAATGAAAGCCCCGTTGGTGTAAGTGCCGTCACGTATCTACGTCGCGTTCCGTTGCGGGGGAGCCAGTGTGGACGATACGTAACGCGTGCCACGAGTGCACCTACGCACGTCCTTTGAAGGTCTAACGTGCTTGAGACGCTTTCAGGGCGTTCGCTTTCAGGTAATTTGTCAGAGTATGAGACAGCACCTTGCTGATGACGGCCGGGATGTGTGAAACAGGGGTTTCTGTAAGACCCAAAGAGGGCGGTTCGGAGAAAATCTTACCGTCATAAGGTGCAGCCCAGACTATGTGATCTTTAAAACTCTCTGCACCAAAGACATTAGGTTTTGCGATTTTTCCGACAGCCCAAATACCGTACACGTTGTAGACCGTAAATTCTCTAGTTTTACCGAGGGTGTAAGCATGACAATCAACCACCATTTCAAGTGAGGGGTAATCGTCAGGAACGTATTCATCGCCATCTGTCCGGCGTTTCAAGCGTGCTCGAAGCATTTCATCGTCTACTACGTACTCGAAGGATGTTTCCCCGCATTTTAAGGCCTGTCTATAGTAGACTGTGAGTGTGTCAGGATTATCCTTTGTAAGTAGCGAGTAGTTCTGCCCCGCGGCATTGTTCGATGTGCAAATCAACACAACCAGGCCTATGGTGACTATCACCGTTTTCATGGCATACTCCGCTGAAAGAGCGGTCACCTGGACGTAAAGCGAGAGACTATTTTCTCAAATTCTGCAACAGGGTAATACTAACCGCAATTACACGTACATTCCGCCACCGTTCAGACGATTTCCACCCCGGCCTCCGCCGCGATGCGCCGGACGTTTGCGACGGCCGTGGAGATCTTGTCATCGGGCAAATGCTCCACTAGCATGTAGCCTTGGGGCTGAATCTCCTCCCACCGCCGCACGGCCGTGACCAGGTCGAGCACCCCGGCGCCGGGCACTTCCTCGTTCATGTGGACGACAAAGCCGGGTTCCACGCTGATGTCCTTGATGTGGGAGACCGTCGAGATCGGCCCCATGACGTCGAAGATGTGGTTTAAGCGTTCTGTGCTGTGGTAGGCTTGGTCCAGAGACTGGAAGTGGTTCACGAAATCCATGACCACCCTTAGTCGTTCGGACCCGACGGCTTCAATCACCTGACGGTTGATCTCGGGCGACCCCATGATCGTGAGCACGTGGGTCTCGATCACGACGGTCATCTCCTCCTCCGCCGCCTTGTCCGCGACCCGCGACAGGGTGTCGATCAGCACGTCGAGCCGTCCCGGTTCGTGGTTCTCGGGCGCAGGGTCGTAGGACCCAGCCGGGTTCAGGCTGCCGGTCCGGATCAATACGTTGTGGGCCATGAGTGCCCGGCCTGCTTCGATGCCGCGGCATATGGTCTTTACGACCCGGTCACGCACCGATCCGTCCGGGTCGAAGAGGCACTCGCCGTAGCCGATACCGAACTGGGCGAGTTCCAGGTCCAGATCATCATAGAGCGCGTTGACGCGGTTGAAGTCCGCCGGCGTCAGATCATCCAGGATCTCGCCGGGACCGTGGTAGCAGACCGAGGTGACGCCCAGGTCCAGGCCCTTTTTTAACACCGCTGCCGTGACGGCCCGGGGGTCCCCCGGTACGAAACCCACGACACCCAGTCGCATGTACCC
This sequence comes from bacterium, assembly GCA_965207085.1. GTDB lineage: Bacteria > JAAXHH01 > JAAXHH01 > JAAXHH01 > JAAXHH01 > JAAXHH01. The sequence continues at coordinate 457,632 of CBDBLQ010000002.1, read as the reverse complement.
GCCCTTTCCGTATCCGCTGAATTCGAACCGAGCCGCGCGCTGCGTGCCCTTCAGTCTCCGATGACCACCAGCACGTCGTTCTTGTCTACCGTGTCTCCCTCGCCGATCCGGATTTCCTTGACCGTGCCGCCGGCGTGGGCGCGCAGTTCGTTCTCCATCTTCATGGCTTCGATGACGACCACGCCCTGGCCGGTTTCCACCTTCTCGCCCACCGCAACGGAAATCGACACGATGCGGCCGGGCATGGGCGCCTTGATCTGTTCGCCCCCGGCGCGGCGGCGGGATTTGACCTGACCGCGCAACCGGGCAAGTTGCTCGTCTTCCACGGTTACCACGGACGAAACGCCGTTGACCCTGACCTCCCGTTGCTCGCCCCAGGTCGCCGCGACCGCCGTATAGGACCTACCTTCAATGAGCAGGGAATAGAACCGATCTCCCTGAATCGAGGCCATGTCGATTTCCACCGGCCGACCGTCGATTCGCAACGCGACCCGGCCTTCCCGGTCATCCAGGCTGACGGAATACGTCGTACCCTGTATGGTGACGAGATAGCTCAATGCACACCCTTTCGCCGTGTCCAGCACCGGGCGGCCCTCGGCAGGAAGGCCTTTATCGGTCCCTTCGCATGGCGTCGCGCCGACCGGTCAGCTTCCACGGACTCTCTCCGGATCCGCCGGATCCATCCCCGCCGACCCCGGCCGGCACCGCCCGTCTCGCCTCCCGGTGCTTCATGATGGCGGCGAAGGCGGCGGCGATATGACGCTCATCGGCCCCGGCGTCTTCGTCAGGCCCCATAGTATCGACGAAAGAGGTGGAATAGTCGCCGGAAATGAACCGGGGGTCCGACAGGGCCCGAAGGTGAAACGGAATGGTGGTCTTGATACCGCCGATATCGTATTCCCCGAGCGCTCTTTTCATGCGGGCGATCGCTTCTTCCCGTTTCTCGGCCCAAACGATCAGCTTGGCGATCATGGGATCGTAATAGATCGGCACCTCGTAACCCGCGCAGAAACCGCTGTCCAGCCGGACCCCGGGGCCGCCCGGCTCGCTCAGGCGCGTAACCACGCCGACCGAGGGCATGAACTGCGCGTTAGGATCTTCGGCGGAGATGCGGCATTCCAGGGCCGCGCCGAGCAGGCGCACGTCTTCCTGCCTGAAGGGGAGGGTCATGCCGGCGGCGATTTCGATCTGCCTTCTGACCAGGTCCTGCCCCGTTCTCAACTCGGTGACCGGGTGCTCTACCTGAAGGCGGGTATTCATCTCGAGGAAATAGAATTGACGGTCCTGGTCGACGATGAACTCCACGGTACCGGCGTTGGTGTACCGGACGGCCTCGGCGGCCCGTACGGCCGCTTCGCCCATGGCGTTTCTCAGCGCATCGTCGAGAATGCAGGAGGGCGATTCTTCGATGAGCTTCTGGTGGCGGCGCTGGATCGAACACTCCCGCTCGCCGAGATGCACCGCGTGCCCGTGCTGGTCGGCGAGGATCTGGAATTCCACGTGACGGGGTTCCACCAGGTATTTCTCGAGGTATACCGTGGCGTCGCCGAAGGCGGACTGGGCCTCGGATCGCGCGGTCCGTAGCGCGCCGGCCAGGTCGTCCGGGGATTCCACGACGCGCATGCCCTTGCCGCCGCCGCCCATGGCCGCCTTCACGAGGACCGGGTAACCGATGGATTCCGCCGCGCCGAGGGCTTCCTCGTCGCGGTCGATCCCTTCTTCGGTCCCCGGCACGACGGGCACGCCGGCCCGGCGCATGGTCTTTCGCGCCGCCGTCTTGCTTCCCATGGTCCGCATGGCCTCGCCGGAAGGGCCGATGAACGTGATCCCGGCCCCCGCGCAGCGATCGGCGAATGCCCCGTTTTCGGAGAGAAACCCGTATCCCGGATGTACCGCGTCGGCCCCGGCCTTCTTTGCCGTCTCGATGATCCGGTCCACGCGGAGGTAACTGTCGGAGGAAGGCGCGTCGCCGATGCAGAAGGCCTCGTCGGCGAACTGGACGTGCAGGGCGGTGCGGTCCGCTTCGGAGAAGACGGCCGTCGATTCGATGCCCATTTCCCGGCACGTGCGGATCACCCGGACGGCGATCTCTCCGCGGTTGGCGATCAGGATTTTACGGATCATGTGGCCTCTTACAGCGGGATATTACCATGTTTCTTGGGAGGATTCGCGTCTCGCTTGTTCTTGAGCATTTCGAGCGCGGAAATGATACGTGGACGGGTCTCCTGGGGCTGGATCACTTCATCGATATACCCGATTTTCGCCGCGACGTAGGGATTGTCGAACTTCTCCCGGAATCCGGCGGTCAGTTCCTCGCGCAGGGCGTCGGGGTCATCCGCCTCGGCCAGTTCCCGGCGATAGAGCACGTTCACCGAGGCTTCCGGACCCATGACCGCGAACTGCCCGGACGGCCAGGCGTAATTGATGTCGGCGCGTATCTGCTTGCTGTTCATCACGCAGTAGGCGCCGCCATAGGCCTTGCGCGTGACCACGGTCAGCCGGGGCACCGTGCTCTCACAGAACGCGTAGAGCAGCTTGGCGCCTTCCTTGATGATGCCGCCGTGCTCCTGGCTGACGCCGGGCAGAAACCCGGGCACGTCCTCGAAGACCACCAGGGGAATGTTGAAGGCGTCGCAGAAGCGCACGAACCGCGCACCTTTTACGGACGCGTCGATGTCCAGCACGCCGGCGAGCGAAGCGGGCTGGTTGGCGACGATGCCGGCGGTCCGCCCGTTGAACCGGGCGAACCCCACGACGATATTGTCGGCGAATTCACCATGTACTTCGAAGAAATCGCCGTGGTCCACCACCCGGTGGATCACGTCCTTGATGTCATAAGGTTTGTTGGCGTCGTCCGGCACGATGCGGGCGAGTTCCTCGTCCATCCGGTCGGGGTCGTCCGTGGACGCCGTCCGTAGCGGATCTTCCATGTTGTTCGAGGGCAGGAACGCCAGGAGTTCCTTTACCATGGACAGGCACGAGGGTTCGTCCGGCGCGGAGAAATGGGCCACGCCGGTCACGGAGTTGTGGACGTGCGCGCCGCCCAGTTCGTCGAAGGTCACCTCTTCGTGGGTCACCGCGCGGATGACGTCCGGTCCGGTGATGAACATGTAGCTGGTATCCTCGACCATGAAGACGAAGTCGGTCATGGCCGGAGAGTAGACCGCGCCGCCGGCGCAGGGTCCCATGATCACCGAAATCTGCGGGATTACGCCGGAAGCCATCACGTTACGCAGGAAGATGTCGGCGTAGCCCGCGAGGCTGACCACCCCTTCCTGGATGCGCGCGCCGCCGGAGTCCTTGAGGCTGATGACCGGCGCGCCGTTCTTCATGGCGAGGTCCATGACCTTGCAGATCTTCTCTCCGTAGGCCTGGCCCAGTGAACCGCCGAACACCGTGAAGTCTTCGGACACGACGTAGACGCTGCGGCCGTCGATGGTGCCGTAACCCGTGATCACGCCGTCGCCGAGGACTTCCGTGCCTTCCATGCCGAAATCCTGGCAGTCGTGCGTCACGAAGGCGCCGATCTCCTCGAAACTGCCCTCGTCCAGTAGAAAGGCCACCCGTTCCCTGGCGGTCCATTTCCCGGCCTCGTGCTGCCGGGCGATTCGGCGCTGCCCGCCGCCTTCTGCCGCCTGTTTTCGCAGCGCGTCCAGGTGTTTCATCTTTTCGGACATGGACATGGGATACGATTCTCCCGGCGGGGCCTGAACGATTGATACTGCGGCTGCCCGCCTCCGTTTAACTATACCACTTCGAAATCCAGGGCCTCCAGGCCGGTCCGCAGCCGGTCCTCCCCTTTCGCGGACAGCCAGGCGGTCGGCGGGCGCGGCGGCCCCACGGGTACTCCGCGCCACTCGAGCAACTTCTTGATCCCGGCCAGGACGCCCACCGAAATCAGAAGCGCGATGACCCGGTTGGCCTGGATCTGCAGTTTCATGGCTTCCTGTATCCGGCCGTTTCGAAAGGCGTCGTACATGCGCAGGAACATCCGGGGCATGATGTTGTACGTGGAACCGATGGCCCCGTCGCTGCCCATCACGAATCCCGCCACGCACATCTCGTCCGGCCCCGTGATGGCGTTCAGCCTGCCCCCGGACAGGTCCACGAGCTGCTGGAACACGAAGAAATTCGGATCCGTGAACTTGATGCCCGCGAAATTGGGCACCGCGTCCATGGCCTCCAGGAACTGCCCGGGCGAGACCTGCCCGTCCACGTCGCGCGCGAGCCAGTAGACGTAAAACGGGACCTCGGAAGCGCCTCCGATGGCGGCATAGTGTCGTACGGCGGCCGCCAGGTCGTTGGGTTGGTCCACGGGGGCGACGGAAGCCACAGCGTCCGCACCCAGCGCACGAGCCTCCGACGCGAGGACAACGGCGTCCTCCGTGGTCGTGCCGCCCACGTGAAAGACCACCGGAACCTGGCCCGCGACGTCATGGGTTACGGTCTCGCACATCCGCCGCCGTTCCGCGGCCGACATCTGCCGGCCTTCGCCCGTGCCTCCGGTGATGAAGAACCCGTCGCTTCCGGCGTCCACCAGGTGACGCACCAGGGGCGCCACCCGGCCGGGCGACAGCTTGAGTCCTTCGTCGAAGGGCGTGCAGAGCGCCGGCCAGATGCCTTGGACCAGTTTGGACATGATTCCGGTAATTGTCGTCGGTGTCAGAAATGGTAGTTGATACCCAGTTGAACGAAACCGTCCTGCCGGAGATCGTAGTACAGATCGTCCTGATCGATGTTGGTGATCGCGACCGCTCCAAGGTCCAGCGAAAAGGCATCTGACAGCCGGCGCGCCAGTTCAAGGCCGTAGATGCGCTGACGCTTGTCGAGATCGTGCAGCACACTCACCGTCATCTCCGTACCCTGGACATCGTTCAGCATGATCCGCAGGGCGGCGAAGAGGTCGTTCTCATAGAAATTGGTCGCGCGTCGGCCGCGTTCATCACGGTCCCATTCGGCGAAAAGGGTAAGGTCGGCGTCTGTATTCCACAAGGAAAAAAACGTGTATTCACCGCCCAGTACGAAGGCGTTGAAGGTCTCTTCCACACCCGCCAGGTTGCGCTCACCGGACCGCCTGATCGCTTCCAGCTTGAGCAACAGGGACCCGGTGGTCCACTGGGCGTCCAGGCCAAACTGGCGGATCTGATGGTAGATGGGATAGAGTACGGGTACGGGCGGGCCGAACGAGTCGGGCTGGTCGGGCGGACTGGACGAGCTGGGTGAGCCGGTCAAGCCAGGCTGGCCGGGCGGCACACCCGGTCCTCCGCAATCCAGGCACAGGCCGAAGGCGGGCTCCCTGGCCGTGCCGTCGAATACGCTGGCCCCGAAGTCCAGCAGACCCACGGTATGACTGTAGCGGGCGGCGAAATCCGGATGCCATTTCCCGGACGAACTCTCGTATTCCGCCAAGTCATTGTCGACGACCACCGACGCGCGCAGCCTTCCGTCGCTTCCGGGAAAGGTGCGTTTCCGGTGCCAGGACATGCCCAGCACTTCCACCACGCCCCAGTCCGACGACCAGGTCACGTAGGCCATGGGCTGCCCCATCCGGGTCTTTTCGTCGGGATGTTCGACCAGGTCGATCTGGTTGACGATGTCCACCAGGTGACGGGACTCGACCACGCCCCAGAAAACGCGGTCCACGCCCAAGCGCAGTTCCCATTCCCCGTCGCCGGCGGCACCGGAAAACAGGAGGTACGCTTCCCGCAGGTCGAAATGGGTTCGACGGTCGTCCGCGCTGTCGTAGCGGAACCAGGGCGTCACGTTGAGGATACGGCCTGCTTCGTCTTCGAGGTAGAGGTTGGGTTCCGCAACGAATCCGCTCGCGTGGGCGCCCTGGCCCTGGAAAAGGGCGGTCTGGGGAAACCACCGGCTTTCCGCGGCCAGCCGGCCCGTCAGGTCGACGTCGTAGATACCGGCCTGACCGTGCGAGGCAGTAGGATGCGTCGCGACACCGATCAGACAGACGCCAAACCACAGGAGGCGAACCAGGGCCCGCGAGGGCATCACCGCACCCGCCTCAGCCCGGTACGGGTGAAGTCGCGGTCGTCGATGTCGGTCCCGAACTGGTAGTCCGACCAGACCAGGTCGGTGCTCTTGCCCGTCAGATGGTTCACCATGGCCATACTGCCGGCCCGCCAGTAACGGTCGAGGTATTGCCGGTACTCACCGAGGGTGAGTGTCTTGAGATGGGCGTCCTTGCGGTCGTAGTACTCCACTTTCCAGACGCGGAGCGCCGACTTGTCGCGCCAGACGAGCTGGCGGCGGTAGACCGATCCCTTCTCCACCGGGATGCGCTCGGTGACCACGCAGTCCAGGCCGTCTCCGCAGGACTCGTCACGCAGGTACCGGTAGGTGTATTTCTCCACTTCCTGGACCGTCATGTCCTCGTAGGTAAACTCGCTTCCCATGAAGGAACCCGAACGGTTGGACGAACTGATGCGCTTGACGCGCTTCAGGGCCGGCAGGTAGAGCCATTGGTCGTCCGGCCGGTCCTTGTGGCCGTGTATGAGCAGCGCGGTGCCCCGGGCGTCGCGCGGCTGGTCGAACACGAAGAGACTCTTGTTGCCGTCGTCTACCGCCTCGAGCACCTTCACGCGCACTTCGCGGACGCTCTCCTGCCCCTTCTTGTTGCGCAGGACCATGGTCATGCCGGCCGTGAAATTGCCGAAACCCTCGTCCTGATTCCGGGCGTCCCGGGCGATCTGCAGCCCCTTTGCTGCAGACGGATCGGCTGGTCCGCCCTGATCGGCTGGACTGCCTGGACTGCCTGCCCATGCCTCCTGGGACGGCATACCCGGCAGGATGAACATCGTCAGGAGGCAGAACCCGGCGGCACGCAATCCGCGCGACGTTCGAAAAGGCGCCGGTCGCACACGCGCCGGTCGCACTGGTTGGTATGTTTTCATGATTTTCTCCTGTCAAGCGCCATAAGCAGGGGAGGAAGCAGCAGGAAATCGGCGATGATCGCAAAGGCGATAGTGATGGTGACCAGCAGCCCGAGCGCCCACGACACCTGGAAACCCGATCCCGCGAAGGCCAGGAACCCCGCGGAAAGGACCAGTGTCGTGGTCCACAACGCCCTCCCTACCGACCGGAAGGTAACGCGCACCGCTTCCTCCGCCGAAAGGCCCTCCTCTTTGCGCGCCCTGAGGTACCTGCTGAGGAAGTGGATCGTATCGTCCACGACGATGCCGAAGGCGACGACGATGACCACCGACGAGGCGATGCCCACTTCGCCGACCAGGTGCCCCCAGAGCCCGAAACTCATGGCAGCGGGTACGAAATTCGGCAACAGGCTGATGAGGCCGAAGCGAAGACTCCTGAAGACCAGGACGAGGATGACCGAGATGAGCGCCATGGCGGTCACCGTTCCGCGCAGCATCGACTCGATGTTGCGTTGCGAGATGTGGGCGAAGACCACGCTCAGTCCGGTGGCCTCGGTCGCGAGCGCGTTCTCGCGCAACCAGGTTTCGCCCCGGCCGGCCAGGTCCTGCAGATCCTGGCTGGACCGGCCGCGGATCACAACCGTCATGCGCGTCGCAGACTTGGAAACATCGATCCGGTCGTTCAGATCGCTGCCGAAGGGCAGTGACAATTCGTAGAGGAGCAGGTACTGCGATGCGAGATCCTGGGCATCGGGGATACGGAAAAAGGCCGGATCGTCGCCGTTCATGTTCTTGTTCAACCGCTTCATGACGTCCGGGAAGGCCTGCACGTGGCCCACTTCGAGCTGACTCCGGTTCCATTCCGCGAAAGCCTCCACCTTCCGAAGGTAATCCGGATCGGTGATCCCGCCCTCTTCCTCCGCGGCCAGCGTATACTCCAGGGACAGCAATCCGGTCAGGTTGTCCATGACGAAATCCGTATCCCTGCGGAACTCGTAGCGTTCATCGAAGTAATCCGGCCAGCTGTCCGTCAATACGTTCCTGGGCACTCCGGTGATCAGGACGACCGTCAACAGTCCGACGGACCAGAACAGCGGCTTACGACGCGCAACGACGAAATCACCCAGGCGATCGAAGAAGACGGGTTGCCGGGAACTGGCGGCGCGGGCCCGCAACGGAAGGACCGAAAGCAGCGCGGGCAGGAGCGTCATGGCGTAGAAGAAAGTGATGACCACCCCGAAAGCCACGTAATTGCCGAGAATGTGAAACGGCGGCGAATCCGAGAAGTTCAGACTGAGAAAACCGATCGCGGTGGTGATCGAGGCCAGGAATACCGGATAGGCGTTCGTCTTAATGGATACCTTGACCGCCGTGTTCCGATCCTCCCCCCGTCTTATCCCCGAGAGCGAGTGGGTGATGATGTGGACCGCCTGGGCGACGGAAATCGCCATGACGATGATAGGCACACCGGAATTCACCGGGCTGAATACCGTGTGGAACCAGCCGGCAAGCCCCATCGTCGTCGAAATCACGAAACCGATCATGACGACGATGATGCCCGCTCCCAGCAAGGACCGCATGAGAAGAGTCGACGTGATCACGATGAGGACGAAGACGATGGGCAGCAGGGTTTCCAAGTCGTCCCGGGTGGCATCGGCAAACGCCCGGTTCATGACCACGTCGCCCGTCAGGTAGAAGTCCACTTCCCCGTTCGCCGCCCTCGCATCGTCAAGCATGCCGTCCAGGTAGTCGGTCAGCTCGATCACCGCGAGATCCGGGTTATCGCCCAGCACGAAGTTGACCGCCAGGCCGGCCACGCGGCCGTCAGGAGAAACGAGCCTTCCGACGACCTCCTGGGAACCCAGCGCGATCGTCCGGACGCGATCCAGGTCGGCCTCGCTCAGCGACGTGGCGTCTTCGACGAGCGGCCCAACGATGAGGTCGTCCTCCATCGCTTCGCTGTGAAAGTAGTTCGTAAGGGAATTCACCCGCATCGAGTACGGTGCGAGCCAGGCGTTTTCGGTGAGGTCTTCGACAACGCCGAGCACTTCTCGGGTGAAGACGGAACCGTCCCGGGGTGCGATGGCGATCAGGGCGGTGTTTGAGACGGAGTAGGTGTCTTCCAGCGCATCGAAGGCGGCGAGTTGGGGGTTGTCCTCGCCGAACATGACGCGATGCTCGTTGGAGACGGTGATGTTCCCGCCGCCGGCCGCCATGGCGAGCATGAACAGCGAGGTGAGCGAGATAACAAGCCAGCGATGGCGCAGGATTGCGTCGATGTAGTTATCCAGGTGCAATTGATCGCGCTACCATTTGCTGGATTCGGACGCCTTAACATTATCGGGAAGCCGGTAGCTCATGCCGATATCGTCGTAGGCCGAAAGCTGAAGCATCTGCGAGAAATTGTCCAGTTTCGTCTGCCGGCCTCTCGTTTTCAATAACAGGTTCTTCACACGACTGATGCGGTTTTTCAAGCGATGGGCGAACAGGACGCCAAAGGTACGGCTTTTCGGGTAACGAAGCGCATCGGCCAGTTCGTGTCCCAGCAGAGCACGAGAGATGTTGTATAAGGTCTTGAGGGCGGCGGCTACTTCCTCGGGACCCGTGATATTCAGCAGCGTCGGCCCGGCATGGATCAGTGCGTTTGCGTTCGCGATCGAGTGCTCGTCGGGAGGGGGTTCGCACATGAATCCGATATCGATGATCGTCCGGGCTTCGTTCTCGTCCTTCATGAGGATGCTCTCCGGGACGCCCATGATGTAGCCGGTGTAACGAAAGACCTTTACGAAACTCTCCCTTTCTTCCTGCGTGTAGATAGCGCCCAGCGAGATTGAATGCCTCAGGATCTGCGCCGAGAAAATACTGACCGCCAGGCCTATATGGGCAGCGCTCAGGGGCGTGCCCCAGGCCCCGGTGTCCCATATGTCGGAGTCTTTCATCAGGCGGCGCACCATGGCATGCACGAAACGGATCCGGGCGGAAAGGCGGTAGCCGTCCCCTTCCCTGCGGAGGCCGCCGGGCAGGAAGATTTCCAGCAGATGGCGGTTATTCTGCTTGAAACGGCGGGTTGCGCTGTCTGAATGAACCCGCCCGGTCAGGTAGAAGGACTTGCTGATAAGCGTCGTAAACCCCTCCAGCAGGGCCGCTGTCACGAAAGCCACCAGGATTTCCGGCATGTTCTTGTGGAATCCGATCACGGCGGGGCGGAAGGCTTCGAATTCGACCCATTCCGGGATCCTCGAATCAACCTCCCGGAAATATCGCTGCAGGGTTTCCGGCGCTTTACTCAACCATTCCTCTTCTTGGTGCAGCCCGGCATGGATGTACTGGTGCATCTCGCCGGGCGGCATACCGGAAAGCTCATCCATCACGGGGTCCAGATCCTCATCGCCGATCATGGTGTGCCTGATGTAGTTTTCGGCGAATTTCGGGTTCAGGGACCGCGCCTTCTCATAACCACTGGCGTAAGACGTTGGGATTTGAGGCAAAAACATCTCCTGGTTCCGGGCGAACGGATACTACTGTACCGTTGGATATTACACGTTTACGTGAAAATCACCGAATTGTCAAGTTTCCAATCTTGAGTCTCCTCCGAAAAGTCCTGTGTTTACATGATGAAGGATGAGGTATAGATTTCCTGTGTCAAGCCTATGCCGCAATGGACCGGACCGCAGAAAGGGGCCCCGGATGTTCAGGAAGAGCGATCCTTCTCGTCAGACGGACCTGTTCGGCGAATTCGAGGTGCCCATGAAGTCGTCTCGTCAGAAGCAGCTCAACGACCCGCGGGCCTGGCACAACCTGTTCTTTCTCCATGTCACCGCGCAGATCGACGAGACGCCCTACGTCGCGCTCTTCGACGAGACTGCCGGTCGTCCGAACGCGCCGGTGCGCGTGCTTTTGGCGATGATGGTCCTGAAGGAGGGTCACGGCTGGAGCGACGCTGCGCTTTACGAGCACTGCCGGTTCAACCTTCTGGTCATGCGGGCGTTGGGTCTTTCGAGCCTTTCGGACGAGGTGCCGGTGGAGTCGCCGTATAATCTGTTCAAACAGTCCCTGTACCTCCATGAGCGGGCGACGGGCGAAGATCTGATCGGGGCGACCTTCGCGCAGTTGACCAGGTCGCAGGCTGCGGCCTTCGGGGTTTTGGGCCAGCAGATCCGCATGGACAGCAAGCTGATCGGTTCGAACATCGCCGCGTGCTGCCGCTTGCAGTTGGTCCTGGGCAGCCTTCGGTCGTTCTGGTCGTCCCTGGCGGAGACGGACCGTTCCCGCGTGTCGTCGTCCGACCGGGAGGCGCTGGACGACCTGCTCGAGCGCAAGCCTCATCAGACGGTGTACCGTCTTTCGCGTTCGGAGAAGGAAGCCATGCTGGAAGACGCGGGCCGTCTGCTGCGGCGGCTTGCGCGCGCGTACAGCAGTCGGGACAGCGACCGGCACGGCCTGATCGAACGGATCCTGTCGGAGCAGTACGCCTCGGGGCCGTCCCCTGACGATCTGCGTCCGAAGCCGGCCCGGGAGGTGTCGGCCTCCTCGTTGCAGTCCCCGGAAGACGCGGACGCCGCCTACCGGAAGAAGGGCGCGCAACAGGTCAAGGGCTACCGCGTGAACCTGACCGAGACCTGCAACGATCAGGGGCCGAACCTGATCGCCGACCTGGACGTTGCGCCGGCCTCGACGCCGGACAGCGCCTTCTGTGTCCCGGCGGTGGAACGCGCGCAGGAGGTGGTCGGAACGGTCGGCGAAGTATCCATGGACGGGGCGTATCAGGACGCAGGCAACGCCGTCTGGGCCCGGGACGGGGACAAGATCTTCCACTACAGCGGTATCCAGGGCAGAAAGGGGCGTTTTTCCTACGGCCGAAGGGGCGAGGAGGTATGGGTGGAAGACGTCCAAACCGGCCAGCGGCAGCGCGCCACGGCATACAAGCCGGGACACTACACGATCGAAGTGGACGGCAGGAAACGGTACTTCACCGACCAGACCGTCGAGGCCTTCCAACGGCGCAGGCGGGTCGAAGACCTGCCCGAAGCCATAAGGCGGCGGCGCAACAACGTGGAGGCCAGCATCTTCCAACTGGTCATCCACACCAGAAACGGCAAGACGCGCTACCGGGGACAGGTTGCCCACCAGAGATGGGCAACCTGTCGCGGCCTGTGGATCAACCTGATGCGCATCAGGCATCATCTCGTCCAATCCTCGCCGGTTCCCGCCTGAGGGGCATAGAAGCCCGAAAACCGGCCTTGCGAAGACGGCGCGGACCCGGAAAAGGGCCTGGAACGAAGCGGAAAGCCCCACTACGAACCCCCAGCCGAAGTATGCGAAGCACATCCTGAACGATCGCTTACACCGCATCAGGGCGCTGGCGCATCGTCCTGACACGGTGAAAGACCCTTTTCGGACACGACTCAATCTTGAGTCTCCTCCGAAAAGTCCTGTGTTTACATGATGAAGGATGAGGTATAGATTTCCTGTGTCAAGCCTATGCCGCAATGGACCGGACCGCAGAAAGGGGCCCCGGATGTTCAGGAAGAGCGATCCTTCTCGTCAGACGGACCTGTTCGGCGAATTCGAGGTGCCCATGAAGTCGTCTCGTCAGAAGCAGCTCAACGACCCGCGGGCCTGGCACAACCTGTTCTTTCTCCATGTCACCGCGCAGATCGACGAGACGCCCTACGTCGCGCTCTTCGACGAGACTGCCGGTCGTCCGAACGCGCCGGTGCGCGTGCTTTTGGCGATGATGGTCCTGAAGGAGGGTCACGGCTGGAGCGACGCTGCGCTTTACGAGCACTGCCGGTTCAACCTTCTGGTCATGCGGGCGTTGGGTCTTTCGAGCCTTTCGGACGAGGTGCCGGTGGAGTCGCCGTATAATCTGTTCAAACAGTCCCTGTACCTCCATGAGCGGGCGACGGGCGAAGATCTGATCGGGGCGACCTTCGCGCAGTTGACCAGGTCGCAGGCTGCGGCCTTCGGGGTTTTGGGCCAGCAGATCCGCATGGACAGCAAGCTGATCGGTTCGAACATCGCCGCGTGCTGCCGCTTGCAGTTGGTCCTGGGCAGCCTTCGGTCGTTCTGGTCGTCCCTGGCGGAGACGGACCGTTCCCGCGTGTCGTCGTCCGACCGGGAGGCGCTGGACGACCTGCTCGAGCGCAAGCCTCATCAGACGGTGTACCGTCTTTCGCGTTCGGAGAAGGAAGCCATGCTGGAAGACGCGGGCCGTCTGCGGCGGCGGCTTGCGTGCGCGTACAGCAGTCGGGACAGCGACCGGCACGGCCTGATCGAACGGATCCTGTCGGAGCAGTACGCCTCGGGGCCGTCCCCTGACGATCTGCGTCCGAAGCCGGCCCGGGAGGTGTCGGCCTCCTCGTTGCAGTCCCCGGAAGACGCGGACGCCGCCTACCGGAAGAAGGGCGCGCAACAGGTCAAGGGCTACCGCGTGAACCTGACCGAGACCTGCAACGATCAGGGGCCGAACCTGATCGCCGACCTGGACGTTGCGCCGGCCTCGACGCCGGACAGCGCCTTCTGTGTCCCGGCGGTGGAACGCGCGCAGGAGGTGGTCGGAACGGTCGGCGAAGTATCCATGGACGGGGCGTATCAGGACGCAGGCAACGCCGTCTGGGCCCGGGACGGGGACAAGATCTTCCACTACAGCGGTATCCAGGGCAGAAAGGGGCGTTTTTCCTACGGCCGAAGGGGCGAGGAGGTATGGGTGGAAGACGTCCAAACCGGCCAGCGGCAGCGCGCCACGGCATACAAGCCGGGACACTACACGATCGAAGTGGACGGCAGGAAACGGTACTTCACCGACCAGACCGTCGAGGCCTTCCAACGGCGCAGGCGGGTCGAAGACCTGCCCGAAGCCATAAGGCGGCGGCGCAACAACGTGGAGGCCAGCATCTTCCAACTGGTCATCCACACCAGAAACGGCAAGACGCGCTACCGGGGACAGGTTGCCCACCAGAGATGGGCAACCTGTCGCGGCCTGTGGATCAACCTGATGCGCATCAGGCATCATCTCGTCCAATCCTCGCCGGTTCCCGCCTGAGGGGCATAGAAGCCCGAAAACCGGCCTTGCGAAGACGGCGCGGACTCGGAAAAGGGCCTGGAACGAAGCGGAAAGCCCCACTACGAACCCCCAGCCGAAGTATGCGAAGCACATCCTGAACGATCGCTTACACCGCATCAGGGCGCTGGCGCATCGTCCTGACACGGTGAAAGACCCTTTTCGGACACGACTCAAACTTGAATTGTCCACAGCATGGCTTGGAAAAGCAGGTGATTATAGGAAGAACGAAAAACGTAACAAAAAACTGGCTAACATCAGTCTTAACACCGTCTACGAAAACATAAAAGGCTGGGTGAAAACTATTCTAGCGTCAGATTAACAAGCAAGTATGCTTCAATTTGAAAAGTCGATCCGTGGAATTGAGAATCCCTCCATGCAGTCTAATTCGGTAGTTCCACCGGAACGTAGCGCACTGATGGCACGTGTGCGTCAGAAAGGTACCGGACCGGAACTATTGGTTCGTCGGTGTCTGTATCGACTTGGTTGCCGTTTTCGTCTTCACCGGAAAGACCTGCCTGGTACTCCCGACATTGTATTACCCAAACACCGTAAGGTCATATTCGTACACGGTTGTTTTTGGCACAGACATCCAGGTTGCAAGAATACTACGACTCCCAAAACTCGAACGGAATTTTGGAAGAACAAGTTTCGTTCTAACATGCGTAGAGATAGACTCAACTTGAGGAATCTGCGCGAATCTGGTTGGGAACCCTATGTCGTTTGGGAATGCGAAACAAGGGACGTTAAAGAACTGGAAAAAAACCTGAAAACGATTCTCAGCACTGCAACACGGAAGGTCTTAATCAAATGAAGATCTCCACCATTCTCGACCATATTGACAGCGGTTATGTCGCGTTACCTGAGTTTCAACGCGGCTACGTATGGAATCGTGACCAAGTCCGTGGACTATTTGACTCACTCTATCGTCGCCATCCAGTCGGCGGACTGCTTGTGTGGGTAACTGCATCGGAGGGTGCAGACCACCGTGGCGATGGCCAACTCGCACCAGGCGTGGTTAAGCTCCTTTTGGATGGACAGCAGCGCATGACCTCGCTTTATGGCGTAGTACGTGGTCACGCCCCAAAGTTCTTCGACGGAAACGAGAGGACATTCACCGGCCTTTACTTTCATCTGGAAGAAGAAAATTTTGCCTTCTATCAGCCTATGAAAATGGCAGATGACGCGTTGTGGATCGATGTATCCGAACTTTTGGCAATAGGTAGTGCGGGAATGGGGGAATACATAACCCGCTTGTCAGCTCATCCTGAGCATTCGCAGCGTGTGGGTGACTATGTGTCTCGTCTTTCGCAGCTTTTATCAATCATCGATATCGAACTACACATTGACGAGGTTACCGGCACAGACAAGTCACTGGATGTCGTCGTTGATATCTTTAATCGGGTCAACAGTGGTGGAACCAAGTTGTCGAAGGGTGACCTAGCCCTGGCCAAAATCTGCGCTGAATGGCCGGAGGCTCGCGGAGAGATGAAAAGCCGTATAAAGACTTGGCATGACGCGGGTTACGATTTCGACCTAGACTGGCTACTTAGGTCGGTGAATACCGTGGTCACGGGAGAAGCCAGATTCATCTATCTACATGACAGAGGCACACAGGAGATCAAAGATGGCCTTTCTCGAGCTACCAAGAACATAAACAAGGTGCTCAACATGATAAGCGGGCGACTTGGTCTGGATCATGACCGTGTTTTATTTGGTCGTTACGCTATTCCCGTGATGGCCCGGTACCTCGATCAGCGCAATGAACCCTTAAACGAACTCGAGCGTGACAAACTACTGTTCTGGTATCTACAGTCGGGCATGTGGGGAAGATTTTCGGGTTCGACAGAGTCCTTAATAGATCAAGACCTGTCCTCTATTGAGCAGATTCCAGGCGGGTTGGACAGGCTTTTGGAGCAACTTCGAGTGTGGCACGGTAGTCTAGAGGTCGAGCCCGCACATTTTGACAGTTGGAGTCTCGGAGCTCGGTTTTATCCTGTGCTTTATATGCTAACTCGCATGGGCGAGTCCAAGGACTGGGGCACAGGTTTACCGCTTAAGGCGGGTTTGTTGGGGCAAATGAATACCTTGGAAGTTCATCATATCTTCCCCAAATCGAAACTCTATAGTGCTAAATACACACGAGCCGAAGTAAATGCACTGGCCAATTTCTGCTTCCTGACCAAAGATACAAACCTTGCAATAAGCAACCGTTTACCGGAACGTTATTTCCCAGAAGTCGAGGCAGCACAACCGGGATCTCTCGCATCGCAGTGGATCCCGGCGGATCCACATCTCTGGAAAGTTGAGAACTACCTTGATTTCCTTGAAGCAAGGAAAACGCTGCTGGCGGAGGAGACGAATCGTAGACTCGCAGACCTGCTTCATGGAGAACGCCGCTGGCTGGAAGGCCGGCGTAAGGTGGACAGCAGCCCGGAACCCTTTAGCCAGGTCGAAGTGCTCGGAGGTATTACCGATGATGTAGAGGAGAGAGTACTGGAAGATCTCCAGCGGTGGGTTGAAGAACAAGGGCTGCCGCGAGGCATTCTAGCATACGACTTTGCTGATATTTCAACCGGCGAACAGAAAGCAGTATTCGATCTTGCCTGGCCCCAGGGTATTCAACAGGAATTAAGCCAGCCGGTGGCCGTACTTCTTAACGAGGCTATGGAAGTTGTCATTCTCGCTAGCAGTGCGGGTTACCGATGCTTCACGGAAACCACGGATTTCAAGAGATACGTGGAAACCGAGGTCCTGTCACAAGCGCAGCCGGTATATGAAGTTGGTCCGGTCTAGCGGGCGTAGGCGTCCTTGTGGAATCAGTCTACTTTGTGGATTTACCGAGGTATTTGATAGGGGATCGTCACCGCGACCGGACCGCCAGTCTTGAAGTCTCGCGTGTTTCGAGTGACCAAGGACAGTCCTTCCTGTATTGCAATGGCCGCTTGAATTGCATCCGGTAATTTCATGCCGTGGTTGTGTCTCAGCCTTGCAGCGGCATCGGCGACTTCGGTGGTAACTGGCAATGCGGCAAACTGATCCAGGAGCTCGAGAGCCAACGGTTCAGATTCGGGAGGGAATCCAGCTAGCGTCTCTGCGCGGGTAATGACGGATATCACGCAATCTTGACCGTGAGCGGCCAGGAACTCCGTCGCTGCATCAACGCCGTTGAAGTGGTCAATGACGATAACCGAGTCCAGCAGGTACCTCGCCATGACTCAATGCCATTCCTTGCGGATTCGCACCTGGTACTCGAGGCCGTCACCGGACTGCCAGATGCCTGACGTCTGTTCTAGTGCCTGATGCAGTGAAACATCCGAGCCCCGCCTTTCCTTGGCCTGGTATTCGCTGACAGCCTGACGAATCAACGAGGCCCTGGAAACACGTCGCAGTGCGGCCTCGCGGTCCAGCCACGCCTTCTGCTCGTCTTCCAGGTTGATTACTGTCCTAACTAGTCCTTTGCTCATGTATGCCCCTTTTGCGTTGCTTGGCGTACGTATGGAATGAAATATCGTTCATACGGACTCTTCATGCAAGCAATTGCCACAAGCGCGGACCGCGTTTGAAACCATGGTCTACACACAATCGGTCCGTCACGGAACCCACCAAAGCCATATTCAACTCGCATCTCATATCAATTAACTGTATCCCGTAGAGAATTGAATGTTCGTCGATTCAGGAATTCACTCAGACGCTTTACTCGTAATGCCCAGCGCCTCCTCAAGCGCATCGGCCAGGACCCCGGGCTCATCCGTCCCGATGCGACAGGTTTTGCCGCTCTTCATCTCCAGTTCCACCGCCTCCAGTCCCGATACGTTGTATAGCCAGCCTCGGGGCGTAAGCCGGATACCCCAGCCATAAAGCCAGGAGTTTCTGACCGGTTGGCAGGAGTCGATCTGATCCAGGGGGAACCGCTTCCGGATCAGGCCGATGCCGAAGCTGATGCGGAGGTGTTCTTCATCGATTGTGACGGTCAGGTTGTGGAACAGTAACAGAACTCCCAGCAGGAAAACCAGGATCAACCAGGCAAGGGGCGCTGCTCCGGCCAGCCACGCGGGCAGAAAGACCAACGGAAGGATGGCGATAATGATGACGACGTTGACCGTCCCGAACTGGGTGTGGCGATAGGCTGTCATTGCATTTGATCCTTCCAGGGCTTGATCCATAGGCCCGCCAGCCCGCCGTCATGGTCGAGGACGACACGCACTTCGGGTTGCTGGGTCGTGGCACCATACCGGCCCCTGAAGCGGTGGATCAGCAGATGTGGTTGACTGTCCATGAACCGGGTTTCGATGTAGTCCAGGCCCTCGAAGGCGCCGAACAGTTGCCGTATGGTCTGATGGTTCCGGCGCTGGTTTTCCGGAGTGAAACCCTTGCGAAAGTCCTCGGTGGCCTCCTCTGGGCTCAGGGCTTCAAATCGGCCCTGTTCGTGGCCCTGGAGGATACGTGTGGCCAGTTGTGCGGCCAGCGCATGTTGATCAGACCGGACGGTCGTGCTGACAACGTTCTGAGGGGAGAACGTGTCCTGCAAGAGGTGGCCCGTCACACCGGTGGTGACCTCGCCCACGGTGAGGGCGGCAATGAATGTTGCTATCGCCCAACCGCCAACGACATTACACGAAACGGCAAAACCTCGGAACATCAGGAGCACGATCCAGGCCAGCAGCAAGACCAGCACAATACCTACCGCACTGAGGACGGTAAGCTGTGCCAAGTTGAGATGAGACGTGCCCTGGGCAATCAGGGAGGTCGTGAGGTCGCGAAAGGGCGGCGACACCACGATCACGGCTACGAGCAGGCCAGGCGCACGGGCCAGGGCCTGGGTGCCGAAGACGTCGATGAGGCGTACGCGGCTACGGCTGAGACCGAGGCCGGCAAGGTAGAGCAGGGCGCTGGGTACGATCCACGCCGTAAGGCCCTGCGCTATGGCAAGCCAGATTGGCGTCGGCGTCGAAAGCTGGAAGGAAAGCGTGCCCGTGTAACGGTAATCGAATGCGCCGCCTAGCCAGGCGGTCAAGACGATGCATGCCAGGCCCCAGGCCAGCGCCGGCCCGCCGGCCAGGTAGTGGAAGGGATTGAACAGCCACATGCGCCAGACTGGAGTCGTGCGTGTGTGGGAAGCGAGGGTGTGGGAAGCGTCCATGGCTGGCGTCCTACTATGAAATCCGCATCAGAAGTTGCTCGCTTCGTCGAGCTCTTCCTTTGGGCGATCCGCCGCCACCAACGAATCCAGATGTTCGACCAGGTCATCGAGGCGGTTCCGTAGCGTGGGGTAGGAGACGCCGTAGTGTTCGGCCATGTCCTTGAGATTGCCGCCGGTCTGGAGAAAGCAGAACACGAAGGCCTGATCCTCCGGGGCAAGCCGAGCTAACGGCGGCAGGTGAAAGCCGCCGATCACGGCCGTATCGCACTCGGTGCAGTCCAGGCGGGTGACCTTCAGAGGCGCGGCACAGCCCGGGCAATGGGCCGGAAAACGTGGGTTCGGTATCCGGTCCGTGTCGTTATTCGAATTGGTGTCTCTGGTCATTGGATGTCCACGATTCGTTGTTCTTTTTATTATCATTTAAAAGATAAATCTATATTCATAAAAACGCAAGTAAATTTTATATAAATCAAAGAAAGATTTAAATTATAGTAAGTCAATGTCGCATTTGTGATGCGATGAGATGTTCGCAAACATGATCTCCGTCGTGCCAATCGTCTTTAAATAAAGTAAAACACGAGATAACTCGAGCGCGCTACTACTGAAACATTTATAGGGCGTTGATCCGGAGGATTTGCAGTGTCGATCCCCGAAGGTGGGCTACAGTACGAGCGAATCCTAGAGCAGAAAGCAACCCGAAGCGTTGTCCGCGTCCCGAGTGCAAATCGGTACAATCAATGAATCTCCATCCAAATCAAAAGGACAGGTGCGATGAACAATCCAAAAAGCAAACGACCAACCGGCGGAACCGGGATGAGTTCGCGGGAAATCGAGGCGTCCATCAGGCGGATCGAAGATGATCTGTATTTCGGGTCGGACAACATCAAGATCCGCCTGACCAGGATCGAGGAGAAACTGGAGCATGTAACCACCCGAGATGATCTGAAGACATTTGCCACGCGTGATGATCTGAAGGCATTTGCCACCCAGGATCATTTGAAGGCATTCGCTACGCGTGATGATCTGAAGGCGTTTGCCACAAAGGAAGATTTGAAGGCGTTTGCCACAAAGGAAGATTTGAAGGCGTTTGCTACAAAGGAAGATTTGAAGGCGTTTGCCACACGGGATGATCTTAAGGCATACGCTACGCGTGATGATCTGAAAGTCTTCGCGGCGCGTGATGATCTGAAGGTATTCGCAACCCGAGAAGACCTTGCAAACATGAAGATTAGTATGATCAGGTGGTTCGTGGGTAGCATGTTCGCACTGATGGGGACTATCGTTACTGCGTTCAAGTTTTTCCTGCCATAGATCGTCATTTACAAACCGAAATCCGAGGCTGCGTTGTATTAAAACACGGTTCCAGGCAAATACACATCGCTCAAAGATAGACACGATGAATGATCAAAAACGTAAACGCCCGACCGGCAATACAAGGATGAGTTCACGGGAAACCGCGGAATCCATCAGGCGGATAGAAGAAGAGCTGTTTTTCGGTTCGGATAACATCAAGATCCGCTTGACCAGGATCGAAGAAAAGCTGGACATCGTAGTGCCAAGTCAGGATCTGGGACGTTCGGAGTTTGATATAGATGAAATCATATCGGATCTAAAAGCCCACTTGAACAATCGATTTAGATGGACTGTTGTAACTATTGTGTCCTGCACGGCGATTGTCATATTCGTAATGAAGCTAACCTGACTGGGCAATGCAACAACCCGTCACATCTCCGCCGTTCCCACGACCGTATCCGAGAACACCACGTGCCCCCACATCTCGGGGATGTGCATGTTGACCTCGCCCTGGGGCGACCAGACCCAGTTGTCGCAGGGCAAGCCTTCTTTCTTCAGATAGCCGTCCTTGTAGCGCTCGAACTCCCACTCGACCCGTGAGAAGTTGACCCGCCAGCTATCTCCGGCTTTCGGAGGGCAGTCCACCCCGGCGTACTCGGCCATGCTGGTCCAGGGGAAGGCGATTTCGGTGGACCAGCCTCGGTCCACGTCGTGGGAACAGTTCACTGTGCCGTCGATGTGGACGGCGTGGCGCACGCCCTCGAAGTCCCAGTCGTGGTCGGCTTTCCCGCCCTTGTTGTAGGGTTTGGGCAGGTACAGGTCCCAAACGGCGTTCAGGGGGTTGATCTCGAACTCCATGTAGTGGTTGGTGTCCCCGTCGGGATCGATGAACACCTCGAAGTCGTTGTCGTGGCAGATGATGGAATCCCGCTTGGTCAGGGTGCCCCAGACGTCCGGCTCTTCCATGTCGGCCGCCACGTAGAAGTACTCGTCGTCCCACAGCATCATGGCGCGCGTGCCGAAGCGCGGTATGGGCTTGAGGTCCCCTTCGATATCGACGAAGAGGTCTGTGCGGGGTGCCCGGATCCAGGACGGGTCGCTCAGCTTTCCGTCGATCACGATGGGTCCGCATGCACGGTAGCAGGTGTAGGTCTTGGGGACGATTTCCGGTGAAGGTGAATCGGACATGAGATTCCTTTCTTATGACTTACGCCCGCAATCCCGACTGCGAATCGAAACCCAACAGTCGCTTCAATGTCGGCGTCGCCCGCTCGACGACTTCGGAACTCGCCAGCCTGAACTGGTCCTGCTGCGGCTTCATGAACGAGCGGCAGAAGAACCCCAGCAGGATCATCCGTTCCTCCCGGGTTCGATTGGCGCCGCTGCTGTGCCAGGTCGCGCCGTGGATGATGACGATATCACCTTTGCGGGCGTCCAGCTGGATGACGTCGTCGTACGCCGCCTCAGGATCGGGAGGGGTTCCGTGCTTGTAGCTTCCCGGCACAAGCCGTGTCGCCCCGTTTTCAGGCGTGAAGTCGTCGAGCACGAAAATCGTGTTGGAGCAGAATGCGAACGGAGGCGCGGGCTGCGGGAATCGGCCCAGCGGGAAGTCGACGTGCAGGCCGCCGGCCGGCGCGCCGGGGCCGATGAGATTGACGGTAAAGCTGCTTAAGATACAGTCGTCGCCGAGCAGGTGTTCGTGGAGCGCAAGTACTTGGGGCAGTTGGATCATCTCTTCGAAGATGCGGCCCTTGTTGACCAGGTTCCACACCCGCTGCGCCTGCCCGTCGAAGTAGACGTGCTCGCCATCGTCCCTTTCCGCTGCGGCCAACTCGGCCGAGCGGTCGCGCAGGGCACTGGCCTGCTCCCCGGTCAGCGCTTCTTTGAGCACGACGTAGCCGTGTTCGTCGAGATGGGCGATTTCCCGTGCGAGATTCATCTGCATCGATCCACTCGGCCGCGACCGATCCCCCTGCGCTACTTCACTCGGCCGCGATCATTGATCTCTATTCGCCTTCGTACGGCACCGATATGCCGTCGACGAATTCGGGCTCGTCCATATCGGCCGTCATGTAGACGTGGCTGCCCTTCCGCTCGGACGTGGTACCCGCCATGTGGGCGCCGCTGGCGTCCATGGAGATGATCTGCACGCCGCCCACACGCTGGGAGTCCAGTTCGTTCATGTCCCGAAGCCCTTCGGCCGTGGCCTCTTCGAGTGACATGCCCATCTTCATGTAGGTCACCACGTTCCGGGCCGCGCCGGTCCGGATGGCCAGCTCTCCCGTTCCCGTACAGGCCGCGGCGCCGTATCGGTTGTCCGCGAAACCACCCGCACTGATGACCGGGGAATCTCCCAGCCGTCCCGGGTACTTCCACCCCCATCCGCTCGTGCTGACGCCCACGCAGATGTCGCCCTTGCCGTCCCGCGCGATGAAGTTGGTAGTGCCCCCGGCCTTCTGCGGATCGACGGCCAGGTGGCTCAGCTTCCAGAGTTCGTTCGTATGCTGAAGTTCCTCGGGGTCGTCGATCCCGAGTTGTTCAATCACGTGCTTTGAGTAGATCTCGGGCATCTCGGGGTCCACGTAGGTGCTCTTCTCGAAACCCATTTCGCTGGCGAACCGCTCCGCTCCGTCGGCGACGAGGAAGACGTGGATCAATTTCTCCATAACGTAGCGGGCGATCGAGATCGGATGGTCGTAGCCCGTCACCGCGCCCACGGCTCCCACGTTTCGGGTACGGCCGTCCATGATGAGGGCGTCCAGCTGGGGATAGCCGAGGATGTTCGGATAGCCGTGCAGGCCGACGCTGCGGTCGGGACGGTGCACTTCCACCTCCCGGATGCCGATCTCGATGGCGTCCACCGCGGTCTTGCCTTCCTTGAGCGCGGCCACCGCCTGCCGGATGCCTACGTCGCCGTTGTTCGTAGCCATGACGATCATTACGTAGTCCTTGCTTTGAGGGTTTAAGAGGTTAATTCCAGTGCATTGTAACGAGGACGAATTGAATTGCAAAGTGTTATTATCGGGCAGCCTTACCGGGTAAGCCGGCGAGGTATTAACCCTTGATATTTCCGTCGTTTTCCTTATCGTGATATTCAGTTCGGCAAGTCCTTGACGGCGCTTGCGCCCGTGGCCGGCTTCCGGGTTAAGCGCACATTGGAAGGCTGGAAACCTTTGATCATCTGGATTCGCATCGGGACGCTGGAATCCTATAACAAGGAAGGCCGTGATTTCCGGCTGAAGCGGCGGCTGGAGGAAATCTCCGGGCAGCCGTGCCTGATGCTGCACCAGGAGCAGATGACGCCGGAGATCGTTGAGCCATTGAAGCCCCGCGCCATGCTGCTCAGCGGTTGCGGTACCTTCTTCCAGCACTTCAAACCGGAGACGTTCTACGGCTTCGAAGATACGCTGAACGCGATGGCGGACGTGCCCACCATGGGATTGTGCGCCAGCCACCAGCTCATGGGGTTCATGTTCAACGACGGCTTTCGCAACCTGACGAAACTCGAAGACGAGATGATGCGGCCGCTGCGGCCCGGCGAACCCGACGTGCTCGATCCCAATCCCGATGCGCTCGGTTACTTTTGCGAGGAGGGCTTCTACCCGGTGCGTCCGGTGAAGGCCGATCCGTTGTTCGACGAGTTGCCCGATCCGGTGGTCGTCCGGCAGTCGCACTACGCGGAGATGAAGACCGTGCCCCTGGACTTCGACCTCATCGCCTCGAACGAGAACTGCCGGATCCAGGCGATCAGGCACCGGGAGCGGCCCCTGTACGGCACGCAGTTCCACCCGGAGTACTACGTGGACGTCTATCCCCACGGCCGGAAGATCCTGGAGAACTTCTTCCACGTGGCCGGGGTGTTGTAGCGGCCCGCCCGGTCCGTGCGGCCCGTCCGTTGATACGACGCAGAGGAGGATGAAATGTCCAATCAGCAATTCGGCATGGGTGAACTGGCCCGGTTTGCCGAGGAAGGCTACCTGCGCCTGGGCCGGGTGGCTTCCGACGAACACCTGCAGGCCATGCGCGAACGCATCGACGACATCATGCTGGGCAACGTCCGCTACGAGGGCATGCCCATGCAGCGCGACACGGACACGGGCGAGTACGGCGAACTGCCGACGAAGACCTACGAGGAAAGCGAGGAGACGCTCGCTTACCGGCGCATCGACGATCTTCAGCTGGATCCGCTTTACCTGGGATACATGCAACACCCGTTCTTCCGGGAGGTCACGGAGGCCCTCGTCGGTCCAAACGTCTCCATCTTCCGGGCTATGTTCATGAACAAACCGGCCGAGTACGGCACCCATCTCCCCTGGCACCAGGACGTCGGCATCGGGTGGGGGCTTGATTCGAACCCGGAGACGACCGTCTGGACCGCCCTCGATGCGGCGACGGTCGAAAACGGCTGCATGGAGGTGGTGGTGGGTAGCCACAAGCACGGCGTGATCAACGAGATGCACTTCCCGTCGGAGGTCGACCAGGCCCGATACGCACGGGAGGAAGACTGTATCTACCTCGAGGCGGAAGCGGGCGAAGCCATTCTGCTGAACAACCTGCTCCTGCACCGCTCGGCCCGCAATCCCACCGGCAACCCCCGGCGGGCATTCAACATCGCGTATATGGACGCGTCCACGCGGGCGGTCAAAACGGGTGAGACCTTTCCCGTCATCTTCGGTGACGGTGCGCTGACCGGCGGCGAGCTGATCGATGGCGCACTGGCCGAGGGCGCGTTGACCGAAGGCCGCTGACCGAGAACGCACTCTGGGAGAACCGGCATTGAAACTGGAAGGGCGTGTCGCGCTCATCTCGGGCGGCGGAACCGGCATCGGGGCCGCGACGGCGAGGCTTTTCTCCAAGGAAGGCGCGGCCGTCTGCGTTACAGGCAGGCGCGAGGCACCGCTTGAAGAGGTGGTTACTGCCATAGAGTCTACCGGCGGACGAGCGTTGGCCGTTTCAGGGGATGTGGCCATCACCGAAGATTGCCAGCGGATGGTCGACCAGACGACGGCCATCTTTGGGAAGATCGACGTGCTGGTCAACAACGCGGGGACTGGCCCATTGATGGACGCCGAAAGAACCACCGACGAAATCTGGGACCAGATTATCGGTACCAATTTGTCGGGAGCGTTCCGGCTCATCCGTGCGGTCCTACCGGGGATGGTTTCCAGGAGCGCCGGGAGTATCGTCAACGTAAGTTCGATCCTCGCGCAATCGGGAATGAAGAAGTCGGCGGCCTATGGCGCCTCCAAGGCGGGACTTGACCAGTTGACGCGTGTCCTGGCCGTCGAGTTCGCAGATCGCGGGATACGGGTCAACGCCGTAGCGCCGGGGTGGGTCGATACCCCTATGACGGAATCCGTACAGGCTCATGCCGCCATGTACGAAAGGCTGAAGAAAAAGCACCCCATGGACCGTTTCGGTGCGCCCGAAGAAGTGGCACAAGCGATCCTCTACCTGGCTTCCGACCAGGCATCCTTTACGACCGGTTCCGTGTTGATGGTCGACGGCGGTTGGAGTGCAGCGTGACGGAATGCGATGGTGTGTCGTCGACGGTGGATGGTGCACCGCCTGACGACGCGCGGAGAGAAAGGGCGCAATTACTGAATTCATGAAACTTACCGGAGACCGACAATGGGCCTGAGAACGGCTGAACAATACCTGGAAGGATTGCGGGACGGCAGGACGATCTACTTTCGCGGCGAGCGGGTGCCGGACCTCATGGAGCATCCGGAACTGCGCGTAGGCGCCGAGCACACGGCGCTGGACTATCACCTTGCCGAAGACGACGGGCATCGGGACCTGTTCACGGCGATCTGTCCCGAGACGGGCGAGCAGGTCAGCCGCTATTTCATTCCACCGGCCAACACGGAGGACCTGCTCAAGCGTCGTGAGATGATCGAGACGAGCACCCGCGAGGGCAGCGGCGTGGTCCTGCTCATCAAGGAAATCGGTACGGACGCCCTGTTCTCGCTCCGGCTCGTCGCGCGGCAGATCGACAAGAAGTACGGCACCGGGTACCTGGACCGCGTGAAAAACTACCACGCCGAATGCCGCGACCGCGACCTGAGTCTGGCCGTGGCGCAGACGGACGCCAAGGGAGACCGCAGCCGCCTGCCTTCCCAGCAGACTCATCCCGACTACTACGTGCGCATCGTGGAGCGCCGGCCCGACGGCATCGTAGTCCGGGGCGCCAAGGCCCATACCACGGGGACCACCTTCGTGGACGAAGTGGTCGTGCTCCCCACCCGGGCCATCTCGGAAGAGGACCGGGACTACGCCGTGTCCTTCGCCGTGCCGGTCAATACGCCGGGCGTCCGGCTCATCGCCAGTCCCTTCGGGTTCTCGGGCGAAAGCACGTATCACCACCCCGTCAGCTCGAAGCATCACCTGGTGGAAACCCTGACCGTGTTCGACGACGTGTTCGTCCCGAACGAACGCGTCTTTCTGGCCGGCGAATGGGATTTCGCCGGGGTGCTGGCGAATGCCTTCGTGGAGTTCCACCGGTTCACGGCCGTGTCCTACAAGCCCCCGCTTCTCGATCTCTTCATCGGCGCGGCCTCGCTGATCGCCGTGTACAACGGGGTGGAGAAGGCGAGCCACATCCGCGACAAGGCCACGCGGCTGATCACCTACACGGAGACGGTCCGCTCGCTGACCCGCGCGGCCGCCATGGACTGCAAGTTGATGGACGGCCTCGCGGTGCCGGACACGCTCACGACCAACATCGCCAAGTACCATTTCGCCAACAACTATCACGAAGCCGTGCGGGACGTGCAGGATATCGCCGGCGCCCTGCTGGTCACGGGTCCGTCGGAAGCCGACTGGCACAACGAGGAAACACGCGGCGACCTGGAGCGATACCTCGGCGGCCGCAAGGGCGTGCCGACCATGGACCGGATGAAGGCCATCAATCTCATCCGCGACCTCACGGCGTCTGACTTCGGCGGGTACCACGAACTGCTGGCCATCCATGCCGAGGGCTCGCTCGAGGCGCAGAAGATCACCATATTCCGGGGATACGACCTGCTGCGGTGCATGGATGTGGCGAAGAAGGCCGCGGGGATCGAATAAAGGAAAGCCAATGACTTCCGGTGAAGGCCCGGTGATCATGAGTGGTCGCAAGTTGGCCGACGAAATGCAGGCCAGACTCGCGAAAGAAACGGCCGAAATGCGGCAGCAGGGGATCGCACCGGGACTGGCGACGATCCTGGTCGGCGACGACGGGCCCAGCGCGACCTACATCTCCATGAAGCACCGGGCGTGCGAGGAGATCGGCATCCGGAGCATCCATACCCACCTGCCCGCATCTACTTCGCAGGTGGAGCTATTGCAGACCATCGGCCAGATGAACGTAGATCCGGAGGTTGACGCGATCCTGGTGCAGATCCCGCTACCGGATGGACTCGACGAGGACGAAGCGCTGCTGTCCGTGGCGCCCGACAAGGACGCGGACGGGCTCAATCCCATCAACCTGGGCCGGCTGGTGATCGGCAAGCCGGGTCCCCTGCCCTGCACGCCGAACGGTATCCTCGCCTTGCTGACCCATTACGGCGTGCCGATCGAAGGCAAAAACGTGGTGATCGTCGGCCGCGGACTGACCATCGGCCGACCGCTGGCCCTCCTGCTGTCGTTGAAAAGGCCTAACTGCAACGCGGCGGTCACGGTGCTGCATTCGGCCGTGCCCGACATGGCCGTCAACCTGCGCGAAGCCGATATCATCATAGCCGCCGCAGGATCGCCCGGACTGATCAGGAAGGACATGGTGAAACCCGGCGCGGCCGTGGTGGCCGCGGGCATTACCCGGAAGGGCAAGAAGCTCCTCAGCGACGTGGACGAGGACGTGGCCGAGGTCGCCGGATGGATCACGCCCCGCATCGGGGGCGTCGGTCCCATGACCGTGGCCATGTTGATGGAGAATACGGTGCTGTCGGCGCGCCGGCGGGTTTAGCACCGGGCGGCAACCTGCGCTCCCTGGCAGATTCCGAGCGGTCTCAACTCGTCTCGGCGGCGGGTCTAGAACACCGGCCGTCACCGCTCGGTACGGGCCCTCCTCGTCGCCCGCCCTACGCAGTCTGCGACCAGTTTTTCAGGTGCACCTCGCCCGGCACCGGTTCCTGGCCCGAGAAAAAATGTTCCAGCGCGCCCAGCGTGATCTCGCCGATCTCGCGGTGGCCATAGGCGCCGGCGCCCGAGGAATGAGGCGTGATGACCACGTTGGGCAAGGAGCGCAACCGGTGATCGGGCGGAAGGGGTTCGGGCGTAGTCACGTCCAGCTGGACCTGAATCCTGCCAGTCTTCGCTTCTTCGTACAGCGCGTCGTGGTCCAGGACGGATCCCCGGGATGTGTTGACCAGGACGCCGCCGTCCCTTAATAGCCGCAATTGCTCCGCGCCGATCATGCGGTCCGTCTCCGGGATGGACGGCGCGTGTATGGTCACCATGTCCGAAGCCTCGAACAGCGTGTTCAGATCCACGCGTTCCACGTTCATGCGGCCGGCGTCCCATTCACCCAGGTAGGGGTCGTAGACGAGTATGCGGACGTTGAAGGGTTGGAGCAGCCGGATCACCTCCCGTCCCACCATGCTGGCGCTCACGATCCCCACCACGGCGCCGCTCAGGAACTGGTTTGACCACGCTTGGTTCGGGTCCCGCCACATGCCACGTTCCCGGATGTTGAGGGCATCGTGGACCCACCTGCGGCTCATCATGATCAGCGCGCCGACGGCGTGCTCCGCCACGTTGAGGGCGATGGCGCCCCGCGCACTGACGACGCGGATGCCCCGGGGCAGCAGCTGGCCGGCGACCATCTCGGAGGTGAACAGGTACTTGACCGATCCGGCGGAGTGGACGACGATCTTCAGCCGGTCCACCCGCTCCAGCGCGGCGGCGCTGATCGGCAGGACGCCCCATCCGGTGACCAGCCCTTCGAAGCCGGCGATCCCTTCCTCCACCTCTCTAGCGGTCAACGCGCGGTCCCTGGAGTTCTCCGTCACGTCGAATTCCGCGAGCAGCCGCCTGTAGGTCTCATCCTTGAAGACCCCCGCGGTGTGGGACGGCGTCGGTAGGTACCAGATTCGTGGTTTGTTCATGGGAAACGCCCTGCATCCGGGCGGTCAGGTCGCTGGACGTCAGTCGCGCACGCGGCCGGCTCATTGGAGAATAATGAATGACATTAACGACCAAATGTGTACTCATATTATAGACTGGGATAGCAAAATCCATGCAATTCCGCGTTCGAGGATACCATCATGACCGACACAATCAGTACGAAACTCCGCGACCCGATCCGGGTCGCATCAATGGATGAACTGAGGGAGAAGGGGAACATCGTCGTCAACGGGCACGATGGTCCGATTGCCGTGTTCCACCACGGTGAGGGACAGGTGCACGCCGTGGACAACCGCTGTCCCCACATGGGCTTTCCGCTGCACCGCGGAACGATCAAGGATGGCATCCTGACCTGCCACTGGCACCATGCGGATTTCGACCTGGAGAGCGGCTGCACCTTCGATCTCTTCGCGGACGATGTCCCGGTGTTCGCAGTGGAGATTCGGAACGGCGACGTGTGGGTTTCGGGGTCGCGGGACCAGTCCGGCGACGCCGAATACTGGCGCAACCGCCTGCGGGAAGGCCTGGAGCAGAACATCTCGCTGGTCAACGCCAAGTCCGTGATCGCCCTGCTGAAGTCGGGGGTGTCCTACAAGGATATCGCCGCGACCGGCGGCCGCTACGGCGTGCGGTACCGGTCGTCTGGATGGGGACCCGGCCTGACCATCCTGACCGCGATGACGAACCTGTGCGGCTATCTGCCCCGAGACGAGCAGATCCTCCCGCTTTACCAGGGACTGACGCACGTCGCCCGGGACAGCAACGGACAGCCGCCGAGGTTCGACCTGCAGCCGTTGGATACGGAGAACCTGTCGTTCGATCAGTTGAAGCGCTGGTTCCGCCGTTTCGTGGAGGTGCGCGACACCGAAGGTGCCACAAGGTGCCTGCTCACGGCCGTGTCCATGGGCAGCGAACCCGCGCTGCTGGTGGACATGATGATGAGCGCCGCCACGGACCACGTGTTCCTGGATGGCGGCCACGTCGCGGACTTCATCAACAAGTCCACGGAACTGCTGGACCACATCGGCTGGGAGCACGCCGATGAAGTGCTGCCCAGCACGGTCGGTCAGCTTTGCGCCGCGGCGCGCAGCGAAGAGCGAAACGCCTGGCGCCATCCCGTCGACCTGGCCGCCATCCTGCGCGGGGCGAATGCCGCGTTGCCCGGCGCGCTGGCATCGACTTCCAACGGTTACGCGTGGGACGGCCCCGTCGACCTGGCCGAAGTGATCCTCGGGGACGATCCCCAGGCCACGGTGGACACCATGCTTGCCCGTCTCCGCGACGGCATGACGCCGCTGCAGCTCAGCCAGGCGGTCACCTACGCCGCCGCGCTGCGCATCGCCCGTTTCCACACGCAGAACGAGTTCAACGACTGGATCACGGTGCTGCACACCTTCACCTACGCCAACGCCCTGCATCAGGCCCTGAAGCGGACGGGTTCCCCGGAACTGATCCGCGGCGTCTTCCACGGGGCCATGGCCGTGTACCTGGACCGTTTTCTCAACGTGCCGCCTGCGCGGTTGCCGGGCGACCGTGCCACGGCCGATCTGGCCGGCGAGACCGACGAGATACTCGATGCATTCCTGACCGAACTGGACACGCAGCAGCAGGTGGAGCCGGCCGCCAGGCTGGTCTATCGTTTCCTGGCCGACGGGCACCCGGTGGACCGACTGTTCCGAACGCTCGCGATCTCGCTGCTGCGGGAGGATGCCGAGTTCCACAGCTTCCAGATGCTCGAGGCCGGCATACGCCAGTACGAGGAACTCAAGGGGCGCCCCGAGGCCGACCACGTGCTGATCGCCACGGCCCGGTATCTCGCCGCCCACGCGCCGACGCAACGAGCGCTCAACCAGACCGCTCATATCGCGCTGCGGTTGAGCCGCGGCGAGGCGATTTACGAGGAGGAATGACGATGGCCGTTCTCGACATCGCCGATTGTATCAATGAAACCTGCCCCTGGTCCGGCAAGCCGGTGCAGGCCGATTCACTGACGGAATTTCAAGGTCACGTTGTGGGGTTCTGCAATCCCGGATGCCTCGAGAAATTCGAGCGTGCCATCCACTATTTCAAAGCGGCCATCGCCGGCGTCGAAAATGCAGCGGGAGCGGGTGGTGCGAGTGGTGCGGGTGGAGCGAGAAGTGCGAGTGGTGCGAGTAATGCGAGTGGTTCGAGTGGCGCGGGTGGACCGGCGGCATCCGGCTCCTGATCACTGGAATAGCTAAAGGCGCGGACCCTGTGATTCACTCAGTACACGATCCGCGCCTTCTGGTTTGGGAATTATATACGAAAGTGCCAGGCTCGCGTTTGACGTAGTTTTTCAATGCCTCTCGCATCTGAACACGTCGCTCGGCTCTGTGGTCCCGTCTTTGGACGTACGGAAGTTATAATATCCGCCCCATCCATCTCCGCTAACAATAACGGCGTAATCAAAACTATTGTCTTCCTGCCATCCCCAATCCCACCTGCGGCTTAACCCCTCAACAGAATACTGGGTCCTTGCTACGATACCGTTGAAGTCCACCGTACCATAAGAGTAATCCGGGTCGATGGTCAATGTTAACAGGTTCCTTTCCGGATCTAAAATCTTGTAGCATTCCCACCGTTCAGCTACGGTGTCTGGCGCTGGAGGTATAACGAATTCATCCCTATCGAGGGACTCGCAACCGCACAGAACCGCGAGAATCAAGCACCCCGATATGATCCAATGAATCACGCTAAATCCTCACAATCTACTTCAAACAATCACTAATCTTCCCACTCGATATTCACTTCACGGCCAGGAATCTAGGCACTTTCATTTGATTCCTTAGATTTAGATCGGGCCTGTTCGGTCAGATCCTTCGACAATCGTCCTGCCAGTCGCCCTATTCCCCGGTGATGACGTACTTCCTCAACATGCGGGGACCGACCTCCGCGCCGTACACGTTCCCCATCGCATCCACGGCAACGCCTTCCGCGCCGGTCGTTCCGGCATTATCGGCGTCCACCACGGGATCGGGGATGAAGGCCGATATGAAGCCGCCGTCCCGGATGCTGCCGATTCGGATGCCCCGTTTCCAGCCCGGGTTGGCCCCCCAGGTCGCGTTCGACTCCGAGTCGGCGCTGTAGAGCACGTCGTTGGCATCGATGAAAAGGCCGCTCGGCCGGCCGAACTGGGTCCAGGTGGCGATGTATTCGCCTTCCTGGTCGAAGATCTGGAGCCGGGCGTTGCCCCGGTCGCCAACGTAGAGCCGGCCCTGGGAGTCCATGGCCAAAGCATGGGGATCCCGGAACTGGCCGGAAGCCTGTCCCGTTTCGCCCCAGGCCTTGATGAACGATCCGTTCGACGCCAGCTTGACGATGCGGTTGTTTCCGCGGGAACCGTGACCGTCCGCCACGAAAATGCTGCCGTCAGGCGCCACCAGGACGTCGGAAGGCTGGTTGAAGATGCCGTCCCCTTCACCCGCCACTCCGGCGATACCCAGGCTCATCAGCAATTCCCCATCCTCGCTGAACTTGTGAATCTGGTGGCCGATGCCTACACCGCCCCGGGCGTCCGTCACCCAGACGTTATTCTCCGAGTCCACGAATATGCCGTGGGGCCAGACGAACATGCCCGCGCCGAAGCTTTTCAGGAGGTTGCCGTCGCTGTCGAAGAGCAGGATCGGCGGCACGTCTTCCTTGCCGACGCAGGAGTTCTGTCCGCATCTTTCCGCCACCCAGATGTTCCCGCTGCCGTCCTGGGCCGGAAAGACCGCGCTCGTGGAGCCCCAGGTCCTGTCCCCTCCCAGCTTGCCCCATATGCCTTCTACGGTGGTGTACGGATTCGGTGCGTGGTTCTGGGCCGTGGCAGGACTGTTCATCAGTGTCATCGAAATGCCAACGGCTGCAATAACGACCCACCGGATCCAGGTCGATGTGCTCATGAGTATCCTCGCTTTAATTGATGGATAGGGACGGTTCCGTCCCGGCCAAGGCGGACAACCCGTACCAATGGTGAGCAACCATGCCGGTCAAGGCCAAGTGGACCAGTCGGCCACGCAGTCAGACGGGCCGACCGTGCCGGTCATAACCGATTTCAGTAGTCTTGACGCGTCATACAGGTCGGCCACGCAGCAAGGCGGACCACAATTTCCCGAGATGTATGTTTATTGAAATAATAGAATACAGGCGTGTTTACGCAACCGTTTTCGAGTGCCGTGCCAACGCCCAACGGGCGCCTCGAGCCGCGCCAACCGCCGCCGCGGACCGCACCAACCGTCTTGACAACCGGAGGACGGCGAGACATATTTCAGTAGCAAATTCGGCGACCGAGATGACCTGGTGGCAAGCAGCACAAACAGTCGCGCGAGGCAGCATTGTCGTGTTATCGGGATTCCAGACCACGCAGGATCGCCGGATCATCGGACTGATGTCGGGCACGTCCGCCGATGGGATCGACGCGGCCGTGATACGGCTGGGCGAAAAGGACGACGGGCTATCCCTGGACGTACTGGGTTTCGACACGGTGGCTTTCCCATCCGGCCTGCGCTATCGACTGATGGAAGTCTCTGATGCGAAAACCGGCAGGATCGACGAGCTGAGCCGGCTGCATTTCGAGATGGGAGAACTCTTTGCCAGGGCGGCTTTCATCGTAGCGGATTCCACCGGCCTGTCCATGGAGGATATCGATCTGATCGGTTCCCACGGACAGACCGCCCAGCATCTCCCCGAACGGGAGGAAAGATTCGGCGTGGAAACCGGGGCGACGCTGCAGATCGGCGATCCTTCGGTAATCGCGCAGCGAACCGGCGTGGTGACGGTTGGCGACTTCCGGGCGGCGGACGTGGCTCGCGGCGGCCAGGGCGCTCCGCTTGTGCCCTATGTGGACTACCTGCTCTTCAGGCATCCCGAAAAGGCCCGGGGGCTCCTGAACCTGGGGGGCATCGCGAATCTCACCGTGCTGCCGGCGGACCCGAAACCCGGTAACGTGCTGGCTTTCGATACGGGCCCGGCCAACATGCTGATCGATGCCGTCGCCCGCGCGGAACTGGGACGCGACATGGATGAGGACGGCGCGGTCGCAAGGCGCGGAAAGCCCTCAGAAGACCTGGTGGCTGACGTGCTCGCCATGCCCTACTTCGAACGGCCTCCTCCCAAGTCCACGGGCAGGGAGCTGTTCGGAGACCGTTGCGCGTCGGCGCTGGTCCGCGCAGGACGGGAGGCCGGGCTCAGTAACGAGGATCTGCTTGCGACCGCCACGGAAATCACCGTTCGTGCCATTGAAGACGCCTGTCGACGGTTCGTCAATCCCGTCGTCACGCGCCTGGACGAATTGATCGTGAGTGGCGGCGGCGCCGGAAACGGTTTCCTGCTCGAACGACTCGCCCGGTTGCTGGCGCCTGTCGTGGTATCCACTTCGGATGATCACGGCCTGTCTGCGGACGCCAAGGAGGCCGTGGCCTTTGCGGTACTCGCCGACCGGACGGTCCGGGGTCTGCCTGGCAGCCTTCCGGGAGCGACGGGCGCGGATCGGCCTGCGGTACTGGGCAAGATTTGCCTGCCCGGATGATGCAGCCCAGAGAGGAAGATCCACGATGCGCTACGGTACGACAAACAGGCTGAATATCAAAAACCGGATCCCGGCCGGCACCCTGCCGGACCACGAGCCGGCCTCCATACGGTCCGCGTGCAGGCCGACGCAATTACCGATCCGCGTGCCGGACCGCACGACAGTCCATATGCCGGAATTTGGAAGATCCGCGCGGCGAACGTGGTGGCCAGCCCTGGTATTGCTCCTGGTGATCCTGGGGTGCGCCGGAAGGCCGCTCCCTTCCGATCGCACCGCGCGGCCGACCCCGTCCGACGCCGCGCCGACAACGGGGGTGTTCAAGCCCGGCCAACTTCCGATAGTCAGGATCGGTTTGCTGGTGAACCGGGACTCGGCAAGCCTGACCGGAACAGGCCGCTTTCGCGTCGTGGACCGGGCCAGCGGCGAAGTGATCGGCACATCGTCTTCCGGGCAGATCTGGCGAATGCAGGCGAAAGGCGCGTGGATCGACGTGTCCGCTCCAGGCGGCGCGGCCCAGGGACTCTATACCGGTCCGATCCAGGTGAACCCGCTCGCGCGCGAAGGACGTATCAGAGCCGCGGACCGGGAGTACCGCGGATCGATGGAGGTGGTTTCGAACAAGAACGGCAAGTTGACCGTCGTGAACATCCTCGACGTGGAGAATTACCTGCGCGGAGTCGTCCCGCCGGAAATCGGCAAGTTAAAGGAAGACCGCATCGAGGCGCTGAAAGCCCAGGCCATAGCGGCTCGCACGTACACGGTTTCGAACCTGGGCAGACGCAAGGCCCTGGGATTCGATCAGTACAGTACCGTGGCCGACCAGGTATACCACGGCTACAGCGCGGAATGGTCCATCGCCGACCGGGCGATTTCGGAAACCCGCGGCGTGATCGCTACTTACGAGGGCAAACCGATCGCCGCCCAGTACTCCTCGACCTGCGCGGGCGAAACCGAATCCATCGAGGACGCCTGGGGAGGCAATCCCATTCCGTACCTGCGCTCCGTGCAGGACCGGCACCGTGGAAGCGACGACTTCTGCAACCATTCGCCGGTCTATACATGGCGCGTGGAGTGGAACAAGAATACGCTGGAGAACATCCTGGCAACGAGGCTTCCCGGCCTGGACCCACGCAAGCGGGGTGAGTTTTCTCTACGCGATATATCCATAAAAAGTCGATCTCCGACCGGACGCGTTCAACAACTCGAGATCAAATCGAATCACGGGACGACGACACTGCGCAGCGGGCAGATACGTTCCGCATTGCGCCGGCCTGTCCGGGGCCAGCCGATGCTTCGCAGCACGAAGTTCGACCTGCGGTTCAGGAACAACACCGTCGTGGCGGAAGGCGGCGGCTATGGCCACGGCATCGGAATGTGCCAGATGGGCGCTATCGGGATGGCCGGCCAGGGATACAAGTACGACCAGATACTGAAACACTACTACCGCGGCATCGACCTGGACCGCGTGTATAACTAAACGTGCGTCCGATCGGACCCGCGCCGCGCGTACCACTTGATTGCGGTGAGCAAGTGGAGAAGGCCATGATGAATCCGAAACCACGACAATACCTTGCAGTCTTCCTGATCTCGTTGCTTTCCGCCTGCATGGCGGTTTCGGCGTGCTACTATTCCACTTCGCAGGGATCGCGCGTCGGGGACATTCGAAACATCGTCATTCCG
This sequence comes from bacterium, assembly GCA_965207085.1. GTDB lineage: Bacteria > JAAXHH01 > JAAXHH01 > JAAXHH01 > JAAXHH01 > JAAXHH01. The sequence goes on along the minus strand of CBDBLQ010000002.1, from coordinate 420,928 downwards.
CTTTTTGACAATACCACGGTGGAGACCGGCATTCAGGAGACGCTGACGGACGAGGTAATCGAACGGTTTCTCACCAACGGCGAATTCCGGATCGTGGATCTGCGGCAGGCGGACGCGGCGATCATAGGCGTGATCACCGATTTGCAGGAGGAGTCCGTGGCGTTCTCCGAGGGAACGCTGGCCCGGGAGGTCCGCCTCTGGATCGTCGTGGACGTTCGCTTTGAAACCGTGGACAAGAAGGAAGTGATCTGGGAGGAAAGGCAGCTGCGTACCTTCGGCGACTACGCCATTGATACCGGTACGGATTCCGACCGCGAGCCGGCGCTCGAGACCGCCATCGAGAAAATGGCCGACGAGATCCTGAACCAGTCCATATCGGGGTGGTAGTTGTCGAAAACGCGCCCTGCCGCGCCTGGCGTGCCAGTCGGTGGCACAAATCCTGCCGCGGCCGGCGTGCCTGGCTGTAGGGACCTACCTTACCCGGTTTGCCTGTCGGTCGGGACCGTCCGATCCGTTCTGCTGATACCACCGGCAACGGTCTATCCAGGCCTCCGCCGTCCGGGCTACGCCGCCCGAGCCCACCTGCTCCGCCATGCGCCCGAACGCTTCGGCCGACTGTTCGTAACGCTCCAGGTAGAAGTGGGCCATGGCCTGCAGACGCAGGCTCTCCTGACGCACGACTTCGCCCGGGAGTCCGAGTGCGTCTGCCTTCGACAGGTACTGGAGCGCCTGTTCATAGTATCCGGAGCGAAACAACCAGCGGCCCAGGAGATAGAAGTTCGACCCGTAGTCCGGCGCGAGATCGCCCGTGTCCCGGACGGACAGGACCAGGCGCCAGTGGCCGGTCACGGCGGTCAGGTAGTTCAGGATCGTATCCCGGATCGGTTCCCGGTCGAGCACCTCTATCCGGATGGACGCGGCGCGCGACATGGCTTCCGAAGCCTGCAGGCCCACGACCGCTTCGTAACCGCGCCTGGCATCGTCAATCCTCCCGGTCTTCCACGCCGTATCTCCGCGGACCAGTTGGGCGTCCGCCAGCAGTCCGACGGTCTGGTCCGGTCGTTCGATCTGCTGGGCGACCGACTCGATCCGTTCGTAGTTCCCCTGCCGGTAGGTCCCGTACAATAACCCCCGAAGGGCCGACGGGTTCTCGGGCTCCAGTTCGAGCACACGGTCGAAATCGCGCACGGCATCCCCATAGCGTTGCGCATTGTAGGCCTGCCAGGCCCGGTCGTTCAGCGCGGCCACCTCGTGGGGACAGTGCCGCCTGAAGATGGCGGGACGAATGAACCGTTGTCGGGCGATGCGGAGTTGGTCTTCACGCAACTGAATGCCGTCCACGAAGGATTCCCATTCGGCGACGAGCTCCGCCGTCGTCCGACCGTAGGACGCCTCGACGGCGCCGTCGGGAAAGGCCTGCTTGAACGCGGGCAGGCCATAGCGATCGATCAGGAAGCGGACGAAGGATCCGCACAGCGTGTAGCTGCGCGAGGACGCGGCCGTCCAGAATCCCGTCATGCTGAAGAGATTTTCCAGGCGAGGCGCAAGGCCGAGTTCGCGCATGGCCCGGCTCCACTCGTGGGGGTTCATGGGGTCGTCCTGCCAGTCCACTGCTTCGGCCAGACCCTCGTGGAACCCTATCCAGTAGCTGCCTCCGAACAGCGCGTTCCCGAAAGCGGCGGACATGACGTGCACCAGTTCATGTTTCAGCACGGGATGGGGAAAGGACGCGTTGTTGAGGTGCATTTCATCCGCCCCGGGACGTTCGATAGACGTATACCGGGCGCCCATGAGCCGCTTCTTCTGGTCCGCGCTGCCATAGATGTACGAAGCGATGCGCGACGACGGGGCCGGCACGTCCAGGTAGGTGATAACCCGGTCGAGCTGGTATTCGTGCTCCCGGACGATCAGATCGATGTTCCAGGCCGATATGGTGTTCGTATCATAGTAGATGTCGAAGTGTGCCGTCTGCCGATGGCCCCCCAGGGTCTGCTGGATATGCGCCCGGTCGATTACGATGTCCAGGGGCGCACGGTAGACGTAAGCCACCGCCAGCACGGCCACCGAAACCAGGAACAGCACCCGCATGGTCATGCCCGTCGCGGCAATGGCGGCGCCCCCGGCGGTCGCAGGGCTTCCGGCGTTCTCAGGGCTTCCGGCGTTCTTAGCGTTTCCGCCGTTCGTGGCACTGACGGCGGCCGGACCACCGTTCGGACTTCCGCCTCGGATTTTCAACAACAGCGAGGGACGGATCTTCCGGGTCGACGGATCGAAACAGACACACAGGCCGGCGACCATCGCGAGGACGCTGACGAGCACGATCGCCCGTGCCGCAAGCAGCGTCGAGGTGATGACCACCACTTCATCGTAAATCGGTCCGGGGAAATATCCGATGATCGGGTTGTAGGCGAATACAGGCGGCTCGGTAGCCAGGCGAAAGACGCTGATGCCGAGGGAAACGAACATGACGCCGAGAAAAAGGAGCGTGGCGTGCCGTATTCGTTCCACTGCCAGCGCACAGAGCAACGCGACGGCGGTGGCCCACAGGACGCTGATGCCAGGAAGCAGCAGATAGAACGCTAATCCCTCGGGCACGTTGCAGAAACCGCTGATCCAGCTCTTGACGAACATCACGGCCATCGGCAGCAGGAGCGTAGAGAGGGAAAGCCCGAAGAGCAGGGCGAGCAGCGCCGAATGGCAGGTGTTGCGCGGGCCGTCAGTTTCCGGGCTGTCTGTTCGCGTGCTGTCCCCTCGCCAGCCGTCCCTTCGCCAGCCGCTCACGAGATGGACGGTCATCACGCCCGTGGCGAAGGTGGCGATGGCGGCGGTCAGGAACGCGAACTCGAAACCGAGATCACCCACGAGGGGCATCTGCGTCATCGCGGCAGCGGCTGCTGTAAGGACCGCCGTCGCGGCCAGGTACGGCTTGCGGCGCAGGACGCTAGTCATGAAGTGTTTGTTCGGGCTCATGAAATGACCTGCACTGGTGTAAAAGGGTGGCGAAAAGCGTCGTGATGTTCAGGCAATGTAATGCGCTTCGGATCTGTGATTTTATCGGGATCCGTGGTTGTGCATGATATACCGGCCGGCACTTCAGGGCCAGATGATTCGAAGCGTTTTTCCTGTCCGGCCTGCCCGCGCGGCGGTATAATGAATGCGTTTCGGATGAACCTGAAGCAAGGAGGTGCGCGAGATGAACCTGGATCTGGAATACCGTCCCGTACTGGGCACGAAACTGGACTATGGAATCGGCATCATCGGGGCGGGTGGGATCGTAAACGCCGCACACCTCCCCGCCTACCGCAAGGCGGGGTTCAATGTGGTCGGCCTGACGGACATGGACGTCGACAAGGCCAACCGGACCGCCCGGGATTTCGAGGTGCCGAGGGTATTTCCAACCGTGGAATCACTGCTCGGAGACCCCGCTGTGGAGATCGTGGACATCGCCGTCCCGCCCTGGCACCAGAAGGAACTCGTCCGTAAGGCTACGGAAGCCGGCAAGCATCTCCTATGCCAGAAACCGCTTTCAAACGTATACGTCGAAGCCGTTGAGATTGTGGAGATGGCAGAGGAGCGCGGCGTAAAGCTGGCCGTGAACCAGCAGATGCGGTGGGACCAGGCGGTAAGGGCGTCCAGGACACTGCTGAATCGCGGGTTGCTGGGCGAACCCGCTTCGGCCGTGATCGACGTGAGCATCCTGACCGAATGGCGGGCCTGGCCCTGGGTCCTCGAGGCCGGGGGGCTCGACCTGATGTTCCACAGTATTCATTATTTCGACAGCATGCGTTCCCTGTTCGGAGACCCCGAGCGGGTGTGGTCGTCCGGGGCATCCTATCCCGGGCATGTAGCGACCGGCGAAACACGGACGATTACGGTGTTCGAGTACTCGGACACCTTCCGGGCCCTGGTGTCCGTCAACCACAACAACTGGACGGAGGAAAACTTCGCGACGTTGCGTATTGACGGAACGGAAGGATACGCCGCGGGGACCTTCGGCCTGCTCTACGACTATCCCCATGGCCGGTCCGACACGCTGGTGTGGTCCAGCCGGAAGATCGATGCCGGCAATACCATCAAACACCGGTTCGAAGAGCGTTGGATACCCGACTCTTTCATCGGACCCATGGGTGAACTGATGTCCTCCATCGAACAGGACAGGCTTCCTGAGACCAACGGGCGAGACAACCTCAAGACGCTTCAGCTGGTCAACGCCGGTTACCGGTCCATGGCGGAACACCGTTCAGTGGCTCCGGGCGAAATAGGATAGTGGTGCGTGAAGCCTGGTTGCTCTGCGGGTGAGCCTGGACAATCCCGCTGACTGCGCGATGCAGAACCTTGCCGGGCTATATTGTTTGAAAGCGGTTTTAATATATTGTCAATGTTGATCGATATAAATCAATATATGATCTATGTGGGATACTTGCCGGGTCCTTCGCCATGAAAACGGACGTTTTAATTGTAGGCGCGGGCGTCATCGGACTCTCCATCGCCTACGAACTGCTGTGCCGCGGAACGCGCGTAACCCTCGTGGAGCCGGGCGATCCGGGCAAGGAAGCTTCCTGGGCCGCCGCCGGTGTGCTTGCGCCGCAGGGCGCCCGCCCGGTTAACCAGGCCTATCTCGGCCTGTGCCTGGCGGGCCTGGATATGTACGCCGAGTGGTCCGCCGCGCTGTTTGAGGAAACCGGCATCGACGTCGAGTACCGGACCGAAGCAGGGTTGCAGGTCGCCTTCGACGACGAGGAATCCGAAGAACTGAACCAGAGGTACCTCCACCAGGTGAACCTGGGCCTACCGGTCGAGCGGCTCACCGGCGAGGATGTCCGTGCGATCGAGCCCATGCTGTCGCCCGAAACACGGTGCGGCCTGCGGTTCGAAAGGATGCACCAGGTGGAAAACCGGCGGCTGGTCCAGGCCCTGGTCGCCGCCGTCCGGGCCCGGGGAGGGGCATTCCGCATCGGGGACCCGGTCGTCGACCTGATCGTACGGAGGAACCGGGCGGCCGGCGTCGTCGTCCCCGGCGAACGCATCGGCGCGGAACGCGTGGTCGTCGCGGCCGGCGCCTGGTCCGGCCTGCTGAAGTGGATTCCGGGATCGCCGCCGCCAGTCCAACCCGTGCGGGGCCAGATGGTCTGCGTCGACGGACGCGCCGTCCCGCCCCTGGGCCGCGTCGTCTACGGCATGGAACAGTACCTTGTACCCCGCAGGGACGGCCGCGTGCTGATGGGCGCCACGGTGGAGAAGGCCGGTTTCGCCGCCAGCGTGACCGCGGGCGGCGTGTCCGATGTGATCAGGGAGGGGCTGCGCATGGCGCCCGGGTTGGCGGAGGCGCCGGTCGAGGAAACCTGGGCAGGGCTGCGTCCCATGTCGAAGGACGGCAAACCCATACTCGGTCCGGCGGGCCTGGATCGCCTCGTCCTCGCCACGGGCCACTTCCGCAACGGCATTCTCCTCGCCCCCATAACCGGCCGGCTCATCGCGGACCACCTGGAGCACGGCGCGGTGCCCCGGCGATGGCTCCTTTCCTGACGGATCGTTTCGGCCGGTAGGACGCGCGTCGCGAATCTGAGGACTATACCGACATACGCGCCGGCCAAGCGGGTTGACGGAAGTCGACGCGTCGCGCCAGGCCATGTCGGTGCACCAGGCTACGTCGGCGCGCCAGACATTAGAAGAACGAGAAGTCGATTTCCTTGCTGGTCATGAACTCCAGCAGCGCCGGCACCCCCTCCTCCGTCTTCCGGATCCCCCGCTTCAGCGCCGGGATGATCTCGTCGGGAGACTCGACCCGCTCCCCGTAACCGCCGAAGGCCTCCGCCATCAAGGCGTAATTTCCCGAAATATCGGTCGCCCCGTACTTAGCCTGAGACGTGGGCATGACAGGGATCTCGATGGCCATGGAGTGGTTGTTGAACAGCACGGAGAGTATCGGGATGCGCTCGCGCACGGCCGTTTCGAAGTCCATGCCCGTAAACCCGATGGCCGCGTCGCCCCAGACGTTGATGCAGAGCCGGTCCGGGTGGGCCAGCTTCGCGCCCATGGCCAGCCCGAGTCCGTAGCCGAGCTGGGTGGTCTTGCCCCAGCCGATGTAGCTCAGGGGCGTGGTCGAGGGCCAGAAGGGGGTCAACTGGTCGCGCGGACTGCCCGCGTCGTGGGTTATGATCGTTTTGTCGATGTCGACGGTGTCGATCATGTCGCCGATGACCCGGTAGGGCGAAAAGGGCCTGGAGGCATCCTTTAGTTTCGGCATCCAGGCGTTCATCCAATGCTGCCTGATCGCCCGAATTTCGGTCACGATCCCTTCGTACCGGCCGCGCGGTTTGTTATTCAACCGGTCCGAAACCTCGTCGATGAGCGCCCGGAGGGTGAGTGCGGCATCGCCCACGATGGGATAGTGGCACGCCACGTCCTTGTTGATGTCGCCGGGATCCAGCGTGGCGTGGATGTAGGTCTTTCCCTCGGGCATGGTCAGACCGAAATTCGTCCGGGTGAAGCTGCACCCGATGCCGAAGATCACGTCGGCGTTCTGCAGGAAGACGTGCACGGGCTCCGGCATCGACCGGCCCCCGTTTCCCAGGGAGAGCGGATGGTTTTCCGGAAAGGCGCTCTTGCCGTCCAGGCTGGTGGTGACCGGCGCCTCGAGCAACTCGGCCAGCTGTTTCAGCTCTGACCATGCCTCCGCGTAGTGCACTCCCTGGCCGGCGTAGATGACCGGCCGCTCCGCCGCGACCAGGGCCTCGGCGGCGTCGCGCACCGCGTCCGGATCCGGTCCGACGCGCACGGACGGCGTCGGCCGGTAGTCAAAGGGACCGGGCACCTCTTCGCCGAGAATGTCGGTCGGGAACTCCACCAGCGCCGGGCCGGGCCGACCGTTCTTTACCTGCGTGAAGGCCCGCCTCATGACCTCCGATACAGTCTCGGGGAGCACCAGGTATTCACAGGACTTGGTGATGTGCTGGAAGTTGAGATAGGCGTGGAAATTCGGCGACAACTGGGCGACCTTCCTCCGGTACCCCATGGGGAGCACCACGATGGGCACCGATTCCCCGAAGGCCTGCGCCACGCCGCCGTAGGCGTTCTCCGTGCCCGGCCCGCTCTGCATGCAGAACACGCCGATCTTGCGGCCGGAAGTCAGCCGGCTCATCGCATCGGCCATGTGGAGACCGATCCGCTCCTGGCGGACGATCACCGTGCGGATGTCCAGTTCCGCGGCGCTTTCGATCAGTGGATTGACCGGGTACGCGAAGAGGTACTCGACGCCTTCCTGCTTCAATACGTGGGCAACCGCCTGCGCAACGTTCATTTCCGCATCACTCCTTCTCGTTCGGGTCGTGGGATGCTAAGCGGAACTCCGCTCGTTCAGGCTGCGGACCATTTCGCGCACGCCGTCCATTCCCAGATTGCCGCCGCTGAACAGCGCGGCGACGGTCCGGCCCCGCCACACAGCCGCCTCGCGCATGCACAGGGCAAACACCGCCGCGGCCGCGCCTTCCGCGATGAACCCGGTGTGTTCGAGGACGACGGGGATCGCCTGTTTCATCTCCGCCTCGGTGACGAGATGCATTCCATCGACCCGGTCTTTCAGGACATCGAAGGCCAGGCCGCCCGGATAGGTCGTCGCCAGTCCCCCGGCAAAGGTGTCGCAGGTCGCCGTGGTCACGGTCCGGCCTTCCTGCCAGGACCGGTAAACCGACGGCGCGTTGGACGCCTGGACGCCGATGAGACGAACGTCCGGACGGGTGGCCTTGATGGCCGTGCCTACGCCCGCGATCAGGTTGCCGCCGCCCACGGGTAGCACCACGATGTCCACGTCCGGCAGGTCCTCCACGATCTCCAGGCCGATGGTGCCCGCGCCCGCCATGAGGCCGAAGTCCTCCCCGTCCTCGATGTACACCATGCCGGTCTCTTCCGCGATCTCCCGCGACCGCGCGAATCCGTCGGCGATCGTCTCCCCGTGGACGACCAACTCGGCGCCGAGTCGGCGTATGGCGTCGCTCTTCACCTCGGGCGTTCCGTGGGGCACGACTACCGTTACGGGGACGCCCATCACGCCTCCGCCATAGGCGATACCCTGGCCGTGGTTGCCGGTTGACGCCGTGGTGACCCCCCTGGCGCGCCGCTCATCGTCGAGCAGGGACATGGTGTACAGTCCGCCCCTCACCTTGAAGGAGCGGATGGGCTGGAAGTTTTCGTACTTCACGTGGAGTTCCATCCCCAGCGTCTCGCTGAACCCGGCGGACCGGTACATGGGCGTCGGAGACAGGTGTTCGTCGAGGAATTGGCGTGCCTTCAGGATGTCGGCCGGCGTGGGGTGGGTGGGCATGGAGTGTAGTCGTTGGATGAATACGGATCGTGTACAGTGGTTCCTTAAAACAGGACGCTTAGCGATTCATTGTTGGTACAGCAATCTGCTTATACTGCTTTCGAGAGGTAGTATGTCAAGGTACAAAAGAGTTGACAGGATTGCACAAGGACGCTTAACATAGACCATATGAGGGGTCATATATTATGATATTTTTAATATAATTATAAATATATCAGTATTTTATATAGGACAACTTGATGGACAAAGAAAGTGTCAACATTGAGACGATTTGAAACCACCCATCCGTGGCTGCGGAGCTTCGATACAGACTATCTAGTTCACGCCCCGCCAAGGATCTGGATGATACTTGGTGAGATCAAGGCCAAGTGTGAGCAACTGACCGGGATTCCGTTGATGAGACAGACAGCGGACGAACTGTACACGGTGTATCTGGCCAGAGGTGTGCTCGGTACTACCGCGATCGAAGGAAACACCCTTTCGGAAGAAGATGTACGTGCGCATATGGAAGGAAAACTGAAACTTCCCGAGTCAAAGGAGTACTTGAAACAGGAGATCGACAATATCCTGGCGGAAATAAGAAGAATGTTGGCACGTCGTAGTCGAAAAAAACTTCCACCGTGGTCAACAAAGGAAATATGCCGGCATAACAAGGTTGTGTTAAATGGTCTCGAGTTGCCGGACGAGGAAACGGTACCCGGCGAGATACGTAAACACTCCGTTGGTGTGGGCCGGTATCGCGCGGTTCCGGCGGAAGATTGTAGTTACTTGCTTGAACAATTATGCAAATGGTTGAATTCGTCGAACAACGACACAAACGAAGACAGTAGAGTCGCAATTGGCTTAGTCAAAGCGATCGCCGCCCACCTTTACTTCGCTTGGATTCACCCCTTTGGGGACGGGAACGGTAGAACAGCTAGGCTGATCGAGTTCAGAATACTCATTGAAGCGGATATTCCAATTCCTGCGACATTGCTTCCGAGCAATTTCTATAATCAGACCAGGACAGAATACGCCAGACAACTAGACAGGGCATCGCAGTCTGGAGGCAAAATGGATCAATTTATGGAATATGCGATCCGTGGTTTCTCTGAAGGACTATCGGAACAGCTTGCATCGATCAGAAGTCAGCATCTTCAGATATCCTGGATCAATTTCGTGCATGAGCAATTCCAGGGTATGACCGGCACAGCTGCGAAACGTCGTCGGAATCTAGTCCTTGCTCTCTCGGAACAGGATCAACCCGTTCCCCGGTCGCAGATCGGTGAAGTCAGCCCCAGAGTCGCCAGGGAATACGCGAATGCTTCACAGAAGATGATCAGCCGAGACTTGAATTACCTTATTGAAATGGAACTTGTGGAGCGCACCAGAAGTGGTTACAGCGCAAGAAAACAGATTATACAAGCCTTCCTGACCTGAGCTTAAGTCGATCTGACCAAATGAGTTAACATGCAAAGACACAACTGCAAGCGCATCACCCCCGCGGAAGTCGCCGCGAAGATTCCCGCCCCGAACGGGGACCGGTTTCACGTCGCCCTGGAACGCGGCGAGTTGCAGGTCGAGCTGTACATGCCCCGGGGCGTGGACGAACAGAAACCCCATGACCGAGACGAGTGCTACGTGATCGTCGAAGGGAAGGGGAAGTTCGAAATGGGGGGAGAGGCCGTACCTTTCGAGGCCGGGGATTTCTTCTTCGTTCCGGCGAAAGTCGAGCACCGGTTTCTCGATTTCGGCAAATCGATGACCACCTGGGTCATCTTTTACGGGCCGGAAGGCGGCGAACAGATCTGAATGCCGGGTTTCGCCGGTACGAGTCAACCATCGCCGGCGTTCGCGCGACCCGCGCGATCACGGCCCGGTAGGGATTCACACGCTTCGAGTACGCACGAATCACCCATCCCCGCTTTCCGCATCCGCCCGACCTCGCAGGGATTTGAGCCGCCTCGAAAGCTTCTGGATCTCTTCCTCGATCAACCCGATCTCATCCCCCACGCTGATCCGGCCGTCCCGTTCCAGGTGCCTGCGCCTTTCCTCCGACTCCCGGTCGGCCTGGGCCTCGGACATGGAGTTGATGATGACCCCGATGAAGAGGTTCAGCATGATCATGGTGCCGAGCATCACGAAGGAAACGAAGAAGGCGGCGCCGAGGAAGGGCATGGCCCGGGAGGCTTCGCGGAGGTGGGCCTGGGCGAAGTCGGCGTAATTCGGATAGGCGTCGCTGCCGTACATCTGGATATACATCACGTCGGTCCAGTCCTCCAGGGTCACGACCCGGAAGAGGGTCAGCAGCGCGGTCGCCAGGTCCTGGAAGTGCACCGGATCGTTGCCGCGGAAGAGATAGACGCCCAGCACCGCGTAGACGTAGAACAGCACGGCCAGCAGGAGGCCGACGTATCCCAGCGACGTGACCGACTTGAGCAGCGAGTTGACCAGCAGCTGCAGTTTGGGCACCGCGGTCACCAGCCGCAGCGCCCGGAGCACCCGGGCCAGGCGCAGCACCGCCGCGTACTGTCCTCCCGCGGGCATCAGGCAGGCCACCACGATGAGGAAATCGAACACATTCCAGCGGTCGCCGAAATACCGGTACCAGTGACGGCCGTGGCGCGCCATCTTCAGCACGGCTTCCACGATGAAGAACAGCAGGACCACCTGGTCGAGCCGGTGCAGCCAGTCGCCGTACCGGGCCACCATTTCCCGCGAGGTTTCCAGCCCCACCAGAATGGCGGCCGCCGTGATCACCCCGAGTACGGTGTGCTGAAACGCCCTCGAATCGACCAGTCTACCGATTTGTGCCTGCAACGTTGACCTCTTTCGCGCTTTCGACGGTTATCTCATCCGCGTGTTCGACCGTTACATGCGTTCGGTTTGCCATCTACCTCGCGCGCAGGATCTGGTAGTAGAAGGTGCCGGTGATCTCCAGGAATGGATGGAGGAAATCGGCGGGAAGGGGCGGGAAGGGGCTGGCCGACTCGATGGCGTTGCGGCTCGAGGCCACGAGGGACTGGTAGGGGATGTCGTTGTCCCGGTAGGACAGCACCTCGAGGTCGCGCAGCGCGCCGTCGGGCATGATCTTGAATCGTATGATGACCCGTCCGCTCACCAGGCCGAGGTTGAAGGCCTCCGGCGCGAACCAGCGCCGTCTCACCCGTTCGCGGAGGATGTACAGGTAAGGCGCGTAATCCCAGGCGTAGGTGCTGAGCGAGAAATCGCCGTAATCCCTGACTGAGGTATGGCGGTTGTCCGTCCTGGGCACGCGCGGCCCGGTACTCCCGAATCCGAATCCGAAACGCCTGTGCCGCTCGTACGCGGGTTGACGGGATTCCTGCGCCAGTTCGTTCAGATCGTCCTGGGGGATGAAGACCGGGGCCTCCGGACCGGTAGGCCGGGGCGCCGAAGCAATGACCTCCCCTTCCATCCCGCCATCACCGCGGCCCGCGCGCCCGCCGCTGCCCCGGTATTCGGGCCGGATGATCATGTCCGAGGTCCACATCGGCGGGTCTTCCAGTTCCGTGAAGTCCTCAATGCCGCCCGCCCGGGGGGTGAGCGGGACGCCGCCTGCGAAGGGGTCGTGCTGTTGATCTTCCTCTTCTTCGGAATCCTCCATGGTCCTGATCTCCAGGTCGCCCTCAGAATAAGCCAGCCCCTCGGGCAACGCTGTATCCTCCAGTAGATCGCTCGCGGCGGCGTTCTTGTCCGCCACGTCGGCGTCGGGGTCGTCCGGCGGCTCCTCCACGCGGGCTTCTTCCGGCACGTCGACCAGGGTCGGCGGATTCTGCAATTCCATGTAGGCCCGTTCGAGCTGCTCCAGGCGCTCGTAGGGTGCGAGGGTGAGCTCGATCATGTCCTGGTCTTCGAGCAGGCCGGTGGCCAGGAGCACCAGCAGGGAAAGGCTATGGAGCAGCCCGGCGGCCGCGAAGGCGATCAGCAGGTACTTGGCCGTATTGCGGCGAAAGGTTACGGTCCGTCCCAGGGGCCGGGAATGGTGGGCGTATTCTTTCGAGTAAATATCCATGCATGATTCTTATGGGCGGGGAGGAGATTCAATCACGTTGTAATGAACGCGGTGAAGGCCAGGGGGTTCCACCCGGTGTAGATACATTGTATCATCTGGTACCTACCGGTCGCCGTTGGCCAACGCTGTCGGTATACGCCTTCCGGCCTACCTCAGACCCAGGCTTTCCCGGACCTCCGACATGGTGTCCGACGTCAGCGTCCTTACGCGGTCGGCGCCCGTGGCGAGGGCGTCCCGCACGTCGTCGGGCCGGCCGGTCAGGTCTTCGTACTTGTCCTGGATCGGTGTCATCGCGGTTTCCATGTTGTCGCCGAGTTTCTTCTTGCAGTCGACGCAGCCGATGCCCGCGCTCCGGCATTCCGTGTCGATGGCCGCCACTTCGTCGGGACTGGAGAAGGACTTGTGCAGCGTGAAGATGTTGCAGATGTCCGGGTTGCCGGGGTCCGATCTCCGCAGCCGGTTCGGATCGGTATAGGCGGTGCTGAGCTTCTTCTTTACCGTATCGCTCCGGTCCTTCATCGCGATGTAGTTCCCCTGGCTCTTGCTCATCTTGGACTGGCCGTCCAGGCCGAGGATGCGCGGCGCGGGGCTGTAGAGCGTCCTGGCCTCGGGGAACACCGGCCCGTACAGGTGGTTGAACCGCCGGGCGATTTCGCGCGTCAGCTCGAGGTGCTGGGACTGGTCGTCGCCCACGGGCACGCCGTCGGCCTTGACGCCCAGGATGTCCGCCGCCTGAAGCACGGGATAGGTGAACAGTCCCGCGTTGATGTTCTGCTTGTGCTGGGCGGCCTTGTCCTTGAACTGGGTCATCCGTTCCAATGCCCCCAGCGCGGTGACCGTGCTGAAGATCCAGGCCAGTTCCATGGTTTCGGATACGTGGGACTGCACGAAGAAGGTGCAGCGTTCAGGGTCGAGGCCGCAGGCGATACCCATCGTGGCCGTGTCCAGCACGGCGTCCCGCATGGTGTCCGGGTCGTACTCGATGGTGATGGCGTGGTAGTCCACGACGCAATAGATGCAGTCGTACCTCGGGATGAGCTTGACCCAGTTGGCCACGGCGCCCAGGTAGTTCCCGATGTGGATGTCGCCGGTGGGCTGGATGCCACTGTATAGCCGGGTCGGTTCGCTCGATCCGCTTTCCGAGCCATTGCCCGCCGATGCGATGGATTGCGTCCGATCTTCCAGGTTCATGCCCGATCGTGCTCCTTCGCGCGCCTGTCGATGACCTGCCGGCCCCTTCGTTCACGGTGATTTAACGCAAAAAACCGTTGTCTCGAATCCGCATCCGCCCTATCTTTAACCTACCTGAAACAGACGTGCTAAATTGCGGCGGAACCCCCTTTCTGTCAAGCGAAATCATGGTGGGCGTTCCCTTGCCGGCGCGTGCCGTGAAGGCGTTTCCACTGAGATCGATACCTGTGCTCGCCTTCCGTTAAACCGGGTTCGATCGGGGAGCAGGACGTGAGCCGGAACCAGGCCTCCACGCTGGACGAAAAGTACCAATCACTCCGCGAAGATCTGCGCGCCATGGGCAGCGTCCTGGTGGCCTACTCGGCCGGCGTGGACAGCACGCTGCTGCTTAAGGTTGCCTCAGACGTACTGAAGGACCGTGCCCTGGGTGTGACCGGCGTGTCCGAATCGCTGCCGGAGGAAGAGAAGAACGAGGCCGCCGAACTGGCCGAATGGATGGGCGCCCGCCACCGCTACGTGGACACGGAGGAAATCCACAACGCGGAGTACATGCAGAACAACCCGCGAAGATGCTATTTCTGCCGGGATGAACTCTACAACCGCCTCGAGGAGATCGCCCGGGAAGAAGACGCCGCCTTCATCTGCGAAGGCGGCATCCTGGACGACATAAGCGACTTCCGCCCGGGCATGCTGGCCATCCGGGAACACGGCGTGCGCAGCCCCTTGAAGGACGCCGGGTTCACCAAGGCCGACGTCCGCACGCTGTCGGAGCGCCTGGGCCTGCCCACGGCGGACAAGCCGTCCCTGGCCTGCCTGTCGTCGCGCTTTCCCTACGGCGACCCGATCACGATCGAAGCCCTTGAACAGGTCGGCCGGGCCGAAGCCTTCATCCGCGGCCTGGGCCTGAGGCAGTTTCGGGTGCGGCACCACCGAAACATGGCCCGCATCGAGACGGAACCCGCCGACCTTGCGAAGGTCGTCGAACACCACGACGAGATCGCGGCGTACCTGAAGGAAATCGGCTACGACTACGTCACGCTGGACCTGGAAGGATACCGCACCGGTAGCATGAACGAGGTGCTCAAGAAACGGAAAGCGGCGCCCGCCGGGACCCCGTGACAGCGAGGCCGCTGCTCGTCGGAAACTCATGACTCCGGCGATCTGCGCCCGCCGAAGCCCGCCGAAGCCCGTGAACCGATAAGCGCCTGCATCACGAAAGGACCGATCATGTCTGCCTTCGACCCCGCCGTCTACGGACCCGTTTTCGCGGCACTGCTCAAGACGCCTCGCATCATGGCGCTGGACCCGGGCGAGGAGAACAGCTCGGTGAAAGCGGACCTGGAAGCGCTGGACCTGGACGAGGCTTTCGCCCCGAACCGCATCACCGACCGGACGATGGCCGAGGGATGCCGGTCCGCCCTGTGGCTGTACCACGACTTCCTGGTCACCTCGCACACCCTCAGCCAGCAGATCACCACGCCCACGGGCAGCTACTGGCACGGCATCATGCATCGCCGCGAACCGGATTATTCCAACGGGAAGTACTGGTTCGGCCGCGTCGGCGATCACGACATCTATCCCGACCTGAGGGACGAGGCGGCGACCATCGCCTCCGGTACGGACAACCTGCCCGACGAGGCCGCGTACCTCATGTCCCAGTCATCCTGGGATCCTTACGCTTTCATCGATTTGTGTGAAGGCGCCAACGTGGGCGGCGTACCGGCCGGCGATCTCTGCCGCGGCATCCAGCAGCGCGAGTGGGAACTGCTCTTCGACTACTGCTATCGCAAGGCGACCGCGTAACAGGGGTTGTACCGGTCGCGCGGGGGCCGGGCGGACCGGCCAGTCAGCCCTCGTCCCTGATCTTCCGCATCTTCTCCATCCACACGCGGATCTTCTCTTCCCGGCCCCGGTCGGTGGGCTCATAGTAGCGGTGTCCCTTGAGGGAATCGGGCAGATGCTCCTGGTCCACGGCCGCGCCCTCATAGTCATGGGCGTAGCGGTATCCCTTGCCGTGGCCCATTTCCTTCATCAGGCGGGTCGGGGCGTTGCGCAGGTGCATCGGCACCGGCTCGTCACTCGTCTGCTCCGCGTCCTGCCGCGCCTTTGAAAAGGCCGTGTAGACCGCGTTGCTCTTCGGCGCGGTGGCGAGGTAGACCACGGCATGGGCGAGCATCAGGTCGCCTTCGGGCTGTCCCACGAAATGGACCGCCTGCTGCGCGGAGGTGGACAGGGTCAGCGCGAAGGGGTCCGCCAGTCCGATGTCTTCCACGGACATGCGGATGATCCGCCGCGCGATGTACAAGGGATCGTCGCCGGCGATCAGCATCCGGGCCAGCCAGTAGAGGGCGCCGTCCGGATCGGAGTCCCGCACGCTCTTGTGCAGGGCCGAAATGGCGTCGAAGTGCCAGTCCCCGCCCTTGTCGTACTGCGGCGACCGGTGCTGCAGGGCTTCGTCGATCTCCTTCGCGGTCAGTCGGATCCGGGCCCCTTCCTCGCGCGGCGTGGTCATGGCCGCTACTTCGAGGGTGTTCAGGGCGATCCGCGCGTCGCCGCCGGCCACGGAAGCCAGGTGCGCGGCCGCCTCGTCGTCCATCTCGATGTTCCGTGCTCCCAGTCCGCGTTCTTCGTCCGCCAGCGCATTGCGAACGATCCGCTGCAAATCCTCCTCCGAAAGCGGCTCCAGGCGCAGTACCCGGCAGCGGGAGAGCAAGGCGTTGTTGACCTCGAAAGACGGGTTTTCCGTGGTCGCGCCGATGAGGGTCAGCGTTCCGTTCTCCACGGTCGGCAGGACCGCGTCCTGCTGCAGTTTGTTGAAACGATGGATCTCGTCGATGAACAGGATGGTCCGCTTGCCGTGCATGCCCAGCCGGTCCCGGGCCTCGGAGGTGGCCCGGTGGAGGTCCTTCACGCCGGCGCTCACGGCGCTCAATGCGACGAAGTGGGAATCCGTGGAACGGGCGATGATGAAGGCGAGCGTGGTCTTGCCCGATCCCGGCGGCCCCCACAGGATCATCGAGAAGGGAGCGTCACGATCGATAGACTCGTTCAGGAGACGGCCTTCGCCAACCAGCGCCCGTTGTCCGAGGAAGCCTTCCAGGTTTTCCGGCCGCATGCGGGCCGCGAGCGGCGCTTCCCGGCGCAGTTGCTTTTCTGCCTGGTCGGAGAAGAGATCGGTCATCATTTATGCAATTTACAGAATATGCGGGTAAAATGCACGTCATTGGCGTATTTTACAGAAGTGACGTCAGGAAAGATATCGATTCAGGGACCGGTGCATCCTTGACGGTGGAATATGAGTTCGAATGACGTGGTCTACACGAAGGATGGACCGGCCCGGCATCCCTGACGGTCGTATCGAATCAGAGGCCATAGTGTTTCGAAACTACATTACCGTGGCAATCCGCCACCTGAACCGCCAGAAGGGCTATTCGTTCATCAACGTCATGAGCCTGGCGCTCGGGATCGCGTGCTGCCTCCTCATCCTGCTCTTCATCCGGGACGAGCTGAGCTATGACCGTTATTATGACCGCGCGGACCGAACATACCGCGTAACGGCCGAAGAACGGCAGGGAGGCGAGGTCGTTCGTACCGCCGATGTTCTGATTCCCACCGTCTGGTACATGCGCCAGGACTACCCGGAAATCGAGGATATGGTTCGCCTCGTACCCCCCGGTAACGCCTGGATGGTAAAGTACGGCGACAAGGGGTTCTACGAACGGAACTTCTACCTGGCCGACACGACGGTTTTTGACGTGTTCGACGTAACGCTGCTGGAAGGCAATCCGAAGACCGCGCTGACCGGAAACGACAAGATCGTATTGTCCGAGTCCATTGCCAGTAAATACTTCGGCGATGAGAACCCCATGGGAAAGATCCTGGACTCCGAAGGGACCTTTCACCTCGAAGTGACCGGCATTATGCCGGACCTGCCCGCCAATACGCACCTCGGGTTCGACATTCTCGCCTCCTTCAAGATCCAGGAAGCCTACTCCAACACGAAGGTCGACGAGTGGGGATGGCGCACGTCCCACAGTTACATCGTGCTCCGGGAAGGCAGCGACCCGGCGGAACTGGAAGCCAAGCTGCCCGGTTTCGTGGAAAAACACCTTGGAAACCGCTACGAAAGCGGTGAAGCCACACTGACATACAGGCTGCAGCCGGTAACGGACATCCATCTCCATTCGCGCCTGGAACGGGAACTGACGCCCAACAGCGATGTCAGGTACATTTATCTTTTCATCGCAATCGCGGTCTTCATCATCGTCATCGCCTGCATCAACTTCATGAACCTGGCGACCGCCCGGTCCGCGGGCAGGGCCAGGGAAATCGGCCTCCGAAAAGTTTTCGGCGCAGTCCGGTACCAGATGGCACGGCAGTTTCTCGTCGAATCGTTGCTGATGAGCGGAATGGCCGTGTTTCTCGCTTTGATTCTCGCGTGGATCAGCCTGCCGTGGTTCAACCTGCTCACGGGCAAGACCATGTTCCTGGATGCTGAAACCGCCTGGTTTGCCCTCGGCGCCGTAGTGGTCATCGGTGTCATAGTCGGGTGCGTGTCGGGCAGTTATCCCGCACTATACCTGTCCGGTCTGGCGCCGATCGAGACGCTCAAGGGAACGCTCGCATCCGGTTCCGGTACGGCCGGGATGCGACGGGTGCTGGTCGTAAGCCAGTTCGTTATTTCGATCGCCCTGATCATATGTACCGGTGTGGTTTACAGCCAGATGGATTTCATCCGCAAGAGAAACATGGGGCTGAACACGGACATGGTCGTTGCGGTCCCACTGACTTTCGACCCGGTCCAGGAAACGGCGAGGATTTACAAGCAACGTGTGAAGGCAAGTCCGTATATAACCAACGCCACCTCCACGTACATCCTTCCTGGTCACAAGAACGCCGTGATACCCATCACGTTGCAGCGGACGGGCGAAAGCGAATTCGAGAAGATCGATATGAGCCAGGCCTGGACGGATGAAGACTTTGTCGAGACGTTGGGCATTGAGCTCGTCACGGGCCGGTACTTCGACCCCTCCTTCGTCAGCGACTGGGGCTGGCAGACCGCGGGGGGCGCCGCGATTCTGAACGAAGCGGCCGTAACCAGGCTCGGATACGATTCACCCGATGAAGCCCTGGGCAAGGAAGTGAACTGGGTGCGGGAACTGCGGCAGGGATGGCAAGAGGAAGGCAAGCAACTGCGCAGGATCGTCGGCGTTGTGAAGGACTTTCACTACATGTCGCTGCACCAACCCATCGGTCCGTTGGTCCTGTTCGCCGACTACCAGGGCGGTCACGTCGTCATCAAGATCAAGTCGGAATCCCTGTCTGAAGGCCTTGAAATGATCGAAGACGTATGGCAGGAAGTAAACCCGGAGTTTGCCTTCGAGTATTTCTTCGTGGAAGACATCTTCGGGCGCCTGTATGTGGCCGAACAGCGATTCGGCAGGA
The DNA here is from genome assembly GCA_965207085.1 of bacterium. Classification (GTDB taxonomy): domain Bacteria; phylum JAAXHH01; class JAAXHH01; order JAAXHH01; family JAAXHH01; genus JAAXHH01. The sequence continues at coordinate 401,960 of CBDBLQ010000002.1, read as the reverse complement.
TATTCATAAGCTTTGCCGCCCTGGCCGTGCTGATCGCCTGCCTCGGCCTCGTCGGCCTCTCCTCATTCACCGCGGAACGGCGCACGAAGGAAATCGGGGTCCGCAAGGTCCTGGGCGCTTCCATTCCGAACCTGTTTCGCCTGCTGTCCAACGAATTCGTCCGTCTCGTGATCGTGGCCAATATCTTCGCCTGGCCGGCCGCCTACCTGGTGATGAACAGATGGCTGGACAACTTCGCCTACCGTGTCGACCAGGGTTGGGCAACCTTCATTCTGGCTGGCGTTCTTGCCATGGCGATCGCTCTCCTGACCGTGAGTTTCCAGGCCGTGCGCGCCGCCACTGCCAATCCGGTGGAGTCGCTGCGGGCCGAGTAGGTCGCATCTCTCCTCCTTTATAATCGCTATAGATCAATTCATGTTCAGAAACTACGTCATGGTTGCCCTCCGGCATCTGAGTCGCAGGAAGGGTTACTCGTTCATCAACGTGATGAGCCTGGCGCTCGGGATCGCGTGTTGCCTTCTCATCATGCTCTATATCCGGGACGAGTTGAGCTATGACCGATATCACGGCAAGGCGGACCGCATCTTCCGCGTGATCTCCGAGGAACGGCAGGGCGGCGGTACTGTCCGGTCCATTCGGTCCGCCGAAGTCATGACGCCCACGGCCAGGTTCATGCGCGAAGATTTCCCCGAGGTGGAAGACATGGTGCGTTTCAACCCTCCCGTGAACGCCTGGATGGTCAAGTACGGCGACAGGGGATTCTACGAACGGTCCTTTTACCTGGCCGACGCTTCGGTCTTTAATGTCTTTGACGTCCCGCTTCTGGCAGGCGATCCCCGGACCGCGCTGAGCGGAAACGACCGGGTCGTGCTGTCCGAGTCCGTCGCCCGGAAGTACTTCGGCGACGAGAATCCCATAGGGAAGATCCTGGACGCCGAAGGGACCTTTCATCTGGAAGTGACCGGCGTCATGGCGGACCTGCCGTCCAATACGCACCTCGGATTCGACATACTCGCGTCATTCCGGATCCAGGAGGCGTTTACAGAGCAGTCGCTCGACGAGTGGGGCTGGCGCAAGTCGTACAGCTACGTCCTGCTCAGGGAGGGTAGCGATCCGGCCGCACTGGAAGCCAGGTTGCCCGCTTTTGTGGAGAAGTACGTCGGTGATATCCACGACGGCGAAACGTCATCGCTGACCTACCGGCTGCAGCCCGCGACGGACATCCATCTACATTCCCGACTCGAGCGGGAACTGACGCCGAACAGCGACATCAGGTACGTGTATCTCTTTGCCGCCATCGCCGTGTTTATCATCCTCATCGCCTGCATCAACTTCATGAACCTGGCGACCGCGCGGTCCGCGGGAAGGGCCCGGGAAATCGGCCTGAGAAAGGTCTTCGGCGCGGTTCGGGGCCAGGTGACGCGTCAGTTTCTGAGCGAATCCCTGATCATGAGCGGAATGGCGGTAGGCGTCGCGCTGCTGCTGGTTGTGTTCGGGCTGCCTTGGTTCAATCTGGTATCGGGTAAATCCATATCCATGGACGCGGATACCGCATGGTTCATCCTGGGCGCTGTGGCGGTGACCGGCATCGTGGTCGGCCTGGTATCGGGAAGTTACCCTGCGCTCTACCTGTCCGGACTCGCTCCGATCGATACCCTGAAAGGCGCGTTGTCCGGGGGCGCCGGCAACGTGGGCATGCGCAGAACGCTGGTCGCGGGCCAGTTCGTAATCTCGATCGCCCTGATCATCTGCACAGGCGTCGTGTACGACCAGCTCGACTACATCCGAAACCGGAACCTGGGTATGGAAACGGAACGGCTCGTCGCCGTGCCGCTGACGTTTACCCCGGTCATTGAGAAGGCGCGGCTATATAGACAGCGGGTGCGGGAAAGTCCGCACGTTGAGGATGCCACGGCTACCTTTATCCTGCCTTTTCACAAGAACGCCGTGATCACCGCCGTTGTGCGCAGATTGGGCGAAGGTGATGACGCCAAGATCGAAATGAACCAGGCCTGGACGGACGACATGTTTTTCGATACGTTCGGCATGGAACTGGCCGCCGGCAGGTTCTTCGATCGCGCGTACGTCGCCGACTGGTATGGAGCGGGCGGCGGGACGGTATTGAACGAAGCCGCCGTTTCCCGGCTGGGTTACGGTTCCGCCGAGGAAGCCCTGGATGGTCGGTTTGACTGGGTGTTTGACGAGCGACACGGTTTCGATGAGGAAACCGCGGAACCGCGCAGTATCGTCGGCGTCGTGAAAGACTTCCACTACGCTTCGCTGCATGAACCCATTGAACCTCTGGTACTCTTTCCCGAGTCCGACGGCAGCCACGTGGTCGTCAAGATCAACGCCAACCAACTTTCGGAAGGCCTTTCGGCGATCGAGGAAGCATGGAGCGACACAAACCCCGACTTCGCCTTCGAGTACTTCTTCGTGGAAGATATCTATGCGCGCCTCTACGAAGCCGAGCAACGCTTCGGCAGGATATTCGTCAGTCTCGCCGCACTGGCCGTGTTTATCGCCTGCCTCGGTCTCGTGGGCCTCTCCTCCTACACCGCGGAACGGCGCAAGAAGGAAATCGGAGTGCGCAAGGTCCTCGGCGCGTCCACGCCGAACCTGACCGGGTTGATGTCGGGGGAATTCGTCCGGCTCGTGATCGTGGCCAACGTAATCGCCTGGCCGTCCGCCTATTTCGCGATGAATCGTTGGCTCGACGATTTCGCGTACCGTGTCGACCTGGACGGGATGACCTTCGTTCTGGCCGGCGCGCTTGCCATCGCCATCGCCCTCCTGACGGTGAGTTACCAGGCCGTGCGGGCGGCCACCGCCAATCCCGTCGAGTCACTTCGGACCGAGTAGGACGCGGTAGATCCCGACGCATGACGCGGCAGAACGCGTGTTTTCGTTTAAAAGCCCATCAGATAAAATGAGTGCGCCATGTTCCGTAACTACCTGACGGTGGCCGTCCGCCACCTGAACCGCCAGAAGGGTTACTCGTTCATCAACGTGATGAGCCTGTCCCTTGGAATCGCGTGCGCCCTCCTCATCCTGCTGTACATCCGCGATGAACTCGGTTACGACCGGTTCCATGAGAAGGCGGACCGCATCTATGGCGTGATCTCGGAAGAGCGCGACCGCGACCAGGTGATCCGGACCGCCGAAGTCATGATGCCCACGGTCAAATTCATGCGCGAAGACTTCCCCGAAGTGGAAGACATGGTCCGTTTCAATCCACCTGGCAACGCCTGGATGATCAAGTACGGGGACAGGGGCTTCTACGAGCGAAACTTCTACCTGGCCGACAGTACGGTTTTTAACGTGTTCGATGTGCCGCTGATTTCCGGCAATCCCAGGACGGCCCTGGCCGGTATCGACAAAGTCGTGCTGTCGGAGTCCATCGCCCGGAAGTACTTCGGCGATGAAGATCCCATGGGCAAGATCCTGGATGCCGAGGGTCCTTCCATTTCGAGGTAACCGGCGTCATGCGGGACCTGCCCGCCAACACGCACCTCGGTTTCGACATACTCGCGGCGTTCCGGATCCAGGAGCACTACGCGCCCAATCCGGCCGACGTGTGGGACTGGCGCAATTCGTACAGCTATGTCCTGCTTCGCGAGGGCAGCGATCCCGATGAACTGGAAGCCAAGCTGCCCGCTTTCGTAGAGAAGTACGTCGGCGACCAATATGATGGTGTAACGTCATCTTTGACCTTCAGACTGCAACCGGTCACGGATATTCACCTTCACTCTCATCTCGAACGGGAACTGACCCCGAACAGCGATATCCGTTACGTCTACCTCTTCGGCGCCATCGCCGTTTTTATCATCCTCATCGCCTGCATCAACTTCATGAACCTGGCCACCGCGCGGTCCGCAGGACGGGCCGGGGAAATCGGCCTGAGAAAGACCTTCGGCGCGGCGAGGACCCAGGTGATCCGGCAATTCATCAGCGAGTCCATGCTCATGACCGGGCTTGCGGTTGGCGTTGCCCTCCTGCTTGCCATGCTGAGCCTGCCGTGGTTCAACCTGCTCACCGGCAAATCCCTGTCCCTGAATGCCGATACCGCATGGTTCGCCCTGGGTGCCGTCGTGGCGATCGGCGTCGTGGTGGGGTTTGCCGCGGGCAGCTATCCGGCCCTTTACCTGTCCGGAATCGCACCGGTCCACGCGCTGAGCGGCCTACATTCCCCGCGTGCCGGGAACGCTACCATCCGCCGGATCCTGGTCGTGGGCCAGTTCGTGATTTCGATCGCCCTGATCATCTGCACCGGCGTGGTCTACAGCCAGCTCGATTTCATACGCGCGCGGAACATGGGGCTTAACACCGACCAGGTCGTCGCCGTGCCTCAGACCTTCGCGCCGGTTGTCGTAAAATCCAGCGTCTACAAAGCACGGCTAATGGAGATACCGGCGGTGACGAACGTCGCCATGTCGTTTCTACTCCCCGGGCACAAGAATGCCGCGGCGCCGATCAAGGCGCGCAGACGGGGCCAGGACGAATCATCGATGATCGATATGAACCAGGCCTGGGTGGACGATGATTTCATCGAGATACTCGGCATCGAACTGGTTGCGGGCCGTAACTTCGATTCCGCGTTCCCCGGCGATTGGACGGCGACGGGTGCGGTGGTGATCAACGAAGCGGCCGTTGCCAGGCTTGGCTATGAGTCTGCTGCCGAGGCGTTGGGCAAGGAGATCGAAGGGTTGCAGGAACTGATCACGGATTCCAATGAGCGCGGCGAGTTGCAGCCATCGATCGTAGGCGTGGTAAAGGATTTCCACTACGCCACCCTACACGAACCCATCGAACCCCTGGTACTCTTTCCGAATTACCCGGGCGGATTCGCCATGATCAAAATCGATGCCGGTCGCATGTCGGAAGGGCTTTCGGCGATCGAGGCAGCATGGCGTGAAGTAAATCCTGACTGGGCTTTTGAGTATTTCTTCGTCGAAGACACCTTCGCCCGTCTGCATGAGGTCGAGCAGCGTTTCGCCAGGATCTTCATAAGCTTCGCCGCACTGGCCGTAATCATCGCCTGCCTCGGCCTCGTCGGCCTGTCCTCTTTCACAGCGGAAAGGCGCAGGAAGGAGATCGGGGTCCGCAAGGTCCTCGGGGCGTCCGCCGCCGGTCTCGTCGCGCTGTTGTCCTTGGAATACTTCCGGCTCGTGATCGTGGCCATCGTAGTGGCCTGGCCCGTCGCCTACATCGCGATGAACGCCTGGTTAAACGGTTTCGCCTACCGCGTCGACCTGGATTGGTCCACCTTCATCCTGGCCGGTGTCCTCGCCATGGCGATCGCCCTCATCACCGTGAGTTTCCAAGCTGTCCGGGCGGCCGCCGCGAGTCCGGTCGAGGCGTTGCGGGCGGAGTAGTTTAGAGATTGATGCAGATACTCGGATCTTTCACGACAGAGCCGGTCTGCAGTGTATCACCGTGCTGCCGGTTCCCGGTCTTAAATGTCTGTTTAAACCGACGTTATGCTATAAACATACGAGCAAATAAGCCGGCTTTGTTTAACCGGATAAACATTGACATATCGCAGAGTGATAACATATTAAGGACTATCCACAGTTTCAACTGTACTTAAATTATCCCATTTCATCAAAAGGCGCAGGGCTATGAAAAAGTTAGCGACTACCTTGCTTGCCGTGTCTGTTCTCGTGGCGATATCTGCTCCGAAAACTGTACATGCCCAGGAGATTTCGCCGTCGTTTATCGTAGGAGGCGGAATGGGTATTCCTATAGACGCGGAGGATATAAACAACGGACCGGCGATACGCGCCGGCGCATCTGTGCCGGTATATCAAAACCTGCATGCGGTATTGGAGGGTCACTACAGCAAGTACGGTGCGGAAGACGACCTGCTTCCCGGTGTGAGTGCGGATGTAACACTCTTAGGTGCAAACATCGGAATCATGTTGCGTTCTCCTTCTTCTTCCCCAATCGGTGTCTATGGGCAAGGAGGAATAGGTGTTACCCGGGTTGAAGGCAGTGCTTCCGTCTCCTTGCTCGGCGAATCGCTCAGTGTCAGCGCCACCGAGACCGTTTTCAGTTTTACAATAGGTGGAGGCGTCCAGATTCCCATCAATCCTTCGATCGGCGTGGCCCTTGATGCGCGATACAATCAAGCAGCAACGGAAGTCGAGGCCACAAAGTGGATGCCAATCACCTTATCCGTTGTGTTTAGTCTCTAGTATCATGATCTGAAGTTTCGGCTTCAATATTTGTGAACCATTCGCAAACGCCTCTCGGCCGAAGATGCCGGGGGGCGTTTTTATGTGGCCATGAAGTTCACCTTCGGATTAATGGAAGAAAAGTTTCAAAAGACTCTTGTCTGATCGCATTCTATACAATATCTTGTTTGTTACGTGTCTAAGCACCACTATACCTAGTGATTCTTAATTCTTAAATTATCAATCAATTACAATACGGAGATCCGTCGCAGATGCGATGTCCGGCGTGTGGTACGTTGAACAGTCATGTAGTCGATTCCCGTACCATCCAGAGCGGGAGAACGATCCGCAGACGCCGTGAGTGCCTTTCCTGCACCAAGCGGTTCACTACCTACGAAGCCATCGAGGAAGAGGAACTGATGGTGGTGAAATCCGATGGCCGGCGGGAGGTATTCGACCGCGGAAAGATCATGCACGGCCTGAAGCTGGCGTGCACGAAACGCATGGTTTCCGCGGATCAGCTTCATGAGTTGGTCGACCGGGTGGTGTACCACGTAAGCAACCTGAGCGAACGTGAGGTCTCCTCCGACAAGATCGGCGAATTCATCATCCGGGAACTTCGCAAGATCGATGAAGTGGCCTACGTGCGTTTCGCCTCGGTCTACCGTGATTTCAAGGACAGGAGCGAGTTCGCGGAAGAGCTCGAACAACTGGAGAAGCAGGAACTGGCTGCGGTCGTTAAGGACCAGCCCGATCAGGGCTGATTCAGGTATTCAGGTACCTGGTCTGCGTTTTCAGGATCAGGTATTTTTTGTTGACACAATATACACATCGTTTCGACGTTCATATCTAAGAAGGTGATTTTAGGGGGCACGTATGGCTACTGAAAGACCCGGTTTAAACATTAAGGATGACCCCGGTCTCGTGATAGAGGATACGGAGGAATCCACCGCCGACGTTACCATTGAAGACGGGTCCGCCGTCGATGCGCTTGACGAAGCGGCGGCCGCAACCGGCGGCCTTACCGTCGAGCGCCTGTACAGCAATCCGGGCGTCGATCCCTACGATGGGGTGGAATGGGAGAAGCGGACGGCCACCATCGCGGGAGACGGCGGGGACGTGGTGTTCGAGCAGAAGGACGTGGAGATCCCGGCCGACTGGTCGCAACTGGCCACCAACGTCGTCGTGTCCAAGTACTTCCGCGGACCCCTCGGCACCCCGAAACGCGAAAACAGCGTCAAGCACATGATCGACCGCGTGGCGGACACGATCGCGGGCTGGGGGCGCGCCCAGGGGTACTTCGCCTCGGAGGAAGACGCCGACGCCTTCCATAACGAACTGAAACAGATCATCCTCCACCAACGGGCCACGTTCAACAGTCCGGTGTGGTTCAACGCGGGCGTCGAGGACACGCCCCAGTGTTCGGCGTGCTTCATCCTGTCGGTCGACGACTCCATGGAATCCATCCTCGAGTGGTGCAAAGTCGAAGGCATGATCTTCAAGGGCGGCTCGGGCGCCGGGGTGAACCTGTCCCGGATCCGCTCTTCCAAAGAAATCCTGTCCTCGGGCGGCCAGGCCTCCGGGCCGGTCTCCTTCATGCGCGCGGCCGATTCGGTGGCCGGGTCCATCAAGTCGGGCGGCAAGACCCGGCGTGCCGCCAAGATGGTCGTACTGGATATCGACCACCCCGACGTGGTGGAGTTCATCTGGTGCAAGGCGAACGAGGAGCGCAAGGCCTACGCCCTCGGCGACGCCGGCTGGGACATGACCCTGAACGGCGACGCGTGGAGTTCCATCCAGTTCCAGAACGCCAACAACTCCGTGCGGGTGACGGACGACTTCCTGGAAGCGGTGGAAAAGGACGGGGAATGGACGCTGCAGTCGATCACCAAGAAGAAGCCGATCGAAAGCCTGAAGGCGCAGGATGTCATGGCCTGGATCGCGGAAGCGGCGTGGCAGTGCGGCGACCCCGGCATGCAGTACGACACGACCATCAACGACTGGCATACCTGCGCAAACACGGACCGCATCAACGCGAGCAACCCCTGCTCCGAGTACATGCACCTGGACAACAGCGCGTGCAACCTGGCCTCGATCAACCTGCTCAAGTACCTGACCGACGAAGGCACCTTCGACGTGGTGGGATTCATCCACACGGTCAACATCATGATCATGGCGCAGGACATCATCGTCGACAACGCCAGTTACCCCACGGAGAAGATCGGCGAGAACGCCCGCGCCTTCCGCCAGCTGGGGCTGGGTTACGCCAATCTCGGCGCGTTGCTCATGGCCATGGGCCTGCCCTACGACAGCGACGGCGGACGCGCCTATGCCGGCGCCATCACGGCGCTGATGACCGGCCAGGGGTACTACCGTTCTTCGGAGCTTGCCGAGCACCTGGGCACCTTCGACGGCTACGACGTCAACAGCGAACCCATGCTCCGGGTCGTGCAGAAGCACCGGGACGCCGTGGACGACATCCAGGCGGAGATGGTGGACAAGAACCTGCTGGACGCCGCGCGCACCGCGTGGGACAACGCCCTGGCCTATGGCAAGATGCATGGGTACAAGAACAGCCAGGCCACGGTGCTCGCGCCTACCGGGACCATCGCCTTCATGATGGACTGCGACACGACGGGCATCGAGCCCGACATCGCCCTGGTCAAGTACAAGCGCCTGGTGGGCGGCGGGACGATGAAGATCGTGAACCGCACCGTGTATTCCGCCCTGGAGAAGTTGGGTTACTCCAAGCCGCAGATCGAGCGGATCGTCCATTACATCGACGAGCACGGCACCATCGAAGGCGCGCCGCACCTGCTCCAGGAACACCTGCCGGTCTTCGACTGCGCGTTCCGGACCGAGAACGGAAGCCGTTCCATCCACCACATGGGTCATGTGAAGATGATGGCCGCGGCGCAGCCCTTTATTTCGGGCGCCATATCCAAGACGGTCAACCTGCCTAACGAGGCGACGGTCGAAGACGTCATGAACGTGTACATGAAGGGCGGAGAACTGGGTCTGAAGGCCCTGGCCATCTACCGCGACGGGTCGAAGCGCACCCAGCCGCTCAGCACCAAGGCGTCAGAGAAGGAAGAGGCCGCCGAGGTCCAACCCGTTCGCCGTCGGCTTCCGGACGAGCGCGAGGCGATTACGCACAAGTTCAGCATCGCCGGCCACGAGGGATACCTGACCGTCGGTCTCTTCGAAGACGGCCAGCCGGGCGAGATCTTCCTGCGCATGTCCAAGGAAGGCAGCACGGTATCCGGCATGATGGACGCCTTCGCCACGGCCATATCCGTATCGCTGCAGTACGGCGTGCCCCTGGAAAGCCTGATCCGCAAGTTCAGCCACATGCGGTTCGAGCCGGCCGGGATGACCGGTAACAGGGACGTGCCCATCGCCAAGTCCATCACCGATTACATCTTCCGGTGGCTCGCGGTGAAGTTCCTGCCCGAGGACAGCCATTCCGAGATCGTGGCGGACGAGGACATGGACAACACCATGCACTCGAACGCCATGGACCAGACCATGACCGCGCAGGAAAACCAGGAGCACAAGGTCTATGTCGCCCAGGCCGACGCGCCTTCCTGCTCGGACTGCGGCAGCCTGATGACCCGCAACGGTTCGTGTTATGTGTGCCGTGAGTGTGGTACGACGAGCGGGTGTTCGTAAAGTACCTGCATAAAACCGCCGGACACCGGGGAATAAAGTACCCGGGGTTCGGCCCTGACCGGGTGCGGGGATACGTCGGGGAGACTCGACCCCTTCTCCGTGCCAGTACGGTCTGGTCCGGCCGGGCCCATTCCCGCCAAGCCTCCTCCGGTCAGACCTCTTCCAGCCCCAGCCTTTCCTTCCAGTTTCTATCCGAAACCATGTAGTACAGAGCGCCCACTGCGGCGACGGTGACCCGCACGATCCGGTACGTCAGGGCGGCGGCCAGTCCCGTGGCCTGGGCGACCGTGCCCGGGACCGATCCATCGGCGGTCGTGCTGATAAGATGGTAGATATAGATGACCGCGCCTTCCAGTGCCCCGACGCCCCCCGGCACCGGTGCGAAGGTACCGATGATCTCGGCCGCGGGGATCAGCATCAGGTGCGCCCAGTAGTCCGGCGCGGCCGCACCGGGCAGGAGCGCCATCGCGCAGCAATAGAAGGCCGAAAGCATGAAGAACTGGCCGGCCAGGCCGATGAGCAAAGCCTCGGTCAACGCGCTGCGCCGCGTCTGGTAGAGCGCCAGGCTGCCCGCCAGTTCGGCGGAGAACGGCCCGACGAACCGGAGACGGGTAAGCCGCTGGAAGAAGGTCCAGTCCAGCAGCCGGAAACGGAGGGAAACCGCCACGCAGATCAATCCGGTCAAGGCACCGCCCCAGAAGACCAGGACGGCGATCATGATCTCCCGGTGATACCAGAGGTCCTGGTTCAGCAGCGCGGCCAACGAGCCGACGATCAGCAGCGCCAGCATGCCGATCAACCGGTCGAGCAGCACCGTGGCTGCGGCGACGGTCCGCCTGGACTTCTGGCGCCGCGCTATGCCCACGGCACGGACGATGTCGCCGCCCGCGGTCCCTGGCGCCAGGTAGTTGAACAGGTTGCTGACGAAACCCAGGCGGACCGCCTCGCGAAACCCCAGCACCAGTTTCTGGCCCCGTGCGAGAAGGTACCAGCGGAAGAAGGCCAGTACGGTCGCCGCCGTGGCCAGCACGACGCCGATGCCCAGGTAGGTGAAGTCGATTTCGCGGCGGATGAAATCGACGTACTGTTCGCGGTAGAGATAGATCAGGTAGGCGAGGATGCCCAGCGCGACCAACCACCGGAGCCATCCCCAGGCCTTTTTGAGCAGGTTCATTTTGAACGCGGGTAGCGGTCAGGCCCGGTTCCCGCTACGGTTCCTCCTCGGCCTGTCTGACCTGGGCCGGCGACTGTGGCCGGACGCAATGCAAGCCCGTGTACGGAGCGCGTTTTCGGAACAGGCCGTAATCTTCCCGGCAGGACGTGCAACTATACCGGGCGCCCCGGACGTGGCGCAGTTGTCCTCCGCAGGATGGGCAGGGAGGGACTCGTCGTAGCATCCGGTGGAGTATACCGCAATCGGTATGGGTCGTCAAGATATCCCCTACGGCAGGGACTTGCCACTGCGCATCGCTCGATATTCTCCGGTATAAACCTGTGTACAATGCATTCAGGTGTGGGTAACTTGAGGGTTCGAACAGCATCGCCAGATTCAATCGAAAGTACAGTAAAATGAGCAGTCGTGAAAAGGTGAGTCCATGCCAAAAACCATAGCCATCGTAGGCGCGCTGGATACCAAGGGCGATGAATTCGCCTTCGTCAAAAACGAGATCGAGCGGCGGGGACACGGGACGCTGGTTATCGACACGGGCGTCATCGGTGATTCAACCGTCGAAGCGGACGTGTCCCGGGACCAGGTCGCCGAAGCCGCCGGCACGACGATCGAGGCGTTGAAGAAGCGCGGTGACCGCGGCGAGGCCATCGACGCCATGGCGGCCGGTGCCGCGGAGATCGTGCAGGGCCTGTATGAAGCCGGCGTGTTCGACGGGATCATCAGCATGGGCGGATCGGCCGGCACCGCGGTGGGGACGAGTGCCATGCGGGCGCTGCCCGTGGGCGTGCCCAAGGTGATGGTGTCCACCGTGGCGGCGGGGGACACGACCAACTACGTGGGGATCAAGGACGTGTCGATGATCCCCTCCGTCGTGGACGTGGCCGGCATCAATCGCATCAGCCGCAGGATCTTCGCCAATGCCGCGGGCGCGATCGCGGGCATGGTGGAAACCGAGGTGCAGGAAGCGGCCGAAGACAAGCCGCTCATTACCGCCAGCATGTTCGGCAATACCACCGAGGCCGTGGACCAGGCCCGGGCCATCATGGAGAAGGCGGGCTACGAGGTGCTGGTTTTCCACTGCACCGGCGCCGGCGGCCGGACCATGGAGGGCCTGATCGACGAGGGCCTGATCGAGGGCGTGCTCGACATCACCACGACGGAATGGGCCGACGAACTGGCCGGAGGCGTGCTGAACGCCGGCCCCGAACGCATGGATGCGGCAGGCAGGGCAGGTATACCCCAGGTGATCGTGCCGGGCTGCCTGGACATGGTGAACTTCTGGGCGCCGGACACGGTGCCGGAGCAATACCGCGACCGCTGGCTGCACAAGTGGAATCCGAACATCACGCTGATGCGGACCAACGTGGAGGAGAACGCCCGCCTCGGTCAGATCATCGCGGAGAAGGCCAACACTTCGAGCGGGCCGGTTTCGATCTTTCTGCCCCTGAAGGGAGTGTCCATCCTCGACAGCCCGGGAAACGAGTTCTGGTGGCCCGAGGCCGACCAGGCGCTGTACGACGCCATCAAGTCGAACGTGTCCGCCGACGTGAAGGTGACGGAATTGGACTGCAACATCAACGATCCGGCTTTCGCGGAAGCGGTGACCGGACGGCTGCTCTCCGATCTGAGGGGGTAGGGCGCCATGCCCGTCATCGACGCGGTCGAGCTTTACCATGTCGCCATGCCCCTGATCTACCCGTGGCGCACGGCCTACGGCAGCGACGACGTCATCGAGAGCGTCCTCGTGAAAATGCACGCGGGCGATGTCACGGGGTGGGGGGAGACGACCCCGCTCGCCCGCCCGACCTACAGCCCGGAATACACGGCCGGCGTGTTCGCGGTGATGCGGGACGTGCTCGCACCCCTTCTCGTCGGCAGGCGGATCGACAGCGGTGACGACCTGCACGAGGCGTGCGCATGGGTAGCGGGCAACTTCTTCGCCAAGGGTGGACTGGACGCGGCCTGGTGGGACCTGCACGCCCGGCTGGAGGGCAAGCCGCTCTGGCGAGTGATCGGCGGCAAGGGACCGGTCATCGACGTCGGGGCCGACTTCGGCGTGCAGGACAGCATCGACATGCTGCTGGGCAACATCGAGCAGGCCGTGGAGGCGGGGTTCAAGCGAATCAAGCTGAAGTACAGCCAGGGGTGGGACCTCGACATGATCGCCGCGGTCCGTTCCGCCTTTCCGGACCCGGTCTTCCACATCGACTGCAACAGCGGATACACGCTGGACGACCTGCCCATGTTCAGGAAACTGGACCGGTACAACCTGGCCATGATCGAGCAGCCGCTGATGCGCGACGACCTGGTCGACCACGCCGAACTGCAACGTCAGATCGAGACGCCGGTCTGCCTGGACGAGAGCATCACGTCACCCGCGAAGGCCCGCAAAGCGATCAGCATAGGCGCGGCCCGCTGGATCAACATCAAGCCCGCAAGGGTCGGCGGGTTGACCCAGGCGCTGGAGACGAACCGGATCTGCGAGGAGGCGGGCATTCCGTGCTGGACGGGCGGCATGCTGGAATCGGCGCTCGGCGCGTCGTTCTGCATGGCGCTTGCGACGTTGACCAATATGAAATACCCGTCCGATATCTTCCCGAGCACGCGGTTCTACGAGCGGGACCTGAGCGCGCCGTCGCTGGAACTTTCGGGTCCGTCGCAGATGGTCTTAAGCGATACGCCCGGGGCCGGCGCGGAACCCGTGCCTGAACTGCTTGAACAGCTAACGATCGACCGGGCCGTGATCGATGGATCGTGAAGGCGGCCGTGACGGTTTGCCTGGGCGCGCCGGTCTCAACGGGCCCGAAGAAAACGACGGTACGAAACCCATGTCCCCCTCTTCATCCCTTACCCCCTTCAACTACCTGTCCCGCGAGGAGTGGTCGAAGCTGCGCGCGGCGACACCGCTGACACTGTCCGAAGAAGACCTGCAGGAACTGCACGGCATCAACGAGATGGTCTCCCTCGACGAGGTCGCCGAGGTGTACCTGCCCATGTCCCGGTTCCTCAACCTGCACGTGGGCGCGGCCCAGCACCTCTACCGGGTGATGGACACGTTCCTCGGCAAGCCGGCCGCCAAGGTGCCGTACGTCATCGGCATCGGCGGCAGCGTGGCGGTGGGCAAAAGCACGACGGCCCGTATCCTGCAGGCCCTGCTGAGCCGCTGGCCGAATCATCCCCGGGTGGACCTTGTCACGACGGACGGATTCCTGTTTCCCAACCGGGTCCTGGAGGAAAGAGGACTCATGCAGCAGAAGGGGTTTCCCGAGAGTTACGATCTCCGGCGCCTGGTGCAGATGATGGCGGACGTGAAATCGGGCCGTGAATCGGTTGCCGTTCCGGTGTACCGGCACCTGATCTACGATATCGTGCCGGGTGTCGAAAAGACGATTACCCAGCCGGACATCATCATCCTGGAGGGTCTGAACATCCTGCAGACCGGCTATCCCCTGGCCGGTGGCGCTTCCTCCCGGGTTTTCGTCTCCGACTTCATCGATTTCTCGATTTACGTGGATGCGGAGGAACAGGACCTCGAGGAGTGGTACGTTAATCGCTTCCTGAGGCTGCGGGACACCGCCTTCCGAAACCCGGAATCCTACTTCCATCACTATGCGGGACTGAGCACGGAAGAGGCCGTGGAAACGGCCCGGGGGATCTGGCGGGACATCAACCTGGTGAATCTGCGCGCGAACATCATCCCGACCCGCGAACGGGCGGACCTGATCCTCGAGAAGGGCACGAACCACCGCGTGAAGGGGGTGTATCAGCGGAAGTTGTGATCAGTCCCGCAGAAACCGCTTCAGCACGTTGGACGTGACCCTCGACACCACGTCGTCCACGAGGATCGACGACGGATAGGTGATCGATCCCGCAGAGAAAACCATCCCACCTCTTTCCGTCTCATGGACGACCATTTCGGCCCCGCCGTCGTCCACATTGGTACCCTTGGCGAGCAGGTGGGTGTTTTGGGGTGAATTGGGCGTGATCTTGTCGGTTTCGTGTCCCGACGCACCGCCCGGTACCCGTTCGTGCAGGCTCGCTTCGCCGAAGATTTCGCCTTCCGCGACGCCGGAGTCTTCGAAGACCCAGTGGTCCGCGTCTATCACGCGGTAGGGCGCGCTGGTCATGATCCCCGTGCGGGTGAAGGCCACGCCGAGGAGGTTCGCCTCGGATTCGTTGTAGATGTTGAAGCGGCTTTCGATGCCCTCCCCGGGCCGGTCGAGCGAATCTATGTTGCCGTTCCTGACTTTCATTGTGTATTCGTCGACGAACACGACTTCGCAGTTCAGGCCGTTGCCGCCGAGGTACATAAGCCGTCCGCCGGATTCGAAGACCCAGGCCTTGAGCCGGTAGTACATGTCCCGCGACCAGTATTCGGGATGGGTGGTGGTGATGAGCACCCGGTACCGGTCCAGGGGCAGCGTGCCGTCGTGGAACTGCGTCTCCGCGTAGAGGTCGTAGCCGAATCCCTCCCGCTCCATCCACGCCAGGAACCGCCACTCGGCGGGCGCCACGTGGCAGGCTGCGCGGCCCCGGATCATGTCGGTGGCTTCCGTGTCCTCGGGAATATGATTGATGGGTTCCGGCCGGTCGAAGGAGAGCGGCGCATAGTCGTCCGCACTGTACATCCGGTGCTCCGAATCGGTGTACCGCTTCAGGTCGTACCGGGCGTTGACCGTGGGGGTCGGCGGAAATTCGTCGGTGTGGATGTAGTTGCTGCGGCCCCCAAAGTTGTTGTAGGCGTTCCAGTTGATGTTTGCGGCCAGCACGGCGACGTCGGCCGTCGGCGCGGCGGGCGCGACGATCCAGGGGAAGGAAAAGAAACCGCCGGTCTCCGTGGAAGCGTGGAGGTAGTACAGGCCGGACCGATCCGGCGCCTCGATGTACTGTTTGTGGGCGGGATTCGTATAGCCTTGGGTATTCCACCGCACGCCGGTCCGGGTATAGTCGCCGTCGGGCGTGATCTGCATGGTGGCGCGGGGGCCGTGCTCGTCGTACCAGCCGATGTTCCGGACAAACTCCTTCTTCCATCCGTAGCGATACAGTTCGAGTTGGTAGGCTTCCACCGCGTGCACGCGGAATTCCGATTTCTCACCGGAACGGACCCACTTGGGCCACATGTATCCCAGCAGGCCGTCACGTAACAGCCGGAAATGGTACGGCTCGTTCTCGCGCGGGGTCATATACACGCTCTTGTATCCGAAATCTCTGCCTGCAAGCGTGACCCTGTACTCCCGGCCTGGCGTCACGTCCGTGTAGACCGCCCCCGTGGCCCGGGAGCGCGCCTCGATGGACGCTCCATCGGCTTCGAACTCCAGCAGGACTTCGGGAATAGCGACGTAGCGTTCGTCACTGACATATCCGACAAGCATTCTGGGCCTCCGGCTGGCGAGTGTTCTGAAACGGTTACAGAAGGCGCAGCAGTTCGTAAGTGGAAATGATGACCGGCCCGGACCAGATCGGCCTGGGCCGGGCTGGCCCAGGCCGGATGAACCAGACCCGGAAGACAATGTACACCGTACTTCACCGCCGTCAACCGTGTCGGCGAGTCGCCCGGCAGCCGCCGATTTACCTTTGACACGGAATCGGGACGGATGTTACCTTGCCTGTCCGTGTAGTAAGCCGAATCCCACGTACGTTTTCTATTCGACAAGGACCCTGGCATCGTGCCCGCCTGCCAGTTGAAAGATATCGCGCGCCTGGCCGAACCCGGCGATAACGTGGCCATCGTCTCCAGGCGGCTGGAAGCCGGCACGGACGTGGTTGGAGACGCTGGCGCGACCTTTTCCCTTTCCCATACCCTGCTGGAAGGACATCGGTTCGCCGTCCAGCCCATACCTGCCGGGAAGCCGGTCCTGTCCTGGGGCCTGCCCTTCGGTCGGGCGACGCGGGACATTGCGTCCGGCGACTATATCTGCAACGCGGACATACTCGACGCGCTCCGCATCCGCCAGGTCGATTTCGTCCTCCCGGACCATCCCAATTTCGAAGACCGCGTGGTACCCTATGAACTGGACCAATCCAACTTCAAACCGGGTGAACAGGTACCTCTCAGCGCCAGTCCGCCGATGTTCGACGGTTTCGATCGCGGCGCGGCGCGGGGCGTCGGGACCCGGAACTACATCGTCCTGCTGG
Organism: bacterium; assembly: GCA_965207085.1. GTDB lineage: Bacteria > JAAXHH01 > JAAXHH01 > JAAXHH01 > JAAXHH01 > JAAXHH01. Next base: position 384,806 of record CBDBLQ010000002.1, on the reverse strand, counting down.
GCATCACGTCGCAGACGGCGGGTTTCGTGCGGCGCCTGGAATCGCTGCTGAAGGACCAGGCGGGCCGGTACGCGAACATCGACGGTGTGGTGGCGGTGGCCCATACCGAGGGCGGCTCGGGCGTGGATCCCAACAACCGGGAACTGGTGTTGCGGACGCTGGCGGGTTTCATGGTCCATGCCAACGTCGGGGCGGTGCTCGCGGTGGACCGCGGCACCGAGTACGTCTCGGCCCGGATGCTCGAGAACTACATGCGGATCAACCGTTATTCGCTGAACGACGTGCCGCACCGATTCGAAACGCTCAAGGGCGGGTTCGAAGAGGACCTGGAACGCTGCGCGAGGATCGTCACCGGATGGTTCGAGACGGTCAATGGCGTTACCAGGAAGCCGGCCTCCGCGTCTCATCTCAACATCGTGCTTCAATGCGGCGGTTCCGATTCCTTTTCGGGCATATCGGGCAATCCTCTGGCCGCGCTCGTGGCCCGGGAGATCATCCGTTTCGGCGGGAAGGCCAATCTCGCGGAGACGGACGAGCTCATCGGCGGCGAGCCCTACGTGCTGGACAACGTGCGGGACATCGAGACGGCCCGCACCTTCCTACACATGATCGAGCGGTTTCAGGAACGCACGGCGTGGCACGGCCAGTCGGTGGACGCCAATCCGTCCGGCGGCAACAAGCTCCGGGGGATCTACAACATCGTGCTCAAGTCCATCGGCGCGGCCCGGAAACGCCACCCGGACGTACGCCTCGACTACGCCATCGACTACGCGGTTCCGATGAAGGATCCGGGATACTACTTCATGGACAGTCCGGGCAACGACCTGGAGGCCATCGCGGGCCAGGTGGCGGCCGGCGGGAATCTCATCTTTTTCATTACCGGGAACGGGTCCATCACCAACTTCCCCTTCGTGCCGACGATCAAATTCGTGACGACCACGAAGCGGTACGAGATGCTCTCGAGTGAAATGGACGTGAACGCCGGGGCCTACCTGGACGGCGTGTCCATGGAAGAACTGGGCCGGCAGACGCTCGGCCTGACGCTGCGTGCGGCATCGGGGGAGTTGACCCGCGGCGAGCGGGCGAGCCACAGCCAGACCCAGATCTGGCGCGACTGGCGGCAGACCGACGGGAGCCGGCTGCAAGACCTGCGCGAACGCCCCGCGCCGGAAGGCAGGCCGCTGGAGGTCCGGTCGAACGGGGAATCGGCGCCCCCGCCGGATTTCACGCTGCCCGTGTACGAATCGAACGGGTCGTGCTCCACCGACCGGATTGGCCTCATCCTTCCCACCAGTCTGTGTTCCGGCCAGATCGCCCGCATGGCCGCGGAACGATTGACCGAAAGAGGCGTGGGGCGCGACGCCGGCATATCCCGTTTCGTCGCCTTGGTGCACACCGAGGGGTGCGGCGTCTCCGGCGGCGTGTCTGAGGAGATGTACATGCGCACCATGACCGGCTACCTGACTCATCCGATGACGGCAGCCGCCCTGCTCCTGGAACATGGTTGCGAGCGCACGCACAACGATTTCTACCGCCAGCAACTGGTCGAACGTGGGCTGGATCCCGGAAGGTTTGGCTGGGCCAGCGTGCAGCTGGACGGCGGTATCGAGAAGGTCATCGATCGCATCGAGAAATGGTTCGCCGGTGCCCTGGACGGCTGCGTGGGGCCGGTCGCGGTCGAAGCCGGCCTGTCGACCCTGAGGCTGGGGGTGGCCACGGTCGGTCACACTACCTCAGCCGGTCCGGCCACCTCTGCGTGTCCGGCTGCCACGGCCGGTTCGGTTTCCGATGACGTTTCCGAAGCGCTTTCACAGTTGATCTTCGACGTCGTAAAAGAGGGTGGAACGGTAGTGGTCCCGGACAACGACGCGTTGCTCGGTTATCCGACTTTCCTGCAGCTTCTCGAGAATGGAACCGCTTCACCGACACTGTCCTATGGCGAGCCCGCTTCGGTACCCGGGCTGCACGTCATGGAGACGCAGACGGCCCACTGGGTGGAGATCCTGACCGGACTGGGCGCGGCCGGCGTGGAGCTGGTCGTCGCCGGCGTCGACGGCCACCCCCTGCCCGGCCATCCCATGATCCCGGTGCTGCAGGTAGGCGCGGCCGACCTGCCCGGGTCCTTCCGCGAAGACGTGGATCTCATCCTGACCGGGGGACCGGCGGATTGGCGCCGGGGCGTGCTGGACCTGATCCGGAATACGGCCGCCCAGCGGCATGCGCCGCGGGCCGTGGTCGTCGGCAACACGGATTTCCAGATAACGCGCGGATTGCTCGGCGTCTCGGTGTGATGCGAATGAGCCGCGGACGGCCTCCTCGGCGTCTCGGTGTGAAAGGAATCCCCCATGCCCCGTGAAATCGTCCGTCCCGAAAAACTCGACCTCGATTCGCCCGGGCGCCGGGACTACTGGGTCGCCCTCGAACACGATTCGCTCTGGGCGGACCATCTCATCCCCCTGACGGTCATGGTCGGACCCGACGTACACGAAGGCGAAGGACTTCTCGCCACAGGTTCCAACCACGGCAACGAATACGAAGGACCGGTAGCGGTCAAGGGACTGCTGCAGGAGATTGAGCTGGCTGCCGTCAAGGGGCGGCTGATTTTCGTTCCCGTGCTCAATCCCGCGGCCTTTCACGCGGGCCGCCGGGCGAGCGACGCCGACGACGGAGTCAACCTGAACCGGGCTTTCGTGGACGGCGCCGGTACCTCGCCGGCCCTCGCGGGCATCACCCACCGCATCGCCCGGTTTGTCCGGGATTGCCTCTGGCCCCGCGTGCACGTCGTGACAGACATCCATTCCGGTGGCGCCGAGCTCGACTTTGCCCAGTGCTCCAGTTATCACGAGGTGGATGACCCGGACCAGGCAGCCGTCATCGAAGACACGGCACGCTGGTTTGGCACGCCCTTCGTGATGGTCTACCAGAACGAAACCCCCGGACTGATGGTCAGTGAAGCAGAGCGATTGGGAAAGATCACGATCGGAACCGAACTGGGGTGGGGTGAATCGGTCAATCCGGACGGCGTACAGTACGCACGGCACGGCATACGGGCCGCGGCCATCCACCACGGCCAGCTTGCCGGTGACATTCAGCCCATCGCCCATCACGCCGACGGCACCCAGAAACTGACCGCGATCATCGACCGTACATGCTACGTGCCCGCGCCTTTCCCGGGTCACTACGAACCGCTCATGGCCTGCGGCGCGCCCGTGGCGGCGGGACAGGCCGTGGGAAACCTGCACGATTTCTACCGCGTGGACGATCCGCCCTGGCCTGTGCGGGCAGGCGTGGACGGCTATGTGCTGTCGCAGTCGTTCCGCCAGCCGGTCAGGCAAGGCAGCCACATCCTCGTCGTGGCCCAGGAATACCAGGCGCGGCCTATTCCTTCTTAGTTGATTCCCTCCCATCGGCAAACGGAAGCGTTTCGAATTGAAGCACACAGAGCCCCGCGCAAATCGACTCGAAGACCATCCCGACCGGCTGAAGTGGAACGCGCGGTATTTGGATCCGAAACGCCTGGCGCCCAAGGGTTTTTGCCCGCTGTACGACCGGGCGGAGACCCTGGGATATCCGGACGGTCCCGTGCTTGAACTCGCCTGCGGCCAGTCGGCACAGGCCCTTGCCCTGGCCGGGGAGGGACGCGACGTGCTTGTCGTCGACATATCGAACGTGGCGCTGGATCGCCTGCGCAGGGCGGCGGCGGAAAAGGGGATCGAGTCCCGGCTGACCTGCGTAGAAGCAGACCTGGTTACCTGGCGTCCGCCCGCAGACCGGAGGTTCGCGCTCGTAATTGGCGTGATGTACTGGGAAGATGCCGTGTTCGACTACGTCTGGAGTTCGGTCGCAGACGGCGGGCTCATCGCCTGGCAGGGCTTTACCCTGGACCACCTGCGGTACCGGCCCGCGCAGAACCCGGACTGGTGCTTCAAGGAAGGCGAACCCGCGAGCCGGCTACCCGCCGGCCGTTTTACCGTGCTGCACAAAGAGGATGTGGATGAAGGCCACCGGGTGATCCGACGCATGGTGGCCAGGAGGAACCGCAGTTGACCCCGGCGGGGAGGAGAACGGGGAGGAGAACATGAAAGTACGACGAATCGCTATTTTGAGCCCGGGAGAGATGGGCCATTCCGTGGGGAGCTGCCTCCTGGCGGGCGGCTTCGACGTGGCCACCTGCCTGACCGGCCGGAGTGAACGGACCCGCACATTGACGGCGGCCGCGGGCATCCGAGACGAGCCGGACCTGGAATTTCTGGTGCGTGACACCGACCTGATCCTGGCCATCCTGGTGCCCGACCAGGCCCTGGCGCTCGCCAGACAGGTGGCGGAGGTGTTGAATCGGACCGGGTCCTCGCCGGCCTATGCCGACTGCAACGCGGTCTCCCCGGATACGGCGAGAGAGATCGATCGGGTCATCACCGGCGCCGGAGGCCGCTTCATCGACGCGGGCATCATCGGCGGCCCTCCCGGCGTAGGCGAGAAGACCCGCTTCTATGCTTCCGGTCCTTACGAGGCCATACTCACGCAACTCGACGGCCACGGGATCCTCGTCCGGCCACTGGGCGGCGAAGTAGGCAGGGCGTCGGGCATCAAGATGTGCTATGCCTCGGTCACCAAGGGGACCTCCGCCCTCCATGCCGCGGCACTGACCGCCGCCGAAGTCATGGGCCTGGGCGAGGAGCTGCTGGCGGAATTCGCCGAAAGCCAGGCACCTCGGCTCAAGGCGATGGGCGGCGTCAACAGCCTGTCGGCCAAGGCTTTCCGCTGGATTGGCGAAATGCGGGAGATCGCGGCGACGTATGAACAGGCCGGGGTATCGCCCGGTTTTCACGAAGGCGCCGAACACATTTTCCGGCTGATCGCGAAGAGTCCCATTGGTCACGAACGACCCGAGACCGTGGACCGCAACCGCACCCTCGAGGAAACCGTGGCCATCTTCGCCGAAGAGGCGCGCCGGCGGTCACGTGAATCCGGTAAAGGATAAACACCATCCCAACGATTCAGACCCTGGGCATACCGGTCCGCAGCGTAAACTGGGTCCGGGTCTTTCCCACGCTCGACGCGGCCGGCCGGGACTGCCTGGTGGCCGTGATGGGTCAGCAGGCGGCGGGTTTCACCGTTGTGAAAATCGATCCGGCCACCGGCACGACCTCCCAGGTGAATTCGCCCGATCCCACCGCCAATTTCCCCACGAGCGCCTTGCGCACCCGCGACGGCCTGGTCTACATCGGTGTGGCCTACGCGGGTCACCTCTACCGTTACGATCCCGCGACGGAAAGACTGGACGATATCGGCGCCATCAACCTGCCCGACGATACCTTCCCCTGTAACATGGACGAGGACGACAACGGCGTGATCTGGATCGGATGCTACGGTTCGGCTGGTTTGACGAGCTTCGATCCGGCTGCCGGTGTGTTCACCCGCCACGGGCGGATGGACGAGACCGACATGTATTGCTATCCCTACGTCGGCGCCGGGGGAACGATCGCCTGCAACATCAAGATGACCCGTCCGCACGTGGTCGTCTACGATCCGGCCTCGGGCCGGCGCGAGACCGTGGGGCCCGTAGTGGTCACGGAGGACGGGGGATCTCTGTCGCTGTACAGGGCAGCCGACGGGCAACTCTACATCGGCTCTACCGCAGGCGATTTCAGGCTGAATGGCTTTGAAGCCGATCCCGTGGACGGCCTACCGGATCCGGCGCCGCCGCCGACCCTTTCCGATGGTTCCACGGCGGATTTCGCGGACCGGGAAATCCAGATGTTCCGCGAGATGGCCATTACCCGGCCGGAGTCCGGCAGGACGCGCTTCCTGCCCGTAGCCTACGCATCCGCGGGCAGCGAGATTTTCCTGGTGCATCTCGGGCCCGACGACAACATCTATGGCTCGAGCATCCTGCCTTTGCACCTGTTTCGCCACGATCCGTCCACAAGCGCCATGGACGACCTGGGCATATGCACTACCGCCACAGGGGAGGTCTATTCCATGGCCAACATGGACGGAAAACTCTATACCTGCTCCTATCCGGGCGCCATGCTGTCCGTCTACGATCCCGCCCGTCCCTACCATTTCGGCATAGACTCAGACAGCAACCCCCGTGAACTCGGCCGCATGGACGAGATCTCATACCGTCCCCGGGCCATGGTCGCCGGTCCCCTGGGCCGGGTGTGGACGGCTTCCGTACCGAACTACGGCATGTGGGGCGGGCCGCTGTCCTGGTACGATCCGGCCACTGACGAGTTCGGAACCTATCGCGATATCGCCGGGGAGGCCAGTTGCTGGTCGTTGGCCTGGCTGGAAGCCCATGGTCTTCTGGCTGTCGGGACAACGATCGAAGGCGGCACCGGAACGCAGCCACGGGTAGACCAGGCGTCGCTATTCCTCTGGGATTATGAGGCAGAGAAAAAGGTGTGGGAAGGCCGGCTTCCGGTCGAGGTCACGGCGGTCAACGCACTGGCCGTCCTGGACGGCGGTCTGCTGTGCGGGACGGCCTACACGGGATCCGAATCCTTCGTCTTCGTTTTTGATCCCGGCGGCCGCCGGTTTACGCATGTGGTTCCCCTACCGGGCGGCCGGACGCTGGACGGAGGCATTCAGACCGGTCCGGATGGCGGCGTATACGGTTTCACGACCGACTGCTTCTACCGTTTCGATCCCGCCGCCGGCGTCGTGGCCACGGTCCACGAAGAACGAGGCGCCTTTCAGGTTCCCGGTCCGATGTACGGGGACGGGGTCTATTTCGCGAAAAAACACGAGTTGAAAAAACTTATGTTTTAAAAAGTGACGGATTTCGATTTCCGTGGCGAAGAAATTAGGGCGATACAATGGCCTTGACAGACCCCGGCACAAACCGGTAAATAAGCAACGGATTGTAAATAAGGATCGACGTGTCTTCACGAGGATCCGTCAGATGAACAACCCATTCAGGCTGTGGAACAGGGCTGTATTTCTTGCCGGTCTGGTCTCGCTGTTACTGATCCGGCCGGACCCGGTCGCCGCACTAGATGCCCCGCAATCCTGGGAACTGCGCAAATCCGCGATCATCGACCTGCCCCGGACCCATCCGGCAGCGTCTTACCTGCCCGACCTGATCAAGCGCCTCGCGTCCGGACAGGGCGGGGGATCGCCCGTGTCCGAGGCGGAGTTCCTTGCCCTGTTCGACCGGCCCGAAAGCCGCGAGGTCTACAACAACCAGTTGATCAGGGTGGCCACGCCCCGGAGCGTCGCGATTCAGAACAAGGCCCACGAAGATTTCTCGCGCGTGTTCCTGACGGATAAGCGGGTGAAGCGGGGTGTCGCGTTCCTCAAGGAGAAGAAAGACCTGCTGGGCCGGGCGGAGCGGACTTACGGCGTGGCGCGGAAGGACATCGTGTCCATCCTGATGTGGGAATCCGGCCTGGGCGAGTTCACGGGCAACTACCGCGTGTTCAACGTCCTGGTCGCCCAACTGTTATACCTGGAGGAAGCCCAGCAGGCGGCCGTGCGACGCATTACGGCCGGGGGTGAAGCCGATCCGCTCGCCTCGGCCGCGGTAGCCGAAAGACAAAAAGAACGGTTCGCGAAAATCCGCCGCCGGTGCGTCGGCAACCTGGTGGCGCTCCTGCGCCAGAGCAAGGCTACCGGCGTGGACCCGCTTTCGCTCCACGGTTCCTGGGCCGGCGCCATCGGGTACCCGCAATTCATGCCGGCCAGTATGCCCCATGCCGCCGATGGAGACGGAGACGGCGAAATCAACCTGCATTCGTGGCCGGATGCCATCATGAGCGTGGCCAGGTACCTCAACGAACGGGGCAAGTACGAAACCGCCGATGCCGCGCGCCGCAGGGCCATCTTCAGCTACAACCCCATCGACTCCTACGTGAATGGCGTGATCAAGTACGCCGAAGCCATCTCGAAGGCGCGCTGAGGCAGGGTCCGCAACTAAAGGCAGGGTCCGCAACTACATTGCGATGATCCGCCGGATGCGCTCGGCGGTTTCCCGCATGGTGTCGTCGTCGCCGCCGACCTCGCTCACCAGTGCTCCGTCGAACCCGACCCCGCGCAGTTCGGCCATGACCGCAGGCCAGTCCGTGTCGCCGTCCATCAGCTGGACCCAGGCGCCTTCACCGCGCCGGAAGTCCTTCACGTGCACCTTGAAGATCCGCCGGCCCAGTTCCTTGATCCACATGTCCGGGTAGCCGTAGAGGATCATGTTGGCCGTGTCCAGATAGATACCGACGGCGGGCGATCCCACTTCGTCGACGAGCTGGCGGGCTTCCCGGGGACTCAGCATGAACTGGTTCCACACGTTCTCGATGCCGATCCGGGTGCCGAGGCGTTCCACTTCGGGGGCGAGATCGCGCAGGGCGTCGCGGAAATTGTCCCAGGTCGTCCCGTAGGAACTCGCCGGATCGAGTGCTCCGGGATGCAGGAGCAGGGCGTCCACATCAAGGATCTCGGCGATTTCCATACCGCGCTTGAGGATGGCAACCCGCTTTGCCCGTTCTTCCGCGGACGGCGACAGCAGGGACCCGGCATCGCCGCGGATGGCGATCATGGAACACAGTTCGAGTCCGTGGTTCCTGCAAGCTTCCCCCACGGCGGCGATCTCCGAGGTTGAGGCGTCTATGTCCGGGGAACCCTGGTCGGAGAAAACCAGTTCGATGGCCTCGTAGCCCAGGTTCCGGGCCTTCGAGAGATCCGCTTCGAGATCCTGGCGGGCGAGACAGAGTTGCGTGATGCCTGGCTTCATGGGGAGTCGGCTCCTTGGAAACGTTTCGGGGACATGAAACGGATGCGAATATAGAAATCGATGGGGAAACAGGAATCGGTGCGGACGGTAGTAATTTTGAAGTTAACAGTCGTGTCGGGGTAGGTTATATTAAAGGGTACAAAAGGCAAGTGAATTGCGCTGCATCTGAAACGAGGAGGAAGACCATGATTCATACACTGGCGCGGTGGTGTTTCGCCCTGGCCCTGGTCGGCCTGATGACGGAGTCCGCCGACGCGCAACCCCGGAACCTGGCGCCGAGGCTGAGTGAGGCCGCACCGGAATTCAGCCTGGAGGACGTCAACGGCGAGACCGTCAACTTCGCCGATTACAAAGGCAGCAAGAACCTGCTCGTGGTCGTGGACCGCGGCTGGATCGGCTACTGGTGACCTCTTTGCTTACGGCAACTGGGGCAGTTGCAATCCGATTACGAACGCATCGCAGAACTCGACACTGAACTACTCTTCATCAATCCCGAAGATCTCGATCAGACCAGGGACTTCGTAGCCAGGTCTAAAGTCACGCGTGAGGAACTCTCCTTTCGTGTTCTCGCCGATCCGGACCGGGCCATACCCACCAAGTTCAAGATCGAGATCGATACCGACAAGGGAACGGAGGTAGCTCCCACGGCCTTCATCATCGACAAGGAAGGCGTCCTTCGGTTCAAGTACGTGGGTTCGGATCCCTTCGACCGGCCGTCGACCGACAGCCTGGTGGAGATCCTGGGTATGATCGAAGGGTAGTGAGCCGGTATTGACGTAGAAATCACGCCGCGAAACCTGAGGTCAGGACACCAGGTCTCTGATCTCGTCGGACACGAATTCGATCAGGATCTGGGTTTCCAGCCAGACTTCGTAGAGCGGTCCGCCCAGCCTCGGCCGAAAGCGATGGTGAAGTCCATGCGATTCCGCCACCGCTTTCAAGTGGTCGAGGCTTTGCTCTGTTTGTAGCAGAAAATGGGTTGAATTGAAATTCTGTACCTCTTCGACCGGCCTGAATTCCGCGGCGTGTTTCCCGGGGCAGAGCAGGTAGTTGTTCGGAATGAACTCGATCATCTCGCCGGACTGACGGTCCCAGGCGCATACCCAGGCACCTTCCATGGTTCTGGAAGTGAATGGATATACTGAGCCATCCGTCAATTCTGCCAGAATCCTCGCCGCTCTTTCGGGGTCTGATGCCGTAATGGATAGGTGTTTGATCTGCATTTTTCCCCCTTCAGATTATCCTGGAGCAGGATGATCAGGGCATTCCGAGCGTCCGACCGATCCTGTCCACCACGTCGTCGATCCTTTCCAGGTACCGCATCGCTGCCTTGTAGGTGGGCATGAGTACCCGCTCTTCATCGACCTCCCCTTCCAGGTACTGGATGGCCACCCAAAGGTAGATGGAGAGTTCGTAGATCGTCCATTCCGGATCTTTCGGGGTGTTGCCGTATCCTTCATAGAAAGCGGCCGGTGTGGGGCCGATCGGCTTCAACCGGAAGATTTCCAGCCTGGCCAGGTCCCAGGTCGGATCGCCGGACCAGGCATACTCCCAGTCGAGCCAGGCGGAACACCTCCAGTGGCCGGCTTCCTCGTGAACCAGCACGTTCCAGGGATGGGGATCGTTGTGTAACAGGACTAGGGGTCTTTCGTTCAGTACCGGTACCGCTTGCTTCAATACGCGCTTCATCGACGCCAGGTCGAATCGAAGTCCCGGTTCCCGCTTCCGCAGGTTCTCCGCATGCCGTACGGCCTGGTGGTAGTGAAATTCGCCCCAGGATCCTTCTTCGAAGGCGCGTACACGTTCACCGACGATGAGGCCCGAGCAGCGATCGGGAAGCTGGATGGAATGCACTTTTCGTAACGCGGCGCCGACGTCCTGCCAGGCTTGAGCGCGCTGTCCATCGGTCAGGTTACCGACAATGTTCCCCAGAAGGGATCCGGGTTTGAATTCCATCAGCACGGCGCGTCCGCTTTCATCATCGTGATGCGCGACAATGACCGGCACGGGTACTTCATGCTTCAGCAGCAGGCTGTGCAGAAAAAGCTCTTTTTCGACCCTATGCAGGTCGTCTTTTGTAGCGTAAGGCCATTCGTATTCACGCAGGATGTAGCGCGTATCGTCCTGAAGCTCAACGAGGGAGGTTCGGTTGGTCACACCGGTGTTAAGCGGTTCGACAGATTGGATGGAACTACGGCTGTGCCCGGCTTCGGCGAGTAGTCCTGGAAGGAATGCAGGAAGCTGGGACATGGGGTCTGCACGCTTTCAGTTCGATCGGTTCAGCACGCGAACTTCTGTCTCCAATCGTTGTCCCAGACGATCCCGCTGCAACTCAAGGTCATAGTGGGTCTGCAGATTCAGCCAGAATCGATCCGTAGTGCCGAAATAACGCGCCAGCCGTAGCGACGTGTCGGCCGAAATGGCGCGTTTGCCGTGCACGATCTCGTTTATGCGGCGCGGGGGAACTGAAATATCCACGGCAACACGGTACTGACTCAAACCTAGCGGTTCGAGAAACTCTTCCTTCAGTATCTCACCGGGATGAATCGGAGGCATAATAGCAGCAGGCATGTGAATCTCCTAATGATAATCTACAAGTTCGACATCGGAGGCTCGGCCGTTTTTCCAAACGAAGCAGATGCGCCATTGGTCGTTAACACGTATGCTGTACTGGCCTTTGCGGTCTCCTGTAAGCCTCTCTGTTCTGTTGCCAGGCAATGCGTTCAAGTCCTGCAAGGTTTCCGCAGCATGGAGCATGGCTAGTTTTTTCAAAGCGGCACGAGCCAGATTTCTGGAAAACCTATGAGACAATTCACGCCGGAAAACTCTCTCGGTCTCACGGTCCTTGAACGATATGATCATACCAATTCTATAATAACGTCACATGTTATTAACGTCAAGCGTTAATGCCGAGTGTTATCGTAAGGACCGGTGTGGTAAAGCACAGAACCATGAGAACGGCATCCCCTACGGGAGTTCTGATACAACTTGACCCCCTCCAACCCCTATTTACCTTAGTCAAAACACCGGCATATTCCTCGATCCTTATCACACAGTTTCTGCATCGGTCCGGACGCCAACACAACAACCACTCGATCTGATTCCGAGGACTCTCCGCCATGCCCAACGACCACGAACTGCGGTTCGCCGCCGACGACTACCAGTCGGCCGACAACCGGGATTTCACCACGGACGCCATCCATGGAGGTTACCACGGCACGTCGTCCGCGGTGCCGATTTACCAGGGGAACACCAATTACCGCGAGGGTTACGAAGGGACGAACTCCTACGGCCGTGGGCTGGACAAGGCGGGCGGTCCCACCAGCGGTGCGCTCGAAGAACAGGTGAGGATCCTTGAAGGCGCGGAGTGGGCGCAGGCGACCTCGTGCGGCATGTCGGCGGTCAGCCAGACATTGTTCGGCCTGTTGCGGAGCGGCGACCGGGTGGTCTGCCACGAGACCGTGTACGCCGGTACCCACATGTTGTTCCAGGACGTGCTGCCGGTGAGATGGGGCGTGGAGGTCGAAATGGTCAATCTGTGCAACCTGGAAGACCTGAAGAAAGCGCTGGAGCAACCCACCCGGATGGTCTATTTCGAACCGTACGCCCACTCCATGGAGTTCATCGACCTGGCCCGCGCCGCGGACCTGGCCCACGAAGCCGGCGCGCTGGTCGTGGTGGACAACACCTTTCTCTCCCCCTACCTGCTACGTCCCCTGCACTACGGCCCCGACGTGGTCCTCCATGCCATGACCAAATACATGGCCGGTCACGGAGACGCGCTGTCCGGAATCGTTTCGGGCCGTGACGAAGAGATCCGGAAGCAGATCCACTTTATGCGCATTTTGATTGGCGGTGTGCTGGCGCCTATGAACGCCTTCCTGGTGCACCGGGGCCTCAAGACCCTGGCATTCCGGATGGAACGGCACTGCGCCAGCGGCCAGCAGGTGGCCGAGTACCTGGAGAGGCACGATAAGGTCGCCCGGGTCGACTATCTGGGGTTAGCTTCCCATCCCCAACACGAGGTCGCGACCAGGTATCTTCGAGGCTATGGCGGTATGATGCGGTTCTTCTCTGAGCCCGGCGTCTCACTCGACACTTTCATCGGTCGGCTAAAGATGTGCAAGCCATGGTACAGCCTGGGCGACGTGGAGACGCTGATCCTGTCCTCGGGCGAACGCGCGGACGGCGGTTTTGGCGCGCGCGTTTCAGTGGGCTTGGAAGATCCGGACGACATCATCGCCGATCTGGACCAGGCGCTGAATGCGGCGTAGGAACCTTCGTTCAGCCTCACACCACCTTCTCTACCTTTTCCCCAACAGGCTCGGTCTTCTTCTCCGTGGGCGGCAGGCAGTTACGCAGGACGATGTAGCCCAACACGCCCGACAGCAGCGAACCGGCCATGATCCCCAGTCTTTCGTCGAATACCCCGTACGTGTCGATGTCCGCGAAGGCCAGCGACCCGATGAAGAGGCTCATGGTAAACCCGATGCCACACAAAGCGCTGGCGCCATAGAGGCCCGACCAGGACATGCCGGAGGGCAGGCTGGCCCATTTGAGTTTGATGAATAACCAGCAGAGGCCGAAGATACCGATCTGTTTTCCCAGGAACAGGCCCAGCGCCACACCGATGGGAACGCCGTGAAGGACCTGCTCGAGCGTCATGCCCTCGAAACTGATCCCGGCGTTGGCGAAAGCGAACACGGGAAGGATGACGAAGGCGACGACCGTATGCAGATCGTGCTCCAGGATCTTGAGCGGCGAGACGTCGGGGTCGGTTCTGGACCGCATGGGAATGAATATGGCCAGGATCACGCCCGCCAGCGTCGCGTGGACGCCGGACTTCACCAGGGCGATCCACAGGATGACGCCGACCATCATGTAGGAACTGTGGGAGAACCAGTTCCGGTTGTTCAGGAAGACCAGCACCAGTACGCAGCCTGCGGCCACCAGCAGGGCGGTCACCGATATTTCCGCCGTGTAGAACACCGCGATGATCGCGATGGCACCGATGTCGTCCAGTATGGCCAGGGAGGTGAGGAAGACCTTGATCGAAATGGGCACGCGGGAGCCCAGGAGGGCCAGCACGCCGAGGGCGAAAGCGATATCCGTGGCCACCGGAACGGCCCAGCCTCGCAGGGCGTCAGGATCGCCGCTGTTGAAGAGGAAATAGATCAGCGCAGGGACGATCATGCCACCAATGGCGCCCACGCCGGGCAGTATGATGTTTCGCCGGTCCGACAGCTCGCCCTCGAGAAATTCGTGCTTCAGTTCCAGGCCGACGAGGAAGAAGAAGATGGCCATCAGGCCGTCGTTGATCCAGAGCAGCAGCGGCTTGTGGATATCCAGCGCGGCGATGTGAATCTGAATCGGTATGTTCAGCAGGAAGTGGTAGAGCGGCTCAAGGAACGAGTTCGCAAAAATCAAGGCCAGCGCGGTCGCGAGCATCAGGAGGATGCCGCTGGCGGATTCCAGGCGTAAAAAGGCGTCGATGAACGGTAATTTCTGATTCGACATAAGCGGTGTTACCCGTACCTCCTTCAGGCTGAACCCGTCACCCGCCCGACCATCTCCTCCACGTCGACGGACCGGCTGCTGCGCGAGGCCTCGATGGCGGCGAAGACCATGGCCACGCTGCGGATGTTGTGTTCCAGGCGCGTATCGGGCGCGGGGCCGCCGTCGATCCACTCCAGGAACTCGTTGATCTGCCACTGGTGCCCGTCGTATTCGGGAACGACCGGGCGGATGTCCTCGACACGCATGCCCTTTTCGGGAGTATGCCGGTACACGCGCGTGACTCCGTCACTCCCGATGGCGACAGCGCCTTCTTCGCATTCGGCCCGGTAGTACTCCTGGTGCCAGCTGTTCTGCTCGGCGGCGCCCAGGCACGAACCCTCGTAGGCCGCCTTCACGCCGTTGGTCATGTCCATCACGTACATGGCACAGCAATCCCCCTGGAAGGTGCTCCACGGCCGGTTCCACTCCCAACCGGCGATCGTCTTGCAGTCTCCCTCCGAGAGATTCCGCATCATGTCAAAGTGATGCACGGCGCCTTCCACGAGCAGGGTGTGCGGTATTTCATAGCGGAAGGCGCCCCAGGCGCCGTGCTTCCGGTAGTCCGCGGCAAAGCGGCCCTGGATGTGGTTGATTCGTCCGAGTTCTCCGTCCCGCAACACCTGCCGCATGGTCAGCATGCGGCTGGAATAGCGATAGTTCTGAATCACGTGCATCTTCAGGCCGGCTTCCGTGACCGCCCTGTATATATCTACGCATGCGGGCCACGTGTCGGCAATCGGTTTTTCACTCAGGATGTCCAGCTCGTGTTCCACCGCCTGCATTACGGCGTCCCGGTGGACGGCCGGTGGGATCACGATCGTGCAGTAGTCCGCGTCCGCCTCCCCGAAGGCGGCTGCCATGTCCGTGTATCGACAGCTCTGTGGAAGCCCCAGGAAATCCCCGGAATCGTGGAGGATATCCGTATTGATATCCACCAGGGCGACGATTTCGTGCCGGTCGTTGAACCGTGGATAGAATTGGCGTATCCATGCGCCGGCCATGCCGCCGCCGCCGATCATCAGGCATTTCTTTTTGTTAGACACTCATTACTCCATTCTCTTGCTGGAAAACGCCCTGCGTTCGATGGAAAACGCCCTGCGTTCGATGGAAAACGCCCTGCGTTCGATGGAAAACGCCCTGCGATCGATGATAATCGCCTCGCTATATCACCATCCTCTTCCAGGCGCCTTGCCGGAACCGATAGACGCACGCGATACCGAGCAGGCAGATGTAGATGGTCGCGCTCAGCCAGGCGCCCCAGAAGTCCAGTTCCAGGGTGAAGGCAAGCAAGTAGGTCAGTGGGAGGAAGATCACCCAGGCGCCGATGAAGGCGGCCACGGCGGACCACCGGGTGTCGCCGGCGCCGCGCAGGGCGCCGATGAATATGACCGCGAGGGCGTCGAAGGCCTGGAACAGCGCCGCGTACAGGAGTCCCTGCCTGCCGTAGCGGATGACGTCGGGATCGTCATTGAACAGGCTGACCAGCGGTTCGGGAAACAACAGGAACGCCAGGCCGACGAAGACCATGATGCTCATCGCCAGTTTCAGGGCGCTGTAGGCGCTGCGTTCGGCCAGCGCGATACGTTTGGCCCCGATATACTGTCCCACGAGGGTGGCAGCGGCCATGCCGATGCCCAGGCCGATCATGTAGGAGATGGACATCAGCTGGATGGCGATCTGGTAAGCGGCCAGTTGGGCGTTCCCCAGCCTTCCGATGATGGCGGCGAAGATGACGAAGCTGCCGATGTCGAGAAACCGTTGCAGGCCGATCGGGGCACCTACTTTCAAAAGCCTGACCTGGTCCAGCCACCGGGGCCGCGGCACGGTCCGGTTGTCGTAGGGACGGAGCCGCCGGGACAGGTACAGGACGAGGTATATGGCGCCGCCCAGTATGCCGGCCAGCGCCGAACCCATGGCCGATCCCTGCACCTCGAGGCGGGGCAGGCCGAAGTGGCCGTAGATCAGCCCGTAATTCAGGATGACGTTGATGATGTTGATGGTTATGCCAATCTTCATCGGCGTTTTCGTATCGCTGATACCGCGGAAGAAGCTGGCCGCGGTCATGGCGACCATGAAGGCCGGACCGTCGATCAGCCGCCACTGCAGGTAGGTGATCCCCAGGCGCCGCACTTCGGCGGAGGGCCCCGCGAGGTCGAACAACAGGGGTACGAAGGGGATGACGAGCAGGATCAGTACGCCGCTGGCCACGGCCATGTACAGCCCCTGCCACGTCATGTAGCCGCAGTCCTTCCGGTTGCCCGCGCCGTAGCTCTGGGCGACGAAGGTGTTCAACCCCATGGCCAGCCCCAGGAATGGCAGGTAGAAGAGCCAGGCGAGCATGGATCCCAGGCCCACGGCGCCGATCTCGGCCACGCCCAGCTGGCCGACCATGTACGTGTCGACCACGCCCAGCAGCGTTTCGGACATGTTGGCCAGGATGATCGGATAGGCCAGCAGCCACACCTGGTTCACGCTTCCCGAGGAGGGATGGAAGGCGGGTGCCGTATCCTGGGTAGAAGGTTTCGATGTATCGGAAACGCTCATTTTTTTCTGGAAGGTTCTGGCTTGTTCACAGGGTATAACGACAGGTACGGCGGTACAGTAGATCACATCCCGCGCCGACCCGGATCTACCTCCGACCCGGACTTCCGTGCCGCACCGGATCATCCGCGCCGTCCTGAACTCTTCGCATACGAACGAATCAGTCGGATCGGTTCACGCGAATCTCGCAGGAAAGTGCGCAACGCAACGCGTCCCTGCCGGAGATGCTACGCGTCCGTACTGGAAACGCTACGCGTCCCCGACGATGGTCAGTCCGCCGTCGACCACGAGGCTGGCGCCGGTGATGAAGGACGCCTCGTCGGACGCGAGAAACACCACCGCGGACGCGATGTCTTCCGGTAGGCCCAGCCGCTTCATGGGCGGGCGTTCGATGTAGGGCCTGCGTACCGACTCGTCGAGGCCGTCCCAGGCATTCGTCAATATGGCGCCGGGCAGCACCGCGTTGCTGCGGATTTCGGGCCCGTAGTCCACGGCGACGGCCCGCGTGATCCCGACGACTCCGCCCTTGGCCGCGTCATAGGCGGCGTAGTCCCGGAATCCCACCAGGCTGTGTACCGACGCCGTGTTGACGACGGCGCCTCCACCGGATTCCCGCATGGCCGGGATGGCGTGCTTGCTGCCCAGGTAGATCGCTTTCAGGCACACGTCGAGCGTGCGGTCCCAATCGGCTTCCGCCAGGTCGCACACCGGTCCGGGCGCATGCCAGTACGCGTTGTTGTGCAGAATCTGCAGTCCGCCGTAGGTGTCGACCGCGCACTGGACCATGTTTCGAACCTGTTCGTCCCGGCCCACGTCGGCGACGCAGGCCGTGGCCGTCCATCCATCCCGGCGGATCGATTCGACCGTCTGTTCCAGTCCCACTTCGTTGATGTCCACGGCCACGACCCGGGCGCCTTCCCGTGCCATCCTCTCTGCGGTGCCCCGTCCGATGCCCGAGGCCGCGCCGGTTACGATCGCCGTCTTGTCTGCCAGTCTCATGGTTCTGCTCCGTTGCTATGCCGCTGAATGTAGGCGATGTCGCTGAGTTCAGGCTGTGTCGCGGAATCCAGGCCAAGCCCCGGTATCCGGGTCAACGTACGGTAACCGGTGACTCCCGGGCGCGGCGCCACAGGTCCTCGAACTCCGGGGTGCCGTCCTCCCGCCAATACTCGGTTCGGATGCCGGGCGTATAGGCCTCCAGCTCCCAGCCGTGGCGTATGTTTCCGAAATGGACGCGATGCCCGTCGGGAAACACCGCCGTGCGGATGAAGCGCGGCCTGGGAAAATCGTAGGGTTCGTCCCGGTCGAGAAACGGTCTCATCACGTCATCCGGGACGAGGAAGCCGTGCATGGCCTCTTCGTCCACTTCGACGCCCAGCCCGGGCCCGTCGGGGACGCGGTGGAAGCCGCCCACGACCTCGATGGGGGTTTTTAGCAGGTGGTGGCGGTACAGGTTGATGCAGGTGATGGCGGGCCAGGTGGCGTGGGTGAGCACGGCGCCGAGATGGGCGGCCCAGGTGGTGGTGAGCCCGTTGCCGACCATCTGGAGCCAGAAGGGCATGTTGGCCTCCGCGCTGAGGATGCCCTGGTTCATCACCCGCGTAGCGCCGCCGCTGACGACGAAACCGTCGCAGACCGCCTCGCGGATCGCGGTGGTGTAAGGCGGCGAACCGAAATGCATGGCGATGGGGCGGCTGATGACCTGACGCAACTGGCGGTTGCCCAGGAGGTCGGTCTGGGGTATGGGCGTCTCGAACATGGCCACGATATCGAACCGCTCCAGGCCGCGCATGACGGGCATGGCCGTGGCGGCGTTGTGCATGGAACCGTTGGCGTCGAGGTCCACCCGGAAGTGACGCGGCACGTTGGCGTCGATCGCCGTCATCTGTTCGTGGATGTCGTGCCAGGGCCGTTGTTTGAGCTTGATGGTCGTGTACCCGTTGTCCACGGCGTCCCGGACCTGGCGGACCCAATCGTCCGGCGGCCCCTCGTTGGACCACCAGGATATGGGCACCCAGTCCCGCGCCTTGCTGCCCAGCAGCTTGTAACAGGGGACCTCGAGCGCCTTGCCGACCACGTCGTACAGGGCCATCTGCAGCCCGGCGCCGATCGTATCGTCCTGCATGAAGTCCGCCGGGCTCTTTCCCATGACGCGCTGCACGCTCTGGTCGGTCACCCGCGCGTGGATGTAGTGGACGATGGTCTCGCCCCAGCCCACGAGACCGGCGTCGGTGGTGACCTTGCACAGTTCGAACACGGACCAGTTGTAAACCGTCCGCTCCGCCATGGGCCGCTGTCCCTGCGTGAACGGCACGGTGACGGTGAAGCGTTCCACGTTGGTGACTTTCAGGGGCATGAAGATGCTAAAGCTCCTCTCGGTTACTCCGGTTTTTCCAGGTAGGCCGCCAGCAGGGCGGCGCACCGGATCAGGCTGTTGCGGGGTATGATCTCGAAACCGTGGGTGTTCTCCGTGGGGATGCACAGCAGGCCGGCCTGGGGCGTCTGCCCCACGGACTTGGCCATGGTGGCGTCCGAGGCGTAGCTTTGCCAGTACGCGCACTGGGGGTCCATGTCCAGTGCGCGTCCGCACGCGAGCAGGCGGTCCGCGACGGCCTTGTCGTAGAGTCCCCGCCCGTCGCCGTAGACCACGATGGGTTCGTCCGTGAGCGCCACACCGTACTCCTCGCAGGCCGGGCCGGAATCCACGGCCAGGGACACCTCGCCGGGCAGGGACCGCGCGGCGTAGGCGGCGCCGTGGCCGCCGATCTCCTCGCAGGTGGTCATCACCAGGTAGGCATCGCCCGCGGGTCGGACGCCGTGGTCCCTCATGCGCACGACCGCGCCGATGGCGATGGCGATGGCCGCACGGTTGTCCATGAAATACCCGCCGATGCAGTCTTCGATTTCCCAGAAAGCGCGCCGAGACTGGGCGATGACGACGCGTGTACCGGCGTGAACCCCCGCTTCCTTGAGCTGCGCCGCCGTCCGGCGCGTGAAGACGAACACGTGATTCCAGTCCATGGCCACGTTGCCGCCCTTGGCCTTGGTCTCCCAGATCCGCGCGGAATCGGCCGTCGTGTGCTGCGGGCCGACGGACAGGACGCCCGGAACGATGCCGTCGTCCGCGAGGATCTCCACGGGGCCCTGTCCGTAGTTGGCGGGATAGATGCCCCCGAGGGGATTGACCCGGAGCGTACCGTCCTCGTTGACGCGCTTGACGACCAGGGCCAACTCGTCCAGGTGGGCCATCACGCGAACCACCGGGGCGTCCGGCGACGTGCCCTTCAGCAGGCCGATGACGTTGCCGGCGGCGTCGACCCGGGTCTCGTCGCACAGGGACTGCAGTTCCCGTTCGCAGACCGCCCGCACCTCGTCTTCCTGGCCTGACGGTCCCCGGGCGTGAACGAGTTCCTGGAGCAGCGAAACGAGGTGGTCGTCGGCGGACATGGATCGCTCCTTGAAGGATGAATTGACGGGTCGGGGTCATGGCACGTTTGTCGAAAAGGTATGCATAAAATAGTACTTTTCGATCGGCTCCAGATCAAGGGTAAAGACTTGACAGAGGGCATGTTATGTATAAACTCCAGATATCGCCGCCCAGGTGTCCGGAGTTGCCGCCGTCCTGGATTCGGGAGTGGTCTCAGGAGCGGAGATTGGTGGCGCCGTGAACCCTGAAGTGGTTTCAGGCGCAGATCGCCGTCCTGGATTCGGGAGTGGTCTCAGGAGCGGAGATTGGTTCAAGTTTCTCAACTGAAGCTGGCGGCAATCGTCACGAAAACGACGGTCGTGCACACCGTGACGTATTTCGTCGCCGGTGCGCTGGCCTATGCGTTTTTCGACTACAGATCGCTCTGGGACGAACCGGTTTTCAACGTTTACATGCGGCGCATGGACGATCCGGTCCTGATGGCCGGACCGCTCTTTCAGCCCATCCGAGGGGTGTTGTTCGGTGTGGTGTTCTACCTGCTGCGCCGCGAGTACTTCGGCCGGGCTTACGGCTGGCTGATCATCTGGGTGGTCCTGGTTGTGCTGGGGATGTTGAGTACGTTCGGTCCGGCACCGGGTTCCATAGAAGGCCTGATCTATACGACGATTCCCTTCGGCTCGCAGTTCGGCGGCGGGAGTGTCGAGACTTTAGCCCAGGCGCTTACCTTTTCCTTTATCGTGTTCTACTGGGTGCGTCAGCCCGAAAAGCGGTGGTTGACCTGGGTGTTGGCGGCTGCGTTTCTTCTCGTCCTGGCGTTCTCAATCATCGGGATGCGACAGTGATCCTTCCTGATTTATCTATTTTACAGGAGTCATTATGTACCGGAATCTGATGGCAATACTCGTAAGCAGCCTATTGGTGACCATGTTGTCGGCCTGCGCGGCCACGGAAGAGGAAACGGCAACGCCCGCGCCAGACGCCGAAACCGCGGCCGACGCCGACGTTCTCACCACGGCCCTGACGCCCGACTCCGACCGGGCCGCCATCGTCGCCCACCTGCTGGAGGCGGAGCAGAAGAAGATCAACACCGAGGCCATGGCGGTCAACTTCCCCGACATGGACAGGCAGACGGCCTACGATATCCAGGCGGACATCCTGGCCGAGAAGCTGAAGAATGAAGAGCGCGTCGGCTGGAAGATCGGGTTCTCCCGCATGCCCGAGGACCCTGCCACGCTGGATCCCATTTACGGACATATCATGGCGTCGAACGTGTTCGAACCCGGGACGCCCGTGGAAGCGGTGTCCTTCGTGGCCGACACGGCGGTCGTGGAAGGCGAGTTCGTCTTCTGGATCGGCGAGGATCTGCCCGGTCCCGATTTGACCCGTGAACAGGTTGGCGAAGCCGTCACCGCGGTAGGCGGCGTGATCGAACTGCTTTCCACGTGGACGGCCGGTACCGAGGAGGCTCCGTCCACGCGTGACCATGACGTCACGGGCAATGTTTTCCACGTGGGGATCATCCTGGGCGAGACGCGGGTGCCCCTCGACGAGATGGATTTCACGAACGAGACCGCGACCGTGGCGATCGACGGCGAGGAAAGGGCCTCCGCGCTGGCCACCATGAACATGGGCGTGGACCCCCTGGAGGCGCTGACCTGGCTGGCCAACGAGTTGACCACGTACAGCGATGAGTACCTCCGGGCGGGGGACGTGGTGATCACCGGGACGGTCTTCCCGCCGCCCCGCATGGGCGCCGGCAGCAAGGCCGTGATGAGCTATACGACGCTCGGCACGATCGAGGTGGAACTGAAATAGTAGACTATGAA
Organism: bacterium; assembly: GCA_965207085.1. Taxonomy (GTDB): domain Bacteria; phylum JAAXHH01; class JAAXHH01; order JAAXHH01; family JAAXHH01; genus JAAXHH01. The sequence continues at coordinate 362,728 of CBDBLQ010000002.1, read as the reverse complement.
CCCCCAGGTATTCGAACGGGGGCGCAATGATGAACGTTAAGAAACTGATCCTGGGAACCGCCGGTTATACGATCTGCACCTTCTCCCTGGCCGTAATCTGGCATGTGCTCCTTTTCCAGGAGAGGTATGAATCGTTCGGCTACTTCGAGAAAGAACCTGATTTTCTGCTCGGGTTGCTCACGATCGTGCTCCAGGGCGTGCTGCTCTCCGCGCTTTTTCCTATGCTGAAAGCCGAGGGCACCTCATTTCGGCGGGGAAACAAGTTCGCGCTCATTGCAGGCGCATTCTTCTGGACTTCTCACGTGCTTGCCTTCGTCGCCAAGCAAAATGTTCCGGAAGTGTCGGCGTTCATCTGGATGGAAACGGCCTACCTACTGATCCAATTCGGGTTGTTTGGTCTGATAATCGGTGCCATACACCGTAGAGATTCAGACTGACGGTCGATCAAATTCCGACGACGAAGACTGGAATGCACAATATCGCCCGGACGGTCAGTCCCTTCCGCATTGCTGAAATAAAAAACCGCTACGTCATCGTCGGCCTGGGTGAATTGCTCTGGGACATGCTGCCGTCGGGCCCCCAGCTCGGCGGCGCCACGGCGAACTTCGCCTATTTCGCGTCGCTCCTGGATGAAGAGGGAATCGTAGCGAGCCGGGTCGGGCGGGATGAGCTGGGCGACACGGCCGTGGATCGCATCGCCGGTCTCGGTCTGCCCACCGATGCGATACAGCGGGACGAGGTCTATCCCACCGGGACCGTCGACGTTACCATTGGACCTGCCGGGCAGCCCGACTTCATCATAAACGGCGAAGTCGCCTGGGAGCACATGGCGTGGACGCCCGAATGGGAAGCGCTGGCCGCGCGGGCGGACGCCGTGTGCTTCGGGACAGTGTCCCGTCACGAGTCCGGTTCGATCGACGCCGTGAACGCGTTCCTCAAAGCGCTAAAGCCCAGTGCGCTTCGGGTCTTCGACGTGAATCTCAGGCAGGACCGTTACTCTCCGGAACTGCTTCACGATTCCTTCCAGCATGCCCACATCGTCAAGCTGAACGACGAGGAACTGCGCACGGTCTGTCCCCTGCTGGACCTCGGGGGAGTGGATCTCGAGTCCATGGCGCGGCAGCTACGCGAGCGGTATGAGCTGGAAGTGATCTGCGTCACCCGCGGCGCAGAAGGCAGCCTGCTGGTCACCGCGTCGGAGATCGTGGCCCACCCGGGCGTGCCGGTCGACGTCGTGGATACCATCGGAGCGGGCGACGCCTTCACCGCGGTCCTGGCCAGCGGGTACCTGCGCGGCGTGCCGCTGGAACGCGTGAGCGTAGCCGCCAACCGGCTCGGCGCCTGGGTGGCAGCTCAGACCGGGGCCATGCCGGCGGCCGACGAGACGGTGTGCTCCGCGGTCCGGAACATCCTTCGGGAAGCGTAAGGGAAACGCCGGGAAACGCAGGTTTATTCGGGCAGGTAGTACGTCTCTTCCGCCGGCCGCAAGGGGCGGTTGAGCCAGAGAGGCCGGCGCAGTCCGCCCGGACCGGGCGCGGGGCGCGTCTGGTCCAGCCACGTCCTGTACACCTCGAAGGACTTCTCCGTATCCACCATCACGTCCCCGTAGGCGTCCTCTTCGCGGGCCTTTTCGATCCTGACCTTCTGGTGCCAGCAGTGCATGCCGCTCACGGGGTCGGGGTGCACGGGGAAAGTGATGTTCTGGTGCACGCCGCCGTCCCGCCAGAAGATGCGGGACGAGTCGCGGTCGGCGCTTTCGTAGGGCCGGATGCCGTCCATCACCCTCATGCGCCACCTTCCGCCGGATTCTTCCTGGATATCCACCAGGTTGACCGACCAGCGGTTGCCTTCCGCGTCCTGCTTGCGCCGCCAGCGGCCCAGGTGGTGCGAGCAGGCGACCACGCCGGGCTTCATGGCCTCGGTGACCCAGACGCGGTCCACGAAATGGCCGATTTCGGTGGTCACGCGGACCAGGTCTCCCGTGGTGATGCCCATCCGGTCGGCGTCCTTCCGGTGCATCCACACGGGGTTGCGGTTGGAGATCTCGTTGAGCCACTTGGCGTTACCCGACCTCGAGTGGATCAGCGTGGGCAGCCGGAAGGTGGGCACCAGCGGGAACTCGCCCTGCTCGCGGTCGAGCTCGTCGGGGTGCACGTGGCTCTTGATGTAGGTGGGGACGGCGTACTCCGGCCAGCCCCAGTCCACCATGGTCTGGGAGTAGAATTCCTGCTTGAGCGAGGGCGTCGGGAAGCCCGCGCGCGGCGTCCCTTCCACCATGACGCCCACGGCCTTGCCGTCGGCGACCAGGGTATGCGTCTCCGGATCGACCTCGGCGCCCGATGCCGTCTCTTCATCCAGTTGCTTGAGGTGCTTCGCGTAGGCCGTCTTCTCCACTTCGAAGGCGCCGTACTTGCGCATGTAGTCCAGGGTGGACAGCCCTTCTTCCGCGGCGGCCTCGGGCAGCCCGTCCACATGGTCGAAGATGTACCGGTAGTATTCGTCGACAGTGATCTTCTCGCCGGGCCGGTAGGGTGAAATGAAATGGTCCCTGATCCCCAGGCTGCCGTCGGGATCGATGCGCCAGGACAGCTCGATCCAGAACTCGTCCTCTTCCCAGACCTCGCCCGGGTTGGCCTCGTAGGTGAAAGTCACGGGATCGCCCATGCGCCGCCGCGCCTCGCGCAGTACGGGCTGGCGGAAACCGATCCAGGTGCCCGAATGGGTCTCGTAGCTGATGATGTCGTGGCGCTCGCTGGCGTGGCCCATGGGCAGCACGTAGTCGGCGAAATAGGCCGTCTCGTTCCACGTGGGCGTCAGGGCCGCGTGGAGCCCCACCTTCTCCTCGTCGCGTAGCGCCTCGACCCAGGTGAACCCGTCCGGGTACGTCCATACGGGATTGAACACCCGGGTGAAGTAGACAGCCAGCTTTCCGCGCCCCTCTTTCAGGAAATGGGGCAGGAGAAAGCTCATCTCGTAATGGGAGAGGGGGTATTCCTTCGGGAAATGCAGTTCGTTCCAGAACTTCTGGTCCGGCGGATGGTCGAAGACGTTGGGCTTGAACTTGTTCCACCCGCTCGGCGAGGTCCCTCCCTCCGTGCCGACACTGCCGGTAAGCACGTTCAGGAAGTGGAGGCACCGCGCCACGGCCCAGCCGCCGGCGTTGCCGCTACCCGCGCTGCGCCAGTTGTGGGTGGCGAACCGCGAACCCGCCCGTCCGATCTCGCGGGCGATCTCAACGATCTGCGCCGCCGGCACGCCGCTCTCCTGCTCGGCGAACTCGGGGGTGTATTCGCTGTAGACCGCCTTTAGCGCTTCGATGAACCGCTCGAAAGTGCGCGGCGCGTCCGGGTGTTCCTTCTCCAGGTAGGTCTGCCAGTTCACCCAAGTCTTCATGAATTCACCGTCGTAGAGGCCGTCCTGCAGGATGACGTTGGCCATGGCCAGCAGCACCGCGGCCTCGCTGCCCGGATAGGTCGGCATCCAGTGGTCGGCCATGCTGGCCGTGTTGGACAGCCTTGGGTCCATGACGGCGAGCTTCGCCCCCTTCATCATGCCCTCGATGATGCGCTGGGCGTGGGGATTGAAGTAGTGTCCCGATTCCAGGTGGGCGCTGATGAGGAGGATGAACCGCGCGTTGGCGTGGTCCGGCGACGGCCGGTCGAAGAAGTGCCAGAGGGCGTAGCCGAACCGGGCGCCCGACGAGCAGATGTTGGTGTGGCTGTTGTGCCCGTCCACGCCCCAGGCCTTGAGCACACGTTCGATGTAGCCCTCGGCGCCGGGCCGGCCCACGTGATAGGCGATTTCGTTGTTGGCGCCCTGCTGCAGGCGTTCGCGGATCCGGGCGGCGATGTCGTCCAGCGCGTCGTCCCAGGATACCCGATCCCACTCGCCGCTGCCCCGGGCGCCCGACCGGCGCACGGGATAGAGAATGCGGTCGGTGTCGCGGATCTGGTTGATCGTCGCCGGGCCCTTGGCGCAATTCCGACCCCGGCTGGCCGGGTGGTAGGGATTGCCCTCGAATTTGCGGACCTCCATCGTCTCCTTGTCGACGTAGCTGAGCATGCCGCATCCGGCTTCGCAGTTGAAGCAGGCCGTGGGCACCACCATATAGTGTTTCTGTTCCTGCCGCGGCCAGTCCTGGGCCTCGTACTCCACCCAGTCGTCCCACTGGTCCGGCGGCGGGTAGTCCGTGAGCGCGCCGCCTTCGGTCAGGCTCGGGAGATCCGGTCCGTCCTCTTCGTGCAGGTTGGGGATCAGGCCGATCTTTTCGGCCAGCGATTCGATCAGTCCGGGTTTATGGCGTATGGACATGTTGTCGGTTCCAGTCCCGATGGTCGGCGCCGCGCCGGAAGACGCCGTACCTTTCAGCTCAGCGGGATGTCCTGCGGCGCCCTGACCCATACGTATTCCGTCGCGTAGAGGCCGATCAGCACGCCAGCGCCCGCCGCGGCGAGTATCGATTCACCGCCGGTCCAGGCCAGTACGATGGGTACGAGATTGCCGATCGCGATGCCGAGGATCCAGAAATACCCCCGGTATCTTCCCCGCACGATGGCCTGGACGGCTTTCCGGGCGTCGGCCGTGGGATGGGGCGTCAGCATCTCGGACGCGATCACCAGCAGGTTCAGGATGATGGCGACGATCAACGTATTCCGCACGAAGGCGGTCCACGCCTCGCCGTGCTGTCCGAACAGCAGGACCAGGGCGAACACCGCCGCGCCGGCCAGTACCGCGTGGAGCAGCATGTGCAGGACCAGCGTCGGGCTCTGCCAGAAATCCCGTCCCTTGGCCTGGGCGAAGAGAAAGGCCGTGTAGACCGCCGTGATGACCGCCAGCGCGGCCGTGACCCAGCCGATGATTTCGGCCGTCCCGGTTCGGCCGGTCCACATGGCCGCGGCCCAGAGCGTGAGCGCCAGCCCGTAGAGGGTCAAGGCGTATCCGCCGAGTACGAGCCAGGACTTCCACTGGGGACGGAGCAGCACGTAGAGAAAGCGCCTGGGTTGGGTCAGGTCGCTGACGAGCAGGATCGTCGTGGCCAGAAGAAACGTCAGGGCCACGGTGCAGCCCGCCCAGGCGAGCACGGGATCGACGGCATACCCAAAGACCGACGCCGCGAAGGGAAGGAGGAAGGCCCCTGCCGAAATGGCCTTGGTCCACACGTAGGCCGCCACGTCGTTGCCCCACAGGACGCCCTTGTCCGGCGCGTCGTAGACCCGGCGCGCCGCGGCATCTTTTCCGTTCCCGCGTTCGCTACCAAGTTCCGCTCCCGCCCGGTCGCCGACGCCAGTCTGTACGACGCCACCAACCCGTCCACCGTCGCCATTTTGCCCGTCGCCAGTCTGCCCGTCATGTCCCGTTCCGCCGAGTTGCCGGATCATGTCCTCCGGGTCCGCCTTGGCGGTCCGTTCTTCAATATACCGGGCGAAATGGCCGACGCCGTCCGACTGTGAACTCCACATGTAGTTGTCCGACGTCGCGGTTTCCCCGGGCGTCAGCGAGGCCTCATCGCCGTCGATGTAGAACAGGCGGGGCTTCGTGTCCTTCTCGATCTTGCGGACCGTCACCTGTTCCTTCGCGAGCAACTGGGCGATCTCCGTCGAACCATCGTCCATGTCGCCCGAGATGATGGCGTGTTCCGGGCAGACGTTCACGCAGGCGGGTTCGAGACCGATGTCCACCCGGTGGGCGCAATAGTTGCATTTGGCCGCCGTATGGGTGTCCGGATCGATGTACAGGGCGTCGTAGGGACAGGCCTGCATGCAGCCTTTGCATCCGATGCATCGCCGCGGATCGAAATCGACGATGCCGTCCTTCCGGGTGTACAGCGCCGTCACCGGGCAGATCTCCACGCACGGGGCGTCCTCGCAGTGGTTGCAACGCATGACGGAGAAATGCCTGGCCGTGTTCGGATACGTCCCTTTCTCGATGTACTTCACCCAGGTCCGGTTGACGCCGAGGGGCACCTCGTGCTCGGCCTTGCACGCGACGGTGCAGGCGTGGCACCCGATGCACTTCCTGTTGTCGATGATGAAACCGTATTGCATGGATGCTCCGGATTAAAAGGCTGTCGGCCCGACGAATCGGCTGACTGACGGTCCGGCGCCCCCGCAAACTGGCGACTCGGCGTCCCGGCCGCGGTGGGTCACCCGGAGAGCGTTCCGTACCGGCCGCCGTAGAAGACCAGCGGGCGTCCTTGCCCGGCGCCGCCCGCGACGATCTCGCCGATGAAGATGTCGTGATCTCCACCGGGCAGTATATCGGTGACGCGGCAGTCGACGAAGGCCAGTACCTGCTCGAAAACGGGCGAACCCGTGGCCTCGGTCCGGTACGCGATGCCTGAAAAGTCCTTTGGACCGTGCCGGGCGAAACGCACGGAGATTTCTTCCTGTTCTTCGTTCAGAATGTTGACGGCGAAGCAGTCGCTGGCCTTGAGACAGGCGTTCATCTGGGCCTTGACGTCCACCGATACGAGAATGAGCGGGGGATCCAGCGAGAGGGAAGCCACCGCATTGGCGGTCATGCCCTGCGGCTTGTCCTCGTAGCGTGTGGTTACGACGGTCACGCCGGTCGCGAAATGCCCCATGATCCGCCGTTGTTCCACTTGATCGAAAGCCATTTTACCACGCTTGTCAGGGTGTTTTCCGCGAGCGGCAACTGTCTCCCACTGTGATGCATCATCCCGCCAAAGTCAATGTATTTAACGACCGTGCCGCGTTTCATTGCCAGTGGCGTTTCAGGGTTACAGCAGAATCACCACGAAGGCGGTTACGGGTATCCACTTGGCGCTTTCATCGAACACATTGCGCGCATGGTTGTACCGCGCCTCCAGGGACAACCCCACGCGGTCGCTGACGGTCAGGTTGACCCCCAGGCCGATTACGAACATGAACGAGTGGTCGCCGGTACCGGAGTCCGCGTCTTCACCCGCGCCAGGGCGATCGGACCGGCCCGTGGCCCTGACCCATCCCAGGTCACCGATGGGCATGGCGGGTCCGCCGCCCAACCTGACCTTCGCCTGGTCCTCGGCCAACAACGGCGAAAACAAACACGCGATCGCCGGACAAACAGCACGCGCGTAATACTCCTTTCATGCCGCATCATATTGCAACTGCGCATACACCGGTAAGTACGAACCGGATCTTTATGAACGGACCGGATCCTGTTGAACGGGCCGGATCCTGTTGAACGGGCCGGATCCTGTTACAGGCTCATGGAGCAGGTTCCCTGTGAAGAAGTAACCTGTTTTTGATTTTATGGGAATAGAATCGTCGTCGTCGGAGTCTAAAAGTTAAGCAGCGGCAACCGTCCGGATCGCTTTCCGGCACTTACGAGATGCGTTAACCGGCCGCGCCGGCCGGCCGACCGTCCATTCGATGCGGACCATAGTGTTCCTGCCCTACGAGGAAAGCGGGATGAGGGAAGACGCCTTGACGGACGAAGCACTGGTTGACGCTGCCCGAGATGGCAGCGAAGACGCCTTCCGCGCCTTGGTGGAACGATACGAAGGCCGCGTGGCGTCCGTCGTCATCCGCATGCTGGGGAATACTCCCGAAGCGGAGGACGCTGGGCAGGAGACTTTCATCCGGTTCTATCGAGGCTTGCATGGATTCCGCGGTCGGGCTTCGGTCGGCACGTACCTGACGCGGATCGCCATCAACCTGTCGCTCACCGAACTGAAAAAACGCCGGCGCCGTTCGATCTTCGTCCCCTTCACACCGCCGGACAGGGAACACGACGCACCGGAACTGGATTTTGCCGATCCGGCGGCCAGCGCCGAATACGACGACACGGCCGACTGGGTACAGGCGGCGCTGAACCGGCTGAAGCCCGAATTCCGTTCCGTGATCGTACTCCGGCTGATGGAAGGCTACTCGACGAAAGAAACCGCCGAGATCCTGGGCTTGCCCATCGGGACGGTAATGTCCCGCCTGAGGAGGTCCCAGGAGAAACTGAAACGCATGCTTAATTACTCTAACAGGGAGCTTGTCCATGAAACGGTCTGAACTGGATCTGCTGTACCGGTCGCTGGATGCGTCCCTGACGCCCGAAGAACAAAACCGACTGGACGCGGCTTTGCGGCGCGATCCCGGCCTGCGCGCCGAACACGAGCGACTGGTCCGGCTGCGTGACCTGGTCGAGAACCAGGAATCGCCCTCGTTCCGGGCGGATTTCTCCCAACGCGTCATGGAACGCCTGGCGGCGGAATCCGCGGCCAGGCCGTCGTCGATCCCTGAAGGCGAAACATCGACCGACTTCGAGGACGCGTTGCCCCTCATGTTCCGCAAAGTAGCGGTGGCCGCTTCGGTCGCCGCCGTCCTGCTGTTAACCTACAACCTGGCCACGTCCGAAAGCGTCTCTATCAACACGTCGTTCGGACTGACCGAGGAACTGTATCCTGAAGACCTGTACGACGCGCGGATCGCGCTGGAATCGGAGGGCGAATTATGAACATCCACCTGAAGACCGCGGCCATTCTGCTGGCCACGTTGATTATCGGCATGGTCTGCGGCGCGCTCATCCTGGGCGCCTTCGCCCGGGACCGTCTGCAGCCGCCGCCCCAGGCGACCCGGGAACGCTTCGTGGAACGGTGGGTCAGGATGGTGCAGCCGGATCCTGAGCAGTTGCAGAGGATCCGGGAAGTGGTGGGCGAGCACGAAACCGGATTCCGGGAATACTACATGCGCCATCGGCAGGAGATACAGGTCCTGGTCGATTCGCTGCACGGGGACCTGGAACCCATCCTTACTGAAACGCAACTCGAGCGGATCAAGCGGATCCGCGAGGGCCGCGAACGTGTCCGCGAGTTTCGACGGGATGGCGATCGCGCACCACGCCGGGGACGCCTGGGACCGCCCGGACGCAACAGGTCCGGCGAGCGGTCGGGCGGGCGGCAACGGGGAGATCGCCCAGACAGCATTCGTTCGGAAGGGCGCGGGAGCGGCGACCGTGCGGAAGAGCGCGGGAACGGGGGCGACCATTGACTTCTCGTTCCGGCAGGCCAGTTATGGCAGGCCAGATGTGGACCGGGCATTGTACGGATGTGAATAAACTCGGAATAAACCGCACCCGTCTGCCGTCTAATCCGGTAGAGCAGCACGAAGACGATCTCCGGAGATCGCGGTCCATACATCCGCCAGTCTTACCATGAAGGGAGCGACAGAATGAAAACGATCATTTCAATCACATTCACAGGCGCACTGAGTGTTTTCGTACTGGCCTGGGCTTTCGATGCGATGGGCCGGATCGGATACGAGGAAGCTGCAGGACACACGGCGGAAACCGGGCATGAGGATGCTGACGTGCTCGCCGGAGTAGCTGAACTCGCGGCGGCTGGATCGTCCGGCGAGTTTGATGGCATACTGGCCGTAGATCTCGCCGATGATGATGCGGATGATGTGCGGACGCGTCGGTCCCGTAGAGCAATGGCCGAACTCGAACTCACGGACGAGCAGCAGGAAAAGATCAAGACGCTGCGTTCCGCCTACACGCGGGAGATGATTCAGCTTCGCGCCGACTCGAGGCTCGCGCGGGTCGAACTTCGCGAACTGATGAATGAGATCAGCCCGGACATCGAAAGGGTGAAGGAACTGGCTACCGCCGCATCGGCGGCCCAGGGTAGCGTTTTCGAGCGAAGCGCGCTCTACCGCGCCGAGTTCAAGCATGTCCTGACCCCGGAGCAGCAGGAGAACCTGCGTGAGTCATTCCGCGGCGGGCGCGAAGGTCGCCTACGAATCCGGGATGCGCTGGCGGCGCGATGGCCGCGAAACGCGCAATCGGCGTTGAGCAGGTGTTGTAAGATAAAGCAATCTGAAGAGCGTTTAATGTTTTGACACTGTTATCGGAGACGAACACGTGCCGCGGAAGGATCCAGGTCCGACCGCGGCATTTCGCCGCTGAATCCGACCGCGGCATTAGACTGCGGAATCCGACCGTGGAACTTTACAACGGAATTGGACCGCGGCATTCATTCACAGTATATGTATCTTCTTGAGAGGAGCCGAAGCATGAGATACCGTCTTCACCTGGCCATACTCGGCCTGATCCTGACCGCGTTTATCGTAAACGACGCGGCCGCGCAACGAGGCGGTTTCGGCCGCGGGGGCGGCCGAGGACAGAACAACGACATGATGGAACGCGTGCGTGCGGTAAGTACCTTTCCCGTCGACCGAATCTGGCACGTGTTGAGCATCCGGATGGACACCACCGACCAACAGGTGCTGCAATTGCGCGCGGTCGTGAAGGAAGCCTCGTCTCAGAAGGTCGCGCTGGTGGGACAGGCCACGAAGACCGAGGACTGGAACTGGCTGCGCGAGCAACTGGAAGCGAATGAGAAGCAGTTTAAAGAGAACCTGAAGGGCATGCTCTCCGCCGACGAGATCAAGGCGTTTGAGCAACTGGTGGAGGAAGCTTCACGCATGGTGCCGGACAGGCAACGCAGGTCCAGGCGTTGACGGGACGGGTTCACCTGGACCGTCTACGCGCCTGGACTCACTTGGACTCTCCTGGACTCGCCTATCCCGACCACTGTTCCATTTTCTCCTCATCCAGATCCATGCCCAGCCCCGGACCTTCGAAAGGAGCGAGTTCACCTCCCTCGAGGGTGAAGGGGTTGGCGCATACGTCGCCCTGAAGCAAGCCGGGGCCCACCAGGTCCGAGGGCACCTCGACGCTCGCCGACGAAACGGCGAGATGCACCGACGCCGCGGTACCGGGTCCCAGTTCGATGGTGCTCCCCAGCAAAGCGGGCATGCCCGCGGTCTCCGCGGCGTGGAGCAGCCGCCCCGCGCGGCGAAGCCCGCCGGCCTGGCAAGGGACGACATTGACGATGTCCACGGCGCGGTGGCGGATCAGGGCCGTCAGGAAGACGTCCCCGAGATCGGCGACATGCTCGATGATGGGGATGGGGGAACGGCCGCGGACTTTCGCCAGCGCTTCGGCAACGCCGTCCGCATCCGCTTCGATACGGGCGGGGTCCTCCCGCGACATGGGCCGTGATAGCGCGCGAATCGGCGTCTCGCACGCGTCGGCCCCGGCCTCGGCCATGTCGCGCAGCCGGGACAGGGCCTCGTCTTCCTCCCAGAAGCCGCTGGCATCCACCTTGATGTACGCTTCGGGTCCCGCGATCCTGCGAGCAAGCCGCACCCGCTCCAGGTCCCTTTCGTGGTCCTCGCCCACCTTGAGCTTGAAGGCCTTCATGCCCGATCCCACCTGGTCGGCGACCTCCCGTTCAAGGGCCTGCAGTTCGTCCTCGAGCGGGGCGTCGCCGCGCAGATAGGCCACCCAGGAAACGGATGCGGCGCGCCGGCAACGGCCGCCCAGTAGTTCGTACAACGGTATGCCGTGCGCCTTTCCGACCAGGTCGAGCAACGCGCATTCGACGCCGAAGCGTATCAACTGCCGCAGTTCGGGGTACCAGTCGCCGGGAAGGGCCTCGTCGACCCGGTCATAGAGGCCGCGCCACGCGCGCACGTCGCCGCCGGCCAGCACGGCGGACAACAGGTCCCGCAGCGTCGCGGGCGAAGGGGCGTCCATGCGCGGCGCGATATCGGAGACCTCGCCGATACCGGTCAGGCCGTCCGGTGTCTTCAGTTCGATGATCTGGTAGGTGGACCGCCCGTGGTCGATGGTGGCCTTCAGGTGCTTGGGGTCCGCGCAGTAGGTATCGTAGATGCGCGGGACGGCTACCTGGCGCACGCGGACGTCGGAGATTCGCATCTGGGTATGTTACCGCCGTATTGTTCCGGGGTCAATGGCATCTTCATTCGTCGTTCGCGCGGTTTCCCTGCCGGTAACCGGACGCAACCCTGCAGGTCACATACATGAATCGCCCGGACCGCCCGGACCGCCCGCACCGGTTGAACCGCCCGGATCACCGGTTACGTACCGGTTTGCAACTTGCCTGAAAGGTACATAGTCTATATCTTTAAAGAGCCAGAATCCGTACACACAACCCGACTACACAGGGGAAGCACCTCATGTCTCGATATATGAAACTGATCATGATGACCGGCTTGATCGCGCTGATGGGTGGTTTTTTGCAGACCGGACCGGGCGCGGAGCGTTCGGTGGCGACCGACCGCTTGCGCTCGGTCGATGACGCGGCGCCAGTCGCGGAAATCGCCGGGCCGATCTCGAAAAACGCTGAAAACGCGGTCCGAACGATCCGGGAGATCACCGGACTGTTCGGTCCATTCGGTCCGGAGGAAGCCTACGCCCGCCGCGGTTTCGGCGGTTTCCGGAGTTCGCGTTCCCTTTGGAACCGCCGCAGTTCCTTTGGACGGCGCAGCCCCTTCGCCCGGAGAAGCACGCCGGCCGCCACGCGCCAGACGCCGGCACGCACTACGGGGCAATCCGCCACGCCGGCGCGCAGCACATCGGCCGGGCAGCCCTCGGCCACCGCGGCGCGTTCGACCCGGGCAGGCGCCGCAACCGCCGGCCGGGCCACGGCGCGATCTTCGGTCATGGGACGGCGGGTCCAGAGCGAAACGGCGCGCCGGTCGCTGGCCACGCACCAGTCCAGGCAGGCCGGTTTCGCCCAGTCGTCCAACTCGGCGGCCAATACGAGCAGCTACCGCGACAACGGCCTCTATAATCGGGGCTCGCAGAACCGCACGTCCTACGACAACTACTACGCAGGCCGAGATAGTTATTATGGTGGCATGGGCTGGAGGACGCCGGGATACGCCTTCATGTCCTATCCCAGTTTCGGCATGTGGGACGCCCTGTTCATGTGGTCCATGCTGGACATGATGAGCAGCCGCCGTCACTACGCGGTGGCCCATCACCATGCCAACGACCCGGGATACCAGGAATGGCGCAGCGAGGCCGAGCGCCTGGCCGAGGATAACACTGAACTGCGCGCGAAGCTGGATGAGCTGGACCGGCAGGTTGCCACGCTGGAAGGCACGCCGAGGGATCCCGAATACCTGCCGCCCGGCGTCACCCCGGCGATCGCCCTGGCCGCCGAAGTCGTGGCCACCGCCGATCCGAACCAACCCCGCATCACGGTGAATACGGGGGTGGAGAATGGCAATTACCACAGATTCGGCCAGATCCTGCAGTCCCACCTGCCGGATTTCGACGTGATGCTCGAGACCACGGCGGGTTCGGAGGAAAACCTCAACAACCTGGTACGGAACCAGGTCGACGCGATCCTCGTGCAGAGCGACATCCTGAACTCCTACCTGCGCAAGAATCCTGACGCGGAAGACCAGCTGGTCGGACTGCAGTCGACCCTGTACACCGAGTACGTGCAACTGATCGTCAACGAGGACGGCGGCATCGCGAGCGTGTCCGACCTCGAGCCGAACACCCATATCGTGTACGTCGGACCCCGGGGTTCGGGGACGCACCGGGCCTGGGAGGGCTTCGTCCTGCAGGATCCGAGGTACGGGGAATTCAATACGCGGTTCGCCAGCTACGAGGAAGCGCTGAGCCAGGTGGCGGGGGACGCCAACGCGGTCATGCTGTTCGTCGCCGGCCTCAACTCGGAACTGCTCAAGGAGGCGGACCGGCAGCACGGACTGCAGTTGAGCATGGTCGCCGTGGACGAGCACTATTTCAGCACGGCTGTGGACCAGTTCGGCAACACGATCTACGAGGTGGCGACGATTCCCCACGAGACCTATCCCGAGTTGCAGGAAGGCTGGCTCTTCGGCTATTTCGACAGCAGCGTGGAGACGCTTACGGTGGACGCCATCCTGATCCTGTCCAAGCAGTGGGTGGATACCTACGGAAGCAAGCCGATGACCCTCTTCGAGGACGCCCTGTGGAGGTCCATCGACGACATCAAGCCCATCGTGGGCGAGGAGTAGCGCAGGCCCCGATGAGCTTTCACATCATTCGTTCCGTAGCAAAGAAGCAGGCGAAAGAGGCGGCAGGTTTCTTTCGGAAGAAACCCGTGCGGCTCGACCAGGATCTGCCCCTGGGCGTCGCTATCGACCGGCTGGTCGACATAGATGCCGTCGCGTCGTCCACTTTTGTCGGCCTCGTCGATTTCAACTTTCCCTCCTTTCCCCTGGCCGTCGAGGCGATCGGGAAGATCGACCTCGGCGAAGGGGCCATGGCCTATCGGTGCTATCTCCAGGGGACCTCGGCGTTTCTCCAGGTGGTGTCGGACCACGGGGAGCCCGTGGAATGCCGACTGTACGTGCTCGACCGGGATCTGTATCCCCATTCGGAGGAAGTCTGGGAACAGTGGCTGAACGGGGAAAACGGCATCATCGGATCACCGGAAGTGCTGCACGGCGACGGGGAGGAGCGGAGCTACCAGCGGGAATGGATGGACGGCGACGGGCAGTCGGCGCCGATACAGGTCGACGAGCGGATCATTCGCGACGCGTACGGAGAGCAGGTCTTCGAGGAATCCCAGCAGGCCATGTCCTACTTCCGGGTGGCTAGCGGAGATCCCCACAACCCGGAAGATCCCGAGCGCGTGGACGAATTCCTGTTGATCAGCGCGGGCGACGGGGTTATAGAACTGTACCTGGGCGTGGCACTGATGCTCGAGGAAGTCACGGTTATATAAACGCGAAAGGATGAAAAGATGATCTGGAAGTTTCTCTCCCGCGTCGGCAAGAAACAGGCCGGCAACGCCCTGGAGTCCTTCACCCAGGCCGTGGTGGCCTTCGACCCGGAAACCGCTTCCGAGGCGCAGATCTCCCTCATGGAAGAGGAGCTCGACAAGCTCGGGAAGCGGGTCGGCAAGGCCGAGATGGACGTGAAGAAGGACCATGAAGAGACGCAGGCGCTGTTGACGCAGTACGACCGGTACCTGGCCGCCGCAGAACGGATCGAAGGCCAGCTCGAAGGGGCGGACGAGGGCCAGCGGCCCAAATTGGAGGAGAGCCTGGAGAAGCTGGTCGCGGAACTGGAGCGTCTGAACCCGGAGATTGAACGGGAACGCCGGGAGGACCAGGAAGCTGAGGCCTTCGCGAGCGAGCTGCGCCAGGCCTACGATGTGGCGGCGGAGAAGCTCAAGAAGGCGCAGGTCCAGCTCAAGCAGGCCCAGCGCCGCATGGAGCAGGCCCGGATGAAGAAGGAGCGGGCCCTTGAACGCGCCGAGGGCGTGCGGCAGGCCGCGGGGCTGAGCAGTTCAATGGGCGGACTCGACACGGCCCTGAACGCCATGGACAAGGAGACGGAGAAGGCGGAAACGACCTCCCGTGCGGCCGAACTGAAGATCGGCGCCTTCGGCCAGACCGAAATCACCGACGATCCCAACATCGCCGCGGCCCTGGAAGCGGCCGAGAAACCCGCGCTGCCCGCATCCTCGACGCGGGACCGGTTGGCGGCCCTGCGTTCCAGGAAGTCCTGAGACCGTCACAGGTCTAGAATTCAAAGGCTCACCCGATGCGAGAAGCGGAAGGTGGGCCTTTCTCTTTAGATATGCCTTAGATAAGCCCACCGCATTCACCCAGGAGGCAAACCATGCCGGGAATCCTGTCCTCCCTCCTTGCGGCCGTACACCGGTTCGGTCCCTACGTACTGGCCGTCAACATGATCCTCTATTTCATCGAGTTGCAGTATACCCAGACGCGCAGCAGCCTGGACGCCGGCGCCTGGGCGGGGTTCATCTGGTTCGAACGGGTCATCGCCGGGTTCTTCACCCTGGAATACGTGCTGCGCATCAAGCTGGCGCCGCACAAGGGGAAGTACCTGCGCAGCGGGCTCGGGTTGATCGACCTGGTCAGCATCCTGCCCTTCTGGATCGGATTCTATCCCGGCCTGACCCAGGAGCAGCTCGGCCTGGTGCGCGGCGCGCGGACGCTCCGGTTGCTCAAGATGTTCCGGTACAGCCCCAAGCTGGCGGAGTTCGCCCGGTCCATGTATACCAATCGCGTCCGGGTCATCCCCATCTTCCTCATCACCATCATGTACCTGATGATCAGTTCCACCGTGATCTACGAAGTGGAACGCCGCGCCCAGCCGGAGGTGTTCAATGTCTACGGCGACAGCATCTGGTGGGCCGTGGTGACCTCCACCACGGTGGGGTACGGGGACAAGTACCCGGTCACTCCCCTGGGACAGGGGGCTACCGTCCTGATGATGATGGTGGGCATCGGTATCGTGGGCATGATCTTCGGTTTCTTCGCGGACAGCTTCCATGACTCCAGGCAACCGCTGGAACCCACTTTAATGGAGGCGTACTGCCGTGGTGTTCACGAGGAGGGGGCGGAGAGCCGCACGGCGCAGGCCCTGCGGCAGACCCACCGCAGCAATCCGCAATTCCTGATCTTCGCCGATACGGTGGACCGGTATATCGACTCGGCCGAGGGTACGAACCAGGCGTAAGGCGCGAACCAGGCGTAAGGAACAAACTAAAGGGATGAGGTCTCTTCGGACTCGGTCTCGATCTCGGGGTCGGGCTCCGGCTCGAATGTCCCGATGGATTCCTTGAGGGAAATCAGCCTGCGGAGTCGTCTCCGGTCCTTGGGCGTGAAACGATCCGTGTAGGCGTCGTAGATGGGTTGCTCGGGCGCCCCGTCGATGCGCGTGACGATCACGTTCAGGTAGTGGTTGTTCACATCCTCCGGGGCATTCCTCCAGACGGGCGACAGCAGGGCGAAGTTCCAGACGGCCCGCTCGTCCGGCCCCAGGTCCTTGCCCTCCGTGTGCCGGATGTTGTAATTGAAATCGTCGTCCAGGATCCACTTCCGGGGTTCCCTTCTCATGAGCGATCCGCGGAAGTACACCTTCGAGATCCGGTGTTCCGTCCGGTTGTGAATGGAGAGTTTCACGACGGACTGGCCCCGCTGCACGTAGTACTCGACCCCCCGCACCCTCACGTCCTTGAGACTCGCCATGGCGGAATCCGTGTTCTCCTGCTTTTCCTCGAGGGCATCGATGGCCTTGTTCACCCGCTCGTTCCACTCCGCGAAGATGTCCGTCGCGTCCATGCCGTCCAGCCGGCCGCGGATCCGGTTCCGTATGGCGTCCGACGCGTTCAGCGAGCTGATCACGTTGTCGCTGTAGAGGTACTCGAACGCATCCAGCACGTCGTCGAGTCTTGCCTGGTCGTCCTCGGCCAGGGTGGCCTTGACCTCGGCGATGGACGCGTCGAAGGTCTCGACGTCCGTGCCGTCTATGGCAGGACCGGACTCGCAAGCCATCGTGACCAGCGCGAAACCCGCGGCAATCAGACTCTGGCGCACCATTGTTCGTCTCCTGCCCGTTCGTCTCCTGCCCGTTCGTCTCCTGCCCGTTCGTCTCCTGCCAATCATGCTGTAGTATGCTCTTCGCTCATGTAAATTCTATCCGGTTTGTGCTGAATGTTCAAGATTAAACGTCTCCGGCGGTACGTAGTTCCTCCGCCTGCCCGGTGCGTTTGCGCGCCACGAAATCGTGCAGTTCGTGCCGGGAAAGGACGGACGTGGCCGGTTTCTGCACGATGACGGCCGCCGCGTCGTTGGCGAGCACCCCCGCTTCCTCGAGAGGTAGCCCCAGCGCCGCGCCGATGGCGAGTACCGCCCGCACCGTATCGCCGCAGCCGACCTTGTCCACGGGTTCGACCCGGTGTCCGGGCGCGTGGAAGAACCCGCCCGTGCCCACGCCGCAAAGCCCATGCTCACCGAGCGTGACGACCGTGTTCCGGCAACCCAGCGCCTCGTGCAGGCGCCGGCAGTCGCTTTCCAGCCGGTCCATGGAGAACCCGCCGATGAGCGCGGCGGCCTCGGCGGCGTTCGGAGCGATGATGTCCACGCCGGAGAAGGCCTTCCGGTTGCCCGGTTTGAAATCGACCACGACCGGGATTTCGTGGAGGCGGCATTCGCGGATGAGTTGGCCGGCGTTCTCTGCGGTAAAGACGCCCTTGTCGTAGTCGCTCAGGACCACCACGTCGGTTTCCGGCAGCGCGCGAAGGACTTCCTTCACCAGCGCGGCCGAGATCCTTTCGCTCACCCGGTCGGTGCACTCGGAGTCTCGGCGCAGCAGGTAGTCGTCGTCCAGGTACAGCCGGACCTTGGTCGTGGTAGGCCGGCCGCCGTCCCGGATCAGGCCGTGGTTGATGGACAAACCGGCGGCGAGCTCCCGGATCTTGAAGTAATGTTCGTCATCGCCCGTCACGCCCACGAGGGTGGTGCATACGTCCAGGGAAGCCAGGTTGGCGGCCACGTTGCCCGCGCCGCCCAGCACCTTGATCGTCTCCTGCGCCTGGTAGGCCCGCTTGCCCGCCTTCTCCGAGTCGATGGGCTTGCTGTCGCCGGTCCGGCAGAACTCGTAGACGTCGAGCATGACGTCCCCGATGACGAGGGCACGCAGTTCCGGAAGCCGATCGATGACCTCGAACACACTGC
Organism: bacterium; assembly: GCA_965207085.1. Lineage (GTDB taxonomy): Bacteria > JAAXHH01 > JAAXHH01 > JAAXHH01 > JAAXHH01 > JAAXHH01. The sequence continues at coordinate 344,435 of CBDBLQ010000002.1, read as the reverse complement.
CAGGGTTGCAGCCCGGGTTCCGGTTCATGGGCTTTCCATTTCGACGCCCTTCATCGACGCGATGCGTGCGATGAGGCCGGCCTGGTCGAGGATGGCGAAACCGGCGCGCCGGGCCAGCGCGTGGTCGTCCGGTCCGATGTACCCCCAGGAAGCCAGCATCAGTTCGAGCGGGGGCTCACCGGCTTTACCGGGCTCACCGGCTTTACCGGGCTCACCGGCTTTACCGGGCTCACCGGCGTTGAAATGGGCGTCGAGTTCCTCCAGGTTGCCGATGGAATCGTCGACGAACCCGTAACGCTCCCGGCCGAACCGCGCCTGGATCGCCTCCAGGTTCTCGATCTTGGTGGTACCGTGATCGCCCGCGTACACGTTCTCCGGCCGGACGGCCAGGCCGAAGTGGTGACACAGGGTCACGGTGGCCTCCCGGTTCTTGTTGGTCAGGATCAAGATCCCTTCGGCGTCCACCCCTTTCAATTCGTCCCAGACCGGCTGGTAGACCGTGTTGAGCGACGGCCACTGGACGGGATCGTGGGCGACAAACCGCTTCCGGGCCGCGAAGAACCGGACCGTGCGCTCCTTCAGGGAAACGTCCGACGATTCGCGGATCGCCCGGTATTCCGCAGGATCCAGCCGGTGATTGCCGGGCAGGCCGGCGTTCTCCACGCACCAGGCCATCAGGTTGATCGCGTCGCCGGCCGGCTGGACGTGGTACCGGTTGGTCACGAAGAGCGCCGCCGCGTTGCCGGGCAGATCGTCCGGAGATGTGGCCAGTCCCCCGGTGACCGTATTGTAGGCCGTGATCGACATCTCCACGACGGAGTTCAGCAGGACCCCGTCGAAGTCGAATATGAGCATGGCCCCGTTTTCGGGGGGCTGTGGATGCGTCACGGCCGCTGCACCCCCTGGGCTTCGACGTAGAGGGCGTACAACGACTGGCTGGCGGCCATGAACAGCCGGTTCTTCTTCACACCGCCGAAACACAGGTTGGCGCAAGGCTCGGGCAAGTGGATCATGCCCATTCGCTCGCCTTCAGGGGAAAAGCAGACCACGCCGTTCGTGTCCGGCCCGCCCCAGCCGGAGGCGGCCCACAGGTTGCCTTCCACGTCGGTCCGGATGCCGTCGGAGGAGGCCGGTTTCATGTCGGTGAATACGCGGGAACTTGTGGCGCGTGCACCCTCAATGTCCAGCACCCGGATATGGGCGGGACCGTCGGGGTCGTGGGAAGCGCCTGTATCTACAACGTATAGACGTGATTCGTCGGGCGAGAAACAGAGTCCGTTGGGACGCACGAAGTCGTCGGCAATGACGGTCGCCCCGCCCGCGACCGGGTCAAGGCGATACACCCGGGTGGGCAGTTCGAATTCGGCCTTGTGCCCTTCGTAGTTCATCAGGATGCCGTACCCCGGGTCGGTGAACCAGACCGAGCCGTCGGAGTGTACAACCACGTCGTTCGGCGCGTTGAGCGGCTTGCCGTCGAACCGGTCGATCAGCACGGTGATCGTCCCGTCGTGTTCCGTGCGCGTCACCCGCCGGGTGTCGTGCTCGCAGGAGACCAGCCGTCCCTCGCGGTCCCGCGTGTTGCCATTGGTGTTATTGGACGGCTTGCGAAAGACGCTCACCGCACCGGTCTCTTCGTCCCAGCGCAGCATGCGGTTGTTGGGGATGTCGCTCCATACCAGGCATCGCGCGTCGCCGATCCAGACGGGGCCTTCCGACCACCGCGTCCCGGTGAACAAACGCTTGATCCCGGCCGTGTGCAACACGTAGGGCTTGAACCGGTCGTCGATCGTTTCGACATTGGGGTCGGGATAGCTCACGAGACCTCGGTCCCAGTCCCTGCCATGGTCGTTCATACCCGCTCCGTGTTAAGGCGTGACGTATCCTTACCGTAGACAGGCCGCGAAGTTTTCTGCCGGCACCGCACACCGACGCACAAGTCCGGTTACCACATCTAACCCGCCTGTCTGGCCGGCATCAACGCAACGGCACAAGATATGCCGCAGGCGGTCCGTGGACAAGCGAGAAATAGGCTGGTGTCTATGTCACGAACGGTCCGTGGACAAGCGAGGAACAGGCTGCCGTCAGGTTCCGCGGGTGTCCCCGTAGAGGTCGATATGTACCCGCGGGCAGTACCGGAAGCCGCGGGATTTGCAGGCCTCGGCGACCCACGTGCCACGGCTGCTCAATTCCCCGACCGTTCGGCCCTGGGGCATGAGCAGCACCCGATTCCGTTCCACGTCGTCCAGTTCCGCGAGGAGCGATTCGACTTCGTCCAGGTCTTCCTGGCGGTCGACCACGAATTTCAACTGATAGGCGTAGGTCGCCATGAACCGGCCGAGGGCGGGCAGGTTGATTCGAAGTTTCTCGTGGTTCGCGGCGTATTTCCCGTTCTCCTCATTCCAGGGCGTGGAATTGGACAATTTGGGGCTGAGTGAGGCCAGGTCGCAACGCAGGTCGGCATACACGGTGCCCGCGGTCTCGATAGTCACGTGGTATCCCGCGTCGCCAAGTTTCCCGGTCAGTTCGGGCAGATCCTTCATGAGGAGCGGTTCGCCGCCTGTTATCACCGCGTGCCGGGAGGGAAAACCGGCGATTTCCGCCATGATCTCGTCCACGGAGCGCTCCACGCCCTCGGGCGACCACGACGTGTAGGGCGTGTCGCACCAGTGGCACCGCAGGTTGCATCCCGAGGTGCGGATGAAGACGGAGGGGACGCCGGTCAGCAGGCCCTCGCCCTGGATGGAATGAAAGATCTCGGAAATAAACATGGTCTGTATGCCGCGTCTGTACGCCATGACTGTATGCCGCCCCGTGCTTGACACCCTTTTCTATCGGGAATATATAGAGCGTGGACCGGTTTTCAAAGGGTCGAGGGCAGGCCAGGTCCCGCCTTCGGGTAAGGTGGCCTCGCGGCGTGACCGCGACGAGCGCCTTCGGGCGAGACGTACCCGTGCCGTGACCGCGACGAGCGTCTTGCCCAAATCTCTTATCGTATAAAGAAACGGCGACAGGAGTCAGTCGATGGAAGGCCCGAGGGGATTGAAGGCGCAGGAGTTCGATTCGCTCTGTACCCTGGTCAACACTGTTTTCCGCAGCGACGGCGCTGGACGCATGGAGGAACAGTATCCTCTTCTGTTCGCATCGGAGAACTTCGATCAACTCTTCGTTATGGCCGACGATGGCGTCGTAGTCTCCCACGTGGGCGCGTTGACGCGAGACATCTCCGTGCTCGGGTGCCGAATGTCCACCATGAGCATTGGCGCGGTGGCGACCTATGAATCGCATCGTGGGCGGGGACTGGCGACGCGGTTGATGGAAGCGGCGGTCCGAAAGGCCGTCGAACAGGACGCCGTGCTCATGCCCATATCGGGAGGCAGGGGACTGTACACCCGACTCGGTGCGAAGCGCATCGGCCAGTACGCTGTTTTTACCGTCCCCCGGGACGCGCTGCCCGCCGGTGAAGGCCCGGCCGCGGGTGGAACGGCCGCCGGCGATTCTGATATACGCCAGGCCGAACCTGAGGACCTGCACGAAATGACGCGGCTGTACGCGGAAGAGCCCAGCCGGTACGTGCGATCGACCGCCGATCTCCGGATGGCGGTCGATGCCGCGTGGATCTGCGACCGCGACGGGGAGACGGTGGTGATTCGCGAGGAAGGCCGTAGTGTGGCCTATGCGGGCATCCAGAAACGCCGGCCCAATCGGGAAGACGAAGCGAGCAGGGCCCGGCTGGCCGAGATAGCAGGCTCCCGATCAGCGCTTGTGCGCACGCTGCCGCGCTTTTACGACCGCTACAATGTGGATTCCCTAGAAATCGTGATCACGGCGTCAGACAACGAACTGGCCGCCCTGCTCCGGCCCCACGGCGTGACCGCGGCGCCCCAGGGATTCACGGGCACGGTGCTCGTTCTCCAACCGGAACGGCTGTTGCAGGTATTCGAGGATTACATCGCGGATGTGCTGGGACCGGGTACGCTGTCGTGGGATGTTTCCGGGGCGGCGGTATCCTTCCGTAGCGACGGCCAGACTCATCCGATCGCCACGAGTGACCTTGGCGCTCTCGTCTTCGGCGTGGTACCGCCCGATCCAGACCCCTTGGAGTCCGTGCCTCCCGGCCCGGTACGGACCGCGCTGGAGCGCGTATTCCCCCTCCAGCTTCCGTGGTACGGTTTCAACTTCGTCTGACGGGCTGCGCCGGGTGGTGCGTGACCATCTATGAGCCGCGTCGGGCGATGCGCGACGATCTACGGACCGCAGATTCCGCGCCGCCCCTCGCCGCCAGCCCCGTGGCCCATCAATCCAGCAGCTTCATCTTCAGGTGTGAAGGCGCGCTCCGCGAGAAGTACACCCGGTGCGTGGCCGCCTGGTAGTCCTCTTCCTTTGCTTCGTAGATACTCGGTACCCAGGTCTGGGGATTGCGGTCCACCATGGGGAACCACGAGCTCTGCACCTGCACCATCATGCGGTGCCCCGCCTTGAAGGTGTGGGCGACGTCCTGCATGTCGAATTCGATACGCGTGACGCTGCCCGGCCTCATGGGCTCTGGATGGGTGAAACTGTTCCGGTACCGCGCCCGCATGACCTCGCCCCGCACCATGAGCTGGAACCCGCCCATCTTCACATTCAAGGGGTTCTCGCCCACGTAGCTCGCCGTATCGGGATACACGTCGATCAACTTGACGATGAAGTCCGCGTCCTCTCCCGTCGTGGTCACGTAGAGATTGGCGAACAGATCGCCGGCCACGGTGACGTCCTCCTGCAGCGCATCGGACTCGAAGACCAGCACGTCGGTCCGTGTTGCCGCGAACCGCTGGTCCTGGATGAGGTACCGGTCGTCCCGGTTGATGACGATCTGGGAGGTATGGGGAACGGGCTTTGCGGGATCGCTGACGTACTCGGCGTAGTCGTCAGCGCCCGTAGGCCGGTCGAAGGACAGGCCGCCGCCGGGCGCCAGGTAGAGGTTCGCATCGCGCGCCTCGCCGGGCGGCCAGCGGTCGAAGGCGTGCCACTGGTTCGAACCCGTGACGAAGATGCTGGCTTCAGGCAGCTCCGGATCGGGACCGTCCTTCAGGTAGTGGTTGAAGAAGGGCAGTTCGATGGCTTCCCGGTAGTGCGCCGCCGTGGGCTGTCCGAAATAGATGTCCTGGTACCGCAGGCCGCTGCCCCGCGCCCACCCGCCGTGCCACCACGGTCCCATGACGAGGTGGTTCACGATGCCCGGGTTGTTGTTTTCCACGGCGGCGTACGTCTTCAGCGGGCCGTACAGGTCCTGCGCGTCGAAGAACCCGCCCACCACGAGCACCGCCGGCTTCACGTCTTTAAGGTGGGGCAGCGGCGTGCGGGCCTGCCAGAATTCGTCGTAGTCCGGATGCGCCATCATGTCGTTCCAGATATTGTTCTCTCCGTACAGGTATTTCTCGTTGACGTTCGACAGGGGACCGAGATCCAGGTACCAGCGGTATCCGTCCGGCGTGCCGTAGTCCCGGAACCCCGTGGCCCGCCGGGTTGTGGGCGCGGGACGCGGCTGGCCGTAAAAAGACAGGAAACTGAAGCTTGCCTGCAGCTGGAACGCGCCGTTGTGGTGGCGGTCGTCGCCGATCCACCAGTCGGTCACCGGCGCCTGGGGCGAAACGATCTTCACGGCGGGATGGGCGTTGATCAGGGCGTGGGTGGCGTAGAACCCCGGGGCCGAAATGCCCCATACGCCCACACGGCCGTTGTGATTGGGCACATTTTCCAGCAGCCAGGAGACCGTATCGTAGGTATCGGTGCTCTCGTCGATGTCGGTGTCCGATGACTTGTCCGGGTTATGAGGGCGGACGGCCTCGAACTCCCCTTCCGACATCATGCGGCCGCGCACGTCCTGATAGACGATGACGTACCCCTCTCGGGCGAACAGCATGGACGGACCGATCCGCGTCCTGTACGCCGCCCCGTAGGGCGCCACGCTGTAGGGCGTGCGCTGCAGCAGGATGGGATAGGTACGTGAATCGTCCTTCGGCACGTAGATGGAAGTGAACAGCCTGGTCCCGTCGCGCATGGGCACGTACCGCTCCATCTTCTCATAGTGCTCTACGATGTACCGCGCGTCGGCGTTGGACTGGCCGATGACGGTACCGGGCAGGAGCAAAAGGGCCAGCATTCCGATGAGCAAGACGGGACAGGGTACGGTTTTCATGAGGGGGAACTCCTGCAGGAATTACGAGATCAGTCTGAACGGCGACTTGCCGCGGTCGATCGTTAAACCGCGAATGTGGCCTCAGCGCAAAACACCGCGTTAACGGTTCAAATGGATATAGTGAATATGGACGGTTTCCGAGGGAAGATCAAGGACGGCCCTTGTCCGTCAGCCGCTCGTAGGCGTCCACGACCTCGATGAAGGCGTCGTGGTCGCCGCCGTGGTCGGGGTGGTGGATCTGGGCCAGTTCCCGGTACCGTCGTTTGATGTCCTGGAGTGTCGCGTAGGGCGGCAGGCCGAGGAGGGAAAGCAGGCCCGGATCGTAGGTGTCGGCCATGGACAGGCCGTGTTCCTTGAAATACTGGAAATAAACGCGGTAGAAGAAGGCCTCGTAGACTTTCTTGATCTCGTCGTGGTCCATATTTGCCAGTTGGTTCAGAGTATAGGCGACCCGGTCGTCGTCCGCGGTCCGCGTGGAGAAGAAGGCGTCCCAGACCAGTGTCTGGCGTTCCTCCCGCGGACGAGTCCTGAAACGGATGCGGCACTCGGTCTGTTTGAGTTGACGCAGCTTGCGTTTCAGCTGGGGAATGGTCATGGCGAAATCTGGCGATAGACCAGGTGATGGACGCGTAGTTGGACACGGCCAACCAGCCCCGCATGAGCTAATTCAACATGGACGGCAGGCTTTCTATCGACTCGGCCCGGGGCAGGGGACGGTCCAGGGGCCACCCCACTTCCTGCCGCAGGTACCAGGCCGCCTGGACCGCCGTCATACCGGCGGCTGCCGCTCCGCGCAGTTCGTCAAAGCCACCATCCCCGACGAAATACGCATCGGACGGCCGGACACCCATGCGATCGCAGGCGAGGTCGTAGATCTTCCGATCCGGTTTCATCAATCCGACTTCACAGGAAAAAACGACCTCGTCCACGTAATCCCGAAGCGGACAGGCGTTCCATGCCAGCGCTTCCCAGGGCATGGCGTTGCTGATGATTCCGATGCCTAGCCCCAGGGCCCTGACTTCGCCCAGCATCTCCAACACTCCGGGATCCACTTCGGATATGACTCGGCTCTTCCACTGTTCGTACTCCCGGGCGATTTCGCCGAGTTCCCGGTCCGAGACCAGCGAGCCGATTTCATCCCGCATGTGCAGGAACTTGGCGAGGCAGTTCGAAAACTCGCCGGTCATCACACGCTCGCCGAAATCCTCCCACCACTGCACCACCTGGTCCCGCGTGGTACGCAGTTTCACGTAGTTCGGGGCTCTCGACTGGAAGGCGCTTTTCGTCTTTTCGGTAATCAGCGTTTCGAATAAATCGAAGAAAACGACTTTCATCGCGCTCCGCTATCAGGTGATCCCGAACTCCTGGATGGACTGGATGGCGGACATGTCGTGCACGCCGCTGTCGTCGAGGGAGACGTTGGACTGCAGTTCCAGGACGGCGTCCCGGTGCAGCGCCTCGATGGTGGCGCAACCCGCCGTGGCCATGCCCGACTTGAGCATCTGCATGACGATGGGCAGCTTGTCGTAGACCGACCCCGCGTGGGGCACCTGTCCCACGATGCCTTCCTCGAAGAAGGTGCTGGCGAGCTGCGCGTACCGCCGGTTGTTGAAGGCCTTCCGGCTGCCTTCCATCCAGTATTCCTTGACCAGGTCCCCGGCCGCGTTGCGGACCAGTTCGCCGTGGCTTTCGGTAAACCGCGCCAGAAGATTGCCCATCATGAGCGTATCGGCGCCCAGCGACAGCGCGATGAGCATGTCCGCCGGTCCCTGGATGCTGCCGTCCGCCACGAGGGGGAGATAGTCGCCCGTGGATTCTGCCCACGCGTCGCGGGCCGCGGAGACTTCCTGTATAGAGGTGGCCTGGCCGCGGCCGGTGGCCTTCACCATCTGCGTCGTGCAGCCCGAAGCGATGCCCATGCCGATCTTGACGGCGTCCGCGCCGCTGGCGGCCAGGTAGTCGAACCCCTCCCGCGTCACCACGTTCCCGGCGATCACCGGGATGTCGTAGTGGGACTTGATCCATTTCAGGGTCTCGCCCTGGTACTCGGTGTGTCCGTCGGAGGCGTCGATGACGATCACGTCGGCCTGGTGCTCGATCAGCGCCTCCACCCGTTCCCGGTCCTCGGGATGGGTCGATACGGCGGCGCCTACCACGAGGCGCTTCTGGGCGTCCTCCGTGGAATGGGGATGGCGGATGTGCTTGTCGAGGTCCCGCTTGAACACCACCGACACCAGGGTCCCTTCGGAAGAAACCATGGGCAGGAACCCGCGCCCGTACTCGATCATCCGCGTGTTTGCCGTCTTCAGGTCGTCCTCTTCGGCGCCGGTCTGCACGTCGGTCTTCATGCGGTCGCCCACCCGCAGGTCATGATCGTACCGCTCGTCGAAGTCCTTGTCCGTGATCACGCCCACCAGCTTGCCGTGGAAGACGCCGGTATCCGTCACCGGGAAGGTGTGGTAGCCGGTATCGTTCATGATGCCGATCACCTCGCCGATAGATTGCTCCGGCGACAGCGTGACGATATCGGTCTGGAACCCGGCCTTGAACCGCTTCACCGCGTCGATCTTACCGCACTGCTCCTCGATGGCCTGGCTCACGGCGAACACGCCCATGCCGCCCAGCTGAGCCATGGCGATGGCCATCTCCACGCTGGTGACCGCCTGCATGGCCGCACTGAGGAAAGGCGTGCGCAGCGCCAGGTAGCCGTCCCCCTGCCGGCAGAGGCGCGTCTCCAACGACACGAGCTGGGCGTTCGCGTCGGCCTGCGTGAGGCGTGGCAGAAGACGGTATTCCTTGAGACTGTGAGAAACGGTAGAGGCTATTTGCGCCATTTATGTCCTCCGTGGGAAACCGTTCGAGGATCCATTTCCCCGGTCGGATTCCAAGTACGGTGATCCGAGGTTGTGCCGGTCCATTTTCGCGTCAATCGACGGCTCGTTATACGAGCCCATCAATATACATCATTCCGCCGATTTTGCCTTGACATAATACCGGGTTTGATATATTAGTCAAATTAATAATTTAAATACTCGCTATTGCGTGGACAAATAAATGAACCTGTCCTACGATCAAGCCGTCGCCTTTCACGCCGTGGCCCGTCACGGAAGCTTTTCTTTGGCGGCTAAAGCCCTCTTCCGGTCCCAGTCCGCCGTGAGCATCCAGGTGGCCAAGCTCGAGGGTGAAATCGGCCAGCCGCTCTTCCACCGGACGACCCGGCATCTCGCCCTCACCGAGGCCGGAAAGGTGCTGCTCAAGTACGTGAGCGAGATGGAAGGGCTGATGAAGGAGGCCGTGCAGGAACTGGAAGACCTGGACCGTCTCGAGGCCGGCCGTCTTGTGCTCTGCACGTCCGACACCACGGGATGCTACCGCCTGCCGGCCATCCTCAAATCCTTCCAGGACCGCTATCCCGGCATCGATATTGTCGTGAAGAACGCCACGTCCCTGCGAACCATCCAGGCCGTGGTCGACGGCGAGGTGGATCTCGGCGTGGTCACGCTGGCCTACCTGCCCCGGGAGATCGAGGCGATCCCGCTGTTCTCCCGCCACGACGTGCTGATCACGCCGCCGGACCATCCCCTGGCGAAACGGCGGACGGTGCATCTCAAGGACATGGAGCAGTATCCGCTGATCCTGCTCGACCAGCACTGCGCCTCGCGCCGGTTGATCGACGATTTGTGCGAGAAGTCACGGGTTCAGCTCGACGTCGCCATGGAGCTCAGTTCGATCGAAGTCATCAAGCACTTCGTGCGTATCGAGGCGGGCCTGTCCATCGTCCCCTCCATCGCCATCCAGGAGGAGCTGGAAAACGGCACGCTCGCACAGGTCACGATCGGGGACTTCCGAAACCGTCCCCGCCAGAAAATGGGGGCGATCTACCTCAAGGGGCGGTACCTTTCCAGGGCGGCGCACAGTTTCCTGGAGGCCCTGCAGGCGTACTTCAGGCCGGGGAAACGCTCTGTTAAGGCAGCGATCGGAAAGTAAACTCCTTCCTACTGAACACCGGAACAATCATCTAGACTTTACGTTTAACAGAAAGATGGATTCCGTTTGGTGCGTGGTCGCATTCATGCAGACTTCGCACGCAACGAAAAACACGATGGAAATGCCGTAGTTACTCGAGTGTGTCTGAATTGGCACAATCACGGGAGGCCAGATAGCCATTGGATTTAAACTCGACACGTTAACTTAGAATTACGTTTGTTGTTTTTAGTTTACGATAACCCAGTTACTCTCTTTCGGTAGTATTGAAAAAACACAAGCTAGCTAATTGATTTTGAAAGATAGTGAGTACAACAGCAATGGATCAGAACGACAATCAATTTCTCAACATGGGCGTTGAGGCTTCAAAAGCTGCACAAGAGATCGCCAAAACCACAGGTCAAGGATTGGGTATAATTCAAAAAACCGGTGCGTTCGTATCTCGATTCATAGGCGGTTCATTGGCGCAAGGATTCGGTATAATTGAAGACAAGTTAAAATACGTGCGTTGGGAGAGGCAGGTTCGACTTATAGATCGAGCTAATCTATTCATGAAGGAGCGCGGTTCTAAGGTGATGATTACCCCCGTTCCTTTGAAAGTCGCGATTCCGATTTTTGAAGCGGCATCGTTAGAAGAAGACGATGATCTTCAGGACCTCTGGGCTAGACTTCTTGTAAATGCAGCTGACGCTGATAGTGGTATTCAAGTGAATAGAGGATTGGTTAGTATACTGCAGGATTTCAGTCAGATGGAAGCACGCCTATTGCAAGCGATATATGATGCTCCGCAAGTGGAGGGTGGCGTACCGACAAAGGCTTTGCCAGACGAATATGTCCAACCTGTAGAAGAAGAGACTGATCGAGGCTTGCCACCTGAACAGGTCCAAATTGGAGTGTGGAATCTGATGAGACTAGGTTGCGTAGACAGTGCAGGTACTTGGGATAGTATAACTGGAATAAAAAGAGTGAGGATAACTGCGCTCGGTAAAGCACTTATCAACGCGTGCTCGACGGCTCCCAAAAGAGGTTGAAATCACAATTCAAGGATCTCTTGACTCCTCCTTTATCCCATTGCTGGAATTCCTCACACGAATTGGAAATTGGAAGGATTTTGAATGTTCTGGAGTTGACCCGGTTTAGTGGACATGTAACTTCTTGTGTTTGAAAGGAGCGTGACATGCCCAGACCCCGTACCCCCTATCCGACGGCCTTTCGGCAGCAGATGGTTGAGCTCGTTCGCGCCGGCCGCAGTCCCGAGGCGCTGGCCAAAGAGTTCGAACCCACCGCCCAAGCCATCCGCAACTGGGTCAAGCAGGACGATCTGGACCAGGGCAGGCGCGAAGATGGCCTGACCACCGAAGCCCGGGCCGAACTGCGTCGGCTGCGCCGTGAGAACAAGCAGCTCAGGATGGATCGGGAGATCCTGGCAAAAGCCGCGGCCTGGTTCGCCCGGGAGACCGAGACCCCGCCCGGGTCTTCCCGTTCATAAAGGCGCATCAGGCCGTCTATCCCGTGCGTCGGATGTGCGCCCTGCTGGAGGTCTCCCCTGGCGGCTACTACGTCTGGCTCAAACGGTCCGTCTCCAGGAGGGCCGGTGAGGATGCCATGCTGCTTGGCCGGATCCGCTTGATCCATCAACGTTCCTACGGTACCTACGGCGCACCGCGCATCCATGCCGAACTGCGCGCGTCCGGGATCCGTGTGGGAAGAAAACGCGTGGCCCGCCTGATGCGCTTGGCCGCCATCAGCGGAGTATCCCGTCGCAGAGCCGTGCGCACTACCTGGCGGTCCGCAGAAGGCCGGAAGGCCCCCGATCTGGTCAACCGGGACTTCAGCGCGCCGGAAAGAGACCGGCTCTGGGTAGCCGATATCACCTACGTGCCGACCCATTCAGGCTTCCTCTATCTCTCGGTGGTCATAGATGCCTTCAGCCGCCGGGTCGTCGGCTGGTCCATGGCCAATCATCTGCGAAGCGAACTTGTCGAAGACGCCCTGGACATGGCCCTCGAAAAGCGCAGACCCGAAGGCGTGATCCACCACAGCGACCAGGGATTGCAGTACACCTCGGTGGCTTTCGGCAAACGCTGCAGACAGTTTGGCGTCAGACCCTCCATGGGATCGGTTGGAGACTGCTACGACAACGCCCTGTGCGAAAGCTTCTTCGCCAGCCTGGAATGCGAACTGATCGATCGCAGGCGCTTTGCCACAAAAGCTGAGGCCAGACTCGACCTGTTCCAGTACATCGAGGGCTTCTACAACACGCACAGACGCCACTCTTCCCTCGGATACCTCTCACCCTTAAACTACGAAAGGAGCTTCAAGAAGATAGCCTGAATCCCAAATGGTTAACCGTCCACAAAAACGGGGTAACATCAGTTCTTCCGTACATCAAGGCGTTAACCTTTAATTACACATGAAATAGAAACACCAGGAGGTTCAACATGTCTAATCCCGGCACCCACCGCATCACCGTCTTTACAGTCTTGGCGACCTTCGTTCTGCTTACCGTAGTCGGATGCGCCGCCCGCATGCCAGCCCTGGTGGAATCCAAGGATCTGGTCGCGGTGACGGTCATGCCGGCCGGCCCCAACAACTGGCGGTACACCATCGAGACGAAAAACGCCGAGTACCTTACGAGCGTGGAGTTCATCTCTCCGGACCTGGAGGGCTGCAAGGTGCTCGCACTGCCCGAGGAAATCAAAATCATACAGCAGACCACGCCCGATGGCATCAAAGTAAACCTGTGGGGAAGCATCTATGGCGAACGGTACACCCAGTTCCGCAGCCTGCAGCTGGTTCTGACCAGCGATCAGCCTAGAAGTCGGGGTGGGATAGACATCCGCTTTACCGATTTTCGAGGAAACACCACGACGATTGAATCTATTGCGGGGCCGGTCGCCGCCAGGATAGGCACGCCACGATACGCATGGCAACGTGCCTGGCGGTCTTACGAGGTTATGCCCCAGCATTTCGGCCGGTTTCCGGATAACCTCGGGGGCATCAGTTTTATAGGGAATTGATGCTTGCTGTCGGTGACGGGAGTATCAACCCACTTCCAGTACACTAACCCCTGGCAGCACCTTGCCTTCCAGCAGTTCAAGCGAAGCACCGCCACCGGTTGATACGTGGCTCATGCGCCCGGCTAGACCGAGGGCGTTGACGGCCGCGGCCGTATCACCGCCCCCGATGATGGAAACGGCTCCCCGGTCGGTTGTCTCCGCGATAGCGTAAGCGATCTCCCGCGTGCCCCTCGCGAACGCCTCGATTTCGAAGACGCCCATGGGGCCGTTCCAGAGGATGGTACCCGCTTCGCCAATGGTCTCGACAAATTGACGTCGGGTTACCGGCCCGATATCGAGGCCCATCGAACCGTCGGGGACCTGGTCGACATGAAGCGCAGTCTCACCGGAGTCGATTGAGTCGGCGACAACATGGTCCACGGGCAGCAGGATCGGTTTGCCCAGGTCGGCGGATCGGTCCAGGATCTCCGACGCGAAATCCAGTCGATCATCCTCCAGCAGGCTCCTTCCAATGGCCTCGCCCCGGCTGGCGAGAAAGGTATAGGCCATGCCGCCCCCGATGATCAACGCATCGGCGATCTCGATGAACCGGCGCGTCGCTTCGATCTTGTCCGACACCTTGGCCCCACCGAGAATGACGACCAGTTTCCCTTTCGGGACTTCGATCGCTCCGGAGAGATATTCCAGTTCCTTCTGCATGAGGAAACCGGCCGCGCGGTCGGGCAACAGGTGCGCAACGCCCTCGGTGGATGCGTGGGCGCGGTGGGCCGTACCGAAGGCGTCGTTCACATAGACGTCCCCCAGTGCAGCCAGTTCGCGTGCGAAGTCCGGATCGTTTCGGGTCTCCCCGCCATTAAACCGGACGTTCTCCAGCAGGAGGCATTCTCCGTACTCCAGGTCTGCGGCCGCGCGCTCAGCCGCCGGCCCGACCGTCTCCCGCACGTAGCCGACCGATTGGCCCAGGAGTTCGGACAACCGGTCCGCCACCGGCCGTACCCGCAGGTTCTCCGTGACCCCTTTCGGCCGCCCAAGGTGGGTCATCAGGATGGCCCGGCCACCATGGTTCAGGATATGCCGCAGCGTGGGGATGGACGCCCGGATGCGCGTGTCGTCGGTGATGTTGCCCGCATTGTCGAGCGGCGTGTTGTAGTCCACGCGCACGAGTACGCGCTGTCCGCGCAGTTCGAGATCGTTGAGGGAGCGGACGCTCATGGACAGGACCCATCAAAGGCCTTGCTGGGCGGGCAATAGCGTGAGATCGTGGAGTGTATGTTCACGGTCATTTTCTCGGTGGAACGGTGCATTTTCTACTTTACTTAGTTGATCGCACAGGTTATATACAGGGTTTCAACCGGAATTTGGTACAAGTGCGAATAACGGACTATCCTCTCTTTTTCCTCCTTCAAGAAACCGTGTCTGTTATTGCGAATCAACGGTATTCCAGTACTCCGGTTTGAATTGAGAAACTGGAAATCGCGTTCCCATATTCGATTTTCGCAACCGAAAGGATGCGAATGAGGGGCGATCCTTATATGAAAAAACCCCGGGGTCTCTACGATCCGGCCTATGAGCACGACGCGTGCGGCGTGGGTGTCGTGGCGAATCTGAATGGAGAGAAGTCGTACGCCATCATACGCAATGCCATCCGTGTGCTGGTCAACCTGGAGCATCGCGGCGCCTGCGGATGCGATCCCCACACGGGTGACGGCGCGGGCCTGCTGTTCCAGCTTCCCCATGACTTCTTCAAGCGGCAGTGCCGGCTCTCCGGCATTTCTCTGCCGGAAGCGGGCCAGTACGCCGTGGGCATGGTGTTCCTGCCCAGGGACGCCGAACACCGCCGGTGGTGCGAGCGGGCGATCGAGAAGACCGTCTGGGAGGAAGACCAGGTGTTCCTGGGATGGCGCGACGTGCCGGTGGATTTCTCCCAGGCCGGGGAACTGGCGACCCAGGTTTCCCCGCTGATCCGGCAGTTTTTCATCGGAAGCGGCGAGCAGGTATCCGATCAGGACCGTTTCGAGCGCAAGCTGTACGTCATCCGGAAGGTCATCGAAAACGCCGTCGACGCGAAGCTTCCCGAAGAAAACCGCGACGACTTCTACATCGCCAGCCTTTCGAGCAAGACCATCGTCTACAAGGGACTGCTTCGGGCCGACCAGCTGGACTCATTCTACCGCGACCTGTCCGACGAGTCCATCGTCACGTCCCTGGCCCTGGTGCATTCCAGGTACAGCACGAACACGCTGGGTTCGTGGCGCCTCGCCCATCCTTACCGGCTGCTCTGCCACAACGGCGAAATCAACACGATCCGGGGGAACCAGAACTGGATGCGCGCCCGGGAGGCGCTCTTCGCGTCCCCGCTTTTCGGCGACGACATGGCCAAGCTGAGCCCGATCATACGCGAAGGCGCCAGCGATACGGCGGGGTTCGACAACGCGCTGGAACTGCTGGTCTCCACGGGACGGTCGCTGCCCCACGCCCTCATGATGATGATTCCGGAAGCCTGGGAGAACCATGAGTCGATGTCGGACGAAAAGAAGGCCTTCTACGAATACCACGCCTGCCTCATGGAACCGTGGGACGGTCCCGCCCTCATCGCGGCGTGTGACGGAGACCGCATCTGCACGACCCTGGACCGCAACGGACTGCGGCCCTTCCGGTACGTGGTGACGAAGGATAATCTAGTCGTCGGCGCCTCGGAAGCCGGCGTGCTGGATATCCCGCCAGAACGGATCCTCACGCGGGGACGGCTGCAGCCCGGACGCCTGTTCCTGATCGACACGGTCCGCGGCCACATCGTCACCGACGAAGAGATCAAGCACGAAATCAGTTCACGCAAGCCTTATCGCGCCTGGCTGGACGAGCGCATGGCAAACCTGGAAGACCTGCCTGAGTCGGACGACGTGCCGGCGCTCGACCTGGCGACGCTGGAAGAACGGCAGCGGGCCTTCGGATTCACCAGCGAGGAGTTGAAGATCCTCATCGGCCCCATGGCGGCCAATGGGTACGAACCCGTGGGGTCCATGGGCAACGACGCGCCGATCGCCGTCCTGTCCAACAAGCCGCAACTGCTGTTCCACTACTTCAAGCAGTTGTTCGCCCAGGTCACCAATCCTCCCCTGGACGCCATTCGCGAAGAGCTGGTCACGTCGGTGGACACCTCGATTGGGTCCGAAAAAGACCTCTTCGCCGAAACGCCCGATCACTGCCGGCAACTCCGAATTCCCCGCCCGGTGCTGTCCAACGGGGAACTCGCCCGTATCCGGGAGCTCGACCTTCCCGGACTGAAATCGGAGACGCTTCCGGCGGTGTTCCGGCGGTCAGCCGGGACTTCCGGGCCAGCGGGAACAAACGGGTCCGCGTCGACCGCCGAACCAGCGGGAACAGACGGGTCCGCGTCGGCCGGCACCCTCGAGGAAGCCGTGGACGAGCTGTGCCGCGAGGCGGGCCGGGCCATCCGGGAACGGGGCGCGACGCTGCTCATCCTGTCGGACCGGAAAGTCGGACCGGACTGGATCCAGATCCCTAGTCTGATCGCCACCGCCGCCGTGCATCATTATCTCATACGGGAAGGACTGCGGACCAGCGCGGCCATCGTCGTGGAATCGGGCGAGCCGCGGGAGGTCATGCACTTCTGCCTGCTCATCGGCTACGGGGCCAACGCCATCAATCCCTATCTGACCCTCGAAACGGTCGAATGGATGAGTATCGACGGCCTGATCGAACCACCGGCCAGCGCGGCCGGCCCGCCCAACCCGGCCAGCCCGTCCGGCGCGGCCGGCGCGGTCAGCCCGTCCGGCGCGGCCGGCGCGGACAAGGCGCGGGAGAACCTGATCAACGCCCTGTGCAAGGGCGTCCTGAAGACCATGTCCAAGATGGGCATTTCCACCATCAAGTCCTATCACGGCGCGCAGATCTTCGAGGCCATCGGCCTGAAGCAGTCGGTCATCGACAAGTACTTCACGTGGACCGCGTCCCGCATCGAGGGCATCGGGCTGCCCGAGATCGAAGCCGAGTACCGCCAGCATCATCACCACGGCTATCCCGACCGTCCCGTGGCGAACGGCCATACCCTGGACGTGGGAGGCTACTACCAGTGGCGGAGCGACGGCGAGCACCACCTCTTCAACCCCCAGACCATTGCGCTCCTGCAGACGTCGACGCGCACCGGCGACTATGAACTCTTCCGCCAGTACACGGACCAGATCGACGATCAGACGCGCCTGCTGGGCACGTTGCGCGGCCTGTTCGACTACAAGCAGGCGCAGCCTCCAGTTCCCATCGAGGAAGTGGAGCCGGCCTCGGAGATCGTCAAACGTTTCTCCACCGGCGCCATGTCCTACGGTTCCATTAGCAAGGAGGCCCACGAGACGCTGGCCATCGCCATGAACCGCATCGGCGGCCGGAGCAATTCGGGCGAGGGGGGCGAGGACCCGGACCGCTACTATCCGGACGAGAACGGCGACTGGCGGAACAGCGCCATCAAGCAGGTGGCCTCGGGCCGGTTCGGGGTGACGAGCAACTACCTGGTGAACGCCACGGACCTGCAGATCAAGATGGCCCAGGGCGCCAAGCCCGGGGAAGGCGGTCAGCTGCCGGGCCACAAGGTCTTCGAAGAGATCGCGCGCGTGCGGAAGTCGACCCCCGGCGTGGGGCTCATCTCGCCGCCGCCCCATCACGACATCTACTCCATTGAGGACCTGGCCCAGCTGATCCACGACCTGAAGAGCGCCAACGACCGGGCCCGCATCCACGTCAAGCTGGTGGCCGAGGTGGGCGTGGGCACCGTGGCGGCCGGCGTGTCCAAGGGCAAGGCCGACGTGGTCCTCATCAGCGGGTACGACGGCGGCACCGGCGCCTCGCCGGAATCGTCCATGAAGCACGCGGGCGTGCCCTGGGAACTGGGCGTGGCCGAGACCCAGCAGGTACTGGTCCAGAACGACCTTCGGGGCCGCATCGTGGTGCAGACCGACGGCCAGCTCAAGACGGGCCGCGACGTGGTCATCGCCTGCATGCTGGGCGCCGAGGAGTTCGGCTTCGCCACGGCCGCCCTGGTGGTGAGCGGCTGCATCATGCTCCGCAAGTGCCACCTGAACACCTGCTCCGTGGGCGTGGCCACGCAGGACGAGGAGCTGCGCAAGCGCTTCACGGGCCAGCCCGGGCACGTCATCAACTTCATGATGTTCATCGCCGAGCAGATGCGCGAGCAGATGGCCCAGCTGGGTTTCCGGACGGTGAACGAGATGGTGGGCCGCGTCGACTGCCTCGATACGCGCAAGGCCATTGATCACTGGAAGGCCAAAGGACTCGACTTCACCCGCATGCTCGCGCCCGTCGAGGCGCCCGACCGCGTGGCCCGCTACTGCTGCCAGAGCCAGGACCACGGCCTGGAGAAGAAGCTCGATCAGCGGCTCATCGAATTGTCGACGGAGGCCCTGGAGGACCGCCAGCCGGTCGTGCTGCGGCACGCGATCCACAATATCGACCGGACGGCCGGCGCCATGCTCAGCGCGGAAGTGTCCCGCAGGCACGGCGAGGAAGGCCTGCCGGAGAACACGATCCGGGCCAGGCTGCACGGGTCGGCCGGCCAGAGCTTCGGCGCCTTCCTGGCGCCGGGCATCACCTTCCTCCTGGAAGGCGAATCCAACGACTACACGGGCAAGGGACTGTCCGGCGGCATCATGGCCGTTTTCCCGCCCGAGAACGCGGGCTTCGTGCCCACCGAGAACGTGATCATCGGCAACGTGGCCCTCTACGGCGCCACCGGCGGGCAGGCCTACTTCCGCGGCCGGGCCGGGGAACGGTTCGCCGTGCGGAACAGCGGCGCCGAGACCGTGGTCGAAGGCGTCGGCGACCACGGCTGCGAGTACATGACCGGCGGCCGCGTGGTTGTCATCGGTCCGGTGGGCCGCAACTTCGCCGCGGGTATGAGCGGCGGCGTGGCCTATGTCCTCGACGAGCAGGGCGTCTTCCCCGGGCTGTGCAACCAGGAGATGGTGGACCTGGAGCCGCTGATCGAGGAAGAGGACGTCGCCGAAGTGCTTAGGCTGATCGAAACCCACGTGCGCTATACCGGCAGCGACCGGGGTGAGGACGTGCTGACCCGGTGGTCCGAACTCCGGGACGCCTTCGTCAAGGTCATGCCCGTCGACTACCGCCGCGCGCTCAAGGAAATGGCGGAACGGGCGGCGCAGGAAGCCAAGACGAACGGACATCCCGCCGAGAAGGTGCCCGAAGCGGTCCCAGTGGGCGTCAACGGCGGCAAGGGATAGCATTCAACAGACGGATTTATGGGTAAAACAACCGGCTTCATGGAGTACGAGCGGGGGACGGCAGGTTATCGGGACCCCCTCGAACGCGTCGGCGACTGGGAAGAGTTCGTCCTGCCCATGGCGGTGGATTCGTTGCGGGAGCAGGGCGCCCGTTGCATGGACTGCGGCATCCCCTTCTGCCACACCGGGGTTCCGATGGGCAAGGGACCCGGCGCGTCGGGCTGCCCCCTGAACAACCTCATTCCCGACTGGAACGACCTGGTCTACCGGAACCACTGGAAGGAAGCCCTCCAGCAGCTGCACAAGACCAACAATTTCCCCGAGTTCACCGGGCGGGTCTGCCCCGCGCCCTGCGAGGGATCCTGCGTCCTGGGCATCAACGCCGATCCGGTCGCCATCAAGAGTATTGAGTGCGCCATCGTCGACCGCGGTTTCGAGGAAGGCTGGATCCAGCCGGAGCCACCGCCGAATCGGACCGGCAAGAAGGTGGCCGTCATCGGATCCGGGCCCGCCGGCCTGGCCTGCGCCGCCCAGCTCAACCGCGCCGGCCACCACGTGACGGTCTACGAACGGGCCGACCGGCCCGGCGGACTGCTCATGTACGGCATCCCGAACATGAAGCTCGACAAGGAAAAGGTCGTCCAGCGCCGTCTCGACCAAATGACGGCCGAGGGCGTCGAGTTTGTGACCGGTGTCGAGATCGGGAAAGACGTGCCCGCGGCGGACCTGGGCAGTGAAAACGACGCCGTGGTGATCTGCACCGGCGCCACCAAACCCAACGACTTCGTGCGCAACGCGCCGGGCCGCGGCCTGGACGGCGTCCATTTCGCCATGGACTTCCTGCACGCGAACACGAAGAGCCTGCTGGACTCGGGGCACGACGACGGCAACTACATCTCGGCGAAGGACAAGCACGTGATCGTGCTGGGCGGCGGCGATACGGGGACGGACTGCGTGGGTACGGCTATACGCCACGGCTGCAAGACGATGAACCAGTTCGACGTGATCCCCAAACCGCCTCCCGAACGCGCGCCGGGCAACCCCTGGCCCCAGTGGCCGGTGGTCTACAAGCTTGATTACGGCCAGGAAGAAGGCAAAGCCCTCTTCGGCGACGATCCCCGGCGCTACGACACCAGCACCGTCGAATTCATCGACGACGGCCAGGGCCGGGTCAAGGCCCTGCGCACCATCGACCTCGACTGGTCGGTCCCCAGCAACGGAGCGCCCTTCAGCCCGAAGAAAGGCACGGAGCAGGAGTGGCCCGCCGACCTCGTCCTTCTGGCGATGGGTTTCTCCGGTCCCGAGGATCCGGTGATCGAGCAGCTCGATGTGGAACGGGACGCCCGGTCAAACGCCCAGGCCGAATACGGGAAGTACGCCACGAGCGTGGAAAACGTATTCGCGGCCGGTGACGCCCGCCGCGGCCAAAGCCTGGTGGTCTGGGCTATCCACGAAGGCCGGGGCGCCGCCCGGGAAGTGGACCGCTACCTCATGGGGAGTACGGATCTGCCTTAGGCGGACCTGCCGTAGGCCCCTTGTCACGCCGACTTCCTCGACCTCTCCTGCAGATCGTACAGCGACGCGACCTCGTCTTCATAGCGCGGAATGGGGAAATCCGTCATGGTGAAACGGGCTTGTGAAGCCCGTTCGCCGCGGACCAGCCGGCTGTGCGCCTCGACCTTGTCCGACATGACCCCGCAGTGGATCGGAAAGGCGTCGGCCGCTCGGTAGCTGAGGATGAGCGTCTTTCGCGGCCGGTCCGACGAGTTGATGGCCGATGCGTGGGGCGTCATGGCGCTCATGAAGATCGCCGTGCCCCCGGTGCCTTCCAACAGCACGGCCTCGGAATCGTCCACCTCCTCCGTGACTTTGCCCCGGAAGAACCCCTCGGTGCTGTGGCTCATCAGCGCTTCCGTGTGGCGCCTGGGAATGACCTTCAGACAGCCGTTCTCCTCGGAGGTGTCGTCGAGGTAGAAGAGGATGGACACCGAATCGCGGTTGGTCAGGGGGTAGTAGGACAGGTCCTGGTGCCACTCCACGATGGACCCGATGTTCTGGGGTTTCATGTTGATCTTGCTATAGTGGAAGAGCAGGTTCGGGCCGAACAGCTGTTCTACGCAGTCCAGCAGGGCGGTCGATTCCGAGAAATCCCGGAAGGGCTGATAGTAAGTGCACGGTTCGTAGATGCGCCGCACCAATGTGCCGTCCGGTTCCTGGTTCGGTTCCATCTCCATGCGCGCGGCGTCGTGATTCGCCTTCGTGTTTCCTTCCGATGCCCGGTCTATTTCCGACTTCAAGGCTGCGAGGTCCTCACCTGATATGAAATCCGGGTAGACGACGTATCCCTCGCGGTTGTAATGATCGATTTGATCCGGGGTGAACATGCGTGCCTCCGGGGCGCTTCGTGAGGTTCTGGCTGGTCGGTTTTATGGGGAGGAAGTTAGGCGGAAAGGGGAGGAGCGTCAAGGCCCAATGAACTCGTATTGCCCCGCGATGGCCGGTCGATTCGCGCTCGCCTCGTGACGGTTCGAGTTGACGGCTCAGGGCACCAGCCACCCCGGCATATTCGGGATGCCCGCAAGTCGGCGCACCATCTGCCGCCGCGAGATGACCACGGTCGCGCGGGAGCGTTGCTCGGTGACCGCCCCATCGATTTCCTTCGCGGCCCGCAGACCCGACTCGAGGGCGCCCTGCATCCACCCCCGATGCCCCGAGGCATGCTCGCCGGCGAAGTGAATGGGGCCCTCGGGTGATGCCAGTTCAGGGTGCTCCGAGAACGGAGGATTGTAGTTGGCGAAGGCCGCCCCGATCCAGGGCTGATGCTCCCATGCGAAGTGGGTTCCGTGTTCCGCGACCTCGCGCGTGCCGGGGAACAGGCCATTAAAGCGGCCAATGAAGCCGGGCACGATGGCGCCGGGAGAGGTCGCCGCGATCCTGCGTGCCAGTTCTCCGAACATGTAGGACATCAGAATACCCCGCGGTCCCTCCTGGTTCCATGTGGGATGCCAGAACTCCGAGTACCCCTCCGCGAACGTCAACCCCCATCCGTTCAGGCCGTCGTCCTCCCAGACACGCTGCGAATACTGAACGTAAACCCGGGTGACGTCCTGGTAGGAGGTGGCTTCGAAAGCCGATTGCTTCGATACCGAGAGGACGGGGTCGAACTCGATCTTGTCGATGACCGGGAGGGGAACCGTGCAGATGAGTTTGCGGCCCCTCAATTCCTGCGCGGCGGGTCCGTAGGTGGCCGCCACCCCGTTCTCATCCCGGACCACTTTCGTCACCGGCGTGCCGGTCCGCACGCGGTCTCCGAGCGCTTCGGCGAAGGCCATGGGCAAGGCATCGATCCCCGCCGGAATCTTAAGCCACGCGTCCCGTCCCCCACTGAGGAACGCTGCCGGTGTCTGCCGTTGGCGGACCCCCTGATCGGTAACGACGAGGTACTCACCCTCCTGGGTATAGAAGGGCGATGTCTCGATGCCGAAGTGGTCGATGTAACCGAGCGTCAGATCATGCGAGGGCGGGATGCGGGCCGGACCGGTTTCGGCGATGAGCCCGTCGTCGAAGGGCTCGCGAAGCGTCTGTGCCCGGCCCCCGATCTTGTTGGATGCTTCCAGGACCCTGACATCGTGCCCCGCGCGGTCCAACTCGTATGCGGCGACCAGTCCGGACAGGCCGGCGCCCACCACGATCACGTCGACCCGGTCTTCAGGTGGCGCTGGCGGTGGCTCGGGCGGTGCCTCGGTCGGGTCACTGTCATTCGGGCCCATGACGTTGTCCGAGCAACCGGTGCCCAGGTATAGAGCGGCCAGGGCTCCGCCACCCCGGGCGAGAAAGTTACGGCGGCTGAGCGAAGTCCTTTTCTTGTTGGCCTTCATCTAGTCGGAAGTCATCGGTATTCGGTCACCATTTCGCGAAGGTTCATGATAGATGGTCGGCCGTCGGCGGACGGTAGGTGTAAAGTCCGCGCGGTATGGATTGGCCCGGTCGTGCGTTTGTGCTTAGCGCTGATTCTGGGCATCTTCAACGCCAATGCGCTTTGACTGCTGACTTGATTGCAGACTTGACCGCTGACTATTTAGTTTAAACGGTCGATTCATTCACTTCCACATTTAAAGTAAAATACCTGTATAAAAGTAGCGTCACAGATGAGTCTTGCCGCAAATGTGTCATTCAGTTTCAATATAGGTAAGGGGGTCTCAACAAAACTGATGCCCATGCCATTCGTATCAAATGCCCGCATGTACGCCGTGAGTCCCGAAGTCGAGACGGCGTGGAAGGATCTCATCGCCCACGTCGCCGAGGATGCCGGCACGGCGTTCGATTACGTCGCCTACCCGGCTCCGCAGCCGCTCGAACACCTCTGGCGCCGCGACGACCTCGGGTGCGTGCAGATGTGCGGATACCCGATCGCGCGCGACCTCGCCAACGTCGTGCCCCTGGCATCGCCCATTCCCGCCGCGTCCTGGGCTGGAGGAAAAGCGCTCTCCCGGACCGACCTGATCGTACGAGACGATGCGCCTTTTCGCACGCTGTCCGACACCTTTGATGGGACCGTGGGCTGGACGGTCGCCCACTCGCAGTCGGGCTTCAATGCGCTGCGCTATCATCTGCTGTCCTATCGCAACGCGGACCGCCCGCGCCTCTACCGCCGCTCGGTCGGCCATCTCGTCACGGCCCGGCGGATCCTCGACAGCGTGGTGGACGGCAGTATTGATATCGGACCGCTGGACGCCTACTGGCACATGCTTTTCCGAAATTGTATGCCCCAACTGTCAGAGAAAGTCCGCGTACTCGAATCGACCGAGACCGTACCGATGCCGGCATTCGTCACCGTCCCGGCGATGCCCCGGCGCAAGGTCGATCGTCTTCGGGAAGCCTTTGCGGCAGCCCATACGCGGCCCTGGTTCGCTCCGTTCAGAGCATCGCTCCTGATAGAGGGATTTGAGCTCGTGACGCGCGGGGCGTTTCTTCGTACTTTGGAATGGGCGCGGGCCGCCGAGGCCGCGGGTTATCTGGAACCCGGGTAAGGCCGATCGACCGCCGATCAACCACGAGCACGTCACCATGAGCTACCCTTTCGATCTCGGAACCTGGTCCCGCAAAATCACGACGGACTCGGATGCCGCTCAGCGCTGGTTCGACCGCGGGTTGAACTGGACCTACGGATTCAATCACGAGGAAGCCGTGGACTGCTTCAGGCGCGCGGCCGACACGGATCCCGCCTGCGCGATGGCCTGGTGGGGGATCGCCTATGCGAACGGACCCCACTACAACCGGGCCTGGATCCGATACACCGAAGCCGAGATCGCCCGGGTCCTGCCGGTTTGCCACGACGCGGTTACAACCGCGGTCTCGCTGGCCGGTGACGGCACGCCGGCCGAGCAGGCCCTCATCGAGGCGCTGGCGAATCGGTACCGGAATGGCGACGAGCGCGAAACCGGGGTGCTGGACGCCTGGCACCGGGATTTCGCCGACGCGATGCGCGACGCCCGCCAGGCGCATGAGGATGATCCCGACATCGCCGCCGTCTATTTCGACGCGGCGCTGAACTGCACGCCCCGTCAGCTCTGGGACCTGCAGACCGGGCAGCCCAACCCGCGCGGGCACACGGCCGAGGTGTTGCCGGTGATGGAATCCTGGATGGAGCGGATCGCGCGCGGCGGGCCCGTCCATCCGGGGATCTGCCACCTGTACATCCACATGCTGGAAATGTCGCCCATGCCGGAGCAAGGCCTCAACGCGGCCGACCTGTTGCGCGGGCTGCTTCCCGATGCCGGCCACCTGGAGCACATGTCCGCGCATATCTACGTCCTCTGCGGCGACTGGGCGCAGTCGGTGGTCCAGAGCGAACGGGCGGTCGCCGCCGACGACAAGTACTTAGGTTACGCCGGAGACCAGAACTTCTACACCACCATGCGGTGTCACGATCTTCATCTCTACATGTACGTGGCCATGTTTCTGGGGCAGTACGGCAAGGCCACCCATGCCGCGGACCGGATCCGCGCCATGGCCACGCCGGAACTGATCGCCGAGAGCGCGCCATTCATGGCCTCCATCCTCGACGGCTACTCCGCCATGTGCATCCATGTCCTGGTTCGTTTCGGCCGCTGGCACGACCTGATCGCCTCGCCCGAACCGGAGGAGCGCGCGCTGCGTCCGATCGAAACCGCCATGCACGCCTACGGGCAGGGTGTGGCGCACGCCGCCCTCGGTCAGATCGAAGAGGCCGAAACCGCCCGCGAAGCGTTCGACCAGGCGGCGGCCGATATTCCCGAGGACGCGATCTTCTTGAGCAACACGGTGCGCGACATGCTCCGCATCGGCGAGGCCATGCTCGACGGCGAACTCGAATACCGCAAGGGGAATTACGACCGGGCGTTCGACAGCCTGCGTCTCGCCGTCTCGCGGGACGACGCGCTCAACTACACCGAACCCTGGGCCTGGATGCATCCCCCGCGCCACGCCCTCGGCGCGCTGCTTGCCGAACAGGGCATGTTCGATGAAGCCGAAGCCGTGTTTCGCGCCGACCTCGGCTACGACGGAAGCCTGCCGCGCTGCTGCCAGCATCCCGACAACGTGTGGGCGCTCCAGGGGCTGGTGGAATGTGTGGAACACGCGGGAGACGCCAACGAGCTTCGACTGTTGCGCCAGCGGCTGGCCTTCGCCAGGGCCCGCGCCGACATCCCCATTGAAACGTCCTGCTTCTGCCGGTAGGCGGCGGCAAAGGTGAGATGAATGAGCGGTGAGTGCTTCGTACTGGTTTTGCGGTAATTACGCTATTGAGTAAATTCACTCAATACAGTAAACGCAGACGTGTTGGTCTGTGGCCGTAAACCCGAGATCTGGGTGCTGGTTCGTCACCGTTCTTAGGACGCTACGGTCCAACAATGTCTAAACGGCCAAGTGTGGTACTCAGATCATCCCAGCGGATTACACTCCTCGATATTCGGGCCAGTTACTCGCATCCTCCACGAATCCTTCTTCAGCCAGTTCCCGTTCCTCAACCGGGTCCAGTTTCGAACATTCCTGCGCCAGTCGGCACCGCTTGATTAGCTGCAGCATTTCCGTCACAGCTTTCTCAATCGCCTGACTTCTGTTTTTATATGACAGATGCATGATTAGATAATCGAGTTGCCTCACGATTTCTTCGTCCAGTGTGATCAAGATTCTGGATTTCATAGTGTTAATCTCATATAGTATGACGATTCATCATACCGTGCCATTGTCAAGTGCTGGACTTTTACACGAAAACAGTGTACACTGTATTCGTGTAAAAATGTAATGACTAAGGAGGCAGCCATGAAGAACATTACGTTCAGCGCGGACGAGAACCTGATTGAAGCTGCACGTCGACAAGCAGTCGCGGAGCATACGACTTTAAACGAACAATTCCGACTATGGTTGAAGAACTACGTTCGTCGTGAACATCGGGCAGCAGAAGCCATGCGCGTCATCCGTGAATTACAAGGAAGTATAACCACTGGCGGCCGTAAGTTCAGCAGGGATGAAATGAATGAGCGCTGATTACTTCTTGGATTCAAATGTCTTTGTTTACCTGTTTGATGAAACAGATAACCACAAACGTATGTGTGCGGAAAACCTGGTGCGGAAAGCACTGGAAGACCGTAATGGCTGCATAAGCTATCAGGTTGTGCAAGAAACGTTGAATGTGCTGACTGGTAAGTTAAACGCGGCACCAGGTCGGGTCCGTCGTCTTTTTGAACATGTATTATCGCCGCTTTGGCAGGTAAATCCAAGCGTTAGTCTTTACCACCGTGGTCTTGATCTTCAAAGTCGTTACGGTTACGGCTTCTACGACAGCCTGATCATTGCGGCGGCGCTAGAATCTGGTTGCGAGATTCTGTACACAGAAGATCTCCGTCAGGATCAGGAAATCAACGATTTGACGATTCGGAACCCATTCGCAATTTGAATATCCGGCTGAACCCACTAGAGTAATCGGCGACCATGCGAATCTGGGACCTTCCGCCTGAAGTCCTATACCGACAACACCTCCTCGGTGAGCACCGGGAGTTGCACGGACTATGGAACGTTCTCACACTGGGAAAAAAAGGATACCGGGAGCATCCGGAGACGAAACGTTGGATCGGTCGGCTCGCGGCGTTGTACGAACGGCACGAGGCCTTAGCCGCAGAAATGCATCGGCGTGGCTACCGGCACAATACACCGCTCGACTTACGACTTGCAACCGGAAACCAGGTACAGGAGTCGCTGGTCGACTCGCTGGATGAGCAGTACAAGCTGCTGTGTGAGAAGCCCTGCGACTGTCCACTGACGCCCCGGGGCTGAGTTTAGAAGGTCGAATTAGTATCGGGCACAAACGCTTTCTGCATTGCTTAACTGCAACGCGGCGCTGTCGGCGGAGATGGCCCTTCGTATCGAGAAGGCCTTCGGCGTAAACATGGACATGCTGTTGAAGATGCAAGTCTGGTACGACGCCGCCCGGATGCAGGCTCGCGCGTGCTGCTAAAGAAGGGAACAGAACGTATCGTAACTCACCGTCCCCACTCCGAGCATGAAACCGGCAGAGCGACGGTGCGCGATATTGCCGTGTTCCTCAAAGCCATTGGAGTCAAGCCATGATGGAATACAAAGGATATGCCGCCGAGATCGAATTTGACGGATCGGTGGGACGACTTCATGGGCGGGTTGTCAACAGCGGCCCTTACCCGATTGCCACCTTCGAAGCTACCGACGTAGATGGGCTTCGACGTGGGTTCCAAAGGTCTATCGACGAGTACCTGGCTTCCTGTCGCGAGGACGGCGTGGAGCCCAGAAAGCCCTTTTCCGGCAAGCTCAACGTCCGGCTCGGCCCCGAGTTGCATCAACGAGTCGCGTCTGGCGGTCGAGAGCGGCGTGAGCCTGAATAGCTGGATCAGAACGGCCCTGGAGGAGCGCACGTCGCAGTGACATATAAGCAGTGACATATATAACGCTGATCTGTTCCGAACTGTCAAATCGGGCCACCGGGCATACATCCAACTTCACAGGCCGTCAGAACCCGCGCCAACCGGGTATGGCGGTCGCCTGCCGGATCCACACCGCCATTTGCTCCACATCGAATTCACCCTCATAGATGTCGATCCAGCGCGAGTCCTTGTCCTTACCCGAGCCGGGCGGAACGGGTCTCAGCGCCGCGCCCCGTAAGAACGTCACCTTCACGTAGCGCGTGAATACGTGGTAACTCAGGAACCAGCCCTGGTCCTCGATGCCGTAGAAGGGCGAGTTCCATCGTACCGCCTTGCGCACGCCGGGGACGATGCGGACGATAAGCGCGTCGAGGCGGCCTCCCACGTCGCTCTTCCAGCCCGGCATGGCCGCAATGTAGGCCTGCACGGGGGCGTCTCCGTCGGCCCTGGCGATCTGCGGGTTGCCGCCGGAGAGGAGGACCGGCTTCGTGCTGCTTCCATTGGCGCGGCCCTTCGCGGCGTCCCCTTTTGCACCGGTCTCTGATGCCGATTTCATGGGTTTCCTGGACCTGTTGCGTGCCACAGTATTCACTCCATTTCGCGCCTTACCCATCACGTACCACCAAGGAAACAGGACACGGAAGCGGCGTCAAGCGGACTTCCCGGCCGAGCGGCCGATCCTGCGATCGGCACCATCGCGTGGGAGCGCGCCGAGCAGAAATCCGGTCGACCGTAGTTTTGCGTTGACACTGGTAGTGCTGGGTTGGTTATTGGTTGGATGTCCGTGGGCGCGCGAACCTGAACGTGGACGAACGCGGACGAACGAATTCAACTCTGAACTCAACGAGCCGTGGAGACTAAGGGTGGCATGATGGATTTCGAATGGATCACCATTGCACTGGGTGACATCACATGGCTCGCCGTGGCGTTCGCGCTGGGTCTGCTTTCCCGGGCCGTAGGGTTGCCTCCCCTGGTTGGATTCCTCGCTGCGGGATTCGTGCTCAACCTGTTCGGCATCGCCAGCGGGGATGTGCTCCGGAAGCTGGCCGATCTCGGAATAACGCTGCTGTTGTTCGTCGTCGGCCTGAAGCTCAACTTGCGGACCCTGGCGCGACCCCAGGTATGGGCCGTCACCGGCCTGCACATGGCACTGGCTGTGTTGATCCTGGGAACGATCGTCCTTTTGCTCGCCATTCTAAATGCGCCTTCCTTCTCCGATATCGGGATTTACCCGTCGTTGCTGATCGCCTTCGCACTGAGTTTTTCCAGTACGGTCTTCGTCGTGAAGGTCCTGGAGGACAAGGGGGAGACGGCCGCCTTGCATGGCCGCATCGCGGTCGGTATTCTCATCGTTCAGGACCTGGCTGCCGTGGCTTTTATCGCGATCTCGGTGGGCATGTGGCCATCCCTTTGGGCGTTGCTCGTCCTGCTCCTCATACCGGCGCGTCCGCTGCTGTTGTTCGTTCTGCAGAAAGTCGGCCATGGCGAGCTCCTGGTGCTGAGCGGGCTGCTCCTGGCCCTGGGCGGCGCGGAAGTATTTGAACTGGTCGGACTGAAGGGCGACCTGGGCGCACTCGCCCTCGGTGCGCTGATCGCCAACCATGCGAAAGCCAATGAAATGGCGAAGACCATGATCGGATTCAAGGACCTGTTCCTGCTCGCCTTCTTTTTGTCCATAGGGCTTTCAGGTCCGCTGACGCTGGACGCGGTGCTCATCGGCGCAGCCGTCACGCCGCTTGTTTTCCTGAAGTCGGCCCTGTTCTTCGGCCTTTTGACGGCGTTCAAGCTGCGTGCGCGCACCTCGCTGCTAGCGACGCTGAACCTGACCAACTTCAGCGAGTTCGGACTCATTGTGGCGGCCATCGGGGTAGCCAATGGCTGGATCGACGGCCTTTGGCTGATCGTCATCGCGATCTCCCTGGCGCTGTCCTGTGTCATCTCGGCGGCGCTGAACGTCGCCGCCCACCAGGTCTATGCCCGGCACCGGGCGTTGTGGGACCGGCTTCAAAAGTCCGAGCGTCTTCCCGACGACCAGCCGCTCGATACCGGTGGAGCAACGATCGCCATCATCGGCATGGGCCGCGTGGGCACCGCGGCCTATGACAACATGCACCAGGTATTCGGAGACACCGTCGTAGGCGTAGACCTCGATCAGGTCAAGGTGGAACGGCAGCAGTCGAGTGGCCGCCACGTACTGCTCGGCGATCCCAGCGATGCGGACTTCTGGGATCGCGTTCAGGCCGCCCACACCCTCGAACTGGTTCTGCTGGCGTTGCCGAACCTGGCGTCCAATCTCGCCGTACTCGACCAGCTCAAGGCTTCCTCGTCCTACTGCCGGGTCGCCGCCACGGCAAGATTCCCCGATGAGATCGCTGTGCTCAAAGAGGCCGGCGCGTCGAGCGTGTACAACCTCTACGCGGAGGCCGGCTCGGGATTCGCTGCGCACGTGGCGGCGCAGACGCCGAATGCGGGTACGTAGTTGAGAAGAGCGGTTTGCTGCGAACTTCCCGGCCACGAAACTTCATGGTGAAATCAGTTTGTATTTTGAACTTCGTGTGGTAAATTTGGCCGATCTGCGCCCGTTAGCATCCATGATGCACTTGGGATGCTTACAGTCATTCAGTCAAATCCGCTAAGGGAATTCTCATATGCTATTCGACCATGATGCCAGGGGCAAATCAGCTTCGCCCTCCTCCGCCGGTAACGGAATTGCACGATACATAAAAAAGGCCAACCTATCGAGTCCGATCCGCCTCGTCTGCTTACTCGCACTTCTTGTGGTGGTCTCCTGCGGCAAGGACAGCCCCACCGGACCGGCTGGACCGGCCAACGTCGTCGTGACGCCCAACACAGTCACACTGACCGCGATCGGCCAGTCTGTGCAGCTCGACGCGCAGGTGCAGTACGAAGCCGGCGCGACATCGTCGGGACAGACGGTGGTCTGGGCGAGCCGGAATCCTTCCGTGGCTTCGGTGAGCAGCGGTGGGCTCGTCACCGCGCTCAGCAAC
This sequence comes from bacterium, assembly GCA_965207085.1. Classification (GTDB taxonomy): domain Bacteria; phylum JAAXHH01; class JAAXHH01; order JAAXHH01; family JAAXHH01; genus JAAXHH01. The sequence continues at coordinate 313,043 of CBDBLQ010000002.1, read as the reverse complement.
GGCATGGCCGACATCACGGCTACCGCGGGACAGAAACAGGGCAAGTCTACGATTACCGTGACCCAGTCGGCGCGGTCGATAACCATCGAGCCATCGTCGGCAACGTTGACTGAGGCCGGCGAGACCGTCAGCCTGAAAGCCGCGGTGCTGGACGAGAACGGTCGAGCCGTGGAAAACGCGGTAGTGAAATGGTCGATCAGCGACGAGACGGTGGCGACCGTCAGCGACGACGGTACGGTTACGGCCGTGCGAAGTGGCAATGCGATCGTTACGGCCACCTCCGGCGAGGTCTCGGCCAAGGTGACCGTCACGGTGTCCATCGTGATAACCGATCGCACCACGCTGATCGATTTCTACCACGCGCTGGACGGACCGAATTGGGAGGATGCTGAAAACTGGCTGAGTGACAAACCGTTGAGCGAATGGCTCGGCGTAACGACCGACGCCAACGGAAGGGTGATCCGGCTGGAACTGCGCTCGAACAACCTGTCGGGCACGTTGCCTGAAAACCTGGTCAATCTGTCGCTGTTGCGGGAACTGGATTTAGCGGGCAACCAGGTATCGGGCGCCATCCCGGTCGTACTTTCCCGACTCGAGGAGCTGAGGATTATCGATCTGGGCGCCAACGAAATGTCGGGATCCGTTCCGACTGCGCTCGCGTTGCTTGACAATCTGGAAATACTGAACCTCGGAAACAACAGCCTGTCCGATTCGGTCCCCGCGGAACTGGGGCAGATGACCACCCTGACACGGTTGGACATTGGCGGCAACGACCTGACCGGTCCGATCCCGCCGGAACTGGGTCAACTCGCCAATCTTGAGCACCTGGAACTGAACAAGAACGAACTCATCGGATCGATCCCTGCCGAAATAGGACAGCTGTCGCAATTGGAATTTCTGCACCTGGACACGAACAAACTGACCGGTCCGATCCCTCCGGAGCTGGGTGATCTGGAAAGCCTGGAGTTTCTGAACCTTTGGCGGAACCAGTTGTCAGGAGAGATCCCGGTTGAATTGACGCAACTGGAAAACCTGGAACGCCTGGATCTCGATGAGAATAAACTGTCCGGAACGATTCCTGCCGATCTGGGTCAGTTCCACAAACTAGAGGTGCTGTACCTCAACTCCAACAATCTCTCCGGAGAGATCCCGGCGGTCTTAGGCGATCAACCCAGGCTGCGTCTGCTGAGTCTCTATGGAAACCAGCTTACGGGACCAATTCCAGTAGAACTGAGCCAACTTGCCAATCTCGAATTCCTCTACCTTCATAACAACGATCTGTCCGGTCCCATTCCATCCGAGTTCGGACGGCTCCAGGATCTCGAAGCGCTGTACCTCAACGGAAATGAGTTGTCCGGCGCTGTTCCACCCGAACTGGGCCTTCTCGACGACCTCGAAGTGCTCTATCTCCACGAAAACAAACTGACCGGCACGATACCCGCGACATTTTCGGGTCTTTCGGACGTCAGGACGTTTTTCCATCACGACAACGACGGTCTTTGCTTGCCCAGTACGCCGGCCTTGCTGGCCTGGGTCGATGAGCTTGACAATTGGATGGGGTCGCGGTGCGACGAAGCCGGTTTCGCCGAGGGTTTGTTCATGGTAGGCGAAGGCGCCGACCTGCTGTATCGATTGAATCCCAATACCGGGGAAGCCAAACCTGTGGGTGAAGCCGTCCGGTTCGGCGTCGACGAGTACCAGCCTTACGGTCTGGCCGTGCATCACGGCATGTTGTACATGACGGGCGGATGGAACACGGCGCTGTATACGCTGGATCCGGAAACGGGCGTGGCCACGCGGGTCGGCGACGCCGTGGAATTCGGAGTCGGTGAATCCCGGCCCATGGGCCTGGCGTCCCACAACGGCACGCTGTACATGGCCGGTGGGACGAATGCCAGGCTCTACGAACTGAATGCCGTGACGGGAGTAGCCACCCCGGTCGGTAACATCGTGGAGTTTGGCGTAGACGAAGACCACCCTTACGGCCTCGCGTCCCACGATGGCGGCCTGTTCATGGTCGGCTACAATACGGCCAGACTTTACGGGTTGAATCCTGACTCGGGGATCGCGTCACCCGTTGGCGACGCGGTTGACTTCGGTGTAGGGGAAGACCTGCCGACGGGCCTGACTTCACACCGAGGCGTGTTGTACATGACCGGTGGATGGACGGCCAAACTGTACACCCTGGATGCGGAAACCGGGGTCGCATCGACGATCGGGAATGCCGATGATGACGTCAATCAGTTCGGCGTCGACGAAGACGCTCCGACGGGGCTGGCCTCGCTGGAGCGGGAAGTGTCCGCGCGAAGAACGGTGCCCGTGGTGAGGGTGGTTAAGGAGTAACACAGGCGTCCGCAAACGGATCAAGAGGACTGGACGTTGGAGAGAAAGTGGATCTGGTGGGCAGGCTGCGCTGTGCTGGCAGTGCTCGTTTCTTTCATCTCTGTCATGTACTGGTTCGATCCGGCGCGGCGCACGACCGACCCCGAATTCTCCGGATTGAGCAGAACCGTTTCCGGAAATACGCTCTTCTCGCAGAACGATCCGCCTGTGCGAATGACATTCGACGAGCGATTACAGTACATCGGGGGGCAGAAGTTCATCCTCTACGGCACAGCCGACATCGAGCAACACTTCTTTCTCGAAGAACATCCGGACGGAGCACTGAAGAGCTTTTTCTGGATCCAGTTCGAAGGCTTCCTGCCCGATAACGACTACACCTACGACTATACCAATTCTCCGTTGCGACTGCAGATCGGGGCGTTCGATTTCTATACCGACACCGCGGCCGGAGCATCAAATCGGTTTTTGCGATTCGGCTGGCCTGGAACCGACGGCTATCTCGCCCGCAAGTTTGCGGCCGACAAAGGCTATACCATGCCGGACAACTACGCCTACGCGCGGCTCGTTCACATACCGGACGACATGAGCCGCAAGGAACTGCTGATCATCTTCATGGAAGACCTGTCACCAACAGGTTGGACCGGCGACACACTACGCGAGGGTGGGGAGCACGAAGGCCGTTGGCCCGAGGTCGAAGCCGCTCATCTCGACAGGATCAAGCGGGTGATGTGGCTGTCGCGGCCCGGGTAGCTTTGCAGTTCGAAAAGCGTCGCGGCCTTGAGTTCGCTTGTGTCTTTTCGTCATGAACTACGCTGGAATTGGCGCGGGGCCTTTCAAATGAGGAACTCCTCGGGTTGGATTCGAACCAACAACCTAGTGGTTAACAGCCACCCGCTCTGCCATTGAGCTACCGAGGAAAATGCAGTCCGCGCAATGCAAAAAAACGCGGTTACAACAGCAACGGAATATAGAGCGTAGACGCCTTTGTGTCAAGTGGTTTGTAGTTGATCATCCGCGTCCACAATCCCGCGCAACAACGCTGCACTGAAGGTTCCACGGACCACCTCCGCTACCGGTCCGGTCAGTGTCAGATCGAACTTCTCGTCCACATCGACAAGCAGTTTACCGCCAGGTGATTCCACGGTCACGGGCGACCGGACCAGGCCAAGTCGCACCGCCGCGCCCGCGGCTGCGCAGGCCGACGACCCGGACGAAGGGGTTTCACCGGCACCGCGTTCCCAGATAAGGATCCGAATCGATTTTGGACTGGTGTATTCGACCAACTGTACGTTGGTTCTTTGGGGGAAGATCGCGTGGGTTTCAAGGACGGGACCCAGCCGAAGCAGATCCTCCCGGCGCCAATGCTGGTTCTCTTGCCGAGGAAGTTGCTCGACGTCCTGCCTGTTGGGGGTTTCTCCCCCCCACCGCCGTCCCCGAGAATGAAACACCACGCAATGAGGATTGCCGACGCTCACCCCTGTGAAGGTCAGTGCTTCATCGGCGACGCTGATCGGCTGCTCGATTAGTTCTTCGACTTCGAGGGTGCAGGGAAGCGCTTCCGGACTGAACTTTGCACGGCCCATGTGAACGGTCGCGCCGGAAACCGGTCCGGTCTCATCCTCCGTGGCCACCGTCCCGACCCCATCTACTGCGCCCGCCGATACCGCGCCCACCGATCCAGCCCCATCTGATGCACCCGGATACTCGTGCTGCGTCTCGACCCGGACAGTACCTCCAGGCGTCTCTACCGTGAACGACTTCTTGCGCGTCCTGCTCGTGGCATGCAGGTAGAGAGCGAAAATCCGCAACCCGTTACCCGAAGTTTCCGCCTCGCTGCCGTCCGGGTTCCAGATCCGCACGCCGAAGTCCGCCGAATCGGAATCCTCCAGGGTCAGGACGCCATCGCTTCCAATGCCTTTCCGGCGATCACATATCCTGGCGATGCGCGCGGGGGTCAACGCAAAGGTCAGATCATATGGATCCAGTACGATGTATTCGTTACCGAGTCCATGACCTTTGAAGTAACTGTTCGCCATAAAAGAAGTTGTTCGCCATGCTCCGACCGAATCAGAAGCTGTACATCATGTTCAGGCTGGCCCGATCATCGAGAGATCGCTGGTGGTAATGCCGTACATGACGTCGAAACCCCGGCCCACCGACGAAGCGTGGCTGCGGAGCCGCGTCCACGGTTTTTCGTCGTTGAATTCGCTGAACTTCAACCAGCGAAGCTTTGCCCCTATGCCCAGATTGCCGCTGAGCGCGTAATCCACGCCCACGACGGCCTGGTAGGCGGTGAGCAGATCGTTCATCTTGTGCCTGCCGACGGTCGTGGTCCCGGCGAGCCGCGCTTTTCACTCCGGATGCAGGAAGGTCGTGATCGCGGCCGGGTCGTCATTGCGTTTGAACCGTCCGTAGTAGTCGAGCGAAGTGCTGGAAAGCCCCACGCCGACCCCGAAGTAGGGCGTGTAAGGCGAGTTGCTCTTGATCTCGTAATACACGTTGGCGAAGACGCTGTGCGCCAGTAAGTCCTCCAACCCGCCGTCGACGATTTCGAGTTCCTGCTGCTGCTTTTCCTGGGTCACGGCATCCAGGATCTGACCTTCGCCCTAGCCGCGTGTATAGGTCGTGGTCCGGTAGAGGTATTCACCTTCGAACCGCACGCTGTTCCAGATGTATCCAAGGGCGAGCACGCTTTGCACGCCATTGCCCCGGCCGACTTCGTGCGTCCATTCCGCGGGCGGCGGCGCGCTCGCGCATTCATTGGGTCGCGAAGAACCATAGATATCATCACGCCGCGGTCGGCGGATCCAGGCCGCTTCCCGTTTCCTCGACCACGAGATCCACCACGGCCCGAAGGGCTTCTTCTTCCGTATCGCCTTCGAGGCGGCGCAACCGGTAGTGGTCGATCTGGCGGTCCGATCCGGTGCCGTACCGGATGAGGTCCAGGATGTGGCGCAGCTGATCCTCGCACTCCAGGGCGCGTGCGTCTTCGGACAGCGTTTCGACCAGGGCTTCGGCGTACTCGTCGATATCGAGCCGGCCCGATCCCTCCGTGTCCCCCAGGAAGGCCACCACGCCGTACCGCTGGGCAAGCCAGCAGTTCTCCTTGATCAGCTCCGTCGGCGGTTCCGGCGGAAGGCGCCCTTCCATATCCAGGCGCAGCAGATACCGCACGAGACAGGTATAGAGCGCGACCACGCACATGGCGTCGTCCACGGTCTGGCAGATGTCGCAGATCCGCAGTTCCAGGGTGGGGAAGGCCCGGGAAGGCCGGATGTCCCACCAGAGCTCGCTGCTGTCCTGGATGAACTCCATCCGCTGGTAGTCTTCGACCAGCTTCTCGAATTCTTCCCAGGAGTGCAGCGGCCCGGGCAGTCCCGTGCGCGGCATGCTGCCGAAGAGGGTCAGGCGGTAGGACTTGAAGCCGGTCTCCCGCCCGCTGCTGAAGGGAGAGGATGCCGAGAGCGCGTGGAGCAGCGGCAGGTAGCGGCGCATGGCCGTCATCACCCGGACGCGGCTGCCGCCGTCGCCGAAACCCGCGTGGATGTGCATCCCGCCCACGAGCAGTTCCCGGACGGCCTGCTGGTAGGTCATGGCGAACTGTTCGTAGCGGCGTCCGGCCGTGACGACCTGGTTGTGCCAGGCTGCGAAGGGATGGGTGGAGGCGGCCAGGACCGCGGCGCCGTGCTGCGCGGCCCCGTCGATGACGAGGCGGCGGGTCTCGATGAGGGCCGCATGGACGTCCGCCACGGACGTGCAGACCCGGGTGGTGGTCTCGATCTGGGACCGGAGGAACTCGGCCACGACCTTGTGTTCCCCGCGGTTTTCGTTGCAATTCTCGAAGATGCGCGGATCGGGGTCGGGCAGCAGGTCGCGCGTTTCCGGATCGACCAGGAAGAACTCTTCCTCGACGCCGAGGGTGATGGAGAGGGGATCTGCGGTGCTGCCTTGTGCCATGGCTCCTCCGGGGCTGGATTCCGGGGAGATTTTACATGGCGGGGCAGGCATAGTCAACGCGTATCTTGGTTGGAAATTCGACGGTATCGGCTAAGCTCATCGACCCCGGTATGCTTCCTCACGAGTGGCTACACGTATTACGAGTATGATGAGATCTTCGTCGCTGACTTCGTAAAGCACACGATAATCGCCCACGCGGATTCGCCGGATGCCGCGATACTCACCTTTTAAAGAACCGCCGGAGTGAGGATGGTCTTTGAGGTGATCGATCGCACGAATGACGCGAACACGGTCGTTCGAAGGAATACGAGCCAACTCTTTGACAGCGCTTTTCTTAATGCGAATCGAGTAGCTCATTTCTGACCTTGTCCCAGTCTAGCACGGGATCAGAAGGGTCGCGTAGTCGTTCGATCGCTACGCTGAGGTCGTTATAGTCCTCCAGATACCGCTCCAGCGCCTGGCGTACGAGGGCGGCACGACTTCGTTTCAGTTCCGCGGCCGCTGCATCAAGCGCTTCGACGAGGTTGTCCGGAACCCTTGCGGTAATTTGACTCATGGCAGTACCCTGAGTGAATTGGTATGATGTCATTTGATTACATTAGCATTATAGTACTTTATTTTCACAGGGATGTCAACAAACGCCAACCCGGTTATACTTGCCGAACGGATTGACAAAGCAGGGTTCGATAGCTAAATTGAGTAGGCCCACCAGAAACAAAGGAGGTCGCTTCATGATTGAGAAAAAAGTACGAAAACGGCCTCTCAATGACAAATCCGCTACGGCGGATGATCTTGCCTACTGGCTGAGCAGAACGCCGGAAGAACGGGTCGCCGCGGTCGAATACCTCCGAAACCAGTTCTATGGACATAAAGGCAGACCCCGATTTCAGCGCGTTGCTCGCTTTGTTAAACGCTCATCGCGTTGAGTACATGATCGTTGGTGGACATGCTTTGGCCCTTCACGGTTCGCCACGGTTCACCGGGGATCTGGATATCTATTACAAAGCGGACGCTGTAAACGCCGAGCGCATGGCCGCAGTTATAGCTGAGTTCGGTTTTGGTGATCTGGGACTGACCGCGGATGATTTTCTGACAGCCGAATCGGTTCTGCAATTGGGTGTGCCTCCCCTGCGATTGGATTTCTTGAACTCGCTGACGGGCGTTTCGTGGAACGAAGCGTACACTGGGCGAGTGAGGGGTACATATGGTGATATCCAGGTTCATTACATCGGTCGCGACCAACTCATCAAGAACAAGCGGGCAACGGGGAGGCAGAGGGACCTGGCAGACCTGGAGATGCTCGAAGGTGAGTAACGTAATCCAATAAAGGAAACCACCATGCGACGTTTATTCATCCTGCTGGCGATACCCTGTATGCTGGCGATTCCCTTTCTGACGGCCGGCAAAGCCGAAGCCCAGGTTTCCGTTGAAATCGAGGGGCATGCGTCTTTCGCCCTGGAAGATCTGAGCAGGCTGGCGGACGGACAGGGGGTTGGAGGACTCGTGACGGTTGTCTATCCGGTCCGGCCTTCGAGTATGTTCAACATCATCGGCAAGGTTGGATTCAATCAATATGGCACCAAGACGGGCGAAGTTTACCGAGGCGAATCCGTGATGCTCGTCGATTCGGTGTACCGGGGCATTCCGATCACCGCGGGCGCCAGGCTGTATTACGATCAGGACAGGCGATTTTACACCGAAGGACATTTTGGCCTGGAAAACAAGCTGGGTGACCTGGACCACTTCGACGGTAAGGACGAGACTTTCACGATCCATCCGCTACTGGCGGTAGGCGCCGGATTCTCCGTCTCCCCGAGACTGGCCTTGGTCGCATCGCTCGGCTTGAGCACGGATCTGTGGAGATATGCGAATCTGGGAGTATCGTATCGTTTCAGGGAATGATTGACCGGCGAGATTCAGGCATGCTGCTGCGGTAGTGTGCTGCCGAGTATGCCGCCGGCATTCGTGCGCACCATTTGATTGAACATCAAAAAACGCGGGACTCACATCGAGCCCCGCGTTTCTGTTTCCTCCCTCAGTTCACCACCTCGTAGTCCGCGTCGATGGCGCCGTCTTCCTTCTTCTTTTTCTGCGCCTGCGGATCGCCTCCCGGCTGAGCGCCCGGCGGCGGCCCCTGCGGACCGTCCTGGGGATCCTCGGGACCGGTCGCGCCCGACTGTCCAGCCTGGGCGGCGGCCTGTTCGGCCTGGGCCTGCTGGTAGAGGACTTCCGCGAGTTTCTGGGAAGCCTGGCTCAGCTTCTCGGTGCCCGCCTTGATGGCCGCCGGATCGCTGCCCTCCAGGGCCGTCTTCAACTCGGCCAGGGCCGCATCGATGGCGCCGCGGTCCTCCGCGGATAGCTTGTCGCCGTGTTCTTCCAGCGACTTCTCCGTCGAGTACACGAGTTGGTCGGCCTGGTTGCGGGCTTCCACCTCTTCCTTCTTCTTCGAATCCTCGTCGGCGTGGGCCTCGGCGTCCTTGACCATCTTGTCGATCTCGGCGTCCGACAGGCCACTGGACGCCTCAATGCGGATCTGCTGCTCCTTGCCCGTGCCCATGTCCTTGGCCGAGACGTGGAGGATGCCGTTCGCGTCGATGTCGAAGGTCACTTCGATCTGGGGCATGCCCCGGGGCGCCGGCGGGATGCCGTCCAGGTGGAACTTGCCCAGCGTCCGGTTGTAGAGGGCCATGTCGCGCTCGCCCTGGAGGACGTGTACTTCCACCGACGGCTGGTTGTCCGCCGCGGTGGAGAAGACCTGGCTCTTCTTCGTGGGGATCGTCGTGTTCCGGTCGATGAGCCGCGTGAAGACGCCGCCGAGGGTCTCGATGCCCAGGGAAAGCGGCGTGACGTCGAGCAGGAGCACATCCTTCACGTCGCCCGAAAGCACCGCGCCCTGGATCGCCGCGCCGATGGCCACGACCTCGTCCGGGTTCACGCCGCGGTTGGGCTCCTTGCCGAAGAGTTCTTTTACGATTTCCTGTACCTTCGGCATGCGCGTCGAGCCGCCCACGAGCACCACTTCGTCGATGTCCGAAGCCGAGAGCCCCGCGTCGGAGATCGCCTGCCGGCACGGCGCCATCACCCGCTGGACGAGCGGGTCCACGAGCTGCTCGAGCTGGGCCCGCGTCATGGTGCGGTTCAGGTGCTTGGGACCGGAGGCGTCCGCCGTGATGAAAGGCAGGGCCACTTCGGTCTGTCCCGCGGTCGACAACTCGCACTTGGCCTTTTCGGCCGCTTCCTTCATCCGCTGCAGGGCCATGGCGTCGTTGCGGAGATCAATGCCGGCCTCCTTCTGGAACTCGTCCGCCAGGAAGTCCACGACCGCTTCGTCCAGGTCGTCGCCGCCCAGGTGGGTGTCGCCGTTGGTCGCCATGACCTCGAAGACGCCGTCGCCGATCTCGAGGATCGAAATGTCGAAGGTGCCGCCGCCGAGGTCGAAGACCGCGATTTTCTCGTTGCTCTTCTTGTCGAGCCCGTAGGCCAGCGACGCGGCCGTCGGCTCGTTGATGATGCGCTTGACGTCAAGGCCCGCGATGCGGCCGGCGTCCTTGGTGGCCTGGCGCTGGCTGTCGTTGAAATAGGCCGGTACGGTAATCACGGCCTCCGTGACGGTCTCGCCCAGGTAGTCCTCGGCCGTCTGCTTCATCTTCTGCAGGACCGCCGCGGAGATCTCCGGGGGCGAGTACGTCTTGTCGCCGATCCGTATGCTGACCTGGCCGTTCGATCCTTCCACCACGCTGTAGGGCATGCGGGTGCGCTCGTCGGGCACCTCTTCGAAGCGGCGTCCCATGAACCGCTTGACGGAGTAGACCGTCGCGTCGGGATTGGTGACCGCCTGCCGCTTCGCCGTGGCGCCGACAAGCCGCTCGCCGTCCTTCGAAAAGCCCACGACGGAGGAGGTGGTCCGGCTGCCTTCAGCGTTCGGCACCACGGTCGGTTCGCCGCCCTCCACCACCGCCACGCAGGAGTTGGTCGTGCCCAGGTCGATTCCAATGATCTTGCCCATGTGTGTTACTCCTTATTTGCTCCTTAGAAACGGGTAAAGCCCGTCTCCTCGTAGAGACGAGCCGTGCCCGCTTGCGTGATGAGGCGGGTGCTCCCGCCCCGGGTTTTACCGGTCCCGCTCGGACCCGCTCGGACCCGCTTGGACCCGCCTGGACCCGTCCAGTCCCCCGATTGGAGGACCGGTCGGGTTCGTCCATTTCCGGCCGCGCGGCCTCAGGCCACGGTGATGGGAATCTGCCTGGGCTGCGACTCCTTCGACTTCCGTAGCGTGAGTGTCATGACGCCGTCCTTGTACGTGGCGTCGATCGATTCGGTATCCACCGCGTCCGGCACCGGAAACGCGTGCTCGAACTTTCCGCGGGGCCGCTGCTCCGCGTCGCCGTTGAGATTGAAGGGACTCTTGCGCTCGCCGCTGATGGTGAGCACGCCTTTTTCCAGGCTGATCGACACGTCCTCCGAGGCCACGCCCGGAAGGTCGACCGCGACCAGGAAGGCGTCCTCGGTCTCGTGGGTGTCCACGCGAGGCGACCAGCGGGACGGGAATCCGGACCGCAGCGGGAACGGCCGAAACATGCCGTCGAGTTCGGTCCGCAGGTTATGCAGGTTCGCCAGTGGGAAAATGGTCGTCGCTCTCATGATGCTCCTCCTTTTAAAGTTACCAACTGACCTCTTCACAATCTCTTCGAAATCTCTTTGCCGCCTTTCGGAACCGAATGGCCATCCCCGGCGTACATTAGTTTAGAAACGCGGGTGATGCGGCAGTTCCGTCATCTGCAACATAGATAGCGCAAAGACCGTGCCAGTTCGAAAGGATGCATCCGAAAGAAAGTAAGGGGAGTATCGTAAGTCGTTGGTTTTAAGCTGGTTAGTTTGTGAGAAAAAGCGCAAGATTTGCGCAGTGGAATTTGACTAATCTGATGTAAGAGCAAATCGGATATGCCAAATTGGCAGAACATGCCAAATTGGCATATCGTAACTGCCAACAATATTACGCATTACTGAGCTGGCAGGGAGGTGATACGATATGAAACTGACCACGAAGATCCAGGTCAGAGATGACGAGTCGCTCGACTTGTACCTGAAAGAGATCGGCGATACGGAACTGCTCACGCCCGAGGATGAGGAGGAACTGGCCCGCCGCATCCGGGATGGCGACGAGAAGGCGCTGGAGACCATGATTCACGCGAACCTGCGTTTCGTCGTCGTGGTGGCCAAGCAGTACCAGAACCAGGGCCTCGCCCTTTCCGATCTGATCAGCGAGGGGAACATCGGCCTGATGAAAGCCGCGCGCCGATTCGACGAGAAGAAGGGGTTCAAGTTTATCTCCTACGCGGTCTGGTGGATCCGGCAGGCGATCCTCCACGCGCTGGCCGAGCAGGCCCGGCTGATCCGGCTGCCCGTCAACAAGATCGAGGAGCTGCGCCGGATCGAGCGTTCCATCAAGAAGCGTGAAGCCGAAATGGCCCAGGCCGGGGAAGCTCCCGGTAACGGAGGCGACGAGGGCGAGGAGCGGAGTTACGGCAAGGGCCGCCATTCCGCCCTGCCGGAATGGGCAAGCACGCCGCTTTCGCTGGACGCGCCGGTCGGCGACCAGGATGCCTATACCCTGATGGACCGGCTCCGGGACCAGGACAGCAAGATGCCGGACGAAGCACTGCAGGAAGAGCTGCTGCGGACGGAAGTGAGGCGTGCGGTTTCGAACCTGACCGATCGCGAAAGCGAGGTGCTGAACCTGTACTTCGGCCTGAACTCGGACCGTTCGTACACGCTGGAAGAGATCGGGGTTCGATTCGGCCTGACGCGCGAACGGATCCGCCAGATCAAGCAGAAGGCCATCAACAAACTGCGCCATACCCGCCACGGCAGCCGCCTGGCCGCCTACGCGGACTAAAAGGAGCTTGCGAAGGAGTTAAGCAGGAAGGATCCGGTGGGCGCGGGATATGGCTGGCCGGGCTGACCGGGCCGACCGAGCAGGCCGGCGACAGCAAAACCGGTGGCCGGCTGGCGAAAGACATAGCGGCCGACTGCTAAAAAACTGCGGCGTCGCGTGAACTCTTGAACGGATTTGACACGATCCGTCTGCCATTGCCCCGGCGGGAGTTCACCGGCGCCGCTTTTTTATTTCTCGCCGCGCTTCTCCCGCTCCATGTACATGTCGAAGTCCATCTTCTCGTACCATCCGCCTTCGACGAAACGCAACATGGGCGCGAAGAGATCGGGGCCGTAGTATCCCATGACGGGCAGGAGGGGACGGCCTTCCGAGGTAAGAAACCACGTGGTGGGATAGCTGCTCACCCGGAACACCAGGGCCAGCTGGTATTCCGTCAGGGTCCGGCCTTCGATGATCAGCGGTCGGGAGGACTCCGCGTTCAGCTTCACCGGGATGAAGGATTTGCTCAGTTGCTTGAGGACGGCCTCATCGCGGTAGGTTTTCTCGTTCATCCTTCTGCAGTTGGGACACCAGTCGGTGTAGAAGTTGACGATGATGAGCTTGCCGGAGTCTTTGGCCAGCGCCAGGGCCTTGTCGAGCCGTTGCCAGTCGGGTTCGGTCGGCTTCTTCTCATTGACTTCGCCAGCCGTGGCGACCGGAACGCCCACGGTCATACCCGCGCCGATCGTCATGCAGAAAATGGCCACGAGGAAGGCCGAAAGGGCGGCATCTAACCGTCGTCCTATGCGTCTTTTCACGCACCGAGTATTGATCAATACTGATTGGTTGGACAACATAGATTGGAATCCCGGATGGGTAAGTCATCGGTCGTCTTGGTACTGATATTACTCATTGCTTAACCTACAATCTTCACCCCGAAAGTCAAGCCGAAACCCCTGCGTTTCCTCGACTAGATAGGGCTTGTCATCACCCCGCCTTCCTCGTATTTTAGGGATTCGTCAAATACGGCAAACCAGCGGTTCAAGCACTCCTGACTCCAGCAATCGCGGTGCACGGCGGTTTCGGAGAGACGGCGTTTATGACCAAGCTCGAAACATCCTATCGGCAGACCTTTGGCCAGTCGGCCGCGCTGTACGAGCGCGCGCTCGAGCGGTTTCCCAACGGGGTGACCCACGACGGCCGTTTCATGCGCCCCTTCCCGGTGTACATCGACCGCGCCCAGGGGTCGCGCAAGTGGTCGGTGGAGGGCCGGGAGATCATCGACTACTGGATGGGGCACGGATCCCTGATCCTGGGGCACAGTCATCCGGTGATCGTCGAGGCTATCGCGGAGCAGGCGGCCCGGGGCACCCACTACGGCGCCTGCCACGCACTCGAGATCGAATGGGCGGACATGATCCGGCAGCTCATGCCTTCCGCGGAGACGGTCCGTTTCGTTTCTTCCGGCACGGAAGCCACGCTCATGGCCATCCGGCTGGCGCGGACCTTCACGGGACGGCGCAAGGTCATCAAGTTCCGGGGGCATTACCACGGCTGGCATGACCAGGTGCTGGACGGGGTCGGACCGGGGAACAAACAACCCATGCCGGGCGTGTTGCGGGAGGTGTTCGATACGCTGATCAGCCTGCCGGAGGTCAACCTGGACCGCGTGGCGGATATCCTCAGGCGCGACAACGACGTCGCCTGCCTCATCCTGGAACCGACGGGCGCCATGTTCGGCGGCGTCGAACTGTCCGACGACATCGTCCCGGGCTTGCGGGAGCTCACCGAACGGCACGGCGTTATCTTCGTCATGGACGAGGTGGTCACGGGGTTCCGGTGTGCGCCGGGCGGCGCGCAGGAGCATTACGGGGTCCGGCCGGACCTGAGCACGCTGGCCAAGATCGTGGCCGCCGGGCTGAACGGCGGCGCCCTGGTGGGTCGCTCGGACATCCTGGAACTGCTGGAGCTTCGGGACGACGCGGAATGGCAGACGGACAAGAAGATGCTGCACTACGGAACCTTCAACGCGAACCCCCTTTCCGCGGCCGCGGGCATCGCCATGCTACGGCGCATCGCCGACGGCCGCGACATCGCCGTCGCTAACGAACGGGCGGAGGAGTTGCGCAACCGCATGTCGGAGGTGCTGGCCGCCAACGGACTGGACGGTTGGCGGGTCTACGGCTCCTTCTCCGGGTTCAAGATCCTGTCGGCGGGCACGGCCACCGCGGACCGACGGGGCGACGCGGACCTGTTGCACGCCATACGCCAGGCTTTGCTCCTGAACGGTGTGGACTGCATGGGGGTAGACGGGCTCACCTCTTCGGTCCATACCACCGAGGACGTGGAGCGTACGGCGGAGGCCTTTGACGGCGCGATATCGCTGTTGAGAAGGGACGGGATAATCCCTTGACAGCGGGGGTGTCCGCGCGTAGGTTGCGCCGGTGTTGAGCAAGCCGTTTCCATTCAACGAATCGAACTAGGAGAGCAGACATCATGGCGACTGAAAGAGCCGGTGCGGCGACTTTTCAAGGCAATGGATTGACCCTGGTAGGCGACGAGGTGAAGGTGGGAAACGCGGCGCCGGACTTTTCCGTGCTGGCCGACGACCTTTCGGCCGTCACGCTGGCTAGTTACGAAGGCAAGGTGAAGGTCATCTGCCTCGTGCCGTCCCTCGACACACCGGTCTGCGACACCGAAATCCGCCGGTTCAACCAGGAAGCCGCGGGGCTGGGCGACAACGTCGCGGTGCTGGCGGTCAGCGCGGACCTGCCCTTCGCCCAGAAGCGCTGGTGCGGCGACGCGGGCGCCGACAACGTGACGGCGCTGTCCGACCACCGTGACACTTCCCTGGGCGTGGCCTACGGCGCCGTCATCAAGGAACTGCGCCTGCTGTCGCGCGCCGTCTTCGTCATCGACGCTTCCGACACCGTGCGGTACGCGGAGTATGTGACGGAGATCACCGAGGAACCGGATTACGACGCCGCCCTGGCGGCCGCCCGCGCCGCCGTCTGATCGAGGTACTCTAGCCATGGCCAAACTCACCTATCACGCCCACGCCAGTTACTCGCTGTCGGACGGCAGCCATGACCTGCTGTTCGATCCCTTCATCACGGGCAATCCACTGGCGACGGTTTCAGCGGACGACCTGAATCCCGACTATATCCTGCTGACCCACGGACACGGCGACCATATCGGTGACGCGGTGCCCATCGCCCGGCGCAACGGGGCGACCATCATCGCCTCCTTCGAACTCGCCAACTACTGCGAGGCCCAGGGCGCCGCTACGCACGACCTCGGGATCGGCGGTGCGTACACCTTCCCCTTCGGGCGGGTCAAGCTCACGCAGGCGACCCACAGTTCGTCGATCACCACGGACGACGGGACCATCGTGTACCTGGGCAATCCTGCGGGCATCATCGTGCGTTTCGACGGGAAGACGATCTACAACACGGGCGACACGGGACTCTTCGGCGACATGGCCCTGATCGGCCGCCTGGAAAAGCCGGACGTGACGATCATGCCCATCGGGGACAACTACACCATGGGGATCGACGACGCCGTGGAAGCCGTGCGGATGATCGGCGCCGGCACCGTGATCCCGGTCCACTACAACACCTTCCCGGTGATCGAACAGGACCCGGCTGAATTCGTCGACAAGGTGGGCGACCTGGCCCGCTGCGTCGTGCTGAGGCCGGGCGAGTCGGTCCGGTTGTAGGCCCTTTCACTCCATCCGCCGCAGCCGCACGGCCATCATGGGCGGTGTTTCCCTGAAGTTTGCCCAGGACAACTCGCGGTCGGCTTCCACGCTTTCGTCGAAGGCGCGTTCCTCCAGGCCGTCCAGCACGAACCCCGCTTCGAAACACGAGGCTAGCAGTGCGGACAGGGGCCGGTGAAAGATCAAGTTGGGCACGGGCTGACCCACGATGGCCAGTCCCTCGAAGGGTTGCGGCGTCAGATATCGGTCGATCTTGATTCCGACTTTCTGAATCATGCTCCCATCCTGGTCTACCTGTTCCGCATACCGAACGGCGTACGGCGCCTGGAAGCACGGGTGCGTGAGGCTGAAGACGAAAACGCCGCCCGGCTTGAGGAGGCCGTGCACGGCGCCGAACATCGGTCCGACCTCGGCCATGTCCATGACGGCCATGTTGGATACCGCCGCATCGAAGCTATTCCTCCCCAGTCCTTCCAACTCCTTCGTATCCGTCACGTCGATCACGCGGTAGTCGATCTCGCCCGCGGGTTCGTTTTCTGATGCACCGTTCCCATGGCCTTCCGAACGATTCCGCGCCTTTTCGATCATCCCGACGCTTCCGTCGATCGCCGTGACCCGTGCGCCCAGCCCGGCGAGAAAACGCGAGAAGTTCCCGTTTCCGCAGGCAATGTCCAGCACTTCGTACCCGGCTTCAACGGCCAGCAGCCGATCCATGGCGGGCCGCACCAGCAGGTTGTGGAAATCGTTGCTGTGTTCGCCCATGTAGTCGTCCCAGAACCCGGCGTTCAGGTTCCATCTACTCTGCGCGTCTTCGGCCAGTTCCGGCCAGTCTGACGTGGGCATGTTGGCTCCTTTACTCGAACACCCGCATGGGGGGATCTTCCACCGGCAGGCCGTGTTCCGCCGCCCATGCGCGCAGGGGCACGTCGTCGCCTTCCCAGGGCCGGCAGAAGAGCTGCGCCGTGATGGGATCCATGGTCTCGAGCACCTCGTCGGGCGGCGTGGGATGCTGCTGGGCCCACCAGCGGTAGGCGTAGCTGATGAGCAGGACCTTGGTGGTATCGCGGGTGAAGTTGACGGCGGGCGTGTGATAGGTGCTGGTACTGAAAATATAGGCGTCGCCCGCCTTGAGGGCAGGCTCGATGAACTCCGGAGGATCGAGCGCACCTTTCTTGAAGCGCAGGGCCTCGTTCAGCCTGTGGCTGCCGGGGACGAGCATGGTCACCCCCGCGTCGGGAGAGGGGAAGTCCGTCAGGCAGTAGCCCACGCGGATCGCCACCGTGCCCCGGATGGGGTGGTCCGGCGTGAAGTTGTTGAGGTCCCGGTGCCAGTTGCGGAACGAGCGGCCGTCGCCGTCGGGATAGAGCGGCTCGTCGGAGGCCGCCTGGGGATACTTGTAGATGAGGTGGCCCCGCATGAGATGGATGTTGTATGACAGCAGCTGGACGACCAGGGGCACCGTGCGGCTGTGAGTGGTGAGTTCGACCAGGGCGTCGTCCCGGGCGAGGTCGATGTAGCGGTTGGCATAGTAGTTGTGTATGGGACCGGCGGTCTCCATGAACCGGTCGCCGACGGCCGCGACCCGGTTTCTCAAGTCGTCGTCGAGCGCGTTCTTGACGATCAGGTATCCGTGTTCCCTGAAGTGATCCCGCTGTTCCGGGGCGAGCGGTGTGAAATCCATGTTTTTCCATTCCTGTATAGACGACGGCAAGCGTCCGGCGGTAGGGGCTTGGGCACAGGTACGGACTCAAGCGTGAAATGAGTCTGTCCCGGACAGGGATTGCGCAAATATAGACACCCGCACACGGCCCGTCAACGCTCCCCTACCCTGGGCGGACCGCCATCCTGCCGTGCCATCCTGCCGTGCCATCCTGCCGTGCCGCGCTGCCGTACCGCGCTGCGGCACCACGGCATCACCAGCCCAGCAAGCCGTTGACACCCGTTCCCGGCGGGTATATGTTCTTGCCGTTTCTTCGTACTCCAGGCGACCACGCCATACCGCGCCATACCGTTCAACCGACCAGCCAGACCATCCAGACCAGACCTCCGGGAGCGACCCATGTCGAGGAACGCCGTCATTTCGATCACCACCCCCATGTCTCCGCCGCCGTGGGCCCTGCTCGAACGCGAACTGATCCGGGCGAACAATGACCATACGCGCGTGTTCTTCGACCGGTACTTCGACGAACGGGGCTACCTGCTCTGCGTCGAACGCTGGGGCGCCCTGGACGGACCGGACGACGCCATCGAAAACCTCACCAACGTGCCCGCCCTCTACCTGATCGGGGGATCGGACGACCTGGTCGCCATGTGCCAGAAAGCCCAGGAGGGCCATTTGCGCCAGTACACCGAGGCGAAGACCGAGGAGGTGGCGTTTGCCCGGGAGGGCATGTACTACCGGGAGTTCCCCGTGATGTTCGACTGGGCCCACCACCAGGAAGGCAACGCGGTGACCGGGACCATCGGGCTGTGCGATCCCGGCGACGACCGGCATATCCGGCGGCTCCGGCGGTTCGCGGGTTTCTTCATGGAAGGCGACGACCTGCCCGGACAGATCGAAACGCCCAACTGGGACCCGGAGCACAGGCTCATCCGCAGCATGTTCAACGGCAGCCGCGGCTCGCTGCTGCGCAGGACCACGCCCCTCGACTGGGCCGGCGACCGCATCGAGGACGGCCGTTTCATCCTGGCCCACGGGGAGCGGCACTACCAGGACATGCTGGACCACTACATCGGCTACGAAGACGTGGCCGGCGACCACCCACTCAACCTGGCGGCTACCTGCATGGCCTTCAATGCCTACGTCCACACGAAGGAAACCAGGTACAAAGACTGGCTGCTTGCCTACGCCGACGCCTGGGTGGAGCGGACCCGGGCGAACGGCGGGATCATCCCGTCGAACATCGGCCTGGACGGCACGATCGGCGGCGCCGCGGGCGGACGCTGGTGGGGCGGCGTCTACGGCTGGGCCCACACGACGATCACGCCCCACACCGGCGAGCCCAAGAGCCGCCTCGGGGTCGCCCGCTGCCTGGACGGTTTCGGCAACGCGCTCATGCTCACGGGCGACCGGCGCTATCTCGAACCCTGGCGCACGACCCTCGACGGGGTAAACGCGAACACCAAGGTGGTCGACGGCGCGCGGATGTATCCCCGCATGCACAACGACGACGGCTGGTACGAGTGGGAATCCGAGCCCTATGACGACGGTGCGCTCGATATCTACTACTGGTCCATGGACGAGGCGGACCGAGGCCGGGTGAACAGTTCCTGGATCGATTACCTGGAAGGGAACAACCCCGGCTATCCCGACGAAGCGTTGCAACGGGACATCGGTGGGGTACGCCAGAAGGTGCGGGCAATGTACGCCGATCCCACCACGCCCGATACGCGCCTGTCGGATAACCCGAACAGTTTCCGCCCGGCCACGGTCGACGCGCTCGTCGAACTGACGATGGGCGGGGTGATTCCCCGGGTGGGACGGCCGCTCCACACCCGCCTGCGCTATTTCGACCCGAAACGGGCACGACCGGGCCTGCCGCCCGACGTCGGCGCCCTGGTGGAAGGACTGTCGGCGGACGAGACGCGGGTACGTCTCGTCAACGTCAACCAGCTCGAACCGCGGACGGTCGTGCTGCAGGGCGGGACTTACGGAGAGCATCAGTGGACGACCGCGCGGGTCGAGGGCGGCGACACGATCCCCGTGAACGACAGGGTCCTGACCGTGCAACTGGCGCCCGGCGCCGGCGCGTACCTCACGATCGGCACGTCGCGGTACGCCAACGACCCGACGGGCGATTTTCCCTTCTAGCCCGGCTCCCGGACTTGCCGTGCCGATTCCTCTTCTCGATCCCTAAACCTCCCTTCCATTATCCGGACGTTTTTTCACATTCCTTCGCATTTTACAAGGATTTAACCTCCGGGAAATATCCCTGTAACAGATGGGGACTATATTGGAAGCTCAGTTTCAAAATGACCGTTTCCAATCTATCACAACAGGGAGGTCTTCCGTATGTCCTTTAGCGGCATATTTCGTATCACTGCGTGCCTGGCGCTTGCTGTTCCCGGCGTGGCCATCGCGCAGGAAGAGGCGGCTGCTCCGGCGGCCGTGCTGAACTCCGGGGATACCGCCTGGATGCTCGTCAGCTGCGCCCTGGTGCTGCTCATGCTGCCCGGCCTGGCCATGTTCTACGGCGGGCTCACGCGCACCCGGAACGTGCTGGGCACCATGATGCACAGCTTCGCGGCCATGGGCATCATGGGCGTGCAATGGGTGATCTTCGGATTCGCCCTGGCCTTCGGCGCGAGCGCGATCATACCGGGCGTCCTCGGCTGGAGCACCGACTACTTCCTGCTGGGCGGCGTCGATCCCGGAACCCTCTGGGACGGAACGAACATCCCCACGTACCTGTTCGCCATGTTCCAGGGCATGTTCGCCATCATCACCCCGGCCCTGATCGCCGGGGCCATCGCCGAACGCGTGAAGTTCGGCGCCTACTGCCTGCTGATCCTGCTCTGGGGTTTCGTGGTGTACGAACCCCTGTGCTACATGGTGTGGAACGCGGACGGCCTGCTCTTCAAGGACGGCGCCATTGACTTCGCCGGCGGCACGGTGGTGCACATATCTTCCGGCGTGGCGGGCCTGGTGGCCGCCATGGTGCTCGGTCCCCGACTCGGCTATCCGTCCCGGGCCATGAAGCCCAACAACCTGACCATGACGC
This sequence comes from bacterium, assembly GCA_965207085.1. Classification (GTDB taxonomy): domain Bacteria; phylum JAAXHH01; class JAAXHH01; order JAAXHH01; family JAAXHH01; genus JAAXHH01. Next base: position 292,429 of record CBDBLQ010000002.1, on the reverse strand, counting down.
TCATCGGCGCGGGCCTGCTCTGGATCGGCTGGTTCGGTTTCAACGCCGGTTCCGCCGTGTCCGCGGGAGAAACGGCCGTCCAGGCCCTGACGGTGACCCAGATCTCCGCAGCGGCGGGCGCCGTAGGCTGGATCGTTACGGAGCTGATCCACCACGGCAGGGCCTCGAGCCTCGGTATCGTCTCCGGCATCCTGGCCGGCCTGGTCGCCATCACACCGGCCGCGGGCAGCGTGACCCCGGCCTGGGCCCTGGTATTCGGTTTTGGCGCGGCCGTAGTCTGCTTCCTGCTGGTGCAGCTCAAGGGCAAGCTGGGTTACGACGATACGCTCGACGTCTTCGCCATCCACGGCATCGGCGGCATGTTCGGCGCCCTGCTCGTCGGCCTGGTCGCCACCGACATCGGCGGGTGGTCGCAGTTCCTGATCCAGATCAAGGGCGTGGTTATCGCCATCGCGCTGTCGGCCGTCGGCACGGGCGTCCTCGTATGGTTGATCGATCGGACGATCGGGCTCCGCGCCACGGACGAGGATCAGTTGGTCGGCCTGGACCACTCCCAACACGGGGAAGACGGTTACGGACTGACTCACCTGTAGTCGATCACGCTGAGGCCACGGACCAGGAGCTCTGGCCAACGACCTCAGGCCAGCTGCCGGCACGGAAAGAAAACGGGAAGTCCGGAACCGGACCGATTCTACACCCACAGGACCATCACTTCAGGAGTCGTCAGACCTATGAAACTAATCGTAGCCATCATCAGACCGGAGAAGCTCGACGACGTCCGGAACGCGCTCGTCGAGAAAGGCATCCCCGGCATGACCCTGTCCAGGGTGTCGGGTCATGGCCGCACCGCCCACCGCACGGGTCTCTACCGGGGACAGGAGATCGACATTCCCCTCGCGGCCAAGATACGCATGGAAATCGCGGTCACGAACGACCAGAAGGACGAGATTGTCGACCTGATCTGGCAGGCCGCCAGGTCGGGCGGCGACCGGACGGGAGACGGCAAGATATTCGTCGTGCCCGTCGAAGAGAGCGTCCGCATCAGCAGCGGGGAACGGGGCGAGGACGCGGTGTAGCCCTACAACGCCTCAGCCCGTGCCCTGAGATCGTCGATCCCCGTGACCATGGCCCGCAGGCGCGGGCTTTCCGACCGCATGATCCGTTCGTGGGGTTCCAGGGTGTAGGGACTGAAGCGCTTGATGGACGCCAGGTGGGCGTCCGTAGTGGGACGGGCCGCGTACTTGAGGGCGACATAGCGCCTCCGCCCGGCCTTGCCGTAGACGGCGTGGTAGAGGCTCTGGTTGAATACGACCGCGTCGCCGGGATCCGTCTCGAGGGGGTGACAGGGGACCTCGTTGCCCGGAGAGCCGAAGAAGGCGGGATCGTCGAGTCCGTGGCGCTGCTGGAACGGCGCGAGTTCCTCGTGGAAGGGAGACCGGTGCGATCCGGGTATGACACGTAGCGCGCCCGCCTCCTTCCGCATGGGATCCAGGTACATCATGATCTTGATGCGCAGGTAGCCGAGTTCCTGCGGTCCGGGCCGGTCCGCGTGCCAGTGATGGAAGGGTCGCCGGGTCATGGTGCCCTGCACGCCTTCCGACCCCGACCAGATCATGTCCTGGCCGAGCAGCTGCACCATGGGCTTGTAGAAACGGTCGTCCTCGATCATGGGCAGGGCGGCCGGGTGCAACTCGAGGAACGGCGCGATGGACACGTGCTCATCCTTCGTGGGCCGATATCCCAGCTCCGCCATCCATATCACGTCCGCCAGGCGTCCCAGTTCGTCGGTTTCCGCTTCATTCAGCACCTGCCTGAGCACGATAAACCCGAATACCCTGAAATGATGGATCTGGTCTTCTGTCAGCATGGCGGGATCCCTGGAATTTATGGTATGGGTGTCTGATTGATTTCACAATACCTACGAGGCCGCGACACGCGTTTTGACAGCTGATATGTCAGGCGCCGTCGAATCACAACCCGAACCGGCGTACGAGCAGCAGGCTGTACTCGCGCGGACGCGCATAGGCGATTTCCGCATAACCCGATCCCGTTGTCAGTGAAGAGTTTCCGGTGACGGGATACACTTCGTTCGTCGCGTTGCGAACGCCGAATACGGCCCGCCAGCGACCCGTCCGCGGTTGAAGCGTGAGCGACGCGTCAAGGTTTACGACGGCGTCCAGTTGGGCGATTTCCCGTGTATTGATGGCATCGAAGAAGGCGCTGCCGCGCCGGGAAACGTCCGAATGGATGAGCACCGAGTATCCGCCAAGACCGAAGGTGTAACCAATACCCAGGTTCGCTTGCACCGTGGGCGTGTAAGGCAATTCGTGTGCCGTGGTGACCGCGGTGGTGGCGCCAAGCAACGTGAAGTCCTGCGCAATGGAACGGATGCGGTCTTTGAGATAGCCTGCTCCGGCCTGGATCCGCCATGACCTCGCGGGCGTCCACGTGCCTTCGATCTCTGCGCCGCTGATCGCCGCCTTGCCCGCGTTGAGCAGAAACGGCACGGGACCGAGCCGGTAGATAAACTGCATGTCTCGATAATCGGTGGTGAAAACAGCGCCTTGCATCCGAAGGCCTTTGTCGGGCAGATTCGTCTTGAAGCCCGCTTCCCAGCTCAAAGCGCGCTCTTCATCGAACGAATGGAAGTTGTCGAGGAATTCCTGCGAGGCCACGGTGGAAAAAAAAGAGTTCCATCCGCCGCCCTTGAATCCCTGCGCGTACCTGGCGTAGGTCATGAGTCCGTCGGACCAGTGATAGTCTACGGCAGCGGACAGGGTGGTCGCGCTGAATGCCTGCTCGTACAGGCGATTGGGCAGGAACTTGACCCGCGGAGCGGCATGGACGAAATGATCCGGCGTCGATCCCTTGGTTTCTGCGGTTCGCCGTGCGCCGAAGGATGCTTCCAGCCGGTCCGAAACGTGCAGTTTCCATTCCCCGAATACCGCCCAGGCCCGGTTGGAGATCTCCGTATAGTTCGCAACCGGCGAATCATAAATAGGCACGGACACGTCAAGGGCATCTTCCACTTGCTCCTTGTAATAAAACAGACCCGCAACTCCGGAGAATCGCCTGCCGGAAAAGAGATACTGCAATTCCTGGCTGAATTGCGCGCCGTCGCTTTCGTAGGTCGTATGCAGCACACTGAACGGCGTATTGTCCGCGTCTCGCCTGCCCGTCCAGTGCAACGCTCGCCAGGCGGTGATGGACTTGAGTATCGATCCGGCACCCAGCACACCCGTCACGTTGAGTGCGAGGCCGCGGTTGTCGTAACTGCTTTCCATGGGCGCCGTGCCATGGTTCCGGAACGGGCCGGCGTGCCACTGGTTGTTCACGCATCGCGGGTCTGCGTTCTCGGCGGTATATCCCACCGGCGGTCCGGCGCCGATATCGTCCCCGGTAACCGGGTTGAAGCGGGGTCCTGGTCCCGCGGGGAGAAAAAACGCGTCCGGACAGCCGGCCTCCTGGCTGCGAATGGCGCCGAAATGCGCAGCCGGCACGGGATTCGCCGGATCGGTGTTGTTTCCGTAGGCTGCAAAAACCATGGGCGAACCATTCTCATCCGCCCGGGCGTAGTCGAAGTGCAGCCTCGCGCGCACCGCATCGCTAACGGAGTAATCGGCTTTTGCGAGAACGGACAAATCGCGTACGTCACCGAGATCGAGCCCGTCCGACAGGCGCGTAACGTATCCATTCTGCCGCTTGACGCCGACTGCGATTCTGGTCTTCAGGTCCGGGGACAACGGTGCGTCCAGCGCACCGAACAAAGACCACAACCCGTCGCTGCCCAGACCGAGCCTGGCCTCTCCGCCCCATTTCACCCCAGGATTCACCGTATTGAGCAATACGGCGCCGCCGATGGTGTTGCGTCCGAAAAGCGTGCCCTGGGGTCCCCGCAGAACCTGCACGCCGGCTACGTCACGCATCGCCATGGCTCCGCCCACAGACTGGCCGCGGTACACGCCGTCCACATACAACCCGACGCCCGGGTCCACGCTCGCGGCCGGGTTCAGTTGACCGATACCGCGGATGAACACCATGGAAGACGCATTGTTTCCGGACATGGGCGCAATGTTGGCGAACTCCAGGTTCGGGGTCGCCTTGCCGATGTCCAGCGTCGAAGTCAATTGCCGGCGTTCCAGGTCCTCCGACGAGATGGCGGTCACTGAAACGGGCACATCCTGCAATTCTTCGTCCATGCGACGGGCCGTCACCGTGATGGAATCGTGGGTGAAGTCGAGTTCCGGCTCTGAGGCGGACAATGTGTCCAGGGCGGCTGGTTCCAAGGCGGCTGTCAGGGCGGCTGGTTCAGCGGACAGTGTCTCCACAGCGGCTGGCTCCTGGGCGCCGGAATGCAACGCACAGGATACCAGCCCAATAACCGACATAAGCCACAGCAACCGCAAGGCCGCCGCAGGTTTCCGCTCAATCAACGCCGCTCGGCATGCCGATCGTTCAACCAGATTGATGTTCTTCATTGCATTCATTTATAACCGGTCCAATATTTCATCGCCAGTGATTTAACAGGGAATGACATCGCCGGCAGTTCGATCGGGCGATTACCTTATTCTACCGTGTTTTACCGCATTCTACCGTGGTATCAATCAGTACTGCGCTCGTCACAGCGTGGTGCGATCCTGCAGATACGCGTTCCGGGAGACTGCTTAACGGGCAGAATCCGGTTTACTGTGGCGCGGTGCAACGGCCTGCAGCGCTTGACCCGGTTGCGTTCCCTCCCTAGATTAAACGGGCACGAATGCGCGGCCCGGTCGGCAGTACATTCGAACCGCCAAACGAATCAACTTCCTTTTACAGTTTGCAGGATGACCATGCCATGGCCCTTACCGAAGGCAAGACCGTAAAAGGAAAGAAGGACGGCTACTGGGTCACCTATTACGCCAACGGCAACAAGCGCAGTGAAGGCAACTACCGGATGGGTGTGAAGGACGGGAACTGGATCCAGTACTACAGCAACGGCAACAAGAAGAGCGAAGGACGGTTCAAAGACGGCGTCAACGAGGGCTGGTACACCTGCTGGCACGAGAACGGAACCAGGCAGTGGGAAGGCGACTACGGTTCTCATGTGGGCAAGTCCTACGACGGCAAGAAAGAGGGCCGTTGGTTCTGTTACTCGTCGAAGGACGGCGAGACCGTGTGGCGGATCATCGAATACAGGCACGGTTCGCGCACGAAGCCCGACGAACACCCCCTCGGACCGTGCTCCGTATGCGGTAATCCCATCCACGATCCCGATACCGATCGGTGTCCGGCCTGTTCGGGGTGAACGGGGTGTGCACTCGTGCCCCGCTCGTGCCCCGCTCGTGCCCGCCGGCAGCACAGGACCCCCCGGACTGATTCCACCTGAAGGGACCGACCGCCCGTGAAACTCCAGATGACGCGCCGCGCATTCCTCCAGTCGTCGACCGCCGTGGGCCTGGGCCTGGCGTCGGGTTGCAGTCCGGCTCCGGCGCCGGGCGTCATCTTCAAGGGATGGGTGTACGAACCCGACCTGGTCCGGGAGAACCTGGACTACTTCGAGCGGCAGACCGGCATCCGGGTGGACTACAACGCGGTGTCGGGCAACTACCACGACAAGATGGTGGCGCTGCACGTGGGCGGCGCGCCCATGGAATGCTGTTACGTCCGCGACGACGACTTCGCCGAATGGGTCGAGGCCGGCTGGCTGCGTCCCTGCGACGACCTCTTGGCCGCGGATCCCGATACGTCGGCGACGACCGCGGATCTCTTCCCCTACAACCTCTCGTCGATGACCTACGGCGGCAAGCGCTACGGGCTGCCGTACTACACCGACTTCAACATCTGGATCTTCAACGCGCCCATGCTCGAGGCGGCGGGGTTCGACGCCCCGGCCCGCACGCTGGACGAATTGACCGAGCAGGCTATCAAGGTTCGGGAGGCCCGGGTCCGCACGCCCGCCGGGGACGTCATCGAATACCCGATCATGCTGAACTTCCGGCAAAGCGTGCTCGGATTCCTCGACTGGTGGACGCTGAACTACGCCAGCGAGGCGACGCTGTTCGACGATGATCTCAACCCCACGTTTCCGGACGACGAGGACCGCCGGGCCGAGACCATCCTGCAGTGGCTCACGGACGGAATCCACCGTCACCGCATCATCTCCCCCTCGTCGCTCACCGCGGGGCAGATGCGCGATCACGTCGCCAGCGGCCGGCAGGTTTACGGCATCCTCAACAAGTACGACCTGGAGTACGTGAACAACCGCCGGAATTCGGTGGCCGCGGATGATGAGCTGAAGCGGCGGGGATCGGACGCGCAGCACGCGAAGGTGTACCGGATGGCGCCGGTACCGTCGATCTCGGCGGAACAGAACGGCACCCTGGGCTGGACGCGCATGTACTGCCTGACGTCGAGATGCCGGGAAGACCGGATGCAGGACGCCTGGGCGTTGATGAAGTTCCTGGGCGCGAGGGACGCGGAAGGCGAGTACTACACGGCGCGGCGCTGGTTCCGCCTGCGGGGACTGGGTTTCGCCTACCGGTCGCTGCTGGAAGATCCGGACATCGTCGCCCAGACGGAACAGTGGGGCGAGATCGACAAAGTGCGGGAGCAGTCCCGGCACGTCCGGCCGCGGGAGAACATCAAAGCGCCGTGGTTCCCCGACTTCAAGATCTACTACCAGCCGGAGATCCAGAAGGTCCTCCTGGGACAGCAGTCCGCCCGCGACGGACTGGGCAAAATCGCACAGCGCTGCCGCCAGCTGATCGCGGATTGGAGTTGAGGCCGCGGCTGCTGGTTACTCGCGGAGTGGCCTGGAACACATAGAAATGACTGTACTGAGACCCTCCCTTCTCATGACGAGGACGCGGGACTTCCTGCCCCTGGTGCTGAACCTGCCGGCGGTGATCCTGCTCCTTGCCTTCATCGCCTATCCCATCGGCATATCCTTCTGGATGAGCCTGCACCGCTACAACCTGCGACGGCCCGATCAGGTGTACTTCCACGGCCTGGAGAACTACGCGACCATCCTCGCGAGCCCCGAGTTCTGGAACGCGCTGTGGATCTCGCTGTACTTCACCTTCATGGCCGTCCTCCTGGTCATCGTGATTGCCATGGCCATCGCTCTGCTGCTCCACGAGTCCTTCCGTGGCCGCGGCGTCTTGCGCGCCCTGCTGCTCATTCCATGGGCCATACCCGGTGTGGTCAACGGCCTGATGTGGGTGGGGCTGCTCGGCGATTACGGCGCCTTCAACGCCATGCTGGAGGACGCGGTCGCGACCGTCAACTACCTGTTCGGTATCAACATTGTATATACGGGCATGGCTTCGCCCTTCGTCGCGCTGAACGCCGCCATCGGCGCCCACGTGTGGCGAAGCGTGCCCTTCGCCTGCATCATCTTCCTGGCGGCCATCCAGGCTATCCCGACGGAACAGTACCGGGCCGCCCGGGTGGACGGCGCCACGTCGTGGAACCGCTTCCGGTTCATCACGCTCCCCTGGCTGTACCACGCCGTGCTCGTCGTCGCCATCTTCGAGACCATGAACGGCTTCCGGGCCTTCGACCTGATCTACGCGCTCACGGGCGGCGGACCCGGCGACGCGACCCACGTGATCGCCTGGCAGACCTACAAGGAGGCCTTCGCCCGGCTCGATTTCGGCGGGGCCAACGCCTATTCCTACCTCATCACACTGATTACCATGACCCTGGCCATCATCTACATCCGGCTGCTGTACCGCCGCGGACTCGTCCAGGGATAGGGGATGACCATGTGGCGACGCGCATCGCTCTACATCTACGCTTTGGTGGCCGTGATCTACCTGACCCTGCCCTTCGCCTGGGTGGCGGCCGTCAGCTTCATGCCCGAACGGGAAGTGACGCAGCAGCGCTGGTGGCCCGAGGAGCCCACCATCGGGAACTACAGCCTCTATTTCGACGTGGAGGGACGGACGGCGGACGTGGGCGCCGCCATCGCCCGGCAGTTTCCCCGGGCCATCGTCAACAGCCTGATCATCGGCACCGCGGTGATGCTCCTGAACCTGACCTGTGGTTCCCTGGCGGCCTACGCGCTGTCGCGCCTGCCGTTCCGGGGCAACCTGCTGCTCCTGCTGTTCTACCTCGGTTCGCGGAGCGTGCCCGGCGTGGCCATCATGATCCCCATGTACCTGCTGATGCGGAGCTACGGACTCCTGGACACGCACCTGTCGGTGATCCTGTCTCACACGACCTTCACCCTTCCCTTCACCATCTGGATCCTGAAGGGCTACTTCCAGACCGTGCCCCTGGACCTGGAGCGGGCCGCGCGCGTCGACGGCTGCACGCCGCTGGGGGCGCTGCTGCGGGTGTTTCTGCCGGTAACGACGCCGGGATTGGTCGCCGTGGGCATCTTCGCCTTCATCGCGTCCTGGGGCGAGTTCCTCTTCGCTTTGCTCTTCACCACCACCATCGCCTCCCGGCCGGTGACGGTGCTGGCGTCGGATTTCGCCCAGGAACTGCAGGTGCCCTTCACCGTCATCGCCGCGGGCGGCGTGCTGGTCATCCTCCTGCCCCTGGTGCTGTCCTTCCTCTTCCAGCGGCTCATCATCCAGGGCATCGGCGGGTCGGTGACGGGGTAGGCGAGCGAGCGTATAGTCAGATGGTCAGATGGTCCCGCGGCCGGTTCATCGTTAATTGAGGAGCAACTCCATTGGCACGAGTTCTGTTGAAAAACCTTACGAAACACTTCGGCGACGTGGTGGCCGTGGACGACGTTACGCTCGACATCGCCGACCGCGAGTTCCTTACGCTCCTGGGGCCGTCGGGTTGCGGCAAGACCACCCTGCTCAACATGATCGCCGGGCTCGAATCGCCCACGACGGGCGAGGTGTGGTTCGACGACCGGAACGTCACGGCCGTGCCGCCCGAGCGGCGGGACATCGCCATGGTGTTTCAGACCTACGCCCTCTATCCCCACATGAGCGTCTTCGACAACGTGGCCTTCGGACTCAAGATGCGCGGCGTGCCCGCGGAGGATCGAAAACGGCTCGTGCTGGAAGCGTCAAAGACCATGGAGATCGAACACCTGCTGGACCGCAAGCCCCGTGCGCTGAGCGGCGGCCAGCGGCAACGGGTCGCCCTGGCCCGCGCCATCGTCCGCGATCCGGGCGTTTTCCTCCTCGACGAACCCCTGTCCAACCTGGACGCTCAGCTTCGCGTGGTGATGCGCACGGAACTGAAGCGGCTTCACGGCGAGCTCGAAATGACCTTCGTATACGTTACCCACGACCAGGCCGAATCACTCATCCTCTCCGACCGGATCGTGGTCATGAAGGATGGACAGATCCAGCAGATCGGCACCCCCGAGTCCATCTACGGCAGCCCCGCCAACACCTTCGTGGCCGGGTTCGTGGGGAGTCCGCCCATCAACCTGCTGCGAGGCACGCTGGAGCAGTCGGTCGGAAGTGGCTGGCGGGTGGTCGGCGAAGGTTACGCGTGTGATGTGGCTGCGTCAATGATCGAGCGGATGGAACCGCCGGAAGGGCGGGAGGTTTATCTTGGAGTACGAGCCGAGGATATCGAGGTCGGTACCGGACCGTCGTCATCTGGGCCGTCGTCATCCGGGTCTACCAGCGAGGCGCGGGATTCAGCGACTACAGTAGCACCGGCGCCTGATTCCGAGTCGGATCTGTCCCGGACCGCCCCCCGGGCGTCCGTGGTCGTGCGCGAGCCCATGGGCAGCGACCTTTACCTGACGGTCGATGTGGGAGGAAGCCACGTCAAGGTGCGCACTAGGCCGGATGTTCGTTTCGACCGGGGCGATTGCGTGGATCTCTCCTTCGACCCGGAGAAGATCCACCTGTTCGATGGGGATACTTGTGAGACACTGGATCCTGTTATCTAAACCCAAATGATCCGATCTGGTTAAAGTTAATACATCCTGCCAATTTCTACTCTACCTACGGTGTTTTTGTAAATGTGAGAGCAACTCAGCAATCCACGGATCAAAAACCTTCTTTAGCCTGGGAAGAAGATCCAGCATCCAGGCCCTGGTTTCTTCGAGCCTGTCCGCCGGGTCGTCTATACTGCCGTCCTTCCTGATACTTATGCTGGAAAACGTATGTCTGTCATGCCTGCGCCAACACCACTCCGGTTCGAAATTGGCTTCAATGCGTGATACGATCCGATTTTTATCGGCTTCCAGTTGATCAAACAGATGCTTCGTTACCTCGTTGTCATCGTTTCGAATGTGTACGGTGACCCAGGCATCGTTTTTACCCTCCAGGGACGCAGCATACCAAATGCCGTCGTGCTCGGTGGAAGGAAAGTAACGGCCTGTGTGGTCGAACATTCGTATTGGTCTTTCTGAAGCAAATCCGGTATCGCGCAGTTTATTGATCAGAGGCTCGAAGAAGTCGGTGTATTTCTGAATATGAGGTGGGGCTGGTGGATCAACCGGCAGGATGTTTCCAAGATCCCAGCCTCCTGGGTACACCACCTTCAAAAACCTGGGTTCGGGCTCTGAATCTGGAGACTTTCTGATGACCTCGACCTTTATTCCATAGAACTCAATATCTTTCTTTGTCCATTCGTTCAAACGACGCAAGACTTCAGCATGCTCATGCGTGAATTCCGGTGCAACCCAGATGGCAATCCGGGCATCGAGTATTGTTGCATATGCAATGAGTCGGCCCATATGATCCGTATCTGACCAGTTCAACTGGTTCTCAATAGCGACCAAGTTACCTGAATCGGTGTCTTTGGCCAGGATGTCGAGAAACAAAAACGAACCGACTTTTTTCTCCTGCTTTTTTAACTCCAGTTTCTTGCCGATCAGGTCTCCAACGAAGTTGAGGTTGTGCGCCAACCAAGGGGTGAGATCCAGGGCTTCGTCTTCCCACATGGAGCGGACATTCAGTCGTTCAAACCGATCCTTAGTCAATCCCATTTCCCTTCTGTTCAAATGATCTCCTAATTTGAATCCCACCTAATACTTCTGCTCATCCGGCGCATTCGGCTGCCCGGGATGGGATCCGCCTGCGTTCTTGGCCGTGTTGCCGCCGTCCAGCGGCATCAGCGCACCGGTGATCCAACTGGAGGCGTCGGAGGCGAGGAAGATGGCCAGTCCCTGGATGTCTTCCGATTTGCCCAGGCGGCCGATGGGGATGCCCCGCAGGTAGGTGTCGCCCAGCTTGGCGTCGGCGTCGATGCGCTTGCTCAGGCCTTCGTTCATGATCTGGGCGCATACGATGGCGTTGACGCGCACGCCCTTGCTGCTCCACTCCGTGCTCATCTCCCGCGTCATCTGGGCCACGCCGCCCATGGCGATGCTGTAGGACATGTGGCCGCGGCCAAGGGCCGACAGCCCGGCGATGGACACGATGTTGATGATGCTGCCCCGTCCGGCCGCGATCATGCGCTTCGCGCCTTCCTGGCAGCAGACGTACCTTCCGACGACCAGGGTGTTCAGGGTCTGTATGAGCCCGGCTTCGGTGATTTCCAGCGGCAGCTGGTTGATGCCGCCCTCCCCGGCGATATTGGCCAGTACGTCGATGCGTCCGTAGGTTTCGTCCAGCCGTGCGAACATCGCCCGGATCTGCGCGCCGTTGGAGACATCGCACACCACCGGTTCGACGCGGCGGCCCAGGCGCTCGATCTCCCGGACCGTATCTTGCATGCCTTCTTCATTGATATCGGCCAGCATGAGATCCGCGCCCGCCTCGGCATAGGCGATGGACGTCGCCCTGCCCATGCCTGCGGCCGCGCCGGAGACCAGGGCCACGCGTCCGCTCAGGTCGAATAATGGATGAGACATTGCCACTCCTCCTTTGCATTTGAGGCTTCTTCGGCATATATTATATGGGTCGTTGCACCTATTTATCCAGTCGAAATTACGGCCAGTTACCTCGACGGACTTACGAATGCCTCCCTTCACCGTCGTCTCCGATTACGAACCCCGGGGTGACCAGCCCAGGGCGATCGAGGAACTCGTCCAGGGCGTGCACCGGGGCGACAGGCACCAGTGCCTCCTCGGCATTACGGGCAGCGGCAAGACCTACACCATGGCCCAGGTCATTGCCGAGCTGCAGAAGCCGACCCTGGTCATCTCGCCAAACAAGACCCTGGCCGCCCAGCTGTACGGCGAGTTCAAGGGGTTCTTTCCGAAAAACGCCGTCGAGTACTTCATCAGCTACTACGACTACTACCAGCCCGAAGCGTACATGCCGGTGACGGATACCTATATCGAGAAGGATTCGTCGGTCAACGAGGACCTGGACAAACTCCGGCTGCGGGCGACGAGCGCGCTGCTGGAACGGCGGGACGTGGTGATCGTGGCGTCCGTTTCTTCGATCTACAGTCTGGGGTCCCCCGATGAGTGGAAGGAGTTTATCCTCCTCGTGGACCGGGGCGAAGCGTGCGAGCGGGACATGATCATGCGCAAGCTGATCGACATGCACTACAACCGGAACGATTACGATTTCGCGCGGGGCACCTTCCGCGTGCGGGGCGACACCCTCGACATCCTGCCCGCGGACCAGGAGAAGGGCATCCGCATCGAGATGTTCGGAGACGAGGTCGACCGCATCACCGAATTCGATCCCCTCACGGGCGAGGTGCTGGCCGAACGGGACCGCATCGCCGTCTACCCGGCCCGCCACTTCGTCACCACGGCGCCTCGCCTGGACCAGGCCATGAAGGCCATCGAGGAGGAATTGGACGAACGGCTTCGGGTGCTCTACGACGAGAACAAGCTGCTCGAGGCCCAGCGGCTGGAACAGCGCACGCGCTTCGACCTGGAGATGATGCGGGAGATCGGGTTCTGCGCCGGCATCGAGAACTACTCCTTGCATCTGTCGGGGCGGTCCCCGGGCGAGCGTCCTTTCTGCCTCTTCGACTTCTTCCCCAACGATTTCCTGCTGGTCATCGACGAGTCCCACGTCTCCCTGCCCCAGCTCCGGGCCATGTACAACGGCGACCGGTCGCGGAAGACCACGCTGGTGGAGCACGGATTCCGCCTGCCTTCGGCGTTGGACAACCGTCCGTTGACCTTCAAGGAGTTCGAGACGATCGTCAACCAGGTGATTTACGTGTCGGCCACGCCGGCCGATTACGAGCTGAGCCAGTGCCAGGGCGTCGTGGTCGAACAGATCATCCGGCCCACGGGGCTGATGGACCCCGAGATCAGCGTGCAGCCCGTGGAGAACCAGATGGACGATCTCCTGACCCGGATCCGGGAGCGCGCGGACCGGCAGGAGCGGGTGCTGGTGACGACGCTGACCAAGCGGATGGCCGAGGACCTGACCGATTATCTCAGGCAGCTGAACGTGCGGGTGCGCTATCTCCATTCCACCATCGATTCCATCGAGCGCGTCGAGATCCTGCGCGACCTGCGCCTCGGCAAGTTCGACGTGCTCGTGGGCATCAACCTCCTCCGGGAGGGACTCGACCTGCCCGAGGTCTCCCTGGTCGCCATCCTGGATGCGGACAAGGAGGGGTTCCTGCGGTCGGAACGTTCGCTGATCCAGACGGCGGGACGGGCGGCGCGGAACGTGCGCGGCGAGGTGATTTTCTACGCCGACAACATCACGGACTCCATGCGGCGGGCCATGGAAGAGACGAACCGCCGGCGGGCGCTGCAGCGGGAGTTCAACGAACTGAACGGGATCGAGCCGGAGACCGTGTACAAGTCCATCGAGGAGATCATCAAGACTACGGCCGTGGCCGACGTGAAGGCCGCGGACGACGACATGCCGATTCTGAATACCATCGCGAAGATGGACCAGAGTACTGTCGTGGAAGAACTCAAGACCGCCATGTATGAGGCCGCCGCCAACCTGGAGTTCGAGAAGGCCGCCAGGCTGCGTGACGAAATCAACCGGCTGGAGTCCCAACCCACGAAATGAGACGGTCCGTTGCCTGCCGGGTCGGTTCGCGCCCTCCCGGGCCGGCCGCGACCCGTCCGACTTCCCATGCTCCTACCTCTCCAGGCTGAAAGCCCGTCCTATGGCCGGCCCGTGATCACCTACGGGCTGCTCGCCGCCAACGTGGCCGTCTTCCTGTTCCAGTTCGTCCTGGGACCGGTGGGCGAACAGATCTTCATCTTCAAGACCGCGGCCATCCCCTACGAACTGACCCATTTCGCCGAACGGGAAAAAATCCCCATTCCGGGCACCTCCCTGCTCTACCCGGACGCTCTAGTGCCCTTCCCCCTGACCCTGTTCACGGCCATGTTCGTCCACGGGGGTTTCATGCACCTCGCCGGCAACATGCTGTACCTGTGGATCTTCGGCAACAGCGTGGAAAGCGCCATGGGGGCGGGCCGCTACCTGCTCTTCTACCTCCTGACCGGCCTGTGCGCCACCATGGTACACGTGGTATCCGAACCCGATTCCGCCATCCCGATGATCGGCGCCAGCGGGGCGATCGCGGGCATCCTGGGCGCCTACTTCATCCTGTATCCCCGGGCCTACATCAAGACCTTCGTCCTGCTGTTCATCTTCATCCAGATCATCCACGTGCCCGCCATCATCGTACTCGGGATCTGGTTCCTGCGGCAGATCCTGGGCATCGGCAGCGACGGTGTGGCCTGGTACGCCCACATCGGGGGATTCCTTGTCGGCATGGTCCTCGTGCGGCGTTTCCTGCAGCGCCGGCCCCGGGTGATCCGCGTCGATCCGGGGGGCGAGTGGTGAGCGGACCGGCGGCGGAAACACCCTTTCTCGAAACGCTCGGGATTCAGCGGGGAGATGCGGTGGCCATCGTCGGCAGCGGCGGCAAGGCCACGCTGATGTACCGGCTGGCCGGCGAGGCCGTCGAACGGGGTTACGCCGTCATCACGACGTCCACCACGCACCTGCATCCGCCGACGTCGAAGCAGACGCGCGGGTTCTATGTGACCGGCGAGACGCCGGACTGGCCGGCGCTTGTTCCCCCTGAACTTAAAACGCACCGCCACGTAACCGTCCTGGGCGCCCGGCCACGGCCCGACAAGCTCAAGGGGCTGGACGCGGACGAATTGGAGAAGTTGCGGGAGATCTGTTCGCCCGACCTGCTGCTCATGAAGGCCGACGGCGCACGCGCCCGGCTGTTCAAGGCGCCCGGGGACTACGAGCCCGTGGTGCCGGAGGGTACGACACGGGGCGTGATCGTCGCCACCGTGAGGGCCATCGGCATCCCGCTGGACGAGCGGCAGGTGCACCGGCCGGAGCGCGTGGGCCGTCTGACCGGGTTGGGACAAGACGAACCGGTAACGCCCAAAGTCATCGCCGGCGTCGTGAGCCATCCCGAGGCCTACCGACGGGCATTTCCCGATTCCGTACCTCTTTCCCTGTACCTCTCCTGCGCAGGCGACGAGGAGAGCCGGGACCTGGCCCGACGAATCGTCGCGGCCGTATCCGGTTCGGTATTCGAAGGTATCTACTGCGGGAATATACAGGGGTCGGAAGCGGTGGTTTTTCGGCTGGCCTGAGCTGGATTGCGGGACCCTGGCGCAATCGTGTGCTCGGCGAATTGCGCGCCCCCGGCGGAACCGTGTCCCCGCCGCCTTGCGCGACCCAGTGCAGCCGTGTCCTCGCCGCCTTGTACGACCCGAGGTTCCGCCAGAACTGCGTTGACACTCGACGCCCGCCGTGGTACTTTCTAGCCACGTCCCGGGGCTTTCCGGATTCGGAGAAACGGAGCGGCGCGACGAAGATTACACAGGATTACCGAGGGTTTCTGAGGAATGCCATGAAGATGGGTATGCACTTTTCAAAATTGGTTCTGTTAACGGCCATTTCGGCGTGCACGGTCGTCTTCACCTGGGGCTGTGGCGGCGGCGATTCGGACCGGCGCGTCGTGACGGTCTATTCGCCCCACGGCAAGCCGATCCTGCCCGAGTTCGAAAAGCTTTTCGAGGCCGCTCATCCCGATGTGGACGTCCGGTGGCTCGACATGGGCTCGCAGGACGTGCTGGACCGGGTGCGTTCGGAGCGATCCAATCCCCAGGGCGACGTCTGGTGGGGCGCGCCGGCGACCAATTTCATCCAGGCCGCCGACGAGGGCCTGCTGAGTCCCTACCGGCCGACCTGGGCGGACGCTCTGCTACCCGAGTTCAGGGACGAGGACGACCGGTGGTACGGCACGGCGCAGTTGATTCCGGTCATCGCATTCAACAACCTTGAGCTGACCAGAGAGACCGCGCCCGGAGACTGGGACGAACTCCTCGACCCCCGGTGGCGGGACCTGATCGTGATCCGGTACCCGCTCGCGTCCGGCACGATGCGGACGGTCTACTCGGGGATGATCTGGCGCACATACCGGGACACCCGGGTTCCCGACGCGGGGTACGCGTGGCTCAAGCTTCTCGATGCCAACACGAAGGATTACGCCGCCGATCCGAACATGATGTTCCAGAAGCTCGCCCGGAAGGAAGGCTTGGTCTCCATCTGGCTGATGAGCGACATCATGCTGCAGGTGGACCGGTACGGCTATCCTTTCGATTTCGTGGTGCCGAGGAGCGGCGCGCCCGTGTTGACCGACGGCATCGCGCTGATCGCCAACGGCAAGAATCCTGACGACGCCCGGCTTTTCTACGAATTCGTCACCAATGAGGACCACACCGTCCTGCAGGCCACGGAGTACTACCGGATCCCGACCCGGGGCGACATCCCGAAAGACCGCCTGCCCGCGTGGATGGCCGATCTGTCCGTCGCCCCCTTCGACATCGACTGGAAGGTCTTCTCCGAACAGTCCAGAACCTGGATGAAGTACTGGGACGACAACATCAAGGACCGGGGATAGCTCTTTCCATCTGCCGCGCTCCCGGCGCTCCGCTTCCGATCTCCGCCCATGGCCCAGGTCACCCTCAATCGTCTCACCAAGCACTTCGATGACACCCCGGTCGTGAAGGGCATCAGCCTGACGGTGGCCGACGGCGAGTTCTTCAGTCTCCTCGGCCCGAGCGGATGCGGCAAGACGACCATCCTCCGCATGATCGCCGGGTTCATCTTCCCTACCTCCGGCACCGTGCACTTCGACGACCAGGACGTCACCCACGTGCCCGCCAACCGGCGGAACACCGGGATGGTATTTCAGAACTATGCCCTCTTCCCCCACATGACCGTCTTCGAGAACGTGGCCTTCGGCCTGCGGACGCGGAAGGTGGCGACGGCCGAGACCGCGGACCGCGTGACGCGGGCCCTCGACCTGGTGGGACTGGCCGGGCTGGAACAGCGCCCCGTGCCCCAGCTGTCCGGCGGGCAGCAGCAGCGAGTGGCCCTCGCACGGGCCGTGGTCATCGAACCCGACCTGTTGCTGCTCGACGAGCCGCTGTCCAACCTGGACGCCAAGCTGCGGGAAGAAACCCGGGACCAGATCCGGGAACTGCAGACCAAGTTGGGCATCACGGCCATCTACGTCACCCACGATCAGGAGGAGGCGCTGGCCGTTTCCGACCGGATCGCGGTGATGGAGGAGGGCGAGTGCCGGCAGCTGGACCGCCCCGACGCGATCTATCGCAGGCCGGCCAACCGGTTCGTGGCTACCTTCATGGGCAACATGAACCTATGGGAAGGCGTGCTCGCGTCGGACGGGGGGAGGACGGTTTTCCGGCACGAGAGCGGACTGGCCGTCGCCTTGCCCGCACCGGCCGCGTCAACCCCGTCACCCGCGCCGGCCGATGAGGCCACGCCAACCGATGACACCGCGCTGGCTGATGATGCTGAGTCGTCGTCGCTGCCCGAGGCCGCGCCGCCCAGTAGTTCCGTTTACCTTGCCCTGCATCCCCAGGCCGCCCGGTTGACCGACGAGGATCTGGAAGGAACGGTGGGCGGCGTCGTGACCACCCGGCGTTTCAAGGGTGCAACCGTCGAGTTCACCGTCGATGCCGGGGGCGTCTCCATCCAGGTCGTGGAGAACGCGGAAGAGCCGATGGCCGCGCGTCAACCCGGCGATGCCGTGCGCGTCCGCATTCCCGGCGACCAGGCGATCATCCTGAGGGATTGAACCGGATCATGAACCTGTACGCCGCCATCCGGCAACCCGGCGCTCTCTTCTTCATCCCCCTGGGATTCATCCTGCTCGGCTACATCGTCTATCCCGCCGCCCTCGTGCTGTGGGAAAGCCTGTTCCGGGACGGTCAGTTCGGTTTCGGTAATTACGGGGAGTTTTTCGATCCGGACAGCCCGTCCTACATGGAAGGCCTCTTCAACAGCGTCATGGTCTCCGTGGGCAGCGTGCTGCTTTCGGCTCTCATTGGCGTCCCCCTTGCCCTCATCTTCACCCACTACGAGTTTCCCGGCCGATCCGTCTTCTCGGCGCTGGCCATCCTGCCCATCGTCCTCCCGCCCCTGGTGGGCGTGCTCGCCTTCCTTTTCCTCTACAGTGAAAGCGGCATGGTTCCGCGGCTTATCCAGGCGGCCCTGGGACTTGAGCGACCGCCCTTTTCGCTGAACGGGGTGTGGGCCGTGCTGCTGGTTCACGGCTACACCATGTACGTCTTCTTCTACCTCTTCACCTCGGCGGCGCTAAGGGGCATGGACCCAGCGGTCATGGAGGCGGCCCGCAACCTGGGCGCGTCGTCCTGGTTCAGTTTTCGGACCGTCACTCTGCCCCTGCTCACGCCCGCCATGGTGGGGGCGACGCTCCTGGTCTTCATGACGTCCATGAACTCCTTCAGCGCGCCCTTCATCTTCGCGGGCGGATTCCGCTTCCTGAGCCTCAACATCTACACGTCCAAGCTGAACGGCGACATGGCCATGGCCGTCACGCAGACCGTGGTCCTCTCCGCATTCTCCATCGCCTTTCTGTTCTGGATGCGCCGTTACGAGGGGCGGCGGCAGTACGCCATGAGCACCAAGGGCACGGCGACGGTCCGGCGCGAAATCCGGGGACGCTGGGCGCGCCTGCTCGCGGGCGCCGCCGGCATCGTCATGGTGTTCGTGCTCCTCCTGCCCCACCTGACCATTCTCCTGCTGTCCTTCGTCCAGGACGGCACGTGGACCCACCAGATCCTACCCCAGGTCTATACTTCGGACAACTACGGCCGCCTCTTCCAGGACTCCACCTTCTGGGAACCGATCCGGAACAGCCTGAACATGGCGGTGGTTTCCACGGCGGCCGACGTGGCCATCGGCGTCACCGCGGCCTACCTGGTCGTCAAGGGCACGTTCCGGGGCCGCAAGATGCTCGACGCCCTCGTGATGGTGCCGTGGGCCCTGCCCGGCACGGTGGTGGCCATCAACTTGATCGTCGCCTTCAGCCGGGGCACGCCCTTCAGCTTCGGACAGGTGCTGGTGGGTTCCTTCTGGCTTTTGCCCATCGCGTACTTCGTCCGCCACCTGCCCATCGTGTTCCGGGCGTCCTCGGCGGCCTTCAGGCAGCTGGACGACTCCCTGGAGGAGGCGGCGCGCAACCTGGGCGCGGGGTGGTTCTACGCCTTCCGCCGGGTCACCCTGCCCCTCATCGGCCCGGGCGTGCTCGCCGGAACGCTGCTGGCCTTCGTCACCGCCCTTGGTGAGTTCGTGGCCTCCATATTGCTCTACGTCTACGACAACCGGCCCATCGCCATGGAGATTCTCTCCCACCTGCGCCAGTTCAACATCGGCAGCGCCGCGGCCTACGCCGTCCTGCTGCTGCTCCTCGTATCCAGCGTGCTGTTGGGTTCCAACTATTTCTCCCGCGGCACGGCGCAGCGAAGCCTTTCGTAGACCCGCGATGCGAGCGTCTCCCTCAACCCGAGACGATTGGAGCCTTTCATAGCCCGTGCTCAAGCGTTCCGACTACTTCCTCTTTACCGCCGCATTTATCATGGACTTCTGCACGGGCCTGGTGTCCTTCGCCGTGCCGCTCAGGGCACTCGACCTGGGCGCTTCCGTGGTGGAACTCGGGTTCATAGGCACCGCGGGCTCCCTCAGCTTCACGCTGGCGTGCACCTTCACGGGCAAACTGGCCGACCGCTTCGACCGCCGCCGGATCCTGGCCATCGCCGCCGGGTTGACCGCGCTGGTGTTCGGCATGCTCTTTCTGGCGGTGAACTACTGGATGCTGCTCGCGGGCACGGCCATGGGCTGGGGACTGCTGGCCCTCTTCTGGCCGTCGGTGCAGGCGATGCTGGCCGAGGGCCGCAGCCGGACCCAGCTGGTCAAGACCCTCGGCACATTCAATATGTTCTGGACCATGGGATTCATGCTGGGTCCGTTGGCGGGGGGCTATCTCTACCTCGCGGGTCCGACAGTGCCTTTTGCCACCGGCACCATCGGCATGGTCGTGCTCTCGCTGGCGATCGTCTTTCTGCGCTTCCCGCCCGCGACAACGCGGGAAGACGATCCGACAGAGGAAGCGCGGGGACGCACGCGCGAGGAATCGGCCCGCTTCCGCTGGATCGCCTGGACGGCCAATTTCACGGCGTTCTTCATGATCGGCATGCTTAACAACCAGTTCCCCAAACTCGCTTCCGAACTCCTCATCCGTCCCGATACGCTCGGTATACTGCTCGCCATCCCGCGGCTCCTGCAGATGACGGTCTTCCTCATCGCGCGGTTCACGAAGTGGTGGCAGTTCCGGCTCACGCCCCTCGTCATTCCCCAGATCGTCGCCGTGATCGGCATGGTGGTCGTCGCGACGCAGGATGCCACCGTGGTGCTGGCCTTCGCCTTCGGAACCGTCGGGTTGCTGGTCGGCGCCGCCTTTTCGGCCAGCCAGTTCTATTCGTTTTTCCAGGAGGAACGAAAAGGGGAAAAGGGCGCGCGCAACGAGATGATCGTTGGCATGGGCATGGTATCGGGACCCCTGGTCGGGGGCCTGCTGGCGCAGCTCATCGGACTGCGCATGCCCTACGTGCTGTGTTGCATCGTGCTGATCGCGGGAATGATCGTCGAGTACCGTTGGTACCGGAAACGGGATTAGGGAATGGGGATAGGGATTGGGGTTTGCTCGAACGCCGCAATCGCGATCCCTGGAAAAAGACTCAAGAAAACGTGGAATTGATCGACTGATACGTTATCAGCAAGTCTTACGGTTTTGATCTAAGTAAAATGCCGTTTAACTATCTTGCGCTCTTCAAAGCGAGTGTCTCAACGCCAGACAGCAGAATCAGGTAACCGAAAGCACTATCAGGAACTTTATGTGAAGTTTGGTTGTTGTCGTATTTGCTAACGAGCGGATCTTAGCAAAGGTGGGTACAACAATGTCGAGGTCTGAAATAGAGCAATCCACATCAATAGAGGAATTGGAAAGGTACGTCACGAAAACCGATCTGAAAATCCTGGAGAATCGTCTGGAAACTCAAATTACCAGGTCGGAAAACAAGATACTTGCCTTTATACTGGGTGTAATTGTGCTTATCATATTCGTGTTTAAACTACCGTAACCTGACGTCCAATATCCAGATAACGAAGTCTAGAAATCTCTTTATACCAGGCATTGGGGAGGCTGTCGCTTTGGCTTATGTAAGCTCTCTATGATGACGCGCTAACCAAGCGGCCAAAATGAATCCAGTGGATGCGACTAGGTATGCGTCGGCTTCGGTTACCATTGGCTCCGCACCTATTACGTGCCCGTGTCCGGTCCCAGCGTGGTTGCGGAAGTCATTGATAGTATTAACCATTTTTCTGGCACTACTAGCAATTTTCCGATGGTAGGTCTCACTTTCGGTGGTTGGAGCGAGATTTCCGGATAGACCTAATTCAGAAAAGCAGCGGCCTGTCAAGGGCGGGAAGTCGAGTTTCTTTAACTCTTCCATCACCGTCCCCCGTCTGTGAAGAATGGTCCTCATCATCGCTTCCAACATTTCCTTTGTGGTTCCGATCGCTAATTTGGGATCGTCAGGTAGTGCGTTCTGAATCCTCGTTGAATACTCTTCGAGTGGAGTTGACCCGGTTTAGTGGACATGTAACTTCTTGTGTTTGAAAGGAGCGTGACATGCCCAGACCCCGTACCCCCTATCCGACGGCCTTTCGGCAGCAGATGGTTGAGCTCGTTCGCGCCGGCCGCAGTCCCGAGGCGCTGGCCAAAGAGTTCGAACCCACCGCCCAAGCCATCCGCAACTGGGTCAAGCAGGACGATCTGGACCAGGGCAGGCGCGAAGATGGCCTGACCACCGAAGCCCGGGCCGAACTGCGTCGGCTGCGCCGTGAGAACAAGCAGCTCAGGATGGATCGGGAGATCCTGGCAAAAGCCGCGGCCTGGTTCGCCCGGGAGACCGAGACCCCGCCCGGGTCTTCCCGTTCATAAAGGCGCATCAGGCCGTCTATCCCGTGCGTCGGATGTGCGCCCTGCTGGAGGTCTCCCCTGGCGGCTACTACGTCTGGCTCAAACGGTCCGTCTCCAGGAGGGCCGGTGAGGATGCCATGCTGCTTGGCCGGATCCGCTTGATCCATCAACGTTCCTACGGTACCTACGGCGCACCGCGCATCCATGCCGAACTGCGCGCGTCCGGGATCCGTGTGGGAAGAAAACGCGTGGCCCGCCTGATGCGCTTGGCCGCCATCAGCGGAGTATCCCGTCGCAGAGCCGTGCGCACTACCTGGCGGTCCGCAGAAGGCCGGAAGGCCCCCGATCTGGTCAACCGGGACTTCAGCGCGCCGGAAAGAGACCGGCTCTGGGTAGCCGATATCACCTACGTGCCGACCCATTCAGGCTTCCTCTATCTCTCGGTGGTCATAGATGCCTTCAGCCGCCGGGTCGTCGGCTGGTCCATGGCCAATCATCTGCGAAGCGAACTTGTCGAAGACGCCCTGGACATGGCCCTCGAAAAGCGCAGACCCGAAGGCGTGATCCACCACAGCGACCAGGGATTGCAGTACACCTCGGTGGCTTTCGGCAAACGCTGCAGACAGTTTGGCGTCAGACCCTCCATGGGATCGGTTGGAGACTGCTACGACAACGCCCTGTGCGAAAGCTTCTTCGCCAGCCTGGAATGCGAACTGATCGATCGCAGGCGCTTTGCCACAAAAGCTGAGGCCAGACTCGACCTGTTCCAGTACATCGAGGGCTTCTACAACACGCACAGACGCCACTCTTCCCTCGGATACCTCTCACCCTTAAACTACGAAAGGAGCTTCAAGAAGATAGCCTGAATCCCAAATGGTTAACCGTCCACAAAAACGGGGTAACATCAGAGGTCCATGACCTCTTTGACCGCATCAAAATCCTTAACGCTATGTGCGATTGCAGCTATCATCGGGTCGGGTTCGTTTTCTACAAACTTCGCAATGATGTCATTGACATGAGTGGGGCCTCGATCCCAGTCCTCTTTAGGGATCTTCACCAAGTCAAACGCTATCCTTTCATTAGAAGACTCTCCGGTTAATCTAGCCTCGTACCAATCTTTCCACACTTGCCATCCCTCGATCGCAGGTAGTTTTTCCTTTAGTCCCACCCATCTTCTGCCCACCCAAACCGGAAGCTCACCAAGCCATAGCGCTATGCCTGAAATACCGGAGACTAATTCAGACGAGTTGCCTATTGCTCCTTCGCCTGTCTCAAGTAGCTCAGCATCTAGTTCCACTGCCTTCCAGAATTCGCTAATGTGGGTTTCACGTTCGATCTCGTTGTCGGTATCCACATCTATAGTGCCAAGTAGATCGGGATAGCCATGAGCGCCATCCACTGCAGAAAGAGCAGTATTGATTGTCTCTGTAGTAGCCTCGAAGGCCGCTTTTGGACTGGCAATACCGTTGATAGCATCGACCGTATCTACGGCCGCCTGCAAGGCATGTACCGCAGCATGGACTGCGTCCTCAGCGACACGCAGGCCTCGGACATCCGATTGGAGATCTTGGATATAAAGGTGTTGTTCTGGAACGGCTTCGGTTGCTTCTATAACACCCATCTGGGCACTGTTTGCAGCTTTGGAAACAGTGTCACTTACCTCCTTGCAAACAGCACTAGTACCGGCCTGACAAACAAAGCGTTACGTAACATCGTGTTGGATAACCCGTAAAATCGGGTATGTAAGGCTCAAAAATAAGCACGGTGATTTACGCAGGATGGTACTAGCAATGTTTCGGATATCCGGCACCTTCAATGGAAAAGCGCTTGCACAGTGGGCGGTCGACAGCGTACGAAACCCTGATAGTATTATAGAAGCGCGACGTTCCATTTCGTCTTCACGCAATGCCTCAACTAGTAAAGGCACCACCCGTAGAGCGGCCCGGGAAGCAAGGACGCATGCAAACTCAGGAGGCCTGTCAGTTAACCAGGTCTTCAGGATGTTATTGTCGGTGATTTCTGGCATCGATGTCCATGGAAACACTCGGCTGTATATTGAGTCATCACATGCAATTGATCTCTTAAGTCAGTTCTTCTATATCCCAGCCCGATACGTTTCTTCGTCTTCATAGACGAGTAGTTTTTGCTGTCCACTCTCAAAAACAGCATTTTCGAGATAGCTAGTAGCTTCCTCCTCATAGTTCAATCTTTCTGAAAGCTTTTTCAAATCAATACGTTTTAAGACATCAATGGTGATTGGTCTTTTTGAATCGGGAAAGATCAGTGATTTAACAAAACTTTGTGCAACCTTGGAGTTTAACAGAAATCCGAAGAAGACAGCTTCTTCTTTTGATTCACATGGAATGAAGTAACAGGTATCGTCCAAGGTGATCGGTTTTCCTTTCACACTACCGATCACTCTGAAGACAGGATTTTTGTACAGACCTGAAATCGCAACTTTCCACGGAGAAAAGGTATATGATCCAACGCCAAAAATCGAAAACCTGGGGCGCTTGGTGTAAATACTGCTCTTACGTCGGTCTAGGTTATCACAATGATCTAACAGATATTGCCATGTTTTAGGGGCGTTCACGCTGATAGCGGAAGTATCATCCGTCGTTTTACGTTGAGTAAGGATGACATATTTCGATGGTTCCAATTGACCGTTGGCCAAATTCGATGATTTGAGGATAGGAAACAGGTGGGATGATTCGATCATACATCTTTCACCTAGACCGTTCACCCACTCATTACCACTTGGCTCGAGTTCCATGATTTTGACTGCATCGTGTTTGACTCCCGACCTCCATTTTCGATATTCGATACCGTCTAGTTCCTCAACACTCTTAAATGCCTCTATATCAGAAACCAGTTCATCTCGATACACACCGAAGTCTGAAATACGACTGGTGCAACTAAGATCAGCGTAAACAGACGCTGATTTGCTTTGCGTTGTCTCGCCAGTTTGCACGACTAATAGACACGCATCTACGGAAACACCAAAGTGCCTCTTTGCATCTATAGTATATAATGTCGAATCACCAATATCGAATCCACGTTTCCAACAGTACTTCAGGACCTTTCGGGCAGCTGTGGTTTTACACAGCATTGCAACGGTTGCTTTCTTTCCTTGTAGACTCTCTAACAATCTAATCAGCATCCACTCCGAAACATCGAAGTTTGCTTTACCAGTTTTCGCTTCAAACCCCTTGTGTCCTTGGAAATTGCTTTTTGTGGGGAGATTCTTGCGTCCCAATGATCCTAGTATCGCATTTGTCACCCATGGGGGATTTCCGATAACCAACAAGTCCTCGGGGAGCGAATAGAAAAACCCATTCCAATCCTTATCGTAGAAATCTTCACATTTCAATTCACAGGGAAGGGTGTCTAGGTTTGCAATGTTCTGATGCGCTGCGTTGATATGTTCAGAATTAACGTCAAAACCAAAGTACTTAACTTGGCCGCCAAACGTGTTTATAGACGCGACTAGAAAGTTTCCCCAACCGCACGTTGGCTCAACGACTGTAACTGGTGAGATTCCTCTCGCCCGCAATAACTCGGCAACCTGGTGAGCTAAATCAATGGGAGTCTGGAAATCCCCAAATTGGGTTTGAATTCTGGATTTCATACCTATACGATTCTGGTTACTCCAGCAATTTTTCCGGCATTATCGATAACTCTAGTACCGGCCTGACAAACAAAGCGTTACGTAACATCGTGTTGGATAACCCGTAAAATCGGGTATGTAAGGCTCAAAAATAAGCACGGTGATTTACGCAGGATGGTACTAGTGTACTGGAGCCGCCACTGGAGAGCATTTGAGACAGTGAGATAGCCGATCTCAGGTGGATTACTCAGTATTTCCTCCGCAAGTTCCTGAGCTTGAATATCATCAACTGGTAGAAAACGTTCTGCCAAGAAAGCGATAATGTCATCGATATTGGGGGAGTTATCGAGGATTCTTCTAAGGCCTGTCGTCGTTTGGAAGTCTGCCGTTCGTGAATCTTCTATGAATATCACATGCCTGATTTTCAGGTTACCTGTTCTGGTCTGTTCATCATCCGATTTCTCGTAAACAAAGACCAAAAGGGAGTAACCCAGTCCGTAGATTTTCTGCTTAGCAGCTTTGAAGGGACATGAAGACTGTGGTTGTCTAATGCTGGTGGTTTTGATGTCAATCCCCAATTCCGGCAGGTCTATTCCCTTTGCGGATGATCCTTCGGTGTAGTCATATTTACTATGTAGATAGTTCTGAAATTTTTGCTCCAAGTATGTTCCTACCGCTTTACCGTCAGTAACTCCAAACAGGGACGGTTCATTGTGCCTGGATTCCGCCTCAGCAAATCTTTGAGCTTCTGCTTGCAGTTCTGAAACAGACAGTGTAGTTTTCATCTTCATTCAATTCTGAATGGGTCTATAGTTCCAACACCGTCGACACTCTCAATTTAACCCGTCCTCAGAAGGTGTCTGGTGATGTAAGCTAAATGTATAAGATTTACCAGTTACACAAAACTATCAACATACTTAGTCAGTTCTTTCACCCATCCTCTTGTCCCTCCGCCATCTTCTTGACGACAACCAGCGCCTTGGGCCAGGTCTCGTTGAAGTACTCAACGAAATCGTTAAACGTGTCGGTCTCTACCGTAAGGTGTGTGCCGCCGTCCACGTCCTTCAGCGTGTAGTTTTCAAAGGCCGGTGTCCACGATTTCACCTCGTCGCTTTCCGTATCTTCCACGCCCTGCCTGATGTAGCCAATATGGCGGATGGACATGAACTCGTACGGGCGGTTCTTGTCGATCGCGCTGATCATACCGTCGTTATCCTCGGTCAGGAACCGTATCTCGCTGTCTTCGCTCCAGTCGCCCACGTAGTGCGAGCCTTCGGCAAAAACACCCGACCACTTCCTGAACGGTTCGTCGTCGAACAGAGCGTGCCAAACCTGTTCCCTCGAAGCATCTATGGTTATTGAATAGGTGAGTTTTTCAGTGGCGTTTTGATCTGACATCGTAGTTACCCCTTATCCAGGACTGTATTCTCTCCAGTGCTGTTAACTTTCCAAGTCTGTTTTCGTCAACCACGTCACGCTTCGTCTTGCGTTATGGGCATTATCCTTGGCCAACCGCCGCCTGTTCGACCACATCCGGAAGGCGCACCAGTGCCTTTTCCAATCGGTGGACACACGCCTCTTTCCCCAGGGTGGCGATCAAATGGAACAGGGACGGTCCGGCCATTTCTCCGGTCAGTGCCACGCGGCATGGATGGATGAACTGGGCCGCCTTCAATCCTTCCCGTTCCGACAGGTTCCGGACGACCTCCTCCACCGCTTCCGTGTCGAATGCTGCCAGCGCGGTAAACTCATCGCGAAGCCAGCGGATCCGCGCCGCCACGGCGTCTGGATCTTTCGACCAGTGCTTCCGGACGGCCTTGGGATTGTAGTCGAAGTCGTCCGTGAAGAAGAACCTGCCCTGTACCGCGAAGTCCGCCAGCGTGCGGCACCGTTCCCGCAGCAGGCCGACGACCTCCATCGCGTAGTCGTGGTTCATGGGCCGACCGCCCGACAGCCCATCGGTCTGCCCGTCTGATCGTCCGTAGGCCAAATCTACGTCGTCCTGTCCGCCCGGTTCTCCGCCACCGATGAGACCCGCGCGTTTCAGAAACGGTTTCGCCAGCGTCCACAGCTCCTCGTTGGAAAGGGCCATGATGTGCTGGCCGTTGAGCCACTCGAATTTGCGCAGGTCGAAGACGGTGTCCCGCTTGTGGACCTGGTCCAGGGAGAACCGCTCCATGAGCTCGGCACGGGTGAAGAACTCCTGGTCGTCGCCGGTCTGCCACCCGAGCAGCGAGAGGAAGTTGACCACGGCGTCGGGCAGGTAGCCGGCGTCGCGGTATTCGGAGACGGACACGGCGCCGTGGCGCTTCGACAGCTTCTTCTTGTCCTCCCCCAGGATGCTGGGCAGATGGGCGAACTCGGGCAACTCGGCGTCCAGGGCCTGGAACAGGTGGATATGTTTGGTGGTGTTGGTGACGTGGTCGATACCGCGAATGACGTGAGATACGTTCATGTCCACGTCGTCGGCCACCACGGCCAGGTGGTACAGGGGCGTGCCGTTGGACCGTACGATGACAAAATCGTCGATGGTCTCGTTCTCCACCGCGATCTCGCCCAGGATCCGGTCCTGGAATACAGTTTTCCCCTCGGGGATCTTGAGCCGGATGACCGGCTTGCGGCCCTCTGCCTCCAGGGCATGTGCCTCGGCATCCGTGATGTCCGCGTAGCGGCGGTCGTTCCGCCAGGACCGGCCCTCCGCGAGGGCTTCCTTCTTTTTCGATTCCAGCTCTTCGGGCAGATAGTAGCATCGGTAGGCTTTGCCGCTTTCGACCAGGGCACGGGCCCGGGCGACATGCCGGTCGAACCGCTGGGACTGGAAGACGACCTCTTCGTCCCAGTCCATGCCCATCCACTCCAGCACCTCGAATATGGCATCGACCCACTCGGGCCGGGAGCGGGCGGTGTCGGTGTCTTCGATGCGAAGGAGGAAGCGGCCCTTCTCCCTGCGGGCGAAGAGCCAGTTGAACAGGCCCGTGTGGGCACTGCCTATGTGGAGCAGTCCGGTGGGACTGGGGGCGAAGCGAACGCGTACGGGCCGGGACATGGGTCGTCAGGATGCCTGGGGATCTGACCCGCCGGCGTCTGCCGATGAGGTCGAAGCATCAGAAGCGGATGACGAGGCGGGAGGCGTGGCGTCCGACGGTGCAGGAGTCGCCGCGGGAACGACGGATGGCGGTGGCTCCAGGGTCATGGTCACACCGCCCATCGCTCCGGCCAGCAGATTATACAACCAGGTGCCCAGCGAGACCACCAGGGCGCCGAGAACGGCGTACAGCAGGGTTAGCACGATCCAGGCTACGACCGCGATCAAGCCCGTGGCCCCCACGATATAACCCATCTCGTCGGGCATGCCTTCGGACATCCCCGCCATGCCAATAAAACTGGCCATGAGCGTGATCGCCACGGCGTAAAGCGCTCCGATAACGAACCCCACGGCGCCTGCGATTAAAAAGGTGATCTTGCACGCGGACCATGGGTCGATTCGCTTCAGCTCGTACCTCATTGGTGGGCTCCCGGTGGCATAACGTGAAAGGGGCTCCCTGGACTTCCGATTCGGCCGGGAATCCGGCGGCGGCCGCCATTCGGCCGATGAAGAACAGCGAATTGACTACGAACGGAGAGGGAGGGATTCGAACCCTCGGTAGGTTTTTGACCCACAATCGCTTAGCAGGCGATCCGATTCAGCCACTCTCGCACCTCTCCCAAGAGATTTCCGCACCGCTGGACGGTGGGGGTGGGATTCGAACCCACGGTACCCGCAAAGGTACAACGGTTTTCAAGACCGTCTCTTTCGGCCACTCAGACACCCCACCTGACAGGCGGCAATATAGGCTGATGAAGCGACAGGTGTCAAACGAAAACGGCCTTTGCATGGTCTATGATGCCTCAATGGAACATTCCGCTATTACCCGAAGCGCTTGCCCTGATTTAACCGTCTCTTTGGTTTACATTTTAACCAATAGCATGGCTGAAAGCCTTTGTCAGCGGTGCGGAGATTACGAAACCACGAAACCCCGAGCAGAATCACGTCTGGCCTGGATTCGAGATCGCCGCGGGGATGTCCAAATAGACCGTTAAATGTGCCCGTGCATGGAGACAAGTGCCGTGAAACAGCTTGTATCACTTCAGCGTGCAGGGTCGTTTGTCCGTTGACGAACGGGACCGGGGATGGATCATCGACGCCGTCATCGGCACCTACTGGCGGTGCTGGGACGAGAACACCTACAATCTGAAGCACCAGAAGTACAAGATGCAGTGGAGGAATGTTGACCGGGATGAATACGGGTTCAACTGCGGCTCGGAGAAGTGCGAGGTATTCATCAAGAAGGAGGTTCTGCGGTTACGCCGAGCGCCCCTAAACCCGCGCCGTCAGCCCGTCGTTGAGGGTGGTTCGGTAGGCTTTGAGGGCGGGCACGAAACCGATCAGGAACCCGGCCGTTACCACGGCGCCCAGGAAGAGCAACTCGATAGAGCCGGGGGGGCTGATCGGGATGAAGAGCCCTACCTGCGCCTCGATCAGAGACTGTGCCGCTAAGAGCAGCACATACACCAGCACCAGTCCGGCGAGCGCCCCCGCAGCGGCCAGGCACACCGACTCGAGCACCAGCAGGGCGACGATCCGTTTGGGTCCGGCACCGACAGCGCGCAGGATCGCCATCTCCCGTCGACGCTCGTTGAGCGAAGTGTAGAGCGAGACCAACATACCCAGCAACCCTACCAGTACGACGAAGATCGAGATCAGCCGGAGGCCGGTCTCGGCGAAACCCAGGCTCCGCCACATCTCGTTCAGGGCGACACCGGGGATCACGGCCATCATCGGCTCGTTCTCGAAGTCGTTGATCTCGCGCTGCAGCTGGAGCACGTCCCGTCGGTCGGTCGTGCCCACGAAGAATGACGTCACCTGAGTGACTTCGACGTCCTCAATCGATATATCCGCTACCTCGTGTGCATGGCCGTCGTCTTCGTGTGCATGGCCGTCGTCTGTCTGAGCCGCCTCCGTCTCTTCGTGATCGTGTCCTTCATCATGGTCGTGTCCGTCGTCCGCGGCAGCTACCTCCGCCTCGTGATCGTGGTCATGGGCTTGGGCGTCGGCCGCATCCTCGTCGTGTGCGTGCCCGTCGTCCTCGTGTGCGTGTCCGTCATCGGCTTCTTCATCGTGGGCTTCTTCATCGTGGGCGTGGCCGTCGTGGTCGTGGTCGTCATCCGCGGCAGCCGCCTCCGCCTCGTGATCGTGTCCGTCGTCCTCCAGGTGGATGGCCTCCATGCCCTCGAGGGTCACGTAGAGGGCGCGATCAACGGGCGTAAACGTCTTGGCGAGGACGCCCACGACCGTGAAGGGCATGTGGTCGTGGACCAGGAAGCCCACCTCGCTGAGCCCGTGCGTCACCGCGATCTCGTCTCCCAGCGTGTAGTTCAATTCTGCCGCCACGTCCGCGCCCAGGGTCACGTCTAGCAGATTCTCACTCGCACGTCCCTCAGCCAGCGCGATTACCTGACCTCCTCGGTAGCGGTAGTGGCGGTAGAATTCCTTGTTCGTACCAATGACCCGGAACCCTCTGTGGCTGTCCCCCAGGCTGTAGGGGATGGTCCATTCGACGGCGGGGTGCTCCGCCCACTGCCGGTAGGCCTCCCACGAAACGTTCTCTGTCGGCGCGCCCATGCCGAAGACCGAATACAGCATCAACTGAATCGTGCCGCCCTTGGTACCTACGATCAGGTCGGTCTGGCTGATGGTGTTGGAAAAGCTTTCACGCATGCCCACGCGCACATTCTCGACGCCGACCAGGAGGGCGACGCTGAGGGCGATGGAGCCCACGGTGAGCGAGGTGCTGAAGGCGCGGTTGCGGAGCGACTTGAGTGCGAGGTCTAGAACCAGCATCAGTTTACCGCCTTGTTGACTTCGGGGAGCGATATGGTACGGGAGAACATGCCCTCCAGGGTGCGGTCGTGGCTCACGAACACCAGCGTTGCGCCGGCACGTTCGCATTCCTGGAAGAGCAGCTCGAGGAAGTCCTCGCGGCGGTCGAAGTCCAGGGAGGAGGTCGGCTCATCGGCGATGATGAGCTCCGGCGATCCGATGAGCGCGCGACAGGCCGCCACCCGTTGCTGTTGCCCCACCGAGAGTTCGGTCACCGGTTTCTTCAGCAGATCGCCTATGTGGAGTTGATCGGCCAGCGACGCGGCGGTCTCCTTCACGCCCGTGCCGTCCAGCCGGGTCCGGCGCCCCGCGTGCATGCGCACAGGAAGGGCGATGTTGTCGAGCACCGACAGGTAGGGGATGAGGTTGAACATCTGGAAGACATATCCGATGTGTTCCGCCCGGAAGGCGTCCCGCTGTGCGCCCGAAATTGAGGCGAGGTCCTCGCCCAGCACCCTGACCTCGCCCTCATTCGCTTCCAGGACCCCGGCCAGCACACCGAGCAGCGTCGTCTTGCCGCTGCCGCTGGGGCCGAACAGGAACGCGCGCGTACCCCGCTCGACGGTCAGCTCGGGGATGTCCAGCACCCAGGGGCCGTCGCCGTAACGGTAGCGCAGGTGGCGTATGTCGATCGTGTGGCTCATCTATGTCATATCCCCGTGAAACGTAACTTCACAAAAACTGTCCGTCCTCGGCTTAAACGAGTACGGGCGATGGGTGGATGCCGGAGTTCCGATCCTGTCTTGCGGGTGTACGCATCCTGGCATGCGGGCGTCCGCGTCGCGGATCAGTACTCGTACGGATAGACCCGCTTGCCGGTGATGGTGAAGCCCACGTAGCCGTACACGCTCTTGGTTAATTCTATCTTGAGTACGCCTTCGACCCATACCGGGTTCCACCCGTTCAAAAACGCCCATTTGTCCTTTTCCATCTCAATGTAGATGAGCTGGTTGGGCGGCGGAGGCGGCGTATGGATGCAGGCGCCGACATAGGGCACAAGGAGGAACTCCGTCACCGAGGACGCCCAGTCTTCAAGTGGAACCGCAAATCCGGGGACCTTGACGACTTTACCGTCGAGTTCCGCCAACTCCTCGCCCGGCTTGCCGGTGCGGTAGTCGAGACTGGCCAGGAGGTGCCAGCCCACCTTGATGGGCTCGTCGGCCGATACGACCGGCGGTACATCCGGCGGTGCGTACACCGGTGCGACGACCGGATGATTAGGAGCGGGCTTCGGTTCGGCCTTCGGGGATTCGCGCACAACGCTGAGAGACACCATGACCAGCAGGGCGGCGGAAACAAAAAGTAGTTTGCGGGTGACGCCGATCATCGAAAAACTCCGTTTGTCAGGTCGTCTGTTCAATATATATAGCATACAGCCAACTATTGGCAATATAAACGTATATGCTCCTTTAACGCGTTCACTGCTTGAAATGAAAAAACGAACCGGTCATTTCCATCTGATCCTTTTTCTGGCGATCGCGCTCCTGGCATTCGCGACCCCCGGTTGCGACAATCCGACGACCAGCGTCATCAGCGAACTGCAGATCCGGCTGGCGGCGCAGTCTCCGAACCAGCAGCACGTCGAATCCGTCGTCGTGCGGTTCTCCGAGATGGCCGTACGCTCCGCCGCGAACAGCGAGTACGGAACCCCTGGCGCCATGCCGCACACGATCGACCTGGCCGAATTTGGCGGGAGCGAAACCCGTATTCTGGATGTGTTCTCCGTGGCCGAAGGCAGATACGACGCGGCACGGCTTAAAATTGACGGTGTAACCGTGACGCTGACGAATGGTTCGCAGTTCAGCGAGGTGTTCTCGCCACCACTCAATATGGAGATCGTCGTCCAGGGTTCTACCCCTGTTGTCGTCGAGCGAAATCGAAAAGCCGATGCGGTCATAGATTTCGACCCGATACGATCGATCACCCTCGAAGGGGACACGCGGCAGGCTCACGCCATCACTGGTTTCAGGTTTCAACCCGAGGCCCGGCTGGTCGACCTGGCTAGTTCGGGTCAGGTATCCGGAATCGTCAAGCACGATAACGGCACGCCCGCGGTCCTCCGGGACGACGTGCCACTGTCCGGTTTCCCGGTTACCCTCTTTCAACCCGGCGGGACGGATTCGGTGACGGTCCGTTCCAATGACGCGGGGCGGTACTCCGCTTTCTTCATGCCGGCCGGGTCTTACGCCATGTACGTTCCGCAGACCGAAGAAACCGAAGCCTGGTCAGCGGAAATCATCGAAGTGACGACCGCCAGTACCACCCGCCAGGACATCGTCCTCGCCAGGCGCTGATGTCGCGGCCGTGGCGGCTGATGTCGCGGCCGTGGCGGCTGATGTCGCGAGAAATGAAGCCTTGACGGTACCTGGGTCGGCCTGCACATTGTCATTCTGTTTTCAGGCATACAGACTAGCCCGATTGCGAGCGATTCCAATACCGCGGTCCGATGCGTTTTCCACCGCTTGGGAAGGGGCGTTTGATGGCATTTTACATGTACCTGTCCATCACCGGCGAGGGTAAGATCGCCCTTTACGAAATGGACCCGGACAGCGGCGGACTGATCTTCAAGGAAGATGTCGCCGCGGGCGCCGGCGTGATGCCCCTGGTTGCGGATGACGGTCTTGAACGTATATACGCCGGACTGCGCGGCGAGCCGTCGGTACAGACCTACAGCCTGGATCGCAGAACGGGCCGCATCACGCTGCTGGGCACCACGCCTTTCGACTGGGACACGACGTACATGTCCCTGGACAACACCGGCCGTTTCCTGCTGTCGGCTTCCAACGGACACGCTGTGGCGGGCGTCCATGCCATCGCTGACGACGGCATCGTCCAGGCGGCGCCGGTGGACCGGCAAAAGACCGCGCGAGGCGCCCACTACATACAGACCGACCCGTCGAACCGTTTCGCCTTCGTGCCCCACGTGTCCGAATCGAACATGATCTGTCAGTTCAGGTTTGACGAGCACACCGGAAGGCTGATACCGAACGATCCGCCCCGGGTGGAGCAGCCCCCGGATACGGAGCCGCGGCACTATTGCCACCACCCTACGCTGAATGTGCTTTACGTCGACAATGAGAAGGCAAGCAGCGTGACGGCCTATCGGATCGATCCGGACCGGGGAACGCTGGTAGCGATGCAGACGGTGTCGACATTGCCCGCGGATTTCACCGGCGAAAACACCTGCGCGCAGTTTCATATCCATCCAACGGGCAAATTCATATACGTGAGCAACCGGGGCCACGACAGCATCGCCGGATTCGCGATCGACCCGGACTCCGGGCTGCTGCGTGCCATCGGGCATGCGCCGACCGAAACGACGCCCCGCGCCTTCAACCTGGATCCACAGGGCCGGTTTCTCTACGCCGCGGGCCAGGCAAGCGGAAAACTGGCGTCCTACGGGATCGACCCGGACTCGGGCGCGCTTGCGCCGCTCGACGTGTACGACGTGGGACCTTCGCCGGCCTGGGTGATGATCCTGGACATGGATGCGTAAAGCCGGATTGGGCGGGCTAACCGGTCCGGCCGGCTCAACGGGTTTGGACGGCCCAACCGTTCCGAGCGGACAGCGCACGGTTTCTTCGGACTGACGGGAGTAAGCCATGGCTTCCACCTTTGATCTCCTCGTAACCGACGGCACGGTCGTCAACCGGGAAGGCGTGACAGCCGCCACGATCGCCGTGCGGGACGGACGCATCGCGGGCGTGCTCGAACCCGATGCCCGGCCCGAAAGCGCCCGGCAGATTTCCGCAAAGGGGCTGCACGTACTGCCCGGCCTGATCGATCCCCACGTACACCTCCGGTCGCCGGGCCACGAAGAGCGGGAAGACCCCGTATCCGGCACGAGCGCCGCGGCTGCAGGCGGCATCACGACCCTGCTCGAGATGCCCATCTCGCCGGTTGCGGCCAGTTCCGCAGAGGGACTCCGCAAGCGGGGCGAGGCCATCGGTGCGCATGCGCTGATCGATTTCGGTCTCTACGGGGCGGCCGGCCATCAAAACGTGGATCTCATTGCCGGGGTGGCCGAGGCGGGCGCCGTGGCCTTCAAGACCTTCCTGACCGCGCCGCCGACCCATCGCGAGGGTGAGTTCTTTGGTCTCTGGTGCCTGGACTACTCGCTGCTTCGGGACGTCATGGCCGCCACGGCGGCCACGGGCCTGCGCCACAGCTTCCACTGCGAGAACTGGCCCATGATCGAGACGCTCATCGCCCGGCTGTCCGCCCAGGGCCGCAACGACGGGCTGGCCCACGCGGAAAGCCGTCCTTCCATCGTGGAAGACACCTCGGTCGCCGTCATGATGAGCCTGGCCGCCGAAGCGGGCGGTCCGGTGGAGGTCGTGCACCTTTCGAGCCCCCGGGCCGCGCAGATGGTGAAAGAAGCCAAGGCGCGGGGCCTCGACGTCATCGCCGAGACCTGTCCCCAGTACCTCTTCCTGACTGACCAGGTCCTGCCCGCGCACCGCGGCTTCGCCAAGTGCAATCCAGCCCTGCGGCCGGCCGAAGAGGTGGAAGCGCTCTGGTCCTACCTGCACGACGGCACCCTGGAGTTTGTCGGCAGCGACCATTCGCCTTTCCGACCGGAAGAAAAGGAAGGGGACGACATCTTCGCCATACCGCCTGGCCTGCCCGGCCTGGAGTCCATGGCACCCCTGATGCTGACCGCGGTCAACGACGGCCGCCTTTCAATCACCGACCTGGTGCGGCTGATGTCGACCCGCCAGGCCGAGATCTTCCGGCTTCCGGGCAAGGGGCGCATCGCCATCGGGAACGATGCCGATCTCACCTTCGTGGACCTGGACGCGCGGTGGACCTTCGACCGGAACCAGTGCTTCACCAAGGCGAGGGACGTCATGCGCATCGTGCACGGCATGCCCATGAAGGGCCGCGTCCAGCGTACCATGGTGCGCGGGGAGACGGTGTACGAGGACGGCAGGATCACGGGCCGGCCCGGTTACGGCCGGTGGCTGAAACCCGCTTGATCGAAGGGACCGCGCTGACCGCTGGAACTAAATAACGCGTACAGGACGGAAGTCGTGCGCATCTGGATTCGGAAAGGACAAAGCATGGCAGTTCCAGATCCCAATGGCGTGTACACCATTGCGCCGACGCCCTTCGAAGAAGACGGCAGCCTGGATACGGGCAGCCTCTCGACCCTGACCAACTTCCTCATCGACCTGGGGATCGACGGGATCACCGTACTGGGCGTCATGGGCGAAACCAGCAAACTGGTCGAAGCCGAACGGGACCGGGTCATCGCCGGCGTGGTCGAAGCCGCCGCGGGTCGGATCCCGGTCTGCGCCGGAACCAGCCACACGGGGACGGACGGATGCGTCGCGCTCAGCCGGCGGGCCGAGGAACTGGGCGCTTCCTCGCTCATGGTGGCGCCGCCGAAGCTGGCCAAGGGTACGGACGAGGCCCTGCTCGCCCACTATCTCAAGGTGGCCGACGCCGTATCGATACCCCTCGTGATCCAGGACCATCCCACCAGCAGCGGCGTCCAGATGAGTATCGAGTTCATCGCGACGGTGGCCGACCGGTCTCCGCAATGCCGATTCCTCAAGTTGGAAGAAGAGCCGTCGCCGCGCAAAGCCAGCCAAGTGCTCGCGGCCAACCCCGACGTGGAGATCTTCGGCGGACTGGGCGGCGTCATGCTCCTGGAGG
This sequence comes from bacterium, assembly GCA_965207085.1. Taxonomy (GTDB): domain Bacteria; phylum JAAXHH01; class JAAXHH01; order JAAXHH01; family JAAXHH01; genus JAAXHH01. Next base: position 255,098 of record CBDBLQ010000002.1, on the reverse strand, counting down.
AGCTGCGCCACGGCTGCATGGGCACCATGACCGGCTTCGCCTACCCCGATATCCTGAAGGACATCCACACGAAGTACATGTCCGGCGACATCGACGGCGCCACCGAGATCTTCTACAAGTACTGTCCCTTGATCCGCTTCGAGGGCCAGCCCGGCATCGGGTTGTCCATCCGCAAGAACGTCTACCGGCGGCGCGGCGCCATCAAGACCGCCCGGGCGCGCCAGCCCTACGTCCCCCTGGACGACGGGACCCTGGCGGACCTGAACGATCTGCTGACGCGACTCGGATTGGAGTGATCGCAGAGATTGGCCTGATCGCAGAGGGTACGCGCGGTTGGCGGCGCGGACGACAGCGCGGTCGCTCAATCCCGCCAGTCGCTAGAGCACTCAATATCGCCAGTCGCTCGGTCGCTCAATCCTCCCAGTCGAGCAGGACTCCTAACGCTTCACCCGGTTTCTGGTAGAGCAGCGCGAAGGCGTCTGCCGCCTTATGCCAGGGGAAACGGTGCGTGGTCATTCGATCGGCCCGGATCGCACCCGAGACTAGGAGCTCCATGGCGCGACGGGACTGGCGGGCACCCGCGCACGTCCGATAGTACCCTCCCAGCAATTTCCGCCCCTGGATCTTGTTCGAAGGCAGCGAAAGCGGCTGGTCCTCGTACAGTCCGATCAGGTGCATCAGCCCGCCAACGGCCAGCATGTCGAGGCCCTGCACGAAGGCGGCCGGTCCGGCGGGACCGCCCACGGCGTAGACCACGATGTCGGCGCCTAGGCCGTTCGTCAGGCGCTTCACGGCCCTGACGGGATCTTCCTCGCGGGCGTTGATCAAGGTGTCGGCACCGCATTCCTTCGCCATCGCACACCGGTTGGCCAGCGCGTCCACGGCCACTACCCTGCCCATGCCATTCGCCTTGATGACTTGGAGGATCAGGTTGCCCACGAGACCCTGGCCGAGCACGACCACGGTGTCCTGGGGCTGGATATCCTCCACTTCCACCCAGGTGACCGCACCCGCCGTCAGCGGGTAGTACGGAGCGCGGTCGAAGGTAAGGTCCGCCGACATGGGCATGACGATGGTCTGGTCCCACGGAGAAACGAGCCGGGCCGGCCGGACCACGTACTGGGCGTGGGGCGCCAGGGCGACGACGCGGTCGCCGGTTTCCAGGTGCTCGACCCCTTCCCCCAGCGCATCCACCGTCCCCGCCATGGAATAGCCCATGATGTCCGGGCTCACCGCGTGTTCTCGCGTGTATCGGCCGCCGAGTTCGGAACCCCGGCTGATGAGACTGCAAACCGCCTTGATCCGAATCTCTCCGGGACCGGGCTCGGGCAACGGTACCTCCTCGATCTCGATCCGATGGAACCCTTCGGGCTTGATGACGCGCTTCATGGCTGAGATTTGCTTTCCATCATACCCCAAAATCAATCCAACGTGAACTTCGCCAGGGTTCTTTGAACGTCGGTGACATCGATACCCTTTTTGAATTCTTTCTTGATTGGAAGTTCGTTACCTGAAATCCATACCTTCATCTCGGCGTCAAGATCAATCCGTCCCGCAGTCTCAAACGAAAAATGGGTGATCGACTTATACGGGATGGAGTGGTACTCGGTCTTGCGACCGGATATCCCTTGTTTATCCACCAGGATCAACCGCCGGTCCGTGAAAGCGAACAGGTCTCTGACCAGCTTGAAGACCCTCACCAGTTTTTCATCCTCTGTCAGTATCTGCGAGAACTCCTTTTCCATCTCTTCAACTTCGGCCTCCGAAGCGTTGCCCATGACGGCGTTCAGAATCGACACAATGCCTCCTTATGGTTTCTCCTCGTGGATTCTCCCGATATGCGCTACCTGTTTCTTCCTGAACAGTAATGCCGGTAAAGCGGCAGTCCGTCAAGACCGGTCTTCCTCGTACAGCAGCGCCACGGCCTTTCGCAGGACGTCATCCATGGCCTCGGCGGGCAGTGCGCAGATCCGCACCACCGCGCCGGACCGCCAGTCCACGCTTTCCAGCTGGTCGGCCAGGATGATCCCGGTTGCCGGAAGCCCCCCTGGGATCGTGACTTCGAACGGATACCCCTTTTCCTCGTCGGTAATCGGACAGAAGAGGGCCAGGCCGGCCCGGCGGTTATAAGCCTCGGGCGAAACCGTGACGGCGGGCCGCCCGGAAGGGAGGTAAGTACCCTTCCCTGACCTCGAATAGATCCACACGATCTCACCCCGAACCGGTACGTAGCTTGATGAAGCCATTGTTCGTCTCCTTGGATATTTACTTCAGCCGCGGCTGCCGATGCTGATTCTGCCGTGCAGGTTGCGTTTCGAGATGCCCGGAAGCAGGTCGGGAAGTTTGAACCGGGTCCGTTCCAGCGGGACCAGGGTCAGTTCCTTGCCCCGGAGCACGAGTACCACCGGCGAATCGTCCCGGACGCCCATCTGGACGGCGACCGGTTTCGGAATGCGCAGCGCCAGGCTGTTGCCCCATTTCTTCACGCGGGATTTCATGTGAGCCTCCTGTGTAAACGGTTATATACCGTGTTTAGACACACCGCCAATGGGTGTATCTACCCATGATCGTTAATTGATTAGTCGAGGGATTTTGCTGGAGTCTCGACTGAATAGATAACACGATCATTCGCATCGAAGGCCAATTGGCAGAAGTAGACTACAGGAGGAATGGAAGTGCTTAATTACGACTCAATCCGGTATCCTGCATTGATCGATGGTGAAAAAGGCGCGTATGGTGTGTCTTTCCCCGATCTTCCAGGCATCGTTGCTATGGGAGACACCATAGACGAGGCCCTGATGAATGCTGAAGAAGCACTCAGGGATTATGTGATCGAAACAGAAATGGACGGCGATGCGATCGCGCGGCCCTGCGAGCTGGACGAAGTCGTGGTTGAACCGGGCCAGATACTGACGGCCGTTCCACTGATCCGTCAATCCGGTAGAAGCGTACGCATACATATGGCCATCGACGAGGGCGTGGCCGTTTTCATAGACAGCGAGGCGAATCGGCGAGGAATGACACGTACGGCTTACGTGGAATGGATGGCGCGGCGTATCGCCATGATGGGTGGATAGGGAAGGTTACTGTGTCGTCTTCCGCAGCGTATAACGACCCGGTTCGGGGACGTACCCCAGCCTGCGATTGAGCGCCAGCATGGGGCCGTTCATTGAATCGTTGTGCGTGCTGAGTGACCGTGCGCCCTGGCTTCGGGCGTAGCGTATCGCGGCGAGCTTCAGCGCCAGGGCGATTCGTCGCCGGCGGTATGACCGGATCACACCGGTATGCACGTTGAAAGCCTCATGCACCTCCGGGTAGAGCCGGACGGCGCAGATCCCAACCCAACGGTCGCCGTCGGACGCGAGCAGTTGGCCGTCCGGACGGTACCAGCCCGACTCGTAGACCCATTCGTTGAATTCCTCGAAGGACAGGCCGGGATCGGTCCAACCCGGCACGTCCCGGTCCGTTATCGCATTGACTTCGTAGAGTTTCCTGCGCGCTTCTGGTGTATCTCCGAAATCTGCAAGGGAGTGTATCCGTATACCCGATGCCGCGTGGTCCTCGATTAATTGCGCATGGGGTGAGTCGTCGAAGCGATCCAGGTCCAGGCTCGACTGGAACAGATGCCGGTCGCACTCGAATCCCCGCCGCCTTGCGAAGGCCTGCGAGACAGCGCAGTCGTCCCGGACCTCACTGGTAACCGTGCAGGCGTTGTGGTGCTTCAGAAACGCCAGCATGTCCGAATACAACGCCGCGCCGACTCCCCGTCCGCGCCACGCCGGCGCTACTCCTGCCCAGGCGTAGAACTGTCCTTCCGGATCCCAGGTCTCGTGGACCGACACCGCGTAACCCACTACGGCATCGTCCCCGTTTACGGCGACTCGGCGATAGCTGATTCTTCCCGGCGCCTCGTGGGTCAACCACTCGTGCACGGTCTCCACGGATACGGGATTCTGTTCGAAGGCATTGACGACGGAAGCGATGCCGGATTCATCGGCGGAAGGAAGGGCAGGGCGGAGACGGCACATGAGGTTGGTCAAGTGGCTGGGAATCTGACTGCCGGAAGCCTCTTACGGGCCCCCTACACCAGCACCCCGGGCATGGGCTTGAACTGGCAGGCCTCGACGAAGACCTCGAAGAAGTCGGGGGTGGTCTCGAGCTCGACGTGCTCGATCTTCTTGACCAGCGCCTCCAGTTCCGCGCGGCGGGAGCGGGACAGGAGGATCTCCCGGGCGCCCTGGACGGCGGCGTTGCCGACCTTGACGATGCGTTCCTCGGGCACGGGGGCCAGGAACCCGATGTCGATGGCATTGCGCACGTCCACGTAGTTGGCGAAACCCCCGGCGAGGAAGAGGCGGTCCACGTCGCCGGGCGCGACGCCGAAGGTTCGCAGCACGATGTACTGCCCGCAGTAGTTGGCGGCCTTGGCCTGGGCCAGGTTGCTGGCGTCCTGCCGGGAGAGGGTGATGCCGGACTCGGGCACGACGGCCACTTCAAACTGCTTCCGGTCGGAAAACACGCCCTTCGGGCTCATCATATCATGGCGGCGCAGTTCGGCGAGAAGGTCGATCAGGCCGGAGCCGCAGATGCCTTGGGGCACGGTATCGCCGATGGTGCTCCAGGCGAACCGCCCGTCTTCCCACTGCAATGACTCGATGGCGCCTTCGTAGCCGGGCATGCCGTACTGGATGCCGCCGCCCTCGAAGGCGGGACCTGCGGGACACGAAGCCGTGATCATGCGCCCGTTGCCCGCCACGACCACTTCGGTATTGGTGCCAACGTCCACCAGCATGGATACGCCCGGCTGCGCGGCCAGTTCGACGGTCGCCAAATCGGCCGTCACGTCACCGCCCACATGGCTGGCGATGAGGGGCATACCGTAGACCCGGGCCTTCGGATTGGCACGGAGCCCCAGGCGGCGCGTGCCGATGGTGAGCGCCGTGGTCTCCCGTTCTCCAGCGAGGTATTCGTTCTCGATCTGAGACTTGTAGGGCTTCTGGCCGATGCTCTGCACGTCGAGCCGGAAGAAGAGGTCCCGCATGGTGGCGTTGCCCGCCACGACGATCTCGTAGATCTCCTGCCGCGCCGTCCCCGTGCGCTCGCACCAGTCCATGATCTCGTGGTTGACGGCGTTGATGATGGCGTTCCAGAGTTCGTCCTCGAAGGCGCCGTCGTAGGAGATGCGGTGCATCACGTCGCTGCCGCCGAAGCGCTGGGGGTTCTCGAAGGAGCAGACGTGGACGCTCCGTCCGGCCTCGAGATCCACGAAGTCCATGACCACCGTGGTGGTGCCCAGGTCGATCGCGAGCCCGTAGACGTGGCCGCGGTACTGGTCCACCTGCTCGCCGTCGTAGAAGACGTCATCGCCCCGCCGGGTGACCATGGGGTCGAGCGGTGTCTTCTTTTCTTCGGTAACGGTCAGGATCTTGGGCGTGCGGCGCAGGGGTGCGAAGGCGATTTCCACGTTCGGGTCGATGACGCGGGCCTGGCAGGCGAGGCGGTAGTGCTCACGCAGGAAGGACTCCGGCTTCGTCCGGGGCGCCAGCCCCTCCATTCCCTGCTGTATTTCCACGATGCACTCGTGGCAGATGCCGTTGCGAAAGCAGGATGTAGGCACCTGCACGGCAAGGTCGTCGGCGTAGTCGAAGATGGTCTTGCCGGTGACCGCGGGTCGGGTCGTCGTACCGTCGGTTACCGTTCCGCCAGCCGGGTCCGACGATACATCCAAGGGCGCCTCCTCCGTCTCCCAGGCGCTACGATAATCGAGCTTGTCGTCGCCGCCGCATACGAGCAGTCCGCCGGCTTCACGGGGCTTGCGCTGGTTGCGGCATCCAAACCGGGCGGTGCATTCGTCGAAACGGTTCTTGTAGGGGCAGCGGTAGGTGGCCTGCTCGGTCGCATGGACCATCATGTCCTTGAAGATGGCCGTGATGCGGTCCAGCCGCTCCTGGTACGCCGCCTTGTCGATCTTTTTCATGGGGAAATGTAGGGTAGGCTGCCGGCTGGCCGCTCATCGGTCGTTCCGCGCTTTGGCTGGCCGCTCATCAGTCATTCCACCGCCCCAGCCGTTCCGCGCTTTAGCCGTCCGTCAGGCTTCCTGCTCCTGCTTGAGTTCCACGAGGAGACGCTGGGCCAGCTCCACGCAGCCCACCGCGTCCTCGGCGGTGCCGTCGGCGCCCATGTCGTCGGCGAACTCCTGGGTGACCGACGCGCCGCCCACCATGATCTTGACGTCCTCCCGCATGTCGTTGTCGATGAAGGCGTCGATGGTCTTGCCCATGTTGGGCATGGTCGTGGTGAGCAGGGCCGACATGCCCAGCAGGGGCGCTTCATGCTCCTCCACCGCGTCCATGAACTCGTCCTCGGAGGTGTCCACCCCCAGGTCGTGGACCACGAACCCGGCGCCGCGCAGCATCATGATGCACAGGTTCTTGCCGATGTCGTGGAGGTCGCCCTTGACCGTGCCCATGATGACGGTGCCGACAGGTTCGATGCCCGAAGCAGAGAGAATGGGCTCGATGTGGGCCATCCCGGCCTTCATGGCCCGGGCGCAGGCGAGGACTTCCGGGACGAAGATGAAGTTCTCCCGGAACTTGATGCCCACGACGCTCATGCCGGCGATCAGGCCGTCGTCCATCACCTCAAGCGCCTCGACCCCGTCGTCCAGCGCCTTGCGGGTCAGCGTGTCGACCGTCCCGTTGTCCCCGTCGATGAGGGCCGCGGAGATCTCCTGCATGGCAGGGGTCGCCCGGGCAAAAGCGTCGATGATCCGCGTCCGCTCGTTGGGCCTTTCGATGAACTCCTCTATCTCGTCCTTCAGAAAGTCGTTGGCGATATCGTTTAGTGCTGCCATGCGCTCCCGTCCGGTCCTCCGTGATCATGCAGAAATTGAAACCTGCCGCTCGTACCACCGCGCCGCGCGGGCGTACGCTCCGCGCGGACCAGGCCGTCCGCTATGCCGAGTTGTGAACCTTGTGCCAATCCTTCACCGCCTGCGGAATCGCCTTCAGGTTCTCGACGGACGCCTGCAGGGGAACGGCGCACTCCGGTCCCACCATATGGATACCGTGTTCCAGGTTCTGGTGGACTTCCATGCACACCTCTTCCGGTCCCCGTGCGAAAAGCGTCTCGGGATTGTTGATGTTGCCCACGAGGGAGATCTTGCCGTCGACGGCCTCCATGGATTCCTGTGGCTTGTTTTTCGAATCGAAATGAAAGGCCGCGAAGCCGGTCTCGGCGATGTAACCCATGCGGTCCACGGTACGCCCGCAGATATGCATGATCAGCGGGATGGGAATCCGTTCGGCCATCTCGATGTGCAGGTCCCGCAGAAACCGCCGGTAGTAGTCACTGCTCACCAAGTCGCCCGTGGCGTGGTCGGGCAGGGTCAGGGCGTCCGCGCCGGCCTCGATCTGCGCGATGCCGAACTCCACCGTGGCTTCCTTCATGCGGTCCAGGGCGAGATGGGTCCTGCCGGGGTCGTCGAGGGACATGAGCAGGAAGGGTTCCACGCCGAAGCAGTGGTATCCCAGGGACCAGGGCCCCATGGTCTTGCCGATGACCGCCACCTCGTCGCCATATTCCTTCTTGAGCTTCTTGATGGCCTCTAGGACGCATTTCGTGTCCTGGTGCGTCAGGAAATCCGGGGGGAGCTTGATGTCGTCCACGTCCGTCCAGATGGGCTCGCGCATTTGAACGGTCGGCCAGTTGTCCTTCTGCTCCCACTGGATCTTGCAACCCAGTGCGGAGGACTCCTGGATGATGGTAAAGACCGGCATGATGGTGTCGAATCCGAGTTCCGTGTAGCTCGTGGCCGCCAGACGGGCCATGAGCTCCGGGTCCCGGTTGGCGTCTGGAAAAGGCGCGTCGACGAGATCCATCAGTTCCACCGTGGCGACGGACGTCGGATTGCACACGGGCGTACGGTCCACGGGCTCTCCCTTCAGGGCGGCGAGTACCCGGTCCCGGCCCTTCATCTGCTTGATGGTGCTTTTTCCCATGACTGCCTCCTTGACGACGGCGCATCTACCTGTCGCGCGTGATCCGCGGGCTTCGATCGCGCGTGCCGCATCTACCCGTCGCACATGATCCGCGTTCGCCGATCGCGCGTGCCGCATGCATCGATCGCTGTTCATCGGGCCCGCCGGCGACTGCCATTAACCGTCCTGCTGGCTCGGTGCGGCCAGGACGCCCCGGCTCGCGACCGCCTCCTGTTCGCGCAGGACGGCCCGGACGTTGGGTGCGCGGACCAGCAACAGCCCGACCAGAGCGTCGTGGACCTGGCCACAGGGGAAAGCCACCTGGTCCAGGGTACCGCTTACCTCGTCCATCTCGGCCAGTTTCATCAGCCCGCCGGCGATGAAGGAGATGCGGCGCTCGCGGTCCTTGCCCTCGCCGTGGGCCGTAACGCGGTAGACGCCGTCGCCTTCGCTCAGGACCTGGATCTGCAAGCCCGACTTCTTGTCCAGTATCTGCAGCGGCCGTGGTTCGACGGGGCCGGCCGAATCCAGTTTGCAGGCTTCGAGGAAAACTCGCTTTACCGCCAGCTGGTGTGCATAGCCGCAGTGAAACCGCAGGCGCCCGCCTTCGGCCGGCTCCATGCCTCCGAGGACTTCCATGGCCTTCACCACGAAGGCGATCCGGTCCTCGACGCCTTCCCGCCGGCTGTAGGTGAATACCTGGTAGACCGGTCCCGAGTCATCCTGCTGGCGGTACAGGCCAATCGAAATGTCCCCGAAATGGGCATCGAGGGGTACCAGTTCGAGGCGCCTGCCTATGTCGACGGTCTGACCCAATGGACTGCCTCGTTTATGGCCGTTCCCGGCGATCCTGTCCTCCGCCGCGGCCGGTTATCTCACCTGATGATCGGCGCTGGAATGTAAACAGACCGTTCGCGGCCGATCCTATCCCCTGTCGTATCCGTCTTCCGACTGCTTCAGAACGGCTTCCGCAACCGCTTCGACCTCTTCTTCCTCGCCCGGCCATTCCTGCTTATCGGACCAGTGCCACTCGTCCAGGTAGGCGTCGGTGCCGGTCAGCCCGTCCCGCATGGCCACCCGGTCGATTTCCTGCTGGAACCAGTCGGGCATCTGGCGCGAGAGGGGACGCCGGCTTCCACTACGGTCTCCGTAGACGCGCACCTGCGCCGGGATGTCCCGCCAGTAAAGTACCTGGTACACCGCCATGGTGACCGATCCTGGTCTCGTCTCAAGCCGCCTGGCCCATTCGGTCCATCGCCTCGCGGAAGGCCCGGATGTGGGCGACGCCCGTACCGCAGCAGCCGCCGATGAAGTAGGCGCCGGCCTGCAGGAGGTCCGGTACGAAGGCGGCCATTTCCTCCGGCGTGTTGGCGTAGTAGGTCCGATGCTGCTCATCCAGGCGGGCCTTCCCCGCGTTGGGGTAGGCCATCATCCGTTTCGGCGGATCCGGCCGGGCTTCCATGGCACGCTTCAACTGGCCAATGCCGTTTATGGCGTGGGGCATTCCCGTGTGCTCGTCCCGCCGGGACTCCGCGCCACAGTTCAGGCCAACGATCTGAACGTGCCCGAGCAGGTCGTGCCCATCGGACTGCGCACCGCCCGCGAGGATCTCCAGCAGATCCGTCGCCGAATGCCCCCAGTCCGTCTTGTAAATCACCTCGCCCGAGGTTCGATCCTTAGTGTACTTGTACGTCAGGTTCACGGCGATGGGCAGGCCAAACTGCCGCAATTCGTCGATGGCCAGGGCCGCCTCGTTGGCGGAGAACATGGTCTCGACGCAGAAGAAATCGACGCCGCCCTCGGCCAGGAGCGATCCCACGCGCTCGTGGGCCTCCCGGGCGATGCTGTTTGCGATGCCGAACTCCGTATCGCCGCTGTCGGCCTCGATAGCGCCCGGCAGGGGACCGATGGATCCGGCGAGGTACACGTCCCTCCCGCTGCGTTCGATGGCGGCCCGGGCGTGTTCCACGGCCAGCCGGATCAGTCCGTCGGATTCCGACGCATCCTTCCCGGCCATTTCGAGGTGAGGATACGAAGCCACGAATGTATTGGTGCCGATCACCTCGGCGCCCGCTTCAATATAATCGGAATGGATACTGCTGACAATATCGGGGTACAGTTCGTTGGCCAGCGCGCTGTTGGCCAGTTCAATGCCGTGGGCGAATAGTTCGGTGCCGAAACCGCCGTCGTAGAGGAGGGGGCGGTCGTCGGCGATGCGTTCGAGAAAGGATATCATGCTTCATACTCCGGAAGAACGGTCCGTTCGCCGGGTGCGTCCCGGTACGCCTTGTGTCGCACCCGTGCCCGCCAACGGGCGACTGAATGGACATCGCCCGGCGCCTGCATGGCTGGCGCCGCAGTTCAGGACGCCTCGAAGGACACCTGCTCGCGGGTGCGCAACTCCATCGGCCGAAGCGCATGGTAGATGAATTCGTTGACCGGCGTGGACACGCCCGCTTCCCTGCCCATGCGGACCAGCGCGCCGGTCTGGGCTTCAAGTTCGGAGAAGCGTTCTTCCATGATATCCCGCTGCATGGAGGCGGTACCACCGTATTCCACGCTGTCCAGGGTGGCCAGGGTCTGGGCCACGATATCTTCCGGGAGGTTGACGTCCAGGGCGGTGGCCACCTGGTGGATTTCCACCATGGCCGTCTCGAGAAGCCGCCGCGTTCCGGGTTGGCTGCGGACGACGCCGATCGGCGCGCGGGTCACCCCGCCGATCCCGCTCCACGAGGCGATGAGGATGTACTTGCACCACATGGCAGCCTGAATGTCCGCCGGCGTGTCCACGATGAGTCCCCTGGCGCCTTCGAAGGCCCGGCGCAGCCGGTCGACCCGCTCGCTGGACCGGTTGTCCCATTCTCCGAAATTTACGAAGGGTTCGTAGGCGACGTGCCGGATGAGACCCGGCTCGGCAATGAACGAGACGATCCCGCATACGCCGCCGAGCACGTGACGCCAGCCGAATTCCCTGGCGAGTTGCTCCGGGGTCTCCACCCCGTTCTCCATCGGCAGGATGCAGGTATCCGGTCCGAGCAAGGGCCGGAGTCCGTCGAGAGCGTCGGGCACCTGCCAGCACTTGACACAGAGCATGACGACATCCACGTCGCCGGCATGCCTGGAATCGCCGATGGCCTCGATGGAGGGCAGCGTAAAGTCGCCCTTGGTGCTTTCCACGCGGAGACCGTCCCGCTGAAGGGCTTCCAGGTGCTCGCCGCGCGCGATGAATACGACCTCTTCCCCCGCCTCGGCAAGCCGTCCGCCGTAATAACCGCCTACGCCTCCCGTACCGAAAACCGCTATGCGCACATGTGCCTCCGCTGGTCCCGGAATCCCGGTCGATGAATTGATTTCCTTTTGACGCCTTCCATATGACGCCGCGCCGGGTCGGTAGCCGTCTCGACCCCGGTGCGGCGCCGTCAAGCAAGCAGGCAAATATAATGGCATGAAGATCGGGAGAGCAACTGCTTTTCAAGACATCCGGCGAGAGACCGCGACCGGCGGGACGCACGGAGAACAACTCGATCGCACCGCAGGGTTCGTCAACCCCCGCCGCGCTCGAGGACGAAGGCTTCCATGGCGTAGTACTGGGGGAAGCCCAGCTTGTCGAGACGCCGTGCCGTGTGGGTGTTGCGGTCCTGCACCCGCTCCCAGAATTCCCGGTCGTCGTACGCGCCGGGGAACATGGCGGTGTCCTTCTGGGACTCGTGCCGGAAGATGGCCTGGATCTTGCGCTGGAGGTCTTCATAGGACAGGGGGATGAACACGTCCGCCTCGTCCACTTCCCACTCCTGCCAGGCGCCCCGGTAAAGCCAAACGTCCGGGTCCGTCCGGTCGTAGATGGCGAGGGCCCGATCGATGACCTCCTTGCACATGCGATGGGTGCCGTGGGGATCGGACAGGTCTCCGGCGACGAAGACGACTTCGGGACGGATGTCGTTGAGCAGATCGAGGACGATCCCCACATCCTCTTCGCCGATGGGGTGCTTCTTCACCTGGCCGGTCTTGTAGAAGGGCAAGTCCAGGAACCGGGTCTTTTCCGGAGGGATGTTGAGCGTCGAAGCCGCCGCGATGGCTTCGGACCGCCGGATGTTGGTCTTGATGACCTGGACTTCGGGGATATCCACCTGGCCGGCCTGTTTCGTCTCGATGAAGGACCGCACCTTGTCCACGATGCCGTCGAACTTCGCGTGGGTGCATCCCAGGTCCCGGAAGGTAAGGCCGATGAAATCGATGAGCCGTTTCACGTCTTCGTCGAAGACGGCGATGTTGCCGCTGGTCATGTAGGCGATGGTGATGTCGTTCCCGGCGCCGGACAGGCGGTACAGCGTGCCGCCCATGGAGATGACGTCGTCGTCAGGATGGGGCGAGAAGCAGATGCACCGCTTGTTGGTGAAGAAGTCCTCGCGGCCATAGATTTTGGCGCGGACCGCGTCGAAGGTCTTCCGGTTGAGTTCGTCGACCGAGTGGACGGTATCGACCAGGGAGTAGAGGTCGCAGGCATTGTAGTCCCTTCGCTGCAGGTGCAACACCGGCTTCTCCACCTGCTCGCACAGCCAGAGCACGGCCCGTTGCGAGAGCTGGTCCGTCCATTCCACCGCGTGGTTGTTCAACCAGGGACGCTTTACCCGGGTCAGCTCGATGGACGCGGGCGGATCGATGAAGACCGTCGCGTTCGGGTGGTTCTGGAGGTAACTGGCCGCCACGAGGGGGCTGACTTCGCCCTCCACCGCCTGGCGGATGATGGGCGCCTTGTGTTCGCCCGTGGCCATGAGGATGATGCGTTCGGCATCGAGGATGGTACCCACGCCCATGGTCACCGCCTCGATGGGCACGTTGTCCTCGCCGAAGAAATCGGAAGCGGCGTCCTTGCGCGTGCTCTCGTCCAGCCGGATCAGCCGGGTGCGGGTGTCCGGAAGGGAGCCCGGCTCGTTGAATCCGATGTGGCCGGTGCGCCCGATGCCCAGGAGCTGGATGCCGATGCCGCCTACGGACCGGATCCGTTCCTCGTACCAGGCGCAGTGATCCTCGATCTCCTCCGGGGCCAGGTCGCCCAAGGGGATGTGCACCTGGTCCGCGGGTATGTTGACGTGTTCGAAGAGATACTCGTGCATGTAGCGGTGATAGCTCTGGGCCGACTGCCGCGACATGGGGTAGTACTCGTCGAGGTTGAAGGTGACGATGTTCTCGAAACTGATGCCGCCACGGTGCAGCGCGATCAGTTCCCCGTACACGTCGATGGGCGTGGAACCCGTGCAGAGACCCAGCACGGCCGTCTTGCCCGCCTCGGCGCGCGCCTGCGCGTAAGCGACGATCTCCCTGGCGACGGTCCGGGAGAGCGCTTTGTGGTCGGGACAGATGGCGACGGATATGTGTTCGGTGTCAGGATGCATAATACGATCCGGTCAAACTTGTGGCGACGGTTACGCCGTGGGTTTCTGCCCCGAGGCCAGGAAGATCCCGATACGGGCGAAATCGTCGCAACAGGTCGACTGCACTTCACAGCAGGTGCCGGCGTCGCCCACGCGGACGTCCCGCAGTCCCGCGGCCTCGAACCAGGTCCTGATATCGGTTCGCTTGAATCCCAGCCAGCGGTCGTGGTGCTCTTCGCGCAGAAACTCGAATTCGTGCTCGTCCGCGTCGGTGATCACCAGTTTCCCGCCCGGTTTCAGGATTCTTGCCATCTCCCGGATGGCGTCCGGTGGCGAATCAACATGATGGAGACACATGTTGGCGAAGGCGTAGTCGACCGTTTCACCGGGAATGGGAATGTCCTCGGCGTTGCCGACGCGGTAGTCGATCGCCGGGTACCGGTCGAACTTCGCCTTCATTTCGTTCAGGATGGCTTCGGACTGGTCGACGGCAATCACCCGCAGCCCTTCCTCGATCAGGCCCTGCGAGATAAAGCCCGTGCCGGCGCCGATGTCGGCGGCGACTTTGCCGGCTTCGACCGCGACCGCCGCCAGGGCGCCCACCCGGACGTCCTAGGGGTCACCGGACACGCGCGGGCGTGTAATATAATTGCATGCATACAATATACATATATTATCAAACTTACACGCGAAAGTGTCAATTTCTTCGCGAACCCGTGCCCGGTCGTTCGCGTAACTGACTTAAAAAACAAGAGTTAATCAACCAATTTCCATCCTTCATGAGACTTTGCCTGGATAGTTTCGTCCCGTCCCTCGACCGGATCACGAAGGGGACCGCAAGCTGGGTCAGGGAGCTGGGTTTCTACGTCGTGGGCGTGGACCTGGAACCGGCCGTGGCGGTCGATGCGAACGCCTGCCGCGCGATCCGCGAGGTTCTCGAAGGGGAAGGCGTCTCCATCGGCCAGGTCTGGAGCGTGGGCACGCCCCTCGTCCGACCGGACCGGGGTGAATCCGCGACCAATCTCCAAGTCCTGCGCAACCGCGTGCCCCTGGCCGCGGCTCTGGGCTGCCGGGTGCTACTCACGGAGGCCGGCGGCCTGCACCCGGCGAACGCCTGGTATCCCCACCCGGAGAACCATGGCGAAGAAGCGCTGGCGCGACTCGTAGCGGCGTTGAAGGAGGTCGCGCTCTTCGCCGGGGACCACGGCGTAACCATTGCGCCGGAGATGTCGCTGATGACGATCCTGTCGACTGTGGCCCGCGCGGAAGCACTCGTTACGGAAGTCGGCCACACCGGCGTCGGGGTCAACTTCGATCCGGCCAACATCCTCGATCCACTCAACATGTACGATTCCGGCTCATTGATAGACGACGCCTTCGACCGCCTGGGAAGCCACATCGTGAACGTCCATGCCAAGGATGCGGCGGCCCGGGACGTGCCCCTCATCGTACACCTCGAGGAACGGCCCGCCGGACAGGGCGTGCTGGACTACGAGCGCCTGTTGCGTCGCGCGGTATCCCTGCCGGAGTGGACGTGCATCGTCGTGGAGCACCTGGCCGACTATGGGCAGGTGGATGAGGTCAGGCGGTTCCTGGTGGAATCGGCCGAGAAGGTGGGCGTGCGCTTCGAGTAACCGATCGCGGGCGGCCTCCCGGCTTTGGTCAGGCAGGTGCTTCGCGCGCTGCCAGTGCTTCGCGCGCTGCCGGCATCGTGCGCAACCGGCCGCGAGTCGCTTCAACGCGCAGAGCTCGTGGTCCTTGCTCCTACGCGCAGAGCTCGTGGTCTTTGCTCCACCGGTTGAAGGACGGGTTGGGCAGACCGGCGAGGGCGTCCCTGGCATCCAGCCACATCTGGTTCCACGCCACGGGATCAGTCAGGATACGCTCCGGGTTGGACCTGCTGCGGGCCACGAATCCCGGAAAGGCCCCTCGTCCCGACGCCTGGCCGATGGGATTGTAGCGCAAGTCGTAGCTCCACCGGATCTCGTTGCTCTTGTTTGGAAGCGACGAGTGGCAGGTGTGCTTGTGCAGGAACAGGACGTCGCCGGGCTTTGTCGGCTGGGGAACGGCGGTGGACCGGTCCTTTACCTTCTCGGGGATTTCGAGGCCCCAGATGTCGGGGCAGTGGTGGAGCAGCCCGTCGCGGTGGCTTTCGGGGATGACGGCCAGGCATCCCTGGCCGATGGTCGCCTCTTTCAGCGAGAACCAGACCGTCAGCATGTCGGTGTCGTCGGCCTCTTTCGTGACGACCCCGTTGTCCTGGTGCCACGGCGAGATGCCGAGCTGAATGCGTCCCGTGTTGGGGTTGATCGGCGTCAGGTGCTCGGGCAGCTTGATGCGCACGTGCTGGACCGGGTTGGAGTAGATTTCCGGACCGATGAAGCGCTCCACGGCGTCGAGCAGCCGGGGGTTGGTCAGGACGTTGAACACCGCGGGACCGCACCAGAACGGCGTGTCTTCCTTGATATTGCCCTGGGGCAGGGTAAAATCGAAATACTGCGCGTGGACTAAGCCGCTTTCCCCCCAGACTTTCGTGATACGTTCACCGAAAGGCAGGTCTTCGTACCTGGATTCGATTTTCCCTGCCAGGTACAATTCGTCCGCGAGCCGATCGAGCACGGTCCCGTATTCCTCGATCACGGGATCGAGCACTTCTTCCGGGTCCAGCAGGCCCCGCACCATCAAGTAACCCTGGTCTTCGAAGAAGGCCATCTGTTCGTCGGAAATGGGTGACATAACAACCTCCCTATCGCCTTTCGCTGGGGTCTGGCGGGTCGTCCGCGTCAGGACGCGTCAACATATAGACAAGAAATCGGCGCGTCAGCGGTATATTCTGGGTGGAACCGGGTTCGACGTTGTACTATTCATATCGTATAGTCGGCTAGTGTAGTCGGGTCGGTCTTATTATAGCGGCTGTTCGGACCGCACGCAAGGGAAGATGGCTTGCGGTTCTCGATAGCGGTTCCATAAAAACGCAACCGGTGTTTGTGTTGGCGGCGCCCGCGTCATGCCCGATCCGCCGCATTGACTGAAAGGTGCCGTTGGCCGTGGCCGAAAACCATCGATCCGGACCGGGACGGGATGATGCGCCGGATGACCGGCAGGAGGTCTTTCAAAGGCTCTTCGACGCGTGGCACGGACGCATCTACCAGACCTGCTTCCGGCTCATGGGACACCCGCAGGAGGCGGAGGACATCACCCAGGACGTCTTCGTCCGGGCCATGCAGGCCTACGACCGGTTCCGGGGCGACGCCGACCCGGGCACGTGGCTTTACCGTATCGCGGTGAACCAGTGCCTCAACGTCCGGCGCCGGAAGCGCCGGCTGCAGTGGCTGGCCCTGGACTTCTGGAACGAGGGCGTCGACGAGACGACATCGACCGTGAACCGGAGCGGCGTCGTCGAGGACGAACTTCAGCAGACGGACCGGGAGCGCATCGTCGGTAAGGCTATCGACGCGCTCCCCGATCGGCAGCGTACGGCCCTGATCCTCTCCCATTTCGAGCGCTTGTCCTACAAAGCTATCGCCGAAGCCATGGACTGCACGCCTTCCGCGGTGGAGTCCCTGCTGCACCGGGCCAAGACCAATCTCGCCAGACGCCTGCGACCGCACCTGGGGGATTTGTGATTCGCTGATGCGTTCGCGCCTGCGCAGCCGCTAATTTGCTCGTCCCGGCCCTGGGGCATCGAGGCGCACAAAAAACGAATGGATCGGGCGAACGGGTTGTCTAAGCGTACAGATAAGGACAGTCAGGATAGCGACCGCACCGTTCTGAAGACCCACCGGACCATCAACAAGTGGGCGAACATCGTGAATCATCGGTACCTCGAAGACCGGATCATTCGCTATATCGACGGAGATCTTCCGCCGGACGAAATGGCCCGGTGCGACGAGTACCTGCGTACCCACCCGCGATTCCGCGAGCGGGTCGACGCGCTGCGGCAGGCCTGGCATTCGGACGACCTGCTGAAAGTGACCGGGCCCACCCTGCGGCTGCGCACGCGTTTCGAAGCGGCGCTCCGGGGCGAGGACTTCAGCGAACCCGGTCCGACGGTGGGAACAGGGCTCGCATGGCTCGCCCGTCCGGCGCTGATGGCCGTTACGCTGGCCGCGGGCATCCTGATCGGGGCCTATCTCGGCAGCGGCACCAACGGAGATACGGCGGGGATCGAACCATTACCCGTGCAAACCGGCGTAGTGGCTTACTCCTTTGCCAATGACCTGCAGGAAATCTCGTCCGAGCCGGTGGAACAGGAATTCCTGCTGCTGGACTGGGACGTGACCGCTGAAGATACCGGACGATGATCGATTTGGCTGGAACGGGCAGCCGATTGGCCTGACGGCGTAACGGGAAAATTAAAGGCAAGGAAACCCGGGCAGATGAAGAAGAAGCTGATCATATGGGGCGTGGTCCTGCTGACGGTCATCAACCTGGCTTCGCTGGCGACGCGCGCATACCACCGCTGGGGCGACGATGACCGCCGCAGCCGGGAGGACCGGCGCGAGGCAAGGATGTCCATCACCGAACGACTCGGCCTCACCGAAGCCCAGGTGGAGCAGGTCAGGCAGATGCGGACCGAGCTCGGAGATCAGCTGACGCCCTACCGGGATGGTTACCGTGAAAAGCGGAACCAGTTGTACGATCTGCTCATGGCTCCGGATGCCGACCGCGGGGAGGTCGACCGCGTCAAGGCGCAGATGGATTCGCTCGAGGCGGAGCGGGAAGCCATCGTCTTCGACTACATCGTGGCGCACAAGGAAGTGCTTACCCCGGAACAGCAGACGGAGTTTTTTACGATGATCAAGGAACGGTTCCGAAGCGGATACCGTCGAAGGTAACGGGGCTGGCGGCGGGAGCGCCCGGGAAAGCCTGCAAGGCGTCCGGCAATAACCCGCGGGTCAGCCGGGAAGATTATGGAACCGGATTGCAAGGTTCTTACCATCGGAGGAGTGGTTCATGTTCAAGCGGCATGGGATAAGTAAACTGGCGTACTGGCCGGTTGTACTGGTGATGGCAGGCGCCCTCGCCTGCGGCGGCGGTGAAGAGGAGTCGGAAGACGCGGCGCAGAATCAGCGCGGCGGCCGGCCCGGCATGGGCGCCATGGCGCGTACCGGCGCTTCCATACCGGTCGAGGTGAAGACCGTGGGCCGTGGCAACATCGCCGCGACGCTGCTGACTTACACGTCGCTCGAGGCGGAGCGGCACGTGGACGTGGTCTCGCGCACGCAGGGGCTCGTTAAGACCATTCTGGTCGAGGAGGGAGACCGCGTGACCGAGGGGCAGCCGCTGGCCCAGCTCGACGCCGACGCCCTGGAACTGACGCTCAGGGAGCGGGAAGTGAATATGAACAGCCTGGAATCGAACTATAAGCGGTCCCAGGAACTGGTGGAGCAGGAGCTGCTCAGCAGCCAGGAATTCGAACAGACCAAGTTCCAGTACGAAGCCGCCGCAACCCAGTACGAGTCGGCGAAGCTTCAACTGGAGTACGCCACGGTCCGCAGTCCATTCTCCGGCATCGTCACGGAGCGACTGGTGGAAGTGGGCAACCTGGTGAACGCGAATGACGTGGTATTCCGTACGGCGGACCTCGATCCGCTGCTCGCCCGTATTTACGTGCCCGAGAAGGACATCGGACAGGTCCGGCCGGGACAGTCGGTGCGCATCAACGTGGAAGGTTCGGACCAGACCCACACGGGTCGGGTCTCCCTGATCAGTCCCATCGTGGATCCCGAGAGCGGCACGGTCAAGGTCACGGTGGAGATCCGGGATCGGATGGGCACGTTGAGACCGGGCATGTTCACCACGGTGAACCTGGTGATCGCCATCCAGGAGAACGTGCTGCAGGTCGAGAAGAAAGCCCTGGTGGCCGAGGCCGAGGGATCCTACGCCTTTCTGTTCCAGGACGGCACGGCCGAAAAGCGGCTCCTTGAAATCGGCATCGCGGAAGGGGATTACGTGGAGGTGCTGTCGGGTCTGTCCGACGGCGATTCCATCATCACCGTGGGCCAGGAGGGACTCCGAAACGGCGCGCCCGTTCGTATCGCGGGACAGATCCCCCCCGCCGCGGAAGGCATGGGCGGTGGACCGGCGGATATGGGCGGCTCGGGTGGCGAAGCGACCCAGGCGCCCGCCGCGCGGCCGTCGAACGAAGGCGGCGGCCGACCCGGAGGCATGGGCGGCGGACGCATGATGGCCATGGACCTCGATCAGATGAAGGAGCGGATGTTCCAGAACCCGGACATCAAGGCGGCCTATGACAAGCAGGTGGAAGAAGACCCGAGCTTCGCGGAAGACGAAGAAAGGCAACGGGCGTTTCTGATCCAGCAGATGCGCCAGATGCGAGCGCAGCGCGGAGGGGCCCCGCCGCAGTAAACCTGGCGACGTTTCACGGAAGACGCTTTGCGGTAGATGAACGCGTACCTATTCACATTTCGGAAGGTAACACGGTAATCCATTCATGAAAATCATCGGTTTCTCCATCGGCAGGCCCGTCACGATCATCATGCTGATGACGGCGATGCTGCTCTTCGGCTTCATCGCCTTCTCGCGGCTGCCCATCAATCTGCTCCCGGACATCACGTACCCGACCCTGACGGTGCGCACGGAGTATGTCGGCGCCGCCCCGAACGAGATCGAGAACCTCATCTCCGAGCCCATCGAGGAAGCGGTGGGCGTGGTGACCGGCGTTGTGCGCGTCAGCTCCATTTCCCGCCCCGAGCGGTCCGACGTCATCCTTGAGTTCGAATGGGGCACCAACATGGATTTCGCCAGCCTGAACGTGCGGGAGAAGATCGACCTGCTCAACCTTCCCCAGGCTGCGGAGAAACCCATCCTCCTCCGATTCGACCCGAGCCTCGACCCCATCCTGCGCATCGCGCTGTCCGGCAACGAAAGCCTCACCGCCCTGCGGATCATGGCGGAAGAGGAGATCAAGCGCGAGCTGGAAGCCCTCGAGGGCGTCGCCGCCGTCAAGATCAGCGGCGGCCTGGAAGAGGAGATCCACGTGGAGCTGAACGAGTCCCGGCTGGCCAGTCTCGGCATACCCATCACCCAGGTGGCCACCCGGCTCGAGCAGGAGAACGTCAATCTCGCGGGCGGCACCATCAAGGACGGCGAGACGGAATACCTGGTGCGCATCCTGAACGAGTTCCAGGCCGTGGACGAGATCGGCGACATCATCGTCGGGCAGGTCAACACCGTGCCCATCCTGCTTTCCGACGTCGCTTCGGTGACGAAAAGTCACAAGGAACGCAAGCTTTCCGCGCGGATCAACGGCCGGGAGAGCATCGAGATCGCCATCTACAAGGAAGCCGGGACCAATACGATCCAGGTGGGCGAAGTGGTCAAGAACCGGCTGAACTCGGTGCGGGAGACCGTGGCGGGACTTACCTCCGGAGTGAATCTGGAGGTCGTCTTCGACCAGTCGATCTTCATCCAGCAGTCGGTGGACGAGGTGCTCAAGACGGCCATGTACGGCGGTATCCTCGCCATCCTGGTCCTGTACCTGTTCCTGCGCAGCTCGAGCAGTCTCATCATCGGGGTTTCCATCCCCATCTCGGTGGTCACCACTTTTTTCTTCCTCTACGCTTTCGACGTCTCGCTCAACATCATGTCCCTCGGCGGCCTGGCCCTGGGGGTCGGGATGCTGGTGGACAACTCCATCGTGGTCCTGGAGGGCATCGACCGGCACCGGAGGCGAGGGGGCGACCAGCCCGTTGCGGAACGGGTGCGCCTCGGCGCGTCCGAGGTCGGACAGGCCGTCGTGGCCGCGACGCTGACCACGGTGTGCGTGTTCGTACCCATCGTCTTCGTGGAAGGCATCGCCGGGCAGTTGTTCCGGGACCTGGCGCTGGCCGTTACCTTTTCACTCATCGTGGCCACCCTGGTGGCCGTCACCCTGATCCCGGTGATATCGTCGATCCTGCACCGCGACCGGGAAGCGCTCGCGGCCGACGGCGACGACCTGTCCGCGAAGGAGCCGGCCACGGCGATGGGCAAGATCCGGTCCGTGATCGGGACCGTCTGGACCGCATTCTCCCGTGGTCTGGGATACATCATAACCGGCGTGTTCTACCTCGTCAGATGGGTGCTCTTCACGGCCTGGGGACTGGTGCGCGTCGTGCTCTGGCCCGTGGGCTGGCTTTTCGACCGGATCTTCCCGATCATCCGCCGGACTTACCCGCCCTTCCTCCGCTGGGCCCTGGCCAACCGCGTGCTTACGCTGTTCACCGGGACCGCCCTGCTGGCGGGTTCCCTCTATGTCGTCCCCACGATCGGCATCGAGCTGATCCCCCAGATGAGCCAGGGCGAGTTCTTCGTCAACGTGAAGCTGCCCGTGGGCACGCCGCTGCCCGTAACCGAGGACGCGTTGAATCGCATGTCGGCGATCGCCCGGGACTACCCTGAAGTAAGCACGGTGTACGTGCTGGCGGGAACCATGGGCCAATCCGGCGGCAACGCGGGCGAGGAGCGGGAGAATATCGGGCAGTTGCACATCCGGCTGGAACCGGGCCTTCGCGGCGCGGCGGAAGAAGACGTCATGAACCGCCTGCGGGACAGCTTCGCGCCCATTCCGGGCATCGAGGCGCCCGAGTTCGCCCGTCCCGCGCTCTTCAGCTTCAAGAACCCGGTGGAGGTGGAAGTCAGCGGGTACAATCTGACCCGGCTCACGGAAGTTTCCGAGGAACTCGCGGCGGAAATGTCCACGGTACCCGGCCTGACCGACGTGAAAGCCAGCATGGAGGGCGGGAATCCGGAAGTGCAGATTCTCTTCGACCGCCGGAAGCTCGCCAACCTGGGACTCAACCTGGGCACGGTCACGCAGATCGTGCAGAACAAGGTCCAGGGCAACGTGGCCACGGAGCTCACCCGCCGCGACCGGAAAATCGACATCCGCGTGTGGGCGGAGGACGAGACTCGGCTGAGCCTGGACGCCATACGGCGGCTGGTAGTGAACCCGGAGGGCACGGTGCCCGTGCCGCTGGCGGCCGTGGCGGAAGTCCGCGTCGCCCAGGGCCCGAGCGAGATCCGGCGGGTCAACCAGCAGCGGGTGGCCATCGTTTCCGCGGGTCTCACGGGCCGTTCGCTCGGCGACGCGGCCGAAGACATCCAGGGGATCATAGACGGCTTCATGCTGCCCATCGATTTTGTCGTGGGCATCAAGGGGCAGAACGAGGAAATGCAGGTGGCCTTCGCAAGCCTGCAGTTCGCCATTCTGCTCTCGATCTTTCTCGTCTACCTGGTCATGGCGTCCCAGTTCGAATCGCTGCTCCATCCCTTCGTAATCATGTTCACTTTCCCCTTCTCGATCATCGGCGTCGTCGCGACGCTGGTGCTCACGGGCCAGACGATCAGCGTCGTCGTGCTGATCGGGGTGATCATGCTCACCGGGATCGTGGTGAACAACGCCATCGTACTGGTGGATTATATCAACCAGCTGCGACGGAGGGGCACGGAACTGCAGGAGGCCATCGTCGAGGCGGCACAGACCCGCCTCTGGCCCATTATGATGACGACGGCGACCACGGTCCTCGGCCTGCTGCCGATGGCCATCGGCGTCGGTGAAGGCGCCGAGTTGCGCGCGCCTATGGCCATCACCGTGATCGGCGGCCTGATCGCCGGAACGATGGTGACGCTGGTCCTGGTGCCGCTCATCTACATGACGATAGAATCGGCTATGGCAAGCGTGTACGGGCTGTTTACAAGAACCGCCGGGCAACCGGTGTCCCAGGAGGTGGTGGAGGCATGAGCATTGCCGAGTTTTCCGTGAACCGACCGGTGACGACGATCATGATCATCGTCAGTGTCGTCACCCTGGGTATGATTTCCTATACCAGGCTGCCGCTGATGTTTCTGCCGGACATGTCCTTCCCGTCCCTGAACGTCAGCGTACCGTATCCTTCCTCGTCGCCCGAGGAAGTGGAACGGCTGATCACGCGGCCGCTGGAGGACGCCTTCGGGACGCTCAGCAACATGAAGAGCATGGAGTCCAATTCCAGTGACGACAACGCGCGGGTCCGCATCGAGTTCGAGACCGGGACGGACATGAACATGGCGGCCATGGAGGTCCGGGACCGGATCGACCAGGTCCGGGGCGAGCTGCCCGCAGACGTGGAACGCATCCGCATCCGTCGCTGGAACCCCAACGATATGCCCATCTACAACTTCAGCGTCGCATGGAGCGGGGACCCCGCCGAGTTCTACAACATCGTCACCAAGGTGATCCAGCCGCGCATCCAGCGGGTGGACGGCGTGGCGAACGTTGAAATCAGCGGGATGATCGACAAGCAGCTGCTCGTGCACGTGGACAGCGAGAAGCTGCAGTCCCACAACCTGGATCTGTTCAATCTCAGCCAGACCCTGACGCAGAACAACGTCACCCTGACGGCCGGGACCGTCACCGAGGGCGGAAAGAAGTACTCGGTGCGTTCCGTGAACGAGTACCGGGCCGCCGAAGAGGTGGCGAACCTGCCCATACCGGGCACGACCCTTTCGCTCCGCGACGTGGCGGAGGTGAAGTACGACTACCCGGAAAACGACAGTTTCCAGCGTCTGAACGGGGTCGACGCGGTCACGATCCGGGTGTACAAGACCTCCACGGCCAACATCGTGGACGTGGCGCAGCGCACCCAGTCCGTGCTGGATGAACTCCAGACGCAACCCCAGTTCGCGGACCTTGAAACGCGGGTCTTCTTCGACCAGTCGCAGAGCATAACGGACCGGCTTTCGGACCTGCGGAACACGGGACTGTTGGGCGGCATGCTGGCCGTCATCGTGCTGTTCCTCTTCCTGCGGAACGTGCGGAGCACCATGATCATCGGCCTGGCGATCCCCATATCGATCATCTGCACCTTCACCTTCATGTACCTGTTGCGCCAGGGCGCCGGGTCAACGGTTTCCATCAACCTGATCTCGCTCATGGGCCTGATGCTGGCGGTAGGCATGCTCGTGGACGCCGCCGTGGTGGTGCTCGAAAGCATTTACCGCCATCGCCAGGAGGGCAACCTGCCGGCGCGGATCGCGGCCGTCGTGGGTACCCGCGAGGTGACCATGGCCATCATCGCGGCCACGGCGACGACCCTCTGCGTCTTCATGCCCCTGGTCTTCCTGGGCGGCGGCAGCCGGTTCATGCTCTTCATGAAGGACTTCGTCGTCACCTTCTGCATCGTCATGGTGGCGGCCGTCTTCATCGCGCTGACGCTCATTCCGCTGGTATCGTCCAGGCTGTTCAACCGGCCGCTGGGCAAGCCCTCGGCGTTTTTCGCGAGGCTGTCGGGGCTGTACTCGACGGTCCTGGCCTGGAACCTCAAGCACCGCTTTGTCACTGTGGTTTCCTTCGCCGCGATCCTCTACGGCAGCTACTGGCTGTACCAGAACATCGAGACGGAGTTCCAGCCCATGGCGCCGACGCGGGACATAGCGATAGCCGCGGACCTGCCGGGCAGCTACAGCATCGAGGACGTCAAGGCCGTCTTCACGGACGTGGAGACGCTTCTGCTGGACCGCAAGGAGGACTTCCACATCGAGTCCATCTCGTCCTACGGCAGCCTGCGCCGGGCCAATATACGCATCGTGCTGACCCCGCCGGAGGAGCGGCAGGAGTCGGCCACGCAGCTTCAGACCCGGATCACCCGTGCGCTGCCTGAAATCGCCGGCGTTCAGTGGAGACCCGGTCGCATGCGGCGTTACGGCGGCGGGCAATCGGGTGTGGACGTCGAGTTGAAGGGCGACAACATGGCGGTGCTTTCAAATATCGCCGAGGAAATCCGGACCCGGATGGAGGTCATCCCGGGCCTCAAGGACGTGGACACGAGCCTGGAGCGGGGCGACGAAGAGATCCAGGTCCAGGTCGACCGGGCCGTGGCGCAGACGTACGGGATTTCGCCGAGACAGGCTGCCCGTACGGTGCAGGCGGCGCTGAGCAGCCGGGCGAGGGGTAAATTCAAGGCCGACGACCGCGAGGTGGATATCCTGCTGCAACTTGAGGAAGCGGACCGCGCGAGCATGCAGAAGCTCCAGAACATGACGTTCGAGCGGGCCGAAGGCGGCATGATCCCCGTGGGGAACCTGGCCAGTTTCTCCAGGCAGAAAGGACCCGACGCCATCGAGCGGAAGGACCGGGAATCGCAGGTGGAAGTGGGCGGCAACACGACGGGACCGGGCACCCGTGCCATTAACACCCAGGTGACGGAGATGATGGAAAGCATGGAACTGCCGCCGGGCTATTCGTGGAGCATGGGCCGGAACTGGAACATGATGCGGGAATCCCAGAGCGAGTTCCTCTTCGCCATCATGTTGTCCGTGGTCCTCATCTACCTGATCATGGCGGCCATATCGGAGTCCTTCATCCAGCCCTTCACGATTCTGTTGTCGGTGCTCTGCGGACTGGTGGGCGCCTTCATCGTGTTCTACCTGTCGGGGACGACGCTCAACACGAACTCGTACCTCGGCGTCATCGTGCTGTCCGGGCTGGCGGTCAACAATGCCATTGTGCTCATCGACCACGTGAACCATTTGCGCCGGGAGGGGATGACCCGCACGGAGGCCCTGCTCCTGGGCGGACGGCACCGGCTGCGGCCGATCCTGATGACGTCGCTGACGACCATCTTCGGCCTGCTGCCCATGGTGGCCCCCCTCTTCTTCCCCGAGTTCTTCGGACCCGTGGAAGACCGCGGCGCCAACCAGTGGGGCCCGGTGAGCCTGGCCCTGGTGGGCGGCCTGACCACTTCCGGCATCCTGACGCTCATCCTGCTGCCGACGGTCTACACCATCTTCGAAGACCTGAGCAACTGGGTCACTTCGAGCGTCAAGCGGGCCTGGGCGTAAGCGTGAAGGGGTAGCCGCGCAAGCGCAGTCTGAGTACAGAAAAACGCCCGGTCCTGGAATCTCTTTGAAACCAGGGCCGGGCGTTTTGGTTTACGTCACGCCTTTAAACTGCATCCTAATCAGGATTGATGCGGTTTTCGAGTAAAGCTACTACCTCTGCGTGCCCTTCATTCTTCGCCCAGTAGATCGGTTGCGCCCAGACCGACTCGGCTGGTACGGTCGGATCGGCACCCTGGTCCAGCAGGAAACGCACCATTTCGACCTTTCCGCTGCGGGCGGCCGCCGCGAGGGGCGTACCCCCGTATTCGAGCTCAATCGCATCGATGTCCGCCCCGAGTTCCAGGAAAGCCCGGGCCGCGGCGACATCGCCTTTCTCGGCACAGCCATGCAGAAAGGTACGGCCGATCCAGTTGGCGCGGCACAGGTCGACTCCGTGGCTGGCCAGGGCCCGGATCGTATCGGGATCCGAAGGGTAGTTGCCGCCCCAGATGTCCGTCAGGCGGAAAAGATCGCCGACGTCCGGCGTGGACTCCAGGAAGGTGGTGATGAGTTCGTTGTTGTTCCGTCCCATCAGTTCATGCAGAAACTGAGGATGCGAAACGACGGCTCCTCCCTCGCGCACGGCCCGTTCCAGTTCCGCGTCGTCCACCATGGCAAAGGGCGGCGTCACGGCGCCATACTCGTGCAACATGGCCTGCATCCGATGGCCGTCTGTGCCATGATTGTACTCGACAGTAGTCAAACAAGATCCGGATGAGTCCACCTCGGCGTTTGGATCGGCACCGCGTTCGAGCAGCAGTTTCGCCGTCTCAATGTGGTTGCCCGAGCAGGCGCCGAATAGTGCCCCTCCGCGCGGCGCGTTTTCTTCCGGCTGGTTGGGGTCGGCCCCCATGGCCAGCAGTCTTTCGACGATGCGAGTGTGGCCTTTGCGCGCGGCATATGCAAGCGGACTGCGCCTGCTGGCATCGAGCGTGCGGGCCTGGACCGGATCGGATACCAGTACCGCTTCGACCCGTTCTTCATCGCCGGCCGCACAGGCGACGCTCAGGGCGTATTCCGCGCCGCATGCGAGTAAGTGGCGGGTGACGATCCAGGGGTCTTGCGGTGCTTCCGACGGCAAATCGCGAGATCGGAACCAGTAGTCCCCGTTGAGTGAGACCAGCAATGGGGTCTGGCCGTCGGCGCGCCGGGCTTCCAGGCTGGCGCCCCGAGCCACGAAGATATCCACCAGGTCGTTCTGCCGAGTGATCACCGCCCAGTGCAGGGGGCCGTTGCCCAATGCGTCAGAAGCGTTGATCAGTTCAGCCCGGGCGGCCAGCTCCACCTCTATCCTGGTCCGGTCGCGGGACTTTATCGCCTCGGCCAACCTGGTAAAGGCGGGATCGTACCCGAAGCGCTCCTGCATCGCCGCCTCGAGCAGCGCCTGTACGCTGTTGAAGCCGCGCTCCTCTTTCAGCATCTCCCTTCGTAGACGTTTGCGGGCCGAGCGCAGCCGGTTGTTGACCGTCGACGCCGACAGGCCCAGGAACGATCCGACTTCCCGGTGCGAATAAGTCGAGATGTAATACAGGAGGACCGCCATGCGCTCTTCGTCCGGCAGCCGGCCTATTGCGCCCAGGACCCGGGTTTTCTCGTCGCGCGATTCCAATTCCTCTCCCGGGTCGGCCGTCACCAGCGATTCCGCCGCCATATGCGACTCGGCCGTCACCAGCGACTCGGCCGTCACCAGCGATTCCGCCGCCGCGTGCTTGATGGCCACGGGTTGTCGCTTGCGCAATACGCGGCTGCAGCGCATGAAGACAATCCGCTTGAACCATCCGGGGAATGCCGCCGGTTCGTGCAGGCGCGGCAGTTCGGTCCAGGCGCCGACAAAGGCCTCCTGCGCGGCGTCTTCGGCCAGGTGGAAATCGCCCAGCAGGGCGGAGGCGTAGCCCACCGCCATGTCCTGGAACCGGAGGACGATGTCGTCGTAGGCCGCGCGGTCGCCGGTCTGGGCACGGACGACCAGGGAAGAGAGATTGGATTCGCTCATAGGCATTCACCCATAAGCACCGTCTACAAGGTCGTTCTGGCAGGGTTTATTCGGACTGGCCGGGCGATAGGACTCGATGGCCGCCGGAGCAGGCGGATGCGGAACGTCCGGTCGAAAAGAACCGTGCCGTCACATCGCCGAGTAGAAGACCCGGTCGTAAATCTGGTGGACGCGGGCGGTGTGCTTCCCATAGGCGTCCAGCATCCTGTCCGGCGCGGCCTGCCGCTCTTCAAGAGTCGGCCCCGACAGGCCCATCATGCCGGCCAGGACGGCCTGGGCGCCGCGCTCCCGGGGGATCTCGTGGGTCTGGTGGCCCGAGGTCATCTGGATGCGGTTCTCAAGGTCCCGCAGGAAGAGATAGGCTTCGTCCAGGTCGGACGCCTCCTCATCGGACAGGTACCCCTTCTCCGCGAGATCGGCCAGCATCCTGCGGGTACCCCGTTCCCAAGGCCAGCCCTGGAACCCGCCGTACACCAGCTGGAATCCCTGGGCGATGAACTCGATCTCCCGGATGCCGCCCTTTCCCAGCTTGACATGGTAGTCGCCGCTGCCCCGTTCGATCAACGCCTTTGCGATGCGTTCCCGCATGTGGTTGATATCCTCGAGGATCAACGGCTGGTCCAGGGCGGGGTAGAACACGAAGGGTTGGATCGTGTCGAGGAAGCGGCCGCCGACCTCGCTGCTCCCCGCCGAACAACGGGCCTTCAGGAGCGCTTGGCGCTGCCAGGCCTGCCCCTGGATCTCGTAGTGCCAGCGGTAGCCGTCGATCGAGTTGGCGATGTCGCCGGCCCGCCCCTCCGGACGCAGGCGCAGGTCGACGCGGAACACCTGCCCATCCGGCGTGAGCCGGCTGATGAGATCGGTGATGGCCCGGGCGAGCTTGGGGTAGTACTCGTAGGTGGAGGTTCCGTCCTTCTCGGTACGCCCGTTCGTGACGTCGTAGACATAGAGCAGGTCGATGTCCGAGCTGAAGTTCAGGTCCCGGCCGCCGAGTTTGCCCATGCCGATGACGGCGAAACCACTCGGCCGCGAATCGTCGAGCATCGGCCGTCCGTGACGCGCCTGCAGTTTCGCGCCGCACACATCGTGGGCAGCCTGCAGGCAGAGGTCGGCCACGTCCGTGAGCCGTTCCAGGACCGCCGGCGTTCCGGACTGCCGCATCAGGTCGCACACGGCGATCCGCAGGTAGGCCTGCTGCTTGAACGTGCGCAGGGGCTTCATGGCCTCGTCGGGCGTTGACACGCCGTCGAGCATGCCCATCAGTGCCGCGTCCAGATCCTCTGCCGGCTGCAGCGTGCGCCACGCGTCGCCCGCGAAAGTTCCGAGCAGGAACCCCACGTCCTGGACGAGTGTCGTGGTGAGGTACGGACTGGCCGAAAGGATCGTGAGCAGCGCGTCCCGGGACGCCGACGGTACGGCCAGCAGGTCCAGCAGGGCCGGGACCTGCGCATCGCCGCCTCGCGTAATGAGCGCGTGCAGGCTGATGAGCGCCCGGTCGGGTTGCAGGGAACTGCCCGCCGCCTCGGTCAGCGCAGGGCAGAGGTTCACCGGGACGCCCACGCCCAGAGGGGTCAGCCGGGTATCGATCTGTCCCAGCATGCGCCAGGCGTCTTCCGGTTGCTCGAATCCGGAACCGCGCAGATAGTCGGAGTCCGCGGCCGACAACGGCGAAGAAAGTGCGTCTCGGTCAAAGGAGAGGGTTGTCATGGTCGTGGCCTGCCTGGTCTGCCATAGTTCATGGGTGCGGTCCGCCGGGATCCCCTGGCCTGGTCTGCCTCAAAAAGACCGCGCCTCCCCGCGTCGAAACGGAGGAGGCGCGCGTTACGATGAAACGCTACTGCCCTACGACCCGGTCTAGATGTCGTAGTAGAGACCGAACTCCCACGGGTGCGGACGCAGGCGAATCTGGTCCAGTTCGTTCTCCCGCTTGTAATCGAGATAGGTCTCGACCAGGTCCGGCGTGAACACGTCACCCTTGAGGAGATAGTCGTGATCGTCCTCCAGGGCGTCCAGCGCCTCGCCGAGGTCCTGCGGCGTGTGGGCTACTTCCGCGGCCTGTTCCGGCTCGAGATCGTAGAGGTCGAGGTCGATCGGCTCCGGCGGCTCGATCCGGTTCTCGATTCCGTCCAGGCCGGCCATCATCATGGCCGTGAAGGCCAGATAGGGATTGGCGCCCGGATCCGGCGTGCGGAACTCGATCCGCTTGGCCTTCTCGCTCTTCGAATACATGGGGATCCGTACGCAGGCGCTTCGGTTGCGCTGCGAGTAGATCAGGTTGATCGGCGCTTCGTAACCCGGGACGAGTCTCCGGTACGAGTTCGTCGTCGGCGCGGCGAAGGCCAGGACGGAGGCGCAGTGATGGAGCAGGCCGCCGATGTAGTGCCGGGCCATGTCGCTCAGGTCGGCGTACGTGCCGGCCTCGAAGAATAGGTTCTTGCCGTCCTTCCAGAGGCTCTGGTGCACGTGCATGCCCGAACCGTTGTCCTCGAAGATCGGCTTCGGCATGAAGGTCACCGTCTTGCCCGCCTGCCGGGCGACGTTCTTGACGATGTACTTGTACATGAGCAGGTCGTCGGACATGCGCAGCAACGTGTTGAAGCGAATGTCGATTTCGGCCTGCCCCGCCGTGCCCACCTCGTGGTGGTGCACTTCCGACTCGATGCCCATGCTCCGGAGCGTCAGCACCATGCGCGTGCGCAGGTCCTGGTGGGTGTCGTTGGGGGGCACGGGGAAATACCCGCGCTTGTAGGGGATCTTGTTGCCGAGGTTCGGTCCCTCGTTCCGTCCCGTGTTCCACCAGCCCTCGCCGGCGTCGACCCGGTGGAAACTGGCGTTCGGCTTCTGGGCGAAACGTACGTCGTCGAAGATGTAGAACTCGGCCTCCGGACCGAAGTAAGCCGTGTCGGCGATGCCCACGGACTGCATGTAGGCCTCGGCCTTCTGGGCGACGTACCGCGGGTCACGTGTATACATTTCGAGCGTCACCGGATCCTTGACGTTGCAGACCAGGATCAGCGTCTTCGCCTCCATGAAGGGATCGATCTTGGCCGACAGCGGATCCGGGATCAGGATCATGTCGCTCTTGTCGATGGTCTGGAATCCCCGGACGCTCGAACCGTCGAACCCGACACCTTCTTCGAAAGTGTCTTCTTCCAGCGTTTCGATAGGCGCGGAGAAATGCTGCCAGGTTCCCGGTACGTCGATGAACCGGAAGTCGACCATTTCCGCGCCCTGGTCCCTTGCGAGTGCGATTACGTCGATTGGGGTCACGAGTATTGTTCCTCCCTGTTGATTATTCGATGAATCGATGACCGGGAACCCGGGCCCGGAAAGGGCCGGGCGGGTCCGCCGGATCACCGCGACGATTTGCACCTCTTCGTACACAAAGTCACTGGAACAACCTAGCAAACTTAATGTACACGGTCATTGTTTCGCAAGTGTTTCCCCGAGGTTAAATCCTTGTTAATTCGCGATTTTTTATTGCACGCCTCACGGCCCGTTCCCCGTTGACGGCTCGGTTCGGATACCGTCGGCTGCCCGGCCCGTTCCCCGTTGACGGCTCGGTTCGGATACCGTCGGCTGCCCGGCCCGTTCCCCGTTGACGGCACGGTTCGGATACCGTGCATCACGCCGGTCGCGGCTCGGGATCTTGCCCGGCTTCGGTGCGGTTTACGGCACTTCAAACCACGGAAAAAGGTATTGACTCTATACCCCTCCGCGCATATAATGAGGTAACTGTTTGAGGCGCCGGAAACCCGATTGCAGCGTGATGTTTCCGGGTCTTTCAGATGAACGACTTTTCCAGGCATTTCCGACTGAAATCAGCGTTGTTCAGATCTGCATGGTTGCGGTGCGGATGCCCGGTGCCGATCGATGCAGAATTTGGGAAAACGCCATACGGGTTACGCGACGGCCAGACGGACCCCGATGGCGGTATGGTACATCCTGGCGGCCTTTGTTGGCGCGCTGTTGGGTATCGTCTTCCTGGTCGTGGCCTATCCCGATGCACTGAGCACGCTCGGCGGCGGCCCGGCGGCCGGGAACGCGAACTCGGCGCCATCGTCAATATCGGAAAGTCCGGGATCGGACGGCCAGCCTGGAGCATCCGGTCAGCCCGGATCAGCCGGGCTTAGCAGTGCTTTCGGGGCACCGGGGACCGGCGGAATCGCGGACCCGCGCGTGGAATCCCGGCGTTCGCCGGCAGGACTGGTCGCCGCCAACGAAGCGATCAGCACGTCCCGCCGCACTTCCATCGTATCCGCGGTGGAACGGGCGGGACCAGCCGTCGTGAGCATCGTCGCGACGTTCCAGATGCGGCGGCGCGGATTCTCCTCGATGTTCGACGACCCCTTCTTCGGCCATTTCGTGGTGCCGCGGCTGTACACCCGCGAAGAGCCGAACACGGGGTCGGGCGTGATTATCGACGAAGCGGGCTATATCGTCACCAATGCCCATGTGGTACAGCTTGGCGATTTTACAGCTGGTCGGATCCGGGCCGTGCTGACAGACGGTAGAAGCCTGGCCAGCACTCTGGTGGGCGTGGACGTCATGTCGGACCTGGCCGTACTTCATGTCCAAGGAGAAGACCTTCCGGTGGCGTCGCTGGGCCGGTCCGACGACATCATGACTGGCGAGTGGGCTATCACCATCGGCAATCCGCTGGGTCTGGCCGTGGAAGACGCCCAACCGGCCGTGGCCGTCGGCGTGGTCAGTGCGCTGGGGCGGAACTTTCGTCGACAGCAGGGGTCCAGGACGGTCTACCGGGACATGATCCAGACCGACGCGACCATCAATCCCGGCAACAGCGGCGGACCACTGGTCAATGCCTTCGGCGAGGTCATCGGCATCAACACGTTCATCCTGTCCGAAAGCGGCGGCTCGGAGGGCGTGGGTTTCGCCATTCCCATCGATCGGGTCCGGCGCGTCGCGGACGAGTTGATCCAGTACGGTGGAACGAGGCGGGGCTGGACGGGCCTGTCGGTGATCGACATCACGGAATACGTGGCCCAGGAACTGAACATCGACAATCGCCGGGGCGTGCTGGTGAACGAGATCGATCCGGACAGCCCGGCGGACGTGGCCGGCATCCTGGTCATGGACGTGATCAGGAAGATCAACGGGGAAGTGATCGCCAGCTATCCCGAAGCGCGGGAAGCGCTGTACGGCAGCCTGGTGGGCGATTCCATCGAACTGGAGGTCGAGCGGGACGGCCGCCTCATGCCCCTGGTCCTGCACATCGCCGAACTGTAAGGAAAAGGCATGGTACGCGACGGTTGGGTCATGGTCATCCCCCTGGCTGCACTTGCGGCCGTCAGCGTGGTGACCGGCTACTTGGCCCCCGGTGCGATATGGATCATACTTGCAGCGGCGTTCGGCGGTCTGGCCCTGTTCGTCGCGTTCTTCTTCCGGGACCCGGCCAGACAGGTGCCCCCGGGCGACGGACTGGTGATTTCCGGCGGCGACGGCAAGGTGGTGACCGTCGAGGATATCGAGCACGACGCCTTCATCGGCGGACCGGCCACGCAGATCAGCGTGTTCCTGTCTATCGTGGACGTGCACGTCAACCGGATTCCTATCACCGGTGTGGTCAGACTGCGCCGGCGGATCGAGGGGAAGTTCAAACTCGCGTTCAAGGACGAGGCTTCGGGCGACAACGCCCAGATGGTCCTGGGTATCGAAGGGGACAAGGGCCGGGTCCTGATCAAGCAGATCGTAGGTTTCGTGGCCCGGCGGATCGTCTGCAACGTAAATGAGGGCGACGAGGTGCGTATGGGCGACCGGTTCGGCCTGATACGCTTTGGATCGAGAATAGACGTCATCGTGCCGGCCGGCGCCGAAATCCGTGTTAAGAACGGAGACCGCGTCCGGGGCGGTGAAACGATATTGGGAGTACTTAAATGAAAAACTGGGTGCGCGTCGCGTTACCGAACGTGTTCACGCTGGGCAGCATCTTCTGCGGAGTTTCCGCCATTTTCTATTGTATCGACGGGTTTAACGCCTTGACCGGAGACCCCGGCCGCGCGCCATGGCTCATCATAGCCGCTGCCCTCCTGGACAGCATCGACGGCAAGGTCGCGCGCTTCAGCCAGGGGGCGACCCGTTTCGGCATCGAACTGGATTCCCTGGCGGACGTGATCTCCTTCGGGGTCGCGCCCATGGTCCTTGTATATACGCTGAAGCCTTTCGGCGAGATCACCTGGGTGCTCTGCCTCCTCTTCCTGATGTGCGGCGCCATCCGCCTGGCCCGGTACAACGTGATGACGCTACGCCGCGTCGAGCGGATCAACCAGGAGAAGGACAACTTCATGGGCCTGCCGATTCCCGTGGCGGCCATCGCCGTGGCGTCCTACGTCATCTTCTGCTGGGACCGGTGGGCGGAGCTGCACCTGGAAGGTCCGTTCATGGGATTCATGCTCCTCCTGTCCATTCTCATGATCAGCCCCCTGTCCTACCGCACGCTGCCTTCCCTCGCCTTCAAGAGCAAGTGGTCCATCCTGAAGCTGATCGCCATCGCCGTGGCCCTGGTGGCCCTGGTCTGGAATCCTCAGTTCACGATCTTCCCCATCGTGCTGCTGTACATCCTCTCCGGCATCGCGGCCTGGGGCGTCCACATGGTCCGTCACGACGAGGACGTGGCGCTATCCGTGGAAGAGTAAGGGAGTCCGGCCATGGCACAGCGAAAAGGGATGGGCCTGCTGGTGTTCTACATCCTGGTAGGCGCCATCGTCGGCGGAGTGGTCGGTGAGCTGATCGGATTCCTGTTCGGACACTTCATGCCCGGCAGCATGGTGGAGAAGTTCTTCCTGGAAGCCTTTGTCTACACCTTTCCGCCCGCCACGCTGCCACTCGTCATACTTTCCTTTACCTTCGGCTTTACGGTCAAGGTGAATGTCATCAGCCTCCTCGGGATCGGTTTCGCCACCTATTACTATCGCTGGTATTAGCACCCTGACGAGATGACGAAACCATTTTCCAGCTGTACCCATCCATTCCGAAGTTCCCTACCCTCGAAACATAACCATCGGTGGCGTTCGTCCGGGCGGTATGAACGGAGCTCTTCCGTGTGGCTCGGCCGGTGCCCTACATGGCGGCTCGTTCGGTGCGCTTCGATTCGGCCAGCCCGGCGCCTTTCAAGGCGACTCGTCCGGCTGCCGGTCGTGGTGGCGGTTGTCGTTGCCGCCGTCGCGGTAGTTCTCGCGGGCAGACAGGTAAATGCCGGTCAGGGAATCGCTGCCGCCCAACTCGTGAAACAGGGGGCCGCCACCGCGCAACCCGCCGGTTACGCATTCGACCGGCACGAAATCGACATTGGTCCGGCGGTCCGGCAGACGGTACTGACGGGATCCCTGCTGGATGGTGAAATGGCAGATCTGGCCGTGGTGAAGATCGAAGAAGACGGCGGCCGTAGCTTGCGAATTTATGCATTCGAGGGAGAACCCGATGAAGGTGGACCAGGGAAGGCTGAAAATGCCTCCCCGCCGAATGCAACGGGTACCTGGGCACTGCGGATGGATACGCGGTTGCATCCCGGTGTGACCTTCGTCGATGTTGCCCGCATTGATGACCGTGATCGCCTGATTACCGGCGAACCGGGGCGGCTCAACGTGTGGGATCCCGATTCGGACATGGAGTATGAACTCGTGTCCGTCACGAATGCCACGGCCGTCACGGCCGACGCGCCCGGTTTCCGCGCACCCCATGGAAGTGAGGTGCCGTACGTAGACGTCACCCGGGACGTAAACGGCGATGGCCGTATCGATCTGGTCGTTTCCGGCGATAATGGTTTCCTGATTTACGTTCAATTGGAAGGCGGTGCTTTCGCCGATCCGATAGAAGCCGGTTCTCCTCCCAACTTTGGCCCGATCCTCGGCGCCGACGGATACCGGTTCGACCCTTGGAGCGCGAGCCGGATCCACGAATTCGACGCCAATGGCGACGGCCGGATCGACCTGGTGACCTGGAACGGGGATCACTTTGAAGCGCACATCCAGAACGACCAGGGCTTCTTCGACCCGGATCCGTTGACCTTCACCACCGACGTGCAATTCGACACCGACGAGGTTACGTCGCTTGCCGACGGGGAAATGACGGGCCGGGCGCTTTACTCGTTCGACGACCTGAACGGCGACGGCATCGCCGACATGGTGGTCTATGTCCTCGAGGGAGCGCAAATCAAGGACAAACGATCCGCTTACGAGGTGTATTTTGGCGCATTCGGTATCGATAACGCACTTGGACCTGGTGGCGCGCTGGAAACTGATGGCAGTGGATCCGGCACACTTGGTTCTGGCAGCCCAATTCAATTCACATCCGGTCCGGATGTCACGATAAAGACCGAAAACCAGGTCCAGCTTGCCATGGAGCGCCGCGATCTCGACGGGGACGGCGAAAGCGACCTGGTCGTCACCGCGATCGAGAACAAATACCTCGAAGGCGGCCTCTTCAAGTGGATCAAGGGCTTCATGGGCGATGACGTCTGGTTGAATCTCGACTTCTATCACGTGCAGGACGGCCGCATCCCGGTCCGCGCCACGGCCACGCGGCGCATCCAGCTGGACGGCGCCCCGAGTCCGCGGGAGCCGGGTTGGGTTACCCTGGCCGTCGTGCTGCAGGGCGGAAAACACGCCAGGCGAAGAGACCGCGAACAGTACTCGCGCGCATTTAATAAGAACCAGTTCATCGGGGATGTGACGGGTAACGACCGCGCGGACCTGCTTATCGAGTGGACCCACCGGGAACTGTATGTGTACGGGGGCGTGCCCGGCCCGGGCCTGTTTGCCGACGAGCCACAGAAGGTGGCAGTCGAACTACCCAATGACGAGGAATTCGCCTGGATGACGGACCTCAACCGGGACGGTCGCCAGGACATCGTCATGCACCATCCGTTCACGAAACGGGACGCGCACGGGGCGACGATGGAACTGCCCGGTACAGAATCTCAACGTGTGATCCTGCTGATCGCGCGATGAACGGGCTGGCCGATGAAGCTTCCGGGCGCCGAATCCCGCCTCGTGATCCTGCTGATCGCACGGCGAACACCTAGGTCATCAAACCGGAGTAACGCGTGGCAAATCTTATCGAAATGTCTGCCCGCGAACTGGCCCCGCGGATCCAGTCCGGCGAGGTGACAGCGGAAGAGGCGGCCAGGGAAGTCCTGCACCTTATCGAAGAGAAGGATCCCGTCATCAACGCCTATCTCGCGGTCGACCGGGAGGCGGTGATTGAAGACGCCCGAAACGTCGACCGTCGTATCGCCGCCGGCGAAACCACCGGACCGCTGGCCGGCGTGCCCATCGCCATCAAGGACGCCATCTGCACGAAGGGCCTGGAAACCACCTGCGCTTCCCGGATCCTCGAGGGATTCGTGCCGCCCTACGACGCCACCGTCATCGCCCGGCTGCGCGCGGCGGACGCCGTGATCGTCGGCAAGACCAACATGGACCAGTTCGGCATGGGGTCCTCCAACGAAAACACCGGGTTCGACGTCTGCCGGAACCCCCTGGACACTTCCCGCGTACCGGGCGGCTCGAGCGGGGGCTCCGCCGCGGCCCTGGCGGCGGGCACGGCGGTTCTGGCCCTCGGAGAGGACACGGGCGGTTCGATCCGCCAGCCCGCGGCTTTCTGCGGCGTCGTGGGACTCAAGCCCACCTACGGACGGGTTTCCCGCTACGGCATCATCGCCTACGGATCCTCCTTCGACCAGGTCGGTCCCATGGCCCGGAACGTGGAAGACTGCGCGCGGCTTCTGGGCGTCATCGCCGGTCACGACCCCATGGACACCACGTCGGCATCGGAAGCGGTGCCAGACTACGCGGCAAACCTGAAGCAGGGCATCGAGGGTGTGCGCATCGGCGTGCCCGAAGAATACCTGGCCGAGGGCCTCGACGCATCCGTGAAGGAGAGCGTAAGCCGGGCGATCGAACGCATGGAATCCCTCGGTGCCCGTGTGGAAAGCGTCCACCTGCCCCACACCGAATACGCCGTGGCTGCTTACTATATCCTGGTCACCGCGGAAGCCTCCTCCAACCTTGCCCGCTATGACGGGGTGAAGTACGGGTATAGGGGTGAGGATGGTGGAGTGGATGCTGAAGGAACTGGTGGAGGGGCGGCACCGGCGACGGCGGCGGCCAGCGGAGCCGGAATCCCGCCCGAAGACCGGCTGGACGCCATGTACGGATCGACCCGAAGCGGGGGGTTCGGCCTCGAGGTGAAGCGCCGCATCATGCTCGGTACCTACGTGCTCAGCGCCGGTTACTACGACGCTTACTACGACAAGGCCCAGCGCGTGCGTACGCTGATCAAGGGCGACTTCGACCAGGCCTTCGAAAAGGTCGAACTCCTGGTGGCGCCCACCACGCCCACCACCGCCTTCCGCATCGGCGAGAAGATCGACGATCCTCTGCAGATGTACCTGTCCGACGTATATACCGTGCCCATCAATCTCGCCGGCGTGCCGGCCATCTCCCTGCCTTGCGGAAATGACCCCGATGGCATGCCCATCGGCCTGCAGATCATAGGGCCGCATTTTGGCGAGGAGCGGATTCTGCGGGCGGCCTACGCTTTCGAGGAGGCGACGCGGTCATGAGCGATGCGGTCATGAAATACGAGTCGGTAATCGGGCTGGAAGTGCACGCACAGCTCGTCACCAATTCGAAGATCTTCTGCGGATGCGCCGTGGCCTTCGGCGGTGAGCCGAACACCCGCGTCTGCCCCATCTGCCTCGGCATGCCCGGCGTCCTGCCCGTCCTGAACCGCCGCGCCGTCGAATACACGATCCGCATGGCCCTGGCCGTGGACGGCCGCGTGGCCGAAACCAGCGCCTTCGCCCGCAAGAACTACTTCTACCCGGACCTGCCCAAGGGCTACCAGATCTCGCAGTACGACCGGGCGGGCGAGCCCATTTCCCTGGCCGGCGGCATCGAGATCGAGGGCGAAGACGGCCCTCGCTTCGTCCGGCTCCGTCGGATCCATCTGGAGGAAGAAGCGGGCAAGTCCATCCACAACGAGCCCGGGTACGATCCCGATCTGAGCTACATCGACTTCAACCGCACGGGCGTGCCCCTTATGGAGATCGTCAGCGAGCCAGATATCCGCAGTCCCCGCGAAGCCTCGGCCTATCTCGCCCGTTTGCGGCAGATCCTGCAGTACATCGGCGTCTGCGACGGCAACATGGAAGAAGGCAGCCTGCGTTGCGACGCCAACGTGTCCATCCGCAAGCCCGGCGATCCGCTGGGCGAACTCGTCGAGATCAAGAATATGAACTCCATGCGGTCCATGGAACGCGCGCTCGAGTTCGAGATTGAACGGCAGTCCGAACTGCTTGAAGAAGGCGGTACCGTCGTGCGCCAGACCCGCCTGTGGAACGAGGAGAAACGGGAGACCTTCCCCATGCGGTCGAAGGAAGAAGCCCACGACTACCGGTACTTCCCCGACCCCGATCTCGTCACCGTCGAGATCGCCCGTTCCTGGGTGGACGAGATCGGTGAAGACCTCCCCGAACTCCCCGACGTACGCATGCAGCGCTTCGTCACCGAATACGGACTGCCGCAGGATATGGCGCGGCAACTGACGGAGAACCGGGCCCGGGCCGACTACTTCGAGACTTGCGTCTCCCATGCGGCCGGGGGAGCGGCCGGCGGAACGGGCGAAGCAACCGGCGGAACGGCCGGCGAAGCATCAGGTGAAGCGGCGGGACAATCGGCCGGCGAAGCGCGCACCGTCAGCAACTGGATGCTGAGTGAACTCCTGCG
Source organism: bacterium (assembly GCA_965207085.1). Lineage (GTDB taxonomy): Bacteria > JAAXHH01 > JAAXHH01 > JAAXHH01 > JAAXHH01 > JAAXHH01. The sequence continues at coordinate 215,140 of CBDBLQ010000002.1, read as the reverse complement.
CGTCCAGCACGAGAACCACTTGGACCCGAAGACCCTCGAAACCCGTATCCCACCCGGTCACCTGGCCCAGCTCCTCGGACAGATCGAAGAAGGCAAGATCAGCGGCAAGATCGGCAAGGACGTCCTCGACATCATGGCCGAAACCGGCAAGGCACCGGCCCAGGTCATCGAGGAACAGAGCCTCGTTCAGATCTCGGATACCGGCGAACTCGAAGGCGTCGTCGAAGGCATCCTCGCCGAACATCCCGACGACGTGGCAGAATACCGGGCCGGCAAGGCCAAGCTCCTCGGCTTCTTCATGGGCCAGGTCATGCGCGCGACCCAGGGCAAGGCGAATCCGAAGTTGGTGAACGAGTTACTCCGGAAGAAGCTGGCCGGGGAGTGAGATCGTTCGCCGGAATCAACCGGAATCCGTTATCTTCAGCAGGCCCTCGACGCGGCCGAGGCGTCCGTTCATGTCGTGCATTTCTTCCCGGATGGCGGAAACTTCCGTGCGCACGGACGCGATCTCTCCCTTTAACTCCTCCTTCATTTCCTTCATATCGGACTTAAGTTCGTTGCTGATGGCCTTGGTCTGTTTCCAGAAAAAGATAAAGGCCGTCAACAGCGTGACCGGGGTTATGAGAAGTTGGGCAAGTTCCATCAGAGTCTTCCTCCTTCTTAGACAGGGGACGCAGTCCGGCGGTTATTCCAGGTATTTTTGTTATGCTGTTTGCACCTTGTTGACTGAAGCTACTCTTTGCTTGATCGTGCGACGTCGGAGGTCATCAGGAGGCCCTCGACCCGGCTAAGGCGTCCGTTCATGTCGTGCATTTCTACACGAATGGAAGCGACCTCCTTGCGAATCGATGTTGTTTCTTCCTTAAACTCCTCCTTTAGTTCTTTCATATCTGTTTTCAGTTCTGACTTCAAATTCCTCATATCTGCCTTCAATTCTTTCATATCCGACTTCAATTCCCGCCTCAGTTCTTCCCTGCCGGTTTTGGCCTGCTTCCAGAAGAAGATGAATGCCATCACTAAAGTGGTTGGTGTGACAAGAAGCTGTGCAACCTCCATGGTCTTACCTCCTATTTGTGAAGGACTCAGTTCGGCAATCGTTTCAGACGCTTTCGTCCCGGCCAATGCGTCAGTTGGTATTCGACTACTTCTTACGCAGTTTTTCAAAGTCCAGGGTCATCAGCAGACCCTCGACGCGGCCGAGCCGTCCGTTCATATCGTGCATTTCGTGACGGATGGATGTGATCTCCTCGCGCAGCGACACGAAATCTCTCTTCAGTTCGTCGATGATGATTCTGTTCTGTTTCCCAAAGAAGATGAAGGCCGCCAGCAACATGCCTGGCGATATGAGAAGTTGAACAAGTTCCATGATTTTGTCCGTCCGATGTGGTCCAAGTGAATGGGTCTCATTCGCGCGTCGAATCGATGTGAGCGACCAACGCTCCTTTACGAATCAGTCGTAGAAATCGCAGCAAATCTGACAACAATCGTGCGAAAATGAGATTTTACGTGCGGGCTGGCTTAACTGAGGCGACAGTTGTGCGGGTTCAGAAAGCGGATATGGGCGAGCGTTATATTGCGGGAGAAATAGGTGAAGAAAAAGCGGACCCGGTAGTGGGGATCTACGATTGGGTCACTAGTCGATCTTGTTTCGTGCATACTTTGTGAATACCTTGTTTATCGTATCTTTGGATGGGTTTCAACCAAGGTATCCGGTTTCACCACACTTAAACGAGGATCCCATGTCCCCGAAACAAGCCCTTGAAAAACGCCAACAACTAATGCGCGACGGTTTCTGCGTGGTCGACGATATCCTCGGCGATTCCTTCCTTCAGGAGCTGCGCATCGAAACCGAGCGCATGATGGAAGACTGGGTGCCGCCGCTGGATTTCAAGTACCAGGGCCAGCACGTTACCGCGCAGGGGACTGAGAACCCGACCATTCAGAAGCTGCTCGACTGGCCCGCCACACGGTGCGCCCTTGAACAGATGGGTCTGGGCGACTTTGCCAGCACCGGTGGTGTCATCCTCCTCACCAAGGATCCCGGAGAACCGGCCCTGTACTGGCACCAGGACTGGATGCAGTGGAACGATCCGATGAGCTGCTCTCCCTGGCCGCAGATCATCTTCGTTTCGTATTACCTGAGCGATACATCGCGAGAGAACGGATGCCTCAAGATCATCCCCGGCACTCACCTGAAGCGCATCCCGCTGCACGACCAACTGGTGCCGGCACATGAACAGGGCGCCCGCTTCATTGCCGAAGACCATCCCACCATGTTCAGCGACCACCCCGACCAGGTCGAGGTCTGCGTCAAGGCCGGCGACCTGGTACTGGCCGATGCCCGTGTGCTGCACTCGGCGCATCGGAACCTGACCGACGAGCGCCGCACCCTGGTGCTGGCCTGGCACAGGCGCCCCGACACCGTACCGACCTATTGGAACGATCCCGTTCCGGCCATCATCGCAGAGCGCGACCCCGAGGCGGAATATCCAGGGTCCAGGATTCCGGGCGAACTGCTGCGGTAGGTAGGAAGTAAATCAGTCGGAAAGGCAGAAAACTCGAGAAATGCAGGAAACTCGAAAACTGTGGGTGAAGCAGTTGCTTGAAGTATGGCAGTTGTCTGGGTCAAGGCCACAGATCGTCATCAGCCAGCATGTCAGAGAAAACCGGAAAAGGCAGGACCTCGATACCGTCCTCGGTCCGCAACTCCGGCCCGTCGGGATAGACAATGATCCGCCGGCAGAGGCCGTCCAGGTCGGCCACCGCTCTCAATCCAGTGCACCAGGACCGCGAGAATGTGCCGCCAGCTTTTACTACGATAGCTACAAATGCTCCCCCACGTCCAATCAGGAAATCCACCTTGGTCCTGTTCTGAGCGGCCGTCGCCCAGTAATACCATTCCTCGCATAGGTCCCGGTAATCCATGTATGACCTAATCAACTGTGCGACCAACCCTTCAAATAGGGCGCCACGTTCCTCCGGTGCGACCGGTCCCTTCTGGTTTTTCATGGCACGCACCATGCCCGGATCGCACCAGAACCATTTGGGCAGCTTCCTTTCCCGCACGCGGAGTTTACCCTCTAACGCCGGCAACCGGAAGCATAGCAGGGTCTCCTCAAGGATTTCCAGATAACTGGTCACCGTCGGCCGTGACACTTGTGCTTCCCGGGCTATGTTGTTGGCGTTCAGCACCTGACCGTGAAAGAGCGCGGCAACGGGAAGAAACCGTGCGAAACCGGGCAGGTTGCGCACCAGTGCTTCGGACTGGATCTCTTCTCTGAGATACATCTGCGTGTAGGCGGAGAGCGTCTCCGACCGGTCCTCGGAATCCCGGACTATGGGCAACAACCCGTTTCGCAGTGCGTCCTCGAGGTCGAAACGTTTCCCCAGTTCCTGAGGGACGAAGGGATGCATCGCGCGGCGCAATGCCCGACCCGCCAACAGATTGACGCCGGCCCGCTTGAGCTTCCTTGCGCTGGACCCACACAGGACGAACCGCAGGTTCCACTCTTCGATGAAACGATGCACTTCGTTCAGCAGGGAAGGCAGCCGCTGTATTTCGTCCAATATGACCCAGCGATCTTCCGGTACGGCGCGCAACTCCGCGGCCAGGAGTCCTGGATTGGCAAGCAGGCGGTGGTAGGTAGCTTCTGAGAGTAAATCAACGACATGGGCATCGGGGAACGCACTCCGCAGATACGTGCTCTTGCCAACACCTCGCGGTCCAAGAAGAAAGAAGCTGCTGTTCGGCGGTTCGAATATCCTGGAGACTGTCATTTGTATATCTAATCGTTATTTTTCATAGTTATTTTTCAATAAGGTATACAAATTACATAAAATGTCAAGTGGTGATTGGAACGATAGAATCAGGAAGAAGAAGGACCGAAGATTACATCAGCATTAAGAGTACTGTATACCGTTTACCAGTTACTGCACACCCGATTGGCTCGTTGCAATTCCTTGACAACATCATGCAGATAGGCACTTTAAGTTGGTTGTTCCGTTTCATGGTTGGATGTATGAATTCTGTACGTATTGCCACTGTTTTCACCATGGGAAAGTGAAGAGTTACGTGAGATCCAATCCTAAGGAGGCGAGACTATCTCTCTACAAGCGTGGTAACGACAGGTGCCCGATTTGTTTGTCGACGTTTACTGAAAGGGACGTGGAGGAAGGGATCACTGCGACGCTGGAGCACGTCCCCCCGAAATCAGTCGCGCAAGAAAGAAGCCGCGGTATGTGTTTGACTTGTACTGATTGCAATAGCAGATCCGGCCGCGGTATTGATCAAGCAGCTGCAAGACTGATGGGACCGCAGAAAGCTCGAGTTGATATACGCGGGATTCCTCATACCGCATACTTTACGCGAAATGGTCCCATCAAGATTCATGGTCGTGCGGGAATACCTGAAGAGTTCTACATGAATGCGTTTAAAGCTGATGAATTGTTCGATATGTCTTTTGGTCGACCACAATCCAGATATGCGAACGTCAGTTGGTTGAAATCAGCGTACTTGTCAGTATTCTCGTTGCTGGGTACCTGTGGTTACATATTCGCAGAAAGTACCGCGATACGCCAAGTACGAAAACAGATCCTGGAACCTGAATTGGATGTTGTTAGCCACTACGCCTTTACAATCGATAGCCGTAATCCTGAGTACGGTGTACTAATGAACAAAAGGAAGTTTCCCTGTTGGGCAGTTATGATGGGTAATTGTGTTGTCTTGCTTCCATGTAGCGGGGATGACTCGCTATATGACAATACTAGTGGATTGGTTGACGGTAAGGGCGAGTTTGGAGACGGACCTCTGTTTTACCTGTCGAAATTTGGAAGGAACAAGGCGGTAGCTGTGGGAGTAAATGACACTGAAGGACTAGAGAGGAAGGTCGGATCAGAATTGTTCGGAAGAAAGGGTGTTTATGGTTTAGGTGGCAAGGAGATCCCATTCGTGGTCGCAGACTACAATCGTCAGTGTATTTCTGTAATTCTAACGTTGGGACTGAAGTAGCGGCAGTTGGTTTCGGGCATCCATTGAAACCACTACTTTAAGGCCAAGAAAAATGAACAACTCCGATCTCAACTGGATCACCATATAATTGTCCCCAAAAACTGGACCACATGCTAAGGTGGATATATCATGGTTTTACACCCCGGCATGTGGAGGGCCGATGTCATGCTGAAAAGACGCAGGCAGTACAGCGCCCGGTTCAAGTTTCAGGTGGCGCTAGAAGCGCTTATGGGACTCAAGACGCTGAGCCAGTTGGCCGCCGAGCATCAGGTTCATCCCAATCAGATCACGAAATGGAAACGCCGTTTGCTTGAGGAAGGCGCCCAGGTCTTCGACCACAGGACGCGTGGTCCCGATGGCGTGCAGGACGCCCTGACGACTCAGCTCTACGAGCAGATCGGACGCTTGAAGATGGAACTGGAGTGGCTGAAAAAAAAAGCTGCCCCCTTCAACGGATGACAAACGCAAGATGATCGATATCCGGCATTCCGAGCTTTCCATACGCCGCCAGTGCGAACTGCTCGGTCTTTCGAGATCCAGTTTCTACCAGCGAAAGGCCACGGAGTCCGCGCTGAACCTGGAACTGATGCGTCTGATGGACGAAGCCTATACCCGGCATCCGTTCATGGGCAGGCCGCGGCTGACCCATTACCTCAAGTCGCTGGGCTACCGGGTCAACGAAAAACGCGTCTTGCGGCTCATGCGTCTGATGGACCTGCGCGCGGTATACCCGGCGCCCAGGACGAGCCGGGCGTCGAAGGAACACCGGGTGTATCCCTATCTGCTCAGGGACGTGGAGATCACACGGCCCAACCAGGTCTGGAGCGCGGACATCACCTACATCCCGATGCACAAGGGCTTCATGTACCTCATGGCCATCCTGGACTGGCACAGCCGCTACGTAATCGCCTATCGCCTGTCGAACAGCCTGGACAATCGCTTCTGTCTGGAGGCCCTCGATCAGGCCTTGGCCACGGCCGCGCCTTCGATCTTCAACACCGATCAGGGCAGGCAGTTCACCGCCCGCAATTTCACCGAAAGGCTCGAGGCGACCGGCGCGCGAATCAGCATGGACGGCCGGGGCCGCGTGTTCGACAACATCTTCATCGAACGGCTCTGGCGCACCGTCAAATACGAGGATATCTACCTCAACGTCTATGATACCGTGCCGGAACTGATCAAAGGGTTAAAGCGTTACTTCTCGTTCTACAACAACGAAAGGCAGCATCAGTCGCTGGGTTATCTCGCCCCGGCCAAGGTGCACTTCGAGCGGGAGTTACGCATCAAGGACCCACCTTAAATCATACAGTCTGTGGTCCATACTTTGGGTACAAGCTCACCAACTATATCTGGGGAATCGCAGACGACGTACTGCGCGACCTCTATGTACGTGGAAAATATCGTGACGTCATCCTTCCCATGACAGTACTTCGACGGCTGGACGTGGTACTGGAGGATACGAAAAAGGAAGTACTTAAAACTAAGGCGATGCTCGACGAAGCGGAAGTCGTTGATCAGGATTTTGCCCTTCGCCAGGCCGCCGGTCAGTCCTTTTATAATACATCCAAGTTCACCTTGCGCGACCTCAGAGCACGGGCCAATCGCCAACAACTGACGGCCGACTTTACTGCATACCTAGACGGATTCTCGCCCAACGTACAGGAGATCCTGGAGAACTTCGAGTTTCACAACCAGATCTCCCGTCTCTCACGCGCCGACGCCCTCGGCACCTTGATCGAGAAACTCACCTCGACTGAGATCAACCTGAGTCTCGACCCCATTATGAATACCGACGGCACGGTTCGGCATCCCGGCCTGGATAACCACGGTATGGGTACAATCTTCGAGGAATTGATCCGGCGCTTTAATGAGGAGAATAACGAGGAGGCGGGGGAACACTGGACCCCACGGGACGCAGTTAAGCTGATGGCCAGATTGGTATTCCTACCCATCGCGGACCAGATTCAGTCATCCACCTATCTGCTCTATGACGGCGCCTGCGGGACCGGCGGCATGTTAACCGTGGCCGAAGAAACCTTGTGGGAAATGGCTGAAGAACGCGGCAAGCAAGTCTCCACCCACCTGTACGGACAGGAGATCAATGCAGAAACCTATGCCATCTGTAAAGCGGACCTGCTACTGAAGGGAGGGGGTGATGCCGCCGACAACATCGTGGGTGGTCCCGAACATTCTACTCTCTCCAATGACGCCTTCTCTTCCGAGGATTTTGACTTCATGCTCTCCAATCCACCCTACGGAAAGAGCTGGAAGACTGACCTGGATCGTATGGGCGGTAAGAAGGAAATGCGCGATCCACGTTTCGTAATTGAACACGGCGGTGATCCAGAATACTCTCTGGTGACCCGATCCAGCGACGGACAGATGCTTTTCCTCGCCAACAAACTGTCCAAGATGAAGAAGGACACGCCGCTTGGCAGCCGCATCGCCGAGGTGCATAACGGCAGTTCCCTCTTTACCGGAGACGCCGGACAGGGAGAAAGCAACATCCGTCGTTGGATCATCGAGAACGACTGGCTGGAGGCCATCGTCGCCCTGCCACTCAACATGTTCTACAACACCGGCATCGCGACTTATGTCTGGGTCCTCACCAACCGCAAACCCGATCACCGCCGGGGTAAGGTTCAGTTGATCGACGCGACCAAGTGGTTCCAGCCGCTGCGCAAGAACCTAGGAAACAAGAACTGCGAACTAGGGGATGAAGAAATCGCCCGAATTTGCGATACATTCCTGGCATTCGAAGAAACCGAGGAAAGCAAGCTATTCGACAATGCTGCGTTTGGGTACTGGAAGGTGACCGTGGATCGGCCACTTCGCATTGAAGGTGCCGATCCGAATAGGGTTTACAAAGCCGCGGAGATCAAGGAACTCAAAGAAAAAGGAAACCGAAGTGAAGGCAGCACGCCCATCATACGGAAGATCCACAAGAAGGGAACCGAATCCGATCCGCTTCGAGGGTTGTTCAAAGTTGAAATAGACGGCAGCCCGGCCGTGGTGGAATACGAACCTGATTCTAATCTTCGCGACACTGAACAGATCCCGTTGCAGGAAGCGGGCGGAATCGAAGCGTTTCTTCGGCGTGCAGTATTGCCGTACGCACACGATGCGTGGTATCAACCAGACAGTGTACGGATAGGATATGAAATCAATTTTACACGGTACTTTTACAAGCCGAAGCCTATGCGATCGTTGGAGGAGATCAGGACAGATATTCTTGCTTTGGAGAAAGAGACGGAAGGGTTGTTGGAGGAGATATTGGGACATGGAGGAACAGGATGAAGGCTACAGAGGCAAGTCTACTGGGGTTTCTTGATAAATCACCACAATTTGTGATTCCAATTTACCAAAGAACTTACAGTTGGTCTGAACGAGAGTGCCAGCAACTGTGGGATGACATACTTCGTGCGGGTAGAAACAACGACATCCCTGGACACTTTTTGGGTTCTATCGTTTACATTGAAGAAGGCGATTATATCGTCACAAAACTTTCATCCCTTTTAGTAATTGATGGACAACAGCGACTGACCACCGTGATGCTTATCTTGGAAGCGTTAGCTCGACAACTTGGTGATGATGAACCAATAAATGGATTCTCTGCAAAAAAACTGCGTAATTACTACCTTCTCAATGAGTATGAGGAGGGTGAAAGCAGGTTTAAGTTGCTGTTGACACAGACTGACAAAACCAGCCTGCTGGCGCTCATGCAACAGAAACCTCTACCTGCAGAATCATCGATTCGAATTGAGCAGAACTTCGCGTTCTTTGAAAAGAAGATCGCTAGCTTGGGAACCGATCTGAGTTTTTTGTGTACCGGATTGGCAAAACTCATTGTCGTAGACATTTCTCTTAACAGAACTCAAGACAATCCGCAGTTGATTTTTGAAAGTATGAACTCAACTGGTCGCGAATTGAGCCAGGCCGATCTGATCAGGAACTTCGTGCTGATGGGATTGAAACCCGAACATCAGACAAGCCTATACGAGGAACACTGGCGTCCGATAGAGATGGCCTTCGGACAAGAAGCCTACAGCGAATACTTTGATGACTTCATGCGTCACTATCTCACCTACAAGTCAAACGGCGAAATCCCAAAAATCCGGGCGGTGTACGAGGCCTTTAAAGCACACTCGAACAAACCGGAAATCGTCGCTGAGGGTATCGACAACCTCGTTGCTGATATCCATACCTTTGCCAATTACTATTGCGCGATGGCCTTTGGGAAAGAAAAGAACGAGGATCTTGCACAAGCATTTTCAGATTTTCGAGAACTAAAGGTCGAAGTCGCCTATCCGCTACTTCTGGAATTCTACCACGACTATGATATCAAAATCCTCCCTAAGGATGAGTTCGTTGAAGTACTGAGGCTCGTCGAAGCATACGTATTTCGACGGGTGGTATGCGCTATACCCACTAACTCGCTTAACAGAACGTTCGCAACTTTCGGACAGGCGATCGATAAGAACCGGTACGTCGAAACTGTTTCAGTACACTTTCTGAATCTACGTTCATACAGACGATTTCCGCGCGACGAGGAATTCAAGCATGAGCTTTCCAATCGTGACCTGTACAACTTTCAGAGACGTAGCTACTGGTTACGCCGATTAGAAAACCATGGCCGAAAGGAACGTGTCTATCTTGACGAATACACGATTGAACACATAATGCCCCAGAATGAGAACCTTTCCGACGAATGGCAAGAAGCACTGGGGCCAGACTGGCAAAGAATCCAGGAAACATGGGTGCATACCGTAGGTAATCTCACACTTACAGGATACAATCCTGAATATGGAGACCGGTCTTTTGTCTACAAACGCGACACCGAAGGTGGGTTCAAAGAAAGCCCGTTGAGACTGAACGCTGGTCTTGGCGAACTGGACGAGTGGAACGAAGGTACGATTAGGAAACGTGCAATGAAACTCGCGGACGCAGCTGTTGGGGTATGGGCAGTGCCCAAAGTCGATAGTGACATTTTAGATGTGATACGTCAGAAGAGTGATCTTAAAGCGCATTATACCCTAGAGGATCATTTACCACTCCATTCCAGTAGCCCCGTTCGCTCATTGTTCGATGCATTTCAAAAAGAAGTGATGGCCCTTGATCCTTGCGTTACCGAAGAAGTCCGAAAGCTATACGTAGCATATAAGGCCGAGACCAATTTCGTTGACGTTATTCCTCATAAAAACCGCTTACGATTAGTACTCAACATGCGATTTCATGAACTAAACGACCCCAAGCAGATTGGTAAAGATGTAGCTAACATCGGTCGTTGGGGTAATGGTGACGTGGAAGTCGCCTTTGACGATTCAGATCAGATCCCTTACGTAATGAGTCTTGTGCGTCAGTCATTTGAAAAACAAATGGGTGACGGAGAACTTGATTCATGATCTCTCAGATAAGGCCATATCCTGCGTACAAGGATTCAGGAGTTGAGTGGTTGGGTAAGGTGCCAGAGCATTGGCTGACTTGCCGGGCAAAGTGGTTGTTTCGCAAGATAGAACGACCGGTTAGAAAGCACGAAGAGGTTGTCACGTGTTTTCGTGACGGAACTGTAACACTTAGGAACAATCGTCGGGTTCGAGGCTACACGGAATCACTAAGTCAATTCGGATATCAAGAAATCCGACGAGGAGACCTAGTAATCCATTCAATGGATGCGTTCGCGGGTGCTGTCGGAGTTTCCGATTCTAATGGAAAGGGCACCTCTGTTTATTCCGTGTGTACCCCTATACGGACGGATGTAAATTCATACTACTATGCATACTGTATCCGAGAAATGGCTAGAAATCAGTGGATCTTGGCACTCACAAAAGGCATTAGGGAGCGATCTACTGACTTCCGTTATAGCACCTTTGCTGATCAATTGGTTCCAGTCGTGCCAATCGCTGAGCAAACCACCGCAGTGCGATTCCTCGAACACGCCCAACAGCGCATCAAACGCTACATTCAAACCAAGCAGAAACTCCTTAAACACCTTGAAGAATTAAAACAAGCCTTCATCCACCAAGCCGTCACGGGCCAGATCAATGTTCGAACAGAAAAGCCATATCCGGCCTACAAACCTTCCGGAGTGAAGTGGCTGGGGAATGTGCCAGAGCATTGGGAGGTTCAGCGACTTAGGAACTTAGCAGATATGCGCGTAAGCAACGTTGACAAACACGTAAAGGATGGAGAGAATCCCGTCCGTCTCTGTAATTACGTTGATGTCTACAACAATGATTACATCGATAGGCGTATGGAGTTCATGCCTGCGACCGCTACCAATGACGAAATTGTGCGTTTCCGACTTGAAAAAGATGATGTCCTCATCACCAAGGACTCTGAGACTTGGGACGACATTGGGGTACCTGCGCTGGTAACTGAGCCTGCATGCGATCTTATCTCTGGTTATCACTTGGCCTTGTTACGCCCCTGGTCTGACAGGCTCGGTGGTGCTTATCTTCTACGTGCTTTACAAAGCAAAGGGCTGGCTTATCAGTTTCATGTCGAAGCAAAAGGCGTAACCAGATATGGACTCTCCCACGCTGGTATCACATCGGTATGGCTTCCCCTCCCCTCCCTTTCTGAACAAACTGCCATCGTCCGATTCCTCGACGACACCATTACAAATCTCGATTTGCCTGTTACACATACCCGGCGCCAAATAGAGTTGATCCGTGAATACTGCACTCGCCTGATAGCCGATGTAGTCACGGGAAAGGTGGATGTGCGCGAGGTGGCTGATTTGCCAGGTGAGGTGGAACAACTTGATGAATCAGACGACGTACCGGGTAACACAAACGTTCTAGGCTGGATATAGGCCGGCGAGGAACAAGATTAGAAGGACCCAAATGAATGAAATTCGACAGTCCGCTGAGGTACCCTGGTGGGAAGACGCCTCTTGCAAATTTCCTTATTGAAGTCATCGAACTGAATAACCTCGTCGGTTGTTCGTACTTCGAACCATTTGCGGGAGGTGCGGGCGCAGCGTTACGTCTTCTTCGTAAAGGTGTCATATCGGAGCTTCACCTGAATGATTTAGACCATCGCATCACCGCCTTCTGGAATGCTGTCCTCAAGGAGCCGGAGCGGTTTGTGGAAGCTATCTTGTCAGTTCCGGTAAGTGTGGAAGAATGGAAACGACAAAAGGGGGTTTATCTGAGTGCTGAAACGAACAAGCCTTTTGATGTTGGATTCTCTGTTTTTTACCTGAACCGTTGTAATCGTTCCGGCATTGTTTTTGGAGGCGCTCCAATTGGCGGTTACGCGCAATCTGGGAAGTGGCGGATTGACGCTCGTTTCTACAGAGAGAGTCTTGCGGAGCGTGTTCTAGCAATCGCGAAGAAACGCGAACAAATCCATGTAACTAACATGGACGCGGTCCCCTTCCTAATCAAACATCTGCCCCGTGGGAACGCAAGGAAGCGCGTCTTCGCATATCTCGACCCTCCCTATTGGTCAAATGGTGATCGCCTTTATATGAATTTCTACAAGGACCGAGATCACAAAACCCTATCCCGCTACGTACAGCAGCAGGCAACACTCAATTGGGTAATGTCCTATGATGATACACATTTCGTCAGAGACCTATACAAAACCTGTGGCATTTTCCATCTCTCTCTACAGTACAGTCTCCAGCATAGGCTAAGGGCTCAGGAGCTATTAATCGCGCCGTTCCGAATTCAGCTTCCTGACTTCCTTACCCAAATTGACGAGAATGAGGGGAAAGCTATACTAGCTTAAAGGAGACCCCTATGGACACCTCAGAGATCAGCCCGATGAAGGTCACGGACTTGGCATTCGACCTCAGAAACCCCCGACTTTCTGAGTTTGACCTGCCTAACAGTGCAACCGAAGCCGACGTGATACATACACTGTGGGAGAAGATGGACGTGAAGGAAGTGATGATGTCCATCGCAGCCAGTGGGTTTTTTCCTCACGAGCCCTTGATCGTCTCGCAAGAGAATGGGAAGAACGTTGTAATTGAAGGAAATCGACGCCTTGCCGCAGTCAAAGTCCTTCTGAATCCATCGCTTATCGAAGGGGAGGGGGAACTTCCCTCCATTACTGAAGACGCAAAGGATAATATCCGAGAACTGCCCACAGTGCGTGGAACTAGAGTAGATGCATGGCGTTATCTCGGTTTCAAGCATGTGAACGGTCCAGCCAAATGGAGTAGTTATGCTAAATCCCGATATATTGCTGATGTCCATAGGGATTTCAAAGTTAAGCTGGCAGACATCGCTAGGCAGATCGGTGACACCCACAGGACCGCCCAGAGGTTGTTCCGCGGTCTTATGGTCATTGAGCAAGCCGAGCGGCTTAATGTATTCCATCGCGATGATCGCTGGCGTAACCATTTCTCTTTCTCACACCTATACACCGGCCTCGACTATGAAGGCATTAGCGCCTTTATCGGGTTACGGCCGGAGACTGAGGAAGAACGGGAACCAGTACCACCTGAGAAGAAGGTAGAACTTGGTGAACTTTGTGTATGGATGTACGGCAGTAAGAAAGCAGGTAAACCACCCGTCATTGAGACACAAAATCCTCATCTTCGTCAGCTTGACGCTGTCGTCGCCGACAAGGAAGCGATCGCGGCTCTTCGGAGCGGGCAGGATCTCGCCTATGCCTACGAGACGAGTCGTCCATCATCTACGGTCTTCGAGGAGTCTCTGCTTGCCTCGAAACGGGAACTCCAGAGGGCACGGGGCTTGCTTTCCATTGGGTACGATGGTTCTGACGAATTGCTCAGAATTGCGGGTACAGTGGCAGATCTCGCAGATGACCTCTATAACGAGATGGATCGCAAGAGCAATCGAGGTAAGAGAAAGCGCCGGACGGAGGAAAGTTGATGTTTAAATGGCCTGGAACTCCCTCTCCCCGTCCGCCCGAACACGAACTCGCCGACTACGCCGAACTTGTTTGCTGGCAACAGGGCAGTTCGTCAAAAACGGAGTTGATAGGAATTCTCGGAAGGCTTGGCGAAAACGATTACTCAGGTGGTGTGCCTGAAGAGGAGGATGTACCGCGAATCGTTGAAGAAGCCTATTCCGAGATTGAGCGACGCAAAGACGCTTGTAGGGACGGCTACCCGTTTGTAATAGGAGAACATGGATACGCGCTTCGTATTGGATTGGATGCCGGAAATCACAAGCATGTTATTTACAAGTATCTACTCTTGGCAACACGGCTGAATATGAAAAACAATAGTGTTCACTCGGATATTGACGGTTCGTTGCTTTTAGAAGAACTCGCTACCGATGTAGCCAGGAAGTACTTTGGAGATCGCGCCGAAAAGTTTGTTTTCGGAACTGCCGCTGCAACATCTAATTTCGAGGAAAGAGTCAACGCGCTTTGCAGACTAATGGAAGAGGGAGGCGGATATGTAAATCATGACATGGGTCAGCCAAACTTGCGTGACGGCGAACTGGATGTCGTCGCATGGAAACACTTCGCAGACAGACTGCCTGGAAAGCTTATAGCCTTTGGTCAGTGCAAAACCGGGACGAACTACAAAGATACACTTACACAACTTCAGCCCGATTCATTCTGCAGGAAGTGGTTACACTCATCGCCCGCACTCACCCCTGTGCGCATGTTCTTCATTGCGGAGGCAATCTCTCGACTCCGCTGGTACAGTACCGCAAGTGATGCTGGCTTGCTCTTTGACCGATGTCGTATGGTTGATTACAGTGATGACGTCAGTTCTGAGGTGTTGGAAAAGGTGACAATCTGGACTGAAACAGCGGCAACTGACGTAGCATTGCCCAGTTAACAACACAAAAATGACATGTACAGAAAGAACGATTTTAAACGATTAGAATGATGGTGGGACAATCTCGAGTTGATTTAAAACTGCAAAGAACGAAGTCCATCGCGAGAGTAGAATCGGGGTGTTACAGACTCGTACTCGAAATCAAGTTCAGAAACAGCTTCAATGCCCCAAATCGCGAGATTGGTGTAAACAATTCGGAGCCACTAGAGCCGCTCGTTGGTATCTAGGTAAAGCACCTTCTGAAATTGCGTTAAAAGAGAGTAAACAACCCAAATAGCGCAATAACTACGCAATCAAGACGTAATTTATGTTATAAGTATCTGTTTATCATATCTTTATGCGTATAACATTTGTGTTAATATCTGTTATGATGTTACCCCGTTTTTGTGGACGGTTAACCATTTGGGATTCAGGCTATCTTCTTGAAGCTCCTTTCGTAGTTTAAGGGTGAGAGGTATCCGAGGGAAGAGTGGCGTCTGTGCGTGTTGTAGAAGCCCTCGATGTACTGGAACAGGTCGAGTCTGGCCTCAGCTTTTGTGGCAAAGCGCCTGCGATCGATCAGTTCGCATTCCAGGCTGGCGAAGAAGCTTTCGCACAGGGCGTTGTCGTAGCAGTCTCCAACCGATCCCATGGAGGGTCTGACGCCAAACTGTCTGCAGCGTTTGCCGAAAGCCACCGAGGTGTACTGCAATCCCTGGTCGCTGTGGTGGATCACGCCTTCGGGTCTGCGCTTTTCGAGGGCCATGTCCAGGGCGTCTTCGACAAGTTCGCTTCGCAGATGATTGGCCATGGACCAGCCGACGACCCGGCGGCTGAAGGCATCTATGACCACCGAGAGATAGAGGAAGCCTGAATGGGTCGGCACGTAGGTGATATCGGCTACCCAGAGCCGGTCTCTTTCCGGCGCGCTGAAGTCCCGGTTGACCAGATCGGGGGCCTTCCGGCCTTCTGCGGACCGCCAGGTAGTGCGCACGGCTCTGCGACGGGATACTCCGCTGATGGCGGCCAAGCGCATCAGGCGGGCCACGCGTTTTCTTCCCACACGGATCCCGGACGCGCGCAGTTCGGCATGGATGCGCGGTGCGCCGTAGGTACCGTAGGAACGTTGATGGATCAAGCGGATCCGGCCAAGCAGCATGGCATCCTCACCGGCCCTCCTGGAGACGGACCGTTTGAGCCAGACGTAGTAGCCGCCAGGGGAGACCTCCAGCAGGGCGCACATCCGACGCACGGGATAGACGGCCTGATGCGCCTTTATGAACGGGAAGACCCGGGCGGGGTCTCGGTCTCCCGGGCGAACCAGGCCGCGGCTTTTGCCAGGATCTCCCGATCCATCCTGAGCTGCTTGTTCTCACGGCGCAGCCGACGCAGTTCGGCCCGGGCTTCGGTGGTCAGGCCATCTTCGCGCCTGCCCTGGTCCAGATCGTCCTGCTTGACCCAGTTGCGGATGGCTTGGGCGGTGGGTTCGAACTCTTTGGCCAGCGCCTCGGGACTGCGGCCGGCGCGAACGAGCTCAACCATCTGCTGCCGAAAGGCCGTCGGATAGGGGGTACGGGGTCTGGGCATGTCACGCTCCTTTCAAACACAAGAAGTTACATGTCCACTAAACCGGGTCAACTCCAGGCGAAGCGAAAGGCTTTGGGTTTTACTTGATGACTTAGTGTCAGATCCACCGATTTTGGATCAGTAGTTTCCACAACCTATTTTATTTCAATAAGTTACTAATTGTTAATTTACTTGACGGGTACTTGATGGAAAGGTCATGGATACAACGAAACGGGACCTAAGTCGACTAAGCTACGCGACAAAATTTGCAGGCCTAACTTTAGTAAACTCTCCACCGTACCATTCACCAACCGAGGCATGATGAACCGGTCGGATGAATACTATGTTGAGCTCGTTCGAGAGCTATGTACACTACCTAACGAGACGGAGTGGGTTGAGTTTAAAGTCAACGTACAAGATCCGAAGGGAATTGGCGAGTACGTGTCAGCGCTGGCAAACTCAGCCGCGATAATCGATAAACCGTTCGCCTATTGTGTGTGGGGAATCTCGGATCATGATCGCACAGTAGTGGGAACCGATTTCAATCCTCGCGCCAAAAAAGTCGGCAACGAAGAACTTGAGAACTGGCTGTCCCGTCTGATCGAACCTGACAGTCACTTTCAGTTTATTAAAGTTATGCTCGACGGCCACACTGTAATTCTGCTCGAAATCAAGCGAGCAATAAGCCAGCCGGTGCGATTCAGAGGACAAGAATACATACGGGTAGGTTCCTATAAGAAGAAGTTGAAGGACTTTCCGACGAAAGAGCAGACACTATGGCGTGTTTTTGATCAGCAACCATTCGAATACGATATTGCGGTCGAACGGTTGAGCGATAACGAAGTGCTGGACCTGATTGACTATCCAGCGTATTTCGAACTGCAGGAGAGGCCACTTCCTAAAAATCATACCGGTCTCTTGGCTGCGTTGATGCGGGATAGATTGATTAGCCGATGTGATGCCGGCAGGTGGAACGTGACCAACCTGGCATTGATCTTGTTCTCAAAACGTATGGAAAATCTAAGCAGTCTTCACAGGAAAGCCGTACGGGTAATACAATATCGTGGAATTGACCGTACCGAGACACTTAGAGAGCAGGTCGGGACCAAAGGTTATGCTTCAGGTTTCGAGGGGTTGATCGGATACATCAATGGCCTGTTGCCATCAAACGAAGTGATCGGGGAAGCATTAAGAAGAACAGTTCCCGGCTATCCCGAATTGGTAGTGAGAGAACTCGTTGCAAACGCACTGATCCACCAGGACTTTCATGTCTCCGGCACAGGTCCGATGGTGGAAATCTTCGAAGATCGCATCGAGATCACCAATCCTGGAGTGCCGCTAGTCGACGCCCAACGTTTCGTGGATTCTCCTCCGCGTTCACGCAACGAGTCCTTGGCATCATTCATGCGTCGTATCGGTATCTGCGAGGAACGCGGTAGCGGATGGGACAGAGTCGTATTTCAATGCGAACTCAA
This sequence comes from bacterium, assembly GCA_965207085.1. Lineage (GTDB taxonomy): Bacteria > JAAXHH01 > JAAXHH01 > JAAXHH01 > JAAXHH01 > JAAXHH01. The sequence goes on along the minus strand of CBDBLQ010000002.1, from coordinate 197,340 downwards.
CCAGTTGCCTGCGCCACTCGCGGAAGTAGCAGGTGACAACACGCGCGTTGTACTATTCGCGCCACGCCCGCTGTCCAGCATGAACAAAGCAGAACGGGTGTGGACGATTTATCTGCACGCTTGCTTGAAACATGTGAAAAGAGATTATGCGACCAACAGATCAGTCAGAGCGCGATTTGGCATCGACGTAAAGAACAGTGCGAAGGCTTCGAGGTTGATTGCGGAATCTGTAGAGCAGGGTGTAATAGCACCGGATGATCCGCGTGCAGCCCCCAAGTTGATGCGATATGTACCTTGGTGGGCCAAGGCCGAGACCCTGAAGTTTACTTGATGGTTTAACATCAAATCAGTCTTTTTTGAATTAATCACTTTTACAAGCCGTATTATTTCAACAAGTTATAAATATCAAATTTACTTGACGGGTACTTGATGGAATGACCACCGACACTTCTGAAAAGGGCCTCGAACGCCTCATCTGCAGGACACTGACCGGGCATCCGTGCGATCCTCCGTCTTCGGTTACCGTGGCCGAGCCAGCAGCAGGCTACGGTGGTGTAGGCTGGAGTTGCGGGAATCCCCACGACTACGACCGAACGTACTGCGTCGATCTGGTTCAACTCTCGACGTTCCTCAATGATACGCAACCAGAGGCCGCCGAGTCACTGACACTGTCCGAGCACAGCCCCACGCGACAGCAGTTTCTTGCCCGGTTGCAGCGCGAAATCAGCAAGCGTGGAACGATTGATGTTCTGCGTAACAGATTAAAGCACCAGTCGCTTGACTTGGACCTGTTTTTCGGCACCCCGTCGCCGGGGAACGAGCAGTCAGAGGAACGCTTCGAGCTGAACCGGTTCACTGTAACCCGGCAGCTGCGTTACAGCAAGGACGAGACCCAACTGGCACTGGATATTGGTTTGTTCATCAACGGTCTCCCGGTGTTCACGTTCGAGTTGAAGAACAGCCTGACCAAGCAGACGGTGAGCGACGCCGTTGAGCAGTACAAGCGGGATCGGAATCCCAAGGAAAAGTTGTTCGAATTAGGCCGGTGCATTGCCCATTTCGCGGTAGACGAGAGCGAGGTCCGGTTCTGCACGCAACTCAAGGGGAAAGCGTCCTGGTTCCTGCCCTTCAACCTCGGATGGAAAGATGGCGCGGGAAACCCGCCCAACCCAGATGGGATCAAGACCGACTATCTTTGGCGAGAGGTGCTGTCCAGGAAGAGTCTGACCAACATTTTGGAGAACTATGCCCAGGTAGTCGTAACGAAGGATGCGAAGTCCGACCAGAAAAGAAGGGCGCAGACCTGGCCACGGTACCACCAACTCGATGTGGTTCGCAGACTTCTGGCCGACGCGGCCGTCTCCGGTGCGGGAAAGCGCTACTTGATCCAACATTCGGCGGGCAGCGGTAAGAGCAACTCCATCGCCTGGCTGGCCCATCAATTGATCGGGCTGACGAAGGCTGGGAATCCCGTCTTCGACTCCATCATCGTGGTCACGGATCGTAGAATCCTCGACCGGCAGATTCACGATACGATCCGGCAGTACGCGCAGATAAGTGCGACTGTAGGCCATGCGGATCGTTCCGACAATCTGAAGAAGTTCATTCAGGGCGGCAAAAAGATCATCATTTCCACCGTGCAGAAGTTTCCCTTCATCCTCGACGAAATCGAAAAAGGACAACAGGGCCGGCGCTACGCCATCATTATCGACGAGGCCCATTCCAGTCAGGGTGGTCGCACCAGCGCGGCCATGTCGCAGGTATTTTCGGAGTCCGTTAAAGAGATCGAAGAAGATACCTTTGAAGATAAGATCAACGACCTGATGGCGATACGCAAGCTGCTGCCCAATGCCAGCTACTTCGCCTTTACCGCCACGCCCAAGAACAAGACAATGGAGACCTTCGGCGATCCGGAACCACAACCCGACGGCACGGTCAGGCACCGGGCCTTCCATAGCTATACCATGAAGCAGGCGATCCAGGAAGGATTCATACTGGACGTGCTTGAGCATTATACACCGGTGGAAAGTTACTACAAACTCGCCAAGACGGTGGAGGACGACCCGGAGTTCGACACGAAAAAGGCCCAGAAGAAGTTGCGGCGCTTCGTAGAGGGAAGCGACCACGCAATCCGGCTAAAGGCCGAGATCATGGTGGACCATTTCCACGACCAGGTAATGGCACAGCACAAAATACGCGGCAAGGCACGGGCCATGGTCGTTACCAACGGAATCGAGCGGGCGATCCAGTACTTTCATGCCATCCGAGACTACCTGAAAGAGCGAAAGAGTCCTTCCCAGGCTCTTGTCGCTTTCTCCGGCGAATACGAATACGGTGGATCAAGGGTTAGTGAGGTGTTACTTAACGGCTTTCCGTCAGTCAAGATCGAAGAGCGATTCCGCGAGGATCCCTATCGATTCCTGGTCTGTGCGGACAAGTTCCAGACGGGTTACGACGAGCCGCTGCTGCATACGATGTACGTAGACAAAACACTGTCGAGCATCAAGGCCGTACAGACTTTATCGCGTCTGAACCGCGCCCATCCGGACAAGCACGACGTCTTCGTCCTGGATTTCCTGAACGATACCGACACCATCCGTGACGCGTTCTCCAACTTCTATCGCACCACGATTCTGTCCGAGGAAACCGATCCCAACAAGCTTCACGACCTGCAGGCCGATCTAGATGGTGTCCAGGTCTATTCCCAAGAACAGATAGACGAATTTGCGCAGCAGTACCTTGCCGGTGCGGAAGTCGACCAACTTCACCCCATCCTTGATGACTGCGTGGCCGAGTATCTGGAAGAACTAGACGAGGACGGGCAGGCGGATTTCAAAGGCAAGGCTAAGGTCTTCCTGAGGACTTACGCGTTCCTGTCGTCGATCCTTCCGTATTCCAATGCGGAATGGGAAAAGCGGTCTATCTTCCTGAATTTCCTTGTTCCGAAGTTGCCCGCCCCTGAAGAGGACGATCTTTCCAAGGGTATACTGGAGGCCATCGACCTGGATAGTTATCGGGTCGAGAAAAAAGCCATGCAGAAGATCATCCTTCCCGATGAGGACGCCGAGATCGGACCTGTACCGGCCACCGGAGGTGGTTCTAGCCCCGAACCCGAGATGGATCGCCTTTCCAACATCATCGAGGAATTCAACGATCTCTTCGGTGATACAGTTTGGGAGGATGCGGACCGTATACGAAAGCAGGTATTCGAAACCATACCCGCCCGCGTTGCCGAAGACACCGCGTTCAAGAACGCCCGCCAGAACTCGGACAGGCAAAACGCTCGTATCGAACACGACAAAGCCCTCTCACGTGTCATCACCTCGATGATGAAGGACGAAATGCAGCTTTACAAGTTGTACGCCAACAATCCTGATTTCAGTCGGTGGATAAAGGATACGGTGTTCGGGCTGACGTATGAGGGGAAGGGGGAATGAGTGTAGGGATTTATCCTTTCACGTCAATAGAAGAACGCTGTGTTCGCTTAGTGTACTGCACACAGTAGCGTTCAGTATTGTAGTAGCCATATAGGTTTGAGCCAAGTTGGGGCCTCAACATCAATTGACAAGCAACATTGAATCCCTAATAATTCAGATGTAGCCGTTGAGGATGGCTTAAACAAACGGATCGGTCACAGCCTAGAAGGATTATAAGAACGTCCTTGTTGTACTAATGCTGATTTAGCACCTATACTAAGTGTCCAGACATGAGATCTGTTAGGAGGAACCAGCAATGAGAATTGAACCCGAAATCGCCGGGGTCTCTCTCGTCTTGCTTGGTAACTTCAATCCAGCGATATTTACACCGGCATGGTTCGTTTGGCGAGGGTTGTTACCCGATAATACAATAGATAGTGCGGAAATAAACATCGTTCATCCGCATGTTACGGAATTCAACACGGATTGGCTAAATTTGCGTGTAACTACCGATCAGTTTCAAATCGAAACGATACAATCACCCGTAATACGCTTACAGGACTTGGCCATTCGCGTTTTCAGGGAACACCTGCCTCATACCCCTGTAAGAGCTATGGGAATAAACAGACGAGTACACTTTCCTGTACGCCGTGCCGATGAACGAGACCGGCTAGGCAGGTTACTGGCGCCCGTGAATCCCTGGGGGGACTGGGCAAGGAAACTTGAACCAGACGGAAATCATGGAGGTATGACTTCCCTCACCATGACACAGGTGAATCCGGAAGGCCGACCTTTGGGTGGACGGATAAATGTTACCGTTGAGCCCTCTACTCAGATTGGCGAAGGCCGTTCAGGTGTATTAGTCCACGTCAATGATCACTTTATTGTTGAAAACGCGGGAAGCCTATCTGCGACTAATGAGATCGTTAACATGATTGAAGAGCATTTCGAACGATCCCTGGAGTGGGCCGATGGAATCATCGATCACATTATGGCTTTATCAAGGGAGGAATGATGGCAGAGACCACGACCGTCTTTGCAAGAAATGATTCGCAGGGTTTATCTCATGGTGTCTCTGATGAGTTGCTTCGGAGAGATTTCGAGGAACGTATCGAGGTAGCCACTAGAAGACGAGCAGACCAGACGTCGGAGTTTGCATCAGGCAGTACAGTGCTTAAAACTGTAATCAATCCCACAGTGGGTATTGATTTCGATTCCGATGCATTTGACGATCTAAATGATCTAGCATACATACCTCGTATCCGGCCTCAAGCAACCTTCCATGCGCTCCAGGAATGGGAAGGATATGTACTCGAAGTGAGTACGGATGAATTCACGGCGAAATTGTTAGATTTAACCGTCCGTCCATCTATGGAAGAAGAAGCGATCATTCCTCTAAGTGAGATTTCTGAGATAGATAGAAGACGACTTAAGCGCGGCAGCATTTTCCGTTGGGTGATTGGATACGAAAATAGGGGAGGAACCAAGCGGCGCATTTCGCAGATCGTATTCAGAGACCTTCCTGTTCTAACTAGAAGGGATGTGGAAGAGGGTAGCAAATGGGCAGAGAAGGTAGTTCGGCTATTGGAAGAATGACAGCTTCAGAATCCGCACCTGATCCAAACGTATGCGAATTGACAGTTGTAGGCCCGGGTTATGGAGAATGCATCATCATTCATATTGGCAATGGAAACTGGGTCATTGTCGATTCCTGCCTCAACGAAGAATCCAGTCCGGTTGCGCTAAGTTACCTACAGAACTTGGGGCTGGATCCCACCGAAGTAGTCCGTCTTATCGTTGCTACTCACTGGCATGACGATCATATAAGAGGCATAAGTAGACTGGTTGAAGTCTGCGACAATGCCGATTTCTGCTGCGCGAGCGCTGTTTGCACTAAAGAACTGCTCGCAATGGTCGGGGCTCTTTCGAGTCGGCCATTTTCGGAGTCGGGCTCGGGGCTGCAGGAACTCTACCAAGTCATGTCGCTTCTTACAGAGAGGACTTCAAGTCCATTGCGAGCGATATCTAACCGTCTGGTACTCAATCAAGACGGTTGCGAGATATGGTCTTTGTCTCCCTTCGATAAGGATTTTGATACATTCTTACTGGAATTAGATCCTCTCGTCCCTAATGAAAACGAAACCAAAAGACGTATTGCCTCATTGACTCCCAACAAAGTAGCCGTCGTTTTACTGATTAGATTTGACGACACTTCGATTCTTCTAGGTTCTGATCTTGAAAGACAGGGATGGCTGGAGATACTCGAAATCCGTGAACGACCCCGATCCCGATCCTCGGTGTTCAAAATCCCTCATCATGGATCCACAAATGCGCATGAAGACCGTGTATGGACAGAAATGTTAGATCATGAGCCTATTGCTGCTGTTACTCCTTGGCATAAAGGCGGAAGAAGTTTGCCAACGACTAACGATGTAAGGCGAGTTCTTTCCTTTACAAGTCGAGCATATGCAACTGTTCCTCCACAGAATCTGACGAGAAGGCCTGTAAGACGAAGTGGGATGGTGGACAAGACTATACGGGAATCCGGTATTAATATCCGTCGCCTGAATACGAGCAACGGCATGGTGCGTCTACGGAAACAGATTTGTAAGCAGTCTGCCTGGGATATTGAGTTAATCGAACCGGCATATCGATTGGCCATCTAAACCTATTCCGTTAGTCTCTACTTGGGCAGTCGGCGTATTCTAGACAACAATGCTTATTGTTAAAGAAAGGTTAAGTTGGAAACCTGGCGAACAGATTTTGTAAACAGGAAAATCGAGGTCGCATCGAGTCTTAACACCGGATGCTTTGGCGGTTCATATAGTGACGCTATGATAATCCTTTGTGCTGCCTTAAGCGCGATAGCTGCGGAGATATGGCCTGGTAGAGGCTTAGATAGATTTCGTTTTGTTGAGTTACTCTTTGATATTGCTCCAAACGATCTGTGTGTTACAGGAGTAAGTATTCCGCACTTGGAAAGGGATTTACGCGAAGAGGACCGTATTGTGAATGCCATAGCAATACGAAATGAGTTTCCCACTCAATTTCATCCGTCTCAAATTCTACGAGGAGAAGATGTTTACAGATCGGAGGACGAAGTTTTAGCGGTATGTCCCGGTTTGGATTTGAAGGAATTGAGAAAACACAGCTATGCCTGCCTTTTGTATACCGAGATCCGTTGTTCATACATGCATGAGTATGGACTTGGACAGAGAGCTGATAGTTGGCACATGACTGAACATCATGCTGCAACAGTAAGTCACAACAACTGGGTCAACCTACAGGATCCTAAGGGCAAACCTGAAAGACAAATACATTTTCATTTTAACTGGGTTTCGAGGCTTCTGCTAGTTGTTGCAAACACAGTGGATGCTCGGGCAGATCGTCTACCGAATCAACCCGATCATTGGTAGATTGAAGGTGAATCATAACCGACGAGATGTGGTTAAGGACAGTGTCAGGTCATCCTGTTTTGGTCGAGGAGCGATCTGTTCAGTTGAATTTTTTAATTGTGTTGATAACGTTACGAAGTCCGATCCCCAGCTAGCTTTTCACCTATATGCTTTGTAATCGCAAACATGTGCTCTCAACCCTACATTGCACACTAACTTCCGATTTCAAGAAATGAACGCATGTGTTGTGACTGAAGCTTAACAGACTGTCCGATTTAGGTTGCGATACAGTACATATCCGTTCTACTGAATCACAGGTCAACCAACCATCACGTTCCCATTCCGATTTACCGGAGAGCAATCCGTATGTCGAGAAATGCCCTAATGATTCGCATCGTCCTTTCAGCCCTGGTGGCATTGGCGTCGCTCGCTGCATATCCCCCCGGCCAGGCCTCCGCCCAGAACCAGACGATCACCGTCGTCAGCTTCGGCGGCTCCTACTCCCGTGCCTGTGAGAAGGGCTACCACGAGCGGTTCGAAGCGGAAACAGGCATCAAGATCAACTTCGAGGACTACAACGGAGGGCTGGCGCAGATCCGCGCACAGGTGGACGTGGGGAACGTGTACTGGGACGTAGTTGATCTGAATGTGGCCGAACTCGTCCTGGGTTGTGATGAAGGATTGCTCGCTCCAATCAGGATCGACGACCTGTCACCGGGGGCCGACGGCACGGCGGCCGCGGATGACTTCGTTGACGGCACGATCACGGATTGCGGGGTGACGAAACTCTTCTTTTCGACGGTTTTTGCTTACAACGACGCGCGCATCGGAGACGTGAAGCCCACCGCCGTCGACGACTTCTTCGACCTGGAGAAGTTCCCTGGCCGCAGGGGCATGCGTCGAGTTCCGCGGGTCAATCTCGAATTCGCGCTGATGGCCGACGGGGTGCCGCTGGACGAGGTATATGCCACGCTGGACACGGAGGCGGGTGTCGCCCGAGCCTTCCGCAAGCTGGATACCATCAAGGAACACATCGTGTGGTGGGAGACCGGGGCCCATCCGCCGCAGTTGCTGGCCGACGGCGAGGTCGTGATGACCACGGCTTACAACGGTCGCATCTTCAACGCCCAGGTGCTGGAGAATCAGCCTTTCGTCATCGTCTGGGACGGCCAGGTCCTGGATACGAGCGGGTTCGGCATCGTCGAGGGTACGCGCAACCTTGATGCCGCACGCCGGTTCCTCGACTTCGCCACTACGGCGGAGTCCATGGCCGGCCTCGCCCGGTACATCGCCTACAGCCCGACGCGCCGTTCCGCCATGTCCCTGATCTCGACCCACGCCGAGACGGGCGTGGATATGAGACCCCACATGCCCACGACCTCGGAGAACGCGGCGCGCACTCTGCACAACGACTGGGAATGGTGGAGCGACAACGGCGAAGAGATGAACGAGCGTTTCAGCACGTGGCTGGCGCGCTGAGTTAACACTCCATCGCACGACCGGCCACCGGTCCGATGTGGAGGCCTAAATGCCGCTCGCCATGACGCTCCAACAGGCCCAAGACTTTGACGAAAAGGGCTTTATCCTTCTTGAGAAGTTCTTCGATCAGTCCGAACTCGACCGGCTGCTCCAGGCCATCGACGAGGTCGGTGACCGGATCCGGGCAGAGAAGCAGCTGGCACCCGATGACCCTTATGCCGTGCGCAATGCCCTGGCGCATCGCGAGGCCTTTCTGGACCTCATCGATCACCCGCGCGTGTTGCCCCTGGTGGTGGACGCGATCGGGTGGAACATCCAGATCCGCACCACGCACCTGGACGTTCGGCCTCCCTATCCCGAGGACCTGAAGGCGCGCATCTCGGGCGTCGGCAAGGGCGAAGACCACCAGGCGGGATACCGCAACGTCGGCTGGCATCCCGACTTGGCGACCGACGACCTGTTCATGGCGCCTTCCCTCGATGGACGCCTGCCGTTCATGGAAGTCAAGGTATTCTACGTGCTCTACGACATGACCGAATCCGATTGCGGCAACCTGTGGCTTGTGCCGGGCAGTCACCGGCGCAGGCCCGCGGAGTTATTCGGAAGGGAGAATGGAACGGATCCGGAAGGGGCGGTCGAGCTCAAGCTGCCCGTCGGATCGGCCGTGTTGTGGCGCACCGCGGTGTGGCACTGCGTCGGCCCGAACCTGTCGCGGAAGACACGCAAGATCATGCACGTGGGGTACCATTACCGCTGGCTTCGGCCGACCGATTACAACGAGCAGGATCCCGGACTCATCGAAAGAAGCTCGCCCGTCCGGCGGCAGTTGCTCGGTGCCCTGGCCCCGAAGGGCGACCCGATGGGACCGGACCCGGACTACCACCCCGCGTCCCGGCATTGGATGTCGCAAGACAAGGACGACGTACCGCTCCGCGAATGGGCGCAGGCGCGGCAATCGGGACGTTCCTCGATCGCTGGTTGGAGCGTTTGAACGGGTGGTGAAGCAGGTCTGGAGGAATTCACCTTGGCGAAACTCCCGGCGGCGAATCCGCCGAAAGTTGCACTTCGCAAGAGACTCCTGACCCAATGGCGCGTCACCGGGATCGTGATCGGGTCGACGGCTGGTCTTCTTCTGGTAGGGTTTCTGGTCTACCCCGACCGGAGTGCCTTGGTGGCCCGGGGTCCTATGAACACGGGCCACGAAGAGTTGGCTTGCCAGGATTGCCACCGGGCGGTCGAAGGCACCGCCGTACAACAGTTCAGCGCTAACGTCCATTACTGGCTCGGACTGCGGGAATCCACGATCGGCTTCGGCTCCAGGGACGTGGACAATGGCGCGTGTCTTGACTGCCACGACCGTCCGGATGACCGGCATCCCGTCTCCCGTTTCCTGGAACCTCGCTTCGCCGACCAGAGAAAGGCACTGTCCCCGCACGAGTGTGCCAGTTGCCACAACGAACATCGCGGGGTGCGGATTACGCGGGATACCATCGGATACTGCAGCCACTGCCACCAGGACACCAGTCTGGAGGAGGACCCTGTTACGCCAACCCATGAAGCGCTGGTGCGGCAGGCTGGCTGGACCACGTGCTTGCGGTGTCACGATTTCCACGGCAACCACGTCTGGTCCACCCCTGTAAACCTTGAAGAGGCTTTGCCCGAATCACGTATCTGGGAGTACTTCAGTGGCGGCCCCTCGCCCTATGGGGAGGAAAAGTACGTGGAATCGTCCCGAACCAGAGGAACGGCCGAACAGTGAGAACCGTCGCCGCCATCGTCGCCACAGCCGCCGTGCTGATCGTACTCATCGTGGTCAACGCGCCGCCTCCCGACGATGCAGACCACAAGGATGCCGGCCCGGCAGTGCCCATCAGGACGGTTTTTACCATATTGGAGGCGGAGCACGACGTAGCGCGCGAGATATGGGCCAATGATATCGTGAGGATCGGACAGGAACGGGGACTGCGCTTCGACAAGGATTGGCTGGACGCCGGGCTGGACGCCGGGCCCCTGCCGGCCCTGTTTCTGCGGGACCTGGCCGAGAACATGCGCCGCACCCGGGTGCCCCTCTATCTCTTCTTGGGTTCCGACCGTCCAATCAACGATGCCAACCTGTTCTTCGGTCCCCAGATGGATCACTTCGCTGAATTGAAACGAACGGGCCGGCCCCGGTTCTTCACAGACCCGGAGTTAGGGTTCCACACCGCCATGTTCTCGGATGTGGCGGTCACCGATGCGTGTGTCGAATGTCATAACGAGGACCCGGATTCGCCCAAGAACGACTGGCGCGTTGGCGATATCATGGGGGCGGCCACATGGTCCTACCCGGAAGAAGAGGTCGGTGCGGCGGAGGCGCTCATGCTGTTGGGCACGCTGCGTCATGGACTCCGCGAGGCGTATCAGCACTACCTGGATAAGGTGGCTACTTTCGCCGACCCTCCACCGGTGGGTGACCGATGGCCCGCCGACGGCTATTATCTGCCCTCAGTAGAAGCTTTCCTTTCCCGGGTGGAGCAACGAGCCTCAGCAAACACGGTGTCCCTTCTGCTGAGAGCACAAGATGGGAACAGGCAAACGGAAACCGGCCAGGACCTGGACGGGCACGGGGAAACCGGCCAGGACCTGGACGGGCACGGGGAAACCGGACCGTGAGCAAGAAAGGAGGCGCCGTTGCGCGTTGCCAGCCGCGATGGCTCGATCAGCAGGAATTCGGCGTCTGAACGGCCCTGGCGCGACTGGTTTTTGCCGGCCTCGGTCTGGCGGTGGCGGGCGGCGGGAGTGGCTGGTGTACTCCTGTACCTGGCGCAGGATGCCCTGGACCTCCACTGGGCATGGCTTGCGCAACGCCAGACTATCGATGAATTCAAGTACGCCACCGGGCTGTGCCTGCTTTCCTATGTGGGCTGGCAGTGGTGGCTTTTTTACGCCCGTCTCAAGCGCCGGAATCTTCGATCGCTGCTTTCATGGCACCAGCGGACGGGCACCGCGGCCCCGCTCTTTTTCTACCTGCACAGCGTGGAAACCGGCTACGGCTACCTGGCCGTGCTCAGCTGGATCTTCCTGGGGAACCTTCTCGTTGGCGTAGCGAGCCCGCTGGGTATCAGGATCAACCATCGTTACTATACGGCGTCATGGGGTACACTTCACGTAACTCTGGCGGCTGTAACGACCATCCTGGCCATGTTCCATGCGTACATCGCCGTTTACTACAAATAGCCTATTGGAATCTGGCGGTCTTATGATCTCGTGCTAATACGTGCCCAGGCTCATTCCAAACCACCGCGCTAATACACCCCCTTGACCTTCCCGAACCACCCGCGCAGCGGGTCACCCAATTCCTCCATGTAACGTTCCATCCGCCCTTTCAGGTCCTGGCGCACGGCGACGTAGGCCGGATCGCCGTATACGTTGTCGAGCTGATAGGGATCGCGCTGCAGGTCGTACAGCTCGCCGGGATCGGTGGCGTTGAAGGTGAACTGGTGGGTGCGGGTGCGGACCATGCGCTGGTTGGCGACCGTAAAGTGGCGGTCGAACACGCAGTAGACTTCTTCGCGTCCGTTCGAGAACGGGCGGCCCTCGATGGCCGGCAGGAAGGACTGGCCGTCGAGATCGGCAGGCACTTCTAGACCCGCGGCGTCGAGGGACGACTGCATGATTTCGTGGAGGTATACGAACTCGTCGCAGGCCGTGCCGGGCGCCAGGCAATCGGGATGGGCGATGACGAGGGGAATGCGGTAAATCTCGTCGTACATGAACTCGCCCTTCTCGATCAGCTTGTGCGCGCCGAGGCAGTCGCCGTGATCGGATGTATATACGATGATGGTATTGTCGAGCACGCCCAGTTTCTCCAGGTGCGCCACGACGCGTCCCACCATGTCGTCAATGAGCGTGCAGTGGCCGAAGTAGCGCGCCGCGATTTCCCGGAATCCCTCCCAGCCGTAATCGCCCAGCCCCCACATGTGTTCGATCAGTTGCTGGCGGTAGGGCTTTTTCTCGAAGGTCTCGGCGTACCCGGGGTGTTCGGGGATGGCCTTCGGATCGTACATGGAAAAGTACGGTTCCGGGACCAGCGAAGGGCTGTGCGGCCCCCAGAAATTGGCCCACAGATAGAAGGGTTCCTCGCCGGCGGCCACCGCGTCGCCGGCAGCGATCTCATCGAGCACGCGGATGGCTTCCTCGGCGACGTAGTACTCGATGCACGACTCGACCGGCCCATCGTGCAGGGCGAACATTTCCTGCCGCTGGTTCGCGGGATTGGTGCCGACGTAGCGGTGCGAGACCGTGGGCGGCGGGTCGAACCCCTTTTCCTTGAGATAGTCGGCGTAATGGTTGTGGCTGCTTAGACTGCCGCCGAACTGCAGGCCGGGCAGCAGATTCCCCCCGGGGAAGCCGTAGCCCATGAAATCCTTGCCAGTGAACCCGTATCCCGTCGGACCGGTCTCCTGGTCCACGTGCCACTTGCCGGCGTACCCGCAGCGATAGCCTGCATCCGACAGGTAGTGGTTGATGCCGCGCACGCCCTCGCGCAGACACAGACCATTGGCCGTCACCCCGTGATTGTGCGGATAGAGACCCGTGTAAAAGGAGGCGCGGGCCGGCGAGCAGATCGCCGTCGGCGTGAACGCCCAGTCGAAGCGGACGCCCCTTGCGGCCAGGGCGTCGATGTGCGGCGTCCGGCACACCTCGTTCAGCCCGTAGCAACTCACCGTGTCGAGCCGCTGCTGGTCGGACATCAGGACGACGATATTGGGTCGCTTAGGCAATGGGTGCTCCTCTCTGCGGCGGTGGTCGGCGTGCTGTCAACGAAGATAATGGGTGTCAACTCGCGAAGGCATGGGCGCCCATTCGACGAAGGCAACTGGTGCTTACAGTATACAGAATTCGATGTTCCAAATGATGCAGTTCAAGCAATGAACTTAAACCAGTTGTCCCGGTCAAGAATGCTCCCTCACATTGGCTTCCATTATAACAATACTCCCGACTCTTCTGCAATCGAAGGAGATTTAAACCAGGAAGAGTATCTGGATGAGGCGGTGGAGACGCTGCGGGGGATGGTGTAATTTGCCTTGAACTAAGAACACACTCGCAAGATTCACTCGGCCCCGATCCATGCGGAACCGTAGTCGTTATCCATCTCACGATATATGCTGTGAACGTGATCTACGGAGTCCTCGCCGTTTTGAACCGCATATTCGAGTACGATGGACGGGCCGGTTACGCGGAAATACGCGGCGCCCGGGACATCCTGACGTCCCCACCATCCGAAATACGTGTCCTCGATATCGGCCTCCACGGCTTTCATTTTCTGTGCGTAATCGTCACTGTTCATGAAACCCAGACGGGCCTTAATTACGTCCAGGAGCAACGTTTTTTGCATGACGGTCAGTTCGCTTCCTTTGATGCCTTCCGGCGCAACGGTAACACCATACTTTCCCGGCCCCAGCTGAAGGTCGATGGGCTGATCTGAACGCACGGCCTGTCCTTTCTGTGCGTCCGTAAGGCCCTCCATGAACGCCTGTGCTGCCGCGGTTTCCCTTCGCGTAACGAAGATGTCGTCACCGTCAAGGTGCAAGTGCAGCGGTTGGCCACCCGTCAGCATCGGTGAAAAGGAAACGTTCGGTCCGAATACGGTGGCGTTTATTGCGAGATGGTGCCCGCCAAACTGGAACATCCAAGGCTCTGTAGTAGACGGTTCGCCGAGAAACGCAGCGGAAAAATACCTGCTGCCGTATTTCATGACGCTGAGCACGTCTCCTGAGATCAGCAGGTCTTCCGCGGCCAGTTGATGCGTGACATTCTCCATACCGGCTTCACTCAGCAGTTCCCCAAGTAGCTTATCCAGATTCGTCCGCTGTGCTTCGGTGAGCACACCGAGCATTACACCTCCTCGCGGAACCATGCCCTCGGGGAAATTGGACCAGTTCGAGCGCTGCGCGTTGTCGGTGAACCGGTATGTAGCCGTTTGTCTTTGACTGTCATCCAGCGAATTCAGAAAGAGCCTTGCGGCCGCCACGATGGCTTCGGTTTTCTTGTCTGCAACGGGCACCTCGTAATCGTTCTTGAACTTGATCTCTACCGCTGAGGGGCCCGTTCCAAAGAAAATACGCGTCCCAATATCCGGGCGAAACAACAGGTAGGCGAAAAACGCGGCAACGACCATTACTGCACCTATAAGGTAGATCAACACACGTCTCACGGATCCCGCCTTATACATTCATTCCTCAAAAACCCACACTTCGTTCAGCCCGAAGCAACTCACCTTGTCGAGCCGCAGCTGGTCGGACATCAGGACGCCGATATTGGTTCGCTCAAGCAATGAAATTAAACTTGTTGCCCTGGTCAAGTTTGCTAACTCATATTGGCTCCCATCATGAACAATACCTCCCACTCTTCCGCATCGGCCGGATCTTCGGAGCGGTCCTGCTCCGCCGTCGCTTCATACCTGGTGGAGCACTACGGCCTGGCTCCTCCCGTGGATGTACGCGAACTGGAGCCCGGGGCCAACAGGAATTACGTCATTAATTCACAGGATCAGCGGTACGTCTACCGGATCTATACCGACCACGAATTCTACGTCCGCAATCCCGATGCCTACCGGTACGAGCTCGGCCTGCTGGCATATCTGAAAGATCACGAGCTGGCGGTACCCGAACCGGTCAAGCGGCTGGATGGACAGTTATTGAGTGTACTGGGCGCAGCGACCGATATCTCATCCGGTCCTTCTCCCGAACCCTGGCGCGACGGAGCGTGTGGCGCCCTGTTCCGTTTCTTCGAGGGCGAGGAGCACGTCACCTGGTATCCCGAAGTGAAGGAACCGGTCGTGATCTCCTTCGGTGCTGCGGTGGCTGAGATTCACCAGCGGGCGGACCGGTTTCCAAAACCATATTGCCGTCATCATTTCGATCTGCGATATCTGCTGGACGGTCCGCTGCAGACGCTGGAATCCATCCTGAAAGAGCGGCGCGGCGAGGACCTGTCTTTCTTCAAAGATTACGCCGATCACATGCGCCGGCAGATCAACGCGCTGGGCAAGGGTAAGGACATCTACGGTCTCATCCATGCCGACCTGCACGTGGGCAACATCCTGCATCATCCCGACAACGGATACTGCATCCTGGATTTCGATCAGTGTGCGTTCGGCTGGCGGGCCTATGACGTGGCGACCTTCAAGTACAACATCATCGAGACGGTGCCCGATCATCTGACGGACGAGATATGGCGTTGTTTCCTGGGAGGATATAACAAGGTGCGTCCATTGACACAGCAGGAACTGGACTGCCTGCCGGTCTTCGCGAACGCCTGGACGCTATGGGATATCGGAGAGACGCTGGTGCTGGCTACCGAGTGGGGCGGTCACCGGCCGGACCTGGTCGAAGGGGATCTGACCCAGGATGAGTATCTGGACGAGGCGGTGGAGACATTGCGGGGGATGGTGTGAGGAGGATACCGATTGGTGACCCATGCGGGGTTGATTGCAAGAAAAGACGTAACCTTGGGTTAAGGGTCTTTACTGTTCTCATTTTACTACTTTCTGCCGGTTATCCATCGTTTACAGCGGCACAAAGTGTGGGAGAAAGGCTTCGAGTCACTACGCCGGATGCTCGTTATGATGGGTACTTATCGGCACATGATTCAACCAGTTTTAGCCTGGTTCAGCGAGATGGTGATCATTTGCGGATTCGCCATGGCGAGATCACATCGCTTGAACGTCACATGGGTTCGAAGTCTTACAGGAAAGAAGGATTCCTTGTTGGCGGAGGCATTGGGATCGCGGCGGGCATTGTATTAAGTCAGATCACAGATGAATCCTGTGGACAGGGAATGGTTTCTGATGAT
Source organism: bacterium (assembly GCA_965207085.1). Lineage (GTDB taxonomy): Bacteria > JAAXHH01 > JAAXHH01 > JAAXHH01 > JAAXHH01 > JAAXHH01. The sequence goes on along the minus strand of CBDBLQ010000002.1, from coordinate 181,214 downwards.
TCCTGTGACGGAAATCCCTGGATCGACGGAAGGTTGGCTGCTTCGATCGGGGGTTCTACCCTTGCAATAAGCGGGTATCTGGTCGGCGCGCTGATCAGGAAGGATATCTGGCAGAAGGCTACCGCCCCAACATCCGGACATCTTCAGTTTTATCCTACGTTAGAAGTCCATATTGCCGATCAAACAGCCTGCAAGGTAGGTATCGGACTGGCTTTGTCGTTCTAGTGTATGTCTTGCGGTACAGCATTCAACCGATAGCAATCTCACAAAGTACTGTCCAGACACCTCCTCGCTTCCACCACCCTTTCCACCGCCTGCTCCCGCATGTCCGCCATCGCTGTCAAGTGCCCCATCTTACGTCCGGGCCGGGCTTCCTGTTTCCCGTACAGGTGCAGTTTGACTTCCGGAATGGCCAGGGCCGCCGCCCAGTCCGGTTCGCCATTCGTCCACAGATCTCCCAGTAAATTGGCCATGGCCGCAGGCCGGGGCTGGTCGATTGATCCGAGGGGCAGGCCGCATACGGCACGGACCTGCTGCTCGAACTGGCTGGTGACGCAGGCGTCGAAGGTGAAGTGACCCGAGTTATGGACGCGGGGTGCGATCTCGTTGATGATGAGGTTCCCGTCCCGGTCGAGGAAGTACTCGACGCAGGCGACTCCGACGACATCAAGGGCCTCGAAGACCTTCCGCGAGAGATTCACGGCGGTGACGTTCACCGCGCCGGACACGTCGGCCGGGGCGGTTGTAACGTCGAGTATGTGGTTTGCATGCTTGTTTTGGACGGCACCGTAGTGCGCGTAGTCGCCGGTCAATCCCCTCGCGGCGACCACGGATAGTTCGAGTTCGAAATCGATGAATGCTTCGAGCACCGCATCCTGACCCGCCATTGACATCCAAGCGTCGCCCACGTCGTCAGCTGATTCGATCTTCACCTGACCTTTACCGTCATAGCCGAATCCGGCCGTCTTGAGCACGGCAGGCGTGCCGATTTCCGCGACGGCCGCTACGAGTTCCTCCCGCGATGTGACATGACGAAACGGCGCGACCGGAAACCCGTGCTCCGCCAAAAAAGTCTTCTCCCGCAGGCGGTTCTGCGTCGTGTGAAGGACGCTGCCTTTGGGACGAACCGGTGCGATGGGGGATGCAGCGTCGACGCATTCCGCCGATATGTTCTCGAACTCCAGGGTGATGACGTCCACGTCCTCTGCGAAGCGTTTCACGGCCTCCACGTCGTCATAGGCGGCCACGACTTCATGGTCGGCGACGTGTCCGGTGGGCGAGTCGGATTCGGGCGAGAGGGTGTAGACGCGGTAACCCATGCGCCGGGCGGCGATGGCGATCATGCGGCCGAGTTGACCGCTGCCGAGGATACCGATGGTCGAGCCTGGAAGGATTGGGTCGTTCATGTCGCGGAGCCGTCCGTTACGGTCTGGTCGTTCATAGCGCTCGCGACGGCCAGTTCGTGTGTTCCACTCACGTCAGCTCGTCCCCCATTACCTTCCCGGTCTGATCCTCCCGATACTGCCTCAGTTTCTCCCGCAGGTCCGGCCGCGAGTTGGCCAGGATGGCCACGGCGAGCAGGCCCGCGTTCACGGCGCCGGACTGGCCGATGGCCAGGGTGCCCACGGGGATGCCGCGGGGCATCTGGACGATGGAGAGCAGGGAGTCCATCCCTTTGAGCGCCTTGCTTTCTACAGGCACGCCGAGTACGGGAAGGAGCGTCTGGGCAGCCATCATGCCGGGCAGGTGGGCTGCGCCGCCGGCGCCTGCGATGATGACTTCGAGGCCTCGTCCCTCGGCCTCGGCCGCGTACTCGGCCAGCCAGAGGGGCGTGCGGTGGGCCGAGACGATCCGGCATTCGTGGGGCACGCCAAACTGCTCGAGCACCTCCTGGACGTTCCGCATGGTGTCCCAGTCGGACTTGCTGCCCATAACCACGCCGACGAGGGGATCGGGAGAGGAACTGGATTCGCTCATAAAGTACCTCTACGAGGATGACTGACAGTTGGTTGCGCTGTTGCTCAGGTTACGATGCGTTTCAGGCTTCGGGGCACGATGGGCCGATCACCACGATACTACTTTACTTCGTCCTGCGCCAGAATATGCTCCACCACCTTCGGTCCATGCAAGCGGCTATTTTCGATGAAGATGTCGCTGCTCACGTTGCCGGCGGTGATGACGCCGATGATGTAAATACCGGGCACGTTGGATTCGAAGGTGTCGGGGTCGTGCACCGGTATGTTGTCTTCGGGCTGGACCTTGACACCCGTGCCGCTCAAGAAGGGTACGTCGGGTGTGTGGCCCGTCATGCAGAAGACGAAGTCATTCGGGATCACGCGCTCTGAGCCCGCCATGTCGAGGACGACCTCGGTCTGACGGATCTCCTTCAGCGTGGAGTTCATGATGGCCGTGATCGATCCTTCGTCGATGCGGTTCTCCAGGTCGGGCAGGACCCAGTACTTGATGCCCCGGAACGCGCCGCGGCGGTAGGACATGGTGACCCTTGCGCCAGCTCGGTACAGGGTCAGGGCCGTCTCCACGGCCGAACTCTTGCCGCCCACGACGAGGACGTCCCGGTCGAAGTAGGGATGGCCCTCCTTGAAGTAGTGGAAGACCTTGGGCAGCTCCTCGCCGGGCACGCCGATCCGGTTGGCACTGTCGAAGGCGCCCGTGGCCAGGATGACCTTCCGGGTTCGGTAGCACCGGTCGCCCTCCCGCTGTGAGACCGATTCGATCTCGAAGTCTCCGTCCTCGCCGGAGATGCGGGTGACCTCCTCGTAGGTGTTCACCTTAAGCTCTTGAGATTCGACGAATTTGAGGTAGTAGTTCAGTGCTTCTTCCCGGGTGGGTTTGAGCCCCTGGACGATCATGGGCACGTCGCCCAGCGAAATGAGTTCCGGGGTCGAGTAGAAGACCAGGCCCGTGGGGAACCGGTAGATGGTGTGGACGATGCACTGGCGCTCCACGACCACGTATTCCAGCCCGGCCTGCTTGGCGGCGTAGGCCGCGGCGAGTCCAGCCGGCCCGGCCCCTATGATGACGGCGTCGTACAAAATCCCTCCGATCCTAATCTTCCAGTTCCATGGTGACGACCTCCCACTCCACGTAGAGGTTCTCCAGTTCCTGCCGGGCGCGCACGTAGGCGCTGCCGACCTTTTCGACCTGCTCCCGATCGGAGAAGGTCCCTTCCTCGCCCAGGTCGCCTTCGAGACGGGCGATCTCCGCCTCCTTCTTCCGGATGGCCTCCTCCAGCGCCTCGGCCATCATCCGCTGCTCCTTGCGCTCCTTTTTCCGGGGATCGTAAGCCGACCCGCCCGCCGACCCGGCAGCGGTCCCGGCCGTCGTCCCGCCCGCCGACTCGCCCTTGCGGCGCGGCTTCTTCTCCTTCGCCCGCGCAACGGCGAGGCGCTGCTCCTCCTTGAAGGCCCGGTATTCCGAGTAGGTGCCTTCCCAGTGACGGACGCCGTCCTGTTCGAAGATCAGCAGCGCGCTGACCATCTGGTCGAGGAAGTACCGGTCGTGAGAGGCCACCATGAGCGTGCCGGGGTAGTCGGCCAGGGCCTGCTCGAGGGCCTGCCGGGAGAGGATGTCGAGGTGGTTGGTCGGCTCATCCAGGACCAGGAAATTCGGTGCTGTAAGGATGAGCTTGGCCAGCGCCAGGCGCCCCTGCTCCCCGCCGCTCAGCAGGTTCACCTGCTTGAAGACATCGTCTCCGCGGAAGAGGAACCGGCCGAGGAGGTTGCGCACGGCGCCCTCGTTCATGCCCGGCCTGACCGACCAGAGTTCGTTCAGCACGGACCGGTCGCCCGTCAGGCTGGCCCGTTCCTGGTCGTAGTAGCCGATGTCCACGCCCGTGCCCAGGCGGATGTTCCCGGAGGAAGGCGTCTCCTGGCCCACGATCATGCGGAGCAGCGTGGTCTTGCCCGCGCCGTTATACCCGATCAAGCCCACGCGATCACTCAGGTGCTGGGTGAAGTGCAGTTCAGAGAACAGCGTCCGCGTGCCGTAGCTCTTCGATACGCCATCGAGCGCGAGCACGTCCCGGCCGCTGCGTTTCATCGCCCCGAAGTTCAGGGAGGCCGTCCGGTGCTTCGTCCGCGGCTTCTCGAGGCGCTCAAGGCGCGCCAGGTGGCTTCGTCTTCCCTGGGCCTGCTTGGTCTTGACGCCCTCGATGGTCCGGCGGATGAATTCCTCCCGCTCCTGGATGAAGGCCTGCTGCTGGTCATAGGCGCGCTGCCGCGCCTTGAGGCGTTCGGCCTTGACCGCCATGGCCCGGGTGTAGTTGCCCGGGAAGTGCTGCAGACCCAGGTCTTCCAGTTCGGCGATCCGGCTCACCGTCCGGTCGAGGAAGTAGCGGTCGTGGGAAACGAGCAGGATGGCCGCCGGGTGGTCGGAGATGTACTCCTCCAGCCACTCCGTCGCGGCCACGTCCAGGTGGCTTTCCGGCTCGTCCAGCAGCAGCAGGTCCGCGTCCCCCAGCAGCAGCTTGCCCAGGCGAAGGCGCGTCTTCTGCCCGCCGCTGAGCACGTTGACCGGCAGGGGCAGGTCTTCCTCCTTGAAACCCAGCCCGTGAAGCACGGTCTTTGCGCGGTGCGGATAGGTGTAACCGCCGGCCCGTTCGAACTCTTCGGTCAGCCGGCCATACTGCCCAAGCCGGCGCTCGGTTTCCTCGGCGTCGCCCTTCGCCGTCTCCAGCGCCGCTTCGGCCGCACGCAGCTGCTTTTCCAGTGCGTGAATGCGTTCGAAGCTGCTCAGCGCCTCGTCCAGGACCGAGTTGGTGGCGGTCAGGTGCGCGTCCTGGGTCAGATAGCCGGTCCGGAGGTCCCGCCGGCGGGAGATCTCTCCCTCGTCCGGCGAAAGATCGCCGGTGATGAGCTGCAACATGGTTGTCTTGCCGGTCCCGTTGGAACCGATCAGGCCCACGTGCTGGCCGAGGTCGATGCCCCAGCTGATACCCTGCAGGACACACTGCGCGCCGTAGTATTTCGTGACTCTATGGAAGGATACGAGCGGCATGGGACTAGTCGTGATTGAGGAAACGTGTTTTAGGAAGTCGTGTTTGCGTAAACCGTGACCGCGTAAGTCGCGTCCACGCCATTCCTTTTTGCTAAAGGAAACCGTGTATTATGAAAAAACCATGGAAGGCTGGCCAGAAGCTTCCATGGTTTCGTCGAGCGATATACATGCGGACCGGAATTTCGAATGTGCTGGAACTTGGAGGGTACGGGTCTGTCCAGGGTATTTAGGCCCGGGTGCCAGACTGACTGGATGCTATACGGCCTGGGAGTGAAACGGCCCGGTGGCAGGTGGGCATAGTACGAATCGGCTGCGGCAGTTAACGGTTCGGAAAACGGATCGGAATCGGAGATGCCCGAAGGCGGTCCCGGATCTCGCTTCCGCGGACCGTTATTGGATGCAACAGGTCCGCGAGTGCCGGGTATACCGGTCCAACCTCAGACGGCGGCTTCCTGCCCGGTGACCTCTCCGTCGGCATACCACTCCACGAAGTTGTAGATCCCCTTGCGGATGATCCCCCGCGGATTGCCGTGTATGTCCACCCGGTCGCTACGCACCGTGACGATCTTGGAACGGGTATCGATCTCTTCGTCCGGTACGATGACCCGGGCTACGAAATACTTGCCGTCCTGCTCGCAGACGCCGAATTCCATGTTCTTGCTGTTCAGATCCTGAACACAGAACTCAATGGCTTCCCGCTTCTCGAATTCGCCCGTTACCTGGATGTATTCGCCTTCTGTCTGACCCAGCTGCATACGGATTCTCTCTTCCTGCCGCGTATCGGTAGATACTCGCGTATCCGTGGATACTGTGATCGATTCAGGCGGTCCCTGGCATGCGTTCCGTAATCAACGGTCCTTAAACTGAGCCGGCCGTTTTTCAAGAAACGCCGCGATGCCTTCCGCCTTGTCCTCTGTGGAGCTCACCGTTCCAAACTCACGGGCCTCCAGCGCCAGGGCTTCGTCCAGCCCCTGATCCAGCCCTTCATTGACGCAGGTCTTGATGGAAGCCAGTGCCACGCCGCCCTTGGCGGCCATGCGCCCGGCCAGTTCCCCGACCGTCTCCATCAAATCTTCCGGCGCCGTAACGCGATTGACGAGCCCGAGGCGATGGGCCTCGGCGGCATCGAACATATCGCCCGTCATCATCAACTCGAGAGCTCGTCCCCGACCGATCAGCCGCGGCAACCGCTGCGTGCCGCCCCATCCCGGGACCAGGCCGAGGTTGATTTCCGGCTGGCCGAACCGGGCTTTCTCCGAGGCGTATCGCAGGTCGCACGCCATGGCCAGTTCGCATCCGCCTCCCAGCGCCACCCCGTTTACGGCGGCAATGACCGGCAGTCTGAAACCTTCGATCCGCCGGAAGAGGCGATGCCAGCGATGGGTCATTTCCTCGGCGTCCGAACCCGACAGCCGCTGCAGTTCACGGATGTCAGCCCCGGCGGCAAAGGCCCGGTCGCCGCTACCCGTGAGCACGACCACGGAAACGGCCGGGTCGTCGTCAATCCGGTCGAGCGCTTCACCAAGCTCTCTTCCGACCTGGGCGCTGAGCACGTTCAGGGGAGGATGGTCGATCGTGATCGTGACCACCCCGCCGTCCTGCTCAATGAGAATCTGCTCAAACGACATGCAAGCGCCTTGTCGACGTGCCTGGAAACAACCCATACCACCAGGACGATTCTCATAGGAAGCGACCCGATTTTCGCGGAAAGCGCGAACAGTTTAAGATAATGTATTTACGTCACTTCGTCAATAGGAAAGTGAAAAATCGTAACACGTTTGTCACATGACTGCGAGGGGACTTCGGTGGAGGTTTCGCGGGCGGCGGCGGACCGGAATCGTGCTAAACTGAACACTATTCACGGTCTTGCGCCTCTACGGACCACTGCGCCTGAAGGTGGTTGCCGTTCGCGACTGCACGTTCGTGACTTATTCCCGGTTCCGTGCGTCGACCGTCCACCGCTCCCGGCAGCGGCCGTCGCCGTCGATCACGTAGACCTGGCGATGCAGCGCGGTGCAGGGGCATACATGGGTGGGGAAGACGTAAATGGGGTCGCCGACCGACAGGCCGGAGCTGTCCGGACAGTCCATGATCCAGTGTTCCTCGTTGTGCAGCCCGGGTTCGGCGTCGGGAAGGTTCCAGGCGATGCCGCGCTGTCCGGCCGGATCCGAGGCGATGGACTTGTTGCCCAGGTCGAGGGTCACGCGTGTCGGCGTGGGAACGCTGATGATGCGGCTGAGGAGCAGGGCCGCGGCTTCGAAGGGCAGGTCGGGGAAGTGGCTGCTGTACCCCCAGTCCCAGAACACCGAGGTGCCGGGCGAGGGCTCCACGTCTTCGGCCGGGGCATAGCACGGGAAGGATATGGAACCGCCCATGACCCGCCGCGGCACGGGCAGACCCCTGGATTCCAAACGGGCCTGGAACGCCCGTACCTGGTCCAGCGCGGCGCCGCAGGCCTGCCGGCGTTCCTCGAGGTCTGACTGGTGGTTATGGCCGTCATAGCCGTGCAGGCCGCCGGGCGTGATGCCGGGCAGCCGGTCGAGCAGCGCGTAGAGCTCGAGCGCTTCCGGGCCGGCCGCGATACCGGTGCGGTGCTGGCCCACGTCGAAGTCCAGCAGCACGTCGATGGTCACACCGGCGCCGTCGGCTGCCGCCGACAGCGCCTCTGCCGCGCTCGCATCGTCCACCATGCTGCGGAAGGTCGTCCCGGGATACCGGCCGGCGAGGTCGACTAGCCGTCTGATGTTGGGCCCGATCATCTGGTAGGCGATGAAGACGTCCTCCACGCCCATATCCGCCAGCATCCGCGCCTCGAATATCGTGGCGCACTTGAACTTGTCGATCCCGGCCTCGCGCTGCATCTCGATGACGGCCCGCATCTTGTGGGTCTTTATGTGGGGCCGCAGGCGCTCGGGGCCGCCGGCGATCTCCAGGGTCCGGTCGATGTTCTCCTTGAGCCGGTCCCTGTAGACCAGCATGGACGGACTCGGAATCTCATCGACGTTGGTTACGAGGTATCGGGAATCCATGGTTGCTCCTACTCTTGTGTATGTCGGGCGCTTCGCTTGCTTCGGCCGCGGGACCGACCGATTGCCTATGCACGTATTGCCGCCTTACTGCAGCTTCCCCCGTGCCGCAATCTCCCACACGGATTCGACCGTGCCGTCGCGTACGCCGTAGAACCGGTCGTGGAGGTTGATGGTCGTGCAGCAGTGGCTCGGGACGATATGGAATTTGTCGCCCGGCCTGAGGGTACAGGCCGCGCCGGGCAGCTCGATCTTGACGTGTTCCTCGGACTGGCGCAGGATGGAGGCGCCTTCCACGCCACGGACGGTCTGCAGCCCCATGTCGTTTGTCATGGTCTTCAGGCCCGCGTCGGCGACGGCGAGTTCGTCGCCGGGCCGGCTGACGATGGTGGCGTAGATGGTGAGCGCGCAGTCGAACTCGGGGATGCGTTTCTGGTAAGTGCCGTCCATCAGGATGTAGGACCCCGCCTGCACTTCGTTCACGCCCGGAAACGTCCCGGTGACCTTGTACGTCCCCGTGCCGCCGCCGCTGACCAGGTCCACGGGCAGGCCCCGCTCGCGGATGTAGTCGGCGGTCTGGGTGAGCATGGTCATGGACGCCCGGCAGCCCGCGTACCGTTCCTCGTCGTTCGGGTTGCCGATGATGTGGCCCTCGTACCCCATCACCCCGCGGAAAACGACACCCGGATACCGGTCGATGGCCTGGGCGAGTTGCCACGCGGGTTCGCCGGGCGGCACGCCGCAGCGCTCCATGCCCACGTCGACTTCGATGATCATGTTCACCCGGGTGCCGGCGGCCAGCGCCGTGTCGGAGATCTCCCGGACATTGTCCTCGTGGTCCGCGGCGACGATGATGTCCGAATGGCGCGCCAGGGCGACCAGGCGGTCGATCTTGACTCGTCCCACGATCTGGTTGGCCACGAGGATGTCGCGAATGCCCGCCGCCGCCATGACCTCGGCCTCGCCCAGTTTGGCGCAGGTGACGCCCCGGGCGCCGGCCTCGATCTGCCGGTGGGCCAGGGCCGGCGTCTTGTGCGTCTTGGTGTGGGGCCGCAAGAAGGCGTCTTTGTCGGCAAAGAACGCCGCCATGCGGGCGATGTTGCCTTCCATGAGGTCCAGGTCGATCACCAGGGCCGGGGTGTCGATGTCTTCGATCGGTCTGCCGGGGCGGGCCATTCAGGCGAACTCCAGAATACTCGATAGATGCGAGCAGCTCAGCGTATGGTAGCGTATAGCCGACGGGACGGCGAGGCTTAGCATATAGTCAATGTATTGCAGTCCGCGCCTGCAGCTTAGCATATAGTCAATGTATTGCCGACAGGTGGGTAAGGTATAATTTAATCTACCACTCCCTCGAATCCGGGACGGGCAGCGAACTTCCATTCCCGGCAATGGACTGCTGGCTGACGAGGCCGGGCAGGGTCATGTCCATGGCCTCGTGCAGGCCGACGGACGGCTTGCGCCGGCCTTCCACGGCCTCGATGAATTCGACCAGTTCGTGGTAGTCGCTACCGCCGTGCCCGGCGCCTTTCGCGGCCGCCGCCCCCATCCATTCGGGCAGGAACGCTTCCTCCAGTTCGTACAGGTCCATCCACGTGTTGGCGTCCGCGCAGCGGGACCGCAGCCAGACGCGGTACGGCTGTCCCCGGCCGCGCGCCGACTCGTAGCAGCCGTCGGTCCCCTGGAGCTGGTAGTTGGTCAATGCGTGGGGCCGGTCGGAGGTGAGGTCCATGCGGATCTTGGCCAGGCCGCCGCCCGCCATTTTGCAGAGCATGACGCTCGTGTCCTGGGCGTAAGGTTTGCCCTCCGCGTCCAGATAGTGATGCCCACTGCCATGGCAGGTCACGTACGCCACGCGGTCGTCGAACCACTGGAGGATGGGGCCCAGGCTGTGGGTCCCGTAGGTGATGCCGTCGATGCCGGACTGCCAATGGCGGCGCCAGACCTGCTCGGGCGGCAAACCCCGGGCCGCCAGGCGATGCTCGTCGTATCCCTTGAGCTCGTGGAGGTATTCCCCCTCGGCATAATAGGGCGTGCCGAAATGCCCCGCCTTCACGAGTGCTTTCACCAGCACGTTTTCCCGGATGTAGGTATAGTTTTCGCCCATCATGTACACGCGGCCGGAGGCCTTTGCCGCCCGGACGATCCCCCGGCACTCCTCGACCGAGACCGCCGCCGGCACCTCGCTGAATACGTGCAGTCCCCAGTCCAGCGCGGCGATGGCCTGTGGCGCGTGAAGGGGCATGGGCGTGGCGATGATCACGCCGTCCAGATCGGACCGTTCGAGCATTTCATCGTATTCGGTGTACTGCTCCGAAGCGCGCAGCAGCTCCGCGGTGGCGGGCAGCGCGCCGGTGTCGATGTCGCACACGGCGTGGACGCGGACCCGCGGGAGGGCGTCGCAGGCGGCGCGGAAGCTCATGCCCCGGCCGCATGCTCCGGCGATGCCGAGGCGGAACTGTTCACGAATTTTACCCATGTCAACTCACCAGCGTGGCGATCCGTCGCATGCACACCGCCAGGAAGATCTCCTGCGCGCCGGGCAGATCCTGGTGGGCCTCGCTGTCGATAAAGTGGTTCATGGTCATGATAATGAGATACACCGACAGGGTGTCAAGGGGACTCTGTTCCACGACGGGGTGGCTGTCGCGGATGAGCGCCGCGAGCAACCGGGCCTGTTCCATCATGGACGGCACGTCGTTGCGTTCATAGGCCCGGGTGAACAGCGCGAAGAGGCTTTCCACGCTCCGGCGGGTGTCTTCGGGAACGGCCTTTGAATCGGTGAACCGGGAAACGGTCCGCTTGATCATGCGTTCCAGTTCGCCGTAGCGTTCGTTTTCCTCCATGGAGAGCAGCTTGTAGAAGCGGTCGCCGGCCCCCAGCGTCCGGCAGATGTCGTTGAGCAACTGCAGCCGCACCGCGGGCGATGTGAAGGAGCCCAGCCGGTCGAAGGTCGGCTTGATGATGCGGTAGTCCTCCCGGTGGCTCAGGGCCTCCACGAGCGTGGGGAAGGTCAACGGGTCCACGTTGTTCGAGAAATGCCAGAACAGCAGCTCCTGCACGTCGTCGCCTTCCATTTGGCCCAGTCCGGAAATGGCGCTGATCCTCACCCTGGGATCTTCGTCTTCCAGGGCCTCGACCAGCGGGTCTACCGCCCTGGCGTGTTTCAGTTGGCCCAGGGCTTCGGCCGCCTCGCTGCGGATATCCGATGAAGGACTCTCCAGTTCCCGAATGAGCGAATCCACCGCCACCTCCGAGCCGGTTTCCCCCAGTGCTCGCGCGGCCTGCCGGCGCACCTTGGAACTCGCGTCGGTCAGGGCCTGGACGAGGTGGTCGATGGCCATGGGATTCCGGGACCGGCCCAGCCTGTAGGCCGCGCGCGCGCGCCGGTCTTCGGCCGTGGCCACGTTGAACACGATGTAGTTGAAGGTGTAGCTCAGCAGGTTGCCGCGGAACATGTTCGAAAGGAGTTGCTGGGACGAGATGGAACGGGCGTCGCGCACCGGCCGGAGCAGGAACAGCGGCACGAAGCGCATGATCCCGCTCAGGAAGAACAGGAGATTGATGTCCTGGATCAGAAATCCGGCCACGGTGAAGCGGACTCCGGCCAGCGAGGCCACCAGGATCCCACCCAGAAGCGGCCCGGCGGCATAGAGCAGATTGATCGACGTGGACCACGAGGCCATGTACGCGACCCGCTCGTCCTGGTTCTCCTTCGGGAGCAGTGCGTACTGCAGGGGCGTGACACCCAGGTTGATGCCGCCCATGATGAGGCCGGAAAGCAACATGGCGACGGCGACCATGGCGTGGTTGCCGGGCTGGCACAGCCCCCAGAGAAAGGCGTTCAGCGCGCCGGGGATGATGAGGATCTGGAGGACCGGCTTGCTGCCGAAGCGGTCGATGATCACGCTCCAGGCCCGGTACCCAGCGATGGTGGCGAGCGTGCCCAGGGCGCTCAACAGGGAGATGGCGGTATAGCCGAACCCCAGGCGGTCGAGCATGAACACGCTGAAGAGCGGACCGGAGAGTCCGAGGGCGAACTGCCAGGACGAGTAGAACACGACCAGCCGGCGGAAGTTCCCGTCGCGGAAGGGCTGCAGCAGGTGGCGCAGGGGATTCCGGGTCTCGGTCTCGTCGACGCGGGACGGGTAGGGCGTGCGCTTGAGAAACAGCGGTCCGGCGGCGCCGCAAAGGGTCCCCACGACGAAGACCACCACGAAGGCCATGAGCTTTTCGTCATCCGGAAACCAGTCCACGAAACGGCCCGTCATGACGCCCACCGCCGCGCCCACCAGGCTGTTGACAATGGTCTGGCGGCTTGTGAAGCGGGCGCGGATGTTCTCCGGGACGGTGCCGGCGACCCAGCTCGAGTAGAACGGCGTGTAGATGTACCCCGCGGTCAGCCCGGCGACCAGGAAGATGAGCAGCATCCGCTGGTGCAGCGATTCGACGAAGAGGAAGGGGATGGTGATCATGAGCCCCCGGAACAACGCTTCCAGCACGCCGTTCCAGACGACCCAGCGCTTCTTGTTCTCGATGGACTTACTGAAGAGGGAGGAAATGATCTGCACCGGGGCGAGGATCGAGGCGATCGCGGAATAGAAGGCAATGTCCGACGCGTCCAGTCCAAGGGACAGCACGAAACCCGCGAAGACGGCCGTATTCGTGCCGACCATCTGGCCCCATGCGCCCCAGAGTCCTCTCACGACGATAAAGGATCGAAGCGATCGGTTGACTTCGCCTCGTGAAAGCATGTCGGGTTACTCCGTTGACCTGTCCGGACTGGCGGTCTCTCGGTTTCGGCCGCGATAGACTAATCGTCCCGTGAAATGCGCCACAGAATAGGAGCGCCGTACCGGTAACGTCAAGAATATTAAAAGAAAAAGCGAGAATCGTGGCCGGCATTTCCACTATTCCTTTATAATCATAATGGTATCGGATCAATGTGAAAGGAGCCTGGAAGTGGAAACCGTATCGATCTGGATCCAGCCAGCCGTACTGGTGACGGCCTTTATCTTCTTCTGGCGGGAGGCTAAGGGGAGCAGGCGGGAAATAAAGGCCGAATTGCTTGAAATGGAGTTCAGGATTCTCAAACGGATGGACGAGAAACTGCAAGTAAAAGACGATCGGTTCGACGTGAAATTTGCAGCAATGAATGATCGGTTCGACGCGCAATTTGCAGCAATGAATGATCGGTTCGACGCGCAATTTGCAGCAATGAATGATCGGTTCGACGCGCAATTTGCAGCCATAAATGACCGTTTTGATGAAGTCGACAGGAAGTTTGACGAGAGATTTAAAACAGTGGACGCGCGGTTCGATGCTGTTGACCGGCGGTTTGATCGGCTGGACGAAAGAATGAACTCCGTCGAAATTCAACAGGGCAGATTGGACGAAAGGATGACGGTACTGGATGGACGGGTGGACGAGATGGACGCGAAAATCGAGGGATTGGACGGCAGAATACGAGGGATGGACGTTAAGATCGAGAGAATGGACGCGAAAATCGAGGGGATAAGCGCGGATGTCAACGAGTTGAAGCAGAACAGATCCGCTTCCAGGACAGGTCGGGCTTCTGTTGGCTGATTCCGTTAGCTGGTCTTATAAATCAAATCGAATCAAATTGACATCCGAGACAAATATCGTACATTGTTATTAGGTAGATAAAGACTGCGGCCATCACAGCCAGCCCGACAGGATTCATGCGACGAGTTACCCTCTTCATCATCATACCGTTAATCGTTCTTCTGGCAGCGGCCAGCACGGCCATTTCACAGGTAGACTCGGTCATGGCCGAAGCCAGGGAACGCCTCGCCGCGTTAGTCGAGGAGCAGTTGATCGCGCCATGCTGCTGGCGCGCCCCGCTGAGCCAACACTACTCAGGTACCGCGGAAAGAATGAAAGAGGATCTCCGGGAAATGCTCGCCAACGGAAAGACGCAAACGGAGATCATCGATCATTATAAGGCCATGTACGGGGAACGCATCCTTTCCGCTCCACCCAATGCCGGATTCAACCGGCTGGCCTATCTCTTCACGCCGCTCATGTTCCTGGTCGGCGGTGGGGTCATCTTCATCACGCTGCGCCGGTGGCGGGCCGGGCGGCTGAGCCGCGGTGATCCCGCGCCCGTCGCAGGGTCGGCCACCGACCCCCGGCACAGAGACCGCATCGACGCGGAACTGAACGCCTACGACTGATCCCTTTTCTGCCGCTCCGACCAAGCCTCACCCTCGCCGTAACTATCGAAGATATCCTCCAACAGCACTTCCAACGCCGGGCTGAAGTATCGGCCGCGCCGCCAGGCAACGCCGATGTCCCGGCTGAATTCGAAACCCTCGACGGCGACCTCACGAAGCGTGCCGGCCGCGATGGACTCCTGCACCGTCAGTGAAGGCAGGAAGGAAATCCCCACGCCGGCCTCCACGAGTTTCCGCATGGCCTCCGGACTGCGCATTTCCATGACCACGCGCGGTGACACGCCCACCTCGGAGAATCGTTCGTCCACGATCCGCCGTGACACCGAATCTTCGTGGAAGAGGATCAGCGGCTGTTCCGCCACTTCCGTCAGCGCGACCGACTTCCGACCGGCGAAGGGATGCCCGCCGCCGACGACAAGCGGCATGGAATCGTGGTAGATGGACATGGTCTCGATCCGGGGATGGATGTATGGCAGGGTGATAAGGGCGAACTCCGACCGGTTGGCCAGGAGTTCCTCAACCAGGTACTGAGAGGGCGAGACGTGCACGGACAGTTCCAGTTCCGGATACCTTTCCACGTAGCGCTTGAGGATATCGGTGAGCAGGTAAGTCACCGCGGCGTCGGTGGCGCCGAAGGCGAATCCCTCGCCCGGCAGGACGTCCCCGCTGGCCAGGCGGTTCTCCGCCTCCTCGGCGAGGTCCTGGATGCGCACGGCGTAGTCGACCAGCGCCCGGCCTTCCATGGTCAGTGAAACGTGGCGGCTTCCCCGGTTGAACAGCTTCACACCCAGCGTCTCCTCCAGTTCCCGCACGCCGTTGCTCACCGTGGGCTGCGTCACGTGCATGTCCCGGGCCGCCCGGGAGAAACTCTCTCGCCGTGCGACGGCAAGGAAGTACTGCAGGTAGTACAGGTTCATGGTGTTTGCTCCGTTCTGTCGGATAATCTCGTAACGTGTACGCGGGACGCCCGCGACCCGTCTGCGGGGCATATGTAACGTGTACGCGGGACGTCCGCGATCCGCAAACGGGGCATCCGTGTTACCGTTCGTGTAACTATAAATTTCATCTATAGATAATATAACAATTATTTATTTGAGTTATACGAAATTCGGAGTTTCTTATTGCGATAGATGTTTACGAGGTCCCATTGAGCATTTCATTCATTCTTCAATACTCCGGGAGCGCATGACGCGCGGGGCCCGGCGACGGAAGGAAAGCGGGGAAAACATGAGCAGCAAAGTCAGGGTGGCCATCGTCGGCGTGGGCAACTGCGCCTCGTCCCTGGTCCAGGGCGTAGAGTACTACCGCAGCGCCGCGCAGGACGAGTTCATTCCCGGTCTGATGCACGCCAACCTGGGCGGCTATCACATCAGCGACGTGGAGTTCTCGGCCGCCTTCGACGTGGGCGCGGACAAGGTGGGCAAGGACCTCAGCGAGGCCATCTTCGCCCATCCCAACAACACGGTGAAGTTCGCCGACGTGCCGAACCTGGGCGTGCCGGTGCAGCGGGGCATGACCCACGACGGGCTCGGGAAGTACCTCAGCGAGGTCATCGATAAAGACACAGGCGACACCGTCGACGTGGTCGAGGTGCTCAAGGACACGAAGACGGACGTGGTGGTGAGCTACCTGCCCGTGGGCAGCGAGGAAGCCACGAAGTGGTACGTGGAGCAGGTCCTGCAGGCCGGCTGCGGCTTCGTGAACTGCGTCCCGGTCTTCATCGCGAGCACGGGACACTGGCCGGAGCGGTTCCGCAAGCACGGCCTGCCCATCATCGGCGACGACATCAAGTCCCAGGTGGGCGCCACCATCACCCACCGCGTGCTGACGCGCCTGTTCGCGGACCGCGGCGTCAAGGTCCTGCGCTCCTATCAGCTCAACTTCGGTGGCAACACCGATTTCTACAACATGCTGGAGCGCTCGCGGCTCGAATCCAAGAAGATCAGCAAGACCAACGCGGTGACGTCCCAGCTCAGTTACGACATGGGCGACGACAACATCCACGTGGGTCCCAGCGATCACGTGCCGTGGCTCGAAGACCGCAAGTGGTGCCACATCCGCATGGAAGGCGAGACCTTCGGCGGCGTGCCGCTGAACCTCGAGCTCAAGCTGGAAGTCTGGGATTCGCCCAACTCGGCCGGCGTCGTCATCGACGCGGTGCGGTGCTGCAAGCTGGCCCTGGACAACGGCCTCAGCGGTCCCCAGCTCGGACCTTCCTCCTACTTCATGAAGTCCCCGCCCGAGCAGTACGCCGACGACGTGTGCCGCCGGCTGGTGGAGGAGTTCATCGAGGAGTACGGCAAGCAGACGGACCGTCCCGCGGAAGTGCCCGCGGAAGCGCCGGTCGAAGAACCTGTTCTCGGCAGCTGACGGAGAACAGAGACTCATGGCCAAACGTCTTCAAGTCGCCGCCATCTGCACGATCTACTTCCCCGGCGCCCACGCGGACGTCATCATTTCCAAGTTCCTGAAGGGCTGGTCGGTCGACGAGGGGTACTTCGCTCCCGAAGTGGACGTCGTATCCCTCTACATCGACCATGTCCTCGAGAACGACATCGGCCTGCAACTGGCCGAGAAGTTCGGCGTACCCGTCTACCCGAGCATCCGCCGGGCCCTGCACGCGGGCGGCGACAGCCTCGGAGTGGACGCGGTGCTGCTCATCGGCGAGCACGGCGACTACCCGTGGAACGAGCGGGGCCGCCACATGTATCCGCGGCGGTACTTCTTCGAGCAGGTCGCCGGCGTCTTCGCCGAGAGCGGCCGGTCCGTCCCCGTGTTCAGCGACAAGCACCTCGCCTACGACTACCGGGACGCCCAGTGGATGTGGAACCGGGTGGAGGAACTGGACATTCCCCTGATGGCCGGTTCGTCCCTGCCCCTGGCCTGGCGGGATCCGTGGATCGAGTACAACCTGGAGACCAACGTCGAGGAGGCGCTCACCGTGGGGTTCGGCGGGATCGAATCTTATGGCTACCACACCTTGGAGGCGCTGCAGTGCATGGTCGAGCGGAGGGTCGGCGGGGAGACGGGCGTGGCTTCGGTGCAGTGCCTGGAAGGCGAGGAAATGTGGCGGGCCTGCGAGGAGGGCCTGTGGCCGCGGGAACTGATGGATGCGGCTCTTGACGCCATACCCGGCAAACCCGACGGTTCGGCGCGGGAACAGGCAAAGGAACCCGCGGCCTTCCTGGTGGAACGTAAAGACGGATTACGAACGACGACCCTCATGCTCGGTGGCTATATCGAGACCTGGGCCTACGCCGCCCGGGTCGATGGGAAGGTGCACGGGGCTTGCTTCAACCTGGTCCGCGAGGGCAACCACGCCCACTTCGGCTACCTGTGCGCCAATATCCAGCGGTTCTTCCTGACCGGCGTGGCACCGTACCCACCTGAGCGGACGCTGCTGGTCACGGGCATTGTCGACGCCGTGATGAACAGCCGGTACGAAGAACACCGCCGCATCGACACCCCGTGGCTCGACGTCGCGTACAAATCCTATACGGAAATGCCCTGCAGGCCTGTCGCTACCCAACCGGAGGGCGGCAGCGTCGACCCCGAGGCGCCGGACATCACGGGGAGAGTGTGAGTTTGAGGGAAAAGGAATCACGCTGAAAACCAGGCACCTGTCCAATCTACTATCAAAGGAAGTCAAATTGTTACGATCATTCGTGCTGGTTTCGCTGGTTTTGTTTACGCCGCTTGTACACGGCCAATCAGTAACCGTGGTCAGCTATGGCGGATCGTTCGCCCTGGCCACCGAGAAAGCCATCCACAATCGCTTCGAGGTCGAGTCCGGTATAGATGTAGACCTGGACCATTTCAACGGCGGATTGGCCCAGGTACGCTCGCAGGTCGAGATCGGTAAAGTGTACTGGGATGTGGTCGATTTCGAAATGGCCGAGCTGGTTCGAGCCTGTGACGAAGGTTTGATCGTGCCGATAGAAACCGAAAACTTCTCACCAGGGTCGGATGGTACGCCCGCCCACCAGGATTTCGATTCCGGAACGATTACCGAATGCGGTGTGGGCAAGTTGTATTTCTCTACGGTGTACGCCTACAATGAAAAGAACATCGGTGACATAAAGCCCGCAACAATCAACGACTTCTTCGATATGGCAGTGTTTCCGGGCCGAAGGGGCTTGCGGCGCGTGCCGCAAGGAAACCTCGAATTTGCGCTAATGGCCGACGGAGTGCGTGTCGAAGAAGTATACGCCGTCCTCGACAAGGAAGCGGGCGTAGACCGTGCGTTTGAAAAACTGGATACAATTAAAGAAAACGTTGTATGGTGGGAAACCGGCGCACAGCCCCCACAATTGCTGGCCGACGGCGAAGTGGTTATGACTACGGCTTACAACGGTCGTATCTTCAACGCGCAGGCGCTTGAAGGTCAACCATTCGTAATTGTCTGGGACGGACAGATACTGAAGATGGGCGCGTACGGCATCGTAGAAGGCACACAGAACCTCGTAGCCGCACGCCGTTTCGTAGACTTTGCCACCTCGGCCCGGTCGATGGCAGAGCTGACCAGGTACATTGCGTACAGTCCAACGCGCCAATCGGCCATGCAGCTAATCGGAGTTCACGCCGAAACCGGTGTGGAAATGATGCCGCACTTGCCGACCGGTCAGAAAAACATGGCACGTGCCCTTCATAATAACTGGCAGTGGTGGAGCGACAACGGAGAGGAAATCAACGATCGTTTCAGCACATGGTTGACAAAATAGTAACAGGCGCGCTTTAATGTCTGTCTATGAGTGGCATTTAGTCATGCGTAATCCACCCCGATAAACCCCATGAACATCGAACCCCGACAGAAGCAGTTCGACTTCGACGGCCCCGAGGTCATCAGACCGGAAGTCCTGGAGACCTTCCCGTACGAATCCCAGGGCGGTCCCCTCGACGTGGATATCGATACGGACGAGTTTACGGCGGTCTGCCCCTGGACGGGGCTGCCCGATTTCGGTGAGGTGATCGTGTCCTACGTGCCGAACGAACAGGTCCTGGAGCTGCGGTCTTACAAGTACTACCTGCTCTCCTACCGGAACGTCGGCATGGTGCAGGAGCACGTCACGCGCCGCATCCTCGACGACCTCGTCGCCGCCGTACGGCCGGTCCGCATGACGGTAAGCACCGACTACAGGGTCAGGGGCGGTATCCACACGACCTGCACGGCGGAGTACGAGAAGGAATAAAACGGCGCTCGAACCGGGCGTCCGGCCTAACCGCAGTGTTCGTTGAAGGCCATCATCAGCCGCTGGGCCACATCCAGCGCCGTGCGTCCCTCGATGTCATGGCGTTCCAGCATGAACGCCACCTGGCCGTCCTTCATCAGCGCGATCTGCGGCGATGACGGGAAATACCCCTTGAAGTAATCCCTGGCCTTGCTCGTGGCTTCCAGGTCCATGCCGGCGAAGACCGTGGTGATCCGGTCCGGCTTTTTCTTGTTCTGCAGGGCCATGGCGACACCCGGCCGGGCATTGGCCGCCGCGCAGCCGCAGACGGAATTGACCACGACCAGCGCCGTACCCTCGTGCTCCTCCAACAGCGCGTCCACTTCGTCGGCGGTCTTCAATTCTTCCACGCCCAGGTCCGTCAGTTCCCGGCGCATGGGTTCAACGAGTACGGGATCGTACATGCGGTGATGCCTCCTCGGATGTTGATGAACGTCTCGATCGTTCAGGCGTTGATCGTATATTATACCTGCGCGACCCTCGATTCACTTCACTTTACTTTTCAATATTGAGTCTCCTCCGAAAAGTCCTGTGTTTACATGATGAAGGATGAGGTATAGATTTCCTGTGTCAAGCCTATGCCGCAATGGACCGGACCGCAGAAAGGGGCCCCGGATGTTCAGGAAGAGCGATCCTTCTCGTCAGACGGACCTGTTCGGCGAATTCGAGGTGCCCATGAAGTCGTCTCGTCAGAAGCAGCTCAACGACCCGCGGGCCTGGCACAACCTGTTCTTTCTCCATGTCACCGCGCAGATCGACGAGACGCCCTACGTCGCGCTCTTCGACGAGACTGCCGGTCGTCCGAACGCGCCGGTGCGCGTGCTTTTGGCGATGATGGTCCTGAAGGAGGGTCACGGCTGGAGCGACGCTGCGCTTTACGAGCACTGCCGGTTCAACCTTCTGGTCATGCGGGCGTTGGGTCTTTCGAGCCTTTCGGACGAGGTGCCGGTGGAGTCGCCGTATAATCTGTTCAAACAGTCCCTGTACCTCCATGAGCGGGCGACGGGCGAAGATCTGATCGGGGCGACCTTCGCGCAGTTGACCAGGTCGCAGGCTGCGGCCTTCGGGGTTTTGGGCCAGCAGATCCGCATGGACAGCAAGCTGATCGGTTCGAACATCGCCGCGTGCTGCCGCTTGCAGTTGGTCCTGGGCAGCCTTCGGTCGTTCTGGTCGTCCCTGGCGGAGACGGA
Source organism: bacterium (assembly GCA_965207085.1). GTDB lineage: Bacteria > JAAXHH01 > JAAXHH01 > JAAXHH01 > JAAXHH01 > JAAXHH01. The sequence continues at coordinate 160,557 of CBDBLQ010000002.1, read as the reverse complement.
CCGTTCCCGCGTGTCGTCGTCCGACCGGGAGGCGCTGGACGACCTGCTCGAGCGCAAGCCTCATCAGACGGTGTACCGTCTTTCGCGTTCGGAGAAGGAAGCCATGCTGGAAGACGCGGGCCGTCTGCGGCGGCGGCTTGCGCGCGCGTACAGCAGTCGGGACAGCGACCGGCACGGCCTGATCGAACGGATCCTGTCGGAGCAGTACGCCTCGGGGCCGTCCCCTGACGATCTGCGTCCGAAGCCGGCCCGGGAGGTGTCGGCCTCCTCGTTGCAGTCCCTGGAAGACGCGGACGCCGCCTACCGGAAGAAGGGCGCGCAACAGGTCAAGGGCTACCGCGTGAACCTGACCGAGACCTGCAACGATCAGAGGCCGAACCTGATCGCCGACCTGGACGTTGCGCCGGCCTCGACGCCGGACAGCGCCTTCTGTGTCCCGGCGGTGGAACGCGCGCAGGAGGTGGTCGGAACGGTCGGCGAAGTATCCATGGACGGGGCGTATCAGGACGCAGGCAACGCCGTCTGGGCCCGGGACGGGGACAAGATCTTCCACTACAGCGGTATCCAGGGCAGAAAGGGGCGTTTTTCCTACGGCCGAAGGGGCGAGGAGGTATGGGTGGAAGACGTCCAAACCGGCCAGCGGCAGCGCGCCACGGCATACAAGCCGGGACACTACACGATCGAAGTGGACGGCAGGAAACGGTACTTCACCGACCAGACCGTCGAGGCCTTCCAACGGCGCAGGCGGGTCGAAGACCTGCCCGAAGCCATAAGGCGGCGGCGCAACAACGTGGAGGCCAGCATCTTCCAACTGGTCATCCACACCAGAAACGGCAAGACGCGCTACCGGGGACAGGTTGCCCACCAGAGATGGGCAACCTGTCGCGGCCTGTGGATCAACCTGATGCGCATCAGGCATCATCTCGTCCAATCCTCGCCGGTTCCCGCCTGAGGGGCATAGAAGCCCGAAAACCGGCCTTGCGAAGACGGCGCGGACTCGGAAAAGGGCCTGGAACGAAGCGGAAAGCCCCACTACGAACCCCCAGCCGAAGTATGCGAAGCACATCCTGAACGATCGCTTACACCGCATCAGGGCGCTGGCGCATCGTCCTGACACGGTGAAAGACCCTTTTCGGACACGACTCAATATTAACTTCCGTGCGGCGTCCCCCGGTCGTCCCGCGGCGACCCTCCGGTCGTCCCGCGGCGACCCCCCTAAGTCCGCTCCGCCTGCGACGCCTCGAAAGCCGCATCCAGGGTCCGATAGGCCAGTCCGGCCGCGTCCAGGGGGTCGTAATCCTCCCACTGCTGCACCATCATACTGACTTCCACGGTAATGTAATCGTCGTATCCCGCCGACTGCATGGCGTCCAGGTATTCCACGTAGTCGAAATCACCCTCGCCGGGGATCAGGAACTCGAAGTCCGGCGCCCGGCCCCGCTGGTCCTTCACGTGGGTGTGCACGGTGTGGGGCGCCAGGGCCGCCACGCTTTCCGCCGTGGGCACGCCGGCCACGTCGAAATGGCTGATGTCGTAATTGAGCTTCAGGTACTCGGAATCGATCTGTTCGAGCAGCCACAGGGTCCGCTCCACGTCGCACAGGCAACAGCCGATGTGGGGCTCCATGGCGATGACCACGCCGTGGCGGGCGCCGTATTCTACGAGATCGCCCGTCTCGTTCAGCAGCCGGTCCCGTACGCCGGTCCAATCCTCCGGTCCGCCTGGCCGGCCGCCGGGTGTGGTGTCCAGGCAGGGTACGAGATGGTCCATGGTCAGGTCCGCGCAGAGGTCCACGGTCTCCTTGAGCCGTTTCATGTTGGCGGCGTGCAGGCGCACGTCGGGCTCGAGGAGGCTGGTGTGCCCGGCGATCGCGGGCATCTCCACGCCGTGTCTTGCGAAGAGGCCGCGGATCCGGCGGCGTTCCTCGGCGTCGAGCGTGCCCAGTTCCGTGACATAGCCCGGGATGACGGTGATTTCGATGCCGTCGTATCCCAGGGACGCCAGGTGGGGCACCGCTTCGTCCAGTTCGACGGCCGGCATGCCCCAGGTGGAATAGCCGAGTTTCATGAAGGATCGCCTCAGATCCCCAGGCTTTCGTTGATTTCCTGCTGGTAGCCGTTGGTCTCGTCCGCCATGATCTCGTCCATGGTGACGGCCCTGCCCGCCTCGCCCGATTCCATGATGCCGTAGGAGACGGCGACCGAACGCATGCCCATGTATCCGTCGACTTCCGGCTGGCGGCCTTCATCGATGGCTTCCGCGAAATCGGCGTACTCGATGGCAATGATCTTGCGGTCCGTTTCCGGGAAGGGAAAACTGTATTTCCACAAACGCTCGCCACCGAACAGCGCCGCGGTCGCATCGTCCAGGGCGAAGTCCGGCACGAGGTCCAGGAGCGCGTCTCCCTCGATGGTCTTGCCTTCCAGGGCAATAGAGAACGGCTGGCCGGAACGGTCGCCGGGCAGTTCCATCGACCCGGATGAACCGTATATGCCCCGGTGCCAGAATCCCTTGCCGAAGGTCGCATGCTCTTCCAGGTACTGGCAGACCGCGCCGCTTTGGAACGTCAGCGTGGCATAGGCTGCGTCCTCGGCGGTCACCTCGAATTCAGCGGGCATCTCCGCCTGCCAGTGCTCGTAGACTCCCGCCGGCGAGTTGCGGGAAGCCGTTGCGGGATCTTTGCCCGCCATGTCGTTGTAGCGGATCTTCTCATGGAGCCTCGTCTGGGCGTAGATGTCCGACACCGGCCCCATGAAGTATTCCAGGATGTCTGCGAAATGAACGCCCACGTCGAGGAGCAGGCCGCTGACGTTCTTCAGGTGCCGCCACACGGTGATCAGCATCTTGTTGCTGCCGCCGGCGGTGTTATGGACCATGTAGCGGGGCGTGCCGATCACGCCGGCGTCCAGCAGGGCCTTGGCAAGCCGGTTTACCGGATCGCGGCGGTAGTTCTCGGCGACCGACAGGATGCGCCCGGCGCCGTCCGTGGCTTCGCGCATGAGGCGGCAGGCGCGGACCGTGAGACCCATGGGCTTCTCGGTCATCACGTCCCATCCCTTCGACGCCGCTTCGGCACACACCGTGTGGTGGTGCCGCGGATCGGTGCAGATGTCGACGGCCTGCAGGTCGCCGGCGTCTACGTCGTCGAGGCTCGCGACCACCGCGGGACGGATGCCGAAATGGTCTTCAACGTGTCCGGCCAGGGATTCTGCGTTCTCCCTGCGGGGGTCGCAGGCCACCACGGGCTCGAACCGGCAGAGGCCGGTCCGGTGCAGTTCGGCCAGGCCGTAGAGGTGCCGGTGCCCCATGCCGCCGCAACCGACCAGGCCCAGTCTGATCTTAGACATTTTTGCTCCTGTTTATCCTGTCGTCAGGTTGAATGAAGAAATGCGGTAATGCGTACCTGGCAGGTCAACCAGGACGACTTATAATAGGCTCCGGACCGCGCGCTGTCAAGCCCCCGGATAGCGCGTAGTCAAGGCTTCGAATCGTGCGCTTTCAAGGCTTCTGAGACGGTGAGATCCCGCCTGCCCGGTGTACTCCCGCTTGTTTTTCAAGGTTGAATCCGTTATATTGGACCAAGATCCGAAACCCGGCGTCGTCAACGGGCCTTCGCGAGCTTTTCTCGTGGCCGGCGACGGGATTCGCCGACCGGGCTCTCGTTGATCGACGCGTCCCGCCGACCGGACCTTCGCAGGCTCTCCCCTGTGTCGGCGGCACGTTTCGCCGACCGGGACCGGATCGTGCAAGAAGCCGAAGACCATGAAGAAAAGGATAAGGAAATCATGCTGAGACTGATCATTGCCGCGGCCGCAACGGCGGCGCTCACCGCCCTCACCTGGCACAAACGCAGACTGATCCGGGCAATGGCGGAGGAACTGCTCGAAAAGGGTATCGAACTGACCGTCAACAACCGGTTCTGGCCTTCGAAGTCCGATACGGATCTGGACGTGCCGATCGTCTATGTCACCGATGGGGGCTCGAAGTACCACCGGTCCGACTGCCGTTTCCTGAACGGCAATGCCCGGGCCATAGCCGTCGATAAAGCGGAGGAAGCGTACGCCCCCTGCGGTACCTGCTGGCCCGAGGAATAGCCCCGCGCGATCCGCCGTTCTCATATCCCACCGACACGGGCTCCATCAGTGCGGACCGCCGGTTTCACTCCAGCGCCTGCACCAGGTCGCCGATCAGGTCCTCGGCCGCTTCCAGGCCGGGGGACAGCCGGAGCAGGTTGGGCGCCGTGACCGAGCCGGGTCCCTCGATGGACTGCCGGTGCTCAATCAGGCTTTCCACCCCGCCCAGGCTCGTGGCGTTCCGAATCAGCCTGACCCGGCTTGCGACCCGCAGCGCGTCTTCCCGCGTGCCCCTGACCCGCAGGGACAGCATGCCGCCGTACCCATCCATCTGCCGCGTCGCGACGGCGTGTCCCGGGTGATCGGGCAGGCCGGGATAATCGACGCCCTCGATCCCCGGATGACCGGCCATCGCCGCAGCAATGGCCTCCGCGTTGGCTACGTGGCGCGCCATGCGGCAGCCCAGCGATCGCATCCCCCGCAGGACCAGCCAGGCGTTGAAGGGCGCAAGCACACCTCCGGTAATCGTACGCGCGCGACGGGTTCGATCGACCCGGTCTCCGCCTTCACGGAACACGAGCGCGCCGCCCTGCACGTCGCTGTGGCCGCCCAGGTACTTGGTCATGGAATGCATGACGATGTCGGCGCCGTGCTGCAGGGGCCGCTGCATCACCGGCGTGGCGAAGGTGTTGTCCACGGCCAGCAGGGCGCCGCCGGCGTGGGCGATGCCGGCCACCGCGCCGATGTCGATGACGTCCATGGCGGGATTCGACGGGGTCTCCGCCCAGAGCAGCGCCGTATGGGGCCGCACGGCGCGTCCGACCGCTTCCAGGTCGGTCATGTCCACGTCGCTCACCTCGATGTTCCAGTTCGGCAGGAGCTCCTTGCCGACCGCGCGGGTGACGCTGTACACGTCCCGGTGCATTAGCACGTGGGCGCCCGGTTCGAGCGTCTGCACACAACCCGTTACCGCCGCCATGCCCGACGCGTAGATCAGCGATTCCGTACCGTCCTCGATGGCCGACAGGGCTTCTTCCAGCCGGTCCTGGGTCGGGTTGCCCATCCGGATGTAGACGTGGTCCTTCGTCGCCTCTCCCTCCGGCGTGTGCTCGAAGGTGGTCGAAAGGTGAATGGAAGGCGCGATGGCCCCCGAGCCGGGTTCCAATCCTCCCCCCGCGTGGACCAGCAGCGTGTCCGGTTTCATGGTCTGCTCCCGTTCGGTAACGATTGGCGACCGGACCTGCACGCTGTCCGCGGCCACCGGATCTTTGCTAAACTCCGCAGCACGTTGTCGCATCGGACGAACGCGCTTGTTCGGCAGTGTCGCCGGACTTTAGTTCCGCGCAACAGTCTTCTTCATCCCGCCCGCCGGGTTCATCCAGGTCCCGGTTCAGCACGTAGATCTCCCATTCGCGGCCGTCCGGGTCCTCTACCCAGAACTTGTCCTGGTTGGCGAAACAGCAATCGCAGTCCATCTCTTCCCGGGTTTCCAGTCCGGATATCCTGATCCGCAGCAGGTGCCGCAGGACCGATTCGTGGTCCTGGACCTCGATGCCGAAATGGTTCGCCCCGTCCCCCTTTGCTTTCCCATCCGCGTACAGGGCCAGGTTCAGGGGGGCGACGGACGGCAGGAACTTGACGTAACCGGGATGGGTCTTCACGGGATCTTCGCCGAAGAACTTCTTGTAGAATTCGACACTCCGGTCCAGGTCGCGTACGGGAAAGGACAGGTGGATCTTGGGATATACCGACATGTCTTCCTCCTTAATGGGTACAGGTGTTGCGACAACGTCCTTCCAGATGAACCGGTTCCTCGTTCAACGACCGGTGATTCAACAGCAGGCGGTAAGCAGGCGCACCAGGTCGCCTACCCGTTCGGGCCGCACGCGGTAGTAGATATACCGTTCTTCGCGGCGGGACGCCAGCAGACCGGCGCGGTGCAGGACATCCAGGTGGTGGGAGAGGGTCGCCCAGGGTACGCAAAGCGCCTCCTGCAGGTTCCCGACGGTATCGCCCCCTTCGCCCCGGCGGACCAGGTGGTAGAAGATCGCCAGCCGTGTCCTGTGGCTCAGCGCCTTGAACGCTTCGGCGTGTTTCTGTTCGGCCTCGAGAGAGGCGGGGGCGAATTCCGCGTTAATCATTTCCATATTTCTAAAAATATAGTAATAACATCCGCGTGTCAATTCTATTTTCAAGCCGCCGTCGACGCCCTATGGACGCGCGGTACATCCGGTTTCGACGCCTTCTTTGTACCTTGACAGCCCGGTAGCACGGGTGCATTTTTTGGGATGGTGTTCCACTTCAGGTTTCCCTGTACAGCAGTGCCAGATTACGGAAAGGCTGTTGAATGAAACTCACGCTCAGCCACGTCTTCGACGCGCCCGGTCCCCATCCCAACGGGCTGCAGGCCACGACCGAGGGCCTCTGGATGCTGGACCAGGGCGACAACCGGATCAGCCTGCACGATTACCGGGACGGCACAACGTTGCGGATCTTCGACAGTGACTCCGACCGGGGCAGCGGGATCACCCACGACGGCGCCCATCTCTGGGTGTCGTCCACCTACAGTTGCAAGACCCTGAAGATCGATCCCGGTTCCGGGAGGACGCTGGAACGCTACCCCACGCCGGGCGCGAAGGAAACCGGCGCCCACGGCCTGGAGTGGCGGGACGGAGAACTGTGGATGTCCTCGCCCCCGGACGCCACCATCTACCGCATGGACCCCGCCGAATGGACCGTGCTGCAGTCCTTCCCCGCGCCGGGCGACCGGCCCCACGGTATCGCGTGGGACAACGGCAGGCTCTGGTGCGTGGAGACCAACCATCGCGCCATATTTCTGTACGACCCCGATACGGGCGAACAGCTGGACCGGCTGGACGTGGAGGGACCGGAGCCGCACGGGTTCACGCTCTGGCAGAATGAAGTCTGGATCGTGGACGCCACGACGGCCGGCGTGTTTCGCGGCACGCGTACTTAAGACACAGTAAGACACAGAACGGTCTGAAAACAACAGGAATCGATCATGGACAAGGCACACATAGGATTCATCGGCACCGGGTGGTGGGCCACGGCCAATCACCTGCCGGTACTTCGAAAACGGGCGGACGAGACCGGGGACGTGGAACTTTCGGCCGTCTGCCGGATCGGGCAGGACGAATTACGGCAGGTCCAGGAGGCCTTCGACGTGCCCTACGGGACGGAAGACTACCGCCGGATGCTGGACGAGGTCGAGCTCGACGGCGTGGTGGTGTCCAGCCCCCATACACTGCACTTCGAGCACGCCGCCGCGGCGCTGGATCACGGATTGCACGTCATGGTTGAAAAGCCCATGTGCACGAAGAGCGCCGACGCAAGGGAATTGGTCCGGCTGGCGGATGAGAAGGGGCTTCACCTGCTCGTTCCCTACGGGTGGCACCACAAGCCCTACATCCAGGAAGCCAAGCGGCAGCTCGACGCCGGGGTCGTCGGGAGCATCGAGTCCGTGCTCTGCCACATGGCTTCGCCCATCCGGGGCCTGCTCCAGGGACTGGACTTCGACCACGAAGCCAACGGCGGCGGCCTCTTCGCGCCTGATCCGGCCACCTGGGCCGATCCCGTGGTGGCGGACGGCGGCTACGGGCACGCGCAGATGTCCCACAGCCTGGGCCTCATGTCCTGGCTTACGGGCCTGGTGCCCCGCGAAGTCTTCGCCATGATGACCGAGGCGGAATCCAGGGTGGAGATGTACGACGCCGTGACGGTGCGTTTCGCGGACGGCGTGATCGGGGCGCTGTCGGGGTCGGGTGACATCCCGGAGGGGCAGATGTTCCAGCTCGACATCCGGATCTTCGGCTCGGAGGGCATGCTGCTCCTCGACGTCGAACGCGCCCGCCTCGCGATCCACCGGCACGACGGACGGGACCAGGTCCACGACGTGGCCCCCGACGCGGGTGCCTACAGTTGCGAGGGACCGCCGGAGAACTTCGTAGACCTGGTGCTCGGACGGGACGTGGAAAACTATACGCCCGGTTACGCGGCCATGCGTTCGGTCATGATCCTGGACGCCGCCTACCGGTCGGCAAAGTCCGGTGTCCTGGAGCGCGTATGACTCCGGGAGCGGCCCGTGCGCGGCGCGTCGCGGCGCGTCCTGAGAGCGCGTATGCGCGTATGACTCCGGGAGCGAACCGTGAACACGGCGCCCTGGAGCGCGCGTAACTCCACAAGCCAATCGTTTCCTTTACCGGGATGAGCCATGGCCCATTCGGACCTTCCTCGGGTATCCTTCGAGAAGTACATCCTGCCGAACGGGTTGCAGGCCATCCTGCATGTGGACCGCAAGCTGCCCGTGGTGCACGTCAACCACTGGTTTCACGTGGGCTCCAAGGTGGAACGACCCGGACGGACCGGGTTCGCCCACCTCTTTGAACACCTGATGTTCGAGGGGTCGAAGCACGCGCCGGAAGGGTATTTCAAGTACATCGAACAGGCGGGCGGCAACCTGCGGGAAGGCGGCGTAAACGGCACCACGAGCAACGACCGGACCAACTACTTCGCCACCGTGCCCTCGGGCAACCTCGAATACGTGCTCTGGCTGGAATCGGACCGCGTCGCCACGCTGGCGGACGCGCTCACGCGGGAGAATTTCGAGAACCAGCGCGAGGTCGTCCGCAACGAACGCCGTCAGACCACGGAGAACCAGCCCTACGGACGCTGGTACGAACTGGTCAACGAGCACCTCTACCCCGCCGGCCATCCCTATTCCTGGCCCGTCATCGGCCGGCACGAGGACCTGGAAGCGGCCGGGGTCGACGAGGTGGCCGAGTTCTTCCGGACTTACTATACGCCGAACAACCTGTCGCTGGTCATCGCCGGCGATTTCGACAAATCCTTCGCCCGGGACCGCGTGGCCCATTACTACGGCGGGCTTGAACAGGGCCCGCTTCTCGAGCGCCAGCGCCGCTGGGTGCCTGCCCTGGCCGAGGGCAAGATCGTGGAGGTCACCGACCGCGTGCCCCAGGCCCGGGTCCACATGATCTGGCCGGCGCCGCAGCGATTCGAACCTGAGGAAACGGCGCTCGACGCGGCCGCGGCCGTGCTGGGCGACGGCCTGTCTTCCCGCCTCGAAAAGTTGCTGGTCTACGACCGGAGACTGTGCACCGAGGTCAGCGTCTTCAACTACGCCAGGGAGATCGCCGGCCTCTTCGGCGTCATCGCGACCGTCCGTCCGGACTGCGACGTCCGGGAGGTCGAAGACCTGGTCAACGGCCAGATCGCGAAACTGGCGTCCGGCGGCCCGACCCGGGACGAAGTGGAGCGCGCCCGCACGGTGTGGGAATACCAGTACGTCTCCAGCCTGGAGCGCATCGGCGGTTTCGGTGGCAAGGCGGACCGGTTGAACGAATCGAATACCTACAAGAACGACCCGGGGTACTTCCACGTCGAGCACGACCGGTTCCGGAACCTGACCGGATCGAAGGTCGCCGAAGCGGTCAAACGGTGGCTGGTGTCCCGCCACGGCCTTACGCTCCGTTACTTCCCCGATACGCTCCCGAAGGCGGCGGCCGGGTCAGGCTCGGTGGCGGCGCAGGTTGCAGGCACGACCGGGGCGCAGGTGGAGGACGCGGCATCCACGCAGGCGGAGGGGGACGGACCGGCGCAGGCGGCCTCGAATGGCGTCCTCGACCGGTCCGTGGTCCCGGCGCTCGGGTCGGACACGCCCTTTGAGACGCCGGAGGTGCACGAGAACCGGCTGGACAACGGCCTGGAGGTGCTGGTCGTCGAGCACCACGAGCTGCCGAAGGTCGCTGTTTCGCTGAACGTGAAGTCCGGCGGCGTGCACGATCCGCCCGACCGGTGCGGGATGTCCCAGCTCATGCTGCAGACCATGGACAAAGGCACGCGTGGCTACGGCGCGCTGGACCTCGACGAAGCCCTGAGCCGGCTGGGCACGGTCATCGGCAAATCCATGTATCTTGAATCGGCCCGGATCGGACTGGACGTGCTGACCGACAAGCTTTCCGCGGCCATGGCCCTTTTCGCCGACGTCGCGCGCAATCCCCTGTTCCCCGAAGAGGAACTGGAGCGGGAACGCCACCGCCACCTGGACCACCTCAAGCAACAGGCCTCCCATCCCCAGTCCCTCGCCCAGCGGTTGTGCCCCGGCCTGGTGTTCGGCGAGGATCATCCCTATGGCCGGCCGGTGCAGGGCTACGCGTCTTCCGTCGCCGAAATGTCGCGGTACGAGATCGCCCGGGCCTACGAGGAGAACTGGCGGCCGGACCAGTCCGCCCTGGTGTTCGTGGGCGACATTACCCGCGACCAGGCGATGAAGCTGGCGGACCAGCGTTTCGGCTCGTGGAGCGGCGACGTCCGGCCCGCGAAGGAGGTGCCGGATCCCTCACCGGATCGGAAATCGAATCGCATTTACCTGGTGGACCGCCCCGGCGCGCCGCAGACCGTGGTCTGCCAGTTCATCGACGCCCCGAACCGCGATACGCCCGACTACCACGCCCTCCGGCTCGTGGACGCGATCTGGGGCGGCGGATTCCAGTCCCGCCTCAACCAGAACCTGCGGGAAGAAAAGGGCTATACTTACGGCGTATCCACTTCGCTGGGCCTGCTCGGCGTCTCCGGGTACTGGAAGGTTCAGACGTCGATCCAAGCGGACAAGACCGGCGAGGTCGTGAGGGAACTGATGTCCGAAATGACGGGACTGGGCGGTGACCGGCCGGTCACCGCGGAGGAACTCGAGGAGGCGCGCACCGGACGGATCCGCGGTTACGCGCAGCGGTTCGAATCCCTGAGACGCATCGCCGGCAGCATCGGCGCACTGTGGAGTTCGGAGCGGCCCATGTCGGACATGCGGGACGCGGTGGAGAACCTGCGGTCCGTCGAACTGGAGGAGGTGCGGTCCGCTGCCCGCAAATACCTCGATGCGCGGCGCGCGGGCTACCTGCTCGTGGGCGACCGTGCCGGCATCGAGACGCAGCTGGCCGACCGGGGCCTTCCCGTGCCGGAGGTGCTGGATCCCGAGGCGCAGCCGGACGCCCGGGCGCCGGCCTCGGCGGAGGTGCCGGAGGCCGCGGACCCGGACGCGCTGTAGCCAGGAATCGCTGGACCGGCGCACCGATTATGGGGATATTCAAAAGAGGTCCGATGAGGCGCCGGCCGGCGCGCAGGCCGAAGTCCAAGGGAACCGCAAGGCGCCCGATAAGGAAGCGTGCCCGACAGGGAGGCGTGCCCGGCGAGGAGGCGTGCCCGGCGAGGAGACCGACAACATGAAGGACCACCCCTTCGACGAAAACATCGAAACCGCCTGGACGATTCCGTCATCCTGGTACACCGATCCGGTGTTCCTCCAGCGTGAATACAAGGACATATTCAGCAGGACCTGGCAGCTCGTGGGACGGGCGGACCAAGTGGCCGACGTCGGGGACTACTTCACGGTGGACGTGGCGGGAGAGCCGGTGGTCATCGCCCGTGGGGCCGACGACGAGGTCCGCGCATTCTACAACGTGTGCAGGCACCGGGCCGGCCCCGTGGCCCTGGAGCAGGGCAACCGGCGGACCTTCGTCTGCTACTACCACGGGTGGACCTACAACCTGGACGGCTCGTTGCGCCACGCACCGGAGTTCGAGGAGGTGCAGACCCTGGACCGCTGCGCCATGGCGCTCGAACCGGTGCGCGTCAGCCAGTGGGGACCCCTGCTTTTCGTCAACCTGGACCCGGCCGCCCCGCCCCTGGAGGCCTTCCTGGGCGACATCGGCAAACGCGCCGCCGCCCACCACATCGGCGAGATGAAGTGGGCTAAGCGTCGCGACTACGCGATGGACTGCAACTGGAAGGTATACGTGGACAACTACCTGGAAGGCTATCACCTGCCGGTCGTGCATCCGGGATTGTACCGCGAGATCGACTACGACGCCTACCGGGTGGAGCCTTTCCGCTACTACTCCATCCAGCACGCCCCGATCTTCGGTCCGGAGAAGAAGGGGTACAGGGGACCGCGCCGCTACCTGCCGACGGAGCAGGACCAGGGCGACACGCAGTACTACTGGGTCTTCCCCACGCTCATGCTCAACATCTACCTGGGCCAGATGCAGACCAACCTGGTGGTGCCCCTGGGCCACGACCGTTGCCTGACCATCTTCGAATGGTACCTGTCGCCCGACATGGAACAGGACGTGGACAACCTGGTGGACTTCGGCGACGAGATACAGGAAGAAGACATCTTCATCTGCGAGCACGTGCAGCGCGGGCTGCAGTCCGCGTCCTACAACCAGGGCCGGTTCTCCGTCAAGCGGGAGAACGGCGTGCACCACTTCCATTCGCTGATGAATGAGTACATGAACGGTGCGGAATCGGGCTGATCGACTCCTCGCGCAGCCCGGTTCGCCCGTGTGGACCGGTTCACCCGAACGGCCCTCCTACCGCGCATTCCGCCTTCTGAGCCACTCCACGGTCAACAGGAACAACACCGCGAAGACGATGAGGAAGACGGCCACGGCCAGGATGGCGGGACTGATCTCCTCGCGGATGCCCGACCACATCTGGCGCGGTATGGTCCGCTGTTCGATCCCGCCCATGAAGAGCACCACGACGACCTCGTCGAAGGACGCGGCGAAGGCGAAGATCCCCCCGGAGACGACCCCCGGCGCGATGAGGGGAAGCTGGACGCGTCGGAAGACGGTCATGGGACCTGCGCCCATACTCGCGGCTGCCCGCGAGAGGTTCTCGTCGTACCCGGCCAGCGTGGCGGTGACCGTGATCACGACGAAAGGCGTACCCAGGGCGGCGTGGGCGAGGATCAGCCCGAGGTGGGTCTGCGCCAGGCCCAGGTTCGAGTAGAAGAAGAACATCCCCGCGGCTGAAATGATGACGGGCGTGACCATGGGGGAAATCAGCAGTCCCGTGGCGAAGCGGCGGGCCGGCATGGCCGGGCTGGAAAGGCCCAGCGCGGCGAGCGTGCCGAGCGCCGTGGCGAGCGCCGTGGCGGAGACCCCGATGAGCAGGCTGTTCGCCAGCGCCCGCGACCACTCCTCGTCCTCCACGATCTGGCGGTACCACCGCAGGGACCAGGCGTCGGCGTCCAGGCGGAGCATGCCCTCGGTGAAGGTGAAATAGGGCTCGGCGTTGAAGCTCAATGGCACGATCACCAGGATCGGCGCGATCAGGAAGGCGAAGACGAGGGTGCAGAATCCGAGATATGCGATGCGCCAGAATCCATGGCCGGCGGTCGTCGTAGATGTCGTCATCGTCGTCATCAGCCCAACCTCATCCGTTCAATGCCCACGAGCCGGTCGTAGAGCACGTAGAGCCCCGCCACGCAGACCAGCAGGATGCCGCCAAGCGCCGCCGCGAGACTCCAGTTCAGCGACGACTGCATGTGGAAGACGATCATGTTGGAGATGAGCTGCCCTGTGCTGCCGCCCACCAGGGCCGGCGTGATGTAGTACCCGATGGCGAGGATGAACACGAGCAGGCAACCGGCGCCCACACCGGGCAGGGTCTGCGGCCAGTACACGCGCCAGAAGGACTGCCACGGGGTCGCGCCCAGCGATTCCGCCGCGCTCGTCTGCACCCGGGGAATGGCGCTCATGACCGAGTAGAGCGGCAGCACCATGAAGGGGAGCAGCACGTGGGTCATGGCCACGAAGGTGCCGGTCATGTTGTAGATCATGGCCAGCCGGCCGTCGTCCTCGATGACACCCAGGAAAACGAGCATGTCGTTGAGGACGCCCTGGTTCTGAAGGAGCACGATCCACGAGGTCGTGCGCACGAGGAGCGAGGTCCAGAAGGGCACGAGGACCAGGATCAGGAGCAGGTTGGCGCGCCTGGTCGGGGCGTGGGCGATCAGCCGCGCGACGGGATAGCCGATGAGCAGACACAGGGCGGTGACCCCCAGGCTCACGAGTAGCGTCCGCCAGAGCAGGAACAGGTATATCCGGCGGTCCTCGGGCAGGAAGACGATGGATCCGCCGAGATCGCGTTGAAGATCGAGGGCGTTCAGGTAGTGGCGGGAGGTATACCGGTCGCCGGCCTCGCGCAGCGCGCGCCAGGTCCCGGTTTCTCCCCAGGCCGCGTGGATGCCGGTCATGGCCTCGGACCACGGCCCTTCATCGACGTTTCGCAGCCTCCTGGCGGTGCGCGTCAGCGCGCTGCGCAGTCCGGACTGCACTCGGTTCACCCGCGTGGCCACCTGGCCGAGCGTGCGGTCCTCACGGGCCGCGAGCAGTTCGCGGGCCAGCGCTTCGTAGACCGCTTCGTCCGGCAGGTCCTGGCCGTCCCAGGCTTGCAGCCGCTCGAGGGTCTCGGGGAGGGCGTCGGCGACTACCGGATCGTAGACGCTTCGGACCAGCATGTTGGCCAGGGGCGCGAGGAAGGTCACCCCGACGAAAACCAGGAGCGGCAGCACCAGCACCGCCGCGCGCAGGCGAGGACCGGACCAGGGCCGGGAGCCGGACCGGGAGGCGGGCCTGGGGCGATCGGCCTCTTTCTCGGGGATCTCGCTCATCGTGCCAGCCACGTGCTGAAACGCTCATTCATCTCTTCGCCGTTGTCGCTCCACCATTCCCAGTCGTTGTGCAGGGCGCGGGACACGTTTTCGGGGCTGGTCGGCATGTGCGGGCTCATTTCGACGCCGGTTTCCGCATGGGTCGTAATCAGGTTCATGGCCGAACGGCGCGTGGGACTGTAGGAGATGTACCGGCCGACGTCCGCCATGGCCCGCGCCGTATTGGCGAAGCGGACGAATTCCTTCGCCGCCCCCAGGTTCCGCGTGCCCTCCACGATCACGAGGCCTCCCGTGTCCAGGAGCTGCCCGTCCCATACGATGACGAAGGGCTGTCCCTCCAGGACCTGGGCGTTGAAGATCCGTCCGTTATACGCCGTGGTCATCACCACTTCGCCGTCGGCCAGCATCTGGGGCGGCTGGGCGCCGGCTTCCCACCAGACGATCCGGTCCTTGACAGCGTCCAGTTTCCGGAAGGCCCGGCGCACGCCCGCTTCGGTGTCCAGCGTGGCGTAGACTTCGTCCGCCGAGACGCCGTCGGCCATCAGGGCGAACTCGAGATTCGCCAGCGGGGAGCGGCGCATGCCCCGTCTTCCCGGGAACTTCTCCAGGTCGAAGAAATCGGCGATGGAAGCGGGTTTCGATGTCCCGATCCGCGCGTCGTTGTAGACTACGACCGTCGAGTAGAACAGGTTGGTCGGGCCGCATTCCGTGAGGCCGTCTTCGGATATGTCGTCCACCGCAGGGGTCCCGTCGGCTCCCGGGGCCAGTTCGTCGACGTCGATGGGTACGAGGAGGCCTTCGTCGCAACCCCGGACCATGTCGGGAAGTTCCATGTCGACGACGTCCCAGTACACGTTGCCTACGTCGACCTGGGCCCGGATCTGCGCCAGACCGCCATTGTAGTCTTCGATCTGAACGTCGATCCCCGTTTCCCGCTCGAAACGTTCGATGTATCCCTTCTCGCAGGCACGGGCGTATGCGCCGCCCCAGCTCACCAGCGTCAGTGTCCGCTCCTGCGCGGCGGCGTGTCCGCAAAGCAGAAGGACCAGTACAGCCACGGCCAGGCCCGGAATCAGTGTGGCCAGGCCCGGAAGCAGTGTGGCCAGGCCTGGAAGCAGGAGGCGTCCTACGCCGATCTTTCGTGTCATTCCCCATCTCCTTCCGTTTCGGGGTCGAGCACCCGGCAGTCGGTCGGCGTCCAGCCGATGAGAATCTTGTCGCCCGCGAGCAGGGCGCCGTGACCGACGGTGTTGGGTATCTTGATGATGAAATCCGATGTGCGGCAAACCGTGACGCGCAGGCGCAGGTAGTCGCCCAGGAACGTGATGTCCTCGATCAGGCCCACC
Organism: bacterium; assembly: GCA_965207085.1. Lineage (GTDB taxonomy): Bacteria > JAAXHH01 > JAAXHH01 > JAAXHH01 > JAAXHH01 > JAAXHH01. The sequence continues at coordinate 144,646 of CBDBLQ010000002.1, read as the reverse complement.
AGTTCGTTGGTGTAAAGGCCGGACTTCGGCGAGACGGCCACGCGCTCGGGGCGGATGGAAAGCGTCGTGGCGTCCCCCACCTGGCAGGGCGCGATGCGGATCGCCTCGATGATCTCGCCGCCCACGTACACTTCGCAGATATCGCCTTCTATGCCCAAAACCTTGCCGTGCAACCGGTTGTTTTCCCCGATGAACCGGGCCACGAAGGAGCGCTGCGGTTCCTCGTAGAGCGTCTCGGGATCGGCCACCTGTTCGACCCTGCCGTCCCGCAGCACGGCGATGCGGTCCGACATGACCATGGCCTCCTGCTGATCGTGGGTGACGTACACGACCGTGACGCCCAGTGTTTTGTGGATGCGTCGGATCTCGTACTGCATTTCCTCGCGAAGCCGGCGGTCCAGCGCGCCGAGGGGTTCGTCCATGAGGACCAGTTCGGGATCGAATACCAGGGCGCGGGCGATGGCCACGCGCTGCTGCTGCCCGCCGGAAAGCTGACCGGGACGCCGATGCTCGAATCCTTCCAACTGCACCAGCTGCAGGGCCCGTTCCACCCGTTCCCGGCACTGACCGCGGTCCATGCCGCGGACCTCGAGGGGAAAAGCGAGATTGGCCCCCACCGTCATGTGGGGGAAGAGGGCGTAGTTCTGGAACACCATGCCGATGCCGCGCTTGCGGGGCGGCAGGTTTTGGATGGAGCGGCCGTCCACGAGGATCTCGCCGGAGGTGGGCGTCTCGAAGCCGGCCAGCATCATGAGGCAGGTGGTCTTGCCCGAACCGGAAGGACCCAGGAGGGTGAGAAACTCTCCCTTGCGGATGTTCAAGTCGACGCCGTCAACTACCGTGGTCGTTCCGTCATAGCTTTTGCTGACCTTGCGGTATTCGACGTAGGGCCGGCCGGATCCTTCCATTTAGGCACGCTCCAGGCGGGGAATGAGCCGTTCGGAATCAGGTGGAAACCTTAACCCGCCCCGCCCTGCCTGTCAAACCTTTTCCTTTCAACGACAGGACCGGTAGTGTACCTTATGTCGGTTCGACAGGACGGCGCGTCCGACGCGGTGGAATCGCGCCACTGCGAAGCGGGCCCGCGGTCGTCGACGCCGACCTGTCAACCAACTCGTCCGCCAACCCGTTAACTGTGCCGGCGTCGAACCGTTTTCCACAACCACCGCCCGCCTTCCAGGAGAAAGACCGCCCGACCCCATGGAACTCTACATCATCCGCCACGCGGAGTCCGAGAACAATGCACGGCCGCAGGAAGAGCGCACCGATGATCCTTCCCTGTCCGCCCTCGGATACCGGCAGGCCGAATACCTCGTAAACCGCATCCGCCACCTTCGCCCCACGCACATTTTCGTCAGTCCGTTCCTCCGCACCCTGGAAACCATCGCTCCCTACGTCCGCGAGACGGGTCAGTCCGCGGAGGCGTGGATCGACCTTCACGAACAGGGCGGGGTCCAGGCCGGCGTGGGCAACGCGGACTACGAAGGCAGACCCGGCATGAAGCGCTCTGAAATCGAGCGAGGGTTCCCGGGTGTCCGCCTCGGCGACGAGTTCGACGAGGAGGGGTGGTGGCAGTGCCGTCCCTGGGAGGACTACGATGGGGCCCAGGCCCGGGCGGAGCGCGTCGCCCGGAGGATCCACGACGAGTTCGGCCACACGGGGGAATGCGTCGTTCTGGTGAGCCATGGGGCGTTCATGCGGTTCCTCGTGGGGGTGATCCTGGACACCCCGGGCCTGGGACACGACCGGATCGACTGGTTCGCGAACACCTCCGTCACCCGGTTCATCATCACGCCCACCTATACGCACCTGGCCTTGATGAACTGCGTGCGCCACCTGCCCGAGTCATGGATCACCGGGGTGGACAACCACCCGGTCCGGACGGGCGAATTCGTCGAAGAGACTGACGAACGGATGCGTTGCGCCTGGACGCTCAAGGACCCGATACTGGCCGCCTACCACGACGACGAGTACGGCTTTCCCCTGACCCGGGACGACGATTTCTTCGAGCGGCTGGTGCTGGAGATCAACCAGGCCGGGCTGAGCTGGCTGACGGTGCTGAAGAAGCGAAAGGCGCTGAGGGAGGCCTTCGAGGGGTTCGACGTGGACCGGGTGGCGGCCTATGGCGACGAGGATCGAGCGCGTCTGCTCGGGGACGACCGCATCATCCGGAACCGGCTCAAGATCGACGCGGCCATCCACAACGCGCGCGTCATCCGGGAGATCCGGGCGGAACACGGTTCCTTCGCGGCCTGGCTGAACGGCCAGACCTGCGCTTCGCTGGACGAATGGGTGGCGGTGTTCAAGAAGACCTTCCGTTTCATGGGACCCGAGATCGTCGGCGAATTCCTCATGAGCACGGGTTATCTTCCCATCCGCCACGACCCGGAGTGCTTTCTCTCCGGGCAAGGGCACCGGGTGGGCTGATCAGCCATCACCTTCTTCGTCCTTGAGCAGTTTGCGATCCCTGAGTTCCGACTCCAGCTCGTCGAGACAGGACCGGAAGGATTTCCATGCCGCCGGGGAGACGGTGATGCCCTTCCGACTGGGCAGGAAATCGCCGTCGTTCTCGTAGTAGATCCGGATATCGGCGTACTCGTTGCCGCGGAAGGACGTGATGGTGAAGCGGAACTCTTCCTGGCTGTTCTTCTGGAAACTGGCTACGACCTGGCTGTCTTCGGCCATGTTTATACCTCGCGATGCGGGAGATGGGCGTGCTGGCACACGATGTTCACAGTATACACCGTATACACGATGCTTACCATGACATCATGACACCGTGTACAAGAAGAATATCATGACACGATGATCAACATTGACCACCATTGGAAGGCCATGATAAGACATGCATCCACACCCGTGTCAAGGAAATTTGGTCTTGTTTTTCCGCTGTCCGGGTCATAAAATAATGCACGCGCGAGGCGGTCCCCAAGGATCGTCTTACGTGAGAAATCCAGCGACCGGTCGGTTGCCTCTCGCCAATCGACGGACGCCGGGCCGCCCGTGGTTCAGATCGAACAAGATTATCGGTATTCAGATGGGTTTACGCAGGAGGTTTTTGATGGACTGGCGGGATGTATACGCGGACCGCATGGATCTCATTGGCGATACCGCGGTCATTGAGCTGCTCAAGCTGGCGGAACGGCCGGACGTGCTTTCCTTTGCCGGCGGCTTGCCGGACGACGTCACGTTTCCCATGGAGGCGATGAGGGAAGTCGCCGTCCAGGTCTTCGAAACGCACGGCAGCATGTCGCTTCAATACGGTCCCACGGCGGGTTACACGGCCCTGAGGGAGTGGATCGCCGGCCGGATGGGGCCCGTCGAGGGCGTGACCGCCACCGTGGACGACATTATCGTCACCACGGGCGGCATAGAGGCCATGGACCTCATCGCCAAGATGCTGCTCAACCCCGGCGACGTCATCGTCGTGGAAGCTCCCACCTACCTGACCGCGTTCTCGGTCTTCCGGTGCTACGACGTGGATTTCGTCGCGGTGGATATCGATGACGAAGGCATGCGCGTGGACCTGCTGGAAGCGCAGTTGAAGGAACTGGAACGCCGGGGTAAACGGGCCAAGTTGATCTACACCATGCCGACGTTTCAGAACCCGGGCGGCGTGACCATGCCCCTGGAACGGCGGCGCAGGCTGGTCGAACTCGCCGACCGGTACAACATCCCCATCCTGGAGGACCACGCCTACGCGGAACTGTACTTCGAACACGCGCCCCCGCCGTCGCTCAAGGCGCTGAATCCCGACGGCGTGCTGTTCGTCAGCACCTTCTCCAAGATCTTCGGGCCGGGTATCCGTCTCGGCTGGATCGCGGCGCCGCCGCCCGTCATCGCCCAGTTGTGCCAGGCGAAGCTGGGGAGCGACCAGTGTTCCAGCACCCTCGGGCAGCGCATCGTTTACGAATACGGCCGCCAGGGCCTGATGGATTCCCAGATCGTACTGTCCAGGGCGCTCTACCAGGCCAAGCGTGACGTCACGCTGGACGCGCTGGCGGAGCACGCCCCGCCCGGCCTGGCCTGGACCCGCCCGGACGGTGGTTTCTACGTGTGGCTGACCGCGCCAGAAGGGATCGACTCCACGGCGATGCTGGCCTGGGCCGTCGAGCATGAGAAGGTGGCCTACGTGGCCGGGCCCTCGTTCTACACCGACGGCCGCGGTGCGAACCAGTTCCGCCTGTGTTACAGTTTTCTCGACCAGTCCCTCATCGGCGATGGGATCTCCCGGGTGTGCCGCTCGGTCGCGCACCACGTCGAACGGCGCCATCGCGACCGCATCGGAGTGTAAGGGCACGCCGCCCGTTCATCTTGGAGCAATTCATGTTCCGGCTCACCGAAGAACACGAGAAAAGGTTTCGGGAAGACGGCTACCTGATGGTGGAGGGGCTCTACGACGAGGAGGAAATGGAACTCCTCCTCAACGTGGGCCGGCACGACGGGGAGAAGGCCTCGCTTGTCCGCGCCGCCGAGGATACCGAGGGCCGAGAAAGCAAGCTTTGGTTGACCTCGGACACGGACCGGGAGGACATCTACAACGCCATCTGCCGCGGCCGGCGCATGGTCGATACGCTGGAGCAGCTCATGGGCGACGAGGTCTACCTGTACCACTACAAGATGATGGTCAAGGAACCCCGAGTCGGCGGCGCGTGGGAGTGGCACCAGGATTACGGGTACTGGTACCACAACCAGGCGCTTTATCCCGACATGGCCAGTTGCTACGTCGCGGTGGACCGGGCCCACCGGGGAAACGGCTGCCTCCAGGTCATCCGGGGTTCGCACCGCCTGGGCCGGATTGAACACGGCCGGTACGGCGCCCAGGTGGGGGCCGACCCGAAGCGGGTGGAACTCGCGCTGGAGCACCTGGACCATGTGTACTGCGAAATGTCGCCCGGCACCGCGCTGTTCTTCCACGCGAACGTGCTGCACCGATCGGACCCGAACGAGAGCGACGATCCGCGGTGGAGTCTCATCTGTTGCTACAACACCCGGCACAATCCCTGCCAGGACCGCCCCGGCCACCCGTCCTACCGGCCCCTGGGCAAGTGGGACGACGGCCGGATCAAGGAGGTGGGACGCCGGCAGTGGGCGGAACTCGCCGCCACCGCCAGTTCCGGGGCGTGAACGGATACCCGGCCGCCGGTCCCAGTAGCAATTCAAGCGATTAATAGTTGCAAATTCGAGTTAAATACCCTATAAATACAGTACGTATGGCCGACGATCAGGAAGTCAGCGCAGTACGTATTTTCCTCTACATTACAAAGCGTCACTTTTTTCATTCCACCACGATGGGATTTCCACGTGAAAGGAACAAAATCATGAAGCGGTTCACATCATACCTGTTGGCCTGTATGATCGGCGCGTTTGGTCTTTACGGCTGCGGCGAGGCCGAAGATGCGGCCATGGAAGAGGCGGCAACCGAAGAGATGGCGGCGGACGTCGCCATGATCAACGTCGAGGTCAGCAGCATCAGCGAGGAATTCGCCAACATCAACACGAACGCCACGAGCGATCAGTTGATGGAAGCCGGTTTCGCCGCGGACGGCTGGATTTCGGTGACCCATAACGAACAGACCCTCGTCATGCCCATGGTCACCGATTACGGCGACGTGGCCGAGGGCGCCTGGCTCGCCCGGATGGACGAAGAGTCCGGCACGCTCCAGATCGCCATTAACGGCGGCAACGCCGCGACCGACATCGGCGCCGCGGTGGGCGACATGCTCCACGTCATGGCCGCCGATGCGCCGGAAATGGAAGAAGGCGAGATGGGCGAAGGCGACATGGGCGAAGGCGAAATGGGCGAAGGCGAGATGGATGAAGGTGAAGGCGGCATGGACGACGAGGGCGCGGAAGAAGGCGACGCGGATGCGTCCATGGGCGGAGAGGAAGAGGCCACCACGCAGCCTGCCCAGTAAGGTTTAAGGGCGGCGCGTGTACAGCAACATGCCTTTACGCCCCAACATTCTCTGGTACTGCACGGATCAGCAGCGTTTCGACACCATCGGCGCGCTCGGCAATCCCCATGTGAGCACGCCGACGCTGGACAGGCTGGTGCGGGAAGGCGTCGCCTTTACGCACGCCTACTGCCAGAGCCCGATCTGCACGCCCAGCCGGTCGAGCTTCATGACGGGCATGTATCCCGGGCGGATCCACAACACCCGTAACGGCAACGGCGTCTTCGAGAATCCGCCTCCCCTGATCTCCAAACTGCTGGCGGACAGCGGGTACGACTGCGGCCTGGTGGGCAAGTTCCACCTCCAGAGCGCGGGGAAGCGCACGGAACCCCGCATGGACGATGGCTACCGGTACTGGCGCTTCAGCCACGCGCCGCGGGACGACTGGCCGGAAGGGCATGACTACGCCGACTGGGTGCGTGAGCGCGGCGGCGATCTCGACGCCCTGCGCGCGAGCGAAGACCGGGTCCCGCCCGAGCTCCACCAGGCGACCTGGATCACCGAGTGCGCCCTGGAGTTCATCAACGAGCGCCGGGCGCCCGACGAACCCTGGATGCTGACGCTCAATCCTTACGATCCCCACCCGCCGTTTATACCGCCACGCGTCTACGCCGACCTGTTCGATCCGGCCGATATGCCCGGTCCTCACTTCCACCCGAGCGACCTGGCCCGGCAGGATGAACTAAAGGACGTGTTCTTCCAGACGGAGGCCCGGCACCCGTTGACCTTCGACGGCAAGAAGCAGCAGGCCCTCTACTACGCCATGATCAAGCAGATCGACGACCAGTTCGCCCGTATCCTGGGCGAGCTCGAACGCACCGGGCAGCGAGAGAACACCGTGATCATCTTCACCAGCGACCACGGCGAATGCCTGGGCGACCACGGGCTCCTGTGGAAGGGCTGCCGGTTCTACGAAGGCCTGGTGCGCGTGCCGCTGATCTTCTCCCACCCCGGCCACATGGTGTCGGACCTTCGGAGCGACGCGCTGGTCGAACTGATCGACATGTCGGCGACCATGCTCGATATCGCCGACGTTAACGTGCACGAGGACTTCCAGGGCCGCAGCCTGCTGCCCATCCTGAACGGCACGGTGGACCCGGGGTACCACCGGTCCTTTGTCCGCAGCGAGTATTTCGACGCCGTCTCCAACGATACGCATGACTATGCCACTATGTACCGGAACGAAAGGTACAAGCTGGTGCTGTACCACACCCACGGAAAGGGCGAGCTTTACGATCTGGCCAGGGATCCCATGGAATTCGAAAACCTGTGGGACAATCCCGACCATAAAGATGTGAGGAGCCATTTGTGCCTGGAGGCCTTCAACGCCACCATCGTCCAGGACATCGATCCGGGTGGCTCCCTGATCGCCGGCACATGACCGGCACGACTGCCGCGACCTGATACCTCGCCTGATGCTGCGCCCTCATACCTCAGGCGCCTAAAAATCCCGCTCTGGAGGATACCGGATGATCGTCGACAGAACCCGGCTGGAGGAAATGGAGGAACGCACCCTCGCGCCCTATGCCGTGAAGAGCAGCGCGAGCCGGGGCCGCGTGCACACGGAGGAGGAGGCGCCGTGGCGGACGCCCTTTCAGCGTGACCGCGACCGGATCGTGCATTCGAAGTCCTTCCGTCGGCTCGAATACAAGACCCAGGTCTTCGTCTACCACGAGGGCGATCACTACAGGACGCGCCTCACCCACACCATGGAGACGGCTGGCGTTTCCGAAACGATCGCGCGGAACCTCGGCGCCAACCAGGACCTGGCGGCCGCCATCGCCCTGGCCCACGACCTGGGCCATCCGCCCTTCGGCCACTGCGGCGAGGATGCCCTCGACAGCCTGATGGATCACTGCGGGGGATTCCAGCACAACCGGCAGAGTCTGCGCCTCATCGATCTGCTCGAATGGCGCTATCCGTCCTTCCAGGGCCTCAACCTGACCTGGGAGACGCGCGAGGGCATCGCGAAGCACAACGCCCCGCACGGCTTCGACGAGGAGGATTTCCAGCCCGGGAAGTTCGCATCCGTGGAGGCCCAGATCGTCAACGTCGCCGACGAGATCGCCTACAACTCGCACGACCTGGACGATGGCATGAGCGCGGGCATACTCAGCCTGGACCAGCTCACCGACCTGGAGATCTGGGACGGGGCGATCCGCGAGGAGGTGGAGAAGGTCCGGGACCTCGATCCCACGCGCAAGCGGTACCGTATCATCCGTGCGCTGATCAACCAGATGATCATGGACGTGGTCCGGACGACCCACGATAACCTGGAACGCCACGGCGTGAAGTCGCCGGACGAAGTGCGCACGCTCGACGTCCCCGTGGTGGACTACAGCCCGTCCATGACCGGCAAGAACAAGCAGCTCCGCGCATTCCTTATGGAGAACTTCTACCGGCACTACCGGCTGATCCGCATGTCCCGCAAGGCGACCCGGTTTATCGAAAGCCTCTTCAACGAGTACACGGCCGACCCGCGCCAGCTTCCCCCGGCCGGTGTTCCCCACGGCGAGGACGAACCGCTCGAACGCAGGGTCTGCGACTACATCGCGGGGATGACGGATCGTTACGCCCTGCGGGAATACGAACGCCTCTTCGATCCCTACGAGCGCGTCTGACCCTGATTTTCCTTGATTTTCGAGGTGGAAACCTTATCTTACACGCGGCGGCAAAAAGGGGGAAATGGTCCCGCTGAACGGGGTCAATCGCCCCTGCGGCCGACGGTACGATTGGGGGGTCGTTCAAGGGTAGGACACATGGCTCTGGACCATGGAATCGGGGTTCGAATCCCTGCCCCCCAGTACGCGTTCCCGCCGGGCAGGAAGGATGTAGGCACCGGCGGCGGCAGATTCGTGCGGCGGCGGCATCACGGCCCGACGGCTTGACGCCAGCGGGTGAAAGGCGTATATTCCACTTAAGCAACGTGGCGGTATCGTCTAGTGGTCAGGACGGGTGGTTCTCAGCCATCAAACCGGGGTTCGATTCCCCGTACCGCTATACAACCTGAGTCTTAGTCGATCGCGTGAGTATCGGCACTATCCCCGAAAAGCTTTTGAGCAAGGGCATTTCGGGGTTTTTGTTTCGCACGGCGGTCTTCCCGACGATTCAATTCAATCCCCAAGTAGTGATTTGGCCGTTGCATATACATGGAAAAACAGTTCAATATGTGACAGAGACGTGTATATCGGAATACAGATTTTCTGATGTTGTGCAAGAAAACACCTTCGGCATACGCAGTCACGGTCATTTAACTGGAATCTGCGGTAGTCGATGTGGCGGTGTCGCTCGACCGAAAGGCTTCTTCGGTACACCAGATCAGTTCGAGCGACTCGACCACCTTTTCGAACTGTTCCGGGTCCCATTGGTCGGAAACCTTCATGGCCCTTGTCTTGATGTGCTCCCAGAACATATCGGTTGCCAACCGTCCATTCTTGGTAAGTTTACATTTTACGACTCGTCGGTCGTTCGGGTCCGAATCCCGCTGAACCAACTGCTTTTTCACCAGGCGGTCCACGATGGTCGTGGTCGTGGAAAGACCGCTGCCCAGGGAGCCGGCCAACTGGCCCATCCTGAGCGGACCCGCGTGCTCGAGCAGGATCAGTGTCTTGACCTGGGGCACGGTCATGTCCAACCCCTGCCACTCATCCAGTCTTGCGATGTACGTCAAACGGCAGAGGTTTCTCACCACGGTCACGTAGCGATCGGATAGTTCTCTCAGGTTGTTGATCTGCATGATCTCTCACCTTCGTTAAATAACCGGATCATACGAAGAACAGGGAACGACTTGCGCTATCAAAGCAATACGCAATTTTATGCAACTAAACGTGCTTCTGTCAAGCAGTATCGGGCATTTCGCAATACGGCGTACGGAACCTGGAACAGGCGATCGGGTATGCGCGCGAAGCACCGAAACGGCAAAGGGATATTGTACAGATCGTTTCCCTATGCCCCCGGCACGACGTTGAGGTATTAAGGCAGAACGGTTCCCGCCTTAGTTATCCACACGTTATCCACACCTGATTCACTTTCCGCACGTAAGTTGTCCACATCCTTTCAACCTCCGCATCAAGGTCAGGTTGGCGGCAAGCCGTTAGCGCGGTCTGAACTGGGCGGCCAGCTTCTCTGCCCAGGCTCGGTTCGCGTCGATCGTGCGTCCGGCGTTGTGCGGCGTATGCACGACATTGTGGCGCCCGAGCAGCGGATCGCCAGGCGGCAGGGGTTCTTCGTCCCACACGTCTGCGGCCAGGCTCAGTTCATCGGCCAGGACCCGTCGTCGGACCGCGTCCATGTCGCAGATCAGGGCCCGGGTCACCAGCACCACGAGGCATCCGCGGGGCAGGGCGTCGATGTGTCCGACCCCAATCAGGCCGTACGTGGATTCGGTGAGCGGCACCATTGGCGCAAACACCTCCGCATCCGAGACCAACTGATCCAGGTGGTAGACCCGGCGCGCGCCGGCGCGGTGAAAGCCCGGCTCGGTCGCGTACGGGTCCCAGGCCGCCACGTCGGCGCCGAGCATGGACGCGAAGCTTGCGTACCGGCTGGCGATGTTGCCGGCCCCCACGATCCTCAACCGTTTGCCGGCCAGCGTGCCGTTGGCGAAGGCGGGATCGTCGCCGAACTGCTGGCCCCGTGTCCCTGGCATGCCCCGACCACCGGGCGGTTCGTAATCCCAGGGCGCCTGTTCCCCGATGATCTCCCGGTGCAGCTGGGGGATCCGCCGCAATCCGCATAGCGTCAGCGCCAGCCCGAATTCCGCCACAGACTGCGACCAGAACCCCTCGCTCGGATGGTCGTAGACAGCGATGCCGGCCCCGGCCAGGTACGCGTCGCATGCCTCGTCCAGCCCCCGGCCGTAGGCGGCCTGAAAAGTCGCCTCCTCCAGCGCACCGAATTTCCTTAGACACTCAACGGTCACCGGCATGCCGAGTGTGGCCAGTCGCGTCACGTTTCCCGCACGGTCCGCAAGGCCAGCATCCGCCGCGACCTCGCCCAGGGGACGGTCGTCCCCGTGCGCCGGGCGTAAGAGTTCTGCCTCGGGCCAGAGGGCAAGGAAGTGGACGGCGGCAAAAGGCCAGACGCCGTCGAAATCGGGATGAACGACGATCAGATCGCCCATTTGCAATACCTCCGGTCGATGAGTTGGAACGTCGCTTCGCCACCGGCATCTGTAGCGGCCATCGCAGTTGTAGCGCATGTTGCGTTACAAAGTTCATCCGGTTGAACTTGATGGCCATCCAGGATGGTTTCGGCAGGGTGAAGGTAAAAAACCGAAAAGACACGAGAAGGTACGAATTACCGGCGACTAATCTTATATAACGGGCATTCGTCTCAGGTGGCAACGGTCAGTTGACGATCACCATGGTAATTCTTGAACAATCCAGAACGGAGGTTTAAATTGACTAAACCACAAGCATCAGATCACTAAGCATCAGATCACTCCGACGATTTCGATCAAAGGATATCGGATCTGGAATCAGACAAGGACGCGATCAAGACAAACTACGAGGGCCTGGTTGGAACGTTGCAGAGATCATCTGCCAAGGTTGTCGATGATATGAGGATATCCGGGATTTGACCGCAAAGGTGATCGCGCATACCAATGAGAGATTCCAATTTGCAAACTTCGATTCGAGTGTCGCCCGGTCGAACCGGCGGGGCCTCCCGTTTACTTAGATACGACATGTAATGATGCGTGACCTAAGCTTACTTGCGGGAAGATGGCTTGCCTTCGCCCTGCTTCCCCTGATGCTGTCCGGATCAATCTTCCCACAGCCCATAGAACAGATGCGGTCCGACCACTTGCTGAAAGTAGATCTGCTCTACATTGGCGCGCATCCCGATGATGAAAGCGGGGTTACGGCCACTTTCGCGCGCGAGGTCCTCGATGGCGGCGCGAAGGCGGGCATCGTGCTCATCACGCGCGGCGAAGGCGGCGGCAACGCCATCGGCCGGGAGCTCGGCCCCTCGCTAGGCATACTCCGGGAGGCCGAGATCCGCCGGGCCGCCGCCGAGTACGGGGTGGACCTGGTCTACTTCCTGGACAAAACCGATTTCTTCTACACGCTGAGTGACCAGGCCACGTACGACGTGTGGGGCTACGGGGACACACTGGGCAAGATCGTGCGGCTGGTCCGACTGCTTCGGCCGGACGTCATCGTGACCATGTGGCCCGGTCCGGGCACCCACGGCCATCACCAGGTGGCGGCCCGGCTTACAACGGAGGCCTTCTCCGCAGCGGCGGACCCCGATCAGTTTCCGGCGCAGATCGAAGACGAGTATTTGCGTACGTGGCAGCCGGTGAAGCTATACTACAATGCCCGCCGGCTCGGCGCCGTCTTCATACCGACGGGCGATATCTCGCCCAGTCGCTTCCTGAGCTACGCGGAGATCAAGTCTCTGGCCCTGCGCAACTTCCGGTCGCAGGGTTTCGACCGGAGGGCCACGGTTCCGCCGCGCAATGCCGGGGCGGAGGCCTTCCTGCTGGCCAAGACCCTCGTGCCGCCTTCGCCGAAAGGCCTCAAGACCCTCCTCGGCGGCCTTGAGGGGCCGCGCGATTCCGGTATCGTCCTGGGTCCGCCGCCTTCGACGGAACCGCTGTCCATCGGCATGGTGCCCCGTTCGGACATCGTCCGCTACCGTCGCTGGTCGGCGGAGCACCAGGTATCGTGGGTCGCGGACCTGTTGCCCGCCGCGCTGTCTATCGGGTCGGGCATGACCGGCGCCCTCGAGGCGGAGGTCGTCAGCCGGAACCTCGAAGGCGCGTCGGGCCGGGTCAGGCTCGATCTTCCCGAAGGGTGGGCGGACGGTCCCCTGCAGTCAGACTACGAGGTGGCGGGCCGCGGAGAGACGACGATCTCCTTCACCGTTACCGTGCCGAATCACGTGGAGCAGGGAAGTTACCCCGTGCGGCTGTCGGCCGTCCCGGCGGGAGACTCGGACCGGGCTGGCCCAACTGTTGAAGGCAGCGGCATGATCGACGTGCTGCCGGTCATGGATCTCGCACCCGCTGCGGGTCCCATGGAGATCGACGGGGATCTTGCCGATTGGGCGGGGATCGAGCCCCATGCCATCCCGTCGGACCACATCTGGTCGGGTTCCCTGCCGGGCGCCGACGACGACTGCAGCGCGATGTTCCGCGCAGCCTACGACCAGGCGAACCTGTACGTCGCCGTGGATGTGCGGGACGACGCGGTAGTCTGCAACATCGCACCGGACGACGTCAAGGGCCACTGGCGTTCCGATGCCGTGGAGATCTGCGTCGACCCCTCCGGCCGGAGCGACAACACGCTGACAGTCTTCAAGGCGGGCATCTTTCCCGGCACCACGGCGGGACCCGAACCCAGGGCGGCCAGGGACGCCGACGCGCGGCAGGGCGTGATCGAGAAGACGGCGCCGGGCATGCGGGTGGCCTCCAGGTTCACCGCGGCCGGCTACGTGATCGAGACCGCCATCCCCTGGTCCGACATGCCAGGCGGCGCCGCGCCGCGGGCAGGCGAGACCATCGGCTTCAACGTGGTGATCTACGACGGTGACGAGACCGATGCCGGGCCCGGGGCCAACATCGGCAAGGCCCGCCTGGCATGGTCCTACCGTCCGTCCGCCCAGGCCCTGCCCTACTACTACGGCCGGGCCGTGGTCCGGTAGACGGCCCATTCAATAGGTCGTCCACCCATTGAGAAGGAAACCGCATTGAACCGCGACGACGCCCTGGCACTGTTGCACGAGCACACGAAGACGGACAGCCTGAGGAAGCACGCCCTGGGCGTGGAGGCCGCCATGCGCCACTACGCCAGGAAGTATGGCGAGGACGAAGAGAAATGGGGCATCGCGGGCTTGTTGCACGACTTCGACTACGAAGCCACGCCCGACCCCGGGGACCATCCCATGCGCGGGGCGAAAATCCTGGAGGAGAAGGGCTATCCCGAGGACGTCATCTACGCCATCAAGTCCCACGCCACCTACCTCGGCCTCGAACGGTGCAGCCTGATGGACAAGACGCTCTTCGCCGTGGATGAACTCGTCGGGTTTATCACCGCCGTCGCCCTCGTGCGTCCTTCCGGCAGCGTGCACGAGGTGAAGGTGAAATCCGTGCGCAAGAAGATGAAGGCCATCGCCTTCGCCCGCGCCGTTTCCCGCGAGGACATCGTCGAAGGGGCCGAAAGCCTCGGGCTCGATCTGGGCGATCACATCGCCAACGTCATCGAGGCCATGCAAGGCGAAGCCGCCGCGCTGGGTCTCTCCGGGTCCTAGCTGGTTCCTGGCCTGATCCCGGCCTGCTCCAGCCACACCGTAGGCCGTTTCCCGCCTGCCGCCCCCAAACCCGTTGACTTCCGGGTGATTCCGGTGTAGTTTTCAGGGTCCATTCAGCTACCCTTCTACCCGTCTGCAACGCGGACTCACCGGTCATGGATGCTGGCAAGGAAGCCCTGGAAACGGCCCGGAAAGCATGGGAAGAACAGAAGCTGAAGCCGGCGCTGGAGCGGCTGCCCGAACGCCGCGACCGTTTCGAGACCGGTTCCGGCATTTCCGTGAAGCGGCTGTACACGCCCGAGGACACGGCGGACATCGATCCGGATGCCGATATCGGAATGCCGGGGGAGTATCCCTTTACACGGGGCATCCGCCCGACCATGTACCGCGGCCGGCTCTGGACGATGCGGCAATACGCGGGATTCGGTTCGGCCGAAGAGACCAATGCCCGCTACCGGTACCTCCTGTCCCAGGGGCAGACCGGACTTTCCGTGGCCTTCGACCTGCCCACTCAGATCGGCTATGATTCCGATCATCCCATGGTGGCCGGCGAGGTGGGCCGCACGGGCGTGGCGATCTCCACGATCGACGACATGCGGACCCTCTTCGATGAAATCCCCCAGGAGTCCGTCAGCACTTCCCTCACCATCAACGCCACGGCCACAGTGCTCGTGGCGCTCTACGCGGCCGTGGCCGAGGAGCGCGGCGTACCGCTGGATCGGCTCGCGGGCACGGTCCAGAACGACATCCTGAAGGAATACATCGCGCGGGGCACCTTCATCTACCCGCCCGGCCCCTCGCTGCGCCTGGCTACCGACCTGATCCGGTTCTGCGCCGGCAGCATGCCGAAATGGAACCCCATCAGCATCAGCGGGTACCACATACGGGAAGCGGGCGCCACGGCCGTACAGGAGGTCGCCTTCACCCTCGCCAACGGGCTGGGGTATGTGAAGGCGGTCATGGACGCGGGGATGGACGTCGACGCCTTCGCGCCCCAGCTCTCCTTCTTTTTCAACGCCCACAACCAGTTCTTCGAAGAAGTGGCCAAGTTCCGCGCGGCCCGGCGGCTCTGGGCCCGGCTCATGCGGGAACGGGTGGGGGCGAAGAACCCCCGGTCCTGGCAGCTCAGGTTCCACACCCAGACCGGCGGTTCGACGCTGACCGCGCAACAGCCGGAGAATAACGTCGTACGGGTGGCGCTGCAGGCCCTGGCGGCGGTGTGCGGCGGCACGCAGTCCCTCCATACCAACAGTCTCGACGAAGCGCTCGCCCTGCCTTCCGAATCGGCGGCGACCCTGGCCCTGAGGACGCAGCAGGTCATCGCCCACGAGACCGGGGTGGCCGACACGGTGGACCCCTTTGCCGGGTCCTATTACGTGGAAGCGCTGACCGGCGAGATCGAGGAGGCGGCGAAGACGCACCTGGAGCGCATCGACGGATACGGCGGCGCCCTGGGTGCCATCGAGGCGGGTTATCCCCAGGAGGAGATCAGCCGCAGCGCCTATGCCTACCAGATGGCCGTCGAGCGGGAAGAACAGGTCATCGTCGGGGTGAACCGCTTTACCGGAGGGGAGGAGGAAGGGCCGGCGCCTTTTCCCATCGATCCCGCCATTGAGGCCCGACAGGTGGAACGGGTGCGCGTTTTCAAGAAGACGCGAGACGGGCAGGCCGCGGCGCGGGCGCTCGAGGCGCTCGAGTCGGTGGCCCGCACGCAGGACAACCTGATGCCGCTGATCATCGATGCCGTGCGCGGGCGGGCCACGCTGGGAGAGATCTGCGATACGCTCCGCGGGGTTTTCGGAGAGTACCAGCGGCCAGAACGGTTCTGAGGCACGGCCAGAACGGTTCTGAGGCGCGGCCCGACGCACTGCCGGCCGCATGAAGGAGATGTCGAATACCATGTCGAAGGATCTGCCTGAAAACTCCGTCCGCGTCGCCCACATCGGGATCGCCGTGCGCGACCTGGCCGAAGCGCTTCGCCTGTACCACGAGGCCATCGGGCTGCCGCTGCACGGCCGGGAGTCCGTTCAGAGCGACGGCGTCAATGTGGCCTTCCTTCCCGCCGGAGACACCGAGTTGGAACTCCTGGAAGCGACGGGCCCGGAGAGTCCAGTGGCCCGTTTCATCGAGAAACGCGGGGAGGGTATCCACCATATCGCCCTGGAAGTCGACGACGTGGCGGTAACGCTGAAGACCCTGCGTGACCGCGGATACCGGCTGATCGACGAGAAACCGCGCATCGGGGCTGGAGGGGTCCGGGTCGCCTTCGTGCATCCCCGGAGCACAAGCGGCGTACTGATCGAACTGTGCGAGAAGGGTGGGGACGGCCGGTCGTGACCGCCGTAAGTTTTACTTGACAACGTGGGACGGTCCTTCTTATTTAGTTAGCATTGAAATTACAGTAAGCCAGGACTCGTGGATTACTGCGATTTTCCGCTTGGCCGCTATGGATCGAAGCCGATTCCGTCTCATCCGCCTATGATCCGTATTACGTCATTTCGGCAGGCACTGGGCTACGTGATCGCGCTGGCGATGTGCGTATCCGGCGTACTGGTGCTGACCGGATACATCCTTCAGGTGGCCATTCAGACGGAACAGTTAAGACTGGTTTTCGGCAGCGTGCTCATTCTCTATGGGATCTTCCGGTTCGTGTCCGCCTATTACACGGATAAGCGGAACGAGGAGACCCGCTCCATCCTTGAGGACGATTCATGGCGAGGTTCGGGGTCCACTTCCGGTTAGCGTTTTCCGGTGCGGCCCTGTTGTTTTTCATGACGGGTTGCGGCCAACCCGACGAAACGGCCACCCGGGGTTACCTCAAGGTGTCCAGCGCCGAGGTCGCCTTCCCGTACATCGAGAGTTCGGCGGTCAAGTACGAGCAGGTCTACAACGAAGCCTTCATCGACGTAGGCAAGACGACCTCCCGTGAAGCGCTGGTCGACCTTTCCGAGGGACGAAGCCGCTTGGCGGTGTTATCCCGCGAACCCAATGAATCCGAGGTCGAAGCGCTTTCGGCCGGCGAAGCGGACTTCATTACCCGGACGGTCGCCCACGACGCGCTGGCGGTGATCGTCCACGGCGACAATCCCGTCGAAGACCTGACGGTGGGGCAGTTACGGGACATCTACACCGGGAAGATCACCAACTGGCGTGAACTGGGCGGCAAGGACATGGCGATCCGCCCCCTGGTCCGCGACCGGAATTCCGGCACGTACGAGGTTTTCGAGGACGTCGTGCTCGAAGGCGCGGAATACGGCGCCAACGTATATCCCTGCAGCACGATGGCCGCCCTGGCAAACATCGCAGGCGCCTATCCGAACACGATCGGGATCACCGGGTTGCTGATCACGAACTCGTCCCGTTCCACGGCCACGATGGCCTATTACAAGACGATCCGGATCGCCGAGGATGAAAGCGGTCCCTATCTGCTGCCCACGCAGCATAAGTTGCTTCAGGAGTTGTATCCGCTCCGGCGTCCCCTGGTGTTGTGCTACTTCAAGCGGTCGTCGCTGGAAGTCAACCTGGTATCGGGATTCGTAACCTTTCTCACGGCGGTCAAGGGACAGCAGATCGCCATAGACGAAGGCGTCGTGCCGGCGACCATGCCGGTCCGGACGGTCAAACTGCAATAACAAGGCTCGCAGGAGCATCGGGAGGTATCCAACATGTGGATCGCAGGTGTGAACCGCAGGATAGGCAAAAGCGCCCTGTTCGTATTCGGCGCGCTGCTGCTGGTCAGCCTGGCCGGTGCGCCGGCCGTGGCGGACGCGCAGAGCGTGGACGCCGCCCGGGCGGCCTACGACAGCGGGAACTACGACCAGACCGTTTCCATACTCCGGGACGTGCTCAGCAACGGCAAAAAGAACACGGACGCCCACTACCTGCTCGGCCTGGCGCTCAAGCGGCAGGGCCACCTCGACGAGGCGTACTCCGAATTCCTGATTTCCGTCGACCAGCAGAAGAAGAACCACGACGCCCGCTTCGAACTGAGCCTGCAGGAGATCCGCACGGGCCGGTTCGAGGATGCACAGGAGTCGATCGAGGAAGGCCTTAAGCGCACCAAGGATAAGGACGCGCGGTTCTTCTACGCCCAGGGACAGCTCGCCATCGCACAGGACGATCTGCGGAGCGCCGAGGTGCAATTCACCCGGGCGCGCAGCATCGATGCGCAGAACCCGCTGTACGTTCGGGGACTGGGCGACGTCTACGAAGCGCGGAATGTCTGGGGACTGGCGATTTCCAACTACCGGCAGGCCCTGGCCATGGAGCCCGATTCCCCGGACGCCGCCATGATCCAATACCGGATCGGCCAGTTGCATTTCAAGGCGCGGCAGTGGAACGAGTCCTACGCCGCGTACCAGCAGGCGACAAAACTCGATCCCAACCTGGAGGACGCCTGGTACCAGCAGGGGTACATCCAGTACGTCGCCACGCGGTATCCGCTCGTGGTCGAACCGCTTGAAAAATACGTAGCGCTGGACCAGGCCAATGCCGAAGCCTATTTCATGCTGGCTGAATCCTTGAACAAAACGCAGCGGATCAAGATGGCCGTGCCCCACTACATGAAGACCATCGAGCTGGACCCTGGCCGGGTCGAAGCCTATCTGCCGATGGGGGACGGGCTGGTCGCCGACGGCCGGTACATGGAGGCGGTCGAAGCTTACAAGGAAGCCGTGATGCAGAACGCGGACAACGCGGAGCTGCATTTCAGCCTGGGCTGGGTACAGACGCAGCCGGAGGTGGGACAGTACGACGAGGGCATCGTCAACCTGAAGAAGTCCATTGAACTGGACGGCTCGTCGGAGAAGCCCTACATCCAGCTGGCACTGGTCTATTTCGACCAGGAAAAGTACGGTGAAGCCATACCTTTTCTCGAAGAGGCCATCAAGGTCAATCCCACCGACCAGAACCCCTATGCCTACTACGGTCGCTCGTACATCAAGCAGGGACAGTACGCACAGGCCGTGACGGCCGTCAAAGCGGTGCTGGAACCGGCGATACAGGCGGCGGAGGACGAACGGACCAGGACAACGCTGAGTAACGTGTACTACAACCTCGGCAGGGAGATCTACGGCGCCTCCCGCGAGGCCGAGCGCGACCAGCGACCGGCGATCTACGCGGCATCGCTGGATATGTACCGGGCCAAGGTCGTCCACGACAAAACGGACTATTTCGCCTTTCTGAACATGGGCATCACGGGCTTGGTCGCCCAGGACGGCGCGGTGGCCCGGGACGCTCTGCTCCAGGCCCTGGACCTGCGGGCCGTGGAAGGCGAGCAGGACCCGACGACCATTCTCCAGCCTTTGAAGTACCTGGGTACGGCATACCTTATCCTGGAAGACTTTTTGAATGCGCGCACGACGTTCCAGCGCGTGCTTGAGATCGATCCCACGGATCACGAGGCCTATTACCGGCTTGGGTTCGACCGGGTGCTGAACGACGATTGGGGCGGCGCGATCGGGTATTTGCGGAAAGCCGTTGAATTGAAACCCGACGAAGCCTCCTATCATCTCCTGCTCGCCCAAGCCTATACGAACTCGCAGCAGCTTGCCCCGGCGATCCGCCATTACCGGGAATGCCTGAAACTGGATCCGAACAACGGTACGGCGCGTGAGCAGCTGAACAACGTGCAGGCGATCTACGAACAGTTGCAGGGTGATTGATCGGTCGATTCCCGGGTCACCCATAGCCGACGAATCGGGACGTAGTATCCGGACAACGATATTTGGAAAGACAAGCCTGTTTTCAGGCGACACTCTGGACACGGATGGAAAGGTGGTGGTGAAGGAAGGCGTTTGTCCCGCCTACGCAAAAGGACGCGTTACGTCACGGTAGTTACTATGACGCGGTATTTTCTCGGTTTATACGGCAGGGATTATATCACACCTGAGATGATTGTTTCGCTGCTAAGTTCACGATCGCAAATGAACAAAGTCTAAGGAGAATCTGATATGCGGCCAGGCGCCTTTATCATGATCATCATCGTCCTTTGCTTTATTGTATCATGGATTATCTTCGAGTACTTTCTGCCACAGTTCGTAAAGGACGGCGGACCCGTGGTCATCGGCCTCATGGTGCTCACCATGATGGACATCACCTTTATCATCGAGCGTTCGTTGACGCTGAAGAAAGCCCGAGGCAAGCGGCCGCAGGTGGCTTTCCTCAAGGACGTCATGTCCGCGATCCGCAACAACGATATCAAACGCGCGGTCAACCTGTGCAATTCGCAGCAGGGCACCATGGCCAACGTGCTGCGTGCCGGTCTCGATCGTTTCGATTCCATCGCCGAAGAGAACCTGACGAGCGATCGGCAGGTGCAGGAGATCAAGCGGGCCTTCGACGAAGCCAACGCCCTCGAGACCCCGCTGCTCGAACGCAATCTGATCGCGCTGCAGACCATCGCGACCATCGCCACCCTGGTGGGGCTGCTCGGGACGACGATCGGTATGATCCGGGCCTTCGCCGCCATGGCCAACGAAGGCGCGCCGGACGCCATCCAGCTCGCGCTGGGTATCTCCGAGGCGCTGATCAACACGGCAGGCGGCCTGGCCGCGGCCATCATGGGTATCGTAGCGTACAACTACTTCGTAAACAAGGTGGACATGTTCACCTACGCCGTGGACGAAGTGGCACAGGAAGTCCTGGCCATACTTACCGGCCGGGCTTAGTCGGACGGCTTTAAGGCGTTAAGGAGTCTTTGATATGGCGCACGGAAAACACAAGCCGGTCATGATCGACATGACGCCGATGGTGGATATCGCCTTCCTGCTGCTCATCTTCTTCATGGCCACGACGCAGTTCAAGGCCCCCGAGTCGATTCCCATCCTGCTTCCGGAGTCCCATTCGGCCATCAAGCTGCCCGAATCGGACGTGGTGATCCTGACCGTCGGACCGAAGCCGGACAACGCGTTGTTCTGGCGGCTGGAACCCCAGCCCGAAGTAGGGATCGAGATGTCGGAAATGGAGAAGGCGCTGGTGGAGGCACGCATCAGGAACCCCCGTCTGCGTATAGCCATCAAGGCGCACAAGGACGCCGAGTTCGGCGTGATCAGCGACATGATGGAGATCCTCCAGAAAACGAACAACACCCGGTTCAACCTGGTCACGAACTTCGAGGACGATACGGCCTCGTCGGACGATGAGCCGACCAGCTTAAGGCCGGTGAACCACGACATGGTAAGGAGGTGATGACACATGGCAGCCGTCCAGGGCACTCAGAAAGCCAGCGACAGGAAGAAGGAAGGCGCTAAGAAGAAAAAGCCTCGCAACCAGGTTTTCATCGACATGACGCCCATGGTGGACATTGCATTCCTCCTGCTCATCTTCTTCATGGTCACCACGGTATTCAGGGCGCCGCAGACCATGGAACTCAACATTCCGCCCGACAAGGACGACAAGGTCGAGATCGCGGAATCGAACGTGCTGCTGATCTACATGCTGGACGACGACCGCATGTTCTGGCAGATCGGCCGGGACATGACGCCGGAGGAGTTGACGCTGGATGACGTCCAGGAATTCATCAAGGAGAAGGAAGTGGAGAACGCCGATCTGCACGACGGCGAATCCAAGCTGGTGACCCTGGTCATGATCCAGCGCACGAGTCCCTATGAACAGATGGTCAACGTCATGGACGAACTTCAGTTGGGCGCCATCGACCGGTTCAGTATCACGGTCCTGGAGCAGGATAAGTACGAGGAGGTGTTTGGCTCATGATGGGATCGCTGCTCAGCGTCGAACATTTTCCCCTGAAGAAAGAATCCCCCATCAAGTTCTTCTACCAGAGGAATGCGAAGCGGGGCATTCTTGTCGCCGTGATCATCCACGCGCTGGCCCTCGGCACCTACTGGACCGTATGGTACATCCAGGAGCAGAACCGGGTCTACGCGACGCGGATCCTGGATTACGCCGACCTCGGGCCGCCCCCGGCGCTGACCGACGCGCCGGAAATGCCGGAGGTGCCGGTGGAAGCGCCTTCCAGACCGGTGATCGGTATTCCCGAACCCGTGGATGACGCCGAGGTGTCCGCCGAGATGACGATCGCCACCCAGACCGAGATGAGCCAGCAGATCGCCCCGGTGATCCAGGACATCGAGGAGGAGAACATCATCATCGAGGCGCCGGAGGAGGAAAACATCGTCATCGAGGACGATGCCTTGCCTCCGCCCGACGCATTTGTGCCTTTCGAGACGGGTCCGGCAGCGGTGTACCAGGTTCAGCCCGAGTATCCCGAACTGGCCCGCAAGGCCGGTATCGAAGGAAGGGTCTACATCAAGATCCTGGTCGACAAGGAAGGCAAGGTCCGCGACGCCATCCTGTTGCGGGGCGTCGGCGCGGGTCTCGATGAAGCGGCGCTTAAAGCCGTGGTGCAATGGGTGTATACCCCGGCTATTCAGAACAACCGGCCGGTGGCCGTTTGGGTAGCGCAGCCGATCGATTTCAGCCTTCGCTGATCTCGTGATGCCGTGGTTCAGACGTGTTTAAGTTAGCTGCAGAGGGCGGGTTCCTGACCCGCCCTCTGTGTGTGTAGTCATCAGGGCAGACAGGTTTCAAGGGAGAAGGTAAAGGGACATGATTGAGAACGGGTTGATGTACGGTGTGATTGGCGCGGGTCTGCTGGGACTGATCTACGCCATCTGGAGGACGGCCTGGATAAACGGACAGGATGAGGGAACGGACAGGATGAAAGCCATCGGCGCCAGCATTTCCGAAGGCGCCATGGCCTTCCTCAAGGCGGAGTATCGGGTCCTGGCGATCTTCGTCGTGGTCGTGGCCGTACTGCTGGCCGTGGCGAACATGGGCAAGGTCGAGTCCAGCGCCCTCATCGCCCTGTCCTTCGTCACCGGCGCTCTGGCTTCCGGCCTGGCCGGATTCCTGGGCATGCGCGTGGCCGTACGGGCCAATACGCGGACGACCCACGCGGCGCGGTCCGGACTGGCCCAGGCGCTGCACGTGGCCTTTGCCGGCGGGTCGGTCATGGGCCTGAACGTGGTGGGCCTGGGTGTCCTGGGCCTCGGCGGCCTGTTCATTCTCTACACGGGGCTTTTCGGGATCGACGAGTCGGGTATCGGCCGCGTGCTGAACGTCATCTCCGGCTTCTCGCTGGGCGCTTCGTCCATCGCCCTCTTCGCCCGCGTGGGCGGGGGCATCTACACCAAGGCGGCCGACGTGGGCGCCGACCTGGTGGGCAAGGTAGAGGCGGGGATTCCCGAGGACCATCCCCTCAATCCTGCCTCCATCGCCGATAACGTGGGCGACAACGTGGGCGACGTGGCGGGTATGGGCGCCGACCTCTTCGAATCCTACGTGGGCTCCATCCTCGGTTCCATGGTGCTGGGCGCCGGCATCCTCGTGGCGGGCGTCTACGATCCGGTCTTCATCACCCTGCCCCTCATCATCGCGGGCGCGGGCATCATCATCTCGATCCTCGGCACCTTCATGGTCTCGGTCAAGGAGGGCGGCAATCCCCAGTCCGGCCTGAACAAGGGCGAATTCGGCTCTTCCGCCATCATGGTCGCCGTCATGTACCTGCTCATCGACTACCTCCTGCCCGGCGACTTCACCCTGGGCGGCGAGACCTACACCAGCCTGGGCGTCTTCATCGCGGCTACCATCGGCCTGCTGGCCGGTCTCGGCATCGGCCTGATCACCGAACACTATACGGGCACCCATACGGGTCCGGTCACGTCCATTTCGCGGCAGTCCGTGACGGGCACCGCGACCAACATCATCGCCGGCCTGGGCATCGGCATGCGGTCCACGGCCATCCCCATTCTGATCATCGCCGCCGGCATCATGGGCGCCTACTACTTTGCCGGGCTCTACGGGATCGCCATGGCGGCCCTGGGCATGCTGTCCAACACGGGGATCCAGCTGGCGGTGGACGCATACGGTCCCATTTCCGACAACGCGGGCGGTGTGGCCGAGATGGCGGAGCTGCCCCCGGAGGTCCGGCAGCGGACCGACAAGCTCGACGCAGTGGGCAACACGACCGCGGCCATCGGCAAGGGGTTCGCCATCGGTTCCGCGGCCCTGACCGCGCTGGCGCTCTTCGCGGCCTACATGGTGCAGGTGGGCATTTCGAGCATCGACATCGCCAATCCCCGCGTCATGGCGGGGCTTTTCGTGGGCGGCATGCTGCCCTTCCTCTTCTCCGCGCTCGCCATGAACGCCGTGGGACAGGCGGCCATGGCCATGATCGAGGAGGTCCGGCGCCAGTTTAACGCCATCCCGGAGCTCAAGGCCGCGCTGTCGGTGATGAAGAAGAACGACGGGGTGGACGAAGGGGACTGGTCCCAGGAGGACCGGGGTGTCTTCGAGGCGGCGAGCGGCAAGCCGGAGTACGCCCGTTGCGTGGAGATCTCCACCAAGGCGGCCATCCGCCGGATGGTCCTTCCCGGTCTGCTGGCCGTATTGACGCCCGTCGTGGTGGGATTCGTCTTCGGCCCGGAGACCCTGGGCGGCCTGCTGGCCGGCGTCACCGTGTCCGGCGTGCTGATGGCGATCTTCCAGGCCAACGCGGGCGGCGCGTGGGACAACGCCAAGAAGATGATCGAAGAGGGACTGACCATCGACGGTGTGCGTTACGAGAAGGGATCGGAGGCCCACAAAGCCGCCGTCGTGGGAGACACGGTCGGCGATCCCTTCAAGGACACGTCCGGCCCGTCGCTGAACATCCTGATCAAGCTGATGTCGGTGGTTTCCCTGGTCATCGCCCCGCTCATCGCGTTGTAGCCGCGTGGATGCGTGGCCCTTTAGCCGACTATGACCGCTTTTCTCTCCTTCCTTGGCAGGCGCGTCCTCTGGGCGCTGACGAATATCGGCGACTTCGGCATGATGATGGTCGAAGTCGTCCGGAACCTTCCGAAGATCCGGACGTACTGGGGATTGATGGTCCACCAGATGTTCGAGATCGGCATCCACTCCATGCCGATCGTCCTGATCATCGCCTTCTTCGCCGGCCTGGTGACCGCCGTCCAGACCGGGTACCAGTTCCAGGGTTACGTGCCCGCCTACCTGGTGGGCAGCGTCGTCCTGTCATCGGTGGTGCTCGAGCTGGCGCCGGTCTTGGGCGCCCTGGTGTTGTCGGGACGGGTGGGCGCCACCATCGCGGCTGAACTCGGCACGATGCGGGTGACCGAGCAGATCGACGCCTACGAGGTGATGGCCATGAACCCCATCGTCTACCTGGCGATCCCCCGCATCATCGCGGGCATGTTCATGTTGCCGGTCCTCGTGGTGTTCGCCGACCTGATCGGCACGCTTTCCGGTATGGTCGCCGCGATCGACCGGATGGGGGTGAGCATTCCGGATTTCGAACGGGGGATGCGGGAGTTCTTCCGGACCCAGGACGCCTTCTTCGGGCTGTCCAAGGCCTTCTGCTTCGGGATAACGATCACCACGGTCGCCTGCTACCAGGGTTTCAAGGTGAAACCGGGTTCGGGCGCCGAAGGCGTGGGCAAGGCGACCACCAACACCGTGGTGGTCTCGTGCATTCTGATCCTGTGCCTGGACTACCTGCTGGCCAGGACGATATTGTAAACCGGGGGTGTGACGTGACGTACACAAAAAACAGCCTGCTGCCCGACGAGGCGAAACTGGGCATGGTCTTTCTCCTGGCGATCATCATATTCGTCTGGGGCCTCTTCTATCTGAAAGAATGGCGGGTAACGGGGGATACCTACCTCGTCGACGTGCGCCTGAGCAGCGCCGTCGGGGTCAAGTCCTCCGATCCGATCCTCGTGGGCGGCGTGCGCGTCGGCAAGGTGGAGGCCGTGACGCTCGACGACATGTCGCCTATCGTCACCCTGCGTGTCGACGAGCCCTTCGAGATCCCAGAGGACTCGCAGGTGGAGGTGATCTCGCGCAGCGTCATGGGCGAGAAATCCATCAACATCCGCAAGGGCGTCAGCACGGTGATGGTGCCGCCGGGCGGCACGATCGAGGGCACGGCCGCGCCTGGGATTTCCGACATGTTTACGCAGGTCGATTCCGTCACCTTGAACATGCGCAACCTGCTCAAGAACGCCAACATCCTCCTGGACCCCGACCGGGAAAAGTCGATCAAGAGCAGTCTGGCCGGCGTGCACGACCTGACCATCGAACTGCGGGAGACCTTGAAACGGGAGAGCGGCCAGATCAACCGGGTCGTGGCGAACATGGACTCGCTGGTAAGCAACGTAAAGGACCTGAGCGAAACCGAACGATCCAAGGTAACCAGCACGCTGGACAACCTGGAAAGCACGTCGGGCCGGTTGAACGCCATGATGGACGAACTGCAAAGCACGACCACGGCGCTTGGCAATATCCTCACACGCCTTGACCGGGGCGAAGGCACGATGGGGAAGCTGCTCCAGGATGAACGGCTTTACGAGGACGCCGTCCGCGTGGCCGGTAAGATGGACCGGCTGGTTACCAGTCTCGACGAACTCGTCGTTGATTTGAAATCCAATCCCGGCCGGTACGTGACCGTCGAGATCTTTTAAATATGGAAAACAGGAGCAACAACCCCATGCCCAATGTACTATCGGAAGCGCTGGACGGCTACCTGACGGAGTTGATGCCTGACAGGGACGAGGTCCTGGCCGAGATGGAAGAGAAGGCACAGGCGGAACGGATCCCCATCGTCGGTCCGCTGGTCGGCCGCGTGCTGCACCAGATGGCCGTGGTGAGCGGCGCGAAACGCGTGTTCGAGATGGGATCGGCCATCGGCTATTCGACCATCTGGCTCGCCCGGGCGGTGGGACCGGAAGGCCGGGTTTACTACTCCGACGGCAGCGAGCAGAACGCCGCGCAGGCCCGGAAGTTCATCGAGCGTGCCGGTGTGGCGGACCGCGTCGTGATCCAGGTGGGCGACGCGCTGGAACTGCTGGAGCAGACCGAGGGCAGCTTCGACCTGATCTTCAACGACGTGGACAAGCACGACTATCCCCGCGTATTCGACCTGGCGCTGCCGCGCGTCCGGCCGGGCGGCCTGCTGATCACCGACAACGTGCTCTGGAGCGGACGGGTGACCGAGCCGTCCGACGACCGCTGGACCTCGGCTATCCAGGAATACAACCGGAAGGCCTACGGTACCGGCGAGGTCTGGACTACGATCATCCCCTTAAGGGACGGCGTGGCCGTAAGCCTGAAGAGGTAGGGTCCGCCGTGCGGATATCCGAAAGGCCGTCTGGCCCGTCTGAACTGGACATCATCTCGATCGGCGAATGCATGATCGAGATGTTCTGCGAAGGCCCCCTCGCCACGACCGACACCTATACCCGCACCTTCGCCGGCGACACGATGAACATGCTCGTGGCGGCCTCTCGCCTCGGCGCGAAGACCGGCTACGTCACCCACGTGGGCAACGACCCTTTCCAGGATTTCCTGACCGAAGCGTGGCGGTCGGAGGGCATCGACCTGCGCTGCGCCACGCCCCTCGACCGGCCCAACGGACTCTACTTCATCTCCATCCTTCCCGGCGGCGAACGGGAGTTCACCTACTACCGGGCGGGCAGCGCCGCGAGCTTCCTCGAACCGGCCGACATCGACCTGGATTACATCGGCAGCGCGAAAATCGTCTATGCCAGCGGCATCACCCAGGCCATATCGAAGAGCAGCCGGGCGGCCGTGCTGGAAGCCTTCCGGATTGCCCGCGAGCACAACGTCACGACCGCCTTCGATACCAATCTGAGACTCGGCCTGTGGTCCCTGGAGGAAGCCAGGGAGGCCTTGGACGAGATCATCCCCCACGTGGACATCCTCCTGCCCAGTGCGCCCGAGGAGAGCGCGTCGCTCTTCGGTACGGAGGACGCCCGTGCGGTGATCGAACGGGTCCGTGATCGGGGCGTGGGCATGGTCGCGGTGAAGTGCGGCGCGGAAGGCGCCGTGCTGGGGCTGGACGACGGGATCCACGAAATCCCGGCCTACGTCCCGAAGCGCGTGTCCGACACCTCCGGGGCCGGGGACGTGTTCAACGGCGGCCTGCTCTACGGATTTACCCACGGTATGAACGCCGTCGAATCCGCACGGCTGGGTACCGTCATGGCGGGCCTCAAGGTCCGCGGCCGCGGGGCGACCTACTCGATTCCGTCGCGGGAAGAGGCCTTCGGCGTGTACGAGGGATTACGCGAGACTACGTGAGGTACGCGTGGCCACGTGAGGTTAGGCGAGACCACATGAGCTTTTGCGGACGGGCAGGCAGGCTGGCGGGATCACGTAGCAGTCGGTTTGCCATCCTCGTCGATCGCATCCCCGGTCGTATCGGTGTCCGCGTCCATGGCGACGTCTCTATCGGCGGCTTAGTTCTCCTTCTTCTCCACCTCTATTTCGCCCGAGCTGTGAACCGCTTCTTCGTGTCCAATTGCCGCGACGCCGTCCGCTTCCTCGTCTGGCGGGACGTCTCCCGCGACGCCGTCCGCTTCCTCGTCTGGCGGGACATCGTTCTCCCGCATCTCGTCGATGAGGTGGTTCACCTTCGCACGCAGGGCGTCGGCCTGGCGGCCCAGTTCGTCCATTTCGTCGAGCAGTTTTTCAAATTCCGCGTCGTCCGCCGCGGAACCGTTTGCCCGTTTGTCTTTGTCAACCATGGCATGCTCCAGTCAGGGCCGGATCGACGTACCTGGCGCCGCGGCCGTGAGTCGACCTGGTAAAACTAAACGTATGAGTACCCGTTGTCAATAGAAAGCGCTGCGGCACGGGGCGGACCGGCATTCGCGAATTGACGGAAACCCCCTGTGCTGTATATTGAAAACTCGTCGATTCAGGGACCTAAAGACCCGTGGATGGATATGGCTACTCAAGACAGTCCGGCGTCCGACTGGTACAAGACCGCTTTCCGTTACGACTACCTGCGGGTATACCCCCACCGGAACGACGAGGAAGCACGCCGGCAGGTCGATTTCCTCGTGAATAAACTGGACGTGCTGCCATCGTGCGAGGTGCTGGACCTGGGCTGCGGCGACGGCCGGCACAGCCTGGAACTCACCCGGCGCGGTTTCAGGGTAACCGGGCTCGACTTGTCGGAGGAACTGCTTGAACGGGCGCGGCGCCGTACCGCGGACGAGGGGCTGGACATCACGTTCATCCAGGGCGACATGCGCGATCCGCCCGCAGGCGGTGCATACGATCTCGTGGTGAACTTCTTCACCAGTTTCGGCTATTTCCGGGAGGACGACGAGAATGCCCGGGTCCTCGAAGCCATATCGAGGGCGCTACGTCCGGGCGGACGTTTCCTCATGGACTACCTGAACCGCGCGTACGTGATCTCCACGCTCGTTCCGTCAGACTGTCGTACCGTGGAAGGCATGGAAGTCGAGCAACGCCGCTGGATCACGGGGAACCCTTCAGAACCGGGCGGTCACGTGCGCATCAACAAACAGGTGCGGATCAGGGAAGGCGGGGCGGAGCGCAGCTACGACGAGTCCGTGCGGATGTATACCCTGGATGAACTCGAAGCCATGATGGTCCGGGCTGGCCTGATGGTTACGCAGACCTTCGGCGATTTCGACGGGCGTCCGGTCAGGGGCGACGCCCCCCGGAACATCCTGGTGGGCCGATCGAAATCGCACGCGGATGCCGCATCCCGCGACGAGGAACCCGCTACGCCATGTCCGTGATCACGCTGCTTACCGACTTCGGCCTCAGCGACGCCTTCGTGGGCGCCATGAAGGGGGTCATCCTGGGTATCTCCCCGGAGACCCAGATCGTGGACCTGTCCCACGAGATTACGCCCCAGCGGATCGAAGAAGGCGCCTTCGTCCTTCGCACCGCCTACCCGTACTTCCCGGAGGGGACGGTGCACGTGGCCGTCGTCGACCCGGGCGTAGGCGGCGCGCGGCGGGCCCTGATCGTGGAAACTCCCTCGTACCGGTTCGTGGGGCCGGATAACGGCATTTTCGCTCACGTGTATGCGAGGGAGCCGAAGCTCCGGGTCGTTTCAGTGACCGAGCCCCGTTACATGTTGCCGGAAATCAGCAACACGTTCCACGGCCGGGACGTCTTCGCGCCCGTGGCCGCCCATCTCGCCCTCGGCGCGCCCGTCTCGGACTTCGGACCCGTGATCACCGACTACGAAACCGGGACGGTCACCGTACCCGTGGTGCACGAAGGCGGGATCACCGGTCGCGTATTGCATATCGACCGATATG
This sequence comes from bacterium, assembly GCA_965207085.1. Classification (GTDB taxonomy): domain Bacteria; phylum JAAXHH01; class JAAXHH01; order JAAXHH01; family JAAXHH01; genus JAAXHH01. The sequence continues at coordinate 114,306 of CBDBLQ010000002.1, read as the reverse complement.
GCAATATAATAACGGATATCGGCGATTCTCTCTTCCTGGAGAAGACCCGGGATAAGCGGTTCCGGATCCGGCTGGCCGACCTGGCGCTGTACCGCGTCAGCCCATCCTACGACGAAGCCGCCACCGGCGCGTCCCTGGCCATCCTGGACAGCGCGGGACTGCTCGAGATCGCCGTCAACGGCGGCAGCGCGGCCGAAACTCTCGGGGTGTCGACCGGAGACCGCGTGGACGTGGAAGTGGAGTAGGAAAACGACTACTTTCGAAGACAGGCATTATCCGTAAGTATAAACTGAAGCCCGGAGACCGAACATGTCCGACCTGTATCAGCCTGATGAGACCTTTCGCAACAAGGCGCACCTGAAGAGCCTGGATGAATACCGGCGGGAATACGAGCGTTCCGTCGCCGACCCGGAGGCATTCTGGGCCGAGAAGGCGGAATCGTTCCACTGGTTCAGGAAGTGGGACCGGATCCGATCCTACAACTACGACATGCGGAAGGGTCCCGTGTCCATCAAGTGGTTCGAAGGCGGCAAGACGAACATCGTGCATAACTGCATCGACCGCCATCTCGAGACGCGCGGCGACCAGACGGCCATCATCTGGGAAGGCAACGAACCGGGCGAGGACGCGCACCTCACCTACCGGGAACTGCACGAGCAGGTCTGCAAGTTCGCCAACGTGCTCAAGTCGCGGGGCGTCGGGAAGGGCGACCGGGTATCGATCTACCTCCCCATGATCCCCGAACTGGCCGTCGCCATGCTGGCCTGTGCCCGGATCGGCGCGGTCCATTCCATCGTGTTCGGCGGTTTCTCGGCCGATTCGCTGTCGGACCGCATCGTGGATTCGACCTGCAAGACGGTCATCACCGCCAACGGGACCCATCGCGGCGACAAGCCGGTCTTCATGAAGCCGGTGGCGGACGATGCCATGGCCTCGGCGGAGAAGGAGATGGGCGAACCGGTCACCACCTGCATCGTGGTCGACCGGGTCAAGGACGATCCCGACTTTCAGTTTCCCATGGAGGAAGGCCGGGACTTCTGGTGGCATGACCTCATGGCCCGGGCCGACGCCGACTGTCCGTGCGAGGAGATGGACGCCGAGGATTCCCTGTTCATACTCTATACCTCCGGTTCCACGGGCAAGCCGAAGGGCGTGCAGCATACCGTGGGCGGATACATGGTGTACACCGGCGTCACCCACCGCTACGTCTTCGACTACCATGAAGGCGACATCTACTTCTGCGGCGCGGACATCGGCTGGGTCACGGGACATTCCTACATCATCTACGGCCCCCTGGGCAACGGCGCCACGACGATCATGTTCGAGGGCATTCCGACCTATCCGGCGCCCGACCGGTGCTGGGAGATCATCGAGAAGTACGGCGTCAACCAGTTCTACACAGCGCCGACCGCCATCCGGGCGCTGGCGCGGGAAGGCGAAGACTGGCCGGCGCGGCATCCCATGCCCACGCTCCAGCTCCTGGGCACGGTAGGCGAGCCGATCAATCCCGAGGCCTGGCGGTGGTACCACGTGAACGTGGGCAAGGAGCGGTGCCCCATCGTGGACACGTGGTGGCAGACCGAGACCGGCGGGATCATGATCACTCCTCTGCCGGGCGCCATCCCCACCAAGCCGGGTTCCGCCACCCTGCCCTTTTTCGGCGTGAAGCCCGTGCTGCTGGACGGCGAGAGCGGAAGAGAACTCGAGGGCAACGGCATCATGGGCGTGCTGGCCATCCGGGAGCCCTGGCCCGGGCAGATGCGGACGGTGTACGGGGATCACCAGCGGTTCGAGGAGACCTACTTTCAGCAATACAAGGGGTATTACTTCACCGGGGACGGTTGCCGAAGAGACGAGGACGGTTATTACTGGATCACGGGCCGGGTGGACGACGTCATCAACGTCTCCGGCCACCGGATGGGCACGGCCGAGGTGGAAAGCGCGCTGGTCGCCCACGGCTCGGTGGCCGAAGCGGCCGTGGTCGGGTTCCCCCATGAGATCAAGGGGCAGGGTATCTACGCCTACGTGACCCTCAACGTGGGCGAGGAGTACACGGAAGACCTGCGCGGCGACCTGAAAAAGCAGGTGCGCTCGATCATCGGCCCCATCGCCACGCCCGACGTGATCCACTGGGCGCCGGCCCTGCCGAAGACGCGCTCCGGCAAGATCATGCGCCGCATCCTGCGGAAGATCGCCACCAACGAGCTGGACCAGATCGGCGATACGACCACGCTGGCGGACCCGGCTGTGGTGGACCAGTTGATCGAAAACAGGTAGGCAACTCAACTCCAGCCGGGTGCATCCGGTCGAAGTCAGGCCGCGGTCAGACCGCGTGGCGGTTCCGGGTTACGGGCCGCTCAGCTCCGCCCGCCGCAGGCCGTGACCGTCTGGCCGGTCACGAAGCTGGAGTCTTCCGAGAGCAGGAACCGGATCACGGAGGCCATTTCTCCGGGCTGGGCTATGCGGCCCATGGGCGTTGAAGCGATGAGCCGGTCGATCATGTCCGGGTTGCCCGACCCGGCCAGGTCGGTATCGGTCAGCCCCGGCGCCACGCAGTTCACGCGGACGTTATGGGGCGCGAAGGCCTCTGCACAGTGCCGTGTGAGGGAGATTACCGCCGCTTTGGTCGTGGCGTAGTGGATCATATCCTTCTTCAGGATGATGCCGGCGAGCGAAGCCACGTTGACGATACGACCGAATCCACGTTCGATCATCTCGTCCTTCACCGCCCAGGTCGCCAGAAACACCCCGTCCACGTTCACCTCGAACATGCGTTTCCAGTCCGCGAAGGCGAGTTCCGAATGGGGCTGGTTCTTCGCGATCCCCGCGTTGTTTACCAGCAAATCGACGGGACCCAGACGCGCCCGCACCTCTGCGGCCATCCGGTCCACGTCGGCTTCCGATGAGACGTCGGCCTGTACGATCATGCCTTCGGCGCCGGCCTCCTCCACCATGGCGAGGGCCGCTTTCGCCGCTTCCTCGTTGCGCGCGTAGTTGATTGCCACCCGGGCGCCCCGTTCCGCCAGCATGCGGCACGTGGACCGGCCGATCCCCCGGGAACCGCCGGTCACCAGGGCGGTGCGACCCGCGAATTCCACGGACTGCGCGGGCTGTTCAGACTGATCGGACCTTTCGGGCCGGGTCGACGCGTCAGCCGTCACCCATACGCTCCCTTGCTGTGGCGTCCCAGCATGCGCTGCAGGCGGGGCGACGCCTCGGCCCACACGTGATCGGGCATGCGGTAATCGATGAAGGGGTGGAATTTCTGGGCGATGAACCGCTTGCTGTACGTGACGCCGGCCATCAGCCGGGTGCGGTCGGACGCGTTCGGCGCCCCGCGGTGCCAGATCTGGTTGTTGAACATGTAGGCGTCGCCCTTTCGTACGAGAAAGGAGTGGGGTCCTTGTCCGTCGAATTCGGGACGGTCCTGCTCATGGGGCAGGTGCGGCTGGCGTCCCGCGAAATGGCTGCCGGGAACGACCTGCGTGGGTCCGTAACGTACTTCCTCCACGTCGGTCAGCGGCGTGAAAATCTGCAGGACGAAACAGGGCGGGGGCACGGCGGGGTCGTGGCTCGGCACGCCGTCCGGCAGGGGGAAATGGACCAGGTCGTCCAGATGCCATCCACCGGGACCGTCCTCGACCGCCTTTGGATTGGGCGGCGTGTAGAGCGCGTTCTGGGACATGCAGTGGCAGTCGTCGCCGAGCATGGCCTCCGCCAGGCTCGCGAAGGGCTCGCGCACGATGAGGTCTCGGAAAGCATAGGAATACTCGAACATGCGCATCAGGCTCGTGCCGCGGATCTGGTCCCGCGCCGGTTCGTGCATGCGGGGATCGTCCCACTTGCGCTGCAGGTCCGCGCGCAGGGTCTCCACCTCTTCGTCTTCCATCAGCCGGCCGAAGGCGTAGAAGCCGTCCCGCTGTAAGCAGCGGCGGATCTGTTCGGTCTCCTCGTCGGTAAACCGCTCGCCGGTCTGTATGGCGCTCAGTGCCATGGCAACTCCTGGTCTTTGTTTCGGGGGGCACGAATCGCGGACGATTTTCGGGCTTGCGGTTCGAACATTCGAAAGCACGGCCCGCTTTTACCTTCTACAGCCTGACTTTGGCCAGATAGATGTTTGCCGGATAGAGAAAGTGCTTCTCGCCCGTCTCCACCTCGTGCTGTGAGTAGTAGCTCAGTAGCAAGACGCCGTCTTCATGCTGCACCGCGCCTACGTAGGACGTATCGCCGCCCGAGGGCAGGTTGAGGACATGGACCACACCGTCCTCCTCCACTCGCCAGATACTCGTGCGCCGTTCGACGATCCGCCCGGGGTCATTCGCATCGCCTGGTCCGTCCGACCCGTCTGGCCAACCTGCTTCTCCGCGACCACCCAGCCCGTCCGGTCCGTCCGGTTCGCGCAAGTGCTGCCGGCCGATCACGTATTCCCGTCCCCCGGCCACCACGAGACGGGGCGCAGGGATCGACTCACCGAGGTCCTGAAGCTGCCAGTCCGTGTATGGTGGTTCCGCGAAGGCCATGGTGAACCGGTTTTCGTCGCCGCCGCGTATGGCGACCCGCATGGCACCGGCGTCGGTGATACGGAAGGTGGCTTCGCTGCCGTTCGTCGTGACGACGGACACCCGTTCCCATTCCAGTCCGTCCGTAGACTGCAACAAGTGTAGCTCGGTCGGTTTACGGTCCCATTCCGCCGGTTCGTTTCCGTAGGCGAGTCCATATAGCCGGTCGTTCCCTCGCCCGACGCCCCAGAGCCAGTATCCGTCCCGATACACCTGCCGGGGTTCCGTCCACGCCGTGCCGTCCTCGCTGAAGGAACAGACGGACCGTATGAGGCGCGGCCCCTCATCGCCGTGCTGCACCGGGTCCGGCCGGGTGACGTTTCCGGCGTAGACGAACAGTCGGTCTTCCGTCGCGACCATATGGGGATCCCGGTCGTCGCCCGTGGTATTGACCGGCACGCCTGTGCGTTTCCAGTCAACCAGTTCATCGCTGGAGATCACGACAGCCTTCCCATCGAGACTCACATGGGAAAGGCCGTTGCGGAAGCAGATGTAGTACCGGCCCTTGAAGAACTGAAAATCCGTAAAGGCGTTGTGCCAGCCGTCTTCGTAGATACGCCGGACCCATTCGATTTTCGCCATGGTTCCCTTGCCTGACTCAAGCGGTATCCTGTCGGTGCGATGGCTTGTTCGATGGTTCGTTCGATGGCTATTATACTTCGGGGATTCGGAGGGTGCAAGTAGGAATGACGGGCCCCGAGGCGCCCTGGGCATCGCACGGACGTACCACGTGAAAACACGCAGGGCGGTGGTCGGGAAACGAAGTGTTTCCGGGGAGCCTGGCCACGATCGATTGCAGATTGGATTGGGGAAATGGAAGTTGCAAGGCGGCAGCCGGATTCGAACCGGCGATCGAGGATTTGCAGTCCCGTGCCTTAGCCACTTGGCTATGCCGCCACGTCCGAGGGCGGGAGACGGGGCTTGAACCCGCGACCCTCACCTTGGCAAGGTGATGCTCTACCGCTGAGCTACTCCCGCTGATAACACGCAAACCTTCGAAGACCGTACTGCAAACTTCCCCGAAAATATCATTATCGGACCGCCCAGTGTCAAGTGTTTTGTTCCCCCGCGGCGGGACATCGAGACTTGACCGGTGACGGTGACCGATATATGTTACGACTCATTAAAAGCGTCCCGTAACAGCGACGTGCGAGTCGGAGTCCGATCCGCGGCTTCCCGGTAGCTTCCAGGACCGGAGGGGTACAGCGGATCGTCTTGCCTTCATGTGCGCCATGGACAGTACGACCCTTTTGCAGGAATTCGAAGACCTGGCGGAACGGATGTCGATCCGGGTCCGCTACGGCAAGCTGGACGGCGATGGCGGGCTGTGCCGGTACCGCGGCAGGTACCATATCGTCATCAACAAGCGGCTCGATACCGACGGCCGGATCAACCTCCTCGGCCGCGCCTTCTCCGAATTTCCCCTGGAAAACGTCTTCCTGATTCCAGCGGTCCGTGAAGCGATAGACCGCAACCGGTCAGGACCTGAGCACCCGCAGGGGAACTGATCTCCCGCGTAGTCCCACGGCCTTTCAACGCCAGCCCTGTTAATCAACCGGTCCGCCTGGTACGCTCCGTTCGCCTGGTACGCTCCGTTCGCCTGGCCCGTCTGGTTCGTCTTGCCCGGACCGGGTATCCTGGACTGTTCGGCCGGCCTGGCCCGGAGGCTCCTCCGTCTTCGCCGGCTCCATGAGTCCGGTCTCTTCCGGTACGGTCCCGTCCGGCGGGACCATCTCCGTCCTTATCCGGGGATTCGTGCCCCGGACGGTCACGACCAGGGAGCGTTCGAGATCCTGGGACAGCCGGCCCGTGCGGAAGTCGACGCGGATCTTTTCGATGCCCAGCGGCATGGGGAAAGCTGGCGGAGGTTTCGCTCCCTCGTCCGCGGTCGTGTCAACCCCGGCTTCCGGTCCGCCATCCTCGCCGCCTTTGCCGACACCCTCGTCCGGTAGTACGGCCAGCTGTCCGTCCGCGGAATCGCCCGCCGCCATCATCGCCTGGACTTCACGCTGCTCCTGCAACGCCGTGGCCTGTTTCATGAAGGGCGCCCAGACGGGTAGGGCGCCCGACGCGCCGGTAATCTCCTCGTCTTCCACGATGGACAGGAGGGGTCGGGCATCGTCGTATCCCACCCATATGGATGTCGCGAGGTCTTTTGTAAAACCATTGAACCAGACGTCCCTGGATTCGCTCGAAGTCCCCGTCTTCCCGCCACTCGGCGCCGTGAAACCATACCTGTAGCGTGCGCCGACGCCCGTACCGCCGCTTATGACGCCGCGCAGAAGGTCGAGCATCAGGTACGCGGATTGCTCGCTGATCACGCGACGCGATTCCGGTTCGGTTTCCTTGATCACCCTGCCCTCGGAATCTTCCACGCGGGTGATGACGTAGGGTCTGTGGTAGATCCCGCCCGTGGCGAACACGGAGTAGGCGGAAGCCATCTCCAGGGGCGAGACGCCGTTGGTGCCCAGCGACAGGGAGAGTATAGGCTCCAGCGGACTGGTGATGCCGAGGCGGCGGGCGTACTCGATGACCGTCGAGGGGCCGACTTCGCTGACCAGTTTCGCGGAGACCACGTTGATCGAACGCATGAAGGCCCGCTTGAGGATGACGGGCCCCTCGTACGCCCGGGTGAAGTTCTGCGGTTCCCAGAGATCTCCCAGTTCGGTGGTATAGGCCACGGGCTCGTCCACCACGACCGTGTTGGCGGAATATCCCAGGTGGTCCAGCGCCGCCAGGTAGACGACCGGCTTGAAACCGGACCCCGGCTGCCTGTTGCTCTCGACGGCCCGGTTGAATTCACTCGCCGTGTAATCGCGCCCCCCGGCCAGGGCCCGTACCGCCCCGGTGCGCGTGTCGACGGCGACCAGCGCCGCCTCGAGCGCCTGCTTCCGCTCTTCCGCCGTGGCCGTTTCGTAAGCCGGGTCGCCGACCAGGGAATCCACGTAGGTCATCCGGGTGCTGATGGTCTCCTCGGCGAGTTCCTGCAGGGCCAGGTCCATGGCGATGTGCACGGTGAGTCCTCCGTTGTAGACCAGGTTGCTGCCGAAGCGGCGGATCAGGAGGTCTTCGACGTAATCGAGGTAATAGGGACCCCTGGCCGGACCGATGCTCGTTCCCTTGAGCGTGATCTCTTCCTCCCGGGCCAGCACGGCATCTTCTTCCGTGATGTACCCGTTGTCTATCATACGGCGGAACACGGTCTCCCTGCGGCTGAGCGCACGGTCCATGCGGTAGTAGGGATTGTAGTCGCTTGGCCGCTGGACCAACCCGGCGAGCAGCGCGGATTCGCCGAGTGTGAGCTCGCTTGCTCGCTTGCTGAAGAACCGTTGCGCGGCCTCTTCCACGCCGTAGGCGTCGGCGCCGAAATACATGTTGTTGCAGTAGGCGGACAGGATCTCGTCTTTGCTGAACCTCGCCTCGATCTGCATGGAGGCCATGGCTTCGCGGATCTTGCGGATCCATACCTTCTCGCGGGTGAAGAAGAGGTGGCGCGCCAGCTGCTGGGTGATCGTGCTGGCGCCCTGTCCCAGGATCCGGCCCTCGCGGAGATTGGTCACGAAGGCCCGGACGATGCCGGGCTTGTCCACGCCCCGGTGATGGAAGAAATCGGCGTCTTCGGTGGCGATGATCGCATCCCGGAACACCGGCGCGATCTCCTCCAGCGCGACCCGTCGATGGCCGCCCAGGGTATGCACCAGGCGGGGACTGCCCTCCTGGTCTTCGGCATAGATCCGAGTCATCTGGCCGAAGATGTCGTTCAGGTCGTCCGGAAGGCGGGGAATGGACGGCACGGTGAGGTAGAAAAGCGCGACGGCTACGAGCGCACCGAACAGCAGCACGCCGGATACCGCGTATACCATGCGCTTGATATACCTGAATGACCGCGCGATCGGGGTTTCCCGGTGTTCTCGCAAGAAGTCCATCGCCTTTCCCGGTCTGTCCGGTGTGGACGGATCAAAGCGCTCCGAGCGCCACGTACAGTTCCACGAAAAGATCCGCGGACACCGGTATGGTGACCACGGCGATCTGGCCGTCGACCAGCCGTTCGATCTGGATAATCCGCTGGTTCTCCGATACCCCTACCCGCTGCGCGGTCTCTTCCAGGTTCCTGAACCGGATCGGATCGATGATTTCGTCCCGCATTTCCATGTCCAGGCTTCGCAGCGTGTCGAAGAACACCCCGGCCTCGTACACGTGCTCCATGTCTTCGTGCATCCGGCCTTCGGACGCCGATGCGTATGCGTCGATGAGATCGAATTGTCCGGCCGATATCGGCATGCGGTGCAGGATGTAGTTATCGTCGTCCACCATGTAGACCTCACCCCGGCGTATCCACCCCGGGCGGATGACGACCGTGCGCGTCCAGGCGGTGAGGGAATCGGGTACGAAGGTCGACGTCGACGGGGAGAGTGAATCCGCCCCCGCGGCATCGGGCGAGTCCGTAGGCACATATGGCCTGAAGCCGGACCGGTTCAGGGGACGGGCCCCGGAAGGATGGCCCGCGCCGGTCAACCATTCGGGCATGGCCTGGAAAAGGTCCCGGGTCATGATCAGCTTGTGCCCTCGTTCCAGCCGGACCACGTCGGACGGCGGAGCGAACCCGGCGTCCGTCCGGCCCGGATCCTCTACCGTGTCCAGCGCGACCATACTGCGCTGTTCGATCAATTCGTTCGCCTTCTCCAGCGCCTGGTTGGTCCGGCTCTCCTGGTCGACGAACCGCTCCAGCCGGTCGCGGGAATCGTTGCGGGCGTCCATGTACGCGCCGACGAACCGTTCGATGACATGCCAGCGCATTTCGACCAGGCCCACGGCAACCGGCGCAACGGCCAGCGACGCGGTGAGCGCTGCGTGGATCACGTTCTTCATGACCTTTCAACATAGCCAACAAGCCCGTTCAAGTCAAAGGAAAAGGCGGCGCACCGACCCCCGGGAGAAGCCAAAAAAGGGTTGACAGGACAGGCCTCGCGGGATAGAATTCGTCGATTGTCGGAAGGGGAATCCACGCCACGGATCCTCCCTCGAATATATCCCTTTTCGGACGCCCGAGAGCACATGGACTACACCGCTGCCACGACCATCGGCGCGCTGCGCGGCATGGGATATCCGCAACGGACCGTCAAGGACGAGATGCGGGACAACCTGATGGTCAAGCTTGCCCGCGGCGAACAGGTCTTTACCGGCATCGTCGGTTACGAGCAGACCGTCATCCCCGAACTGGTCAACGCGATCCTGTCCCGGCACGACTTCATTCTCCTCGGACTGCGGGGACAGGCGAAGACCCGTATCCTGAGAGCCCTGGTCACGCTGCTCGACGAGTACCTGCCCGCGATCGCGGGCTGCGAGATCAACAGTTCGCCCTACGCGCCTGTCAGCCGGCGCGCCCGGGACCTCGTTTCCGAACACGGGGACGACACGCCCATCGAATGGATCGGCCGTTCGCGGCGTTACGGCGAGAAGCTGGCCACGCCCGACGTGACCATTTCCGACCTGATCGGCGACATCGATCCTATCAAGGCGGCCTCCCAGCGGCTTCACTACGCCCACGAGGGCGTAATCCACTTCGGTATCATCCCGAGGATGAACCGGGGCATTTTCGCCGTGAACGAACTGCCCGATCTACAACCCCGCATCCAGGTCGGCCTGCTGAACATCATGGAAGAGAAGGACATCCAGATCCGGGGGTTCCCGGTGCGGGTCCCCCTGGACGTGATGATCGTCTTCTCGGCGAATCCGGAAGACTATACCAACCGCGGGGCCATCATCACCCCGCTCAAGGACCGGATCGATTCGCAGATTCTGACCCACTACCCCGTCAACCGCGAATACGCCATGGCCATCACCGACCAGGAGGCCTGGACCGAGCGGCCCGGAGGCGTGCGGGTCGACATGCCGCCCTTTCTGCGCGAAACAGTGGAGGAGATCGCCTTCCAGGCCCGGAGCAGCGAGTTCATCGACCAGACCTCCGGCGTAAGCACGCGCATGACCATCGCCGCCATGGAGAACCTGGTCAGCCAGGTCGAGAAGCGATGCATCCTGCAGGGCAAGCGGTCCGTCGTGCCCCGAATGTGTGACCTGTCCGCCGTGATCCCGGCGATGACGGGCAAGCTGGAACTCGTGTACGAGGGCGAGCAGGAAGGCGAGGTCAAAGTGGCCGAGGCGCTCATCGGCCGGGCCGTGAAGGAAGTCTTCGGAAATTATTTCCCCGCGGCCTTCGGCGAAGATGATGAACGCGGCGCGTGCTACCAGGAAGTCCTCGCCTGGTTCGAAGAAGGACAGACAGTCGAGATTTCGGACACCATGGACGACAAATCTTATTATGGTGCGCTGAACGGCGTCGACGGGTTGCGGAAGTTGGCGGGCCGTCACGTCCGGACAGAAAACCGGGCGGAACTGTCCGTTGCCATGGAGTTCCTGCTCGAGGGCCTGCACCAGCATTCGAGGATCAGCAAGAACGTCGCCAAAGGCCGGCGTTCCTACAGCGATATGATGGGCAGCCTGTTCGAACGCTGAGAGGATTTCCGGGCAAGGTAATTCTATTGACAAATCCTGGAGCCCGCCTTATTTTTTCTGTTTGTGCCGGTAGGTAGAAAGGCCTTGTAGAAACGAGCGGTCCAGCCTGGAATAGCCGTGAAGATCAACCCTGGAGTCAGTCATTGAAAAACGTCAGGATTACCCTTCCCGACGGCGGTCAGATCGAAATGGAACAGGGATCTACGGTCATGGACGCGGTAGCGCGCATTGGTCCCGGCCTGGGCAAGGCGGCGCTCGCGGCCAGGATCGACGGCGACCGGGTCGACCTGGACCACCGGCTGGACGGGGACGCCTCCCTTGAGGTGCTGACCTTCAACAATCCCGAGGGCCGCGAGGTGTACTGGCATAGCACGACCCACTTGATGGCCCAGGCCGCCAAGGAGCTGTTCCCCGAAGCGCAACTGACCATCGGTCCGCCGATCGAAGAAGGATTCTACTACGACTTCGACATGCCGGAACCGTTTACGACCGAGGACCTCGAGCGCATCGAGGGCCGCATGGTCGAGTTGTCCCGGGCGGACCTGCCCATCCGGCGCCGCGAGCTTTCCCGAGAGGATGCCCGCGCCCTGTTCTCCGAGCGGGGCGAGTCCTACAAGGTCGAGATGATCGACGACCTCGCCGCGGACGAGGTGATCAGCATCTACGAGCAGGGGGATTTCATCGATCTCTGCCGGGGCCCGCACATCCCGTCGACGGGAAAGATCAAGGCCTTCAAGCTGCTCAACGTCGCGGCCGCCTACTGGCACGGGGACGAAAACAACCAGAGCCTTCAGCGGATATACGGCGTTTCCTATCCCCGCAGAAAGGATCTGGACGAATTCCTGGAACGGCGTGCAGAGGCCGAACGGCGGGACCATCGCAAGCTGGGCCGGCAACTCGGGCTGTTCATGTTCCACCCCTCTGCGCCGGCGTCGCCCTTCTTCTTCCCGAAAGGCGCCCGGGTTTACAACACCCTGACCGACTATGTGCGCGAGCTTTATAAAAAATATGGGTACGACGAGGTCATCACGCCGCTGATCTACGACGCCGACCTGTGGAAGACCTCTGGCCACTACGAGCATTTCTGGGACGAGATGTTCACCATTAACGCCGACGACCGGGAATACGCGCCCAAGCCGATGAACTGTCCCAGCCACTGCCTCATGTACGCGGCGGGCCACCATTCCTACCGCGATCTGCCCGTCCGGTACGCCGATTTCGCCCGGTTGCACCGGCACGAGCGTTCCGGGGTGACGGCCGGCCTGATGCGGGTACGCTCCTTTGCGCAGGACGACGCCCACATCTACTGCCGTCCCGAGCAGATCGGCGACGAGGTCAATGATTTCATCAAGATGTTGTCAGACGCCTACACCATGCTGGGCTTCGACGATATCGGCATCCACCTGTCCACCCGCTCGGCCAAGCGCGCCGGTACCGATGAGATCTGGGACCACTCGGAGGAGACCCTGGCCCAGGTGCTGGACAGCCTGGGAGTCGCTTACGAAGTATCGCCTGGTGAAGCGGCCTTCTACGGACCGAAAGTGGATTTCTTCGTCAAGGACGCCCTGCAGCGTCCCTGGCAGCTGGGTACGTGCCAGCTTGATTTCAACATGCCGGAACTCTTCGACCTGGAATACATCACCGAATCCGGAAAGCCCGCCCGCCCGGTGCTGATCCACCGGGCCATGCTCGGCAGCCTGGAACGGTTCCTCGGCGTGTATATCGAGCACTGCGCCGGCGCGTTCCCGACCTGGCTGGCGCCGGTACAGGCGGTCGTGATCGGCATATCGGAACACCAGACCGAGTACGTCCACGGCGTGGCGCGCAGGCTCGAAGACGCCGGATTCCGGGTCGAGACGGACGTGAGAAACCAGAAAGTCGGGTACAAGATCCGCGAGGCGGAGACGATGAAGATCCCCTTCATGGCGATTGCCGGGGCTCGCGAGCTGGAGGCCGGCAACGTGTCCGTGCGCCGTCACGGCCGGGGCGACCAGGGGAACATGACGGTGGAAGCCCTGATCGGCGCGATAGAAGAAGAAATCGACCGGACCGTCCGGACAGACCGGACCGTCCAGGCAACGGTTTGAATCGAAGGCACCAGGAGCCGGGAGGACAGCCATTCAAAAGAGAACCGTCAGAGTCAACGGAATGATTCGTGTGCCCCAGGTGCGGGTGATCAGCGCGGAGGGCGAGCAGGTCGGCATCATGGAGACCGGGGAGGCCATGCAGCTTGCGTCCGGCGCCGACCTCGACCTCGTGGAAGTTTCGCCCGATGCCCGACCGCCCGTCTGCAAGATCATGGACTTTGGCAAGTACAAGTACGAGCAAAGCAAGCGGGTGAAGGAATCGCGCAAGAAGCAGCACGTGACCCAACTGAAGGAAATCCGCTTCAAGACGCCCAAGATCAGCGAACACGACCTGGAGTACCGGGCCGACCAGGCCCGCGATTTCCTGAAGCACGGGAACAAGGTCAAGGTATCCGTGCGGTTCTGGGGCCGTGAGATGACCCACGTGGAACTGGGCCAGCGGAAACTGGAGCATATGGCGCAGATACTGGAAGACGTGAGCACCATCGAACAGCGGCCCAGGCTGGAAGGCCGCAGCCTGTCGCTGGTCCTCATGCCCAGATAGAAACCAGGAGTCCATCATGCCGAAAATCAAGACGTTGAAAGCGGCGGCGAAACGCTTCAAGCGGGTCGCCTCCGGCAAGTTCAAACGCAGCCATTCCCATGCGACCCACCAGAAATTGTCCAAGAACGGCAAGCGCAGGAGAGGTCTTCGCGGCACCGCCATGGCGAGCAAGGCCGACACGCCGCGCCTCAAACGGATGATGCCGAACTGATAAGGAACAAGACATGCCACGTGCCACGAACGCCGCCGCCTCCCACAGGCGGCGCAAGAAAACCATCAAGCTGGCCAGGGGATACTGGGGCCGGCGCAACCGCCTTTACAGGACGGCCCGCGAAGCCGTCAACCGGGGCTGGGCCTATGCGTACCGCGACCGCCGCCGGCGCCGTCGCGATTTCCGCCGCCTGTGGATCACCCGGATCAATGCGGCGGCAAGGCTCAACGGCCTTACGTACGGTCAACTCATACACGGCATGAAGCTGGCCCGGATCGAAATCGACCGGAAACTCCTCGCCGAACTCGCCGTCAACGATCCGCCCGCCTTCGCCGTGGTGGCTGACGCGGCCAAAGCGCAGTTTTCCTGACCCTCGCCTCGGAAGATTGCTGAAGGACCGGGACGGACCATCCATGGTACAGGAAGCAGAAGCCATTGAAGCCCGGGCGCTGGAAGAAATCGTCCACGCCGCCGACCTGTCGGATCTGGAAGAGATCCGCATCAGGTACATGGGGAAGAACGGCGAGCTGACCCGCGTTCTGCGGTCCGTGGGCAAGGCGGCCCCCCGGGACCGCCCCCGCATCGGCCAGCGGGTCAACCAGGCCAAGAAAACCATCGGAGAAGCCCTTGAGGCGCGCAGGGCGGCGTGCGAAGCGGGAAGGGGATCCGCGGCCGGCGCCCTGGATGTCACGCTGCCGGGACGTCCCCCGCCCCTGGGAAGCAAGCATCCGCTGACCTTGATTCGCGAGGAAGTCACCGGGATTTTCCGGGACATGGGATTTTCGGTGGCGGACGGTCCCGAGGTGGAGTGGGACTACTACAACTTCGAAGCGCTGAACATCCCGCGCGACCATCCGGCCCGGGATACCCAGGACACCTTCTACCTGGACAGCGACATCGTGCTTCGAACCCATACCTCGCCGGTGCAGGTCCGGGTCATGGAACAGCAGAAGCCCCCGGTGCGGGTGATCGTGCCGGGACGCACCTACCGCCACGAGAACCCCGACGCGACCCACGCCTTCACCTTCCATCAGTGCGAGGGCCTGTACGTGGACAAAGGGGTCACGATGGCGCAGCTCAAGGGCGACATGACCTATTTCGCCCAGCGGCTTTTCGGCGGGAAGGTCAAGGTGCGTTTCCTCCCCGATTTCTTCCCCTTCACCGAACCCAGCGTACAATACGACTTCTCCTGCGTCGCGTGCGGCGGCGTCGGTTGCCGGATCTGCAAGTACACGGGGTGGCTGGAGATCTCGGGCGCGGGCATGGTCGACCCGGCCGTGTTCGGATTCGTGGACTACGACCCGGAAGTATACACCGGATACGCCTTCGGCATGGGGCTGGACCGCCTCGCCATGTTCAAGTACGGGATCGACAGCATCCACATGTTCCTGGAGAACGACCTGCGCCAGTTCGAAGGAAACTGAGCGCGGTGCGTCCGGCCAGGAACCAGGCGTCTCCGGCCAGGAGCCAAGCGTCCCATGGTGATTAAAGTACCTCTTTCGTGGCTGCGAGCGTATTGCGATGTCCCGTGGTCCGTCGAAGAACTGGTGGACCGGCTGGTCATGTCCGGCCTGGAAGTCGACGGCGTCGATACGGTCGGCAGCGACTTAGAGGGGTTCGTCGTCGGACACGTGGAGCGCGTGGACCGCCATCCCAACGCCGACCGCCTTTCTCTCTGCACCGTGGATGTGGGCGGCGAGTCCCTGCAGGTCATCTGCGGCGCGCCGAACGTCGCCGCGGGCCAGAAGGTGCCGGTCGCGCGGGTCGGCGCGGTGCTGCCCGGCGGGGTGGAGATCCGGAAAGCGAAAATACGCGGGGTGGAGTCCTTCGGGATGATCTGCTCCGAGGCCGAACTGAACCTGTCCGACGACCACGAAGGCATCATGGTGCTCGATGCCGGAGTCGAGACCGGCCGGCCCCTGAAGGATATCGTGGGCGGACCGGAAATGGTGCTGAGTATCGACGTGGGCACCAACCGCCCCGACTGCCTCTCGCTGGTCGGCGTGGCCCGGGAGATCACCGCAATGTCGGGCGACGACCTGCGCATGCCGTCCGGTGGTGTCGATGAAGCAGGTCCTCCCGTCGATACCCTGGCCAGTGTCCGCGTCGACGCGCCCGATGACTGCCCCCGTTTCGTGGGCCGCGTGATCACCGGCGTCCGGGTCGGGCCTTCGCCGGACTGGCTGAAGAGACGGATCGAAGCCGCCGGGATCCGGTCCATCAGCAACGTGGTCGACGTGACGAACTACGTCATGCTCGAAATGGGACAACCGCTGCACGCCTATGACCTGGACCGGCTGGCGGGCCGGGGCATCGTCGTCCGTCGAGCGCGGGAGGAGGAGGTCTTCACCACCCTGGACGGCGTGGACCGTGCCCTCGACGGCGAGGTGCTGATGATCGCCGATCACGAAACGGGCATCGGCGTCGGCGGCGTGATGGGTGGATTGAATACCGAGATTACCCCGGAAACCGACAGGGTCTTCCTGGAAGGCGCCTGTTTCGACGCGGTGCGGGTGCGGCGGGGTTCGAAGGCGCTGCAGCTGCAGACGGATGCGTCGCGGCGGTTCGAGCGGGGCATGGACCCGGAACTGCAGGCCGATGCCGTGGGCAGGGCCGCGGGACTGATTGCCGAGGTAGCCGGGGGCGTGGTGGCGGAAGGCATGATCGACGTCCGGACCCCGGCCGGCCCAGACCCGGTGATCCGGTTGCGCACGAGCCGGGTGAACGGGTTGCTGGGCACCGGCCTGGACCGGGACGAGATTGCCGCGTTGCTGCGCCGGTTACGGTTTGACGTACGGCCCGACGGCGCAGATCTCGAGATCGGCGTACCGTCGTTCAGGCGGGACGTGTTCCGCGAAGTGGACTTGATCGAGGAGGCCGCCCGCCTCTATGGCTACGACAAGATCGAACCGGTGGCTTCGGCGCCGCCCCGCGACGATACGGCCGAAGCCCGGGGGCGGGAGGAAGCGCGCCGCGGCCGGCAGGACGACCAGCGGCGCCTGCGGGACGCGATGGCCGGGTTCGGCTTCACAGAGGTGGTCACCCACAGTCTCCTGCACCCGGACCTGAATCGGCTCACAGATCCTTCCCGTCCCAGCGTCATGATCGACAATCCCCTGAGCCCCGAACTTTCCGCCATGCGAACGAACCTGGCGGCCTCGGTGCTGGGTGTCGTGCGATGGAACGCCAATCGCAAGGTGCGGGACATCCGTATATTCGAGGCCGGGCGCGTGTTCTGGGCGAAAGAAAAAGGCCTACCCGACGAACCGGAACACCTCTGTATCGCCGTCACGGGGCAGCGCCACAGCCCGCACTGGGACGGCCCTCCGGGAGCCTTCGATTTCTTCGATTTGAAGGGTCTGGCGGAAGCGCTGCTCGGCCGGTTAGGACTTGACAGGGTCGAAACCGTCCCGTATGATGAAAGCGACCCTCTATTCGACCCGGACCGGGCCGGAGAACTGCTCGCGGACGGCGTGCGGACCGGCCGTTTCGGCGCGGTGTCGCATCGGGTCCTCGACCATTACGAGATCCGGGAGCCCGTATGGATGGGGGTGATCGACTGCGGCGTCCTCTTCGGCCAGGCGTCCGATCGAAGGACCTATCGCGCGCCGCCCAAGTACCCCGCGGTCGAGAGAGACTTGGCTATTGTCGTGCCCGAAGAGGTTACTCATCGGGACATACTGAAAGAAATCCGCGCGTGTAGCGGCGACCTCCTGGAAGCGGTCGAACTGTTCGACGTCTACCGGGGGACGCAGATCGCGGCCCATAGCAAGAGCATGGCGTACGCCATGCGGTTCAGGTCTGGAGAACGGACGCTGACGGACGCTGAAGTCACGCGGCTTCAGGACAAGGTGCTGCGCCGGCTGGTGAGCCGGTACCGGGCGGAACTACGCTCTTAGCGTCGTCGCGGCGCGCTGGGATACACCTTTGCGGAGGGATTCATGCAAGAACAATCCATAGAACTGCTGCTGGGCCGGATCGAAACGATGATCGACCTGATTCAGCGGTTGAAGGACGAGAACGCGGATCTGCGCGGCCGGAACCAGAACCTCGAGGCGCAGGTCCAGGAACTGCAGCAGCATCAGGAGCAGTCGGTTACCTCGAAAGAAGAACTGGAACAGGAAAACCAGGCGCTACGCGTCAAGCAGGACGACATCAAGGCACGTATAGACACGATGCTGTCGCGCCTGGACGTCATCGAGTAAGCACCGTCCAAATCAGTCCCTGTTTTGTCCGCCGCAGTTCGCCTGGCGTCCGGCATGCGTTTACAGGCCGGTTGCTCACCGGGATGGACCCATTATGGATGACGAGAAAGTCACCGTACGCGTCAACATCTGCGGGACCGAATATCCGATCCAGGCGGAAGAGGAAGCCGAGTATATCCAGCGTATCGCTGCCTACGTCGACGAGCGCATGCGCGAGGTACCCGTCAGCGTGACCATGCAGTCCCTCACCAGCGTGGCGGTCCTTACGGCGATCAGGATCGCCGACGAGCTGCACAAAGAACGTGAAGAAAAGCAGAACCAGGTCGTATCGGTGTCCATGCAGCACGATCGGATCGCGGAGTTGATCCGGCGCATGGACGAGTTGCTGGAGCACCCGGTTCCTGAACAGGACGAAGAGAAAGAAGACCATGACCGATCTTGTTGAGGAACGGACCATGTCCGGAACAACCGTCGTAATTGAAGAAGGTGGCTGCCACTATGCTTGTGACGATCAGTCTCTACGCCGGCACCGCCCTGATCATGTTTCTCTTCGGATGGTTCATTCGAAAGCGTGTCGAAAAACGTAAGACGGACAGTATGGAGCGCTTGGCAGAGAGCATCCTCGCAGAGGCGGTGGAAGAAGCTGAAACGATAAAGAACACGGCCAGGATCGAAACGGAGGAGGAATCCTACCAGGCCAAGGCGAAATTCGAGCGGGAAAGCAACCAGACTCGCCAGGATTTCCAGCGTGTCGAAAAACGGATCGCGATCAGGGAGCAGAACCTGGAGCGCAAGGCCGACTACGTAGCCAAGCGCGAAAAGAGCATTCAGAAACATCTCCAGTCGCTGCAGGAGCGGGACGAGAAACTGGTGGGATCCGAAGAGCGGCTGGATCGGTTGATCAAGCGGCAGACCGAACAACTCGAGCGGTCCGCCGGCATGACGACGGAGGAAGCGAGAGAGGCGCTGCTCAGCAACATCGACGCCCGGATACGCGCCGAAGCCGGCCAGCAAGCCCGCAGCATCATCGAAGAAGCCCGTCAAAACGCGGAGGTCGAAGCTCGGGAAATCATCACGCACGCGATGCAGAAGTACACGCTGGATCACGTGACGGAAACGACGACGTCGGTCATATCCCTGCCCGATAATGAAATGAAGGGACGCATCATCGGGCGCGACGGACGCAACATCCAGGCGTTCGAAATGTCAACGGGGATCGACGTCATCGTCGACGACACCCCCAATGCCGTCGTCCTGTCCGGGTTTAACCCCATGCGCCGCGAAATCGCGAAACTCTCCATGGAGAAGCTGATCCAGGACGGGAGGATCCATCCCGGATTCATCGAGCAGGTCGTCTCCAAAACCCAGGAAGAAATCAGCGATCTGATCCAGGATACGGGCGACCAGGTGCTCTTCGACCTGGGCATTACCGGGGTCCGTCCCGAACTGGCCATGCTGCTCGGGCAACTGAAGTACCGGATGACCGGCGGGCAGAACGCGCTGCATCACTGCCGGGAAGTGGCCGAATTGGCGGGTATCATGGCGCAGGAACTGGACCTGGACGTGACCCTGGCCAGGCGCTGCGGACTGTTGCACGACATCGGCAAGGCCGTGGAAGGCGGTCCGGAAGGCGCGCACGGGGAATTGGGGAGATCGGTCGCCGAAAAGTACGGAGAACCGTCCGAAGTGCTGGAATGCATAGACGCCATCCACGAAAACCCGGAAGAGACCACCCCCATGGCCGTGGTGGTCAGAACCGCCGACGCCCTCTCCATGTCCAGACCCGGCGCGCTCAGAGAACCGCTGGAAAAGTACGTCCGTCGGCTCCGGGAGATGGAACGGCTGGTGAGTTCCTTCGACGGCGTATCCAGGGCCTTCGTCATGAAGGCGGGAAAAGAAGTGCGGGTCATGATCGATCACGAGGAAGTCGACGACCTCCGCGCGGTCCAGCTCGCCACGGAAATCGCCCGTAAGATCCAGACCCGGATGGAACACCCGGGCCAGATCAAAGTGACCGTCATCCGGCAGACCCGGGCGGTCGAAATCGCCAGGTAGGGGTGCTGCCGGCTCAGGCCGGGGAGGAAGGCCAGGCTTGGTTAACGATGGCGACAACGGCGTTCTGACCGTTACCGAGCTGACCACGGGGATCAAGACGCTCCTCGAAGAAGCGTTCCCCTACGTGTCGGTATCCGGTGAAATCTCCAACTACAAGCGGCACTCGTCCGGCCATGCCTACTTCTCCCTGAAGGACGACCGCAGCCAGCTGCGATGCGTCATGTGGCGGTCGGCGAACCGCAAACTGACCTTCGAACCCGAAGACGGCATGGAGGTCCTGGCCCGGGGCGCCCTTTCCGTCTACGACGTGCAGGGACAGTACCAGCTTGTCGCGCAGCAATTGAAGCCCGTCGGCGCGGGCGCGCTCCAGGCGGCTTTCGAGCGGCTCAAGGCCCGGCTCGAGAAAGAGGGCCTGTTCCGCGAGGAACACAAGCAGGCGCTGCCTTCCTTCCCGGAGCGGGTGGGCGTGGTCACCTCCGGGTCCGGCGCCGCGATCCGGGACATCATCCAGGTCCTGCGCCGGCGCGCGCCGTGGGTCTCGATCATCCTCCGGCCGGCGCCCGTGCAGGGAGAAGGCGCCGCGGAGGAGATCGCGGCCGCCATCGAAGAAATGAACGACTACGGCGCGGTGGACGTGCTGATCGTCGGCCGTGGAGGCGGATCGGTGGAGGACCTGTGGTCGTTCAACGAAGAGACGGTGGTCCGTGCGGTCTTCCAGTCCCGAATCCCGGTGGTTTCGGCTGTGGGACACGAAACGGATTATACACTGGCCGACTTCGCGGCCGATGTCCGGGCCCCCACGCCGTCGGGCGCGGCTGAAATCGTCGTCCGCGACCTGCGGGAGTTGAAGGACCGGTCGGAGGCCGTGTTGAGACGCCTTTGCGGAAGCATGACGGGGTACCTGGACCTGTCCCGCCAGCGCGTTGCCACGGCGCTGGCCAGTTACGGACTCAGGCGGCCCGTCGACCGGATAGGACAGTACGCCCAGTTCACCGATGAATTGACCCGCCGACTGGCCGACCGGTGCTTCCACGACCACGAAACACGCGTCCGGCTGGTCGGTGGACTGGCCGGACGGCTCCAGGCCCTCAGCCCGCTCTCGGTCCTGGAACGCGGATATGCCGTCTGCCAGCGCGCGTCGGACGGGCGCGTCGTCCGCGACGCGGATGAACTCAGCGTCGACGACCGCGTGAACGTACGCCTGCGCAAGGGCGAAGCGTTCTGCCGGGTCGAGCACCTGCATGACGGGGCGGAGTCCTCCACGGCCGTCGCACGCGGGAAACGGCGCGACGAAGCGCCGGCCACCTTCGGCCTGTTCGATGAATCGAATACCACCGAATCTGCCTGACCGACAGGATACCGAGGATGAACGAAAAGGAAAAACCGACTTTCGAGGAAGCGCTGAAGCGCCTCGAGAATATCGTCGAACGCATGGAACAGGGCGATCTCCCGCTGGATGAATCACTCGCCCTCTTCCAGGAAGGTATCGAGCTTTCCCGGATCTGCACCCGGCAGCTGAACGCGGCGGACGAGCACGTGCGCAAGCTGGTCCGCGTGGAGAACGGCCGGTTCGTCATCGAGCCCTTTGAGCCCGAATCGCCGCCCGGCCAGGGCGACGACCTGCCGTTCTAGATGCAGGCGTCCTCCATTAAGCGTTCCCGGCGGGGTGGGTGTCCCTTTCGCGCGGGATCGTACCACGTGGGATCGTATCGCGTGGGATCGTACCACTTCTCGCGGGGTCGTCTCACCCGCGGTCCTTTTTGCCGGCAACGCCGCAAGCCGTGCCGCGGGGCCGCACCATATGACTGGCTTAGTATATGACCGATACCCCGGGAAAGCAGGACTTCCTCGACGCGCTGGCCGTGCGCAAGGAATGGGTGCGCGAGTACCTGGAGCAGGACCGCCGTAAGGTCCTGTTCGTCCCGGAGGACATACACGACGGGGTGTTCAGCTACCTGAAGGCGTCCGGCAAGGTGCTCCGTCCCTGCGCGCTCTACTTCTCCTGCGGCGCCGTGGGCGGCCGGGAGCAGGCCGCAACGCCTGCGGCGGTCGCAGTGGAACTGTTCCACACCTGGACCATCGTTCATGACGACATCATGGACCGGGACGCGCTGCGGCGAGGCACGCCCACCGTCCACGAGGACTTCCGGAGGCGGGCGCTGGCCGGCGGTGCTTTCGACGAAAGGGAAGCCGCCCATTACGGCCTGTCCATCGGAATCATGACCGGCGAGGTCCAGCACGGGTGGGCCACCGGACTCCTGACCGAACTGTACGACGCGGACGCGGACAACGGCGAGGTGGTGATCGAACTCATCCGCTACCTGGAGACGGAAGTCCTCCTTGCCCTCGTCGGAGGACAGGCGCTGGACATTCAGTATGCCAAGGCGCCCATGGACAGTCTGGACGAAGCGTCCGTGATCGACATGTTCTGGCGAAAAACCGGCGCGCTCTACGCCTTCGCGGGCGCGGCCGGCGCGATGATCGGCCTGAATACACCGGACCGGAACCATCCCATGGTGCAGGCGATTTCATCGTTCACCGGGCAGTGCGGCGTGGCTTTCCAGCTGCAGGACGATATTCTGGGCCTCATGGCCGACGAGGCCACGCTGGGGAAGCCGGTGTGCTCCGACCTCCGGGAAGGGAAGCGCACGCTGCTGCTCGTCCACACCTACCACAGAGCTTCGACCGCCGAGCGGCGTTTTCTGCTGGGTGTCGTCGGAAAACCGGAGGCGACCGACGGGCAGATCGCGGAGGTCCGCGACCTCATCCTGGCCCACGGCGGTCTCGACTACGCCCGGACGCTCATGGAACGCCGCGTGGCCGATGCCATTCGAAATCTCGAAGCGATTCCCGACTCTTCTTATAAGGGATACCTGGTCAACTGGGCGGAGTACCTGATCGGAAGGACCTTCTGATGCATCGCGTGGGCATCATCGCCAATCCGGCTCGGCCCGCCGTCGCCGGCCTGATACCGGAACTCGTGCGGCAGGTCTCGTCGCGGTCCGGGAAGCCGACGCTCGCGGCCGACCTGGCGGCCACGGCCGGCGAGGAGGAAGCCCGCGGGGAATGCGTGGCCGTGGATTCGGACGAACGTGCCGTGGAGGACGTCGACTGGGTCATCGCCATCGGCGGGGACGGTACACTGCTCAAGACAGCGCGCCTGGTGGGCGCTTCCGGCACGCCCATTCTCGGCGTCAATACGGGAAAGCTCGGTTTCATGATGCAGACGACGCCCGACGACCTCGACGACGCCCTCGAACGCGTCTTCGAAGGGCGGTACACGCTGGACAAGCGACTGGTCCTGCAGGGACGGATAGCGAACGGCCCGCTGGTGGACGCGGCGTCGGCCGGTGCGGGGGCGAGTGCGGGCGCGGTGTCGGCCGGTGCGGACCAGGTTGCCGCCGGCACGTTTTCGGCGCTGAACGATATCGTGATCGACAAGGGCGCGATCTGCCGGGTCATCGAACTGGGCATCTATGTTAACGACGAATACGTCAACGACGTCATGGCCGACGGGCTGATCGTGTCGACCCCGACCGGTTCCACGGCCTATTCGCTGTCGGCGGGAGGCCCGATTCTGGCGCCCGACATGGAAGCGATGGTCGTGTCGCCCATCTGCCCGCATACGCTCTCCAACCGCTCCATGGTGCTCGCCGCGCGGGACCGCGTCCGGATCGAAGTCCGAGCGGACCATCCCGATCTCCTGCTCACCGTGGACGGCCAGGAGAACGTGGTGATCCAGCCGGGCAGCACCGTCGAGCTTTGCCGGGCGGACCACACCATTCGCCTGATCCGGTTCACGGATCGTTCCTTTTACGATATCCTGCGCACGAAGCTGAAATGGGGGGAACGCTGAACATCCCGGACCTGCTTGGTCCCGGATGCACCTGCCGGGTCCGGCCTTGCCCGACCGGTCTCGTGCGGTCCCGCCGTTCATGTTGTAGCCTATGCTCGCGAACCTGAGGGTAAGAAACTACGCGCTCCTGGACGAGGTGGACATCGAGTTCACCCCTGGACTGAACGTGCTCACCGGCGAAACCGGCTCCGGTAAGTCCATCCTGATCGGTGCGCTGGGACTCATTCTCGGCGGCCGGGCCGCGTCGGGCACCATACGGGGCGGTGCGCGGTCCGTGATCGTCGAGGGGCTGTTCGAAGGGGAGCGCGACCCGCAACTGCGGAACCTGCTGTCGGAGATCGGCGTGGACCCGGAGGAGGATGCGCTGATCATCCGGCGGGAGGTCGGCCGCGACGGGCGCAACCGGTGCACGATAAACGGCAGCCTGGTCACCGTTTCCGTCCTCAGAAGACTCGGCGTCCTGCTGGTTGACCTGCACGGACAGCACGATCACCAGACGCTGCTGAACCCGCGGACGCACCGGGACTTCCTGGACGGTTTCGAGGACGTCCGAACGCCGAAACAACACGTCGCCGAAGCGTACCGCCGGTTCACCGATCGGTCGAAGGCCCTGCGGCAACTGGAGGAGGAACTCACGGCCACCCGGGAAAGGGAGGAACTCTACCGCTTCCAACTCGACGAACTCGACCAGGCGGACCTTACCCCCGGGGAGGACGAGGAACTGGAAAGGGAACGGGCCGTCCTGGAGCATGCGGAACAGTTGATCCGGGTCGCATCCGAGGCTTCCGAAGCGCTCTCCGAAGGAGAGGACGCGTTCGTCGCCGGACTGGTCCGCGTCATCCGCTCGCTGGAGGAGGCCGAGCGCATCGACCCCTCCCTCGGCGAGGCCCTGGAAAGCGTGCGCAACGTGCGATACCAGCTCGACGATTGCACCGATTTCCTCAGGCGCTATCGCGACCGCGTCGAATACGACCCGGCTCGCCTGGAAGAGGTGCTCGACCGCCTTGACCTCATCGGGCGGCTCAAGCGTAAATACGGCGCCACGCTCAAGGAGGTCGCGGCCTACCGCGAACGGATCGCCGGGGAACTGGACCGGATGGACACGGCCGAAAAACGCCGGAGCGACCTGCGCGAGGAAGTGGAAGCGGCCCGCCACGAACTGGCCGAAAAAGCAGAGGCCCTGTCGGACCGGCGTAGACAGGTTGCCCGCAAGCTGGAAGGCCGGGTAGTGGCGGAACTGGCCGAACTGGGCATGGGGAAGACCGGTTTCCAGGTGGGGATCGCGTGGCAGGAGACCGATGGCGGACCGGTGCGGATCGACGGGCGCTGCTTTCGCGTGGACGGCCACG
This sequence comes from bacterium, assembly GCA_965207085.1. Lineage (GTDB taxonomy): Bacteria > JAAXHH01 > JAAXHH01 > JAAXHH01 > JAAXHH01 > JAAXHH01. Next base: position 88,927 of record CBDBLQ010000002.1, on the reverse strand, counting down.
GGATGGATCGGATCGAGTTCCTGATATCGCCCAATGCCGGGGAGGCCCTGAAACCGCTGGCGAGCATCGCTTCCGGCGGCGAGATCTCCCGCATCATGCTGGCGCTGAAGGTGATCCTGGCCGAATCCGACCGCATGCCGACGCTGATTTTCGACGAACTGGACATCGGGATCGGCGGCCGCATCGCCGAATCGGTCGGGCACCGCCTGAACCTGCTTGCCCGGGACCACCAGGTACTGTGCATCACCCATCTTCACCAGGTGGCCTGCTGGGGCCGTACGCATTTTACCGTGCACAAGCAATCGGCCCGCGGCAAGTCGGTCACGCTGGTCGATCACCTGGACGAGAACGGCCGGGTCAGGGAGATCGCGCGCATGCTGGCCGGGGAGACGGTGGACGAAATGGCCCTTTCCCATGCCCGCGAGATGCTCCGGCGCACGGCGGCCGTATGATCCCGCGAAGCACGGGCGGCATGAGTCCGGATTCCGAAGGGAACGGAAGGACGGGGCGATTCTGGACGCCGCCCAATGTGCTGTCCCTTTCGCGCATCGCCGCTGTTCCTTTCATCTACTGGAGTTTCGCCGGGGATGCGCGGCTGGTTCTCTACGCGCTGGTCGGGTGGGCCTTTCTGACGGACGCGGCCGACGGTTACCTGGCCCGCCGCTTCCGCTGGGCATCCAGGTGGGGGCTCGTGCTCGACCCGCTGGCCGACAAGATCCTGGTTGGCAGCCTGTCGGTATTCCTGGTCCTGTTCCGGGAATTCCCGCTTTGGGCGGCCGCGCTGATCATCGCCCGCGACCTGTCCATTCTGACTGCGGGCGCGTACCTGTATCTCAAGCCCGGGAACGAGGTCCTGCCGGCCGACCGGGCCGGCAAGCTGACCACCCTGGCCATGGGCGTCGCGCTGGTCCTTTACGTTCTGGAGTGGCAGCCGTACGGAACGTGGACGCTCTGGGCGGCCTTATGTTGCGTGGTCGGGTCAGGCCTGCATTACATCCTGGAATTCACGCGGCGGGAAAGATTGGTCACATGAATCGCGGGGTATCGAAATGGGTGGTCACCGGATGGCATCACCTGTCGTTCGAACGGCCGGAAGACTGGAGCATCGGCGCGGTATCGGGCGATTTTACGACGGGCTATCTGCGGCTCGACGATACGGAAATGCCCCGTTTCGAGCTGAGATGGGAGCGCACGCGCGGCCGGGAATCGGCCGATCAGGTGGTCGCGAGATACCTCAGGAACCTCTCAGGGAAGGGCGGGAAGAAAGCGCCGCCCGTCAAGGTCCGGCGCGACCTGGCGCTCATCAAGGACGAGACCGTACTGGCGGACAGGACGGTGGAGGGGTTTCACTGGCGGACGGAAGGACCCGAACCCCTGCAGGCCTACGGCTGCCTGTGGATGTGCGAAATCTGCGGCCGCACGGTCTTCGCCCAGGTCCTCGGACGCGGGGGAGAGTCCATGATGACCCGAGCCTCGAGACTGCTGAATACCCTGGACGACCACGCGCGCGGCGACACCGCCACCTGGGCCGTGTACGGGCTGCGCATCGAGTTGCCGTCCGATTGCGCCCTGAAGCGCCACTCTTTCATGACGGGCCGTATCGAGTTGACTTTCCAGCACGGCGACACCAGATTGGAACTGTTAAGGATGAGCCTTGCCGAAATGCACCTGGAAGGCCGGACGTTCCCGGATTGGTTCCAGAATACCTATGGCGGCGAAATCGACGTCTGGGACGACGACGCCGGTCTCACGGGCGGCCATCCATCCATCTGCGGGACCGGCCAGGGGGTGGATCCCGAGACGGTGCACGCCCGCATGGCGTGGCTGCCGTGGCGGCGGCCGCAAAAAAAACCATTGAGTTGTCGCGGCTGGCATTGTATCGAAGGCAATAGGATATACGTTATGCGATATCTGGCCGAATCGCATCGGCCCGAGTTTCTGGATGAAATAGCCGGTTCGGTGGTCTGCCACTGATCACGTGGAAGGGCGGGCCGCGAGAAGGCGGGATCAAAGGAAAGCGGGTCCGCGGGAAGGCGGGCTCGCAGGAAGGGAGGGACCGCGTCCATGACCGGAGACTTTCCCAAGGATCGTCGTCATGCCGTTGTTTCGAAAGAAGCCTGCTCCGCTGCCCCGAAGGGAGTTGTTGCGCGCAAAGCCGGTTCGCAATGAGAAGCTGACCTGCGAGGAGAACTCCGACGGGGAGATCGTGCTTGGTATCCCGAGGCGCAAGACCTGGTGGATCAACACCATGTCCCGGATGTTCTACGTGCCGAGCCGGCGGACGGTGGTGCTGGATCGGATCGGTTCGTTCCTCTGGGGGTTGTGTGACGGGCAGAATACGGTGGACCACGTCATATCGACGATCCGTACCGAATACAAACTGGAACGCAAGGAAGCGGAGGTTTCCACGCTGACGTACCTGAAACAACTCACGGAGAAGGGGTTGATCGGACTGGCCGTAGCAAACAGAAAAGGAGAAAGGAACGCATGACGACGGAATCGGCCGCGACGGCCGGCACGACGGAGAAACAGATATCGCTGCCCCTGTCCAAGGCGATCGAGATCAGTTTCCGCAGCCTGAGGATCCGGTTCTGGCGGTCGCTGATCACGATCGGAGGCATCTTCTTCGGCATCGCCTTTCTCATGTCCATCCTGACCAGCGCTTCCATCAACGAAGCGCTCTTGGAAGGCGGTTCCCCCCAGGTGCGGGCACTGCTGGAACAGAAGGGCGCGGACGGTGATTCGGCGACGCAGCAGGTTTGGCTCGTGTCCCTCTCCCTGCTCGTGTGCGTTGTCGGCATCACCAACGCCATGCTGATGTCGGTAACCGAAAGGTACCGTGAAATCGGAACCATGAAGTGCCTGGGGGCCCTGGACAAGTTCATCATTCAACTTTTCGTGCTGGAGTCCACCTTCCAGGGACTGGTCGGATCGGTAGGCGGGGTCATCATGGGCTGTCTGTTCATGCTGATCTCGATGATTACCTCCTACGGATGGGATCCCCTGTTGCTTTTCCCGGTGCTGGATGTGGCCCAAAGCGGCCTGTATTCGCTGGGGGCCGGACTGGGACTCGCCATCATCGGCGCGCTGTATCCCGCATACCGGGCATCCCAGATGCCGCCGGCCGACGCCATGCGAACAGAAGTTTGACGAGGAATATCACCGTACCAGGAATATCACCGTACCAGGAATATCACCGTACCACCGGAACCCTTTGCTGGATGGAATCAAACCGGGAAGTCGACCTGAAAGGGGCGGGAAATGACTGAAGAGCGGACCGCGGTAATGGACGCGCCGGATACCGAAACCCAGAATATCGTGCGCACGCGCGGGGTCAAGCGGGTGTACCAGATGGGCAAGCTCTCTCTGGAAGCGCTCAAGGGCATCGACATGGAAGTCCAGCGCGGGGAGTACATCTCCATCATGGGCCCGTCGGGCTCGGGCAAGTCCACCCTGTTCAACATGATCGGCGCGCTGGACAAGCCCACGGAGGGCAAGGTCTACATCGACGAGGTCGACGTCGCTCAGCTGGACGCCTACGAACTGGCCTGGCTGCGGTGCCGCAAGATCGGCTACATCTTTCAGACCTTCAACCTGATTCCAGTCATGACCGCCCTCGAGAACGTTACCCTGCCCATGATTTTCGCCGGCCTGGCGACGGACGAGGCCATCGACAAGGGCGTCGACCTGCTGACGCTGGTCGGGCTCGGCGAACGGGTCCAGCACAAGCCGCTGGAACTCTCCGGCGGACAGCAGCAGCGCGTCGCCGTGGCCCGCGCGCTGGCCAACGATCCGGCCATCGTCCTCGCGGACGAGCCCACGGGCAACCTGGACCGGAAGACGGGGCGCGAGATCATCGAGCTGTTGCGGGAACTGAATCAGGAAAAGCAGGTCACGATCATTTCGGCGACCCACGATCTGAAGATGCTGGACGTTTCAGACCGCATCCTGTGGGTCCAGGACGGAAGGATCACCAAGAACCAGCGGCGCGACGAACTGGATCTGGACCTGGGCCAGATCGGCGCCGAAGAGGAATAAGCCGGCATCTCCGCGAGCCGGACGTAAGGTCGACTCTACCCGGATGTACGAGCGCCGCAACTCGGGCGCATCTGCACCTGCCGGTGTCAGGCGACGCCGGCTCCACAACATTTCTTGTACTTTTTCCCGCTGCCGCAGGGACAGGGCGCGTTTCGGCCGATTTTCTGTGCGACCCTGACCGGACGAGACGGGTCCCTGTCGTTAGAGGCGGCACGCCTTCCGGACTGCCTGACCCGCCCGGACTGTCCGCTGCGCTGGACGCCGGCGTCCACGTCGGTATCTTCCGTGGCGGCCCCGGCCATGGCCGGGGCTTCCTGGTGAATCGCCCGCATGTTGTTCGGGGTTTCCTGGCGCGGCATCCGCGTTTCGGCCAGTTCGGCGTTGAAGACGGTCTTGACGATCTCCTCGTCCAGCCGGTCCCAAAGCTCCTCGAACATGGCGTAAGCTTCCTTCTTGTACTGGATCAGGGGATCCAGCTGGCCGTAGGCGCGCAGGCCGATGCCCTCCCGCATCCGGTCGATTTCGTACAGGTGCTCCTGCCAGGCGTTGTCGATGACGTGCAGGGTGGCGAAGCGCTCCAGGTCGCGCATCAGTTCCGGCGAAGGCGCCAGGGTCGCTTCCTTACGCTCGTAGGATTCGAGCATCTTCTCGTTGGCCAGTTCCACCAGTGATTCCACGTTCAGATCCGCCATTTCATCTTCGGCCACGGCCACGGCCACGTGGAAGTTCCGGGCCAGGTCGCCGCTCAACCCGTCCAGGTCCCAGTCCTCGGGATAGGTCTTGGGATCGGTGTATTCCGCCACCTTCCGTTCCGCCACGCCGCGGATCATCTCAACGACGTCTTCCCGGAGGTCCTTGCGCTCCAAGGCGAGCAGGCGGCGGTCGTACACGGCTTCGCGCTGCTGGTTCATGACGTTGTCGTATTCGAGCACGTGTTTCCGCATGTCGAAATGCTGGGCTTCCACCCGCTTCTGGGCGCGTTCGATGGACCGGGTCACCATGGAGTGCTCGATCACTTCTCCGTCCGGAATCTTCAGGCGGTCCATGACGGAAGCGATGCGCTCTGAGCCGAAGAGCCGCATCAGGTCGTCCTCGAGCGAGAGGTAGAACCGCGACGAGCCCGGGTCCCCCTGGCGTCCGGAACGTCCGCGAAGCTGGCGGTCGATGCGCCGTGCTTCGTGGCGTTCGGTCCCTATGATGTGGAGGCCGCCGAGCTCGACTACGCCCGCGCCGAGCTTGATGTCGGTGCCGCGGCCCGCCATGTTTGTAGCGATGGTCACCGAACCGGGCTGGCCGGCTTTCGCGATAATCTCGGATTCCTGCTGGTGGAACTTGGCGTTTAGCACATTGTGCTTGATGCCCCGGCGCTTCAGCATGCGGCTCAGCGTTTCCGAGGCGTCGACGGAGGTGGTCCCGATCAGAATGGGCTGGCGCTTTCCGTTCAATTCCTCGATTTCATCGATGACCGCGTTATACTTCTCGCGACGGGTGCGGAAGACGACGTCGTCGTGGTCGATGCGCCGGATGGGCTGGTTCGTCGGAATCTCTACCACATCCATCTTGTAGATCGCGAAGAATTCGCTCGCTTCCGTCACGGCCGTGCCGGTCATGCCCGCCAGCTTCTCGTACATGCGGAAGTAATTCTGTATGGTGATGGACGCGACCGTGCGCGTTTCCTGCTCGATCTTCACGCCTTCCTTGGCCTCAATGGCCTGGTGCAGGCCCTCGGCCAGCCGTCTGCCGTACATCAGCCGGCCCGTGAAGGTGTCGACCAGGACGACCTTCCCGTTCTCGATGACGTAATCGATGTCCTTTTCGTAGATCGCGTAGGCCTGGAGCAGCTGGTGCATGTTGTGGATGCGTTCGCTGCGTTCGGCATAGAGCTTCTCCAGTTCGGCTTTCCGCTCGCCCTGCTGCTCCACGCTCAGGCTGGCGTCCGACTCGATTTCCACGATGCCTTCGCCGAGGTCGGGTATGATGAAGAGTTCCTGTTCTCCTGGTGAAAGGAGCTCCCGGCCCTTCTCGTTGATCTCGGTATGGCGGTTTTTCTCGTTGACCGTGAAGAATAGCTCGTCGTCGAGCACGGGCATCTTCTTTTCGCGTATGTAGTCCCCCTCTACCTGCTGGATCAGCTTCTTGATGCCGGATTCCTGTTGCAGCTTCAGGAGCTTCTTGTTCTTCGGCATGCCCCGCTGCGCCTGAAGCAGCTTGATCCCCGCGCTGTAGTCGTCCTCTTCGTTGTCCAGCAGCGCTTCCGCCTCCGAGACGATCTTCGCCACAAAACGGGTCTGGACCCGCACGAGTTTCTGGACGTCCGGCAGCGATTCGGCGTACTTGCCGGTGTTCGACTCGCTCACCTGGCCCGCGATGATGAGGGGCGTGCGCGCTTCGTCGATCAGGATGGAATCCACCTCGTCCACGATCGCGTAAGGACGCCCCCGTTGCACGCGGTCCTCCAGGCGCCACTTCATGTTGTCACGGAGGTAGTCGAAGCCGAATTCGTTGGTGGTCCCGTAGGTCACGTCCGCCTGGTAGCCGGCTTTCTTCCGTTCCGTGTCGGGATCGTTGTTCTGCAGGCACTCGACCGTTAACCCCAGGAACTCGAATACCGGTCCCATCCAGGCCCGGTCGCGCTTGGCGAGAAACTCGTTGTGCGTCACCAGGTGGGCGCCTCGTCCGGTCAGTCCGTTGAGGTACATGGGGAAAAGGGCCACGAGCGTCTTGCCCTCTCCCGTTGCCATTTCGGCGATCTTGCCTTCGTGGAGCACGATCCCGCCGATGATTTGAACGTCGTAGGGTATCATGTCCCACACCATGTCGCCTTGGCCGGGGACGAACCACGACCTGCCGATCATGCGCCTGCAGGCTTCCTTGACCAGGCCGTAGGCTTCGGGAAGGATGTCGTCCAGTTCCTCGCCGTCCTCCCAACGGGCCCGGAACTCCCGCGTTTTTTCGGGGAACTGCGCTTCGTCGAGCGTCTGGTATTCGTCGGCCCATTCATTGACGGCCTCGACGAGTGGTTCCATCCGCTTGACGTCCCGGTCGTGCTTGGTCCCGAATGCGCTGGCGATCAGGTTTTTGATCGGGGTGAGCATGGTCACTGTTCCTTGGTTCGGCGTCCCGCAGGCGCGCGCCGCGAGGCTGGTACGGGCTGGTCAGGGCTCGACTTGGCGTATTCTCCAACCATCAAACTTAAGGGAGCGGCCAGACCGGGACAACCCTTTTCTTCGTAGCGGAACGGTAGGATCGGGGCTGGTTTCGCCCATGAAAAAACCCCGGCGGGCAAGCGTATGCGCGCCGGGGTTGCGTGCGGTATTCGAACGGCAGGTCATGCCCTTGTCAGTCGTCATCACGGAGGTAGGGACTGAGCTTGCCGCTGCGGGTCGCGTGACGCAGACGCTGCAGCGCCCGTTCCTTGATCTGGCGGATCCGTTCCCGCGTCAGGCCGAACCGGATGCCGATCTCCTCGAGCGTGTGAGCCCTTTCCGAACCCACGCCGAAGTACAGGCGGATCACTTCCGCCTCGCGGGGCGGAAGGGTGTCCAGCACTTTGCCGACGTCCGACTTAAGGAACTGCAGCATGGTGCTCTCGTCCGGCGCCGTCTGCATTTCGTCGGGCAGGAGGTCGAGCAGGCTACGGTCGTCGTCGTGATTGAAGGGCACGTCCAGGGAAATGCAGTGGCTGAACGAACTGAGGGCCTCGTTGATTTCTTCGACCGATATATCCATTTCCTCGGCTATTTCATCGACATCGGGCTTACGGCCGAGTTCGTGCTGCAAGTGCTTTGAGGTCTGTTTGATGCGGCGGAGTTCTTCGGAGCGGTTGACGGGGACGCGGACGGTCCTCGACTGGTTGGCAATGGACTGTATGATGGCCTGGCGTATCCACCAGACGGCATAGGAGATGAACTTGTAGCCCCTGGTTTCGTCGAATTTCTTGGCGGCCCTCATGAGGCCCATGTTGCCCTCGTTGATCATGTCCAGCAGGGGCAGGCCGTAGTTCTGGTACTGACGGGCCACGCTGACGACGAACCTGAGATTGGCCTTCACCAGCTTGTCCAGCGCATTCTGGTCGCCCTGCTTGATCAGCCGGGCCAGCCGCACTTCCTCCTCGGCCGTGATCAAGGGATACTTGGACATTTCGGCCAGATAGCGGTACAGCGCCTGTTCGTACCTGGCCCCGTTTCCATAGGATTCCTGGTATGATTTGCCGATTTTGCTTCACCTCCCCCTCGCGACTTGCGCAATGCGCTTCTGTCCGCTCCGCTCCGGCCTGCCTATGCGGGCCCGTTTCCCATTACCCCGAGATCGATTGTGGTGTGAACGGTGTGCTGAACGATGCGTGCCATACAGGGTCCTGTCAAAACGGTCCAGAATATGCGAACGGCAAAGACGCCATCGTCAGACAGACGGAAAGGACGTTCCGGCGGGTGCGTTTTCGAAATCGAATTTCGTCGTTGCTAAAGCCAGTGGGAACCGGGAAGGACCGCCGTCGAATACGACCGCAATCCAAACTTGCACGGATCACACAGACCGTCGACAAGACATAGCCCGGATGAACGATCTCAGTGGGAACAAATTACACCGAAACGGCCGTCAAGTCAAGTGTTTTCCCTTTAAGATTGACAGGCGAAGGGCCGGTGGATAGATTGGGCACGCTCAAAATCGGACGCCGACCCCGCAAGCGGAGATCCTTCCCACGAAGGAAACAACAGCGGATGACCGCGGAATCAAAGACCCGGCGTATTGCCGTCGTGAACAGGAAAGACGTGGTGGACGCCGTGGGCGAAGGTCTCCGCGGTGATATCCTCGACCTGGGCATCGGGGGCGTCGAGGGCGTTCGGCACGTCCGGATCTACGCGCTCCATGGCGCCCTGTCAGCCGCCGAACTGGCCCGGATCACCACCGGTCTGCTCGCCGATCCGATCACTCAGGAACATCTCGAAATCGCCGACTCGGGCCTGCCGGTCGCTCCCGGAGAGTGGGGCGTCGAAGTATGGTTCAGGACGGGGGTGACCGACGCCGTGGGCGAAACGGCGCTGAAAGGCAGCCGCGACCTGGGCGTCGCTGGGATTGAATCGGTGGACACCGGGCGGGGCTACATCCTGGCGGGTCCGCTCATCCGGTCGCAGGTCGACACCATATGCCGTCGGCTGTTGGCCAACGACGTAATCGAAAGATACGCATGCTACGAAGGGGGCCAATGACCTTCGAGACCGACGACACGGTTGAGAGCTTCTCCCTGCGGAAGGCGACCGACGACGAAATGACGCGGCTGAGCCGGGACGGCATGCTGGCGCTCAACCTGGAAGAAATGCGGTCGATCCAGCGTCATTTCAGCGCACTCGGCCGAGACCCGACGGACGTCGAAATGGAGACGCTGGCCCAGACCTGGTCCGAGCACTGCAAGCACAAGGTCTTCAACGGGGTCATCGACTACGTATCGGGCCGAAAGACGGAGCGCATCGACAACCTCTTCGCCCGCACCATCAGGAAGGCGACCGAAGATATCCGCCGGGCCCAGGGGCCGAACGACCGCTGCGTATCCGTGTTCGTCGACAACGCCGGGATCATCGAATTCGACGAAGACTATCATCTCGTCTTCAAGGTAGAAACGCATAACCATCCTTCGGCGCTGGATCCCTACGGCGGGGCCAACACGGGCATCGGCGGGGTCATTCGCGATCCGCTCGGGACGGGTCTGGGCGGCAAGCCCATTTTCAACACGGACGTCTTCTGCTTCGCGCCGCCCGACTTTTCCTACGACGATCTGCCGGAAGGCGTACTGCACCCGAAGCGCATCTTCAAGGGCGTCGTGGCCGGCGTCCGGGACTACGGCAACCGGATGGGCATACCGACCGTCAACGGGGCCATCCTGTTCGACGAGCGGTACCTGGGCAACCCATTGGTATATTGCGGCACCGCGGCCATCATTCCGGTCGACCGGTGCGAGAAATCGGTCGAACCGGGCGATCTCGTCGTCACCATCGGCGGGCGGACAGGCAGGGACGGGATCCATGGGGCCACATTCTCATCCATCGAGTTGACCGACGCTTCGGAATCCACCGCCACGCAGGCCGTTCAAATCGGGAATCCCATCGAGGAGAAGAAGATCCTCGACGTCCTGATGCAGGCGCGGGACCGCAAGCTCTACCGGAACATCACCGACTGCGGCGCCGGCGGGTTTTCATCGGCCATCGGCGAGATGGGAGAGGATACGGGCGCGGAAGTGCACCTGGAGAAAGCGCCCCTGAAATACGGCGGCTTGAAACCGTGGGAGATCTTTCTCTCGGAATCCCAGGAACGCATGATTCTGGCCGTTCCCCCCGAACACATCGAGGCCCTGCGGGACCTCTGCGCGAGTGAAGACGTCGAGGCGTCGGTAATAGGCGAATTCACCGGCGACCGGCGGCTCAGGGTCACCCACAAGCCCGGTGCGGGAGAAAGCCGGTTCACCGTAGCAGACCTGGACATGGCGTTCCTGCACAAGGGGGTGCCTCGCATCGTCCGGACGGCCCGGTGGGATCCTCCGGACCATCTCGAACCCCCCGCGGACGGCCATCCCGGTCCCGCGCAGAGCCTGATCCGGCTGCTGTCGTCCTGGAACGTGGCGAGCAAGGAGTGGGTCGTCCGCCAGTACGATCACGAGGTACAGGGCGGAAGCGTGCTGAAGCCGCTGCAGGGCGCCCGCAACGACGGCCCGGGCGACGCCGCCATCGTGCGACCCGTGCTCTCGTCGGACCGGGGCGTCATCGTCGCCAACGGCATCAACCCTTCCTATGGCGACATTGATCCATACTGGATGGCGGCATCGGCTATCGACGAGGCCCTCCGCCAGGTCACCTGCGTCGGGGGCCGTATCGACCGGACCGCACTGCTGGACAACTTCTGCTGGGGAAATCCGGACAAGCCGGACCGCCTCGCCGCGCTGGTCCGATCGGCCAAGGCCTGTTACGACGTCGCGGTAGCCTACGGCACGCCTTTCATCTCGGGGAAGGACAGCTTCTACAACGAGTTTTCCGACGGCGAACGGACCATCGCCATACCGCCCACGCTGCTCATTTCGGCCATCTGCGTGATGGACGACGTGCGCAAGGCGGTCAGCATGGACGTCAAGGCGCCGGGAAACAGCATCTACGTCGTGGGACGCACGCGCGACGAACTGGGCGGTTCCCGGTACTACCGCATGCTCGGATACGTCGGGCGGAACGCGCCGACCGTGGACGCGGCCGCCGGGAGCGGGACCATGAACCGGTTGCACGAGGCCATTTCGCGAGGCCTCGTCGCCGCCTGCCACGACTGCTCCGAGGGCGGCCTCGCCGTGGCCGCGGCGGAAATGGCCTTCGCGGGCGGATACGGCATAGCCTTGGAATTAGACGCGGTGCCCCGGGACCCGGAAGCGGACCGTGACGACACCGTCCTGTTTTCCGAATCGAACACCCGCTTCGTGGTGGAGGTACCCGGGGGCCGGGAAACCGACTTCGAAGCCCAGATGGAAGGAAGTGCGTTCGGTCGCGCGGGGACCGTGACCGGAGAGGACCGCTTCCTCGTGCGCGGACTGGGCGGCGACGAGATCGTTGATTCGGAACTGTCCACATTGAAGGAAGCATGGCAGCGGCCCCTGCGTTGGTGACGCCGCGCGGGGGGCCGTCCGGTGGTTGCCTGTCCGTCAGCGGTCCGGGCGCCAGCGTTCCGGCGGCTGCCGATCCACCATACCGATCCTTTACGACCCGGGAGCACCCATGTCCAAAGTCTCGGTCCTGATACTGCGCGCCGCGGGGGTCAACTGCGACGAGGAAACGGCCCACGCCTTCCGACTCGCCGGCGCGGAGCGGGTGGATCCCGTCCACATCAATGCCTTCATCCAGGGGCGCCGGCGCCTGTCGGAGTACGACGTGCTGGTCCTGTCCGGAGGGTTTTCCTACGGCGACGATCTCTCCGGCGGAAAAGTGCTCGCCAACGAGATGCAGTCCAAGCTGATGGAGGACGTGGAAACGTTCATCGGGGAAGGCAAACTCATTCTCGGCATCTGTAACGGATTCCAGGTGCTGGTCAAGATGGGGCTGCTGCCCCAGACGGAACCGGGCGGCAGGCGGCAGGAAGCGACGGTGTTCTACAACGACTCCGGCAAGTTCGAGTGCCGCTGGGTCTACCTGCGCAGGAACGCCGGCAGTCCCTGCGTCTTCACCCGGGACATGCCGGAGACCATCTACATTCCGGTCGCGAACGGGGAAGGCAAGGTCATGCTGGCGTCGGAGGATGTGCGGACACGGCTGGGACCGGGCGGCCACGTCGCGTTGCAGTACGTCGACCCGCCCTGGGTGGATGACGGGGAGGCCACCGTAGAGGCAACCGGGGTGCCCGCCGGTGTAGCCGACGAAGTGGCTGCCGGGGAGGCAACGGGGGAGACGGCGTATCCCTGGAGTCCCAACGGCTCCGTGGACGCCATCGCCGGGATCTGCGACGCCACGGGCCGGATCTTCGGGCTCATGCCTCATCCGGAGCGTTACACCCACCCGACCCATCATCCCCGGTGGACGCGGGAGGGATGCCGGGAGCCGGACGGCCTGCATATTTTCCGAAATGCCGTCAATTATGTCCGCGGGGTCGAGTAGCTGCCGAAGGGAGCGCACCTGAATGAGCTTCCCTCCGTTCACCCGAGCCATCGAACGCCGCATGTACGTGATTGGGATCCTCCTGGTTCCCGTCGCGCTCTTCGTGCTGCTCAGCCTCGCAACCCACGCCGAAACCGACTACCCCAATTCGAGCCGAGGTCCGGATGAGGTCACCAACCTGGGCGGCCTTCCCGGCGCCCTGGTATCCTTCGGCGTGACGCTCGCCCTGGGATACGGAGGATACGTCGTCCCCGTCCTCATCGGCCTGCTGGCCTGGAACCGGATCCGGGGGCAGCGTTCGGTGAGACTGCTCGCACAATCCGCCTGGCTACTGGTCCTGGTGGTAGCCGGAATCTCCACGGGGAGTCTGGTCCCGGTCCTTCCCGAGTCTCTCAGGTTCAAAATCGGCGGTGTTCTGGGGTTCTACCTGGGCGGACAGATGGCCGGTGTGCTGGGCGTGGACCGGTCACTGGTACTGGGGGGCTCCTTATTCCTGGTTGTCCTGGTGGTCATGTTATACTTTTGCCTGATCAGGCGAAGAGCCGTCCAGCGGCGTAACGCCTGAACCGCACAGCGGGCGGGGACGGGATGAAGGACCAGGGCGCTGGACCCTGAAATTGATCCAGCTCCGTTCCCGCCAACTTGGAAGACCGCCATGAAGCGATGCATGCCGTTCTTGTTCGTCCTCGTCACTTCCTATGCTTACGGCGGCCCACCGCCCGATCAGCAGCCGGTGCGCGGGGCCGTCCCGGGCGTCGAACCTGGGATTTCCGGCCGGGAACCGGGGGTTTCCGACCGCCTTCAGAGCGAGCTTGCCACGCGGCCGCCCAGCGAGATGCTGAAGGTATGGGTCTACCTGGCGGACAAAGGACTCGATTCGGAGGCCGGATACGACGCCGCGCTGGCGGCCGCCGAAGACCGCCTGTCGCCCCGTGCCCGGAGGCGGCTGTCGTCAAGAAGCGACCGGCTGGCCGGATGGGAGGATATCCCGGTCCACGTCCCCTACCTGGAGCGTATCGAAGCGTTGAGGGGCAGGATCCTCCAGGTATCCCGCTGGTTGAACGCAGTGAGCGTGTCCATCCCGGCCGGGGATATCGAAGACCTGGCCGGCCAGCCCTTCGTGCTCAGCATCGACGCGGTCGCCCGTCTCCGTCATCCGCGCCCCGTCCCGTCGCAACGTCCCGGCCGCCTGGAAACGGACGCAAGGCTTCGGGCGGTCCAGCCCAACCGCCTCGACTACGGTTCTTCATTCATCCAGCTGCACCAGATGCACGTGCCGGAACTCCATGACCTGGGACTTACCGGAAAAGGCGTGCTCGTAGCGCTCTTCGATACGGGATTCAGCCTGGATCACGTGGCCTTCGACAGCCTGAGAACCCGGGTGGAAGCCCGACGCAACTTCCTTCGCGACGAATCCGGGTTTACCGACCTGGAGGACACCGGTCACGGTACGGCGGTGCTCGGTACGATTGGCGGATATGCGCCGGGTGAGTTGATCGGTCCGGCTTTCGGCGCCCGCTACCTGCTCGCAAGCACGGAGGTCGTGGCCTTCGAGAGAGAAGTCGAGGAAGACTTCTGGGTGGCCGCCATGGAATGGGCCGACAGTCTGGGCGCGGACATCATCAGCAGTTCACTCGGATACCTTGACTGGTACACTTATGCCGACATGGACGGAGAGACGGCCGTCATCACGCGGGCGGCGGAGATGGCGGTACGCCGTGGCATCGTGGTCGTGAACAGCATGGGCAACGAGGGCGACACCCCCTATGAGAAGATGGCGGCGCCCGCCGACGCGGATGGCGTGATTTCCGTGGGCGCCGTCGATGGCGCGAGCAGTCGCGCGGCGTTCTCCTCCATCGGCCCCACCTTCGACGGCCGTATCAAGCCGGATGTGATGGCCATGGGGGAAGACACCTACACGGTACATCCGTTCATCATCGATGATTACCTGCGCCTCAACGGCACATCCTTCTCTGCGCCCCTGGTGGCGGGGGTCGCCGCGCTTTTGCTGGAAGCCTACCCCCACTGGACGCCCGGGAAGGTGCAAAGCGTACTCCGCCGGACGGCCGGCCAGGCCGCCGCTCCGGATACGCTCAACGGGTATGGCATCGTCCACGCGCTGAACGCCCTGATGACCGAATCGCGGGGGGTCGTGCGGTCCTTCACGGCCGAGGTCGGACTGAGCGGTGTTTTTCTTGCCTGGACCGCGGGGCTGGAAATCAACCTGCAGTCCTACCGGATCGAACGCAGGGACTACCCCGATGGGTCATTCGAAGTGCTGACCTCGGTACCGGTGACCCGGTCCATGGACCCTTCTCAGCGTTCGAATACCTACAGTTACACGGATACGTCCGCGCAACCGGGAACGTCCTACGAGTACCGGTTGCAGCCCGTGGGCCGAGCGGGACTGGCGTTGACGGCGGAACCGGTCGTTATACGTATCGACTACGAGTCCGGCACCTCCGGTGGGCTGGCGGCCGTCCTCTACCCGAACGCACCGAATCCCTTTGCCTCCAGCACGCGTATACGCTTCGAATTGTCCGAGCCGGTCCATGTCACCTTGACGATATACAACCTGCTCGGGAGGAAGATTCGGGTGCTGGTCGATGAAACCCACGGACCGGGCAGATACGTGCCGACCTGGAACGGCATGGACGGCGACGGCCGCGCCGTGCCCAGCGGCGTGTACCTGTACCGCATGACCGCGGGTGGGATCGAGCAGAACGGCAAGATGCTGCTGCTGCGTTAGGGAAGCGTGCTGCTGCGCCAGGGGCGGCGTGCAGCCGGGTCGCGACACACGATTTCGGCTTGGCGAGCTTCGATAAAGAGGTTGACATCCAGGCGGGTTCTGGTTTATATAGCCTTAGCGACAAAAGGTACATGTTTCCGGTCGTGCAAGACGGATACAAGTCAGCGCAAACAAAGCAACTTACGCCATTCATTCGCAAGGGGGTTGGACATCATGGTCACCGTGACCGACGTTGCCGCCGACAAGATCAAAACCATGATCGAGGATCAGGAAAATCCGGATCTCGGACTGCGCGTCATGATCTCCGGCGGGGGATGTTCCGGATTTCAGTACAAGCTTGCTTTCGACAAGAACGCGACCGACAACGACCAGATCATCGAGCAGAACGGCATCAAGGTTTTCGTCGACAACAAGAGTGCCATCTACCTGATGGGTGCGGAACTGGATTATGTGGAAGGGCTGATGGGCGCCGGGTTCAAGGTCAGCAATCCCAATGCCAAGGGCACCTGCGGTTGCGGCGAGTCGTTTTACGTATAGGTCCGAAAGGCGCGGGATCGGAACCGCGCATCCCGGACAGTCCAGTCAGTCCGTAAACGCGGATCGAGCACTTTGGCTGCGGAAACCGAAATCCCCCGTGACGCGCTGACCGGTGTACGCCACGTCATCGCCGTGGCCAGCGGCAAGGGCGGCGTGGGCAAGTCGACGTTAAGCGTCAATCTGTCCCTCGCCCTCGCGGATGCGGGCCATGCGGTCGGCCTGCTCGACGCGGATGTCTACGGCCCGAACGTGCCCCAGATGATGGGCGTTTCCGGGTCCCTCGAGAAAGATCCTTCCGGCAGCATCCAACCCATTGTCAAGCATGGTATCCGGCTGGTCTCCGTCGGTTTCGTCGCGGGGCCGTCCGACGCGGTGATCTACCGGGGCCCCCTGGTCGGCAAGATGGTGAAGAGTTTCCTCGGAAACGTTTCCTGGGGGGAACTGGACTACCTGGTGGTCGATCTGCCGCCCGGCACCGGCGACGCATCGCTGACCCTGGCCCAGTCGGTCGAACTCACCGGGGCCGTCATCGTCACGACTCCCCAGCAGGTCGCCCTGTCGGACGTACGCAAGGCGATCACCATGTTCCAGCGGTTGCGGGTCCCCGTGCTGGGCATCGTCGAAAACATGAGTTTCTTCCTCAACGTCGCGACGGGTGAACGGACCCACATCTTCGGCCGGGGCGGCGGCGTTGCGTTGAGCGATGAACTGGGTCTGCCCTTCCTGGGAGAGATTCCCCTTTCGCCGGCCGTCTGTGCGGGAGGAGATGCCGGAGAGCCGATCTTCCTCGAGCCCGCTAACGCCGTCGAAACGGCGGCCTTCAAAGGTGTCCGTGCGGCCGTGGAGGCCGAGATCGAGAACCAGCCGGCGCCGCTGCCCGGTCCGGTACGGACCTGATGCCGCGGTTTCCCCGGACCGTCTACGAAGGCATGGCCGCCCATGCCGTGGCGGAGTATCCAAAGGAGTGTTGCGGGTTCCTGACCGGTACAGGCGGCATGGACGATCCGGACGGTCCAGGCGACCCGGCCGACTCGGTAGACCCGGAATCCTGGCGGGTGCACCGGTGCAGGAACATCCAGGACGAGTTGCACGCGAAAGACCCGGCGGAACATCTCCGGGACGCCCGGACCGCGTACGCGTTCAGCCGGGCGGACATGGAGCGGCTGTTCTTCGGGGAGTTCGACCCTCCGGGCGCGCGGGTCCAGGGATTCTATCATTCCCATCCGGACGCGCCGGCGTATTTCTCGGAGAAGGACCGGATGGACGCCCTGACCGGCTGGCTGGACCCGGAACCCGGTTACCTGGTCCTTTCCGTCACGAGGGACGCCGTAAGCGATATCAAGATGTTCCGGTGGGTGGACGATGAGACGGGTTTCGAGGAGTTGCCCGTGGAACTGGTCTGATGCACTAGCGGAGATAGACGCGCGGAGATAGACGCATGAAAGAGGTTTTCGACGAGGTCGTGAACGTCCTGTCGCGGGGTGAGAAGGCGGCGCTTTCCACCATTGTGTCGAGCAAGGGATCGCTGCCGATGAGCAAGAAGGCGAAAATGCTCGTCAAGGGGGACGGTTCGTTCACCGGTACGGTGGGCGGCGGTTGCCTGGAAGCCGACGTCTGGGCCGAGGCGCGCGAAGTCATGGACCGCTCCGCTCCCAGGCTGCAGCACTTCATCCTGACCGAGAAGCACGCCGGAGACGAGGGACTGAACTGCGGCGGCAACGTGGAGATTTTCACGGAACCGATCCGGACGGGCCCCATGCAGGAGGTCTTCGAGGCGATCCGCGGGCTCCACGAAGCGCGGGGCATCGGACTCCTGGCCACGCTGGTGTCGGGCCGGGCCGGTACGGAAGCCGGCAAGATGCTGCTCATGGATGCCGGCGAGACCGTCGGCACGCTCGGAGACCCCGCCCTGGACGACCGGATCCGGCTGGATTCGGACCTGGAAACCACCGAGAACCTGTTGCGGGTGGTCACGCTGGAGCACGAAGGCGTGGAGACCCGGATCTTCCTGGAGTCCATCTGGCCTGCGCCGCAGCTGTTCCTCTTCGGCGGCGGCCACGTGGCCAGGGCCATTGCCCGGCTCGCCGATACCGTCGGGTTCCGCATCATCGTGGTGGACGACCGGCCGGCCTTCGCGAACCACGAGCGGTTCCCCGAAGCGGACGAGGTGGTCGTGAACGCCTTCGACGAGGTCGTGGGCAAACTGCCCATCGACGGCTCCTCCTACCTGGTCGCGGTGACCCGCGGACACCAGTGGGACCAGCCCGTCATCGAGCAGGCGGTTTGGACCGGCGCCGCCTACATCGGCATGATCGGCAGCAGGCGCAAGATCGCCTTGATGTGGAAGAACCTGGAAGAAAAAGGCGTGCCACGGCACCTGCTCGACCAGGTGCACGCGCCGATCGGCAAGGAGATCGGCGCCGATACCCCCGAAGAGATCGCCGTCAGTATCATGGCCGAGTTGATCGAATTCCGGCGGTCCGGCGGAAAGCCGGCCCACCTGGTTTCCACGGTGAAGGACGCGGCGGGTACGGCGGGTGCGGGCAGTACGCGCCGTTAAGGAAGTATTCCCATTCCCACCTGGATAAAGCGGCACCGCGCCGCGCTATTCGACGAGCATCGCGCCGCGCCAGCTAGGCTTCCCCCAGTTCGTCGCGATGTTCCCCGATCTTCGCGACCGCCCGGACGATGTCATCCATGTCGTCCCGGTCCCCCAGCAGCACATTCTGCGAGAACCATACGGCCTCCGAACGGCAGGCCCGTTCCGTTACCGGCAGATTCAACGCGTCATAGTCAACGGCAGACAGCGCCGGGCTTTGGTATATGCCGTAATTCCGTTCCGTGAAAACCGGTTGTTTGTACAGGGGGATGGAGTAGCCCGGACTGGCGGGGATTCCTTCGGCGCGCAGGGCCTCGATGAACCGTGTTTTCGGGACGCATCCGAAGGATGCTTCGTTGTACCTGAACATGTAGATGTGCCGCGCGTGGCGGTCGGCCTTCGCGGGCCTGGCCACCGGTGAGATGCCCGGAATCGCCCCGAGGCGTTCGGTCAGGTACTCGCCGTTTGCGTGGCGCAGGTCGGCCTGGGTCTCCAGGTGATCCATCTGTGCCAGGAGCAGGGCGCCCTGTATCTCGGTCATCCGGTTGTTGCCGGCCATGCGGAAGTGGTTGTAACGGGGTCCCTGCTCGGCGTGCCCGCAGTCGGCGAGGGACCGCGCCGCCGCCGCCAGGCCGTCGTCGTTGGTGAGCATGATGCCTCCCTCGCCGGCGTTGAGGTTCTTGGAGGATTGGAAGCTGAAGGCGCCGATCGAACCGATGGCGCCCACGCCCCGGCCTCCCCACCGCGCGCCGTGGGCCTGTGCCGCGTCCTCGATTACCGCAAGGCCGTGGCGGCCGGCGATTTCACCGAGCCGGTCCATGTCCGCGGGGAGGCCCGCGAAATGTACCGCCACGACGGCCCGGGTCCGTGGTGTGACCGCTTCTTCGACCCGATCGGGGTTCAGGTTGTAGGTAAGGGGATCGATGTCGACGAACACGGGGACGGCGTTCGACATCACGACCGAGCTGGCCGATGCGATGAAGGTATAGGCCGGCACGATGACCTCGTCGCCGGGTTCGATGCCGACCGCCTGCAGCGCGAGGCAGAGGGCCGTGGTGCCGTTGCAGACGGCAATGCCGTGGGCGGCGTGCTGGAAGGAGGCGAAGCGCTGTTCGAGGCTGCGCACCTTCTCGCCCTGGATGCTTCCCCACCGACCGGAGCGCACGGTCTCGCCGGCGGCCCGGGCGCTCGCTTCCAGGTTCATGGGCCAGGACGGAAAGGGTTCGGTCCGTGCCGGCGCCGCGCCGTTTATGGCCAATCGGGGCATGGCATACTTCCGTAATCAGTTGAAAAGGGCGTCCACGAAGGCCGGTGCGTCGAAATCCTGCAGGTCCTCGATGCCTTCGCCCACGCCGATGAGTTTGACGGGGATGCCCAGTTGCACGCCGATGGCGAACACGATGCCGCCCCGGGCGGTCCCGTCCAGCTTCGTCAGGGCGATGCCCGTCAGGCCGCCCAGGGCTTCGCTGAAGACGCGGGCCTGGGCGAGGGCGTTCTGGCCCGTGGTCCCGTCGAGCACGAGCAGCACCTCGTGGGGCGCTCCTACCATTTGCTTGCCCGCGGTGCGCTTGATCTTCTTCAGTTCCTCCATCAGGTTGCCCCTGGTGTGCAGCCGGCCCGCCGTGTCGATGATGACCACGTCCGAACCCCGGGCGGCGGCGGCCTGCATGGCGTCGTAGACCACGGCCGAGGGATCGGATCCGTGCTGGTGCCGGATGAAGTCCGCCTCCGCGCGATGCGCCCAGACTTCCAGTTGGTCGATGGCCGCCGCCCGAAAGGTATCGGCTGCGGCGATCAGGACCTTCTTCCCTTCCCCGGCGTAACGGGCCGCCATCTTCCCGGCGGTCGTGGTCTTGCCCGAACCGTTGACCCCCACGATCATGATGACCCGGGGCCGTTGGTCCGATTCGGGTGCCGGCGCATCGCCCAGGATGCCCGTCATCTCCTCGCGGAGCAGGTCCATGAGGTCATCGGGATTCCGGGTCCGGCGGTCGACCGCGCGGTCCCGCAGCCCGTCGATGATCCGCAGGGTCGTTTCCACGCCCACGTCGGTCTGCAGCAGGATGGCTTCGATTTCCTCCAGCAGGTCCTCGTCGATTCGGTCATACCGACCCACGGCCTGGTGGATCCTGCGTGCGAGCCCGTCCCGCGTCCGGGCCAACCCGTCTCTCAGTCTGCGTACGACACCCAGCATGCCCTGGTCTCCGGATTCCTCTGGTGCTGACTTGATGTCCGGCCAGCCGTCCGACCGGCCGGACCGCATACAAAAAACCGGGAGTGCGTCGATCGGCCTTCCCGGCTTTCGTTGAATATCCGTCCCACGTCTGTCGAGCCGCGCCTGGACTGCCCGGCGGCAAATGGCCGTGCCCGGCCGCGCCTGGCCTCGTCCGACTAGAGGTGGCCGTCGATCTTCTCGGCGAGTTGTTGCTTGGGGAGTGCGCCGATGATCCGGTCCACCTCGGCGCCGTCCTTGAAGATCAGGAGGCTCGGTATGCTCCGAATGCCGAAACGGGTGGCCGCTTCCCGGTTCTCGTCCACGTCGACCTTGACGACTTTCAGGCGTCCGTCGTAATCGCCCGCGAGCTCCGCCAGCGTGGGGGCGACGGCCTTGCAGGGCCCGCACCACTCCGCCCAGAAATCGACTAGCACCGGCGTGCTGCTGTTAATAACCTCGGATTCGAATTGATCGTCCGTAATCGCTGTAGGCTGTCCCACTATCGCGGCTCCTTTCACGTTGATGTATGTAAATCGCTCCCAGCCAAATACAGTGATTCGCGGGTGATTTGTCAAGCGTTTTCGCCGGCCGAATCACCGGAGAGGATCAGGCGTATTCGTCCAGGCCGTAGTCCCTGATCTTGCGGTAGATGGACCGCTCGCTGATGCCGAGTTCCCGCGCGGCCCGGCCCCGGTGCCCTTCGTTTCGCTCAAGCGCGCGCCGTATGGCCTCCCGCTCCCAGTCTTCCATGGAGCGCAACCGGTCCAGACCGTCATCGGCCGTCACCTCCTCGGCCGGCCGTTCGAAACCCGATCCCGCTTCGCCGCAGGAAGGCACGACTTCCTGTGCCGCTTCCGAGGGAGGCGTTTCGAGGACCTGCTTCGCTTCCGAGGGAGGCGTTTCGAGGTCCTGCTCCGCTTCCGTGCGGGAAGGCAGCTGAAAATGTTCGGGAAGTTGTTCGGGACCCCGTCCGCCGAGGGCAGCGGAGATCTTGGACGGGAGTTCGTGGATGGCAGTCAGGATCTGCCAGAGGATCTTGTAGAACATCTCGCGGTCCATGTCCTGCGGGTTGCGGTTCTGTGGAACCGGCAGGGCCCGGTTCGCCATGGGCGGCGTGTAGATGCGGTCCGGCAGGTCTTCCGCGTCGACCCTGGCCTTGCCGGAAGTCACCACGAGTGATTCGATGAGGTGGCGCAGTTCCCGTATGTTCCCCGGCCACTCGTAATCGGACAGGGCCGCCAGGGCTTCCTCCGTGAAGACGGGCAGCGGCGCGCTGGGCTTCCCGGGGACGTTCCGTATGAAGTGGCTGATCAGCCTGGGGATGTCGTCGCGGCGTTCGCGCAGGGCGGGCAGATGGATGTGCACGGCATTGAGCCGGTAGTACAGGTCCTGCCGGAAAGTACCGTCGTGGATGTCCCCGGAGAGGTCCCGGTTGGTGGACGCGATGAGGCGGACATCGGTCTTCACCGACGTTGATCCGCCGACGCGGATGAACTCCTGCTGCTCCAGGACGCGCAGCAGCTTTACCTGGGTCGACCGGGGCATGTCGCCGATTTCATCGAGGAGCAGCGTGCCGCCGTGCGCCTGCTCGAAGTATCCCTTCCGCTGGCCCTTGGCGTCCGTGAAAGCGCCTTTTTCGTGACCGAAAAGTTCGCTTTCCAGCACCCCTTCGGCGATGGCGCCGCAGTTGATGGGTATGAAAGGACCGTCGCGCCGGTCGCTGAAATGGTGGATCGCCCGGGCAAACCCCTCCTTGCCGGTGCCGCTTTCTCCCGTCAGCAGGACCTGGATCCCCGTGGGCGCCACCTGGAGCACCGATTCCATGGCGGCGATGAAGCGATCGTCCCGACCCAGGAGCTGGAACCGCTGCTGGAACTCCCGCCGGAGGTCCAGCATACGCATTTTAGTGAGCAGTTCTTCGGCTTCGACGGGTTTTTCGATGTAGTCGCTGACGTCCAATTGACGGTACTGGCGGGGCGGCTCGTGCTGCCGGGTGGTGAGCATGATGTCGGTGTCGGGGTGCTTCGCCGAAATGGTGCGTAGCAACTGCTCCGGATCGGCGTCGCTCAGCGCGAGGTCGACGAGTACGACATCCGGCGGATCCTTCCTCGCCGCGCGCAACGCTTCGGCCGCGGTGGCGGTCTCCAGCACGTCGTAACCCGCATTCCGCAGGATGCCCGCCACGTGACGCCGGCTGTCCGTTTCGCCGTCGACGACCAGTATCGCCCGACCTTCCAAACCGGAACTCCTTGGCTGACGCTACTCCAGGTGATAGGCCTTTATTTTCCGAAAGAGGGTGCGCTGTCCGATCCGCAGGACCCGGGCGGTCCGCGCCTTGTTCCGTCCGCAGGCGGCCAGGGTCGCGGCGATCAGTCTCCGTTCGCCTTCCTTCATCGACATGCCCACACGGATGTCCACACCGTCTTCGTCCTCGCCGTCCGCCGCGGCATGTCCGGACCGTGCCGACAGGAATTCCGCAGGTATATCCTCCACGTCCAGCCCGTCCCCGTCGGCGAGCAATACCATGGTTTCCAGGCACCGTCGCAGCGACGCGCCGTCCGCCGACCAATCGATGGCGGCCAGTACGGCCAGGGCCCGGTCGGTGATCGGCCGAACGGGCACATTGCGCTGTTCGGCGATTTTACCGGCCAGGTAGCGAATGAAGTCCGGCGACAGGTCGTCCGTCCGGTCCGATCCATTGTTCAGCGGGACCGCCGTCGATTCCGGCCGGGTATGCCGTATGAATTCCGGGACGTCCGCCACGGTCAGGGTTTTCCCCGTACCCATGACGATCATGCCCTCGATGCAGTTCTCCAGTTGACGCACGTTCCCGGGCCAGTGATAGGTGGACAGCAGTTCCAGGGCCGGCGTGTCGATGCGCTCGATCGGCTTCTTCTCCCGCTCGCCGAACCGGCGGATGCAGTGGTCGATCAGCAGGGGGAGATCCTCTTTCCTTTCCCGCAAGGGCGGCAGGGAAAGGGTTACCACGCGCAGCCGGTAATAGAGGTCTTCCCGGAAGCGTCCGCTTTTGATCTCGGCTTCGAGGTCACGGTTCGTCGCCGCGATGACCCGGGTGTCCGTCTGCAGCCAGTTTCCGCTGCCCACCCGCTGGAATTTGCGTTCCTGGAGGACGCGCAGCAACTTCACCTGGGTGGAAGGCGACAGTTCGCCCACCTCGTCGAGGAAGAGCGTGCCCCCGTCGGCCAGCTCGAACCGGCCCCGGTAGGTCTTGACCGCGTTCGTGAAGGCGCCTTTCTCATGGCCGAACAGTTCGCTCTCGATCACCCCTTCCGACAGGGCGTTGCAGAAAACGGGCACGAAGGACCTGTTCCTCCGGGAACTCCCGTAGTGGAGGGCGTGGGCCACCAATTCCTTGCCCGTTCCGCTCTCGCCGAAGATGAGTACTGTGGACTGGGTATCGGCGATCTGGAGGATCTGTTCCCGGATGCGCTGCATGGACGCGGAACGCCCCACGATGTTCTCGAATCCGTACCGGGTGTCGAGCTGGTGCAGCAATTCCTGGTTTTCCTGCACGATGCGCTGGCGGTCCAGGATCTTTTCGATTTCCGCCGCGAGCTTCTCCACGTACACGGGTTTCTCGAGTACGTCGTACGCCCCCTCCTTCATGGCGGCCACGGCCAGTCCCATGGAGCCGGGATCCGTCATCAGGATGACGCCCACCTCGGGATTCCTGCCCAGGGCGACGCCCATCAGACGCAGTCCGTCTATGCCGGGGGCATCCAGGTCCGAGATGATGACGCTCGGGGATTCCGACGCCAGGACGTTAAGCGCCTGGTCGCTGTTTTCCACGGCGATCACGCGGTGATCCCGCTGGGTCAGGCCGTAGTGTTTCTCGTCCCTTCCGCGGGAGGAACCTTCAACCAGCAGGATGACCGATTCTGTCGGACTGTTCATGGTATGTGGGTCGGACGGCAAGGGTCAGGTTGACGGGGTTTGAAGCCGGGTGGTCTTTTCCGTTTCGGCGTCCACTCGAAATTACGCCAGGGACCGCTCGCTGTCAAACGATAAACCGGGCGTCCGGGCGGCCCGGAGTGACCCGCCGCGGGGTCCTGTCGCACCCGCCGCCGCGACCTGTCGCACCCGCCGCCGCGACCTGGACCGGCGCTATAGGGCATCGTCAACATTGTCAGGGAAGGGGCTGGGCCGATACCTGGTAGACGGGCATGACCCACATTTCGGGTATGACCACGCGGGCGGGCTGGCACAGCACGAAAACGACGGTGTCCGCGATGTCTTCGGGGGTGAGCATCAGGGAAAGGCGCTTCTCGGACACGGGCTGGGGCCGGTTCTTGAGGATGGGCGTTTTCACCTCGCCGGGGAGGATGGCGCAGGCGCGGAGCCCGAATTCGGCGGCTTCCAGGTTGATCGAATGGGTCAGCGAGACCATGCCGTGCTTGGACGCGCAGTAGGCGGCCCCGCCGAGGAGAGACACCTGCCGTCCGGCCATGGACGCGACGTTGATGATGGTGCCTTCGCCCCGCGCCTTCATGGGTTCGTAGACCGCGCGGAAACAGTTGAACGCGCCCGTGAGATTGATGTCCACCACGCGGTCCCAGTCCTCCACCGCCATTTCAGTCGCCGTACGCAAAGGCGTATTGACGCCCGCGTTGTTCACCAGGATCGACACGGGGCCTAGCTGATCGACCGCCCTTGCCATTGCCACATCGATCTGTCCCCGGTCGGTCACGTCCATGGGGGCAATGACCGCCCGCCGCCCCGCGGCCTCCACCTCCCCGGCGACGGCCGCAAGGGGCTCGCGCCGCCGGCTGGACAGGATCACGTCCGCACCTTCCCGGGCCAGCACCAGCGCGATACCGCGTCCGATGCCGGTACCCGCGCCGGTGATCCAGGCCACCTGTCCCTCGAGTCTGTTCATGTTGCGCTCCGTTCTATGTGATTAGCCGGCGCGTCCCGGGGCTGCTGCCGGGGCCGGCCAGCTGCGGCTGGTCAGTCTTCCGGGCCGCGCAGGCTCCGCGTCTGGCGTTGTCGCCCGCCGGTCAGTCTGCCGCTGCCGGTCAAGTTCCCGCCAGTTCGTCGTGCACCGACCGGGTGTCGATGTCCAGGCCGCGAAGCAGGTCTTTCCTGACCTTGCACACCATGGTATAGGCGGGATCGAACACATTCCCCATGTCGTACTCTACGCACTGTCCGAGCAGCGTGTGCGCCGCCCTGGGATCGAGACCGTAGTCGGCTTGCAGCCAGCGCAGCATTTCGGTGGTCGCGTGCTGGACGCACTGGTCGAGGGGCCGGGCGTTGCCCGCCGTGAAAAGGTATTCGGCATTCTCGCCGCGGGGCCAGGCGCTTTGCTTTCCCTTGAGCACCCTGAAGGTGAACTGCACGTCGAAGGAGATCTCGACGCCCGTGCCGACGATCTCCCCGTCCCCCTGCACCGCGTGGCCGTCGCCGATGTGGAACAGGGCGCCGGGCGCGAACACGGGGAAGTACGCGGTGACGCCTTCCACGAATCCCCGGTAGTCCATGTTGCCCCCGTGGCTGGCGGACGTGGCCGTCGAGATCGCCTGGCCCTTGTCCGGCGCCACGCCGAAACATCCCGTCATGGGCGTCAGGGGCAGGGACATCCGTCCGAGCCGGGTGTCGTCCGGGTCGACCAGCGTGACCGTCCTCCGATCCAGATCCACCTCCCAGCGGCAGAGGTCGTCCCGGCTTTCGATCTCCCCCGCGGTCTCTCGAACGTAATCGGGATCGAGCACGTTGGGCGCCACGAGCGGACGGGTCCAGCCGAAGGGGCGGTTGGGCGTCAACCGGTCCAGGTGTACGGCGAGCGTGTCGCCCGGTTCGGCGCCTTCGACGTGAAAGGGGCCCGTCTGTGGATTGCCCGGAGGCGTCACGGGCTTGTCGGTGCGGTCCTTCCCCCGGGCGTCGACCGTCGACGTGACGACGGTATCCCCGTCCTTCACGCGCAGGGCGGGTTCATGGGAACCCATGGTGGTATGGTAGCGGGCGGGCTCGAAGTGGTGGACCATGATCACTCCCGGATTTCTGTGCTGCACGAAACGGTGTCTGAGGCCTGGTTCCGCCGGTTAGAATAACGATGGGCGGCGCGTACGGTCAAGGTGAATCCGGTTGTTTTCACGCCGCAGCTCCTCGACGGGATATCCCTTGACAGGACTGCGGCCAAAATCCATAAATTACACAGCGTTCACGTACACAGCGTCCACGTCCGATTTGCACCGATTCCGGATCACCGAGCATGCCTATCCGCCCCTATGACGAGACCCTGGTCGGCCTTACGCCGGCGGGCGACAAGATCCATCACATCCTGCCCGAATTCCAGCGGACCCAGACGGGCTGCCCTCACGGCGTCGAGTTCTGGGTGGCCATACGCACAGTATCCCGGGATGACGAACCGGTGATTCTGCAGTGGTGCATGTCGTGCCAGCAGGTGGAGGTCCTCGGCCCGAAGGAATACGCCTGGCGGGCGTGCCTGGACGAGATGCGGAATGCAGGGGTGCGGGACCGGCCTGGACCGGACCGGGTGTAGAGGTTGACGCGGCACACTGGACCGGTCGCGGGCGGTAGTGGCGGGACGCGGAATCGCGGAGTCACCGGATCACGAATCGATTTTTCGACCATTTATAGGGAGCACGGGCATGGCCAAGAAGACGAAAATGTGGGGCGAGGATCATTCAAAATACATCTGGCTGGACGGGGAACAGATCCCCTGGGACCAGGGTACGGTGCACGTCACGCAGGGACATATATTCGCCCACGCCATTTTCGAGGGGATCCGGGCCTACTGGAACGACGACCGGGAGAAACTCTTCGTCTTCCGTTTCAAGGAACACCTGGATCGCCTGTACCGGTCGATCAAGCTGATGCGGATGGAAACGCCCTATACCCTGGAAGACGTGTGGAACGGCTCCCTCGAACTGTGCCGGGTCCACGGGTACCGGGAGGACGTCTACATATTCCCGACCGTGTATTTCTCGCCGGACGTGTATCTCAACAAGATGGCGGGTCCGGCCCACGTCTACGTCCACACCTTTGCCTACGGCTCCAACCTGCGCAGAAAGGACGGCGCCCGGTGCTCGGTCAGCTCCTGGACGCGCATTTCGGACAACACGCTCCCGGCCCGCATCAAGTGCTGGGCCAACTACCGCAACAGCGCCATCGCGTGGACGGACGCCACGCTCAAGGGATTCGACGAAACCATCATGCTGAACAACCGCGGCAAGGTCTGCGAAGCGCCCGGCGCCTGCCTGATGATGATCCAGGACGGCGTCCTCATCACGCCGCCGGTGACGGCCGATATCCTGGTGAGCGTCACCCGGGATACCATATTGAAAATCGGGCGGGACGTCCTCGAGATGCCGGTGGTGGAACGGGAGATCGACCGCACGGAACTGTACACGGCCGACGAGGTTTTCCTGTGCGGAACGGGCGCGGAAGTCACGCCGGTCGCTTCGATCGACAATTACGACATCGGGGACGGATCCATCGGCCCGGGCACACAACAGTTCCGCGAGGCCTACAACGGTCTCATCCGGGGGATCGACGAACGCTTCCCCGAGTGGCGCACCGATGTGCCGCTGCAGCCCGCGTAGCGCGGTTTGGCGCTTTCGGAACCTCATCCAGCCGTCCCGGCCACCTACCGTTCCAACCTTCACTGTGCGTTGAGGCCTTCTATGGGGCCCGGTTTTCGGCCGCCAGGCCGATCAGGTTGGCGAATAGCCGCACGGCGCCGGGCACGCCCGCGGGAAGCTGGCGGAACCACGCGTAGCCCGTATAGATATAGCGCCCCTTGCCGTAACGGGCTTCAAGAAGCCCGCCGCCCCTGGGCGGCTCCCCCGGGTCCCGCGAGGCCATGAGCGGCGTGTAGCGGGGGTCCCATTCGCCCTGGAAGTACAGGCCGCGTTCCTGCACCCAGCCTTCGAAGTCCGCGTCGGTGATCCGGTTGGGCCGGTTGAAGACGGGGTGATCCGGTACCAGGATGTCCACCGGCGCGTCCTCCCGGGTCACCCGGTCGTGGGGGCGGTTGATCTGGAAGGGGTAGGGCCCGTACTGGTCGAGATTGAAGGCGTACTTGTTGTACTGCACGATGTAGACGCCCCCGGCCGCCACGTAGTCCAGCAGCCGCTGGTTCACGGCGATGAGATCGTCGCGGACTTCGTAAGCGCGGATGCCCGTGATGATCAGGTCGAAGGCGTCCAGGTCGGCCGTGGCGAGATCCTCCTCCGTCAGCAGTCGCACCCGCAGGCCCATCTGCTCCAGCACGAGCGGGACCTGGTCGCCCGTTCCCATGATGTAACCCACCCTCAGATCGTCCGGCAGATCG
Organism: bacterium; assembly: GCA_965207085.1. GTDB lineage: Bacteria > JAAXHH01 > JAAXHH01 > JAAXHH01 > JAAXHH01 > JAAXHH01. The sequence goes on along the minus strand of CBDBLQ010000002.1, from coordinate 59,857 downwards.
ACTCGGGCCACCTGCACGACGGATGACGAACCGCGGTACAGGTGCCTCGGCTCGATATGGGGATAGGCGATCACCTCGTACCCCTCGCGGTATTCGTTCCCACCGGCCTTCGCCACCGCCCGTACCTCGTAAGCCCCGTCCCGGGCGCCCCGGACCGGTACTACCGAGTAGGTGAACGTGGCGGCCTGCCCTCTTCCCGAGAACGCCAGGGGAACTTCCCCGGGCGAGACTGCCCACCCGTCCGGCGTCTCGAGGGACAGTCCGCCTTCGATCCCGCCGTCCACGTTGCTGACCACCGACACGCTGAACCGCAGGGGGCTTTCCCGTCCCGACGGGGCGACCACCACCGGCGGGTCCATGGTGATCGACAGCGCGGGCACGACCTGGAGTTCGCGGCGGATTTCACCGAAGGCCCGGTCGGCGAAACGGTACTGCGCGGGCCGGCGGATTTCGATCTCGACGCCGTCCACGAGAAACCGGGCCCGTCCGATTACGGGCTGCGGGCGCCAGGGAAGCCCGATCAATGCCGTGTCGTCCACCACGACCCTCGGATCGTTCAGGGAGCGGCGACGCCAGTAGGGCCGGGTGAGGCCGGCGTCGGACGGTACTTCGACCCGCCAGTTCTCCGCGAAGCTTTCGTTGTAGCCGATGTCTGAGGTTTGCCGGGACGGACCGGTCGGACCGGTCGGACCGGGCGGTCCAGGTGATCCAGCCGCTTCGAAGGGCCCTGGCGGCCTGGCCGGTCTGGCCGGAACCGGATCGGGAGCCGCGGTCCAACCCTCCGGAACGTCCAGCGCCAGGTTGGTGACGCGGACGGACCGCGCACTGCGGTTCAGCAACACCAGGTGCACGCCGAGCAGGTTGCCCGGGACGACCCGGTCGTCGCTGGTCAGAACCTCGAAGGCCATGCCGAGGGCCAGGACTGCCGCATTGGCGAAGTCTTCCTCCTTCAGATCAAGCAGAAAGAGCATGTCTGCGAGGACGTCGGCCGGCAGGCCGCCCTTTTCCAAGTCTTCCCGGAGCGCCCGGATCATACGCAGGCCCTCCAACACGGGGTCCAGCACGGCGGTAGGGTCCAGCGGCCGGTAGGCGTCTGCAGCCTCACGGGCCAACGCGTCCAGCCGCTCGAGCCGGCCGGCGAATCCGGGGATCTTCCCGGCGTCCGGTCCGGCCATGGCATTGAACCGCATGAAAGTCGTGTCCAGGCCGTCGAACAGGTGGGCGTCTCCGTCCGCGTCCGCCATGCCCGTGTCCGCCACGCCCCCGCGCGCTTCGCCCGCCATGCCCGCGCGCGCGACCAGCTTTATCTTCGTGGTCGCCGGACCCTTCGGCTGCAGAGTCCCCATGTCCTGGGAGCGGTGCATGCTGCGGCCCGCCAGGCCGAGTTCACGGTACGACCGGTCCAGCACGGGACTGTAGGTGCCTACGTCGACCACCAGGGAGTCGATGCTGTCGAAAGAAGCACGTGTGTTGTTGATGTACAGCTTGCGGGCCTGCCAGGGACGCAGGCCGTCCCGCAGGTGATCGGGAAAGCGTTCCGGATCGGCCGCGACGAAAAAGGCTTCGCGGGTGATCCTCCCGGCCGCCTGGTGATGCCCGTGGCCGTCGCGGGGAGAATCGGCAAAGACGGATACGATCACGTCGGGACGGAAGCGGCGGATGACGCGCACCACGTCCGAAAGCAGTATTTTATCATGATTCCAGTATTCCAGGGTTTCCTCGGCCGACTTGGAAAACCCGAAGTCGTAGGTCCGTGTGAAGAACTGCTCCGCGCCGTCGAATCGGCGGGCCGTCAGCAGCTCTTCCGTCCGGACCACGCCGATGGCGTCGTAGAGCTCGGGGCCGATGAGGTTCTGTCCACCTTCGCCGCGGTTGAGCGAAAGGTAGGCGGTCCGCGCGTGCAATCCCCGGCTCACATAGGCGACCAGGGCGCTGTTCTCGTCATCGGGATGAGCGCCGGTGTGCAGCATGCTGGCCACGACGGGCAGGCGCAGCACGGCCTGGGCCAGGGTGGACGTCCCCTTGCCGTCGGGCACCGGACGGATGTCGCCGGCCGTGGCGGCTGTGCTGGCCGCGACAGTCGGCGCGGAGAAAACGAGCAGGAGACAGAGGAGAAATCGAGTGTACATGATGGGGCTCCGGTACGATCGGGCGTCCGGCAGCGCACCGGCGTTTCGATCAGGCGCCCGGTAGCGACCGGCGGTATAGCCAGATGACGCCCGCCGCCACGAGAAAGAGTCCTATGAACATCCAGCCGAACCTGCGCCGGGTATCGACTTCGGTGCGTGCGGTTTCCACTTCTTTTCTGATGCTTGGGTAGACCTGTTCCAGCGAATCGACGACGGCGACCATTTTCTCGAGTACGAAGACGTGGGAGGCCCGCTCGACATAAGCGTTTCGTGCCAGGTTGGCCTGGTCCAGAATCAGGTCGACCGGGACCCCGGCCGAACGGATCTCCTCCGCGGCCTGCCGGAACTCGACGATGGGCTCGAGTCCCCGGTCGGTCAGGGCGATGTAATCGTCCATGATCGCCTGCTCGTGACAGTCCTCGCAGTTGTCGGGTATGGAGATCAGGGACGCCTGGGGTTGGACTATTTCGTGGTTTGAGTGGCAGTCCACGCAGTTGGGCCAGAAATCTCCCTCGAGGCCGTGGGGACTGGGCACGTAGTTGGTCATCTGGACCTGGTGGCACTCGCCGCACAGTTCATGGACGACGTAGGGGTCGGGCAGGCCCACAAAGTCCATTTCGACGTCGTGCGCTTCGTCTTCCATCATGGTAGCGGCGTTCCCGCCGTGACAATCCTGGCAGTAGATGTCCGCCGGAAGATGCGCGCTCCGCTGCCATTCGGCCACCGGCAGGCTCATGTCTTCGTCGTCCAGGCCGGCATGGCAGCTGACGCAGTTATTGGTCGCCGCGGACTGTTGCGCTTCCGCGGAATCTGTTGTCGTCCAGGAGAGGATCAGCAGCGGAAGGAGGAAGAAAGCAGTCCGCGCCTGGAGGGCCGCCCGCGCCCGGTTTGCCGTCCGTGTACGGTATGATGTCCGTCTGCTCATTCGGTTCCCTCGCCGCCCGTGTCCGGCATAACAGCCGGTTCCTCGACCGTCCCGATGGCGTGGGGCCAGCCGTAGATGTCGAAGTGATACCTCGTGCCCATGAAGGTCATCTCCGTTTCCGAGATCTTGCCGAGCAGGGCGAGGGCGATGTTCAGCAAGATGAACAGGATGCCGAGGGACGTCGCGAGGGGCCGGCGCGCGGGCGTACGGGCCGGCGTCCGGTCCCAGAAGGGCAGCAGGCAGATGGCCAGGACCACCAGGCCGGACCCGATGATGCCGATGGTTTTCGGGAGGTATTTCAGCGCCTGGTAGGAGGAAAGGAAATACCATTCCGGCTTGACGCCCACCGGCGTGTTGAAGGGATCGGCCTTTTCGTGGAGCGGCAGGGGGTAATAGATAATCATGAAGATCATAGACGCCAGGACCAGCAGGACCACGATGGCTTCTTTCATCACGTGCTGGGGGTAGAAAGGCTTTCCGCCGGCTTTCTTCAGTTCTTCCGGCGTCTTCTCCGGCACGTCCGTTCCTTCGAGCGGCGAGATGCCCTTGTACCGGATGAGGACCAGGTGCACGGTGACCAGGGCGATGAAGGCCCACGGCAGCAGCACCACGTGCAGCACGAAGAAGCGGGTGAGGGTCACGTCGGAGATGATTTCGCCGCCCCGCATGAGGATCAGGATATACTCGCCGATGAGCGGGGTTGCGGCGGCGATCTCCGTACCCACCGTCGTGCCCCAGTAGGAGAGCTGGTCCCAGGGCAGGAGATAGCCCGTAAAGCCGAAGGCCAGGGTTACGACCAGCAGGCCGAACCCGAAGAGCCAGGTAAGCTCCCGGGGTTTCTTGTATCCGCCGTAGAAGAACACGCGGACCGAGTGCAGCAGCAGGAAGGCGATCATGAAATTGGCGCCGTAGGTATGCACCTGGCGCATGAGCCAGCCGAAGCGCACCTGCTCCATGATGTACTTCACGCTTTCGTAGGCCGTATCGGCCGACGCCTCGTAGTAGATCATCAGGAAGACGCCCGAGACGGCCTGGGAAAGGAAGAACATCAGGGTGACCGTTCCGAAGGAGAACAGCCAGTTGAGATGGCGGGGCACGGGCTTGGTCAGCTGGCGGCGGCAGAAATCGATGATGACCGAGATTTCCGCACGATCATCGAGCCAGTTGTACACCTCGTTGGACAGGCGTCTGATCATGGTGGCTGGTTTCGTGCTCCGCGAAGAAAGAGCCGTCCGGACACCGGCGGTTGTCCGGGCACCGGCGGTTGTCCGGGCACCGGCGGTTACACGCCGACGATGATCTTGTCGTCGGTGACGGACAGTTCGACTGCGGTCAGGGGACCGGGAATCGGTCCGCCCTGGACGCTGCCGTCCGTGCCGAATATGCCGCCGTGACAGGGGCAGATCAGGCTCTGCGTTCCCCCCTGCCACTTGACGACGCAACCCAGGTGGGGACAAACGGCGTTGTAGGCGATGTAACCGTCGGAAGTGTTGACCACGATGGTCGGCCGGCCCCGGTAGATCACCGTCCTGGACGTGCCGGGAGGCAGGGACGCGCGGTCGATTTCAACCCGGTTGGCGCCTTCGGCTTCGGGGGGTGGTTCGATGTAACGGATGAGCGGATAGACGGCCATCAGGGAGCCGATGCCGCCCAGCGCGCCGAGGCATCTCTGCAGGAATCGGCGGCGGCGGACCGGGTCGGGACGCGTCTTCCCGGGGGTCTTGCCGGACTTCTCGCCGGGTGCGGCAGGCCCTGGCGGCTTCTGAGACGAGGACATGTAAATTACCCGTAATGACGTGATTTCTGGTCATGCGTAGATTAAGGACCGCCGGTCCGGTTGTCAACCTCTTTCGGGGGGTTCCGGCGGACGCGCGACCGGCTCGAATCGCCTTGACACACCGGGACAAAACGGCGTACCTATGCAGGTACCATGGCCGCTTCATTCTACAGGACGGTCCTGCCGCTCCTTGCCGCGGCATTCCTGGCGCATGTCCCCGGATGCGCGGCTTCTACGCTCTCCGTCCGGTTCGATGTCTACCGATCGCCCCTGCTCGGCCTCCCCGGCGAAGAAGAATCGATCGCCCTGCTCGGGTTCAACGGCACCGACCTGGCCCTGAACAACCTGACCGGGTTCCTGTTCGCCCGCGCCCTCGTTTCGGATTCCACGCTGACGGCCATCGAAATGAGACCGGTACTCCGGACGCTGTCCCGCCACCCTCACGAGGCCGGCCGGATCCCCGATTCTCTCGCGCTGATCGTCGGAAGGGAAATCAACGCCGATATCACGCTCGTCGGCGATCTCGAAAGGGCTTACACGGAAGCGTACGGGGAGGTTAAGGTCTTTCGGGAAGAGGAAGCCATGGAGGTAGGACTCGGGCGAACCGATATAAAGATCGTAAACAAGTCCTATATCGTGCCGCATATAGATCAGACGGCGGTCATGACGGCTACGCTCAGGGCCTACGACGTCGGTTCGAACGAACTGCTCGGGAGCTTTTCCGTCACGGAAACCGAATCCTACCGCACGGTGCTGCCCGATCCCGTCGAGTCGCCGCCGGAGGGGGCCGTCTCCGTCGAGATCGTTTCGCCGATGCTGACCGAGGTGATCGCCAGGCGCATCGTGGGCCGCCTGATGGCCTCCATCGTCCGGGAGGAAATCCAGGTCACGCGGCGGCTGGTCCCTGCCGGGAATCGTGGGGGGATATCGGCGGCCAGGGAAGGGAACTGGTCCGGGGCTGTGGCGATCTGGGAAGGCCTCGTGGAAGTGGACCCGAACAACGCGGAAGCGTGGAACAATCTGGCGATTGCCTACGAAAGGTCCGGCCTCCTGACCGATGCCGCGGCCGCCTACCGAAGCGCCCTCTCATCGACGCCGGAAAACCGCACGATCCAGGTCAACAGCCGGGCATTCGGACTCCCCGAGGCCCACTAGTCGATCCGGACCATCCGGTTGCCCGCGGCCGATTCGTAGATCCCATCCAGGATCTGCATGATCTCGACGCCCTGCTCGCCCGTAGACATGGGCGTTCGGCCGGCCCGGATGCAGTCGACGAAATGGGCGATCTCGGCCGCGATGCAGTCCGACCATTCCCGCGGCGCGTAGGCGGGCGTGATATCCACCTGTTCGCCGTGCAGGTCGGTATAGACGGTCAAGTCGTTGCCCGTGATCTCGGCGCCGCCCCGGGTGCCCATGAGCTTGACGTAGGAGCCTTCCGAAGGCACGTGGGAGGCCCAGCTCGTCTCCGCGACGAGCGTGGCATCGCCCTCGAACCGGATGAAGGCCGCGGCGAGGTCTTCCACGTCGAAGACGCCTTCCACCGAATCGCTCAGCCGGGCGTAGATGGCGCCCACCACGGACACGGGCCGCGGATTGCCCATGAGCCAGCGCGTCAGATCGATCATGTGGACGCCCAGGTCGATCAAGGGCCCGCCGCCGGCCTGAGCCTTGCGCGTGAACCAGGTCCCGGCGCCCGGAATGCCGCTCCTTCTCAACCATCCGGTCTTCGCGTAGTAGATTTCGCCCAGCACGTTCTGCTCGATCAGCTTTCTCAGGATCTGCGTCTCGGTGCGGAACCGGTTGTTCAGAGCGATCATGAGGTAGCGGCCGTTGCGCCGGGCGGCGGCGGCCATGTCGCGCGCCTGGGCCGCGTTCAGCGCCATGGGCTTCTCACACAGCACGTGAACGCCGGCGTCCAGGCCGTCGATGGTCACGGGCGCGTGCAGGAAATTCGGCAGGCAGACGCTGACGAGATCGGGGCCCAGGGCGAGCAGGTCCCGGTAGGCGGAAAACGCGTGGGGCACGCCGTGTTCCGACGCGGTCCGCTCGGCCAGCCCGACGTCCAGGTCGGCCAGTCCGACGACTTCCACCCGTTTGTCCGCGAGATAACCGGCGAGATGGGCCCGTCCCAGCCCCAGTCCGATCACGCCGGCGGTCGTTTTCTCGTTCATTCGCCTCTGTTGGAATGATCCGGCGACTACTTGCCGACTACATGGCGACTACATGGCGACCACTTGCCGGCTACTTGTCGACTACTTGCCGCCGCGGTAGGCGATCAGGTCGATCTCGATACCGGCGTTCAGCACGACACCGGACTGTATGGTGGACCGGGCCGGCGGATCGCCCGTGTAGTAGGACCGGTACACTTCGTTCATGGCGGAAAAGTCGTTCAAATCGTTGAGAAACACCGTGGCCTTGACCACGTCGTCCATGGTCAACCCGGACTTGGCCAGCGCCGTCTGCAGGTTATCCATGACCATTTTCGTTTCCGCCTCGATACCGCCGGGGATAATCCGGCCCCGGACGGCCGCGATCTTGCCGGACAGGAACACGAAATCGCCCGCCTCGATGGCCTCGCTATAGTTCTGGCCCGGGTTAACCGCCTTGCGGCCCCGGTCGTCCTGCGACTGGGCGGGCAGCGCGGCGTACCCCAGCGAAACGGCGGCGACGATCAGCGCCGTGAGGCCGGCGAACAGCCACTTGGAAACCACGATGTTCAACTCGAAACTTTCTTCCTTTCTACCGCCCTGGATACGTATGGTCGAGCCCATGATCACCTCCCCTTATTTTGATTGACACTACATGCCTTCGGCATTATCTTTATCGTCCATGATCAAAAAATCAAGTAGTATCGGGAAAAGGATGGATATGGCCACGTGCCCTATTGTCTGTACGGTCCGACTGCAGTTGCCTCTTCGGACCCGGGGCGCGGCAAAACCAGATTGAAGTGAAGGGAAATGCACGGTCAGCGTGCATTTTTTTTGTCCGCCTTTTCATCTCCGTGGAGGGCCGAAGTCGCATGCAGGAAAGCTTGAGAGCGCTGTTGGAATTGCAGAAGACCGATCAGGACTTGCACGAACTCGAACAGTACAAAGTAGACATACCCAACCAGCTGGAGACGATGAAGACGGTCCAGTCCGAGGCGGAAACCAGGCTCTCGGGCCAGGAAACGAAGGTCGAGGACATCGAAAAAAACCGGCGTCAGCGCGAACGGGACCTGCAGGCCGCGCAGGAACAGGTCAAGAAGTACCAGGGACAGCTTTACAGCGTGAAGACCAACAAGGAATACGACGCCCTCCAGGCGGAGATCCAGGCGCAGAAGAACCGCATCTCCGAACTCGAAGACGGGATACTCCAGTTGATCGACGAGGCGGAGATCGAGCAGGAGACGCTGGAGACCATACGCGGCGAGACCGAATCGCTCATCGAGCGTTTCGGCGAGGAGCGCACGACGCTCAAGTCCAGGCTTTCGGCGGTGGACGAGGACGTCGCCGTCAAGATGGACGAGCGGAAGCGAATGGCCATGCGCGTGGAGAACCCGGTCCTGAAGGTCTATGACCGGATCCGGCGGAACCTGCGGGGGATGACCGTCGTACCGATAAAGAAAGGGGCCTGCTCGGGCTGTTTCCACGTGATCCCTTTGCAGGTCGTCATGCAGATCCGCCAGGGACGGAGGCTGGTATCCTGTGAAAGCTGCGGCCGGATCCTGATCACGGAAGAAGGGCTGGAGTATTGAACCGCGCCGCGTCCCGTGTTACATTGAACCTGTAAAACGTCCCAAGTCGACCAGGCGATCGCGTTCGCCCGCAAGGCGGACGAGGAAAGTCCGAGCACCGCAGGGCGGGATGCCTGCTAACGGCAGGGGGCAGTGATGCCACGGAAAGTGTCACAGAAAATACACGGCCGATCCCTTCGGGGAGGCAAAGGTGAAAAGGCGAGGTAAGAGCTCACCGCGGTCCGGGTAACCGGTCCGGCAGGACAAACCCCATCTGGTGCAAGACCGAATAGGAGAGGAGAGACGGCCCGTCTCGACCGCCGGGAAACCGGAGACTCTCGGGTAAGGTCGCACGAGGCGGCTGGCGACAGCCGTCCCAGATAGATGATCGCCACCTTCACCGCGAAGGCACAGAACTCGGCTTACGGTCGGCTTGGACGTTTTACGGTACTTGGTACCACGATCACCCTCAAATCCCGACAGTTTACATGAACAGCCGCTGGGTCCTACTCGACGAACATCCCCAGGTTCCCCAGATGATGGAGTTGATCAACGTCCCGCGCGTGATCGCGCAGATCCTGCTCAATCGGGGCGTTTCGACCTTTGACGACGCCCGGTATTTCCTGAAGCCCACCCTCGATGACCTGCACAGTCCCTTTCTCATGGCGGACATGGATTTGGCCGTGGAACGGATACACGAAGCCATCCAGCGCGGGGAACACATCATGGTCTTCGGCGACTACGACGTGGACGGTACGACGGCGACCACGCTGCTGTACCTGACGATCAAGTTGCTGACGGACCGGATATCCTCCTACATACCCAACCGCATGACCGATGGATACGGACTGTCCATCGAAGGCCTGGAGGAAGCCAAAAACCGCGGCGTAACGCTGATCCTGGCCGTCGACTGCGGGATAACCGCGAACGCCGAGGTGGAACAGGCCCGCGAGATGGGCATCGACGTCGTTATCATTGATCACCACGTGCCGGGCGACATCCTTCCGAACGGCGTGGCCATTCTGAACCCGAAGCGGGACGATTGCGAATACCCTTTCAAGGAACTCTGCGGCGTCGGCCTGGCGTACAAAGTGGCTCAGGCGCTGGCCGAGCACGTGGGGCTGCCGGAGAACACGGTGTATACGCACATGGACCTCGTGGCCCTCGGCACCACGGCGGACATCGTCCCCCTGCGCGACGAGAACCGGGTGCTGACCAAGTACGGCCTGGACATGATGCAGCAGACGCACAAGTCGGGCCTGCAGGCCCTGCTGGACGTCGCGGGGCTGCGGGAGAAGGAACTGTCCACGGGCCACATGCTCTTCCTGCTGGCGCCGCGTATCAACGCAGCCGGCCGCATGGGCGACGCCACGCGCGTGGTCGATCTCCTGATCACCGAAGACCAGAAAAAAGCGGCCCAACTGGCCGAAGAGTTGAACGTGGAGAACAAGCGAAGGCGCAAGGAGGATACGCTCACCTTCGAAGCCGCCCGGGACGTCGTGGAGAAGGATCCGTTTCTTCGGGAGGCAAAGGGCCTCGTACTCGCTTCGGACACCTGGCATCCCGGCATCATCGGCATCGTGGCGTCCCGCATGGTGGAAGCCTTCAACCGGCCGGTCGTGATGATCTCGACCGCGGGGGAGAAGGGACGCGGCTCGGCGCGGACCGTGGGCGATTTCCACCTGTACAACGCCATCAAGGAGTGCTCCGACCTGCTGGTCCAGTTCGGCGGCCACCACCACGCGGCGGGCCTGTCCATCGAAAAGGACCGCATCGACGCATTCAGGCAGAGATTCAACGAGGTGGTCGCGGCGCGCGCGACGCCGGCCGATTTCATCCCCAGGCTCGAGATCGACTCGGAGATCGAACTCGACGAGGTGACCCCGCGCATGGTCAAGCTCATGAAAATGATCGGGCCCTTCGGCCCGGCGAACCACCACCCCGTGCTCGTATCGCGCGACCTGAGCATAGTTGGAAGGCCAAGGACCATCGGGATGGACAACAAGCATCTGAGGTTCAGGGTCAGGCAGAAGGGCCGCACCATGGACGCGATCGGATTCGGCATGGCGCACTTCGTAGATCGCCTGAACGACAGCCGGGACCGCCTGGACCTGGCCTATACCCTCGAGGAAAATACCTTTCGGGGCGAAACCAGCCTCCAGTTGAGAATAAAAGACATAAAACTCGGCACGGTATAGCCTATCCTCCGATCCCGCTATGAAACTACTCGACCGTTTCCTTGCCGGCGACCGGACCGCCCTGTCCCGCGTTATCACCCTGCTTGAAAACGACCGGACCCGCCGGACCGAGATCCTGGACCGGTTGTATCCCCGTTCCGGCAAAGCCCGCCGCATCGGCATCACGGGCCCGCCCGGTTCCGGAAAGAGCACTCTTGCCGACCGCCTCACCGCCCGGTTGCGAAAAAGCGGCCGCACGGTAGGCATTATCGCGGTGGACCCGACCAGCCCCTTCACCGGCGGCGCGTTGCTCGGCGACCGCCTCCGCATGCAGGGATCCTGGGACGATCCGAAGGTGTTCATGCGCAGCCTGGCGGACCGGAGCCATGCCGGCGGACTTTCGGAGGCTACGTCCCACGCGATGACGGCCCTTGACGCCTTCGGCAAAGACGTTATCATTGTGGAGACCGTAGGCGTAGGCCAGTCCACCCTTGATGTCTCCGACGTCAGCGATACGACCGTCGTCCTGCTCACGCCGGAATCGGGCGACAGCATACAGGCCATGAAGGCCGGCCTGATGGAGATCGCCGACGTGCTGGTCGTCAACAAGTCCGACCGCGAAGGCGCGGACCGGTTCGCTTCGGAGCTCAGGATGATCGTGGACATGGGGCGTTGGGAGGAAGGCTGGATACCGCCCGTCCTCAGCGCCAGCGCGCGGGACGATACCGGTATCGACGGCCTGTATGAACGCCTGAAGGCCCACGGAGACTACCTCGCCGAAGAAGGCCGGCTTCAGATGCGCCGGCTACGCCAGGGGCGCTCGGCCATAGAGAAAGCGCTTGGCGAATGGTGGCAGGGCAGGTTGACGGCGCTTCGGGACGCCGGAGACGCGATGGACCGCCTGTCCGAACGCGTGGCCCGCAGGGAGTTAAGCCCGCTGGCAGCCGCCCGGGAGATGACGGAAGGGATGGCGGATTGACGTCGCGGCGCCGTCCCGCGGTAGCGCGGATTGAGAGAACAGGCGATCATGGCGGAAAACATACGGGTTCTTGTCGCCAAACCGGGCCTGGACGGCCATGACCGGGGCGCCAAGGTGGTGGCCGCCGCCTTGCGCGACGCCGGCATGGAAGTGATCTACACCGGGCTCCGTCAGACGCCGGAAATGATCGTGGAAGCGGCCGTGCAGGAGGACGTGGACGTGGTCGCGCTGAGCATCCTCTCAGGAGCCCACATGACCATCTTCCCTCGCGTCATGGACCTGTTGCGGGAAAGGGGCGTCCCCCACATGCTCCTCACCGGCGGCGGGATCATCCCGAAATCCGACGCGGAGGAGCTCGCGGGAATCGGCGTGGGGAAGCTGTTTGGCCCGGGCACTTCGACGCGGGACATCATTGCGTATATCAACGAGGAAGTGGACCGCCGCCGCGTGGCGGATGAAATTTAGACGTGGCGCTAACGCCAGGTTAGCAGGAGGTCACATGCGAAAGTCGGTGATTGCGGCGACCATAGCGGTATTGATGTTCCTGGTATGGACCGCCGTCGGCGAAGCCCAGGTGCGCAAGTCCAGCGCGGACCTGGTGCTGATCAACGGCACGGTTTACACGATGGACGCCGAACGGCCCAAGGCGCAGGCCGTAGCCGTCATCGGCAACCGGATCGCCGTCGTAGGCGTCGATGCGGACGTGGAACCCTTTATCGGTCCCGATACCCGGGTGATCGATCTCCAGGGCCAGACCATGGTGCCCGGGTTGAAGGAGAGCCACGGCCATCTCATGAGTATCGGCATCGCAAAGATGACCGTCGACCTGGTCGGCATTTCGGGTTACGACGAACTCATCGAAAGGGTTGTCGCCGCGGCCGAGGGTGCGGAGGAAGGCGAGTGGATCACCGGCCGAGGGTGGCACGAGGAGAAATGGACCGACCGCAGTTCGCTCACGGTCCGCGGGTTCATGACCCACCACAAGCTGAGCGAGGCCGTGCCCGATATCCCGGTATTCGTGCGTAGAGCCGACGGCCATGCCGCCTTTGCCAACGCCCGGGCCATGGAACTGATGGGGATCGACCGGAACACGCAGTCGCCCGAAGGCGGCGACATCATCAAGGACGCCGACGGCAACCCCACGGGTATCCTGGTGGACAAGGCCATGGGACTGGTGCGCGTTCCCGGCTTCACCGAGAACCAGCGGCGGAAGGCCCTTGAACTCGGCATCCAGGAATGCCTGGCGAACGGCATCACCATGTTCGACGACGCCGGGGTCGGCGAGGACGGGATCGACCTGTACAAAGAGTACGCGGATGCGGGCAAACTGGACATGCGCGTCTACGTGATGGTCTCGAATCTGCACACCATGGTCGCCTTGCAGAGACCATGGTCTCATCCCGACGGGTTTCTCACCGTCCGGGCCGTCAAGATGTACGGCGACGGGGCGCTCGGCTCGCGGGGCGCCTGGCTGCTGGAGCCCTACGAAGACGACCCCGGAAATTCCGGGTTCCCCACGACCCCGCCCGACATGATCTACGAGGCCGCCCGTTACGGCCTGGCGAATGGCTGGCAGGTGTGCACCCACGCCATCGGCGACCGGGGTAACCGCATGATGCTCGACATGTACGAGAAGGCGATGGCGGAATTCCCCCACGTGAAGGACCACCGGTTCCGCGACGAACATACCCAGATCCTGGACGAGACGGACATCCCCCGGTTCGCCCGGCTGGGTGTGATCGCGTCGATGCAGGGCATACACGCGACCTCGGACCTTCCCTGGGCGCCGGACCGGCTCGGTCAAGCCCGCACGGCGGAGGGCGGCTATGTCTGGCAGAAGCTGCTGCAGCACGGCGTGAAGATCATCAACGGGACCGACGCGCCGGTCGAAGACGTCAGCCCCATTGCTTCCTTCTACGCCAGCGTGACCCGTGAGCGGCCCGACGGTACGCCCGAAGGCGGGATGTTCGGCGACCAGCGCATGTCGCGCCAGGAGGCGTTGCGATCCTATACCCTGGACGCCGCCTACGGTTCGTTTCACGAAGACGTGCTCGGGTCCATCGAGCAAGGCAAGTTAGCCGATTTCACGGTGCTGTCGAAAGACATCATGACCGTGCCCGAGAACCAGATCCTGGACACGGAAGTCTTGTATACCATCGTGGACGGGAAGGTGCGGTACGAGAGAGGGCGGCCCGCGATGCCGTGATTGGGCCGGCCGAAGTACAACAGGCAGTGCACGGAACGGGGAGGGAACCCACGGGGGCTTTCCCCGTTCTTTATGTCAGGGTATCCAGCCACCGGTATGTTCGCAGCGTGTGTACCGTGCATTCGTCGCGCGTTCCCCGTTCGTTCGCCAGTGTAGAACTTGACGCGGGCGCGTACCGGATGCATATTTTCAGGCTTGCGGGGGAAGTGATTCGCATGGGTGTACCACGAGAGGAGGCGGCATGGCCGCGCATCTCTGGGTTGGCCTGTTGACCGGCCTGATAACGCTGCAAGGTGTCGGAGCGCCGGGGGACGTCGGCGGTGCGCCGGGGGATGTCGGACCGCTGCAGGACTTCAGAGCGCCGGAGGATCTTCATACGGCGGAAACCGTCACCGGTAAGATGCGCCAGCGCCTCGACGGCGTGCAGTCGCTGGCGGCCCGGTACACCGTCACGACGTACGCGGCCGTGCTCGAAAGCCGGAGCGAGACCGAGGGAAACCTCTATCTGCAGCGGGACCGGAACCGCCTTCGCCTGGAGGAGGCCGGCCAGATCATCGTGTCAGACGGCGAGACGTTGTGGACCTACGTGCCCGGCAACCGGCAGGTCATCGTGTCGCCGGCGGGGGAAGAGGGGGCGGAGTCCGGACCTCGGCGTTCGGGTCGGCCAGGCCGGCCGGACGATTTCATTTTCAACTACTCGAACCACTATCTGTATGCGCTGGAGGGCAGGGAGCCGGTCGATGGCATGACGTGCTCCCTGCTCAGACTCACCGCCGTCGAACCGGCCGACGGCATTCCGGATCTGCGCATCTGGGTGGACGAAGAAAACTGGCTTACGCGGAAAGTGACATATACGGACGATATGGGGTCTGAAACCATCCTGCGTTTCATGGATTACCGCCTGAACGAGAAACTCGCTCCCGGACTGTTCGAAATGACGGCGCCCGAGGGGGTCGAATGGGTCGACCTGCGCTGAAGGACGTCGCGTAGAGGACGTAGCAAGCGGAGAAAGCGGAGAAAGACATTGCCCAATATCAGTCTCGCCAGCCTGGGTTGTTCGAAGAACCTGGTGGATTCCGAAGTCATGCTGGGCCAGCTCACTCGGGCCGGGTATAACGTGGTGGCCGACCACGGCGACGCGGACGTCATCATCGTGAACACCTGCGCGTTCATCGGCCCCGCCAAGGAGGAGTCCATCGAGACCATCCTGGACCTTGCGCGGTTCAAGGAGGACGGCCGGTGCGATTCGCTCGTCGTCACGGGATGCATGGCGCAGCGTTACGCCCACGGCCTGGTCGCCGAAATGCCGGAAGTGGACGCCGTGATCGGCGTGCATCAGTACCCGCGCATCGTCCAGATGCTGGACCGCCTGCGGGACCGGCGCGAGACCCTGCGGGAGATACGCAGACAGCCCCTGCCCACCGACTATTCCTACCCGAGGGTCATCACCACGCCCCCTCATTCCGTCTACCTCAAGATCGCCGAGGGGTGCGACCGCAGGTGCACGTTCTGCATCATCCCCGCCATACGGGGCGGCCAGCGGAGCCGGTCCGTGGATTCTCTGGTGGAAGAGGCCCGCATGCTGGCCGGCCAGGGCGCTGTCGAACTGAACCTGATCTCTCAGGACACCACCTGGTACGGCAAGGACCTGGCGCAGCCGGCCCGGCTGGAGGATTTGCTCGCCGCGCTGAACGGCGTGGAGGGCGTGCGCTGGATCCGGGCGCTGTACAATCACCCCGTTCGGTTCACCGACAGGCTGATCCATGCCTTCGCCGACCTGGAACGGGTCTGCAACTACATCGACATGCCGCTGCAACACATATCGGACCCGATGCTCGACCGCATGAACCGCGAGACGACCTCTAAAGAGACGCGCGCGCTCCTGAAACGGATCCGCGACCGGATGCCGGACGCGACGCTGAGGACCACCTTCATCGTGGGCTTTCCGGGAGAGACCGAAGAGGATTTCCAAGAGCTTTACGACTTCGTCGAGGAGACGCGGTTCGACCGCATGGGCGTGTTCATGTATTCGCAGGAGGAGCAGACACCGGCCGCCCGGTACGACGGCCAGATCCCCGAGCCCGTCAAGCAGGAGCGGCACGACCGGCTCATGGCGCTGCAGCGCGAGATATCACTCGAACGCAACCGGTCCTTCGTGGGGAAGACGGTCGACGTGTTGATCGACGAACTTGCCGATGAAGGGCACTACACCGGGCGGACCGCCGCGGATGCGCCGGAGGTCGACAACGAGGTGCTGGTCGCCAGCGAAGGCCTCGCCCCCGGAGATTTCGCCTCCGTGGACATCACCGACGCCATGGAATACGACCTGGTCGGCGCGGTCTCGACTGGGGTCCCCGTACCCGGCGGACCGAACTCGCAGCGAGGGCCGAACCCGCAGCGAGGGCCGAACCCGCAGACGTTTCCCGCCCATTTTGGAACACCGGTATGATCTTCCCGCGCACACGCAGCTTCAGGATTCCCGTCACGGGTATATTCCTTGCCCTGTTCGCGCTTCCGGCGTGCAGCCCGCCCGGTTTCGAGTCCGACTGGACCGCGGATGAGCTCTACGACTACGCTATGGAGCGCGTGGAACAGGAGGACTGGCTGAATGCCCTGGACGCCTTCCGGGCCATCACCCTCGGCCATTCCGGCAGCGACATCGTGGACGACGCCCTGTACCACCAGGGGGAGATGCATATCAACCTGAAGGAATACCCCCTGGCTACGCTCGTGTTCCGCCGGTTGATCAGCGATTTTCCCCAGAGCCCGTACAGCGATGAAAGCCAGTACAGGCTGGCCTATGCCACGTTCCTCCAATCCAATCCGCCCCATCTCACGCAGGACAAGACCTTCGAAGCCATCCGCGAACTCCAGTTCTTCCTACAGGAGTACCCCGACAGCGAATGGAGCTCGGAAGTCCACGAACTGCTGCAGGAGTGTTTCGACAAGGTGGCCGAGAAGGACTACCGGATCGGCAATCTCTACTACAAATTGAGGGACTGGGAAGCGGCCCGTCTCTATTTCGGAGACCTGCTGGAGACCTACCCCATGAGCAACTGGGCTTCCCGGGCGCAATACGAAATCGCCGAGAGCTACGCGAGGGAGGGGAAACACCGGGAAGCCATCGAGCAGTTCGAGATCTTCATCCAGAGTTATCCCGAGAACGAACGGTCGGCGGAGGCCGGAAAGCGTCTTTCCGAATTGAGAAACGACTACGAGGCACTATCCGGCCCGCCTGGTTCGCCTGGTCCTGCTGACTCGCCTGACTCGCCCAGGCCGTCTGCGGAATACGGAAGTGCCGGGAACGACTCGGCTTCCACGGACGGATCCTCACCGGCCGAATCCGAGGGCGGCAACTCACCGTGAACATCCAACGGCTGGGCGTTTACGGGGGCACGTTCGACCCGATTCACGCCGGCCACCTGGTCATTGCCCGGGGCGTCGTCGAACATTGCGCCCTCGACCGGCTCCTGTTCGTCCCATCCGCCCGCCCCCCGCACAAGCGGGGACACGCCGTCGCCTCGCCGGATGACCGGTACCGCATGGCGCGGCTGGCCGCGCGGAACGATCCCCGGCTCGAGGTGTCGGACGCGGAGATCAAACGACCCGGCCTGTCCTACACCGTGGACACGCTGGAGGCGCTGCGGGGGATTTACGGCGAGTCGTGTGCATTCCACCTCGTCATCGGGGCCGACAGCCTGCTCGAGATCGACACCTGGCATGCGCCGGATCGGGTTTTCGAACTGGCGACAGTCGTGACGGTCCCCAGGCCCGGCAAAAACCTCGCCGGGCTGGATCCCCACTGGCGCGACCGGGTCGTCGCCCTCCAACTCCCCGAGATCGACATCTCTTCCACGGACATCCGCCGCCGCGCCGGCGCAGGGCTTCCCATCGCCCACCTGGTCCCGGAGGAAGTGGCGGGATTCATCGAAGAACGCGGTCTGTACAGGTAACGCGGTCTGTTCGGGGTATGTGCGCCGTACGGAGGATAGGCAGTCCGGCCGATCGACGGTGCGGTGCGGGCAGACGCCCCGCTTCAGGAAACGATGCGCTTCCAGAGCGCTTCGGCCTTCTCAATCAGTTCGTCCCGCGTACCGTTGTTTTCGAGGATAAAATCCGCCCACCGGGCCTGTTTCGTGTCGGGCTCCTGGGCGGCGATACGCGCTTCGGCCTCGGGTCCGGTCAGGCCGCGAAGGAGGATCCGTTCTTTCCGCGTGGAGGCGGGTGCGGTGACCAGGATGACCCGGTCGGCCAGGTCGGTGGGTCCGGTGTCGACCAGCAGGGGGGCGTCCACCACGACGACCCCGTCATAGCCCTCGCCGCGCATCCCGGTGATCCGGCGGCGTATTTTCGCGCGTATGGCGGGCCGTACCAGGCGGTTCAGCCGCAGCCGGGACTGCTCGTCGCCGAAGACCAGGCGGCTGAGGGCCCGCCGGTCTACGTCCCCTTCCGCCGTCAGGACGGCCTCGCCGAAGGCCGATCGGATACCGTCGCGCATCCGCTCGGTCCGCAGCAGGTCGTGGCCGATGGCGTCGGCGTCCAGGACGCGGGCGCCGAGCCGCTCGAAAACCCGGGCCGCAGTCGACTTACCCGAGGCGATGCCGCCGGCTACTCCGATGACGATCAAGTCTCACCTATACCCCGACCGTTCCGGCGCCGTTGGCCTCCTCGCCCGGAGCGGCCGCGGGTTCCAGCGCGTCCGATTCGGCATCCTCGAGGCGCACGGAGACCATCTTGGACAGGCCGGGTTCTTCCATGGTAATGCCGTAGAGGTAATCGGCGGCTTCCATGGTCCGCTTGTTGTGGGTGACCACCAGGAACTGCGTGTCGCTGGTAAACTGGCGCAGGGCGCTGGCGAAGCGCCGGACGTTGGCGTCGTCCAGCGGCGCGTCCACCTCGTCGAACACGCAGAAGGGGCTGGGTTTCACGAGGTAGATGGCGAAGAGCAGGGCGATGGCCGTGAGGGCCGTCTCGCCGCCGGACAGCAGGGCCAGGCTCTGCAACCGCTTGCCTCCCGGCCGCGCCATGATCTCGATGCCCGTTTCGAGGGGGTCCCCTTCTTCGAGCATGAGGTCGGCCTCGCCGCCTTCAAACAGCGTCTGGAAGGTGGTCATGAAGTTGGTCCGGACCTCTTCGAAGGTGGTCATGAAGCGGGACCGGGCGGCCTTGTTCATCTTGATGATGGTCTTCTCCAGGTTGTCCTTGGCCTCGATGAGGTCGTTCTGCTGTTGCTGGAGGAAGTCGAGCCGCTCCTTGCCCGCGCGGTACTCCTCCACCGCCGCCATGTTGATGGGTCCCAGGTCGTCCACCTTGCGCTGGATGCCGTCCCGCAGGGTCTGGGCGGCGTCGGGCGAGTATTCGTCCAGTTCCTCGATCCGCGGCAGTTCGTCCATGCCCTCGGGGTCGGTGTCGTGCCGGTCCATCAACTGCCGGCGGATCTCGTTGCTCTTCATGTACAACTCGGCGTCTTCCAGTTCCGCCTGGTGCACCTGCTCCTGCACCTGGGTCAATTCGTTCCGGTTCTCGCCGAGGTGCTGCTGCAACTGGCGTTCGGCTTCCTGCAGGTTCTGGTGCTCTTCGAGGACGGCGTCGCGGTCCACCGCGCGCGCCCGCCGGGACGCGTAGTGCGCCTCCAGCTGCTTCTCGTTCTTCTGCTGGGCCTTCTCCAGTTCCGTGGACTGGCTGCCGGCTTCCACCGCCTCGGTCTTTCGCTGCGTCAGGAGATTGGTCAGGCGCTCGTTTTCCTGGGTGAGGAATTCATCGGTGGTGCTCAGTTCGTTGCTCCGGCTCTCCATGGACACGAGGGCGACCCGGGCTTCGTTGGCCGCTTCGGCCAGGTGCTGGCGTTCCTCCTCCATTTCGTCCAGGGTCTGCTGGTTGGTCCGTTCTTCTTCTTCGGCCGACATCCGGTCGCGAGCCAGGGTCTCCATCGCTTTTTTGCGCTGCTCGCGTTCCCCGGCCGCAGCCTTCGCGTCCGCGGCCAGGGATTCCGCCTCACGCGCGAGTTCCTCGTCCTGTTCTGCCATCCGGGCCCGCTCGAAGTCCAGCTGCCGTTCCCTCGACTCCGTTTCCATCAACTTGCGCCGGGACTCGCCGAGGACTTTTTCGACGGAGGCCTGCCGTTCCGCCAGCGCGGCCAGTTCCGTCTCCAGGCCTTCCAGTTCGCCGGCGATCTTATCCCGCTGCGCCCGGTCTTCCTCCAGTTCCCCTTCGATCTCCGCGATCCGCTCCGCGCGGCGCAAGAGGTCCGATTCGCCCGCCTCGGACGGTCCGGACGAACCCCCCGTCAGCACGCCGGCCGGATCCACGACCTCGCCGCCGGCCGTCAGCAGTTTCCAGTCCTGGTCGGTGTCGAATAACGGAGAAAGGCGCAGGGCCGTTTCCACGTCTTTCACGAGCACGACCCTGGAGAGCAGGTGGGTCACTGCCGGCGCCAGCGTTTTGTCGGAAGTGACCAAGCTGCTCGCGCGGCCGATGATGCCGTCGTCCTCGAAAGGCAGGTCCGCGGGCGCGGGGCGGGACTTCATGCGGTCCAGGAGGATGAAGGAAGCCCGTCCGGCCTCCTGTTCACGTAGGTAGGCCAGACCCGTCTCGGCGTCTTCCGTGCGGCCGGCCACGACGTACTGCAGCATGTCGTCCAGGTAGGCCGCGATCACCGTTTCGTAGGCCTTGTCGATGGTGATTCCGTCCGCCAGCACGCCGCGGAGCCCATCGACGTCCGCGCCGTTGGTGAGCAGCGTCCGGACGCCCTGGCCGTATCCTTCGTACTGCCGGTGCATGCGATCGAGGAGCGTCCATTCCTTCTCCGCCGTCGTAATCGTCGTTTCAAGGCCGGACAACTCGTCCCGGGCCGAATCGATGCATTGCTGCGCGTCCTGGACGGACTCCGTCAGGTTCCCGTGCAGCGACGCGTTCTCTTCCACCACGGCCCGGACGGCGCGCAGTTCCTTCTGCACGGTCTCGACGGCCGCCTTTTTCGATGCCAGTTCTTCGGCGAGTTTCTTACGGGCGGACTCCACCTCGGCGCTTCTGCCGCGAAGGGACGCTTCGCGGGCTTCTAGGGAACTGATCGCCGCCAGCTCGCTCGAGTGCTGCTGAATCGCCGCCATGCTGCGGTCCCGCAGCGCCTGGGTGGCTTCCTTCTGCGCGGCGATGCGGCCTGCATAGGTACGGGACGCCTCGTCCCGCTCCGCGAAGGAAGCGCGCGCCTGTTCCAGCGCCGTCTCCAGCGTCTTCCGGTCGTCCCCGATCCGGGCAAGCTGGGACCGGATACCTTCCAGTTCGGCCTCCGCCTGTTCGGCTTCCCCCGACGCGGAACGGGCCCGCTGCTCCAGGCCGGTACGGCGCTCCTTGCTGACCAGGAGTTCCTCTTCCAGCGCCCTGATCTGGTCGTCGATCTGGTTGACGGCGTCCTGCCGCTGCTGGAGTTTCTCTTCCTTTTCCAGCTGGACGGCCTTGCTCTTCTCGACCTCCGCCTCGGCGGTCCGTATGCGAGTCTGAACGGCTTCCTTCCGCTCCGCGAACTGCTTTATTCGCGCTCGGACGGGCTCGGTCTGCCTCCGCAGGTCCTGGAACGCGTGACAGGCGACCACGATCTCCACGTCCTTCATCTGCTGCATCAGCCGCTCGTACCGCTCGTACTTGCGCACCTGCCGCCGCAGCGTGCTCACGCTGCGCTCGACCTCGTCCAGGAGATCGGCGATGCGGACCAGGTCGTGCTCGGTGCCTTCGAGCTTCCGCTGCGCCAGGCGCCGCCGCGTCTTGTACTTGTTGATGCCGGCGGCTTCCTCGATGAGCTGGCGCCTTTCCAGCGGGCTGCCGTTCACCACCGATTCCACCATGCCCTGCTCGATGATGGAGTAGGCGTGGGCGCCCATGCCCGTGTCCAGCAGGAGGTTGGTGATGTCCTTGAGGCGGCAGGGTACCTTGTTGATCTGGTACTCGCTGGCGCCCGAGCGGAAATAGCGGCGCGTGATGGTGACTTCGCTGTATTCGACGGGCAGCATCTGCTCGCTGTTGTCGATCGTCAGCGACACCTCCGCCATGCCGAGAGGCTTGCGTGCGGCCGTGCCGTTGAAGATGATGTCTTCCATCCGGTCGCCCCGCAACGAAGTCGCGCGGTGCTCCCCCAGCGCCCAGCGAATGGCGTCGACGATATTGGACTTGCCGCAGCCGTTCGGACCCACCACGGCCGTGATGCCGTCGCTGAACTTCACCTTCAGCCGGGTGGAGAATGACTTGAAACCGATCATTTCAAGATGGGAGAGACGCATCGGGCACGGATCCTGATGGCGAATACAGCCGGTTTGAAATACGGTAAAGTCGGATCGGGTTGAAAATGGGTTTCAGGAGACTATTAAGGGGATATATTAGTATATGTAGGGGGCTTGTCAAGCGAATTATACATTATGTACGGCGGGCCCGGACCGCTGGAAACCACTGTAAACACGGATCGAAAGGGATTTTGAGGGGCCAGATATGGCGATGCCGGATAGGGCGCGGCCGGATATGGCGCGGCCGGTGGACGTTTGGAACATTGTGGTCATCATACCGGTCCTGAACGAGGAGGACTCGATCGGGCTGGTCCTGGCCCATATCCCGGAACGGATGGCCGCGGCCGTGATCGTGGTGGACAACGGGTCGACGGACGGGACGGCAGCCGTGGCCGAGGAGGGCGGCGCCGTCGTCGTGCGGGAACCCCGGCGCGGGTACGGATCGGCCTGCCTGCGCGGCATGGCCGAAGCCGCACGGTTCGCCCCGGACGTCATCGTGTTCCTGGACGGCGACTACAGCGACTACCCGGAAGAGATGGCGGACCTGGTGCGGCCGATCACGGAAGAGGGCTACGACCTGGTGATCGGGTCGCGGATGCTGGGCCACCGCGCGCCGGGCTCTATGCCGGTCCAGGCCGTCATCGGGAACGTCCTCGTGCCGCGCATCATCCGGTGGCTCTACAGCCATCGATATACCGACCTGGGACCGTTCCGGGCCATACGCTACGACCGGCTGCTCGCGCTGGACATGGCGGATCAGAACTTCGGCTGGACCGTCGAGATGCAGATCAAGGCGGTGCAGAAAGGGTATCGGACGCTCGACGTGCCCGTCAGGTACCGCAAGCGGGTCGGGGTTTCGAAGATTACGGGCACGCTGTCCGGGGCCGTCCGGGCGTGCGTGAAGATCCTGTGGGTGACGTTCAGGTATGCGTTCGGGAAGTGAGGATTTCGGTTACTGCGAAGTCAGGAGGCGTGGTCAGTCGCGATGTTGGATACTGTAGTCTCAACGAGGTTGGCCGCGATTTTGACCTTATCGTCGGTACAAGGGAGAACATGTACATTGAACCGGGTCAGCTCCACTTGCGCAACGTGGCGCGCGAGATAGGTTTCGAATGACCAACAAGCGTGAAAACGACGATGAAATCCTTGCTCGGAATTGGTTGCTGGCGCAAGGGCACGAAGATATATGTAGGCCGTGCAACGATCCGCCAGACTATGTTGTAGACGGGACTATCGCGGTGGAAGTGACTCGACTCAGCCAAAGGATCACCGTAGGCTCGGACGAACGTTCTATGGGGGAAGAGGAGGCTAGGGAACCTCTGGCAGACCAGATCGCGAAAACACTCGAGCTACTTGGACCACCCGGCAATGAAGGGATGAGTTGGGTAATCGATTGCGAGTACGACTTCTCTGTACCGTTGCCAAATCGCAAGACAGTTTCAGCCCAAATATCCGACGCGCTCACACCGCTCTTGAAACCATACGATCACAACGTGGTTGCTGGTATGCAGTCAAGACACTTTGATGTCGATAAGCACGCCGGAGAGATTTACCTGATGGAATTTCCGCATCTCTGCTTGGAGTGCGGTATCTGCCTTGGGCTTCATGAGATTTCCCATGATCCGGCGAAATTCCTCTTGCAGAATGTGTCGGATGGAGAAGGAATTGGCGTAGCTGAGGAACTCGTAAAGGGCATCCAGGACAGAGTTCGCGTCAAGTCGGAGACTATTCGCAAGAAGAACAGGGTCGGGGCATATGGAAGTTGGTGGCTAATTCTGGTTGACCATGTTTGTCTGTTGCCAATGCAGATACTTTCTGAACATGAATTGTCATTTGTCCAGGATCAGGATTTTGACTTCTGGGATCGTATCGTTGTGGTCAACTCCAGGAACGTGGACTGGCATTATGACTTACGATCTCAGTGACGCACCGATGTTGACGCCTGGCTTCGGAAAGGAAGGTTTCGATATCTGATCTGTGAAATGAACTAAGACATATACCAATGAAATGGAACCGTGTTCATGGCCAATGCGAACTCGGGTCAGTTGGAAAAGAGAACGATGGACCTTTGTAGACTCTGTTGGTGCCAGTCATGCATCTGGCGTAGAGCCTTACTGCTGTAGGCACAGTTCCGGCTTTGTTTGGAGGATGGCACAAGCGACGAAGCAAGCTCGAAAGCTTCTCAGCGGGGATGTACCAGTATTCTTCTGAACCGGCAGCCAAACTTACGGGTAGCTCAGGGTGGGAACGTCCCAGCGGAGCTTTGGGGGCTATCGAAGCTCCAAAGTGCCCACAAAACATCAGACGAATATCCTTAATCTGAGTGTCCTTGCTGCTCCTGTTAGCCAATGTGATCCGTACAGCAGGCTCTGTGAACCCAAGTTCGTGAGTGGTAGGGCCTTTCTCCATAGCAGTCGCAACGCGGATTTCAGGGCGGAAAATCCTTCGGACGATCCAAGTGCCCAAGGGGATTAGAATCGCCAATATGATCCCTGCGATGAACGTTGCTATAATCGGATGTTCCAACAGCGACATGGTGGCCACTTCTTTACTGTCTACTTTTTGGGCAGTGGAAGCGTTGATCGAAGCGGAAGGCGTGGCTACTTGCTCGCGAGTTTCGCAAATGTCTAGCATGGGATCATACGGACACAACGCGCGGTTGTGGCGTGGAGAATACAGAATCGTTAAGCCCGTAGCGTGTCATTCCAATCCTCGTCACCCCACCCCCGTTCCTATCGACCGACCTTCGTCGGTAATCCACTCGCTCCATGAACCCGGATAGAGCACGGCGTCGCCCAGGCCCGCGTGGGCGATGGCGAGCAGGTTGTGGCAGGCCGAGACGCCCGATCCGCAGTAGTTTATGGCGTGGTCGACCGGCACGCCGCCGAATAGCCCTTCAAATCTCCGTCTCAGTTCCTCCGGCGACCGAAAGCATCCATCTTCCCCCAGGTTCGCATCGAATGTCGCGCATGTGGCGCCCGGGATATGGCCGGCCACGGGATCAATGGGTTCCTGTTCGCCCCTGAAACGCTCCGGCGTGCGGGCATCCAGGACGGTCCAGTCCCTATCCATACGGTGCCGGTCGACGCCGTCCACGTCGGTGACAAGATGCGCCCGAACGTCGGGCACGAAGGAGCGCGGCGCCACTTCCGGCACATCCCGCGTAACCGGCAGTCCCGCGCCGGTCCAGGCCGGCCAGCCCCCGTCCAACACGGCGACGGCGTCGTGACCCAACCAGCGGAGCATCCACCACACCCGGCCGGCTACCGAACCGCCCGCACCGTCGTAGACCGCGACCTGCACGGTTTCGTCGATTCCGAGTCGAGAGAAGACCTCGGCGGCCCGCTCTACGGAAGGCAGCGGATGCCGGCCGGTCACTCCACGCACGATGGGACCGGAGAGGTCGTCATCCAGGTGAGCGTACACGGCGCCGGGCACGTGGCCCTCGCCGTACTCACGGGCGCCCTGGCCAGCGTCGGCCAGGGAGAACCGGGCGTCGATCACGCGCCAGTCCGGGTCCTGGTGATGCCGGTTCAGTGTGTGTACGTCGATGAGCGTGGTATGCATTTCCACCTCCGTTGGGCGGACTACGCCAGTCTTCTCACCTTCGATTCGCCGTATAAATCAGCTGCCGCCTGCCTGCCCCTCGTGTTCGTATACTATCCGGATTGCCCGGATGTTCGCGATCTTGAAGGCCTGCACGTCCCCCTCGGGGATGCGGTGCGCCTCGATAAAGGGCGTGCCCCGGGTCCGTTCGATGCGGATGGGCTTGATCCGGTGCAGGAAGCTGCGGCTCCGGTTGCCCAGGTAGTATTCGATGACGGCCCGGTGGTTGTTCGTCACCGCCATTTCCAGGAGTTCTTCGGTCTGCCCGGGAGACAGGTACTGCAGGTTGGCGGCCTGCTCGATGTGCGGGGCGTTCCGGCCGGCCCCGCCCGATCCCCGGTGCAGCTGATAGCCGGGCAGGCAGTCCCCGAATCCGAGGACCGGTTTTCGTTCGGATTCAGGGGGTGTACGCTCCGTACCGTCCGTGGGTGGATCGTTTCGGTCGGAATGAACGCTTCGGCCGGGTTGACCACCTCGGTCGGAATGACTGCTTCGCTCCCGTGATTCATTCGGATCTGTCCTCGGTCCGTTCCCATTGCCGGACCGGGCACGCTGGGCCGCATCTCCGGCGTTGGGACTCGAAACGGCCTCCGCGGGTCCGACGATTCCCGATCTCGGCATGTAACCCTGTTTCTGAAGCAGGTCCATCAGTTCCCGGTACTTCTTGCGCTCCACGATCAAAGCATCGGGCGCCACCTCTCCTTTTATGTACGGGGCGAGTTCTCCGTGCGCCTTGATGTGGCTGGCGATCTCGGCGCTGGCGGTCCGGAGGAGGAAAGTCTCCATGAAGTACACCTGGCCGTACGCATCGCCCCACGACTGGATCGAGTACGCGACGTTTTGGGGCACGTCCTTCTCGGAATGGTCCGTCAGGAAACCGTTGACGTCCGCGCCGGACATATCCGCGTTGGCCGCCCGGTAGATGGTATTGCGCGTGACCCGGTAGGTCAGGGTGAGATCGACCTTTTCGAGGTCGGCGAAGCGTTCGAGCTTTTCCCGGATCATCAGGTCCAGGTCCCGGGGCGCGATGATCTCGAAGGTGGGCTGGACGACGAACTGCGTGCTCCAAGCCTGTTCGTCCGGCCAGTCCTGCGCCCCGAACACGTGCCGTCCCGCGGGCGTGATCACCAGGCCGCCGCCGGTCCCGTTCTTACCGTCGAACTGACGCAGGAGACCGATCCATTCGAGCTCACGCAGCGCGGCGAGGATCTCCGCTTTTTCTTGCTCGCCGAAGGCATCCGTCCGCACGTGGGGAGAAGAACAGGCCAGCACGCAGCGCAGGATCTGGTCCAGGTCCACCTGCGCGAAACCCACACACAGTTGAAGGATGCCCGGCAGTGCGGATATCGCGGGGGATCGCGCCCGGTCCCGTGCGTGCCAGAAGGACAAAAGGCTGGCCAGTTTTTCGGTGGTGGGCTGCTCGATCCACGACTCGAATTCGCCGTCGGCGCGGAGGCGTCCGTCCTCTACGCGCGTCAGCCCACGCCACTGCGCATAGTCCATGACGAAGCGCATCTGTTCGGGTGTTTCCTTCGCCGAATCCGGCAAGCCGTTCGTCACGGCTTCCTGCCGATCCATCATGGCATCGAGCGCCCGTTTGTAGGGCAGGCCCCGATCCGTGAGCCGCGCCGGGTTGTGCCGCAGCCCGTTTACGAGGGCGAAGACGTTTCG
The DNA here is from genome assembly GCA_965207085.1 of bacterium. Taxonomy (GTDB): domain Bacteria; phylum JAAXHH01; class JAAXHH01; order JAAXHH01; family JAAXHH01; genus JAAXHH01. The sequence goes on along the minus strand of CBDBLQ010000002.1, from coordinate 32,399 downwards.
GACCGCGGTGAGATCCCGGCTTTCGTCGTCTTCCGATTTCCCCGCTTCCGTCGAGAAAAACCCCGCCAGCCTGTCCGTGAAATTGCGGGTCAGCATGTCGCGGAGGTCTTCCGGCACCGTGAAGTCGACCGTGCGGTACGCCGGTCGCCGGCCGATCACCAGCCCCCGGTTCAGCAGTCCGTGGAGTTGTTCGATCAACCCATCGTTGGAGGGGTTTCTTGTGTCGTAGACGCGGCCCGCTTCTCCGGCCGACAGTATGGCCAGCAGGATCTCACGGGCTTCTTCGTTCAGATCGTCCACGCACTGATCGACGTACCCCGGCTGGAAGACCCGGTCCGTGATTTCGCGGATCAACCGGGCGCGGGAGATCATGCCGGGCTGCACGCCGAGGGTGACGGCCATGGATTTCAGGTCGCCCATGGGCAGGGCGGCGAGGTAGTCCTGGAGAATCAAGGGATCATTCCCACTCGATGGAGAGCGATGCTTGCACTGCGAATTCAGTGGTTTTCTTGCTTGTGGCCGGTGCGAACGAGGTCGGCCATCTGCCGGACAAATGCCGCCGGACAGATACCATGGCATCCGGAAAAGTGGCACTCATATAGACACAGGAAGTTATACGTGTCCACTAAACCGGGTCAACTCCATTCTCATAGTGGTGGGAAACGGCGAACCGTTCAAACCGGTGGAGGTTCATTGCGGCAGGCAATTCGAGCAACACACCCGCATCCCGGGAGGCTTTGGCCCATGCCAGGAGCAAGTCGTAATGCCACTGTTCCTGGAGGCCGCCAAACCACTGCATCCCCTCGGGCGAGATGACGCAGAAGACATTGGCCAGGTCGCACGGACCAAGGCATCCGGAGATCGTCAATTGCACCGACCTGTTCAGTTTTTCTTCTTTCCACTGCCGCTTGAGCCAGTCGCGGGGAAAGGGCGGGAACCCCTTGTCTGTCTGACCGCAGCAACAGCCTTCACAGCACACGACCTGGCCAAGAACGTGGTCTCGGCCCGTAGCCAATGCGTCGTGTCTGCTGAGTGATTCGCGGATGCGTTGGGTCTGAGCATTCATGATTTTTTCGCGCGATGGCGTTTACGGATGCGAAGCACACGCCGCCAGGACACGATGACGGCGGTTGAAGAGAACAGGAAACCGGCGCCGCACAGCACGATCACCACCGCATCCCAAACGGGGCGATTGTCGATGAGAAAGCCGAAGTCCAGGCTGTGAAGGCCGTTGTAAAGCCAGCGTTTCGTGCGCCCGGTCTCCGTGAGTTGATTGATCAGCTCACCGGTGGTGAGGTCGATGTGGTACCAGGTCGCATTGGCATCATCGAAGCGCACCCGCAACACGGGCAGTGGACGCCACCGCTGGTGATGGGAGTAGTAATAGAGATCGTAATCCGTAAGTCGTTCGATAGAGACGGTCCGCTGGCCGGCCATTCCCCGCTTTATTTGCGCGAGGACGGATTCTTCGAGACTGACCTGCTCCGATGAAGTCAGCATTTGGCGTCGGCCGTCGCCGGTGACGGCATAGGGTGATCCACCCAGCCATTGCCACACCAGTTCGCGCGTGTCTGGCGAGAAACTCAGGCCGCGACCAGACGGCATTTCCAGTCCGAGACCGGGTGAGGGGAAGACAGCCCCGGTCGGGTGGCTGCGGACGGTGGCGACCGCGGCGGCGAGTGCACCGACCTGGGTCGTACCGACAGAGACCGCACCGACCTGGGTCGTACCGACAGAGACCGCACCGACATGGAGGGCGCCGGCGTCGAGCGCGCCGATGGTGGGCGTGTCCAGATAGGCGTCGAGCGCGCCGATGGTGGGCGTGTCCAGATAGGCGGCTAGGGCGCCGATGGTGGGCGTGTCTCTGTAGGCGGCGAGTCGATCGCTAAAAGGGATGTCATCGTCAAACACCCCCCAGGGGTTCATCGACAGAAGGCCGCTGAGCAGGAAGGTGGTCAGCGGTATCAAGAAAATCAACCCCAGAATATGGTGCAGTTTCAGCGTGCCCCGGTAGGGGGTCGCATCGCTGCCGCCGCGATAACGGTTGCGAAACCTCAGGCGCATGACGCCGACTACCGCGCCGGTAACAATGGATACCAGGCCGGCGAGTGAGAGCACCACGATCACCCAGTGCCAGACAGAGACATGCTGGCGGAGCTGCACCGGGTAGATCCAGTGCAGGTTCGCCCCCAGCCAGTTCCAGCCGCGTTCCAGCGCGCTGGTATCCCGCACCACTTCCCCGGTCACCGAGGAGACATAGAGTTCCGTGCCCGCCGGATCGTTCAGCGCCACCAAATATAGCGGCCGGTGAGGATGGAGGCTGCTGGACACGGACCACTGGTCCACGAGCAGGAGCGCCTCGTGCACCGGTTGCGCCGACGAGAGGCCGGTTTCGTGGGCGTAAACCCGGCTTGCCTGAAGCGCGCCTTCAGCGCCTATCTCGCCGATTGCACCGCCGGTATCGGCAAATAGACCATGGTGCGTGCCATCACCCGTTCGCATGAGCCAGGCGGGCCGTCCAAGCACGGAGGTAAGGCGCAGTTCCTTGATAGTCTGCGCAGGATCAAGGCGCTGCAACAGTTCGGCGGGTCCGGTCCGCAGTTCATCCGGTTCGAGTTCCGGCAGTGCGGCGAGACGTTCCGCCCGCGTCAGTGACGGAAAACCGACATACATCATCACCACGCCGGAGAAAAACCACATGGCCACGAGCAGGCACATGGAGATACCCAGCCAGCGGTGGCCGAGATAGAGCCAGCGGCGGAAATTGATGGTGCGCCTCACCAGTTCTTCACTCTCCAGACCGTCACGCCGCCCTGCGCATCGAGCGCGGCGAGGGCGCCCCCGTCCGGCCGCCAATACACATCGGAAACGACATCCGCCAGAAACCCGCTCCCTATGGAACGACCTTCACCGTCATGCTGAAGCGACCAGGCAACAACGGCCCCATCGCGGCCTCCCGAGGCCAGCCACAACGCGCCGGGAGCAAAGGAAAGCGTCGTGATGGGTTGAACATGATATTCCAGCACACCGGGCCGCGTGCCTTCTGGGCCCTGTCCCCGAAAGCTCCAGACCGTCACCGTTTCCCCTCCGCCGGTGGCCAGGAGGGTACCGGTGCCATCGAAAGCCAGGGCCGACGGCTTGCCCGGGTAACCGGACATCATGGAGTCCTTTCCCGTGTCGCGGCGCCAGAAGTGCACCGAGTTGTCCTGGCTGCCGCAGGCCACGATGCCCCCGTCCGGGCTCAGTACCATGGACACCAGGGACCCCTGCCATTCCAGTTTCTGGTGAGGAGGCTCGCCGGTGGACGCGTCAAAGAACGTCACGCGACCGTAACAGGCCGTCGCCAGCTCTTCCGCGCCGGCCCACGCGATGGCGCTGACGGTGCTGGGATGGGCATCCGATCGCCAGACCTCCTTGCCGTCCACGGTATATACGTAAACCTGCCTTGAGCAGGAGACCGCCAGCCACCGGCCGTCCGGCGACCACGCCAGGTTTTCCACCCAACTGTTTCCGACGTCGATAGACTGGCTTGCCTGACCTTCGGCGGCACGCCAGATCAAGGCCCGGCCGTCCTGCCCTGCCGTGGCGAAGGCGGTTCCCCCCGGGTGGATCGCCACCGCGAGCAAACCGCCCTCATGGACCTCGTGATTTGCCCACCGGCTCGCGCCGGACTTGCCGTCGAAGGCGTAGACGCTACCCGCGGTGTCACCGATCACCAGCGCGTCACCGCGCAGGATCCAACCCCCGGCGATGGCGTAATCACCTACCGACGCGGACCAACCGTCGCGAATCACACCGCTCGGGTTGCCGACGTTCAGACCAGACATGCATTGAACCCTTGCCGCATGTCCTGCTCATCGAGGTTGCGACCGATGAAAACGAGTTGATTGTGGCGGGGATCGTCCCCCCATTCGCGATCCGGCTGGCCATCAAAGAGCATATGAACACCCTGAAAGACGAAGCGACGGGACTCGCCCGCGAGGCTGATGAAGCCCTTCATCCGGAAGATGTCCACCCCCCGTTCACGGAGCAGCTCGCCAAGCCACATATTGAGCCGGTCGGGATCGACATCGCCCTCATGCTCGATGGCGATCGAGCCCACTTCGTCGTCGTGCTCATGCTGTGCGACCCAGGTGCGCTCGACCTCATGCGCGATGGTCACACCGTCTGCGTTCCTCAGCTGGAGATCGAATTCATCCGCGGTGTGCTGGGCGTAGAGGCCGACCCGCGCCTGCTTATCAACCTCCAGGATGAACGACTTGCGACCCGTTGAATCGAGCTGGAGGTTGACATGCTTTCCAACAGGAATCTCTTCGCCCGGGCCAAGGTCCTCCGCGGTTTCGGCGTACCTTCGCACACACCACTCCGCGCCTTCACGGAGGGCGGCGTCATCCGTGCTCTGGTCCGGCACGACGACGAGCGACATGGCCGGATCAGGTCCGTCGGCCAGGCTGAGTTCGTAACGGCCGGCATCGAGCGAATAGACGCCGGTCCATTCGAAGGGGTATTCGGGCTCGAGGAATGTGGGGCGACGTTCGAGTACGTCGTCCAGGTCGAAGGCTTCGAGGTTGAGTACCGTGTCGACGGGAACCTCCGCCCGCTCGCTGCGCACGACTTTGGCCATTCGGTTCATTTCCCGGAGACGGGTTTCGAGCCGGTCGAGTACCTCGTCGTCGACGAGGTCCGTCTTGTTGAGCACCAGGACGTCCGCGAAGGCGATTTGCTCGGTGCTTTCGTCGCTTCTGCCGAGTTGTTGCTCTATGTGGGCGGCATCGACGAGCGTGACGATCCCGTCAAGGGCGTACTCATCGCGGATTTCGTCGTCCATGAAGAAGGTCTGGGCCACCGGGCCGGGATCGGCAAGCCCCGTGGTCTCCACGAGCACATAGTCGAACTTGTCGCGGCGCTTCATAAGATTGCCGAGTACGCGAATGAGGTCTCCGCGCACCGTGCAACAGATACAGCCGTTCGACATCTCGAAGATCTCTTCGTCTGCGTCGATGACGAGGGCCTGATCGATACCGACCTCTCCGTACTCGTTCTCGATGACGGCGATACGCTTGCCGTGCTCCTCGGTCAGGATCCGGTTGAGCAGGGTCGTCTTCCCGGAGCCGAGGAAGCCGGTGAGGATGGAAACAGGTACTTTTTGCGGCGAGATCATCAGGTTTCTCCTTTATGGGTTTGCTGGGTATTCGGGGACGGCCGTCGGGGCGTCGAAGCCCCACGCCTTGCAGACCTGGACCAGGTCTTCGGCGTCCACGGATTCAATGGACTTGTGCAGCTTGCACTGAAGTTGTGGTGCATCGGGCCGAAGCAGGCCGATCACGGTTTCGACGGGCGGGCAACCTTCTTCGAGACACGCCAGCTCGGTGACCGTGATCGTCATGCCATCGGAAAGGCTCAGCGCTTCGCATAACGCCTCCTTGATGTATCGAACCCGATCGCGGTCCGGGCGACGGGGCGATGTGTTGATCAACATGCGCATTCCTTTTCCTGCGACAGGTATGAGGCCGAGTCGGTCAGGCCGGTTCCTCGGCCATTTGAAGTTCCGGGAACGGATTTGGGGCCTCTGCCCAGACCTTGCTGTCTGCGGCGGCGAGGCGCTCTTCGAGCAGGCACGCGTCGAGGCGAGCGCGTATCGCCTCCTCGTTCATCTGCTGGCCGATGAAGACGAGTTGCTGCGCGCGATCGCCGAAGCGGGGATGCCAGCCCGGCTGCCGGTCTGGTCGCTGATCCTCCGGATGCCCCCAGTGTTCGCGAGGTATGGCCGCCCACCACATCCCCAGGGGTTTCACGGTGCTGCCGCCGCCGGCCTGCGCCCACTCGTAGGCGACCCGATGGTCCGCGGCGACCCAGAAGAAGCCCTTCGAGCGGAGCACGCCGTACCAGTTTTCGTCATCGTGCAGGAAGGCCCACAGCTTCTCGGCGTCGAAGGGCTGCAACTTCCGGTAGGTGAAGCTCGAGATACCGTATTCTTCGGTCTCCGGCGTGTGTTCGCCCTGAAGCTCTCGAATCCAGCCGGCGGAACTCTCCGCCTTCTCGTAGTCGAACAGGTTCGTGTCGAGCACGCGTTCGAGCGGGACCCGTCCGTGCGTCGTCCTGAGGATCTCGGCGCCGGGGTTGAGCGCTTTCACGACGGCCTCGACCTCGAGCGCCTGTTCGTTGCTCACGAGATCAAGCTTGTTGAGCACGATGACGTCGGCGAACTCGATCTGGTCGGTGAGCAGATCGGTTACCGTCCGGTGATCATCTTCGCCCAGGGACTCACCGCGGTCCTGAAGCGCATCGGCGGCGGCGTAGTCCCGCAGGAAGCTCGCCGCGTCCACGACCGTGACCATCGTGTCGAGGCGCGAAACCTGACCCAGGCTCACGCCGTTCTCGTCCTCGAAGGTGAAGGTCTGGGCGACCGGAATGGGCTCCGAGATCCCCGTGGACTCGATGAGCAGGTAGTCGAAGCGTTTCTCCTGCGCGAGCCGCGAGACTTCGGCGAGCAGGTCGTCCCGCAGCGTACAGCAGATGCAGCCGTTCGTCATCTCGACCAGCTTCTCCTCGGTCCGGGAGAGTTCCGCTCCGCCGCGCTCAACGAGCGCCGCGTCGATGTTGACCTCGCTCATGTCGTTGACGATGACCGCGACGCGCATGCCCTCGCGGTTGTTGAGCACGTTGTTGAGCAGCGTAGTCTTGCCGGCGCCGAGAAAGCCGGACAGTACCGTAACGGGAAGTCTTTCTGACAGGGGCATTTCTTTTCCTTCAGTCATTGGGTGGTGAAACCGTCGAGCGGATTAGAATTGATGTGGGTTCATTTCAGTCCGTATCGTCTTTCTCCAAACTGCACTGTGCGCAGGTGCCCAGTAGTTCGACGACCGGCCGCCGGGTCCGGAATCCAATCTCCTTGCCCGCCGCATTCAGGCTCCTGGCCACGCTGGGGTCTTCAACTTCGGCCACCTCGCCGCAGTCGTCGCAGATCAGGAACTGGCCGGCATGGGGATGATCCGGATGAGCACAGCCCACATAGGCGTTCAGGGTCTCGATCTTGTGCACCAGACCCTGCTCGAGCAGGAAATTCAATGCACGGTAAACCGTTGGCGGGGCGGGATTCCGGACGACTCCGCGCATGCGCTCCAACAGCTCGTAAGCACTGAGCGGTTTCTCCGCTACGCACAGCAGCTGAAGCACGGCCTTGCGTTGTTCGGTCAGCCGCGCGCCGCGCTCACGGCACAACACCTCGGCTCGTTCCAGAACCTGGGAAAGCGTTTCGTTATTCACGGGTTCCTCCCTCCTTCCCACGCACCTCCGTCAGCGGGCAGGTGCGCACGGCGGCGATCAACGACTTGCGTTAACACCGTGGACAAGACACAGACGCTCGGTCTCCATATCCGATCAATCACCCAGGGCGGCGACCAATGTTCGGATGTTGTGTAACATCATGCCAAGATGGGTGCCAGCCGGTCCGTCCGTCTTCGACAATGCGTCGGAGTAGAGCGTGCCGCCGATCTGCGCTCCGGTTTCCCGTACGATCTGGTCGAGCAGGCGGCGGTCGGAAATGTTGTCGATGAAGACGGCCGGGATCTTTTCCCTGTTGATCTGACGAATCAGTCTGGCCACGTCGCCCGCGGACGGCTCCGCTTCGGTGCTGAAACCGACCGGTGCATGGAACTCGATGCCGTAGTCTGCCGACAGATACCCGAAAGCGTCATGGGAGGTGACCACCTTGCGCCGTTCGACCGGCAGCGAATCGATCGCGTCGCGAACCTGTGCCTCGATCGCGTCGATTTCCTCCATGTAGCGCGCCGCGTTGTGGCTATAGATATCGGCCCCCGCGGGATCGACCGCAGCCAATCCGTCGGCGATGTTGCGGACGTAGATACGGGCATTGGCCAGGCTCTGCCAAGCATGGGGATCGATCTCGCGGTGTTCGCGGTCCGCGATCCAGAGGGGCTTGACGCCGATGGTCGCCGTCACCACCCGCCCCTTGTAACCGGAGGCCTCCGTCAGACGGTCCATCCAGCCCTCGAAACCCAATCCATTGACGACCAGCAGCCGGGCTCCTGCGACGGATCGGGCGTCCGCCGGGGTCGGCTGATAGACGTGCGCGTCTCCATCGGGGCCGACGAGGGTGGTGACGCGCACCCGCTCGCCGCCGATCTGTTGGACCATGTCCCCCAGGATGCTGAACGATGCGACCACGTCGATGGGGGCGTCGGCCCGGACGATCCCCGGCCCTGACACGGCAATCAAACAGGCGGCGAAGATGGAAGAGAGGACAGATCGTCTGAATATCATGGGTATATCCTGGTTCGTTTCTGGCATCATGCTTCCAGATGACGGCGTGGCCTGAGGTGCGTCATGATTACGCCGTCAGGCCCGAAGGACAGGGAGAACAGATAGAACGCGCCCGCCGTCAGGATGATGGCGGGACCGGAAGGCAAGCTGGCGTGATAGGACAACAACAGGCCGACATACCCGCCCAGAAAGGCCGCAAGCACACCGATGACCACCAGGGGCGTGAGGTCGCGCGTCCAGAACCGGGCGGCAGCGGCGGGAAGGATCATGATCCCCACCGCCATCAGGGTCCCCAGGGCATGAAACCCGCCCACCAGATTGAGGACCGCCAGTACGAGAAAGCTGTAATGGCCCACCGGGCTCAAGGGGCTGACCGAACGGAGAAAGCCCGGGTCGAAACATTCCATCACCAATGGCCGGTAGAGGACGGCGAGCCCGAACAGGGTGACCGTGGCGATGCCCGCAACCAGGAATATGGCCGCATCGTTCAAAGCGAGCACCGTGCCGAACAGGATGTGCAGCAGGTCGACATTGCTGCCGCGCGTCGAGACGATGACGACCCCGACGGCGAGGGAAATCAGATAGAAGGCGGCCAGGCTGGAATCCTCGCGGGCCACGGTGGTGCGGGCCACCAGTCCGGAGAGCATAGCCACGGTCACCCCCGCGATCACCCCGCCGAGTGTCATGGCGCCGAGGGACAGCCCCGCGACGAGGTATCCGAGCGCCGCGCCGGGTAGAATGGCGTGGGCCATGGCATCCCCGGTCAGACTCATCCGCCGCAGGGTCAGGAACACCCCGATGGGGGTTGCCCCCAGTGACAGGGCTAGGCACCCGACCAGGGCTCGGCGCATGAAGCCGAATTCGACGAAGGGGGCGATGACGGCATCGTACATTACGCGTCCTCCACCGGAAGTTCCACCGGACGACGGGATGGAACCCGGGCGATCATCTCCCACATACGCCCGCTCCTTCGTCAAAGGCCTCGGTGAGACGGCGCGCATGGTCGAGATTCGCCGGAGAAAGTACGTCCTCCGTCGGTCCGGCGGCGATCTGCTCGCGGGCCAGCAGCAGGGTCTCGGGAAACTCCGACCGGACCTGGTCCAGGTCGTGCAGGACGGCGACCACCGTCCGCCGTTCCCGGTGCCAGCGACGAATGAGCCCCTTGAGATCACGCACCGTCGCCGAATCGATGGCCGTGAACGGCTCGTCCAGTAGAATCAGCCGAGCGTCCTGGAGGAGCAGGCGGGCGAACAGGGCACGTTGCATCTGCCCCCCGGAGAGCGTGCCGATGGGGCGTCGCTCGAAACCACCCAGCCCCACGGTATCCAGGGCCTCGCCAACCATCCGGTCGCCTTCCCGTCCGAATCGGCGGGAAGCCCCCGTCTTCCGCCACAGTCCCATGGCCACCACGTCGAAGACCGAGATCGGAAAGCTCCAGTCTATTTCGGACTGTTGAGGGAGGTACGCGATTTCCGAGGTTGCTATCCCCGTCAACTTTATTTCACCTCCAAGTGGCGCGAGGCTGCCGATGGTCCCTTTGAGCAGCGTCGACTTTCCGGCGCCGTTCGGTCCCACCACGGCGACGAGGGCACCGGCACGGATGGCGTAATCGAGATGATGGACCGCGGGATGGCGGTCGTATCCGAGGGTCAGGTTTTCGAAACGCAGGATCGTACTGTCCATTGACGCACTCATATCAGGGCCCAGGCGACTGCAAGCCACAACAGACCGGTGGCCAAGCCAGCAAGCGCGAGGCGCACTCCGATGCCGGCCCTCAGGGGTGAGAATCCAGGTTTGTTAATCTGTGGTATCATGACCATTCATCGTGACCATCCGCGCGGAAAACAATCCAGCGCCCTCCATTTACAATCCGATGGCCGGTTTCAGTACAAACGACGCGTTCAGCGACCACAGCCCCAGAAAGACCAGGAGGGTGCCGCCAAGCGCACCCAGGCCGGCGGCCGCCAGGGTCCACAACGGTGACCGGTGGGCCATCACTGAACTCGCCCATGCCCGCGCCTCCGTCGCGATGATGGCCAGGACGACGATGGTGATCGCCGTACCTGTGGACATGGCGATCACGGAAAGCGCGCCATACCAGATCAAATCCAACGCGGTGGCGAGGATAAGCACAAACAAGGCGCCACTGCATGGACGCAGTCCAATGGCCAGGACCACACCAGCCGCCGCATGCCGGTTGCCGGCCGTATCGATCTCGGCCGCGCTGGGCATATGCCGGCAGACGCTGCCCGCCCCATGCCCCTCATGGGCATGATCGTGGTGGACTTCGCCGGTTTCGCGCCGCAGCCGGCGGAAGCTTTCGGACAAGACGCCGGCCGCACGTACCAGCAAGTAGAATCCGACGAGCGCAAGCAAAGTGAAACTGGCTCGCGTCGCCCATAACGATGCCGTTTCTGGCGCCATCGGCAGCCAACCGGCCAGAACGATCGGGACGCAGATCAGCAACAGCGCCGTCACGCCCTGGAGGAGCGCGGCCGCGGCGCCCATGGCGATACCGCGATTCAACCGGCTCGGGTGGGTCAACAGGTAGGTCGTCAATACGATCTTCCCGTGTCCGGGTCCCGCGGCATGCAAGATGCCGTAAAGAAAGCTCGTCAGCACCAAGACTAGGCCGACGCCATCCTGGCCATGCAACGATTCGAACTCCTGCGTCAGTTGCACGAGGAATTCATTCTGCATGGCCCACACCCAGAGCGCCACCTGGTCCCAGATCGCCAATGCCTGCCCGGTGTCAACGCGACCTTCACCCCCGGACTGGCCGACGGCGACAGACTCGGCTGGCAGCATCGTTGTCCCGTGGATGTCCGTCGAAAACGAGACGGCACACAGGCATGCGAGAATGAACGCCATATAGCTACTGACTCGCATAGAACAGTCACCTTTTCAGCAAACGTAGAGCCGAGGTTTTCATTGCCACCCATTTCGATAACAAGTGGATCATCGCCGATCTATATTGTTATGTTATAACATTACGCAATATAGCCAAACGGGATACGTTGTCAAGCTCAGGATTCAGTATACAGCAAAAGGCGGCCTGGGGGTGCCGGAGGGGTTCGATACGGATGATAAAAGGGCGCCGGCCGGGTGCCGGACTTTAGTTCATTCCCATTCGATGGTGCCGGGCGGCTTGGAGCTGAGGTCGTAGACCACGCGGTTTACGCCCCTTACTTCATTGATGATGCGGTTCGACACGTGCGCCAGGAAGTCCGTGGGCAGGCGCGCCCAGTCGGCCGTCATGAAGTCCAGCGTGGTCACGGCCCGGAGGGCGATGACGCGCTCGTAGGTGCGGGCGTCGCCCATCACGCCGACGGTCTTGACCGGAAGCAGCACGGCCAGCGCCTGGGAGACCTCGTCGTACAGGCCGCCCCGGCACAGTTCGTCGATAAAGATCTTGTCCGCGTCCTGCAGCATGGCCACCCGCTCCCGGGTCACTTCTCCCAGCACGCGGATGCCCAGACCCGGTCCAGGGAAGGGATGGCGGTTGATAATCTCGTCGGGCAGGCCGAGTTCCCGGCCGACAGTGCGCACCTCGTCCTTGAAAAGGTTCCGGACCGGTTCCAGCAGCTCCAGCTCCAGGTCGTCCGGCAACCCGCCCACGTTGTGATGGGTCTTGATGACGCTGGCCGGACCCTTCACGGAGGCGCTTTCGATGACGTCGGGGTAGAGGGTGCCCTGGGCCAGGATGTGGACGCCGCGCAGCGAGGTCAGTTCGCTTTCCAGGACGCGGATAAACTCGTCCCCGATGATCTTGCGCTTCTGTTCCGGTTCTTCCACGCCTTTCAGCCGGTCCAGGAACCGGTCCGAGGCGTCGACGAATCGGAACCGGGCGTTGATCGTCCGGCGGTAGGTCTCCTCGACCTCCCGGGCCTCGTCCTTCCGGAGCATGCCCGTGTCCACGAAGATGCAGGTCAGGCGGTCGCCGATGGCCCGGCCGATCAGTGCCGCCACGACCGAGGAGTCCACGCCGCCGCTGGCGAAGCAGGCCACGCGGCGCTCGCCCACGGTCTCACGGATGGAGGTCAAAGCCTCGTCGATGAAGGTCTGCGGCGTCCAGCTTCCTTCGCAGCCGCATATGGCGAATACGAAGTTCTCCAGGATCTCGCGGCCCTGGACCGTATGCACCACCTCCGGATGGAACTGCACGCCGTAGATCCTGCGTTCCGGATGGGCGACGGCGGCGATGTGCCCGTTGTCGGAACGGGCGATGACGTCGAAGTCCGGCGGCGGCGCCTTGAGCTCGTCACCGTGACTCATCCAGACCGTCATCCGTTCCGGCAAGTCGCGGAACAGGGGCGTGTCGCCCGTCGTCCGGATCCCCGCGTTGCCGAATTCCCGGGTTCCGGCGTGGGCGACCTCGCCTTCGTGGTAATGGCCCATGAGCTGCAGGCCGTAGCAGATACCGAGGACCGGCTTGCCCGCCTCGAATATGGCCGGGTCCGGATGGGGCGCGTCTTCCCCGTACACGCTGGCCGGGCCGCCCGACAGGACGATGCCGGTGACGTTGCGCGCCGAGAGTTCGGACGCCGGCGTATCGTAGGGCAGCACCTCGCAATAGACGTGGTTTTCCCGTATGCGCCGCGCGATGAGCTGCGTGTACTGCGCGCCGAAATCGAGGATGGCAATCCAGTTCGAGTCAGCCATTTAATGGGTTTCGGAGGGATGTAAGTCAGGTGCCGTCACATAAACGTACAGGTTGGATAATATAGCCGGTTCATCGCGTTTCGTCCAGCGTTGAAAGTGTTTCCCCGAGTGCAGATTCACCGGAGGTCAGCCGGAGCGCGATATCCAGGGCGACCAGGTGTTTTATGACGGCATGGTCCGGGATCCGGACGGCGTCTTTTTCCGTGGTGACGATCCACTCCACGCCGGCTTCTTCGGCCAGAGACAATGCCCGGTCCAGGTCGGACGGCGTGAAGGGGTGGTGATCCCGGTACGCCAGGACCCGATTCACGCGTGCCCCGGCGTCCGTGACCGTTTGCACGAAGGAAGCCGGGTTGGCGATCCCGCAGAGTACGAGTACCTCGCGGCCGGCCAGCCAGTCCGTCGGGAGCTGGGTACCGTCGTCCAGGCCGTCGTCCGGGTCGTCGTCCAGGCGCCGCAGGCCCGCGGGTTCATAGACGGCTTCGATGAGCGCCAGGTGAGGGAACGCGCTTTTGATACGCGCCGTGTCGACCGCCGCGGACCGGGCCTGGTCCGTCCGCGTCAGCACCAGTGCGCGAGCGCGCCGGAGCGCGGAAACCGGTTCGCGAAAGGGGCCGGCAGGGAGCAAATGACTCACGTTGCGCTCCGGACCGAGCCGGCAGGTGGCGTCATGCACCACGATGTCCACCGCGCGGGCCGTGCTCCGGCGCTGGAAGCCGTCGTCCAGCAGCAGCACGTCCGCCCCGTGCCGGTCCATGGCCAGCCGTCCCGCCGCCGTGCGGCTCGGGCCGACGACCACCGGCACATCGGGAAGGACCGAGGCCAGGAAGGTCGGTTCGTCGCCTGCCTCCTGCCAGGGGGCACCCGGAGTGACCACCTGTGTCGCGCGGGAGTTCCTGCCGTACCCCCGGCTCAGCACGGCGGGCCGGTAGCCGGCGTCCCGCAGCCTGCGGGCGAGGTACCTTACCACGGGCGTCTTCCCCGCGCCGCCCGCGGTCAGTGCGCCCACGCTGATCACCGGGACCGGCAGCCGGACGGAAGCCAGCAGTTTCCTGTCGTACATCCCGTTGCGTAACCGGACTGCGATAGCCATCATCAGGGACGCAGGCCGCAGCACGCGGCGCAGGAAGCGAATGACCTGTGCGCGCTCGCCGGGGTCCATCAACCGGGTAATGAACGGCGTGCGTTGCGTGTAGCGCCGCGGCCCGGATCCGCCGGATCCACCAGGGTCCGGCTCGAGGATCCACCGGTCGACCAGGTCCAGGGTGCGGTCCACGGCCTTCGCGCACTCAAGCACGGCTTGCTGTGCGGCCGCGCCGACCTGTGCGCGCTTCCCCGGGTCATCCAGCAATTCAAGCCATACCCGGGCGAGCTCGTCGCCGTCGTGAACGACCCTGCCGCCCCCGGTCCGCAGCAGGGCCGCGGCGCTTGCCCGCACGTTCTCGGTGTGTGGGCCGAAGAGGACCGGGATGCCGCACGCCGCGGGTTCGAGCAGGTTGTGGCCGCCGAGGGGAACCAGCGTGGCGCCGACGAAGGCCATGTCCGCGGCGGCGTACATGGATGCCAGTTCGCCCATGGTGTCCAGTATGATCACGTCGACGGGACCGGGGTCCGGATCGCCCACGCCGTCGGGGCCGCCAACACCACCCAGACGCGTCCGATGAGCGTACCGCAGCCCGGCCGCCTTCAGCATCTGCTCGGCCGGGGGGATGCGCTGGAGGTGCCGGGGCGCCCAGATCATTTTTACATCGGAATACCGTTCCCGTACGCGGACGAAGGCCGCCAGTACGGCGCGTTCCTCTTCCACGGGCCGGGGGCAACCCGCCATGATGATCGGCTCCGACGCGGACAGGCCGAGTTCTAGGCGCTGCGCTTCCCGCCCGGGGCCCTTCTGTTCGGCGGCCAGGTCGAACTTGACGTTACCGGTAACCCGGACCCGATCCGGGTCCGCACCGAAGGCGATGAACCGTTCTCCATCGAGCGCATGCTGGACGCCCACGATGGCCAGCCGCTGCAGCATGTGCCTGAACAGCGGCTTCACGAAACGGTTACGCGCGAGACTGCGATCCGACATGCGGCCGTTGACCAGGGCTACGGGACAATCGCGGGCAGCGGCCGCGCCGAGCATACCGGGCCAGAGTTCCCCTTCGAGCAAGACCAGCGCGCGGGGGCGTACCCGCCTGAACACCCGGCGGACGATAAAGGGCGCGTCGAGGGGCGCCAGTCCGAAGTACCCGGCCCGGGGTACGTGCTTCCTGGCGTAGGCCAGGCCGGTTTCGGTCATCGTGGTGACCAGTACCTGGTAATCAGGATGACGATTTACGAATCCACCGATCACGGCCGCCAGTCCGGTGGCTTCGCCCACGGACGCGCAATGGAACCAGACGACCGGCCGGTTTTCACCGTAGGGGATGAGCGGACGCTGTCCGAGCCGCTGTCGCATCCCGTACCGGTCCAGGACGGACAGGCAGGCCAGGACCGGCGAGAGCAGCACGGTCAGCGCGGAATAGAGCAGAATGTAGAGAAAGACCATGTCAGGAATCTGCCGGTTCGTGAGGAATCTACCGGGTATTCAGGACGCGTCCAGACTTCGTCCGGCGACTTCGCGTGCTTCCAGCAGGCGTCGCTGGAGTTCGGCCCGATAGGGTTCGAGGCGCTCGACCGGCGCGTCTCCGGGTACGGTCATTGGTTCTCCGAAGGCGATCGCTGCCCTGGTAAAAGGGCGCGGAACCATGAAACGGTCCCAGCTCGAAAGCAAGCAGGCCTTGTGTGAAGCGACCGCGAAGGGCACGATGGGCAGGCCGGACCTCCCGGCGATGAACAGCGTGCCCGGCTTGACCTGGAGACGGGGGCCGCGGGGGCCGTCCACGGTTACCCCCAGGTCGTCGCCGGCTGCGCCTGCCGCCGCCATGCGGAACAGGGCGCGCGTTCCGCCCCGTGTGGACGATCCGCGTATGGTCCCGTAACCCATGCACTCGATGGCCCGGGCGATCAACTCGCCGTCCCGGTGCTGGCTCACCAGTACCTGTATCCCTTGTCGGCGGAAGGCGTAGGTGGCCACCAGCAGGCCCTCGTGCCAGAAGGCGTACAACACCTTCCGTCCGCCTTCCCTGGCTTGCTCAAGGTATTCCGCTCCCACCCTTTGAATGGAGAGCGACCTTCCAAGCAGACCTATGGCGCCGGCGCTCAGTTTTGCTACCAGTGAATATACGGGGCTTTCAATGCCCGCCATCGGCTGTCCCTTCCCTCGCCTCCGGATTATCTACCTCGTCTCTCCGATTTTTGTCCACGCTTTCCGCCATGTCCAGGGCCAGATCGGCGACGCGCGACGATGCGCCCGGCGTGCCCAGCCGACTCCGTACTTCCCGGAGTTCGCGTGCCATGGCCTGCCGTTTCGCCGGGTCCTTCAACAACTCCAGGACCACGGGCGACAGCGATTCCGGGTCGACGGCGTCCTGGAGAAACTCCGGTGCGATGCGCCGTCCCGCGACCACATTCACCAGGCCGATGTCCGGTATGCTGACCAGGCGGCGGGCGATCCACCAGGACAGACGAGACATGCGGTAGAGGACCAGCAAGGGCGTGCCGAAGCAGGCGGATTCCAAGGTTGCCGTTCCCGACGCGACCAGCAACAGGTCGGCGTGGCGCATGACCTCGTAGGTGCTTCCTTCCACCACGGGGACCCTCCCTGCGTCTTCCTCCAGAGCCGCATTCCCCGTGAGACACGCCGTCAGGTCGGTCCTGGAGACGGTTGGCGCCAGTCCGATGACGCCCTGGGTCCCGGGCAGTTCCTGCCGGACGGTTTTCAGGGTGCCGGCCATCGCGGGCAGCATGCGTTCCACTTCCATGACACGGCTGCCGGGCAGCATCCCGATGATCGGCCGGTCGGGATCGAGGCCCGCGGCTTCGCAGAATTCGGTCCTGGACTGCCGGCTTTCGAGCACTTCCAGCAGGGGGTGGCCTACGAAGACGACCTTTCCCCCGGCTTTCTCGTACAGATCCACTTCGAATGGAAAGACCACGGCCATGCAGTCGACGTTCCGGACGATGGCGTGGATCCGCCGGGATCTCCAGGCCCAGACCTGGGGACTGATATAGTAGAGGACCGGTATGCCCCGCTTGCGCGCCTTCCGGGCGAGGCGGAGATTGAAGTCTGGATAGTCGATGAGGATGACCAGGTCGGGACGTCGGGATTCGAGGAGGCCGTCCAGCCGCCGCAACGCCCGGCGAATGAAGGGCAGATGCCGGACGACCTCGGTGAGGCCCATGACCGAGAAGCGTTCGATGTGGTAGACCAGGGCGCAGCCGGCCCGCTCCATGCGTTCCCCGCCGACGCCGAATACATCGGTTTCCGAGCGCCTGGCCTTGAGCGCGGCCACGACCCCCGCTCCGTGCATCTCGCCCGACGCTTCGCCGGCGATGACCATGATCCTCAATGGCTTCGACTCCTTCGTTTGAACCCGTCGTGCCAAGCCCGCTGGATTCTACCCGCTCTGCCAGCCGTGCCTGCCAGCCGTGCAGTACGGTAGCAGCGACGGGCATCCAAATCCAAAATACACTTTGAGGACGCAACCTCGGAGTATATTTTGAAGTCTTACCCGTTAAGGTAGTCTTTAACAAAAAACAGGAGATAGGAAAGCATGGCTGAATCCCTGTCAGGACGCACCGTTGTTTTCGTCTCGCTAACCGGCGACGAGCAGGTGAAGGCTTACGACCAGGACCGGGAGACGGGCGCCCTGACCCTGCGGTCCACCAGCGACGCCCACGGTCCGTCCGGGGCGCTGTGCCTGCATCCGGCGGGCAATCTCATGTACATTGCCCACGTGGAATCCACCACGCTCGCATCCTACAGGTTGGACAGGGATTCCGGCGAACTCTCCCTCATCAACAAGGTGGATACGGGTATTGCGATCCCCGCGCACCTCGTAACGGACCGTCACGGCCGGTTCCTGCTGACGGTATACTACGGGGGCGGCGGCATCACCGTGCACCGCCTGGACGGGGACGGAGCGATCGGCGAGCTTGTGCAGTACATCAACACGGGCGAGAAGGCCCATGCCGTCTATCTGGCGGTCGAGGATCGGTACGTGATCGTCCCCCACGTCTGTCCCACCAACAAGACCAACCAGTTTCGATTCGACGCGGAAACGGGGCAGCTGACCCCCAATGAACCCACGGCGCTGAACCCCCCGGACGACGAAACGGGGCCCCGGCATATCTGCTTCAGGCCCGGCGGCGACGTGGCGTACATCGTCAATGAACAGGGCAACACGGTGACCGCCCACCACTTCGACGTGGATAACGGCACCCTCGAGATCTTCCAGAACGTGCCGACCCTGCCCGAAGACTGGGCGGAGGGTGGGGCTACTGCCCACGTGGAGGTACACCGGAACGGGAGGTGGGCCTATGCCTCCAACCGGGGGCATGACAGCATCGTGGGCTACGACGTGGCGGCCGACGGTTCGCTGAGCGCCTTCGGGCATGTTTCGGTTCCGGCCAGTCCACGGTCCTTCAACGTCGATCCGGACGGTCGGTTCCTCTATTGCGCCGGTGAAGCCGCGGGTGTGATGACGGCGTACCGCGTGGACCCCTCCGACGGGACCCTGCATCCGCTGCGGGATTATAACGTAGGCGACAAGCCATTCTGGGTAATGGCGACTACCCTGGACTGAGCGCATGAGCGACAAGCGTCAAAACGGCGAAGAATCGAAGGGCCTGGTGGGCATGTTCACGGAGGAACGACAGCGTGAGCAGCACGGCGCCATGGACCGCCGGATCGAGAAGAAGCGCTTCACGCCGCGCCGGATCGCCCTCGGCGGCCTGGCGGCAGCGGTGATCGCCTTCGGCGCCTACGCGCTGCTCAGCGTCAACCCCTCCTCGCTGAACGTGGAGGCCGGCAAGCTCACCACGGCGCCGGTGACCTACGGTCCCTTCCTGGAGTACATCGTCGAGCAGGGCGCGGTGATGCCGCTCACAACAATCTACCTGGACGCCGTGGAAGGCGGGCGCGTGGAGGAGGTCTACGTCGAGCAGGGCACACACGTGGAACAGGGCACACCCATCCTGCGGCTTTCCAACGCCAACCTGCAGCTCAACGTCATGCAGCGGGAAGCCGAGCTCTTCCGCGAAGCGAACCGGCTCAGGGAGACGCGGGTCACCATGGGACAGCGGCGCCTGAGCATGCGCGCCTCGCTGGTGGAACTGGACTACCAGTTGCGCCAGGCGGAGCGGGAGTACGAGCGCCAGGACGAGATGTTCAAGGCGGACCTGACCTCGCGACAGGAATACGACGAGGCGAAGGACAATCTCGAATACTTGACGCGCAAGCGGAACGTTACCGTCGAGACGTTGCGCCAGGATTCGCTTTTCCAGACGATCCAGATCCGGCAGCTGGAGGAGTCCATCGACCGGCTGCGGCTGAACCTGGAAGTCATCAAGCAGAACGAGGAGAACCTGACGCTCCGCGCGCCGATCACGGGACTTTTGTCCTCGCTCATCGCCGAGGTGGGCGAATCCAAGCCCGGCGGCGACCGGCTGGGTCAGATCGACGTGGAGGACGAGTTCAAGGTGCGCGCGGCCATCGACGAGCACTACATCGCCCGCATCCGGTCGGGCCAGGCGGGCTCCTTCGATTTCGCCGGGGGGACCTACGACCTGGTGATAAGGCGGGTGTACCCCGAAGTGATCGAGGGGCAGTTCGAGGCGGACATGGAGTTCCCCGAAGGGATGCCCGATGGGCTGCGCCGGGGGCAGACGCTGCAGGTGCGCATCGCCCTGGGCGAACTGGCGGACGCCCTGCAGGTGCCCCGGGGCGGGTTCTATCAGAAAACGGGCGGCCGCTGGATCTACGTGCTCGATCCCGCCGGCGAGACCGCAGCGCGGCGCCCGATCCGGCTCGGACGACAGAACAGCCAGTTCTTCGAGGTGCTCGAGGGGCTGGAAGAGGGCGAGCAGGTCATCACGTCCATGTACGACAACTTCGGCGACATGGAACAGCTGGTGTTGAATTAACCGACAAATCACGGGAGCAAACCATGATTCGGACAGAGCATCTCAAGAAGCTTTACGCGACCGAGGAAGTGGAGACCACGGCGCTCAACGACGTGACCATGACCGTGGACGAAGGGGAGTTCGTGGCGATCATGGGGCCCTCGGGCTGCGGCAAGTCCACCCTCCTCAACATCCTCGGCCTCCTCGACAACCCCACGGGCGGAGAGTACCACTTCGTCGGCGAGGAAGTGTCCGGCCACTCCGAGCGGCAACGGGCCAACCTGCGCAAGGCCAACATCGGCTTCGTCTTCCAGAGCTTCAACCTGATCGACGAACTCACGGTCTACGAGAACATCGAACTGCCGCTGATCTACCTGGGCACATCCAAGCAGGAGCGCAAGGGACGGGTGGACGCGGCCATGGAGCACATGCAGATCCCCCACCGCCGGAACCACTTCCCGCAGCAGCTTTCGGGCGGCCAGCAGCAGCGCGTGGCCGTGGCGCGGGCGGTCATCGGCAACCCCAGGCTTATCCTGGCCGACGAGCCGACGGGTAACCTGGACTCGGCCAACGGCGCCGAGGTGATGGAACTGCTAAGCGGCCTCAACGAGGCGGGCACGACCATCATCATGGTGACCCACGACCAGTCGCTGGCGGATCACGCCCACCGGATCATACGGCTCTTCGACGGACGCATCGTGCAGGAAGCCGCGGCGTAATCGGGACCGTCCCTTGGATTCGGTTGAGGTCACGACGCGGGAGGCCGTGTCCCGCGAATTCGCTGGCGACGCACGCTGGGACCTACCGAGTGGTCAGCCAGTCCCAGAAGCCGGCGGGTTCTTTCTTCGGGGCCGCATCCGGGACTCCTTCCGATATATACAGGGTCGGCATCAGGTTCAGCATCTGGTTGCCCCGCCACGCCCTGTACCCCCACTTGTTGGTCTCCAGCGCCGCGCCGCGCACGTAGGGCCGCCACATTTCATTGATCAGGGTGTGCCAGAGGAACACGCCGCCCACGTCGCGGACCAGGATTTCCTCCGCTTCCTGGTATAACGCGTCGCGTCGGTCCGGATCACCCACCAGCACATTCGCCCGAAGCACCAGATCTTCGAACCGCGCGTTATGCCAGGGATGCCTGCCGTTCGACAACCACAGCGTGAGCAGGTTGCTGGCGTCGACGTAGTCATAGCGGTAGGGGATGAGCGCCAGGGTGAGTTCCTTGGCGTTCATCGTCTCCGTAAACACCTTCCTTTCCACGTTCCGCACCCCGACCTCGATATTCAGATTCTGCCTCAGCATGGCCTGGACCGCCTCGGCGGCCGTGCTGTTCACGATGGTTTCTCCCCGCAGCCATATGCTCACGGCCGGGAATCCCTCGCCATCGGGATAACCCGCCTGCGCCAGGAGGTTACGCGCCATTTCCGGATCGTAGGCCTGGATGGAAGCCAGCGCTTCGGAGTTGGCCGCGGGAAACCCCGGCGGCGACATGGCGGCGGCCGGCAACGCGATGTCCCGCAGGGCCGAACTCATGAGCGAAGCCTGGTCGACGGCGTGGCTGAAGGCCCGGCGCACCCGCCGGTCGTTGAAGGGCGGGTTGTAGGAATCCATCAGTAGATAGTAGGTCTGGAAATCTACATAGGTGTTCAGGTGGTCCTCTAGCGCGGGATTGGATTTGACGCGGTTGATTTCGGCCTGGTTGCTCAGCACGATGTAATCGACTTCGCCGGCTTCATAGGCTGCGAGGTACGGCGGTTGGGCGGCGGCGTTGAAGAGTTGCGCGGTGATGCGTTCCAGGAAGGGCTTATTGGGACCTCGGTACGTGGGACTCGGCTCGAGGACGATGCGGTCGTTGATGGTCCATTCCTTGAGCCGGAAGGGACCGTTGCCCATGTGGGTCTCCGGCCGGGTCGACCAGGCTGGGCCGTATTTCTCGAACAGGTGGGTGGGGGTCACCCAGCTGTAATTCAGCAGTTCGGGTGCGTAGGGCGTCGGCCGGGTCGTGGTGAAGGCGATGGTATGCTCGTCCAGCGCTTCGACGCCCAGCGAGTCCAGGGGCATGCGGCCGGCCACGACTTCTCCCCAGTTTTTGATGGGCCGGTAGTACCATTCGAAATCGAACCCGGTCTTCGGATCGGCCCACCGATGGAACGATGCCTCGTAGTCGTAGGCCGTGACGGGTCGTCCGTCACCGAATATGAGATCCTGCTGCAGATGGAAGATCCACGTGAAGCCGTCTTCGGTCACTTCCCAGTGGGTCGCCGCGGCGGGGAGCAGGTTGAAGTCCCGGTCGACCCGGGTCAGCGGCTCGTTCGTAATGGCGAAACCGAAGACCTTCTGGTAAGAAGAAACAGCCCGGTCCATGAACCGGTTGTTCAATTCGAAGGTGCGCAGGTGCTGATGCTCAGGCGGCGCGGCGTCCGGGGGAAGCGTGACGCCCACGGAATTGACCTGAGCCGGTCCATCCTGGCCGGATGGGTCGGCTACGGCGAACCCCAGTAGCGTGAAGTACAGGAGAACCGACGAGCCTGTCAATACCACCGCCGGGGCGAGAATACCCCATATTCTGAAGTTTGATGGCATGCCCATGCAGTGGACCGATCAGATGAGTGAAGTCGTGAGCAAGGTCCCGTCAACGCTCAGTCAGCCAAATTCAGAGTCCGGCCGGCCTGCGCGACGTCGTTTCCCGGGATACTTCCTCTGTAATATAAATCGTCGTCATCAAGTTCAGCATCTGGTTTCCACGCCAGGCCCTGTAGCCCGATTCGTTCGGTTCCAGGGCTTCGCCGCGGACATAGGGCCGCCACATCTCGTTGACCAGGTCGTGCCAGAGGAACACGCCGCCCACGTCGCGGACCAGGATCTCTTCCGCGTCATGGTAGAGTTGCGCCCGGCGGCCGGGATCGCCCACCAGGTGGTTAGCCTGTTCGACAAGTTCCTCGAACCGGTCGTTTCGCCACGGATGGCGGCCGCGGGACAGCCACAGATTGAGCAGGTTGCTGGGGTCCAGGTAGTCCCATCCGTAGGCAATCATCGAAAAAGGGATTTCCTTGGCGTTCATGGCTTCCGTGTAGACCTTCCGTTCCACGTTCAGCACCTCGACCTCGATATTCAGGTCCTGCTTCAGCATGGCCTGGATGGCCTCGGCGGCCACTTTCCTCAGGTAGGCCTCGCCGCGCAGCCACATGGACATCACCGGGAAACCCCTGCCGTCGGGGTAACCCGCTTCCGCGAGTAACTTTCGGGCCCTATCGGGATCGTACCGTTGAATGTGTGCCAGCGAATCGGGACGGGCGGCTGGGAATCCGGCCGGCATCATGGATACGGCAGGCACCGCGATGTCCTTGAGGGCGGATCTCATGATGGCCTGCTGGTCGATGGCGTGGCTGATCGCCTGGCGGACGCGCAGGTCGTTGAAGGGGGGAACGCGGGTATCCATGAAGAGATAGTACGTGGTGAAATTGGTATAGGTGTTGAGGTGGCGTCGCAGCACCGGATCGGACCGGACCCGGATGATTTCGGCCGGATTGTTCAGCAGGACGTAGTCGACCTCCCCCGCCTCGTAGGACGCGAGAAAGGGCGGCTGGGCCGCGGCGTTGTACAACCGGGCAATGATCCGCTCCAGGTAGGGCGTGCTGGGTCCGGGGTAGACGGGATTCGGTTCCAGGACGATACGGTCGTTGATCGTCCACTCCCTGAGCCGGTAGGGACCGTACCCGATGTGGGTCTCGGGTTTGGTGGACCACGCGGCCCCGTATTTTTCGAACTGGTGGGTGGGCGTCACCCAGCTGTAGTTGAGCAAATGCGGTGCGAATGGCGCGGGCCGCGTGGTCGTGAAAGCGATGGTGTGGGGGCCCAGCGCTTCGACGCCCAGCGAGTCCAGCGGCATCTTGCGCGCGACGACGGCGCCCCAGTTCTTGATGGACCGGTAATACCATTCGAAATCGAAGCCGATGTCCGGGTCCGCCCATCGCCGGAACGTGTCCGCGTAGTCGTAGGCGGTTACGGGCTTGCCGTCGCCGAATTCCATGTCCTTTCGGAGGTGGAAAATCCAGGTGCGGCCGTCCTCCGTCACCTCCCAGTGGGTGGCCGCGGCGGGCACCAGGTTGAAATTTCGGTCGACCCGACTGAGGGGCTCGTTCGTCAGGGCGAAACCGAAGGACTTCTGATAGGACGACGTGGCCCGGTCCATGTACCGGTTGTTCAGCTCGAAGGTGCGCAGGATCTGCAGGGAGGGCGGCGCGGCGTCCGGAGGCAGCGTCACGCCGACGGAGTTTACCCGGCCGGGCGTCCCGGTTAACCCGGATCGATCTGAAGGACCGGGTGCTCCGTGCGACTGCGAGTGATCGGAGGAACCGGACCACTCAGGTGGGCCAGGCAGCCCAGGTCCATCGGAAGAAACGTCCGACGCCAGGGCGACGGCAATCATCAGCAAAGAAGCAGGGAGCAACAGGCCGATCTTCGATCGCATGACAACCCCGTTCAGCCGTCATTCGGTTTTCGCACCTCGACGGGTTTCCGGTACAGCATGGCGAGGATCTCGGTGAACTGGAGCGGACTGACCCCCACGCCGTCCACGCTCACCGTCCAGTGCAGGTGCGCGGCGGTCACCCGGCCCGTGGAACCCGACAGTCCCAGCAACTGTCCCCGGGACACCTCGTCCCCTTCTTTCACATACAGCCGGCTCATGTGCGAATACCCGGTGTGGATGCCCATGCCGTGTTCTATGAGGACGTGGTTGCCTGAATAGAACAGGTTTTGCGCCAGCTTGATCACGCCGGACTGGGCGGCGTACAGGGGCGTGCCTTCGTAGGCCCGCAGGTCGAGGCCGCCGTGGTAGCTGCGAAGCTGTCCGTTGAACACCCGTCGAGTCCCGTACGGACTGGTGATGGTCTTCTTCTCCACGGGATAGCGGAACGTGTCTTCCATCATCACCGTATCCCGTACCGCTTCGTATGCCGTAGCGATGATCTTCTGTTCCCGCGCTATGCGCCGGAAGTCCGCGACCGAGGGCGTGATCCGGCTCTGCGGAACGCCGCGGATCTGTTCCGACCGGTACGGGCCGGCGACGATGGTGAACGGGAGTTCCCGATCGAAGATCCGGTCGCTCTCGGTCCACTCCACGTGCACGGTATCCGGTCCCGGCGCCGCACGATAGGGTATGCCGATCAGGGCGAATAAAACACCGTCAGGCGCGGTCGGATGCGGGTACAGGCGAAGGCGCTTGCCCCCACTCGCTGCTACGATGTCGATGACCGGGGGCACTCCAGCGGGAAGGGCGATGCCCGTTCTTTCGACCGGATCGCCATCGCCTCCCTCTACGGATTGACCGTCCGCGTCCGTACCGATTCGTTCCTGCCCGCCATCCGCACCGGTCGATCCGTACAGCCCCGACAGGATACACTCGAATAACAGCGTATGGCCGTTCGCCACCTCGGAGGCGGACAGGCGAAAAAGGACGACCGCATCCCCGCGATAGATCCTCGGCCTATCGAAGAAAGTCTCACCCGTCAGACCGAAGGCGGTCAGCAGGAACATGAACAGGGGTTTCATAGTACATCCGCAAGTCTAGAGAATGGTTTATTGTAAGCGTAAATAACTCTTTTATCAAGGGTTGCCTCGTATCTGTAAAGAGGAATCCCCGTGATGATCCCGGGGCGGACCCGCCAGACGCCAATTCCACGACGCTCCTTTAAGGTCGATAGCATTCGTTCCAGTTCCTTCCTTCTCGTTAATCGACGGGAAGGTAGGAAAAGGATTCAAAGATATAGAAATGCACTCCATAGCCCGGGTTGGGTATTAGCACGTTCGATCCTCATTTCGCTTTTGGAAAATTCCGACGAGTGTATATTGTAGACACTTCCTGTGAAGCATTGATATGGACTACAAACAACGAAACAAGAAGTTCTGGCATATGCGTGGAGAAAACATGAAATCCTATTATGTACAATTTGAAATTTCCGGGGCAACAGCCATGTGGACCCGGCCCGATACTGGCGACTCCCCAGTCAGCTATCCAGTGCCGACATTCTCAGCAACCAAGGGAATGTTCGAATCTATCTGCTGGCTCAAGTCAGCTGATATAAAACCTATGAAAGTTGAAATATGTGCACCGCCGGTCTTTCACACTTATTCGACAAACTATGGAGGCCCTTTGCGTAAGAGCAAAATAATGAAGAAGGGAAGTAGCTACCAACTTCTGGCGACAGTATTAATCAACGTCACCTACCGACTATACGCGAAGGTGGAAAATGTGGACTCAAATATACGGCAACTATCAGCGCGTGCGAGGCGATCTCCTACTCTTTCTGGAGATGGCGCACACGCATACCGAGATATGTTCGAACGTCGACTGAAACGCGGTCAATGGCATTCTGTTCCTTTCCTCGGATGGAAGGAGTTTACGCCAAGCTACGTAGGCCCATTTCGTGAAGAGACCGAAGTCTGTCAACGAATTAACACGGTCCTTCCAAGTATGCTACATTCTGTTTTCTCTAAACCAAAGTTTGGAAAATACAAGCCGAAGTTTCAACAAAACGTCGCGATCGAAAATGGGGTCTTAGTATATGCTGAATGAAGTCTTCCTTCTATCCGAGAGTCTGAAACGGACTGGTGTCACTCTTTATTCTTGGCACCGGCATTTTAAGGAATGTCCCCAAAGCGGGAAGGCCTTCTCTGTCGAACTCGACAATCTAGGACGTGTCGCTGGTGTCTCTCCAATTACCGACCAGCAATTTCGGGCAGGATTACGAAAATACGAAAAAGCGGCCGGATACTCGTTTCCATCATTCAACGTACCTCAGTTACTGAATGTTACAGCTGAGAAACAGAGAGAAAATGCAGCCAAGTTTAGAAAGGCCCTGGGATCGAAGAATCCACCAGAGCCATCAGTGCGTGACAGGGAACTTGCAGACCTGCTTGCATCTAGTATGTCGGGCTGGATTCGTCCTGACAAAGGTGCACGTAGCAAAGATACAATGGATAAACTGAATGACTGTTTGTCTTCAGTCACCGATGATATGATGGGGATGCTAGGTGAGGACACATATGCATCTGAATCGCGATCTTTCTTGGAATTACTGCGCCGTGCAAAGAAGACGAATGGGGCTGCTATCTATGAACGATTGAAAGAAACTGCAATCTGCCGGATAGTATCCGAACAATCAGAAGCCGCTGAATGGATGGACGTTTTGTTCTTTCATTCCGGGAAGACGCCTAGCAACATATCGATTACCTTGGAACTCGTTGATCAATCTCAATTCGAGTATTCAGCCAACCATTCGAAGGTTCAGGCATGGGTAAACAAGCGCCTTTTAGCTGCGGAAGCGAACGAAAAAGGCAATCGGGAACAAGCAATCGCACCCGATGCCTTTGGTGGCGTTGAAGGCGGCGGTATGAATGACAGTTTTCCTGAAATCAAAATTCCAGTGCTGGGTAATGTAAAATTGCGTGCAATGTCAAGCGAGTCGCCATGTCAGCGACGGTATGGTAAGGCCGATGCAAGGTCATTCCGTGTCTTACAGCCCGCACGGCTTGGAATGAAGAGTGCTTTGGAGTGGATCACCAGAGAGGAACGACGCGGTAAAACATGGTGTGACGTTTCTTCACTTGGTAGTGCGTCGGCAATACTGATTACCTACCCCTCCGAATTGCCCAATGAAGCACCCGAATTAGCAGGATTGTTCAGGGGTGTTGAAGGAGACCAGTCTGATCCTGACGGCTCACTCTTTGAGGCTTGTGCGCAACGAGTTACCAAGGCTCTCAAGGGCCTACCTGCTTCATCACGTAATGCTGAACTTCGTGTCTTCGTTCTGACTAAGCCTGACGGTTTTCGAACCAAGGTATTGCATAGTAGTCGTTACACTGTTCAACACCTTCTCGACGGTGCTGACGAATGGCAGGAGCTTTGTCGCAATTTGCCACCTGTTATGATCCGTAGATTTGGCCCAAAGAAAGGTGACAAACCTGTTTGGTGCCGTCCTCTTACTCCCTATCCTGCTGAAGTGGTTTGGTGTCTGAACACGGTTTGGCAGCGAATGGGCACACATGCCGAAACTGCTTTCGATTTCCAGATTACAGACGGTTTGTCGTTGCTACTGGCAGACGACGGTCCGGTGCTACATACAGTTGCTACCAGGGCTATTCGGGCGATCATCAGTAACTCGTTATCGCTACTGCTAGCGATCGGTCAAACTACCCATCAGGGGAAGGTTCACAAGATGGGTGCCGTTTATGGCAAACAAGCCTTGTTGCTTCCCCCAATACTCGGATTGCTACTTGGGAAACTCAATTATAAGAGAGGAAACTATATGAGGAGTCCACCTTACTTGATTGGTCGACTACTGAGTTTGGCTGATCAACTGCATGTGCAGTATTGCCAGAAGGTGCGCAAGGGTCAAGTGCCTCCGCAACTGGTTGGCAACGCCCTAATGACAAGTACGATGGAAGCACCTGAAAAGGCGCTCGCTTTGTTGTGGCAACGTATCAAGCCCTATCACGCATGGGCGCAGACAATCCAAGGGGGCGATGAAGTGCGTCTCGCCAAGTACTTCCTCGGTGAGATGGGTCGCGTATGCTCGTCACTTTCAGAAAATGATATACCGAACAGGTGTTCGGATACCGACAAAGTCGCTATGCTGCTTGGGTATCTCGCCCGTCCTGAAAGAGAAGATTCCAATGATAACTCGTCGGAAATTGCAAAAGAAGGAGAGCAAGAATGACAGGCACTACTGCCAATTGCGTGAAACGATTCACGGGGCTTTTAGTTATCGAAGTCGTTAATTCCAATCCTAACGGTGACCCAGATCGTGAGAGCGACCCACGGCAACGCCCTGATGGCCGAGGTGAAATATCTCCGGTTTCCTTCAAACGCAAAGTACGAGATTTAATCGAAACGAAGGACGGAGCGGTTTGGCAGGCCATGCAGAGAGAATTGAATCTGAGCGAAGAGAAATTCGTGATTCTTGAGTCACGTGGACGAAATCGTAAGCAGATTGAAGACGAGTTAAAAAACGGATCGTTCCAAGACAAATACTGGGATGGTCGCGTGTTCGGGAACACTTTCTTAGAGGAAGGAGCCGCTGACACGATCAAGACAGGTGTCGCTCAATTTGGTCTTGGGTTGAGCGTAGCTCCTATCGAAATTAGTCGTCATACTAACACAAACAAAGCTGGCGTAGAAGGAGATAAAGATCGTGGTATGGCACCAATGGGATACCGCTTTGTGCCACATGGTGTCTATTGTATGCCATTCTTTGTGAATCCTTCAATGGCTCGTAAGTCGGGTTGCACACAGCAAGATCTCGACTTGCTGTTCAAAGTTATACCATACGCATACCCGCATACTCGGTCTCACGCCCGACCGTTTGTCGACTTACGGCACGCTTGGGTGGTTGAGCATAAATCATCACTAGGGTCGTGTTCTGATTTCGCGATTATCGAGGCATTGACACCAAGCAAAAATGGCGATCCCAATTCACCCTCAAACGCATGGTCCGATTACACCTCGCCGACGCGGCTACCGGACGCATTGGACGATCGTGTTGCGAAAGTTCTGGATTTGATGGCAGAATAATGTTGCTTGCGCACAGTCCACGACCAGAGAACAAGATCCTCGCTCAACCGTATGTCGAACACATTCAAAACGTTATCACTTCAGCAGTCCGACATGCTGATGAACTGACTGCCAACGCGACCGATGGTAGATTACTCAAGCGCATCGTTCAATTGGCAGCTGAGTTTCACGACATCGGCAAACTTGACCCGGAAAACCAGGCTGTCCTTTCAGTCGGTGCCAGTGGTCGTCTGCCAGTGAATCATGTCGATGCGGGCGTCGCATACTTGTTAAAGACCCCTCTGCGACAGTTCCAACTGGCGGCAATTCTCGTCTTCTCCCATCACCATGGTTTGCCGGAAATCCCCGAACACCGTACGCGAGGTGCCGGATTGCCCTTTCGTGACCTGGAGCCAGATGAATCTGGACGTATAACAAAAGATCACACGGATGAACACCTAGAAGAATACCTGAGTTTACATCGTTCAGTCGTTGCCAGCGTGGGACAAACGACATGCTCGAACGAGCAAATGCAGAGTGATATGTCGATATTGCTCCGTTTGGCACTGTCTTGTCTAACTGACGCTGATCACTTCGATACGGCTTTGCATTATGGACAAGCCTTTTCTGTCGCGAGTCCGAAACTTGAACCAGCTACACGACTCGAACTACTGGACCGATACGTCGCGGGATTGGCCGAGGATAAAAAGGACGGGCGGACACGGCTTAGACAAGATGTCTATTGCGCTTGTCGCAACGCTGATCCTTCCACTGAATCAGTATCGGCATGTGATTCTCCTGTTGGATCAGGGAAGACAACAGCAATCATGGCGCATCTGCTGAACGTAGCGGCTGAGCGGAAACTACGACGAGTCT
This sequence comes from bacterium, assembly GCA_965207085.1. Lineage (GTDB taxonomy): Bacteria > JAAXHH01 > JAAXHH01 > JAAXHH01 > JAAXHH01 > JAAXHH01. The sequence continues at coordinate 2,038 of CBDBLQ010000002.1, read as the reverse complement.
TTGTCGTCTTGCCGTACACCAATATCATTGACCAATCCGTACGAACTTATCGCAAGGCACTTGTCAAGGCGGACGAGAATATAGAACACGTTGTCGCAGCCCACCATCATAGGGCGGAATTCGACGGCCTTGCGGCTAGGCATCTGACCTACTTGTGGAACAACCCTGTCGTCGTTACAACCGCCGTCCAGTTCTTTGAAACCCTTGCTGCCTGCCGTACTGGTGCGTTGAGAAAGCTCCATCAACTCGCCGGCTCCGCGATATTTATCGACGAAGCCCACGCCGCTTTGCCTGCACACTTGTGGCCGATTGCATGGAAGTGGCTTCAGGAATTGAAGACCAACTGGGGTTGCTACTTTGTTGTTGGGTCGGGATCGTTGAGCCGCTTTTGGGAGTTGACTGAGTTCGTCGATTCGACCCCAATCGTGCCAGACCTGGTGCCCGGATCGGTACGGGACGAAAGCTTGGACCTTGAGACAACGCGCGTCACCTATCAATCTCATTCGGAGTCCATGAACCTAACAAAACTGAAATCGTGGTTGCTCCAACTGCAGGGTCCAAGGCTGCTCATTGTGAACACTGTACAATCGGCAGCGGTCATCGCAAGACATCTTGCCGGATGGGAGGACCAAGACGACTGGCAGTCGAATCATCCTCAAGTTGAGCACCTTTCAACTGCACTCACTCCAACTGACCGCGCTAATACTCTAAATCGGGTCATTGAGCGTCTCAAAAACAAAGAGGATCAAAATTGGACACTGGTAGCAACTTCGTGTGTTGAGGCTGGTGTTGACTTTTCATTTCGGACAGGTATCCGCGAACGCGCTTGCCTAAACAGCCTCCTGCAAATTGCCGGCCGGGTGAACCGCGGAAGAGAATACGAGGCTGCCGACGTTTGGGACATTCAACTTGCCCATGACTCATGGCTTCGACCACACCCTGCGTTTGAACATTCATCCATCGTATTGGAAGAGTTGTTCAACGAAAAGCGAGTTAGCGTGAGTTCTTGTACGGAGGCTCTTCGACGTGAAATTCGTCGCTCACGACTGAAGAAGGACGAGTTAATCAAGGCCGAAAACGCATGGGACTTTCCGAAAGTTGCTGAATTGTTCCGCGTCATCGACTCACCAACACTGACAGCTGTGGTTGATGAGATGCTTAAAGCACAAATCGAATCAGGCCAGCACCTTCCAAGCCAAGAGCTTCAGAATGGTAGTGTTCAGATACACGGGACACGAGCCAACGATTGGGGACTACGTGAGTTTGACCGTTACCCGGGGCTGTTCGCTTGGGAACTGGAGTACAATCGTTTTCTGGGGTTTATGGCTGGAGTACTTCCACTAATTGATGGTGGATCGAGTGGATACGTGTTGTGAATCGTTTTCAGACCGTATCGAGGAAAAGCAAGATCAACGAACCCAATACACTTCGAGACATAATTGGACCTACAAATTTGAATATGACCGATGCTTCCCCTCTCTCGCTAATAAACGACTTCCTCTATTGCCAGCGCCGAGCGGCCTTGAAGGCGATTGAAGGGTGGCGAGGAACCAACGAGCACACCGTAATCGGCGATAGTATACACGAGCGGGCCGATCTCGCCGGCTACGAGGTTTCTAAAGGCGTGACCCTACTGCGTTCCCTGACCGTTTGGTCAGACCGACTTGGACTCAACGGAAAGTGTGATATCGTCGAACGTCATCCTGATGGTTCGTTGTTCCCCGTCGAGTACAAAAAAGGCAAACGCCGTAAGTACGACAACGACGATGCCCAGTTGTGCGCGCAAGCGTTGTGTCTCGAAGAGATGTTCGGGGTAGATATTCCCCGGGGAGCCATATTCCACGCCAAGAGCAAGCGCCGGCGAGAGGTCGACCTTTCTGAGGGTTTACGAAGTTTTACCGAACGGACGATTGAGGCCGTACATAAACTCATCGAAAACGAGTCAGTTCCACAAGCTGTTCATAAACCTCAGTGTTCGGAGTGTTCACTGTTCAAACATTGCCTCCCTGAAGTCACCAGTGTTCCACCGGAGTTGGCA